>NZ_FUZU01000006.1 GCF_900167975.1 Ohtaekwangia koreensis
AACCATGCGATCGTGAAGTCGGTAACAGGAGCTCCGCCGTTGATCGAGATTGTGATCGAACCGTTCGGTGTAGAACCTACGCAATTTGTATTGCTGTTTATAGTCTCTGCAATAGCCGGAGGGTTCGTATTATCATCAATTGTGAATTGAACCAGAGGTGAAACGCAATTTGAAGTCGTGTTAGTGGCTTTCACGAAATAATCATTTGCAGCCAACAAAGCTCCTACGGTTGCTGCGTTTCCTCCAGATGGTATAGCGGTAACACCATCGCTAGTAAACCAATCAAATGTAAAGCCAGCGGTACCTCCGGAAGATGCTCCATCGATTAACACATCTGTTACATTTGCAGATCCATTTACAGGGCTACAATCGGTTTGATCTGTCACCGCCAAATTCGCAGAAGCTATAGATATAGCATATGGATCATCGTTTATGGAGAACGTTGCCTTGCCTTTACAGCTATTGGTTGTATTGGTAACTTCTATAGTATAGAATCCACCGAATATATCAAATGCTGTGTGTCCCGGTGCTAAAATGTTTGATGCTGGTAAGGCTGTGCCTGATATTAGTTTACCTTCATGCCATGCATATGTATAGCCTGCTGCCGGTGTAGGTGTACCATCTACCGTAAGTTCAATAGATCCTGTCCCCAAAGCTGCACCCGTACAATTGTTGTTATCAATCAAGGCATTTGCCGTAATAACAGGTTCAATGGTGTTATCAACAATCGTGATGTCGTTTGGTGCAGAAGTACAACCTGGCAATGCAGGGTTTACTTCAACGGCCAATATAGTATAGTTCCCGGACGCAAGACCAGACACTACGGTAGAAGGAAGTGCTCCGTGTACTGTCATTTGCAATGATCCCTTCTGATAAACTTTTATATCATACCAGGTCTGATCGATGGTTGGATTTGCAGTAACAGTTCCGGCACTTGGCGTAATCGTCGCATCAAAAGCCCCATCGGGTGCGGCACAATTTGTTTGAGGAAACGTCAATACACTCAAGAGAGCAGCCTCATCGCTATAGGGAAGATTGATAACTAAAGAATCCTGGCAACCTGTGGTGTTGTCTACAGCGATCACTGTATGAAGACCACTAACGATTGGCTCAGAAGATGCTGCACTCGAGATACGGTTGGAGTTCGTGGGGAAATTTTGTCCATTTCCTTCGAAGGTCATTCCGATATTCTTATCACCAAGATACCAGCTAAAGCTAAAGCCACCAACATTTACTGGCGAAGATGCCTGTACTCCAATTTGTCCAGTACCCGCATTACAAATGGCAGGAATGATACGCTCGCCTAAAAGCTGATTAATGGTAATTGCTGTTGCGGGGGCATTTATAACATTTACGGTAAAAGGTGTTTGCACATCGCACCCGAGTACATTGTTAAAGGCAGATACAGTATATATACCTGCTCCGACACCCGTTAAAACATTCGATGCTTGAGCGTAATCCGGAGAAGCCTTCAGTGCGTTGCCATTATACCAGGAGAATGTATAGTCACCTACCACTCCAATGCTTACGCCAGCCGTGATGCTTCCGTTTGCCGGAGAACAATTCGTGACATCGGCTGATGTTGCGGTAATCGTAGGAAGGACAATGTTATTATTTATCGTTACCTCTGTTGTGCCTGCACATCCGGTCACATTATCAATAGCTTGAACAGTATATACACCAGACGCCAGGCCTGATACAACCGCAGCAGGTGAACCTGCTACTTCATTTGTAGACAATGTGTTTTGCCCGCTGAAAATATGGAATATATGATTTGTTGTCACCCCACCGACGTTGGCAGATATAGTTCCATTCGATTTTATCGGATCACATGCAGTGTTGCTGGTTGGCACAGCACTAACAATCGGATCTACGCTATTATCAAGCACCTGAACAGTCGCTTTCGTAGATTGACATGTTGTAGTGTTATCAACTGCAACCACAGTATAGAAACC
>NZ_FUZU01000005.1:5000-521435 GCF_900167975.1 Ohtaekwangia koreensis
GACTGGGGTGGTCGCCTCCGAAAGTGTATCGGAGGCTTTCAAAGGTATGCTCAGTACGCTTGGTAACCGTATGTGGAGTGCAATAGCATAAGCATGCTTGACTGTGAGACTGACAAGTCGAGCAGGAACGAAAGTTGGATATAGTGATCCGGTGGTTCTGTATGGAAGGGCCATCGCTCAAAGGATAAAAGGTACGCTGGGGATAACAGGCTGATCTCCCCCAAGAGCTCACATCGACGGGGAGGTTTGGCACCTCGATGTCGGCTCGTCACATCCTGGGGCTGGAGAAGGTCCCAAGGGTTAGGCTGTTCGCCTATTAAAGTGGCACGCGAGCTGGGTTCAGAACGTCGTGAGACAGTTCGGTCCCTATCTGTGATGGGCGTAGGAAGTTTGAGAGGTCTTGACCTTAGTACGAGAGGACCGGGTTGAACCAACCGCTGGTGTACCGGTTGTGGCGTCAGCTGCATTGCCGGGTAGCTATGTTGGGACGAGATAAGCGCTGAAAGCATCTAAGCGCGAAACTCACCTCAAGATGAGACTTCCATTAAGGGACGTCAGAGATTATGACGTTGATAGGCTGCAGGTGTAAAGGCAGAAATGTCAAAGCTGAGCAGTACTAATTACCCGAACGCTTCAGGCCCCGGGTTCTAGCAATAGGATCCGGGGTAACAACGAAAAACAATCTTATGTGCTTGCTTTACATTACTAACTTTAATACTTCTACTCTTTTGCCAATACTGTCAAAGAAATATTGAAAGGGTTGCTTTTAGATAAGTGACGAACCTTTAAGATTTTAAGGTGACTATAGCGGTGGGGATCACCTCTTCCCATTCCGAACAGAGCAGTTAAGCCCGCCAGCGCTGATGGTACTGGGATAATACCTGGGAGAGTAAGTCGTTGCCTTTCTTTTACTAACTAAGCCTTTGGATAACCTCCAAAGGCTTTTTTTGTTTTACAACCTAGCCCACAAACATCATTCACTAAGCTCACATGAAGTAACCCGCAATAAATCTGGTAGAAACAAACTCATCCCTTGAGGATACAGGTCATATCCCTGTTTTAAGTCTAGACTATAGATCTGCATACTCTTCGATTGCAGGTTATAAGATAGAACAAGAAAATAATCGACTAGATGTATGCCCCTTAGAACTGGAGCACGTTTAATGTGAGACAATTAGTTGACTGAAAACAATTCAAATTCTGTCGGTCTTAACCAAGTCAACGGAGAATTTGATACTATATATGATGGGAATTGAAATCCAGTCAACAAGCATAAGTATGCATAGTTAAATTGGAAACTTAACTACAAACTCACTTCCCTTTCCTTCTTCAGAGGTTAAATCTATTTTACCTTTCAATCGATCGACCAGTGTTTTCACAATGGCTAAGCCTAATCCGTTTGAAGTTTCTCCAGCTGTTGGACGTGCGCTTAATTTTTTGAATTTCTGAAATAGATGAACCTTGTCTTGTTCTGAAAATCCAGGTCCGTGATCTTTCACTGAAATCCAAAAGTGAGAAGAAGAACGGCCTGCAGATACTTCTATACTTGAATTCCGTTTAGAAAACTTGATGGCATTTGAAATCAGATTATCAACGATGCGATTAAGATAGTCAGCATCTATATTTACTTCTTCATTTTCAATGCGCGTAATGTGAAGATGTATATTTTTAGATTCAGCAGATGGACCAAAAGCATCTATCTTATCTAAAAGGAAACGACTGACATCGAAGACCGAATAGTTAGGCTCTGCATTTTCTTCGAGCATATGTACATCAAGTAAGTCTTTGATAAGGTCCAACCCCGATTGAGTTGCGTTCTTAGTCATCTGCACATATACTTTATTATCTTCGGTAAGATGTCCCTCAAGTTCCATCAGGTCAGCTATACCCTTTATCCTATTGAGTGGTGATTTTAAATCATGCGCGACAATGCTCATGATCGTATCCTTTTCATGATTGATATCGGAGAGCTCTTGATTTCTTCTGGATAATTTTTCGTTTTGTTCTACGATCTCTTCACGTTGATTAGCAATAAATTGATTTTGCTGTGCAAGCCGTTCGTTAATCTCCCTTCGCTTCTTGCCATTACGCCATTGCACCAATCCAAGTATACTTACAAATCCTATAATGACAATGAGTACTATATTTTGAAGCTTCTGTTGCTGTATAATGGCCCCGTTTTTTTCTTCATTTGCTTTTAGCAATTGATTCTCTTGCTCTTTTCGTTGAATCTCAATTTCAAACTGAAGCCGCTCAACCTGTCGGGTTAAATCAAGATCCTTTATAGAATCCTTTAGTATCAAGTATTGATTCTGATGTGAGAGGCTCCCTGTTTTATCGTGCTTCTTCTCTGATAGTTTCCATAGCCAATAATAAGCTTCCATTTTAGAGGACAGATCATTTGACTTTGCTGCCATGTCAAGCGCCATGTTAAGGTATCTCTTGCTTTCTGATAGGTCATTTTTAGTATACATGATCTGACCCATAGTAAGATAGGCTTGTGGCAAAATGCGTACAACATTCTTCTTCAGTATGACCTCAAGACCTTCCTTGCATATTGATTCCGCTTCTTCGAGTAGCCCTTTTCGCAAATAGCTTTGAGATATATAGGTCTTAATGTCGGCAAGATTTACTTCATCATTGATAACGTGTCCCGCAGAATCTGCTAAATGTAAATAGCGAAGTGCTTTGTCGTGGTCGTTTGTTTCTTGCGATAGCCTTCCCAATTGACCCAGTGCTGACATGATATCACGTGTGTTATTCAGCGATAACCTGATATTGTAGGCTTTCAGGTAATTGCTTTCGGCTTTAACATAATCATGCTGTAGTTTATATAGCGCAGCGAGGCTCTGATATGTATATGCCAAGCCGGATAAATCATCTATCGCCTCGAATAGAGACAATGCACGAATAAAATGTTCATACGATCGGGAGAGTAATCCTTGTTCGAAAAAAAGTCTGCCAAGATTATTATTTGTGTGTGCAATTTGTGAAGAATCCTTTTGGGCTGCGGAGACACGAAGCGCCTCATCGTACGTTTCAAATGCTGTGATGCGATTGCCTTTATAGTTATAGGCGACCCCCATGAAATTAAGTGGCTTTGCTAAACCTTTTGAGAGGTTCAGCTTCTTGCCCAACGCCAATGCTTTTTGTGAGTAATAAATTGTGCTGTCGGGATTAGCCCAGCGATGTTCCCAGGCAAGATCATTCAGTAATTCAAATTTCTTTTGGTCTTCCGCTGTATATGATTTGACACGTAATCTAAGACTATCAATTAATTGAATATTTTGCGAAAAGGAAGATGTCCAATAGAATAGTAGCGAAGAGAGGAAAATAAGGGTTTTGTTCACTATGGGTTGGGGTCTTTACAAATAGAAAGATTGTAATAAAGTTACGATTTCCCAAACGTAAAGCGGAACAGAAAGGGTTAGTCTTCCTCAACAAAATTCATATCACGGCCATACGTTTCATCGATTAATCGTAAGGCAATTAAAGCAACGACAATCGTAAGGAGTCCTACGACCAACGCTCCATAAATCATCCCGGCATTCTTTGCGTTTATATCACCTAACGAAAGGCTATAGTGTTGATGAATACTATCACGCAAGAATTTAAAAAGCAGAGTAAGCGGAATAACAGTTCCACGAATAAAGTTAGGTACAGAAGTAGCCACCGTTGATCTCAGGTTAGTGCCAAACTGCTCTGCAGCAATTGTTACGAACAACGCCCAGTACCCTATACCAACTCCAAGAATAAAACAGGTTATATAAAAGAAGCCTGCATCTTTTATGGGAGTGAAGAGATAAAAGACAATGAAACAGAGCGTCAGTAAAATAAATATTAAAACAATTTTTTTACGCGATTTAATGATCTGGCTGGAGAAACCACTTGCAAGATCACCAACTGCAAGGCCGATATAGCTATACATAATTGCGTTCCCCGTAGTCACAGTTCCTGTAATAGATAACGCTGTAGCAAATTCTGGAGAGAACGTGACAAGTATACCGATGACATACCAGATTGGTAAGCCTATAAATATACATCCAAGAAACTTGACTAATCGTGTACGATTTGTGAATAGCTGAAAGAAATTACCACGCTCAAGTTTCCTTTCTTTGGATTTGAGAAACACATGCGACTCAAAAACACTTACGCGGGCGATCAGCAATAATAACCCCATACCGCCACCAATAAAAAATGATATCTGCCACGACTCAAAAGAGGAAGACGCAAATTTGGTTTGTGAAACAAGATTGCCCACCACTGCGCCCATTAGCCCTACCGTTGCAATGATCGTTGTACCATATCCCCTTAGATTTGAGGGAAGTGATTCCGATACAAGTGTGACACCAGCCCCCAATTCACCGGCCAATCCTATACCTGCTATAAACCGGAGTACTACATATTGATCCACAGTAGTGATAAATCCGTTCGCTATATTTGCGAGAGAGTATAATAAGATAGAGCCAAACAAAACCGATAACCGGCCGCGCTTGTCTCCCATGATTCCCCAGATGATACCCCCCACTAACAAGCCCGCCATCTGAACACGAAGAAGATGTTCACCTTGATCGAACAACTGATCTTCCGGTATACCCAATGAAATTAAACTGGGTTTTCGTACAATACTAAAAAGAAGAAGATCATATATATCTACAAAGTAGCCTAACGCAGCAACGATAACAGGCAGGCTCCACAGTGGCTTGAACTTGCTTTCATTCATAACTTATTCTTTCCTATAAGGTAGTATAAAATTGGCCCTAGTATCGGCAACAGTAT
Organism: Ohtaekwangia koreensis; assembly: GCF_900167975.1. Lineage (GTDB taxonomy): Bacteria > Bacteroidota > Bacteroidia > Cytophagales > Cyclobacteriaceae > Ohtaekwangia > Ohtaekwangia koreensis. Next base: position 9,780 of record NZ_FUZU01000005.1, read on the forward strand.
AACAACAATGATCCAAAGTATTTTCTTCTCCGTTTCTTTATTACTCCGAAGTATATCCAGAATGATTACGATATCGATAATCAGGATTAAAAGCGAAATTAGTCTTCCCATAGTTTTAGTTGTTTTCAAGTATCCTGAATAACTCGTCCAGGTTCGGAGTGATTATAATTTCAGTTCTTCTGTTCTTTTGTTTATTCTGTTGTGAATCATTAGATGCTAACGGCATAAATTCTCCACGGCCAGAAGCTGTCACTTGCTGAGGCGATACACCAGACTTTGTTAAAATCTTAGTGATTGATGTAGCACGCATCACGCTCAGATCCCAGTTGTCTTGCATATACTGTGATTTTTTGGAGATCGGTACATTATCAGTATGACCTTCAACCATAATATTAATATCCTTCTGATCCTTTATAGCTTTTGCCAGTTGCTGCAGGGCTGTAACTCCTTTAGCATCCACTTCAATACTGCCTGATCCAAACAGTAATTGCTCTGCGAGTGACACATATACTTTACCATTCTTTACTTTCACAGTAATGTCGTTCTCTTTAAAGTTAAGCAATGCATTGCTAATTTTATTCTTAAGGTCTTGAACAGCTTTGTCTTTACTCGCAAGTACTTGCTCCAGTTCCTTTACTTTCTTTTCACGTTCTGCAAGACTGTTACTTAATGAATCATTTTCTCTCCGCGTCTGCTCCAGATTTTCCTGAATCGAAAGAAGCTGCTCTTGTTGTTGCACAAGATCGCGCGTCTGCCGACCACTGCTCGTTAGTAAATTCTTATAGTTGCTATTCAATTGACTGTGTTCCTTTTCAAGTTCTGCAAGTCGCTGGCTCTTATTTCTTTTTTCAATTCCAAGTTTAGTCGTGTCTTCTTTAAGTTTTTTCAACTGTTGTGATAGCGAATCAAGATTGGCATTCGCCTTATCAAGTTGAGATGAACGATCTGCAAGGTCAGCTTCCGTTCTTACTTTCTGTGCCAGGAGTTCATCGTATTTCTTTTTGCTTACAATACATGACGAAAAAATAAGGGTGATAAAAAGTGGTAATAATACTTTCTTCATAGGTTAAGAGTGAGTTCAAAAAATGTGACACAAATTAATAATTATTATTTACTTCCAACCATCTGCTATAGCATTGTGTCTAATGCACGAACCTGAAATAATTCAACTGGTTTTTGAAACCATCCTAAGCCGTTTTTCCGTAAAAGAGCTATTGAATTTTTAACCTATATAGAAAACAAATTTTCTAAATAAAACCCTTATGACTATTACAAAACGACTGCTCTCTATGGCAGCCCTTACCGCTGTTATCGGATTCTCTTCATGTGACAATGATGATGACAAAAAAGACAGTAATCAGCTTTCTAAAGATCAAGCGAAAGCTACTATCTCTACATTCAATTCGGATGCTAAAAACGATCTGCAAGATTTATCGGATGCAGATGGTTTAAAAGCTGTTAAAGATCTGTTTAACCTTGTGGATACAGATGACCCTTTCGGAAGAATAGGAACTGATCGCAAGAAGATCCGTCACTTCTTTCAAGAAAAAGGCACTGACTTCAAAAAAGTATTCACTAAAAACACGAATGGCCGGGTAGCACAAGAAGCATTTGATTTCGAAGCGAACCTCGGTATATATGTATGGAACCCGGAATTAGGTGAAGCCGGAGAGTTTGAACGTGTCAGCGATGCTGAAGTAATTGAAATTCAGTTTCCAACCGAGGGATCTTCTACCAATGATGCAAAACTTACGCTTGAAGGATATAGCGAAATAGAATTCTTCGATGAAGAATTTCAGGAAACATACTATGAACCGGAATTACTCGATGCGCACCTCCATGTTGATGGAGTAAAAGTAGCATCTATATACCTTGAAGCAGAGTGGGACGAAAGTGGCTTTCCGTTGGCAGCTTCGGTAGTATTCAACGTTGCCCCCTATAAAGTTAGCATTGAATTCGATGATAACGCAGCAACTTCATCCTATATCAATATTTCCCTTCTACAAAATCAACAAACATTATTGGCTACAAGTGTTACGCTTAAGTATAAGAACAGTTCTAAATCAGAAGAAAGTCTTACAAGCGTTGACGGTTACGTTCAATTGAAAAACCTGAAAGTGAAAGGTATAATTAATGGAGAAGAGTTGAACAAGCCTGAAATAGATTGGAATAAAATTATCAAAGCTGCACTCTACGATGGTAATGATAAAAAATTAGGTGATATAATTCATGTTGAAGAAAACGGAGCATATATTCCTTACATCCAGTATATCGATGGCTCGAAAGAGAAACTGGAGACTGTTCTGCAACCTGTTGTAGATGAAATTGAAAACCTGAAGGAAGATTTTGAAATCAATAGCTAACACAATACCCCTCTCTATCTTAAAGGACTGTTTATACAGTCCTTTTTTATTTACCCGAAGCCGTAGGAAATATATTCTTATTCGCTACTTTCAATGATCTAAAAAATCAATGACATGGAAGGAATGTTAAAACCCGGAAGCTTGAAAGATAGAACCATCATTATAACGGGTGGCGGAACCGGACTAGGCCGATCAATGGGGAAATACTTTTTGGAACTTGGTGCGAACCTTGTAATCACCAGCCGTAAAAAAGATGTATTGGATAAATCGGCTGATGAGTTGATGAAAGAAACGGGTGGAAAAGTATTGGCCGTTACCTGTGATGTTCGCAAATATGAAGAGATCGATAATGTTATTAAAACAACAGAAGCTACGTTTGGACAAATTCATGGAGTGCTTAATAATGCAGCCGGTAATTTTATAAGTCCAACGGAGCGCCTTTCACATCGCGCATTTGATATAGTAGTAGATATAGTATTAAAAGGTACATATTATACAACACTTGCTGCAGGTAAAAACTGGATTGAAAAAAAGCAGCCTGGAGTTTTTCTAAATATAGTTACAACCTATGCATGGACGGGTTCCGGATATGTAGTGCCCTCTGCGTGTGGTAAAGCAGGTGTGCTTGCGTTAACAAGGTCGCTTGCTGTTGAGTGGGCAAAGTACAAGATCAGAAGTAACGCAATTGCCCCCGGACCGTTCCCCACTGAAGGTGCATGGAGTCGCTTGTTACCCGGTGAGTTAGTAGAAAAATTTGATCCCGCACAACGCGTTCCATTGAAACGTGTTGGTGAGCACCAGGAACTCGCTAACCTGGCTGCATATTTAATGTCCGATTATTCCGCATACGTAAACGGTGAAGTGATTACCATCGATGGCGGTGAGTGGCTACGCAATGGCGGTGAGTTCAGTCACCTTGAAACTATACCAGAGACCATGTGGGACATGATTGAAAAAGGGCGTGGTAAGTAACCACGTGATTCGTTGAAGCAGAAAGCTATATCTTGATCAAAGATTTATATTTTTGACGCATGGATGCATGGAGAAAAGAATTGCAGGGACGTTTGAAGGCTCGCGAAAAAGAAGGATTACTCAGAACTCTGAAGTATACTTCTGATCAAATTGATTTTTCTTCCAATGATTACCTTGGTCTTTCGCGTTCTGAGTCATTGTTCAATGAGATTCACCAGGAACTTGATGCGCTTACTATAAAAAGAAATGGCGCAACAGGCTCACGATTGCTGGCTGGCAACACTGAGTATTACGAAGAAACCGAGTCCCGCCTGGCTAAGATTTTTAAGGCAGACGCATCACTGATTTTTAACTCTGGCTATACTGCCAACCTGGCTGTATTATCATCATTACCCCAACGTAATGACACTATACTTTACGATGAACTTGCACATGCCTGTATAAAAGATGGTGCACGGCTAAGTCTCGCCAAACGTTATAGCTTTCGGCATAATGATTTGAATGACCTCGAAGCTAAACTCAAGCGGGCAGAAGGCAAGATATATATAGCAGTTGAATCCATATATTCTATGGATGGCGATCAATGTCCTTTGCAAGAGCTGGTTTCGCTTTCAGAGAAGTACAATGCCTTTATAATTTTGGATGAAGCCCACAGCACCGGTGTGATGGGGGAACAGGGGAGCGGTCTTGCCGTTTCGTTGAACGTGCATTCCAAAATTGCAGTGCGTGTATATACGTTTGGCAAAGCAATGGGTATACATGGAGCTTGTGTTGCAGGGAACAATGATCTGCATGACTACCTGATTAATTTTGCCCGGCCTTTTATCTATACCACAGCATTGCCTCCACACAGTATTGCCGCGATAGACTGTGCTTTCAAATATCTAAGCAATAATATATATCTGCAGGAACGGCTCCGGAATAATATCCAGTTTTTTTTACATGCTGTTCAGGACTTGCCGAACAGAACGATCAGTACGAGCGCAATTCAGACGGCTATATATCCCGGCAACGAGAACGCAAGAATAGCAGCAACAGAATTGCAACAGAAAGGTTTCGATGTTCGCCCTATACTTTCTCCCACTGTACCAAAAGGATCTGAACGACTGCGAATTTGCCTGCATACATTTAATACGAAGTCTGATATTGAAGCGCTTGCTTCCACATTGAAATCATTTCAGGCAGTGATGCATTCGTAATTTACTATTAACTTTCCGCATGAATTATTTTGTCACGGCTATCGACACAGACAGTGGTAAGACAATGGTATCTGCTATACTGTGTGAAGCATTGCAAGCTGATTACTGGAAGCCTGTACAGGCAGGCTTGCCGCGGGACGCAGACACCGTACAAAAACTTGTCGGCAACAACACAATAATTTTTCCGGAAGCATACGTATTAAAAACTCCGGCCTCACCACATGCAGCCGCTGCGTTGGATGGTATCACCATGAAGCTTTCGGGATTTATAGTTCCGCCAACGAAGAACGATCTGGTGATCGAAGGTGCGGGTGGATGCCTGGTTCCATTGAACGATACTGATTTTGTTATTGACCTCGCAGCAAAAGTGGCTGATGTTGTTATACTGGTCGCTGATTTATACCTCGGTAGTATTAATCATACATTACTTACGGTTGAAGCATTGCGAAAACGAAACCTTCGTGTGAAAGGTATAATATTCAATGGTCAGCCGAATCGGGAGAGTGAAAGAATTATACTTCACCATTCAGGATTGCGTTGTCTATTGCGTATTGCCCGCGAAGAAACTATAGATCAGAATACAGTGAAGCGGTACGCTGATCTTCTAAAGGAAAACTGGAATGAATAATAATTTAGCAGCACTGGATAAAAGAAACATCTGGCATCCATTCAGTCCGTTGCAAGGCGGTATAGATCCAATCCTGATCACCGAAGCAAAAGGTGTTTACCTTACCACAGGCGACAATCGTAGAATTATAGATGCTGTTTCCTCCTGGTGGGTAAACCTGCACGGACACAGCAATGAATATATAGCGGATGCTATAGCAGCACAAGCCCGGAAACTGGAACACGTAATCTTTGCAGGATTTACACATGAACCGGCTATACAGCTTTCAAAAAATCTGCTTTCAATTTTGCCATCGAATCAATCACGCATCTTCTTTTCCGATAATGGAAGCACTGCCGTGGAAGTAGGACTTAAAATGGCATTTCAATACTGGTATAATCAAGGTATTAAGAAAAGTAAGATCGTTGCCCTCGATGGAGCTTATCACGGTGATACGTTCGGGGCGATGTCCGTTGGAGAGCGTGGTATGTTCACGGATCCCTTCAAGCCCTATCTGTTTGAAACTATCTTCATTGATTTTCCAACAGTTGAAAATGAAGAATATATCCTTCGGCAATTTAAAGATATAGTATCACGTGGCGACATTGCAGCCTTCGTGTACGAACCGCTTGTACAAGGTGCTGGCGGTATGCGTATATACTCCACCGCTATTCTCAACCGTCTGCTCGAAGTGGCAAAAGCGAATGATGTGCTATGTATTGCCGATGAAGTATTTACAGGGTTTGGACGCACGGGTAAATTATTTGCTTCCGACTATTGCGAGAACAAACCTGATATCATCGCGGTATCGAAAGGGATAACAGGAGGAACAATGGCCTTGGGTGTAACTGCATGCTCTGATAAAATCCTGCAGGCTTATCAGACTGAAGATTTCCTGAAAACATTTTTTCATGGACACTCCTATACTGCGAATCCTATAGCCTGCTCTGCCGCCAATGCGAGTTTTGATTTACTCATGGCAGATGCGTGTCAACAAAGTATTCAGCATATTGCTTACCAGCACAAACAATTTGAATCAGAAATAAAACATCATAGCCGTGTAAGCGTGGTACGATCTCTGGGGACTATACTGGCGCTGGAAATAAAAACAGACGCCAGGACTTCGTATGATAACGAGATCAGAAAAAAAATATATCCTTACTTTATAGCGCGAAACATCCTGCTAAGGCCACTTGGTAATGTTATCTATATACTTCCACCGTATGTGATCACCGATGATCAACTCGCTGTTATATATAGTGCCATTCGTGAATTTCTGGATCAGCTCGATCGTTAAAATGACGAACAGATTATGCGTCTATTTTTACAGACGTCATTGAAATTGAACCCATGGCCAGCTTATCGTTAAAGATGCTTACTTTATCTTTACCGCCTTTCAACCCGAGTATATATAGCAGTGGTAAATAATGCTCGGGTGTGGGTATAGAAAGTTTCGCACCTTGCCCAAGGCTTTCAAAGTTGATCAAGGGTGTATGATTATTCGATAGAATTGCTTCCTTGAATTTTTCGTTAATGTCAACGGCCCAATCATACCCGGTTGTAGGACGTTGCCAATCGAGTATACGCAGGTTATGAACCATGTTTCCGCTGCCAATAATAAGCACACCTTTTTTACGAAGTGATTCCAGTTCCTTCGCAAGCTCATAGTGATATTGAGGTCCTTTCGTATAGTCGATGCTGAGTTGAAGCACGGGTATAGTTGCTTCCGGATACATCCGTTTTACAACAGACCATGTACCGTGATCCAATCCCCACTCATGATCGAGTCCTACAGTAGTTTTGTGAATTAGCTGTGCTGCTTCTTTAGCCAGTGCAGGATTACCGGGAGCAGGATACTGTACATCAAATAATGCTTTCGGAAATCCACCAAAGTCATGAATAGTCTGAGGATTTTCCATCGCCGTAATATGGGTGCCCTTGGTAAACCAGTGTGCTGAAATACAAAGTACTGCCTTTGGTCTTGGAATCTCTTTTCCGAGTTGTTCCCACTTGTGGCTGAACTCGTTGTCTTCAATCCCATTCATAGGCGAGCCGTGGCCAATAAACAACAGGGGCATTGTGTGTTCTTGCTCAGGCAATGTGTTCGTAAACTTTTCAAATGCTTTGATGGAATTCATAGATTCAGTATTCACTTGTGTAAACATGAATATCAGGAGATAAAGTTCATATTTATAGAACGAAGTATGCCCTATGGACAGGATCAGAACCTATAGCGCTATATTCCGTAATAACATTTTTTAGTAAGTTCGAATATGCGATTTATTTATTTTCTCTTCCTGTTGCCGGTGCTTTCAATGGGCCAGTCTATAACCGGTGTACAACAAAAAGCAATTAATGCATACGCTGACTACGCGAACCATTCTGCTGAAGAAGTGGATAGAGTTGTGAAGTCGGTGATTGCATATTATCCAACCATTCATCAGAAAAGTTCATGGGGTTCGCCGCGGTATACTTGTCCGGTACAGTTGGAAGATTATTATCTGACCAATGCATTAACCTTGAGCAAGAACCTTAATACCACGCTTTCAACCAACCTGAATGCAAAGCTCAAGGACCTTCGCGCTGCCGCGGAAAAGATTGACGTAAATTGTAAATCGCTCGACACGTATCACAAACTTGAAGATTACAAGCAGGATAATTTTGCAAGAGCTGAGCAACTGGTAAATGAATTGCCTTTGTTGCTTCGCGACTATCAAAAAAAGTATAACGCGTTGAAGTTTGAGCTTGATGCTATTCATAAAAAGATAGTACAGTCCACGACTGCGCCCGCGGCTTATCGGAATGCCGATGCCTTTATGAGAGGTGAGATTGAACGCGAACGAAAACTTCTCGACTCATGGACATTCAATGTAAAGGAAGATGTTCATACAGGGTGGCCGGTGGATAAGCTGGAGCAAAGTATACTCGAAACAGATCAGCAGGCTATAGCCATGCAAAAATCAAAACCGGTATTGAAGTATCCAGCGTCCAGTATGTGGCCATCGTTTCAAGAAAACCTCAATACTATACTTGAATTGAAACGTAACGGCTTAAACGGGTATAACTTTGAGGCTAAGAAATCGGACAAGCATAGCAACGATGTATACTTTGACCTGATCAATTATTTTAACGGAACGCTCGTATCCGATTATAATAGTTTCATTGATTTTGCAATGGGTGATTACGTTGGTATAAAAACGATTAAGTATTTTCCGCTTTTCGAATTCCGCACACAACCTGCATCAACGGCCGTACAGGTTACTCCATTCCGGGATGCTGCGCGAGTACCGGTAACTATAGCACTTCAGAAAACGGCTTTGCCAAAGGCACAGTTTGAAGCACTATCAAACTACATTGCCTATATAAATGAAACGTGGCGCCAAACACGAAACCTGCAATCAACGCTGGAGAATTTTAGTTCAAGTGCTTCGTATTTTAAAACACTGGATTCATACGAACGACACGGGCCGCTTAACTTCGACTATAAAAATTATCAGCTACCCAAGGCAGAGTATCAAAAGACAATCACCTATAGTAAGGCGCTTCCTCCTGCTATAGCGAAATCATTGAATGATCAGACGGAAGTCTTGCAGAGCATTTTAAAAGAGATGGATGATCTGAGTGCTTCATTGGTCCAGGAGGTTAGTGAAAAACGATATGAGAAAGATCGGTTGGACAATGTTTACAAAACGCTTGAACGGCAGAAAGTATTATTCAGAGAATGGGACAAACGAAAGGAATGGTTGTATGAAGATGTTCGGAAAGTATTTGATGCTTACCCGCAAACGGTGACTTCCTCATGGTATATATCTGGGAGAGCATTGCAAAATCTGACGGACCTGGATCATGATGCGCTAATGAAAGCCAAAGCATACTATATGGGCGATAGCACGATAAAGATATCAACACAATCTATTGATGAAACCCTTCGCGAAGTAATTGCCAGGGAGTACGATAACATGAAAGGGATTGAAAAGATCGGACGCAATAATGGTTTGTGTCCCTATACTCCGTATGAAGATATTCCGGAGACCTCTAAATCTTTAAGTGAAGAGATCAAGAAGTTGAGGGCTGCCAATACATCCCGATACGAGCACCCTTATCATACAATGGTGTATCGCTACAACGACATTGTGGATGATTATAACAAATTTTGTGAGTTATCTACCAGTGTACAACACTTGCCGACAGTACGTCAACCGGAGTTGTTTTTTATTAAGTATCCGGATAAGGAGAAAACCAAGTCAACAGCTGCACGCACCACGACTTCAACAAACACGATATCCAACGCAGGTACAACAGAAAAACCAGCAACACAGAAAACAGTCGCGCAACAAAATACTTCTCGTGAAAGCGCAAGTTCAAAAGTATTACACGACACAGTATATATTGAAAAGCGTGACACGGTATATATTTCGGAACCAGGCGAAAATCTCAGATCAATGGACGGCTATGCTACTAACAATATGATCTTATTGTTAGATGTATCTGGTTCTATGAATTCTCCGGAGAAATTGCCGTTACTAAAGAATGCCATACTCAGCTTGGTATCCATGATGCGGCCGGAAGACAGAGTATCCGTTATTGCTTTTTCAGATAAACCGAAAGTGCTGTTGGAATCTGCTTCGTTTAAAGAGAGTGATAAGATCACCAAAGCTATAAACAATCTGAAGTCATCCGGGAAAACAGATGGTAACGCAGGTATAAAGCTGGCCTATAAAACTGCGGATGAAAACTATATACGTGGTGGTAACAATCGTATTGTACTTGCCACGGACGGTGAGTTTGGTACGAGTGACGAAACGCTTCAATTGATAGAGAGATTTTCCACCGAGGATATTTTTCTTTCGATCTTCAATTTCGGTAAAGGAGCCGGTGCTTCTAAAGCCCTTGAGCAACTAACCAAAAAGGGCAAAGGGAACTATGCGCAGATATCAAAAGAAAACGTAGACCTGAAATTAATCCGCGAAGCGAAAGCAAAGAAGAAGAAATAAGTATATTATAGTATACGAAAATGCTTCAAGCTACAGACAAATGCTGTAGCCTGAAGCTAATGGTTTCCTATTTATACAGTTTCTCATAATACTCATCCGCCATTCTTCCTGAATCAAAGAAAGGCAGTACATCCGTCATACTGTTCTTAACAATATTCAACCACTTATCAGGGTTATCATAATATAGCGGAATGATTTCATGTTCAAGCAGGTCGAGTAATGCATGCGCTTCGATCTTGTCTTTCGATTCCTGCGTCAGCTGATCATTTGCAGTATCGATGATGAAGGCATTCTTTCCATGCTTGGAGAATTCAGGAACCCATCCATCGGGAATAGAAAGGTTAACCGAGCCGTTCATTGCTGCCGTCATACCGGAAGTTCCGGAAGCCTCGTGATATAGTCTTGGATTATTCAACCATAGATCAGAGCCTTTCTTTAAATGTGCCGATAACCAGAGTTCATATCCCGTTACAACGGTACAGTTAGGCAAATCCTTCGTCTTCCAATAGATCTCATTGAAAATATTGATTGCCCCGTAATCTTCCGGGTAAGGTTTGCCGGCCCATATAATCTGAATGGGATACTTTGTATTCTGTGCAATGCGCAAGAACCGATTATAGTCTGACAATAAAAGATTCGCACGTTTGTAAGCCGCGAAACGTCTAGCCCATACAATGGTAAGTACATTCTCATTGAACAACTTTCCCGTTTGGTTAGCAACCGTGCGGAAGAGTTTATACTTCAATTCTTTTTTTCGCGAGACAAGAGCTTTATCATTTCCTTCGCTCAGAGATTTACCCAGCTCTTCATCAAGCCAATATGTTTTATTCTGTGCATTTGTAATCGCTGTGATCTCACAGATCCCTTTGTAATCGCCCCACATTTTTCTCGAGACTTCGCCATGCAATTGGGAAACTCCGTTAGCACGTTTTGCCAGGCGCAATGCTGTTAGGGTATAATTCAACACTCCGTTTTCGGGATGAACGTATTCTTCAACTTGCTTTACCGTTAGTCCATTGAAGAAACTCATGCTGTTTAACAACGGAATGCTATGCTCTTCATTGCCGGCTTTTTCAGGAGTGTGCGTTGTAAAGGCAACGCGTTTCTTTACTTCATCAAGATTCTTATACTTATCCAACAGATAGAAACACATCGGTAGCGCGTGCCCTTCATTCATGTGGTATATATCGGTTTCACGTCCCAGAATGTCCAGCAGCTTGGCACCACCTATACCTAACAAAATAGACTGCGCAATTCGGGTTGTCTCATTTGGATCATACAACCGATGGCTGATCGTTTGTGCGAGGTAGTCGTTCTCTGGTATATCCGTTGAAAGCAAAAATAGCGGAGCGGTGTGAAATACATCAGGCTTCAGCAAGTATGCCTTCACAAATACTTTTGCACCGTGAATCGTAATGGGGAACACTATATTTGTGTCCGTAAGGAAGAAATATTCTTTGTCGCGAAAACTTACACGAAGCGTTTGGTCTTGATTGCGTTCCTGATCGTAATATCCTTTCTTCCAAAGAATACCGATACCGATCATATTTTGTTTTAATTCATACGCGCTACGTAAATGCGAACCTGCCAGAAAGCCGAGTCCACCACTATAAATCTTCAGTGGTTGATCAACAGCAAACTCCATTGAGAAATATGCTACGGGCTTTGAATATTTCTTATCGAACTGATAGGGGAAAAGCTCATTTAGTTTAATCATATACTTTGAAAAGAAAGTACAAACTAATAAAAGAGATTGGATCCAGATTAATGAATCTGGATAAAGAACTTACAAGAGTTTGTTGCAAACGATTGTCAATTGGTTTAACTATCAATACTATTTTTTGAGAAGTGATTATTGTCTCATGGAAATCAAATCGTAGAATTTGATGCACATGAATTTTAATCGTCAAGTAAGCACTCCACACTTCATTTTATTTACAGCGGCAGGTTTCCTATATTCGAAGGAGCAAACCAGTTGATGCAAGTTGATGCCATCGAAAAGATCTTCCCGTAAAATACTGTTACGCATTGCTGTTGCTATGATTCCGTTGGCTATACTGTTTGGTGTATTGGTGTATGCGAAGCTCTATGGTTTTAAACGTGCCTTGTCGGAACTGGTGCAATCCAAGACCAATGGCTTATATACCCTAAGTATAGGCCACTCGTCCATCGATTGGCTTGCACTTACATTTACCCTTGATGACGTGAAGATCAGCAGAACATCTGCTGCTCCTGCGAAGGGGATTCGCGAAGTAACCATCCCCTATATGCAGCTTCAGTTTGGGTCCATCGCTTCAATATCGATGGTGAGGCAATTTGATATACAGAACCTCATCATCGATGAACCCGTCATCGAGATTGATGCGCAGCAACGCAGTACAGTAAAGCATAGCAATACAAATTTATCGTACCAGGTGGTCAAGCTATACCCTGCTATTGAATCGTTGCTTGGCAGGTTTGATATCGAATCACTTTCCATACGAAGAGCAACAGTCGGAATGAAGAACGTTGCGAATACATCTGTAAAACTTAATCTCATAGACCTGCTCGTAGAGCATTGGAATATACAGGAGCTTACACCCAAAAGTCAGTTTCAACTAAAGGTTGGCGGACAAGCATTGGCTTTCCCCAAAGCATCTTTAAATTTTTCAGGCATTGAGTTTAATTTCCGCCAACATCATTTGCTGTTTTCAGACTTCAGTTTTTCCTCTTTGGATACCGTGTCCCAATCAAAAGTGGAAGTATCCGGAAAATCTCTGCTCTTGCAGAAGCTCGACTATAAAGCGTTGTATGAGAATCAACGTTATGCTATCAAGCGTGCTGTGATTGATCGGCCCAATGTTGTGGTTGAGTTTAAATTAAAAGAAAACGCAAAAGTGAAAGACCGCGATCTGTTGACGCGCATTGTGAAGCAGGCAATAGGGGAGTGCTCAATTGATAGCACCGTGATCCGCGATGCTCGCGTTCACCTGGTGGTACAAAAAGACAGGGATTCTGTCAAAATAGATCTACCACATGTTAACATCAATGTATATTCTTTCAAAGTCATTCGTGATAGCAGTGCGTTTCAAGTGGGGGGACTTGAGGCGGGCCTCGACCGTACAGCCATAGCGTTGAAGCGAAATTTTTCTTTTAACTGCAACGCAATTCTTTTTGATCAGCATCGCGATCTCACACTTACAGATGTAGTGCTATATGATTCATCGATACATAAAAACATTGCTACATGCGGTAAACTGAAATTGAAATATTTCAACCTGTTGGACTTTGCTTTTGATAAAAAAATTCGCGCCGATGGATTAACACTTGAAGATGCAGAGATTAACATAACACCTGAACGTGTTAGGCAAAATGCAGCCAATAAAAAAGAAGACGACAGGATTGAAGATATAGCGATACGATCACTCGCCCTGAAGAATGTAACCATGCGTTATGCTGATGCCCGGCAGACGATTCGAGTAAATAAACTTTCGGTCACCGTAAATAATTTGAAACGCGGTGCTGTTGGTGATTTTCAATATAACCTGGGAATCATTCGCTTTTCGGATGCTTTTGTAAAAAATACCTCCAGCCATCTTGAGTCCCGTATGAAAGGTGTTGACTTTGATGGGAAGTTGTTTCGTGCAGCGGAAGTTGATGTGAAGAAAGACAGTCTTCATTTCTACGCTCGCAACATGATGGCTTTGAAAGATGGTGAAGAATCGATCCGGAAAAATCACAGGCGTTGGGTAAACCTATATTTCAACCGGCTCGAAATTACAGGAAAACTTCCGCAGCAAGCCAATAATAAAAACAAACCGCAAGATCTTCCTTTTGAAAGTATAGATCATGTATCAATTGATAATATAGTTATTGCTGCACACCAGGGAAATAAGCGGCTATCATTTTCGGGAAAGAATATTATCGCAGAAAAAATAACTGCAAAGGAAAACAAGATCACGTTTACTTCTGCACAGGGCCAGCTCTCGGATGTAAACATGCATACTCCTGATCTTGCTGTATCTGCCGAACAAATAAAAATGGATTATCCCAAACAATTCTTGTTAAGAGAATGTCAGTTTAGAAAAAATAATCTTAGGGTTGAATTACCATATCTTGAACTGGAGACGATTGAGCAAGACGAAAATTTCTGGGCAATCCATAGTCTCAAAACAAAAAAGATTGAAATCTTTAAAAACGAAAAATCATTATTCGTGTCAGATAGTATTCGTCTGTTAAATGCAGAAATGGCAAGCGATGAACCACCTTTTATAAAGGATATAGAGGTATATAATCCATTGTTAACCTTGCATGAAACAAAACGGCATGTCAGGAGAAACGAGGATAAAGCTATATCACTTGCTATGGTTCGGCATTTTATTATTCATCCCGGTAAAGTGAAATGGAAAGGTGATAAGAGTATACTGTTTGGAAGGTTAGAAGGTGATACAAAAAATGGTACACTGAATTGTGCTTCACTTCGATCTGAAACGGAAAGAATGACCATCCAGGCATATGATATACTGTTGAAAAATAATAAGATAAGTATTGATTCTGTTCGACTAAAGCCACGGAAAGACTGGATCGCGTCTAACGCCATCGAAAATGATATAATCGATGTAAGCTTTCAGGGGATTACCATGCAGGGTTTCTCAACTGAGTATATAGTGGAATCGCGAAAGATGAAAAATGTTGCTGTAACGATAGATCGGTTTTCGTTCGATATAAAACGCGATAAGCGAATGCCTGATCCTGCTATATTTGAAAAGCCTGTTACCTTGGAAGGATTGTTTAAGCTTCCTGCATCCGTTGCTGTTAATACAATCGATCTGAAACAAGGGAAACTTCGCTATACCGAAACATCTGAAAAGACGGGCGAAGATGGCATCGTGGAGTTGGACAATATAGCCGCTTCATTGAAATTTGATAATACCCGGAAGGGGAGACCGCTTAGTATGACGGCTACCTCTCGTCTATACAGTGAAGGCAATTTACATGTAAAGTATGAAACGATCGATTCGTCATCGTTCAATTTAACAATACGTTTAAAGGACTTTAATCTCACCGCGCTCAACCGTGTAGTGCTACCGTTGCAATCTATTCAGATCAAGTCAGGTTATTTAAAACAATATGATTTACAGATAACTGCTACCGCAGAGGAAGCAGCCGGCACATCTTCCATTACCTATAACAATCTTCATTTGGAAATCCGCAGGCCGGGTGAATCGGATAAAAAAAGATTGGGTAACGAGCTGCTTACATTTTTAGCGAACGGCATTTTGAAAAACAAGCGGGAAAATGCAACGGCCGTTATCAGCCAGCCTCGCATTAAGCATAAGGCAATCTTTAATTATTGGGTTAAGTCTGCCATTCAGGGAGCCATGGGAGGTATCAGACGGGGTAAGAATAAAAAAGTGGGGAATGTACATTCCTGACGAGTTTGTTCTTTATTTTTAGCGTTGGTGTTAAGTATACTATATATCTGGACATTGTAGAAATGTCCTAAAAAAAACGTTGCAGGCCAGTTACACTTTGTTATCCTTGTCTAATAAAGGATACAGTCAAAACGTATCCACAACGAAATTATAGTGTCCTATGGTAGGTTCCCGCAAGGAACGAGCATACCTGTTTGGAGGCGTAAATTTTTAGACGACAATGAAACGATTTGAAAGCAGTTTAATAAAAGCTTCCCTTAGCATTCTAAGAAATCACGCCTTGATTTTGTTCGTACTGATTTCCGTGATTTATATGCTCAATGGTTTTGAACTTCCTGCGGTTGAAAACAATATACTGATTGGATTTCTGGTGCTTTATGTAATCGCCATTTATACCTATATAGGTATCACGAATAATGATTTTATAATAACGGATAATGCGTTGGAGGTTGTAGGGAAAGTACCTCTTTTTAAAAGGAGACGAAGATTTTTGCGACAACATATAGGCCTTGTTTTATTCAGGCATGACTGGACTGATACCATTGGCGAGGGAATGAAACCGCGAATCTTCAGACTTGTTGTTAAGGAGATTTCACAACTGCTTTTTCCTTTCGATTATAAATGGATTGAAATCACAACGAATCACTCCTTCCGGTTTTATTGTTTTGGGTTGGAATACAATTACTTTGATAATAAAGGACCGTTGTTTGAGGATCTTTTCAAAACGTTACAAGCTAAAGATCTGAACGTAAAGTGGACAATCGCAGCGGTGAACAAAACAGAATTCCCAGAGAATTTTGGGAAATTGGAGGAAAATCAATCGCACAAATATTTCAGTAAGCCCTGAATAGAAGTATAGCGTTGGTTGTTCATTACCCATACGCAAGGTTGCGTACCAAGTTCTATCTTTATAGTGATACCGGACTCACCTGGCGTCACGGCAAAGCCATTTCTCTCCAATGCGTTCTTCGTCCATAGGTATTCAAAGCCTTCACCAACCAGGTGGATGAGTTTGTTCCGATGCGCTTCGTGCGTCATTTTACCGGTTTTCAGATCGAAACCTTTAAACTGAAAGATCTCGTCAAACGATCCGTTTAGCACCAGGTCCTCAGGAATTCCAGGAATAACGTTTTTCTCCTTCCCGGTTAACCAGATATAGTCAGCGGTTTGTAATGCCAGGTCCAACTCGTGTGTAGCAACCAGAATTGCTTTCTTGTTTTTATGAGCAAGGTTACGCAGAAGGCGCATAATCTCTACCCGGTTGTTAAGATCAAGATGTGCTGTGGGTTCGTCCAATAAAATGATAGGCGTAGTTTGAGCCAACGCCCTTGCAATCATTACCATTTGCAATTGGCCATCACTTAGCTGATATAGTTTTTTCTGAAGTATATCTTGAATATGTACCAGCTCAATGGCTTCATCAATAATTCTTTTGTCGTCCTCCTGTAATCGAATATTCCAATCGAGATAAGGATAGCGACCAAAAGTAATTAACTCATAGACAGACATACCAGGAGTCGAGACTTTGTCCGTAAGAACAACCGCTATAGGAAACTGAAGGTCAGTCGTTGTGTCGGTACGTATAGCTCCACGCGTAGCTTTCTGCAAACCCGCGAGCGTTCTTATTAATGTGGATTTACCAACACCGTTAGGCCCCATGAAGCAGATCAGCTCTCCTTCATATAGTTGCAGGTTCAAATTTTCAAACAATGGCGTTTGAGTTGTAGAATATCCAACAGCCAGATCTTTTGTCTCCAGTAATATTTTTGTTCCGGGAGTGCTCATATCCGAATTCTGGAGTGTCTTACAATTACCCAGATTACAACGGGCGCTCCGATAAGGGCCGTGATCGCATTGATGGGTAACATCTGCGTACTGCCCGGTAATTGAGAAAGTATATCACAGAAAAGCATGAGCACGGCACCACCAATCATTACTGTAGGAATAAGTACTTTATGATTGGTAGTCTGAACTAAAAATTTTACAAGATGAGGAACCGCCAGGCCAACAAAAGCGATTGGCCCGCAGAAAGCAGTAACGCCTCCCGTAAGAATACTCGCAGAAAATATAATCCAGAATCTGGATCGCTTTATATTCACACCAATACTTCTTGCATAGTTATCGCCTAGCATCCAGGCGTTCAAAGGCTTTACAAGGCGAATGGCTACGATCGCTCCTATAAGGAGGACGATTGCAAGCACCATAAGTTCAGTCCAGTTTAATCCACCGAGGCTTCCAAACGTCCAGATTAAATAGGTCTGCATTTCTTCCGCACGACTTATATATTGAAGTACACTAACAATAGAAGATGTGCCCGCGCCAATCATGAGCCCAACAATCAGGAGAGATACATTATCAAGAAGTTTTTTAGAGATAGCCAACATGATCAAAAAGACACCGGAGCAACCCAGGGTAGCTGCTATAGCGACCGTCCATGGACTGGGAGTACTTAAAAAGCGAAGACCTGCTGCCTGACTCATAAAAATTAAGGATACCGCGAGGCTTGCTCCGGAACTCAGGCCTAACACATCCGGCCCTGCCAGTGCATTTCGAAAGAGCGTTTGCATTTGTAGCCCACTCAACGCCAAAGCACCCCCGGCAAGAACACAAGTCAGCGCTTTTGTCATTCTAAAATTCCAAACGATATCATTCCATATCGACTGCGAGCTCTCGCTACCTATTAGAATTGTGATAATTTCACGAAAAGGAATGCGTACACTGCCCAACGAAAGGTTAAGACCAAACAATACAATCAGGAGGACAGGAAGCAGCAACCAGCGGTTTTTATGCATTGGAGAATATCCGGATTTTCAATCCGGGCGGAAATTTAGTAAGGCTTCAACATTTAATTCCCTTTTTTTTAGACAAAGAAGCCTGAAACCTAAACGCCTCTGTACAGTTTGATATTTCAATATAAAAATCAGTATAAGCTTATATGTACAGTATAATATTCTGATTTTGTAAGTGGAATGCTTGATTTCATCTGTAAATTTCAATGTGATTGAGCGACACAAATAGCTAAAATGTTTCATGTTTTCAGCTACTACATCCTATGAACCATGGATTACCAGCAGATTTCATAAAAATTTTGAAACCTGCATTTGGTAACTATTCTTTAGTTCCTATCTTTGCAGTCCTTTTTGCAGAAAGAGTCTATTTAAAAGACACTTCTGAGAGCAAAAAGTCCTGAAAAACAAGCATTAACGAGGGTTTCAACCATGCCTGGCATTATAGGAAAAAAAATAGGAATGACTAGCGTATTCGGCCCAGAGGGTGAGAATATCGCTTGCACAGTGATCGAGGCTGGTCCCTGTGTAGTAACACAGGTAAAGAGTGAAGAAACGGATGGATACCGCGCTGTTCAACTTGCCTTTGGTGAAAAGAAAGAGAAGAACGCTACAAAAGCGGCTATCGGCCACTTCAAGAAAGCCAACACAACTCCTAAAAGAGATGTAGCTGAGTTTCGTGATTTCAAAACTGAGTATGACGGCTTGGCCGAGCTTGGAAAAGAAATCCGCATCCAGGACATCTTCGTTGAAGGTGATTTCATCGATGCTATCGGCACCTCTAAAGGTCGTGGTTTCCAAGGTGTTGTGAAGCGTCACAACTTTGCTGGTGTGGGTGGTCAAACTCACGGACAGCACAACAGGCTTCGTGCTCCTGGTTCAATGGGTAACGCTTCATTTGCGTCTCGTGTTCCTAAGGGTAAGCGTCTTGCTGGCCGTATGGGAAATGACCAGGTAAAACTTAGCAACCTTAAAGTAGTTAAGATTCTTGCTGATCAGAATTTGATCGTAATCAGTGGCTCTCTTCCTGGAGCTAAGAACTCAACTGTAATCCTTCAGAAATAATGGAAGTAGCAGTATTAAATAATAGTGGTAAGTCAACCTCAAAGAAAGTTACACTTTCTGCGGATGTGTTTGGTATCGAACCAAACGACCACGCTATCTACCTGGATGTAAAAAGCTTTTTAGCAAATCAACGCCAAGGTACACACAAGTCTAAGCAGCGTAATGAGATCTCTGGTTCTTCTAAGAAATTGAAGAAACAGAAAGGTACTGGTGGAGCTCGTGCGGGTAACATCAAAAACCCTCAGTTTAAAGGTGGTGGACGTATTTTCGGTCCTGCTCCTCGCGACTACTCATTCAAACTGAATAAGAAAGTAAAAGATCTGGCTCGTAAGTCAGCTCTATCTTATAAAGCAAAGGATAATTCTATTGCAATTCTGGAAGATTTCTCTTTTGAGTCTCCTAAGACAAAGCAATACCTGACATTGCTAAGTGCCCTTTCATTGGGTGATAAGAAAACGCTTCTCGTACTTCCTGAACTTAATAAGAACGTTGTTCTTTCTGGAAGAAACATTAAGAATACGAAAATTACTACAGCCGATCAGATCAATACATATGATGTGATGAATGCTGACAACGTAATCTTTGTTGAGAGCTCGGTTAGTAAAGTTGAGAACTTATTAAATAAAGCATAATGAGTATCCTGAAACAACCATTAGTAACGGAGAAAGTTTCTGCTCTGAACGAAAAAGGAAAATACGGTTTCATCGTAGATTCTGATGCCAACAAAGTAGAGATTAAGAAAGCCGTTGAAAAACAATACGGCGTTAACGTTGAGAAAGTGAATACCATGAATGTAATGGGCAAAAAGAAAACCCGCTACACGAAGACAGGTATCCTTTCCGGTCGCAGACCTGGCTACAAGAAAGCCGTTGTGACTTTAGCACAAGGTGAAGTAATTGATTTTTATAGCAACGTATAATTTTTGAACGATGGCGTTGAAGAAATTAAAACCAGTAACTCCAGGAACACGTCATAGATTGGCGCCTTCTTTCGATGATGTAACAACATCGAAACCTGAGAAATCACTGGTAACAACCGTAAAGAAAACAGGTGGTAGAAATAGCAATGGACGCACTACCATGCGTTACATTGGTGGTGGTCATAAGCAGAAGCTTCGTGAGATTGACTTCAAACGTAATAAAGCAGGAATACCTGCAACGGTAAAGTCAATTGAATATGATCCTACAAGAACTGCACGTATAGCTCTGTTGTACTATGCAGACGGATCAAAAGCATATATCATTGCCCCAAATGGATTAGTGGTAGGACAACAACTTATCTCGGGCGCTGATGTAGCTCCTGAAGTAGGAAATGCTCTTCCGCTTTCTAAAATTCCTTTGGGTACGATCATTCATAATGTAGAAATGAAGCCGGGAAAAGGTGGTGCAATTGCACGTTCTGCTGGTACATTTGTACAGTTGTTAGCTCGTGAAAACGGCTTGGCAACTTTGAAAATGCCTTCTGGTGAAATGCGTAATGTAATGGATGTTTGCATGGCAACCATCGGCACTACATCAAATGCTGACCACATGAATGAAAGCGTTGGTAAAGCTGGACGTAGTCGTTGGAGAGGTGTTCGCCCACGCACACGTGCGGTAGCGATGAACCCTGTTGATCACCCGATGGGTGGTGGTGAAGGACGTGCCTCAGGAGGTCACCCTCGCTCACGTAACGGTCTGTATACTAAGGGTAAAAAGACTCGTCATCCTAAGAAATATTCTGATAACCTTATAATATCCAGAAGGAAAAAATAATGGGACGCTCGATTAAGAAGGGACCGTATTGTGACTTCCGTCTTCTCAAAAAAGTAGAAGCAATGGAAAAATCAGGCAAAAAGTCTGTAATTAAGACTTGGTCCAGAAGATCAACCGTAACGCCCGATTTAATCGGTAATACGTTTGCTGTTCACAATGGAAATAAATTCATTCCGGTTTATGTAACGGAAAATATGGTAGGTCATAAACTCGGTGAGTTTGCTCCTACACGTACCTTCCGCGGACACTCTGGAAACAAGAAAGATAACGCTAGGTAATCATGGCAGAAGTAGCGAAAAAAACTAAACGTTCAGTGCTTAAGCGCGAAAAGCGTGACGCAAGACAAGAAGCTGCTAAAAACGGACCTTCTGTAGCGAAACTGAAAAATGTTCCAACGTCTCCACGTAAGATGCGCTTGATTGCTGATCTTATAAGAGGTGAGCGTGTAAATAAGGCTCTCAATATTTTGAAGTATGAGCCTAAAGTAGGTGCTCCGAAGCTTGAAAAGCTTTTGTTGTCAGCTATTTCTAGCTGGACAGCAAAACACACAGATCTAAAGCTTGAAGAAGCTGATCTGTATGTGAAGGATGTATTTGTTGATGGCGGTCGTATTCTAAAAAGACTACGCCCAGCTCCTCAAGGAAGAGCTCACCGTGTTAGAAAGCGCTCAAATCACGTTACATTGATCGTGGATAGCTTCAAAAAGACAGGTGCAGAAGTAGTAACAACTGAAAAAGAAACGAAGGAATAATGGGACAAAAAATTAATCCAATAGCCCTGCGCCTTGGCATCGTTCGTGGTTGGGATTCTAACTGGTACGGTGGAAAGACATTCGCCGATAAACTAGTTGAAGATCAAAAAATCAGAGACTATGTAAAGGCTCGTATTCCTAAAGGTGGAATCGCTAAAATTGTTATTGAAAGAACATTGAAGCGTATTACCCTAACTATTCACACTGCTCGTCCAGGTGTTGTGATTGGAAAAGGTGGTACTGAAGTTGATAAAATCAAAGAAGAGTTAAAGAAGATTACCAATAAGGATGTTCAAATTAACATCTTTGAGATTAAACGTCCAGAATTGGATGCGAAACTGGTTGGTGAATCAATTGCTCAACAGATCGAAGCTCGTATTTCCTATAAGCGTGCAATGAAGCAAGCGATTGCTTCAGCGATGCGCGTAGGTGCGGAGGGTATTAAAGTTAAGACGTCAGGTCGTTTGGCTGGAGCAGATATGGCTCGTACCGAACAATATAAAGAAGGCCGTATTCCATTGCACACACTTCGTGCTGATATAGACTATGCACATTCTGAAGCACAGACTGTGTACGGAAAAATTGGAATTAAAGTATGGATCTTCAAAGGAGAGATATACGGTAAACGTGATCTTTCACCAAATGTAGGTCTTGCAAGTAATGCAGGCCAACAGGGTGGTGGCGAACACCGTGGAGGAAGAGGTGATCGCAATGAACGTGGTGGCGACAGAGGCGGACGCAATAGAAGAAGTGGTGGTGGCGACAGACGTGAAGGCGGAAGAGATGGTGGTGGAAGACGCGGTGGAGATAACCGCGGTGGAGGCCAAAGAAGAAACGGTTAATCAAAGTAACAAACGCATTAAAGCCAGGTAACAATGTTACAGCCTAAAAGAACGAAATTTAGAAAGATGCAAAAGGGCCGCGTGAAAGGCGTTGCAACAAGAGGTCACTCTATTGCATTCGGTTCATTTGCATTGAAATCTTTAGAAGGTGGATGGATCACAGCGCGTCAATTAGAGGCAGCGCGTATTGCCGTAACCAGAGCGATGAAACGTGAAGGTCAGGTATGGATCCGCATATTTCCAGATAAACCCATTACACGCAAGCCAGCTGAAGTACGTATGGGTAAAGGTAAGGGAGCTCCAGAATATTGGGTAGCCGTTATCAAGCCTGGTACTATCCTGTTTGAAGCGGGAGGAGTAAATATGGCTACCGCGAAGGAAGCTTTGAAATTGGCTGAAGGTAAATTGCCAATCAAAACAAAATTCACAGTAAGACCTGATTACGTAGAACAATAAGCGCAATGAAAACAACAGACATCAAAGGATTGACTGTAACCGAATTAAAGGAAAAAATCGGTACCGAGAAAGAAGCTTTGCGCAAGTTGCAATTTGCACATCAGATTTCATCTGTTGAAAATCCGATGAAACTGAAAGAAACACGTAAGCTGATCGCACGCCTCAGCACGGAGTTAACCGTAAAAGAACGTGCAGCTAAATAGCTTAATAAGAAAATAGGTTATGGAAGAACGTAACGAACGCAAAGAGAGGATCGGTAAGGTTGTCAGCAATAAAATGCAGAAGACCATCACTGTCGCAGTTGACAGAAAGGTAAAGCACCCGATCTATGGTAAATTTGTGAACAGAACTACTAAGTTCAAGGCTCATGACGAACTGAATACTGCTGGTATCGGTGATACAGTACGTATTGCTGAAACTCGCCCCTTGAGTAAAGAAAAGCGCTGGAGATTGATCGAGATCGTTGAGAAGGCGAAGTAATCTCGATATAGCTTGACAGCAAAAGGATAAACAGAGAACTGAAGAATATAAAGATATGATACGCACCGAATCCAGACTTACCGTAGCAGATAACAGTGGAGCAAAGGAAGTACTTTGTATGCACGTGCTTGGCGGTACCGGAAGACGTTACGCTTCTGTAGGCGACAAGATCGTAGTTACAGTAAAGTCTGCACTGCCTAGCAGCCAGGTGAAAAAAGGAACTGTGACAAAAGCTGTTGTGGTGAGAACTACAAAAGAAGTTAGAAGAAAGGATGGATCATATATCCGCTTTGAAGATAACGCAGCAGTCCTTTTAAATGCTCAGGATGAGCCCCGTGGAACCCGTATTTTCGGTCCAGTGGCACGCGAGCTTCGTGAAAAACAGTTTATGAAAATTGTTTCATTGGCCCCAGAAGTTATTTAAGCCATGGAAAGAAAAAGCAACAAACAGCCTAAATTGGGCATCCGTAAAGGCGATAAAGTAAGAGTTATCGCTGGAGATGACAAAGGTAAAGAAGGTACAGTACTAGAAGTAATACTTGCTAAGAATAGAGCAGTTGTAGAAGGTGTTAGTATTGTTACAAAGCATACGAAGCCATCAGCAGGTAAGCCTGAAGGTGGAATCAAGAAAGTAGAAGCATCAATACACATCAGTAATTTACAACTGATTGATCCTGCCAGCGGGAAATTAACCCGTGTTGGTCGCAAGCTTGATGAAAAAGGTAAGCTGAAGAGATTTTCTAAGAAAACCGGAGAATTTATTAAGTAATGGCAACTCCAAGATTAAAGGACAAATACGCTAAAGAAATTGTCCCTGCTTTAAAGCAGAAGTTCCAATATTCATCTGTTATGCAAGTTCCTAAGATCGAGAAGATCTGCATAAACAAAGGTATGGGCGTAGCTGTGACGGACAAGAAGTTGATTGATGTAGCTCTCGAAGAGATCACAAATATCACCGGTCAGAAAGCAGTATCTACAAAGTCAAAAAAGGCGATCTCTAACTTTAAGTTGAGAGAAAATATGCCAATCGGTGTTCGTGTAACCCTTCGCGGGGATAAAATGTACGAATTCTTAGATAGATTGATGAGCATTGCTCTTCCTCGTGTGCGTGATTTTAAAGGTGTTAATAACAAAGGCTTTGATGGCCGCGGAAATTACACTTTGGGCGTAAAAGAGCAGATCATTTTCCCAGAGATTTCTATTGACAAGGTAAACAAAATCAGCGGTATGGATATTACGTTCGTAACCACTGCAAATACAGACGAAGAGAGCTTCGAGCTTTTGAAAGCTTTTGGAATGCCCTTCGCTACTAAAAACTAATAACTGACATGGCTAAATTATCGGTAATAGCGAGACAGACAAAAAGAGAAAAACTTGTTGCTACTTATGCAGCAAAGCGTAAAGCTCTGAAAGAAGCTGGTGACTATGTAGCTTTGGATAAACTTCCCCGTAATGCTTCTCCAGTTCGCCTGAAGAATCGTTGCAAACTGACTGGTCGTCCGAAAGGATACATCGGCAAGTTCGGAGTTTGTCGTAACGTATTCCGTGAAATGGCTTCAGCTGGAAAGATCCCAGGATTAACAAAGGCTAGCTGGTAATACAGCGCTTCGGCTTCACACGCACACAACTTCGGTATATACCACAATAAGTATTTATCGAGAATAAATAGAAACATACGGTGCTGAGTATCAAGGTCTCCTGACAGCCCTCAGGATGAAACCAGATAACAGTTTGGATAATATAAATTGTTATATATCTTTGCAGCCCGGTTTAAAAAACGCGGGCTTGCTTTTTAATATAAAAGGACGAATAAAATGACTGATCCGATAGCAGATTACTTAACCCGGTTGCGGAATGCCATTAAGGCAAATCACCGCGTAGTGGAGATCCCTGCATCTAACCTCAAAAAGGAAATAACAAAGGTTCTTTTTGATAAGGGTTACATTCTTAATTACAAATTTGAGGATGTTGCTGATAGACAAGGTAATATCAAGATTGCTCTCAAGTATAATCCTGAGACAAGACAATCAGCGATTACAAAATTAGAGCGCATAAGTACACCTGGCTTGAGAACCTATGCAAACACAAGTTCTCTTCCCCGTGTAATGAATGGTTTGGGAGTTGCAATCCTTTCGACTTCGAAAGGTGTAATTACAGACAAGGAAGCGCGTACGCTGAATATTGGTGGTGAAGTATTGTGTTACGTTTATTAATAAAGAAATAAGCAATGTCACGTATAGGAAATAAGCCCGTGTCGATACCTTCTGGTGTTACCTTTAATTTTACCAATAACAAGGTAAGCATTAAGGGTCCGAAAGGAGAATTGCACCAGGCAATAGACCCTGATTTTAAGATTAAACAGGAAGAAGGCACTGTATTAGTTGAACGGCCGACAGAACAGAAGCGGCATAAGTCAATGCACGGTTTATACCGCGCTTTGATTGCGAATATGATAGAAGGTGTTTCTAAAGGATATAAGCATCAATTGGAATTAGTGGGTGTAGGGTACAAAGCAAACGCCCAGTCAAACGTTTTGGAACTTAGCTTAGGATATTCCCACAACGTGTTCCTCGCAGTTCCTTCAGAAATCAAGGTTCAAGCAATCCAAGAAAAAGGACAAAATCCGACAATTATTTTGGAAGGCATTGATAAACAATTGATTGGTCAGGTTGCTGCTAAAATTAAGTCTCTCCGCAAGGTTGAGCCATACAAAGGAAAAGGTATTCGCTTCACAGGTGAATTCGTACGCAGAAAAGCTGGTAAGGCTGCTGCTAAATAGTTAAAATAACAAGCATCATAGAGCAATAGAAAGCTATGGCAGGCAAGAATAGAGAAAGACGAGAAAGAATAAAGGCTGGTGTCCGTAAGAGAATTACAGGAACAACTGAAAGGCCGAGATTGTCAGTATTCAGAAGTAACCGTGGACTTTATGTTCAGATTATTGATGATTTGAAAGGTGTTACGGTAGCAGCTGCGTCAACTACAGAACTAGGTGAAACAAGTAAGCTCAATCTTGAGAACTCGAAGAATGTAGGAAAGAAGATTGCTGAAAAAGCCATTGCGTCTGGAGTTCAGTCAATCGTGTTCGATCGTAATGGGTACTTGTATCACGGAAATATTAAAGCTTTGGCTGAGGGTGCCAGAGAAGGTGGATTAAAATTCTAAGAACTGAAATATGTCAGTAAGCAATATTAGCACAGTAAAAGCCAGCGAAATCGATCTGAAAGAACGCGTAGTAGCCATTGAGCGTGTTGCAAAGGTGGTGAAAGGTGGTCGTAGATTTAGCTTTGCAGCGATCGTTGTAGTGGGTGATGGAAATGGAGTAGTAGGTTACGGACTCGGCAAAGCCAACGAAGTAACAGACGCTATCACTAAAGGTATTGACGATGCCAAGAAACACCTGGTTAAGGTTCCTATTATTAAAGGAACTGTTCCGCACGAATCGCTTGGTAAGTTCGGGGGTGGTTTTGTGTTATTGAAACCAGCTTCACCTGGAACAGGTGTTATCGCCGGTGGTGCAATGCGCGCGGTATTGGAAAGTGCCGGTGTGCATAATGTATTGGCGAAATCAAAAGGATCTTCTAATCCACACAACGTGGTTAAGGCGACTTTTAAGGCGCTCACAAGCATGCGTGATGCTTATACAGTGGCGAAGAATAGAGGAGTTTCATTATCGAAGGTATTTAACGGCTAAGCGTCATGGCGAAAGTAAAAATCATCCAAACCCGAAGCATGATTAAAAGACCTGAAACACAACAACGTACTATAAAGGCGTTGGGTCTTGGAAGAATCAATAAATCAGTAGAGGTGGAATTGACTCCACAGATTGCTGGCATGATTTCAAAAGTGAATCATTTGATCACCGTAAAAGAATTGTAAGATGAAGTTGCATACACTTAAGCCTGCAGAAGGTTCTACAAAAACTAACAAGAGACTCGGTCGTGGTCAGGGCTCTGGTGGTAGTACGGCTGGACGTGGTCACAAAGGTGCCCAGTCTAGATCAGGTTACGCTAAGAAAGCTGGTTTTGAAGGTGGTCAAATGCCACTGCAGCGCCGCGTTCCAAAATTCGGTTTTAAGAATAACAATAAGGAATATTTCAAAGCTGTTAACCTTGACATCTTGGAAGGGTTAGCGGAGAAGATAAAAACTAACTCACTGACTCTTCAAGTATTGGTAGAGAACGGTGTTGTCGGTAAGAATGATAAAGTGAAGGTGTTGGGAAGAGGCGAATTAAAAGCTAAAGTAAGTGTTGAGGCGCATGCGTTCTCTACATCTGCTACGCAGTCGATTGAAAAAGTAGGTGGAACAGCCACAACGGTTAAGTAATGAAGCGATTCTTTCAAACCATAAAGAACATTTTTTCAATTGAAGACCTGAGAGTCAGGATCCTTAATACAATTGGATTTCTGGTGATTTTCAGACTCGGGTCTTTTATTGTATTGCCTGGCATTGATCCAAACTTGTTGGATCCCAGTAGGAATACTAGTGGTATCTTAGGATACCTCAATACATTCTTGGGAGGGGCATTTAACAACGCATCGATATTTGCGCTTGGAATTATGCCCTACATTTCAGCTTCGATCATTGTACAGCTCTTGACATTTGCTGTTCCGTATTTCCAGAAGCTGCAAAAAGAAGGTGAGTCTGGCCGTAAAAGACTTAATCAGTTAACACGTGTACTGACAATAATAATAACAGTGTTCCAAGGGTATAGTTACTTGAAAGGTACTATAGACCCTGCGGTTATTACAACTCCAGGTACAATGTTCTATGTAACATCTCTTGTACTGATTATTGCAGGAACTATGTTCTGTATGTGGTTGGGCGAGCGTATTACTGATAAAGGTATAGGTAACGGTATCTCTATGTTGATTATGATTGGCATAGTATCCAGATTGCCGTTAGCGTTGGTTTCTGAGGTTACGGATAAATTTCCCGGAAAGGCGATTTTCTTTATAATTGAAATTTTTGCTCTCTTTGGTATAGTGGTGGCTGTAATAGCTTTAACCCAAGCAACTCGCAGAATTCCAATTCAGTACGCTAAACAAGTAATTGGAAATAAACTGTATGGTGGAAAACGTGACTTCATTCCATTGAAGTTAAATTCTGCAGGAGTTATGCCAATCATCTTTGCTCAGGCCTTAATGTTTATTCCAGCTTTGCTGGCTGGCATATGGAATGACAGTGACTTAGGGGCATACATTGGATCGACTTTCTCAGATCCGTATTCATGGCAGTACAGTGTATTGTTTGCGAGCATGATTTTGATTTTTACATTCTTTTATACAGCGATAACCATTAACTCAAATGATATAGCTGATAACTTAAAAAGAAATGGTGGTTTTGTTCCGGGAGTTAAACCAGGAAAACAAACAGCTGAATTTATAGATACCGTGTTGTCACGAATCACATTACCAGGAGCAATATTTCTTGCCGCAATTGCAGTGCTTCCAGCATTCGCAGTGAAAGCAGGAATTGGTCAGAACTTCGCACAGTTTTACGGTGGTACATCTTTGTTGATTTTGGTTGGTGTTGTGTTAGACACACTCCAGCAGATAGAGAGTTACTTACTGATGAGACACTATGAAGGTATGATGAAGACTGGAAGAGTGAAGGGGCGTTCTCAATTTGCTGCGGCCTAAAACCGAATGGTCCATTTAAAGACGGAAGAAGAACTGAACATTATCCGTGAAGGCTCCTTAATACTTGGGAAAGCTCACGGTGAAGTAGCCAAACTTATCAAGCCGGGCGTCAGAACTTCAACCTTGGACAAAGTTGCCGAGGATTTTATCAGGGATAATGGTGGATCTCCATCGTTTAAAAACTATAATGGATTCCCTGCTTCGCTCTGCATCTCAGTTAATGAGGTTGTAGTGCATGGTTTTCCAGGTAACTATGAGTTGCGTGAAAAAGATATAATTTCCGTTGATTGCGGAGTATACTATAAAGGTTATCACAGTGACTCAGCCTACACATATCCTTTGGAGGCAGTAGGAAAAGAGACTTTACTTCTGCTGGAGCGCACGTATGATTCTCTGCATAGGGGAATCGATCAAGCGAAGGCAGGGAATAGAATAGGTGATGTAGCTTATGCAATTCAAAGTTATGTTGAAAGCTTTGGATACGGAGTGGTGAGAGAGTTGGTAGGACATGGAGTTGGAAAAAAACTTCACGAAGATCCAGAGGTTCCAAACTACGGTAAGCGGGGGAAAGGGATAAAAATAGTAGCTGGGATGGTGTTTGCAATAGAACCCATGATTAACCAGGGAACAAAAAATGTAGTGCAGGAACGGGATGGCTGGACCATCCGAACCTCAGATAAAAAACCTTCGGCACACTTTGAACACACTGTGGCTGTGCATGAAGACAGAACTGAGATATTGACAACGCACAAGTATATAGAAGAAAATTATACGTATAAGTGGCGAAACAAAAGTCAATTGAGCAAGATGGTACTATAAGCGAAGCGTTGTCGAATGCGATGTTTCGGGTACAGTTAGAAAACGGGCACGAGGTATTGGCCCATATTTCCGGGAAGATGCGCATGCACTATATCCGGATCTTACCGGGAGACAGAGTCCGTTTGGAAATGTCACCTTATGATTTAACAAAAGGTAGAATTGTATTTAGATACAAGTAGATAGATAGACAAAGACATGAAAGTTAAAGCATCCATAAAGAAGCGTAGCGCTGACTGTAAGATCATCAGACGCAAGGGCAAACTGTATGTGATTAACAAGAAAAATCCTAGGTATAAACAAAGACAAGGGTAACAGACTATGGCACGTATAGCAGGTGTAGATATTCCTGATAACAAGCGAGGCGAAATTAGCCTTACTTACATTTTTGGTATTGGCCGTAGGTCAGCCCAAAATATCCTTACTGAAGCCAGTGTAGACTGGAGTAGAAAAGTAAAGGACTGGAATGATGAAGAATCGAATACGATTCGCGGAATTATTGCCGAGAAGTTCAGAATAGAGGGTGCTCTTAAGTCTGAGATTCAGCTTAGCATCAAGCGTCTGATGGATATCGGATGTTACCGTGGTCTTCGTCACCGTAAAGGTCTTCCCGTTCGCGGTCAGACTACGAAGAATAACGCACGTACTCGTAAGGGTAAGCGTAAGACGGTAGCGAATAAGAAAAAAGCAACTAAAGGTTAATTAGATAAACTTTTCAATAATGGCAACCGCTGAAAAGAGAAAAGATAAAGCAAAGAAGAGAGTCGTGAATGTTGAGGCTGTAGGCCATGTACATATCCGTGCTACTTTCAATAACATCATCATCTCCGTTACCAACTCAACTGGTCAAGTAATTTCTTGGGCATCTGCTGGTAAAATGGGCTTTAAAGGTTCAAAGAAGAACACTCCATATGCTGCTCAAACCGCAGCTCAGGATTGTGCTACAAAAGCCTTCGAACTTGGTTTGCGTAAAGTAGAAGTTTTCGTAAAAGGTCCTGGAGCTGGTCGTGAATCTGCGATCCGCACAATTCAGAACTCTGGAATCGAAATCACTGCAATCCGCGATGTAACTCCGCTTCCGCACAACGGTTGCCGTCCTCCTAAGAAAAGAAGAGTTTAATAAAGACAATTGAAGATATCGGATTTGTGTTAAATCAAATCCGATATCTAAAATTTAAAAATTAGAATAGAATGGCACGATATACAGGCCCAAAAGTAAGAATATCAAGACGTTTCAATGAGCCGATCTTAGGTGATAATAAGGCTCTGCAAAAGAAAAACTATGCTCCTGGTCAGCATGGTCGAGGGAAAAAACGTAAGCAATCTGAGTATGCAACGCAGCTTGCTGAAAAGCAGAAAGCGAAGTATATCTACGGATTACTTGAGAGACAATTCGCAAAATTATTCGATACGGCTACCCGTAAAAAAGGTGTTACTGGTGAGGTTCTACTTCAATTGCTTGAATCTCGGTTGGATAATACTGTATATCGTTTGGGCGTAGCTCCAACTAGAAGAGCTGCTCGTCAATTAGTGTTACACAAACATATCTTGGTAAATGGAGACGTGGTTAATATACCTTCATTCTCTTTAAAACCTGGTGATTTGGTTGGTGTACGCGAACGTTCTAAGTCTTTAGAAGTAGTTACAAATAGCCTTTCTATACAGAGCTCTAAAAAATACAACTGGTTAGAGTGGGATAACAGTGAATTGGTTGGAAAGATCATTAACTTACCTCCACGTGAGGATATCCCTGAAAACATCAACGAACAGCTGATCGTTGAATTGTACTCGAAGTAATAGTAACAGTTAATCAAACAAAGACTATGTCAATATTAGCATTTCAAATGCCAGAGAAGGTTGTAATGGAAAAGTCTGATGATTTTCACGGACTGTTTACATTCAAGCCTCTGGAAAAAGGATATGGAGTTACGATTGGCAATGCGCTGAGAAGAATTCTGTTATCCTCCCTGGAAGGTTATGCAATCACAGGTATTAAAGTGCCTGGTGTGCTGCACGAGTTCTCGACCATAGAGGGTGTAGTAGAAGATGTAGCGGAGATAATCCTGAACCTTAAAATGGTTCGCTTTAGAAAAATAGCTGATAATTTCGATAATAAGATCACAGTTAATATCAAGAAACAGAAGCAATTTAAAGCTGGCGATATAGCTAAGTTTACTTCTGCTTTTGAAATTTTAAATCCTGAGCATGTAATCTGTAACTTGGATGAGTCAGCTCAGTTCGAAATTGAATTGACGATTGAAAAGGGCAGAGGATATCTTCCTGCAGAAGAGAATAAACCAACCGAGCAAGTATTCGGATTCATTCCGATCGATGCGATCTTTACACCTATTAAAAATGTAAAGTATAGCGTAGAAAACACTCGTGTTGAACAGAAGACTGACTACGAGAAACTTGTAGTAGACATTGAAACAGATGGTTCAATCCATCCTGAAAAAGCTCTCGAAGGAGCTGCATATATTCTGATTAAACACTTTGCGCTGTTCTCAGACAAGTCAATGGAACTTGAAACAGGCAAGGATGCAGAAGTAGAACAGGTAGACGAAGAAATGCTTCATATGCGTAAGCTTTTGAAGACCCCTCTTCATGATCTTGACCTGTCGGTGCGTGCATACAACTGCTTGAAGGCTGCTGATGTTAAAACATTGGGTGACCTTGTTGAGCTTGAAATTTCTGACATGATGAAGTTCAGAAACTTCGGTAAAAAATCACTTGCTGAATTAGAACAACTTGTTGCTGAGAAGAATCTTACGTTTGGTATGGATCTCGGTAAGTATAAATTAGATGAGGATTAAGAAATCATGAGACACGGTAAGAAAGTTAACCATTTAGGCAGGAAAACAGCACACCGCGAAGCTTTGCTTTCGAATATGGCTTCATCGTTGATCCTTAATAAACGGATTACAACGACTGTAGCTAAAGCTAAGGCGCTTAGAAAATATGTGGAGCCGTTGATTACAAAGGCTAAGGATGATACAACACACTCAAGAAGAACTGTGTTTTCATACCTTCAGAATAAAGAGTCTGTGAAGACATTATTTGGAGAAGTTGCTGGTAAAATAGCTGAGCGTCCAGGTGGTTACACACGCATCATTAAGTTGGCTGACACTCGTGTTGGTGACAATGCTGAAATGTGTCTCATTGAATTGGTTGACTTCAACACTCTTTATACGAAAGATGGTGCTGTGAAGAAGGCAAAGACACGCAGAAGCCGTAGAGGTGGTAAGAAAGAAGGCACTGAAACAACTTCAGCAGAAACTTCAGAAACTCCTGTAGCAGAAGTGAAAGCAGAAAAGAAACCAAGAAAATCGTCTCCTAAAAAGGACAAAGAATAGTGTTAAAGAATATTCTATATAAAGGATTGAATGAAAGTTCAATCCTTTTTTTTTGCCCGATTGGCAGTGAGTTTACATTTGTAATGGCTAAATTTTTAACGAACAGACATTGCAAAAACGATTTTCTATTTTAATCCTCAATTTCTAACGTATTTTTGTCACCGCAATGCAGAAAAAAGCTTATCTACTTCTTGAGGACGGCCTTCTGGTGGAAGGTACGGCCATCGGAAAAATTGGTACCTCTGGTGGGGAAATCTGTTTTAATACAGGTATGACTGGTTATCAGGAAATATATACCGACCCATCGTATTATGGACAGATCATTGTAAACACAACGTCACATATTGGCAACTATGGCGCGCTGGATGAAGAGCAGGAATCTTCTCAGGCTCAAATTGCCGGATTAGTGGTGAATGATTTCGCTAAGGAATTCAGCCGTAAGTCTGCAAAGGAGAGCTTGCAAAGTTATCTTGAAACAACGGGAATCGTGGGTATAGCGGATGTAGACACGCGCATGTTGGTTCGCTACCTGCGAAGTAAAGGAGCAATGAATGCAATTATATCTTCCGAGCTATCTCCTGATCAGTTGATGCAAGAACTAAAGAAGATTCCTTCGATGGATGGTTTGGAACTTTCGTCTCGCGTAACAACGAAGGAAGCATATTTTGTGGGAGATAAAGATGCTTCGATCAAGATAGCTGTTCTCGATCTTGGTATTAAGAAAAGTATTGTGGAGAACCTGGCGGAAAGAGGTTGTTACTGCAAGGTATTTCCTGCGAAGACAACCTTCGAAGAGATGTCCTCTTGGAAACCTGACGGATATTTTATTTCGAATGGCCCTGGCGATCCATCTGCTATGGACTATGCCATAAAAACAGTAAAGCAAACATTAGAGTCTGAGAAACCTGTGTTTGGAATTTGCCTCGGTCATCAATTGCTGGCACTTGCATCGGGTGTCTCAACCTATAAAATGCACCACGGACATCGCGGATTAAATCATCCGGTGAAAAATCTTGTGACAGGCAAGGGTGAAATGACTTCACAGAATCATGGCTTCGCGGTGAGCGAAAAGGATATAGATAAAAATCCAAATGTAGAGGTGACTCACGTTCATTTGAATGACAGCACCATCATGGGTATACGGAGAAAAGATAAGAAGGCTTTCTCCGTGCAGTATCACCCTGAAGCTTCACCAGGACCACATGACTCGCGATACCTTTTCGATGACTTTGTAACGATGATAAAATCAGAAGTAAAAGATCCTTCAACGGTTTCGTAATCTGACAATCTTTAAAATCTACAATCCATAAATCTAAAATAACTATGAGCTTAATTGAAAGCATTCATGCCCGGCAGATTCTTGACAGCCGAGGTAATCCTACTGTTGAAGTTGATGTGGTAACTGAATCTGGTGCCTTCGGACGCGCGGCAGTTCCATCAGGTGCTTCAACCGGAACTCACGAAGCGGTTGAGCTTCGCGATGGCGACAAGAAAGTATATGTTGGGAAAGGTGTTTTGAAAGCAGTTGAAAATGTTAATACAAAGATTGCTTCCGAAATTATAGGCTTTGATGTATTTGATCAGAACCTGTTGGACAAGATCATGCTTGAGCTCGATGGTACTCCTAATAAAGGTAACTTAGGTGCAAACGCAATCCTGGGTACATCACTTGCTATAGCGAAAGCAGCAGCAGCTGAAGCAGGTTTACCTTTGTATCGCTATATAGGTGGGGTAAGCGCAAATACTTTACCGGTTCCAATGATGAACATCTTGAACGGTGGTAGCCATGCTGATAACTCTATCGACTTTCAGGAGTTCATGGTAATGCCTGTAAAGGCTGATACATTCTCCGAAGCGTTAAGAATGGGAACTGAAGTATTCCATACTTTGAAAAAAGTTTTGCACGATCAAGGTCTTTCTACGAACGTTGGTGACGAAGGTGGTTTCGCTCCTAACATCAGATCGAATGAAGAAGCTATCGAAGTTGTATTAAAGGCAATTGAGAAAGCAGGCTTCAAACCAGGCGAAGATATATTCATCGCGATTGATGCAGCGAGCTCGGAGTTTTACGATGCAGCAACGAATACATATACTTTCAAAAAATCAGATGGTAAGAAATTAAGCTCTGCGGAGATGGTTGATTATTGGGCTGCATGGGCTGCTAAATATCCGATCATTTCTATTGAAGATGGTATGGCAGAAGATGACTGGACTGGATGGAAAGGTCAGACTGATAAGATCGGTAAGAAGGTTCAGCTTGTTGGAGACGATTTGTTTGTAACGAACGTTAATCGTCTGCAAGATGGTATAGATAAAGGTGTAGCAAACTCTATCCTGGTTAAAGTAAATCAAATCGGTTCTTTGACTGAAACTATCGCTGCTGTTAACCTTGCAAAACGCAATTCTTATAAGAGCGTTATGTCTCACCGTTCAGGTGAAACAGAAGATAGCACAATTGCTGATCTTGCTGTTGCGCTTAACACAGGACAAATCAAAACGGGTTCAGCTTCACGTTCTGACCGGATGGCGAAATACAATCAATTGATCCGTATTGAAGAAGAATTGGGCGAAGTAGCTTACTTCCCTGGAAGAAAATTCTAATTATATAGTATCAATAACGAAAGCCAGAGCAACACGCTCTGGCTTTTTTCGTTTCTAAAAAAGTCAGATCACACTTACAGACCCGATATAGGCTTGCGAAAAACAATAACTTTTTATCTATCTTAGTATCACTTTTTTGAACTCGTATGCTGAATAAATTACCAAAGCCGTTTCGTAACTTTTATGTTCTGACAGCCATTGTATTTTTTCTTTGGATGCTGCTGCTAGATCCCAATAACCTGATCGCACGATTTCAGTTAGGGGCCAAGCTTCGTTCATTGGAGAATGAAAAAGAATATTACGAAGAGAAAATCAAAGAGGTGGAGAAAGACAGAGACGAACTTTTTGGGGATAAAGAATCAATCGAAAAGTTTGCCCGTGAGAAGTACTTGATGAAGAAAGAGACGGAAGACATCTTTATTGTCGAGAAAAAAGACTGAAGTAT
This sequence comes from Ohtaekwangia koreensis, assembly GCF_900167975.1. GTDB lineage: Bacteria > Bacteroidota > Bacteroidia > Cytophagales > Cyclobacteriaceae > Ohtaekwangia > Ohtaekwangia koreensis. Next base: position 46,321 of record NZ_FUZU01000005.1, read on the forward strand.
TGATACCCGTTGCAATAGGGGGAAGTCTTATTTTATCTGTCTTAGTATAAACCGACTAATGTCTGCATAACATGAAAAAGACTCTATTAACCTTGATTGCCTTGTCGCTATGTACGTTTGCTATGGCGCAATGGGGAGAAGAAGAAATGAGCGATGAACCTACGCTGCGCGAAAGAATTTTTACAGGCGGAGGATTTGGACTTAGCTTTTCAAGCTATAATGATTTCGTTTCAGTGTCACCGCTCATTGGTTATAAAATAACTCCTAAGTTGGCGGCAGGAGTTCAGGTACAATATCGTTATACTCGTTATAAGCAAATTACCCCCAAGATTTCTACGAATGATTACGGTATAAGTCCTTTTGTCCGATACAATATATATAGTCCCTTTTTTATACAAGCTGAATACGAATATTTGAATTATGAGTTTCCAATCTCAACAAGTGAGAGTATACGGAAACAGTACAATAGCTTTTTAGCCGGAGGTGGTATATTTCAACCCCTTGGAAGACGTGCAGGATTCTATGCTATAGCACTCTACAATTTTAGTTATAGAGCAGCCGGAATAAATGAAGTAACTCCCTATGATAGCCCGCTTGTGTTACGTGTAGGTGTAACAGCCGGCTTTTAGAAAGCTACACCAAGTTTAGCACCCAGTTGCTGCAGGTCTTCGACAACCTTGTGATTAAGAGGTATACCTTCTTTTAATCGTTGTGCACTCATTTCTCTTTCAGGATCACCTGGTATCAATACACGTTCTTGTCCTTCTATAGTTTTAGCAGAACGGAAACGATTAATCCAGTTGTCCATATGCTGTTTGAATTCATCAGCAGGACGAAATGCATCAACGCGCATTGCTCCGAAGAAGTGACCTATACCTTCGCCAACAGGATCACTTGGAGGATTTAAGAACGCAACAAAAGGCGGAACCCACGGTCCATAGTTCGCACCGGAGAGAACAGCAGAGAATATATCTACCCATGCTCCTAGGCAATATCCTTTATGACTTCCATGTTCGCGGTCGCTTCCTAAAGGAATAAGTGCACCACCACTCTTGGCTTCATTGGGATCTGTAGAGGGTTTGCCATCTTTAGTTTGTATCCATCCTATAGGAGCATTCAGATTTTTTCGTTGAAGGATTTCAAGCTTGCCATTCGCGGCAGTGGTAGTAGCAAAGTCGGCAATAAAAGGAGGTTGTCGATTGGCAGGTATAGCAACCGCTATAGGGTTCGTTCCGAGTAATCGCTCAATTGAAAATGTAGGAGCTACCAATGGACTCGCATTAGTCATCGCTATGCCAATCATATCGTGTGGCAAGGCCATCATCGCGTGGTGCCCGGCTATACCAAAGTGATTGGAGTTCTTAACAGCAACCCAACCCGTGCCAGCAATTTTTGCTTTTTCAATTGCGATATCCATAGCTTTGGGTGCCACAACCAATCCTAATCCACTATCACCATCTACTACGGCTGTGCTGGGCGACTCATGCACAATGCGCACGTTCGGTTTTGCATTCACTCGCTTTGCTTCCCACAGCCGCACGTAACCAGAGAGACGTGCTATACCATGAGAATCAATACCACGTAAGTCCGCGTTGAGCAATACCTCCGTAGCAAGCGTTGCTTCCTTTTCCGGGCAACCGATGTGCCTGAAAACATCCAACGTGAAATTTTGCAGGGAGGCGAATGAATAAATCTTGTCCATAATAAATTGATAGGGACAAATATATAGGTCTTCCTGAAATATCAGTATACCTAATCTTATACTGCCGAAGATATAGGAAAACTAACCGTAAACATGGTGCCTTCTCCTGGCGTGCTGGTTACATCGATCGTTCCGTTCAGTGCATTTATTTGTGTTTTCACAAGGTAAAGACCGAGTCCTTTACCTTCTACTTCCAGATGAAAACGCTGGTATAGTGTAAATAATTTATTGCTGAATTGTTCAAGATCTATTCCTATACCATTATCGCGTACAAGAAACCCAACGTGTGTGCTGGTTTGAAAAGTTTTAAGTTCAATAACAGCGCTCCTGCCGGGAGATCTGTATTTTATAGCATTGGAAATAAGATTGTAGAGAATACTATAGAAGTAACTTTTAATTGAGAAAAAATGTGTGCACGCAGTGAAGTCAGTTACTACTTCAATGTCTTGACTTGTTAGCTGCAGCGCAAGCGTTTCTTTTATAGTGTTGAAGAGTTCACCTATATCGAGCCATTGTTTAGACTGCGAGTGATCGCTTCGGATCTCAAGAATTTTTGTTAAGTCGTGAATTACTTCATTGAGTTTTGTTACCGAAGTAAAAAGGTGATTCAATAATGTATTGAGTGCTTCATTTTCTATAGGCTGTAATTTGATCAATTGCGCGAGACCTAATATAGTGGCCACCGGCCCGCGAAGGTTGTGCGATGCTATAAATGAAAATTGAAGAAGGTCATTATTGTGCATCACTAGTTGTTGAAGAATCCTGGTTCGTTCTTCCTCTTGCTTCTTACGCAAGCTCACATCCTGTCCTATACCAATGATAGAATTATCAGACAATTGAATCATGCACCAGCTCATGTCCAATACATTGCCGGAAGGAGTGGTGATTTTAAAGTCACGCCATCTGCCGTCATGCAACTGAATAAACTCGATCGCTTCCTGTTGTTGTTGATCATCCGGAAAAAGCTCTTTCAATATATATTTGTCGGCTACGTCTTTCATAGGGCGCTGCAACGTACTCTCCCAATATTTATTAATAAATTTGATTCTTCCGTGGATATCAAACAGCACAATGACAAGTGGTAAGTTATCGATGAGCCGTTGCAGTGCTTCTTTCTGCCGGATTAATTCAAGCTCGGCTTGCTTTCGGGAAGTTATATCTGTTATTATACCATCTAGTCGTATAGGCATACCGGTATAGTCTTTGGTCATCCAAATTCTGCTGGTAACCCACTTTTGTTTTCGCTGCTTGCTGATAATACGATGCTCAATTTCTGTGTAGGATTTTTTAAGCAGTTGCTTATGCATATCCTCTATCGTTGCTTCCGGATTATCATCGATCATGGTTTCATTTAGCAGCTTGTTGTTTTCATAGAACTCACGTGACGAGTAGCCGAAAATTTCTTCCGCAGCATTGTTGACAAAATCTATCTGTATTTCTTTCTGCCCTACAAATTTTGCAGACCACACCATGTCTTTTAAGGTGCTGAGTATACTGTGTAGTTTTTCCTGGCTTTGGCTGACGAGCGCATTGGCCTGCTCCTGAATTTTCTCTTGAGCCGCAGAGAGCTGATCATTTGTTGAAAGTAATTCTTCGTTTGTAGTGACAAGCTCTTCATTGGTACTTACAAGGTCACGGTTCGCATCATCCAGCTGGCGCGTTCTTTCGTTTATTTTATTTTCAAGTGTAGTATTCAATTCGTGAAGTTGCTGTTCAAATTTTACACGCGCTGTTACATTGTGCGACAGGATCAACTCTGCATTCTTCCCGTTCCAGTCCATAGCATACGATGTGATCTCGACCCAGATCATCTCACCATTTTTTCGAACATGTCGCCACGTCCCCGAAGTATATATACCCCTGGGGATATTCAGAACGGCTTGCTCAAGTTTGGGAATATCTTCGGCAGGTCGGATGTCGCGAATCGTACGCGAGAGGAACTCTTTTTCGGTATAGCCATATTCACGTATAGCCGCTTCGTTTACAGCTAAAAATGAAAGTGTATCAATGTCATATACCCACATCGGATTGGGATTCTTCATAAATAACTTTTCATAATCGGATATTTTTTTATGAAGCTGTATACTTAAATTATTGATGAGTATATATAGTAGAAAGGCGGAAAAAATCAGGAAAGAAAGGCGAACAACTGCCTGTAATAAACTCATCTTTTGCTCTGATGCTGTATTTAAGTATGAGTCCAATAGAATTGTACTACCATAAATCCACGCGATGCCTACTGTTAAATAGATCAACGTAATTTTTAATGACTGCCCCGATTTTTTAAACATTTGGATAACTTTAAATACACCGTTCGGAGTAAATGGGCTTGTAGCGTAGAAAAGTAGCGATTTCCTGCTTATTTTTTCCTTTTTGTGGTCAGATTATACACTGAAATACGTATGAATAAAAAAATCGGACTACACGTATGGAAAAACGATCCCACATACATCTTACTAAAAAATCAATCCTGATATGAATAAAGCGATGATATGTTTTCTGCTGTTATTGAGTTCTCCGGTAATAGCACAAAAACAAAAAACTGTTGACTCCAAGATCAACCATGTAACTGTATTTCTTAGCAGAGCGCAGATTGAACGCGAAGTAAGAACCCAGGTGGAAGCGGGTAAAACTGATTTAATAATTACAGGCCTCACCTCCCAACTTGATCAGCAAAGTATACAGGTTGCAGGCAAAGGCAATTTTATAATACTCGGTATTACGCATCAGCAAAACTATTTGAGTGAATTGAATACACCGAGGTCGCTTCGCATATTAAAAGACTCTGTAGAATTTTTTCAGAAACAACTTTTGATAGAACAAAGTCAGAAGGAGATATTGAATAAAGAAGAACAAATGCTTTTGAGTAATCAGAAGATAGGTGGCACTAATCAAAATTTAACCGTTGCCGAGTTAAAGGGTATGGCGGATTTTTACCGCACACGATTAGGTGAAATTGTCATCGCCAGAATGAAGCATGATGATAAAATAAAAAAGATAAACGAACGGTTGACCAAAGTGCAACAACAGATTCAGACACAGAACGAATTATATACCCGTAATACAAGTGAGATTGTAGTGAGCATCTCGGCCGATGCTCCTGCCACGGTTCAGCTGGATGTAAATTATATAGTGGCAAATGCCGGTTGGCAACCGCTGTACGATCTGCGGGCACTCAATACAAAAGCTCCCGTGCAACTGAATTACAAAGCAAATGTATACCAGAGCACTGGAGAAGAATGGAAAAACGTAAAGCTGAAGTTATCAACAGCGAATCCCAATCAAGGTGGATTAAAACCGGAGCTATATGCGTGGTATCTCGACTTTGATCAGCCTATATATAGGGGGCTGCAAGGAAAGGCAAGTGGTGTTAGAATTAAATCAGCGGCACCCGCTATGGCCATGGATAAAGAAGAAGACGCCATGGAGCCTCCCGCTGAAACAACTGCTGATTTTGTAAGTACAGTACAAACTTCTTTGAATACGGTATTTGATATAGCTTTGCCCTATACGGTAAGTTCATCCAATAAACCAACATTGGTAGACATCCGTAAGCAGGAGTTAAAATCCGATTACCTATACTCCGTTGCTCCCAAGCTTGATGCAGATGCTTTCTTAATGGCGCGCATTGTTGGCTGGGAGGAACTGAGCTTGCTGCCCGGAGAAGCCAACGTTTTTTTTGAGGGTACATTTGTAACGAAAACATTCATCGATCCGAATAACATTAAGGATACACTTTCTATCTCTCTGGGAAGAGATAAACGGATTGTTGTAAAGCGTGAGAAATTGAAGGACTTCAGTTCGCGTAAAGCTATAGGTTCTAAACAATCGGATAGTTATGCATACGCGATCTCGGTGCGTAACGCGAAGACAGAAGCTATAAAAATTATAGTGGAAGATCAGGTGCCCGTTTCACAAAACACCCAGATCGAAGTGACCGCTACAGAACTTAACAATGCGAATTATACTCAAGAAACCGGTAAACTTATTTGGGAGATGACTGTGCAGCCAAACGAGACGCGGAAAGTGGTTTATAAATTCGATGTTAAATATCCGAAAGGCAAGATTATCCCTGCATTATAAGCTGTTACTTTAATACTATATCACATATGTCGGGTAGCAATTTCGCTAAGAAGTTGTTACCCGATTTTGTTTTTAGGTATATATAAACCTTTTCGTTCCATATATAAAAAAATAGTTTTAATTTGGGATGATGAAAGGACTGTGTGATTGATTTTTAAGCGTAAATGAATTGAAGGCCAAATTCTGTAAACTATTTTGGCCTTTTAAGAGAATACTAACCTATATGAATTTTACCTGTATGCAACGGAGGTACACCGCTGTGCTTCTGTTTAGTTTTTCATGCTCTTATCTCCCTGCTCAAGATCTTGATTCACTTCTCAACCTCAATGCTTTCACCCAGGAGAGTGATCTGCAAAAAATCCTTAATAAAAACGTAACGGTTTCATCGCAGAAACTTTCGTCTCGAGAAACGCCCGGCATCCTCAGCATCATTACGGCAGAGGAAATTCAAAACAGTGGCGCGCGCGACATGATTGACGTGCTTCGTCTTGTACCCGGTTTTGATGTGATGCAGGATCTTCAATTTGTAATGGGCATCGGTCTTCGTGGTAGCTGGGCAAATGAAGGTAAAGTACTCGTGATGCTCGATGGCCAGCCGTTCAACGATCTGCTATACCAATCCGTTGCTGTTGGCAATCGTTTTCCAATAGATGCTGTAGAAAGAATTGAAATTATCCGTGGACCGGGATCCGCTATATATGGAGGCTCCGCAGAATATGGTGTAATCAATATCATTACGAAAGCAGCCGAGAGCCTGGATGGTGTTATAGTATATGGCACAGGAGGTTTTCATGCCGATGCGGTAGGTCGCGCGAATGCCGGTGTTATGGCCGCTCAAAAATCAGATATATTCTCGTGGGATCTTTCAGCCTTTAAAGGATCAGGAATTGTAAGTGATGCCAAACATCACACTGATCCTATACAGAATTCTTACAATGGAAATTCAGACTATACCGATCAGGATTTGTCAAATGTATCGCAGGCAGATCCAATAAATATAAATTTGGGATTAAAATATAAGGGCGTTTCTTTCCGTGCCATGTACGATGCATTTGAGACATCCGATCCATCGGTAAACGTTTCTTTTAAGAGTCTTTTTACAGACCTGCGGTATACCTGGCAGGTAAGTGATAAACTCAAGCTGACTCCACAGATAAAATTTATGCAGCAGCGTCCCTGGACATACGGTCCGAAAGAAAATCGAAGTCCTGATTTTGAGGTGCAGGCAACGCGTATATATTCACAAGTAGATGGACAATATGAAGCTTCCCGTAAGGCAAGTATAAATTTTGGTGCTATTTACTTTAGCGACCATGGCGATTACGAAACAGTTCTGAATACATTTACTGGAGATCGTTCGCTTACACTTTCAAATTATGCGTTCTATGCGCAGGCATTGTTCAAGCACCGTCTGGCAAATGCTACCATCGGTTTCCGTTACGAGAAGAATAATCGCTATGGCGGAGCCTTCGTGCCTCGCCTGGCGCTCACCAAGAAAATAGAAAACTTCCACTTTAAGGTTTTATACAGTCAGGCATTTCGCGCGCCATCGCTGCAGAATATAAATATAGCCTTGGGCGGGAAAATAAAGCCAGAGAAATCTGATGTGTTTGAGCTTGAACTTGGGTATCAGTTCACACCAGAAATGTTGCTCGCTATAAATGCGTTTAGTATCAGTACACGCAATCTTATGATCTATGGATCGCAAGGAGAGGATGAGACATTCGAAGAATGGTACGAGAACTCCCAAAAGAGTGGGAGCAAGGGAATTGAGTTTGTATATACTATACGCCAGAAAGTATGGTACGCAAACCTGACCTACTCCTTTAGTCAGGCAATCAAAAATAACTCGGTAGAGGTTTACAATGTCTCACAAACCATTAAACAATATGTTGGTTTTCCTTCGCACAAAGTAACGTTGAATACCAATTTCAGTTTAACCTCAAGGCTTACCATTAATCCTACCTTTATTTATGCGAGCACGCGGTATGCCTACACAACCGTAGATGATGAAGGCAATGCAATCAGTACGGCATTGGATCCATATATACTTACCAATGCGTTTCTTAACTATAAGAATATCCTTCCGGGTCTAACAGGTGGTATTGGGGTATACGACATACTGAATGAACGTCCCGCTACACCACAAGCGTATAACGGAGGCTATGCGCCAATACCGGGAAGAAGCCGCGAATATGTAGTTAAACTTTCGTACCAGATTAATTTCACGAAATAAGATATGAAGTATCTCAGATTGTCCATTGCCCTTTGCATGGTGATGTTTGCATTATCCGCTAAGGCACAGACTACAAACTACCACGTATATTCCTTGTTTGTTATCAATATAGCGAAGTATTCTTCATGGCCGGTACAGAATGGTGAGATGCAGATAACGGTATTGGGTAAATCAAAGATCTTTGAAGAGCTTTTAAAGCAAAATGGTAAAATTGTGAATGGAAGCATCGTCAAAGTAAGCCAGGTGGATAACGTTACTGCCATCGACCTTCCACATATACTATATATTGCCGATGGTAAGAGCGGAGCGCTGGATGACGTATTGAAATCCTTGCAGGGTAAACCTGTTATTATTATCTGCGAACGTGAAGGTCTCTTTAAAAAAGGTGCAGGCTTCAGCTTTGTAGTAATGGAAAATAGCACACTTCGATTCGATATCAACAACACTGAACTGGATAAGCGCCAGATTAAAGTGTCAAAAAATCTGTCTGCGCTGGCAAACCAATCTATATAGTTAAAACATACGCGGAGCGCGAGTCCCCACTTACTGTAAGCGTACCAGGTAAGATTTTGGCCAAAGTTTTCCGGTAAGCAAAATTGCTTTTGATTTCGGATCGTACGCTATACCGTTTAGTACATCTGTATTGGGATACATACTTCTGATTTCATTTCCGATCGGAGAAAAGTCCAGGCGACCAGCAACTTTTCCGGTGGCGGGATCGATCTTCAGAATCCAATTGGTTTCATACACATTCGCATATATATACCCATTTATATACTCAAGCTCGTTTAGCTTTTTTACACGCGTTCCGCCATCCATCACGGTAACCGTCTTTACGGGTTTAAGGCTCGTGGTATCCAGAAAGTATAGTTTCTCACTGCCATCACTCATGATCAGGTTTTTGGTGTCATGCGTAATGCCCCAGCCTTCCGTGTCGTATTTGAATTCACGAAGCTGTTTGTACGTGCGGGCATCGTATACAAATCCAACTTTGTTCTGCCATGTCAGGTGATAGATCTTATCATTTAAAACCGTAATGCCTTCACCAAAATACTGTCCCGGTAATGTTACTTTTTTATCATGCTGCCCCGAACCCGGATTTACTTCCGCAATCCAGGAATGATTGTTCTGTCCTGTACTTTCAAGAATCTTATTTTGATAGATGGTTAACCCCTGAGTATACGCTTCTGAATTGTGTGGTAACGTACTGATAACAGTATAATGAAGCGATAGGCTATCGCGTACGGGTTGATCTTCTGTACCCTTTTTATTCCCGCAGGAAGAGATTACAACACAATAACCGATAACGATCGACAGCCGCAGGAAATAGTTTTTCATTCGCATTTAATAATTAACTTCGAAAAGAAATAAAATTATCGCTAATACCCAACAGGAGTTTTACAGAATAGTCATACCGCCCGGTAATCGTGTGGCCCGTTGAATGTTAATGGCTCTGACAAACGCTTACCTGTTATACGGGATGTTCTCTTGGTGTATGTTATTCGTTGAATTTGACGATTAGTCGTTTCACAAGTTCTTTATCTTTACAATCAACCCCATAAAAAGATGTACTCCACCCCTCTGAAAAATTTACGCTACCGATGGCTATGCCCCGGTATACAGAACACCATTTGCATCGCGCTAACCCGACACTTCTTCGTTCTCCTCTTCAGTTTATGCGTGGTGTCTCTACAGGCACAACAGTCGCAGACCATTAATTTTTATCTGACACCATCTATATCTGCGGAGTTGTTAAATAAGAATGGAACGTTCATTAAAGACTTCCTGGAAAAAGAGACAGGCCTTTCCATCAAGATGGTTATACCTTCTTCGTACGATGAAATGGTTGATTACTTTGGCGCGGATGGTTCATGCTTTGCTATTATGAGCAGCCAGAGTTATATACTTGCCAACAAGAAGCATGGCGCAGTAGTTAAACTTCGCACCGTACGATTTGGCCATTCGGTGTATTACGGACAGATTCTGACGCGTGCCTCTTCGGGTATAAAGACTATTAAAGATCTGCAGGGAAAATCAATTGCCTATACGGACGAACTTTCAACATCTGGATATTTATACCCTAAAAAAATGTTGGAGAAAAATAATGTGAAACCTTCCAAAGAAATCTTTGCCAAGAAACATGATGAAGTCGTGAAGCTGGTATACGAAGGTAAGGTCGATGCGGGTGCCGCATTTTATTCGCCACCGGCAACAGACGGAACCTTACGCGATGCCCGTGTTCGCATCAAGGATAAATATCCGGATGTAGAGCAGAAAGTGATTACACTTGTAAAGACAGATGCTATACCCAATGATCCAATCGTGTTCTCTAAGAACTTTGATCCGGAAGCAGCCCGAAAGCTATACGTTGCCTTAGTAAAGCTGGCGAGCGAAGCGAAAGGGAAACAAACTCTACTCGAACTATACGGCACCGAAGGCTTCGTTAAAGCATCGGATGCTGATTACAATTCGCTGCGTGTCGTGATGGGAGTAACTCGGTAAATATTATAGCTATCCGGCTATCGTATGCATCGTGGCAACAAATGTCCAGATCAAAACCCAATAGAATACAATAAAGAGTATTCGTATTAACAACGATTTGAAAATAACCAGCGCGAGATTTCCCTTGTAAAATTGTTTGTAAGCAATGATGAGGTATAGTTGAAATACCAGCGAGAAGATCATCTCGTTTAAGCCGATGGTGTGCGGTGCAACCAGAAAAGCAGGTATAAATATCACAACCCGTAGAATGTTGGTTTGTCCGATCACGAAGGAATGAAGCACAAAGCTTTCAGCAAAATTATACCGTGAGCGTTTAAAGAAGATCCAGGCGAAGAAGGCAAGCAGCGGCAGAATTAATATAAGACCGAGCATTTTTCCATGCTCGACCATAAATTGCATACTCTCCCGATAATAGGGAAGGGGAGGTTGCTTCGCAGAATTCGGATATGTCAGCGCTTCAAAGTAGCCACTTTTGTAGCCGATATAGGCTGAGAATGCCGTGGTGATTACTATAAAACTCAGCGGGTTAAAATACTTTTTCCGTTTACCTTCTATATACTGCAGTGCCACTATACCAGGTTTTGCAACAAGGTCTTTCATCAACAGAAAAAATCCTTTGTCGGCATGAGTAACTGCATGGATAAGTTCATGCGAAAGATGAGGGATGGTGATACGATGCGTATCAGACTTCTGTCCACAGGCAGAACAAAACGTTCCTGCTATAGCAGCGTCACAGTTTTTACAATTCATGTGAGGTTATGAGATTAAGGGCATGTTTAAGATCTTCCGGTGTATCAATCCCTACTGTCTCCTCCGCGGTTTCGGCAACCATAATTTTAAATCCATTTTCCAGCCAGCGCAACTGCTCCAATGATTCTGCTTTCTCCAATGACGAAACAGGAAGTATGGTAAGTTGCTGGAGTATATCTGCGCGATAGGCATACATGCCAATGTGTTTATAGAATGTATGCTTCGTCAGCCACTCTGCCTCTGGTATATTTCGAAGATGCGGAATGGTAGCGCGACTAAAGTATAATGCTTCATTCAGTTTGCTGATCACAACTTTTACAAGGTTCGGATTGAACAGTTGTGTTGCATTGTCAATGGCTTTAATGAGCGTGGCTATTTCTGTTTTACCGTTGAGTCGCGATACGAGCAGTTCAATTTGTGATGGCTGTATAAAAGGCTCATCGCCTTGAATGTTGATCACATAATCATATATATCTTTTTGAAGCGACAATGCTTCGAAACAACGGTCAGTTCCACTCACATGACTTTCCTTGGTCATGCATACATCTCCACCAAAACTTTTAACGTGATCAAAAATTATAGTATTGTCGGTTGCAACGACAACGGCTGAAATGCCCGATGCTTTTTTTACCTGCTCGTATACACGTTGTATCATCGACTTACCAGCGATGTCTACCAATGGTTTCGCGGGGAAACGTGTGGAGGCATAACGAGCTGGTATAACTCCTAAAATTCTCATGCAGATATTCTTTTTACTTTTAAAGATGTAGTTTCATCATCGACCACTTCAATCGCTTCACCTCTTTCTATATACTCTCCACGCGTAAAAGCATCATGGAGTTTATCGTTGATCATTACTTTCCCGCTAGGGCGTAATATAGTATGTGCTATACCTTGCTTTCCCTTCATCGGTTCTTTGAAGCTGGCGGTAAATCCCTGGGAACTTTCTTGTGTATCGGTTAATGCAACGCGTTTGTAAATCCGTGTGTTGACGAGTTTCGCTCCTCCAACAAACAAGAGCACTGTACCACCGAGTATTCCTCCTATAGCAGCGGTGAGGGCAAGCAGTATATCGTTCATGTGCACGAACTCAAAATCGAAAGCGTCATTGTTGATCATGATCAGCACGAGCGATCCGATAATAAGTGTAATGCCGGCAACACCTGCAACACCAAAGCCTGGAAGTATAAATACTTCAACTGCAATTAATCCGAGCCCGACAAAGAGCGCGATGATTTCCCAATGCTCAGCCAAGCCATTCAAATAGTAAGGCACCAGGTATAGGATCAGGGCGACAAGAGCGGCTGCACCTGCAAAGCCAATGCCGGGTGCTTGCATTTCAAAATATATACCTGCAATGATTACAAGAATGAGAAGCCCACTAATGAAAGGATTTAGAAAGAAGGTAATAACTTTATCTGTAGCGCTAAGTTCATAACGGTCGATGGTGTAGCCTGTAATTTTATTCCGGCTAAGGATCTCTTCTACAGACTCAACTTTTGCTTCGCAGTAACCATATTTGATCGCTTCCGATGTTGAGAAAGTAATGATCTGCCCTTCTTTCTTTATACTGTCCAGTACAACGCTTTCGTCTACCATACCTTCTGCAATACGCGGGTCTCGTTTATTTTCTTCCGCGGTAGCGCGCATGATCGAGCGCATATAGGATTGATATTTATCAGGAGCCTTGCCACCACTGCCATCCACAACGGTAGCAGCACCAATGCTTGCGGCCGGTGACATATAAATACTATCACATGCAATGGAGATCAATGCTCCTGCGGAAGCAGCATCTGAGTTGATGAATACCCAAACCGGAATTTTAAACGCCATGATCTTGTCAACGATATCTTTTGCATCGGTGAGCACACCACCGTAGGTGTCCATCTCGATGATGACAACGTCAGCTTTTATTTCCTCAGCATGCTTCAGGGCGAGCTCAACGTAGCGCGTCATGCGGGGATCAATTTCATTTTTGATCTCCATTATCATCACCTTCTTCTGGGCAAAAGCCGAAACAGAAAGCATGATAAAGCAAAGCAGGAATACGGGCAGGCTCTTCATGAATTTATTTTCCGATCCAAAGATCAATCTTTTTATACTTGCACTAAAATAACCAGGGCATTTTGAAAAACCTTGCGATTTGGGATGTTCACCAACTAAGAAGTTGATACAAAAACTGAAATATAAATTTTCGCATACCTTCAACGGCATCATCTGGAATACAGTAGTGTTGCCGGAAGAAGAAACGATGCTGATAGAAGTGCGCAACCACGAGCAACGTCAGGTTATGTTTTCTGCATGGCAATATGTACAGGATACATTTCGCTGGGAAGATGTGATGTTGGAGGAACCCTGGTGGATTAACCTCAACGCAGCAGCACACGGCATCATTCTCTTTACAATTTATCTTGATACGAGCAACCCTGACAAGAAAGGAATTCTTGCTTACTCAGCAAGTGATTTGAAATTACTTTGGTGGAATAATGATTTTTCGATCTCATCGATCGAGGGAAGTAACGTATTGGGTATCTCCACGAAAATGGGAACGAAGGATGTGGTGCTTGATTTACTTTCAGGGAAGGAGATTCCGTCAACGCAATCTGCCCCGCAGCCATCGTCTGTAAAATTAGCAGACCCGTTTTTGAAGCCGTCACTTTATTATGAAGGAACTGCACATTTCAGTACGGTTAAAACATTTTTAGAGAGCAGACTAAATTTAATGCCGGTTGTTGCGTTGGAGTACTTGGAGCATGATTCAAAGATTTTGATCTCGTATTACACGAAGGAAAATGATCTGGCGAATTATTTGTTAGTATTGTCACATGCAGGAGAGACACTGCTGCATGAAAAACTGGATGAGTCCTTAAAAGGAATCGGCCAGGATACTTTTTTCATCCTCTCAGGATGCGTAATTTTCGTGAAGAATAAACGTGAGCTGATAAGTTATTTTTTATGATGAATGTATTGATATACGCGGGTGCTTTATTTTTTCAGCCGCACGCTCAGGACTCACTGGGCATTGAAACTGTAAATGGAAAAATCTTCGTTGTTCACCAGGTAGGTGAGAAGGAAACACTATATGGTATTTCGAAGCGCTATGGCACAACCGTGGACGCTATTGTCCAATACAATCCAGCGGCAAGCGCAGGCTTGTCTATCGGACAAATTCTTAAAGTGCCTTATACGGCGAAGAGTACTGCATCCAACACGGCTGCTAAAACTACCGGAGGAATTATTCACGTAGTAGCTGCTAAAGAAACAATGTTCTCCATTTCAAAAGCATATGGTGTTTCGGTAGAGGATATCCGACAGTGGAATAATCTCGCGGACAACTCCCTTACTATTGGACAGGAGATCGTGATCAAAAAAAGAAATACCGCGAGTACACCTGCAAATCAGTCCACAACCACATCAACCCCAGCGGTTACAAATGCAGCCGGTACACATACAGTAGAACCAAAAGAAACGCTTTACTCCATCGCGAATAAATATGATATCACGGTTCAACAACTAAAAGAGTGGAACAATCTTCAGAGTAATGAACTTGATATTGGTCAGACTATTAATGTGAAGCAGCCTGCGCAAGGTACTTCTCCGGTGAGAAGAGATACTTCGGTAACAACGCAACAACCTGTTGTTACAGCACGTCAGACCACTACTACTACTACTACACAACCGGTTAAGAACGATCCGCCTCCTGTGAAGAATGATGCTCCTGTGAAGGAGCCTGTAAGAAATCCAACAACTGAAACTATACGTATCTCCGAGTCTGTAAAGAATGGTGATGAAATTTTAGAGAAAGGTATAGCCGAGTTGATTGAAGGAACAGACGGAAACAGAAAGTATCTCGCACTACATCGCACGGCTCCGGTAGGAACAATTCTGAAAGTAAGAAACGAATTGAATAACCGCGAAGTATTTGTACGCGTGATGGGTAAACTTCCGGATACAGCTTTAACCGATAAAGTAGTGATCAAGATTTCGAAATCAGCTTTCGACAGACTGGGCGCTATAGATCCGCGCTTTAGAGTTGAAGTGACTTATTATAAATAAGAAACAGGTATTATATAGGTGTATGCACAGCGTGTATACACCTATATTTTTATCGGAGAGATCCACGAGTAATAATCTCAACAACCATGAATATCGAAGTGCTGCGCAAATTCTGTCTTTCTCTTCCAGCCGCTACTGAAGATATTAAGTGGGGAAGCGATCTTTGTTTTAGTATAGGAGGGAAAATGTTTTGCGTTTCTTCCATGGAAAGTCCACTCCGAATTTCATTTAAAGTGCCAGATGAAGATTTTGAAGAGCTAGCTTCACAGGAAGGATTCATACCAGCTCCTTATATGGCACGCGCCAAGTGGGTATCGTTAACCGATATCAAGAAGCTTAAACCGAAAGAACTGGAAAGCTATATCCGTCAATCTTACGAATTGAAGAAAATGAAGCTCACCAAGAAAGTGCGCAAAGAACTACACCTTGACTGAGGTATAGATCAAAAAAAACTGTGAGCCTCTTTCGAAACTCACAGCCCATAAGTCAAAGCTATATATTAATGCTGATGTCCACCTGCGCCATGCACGTGGCCATGAGAAATCTCATCACTTGTAGCATTACGAACATCTACAATTTCAACATCGAAGTTAAGTTCAACGCCAGCCAATTCATGGTTAGCATCCACTGTTACAGATTCTAAACCTACTTCTGTAACTGTAACAACATTGCCATGGTTGGTTGAGAACTTCATGCCCTTGCGTACATCCTGGTCGCCAAACGCAGAACGTGGCACTTCCTGAATCATAGCAGGATCTTTTTCTCCATATCCTTTAGCCGGCTCGATTTTCAATTGAAGTTTATCGCCTTTGCTTTTTCCTTCCAGTCCTTCTTCCATTCCGGCTATCAGGTTTCCTGCACCGTGCAGATAATTTAGAGGATCACGACCATCACTGGTATCGATAATGTTTCCTTCATTGTCGCGAAGTGTGTAGTGGATCGCAGCTACTTTGTTTTTAGTGATTTGCATTGCTGAATAATTTTTAATGTTTCAATGAGATTATCCTCGGTTTCCGGGATGAAGCAGGAAGGCGAACCTCTATTGGTACCGCAAAAATAGTGTCTTTTATCTTCTTAAGTTTTAAGAATCTCAGAAAAGGATTCAAAGCCATCATTTTTACAATTTTACGCACACGTTAGCGTACAGCGCTGATCTGGAAACGTTTGTCCTGCGTTTTTGGAAGATTTACCACCCTCTTGATCCGCATTTAACCCTCAACTTTCATCCCGATTTAACCTACAAGAGTCCATGTTGAACTGGATTGCCAAAGTATTATTCATCCAGAAAAGATCTACCGAAAAGGACCTGCGTAAAGTCAGAGTGCTCTTTTTCCTCGAAGCATTTTTCGGACTGATAGTACTGATCATCCTGTTTACACTCTTGAAAATTTTTCTATAACCTAATAACACCTTTATGAAAAGAAAATTATTACCAGGCAATGTGATCCGGCTCAGCTGGTTGCTGGCAAGCTTCTTCCTGCTGGGGCAGCTTGCATACGCACAGACCAACACCGTGAGCGGAGTAGTTAAAGACGCAGGAGGTCAGTCGATGCCAGGGGTCAATATTTTGATCAAGGGAACAACGATCGGTACAGTTACCAATGCAGACGGTGAGTATACGATTGACGGTCCGCAGAGTGGCGTACTTCAATTCAGTTTCATCGGCTACAAGCAACAGGAAGTTGCTATAGCCAATCAAACAGTGATCAATGTTGTACTGGAAGAAGACATATCTACTTTGAATGAAGTTGTAGTAATTGGTTATGGCTCTGTTAAAAAGACGGACGTCACATCATCTATATCTTCCGTATCTGAAAAAGATATTAAAAACTTACCTGTTGCAGGTATAGATCAGGCTATACAAGGCAAGCTCGCTGGCGTAACAGTAACTAGTAATGGAGGTCAGCCCGGAGGAGGTATTTCCATAAATGTAAGAGGAATCACTTCTGTTAATGGCAACCAGCCGCTATATGTAGTGGATGGCGTGATCTTAAATGGAAGCAGAAGCAGTATATCGCAAGACCAACTTGGAGGAATGGCAGGACAAAATGTACAGAGTCCGTTAGCTGCCATTAATCCAAATGACATTGAATCTATAGATATTTTAAAAGATGCATCAGCACAAGCTATATATGGTGCGAGGGGTGCAAATGGAGTAGTTTTAATTAAAACAAAGTCTGGCAAGGCCGGTGAACCAAAAATTACATACGATGTATACTATGGTGTACAGGACCTGAGGAAAAAGTTGAGTTTAATGGATTTGAAGCAGTATGCAGGCTATCAAAACTCACTGGTACCCGAAATAAGAGCTGCAGGTAGTACTTTGGATACATTAGCTGAATTTAAGAATCCATCTCTTCTTGGGCGAGGAACAGATTGGCAAGACGAAATTTTTCAACAAGGATCAATTCAAAATCATCAATTATCTTTTTCAGGCGGCAAAGACAAAACTACATACTATACTTCCTTTAATTATTATAAGAATGAAGGGATTGTAATTGGCTCTGACTTCGAAAGGTTTAATATAAAACTCGGTATAGATCAGCAGGTAAAGCCCTGGCTTAAAACCGGTATTAATCTTAATGTCTCAAAATCAAATCAGAAAATTACGTTAACCGATGGATCGGATGCGGTTATTAGTTTGGCAGTTTACAATAGTCCCGCAGCACCTGTAAGAGGACTAGATGGACAATTCGCTTCAGTATCAAATATAGGGGGTAGTAATTTTGGTAACCCCAACAATCCCGTAGCGATGGCTACTATGCGAAATGTTAAAGCGATACAGTATAAAGCGTTTGGTGCACTTTATGCCGACATTAATTTCTTAAAGTCATTTACATTTAGAAATGAAATAAATTATGACTTTAACCTTGGTCAAAATTCAGCGTTTCAACCGCTCGTACAGAATACAGCTACAGGAGCAACTATATTATCCCCAAGCAAACTAGTTGAAGACAGAACAACAGCATTGTTTTGGGCTTTAAAAAACTACCTGACCTTTGATAAAACATTTGGCAAGCATTATGTAAATGCGGTAGTTGGTCATGAATCCACCCTAAGCAATTTTGACCAGATCACTACATCAAGACAGAATCTTACAAATAATTTGCAGTCTATAAACGCTGGCTCCGCCACCAACCAAACTATAAGTGGAGGTAAATATCTTACTGCTTATGAATCCTATTTTGCAAGAGCGCTCTATTCATTCAATAGTAAATATTCTCTCTCTGGTTCTATCAGAAGAGATGGTTCTTCTTCTTTTGGTCCTAACAAAAAATGGGGTGTGTTCTCGGCAGTATCTGCAGGATGGACACTTTCTGAAGAAGAATTTATTAAAAACATTCCAGCTATAAATCATTTAAAGTTAAGAGCAGGGATAGGATCTGTTGGAAACTCTAATACGGCCAATCAGAATAACGCTTACGCAACGAATGTATCATTAGTTGCAATCAGTCCATTTGGAAACGGTGCTCAGAACTTCAATGTGGGTAATCCCAATTTACAGTGGGAGTCTGTAGTGACTAAAAATGTGGGGATTGACGCCACCGTGCTAAGTGGCATTATTGACCTTAGTGTAGATGTATATCAAAAGGTATCTACAAAAATGCTGGTGCAAGCCAAACTTCCTGTATATAGTGGTCTTAATTCGGGTAATACATATAACCCTGTGCAGCCTCCGGTTACAAATGCAGGTAAAATGACTAATACCGGTATAGATATATCTTTAACTACGAACAACATTACAAAAGGTAATCTTACATGGAAAACCAATTTCATATTCACACATTATAAAAACGTTTTGAACGATAATGGTGGTGTACCACAACCAGCATACAGAGAATACGGAAATGCAATTCAGGTAACGAATTCTCCCTCGGGTCAGGCAGTCGGTTCGTTTTATGGTTTAAAAACAGATGGACTCTTCCGTACGCAAGGAGAATTGGATGCATTTGGTTTGGCAAACAGTAATAATCAATTAGCGGTTGGCCCACAAGGTATATACTTGGGTGATGTTCGTTTTAAGGACGTGAGTGGTGATGGTTTAATTAATTCCCTTGATTTAACAAATATAGGTAGCCCTATTCCAAAGTTTACCTATGGAATGACCAATACTGTAAACTACAAGAATTTTGATCTGTCTATACTGATCACGGGAAGCTATGGCGCTAAAATCCTGAATTATACAAAACGTCTTACAGAAGGTCTTTATAATTCTTATTTGAATCAGTCGACTGATGTGTTGAACAGATATACTGCTGAAAATCCGGATGCAAGTATTCCTCGCTACAATCAATGGAATGACAACAATAGAAGGTTATCCGACAGATATGTAGAAAGTGGTTCTTATTTGAGAATTCAGAATGTAAGTTTAGGATATAATATCCCAGGCACTCTTTTAAACAAGACAAAGTTTACATCTGCACGCGTTTATATATCTGCGCAAAATCTGAAAACATTTACAAAGTATTCAGGATATGATCCTGAGATTGGTGCTTATAATAATAACGTGTTCAATATGAACATTGATGATGGGCATTATCCGAATCCAAGAACATTTACCATCGGAGGTAACTTTGTATTCTAAAGAACATTTTAAATATAAAAAAATGAAGTATATATATATATTAACGTTATCACTGTTCTTTGTGGTAACATCTTGTGACGAGTCTTTCCTGGAGAGACCTTCACAGAATAACCCGACAGAAGAAAACTATTATAACTCAGCTATAGAGGTAAATGGTGCCACTGGCTTACTATATAATAAGGTTTGGTATGACTATCAGGATAAAGCTTTCCATGCTATAGGTGAAGCACTAGGCGGTAATATGCTCACCGCTAACGACCCCAATTATGGAGGTTTAGTATACAATAAGTTCACGTTTACAAGTAGTGATGTTTTGGTTGCTTCCAGCTGGGCTTCATTATATTCTGTTGTTGGTGCTTCAAGTTCATTAATTCAAACACTTGAACAGAAGAAGGCAAACGTGTCTGATCCGGCTTACCTGATCCAGGGTATCGCTGAAGCGAGATTTATGAGAGGGGTTGCTTTTTTCTTTCTTGCCAGAGCCTTTGGTGCTGTACCTATTGTTGACGACCCTGTTGCTTTTGCTTCTTCGGGTGTATTTAATTCACCTCGTTATCTACAGGCTGATGTATTAAGATATGTATTGGAAGATTTACAGTATGCTGAAGCGAACCTGGCAAGTGAGGCTAGTCAGAAAGGGAGAGTTACAAGTCTCTCAGCATCTGGTATGATGGCTAAAGTTTACCTGTATATGGGAGATTACGCAAATGCTAAAATCAAAGCCGGGTTAGTAATTGATTCTAAAAAATATTCACTTTACCCAGACTACTATGAAATGTTTACGAGTTCAAAGGCAAACAATAATGTTGAATCATTATTTGCTTGGCAATGGGCCGCAGCGGGCGGATATTCAATTGGAAATCCAATTCAAGCTTACTGTGGAACACAGGCTTTGTTAAAACCAACAACGGGTGCGGGTTATGGATCTGTAATTCCTACTATAGATTTAATAAAATCATACGATCCGTTAGATAAAAGAAAAGACTGGTCAATCATGCAGCACGGATTCTTCAGAAAGGATTGGACAAATATAAATTTCCCTAACGGATATACCTATGATACTACATCTATAGGTGGTGATGACGCCTTCAAAACAAAAAATGGCTCACGTGCAAACGCAATGAAATATGTTGTTGGCCCAGGTTCTAACGGAGAGAATGTAAATGGATCTTCAACAGACATCTGCACATATATACTCAGATACGCAGATATTGAATTGATATATGCAGAAGCAATTCTGGGTAATGATGCGTCTACCAGTGATGAAGCCGCATTAAAAGCCATAAACGATGTAAGAAAGAGAGCTGGCTTACCAGATTTAACATCAGTAACCAAGGATGATATATTGATGGAACGCCGACATGAGTTTGCCTTTGAAGGCGACTATTGGTTTGACATTCAGCGGCAGGGATTTAATAATGCTAAGGAGATAATAAAGAAACAAGAGAGAGGCTCGTATGACTTCAATGGTAAACTTCAAAGTGAAAAAATCATATTAAGTTCTCCTGATCAAATGTTCTTGCCTATTCCGCAAACAGATTTATCAGCTAGTCCTATGCTAAGAGAACCTGCTGTTCCGTATTATCAATAAACCTTTTTCGAAAGTTAAAATATCAACTATGAAAAATTATCTGAATATAATATTCACGATGGTGTTGTTTGCAGGAGCATTGTACTTGACCTCCTGTAAAGACGATGAAGTCTCTCCATCTGTTGCGCATGTCTCACCGGAGTCTGCGGCTGCTAAATCTCTTTTGACTGTCACGGGCGCAGGCTTAAAAGACATTCAGAAAATTACGTTTGAAAATGGAAGCGTTCCTGCCAGCTTTACTTCAACATTTAACACAGATGGAGCCATTCTTTTCAGAGTACCAACTGATGCTGTTCCTGGCCAACAGAATATCATTTTTGAGAATGCTTCCGGTAAAATATTTACAGTGCCATTTACTGTGTTGGGATTAGCAACTATAAATGATGTTTCGGACTACAACTTCAAGAAGGATACTGAAATTATACTGACGGGTAAAAACCTGGACGATGTAACGAAAGTTACTTTTACCGGGACGACTACAGAGCTTGAAGTCGTTAATAAAAGTGCGACAACGCTCACCGTAAAATTTCCACAACCTGATCCGGGTTTCTATGAGTCTACCTTAACAATTACGAATGCTGCTGGCCCTGCGACAACTACACAATCATTTGTGGCTATAGATAATGCTGTGCAATTATTTACGGACGATTATGGTATAAATCCTTCAGGTAATGCTTTCCAGAATGCATCATGGGGACCTTCATCTATTAGTACAACGCAGTTTAAGTCAGGAACCGCTTCGTTGTCTTTGGGATATGCTAAAGGTAACTGGAGTCAGGATGGATTTGGTTGGGATAATATATCGAATGACGGTTATAAATATCTGTCGTTCTGGTTGAAAGGTGCATCAAAAGACTATACGCTATACGTGTGGTCTTCGGCCCAGCCAGGAACCTTCAATACATTTGATGATTTTAAGAAAATTACTGTACCTGCTAACGTATGGACGTACTATAAACTTCAGGTAAGCAGTTTGAAAATTTTTGGTGAAAATAATACTACATCATGGAACCAGATTGGATGGAGGATTCAAGGACCGGATGATCAGGATGAAACCTTCTATATAGATGATGTGATCTTGATAAAATAGATTACTATAAACCTGCGGGACTGCGTTCTGCAGGTTTATATATATAGTTCTCTCTCTAACTCTCTCCCTCTCTCTATTGACGGAGAATTGGGGTTCATTGCATATATCCTTAAACATATCATCGCACCCGAAGTGTTGATTGTATCAACAACAAGTGCTGCAAGAGGTAAATTATTTATGCAATAGAGAGTATAGATTTTATAAATATAGATGTTGAATTATTTTTTATAAGATGAAAAACAAATTAGCTGCAGTTTGGGTAATCTCAATGTTTTTTTGTTTCGCTTGCTCGAAAGACAAGGAAACTGACGCTATGCCCCAACCTGAAAACCCGGCATCGCTAACCAAGCAAAATGTAACAACGTATATGGTTGACAAAAATGCGACAGTCGAAACAGTCGCATTGTTCTATAATTTAAAAGTAATGGCTAAAACCAGTTTTGCTGTTGGCCAGCAAGACGCGTTTGATGGATTCTATAAAAATACTGGAGATATATCTGATATAAAAAAGACAACCGGTAACGATCCTGCTTTACTGGGATCAGATTTTATGTTTATTACAGATAAGAATAATACAGGCCAAAGCGATAATTGGTTTTTCCAACAGGAAGAGAAGATCATCAACAATGTTAAGCAAGCGTATAACAATGGGATGATAAATATTTTTTGCTGGCACCTGCGGGAACCCTATAAGGAAGAATCATTTTATGTATCTGACATGACTGCTGATGCGAAAGCAAAAGCATTCAAAAGTATTTTGCCAGGAGGAGAGAATCATGAATGGTATAAAAAGAAATTAGATAAAGTTGCATCTGTTTTTAGCAGCCTGAAAGGAGCAAACGGAGAATTGATTCCGGTAATATTCAGACCATTCCATGAGTATGATGGCAGCTGGTTCTGGTGGGGAGCTGAGTTTTGTACAGCCGATGAATATAAAACAGCATATCGCTTTACTGTTGATTATTTAAAAAATACCAAAGGTGTACATAATGTCTTATATGCGATGTCACCAGATAACAGTTATGATACAAAGGATAAGTATTTAAGTCGATATCCGGGTGATGATTATGTTGACATTCTGGGTATGGATAATTATGGCGACCTGAGCACAGGCAAAGGACAAGCAGGATCTGACCTCGCCAATAAAAAGTTAAAAATCGTATCCGATTTGGCAATTGAAAAAACAAAAATCGCAGCGATGTCTGAAACCGGCTACCAGATAACACCATCCACTACACCGATAACCGGATGGTTTTCAAACTATGTATATAATGCTCTTACTGCAAATGACATTGAAGTAGCCTTTGTTATGTTTTGGGTTAATGGAGGCGATAATTATTTTGTTCCTGTATCTTCATCTTCAAATGCCTCTGATTTTGTTGACTTTACCAATAAGCCAAAAGCATTATTGCAAAATGAATTACCTGATATGTATGTCATTCCAAATTGATCGTTCTTCTATTGGTAATTCCGTTAGGAGGAAGTAATAAAACTAAGCGCTTTAACACTTCGCTGATATTTTAGTCGGGAGTCATGCCTTTTAAATTAACGGTGCTTCTTTTTTTCGATGCTATAGATGTTACTATAGCATCGATTTTTAGTATAATTGTTATAATAAAGTAGAATTAGGGCTATGAAAGTAATATTGATTTGTTTGGCGTTGGTATCAGGTTCGTTGCTACTGTCAGCACAAGAGTTGATTGACAAGCGCGCTACAGAACAAACAAAAACGCTTTACGTAAACTTGAAAAGAATCTCCAGTCAGGGAATTCTCTTTGGCCACCAGGACAGTGACGCCTATGGCGTTCGATGGAAAGGACAACAGGGCCGGTCGGATGTGAAAGACGTATGCGGTCAGTACCCTGCTATACATGGATGGGACATCGGCAATCTGGGTAAAAAGAGCGATGCTCCCTATCAGAATAAACTGCATGAGTGGATCCGGAATGTATATAAACGCGGTGGGATCAACACAATATCATGGCATGTTGATAACCCTGTTACCAGACGCAACGCATGGGATACTGTGCAGGCAGTAAGTGAGATTTTACCGGGAGGAAAAGAGCATGCATACTTCCTCACACAATTGGATGCTGTCGCAGATTTTCTGAAGAACTGTAAAGATGGAACTATAGATATACCAATCATCTTTCGTCCTTATCACGAACACAATGGCAGTTGGTTCTGGTGGGGAAAAGGTGTGTGTTCGGAAAAGGACTATATAGCGCTGTGGAAATTTACAGTAACCTATCTGCGTGATAAGAAAAATCTCCATAACATCATTTATGCATTCTCGCCCGACAGGAGCAGAATGAAATTAGAGGATGCACAGAAATCATATCTATATGCATATCCGGGCGATGAGTATGTAGACTTACTAGGCCTAGATGACTATATGGATGTAGGCGTTACGTGGAACCGGAAATCAATTTCAGAACAACAGCAGGATTTTGTTACGGTGATGCGAACTATATCTACCCTTGCAAAGGAAAAAAATAAAGTAGCTGCGCTTACGGAAACAGGTTTGGAAGGAGTGACCAATTCGCAATGGTTCACACAAGTTATACTCAACCCCTTAAAAGCAAATAGTGATATACAGGTTGCTTATTTTATGGTATGGCGCAATGCGAGCGACAAGCATCACTATGCTCCCTATACCGGCCATGCTTCCGCCAAAGATTTTGTCACTTTTTTTGAAGACAAGTATTCACTTTTCGAAGGTGACATTCAGAATATGTATCTGCCTGGTAAGCCTTTGTTGAAATGAAGATTTATATGAAAACAAAAGATGCAGTACGAAATTAATTTTCGATTGCCGATATTTCCGGCTGATTACATCTAATGTTTTAAATAACCCACATGGTAACTTTTTCAAACACAGACTCAAAGCAACAGATTTTCAACACCGTGCAATCCTACCTGGATCAATTGGGATTAAAGGTAGTGGCAAAGGATTTTGAACGCCCTTGGGGAGGCTTCTTTGTTATTGATGAAACACAGGCACGGAAATTCGCCAGTCATTTTTTCCCAGGCATCGAAGTAAATGATTTGAAGATCAGCGAAAAGTTAAGTCCTAAAATTCTAATGGTACAACCCGACAAGCGTTTGTCGTGGCAATATCACCACAGACGTGCAGAGATCTGGAAACTTGTAGCAGGAGAAGCTGGTGTTATTACCAGTGAAACAGATAAAGAAGGTGAACTTCGCTCGCTTGAGATTGGAGAAATAATCCGGTTGAATTGCGGACAACGTCATAGACTGGTAGGTTTAAAAGGATGGGGAATGATCTCCGAGATCTGGCAACATACCGATGCAAATCATCCTTCAGATGAAGATGACATCGTGCGTGTGCAGGATGATTTCGGAAGATAATATATAGCATGTGTGATGTTCGGAGACGATATTGGACAGTAGTAATTCTTTTCTTTCTTATAAGATTTGCTGCTGCCCAACCGTCCGGACTTCCTGAAAAAGAAATCATCTTCGATCAGCTTCCTGAGAAGCTTGGATTGTCTCAAAGTTCAATCAATTGTATCCTTCAGGATCGCGAAGGTTTTTTGTGGATAGGCACATGGTCGGGCTTACTCCGCTATGATGGCTACTCCACCGTTGTATACCATTCTGATAATGCTCCCAATAAAATAAAGAGTAACAAGATCTCCGCGATCTACGAAGATAAGCAAGGATACCTGTGGGTGGGTACACACATGGGTGGACTATTCCGCTATGATAAAAACAAAGATATATTTACACAGTTCAGTCACCACGAAGGTGATGCAAAAAGTCTTTCACACAACAATGTCAATTGCATAGGTGAAGACCAGTATGGAAATCTGTGGGTTGGTACAGAGAACGGCCTAAATGTATTTGACCCAGAAAATAAAAACTTCGCATCTTTTTTTTCTACACCCAACGACACCACTTCGCTTGCCCAAAGTATAGTTACCGATATTTTTCTTTCTTCTTCGAAGGAACTATGGATCGCTACAGCAAATGGTTTGCAAAAAGTTTCAAAAGATGTCGCATCTCGCTATAGATTTAAAACCTATAGATATACACTTGACCCCGCAAATCAATATCATCATAACTATATTTACAAGATATGTGAGCTTCCCGTTAATGGAAAGCCTGCGATATGGTTCTGTACGATTCGCGGATTAAAGAAGTTGCAGGATGGTGTGATCACAAATTACCAGGTTCCGGATAAACCCAGCAGCTTTAGTTTTATCCGCTCCATGTATGCAGTGAAAGGAGCGCGTCCCTATATAATCACAGGTTCTGAGAAGGGGCTCAGTTTTTTCGATCCCGCTACAAATATATTTACAAAATTTATAGGTGACTTTGATCAGCGTGTAAACCTTTCACACGGTACAGTAACCGCCCTATACCTGGATCGCAGTGGAGTGTTTTGGGTGGGCACAAAAAAAGGTCTTAATAAATTTGATAGCTACTCAAAAGACTTTCAGTCTTTCAAAACGGATTCCTTTGATACAGGTAAAAATATTATAACCGGACTGCGAAGTTCAACCGATCAGGGATACTGGATATCGACCATCGGTGGAGGACTCTATAAATTAAAGGGGAAGACGTTTCAGCGTGTTCGCATCATCGATCGTGATGATAATGACTTTGTGAATTTCATCCAGACAATATATACCGATACACGGGGCAATGTATGGTTGGGCACTGCTGGAGCAGGTGTCTATCGGTTTCACCAGGATGATGTAGACGCTTCCACAGGGCGGGTAAGGAAGTTTGAACACTACGCTGCATTTTCTACTCCTTCTTTTAACAGTAACTATATCATGTCGCTGACAGAGGATAATATAGGCAATGTATGGATTGGAACGTGGAGTGGCGGACTTTACAAGATCACACCGGAAGGAAAGGTAACTCCCTATAGCGATGCATTGTTGCGCGAAGCTCCTCTCGTTGTGATGCATGCAGATCTTGCCGGCACGCTTTGGGTGGGTACGCGCGGTAACGGATTATATAAGATCAAACCAAAAGGCGACTCGTTGGACATTCGTCAATTCCACAGACATGATAGCATCAAGGGAAACCTTTCCAACAACTTTATCAATGCTATATATGAAGATCATGCAGGACTGTTATGGATTGGTACAGAAGGCGGACTCAACTCGTTTGACCGAAGAACAGAATTATTCAAATACTATAAAATTGAAGAAGGACCAAGCAGCGATGTTATCGTAAGTATATTGGAAGATGATTCAGGTAAACTCTGGTTGGCACATTGGGACGGACTCACCGTTATAGATCCTTTGGATGCAAAGTTTGTAAAGCATTACGATCATCATGATCGCTTAGCGGGTGGCTTTTTTTACAACAACGTAAGCTATAAAGACGAAAAGGGTCGCTTGCTTTTTGGTGGATCAGAAGGATTTAACATCATTGATCCGAATGTCGTTGTAACCAATCCTAATTTTCCGAAAGTTGTTATCAACGATTTCCTGATCTTCAATAAGTCTGTTCCAACCGGAAGTGAATTTGACGGAAGGGTGATTCTCGACAAGCCTTTGTCCGCTATAGATCAGGTAACTTTAGAATATAGCGAGAACTCTATATCATTTGAGTTCACGGCACTCGACTATGCTGCTCCTGAGAAAACG
This sequence comes from Ohtaekwangia koreensis, assembly GCF_900167975.1. GTDB lineage: Bacteria > Bacteroidota > Bacteroidia > Cytophagales > Cyclobacteriaceae > Ohtaekwangia > Ohtaekwangia koreensis. The sequence continues at coordinate 74,546 of NZ_FUZU01000005.1, forward strand.
CGGTACGCCTATATGCTGGAAGGTTTTGATAAAGACTGGAATTACACCAATGCTTCGAGGCGCTACGCAAACTATACCAACCTGAACGAAGGGAAGTATATATTTAAAGTAAAGGCTGCCAACAGCGAAGGTGTGTGGAATGGAAACGTAAGTAGCGTAACGGTTGTAATGAATCCTCCGTGGTGGAAAAGCACGTGGGCAAGATTTATATACTTTGTTTTGGCATTGGGGATGTTGCACCTCTTTCGCACACTTGTTTTGATGCGGGCAAACTTTAAACATGATCTCCGGCTTGAACGGTTACAGCGTGAGAACATGGAGCAGCTTAACTATGCCAAGCTGCAGTTCTTTACCAATATATCACATGAGTTTCGTACACCGCTTACACTGATTCTTGGTCCATCTCAAAGTTTACTGGATAAAGGTGAAGGTGGTAAAGAAACGCGCGACCAGTTATTGAATATAAATAACAATGCCCAACGCTTGCTGCGCCTGGTCAACCAGTTATTGGATTTTCGTAAGGCAGAATCCGGTAATCTGAAACTTGAAGTGTCCGAAGGTAACATTGTCAAATTCATTAAAGAAGTTAAACTTTCGTTTGATACATTGGCAGAGCAGATGCGAATTGATTTTTCGCTATATGCTTCATCCAATATTATCAAAGCATGGTTTGATCGCGATCAGTTCGAAAAGATCATGTTCAATCTTCTTTCAAATGCCTTTAAGCATACTCCGGAAGGAGGAAAGATCACCATGCAAATCGTGGAAGGACAGGACGAGATCTCCATTACGGTAGAAGACAACGGTAAAGGAATCAAACGCGAACATTTTGATAGTATATTTCAAACGTTCTTCAGCTACGATGAAGATAAACATCACACCGGTACTGGTATAGGTCTTGCATTGGCGAAGAGTCTGGTGGATATGCATCACGGCAAATTGATGGTGCAGAGTGAAGAGAATTCGTTCACACGGTTTGTAATAACGTTACCTAAAGGATCTGCACACTTCGATGCAGCCGAGCTGCTGTCGGTGTCTAAGGATATAGAGAGTATGGATCGTTATCCGACATTTAAACCACAGCCTATACTTATACCTGAAAAAGATACCCAGGCCATTGCGGAAAACTTGAAGGACCTTCCCAAACTGTTGTTGGTGGAAGACAATGATGAAGTACGTACCTATATCAGATCCATTTTTGACGGAACCTATATAGTGCTGCAGGCATCAGAAGGAAAAGAAGGGCTGGATATAGCCTTGGAAGAAATGCCGGACCTGGTGATCAGTGATGTGATGATGCCGGTGATGGATGGTATAACATTGTGTACACAACTGAAATCAAATGTAAAGACTTCACATATACCGGTAATTCTGTTAACGGCAAGAACTTCGCTGATCTTTAAAGTAGAAGGACTTGAGACTGGTGCCGATGACTATATAACAAAGCCATTCAATCCCAAAGTACTTCAATTGAAAGTACGCAACCTGATGCGTATGCGCGAACTCATGCGCAAAATGTTTCGGGACAATGAAGTACTCACAATCGAGCCGAAACGGGTAACGCTTACTTCCGCCGATGAAACATTTGTGCAGCAGGCGTTGGAGAGTATCGAAAAAAACATGAGCAATCCAGATTATGCTGTTGATGATTTGGGACGTGATGTTGGGATGAGCCGCACGCAGTTATACCGTAAGCTTAAAGCTCTCACTGGACAATCTGCTAACGAATTCATTCGGGTTATTCGCCTGAAGCGTGCAGCACAATTACTCGAGCAAAATCAACTTACCATAGCCGAAGTTACATACGAGGTAGGATTTACCGATTTGAAATATTTCCGTGAGTGCTTTAAAAAACTCTTCGGAGTTACACCTTCCGAGTTCGTTCAGAGAACAAGTGACGATTATCAGCTAGAGTAATGAATTCAATAGAGAATATATACCTGTGGATCTTACACCGTCACATTCTGAGTCGATGAATCTCTTGATGTCTTCGCTGGTATATAATAACGAATAGATAAATTTAGACATCTCCTTTGGAAATAGGATCAATCTCAATACTGTTCTTACTCATCTTTTGTTGATACTCTTTTGGCGTAACGCCAAATTCAGCTCTGAAGCATTTTGAAAAGTAAGATAGATTTGAGAATCCTACTTCATACATGATCTCCGAAATGTTACCTTCTTTATTGCCCAACAATAGCGAAGCTTTCTTGATCCTGTATTTACGAATGATATCGTTTGGTGAAAGTTGCGTAGTGGATTTCAGCTTGCGGTATAAATGCGTTGAGCTCATGCCTACTTCATCACTCAGCATCTCGACACTGAAGTCCGGATTCGAAATATTTACTTCAATGATGTTCATCACTTTCCGTATGAACTTATCATCTACATTTTCACCCGTTGCTGTTGACGAAGGTTGTACGAGCAATTCATGTTTAAAATAATCTGCAAGTTCTTTCTTACGCTTTAGTAAATGATCAATATGCGCTTCCAGCAAGTCAACCTCAAAGGGCTTGGTAAGGTATATATCGGCTCCAATGGTAAGACCTTCGATCTGTTGTGAAGTCAAGCCTTTCGCCGTAAGTATAATAATGGAAATATGAGTCGTCTTGGGATTACTTTTTATTTTCTTACACATGGAAAGCCCATCCATCACCGGCATCATAATATCGCTGACAATTATATCAGGCAAAAAATTGCTCGCTTTATTTAAACCATCCTCACCATTCAATGCCGTAACGAAATTATACTTCTCTTTCAGACTCACTTGAATAAATTCGATAATGTCCGGATTGTCTTCAATGATCAATACCAACGGTTTGCCCGATTCCAATCCATAACGATACGCTTTCGAATCATCTTCTGCCACAGATGATTTAACAGCAACCAGCTTCACTTCCGAATGATCTGTAGATTCGAATGGGAAATGTTGTGATCCCAATGGCAGGACTAACGTAAAGCAAGCGCCTTTACCGACTGTACTTTCCACTTGTATTTCTCCATGGTGAAGCTTCGCGTATTCTGCTACCAGCGTAAGCCCTATACCAGAACCTGCTTCAAGTTTTTTGGCGGCATTCGTTTGGTAAAAGCGTTCGAAAATTTTAGAAAGTTCATCCGGAGCTATACCTATACCTGTATCCGTTACCTTTACTTCAATCGCGCCTTTGGTATACGTATCGTTTTTTCCAAGGAGCTCTACGGTCAGATCAACTACGCCACTCTCCGGAGTAAATTTGAAAGCATTGGATAGTAGATTGAAGAGTATCGTTTCTATTTTTTCAGTGTCTGCCCATACCAGGCATTCATCTACACCTGCGTGAAAAGTAAAATTGATTTCCTTGCGATTCGCTTTATCCGTAAAGAGAGAATACATCTCACGACAAAACTGTACAAGGTCAAACGAAGTAACTTTTAATTGCAGACTATCATTTTCAAGTTTTCGAAAGTCAAGGATCTGGTTAACGACACGCAGCAGACGTTGTGAATTCTTTTCTGCCAAAGTTAGCAGGCGTCTGTTATCATCCGGAAGATGGCCACGCTTTATTAATTCCTGTATAGGAGGAAGAATGAGACTGATCGGTGTTCGCAGTTCATGCGAAATGTTCGCGAAGAATTGCTGTTTGGTTTGTACGATCTCTTCAGCATGTTCTTTTTCGATGCGCGTGATTTTTAACTCATTTCTTAAATGTAGTCGGGCGGAGTATGTTCGCAAGGCGACAATCGTAACTGTGATCAACAAGAATATATAGAGTGCAATGAAACCCGTACTTAGAAACAAAGGAGGCTTCACCCGTATATGGATAGTTGCTACATGATCACTCCATATACCATAGTTATTTGTGCCTTTTACAGTAAGTGTATAGTCACCAGGCGACAGGTTAGAATATACGGCAAAGTTCTTCAGCCCTGAAACATAGTTCCAGTCATGATCGAATCCATCCAGTTTGTATGCATATACATTGCTTGAAGGCTGCCAATAATGCAAGGATGAAAACTCAAAAGCAATGGAACGTTGCGCATACTCCAGTGTCAGTTCATTGGTAACGGAGATGTCTTTCTGAAGTAACACTTCGCCATCGATCGCTTCATCGGTAGTTATGATTTTATTGTTGATCTCCAAAGCGGTGATGTATATATTCGGCTCGAACACGTTCGGCTTTACACGTGGTGAAAGCGTAATATACCCATTGTCGCCACCGAAAATAATTTCACCTTCAGGTGTATTGGCAACGCAACCGTCAAAGAAATTTTTCAACGGTATATCTTTATCCAAAGGAAATATTTCAAGTTGGTGATCCGGCACGGAAAACTTTAGAATGAAATTACTGGCAGCACACCAGATGTTTCCTTCTGCGTCTTCCGTAATGCTGGCAAGCGTAATTTCATTTCCGGTAGTCACAGGATAAAATATAGCCGAATCGGTTTGTGGTTTATATTCAATCAATCCATTAGTAACACCGGCCCACAAACTTCCTCTTCGTGAAAAGTATAGGCAGGCTATATCTTTTTTTTGAGATATAGAATTGAAAGCCTGAATGCTTGTGCTTTTATGCGATTGCAGATCAATACGAAATAACTCTGCATAATGCGAGGCCCAGAGCGCATTGGCTCCACTTACATTTTTAGGTGACCCAAAATCACCGGCCAGTTCAAAATGTATGGAAGATATCTCCTGAAAATTTCCGACTACTTTGAATAGCCCACCTTCCCATGCACTAACCCAGAACGAGCCGTCTGTACCTTTGGTAAAGCGCGCTATATAATTAGAGGTAAGTCCGTTGGTGGCATTCGCGCTGATAGCGTGCATTTTCTGTTTGGCTTCATCCCAGATATTTATACCTCCTGCAGTACCAATCCAGATGCGCCCATAGTCATCCTCTTCCAGCGCAAATGTATTGTTGAGTTGGATGCGATTATTTTCGGGAGCACCGGTCTCAAATACCTGACGCGTTTTTTTTACCGGGTCAAAGCGGATTACTCCATGGAGTGTAGCAAGCCAGAGAATTCCTTTGCGTGTAACCAGCACAGCCTTTACCTGGTTGCCTATTGTTTGATTGTTGATCGGGTAAGATACTTCGTGATAGGTATAAAAATTTCTGAACTTGTTAAGCCTGCTTAATCCATTGGAGGTAACAAACCAGATAACACCGCCAGTGTCTTCAAAGATCTGCCAGATCACATTGTTCGCTATAGAATACGACAATTGCGGATTGTGGAAATATACTGTATTGTTTTTCGAAGCAGGATTAAAAACATTTAGTCCAAAGTCGGTGCCGAGCCACAGATTCCCATTCCCATCCGGATATATACATTTGATAACTTCGTTGCTAAACGGTATAGTCTTCTCGGTAAAGTTCTCAAAAGTATGGGTATAGGTGTTAAAAAGACAAAGGCCTGTTTCGGTTCCAATCCATAGTAATGAATCTGATGACGGCGAAGCAGGTTTGATATCGCCGCAAATCAGGTTGTTCTTCAACGAAGGTTTATAGCTTCCTTTCAGGTCGAAAGTAGTAAATGTATTCTTCCCTTTGGCAAGCTTGTTAAGTTTGTCATACGTACCAACCCACAGGTTCCCACGCGAATCTTCAAAGATCGAGCGGATGGTATTGTGACTAAGGTGATTGTTGCGCGCTGTATATAGTATATATTTTCCGTCTGCCAAGGTATACTGTACGAGCCCGGTGGCTGTACCGATCCAGAGTTTCCCATTCGTACCTTTATATAATGTGCGCACTACTACATTTTTTCCAAGATCAATACGCGTCACTTCGAAAGTAGTCGTATTGATTTTGCAGAGTCCCTTCCAGGTGCCTACCCATAGATAATCACCAATCACCAGCAGTGAGCTCACCTCGTTGGCGGATAGGGTGTTCGTTGCCTCTCCTTTTTTAAAAGTGATAAACCGATATCCATCATAGCGGCAAAGTCCATTGGAGGTGCCGATCCACATAAAATTATTTTTATCCTGGGCTACCCAGCTGATGATGTTGGATGGAAGTCCGTCACGCATGGAGAGCGTGGAAAAGAAAGGTGAATCCGCAAAAGCGACCGTAACTACGGTTGTGATCAGGAGCAGGAAACTGATTGAAAATCTTTTAATAGAGGAGCCTGTCATACGGCAAAGTTCTTTCTCGCGAAATGAAGTACGCTACATTTTAAGTGGGATGCAATCGTTTTTTGCGCGCCCGCTTGCACGCTGTTGCGGATGACTGAAAATTCATGCAAAAAGAAGGATTATAACTTCCAGTGGTTGGTTTTTTGTCGATTCCTGTAAGATTTGTGTCAAGCCTTGCAATCGTTTGAATATACATTGCAATCGGTTGAGAAAATTAAACCATCTACGTATGAGCAGAAAATTACTCTTTACAATTACAATGCTGATAACGGCCTGTTATAGCCTTCAGGCACAGCAAAAGGTTATCAACGGAAAGGTTACAGACGAGAACGGGAGTGAGCTTCCGGGTGTAAATGTTCTTCTGAAGGGGACGAGCCTCGGCACCGTAACGGATCAGACAGGATCGTACTCTTTGAGTGTTCCCGAAACGGAAAATACTTCAGGTATATTGACCTTCTCTTTTATAGGATACTTGTCAGAAGAAATCGCGATCAACAACCAGACAGCGATTAACATCCAATTGATGCCAGACATTCAAACATTGAGTGAAGTGGTTGTAGTCGGGTACGGAACACAACGCAGAGAAGATATTTCAGGGGCAGTGTCTTCTGTTAAAGCAGCCGACCTTCCACAGGTTGCTAACACTTCGATCGATAATTTATTACAAGGCCGTGCTGCGGGTCTTAACCTCACACAACGCAGTGCGCAACCGGGCGGTGGACTCACCGTGAATATACGCGGTGCTATATCTCCGAATGGTAACAATACTCCGCTATATGTTATTGATGGCGTGCCGGTATTAAACAATGGTACTTCCGAACCTTCGCTCACGGATAGCGATCTTGGGTACTACGGTGGTATAGATCGTAATCCGCTCAGCAGTATCAACCCTTCTGATATCGAGTCCATTGATATTTTGAAAGATGCCAGTGCTACCGCTATATATGGATCTGCGGCCGCAAATGGTGTAGTACTCATCACAACCAAACGCGGAAAGGCAGGTGCTGTAACCACCGAGTATCGCGGAAGCTATACTATACAATCGCCCAAAGACTATTACAACCTGATGAACGCAACGGAGTTCATGCAACAGCAGAACCGTTTGGCGGGAGATAAATATCTATACGACAATGGAATTGCTCCCTATGGAAATACAGATCCGTCTTCAGTAGGAGCATTCGTTCCGAAATTTACGAACGAGCAAATTCAACAGGCCGGTGTTGGTACCGACTGGCTCGATAAAGTAATGCGCAACGGAAGTATACAGGAACATAATATATCTCTTTCCGGTGGAACGGATAAGGCTAAATTATATACTTCGTTCAACTACTATAACAACAAAGCGATTTTAGAGAATTCGGATTTCGTGCGCTATACCGGCAGAATAAACCTGGAACAGAAACTTGGTGGCCGCGTTAAGTTCGGACTGAATCTTACATTAAGCCAGATCAACAATAAGAATGCATCGTCAGGGGCAAATGCCGGGGGTGTGGAAAAGTATAATATGCTGCAATCTGCATACGCGTATTCACCAACGGTAGGAGTATACGATAATAACGGAAACTATACAAAGACTTTTGATCCACTGATCACGAATCCTGTGGCATTTCTGAGTATAAAAGACAAAACACGTACAAGCCGTATCATTGCATCGCCTACATTGGAGATTAAGGTAACAGATGCCTTGAAAGCGAATGTTGTAGTCGGTATAGACAAACAATCATCAACGCGTAACTTCTATTTACCACGTGCTGTACAAAATGCGCAGCTTCCACAAGGTATGGCGCAGTTAGGTTCCGGTAGTCTGGATAATTATACCACGGAAGCATACCTCACATACGATAAGAAAGTTGGTCTCGGAAACCTTTCATTGGTGGCCGGTGCCGGATACTATAATAGTATACAGGAGTCGTTCAGCCTCCAGGCCGTTGATTTCTTTACCGATGCGCTGGACTATAATAACATTGGTATAGGTGCCAATAAAGACAAGGCAATTATGAGTTCATACCGCTCTCCGAATGCTACAAAGATATCACAGTTCTTCCGGGCTAATTACTCACTGCTCGATAAGTATATCATTACGTTTACCGGAAGACGTGATGGATCGAGTACATTTCCAAAAGACAAATACGGATTCTTCCCGGGTATATCTGCAGCATGGCGCCTCAATCAGGAAGATTTCCTGAAGAGCTCTCCGCTGATTTCTGATTTGAAACTCCGTGCAGGTTATGGTACTGTAGGGAACGATCGTATCTCTCCAACCAACGCACTGGATCTTTATGAATCCGGATTTTATTACCTCATAGGCAATACATACTATAATGGTGTTACCCTTGCGCAGGTAGGAAATCAAAACCTGACCTGGGAAACGGATGTGATGATTAACGTAGGTATTGACTTTGGCTTGTGGAGTGATCGCATCAGCGGATCATTGGAAATATACCAACGCACGGCAAAGGATCTGCTCGACTTCAATAAACTCCCTTCCAATAATGCTGACGGACAAGTGGCAGCCAACGTAGGATCTACACGCAGTCGTGGTTTCGAACTTTCCGTTACTTCCCGTAACATCGACAACGGCTCGCTTCGCTGGTCTACCACACTGAATCTTTCAACCTTCAAGAGCTATTGGGTGGAGCGCAATCCGCAAGTAGCATTGCCTGAATATATAGGAGCGAATGATCCCATCAATGCAGTATATGGCTGGAGAACGGATGGTATCATCACCAGCACAGCAGATGTACCCGACTATATGGCCGGTGCAAAACCTGGTAACATCAAGTATATAGATGACAATGGCGATGGTGAACTAAACAGTGAGGATGTAGTGCTCCTCGGTAACACGAGCCCAAAATGGAATATCGGTTTTGGTAATACAGTGTCCTACAAGAATTTTGATTTGAATTTTTTCTTCTATGGATTCCTGGGACAATCTGCATTTAATAACTATTCAGGTTTCTATGATCCGCTGCGTATCGCAAACAGCAATTCACAAAATACACTGACGGATGTAACGAATATCTGGACTGCTGAAAATCCAACCGGAACATTGCCCGGTGTTGCAAGCAATCCGTATAGTGGCAACAATCCTACAGGCACGCATGACTTCTATTTAGAGAAAGCAAGCTTTGTGCGGTTGAAGAATATTACCCTCGGATATCGCTTGCCGGACCAACTGTGGGGTAGCAAGAAATTCATTCAGTCTGCCCGTATCTTTTTAGATGTACAAAACCTGGCGGTCTTCTCTAACTATAAAGGATACGACCCGGAGTATACGGAAGTTAATCCGTATCCACAGGCATTGTCCACAACCTTTGGTGTTAATCTTAAATTCTAAAATGAACGTACGTATGAAAAATATTCATCGATATAGTAAGCAATCTGTGATGCGTACACTGGTGGTGATGGCCGTGTTGCTGATCCCCCTGGCAAGTTGTGATGATGCGCTGGAGACGAAAGTATATACCCAGGTGAGTCCTGAGAACTTCTTTAAAACAGAAGCTGATTTCAATGTTGCAGTGGTAGCCCTGTATAGCCCGTTCTCTACGAACTGGGGCATGGCCGATCCGGGCGACAATACGTGGTATAATTCACTGTATAATGCTGATAACAAAACCTACCTGATGCGCAGCATCCTGACCACAGACGAAATGTTGAATGGCTGGGATCCGAACCTGGAGAATTTTACGTTTGGTCCTTCTACGTGGTCGGGTGGTAATGAAACGGTATACTATAAAATACGTTTTGTTGCGCGGGCTACAGATGTTATCAACAAGATCAGCAATGCGACCGATGTTAGTGAATCCATCCGCAATAAATATGTAGCAGAAGCGAAAGTGCTGCGCGCCTGGCTCATGTATATACTATACGATTTCTTTGGCCCGGTAAACGTGAAGCTTGATCCGGCTACTTTAAATGATACTGAAATTCTTCCTCGTTTGAGCGATGAAGTATACACGGCACAAATGGAGACCGATCTGACAGAAGCAATTCCTTTTCTCGCAGAGAAATACAATGGAAATACAACCGAGTGGGGGAGAGTCTCGCAAGGTGTAGCGCGCATGGTATTGCTAAAGCTATATATGCATACAAAGCAATGGTCCAAAGCTGAGGCGATCGGAAAAGAAATTTTGAGTATGGGGTATGCACTCGAAGATAACTATGCGGATGTTTTTACAAAGAAAGGTAACAATGAGTTGATCTACGCGGTACCCTCAAGCGATGCAACGCCAAACTACTATATACAAGAAGTTCTTCCTTCGGATTTCCGTCAGGCGGGAAACATCACACGTAAAGCAGGAGGATGGAGTGGCTATAATATGCCGTGGAGTTTCTACGATAAATTCGAAGCAGATGATGAGCGCAAAACTGCAATCATCGATGCGTATACTGCGGACTGGGGCGAAGTAGACCGCACGGATACCTGGTGGAAAGGTCCGCTACCATTGAAATATACTTCTTTCACAGGCGATGGTCCCGGGTATGCAATCGATATGGTTGTATTCCGTCTCGCGGAAGTATATCTGTCGGTGGCAGAAGCGATCAATGAACAACGCGGTCCTGCGGAAGCATATACGTATGTGAACGAAGTGCGCAGACGCAGCGGTGTTGCCGACTTCGAAGATATGACGGAAGATGAATTCCGTGATGCAATTCTTGATGAGCGCGGCCGTGAACTATTTGCGGAAGGTGTTCGCAGACAAGACTTGATCCGTCATGGTAAATTTATATCGGGTGCTATAGCGCGTGGTAAGGATGCCAAGCCGCACCAGGTTCTGTTTCCGATTCCGAGTGCCGTGATTATCGAAGGCAGGGGCATCATCGAACAAAACGATGGCTATACCAACTAATTAATTCCTGATGATACATGAATCGCGCAGGTTCATGTATCATCGACCTTAATCATGATTTAAACCTCAAATCAACAAACCATGAAAAGATATATAGCTATAGCATTGGTTGCATGTACATTGATATTTTTGGCAGGTTGCGAGCAAGAGGTTGTTGTAAAAGATGGGCAGGTAGAGCAGGATATAGTACAGCAACCAGGCACTTCCTCTGCGAACGCAAAGGCTAGTGGTCTTACGTATCGGGGCATGGATTTATCTTTCGCGTATAAAATTGAAACGCAACGCGGTGGTAAATTTTATTATGCGAATGGTTCGGCCGGTACCGTGTTTGACATTGCGAAAAGCTCGAATGTAAATCTGGTGCGTTTGCGCCTGTGGGTTAACCCCGATGCAAATCATAAAGAATGTAGTCTCGCAGCAGTAAAGGAACAAGCGAAGAAAATTGTTGCGAAGGGTATGCAGTTCATGCTCACGTTGCATTACTCAGATACATGGGCTGATCCAGGCACGCAAACTAAACCGTCTGCATGGAGCAGCCTCACGCAGCAACAACTGATTGATAAAATCTGGTCCTATACCAGCGATGTCATGAACCAGTTAAAAAGCCAGGGTACAGCACCTGCAATTGTACAGATCGGTAATGAAATCAACGGAGGTTTTTTATGGCCAACGTTCAAAGTATCTGCTGACAGCGACACGAATTGGGACAACAGTTTCGAGTATGCTATCAACTCCGGGTATAATGCTGTAAAGACTGTATTCCCGAATACAAAAGTGATGTTACACTATGCGGGTATATGGGCTGATAATTTTTTCTGGCGCTGCAGCAAGTTCGGAATACAATATGATATCATGGGTTTCTCCTGGTACCCCGAGTGGCATGGGAAAAGCTTTTCAGATGTATATAATCAGTTGAACAACCTCACATCATGGTATAGCAAAACGTGTATCGTAGTGGAAACGGCCTATCCATGGACAACGGGCTATGCTGATCAGGCGGGAAATGTACTGGGCACCGGAAGTCAGATGTCCGGATACGCCATGACACCAGCGGGACAGCAAGCATTCATTGAACAACTGATGGCAACGGTGAAGTCTATTCCCAACAACAAAGGATTAGGCGTAGTATACTGGGAGCCTGACTGGACAGCCTATAATGGAGCATCTGCTACCAACTGGGAGAATGGTTCTAGTTGGGAAAACGCTGCGCTGTTTGATTTTAGCTGGAAAGCAATGCAAGGATTCAATGCCTTTAATTAATCTATAGTATACTATATACTTCAGGTATGAGAGATATAACTCTCTCGATACTTGAAGTATATAAGAGTGAATTTAAACTAAAGACGAGTATTCAAGAGATGAAATTCAGAAGCGCGCTAGCGATCGCCCTCACAATATGTCTGTTTTCTTTTGTGAATTGTAAGGAAGATGATGATCCGACAATAGATGATCCGGATGGAGAAGAACCACGTGACCTCACCGGTTTTTACTTTGGTGCCGATCTCTCGTATGTAAACCAGGTGTTGGATCACAACGGTGTATATAAAGATGGTGGTGTTGTAAAGAATCCATATCAGATTTTTAAAGATCACGGTACCAACCTGGTGCGCCTACGGTTATGGCATAACCCTTTATGGACGAAAGAAGTATACGGCGCTCAGGGAACTCAATTGTATAATGATCTTTTTGATGTAGCGAAGTCGATGCGACTTGCCAAAGAGCAGGGCTTACCGGTGCTGCTTGATTTTCATTATTCGGATACATGGGCTGATCCGGAGAATCAAAAGATACCGGTTGCATGGAAGGAGATCAGGGACATTACGGTGTTGCGTGATTCAGTATATAATTATACCTATAAAACGCTTCAATACCTCAATGCACAGGGTATCATGCCGGAGCTGGTGCAGGTTGGTAACGAAACGAATTGTGGCATGCTCTATACCGATGCTCCCGAGGGTTTCCCTGCCTGCAATGTATGCAACGGCGCATGGCAACAATTCGGAACGGTAGTGAAGGCTGCTATAGATGCAGTGAAGGCAGTTTCAGCAGTATCATCTGTAAAAACTAAAATTATACTTCATGTTGCAGATCCCAAGAACGTGGAGTGGTGGTTCGATAATATTATGGCAAAAGGTAGTGTTACTAATTTTGACATGGTCGGTTTTTCTTATTATCCATTGTGGCATCCAACCGTAACACTCGATCAACTTTCTGATAGAGTAGCGGCATTTAAAAATAAATATAGCAGGCCTGTTATCATGCTTGAGACAGCATATCCTTGGACTACCGGAAGTGACGATGCCTATAATAATAACTTCGGAAATGAATCGGCTATTGCCGGATTTCCTTTTTCTAAAAAGGGCCAGTCAGATTTGCTCATCAAGCTTACGCAAGAGATGCTTGATGGCGGAGGGCAAGGTGTTGTCTATTGGGAGCCTGCATGGATCAGCTCAGGTATGAAAGACCTTTGGGGTACCGGATCATCGTGGGAGAATTGCGCCTTCTTTGATTTTGAAGGCAACGCCACAGAGTCTATTGACTTTACAAAGTATAGTTATAAGTAAATCTAATGATCAGTGATACTTTGTTCATTCTGTCTGAAGGGATATTTCCTATTAGGCCAGGTGAATAACGTGTATTAAAAAAGTATATATGAAGGTGAACAGCGAAGAACGTAGGAAGTATCAAATAGTGGTTGCTTTTTTTCTGTTTTTTATAACAGTGTTGAGCGCGCATGCACAAAAATCAAACGATGTGTATGTTGATAAAAACGGAATAATGCGCTGGGGAAAAACAAATGAAGAGGTGCATGCCTTTGGCGTCAATTATACCGTACCCTTTGCACACGGATACCGGGCGGCAAAGAAGAAAAATATTTCCTTGGAAAAAGCTATCGATGATGATGTATACCACTTTGCGCGGTTGGGATTTGACCTATATCGTGTACACGTATGGGATTGTGAGATCAGCGACAGCGTTGGAAATATACTGAACAACGAACATCTTAAACTTTTCGACTATATGTTGAAAAAGATGAAAGACCGAGGTATGAAATTTATGTTGACTCCTATAGCATACTGGCCCAATGGTTATCCGGAGCCGGAAGAAAAAACACCGGGCTTTGCAACCAAGTATGGCAAAGATACGTGTCTCACAAATGAAGATGCTATAAAAGCGCAGGAGAATTACCTGTTTCAATTTTTGAACCATGTGAACCCCTATACGGGCATTGCCTATAAAAATGATCCGGATATTATAGCGTTCGAGATTTCAAACGAACCACATCACCAGGAAGCTGCGGAGAAAGTTACCGCGTTTATTAGCCGTATGGTGAAATCCATGAAAAAAACCGGCTGTGGTAAACCGATCTTCTATAACATCAGCCACAGCATACATCTTGCTGATGCGTACTTTGATGCAGGTATACAAGGCGGTACGTTTCAATGGTATCCTACAGGGCTTGGCTCAGGACATGAACTTGGCGGGAATCTGCTACCCAATGTAGACCGGTATAGTATTCCATTTGCGAATAATCCAAAATTTAAAAAGACAGGTAAGCTGGTATATGAGTTTGATGCAGCCGATATCGGGCGGTCCTATATATATCCTGCAATGGCCAGAAGTTTCCGTGAAGCAGGGCTCCAGATTGCAACTCACTTTGCATATGATCCAACCTATATGGCGGATGTTAACACAGAGTATAATACGCACTACATGAACCTGGTATATGCGCCACAGAAGGCGTTAAGTCTTAAAATTGCAGGTGAAGTATTCCATCGTCTGCCATTGTATAAAAACTATGGCAGCTATCCGGCCAATACTTCATTTGGTGATTTTAAAGTGAGCTATGAAAAAGATTTGGCGGAGATGGTTACGGAGCGTGAGTTCATCTATACCAATCATACAACCACAACACCTCCCGCTGCAGAGAAACTACAGGAGATTGCAGGTTGGGGAAATTCTCCTGTAATAAAGTATCAAGGGACTGGTGCATATTTTCTGGATCGTATTGACGCCGGTGTGTGGCGTTTGGAAGTGTTGCCTGATGCGGTTTGGGTAAATGATCCCTTCGGACAGAATAGTCCTAGAAAGAAAGTTGCTGTTGTTAACTGGCGTGAATGGCCTATGACCATCAACCTTTCTGATCTTGGTGCGAACTTCAAGGTGAAAGGTATCAATGAAGGGAATATGTATTGGGTTACAGCCTCAGGCAAAACATTTGCAATTACACCGGGTACATATTTATTGACTGGTGAGAATACGGCGGCAAAAATTAGCCCTGCTGCGCGGTGGAAGAACATTAATCTTAATGAATTTGTAGCGCCACGTTCGTCTGTGGACAAAGTATACACATTGCATAAGCCGCTGGCTCAGCTTTCCGAAGTAAGCACATGGACATTGCAGGCCACGGTTGTAACACCGACACCGGCACACGCCGTGGAAGTATATATCTACGGGTCAGGATGGAGACCGGAAGTGTTACCCATGGAACATGTGACTGGCTATACCTATAGCGTTACGCTTCCTGAGAAATTTGTAAAGGTAGGAATGCTCCGCTATTTCATTGCTGTGAAGTCGAACGATGTATGTACTACCTATCCATCCGCTGTAGAAGGTAAGCCTGCAGATTGGGATTTTTATGGTGAGCCCTTTGTAATTCCGGTAACGGCAAAAAAAACTGCAATATATTTATTCGATGCCGCCACCGATGCAAGTGACTTGTCGCGTCAATGGTTGAGAAGCTCAATGGTAGTGCCATTGGCCGAACCAGGGAAAGCAGAACTTCAGGTGAACGTTAACCGGTTATTCGAGATTGATCCGGAAAATAAAAATGCTGAAGTAATTCATGATTACTCCATGCGGTATTTCTTTGGTGATAAAATCAGCGGATTGAAATCCGGTCTCCCGCAAGCGAAAAAGCTTGTATTCCGAGGTCGCGCTCTGAATGAGAATCCGTGCAAACTTCAACTCGCGTTGGTAATGAAAGATGGCTCCGCTTATGGCGGTGTTATCACGGTAGGGGTAGACGCCACAGAATATAGCATCAACCTTTCGGAACTTCAGAATGTAAAGCTCGTGACATTGCCCAGGCCGTATCCCGGTTTTCTGCCATACTTCTTCAAGCCTTCGGCTCTTTGCGATTTTGACATCACGGCCGTGGAGTCTTTACAGATTTCAGTCGGGCCAGGTATAGCAGTGTCCGAACTGCAATCCAAACACGGCATTGCTATCGAAAGCATTCGTGTAGAGTAAAAAAATGTTTCAGGCTGTGTACTACTACATCAGATACACAGCCTGAAACTATATATCAATTGCGTGTTACCGTATCGTTGGGTCCTTCTGCAACTACCAGTTTCAGCGTTGCACCTTTATTTTTATTTTGCATTGCACTGGTCAGAATAATTCTGTAGTCACCTGTCTTTGTATTCGCTGCCACCGATATTTTAGCAATACTATTTTCAACCACACCTTCCGCAGGTTCGAATGTTACCGTTACACCTTCCGGTAAGCTTGAGGAAATGCCGAGCGTTGCTTTTGATTTCGAATATGCTTTGGAGCGGTTCAGGGAAATCGTCACGTCTTTTGTTTCACCAGGTTTAATTTCAAGTGTAGACGATGAAAGTTCGACTGTGTACTCTGTGCGTGGAGCAGGTTTTTCTTGCGCTACAGATACCGTGATGGTAGCTATAGCTAATGTTAGTGTTGCGATAAAATTTTTCATATGGCAGTATTTTATATTTCCTTACGCGAAGGAAATCGTGCGCGATGAAAATTGCTGTTCAATGAAGTAAACAGCATCATGGATGTCGCGGATTGTAAACGGCTGGGGTAAAAAGAAAACGCTTTGGGGCGAACGGTATAGCAATTTCAGGCGAGCTCCATCAGATTTCGAAGCTGTTGGATCTTTTCAATTACTTCCTTTCCTTTTGGCCTCGACACGGGGATGAAATAATCGGTGTCCAGTATCTGAAGCTTATAACCGTTCGTATTGCCGGTAATGTTACTGATGGCGTTAACATTTACTATATAGGAGCGATGGCACCGAATGGCAAATGAATTATTGATCTGTGCTTCAATACTTTTGAGGTTGACACGCAGCAACTTCTTTTGGATGCCTTGTCCGTTTTTCCACACAACAGTAGAGTAATTGTCATCGGCTTGAATGAACAGCAGATCCGGCAGATGCAGGCTTAGCGTCTCGCTGGTATCAGAATGTAAAATCAACGGAGCATTCGCATTTGATTTAACAGGGACTTCTTTTTTAAGTGTCTTGATTTTTTCCAACTCTTGATTCGCTTCCAATGCACTTCGCAGATTTTGCTGCAGCATTTTATTTTTCAGAAAGAGAAACATAATCGTCACAGGCATAAATCCGGTAAGTGCTACCTGCAAGTTTGCTCCTTTTATGTTCGCCCAGAGGGTACGTTGCGGGCAGATAAATAATTCATCGATGATGGTGCTGGCTATACCAATGAGTACAAGGTGAAGAATGGTGATGAGAATATATTTACCGATGGTGAAGTTATCGAATGCCTTCGGAAACAATCTGGGTAAAATAATAATGTCTACAAAAAGTACTACGAAGGTGACACCACCAAAGAGAAATTTCTGTGCAACTGTTAATGTTGTGTGATGCGAAAAATTTGGTTTAAAAACACTGAGGAAGGCCACCACAAAAAGACTCACCACGAGGATGAAGACTATATTCTTTCGATCATCGTCCAGGTAAAAAGGAAATGGAGCTTTTAATTTCTCAGACCAATTCATACAATGGCGTTCTTTCCGAAAAGTACGAATTGATTCGATTATAAGTTGCGTTGCTGTGTACGATCCGTCATCCGTTAATGTCGAACATTCTTATAGGAAGATGTACGCACTGAATCTGTTTCGCTTCCTTCATTTCCGGAGTTTATTTTTTTCATGTTCTTCCGGATGTTCTGCTTAACCTTTTTGGGCATATATTTTTTCTTGCCAGGTTGTGGACAATCCCATTCTTCAACGGATACGTGACTGATCATTTTGGAATTGCTCTTTGAAGCTTTGGACTGGTGATGATCATCTGTAGTTTCTGTTTCTGAAAGTGGTGGCGATGGATCAAAGTATCCTTTGTGTGGCGTGGACCTTTTTATTTTCGCAAACTTCGGCTCGGGACAAGGAAGTTTACCAGACTGGCATGCAGTCGATAATGCGAGTATCAGTAATATCAATCGTCCGTACATATTTCGTGGTTTTTATATACGACTCCTTACTAAACGACCACCTAAGGTACAGAAGTATACAGACAAGCTCAATGGTTCAACATAAAAATCAAAAAGGTCTATTATAAAAACAGACCCCTCAGATAGCTCGTCTATCCTATGACAAAATTAAATTTGGTTTCAATTTGCGCTATAGGGGTATTGCTATTCGTATCGCAGCGCCTTTACCGGATTGGCCCGGGCGGAGCGAAGTGTATGATAGCTGATGGTGAGCAACGCAATGGTAAGCGCCAAGACACCCCCCAGTAAAAATGTCAGCGGGTTGATGTTGATCCGGTAGGCAAAGTTTTCAAGCCAAGCATGCAGTAGCCAATACGTTATAGGACTCACCACTATAAAAGATATAGCAATAAGCCACGTGAAATTCCGAGATAGCAGAACGGTGATTTGTGTTTCTGTTGCGCCCAATACTTTTCGGATGCCGATCTCCTTTGTTTTCTTTTCAGTAGTAATTGCAGCAAGGCCAAACAGTCCCATACACGAAATTAGAATTGCTAGGCCGGCCATGATCGAAACGACTGCACTCATTTGCTCATCCGAGCGATATAGATTTGCAAAATGGGAATCGAGAAAAGTATAGGTAAACGGATAGCTGGTAATGTTCTTGTCCCATATATTCTTTACAACACCTATAGATGCTTCTACATTCTGACCATTTACTTTAATAGACATTTCATCATAGCCCCATTCGGGATGTACCACCATCGACAATGTATTTATTTTATAGTGCAGTGAATTGAAATTAAAATCTTCCGCAACACCAATGATCGTACCCAGGGAATCGTTGTGATACCAACTGTGACCGGCTGATGCACCAACCGTTTCTTTCAGCGCAAGTTCTTTCGCGAACGATTCATTAATGATGAAAGCTTTACCATTATCGCTCGCGTGTTCTTTTGAAAAGCCGCGGCCTTCTTTTAGTTTGATGCCATATACTTTCAGGTAATCATAATCGACATTCACATTCGAAGGAGTGATCTCCACAATACCGGTATCTGCTTTTACTTTGAATCCCCATTGATGGAAGTTATTACCGAGTCGCTGACCAGCAGCCGTTACACCTACAATGTTACTGTTGGCAAGCAACTCGTTCTTCAGTGTCTCAAATTTATCATTGACTTCTTTATTCATATCTACCAGCATGATCTGGTCTGTGGAAAACCCGATGTCTTTGTTCTTCATGAAATATAGTTGCTGCAGCACAATGAATGTGCTCACAATCATGGCGAGTGCTAAACCAAATTGCACCACCACGAGACTACTGCGAAATATTGATTTACCTTCGCCTTTGCTGCCTCCTTTTAATATACGCGCAAGAGTAAAAGAAGTCATATAGAGAGAAGGATATATACCCGTTAGAATTCCCAGCCCGAGTGTTATACCAAGCAGAAGCATTGGCTGCGCGGGATGATCGAATAGCGTTGTTAACGCAAGCTGCCTTCCAATCAAATTGTTTAATAAGGGTATACATACCAGGTCAAATAAAAAGGCCACTGCCAGGGCAATGACCGCTAATAAAACGGATTCAAAAATAAACTGCGAAAAGAGTTGAAGTTTTTTGGCTCCTATACTTTTGCGGACGCCAATCTCCTTCCATCGGTGTGAAGCACGCGCGGTGGTAAGGTTCATGAAATTAACACCTGCAATGAGCAGGATGAACATGCCTATAATAAAGAATACGTCCAAGTATTTGCCGTTGAACTTCCGGTAGTTATTATAGTCATGCTCTATATCCATGGAAGCTAAATGTACTTCCTCTAGTGGCTGCAGGAATAATGTATAGTATTTATTTATATCCTTGTTGGTAGTATGCCGCAATAGAAATTCAGGGAACTTCGCCTCCAGCGCTTTTATATCGGTAGCCGGCTGCAGGAGTAAATATGTATTTAGAAAGTTCGAACCCCAGCGCGCATTGAATTCAGGATCACGTCTCGTAAAAGTTGTAATTGAAATCAGTGCATCGAATTGCAGATGTGAATTCTCGGGTACTTCTTTTATGATACCACTGATTTTAAATTCTTCATCTACAATCGTGATCATATTACCTATAGCTTTTTCCACAGATGGAAAGAACTTAAGGGCAGTTTCTTCCGACAGCAGAATACTTTGCGGTTCATCCAACGCTGTGGAGGGATCACCAGCCAGCAATGGAAAATCAAATAAATCGAGAAACGTACTGTCCACTGCGAACACCTGCTCCACAAGTATTTGCTTCTCGTCCTTCTTGAATAACTTTTTGCCATGACTCCAGAACCGCGTAAAGTTTAGCACTTCCGGATAGTCTGCTACCATGCTTGGTCCCATGCCCGGCATGGAGAGCGCTACCTTCTGCAGATTGGTTCCGGTAAAATTCTGGATTTCATCCAGCCGGTATAGCGTTTCCTTTTTATGGTGAAAAGAATCGAAGCTTCTTTCATCTTTAATAAAGAGGTAAATAACCATGCAGGCGGCCAGTCCGATGGCAAGGCTAAAGATGTTGATGAATGCATACAACTGGCTTTGGCGAATATTGCGTATAGCAATGGAGAGGTAATTACGGAGCATAGCAGATATATTTAAGAACGTTACTCTGAAGATACGAAATAGTTACAGAGATGCCCCGGGATTTTTTGCTCTTTGATTTCTGAAAAATAAAAAGGTTGTCTCAGTTTTGAGACAACCTTTTATAAGATTAAGCCTTAACGTTATTTCGATTCAGCGCTGCAGCGATATTTGTTATGAGCTGCTGGCGTAGTGTTATCTATAGCAGCCTAGTAGTAAGAAAATAAATACGTTCCGTGATCTGTTTCGCTGTCACCGTAAACATCATCATCTTTTACTTCGTATATATTTACTTTAGCAGGATAGTTCAAACCATCGTAGCTATAGGTAAGTGTAAACGTCATGGTAACAAAGCTGTTTGATGTGTCCGTTCCTTTATATACCATTTTGGTCGCATTGTTACGATCTGCTGCCAATGTTTCAAAGTACTCCTGGTCAGGATACGATATCAGGTTTAGGTAATATAAAACGCCACCTTGCAGGTTGAACGGATTGGGTTTGGCATCAAATACATTATCAAGTGTATAGCCTGCCTGTTCTTTTTGTGCGTTAACGTGCGTGATGTTGTTGCCCGTATAGGTATAGGAATTTTCGTTGCCATACAGGTTCGGCCATACCAAAATGCCATAGTCCGTTCCATTGCGGCTTATAACTTTTCCGCTGCCATCATAAGAATAATCGATGTCAGCAGTTTCGTCTACAACCAGGAAGTCTTCATCCGGATAAAAGGCAAGATGCTTGTTTGTAACTTCATCGCCACTTATAGCCAGAAAAGCTTTTTCAACACTTACAGGGCTGCCGGATGTATAGGTCTTTGCCGTATAGGAAGACGGAGTACACTCACCAGAGGCATAGTGAACTTTCAGTCGAGTAACGATACTGTCGGTAGCACTTACTTTAGCACTTGCGTCCGCATAGGACACTCGTACAATGCTATCAATGAGATTGTCTTCATAGAAGAAAGTATACTTCTCCTGGAGCACAGAAGTTTTGTCGTAGTATACGATCTGTTTTACTTTTCTTTCTTTAGCATATTCCGCAGAGCATTTTACGCATACATCCGGATTGTCATCACAACCGGAAAAGATAAAACAACTAAGTGCTAAACAGGAGAGGAGTGCGGCAAACATTGCCGAGGTTTTGAGGGTCTTTTTCATGGGTGATTAAAGATTTAAGTCATGACAATAATTTTAACGGGGTCGAAATTAGAAAATGAAACGGAATGAATGGAAAAAGTATACATGTAATTCGCCTGTATACTACTATTATGTGATATGAATCTGGATAGACGTTGTAACATGAAAGTATATTTAGGGTAAATATATACTTTATGAGCGCGGAGAAGTTGCGAAGCTTCGCTTTGATAGCCCGGTTTAGGACAGTTCAATTTGTAAAGTTACACTTTCAGACACCAACCTTATAGTTCTGTGTTTTGGACAGGTATATATACCATTGTTCTAAGATCTCTGAAATCTGATTTTCTTACAGTATAGGTTTTTAGGTGACTGGTGTGGGTTCTTTTGAAATGAAATGCCTGAAACGAAGTTGTTGTATAAGGCTGTATTCCTTAAAATTGTTGTTTAATTCAACGGAGATGCGGAAGGAACTGGCGAAGGAAGAAGGTCAACGGAAAAAATTCAGGGCAACGTTTAGCCGGTTGGGGAAGAAGGTGAATTTCAAGGGCTACTCGGAAGAAACGGTATTGTTGCAGAATGTAGTAGACGTTGAAACCAATAAGGCTGTGACGGATCACATTTGGTTCAGCTTTACAAAAGGATTTGAAAAACTGGCACTCACGGAAGGCGTAACACTAGAGTTTGAAGCTCGTGTAAAGGAATATAAAAAGGGATACGTCAATAGCCGCTACAAAATCAATAACAGTAAAACCGACTATAAATTGAGTCATCCCACCAGGATCGTACTCGTAAAATCCTGATAAGGCATCCTGGCAAAAGCTATTTTGTAAGTAAAGGCTTAACGGTATAGCCTGCATTCCGAAGCAACATTACCAACCCGTTTTCTCCGGCCAGGTGTAATGCACCAACAGCCACGAACGTTGACTGCTGTCTAAATATGCCCGGCAGTTGTTGCATCCATTTTTTATTCCGGTTGTCAAGCATTACTGCAGCCTCCTTGGGAGTATATACCTGGTCTGCCATGAGCGTTTCAAGTTGTGTAAGGCGCCCTTCGCGGTATAGCTTGTTCATGCTCTTAAGTTCGGTCAAAGCTTTATCCTTCTCGGCAACAGTTGCTACCAGTAGCTGTGCCTGGCGCTCATACGTAAACTGTCCAAATATAGCGTGAATCTGGTCGTCAAATGTTTCAAGGCCTATAAGCTGCTTGCCTTCTTTCGCTGCGCGTTGCTGAAAGTATAGATCCATCGCTATATCTTTTATAGGATCAAGCGGATAATGCCTCTGTTGTAACAACGCTGTGAGCAATACCTGGATCGTCATCGGATTTATACTATTGAACATTTTTAGGTCGTAACCCGAAAGTTCCTGCAGCCAATCGTTGGTTTGTTTGAATTGTTCAGGTGTGAGTAGTCTATCCAGTGTAGTTCCTTCTAATTGAGCTGCCGTCATCATCTTACCGCTCATTGTGCTGTCAAGAAGTATTTCACTTACATGTGTTTTTGCGGCAGCAAACCTGGATGACACCTGTGTTAAGCTATCGGCATAGCGATGGCTCATCAAATGAAATGTTCCGAACAAATATGAAGGCTGCGCAAGTCCGTTGCCGCTCACTTCCCAGAAAACAGAATTTTCAACGCCAGCTTTTTTCTGTGCAACAGACTGGTTAATGGTAACGACTAAAAGAAGCAAGACTACTTTTAGCCGCACATCTTTATTGATGAATATCATCTAACAGATTTTTTAATTTATCGAGGTGATTGCCATATAGTTTTCTCAGGTACCAGTTTGTAAGCCAGGTGCTGCAGAAGAAAAAGATCAGGGCAATCGTGCAGAGATAAAAAATGGTACGCGGGTTTGTCATGGTGTTGAGGAAATTATCAGTGCCGCGTTCAATGGCTGCAAACAAAAGTCCTAACAGGAAATATATAGGGTATAATATAGTATAACTCCGCTTGTAAAAACGAAGGTAACTGGAGAGGTTATCGATAAGTCTTTCGAGTGACGCACGCATATTTTCGGCACCCGGATTATAATTCCGCAAGAGCGTGAGTTTCTTAATATAGTAGAATGAATAAACCACAAACAGCAGGAGAATGGAAACTGCAGTCCACTTCAATGCACCACTCGGTAATGTAAGTGCATGAATAAGCAGTGCAACACCAGCTACAAATGTAAAAACCAGTTCAAACCAAACGCTGCGTTTTAGTTTATCGACAATGGACTGACTTTTGCCTTTCAGCATCAATGCGATTTCCGATTCATCTTTCAACCGAAAGCCGGGATCATTATTCTTCCATATACTTTTTAGTTCTTCTAATTCCATACTTACGGGCACATAAGTTTTCTTAATTTCTCACGGATACGATTCATGCGCACCCGTACATTGTTTTGAGTTATCCCTATAGTCTCAGCGATTTCATCGTACGGAACCTCTTCGAGTGCCATCATAATCATGGCGCGTTCAATTTCCGGAAGTTGCCGTACAGCCCATTGAAGTTTCTGAAAATCTTCCTCGCGATCGTCCGCCCAGTTATCAGAAATATTCATGTGTACCTCTTGCAGGTCTTCGGTTTTTACGAGACGCGTTTGTTTTCTAAAACCCGATATAGCTGTATTCAGCGCGATGCGATACATCCACGTGGTGATCTTTGCTTCGCCCCTGAACGAGGGAAACGACCGCCATAGTTGCAGTACAATTTCCTGAAACAGATCATTGCGTGCATCCTGGTCATGCTCATACATAAAACAAATCTTATGTATGAGCCCCTGATGCTCGTTAATAAGGTTAATGAAATTCTGTTCTTCTCCGTTCGCCAAGTGAGAGGGTAACTTTGATGAATGGGTCGAAGATAGGGAAAGATAATTACAGATCGTTAAGGGTAAATGTGAAGTGTTATTTGTGAATGATCGTACTAATTCACAAATAACACTTCAGGCGCTAATCAATGTGGTGCTGATAGGTAGATCGATAGCCGAGCAGATATGCAACGGGAAGAATTGTGGTAAAGATTATTTTCTGAATGATATAGGGTGGCTTTGCCAACCTGAAAACATCAGAGAACCTGCTCATCAGCAAAGCGATTTGTAGGAAGCCCGGCATACCAATTTTATTTGTCTTGCCATCGCAGGCGAGACCCGTTGTAGTTTCAAGGAGATATTCGGTATCACGTGCCGGATATACTTTCCAATGTACAACTGCTTTCTGGTCACTACTATTCCACATGGCATGTACTACATTCGGTGCAACGTGGAGGCTATCGCCTGCCTGCAGAACTTTCTTCTCTCCATTAATACGCACCGTCAGTTCCCCTTCTGTTACCACAAAATCTTCTGTCTGGTACGGATGATAATGTACCGGGGGCTCTTGGGAAAATGCCCGGTAGGTCGATAGCATTTCCAGAAGGGCACCGTTTGTATCCTTTGTAGTTTGCAAAAACTTAATGGTCTGGCCGGTAACCGGATTGGTGATTTCTTTATTTCTAAAAGCCATGCTAACTATATAGATTGCGATGTCTCAAAGGCTGTTCAAGTATAGATGCAGTGCTTTTAATTCTACATCGGTAAACTCTTTTGCCATAGTCCACGGCATTTCGTTTGGTTTCAGAATTTTGCCTTCCGGTGTTTTACCGGTACGAAGGGTCTCGATAAATTGCTCGTCTGTCCATTTACCGGGTTGCCCTGTAGAGGAAATGTCGGCTACAACAGGGAAGCCAGGCGCCACGGGGTCTCCGCCTTTCATGTTCTCACGGTGGCACCCCTGACATGACGTTGATAAATACTTCCCGAACTCAATGGATACTTCTGCTTTTACTTCTTTTACCAACGTTCTTTTATGATCGATCATTTCCGCTGGAAACATGGGAAGCTTATCCATGTCAGTAAGTATATAGGCGAGCGGGCCAAGCGTATTGCCCTCGTTAAATTCACGGTCAACTTTTGGGAGCTGCGAACAATAGGCGATGATCGCGCCCATGTCCTGTTCGCTGAGAAGAAAATATTCCTGTGATGGCATGAACAACAAAGGCTTTTCATCTTTGCGTATACCATGCTTGAGCGCCAACACCCAATCTTCATAGGTATGGTCTTGCGGAAGCCCCCCTTTACCTTTCGTAAGATTCGGTGCAATGAGGTGCGCCAGCATTGGATCATCGACAAATACTTTACCACCCAAGTCCTGTCCATGACAATCCGTACAACCTTTCGCTTTCACAAGGCGAGCGCCCAATGCCAACGCTGCTGAATCCTGCTGTATAGCCAGAGGTTGTGGTTCAACAGTGTAGTGTGTGCTTCGTCTGCTCTCCACACTAAAGTATGCTTTCATGAAAAAGCAAGCGACAATCAATACAATTACTCCCAGGATAATTCCTGTAATTTTCAGGATCTTCTTAAACATATTCTTTCTGTCAAGTTTTAGCACCTGATACGTAACCGCTATACCGGAAGGTCTACGCGTAACGGAGTTTGATCTCCGTTAAACGGAGTCTTTTGCATTTCTTAAGAGGGAGATCAGGGATTGGACATGAAGCAGAGAAGGCGTGAGGAAGTGTTTACGGATTGCCGTTTAATGTGAAGCGATGCAATGCTTTTGAAGAATGCTGGCGGTGATACCAGTCGTTGTACACCAATTCAAGCGTGTTCGTTTTTAAAGTGCCGAAGGCGAAGTATCTGTACTTTTCCATGGTATCTATATACCCTTGTGTGTTTGTAAATGATTTTCGAAAACGGGTAATGGTGCAATGAGCAGTTTGTATAGTATACCGTTTATCTATAGTCTGCTCCAATGTCGAGCTTCGGAAGTTCATGCGAAGGCTATCGCGAATATTGTGTAAAGTATCATCCGGAAGGAACCCCTGGATCATTACACAAGAAGGCGATGCGGTGACGCCTTTGAATTCGATTATTATACTTTTTTGGGATTGTATACTTTGGTTGATCACCGCTATATATTCCGCGACCGGGATGTTCGCTGTCTGAAATCCGCTATAGCATGATATAATGGACATGACTGTGACATGAATATCGGAATTCGGATAGTAGTATTGATCGGGCTCTATTGCTCGTAAATCATTCAGCAACGTCTGGATATTATTTTTAATAGTATCGTTTGGGCGAATCAGAAGAGTCATGCCGTAACGATCATCAGCGGGAGAATCAATAAGGTTGTCAAGCTGATAACGATCCGATCGTATCTCTTGAATAGCGTGTGTGTAGAGCTTGTCGTAATGCTCAGTCAAATTCATGGGCGATTAAATCATTTACTGTAAGCAGATGCTAATTACGAAATACTATACAATAGGTTTAAGCCTTGTTGCGCAAGCTATAGGAATTCAATTTTATCCATCTTCTCGTTTACAGGCATCAATGTTAGAATTGTGATTATTATACAGAAAAACTTTCTTGAAAAATCTGGTACTTCCAGTCTTTTAAGATTGCTGGTATATATAGGGCTTATCCGATTGGGGAAAAATGGTAACACTTTTGATTTTTTTAAATGCGACCATTCCAAGGAAACGTAGCGTGATAATTGTAAATTAAGGAAACAAACAGTTAGACTTATTCCTGAGTGAAGTTTTGAAGTCCGGTATAGTTACTAGTAAGAAACAAATCATTGTGTTAAAAGATTACTCTTCGATAATGAAATTACGTTTTTGCATTTTTGCATTATTTCTCTTTTCAAATTTGATGACGTCAGTCGCCCAGACTGAAAATTTCAAGTTTGACCATCTATCGGTTAAGCATGGATTGTCTCAAGGAAATGTATGGGACATTCATCAGGGACATTTGGGGTTTATATGGATCGGCACAGAAGATGGTCTCAACATGTATGACGGATATACTTTCACGGTTTTCCGGAACGACCCTGCCGATTCGCTCAGTATCAGCAACAACTTTATTCATTGTATAGAAGAAGACGCTGCGGGTAATTTATGGATTGGTACACAGGGAGGGATCAATATTTATAACCGCGACAACAATCGTTTCGAACGGTTGATAAATAATAAAAGTATCAATGGCTCCTTGAGTAGCAGTGATGTGATGGCGATGTTTTTTGATTCCCAGGATAATTTATGGGTGGGGACTGAAAAAGGACTTAATCTATATGATCGGAAAACGAAGACCTTCAAATATTTTTTGCATGATGCAAATGATTCAAAGTCGCTTGCTCATAATAGTGTGAAAGCTATACTCGAAGATAACAAAAAACGTATTTGGGTTGGTACGACAAATGGCTTGAGTCTTTTGAATAGTGATGGAAAAACATTTACTAATTTCTACCATGATGCAAACAATCCGTTAAGCTTAAGCAGTAATAGAATTACTGCGCTGCTAGAAGATAAGAACCATGTACTGTGGGTGGGTACATTTGATGGCGGTATAAATAAGCTGTTGTTGACACCCGGCAACTTTGTTCATTATGAACAGCGGGAGAATGACCCAAAAAGTTTAGCGAACAACTACGTTGTAGACCTGTCAGAAGATGCTGACGGAAATATATGGGCCGCTACAGACGGAGCATTGAGTCGCCTGAACAGGGATCAAACCTTCACCAACATCAAGCCTATACAAGGGGATGAAAGTAGTTTGATGGGAAGCACAGTAACAAAAGCCATGTTCGATCGGAATGACCGCATGTGGGTAGCGACTAGGTTTGGCGGAGTGAATGTATATGATAAAACTAAATATGGATTCATTCATTTCAAGTATAACATTTTCGATAAGCGTAGTTTAAGTAATAACAATGTTACCTCTTTTGAAGAAGATAAAAACGGAGACTTTTGGGTAGGAACGGATGGAGGAAGTTTGAATCACTACGATCGACAGTCTAATACATTTACAGAGATCGATGCCTTTGATACCAAAAAGGTTTTGGCTATTGAAAGGGATTCAAGAGGAGGACTATGGATTGGCACATGGCATAGTGGACTATATTATTACAATCCGGTAACAAAACAGGTGAAGCATTACCTGTCTGATCCTGACAAAGTCAATACGATCAGCGATGATAATATATTCTATATCATGAAAGACCGCAGGGGGGATATATGGATTGCAACCTGGGGAAATGGTGTCAGTCGGTATAATATAAAAACCGATGATTTTACACGGTTCACCTATGATCCGAATAATCCAAATTCCATTACCTATTCGGGAGTGCAGTATATATATGAAGATTCGGAAGGAAAGATCTGGTTTGGTATGGAACAGCAAGGGTTAGACATGTACGATCCGGAAACGAATATATTTACGCATTACAAAAATGGAGGCGAGGAGGGAACACTTTCCAACGATTATGTATCCTCTATATATGAGGATTCTAAAAAAAGACTTTGGATTGGTACACATGGTGGAGGCTTGAATCTCTTTGATCGGAAGCTTAAAAAATTCAAAGTATATAGACAGAAAGATGGTTTGCCGAACGATGCTGTTGTAGGTATACTTGAAGATTCGAAGCATAACTTGTGGGTGAGCACGAATCAAGGGATATCTCGCTTCGATCCGGAAAAAATAACTTTTAAGAATTTTAAAGAGAGTGATGGTTTGCAAGGTGATCAGTTTAATCGCTGGGCGTTTGCACGATTGTCTACCGGTGAATTTTTGTTTGGAGGAACCAACGGATTCAATTTGTTTTATCCTGACAGTATCAAAGCCAATACATTTAAGCCCCCGGTGTTCATCACCGATTTTAAACTTTTTAACAAGACCGTTAGCATTGGAGAAAATGAGGTGTTGAGAAAGAATATTATTCTCACAAAAGACATCGAGCTTAGCTATAGCCAGAATATGTTCTCGCTTGATTTCGCGGCTCTGAACTATCGGCAGCCGGAGAAAAACCAATATGCGTATAAACTGGAAGGATTTGATAAGCAATGGAATTATATAGGCACAAAGCGAACCGCTATGTATACCAACCTTAATCCGGGAGAATATATCTTTAAGGTAATAGCCTCTAACAATGACGGACTGTGGAATGAGGAGGGTACTTCAATCCGTATCATTGTAACACCACCTTATTGGAGTACATGGTGGTTTCGTACAATTATACTCTTGGCTATAGCAGGTGGTATATTTGCTTTTGTACGGACGCGCATCAATGCTATTAAAAACCAGAAGAAGAAACTCGAGGCACAGGTACGAGTGCAAACAGCGGAGGTAGTGGCGCAGAAAGAAGCATTGCAAACACAAGCCGAAAATCTCCAAAAGTTAAATGATAAGTTGCAGACACAGGCCGGTGTACTCGAAACGATCAATCATGAACTGGAGGACCAGAAAAATGAGATCGTTGCCAAACGTGAAGAAGCAGAGCAAGCCAGACGTGATGCTGAGCGAGCAAACCAGGCGAAGAGTATATTTCTGGCCACGATGAGCCATGAGATACGGACACCGATGAACGGTGTGCTGGGTATGGCTTCACTATTAGCGGAAACACAACTTACCACGGAGCAGCAAGAGTATACGGAGACGATCCGCAGCAGCGGTGATGCGCTGCTAACAGTTATCAACGATATACTTGACTTCTCAAAAATTGAATCGGGTAATCTGGAGTTGGACTATCATAGTTTTGACATGCGTCAATGTGTGGAGGAAGTGATGGATGTTTTCTCATCGAAGGCAGCACAAAAAGGATTGGACCTGGTATATCAGATCGATTACCAGATCCCGGCACAAATTATAGGCGATAGCCACCGGCTAAGACAGGTATTGATCAACCTGATCAACAACGCGATGAAGTTTACTCATAAAGGGGAAGTTTTCCTGGGTATAGATTTACTTTCTATGGATAACGATCAGCTTGAGCTTGCGTTTCATGTTCGGGATACGGGTATAGGTATACCTTCGGATAAAATTTCACGGCTGTTCAAAGCTTTTTCACAAGTGGATTCTTCGACTACGCGTAGGTATGGTGGCACGGGTTTAGGACTGGTGATCAGTCAGCGACTTGTAGAATTAATGGGAGGTATGATCACTGTGGAGAGTACTGTGAATGTAGGCACTACCTTTAATTTTGTAATCAAGAGTGCTGTGAGTCAGGAGTCCCTTCGTCAATATGTACATTGTAATACCGTTGGTAACGAAGGTAAAAAAGTATTGCTGGTAGATGATAACGCTACGAACCTTATTATACTCAAAACGCAATTGGATCAGTGGAAGCTGACCCCTACATTGGCGCTCTCCGGACATCAGGCGTTAGATATACTCACGCATCACCATGATCATTTTGATCTTGTAATTACGGATATGCAAATGCCGGATATGGATGGTGTGCAATTATCGCAGCGTATCAAAGCAAAAAACGCACGGCTCCCGATAATACTATTAAGTTCTGTTGGCGATGAAAGCAAGAAGAAATACCCTGATCTGTTTAACTCGGTATTAAACAAACCTGTAAAACAACAGCAGTTGTGCAGAGTTATACAGGCAGCCTTGCGACCAGAGGGTATGTTTGTTACTGTAGAAGCGCAAAAGCCCAAGCAAGTATTATCGGAGGAGTTTGCAGACAAATATCCACTACGGATTTTAATTGCAGAGGACAACCCCGTGAATCAAAAACTCGCGATTCGTGTACTGAATAAATTAGGGTATAAAAAAGTTGATGTTGCTCATAACGGTGTAGAGGTAATCGAAAAAGTTGCAGAGCAATTTTATGAAATTATCTTGATGGATGTGCAGATGCCTGGAATGGATGGATTGGAAGCGACTCGTAAATTAAGAACTATGTCAGGCGAACGTCCTACGATTATAGCGATGACTGCGAATGCTATGCAGGGCGATCGCGAGGAATGTATCAGTGCCGGTATGGATGACTATATCAGCAAGCCGGTTAAACTTGAGACACTTGTGTCGGTTCTTGAAAAGTGGGCGGTAAAGAGTGATGTGTAATTTAAAAGCATGGAGCGCATATACTTTCATGTAGTGCGTGCCCCCTTGCGTTTAAGTCGTGTGTGCTTTTGCGCGGGGTATAGATTGTGCTTTCTACAAACGCGCAGGCCGCGCGTGTAAATTGGTTTATAGGTTTCGGATCAGCGATCCGAAACCTATAAACCAATTTTGTATTTGTTACAAAATCTTTGATTTGTAACTTTTTTACATGCTATATATAGACACTTAATCACGTTAGGATGATCGCCAATGCGAAAAAATTATACTATATCTTTATAAGAATCCGGTGTATAGGTGACGCGTGCAAAATTTTTGGTTACGAGTTCTGTATCAACCACTTTTCCACTTTCAAATTTTAAAATCTTCTCTCGCCATATTTCATTCTTCCGAAAGAACTGTCCATCGATTTTCAGGAACTGGTGATCTTTTTCGAAAACGTGATATGCATAGTTGAGTTCAGTGTCAATACGAAGTTCTCCTTCCAGACATTTATCTGTGAGCCATAGATTTACTTGAAAGGTATATTTCGTGTTATTGGTGAATTGATAATCACGGTAGTTGTAGAAAACTGTAGCGCCACTTCCAAAGGGTAAAACCCTTCCATCATCCGGAAAGGGATCGAAGGAGTGATGGTCGCGCTCCGTTACTGTCAGCGGACTATGCATAACCAGCCAATGAATCAAATTCGAGATCTGGCAAATGCCACCACCAACGCCCGGCCTGGCTTCCCCAAATGATAGTTCCATTCCTGGCAGGTATCCTTTTCGCGCAGAAGGAAATCCAACAAGTTTGCAGAATGAAAATGTTTCTCCCGGTTTGATCACGATACCGTCAACCTCTTTAACAGCGATCTTGAGATTCGTTACCTTATTAATTTGTAACTGCATATCGCTTTCGCCCAGTTTCTTCAATAAAACCGATTGATGCTTTTTTATTCTATAGGGAAGTTTTTCTGTGGTGTGTAGTGAAGTATATCTTTTGCCATCAAAAAGCCAATCAAGATGGCGTCTACCGCGTCTTGCCCATACGGCCAGAAAATATAGGGCAGGATGCCGCTGACTCAGTAATTTTCGTGATCTCATTCTTGCGCGCTGTTTTTGATATATAGCCGTACTGCTGCGCGGGCAATCATATCCGCCTCACGGTTATAGTCATGCACGTCTGTTCGCTTTTGATGCGATGCAACTTTAATGAATGTAACGGGATATACTTCCAATAGTTTTAGAAGCGTTTGTACAAGCTGTGAATTCTGAATATCAGTCCCTCGCCTGGTATGAAAATCATTGCTCTTAAATTTGGATGCACG
Source organism: Ohtaekwangia koreensis (assembly GCF_900167975.1). Lineage (GTDB taxonomy): Bacteria > Bacteroidota > Bacteroidia > Cytophagales > Cyclobacteriaceae > Ohtaekwangia > Ohtaekwangia koreensis. Next base: position 107,632 of record NZ_FUZU01000005.1, read on the forward strand.
GCCGGGGATGCCCATTACATATTGACTGTCGGTATATATTTCGATGCGTGCAAAATCCAGCGAGAGGTCTTTGATGTGATGGATGGCTTGAATCACAGCAACAATTTCCATTTGGTTATTGGTAGTATGTTCAGCCGTTCCTTTCAGGATTAACTTCTCCCCTTCCAGGAGCAGTATAGCTACCCACGCACCTATACGAAGACCGGTATGGCAGCTCCCATCGGTATATATGCGAACAACTGCTGAAGTGTGAGGCAAGTTCAAAATATTAAAATTCCAACGGTATACCCTGCTCCGGGTATACCAGTTTGACCTGGAGTGCGTTTAATTCACTCAATTGTTTTTTAATCTTCGTTTCATTGTCGGCAACCGGTTTAATATGCGTAATCACAATTGAAAATCCTTTCAAAGAATGATTGCTATAGCTGTTCAGAATGTTGAGTTCGTTCATGAGTAGCCGCGGAGTAAGGTGTCCAAACAATAGCTTATCAGGTTGCTCATTTGGAAAAGATACTTCAATGAAAATGGCTTTGAGTTGTTTTGCTTTTATCAGTGGGCCAACCTGCCGCCACAGTAGATGAAGGTTTTGGGAATGTTCAATAGTGTCAGCACCGGTGTCACCCAGATATAGTATATAATTATTATTTTGACGTATGAGAAAAGCAGTACTTTGACCCGGTGCAGCATGACTCAGCGCAAATGCTTTTACGCTCATTGAAGTTTGTGCTAACGGAATTTCATTCCCGGTGGAGAGAGCAGTATACTGGTACTTGTTGAGCGTTGGTTTTTCTCCTTCATTGCCAAAGTTCGCCCAGCTCTTCCAGCTAAAATATTTTTCTTTAATCACATCGAGACAAAAAGGAAGTCCATATATAGGCTTTGGAGAATCCTCCGGTGAGTTGATGATCAACCCTGCAACGTGGTCAAGGTGTGGATGGGAGAGAAGGTATCCCTTAATCATGCTTCGCTGTATTTCTGAAGGTGTGCCTTTTACAAGACCGCGATCGACTACTCTTTGCAGTCCCGCGTGTATTGTACCTGCATCGAGACATACATAATCCGTTGTGCCCTTAACGCCCACCAGGTACGATGATAAATTGCTTTCATCGCTGCCGCCTTTTACACCCAATGGAATTACCTGGAATGTAGCTTGCGACAAAACCGTAAATGCATATACTGCAAAAATTGCCGTGAGGTAAATTGTCCGATGTATCATGTTGCAATGATACATCGGATTGATGAGAATTGCAGTACAAGATTATTTAATCGGAGCGTGTTAATTTTTGCCAACGCATTTTCTGCTATAGTATCCGTGTAGTATAGAAGACAGGTTTACTCTTTCATTTTGATTGGAATCCAGATTTCCTCTTCCGAATCGGGATCATCGTTTTTGTATTTGTCCCCTAATATTTCGAAATGTTCACGGGTGTCTAACGCATACTCGGATTGTGGCAACCAGGCACCAAATATATATTGGAATGTTTTATAAAAAGTCGCAGATGCGCCTCTGTGTAAGAACACAGCATAGAGACCACCACGCAAGGTATAGGGCTCCATTGTTTCAGGAACATCTGTAAAATCAGAGACTTCCTGCGCTGCCCATTTCTCAAATACTGTATCAGGATTGAAATTCTTGAAATCATGTGATGGATCATATACCTGAATGCAAAGTAAATCAGTAGACAGGCTGTTTTTGATAAGCTTTCGTTCAGGCATAAAGCTTTTCCACAACTCAAAAGTTTTGTTGTTAGACAAACTCATGGTAAGCCGTTTACCTACCAATTTTTTTTCCGGCAGTGTCTCAATGCGCGGTTCTGTTCCGTATGTAGTTGTATAGGCTTGCATGTTCTTTATTATTTGGGATGGCGCGTTATTATATAGGGATGGTTACGTATACAAATATAACAACGTAAGCGCTGCTTCGCATTATCAAGTTTAAGATAGATTAAATGACATGAGGCAGCTCAATGTTTCCTGTTTATTACGCTGGTGTGATCAACAGCGCCTCCTTTGTAAAATGCAGGTATTCTACAATCAGTTTTATGCCCGGCTTATAGCGCGAATAGTCTTCGGGACTTACCCGGATTCTTATTTCACTATTTTTATGTTGTCCTGCAAAGGATAAATATTCGCCGTATTCAGTTTTATCTTTCCCAATAACGATTCCGGTAAGTTTGCTCTTTCCTCTCAAAATGTCCTTTCTTAAGTTCCGTGCACTATATTTCGTAAACAGCAAGCCTACACCATAGACAAAAAAAAACGTAAACACCGAAGCACCCCCCAGGAGTAGAAAATCATAATACTTTAGGTCATTAAATTTTCCCCGAAGCAGATAACCAATAAACGCTATCACGGGCAGTGTACATAGAGCACATATCCATGGTATTTTTGCTTCTTCCTTGATTTTGTGATCAAACGCTTTCAGTTCGGCACCATTCAACGGAATGTTTTCCTCTACTATAGTATCTGTATAGTGTACACTAGTTTCTGTCATTATACTTTTTAACGTAGCGTTTGAATTCTATTTATACATTCGGTAAATGAAGATATAGGTAATCGCTTATCTAATGTATAGCCTTGTGTTTGTTGTGCTCAGCCTCTGTCTTTATTTTACTTCTATGCATCTTTCCCCATGCTGTAAGCGCCTTTAATACATCTTGCAGCGAATCGGTATAGTCAGTGGCTTTGTATTCGATAATAATTGGAGACGCTTCCTCATGGACGGTTCGCGTTACGAAACCGTTCATCTCCAAATCTTTCAGTTCGTTGGATAAAACACGGGCAGAGATGCCGGTAACTTTTCGCTGCAACTCATTAAACCGTTGACTTCCTTCAGACAACGCAATGATAATCTTTAGTTTCCATTTTCCGCCGATGACGTAAAGCGCATCATCCACAGCGCTGAGGCTCCCTGCACATTCACGGTATTCTAATTTGGTTCTCGGTATAGGCATATAGTCGAATTCAAGCTTACGTAAAGGTTAGCGCTAACCTTTTGTATACTACTTACAAAGGTATAGCAAAGCTATTTAAGTTTGTAACAACAAATTCCGGAAAAAAGTCGCTGTCATGATGCGCAAAATCAATTGTATACCATTCGAATGGCACAGCTATGAGGCCACATGTGATTAAATCCACATGCTGACTGTTTTAAGCATCTGTCCGTTCGGAACAAACCTTAAAACACACATGAAAAAAATATTGCATATCGTATCCAGCCCAAGAGGAGAGGAATCAAACAGTACACTACTGGGGAAAAGTATTATAGAGAAGCTGCTTGCTCAATATCCGGGTAGCACCGTTACGGTTAATAATGTAGTGGAAAAACAATATCAACCGCTGCAGTCGGTTCACGTTGTGGCCTATCGACTGCCGGATGATAGCCATACACAAGACCAACGAATTGCACTTCGTGAATCGAATGCAGCCATTGCAGAATTGTTTGCGGCTGATATTATAGTAATCAGCACACCGCTATATAATTTTGCTATACCTGCAGCGCTCAAAGGATGGATAGACCATATTGTACGCCCCGGAAAAACGTTCAGCTATCAAACCGGCAAAGTAGAAGGCTTGTTGAAGCAGAAGGAAGTATATCTGGCCATTGCTTCCAACGGTGTATTTTCAGACGGTCCTATGAAAACTATGGATCACGCAGAGCCATACTTGCGATTCATACTCGGCTTTGTAGGGATTACCCAGATAGCAACATATCGTATTGAAGGTTCTGGTATACCGGGCGTAATGGAAACCGCAGTACAGAAGGGACTGGAAAGCGTAGTGGTATAGGTATATTTCTGTCGGGAGTCATCCTTCCTCTCTCGCAAGTCTTCAGGGTTGTCCTATGACCAAATCACTCTTTTGGGCTGTTTCTTATATAGTGGGCTTACTATTTTCTTATTCAAGTTGGTAGAATTGTATATTGCCGGGCATAGTCTCCCGCGTGTTGCACATGCGGGAGACTTGTCGGTTATAAATAATTTTAAGCTATGCTGATCTTTTTCATTAACTTTTTGTTAAAGGTCAACAACGTAATTATACAATCCCTGTGAGTAATCCGGTTATAGAAAAATCAACCCTCGAATTTTTAGAAAAGCTTTCTGCGAATAACGATCGTGATTGGTTCAATGAACATAAAACGCAATATGCGTTGGCCAAAGAAAATGCAGAGCAGTTTATGGATGCTTTGATAGCAAAAATGAATGTGCACGATCAGTTGGAAACGCCATCCGGGAAAAAAAGTCTGTATCGTATTTATAGTGATGTCCGTTTCTCGAAAGATAAAGCTCCTTATAATCCGCGATTCTCCGGGTATCTGAGACGTAGTAAACCGTTGCTTCGTGGTGGATACTATATTCGTATCAAACCAGGTGATTCGCGTATAGCCTGTGGGTTTGGTAGCCCGAATGCAGATGATCTGAAAAGAATTCGTGAGGATATTTCTGGTAACTATGATGCATGGAAGAAGCTTCTTAACACGAAGTCCATCAAACAAAACTTTGGGCAAATGGAAGGCGAGCAGGTAAAGACTGCTCCCCGTGGATTTTCGGCCGATGATCCTGCTATAGCGTTATTGCGCTATAAACAATTCTGGTTCGAACGAAAATTTACCGATCGTGAAGTAGCCTCACAGGACTTCCTAAAACAAGTAAACGATACCTATAAATCAATCCGTCCTTTTTTCGATTACATGAGTGAATTGTTAACAACGGATTCGAATGGAGAGCCATTGTATTGATCAAGCCTACAATCCTACATAAACATGTTGTAGCTACAACCCAGTCTTTATATGTCCGTTAGACGGAGCATTCTCTCGTTAGAAGTAAATTCAAATGAAGACTCAGACCCTTTCCTATCGTGACGTTGCTACTTTTTTTCAGCAGACATCTGTTGCTGATTCACCCGGTCTTATGAAGCGTGTTTCGGGTAAACAACCCTGGGGTACACTGGAAGAAAAGATTCTGTCAGGCGACCATTACAGGTTTATGGAATATGCAGTTTGTCCTGTCGGAAATTTCCGCATGCAATACCAGGAAGAGCAAATGCCGAACAGTATAAATATATGTATAGCATTGCAGGGCGAGGTTGGTGTAACGTTGAAAGAGAGTGGCATGTCGGCAGTGTTAACGGGGTTGCGCCATCATTCCATGTATGCGTATGAGCAGGAATATGACTTGATTGTACGGAAGAATATACATGGTATACATATAGCACTGGACCGTGAATACTACGCGAACCTTTTATGTGATAACGATCGGTGGACTGCATCACTGAAAGAAAAACTTCTAAGACGTGAGTTTGTGATGCATGGCGATGCTGTGCTTGAAAACGAAATGCAGCAAGTGATTCGAACGATAAGTAATAATACGCTGAGCGGTAACTTGCGCAAACTTTTGATCGAAGCAAAAATTTTAGAACTGGTTGCGTTGCAGATCAGTCAGTTTATGGCAGTAGAAAAAGCTAGAGGTAACATTCCGAAGTTGAAGCGCAATGACATCGATACATTCCACGATTTGCGAATATACCTCGACTCACATTTTACAGAAGACACGTCATTGTCATCGCTTTCGCGGATGTTCGCTCTGAATGAATTTAAACTGAAGAAAGGCTTTAAAGACTTGTTCCAATCAACTGTATTCGACTATATATATGATCTGCGTATGAATCATGCACATCATTTATTGATGGATCAGCGAAAATTTGTCAATGAGGTTGCCAGCGAAGTAGGGTATAAAAATCCAAATCATTTCTCTACCGCATTCAAGCGGAAGTTTGGAGTTTGCCCGAGTGACATTTAAAGGGACTACCGGTGTTTAGTGGTTATGGTGTGAATATATACTATATAAATAGTAACTGTTTTACCATTCTGCAGCGGGATCAATCCTAAATACTTCCGACATTTCGTCCAGCAGGGGTTGCAGATGTTCAGTATGTTGTCCGTTGCGGCCACCGGTTACAGGGGTTACTATATGCCAGTCGGGGAGGTGCAAGTTTGTTTGTTGTATAACGGCCTCTACTTTCAGAATCCATTTTTCTTTTAAAACCTTCTCACCCTCAAATATACCTTTGTCTATTAATTCTCCTTCGAAAGGAGATTCTTCAAAAATTCCAAGTGCATAGGGCAATGTAAATTCCAGTGACTGTTGAAGTCTTGTAATGCTCTCTTCGGTGGCGGTTCCAAGTTTTTTTATAAACGTGTTTGCGTGTAAGGTGTGGTATAGCAATTCTCCTTTGATTTTTCGTGCTAGTTCTGCCAAAGGTTGAAACGATGATTGCGCAAGCATTTCAAAGCGGAGCGCTTCTGCGGTATCAAAAAGGAAATGACGGATTAAACTAAAGTCATATTCGCCATTCGGTAATTCTACCAGTATACAATTATGGAATTGATTGGCATTGCGCATGAATGCAACCGTGTCGGGTGCTTGTTCTCCGAGTTGTTGGAGAATCTGGTATAAAGCATAGCTCTGCCCGACTTTATCTTGTGCCATAGAGGAGAACGCTATATCCTCTTCAAGCAGCGGACCGAAGCCTGTCCACTCTGAATTACGATGCCCGAGTATGAGTTGATCATCGGCTATTTTATATAGGAGTTCTTTTATGGCATCCATTTGAGTTTCGGCTATGACTGGCGTTCAAGAAATAATTTTAATTTGTCGCCTCCTTTGTAATCAGAGGCATCGCGAAATTTTTTTTCCGGCAATGTGTTCCAAAGATCTTTTTCCTCCGGTGTGGTAAAACGTATAGTGCTTGTGCGGATGGCCCATACGTTGTATACCATTTTATCGTTGTTAAATTGTTGTTTTGCAATGAACATCGCTTCTTCCGGAGTAGAAGCTTCCACCGTTCCGATATGCTGATGTTGCTTGCCGCGTTTCAATAAGTGATAAATTTCAAATGATGATTTAGTATTGTTTTGTGTTACCGGTTCTTCGATTAAAGTATATACATTCTGACTACCTTCTGTTGTTGGTGATATATGTACATCGCGCGTATCCGTAACATACAATGAGGTGCAGGTAAATCTTCGGGTAAATGTTTCTTTCGCTAATACATATGCCATCTCCAGATCGGGCGCATGTACGGCACCTTCGTGTTGGAAGGGTTTACCTTCTTTAGGTTGTACGAATACTTCAAATGTACCAAACTGATCCAATGCAGCTTTCGGTATTATATTTCCGGCAGTTCCTACAACCGGCAAACGATTTACTCTCGGATCAAGCGATTTCACTCTATTTTATATATTTAGTATACGCATTTTATTTCCTGCTTGCTCTTCTCAGACACTCGGTCATTCCTGCTGATTTTGCTCTTCACGGTCTCTATATTCCACTTCTCCATTGCATCAACCTTTCCTGTTTTTCCGGCTTTTAAAAAAACTAATTCTTCTCTATTATCGTTGTTAAATTTCACCCACCATGAAATACGTTGACTTCCTTATGGCGTTAGACCTGCTTTCGCGGTACTATCCGAAGTATCACTCGAACGAATTGTTTCTACTGGCGGACGACATCTGGAAATGGATTAACAATGAATTACCGGAAGACAGCAGCGCGCTGATTTATCTGAAGAGTCTCTATAGTTCTCCCACAGAAGCATTGTCGGCTGTGTGGAAAGAGATCTTGCTGATTACCGGATCATTCGCAGCCTTTCGAAGAAATTAGGCAAGCGGCATTATATATGCAGCCTTCGGTGACTGTAAAGCAGTTCTCACCCACCTTCCTCTCTCTTCTGCAATCCTTCTTACTTCCAGTCGCTCTTTGTTACAAGGGCCATCGCCATTAATAACGCGTTTGAATTCTTCCCAGTCAGGTTCGGTATAGTCCCATCGACCAGTCTCCTGATTCTTCTTCAGTTTTTCATCCGGTATAGTAAAGCCGAGTTCCCAGATCTTGGGTATATACATATCAAGAAACTGATTCCGCGTATCGTCATTCGTTGACATCTTTACTTTCCATTTCATCAGCACTTCTGTGTGCGTAGAAATTTTATCTGCAGGTCCAAAGAAATGCATCATCGGAGTCCACCACCGATTGATCGCTTCCTGGAACATCTGCCGTTGTTGTGCTGTACCCGTTGCCAGGTATATAACACAATGATGTCCATATTTTAAATGAAAGGATTCTTCTGCGCAAATTCTTTCCAGCGCTCTGCAATACGGGCCGTAACTTCCTTTCGCGTTCGCGAGTTGATTAACAATAGCACCGGCATCTACCAGCCAGGAAATGAAACAAGCATCAGCCCAGGTATAGGCAGGATAATTAAAGATGTTCGAATATTTTGATTTACCAGAGATGAGATCATCGATCATCGCTTCACGCGATTTACCAAGAGTTTCTGCTGCACTATAAAGAAGTTGAGCATGACCTACTTCGTCCTGTACTTTGGCCATGAGGGCGAGTTTTCGTTTGAAACCAGGAGCTCGCGTAATCCAGGTTCCTTCCGGCAATGCTCCAATGATTTCGCTATGCGCATGCTGTTCTATCATGCGGATCAATTGTTTGCGATATAGCTGCGGCATCCAGTCTACAGGTTCAATCTTCTCACCGCGATCGATGCGTGCTTCAAACGCAGCGAGTTGTACTGGATCTTCCTGTAGACTTTCGGTTTGAATTCCTTCGAATGTATTACCTCCACCGTACATAGCTGTAGCCGCTAGGCATTAATCGTTTATCCGTTATTGGCTAACCGTTATCTGCAACCGTAGTTACCGGATACACATAACGATTAACCCATAACAGCAAAAGCTATTTACGATTAAAAAATGTTAATACAAACGATTGTTAGTTGAAATTTAGTCGTTTTTCTTTAAGCCGTTCACGAGCATGTCGGCGAGTTGAAAGCCGAGTTGTGAAGGGTCGATAGCTGAATCCGGATCATACCACATTGGCATCCAGTTCAGGGAAGAAAACAGCGTCATAACGGCAAGCTTCTTATCAATCGAGTCCTTAAACTCTTTGGTTTGAACGCCTTGCTCAATGATGCTTTTAAAGCGGTTGATGTAATTAATACGCATGAGCAAAAAATCGCGCAGGTAAGGCTGGCTTAAATGCCGGTGCTCATTCATGAATACGGCAGACGCTGTAAGGTCTTTCGCCATAACTTGGATGTGACCTATAATTCCATTGCGAAGTTTCTCACTGGCAGATATATCTTTTTTACTTTCAACTTCTGCTAGTGATTTTTGAAATTCAGCAGCCATGTCGAAACACAGGCTTCTAAGAATTTCTTCTTTTGATTTAATGTGTGAATACAAACTGGCAGCTTCGATACCCAGCAGGTGGGCAAGATCACGCATCGAAGCTGCAGCATAACCTTTCTCTTTAAAAAGTTCTGCTGCTTTTCTGATTACTTGTTCTTTCCTCGATAAGTTTGAAATGGCTTCACTCATAGTTTCAATCGACAATTACCTTAAAGTTACGGAATATCAATTCCCCTTAAAAGTAGTATTAGAAATTATGCAGAGAAAGGAAGTAAAAGAAAAATACAAAGTAATTTCAGGTAACGAGTGTTAGTTATATATAACAAGTCCGAAAGTGTGTATTATACTTTCGGACTTGTGTAAATAGTACGCTATTAAAAAATCACACCAAAGCTAAAGGCATTAAGTTTAGGACCTTTACCTTCTTCAAACAGTTCGTTGATATCGTAATTAAAAAAGAGATCCGTAGAGCGATAGCCTATCTGCAGACGTGCACCATAGCGCAGGTTGTTCAGATAGAAGCTGTCGCGATCTTTATCTTTCTCGCGATCACCATCGTCTTTATATACCAGTTTAGAGTGACTTGATATTCTATAACCTATGTATGGACCAATGCCTATACGGAATGAATTACCATCGCCTTCCCATAAGCGTGACTTGCGACTGTTGTCACCAAAATCTATAACGGGTATAAGCGATGCTGTAACATACGATGCTGTTAATTTACTCTTTACAAAATTTACATCGCGTGTGTCTTGAACAAACTGTACGCCATCATCAGTTTTCTGAATAAGAATGTTGTCTTCCTGAAACTTGAAATTATACCAGTTGACACCAAGTCCCCATTCGAGGAAAAACTTTTTGCCTAGCCGTGACCGTTGTATAGAAGACATGCCTACATACCAGGAGCCCCAGGGACGCACAGAATAGTTTGCATTGCTAGAAGGAAAACTTCCATCTTCCAGATAGTTATTTGTACCGAGCTCAAAGTTGAACGATTGCCATGTACGACCCCAGTGTCTGCTGTTGCGAACATCTACATGCCAATCACTATCATCGCTATCATGGTCGTGATCTTTATCATCGCCCTCACGTGTCCAGTATACTTCTTCACTATCGCCTTCTTTGCGCGTAGTATCTCTTTGTGCAAGTGCAGTGGTGTCGTTGTTCTCGAGCTTGGTGAGTATATTTTTGAAGAGCTCATTGTAATTATAGTTCTTGAGCACTTCCAAGTCTTTACGATCTTGTATAGTAAAGATTACACGGCTCGTTTTGCCTAACTCTACAATCACGGTATCACGCTTCTCCTGCGCTTTTACAGTGATGGTGAGTAATGTTATAGCTGCTATTAGAAATGTTTTTTTCATACTTGATTTACTTGTTTTGTCCACGTTTTTCATTTTTAAAATTCAGCGCCAGAATTTCATTTTTCTTCTGCCTTAGTTCGCCAACAGGGTCTTGATTATTTTTAAGATCCTGTGCTTTCTTCAGCAGCTTCTTAAACGTAGATGGTTTCTCTTCATCATCGGTTGCTTCACCTGAAACATTTTTATTTAAATAGCTATTTGTCTCCTCTGCACTAAACACAAGGGTAATGCTTGATTGTGTAAGAACTACACGTTCTTGCTGCGCAATTACAACGTCTGTAGTTTCTGCATGAGAAGGTTCTTCTATTTTTTCTTGTGATACTTCCGTTTCAGCGAAAAGCTTTTGTGTTGCTTCAGTTGGTGAAGTAGAAACCGGAGGTATATACTTTTCTTCTTTTTGTATTTTATCATCAGTTTTTTGTTCGATCGAAGGCGCTATTTTTTTCAACGGGGTAACTGCATCTGTTTTTTGTGATTGATTGATAACAGGATCGCCAGCCTGTTGTGGTGTTATATTATGGCTCTCCTCTTTTGCAGGAGAAGTTGTTGATGGTATAGATTCGCTCTTGCGTGCTATAGTAGAAGGTGAAGGAGATATAGCATTGTTTCGTGTTGAAGACCAAAGTATATATCCAGCTACAGCCAGCAGTAAAAGTGACGCAGCCACTTTCCACCACAAACCAGGTTTGCTATTTTTATTATCAAGGCCGGCTTCAATCCTATCCCACGTGCTTGCCGGAGCCGGCTTTGAAAAACCTTCGAGTTTTTCACGAAACAATTTGTCAGGTTGCTGATTCATCGTTGCTTATTTTTTGATTCGACATCCAGTCGTGTTCTGTTAATTTTTTTTGCAGGTATACACGTGCTCTGCTCAATTGCGATTTAGACGTGTTCTCGCTTATTCCCAGTTGCTCTGCTATTTCTTTATGCGAGTACCCATCGATAGCATACAGGTTGAAAACAATTCGATATCCGGCAGGGAGTTCCTGGATGATGTTAAGAAGATCTTCTGTTTCGAGGTGATCGCTCAGGTTATCGTAATCCGGTTCGCGGTCTGCTTGTTCGAGTTCTGTTTCCAGATACATCGACCGGTTCCTGCGCAGGTGGGTAAGTGATTCGTTTACTACTATTCGTCTGATCCACCCCTCAAAACTTCCCTCACTTTTGAACTGATCAATCTTATCGAATACTTTCATGAACGCTGTTACCAGAATATCTTCAGCCTCCATTGAATCTTTGACATACCGGTAGCAGAGTCCATACATTTTGGACGAGTAAGTTTCATAAAGGCGTTTCTGAGCGCTTCTGTCGCGCTTCATACACCCTTCAATCAACTCATTTTCTTTGGACCGGTAAATCTTTAATTCCATTTAAACGATTCAAAGCTAAGATGCTTATACGGACGCAAGGGTTGCGTGGGACTAAAAATATTTGCTTTAGCGTTGCGCGGTATTACAAGTGATCAGGACATCACGAAGAATACTATCTCGATAGCCGTTGAGGAAGATAAAGAGTTTCCGGGAAAATTAATAGGCTGCCTGGTAATCCACTGCAAGGGTGATCCAGGAATATTTCCGTGGCTTTACCGTAATGCAATTGATGCAGCCGTTGCCGTCATACAAGTTGGCAAAGAGTCCTTTATCCTCTTTAACAAAAACGGAATATTTTCCTTCAGGTAATTTTACTTTGAAAGATCCATCGGCACTACTTAAAACTTTTGCTACCAATGTTGTTTGGATTTCAGAAAAGAAACCGTCTTGTTGTGTTGCATCTTTTAAGGTCGCAGCGTTGTATATATAGACTTCGCGCACGATACCTTGCTGCGGAGTTATTGCTTTTTCAGGAATGAGTATAGGCATTTGATCTCCGCTAACCCAGAAGACCTGGCCTTGGATGCCTTGCTTCTGCGCCTGTACAGTTCCGAGTAAACTTATCAATGTGATGAGCAGGATGAGTTTTCTCATATACCTAATTTACAAAAAATCAATTTAAAAGTTATTTGTCGCCTTCAAGATTTATTTGGCCTTTACACAGAATTGTAATGCCCATCTAAATTTGCAAAGCAAACTATTACTTTCAGAAAGAATTAGATGATCAGGCAAACTAAGTAGACCAGTACTATTAATAAAAAGATGATCATGGTATAAGAGGGTTTGGGGTTTAGACATCTATCGCGGTTATGCAGTGTGAGGGAGTGTGCTGCTCCCTCACTACTACACATAATATGAGATACTATACTTTGCTAACGGTCGCGTTTTGTAACATCCGGATGACCACGATAATCGATATCGCTGGCAATTCCCTCTTCCATTTCAAGATGTTCCGTAACGTTTACTTTGGCAGAAGATGCACCGTTTACTTCCACTATAGCATTACGTACTTCAAAGCTATAGGCCCGTAAAGATGAAGCACCCTGTATAGTTGCATCCATCGTGTTGGCAGAACCTTCTAATGTCAGCTTTGACGCTCCGCTTAAATGCAGGGTTACATCCTCAGCTTCTGCTTCTCCGGTTACATCAACGGCACCCACCAGGTCTATATCAAGGTCTGCAGATTTAAATTCCGTAAAGGATATTTTGCCTGCACCTTTCGCTTTTATCTTTTCAAGTTTCGGCATAGTAATGTTGATCTTGATCCGATCGATGTCCAGGAAATCTTTGCTCCAGTTTATTCCGCGGTCATCATTAAAATCGATTACCAGTGTACTGCCCTGAAGTTCGATCTTGTACTTTTCTTTTTCATTTTCCGGTCCTGTTAATTCTACAGCATATTCATTTCCGCTGGTTATGCGTACATCGAATATACCGTTCACTTCAACTTCATCGAAATCTTTAAGACCATATTGATCACTGGTTTCTTCTCTTGTTTCAGGATCGCCTTCGGCTACGGGACATGTTAAGCAATCCAATCCTTTCGGAGTCATGCGCCAGGTTTCGCCGTCAAGGTAATCGCCATCCACATACTGCGTGATGAAGCGGCTTATGTCTTCCGTCATTGTGAAAGGAAAGTCGTACGGTATATACAACGTCATGACTAGACGCTGACCACGGAACACCGCATCCTTTTTAAATTGAATGTTGGAGTCGAACGTGAATATAGAATCCTGGATCAACACGGAGTAGTCTACCATGCGTGCATTCTCTATAGCTTTCTGCCGTGTGCTGCCTTGTGCCTGAAAATCCTGTACAAGCTTGATGTCCCTTCCATCATAGCCTCTTAAAGACAATGATGTTTGATCATAATCATCCATACCGGTTTGATTCAGTTTTAAGATTGCCTTTTTCCCGGTTACATGATATGTGTTTTCGATTTTATAGGAGCCATTCTCTTTGAAAGCATAGGCTATACGAGGGATACCTATACCGAGCATAATGACACTCACAAAGAACAGCACGAACAATGTCCATCCGGCAGCGGCACCAAAAATGATTCGTTTGGCAATGATAGATATACCGAGTAAAAGAATCAGGATGCTAGGAATCAGACATGCTATAAATCCAGCGAGAGCAATCCATCCGGGGAAAGCGCGCGTCAGAGCATCTACTGGCATACCAAAGTTATCGCCTTGTACCATCCACGGAAGTGAAAAGGCTGTGCCTGAAAAGATACCCAATGCTATACCACCCATTACCAGTACACTGAATGCAAGGGATATACCCAGAAACGCTATAAAAATTCCGATGAGTATACGCAATGCTTCAACTAAAGGGCCTATAACTTTTGCAAGTGCAGACAGGATCATGCCGATTAACCGGAAAGGGAAAAGTAAAATTTTGGTAGTAGCACTTTCCTCTTTGTTCGGATCAACGTTCAGATTTTTTTTTATGGTCGACTCTATGTTCGAAAGCGTAACCGGTTCACCTTGCATTTGCATGCGGTCGGTCAGGGTTTTGGCCTCGGGCAATGCGATCCATAAGACAATGTAAAGAAGCAAGCCGAGCCCACCTACGATACTAAAAATTACGAACAGAAGACGGATCACCACTACATCTACACCAAAGTAAGATGCAACGCCAGCAGAAACACCTCCCAGTACTTTACGCTCCGGGTCGCGGTACATTTTCTTATCAACAGTGGGTTCTTCCAAAGTATAGGAACCGGGTACAACGATCCACATCACCAGGTATACAACAATTGTAACCCCGTATGCGAATGCTAACACTGCAAAAAACAATCTAATCCACAGTGGGTCTATATTAAAGTAATTGCCAAGGCCGGCACAGACACCTCCCAGAATTTTACGCTGCTGATCGCGCATTAACTGGCGCGAAGGAGTAAACGTTTTATAAGATGACTGTCCCGTATAGGACGTATCCTCTGTGGTGGTCTCCGTATAGGTATTATTGGTAGCCTGCTTGGGAGCTGCGCCTGGTGTAAATTCTTGATCTTCTGCCGCTTTGAAGTCGCTTACACTACCCATTGTAGTAATAAGTGTATTGACATCTTCGGAAGTGATTACCTGTTTGCCTTCATTTAATTTCGATAAAAAGATCTCGGCAATGCGACTCTCAATGTCGGCCATGATCTCGCTGCTGTCCTCGAAGGAAGAAAAATATTTATTGATTGAATCCAGATACTTTCGCAGGTTATCATACCCATCTTCTTCAATGTGGAAGATGATGCCGCTGATGTTGATGCTGATATTCTTTTTCATATAGTCAATAGACGTGAGATGTTAGACAATTATATGTTAGGCTTAGAAGTAATAGTTTGCGTGGAATGTACAAGTTCATCCCAAGTCTCGGTAAGTTTTCCCAAAAATTTACTTCCCTTGTCAGTAAGTTTATAATATTTTCGAGGTGGCCCGGATTTCGATTCGATCCATTTGTATTCAAGCAGCCCCGCGTTTTTGAGGCGTGTGAGGAGTGGGTAAAGGGTACCCTCCACTACAATAATTTTTGCTGCCGTAAGCTCATCCAGCATATCAGAGGCATAAACTTCGCCTCGTGAGATAATGTGGAGGATGCAGTACTCTAAAATTCCCTTTCTCATCTGTACTTGCGTGTTTTCAAGGTTCATACATCCCTGGTTATTGTGTTCAATATAGATCTATATACGGATAAGTACTATGTATGGCCAAGTACTAGATGAAAATTTTTAGAATATTTTTGAAATTCTCATAGAATCTTGATTTTTAGCAACTTACTTCAATGCAGAAGTTCGTATGTACCTTTGTTAGGAGGCGTTATTGAAGTTGAATTCCAGTTTAATGAACCGTATTTTTTCAGTTTTGCTGATTTTTTCAGCAGTCGTCCGAGCGGATGCCCAGATGGGTAACGAGTGGATTGATTTTGGCCAGTCCTATTTCAAAATTCCGGTAGGCAAAGACGGCATTTACAAACTTGACTATTCCTCCTTGCAGGCAGCCGGTTTCCCGGTTGGTTCTGTTGACCCAAAAAAGATCCAGCTTTTTCACCGGGGCATAGAGCAGGCTATATATATAGAGGGGGAAGACGATGGACAATTCAATTCTTCAGATTTTATAGAATTTTATGGAAGGCGTAACGATGGTACACTGGATGCTGATCTTTACAAACCTTCATCGCTTCAGCCGCACAAATATTACAATCTATATAGTGATACAACCAGTTACTTTCTAACAGCCAGTTCACTTTCAGGCAAACGGATGGTTTCTTTTTCCGAAAACAATACATCAGGTCTCAGCGCTGAGAGTTATCATTTTGATGAGAAGTTGTTGGTGTTTGTAAACGAGCTTTCTCAAGGCACTGACTACAACGTTGAAATGCGGTATACATTTTTTGATCGCGGGGAAGGATTCACAGGCTCGCAGGTAGTTCAAGCGCAGTTTATAGACTACACATTTTCAGATGTTACCAATACAGTTACTTCTGCATCGCCTCCAACGTTAGAGCTTTTATTGGTAGGCCGCGGTCCGATGGCACATGCTGTCGAAATATATGCAGGTGCCGGCCAACGATTAATCGGAACGGTAAACTTCTCCGGATATGACGCGTATACCTATAAACAAGATTTGGCGTGGAGTGATGTAGCAACCGATGGTACATTGCCGATTCGTATTAAAGTGATTGGTACGGGAGGAACGGATCGCGTCAGTGCATCCTATATGAAACTGCGTTATGCGCAACAGACGACTGCATCATCGTTAAGCGAAAAGGTATTTAACCTTGCTGCGAACGTAGCTGGGAAATCATATATAGAGATACAAAATCCGGCAGTGGGCCTTCGTCTTTTTGATGTAACCGATCCATCATCCGTAGTGAAAATAGGCACAACTTCCTCATCAACATTAAATGCCGTTGTTCCATCAACCAGTATCTCGCGTAAAATCTTTTCAGCGGCTGCTACTTTGTCGGCTAAAATAAAGCCGGTAAAATTCAGATCGATTAATCCTCATGATTACAATTATGTTATCATCAGTCACCCGATGTTACGAACAGCTGCTGGTGGCTATAGCGACCCGGTAAAGGCATATGCTGAATATAGGGCTTCAACTGCTGGTGGTAACTACGATACGTTGGTGGTGAACATTGGACAACTTTATGATCAGTTCAATTACGGAGAAATTTCATCGCGTGCTATTTATAAATTCATGCAATACCTGGCTGGTACAAGCTTGCCACGCTATCTTTTTATTATAGGAAAAGGACTTGACTATGGAGGACGATATCACCGTAATCCTACTGCTGCTGGTTATGCAACATACAAAGATCTGGTTCCTACCGCAGGGCATCCAGGTTCAGATGCATACTATACCGCAGGTTTATCGGGAACAACAGATGAGCCAGCTGTTCCAACCGGACGCATAACAGCAACGAATGCTGCTCAGGTTGCTGCTTACTTAAACAAGGTAATTGAAACAGAGGCCAAACCCTTTGATGACCTGCGAAGAAAAAATGTTCTCCACCTAAGTGGCGGAATTGAAGAGGGTGAGCCTGAATTGTTCCGTTCGTTTCTTGAAGACTATGCCACTATAGCAACAAGTTATCATCTGGGCGGAAAAGTATCCGCCATTGCCAAACGCTCTACAGATATAGAGCTAATTAACATTGCTGAAGAAGTTAATAAAGGATTAAACCTGATTACATTTTTTGGTCACGCATCCGCCACAACACTGGATTTTGATATAGGGTACGTTACCGATCCGGTGATGGGCTATAACAATCCCAATAAATATCCGATGTTGATTATGAATGGATGTAGTGCCGGTGCATTCTTTTCAAATAAGATACTATTTGGTGAAGACTGGGTGTTGGCAGCAAACAAAGGAGCTACTGCATTTATAGCGCATAGTGCTTATGGCTTTGTATCCAATCTCAGAATATACTCTGAAATGTTTTATAAAGTAGGGTTTGGTGACTCCGTGTTTATCCATAAAGGTATAGGTGATATTCATAAAGAAACTGCCAGGCGGCATATTCTTCAAACAGGTTCATCGCTTGCCAATACATCACAGGTTCAGCAGATGATTCTGCTGGGCGATCCTGCTGTTCCATTGTTTGGAGCTAGCAAGCCTGATCTGGAAATAAAAGATGACAATATATACCTTGAATCTTTTGATGGAGGAGATGTTACAGCTTTAACAGATTCATTTGCGTTGAAGATCATTGTGCGCAACTTCGGTCAGGCAAAGGAAGATACTATGCGCATTGAGGTAAAGCGTTACCTGAATGACAACTCGTTGATTGTATACGATTCTTTATACCCGTCAACGCTCTATAGTGATACGTTAACATTTGTGGTGAGAAAAGGTCGTGAAGATGGTTCCGGTAACAACCGTTTTGAAATTACACTGGATCCGGATGGAGTGATTACCGAACTCAGTGAAACCAACAACACAGCTTCGTTTACATTGCCAATAGCGTTGAATGGAACCAAAAATCTTTTCCCTTCTAATTTTTCAATTGTTCATACTAAAGACCTCCCACTGTCATTTCAAACATCGGATCTTCTCTCCAATGAACGGGAATTTATAGTGGAGCTCGATACTGTAAATACATTTGACAGTCAGTTTAAAAAAACATTTACTATAAAGGGTACAGTGCTGGGTCGCCAAACAATTGCCCTGATAGAAGCTGATACACTTGCCTATTATTGGAGAACTAAATTATCACAGCCCCTTGCAGGGGAAAGTGATGCATGGACGTTAAGTACGTTTACCTATATAGACAACGGGCCGGAAGGTTGGGCCCAGGTACATTTTCCTCAATACCTTACGAATACAACGGAAGGGCTAGTGCAAGATGCAGCATTGCGAAAATTGAATTTTAAAGAAACTGTAACATCGCTTGATATTAAAATCTTTGGTTCTGCTTATGGTGCAACATACCTGGACTATAGTTATAAGATTGGCGGAGCAGAGTATAATCTATATAGGCAAGGCTATGTATGTCGCAGTAACACTATTAACCTGATTGCGTTTGATAAACGCTCAACGTCTCCTTATGTAGGCATTCCATTTAAATGGTATAATAGCGGCTTGCGCTCCTGTGGACGTTCGCCTTGGGTGATCAATAGCTTTTATTATACCGAGATGATCACGAATAATAATGACGACATCAGAACCTATGTGGATAATATTGCTGAGGGAGATTCTGTAGTATTATTTAACCTTGGAGATGCATACTATCAAAACTGGCCCGCTGCTGCTAAAACAAAGTTGGGTGAACTCGGTATATCAGTAACACAAATCGATGCGCTTGTTCCTGGTGAACCTGTTGTGATCTTTGGTAAAAAAGGCACTGCTCCTGGAACAGCAAAGTTTATAAGAACTTCAGGTACTCCCGCCAATAAACAAGTACTAACTGTAAGCGGAACAATTACAGGAGGGTATACCTCCGGTACTATGGAATCTAAATTGATCGGACCCGCAAAAGAATGGGAATCCTTCATCGCCAATACAAGGAATGTAGAGTCACAGGACGCCATGAGTTTCGATATACTGGGTATAAAGCTGAATGGAGAAGAAGAAATTATATACCAGGATATTGTCGATGACCTTGATTTGTCGTCTATCGATGCTGGTGTATATCCTTATCTTAAACTTGTTTATAAGACTGGAGATAATATAAATCTTACTCCTGCCCAACTGGAGAAATGGCTGGTGCTATATACGCCAGTGCCCGAAGGTTTGCTAGTCTTTAAAAACAATTATGAACCCCAAACTATATCTGAAGGCGAAGTATGGGAAGGGACCTATGGATTTATCAATATCAGTGATAAAGAGTTTACTGATTCGCTTTCAGTGCGATACGAGTTGTTTAATAAAGACCAACGCGTATCTCAGTTAGAGTATATAAAGATAAAACCTCCTGCGCCTGGAGATACATCCAAGTTTAGCCTCAACATTTCGACATCGGGTATGGTTGGCTTGAATGATGTTAATGTATTTGTTAATCCGCAGGTTGAGCCCGAACAATACTATGACAACAACGTATTGTCGCTTACGGATTATCTGAATGTAACGCTGGATGAGTTTGCCCCAGTATTAGATGTTACCATTGACGATCGTCATGTACTGAACGGAGACTTTGTATCTAGCAATCCGTTTATCCTGGTTCGTGTATGGGATGAAAATAAAAAGAATTTTAAGCACGATCTGGAAGGAATGAAAGTATATCTTACGTATCCATGTGAAGAAGAAGACTGTAGTCCAACACCTATCGACTTGACGAGTGCCGAAGTCACGTGGTACCCGGCTACTGAAACCTCTGATTTTAGAATTGAGTTCAAGCCAACAAATCTGCCGGAAGGTAAATATACTTTACGCGTGGAGGCATCGGATGCACGTAATAATAGCAGTGGAGCTGACCCCTATCTTATTGACTTTGTAGTGAGTAAGGAAACTTCTATTACAGTTTCTGAGCCTTACCCGAATCCATCTGCCTCTGAGTTCTATTTCAGAATTATTATGAGTGGAGAATCTTTGCCAGAGAATTTTAACCTTGAGTTAGTGGACGTAAACGGCAAACTGCTCCACGCTTTTTCACAGGATGATATTGCTGATTTTCACATCGGTGTGAACAACCTTAAGTGGGATGGGACTGATTTAAATGGCAACACAATGCCGGATGGAGTATATATATATAAGCTGCAGCTTAATCTGAATGGAAGTCAGATAACAAGAGAAGGCAAACTTGTACTATTAAAATAATCTATAGATAGCTGCCGTGGAGTATTAATAATGTCTCCATCAAAGTAGCAATTACTCTTCTGATACCATTTGGAACATCGGGCGTTTTTCAAGTGGGATATGAGCATCGATATCCTTTATATCTGCCTGATTTTTTTCGAGAAAGCGATTGTAAGAGGCAACAACGATGTCGTATTCTTCACGATAATTATTAACACGTTGGTCAGCTTGTTGAATTTCTTCTGCAAGCTTTTGAAGCGTTGTATTGTAATTGAATTCAGTTTGTGATTGAGCCAATGAAAGAAGTTCACTTACAAGTGAATTGGAGGCAAAGTCATACTCTTCAACAACATCACTATTGGCCATTGTTTTCTGCGTATAGCGTAGCCGGAGCAATTGATCCAGGCGTTGTTCGTATACAGCAAGCTCTTCACTTCGTTCAGGAGATGATATCATTAACTCGTGAATGAGGTTATGCATAGCTTTGATTTTCTGGTTGTCATCATGGATCATAACATTCCACGCCTGCAGCATACTGTCTTGTAAGCCAAGATAGCAGTCCGTAAGCGAGTCCAGTCGCGTAAATGTTGTTGTCTGTTCCTGTGCGACTTTTTTTTCACCACAGTTCCAAAACACAAAAGCACAACTGGTAATAACCACACCAGATAACAAAGTTCTCATACTAGCTTATATAAAAAGGCTCCAAGTGACCAATACGGTATAAAGAAATAAAATGTTCCTCTGATTCTCAGCATTTTATGGGATGAGTATGTTTTGAGAACCAATTTCATATTTCAGGTTGCAATAGAAGAATCCATCATTGAATAAATAGCACAACGAATCAGTGTATAGGTTTAAATTGTTCGAAGGCTTCTTTACAGGTATGGCAGTAGTGAATCGAACGGCAGAGGGTGGGGCCGAACGTGTTTCTTAATTCTGTGTTAGTGCCATTGCATCGTGGGCAGGCTACATGTGCGAGTAAATCTATATCCTGAAAGATTTCTGCGGAAGGAGGAGGAGCCAGTCCGAATTTTTTCAGGGCCAGTTTCCCTTTCTCAGAGATCTTATCAGATGACCATGGCTGTCGAAACGACACCGTAATGGCAACCTCGTGAATACCTTTCGCTCGTAGCGTCTCAGTTACTTCGCGTTGCATTAAATCCAGCGCAGGGCAGCCAACGAAGGTTGGGGTCATTTCGATTTTTACAGTTTCCCCAGCTATAGCTATAGATGTGATTACTCCAAGATCTACCAATGATAAAACTGGTATTTCCGGATCTTTGACTTCTTCAAGCCATTGGTAAATCTCATCCACTGTAAAAGACGACATGCTATAAAGCTACGAATAGATCGCGTTAAAATGAACCGGGAATGATCTGGTTCAAATGGTGCTTCAGATGTCTCACGTAATCAACGGCCAGCCATTCGAGTGAATGAAGTTCAGCTATATCGCGGCCGGTGTTACATTCCAGCGTGTATTTATCTTCGGGCATTGAAAGTAGAACACCGCATATGCGCTCATTCATAAGTTTCCAAAGTATAATTACATCTTCTTTTTTTGAAGCCTGGTAATTGTTTACAGCTACCCAGAAATTTTGATCGTATAAAATTTGAGGAGGTATACTTTCGTATTGGCCACAGATGAATCTGCGTAGATTATTGTGTCCCGAGTCTATCAAGTGCCCCAACACTTCTTTCTTACTCCATTTATGAGGTAGCGGTTTTGCTGAGAACTCAGCATCAGGAATATGGGTTAATCGATCAGCAAAAAGATTAACGATTTGCTGGAGCTCAAGTGCTACAGTTTTCATAATGATAGAAGAAAAGCCTGTCGGCTTGTTGATTTTTAACTGGAGCTACTTTTTCTCCGATACCTTTTCAAGGTTGAAGAGTTCGTGGAGCATTTCTGTAAGAGACTCTGCATCGCCACGTTTACAAGCCGCCTTTAGTTGAAGCACCGGGTACTTCAATATTTTCTGCATCAGCGATCGGCTCATTTCATCAAGCTTTTCAGCTTCTTCCGGTTTCGAATTCTTTAGAAAACGAGCCAGTTCTTCCTGACGAATTTTCTCAAGCGTATTTTTTAGCTTTTGAATAGTAGGAGAGACTACCATTTCTTTCGACCAGTCTTCAAACTCACCTATAGTCTCGCGAATGATCGCTTGAATTCTAGGTATAGCCGCTTTCCGTTTTTCTACTGCTTCGTTTGTTTTTTCTTGGATGTCATCGAGGTTATAAACGATGGCACCCGGAATTTCCTCAATTGATGCTTCGATGCTGCGAGGCATGGAAAGGTCAATGAAGAATTTATGCGAAAAGATTTTGATGTCGTTTAAAAGATCGCGGTTGATCAACGGCTCATTTCCTGAAACAGAACTGATTACAACGTCCGCTTTTTGTATTTCTTCTTTCAGATTTTCAACTCCGCTAAATCTGAATCCACATTTCTGTGCAAGCTTTTCAGCTTTGTCAAGTGTACGATTCAGAATCGTAACATTTTGAAGACGCGTATTTACAAGATTCAGACAAACATCCTGACCGATCTCACCTACACCTACCACTAAAATTTTTGGTTCACGAATGCCTGCGGTCAGGTCATCAGCCATTTCCTTGGCAGCGTATGAAATGGAAGCTGCTCCATCGCGGAAGGAAGTTTCCTGAACAACACGTTTGTTTACAAAGAAAATGGTGTGCATCAATCTGTGGAGGAAAGGTCCCGCCATGTTTTCGTCTGCGCTCCACTGATAAGCATTTTTTACTTGCCCGGAAATTTGGAGATCGCCAATAACCTGCGCATCCAGTCCAATAGCCACTTCGAACAAATGATTTATAGCACTTAAACCTGTTAAGGTGGTGAAGTGCTGCTCAAATCCTTGTTCGATATTTTTAACAAAAGAAAGACCTCTGAAAATTTCGGTAGCATAATCCTGCTCCGATACATAATAAATCTCCGTACGATTACAAGTAGACACGATCAGAACATCGGTAGCCTGAGTATAGTCGCGGATAAAATTCAATAATAATTTAACAGCTGACTCAGTAAGAGATACCTGCTCACGAACCGCCACGGGTGCGGTTTTATAGGTTAGAACGAGTGCTTTTAGATTCTGTGTCATTTTCGAGTTGCAAAGGTAAAACCAGAATGAAAATCAATCATGATAAATGTCAGCAGATATATAATTTAGAATTAATATAAATAGTTCGCTTGAGCAATCGCTCCTCCTGTTACGGAGAAGCGATTTTAAAGTTGATCATCATTCCAGATTATTTTCCAACGATATCGGATTGCATGGGACCAAGGATTGCCAACAAATCATTTTTTTCTTGGGCTGGCACACTAAACTTTTCAAGCGCAGCAACAAGATCAGCAACCAATGCATTGAATTCGTCCTGCGTTATGCCCATGCCGGCATGAGCCGCGGCCATTGTCTTTCCTTTGTATTGACAAGGACCACCCGAACCTGCGCAGATCTGGTCGATAAGGTTGTTACGAAGCAATTGCAGTCTGGAAGAATTTGCAACCGTGGCTTCGAACCGGGCATTGATTTTACTATCTGCGGCAACGTTCGCCAGAAACTGATCGGTTACAGCGGAGATCGCATCAATGCCGCCAAGGCGAGTATACAAGGATGTGTCTTCCTTCATTTCATCATCGTCATCACTACAGCTTACAGCGAAGGCAAGTGTTAGAATTGTAAACACTACAGCAGCATTTTTAAACAGTTTGGTTTTCATAAATACATTGGGATTTAAAATTGAGAAATGTTTTATCGGGTACGTAAATCAAGCATCGATACAAATTGCTGAACCGATGCATTCACCTGGTGAACAGGACAACCACCAACGGCAGCAAGCTCTCTTTTTTCTATTGTGCACTGCGTTGAGAGCACTGCGTTCAGTGTAGCTTCGTCTACTTCATCGGGATAATAAATGACAGAGGCAATTGTGCCTTCCGGATTGATCGAGCAAGCTGTAACGCCTGGGCTACTGCTTATTTTTTCGGTCAGAGAAACACGACTCTTATTGCTTAAGCTTCCGCTTAAATTGAAAGAAACTAACTGTACATGTTTTAGTCGCTCGGTGACAGAAAGATGCCGAAGGTTGGCGTACAGAATCAACGCTATAAATGCCATAGCAAGGATGGCCGAAGTAATTCGGAGAGTTTTCATAAAGCATTTTTTTATACTGATGACTTCTTTTATACCTGACAACAAAGAGCAATGCGCATTACCGGTTCAGGTGTTTGTATTTACATACGAAGTGAGTGGTACAATTGGATTTCGAAAAAAATCCCGTTATTGAAGAATTCTTTTACAGTTGTAGATAATTACAGTATAGTTTATGGTGATTAAACGTTGGGTGAAGAATTTCTTCGGCTTTTCGCGCTCGCAGGTAAATGCATTTATGATTCTGTTGCCGCTGATGGCGCTTCTTATTTTTTCAGAGCCGTTTTATCATTGGTATACCAGCCATTATACGGCACATGAATCACCTCGAGAAATACTGTTGGACAGTTTAGTGATTCAATGGAACAATGAGAAGATTGATAGCACACAACATTCTCCGGTCGCGAAAGCATCTCTTTTTTATTTCGACCCGAACATTATTTCGAAACAAGAATTTTTGTCTCTGGGTTTTTCTGAAAAGATATCCGGCCGAATCATCAACTATCGCAAGAAGGGCGGAAGATTCAGAATAAAATCTGATTTACTGAAAATGTATGGTATGGACTCATCGTTCTATCATCGGCTTTATACCTATATTCAGTTACCAGATAAAACACAACGGAAGTTTTTTGCTGACGCAAAACCAGAATTTAAGAAAGCCGAATCAAAACGGGCATTTGTAAAATTTGATTTGAATATGGCTGACACGGCACAATTGAAAAAAGTATATGGTATAGGAGAGAAGCGCGCGCTACGGATTGTTGCTTACCGCGAAAAGCTCGGGGGCTTTATCGACTTGGCACAGCTTACAGAAATATATACTTTGGATTCCGCTGTCATCGAAAAATTATCACAGGCGTCCTTTATAATTGAAAATTTTAATCCACAAAAAATCCACATCAATACCGTTACCGATAAAGAGCTGGCTACTCATCCCTATCTACGGAAGTCTGTCGCCAAAGCTATAGTTGCCTATCGATTTCAGCATGGAAAATTCAATGATGTTGAAGATCTTCGAAAGATACAAGCCTTAGACGCCACGACCATACAGAAAATCACCCGATATTTGGATTTTGAATAAAAGTTAAATGCAGGCACTCGATAAAAGATTTACCTGATACAAATACTAATGCTCATATTGTTTAACTTTTAGTGATCGATCACGATACATGTCAGATACTATAAAACACATCCTTCAGACTTACCTGCGCAGGCTCACAAACCTTACGGGAAATAGCCGGTCGTTACTTCTGTTTCGACTGCACGCAGAGCAGTTGATGGATATACATGAACTCAGTTTTCTGAACAACGAGCGATCATTTGAAATTATCAATGCGTTGATCGCGGGGCGTAATAAGAAACTTTGCCAGGTACTGGACAGTCGCCTTGAAGCAAATAACGAAGCCAGCAAAAAACTGAAAAACCTCCAGCGCATCGACCGGTTTATATATGAAGAGCGCGGCTCGAATGACCTTCATGTAGGCTGGCCTTTTGTGCACGGTAAATTTTCAGATAGCACCATGGTACGTTGTCCGCTGCTTTTTTTCCCCGTTACCATTGTCCAATCCGGACAACACTGGGTATTGGAGCCACGGGAAGATGCTGGTGTTACATTTAATAAAACGTTCCTGTTAGCATACTCGCTATATAATAAAGTAAAGCTGGATGAATCGTTAACTGATACTACATTTGATGATTTCGATAAGGACAGTACAGTTTTTCGCACGCAGCTATACCAGTTGATCAAAGACAAAATCGAAATCAACTTTAACCCTGATAACTTCCGGGATGAACTTATCCCTTTCCAGGAGTTTAAGAAAGATGCATTTAATGAAACTCACCGCAATGGTGAGATCAAACTATATCCTGAAGCTGTGCTGGGTATATTTCCACAAGCAGGTTCACAACTCGTTCCTGATTATCAATATCTGTTGGAGAACGATTCTATTCTGGATCTCGAAGATTTCTTCACCGGTAAATCTCAGCAGGTAGCAGATGTACGCATCAGCGAAGAAAAAATATTTACGCCCTTCCTGTTGGATGCTCACCAGGAGACTGCGATAAAAGCTGTGAAGGTTGGGAAGTCTGTTGTAGTACAAGGCCCCCCCGGTACAGGTAAATCACAAATGATTTGTAATCTTCTTGCTGATGCCATGGCTTCCGGTAAGAAAGCTTTACTCGTCTGCCAGAAACGTGCCGCGTTGGATGTAGTATATAAACGCTTGCGTGAAATTGGTCTCGAGGATTTCCTCGGGCTCATTCATGATTTCAGAAACGATCGGAAGGAAGTCTTCGCAAAGATCGCGCGTCAGATTGAAAATATAGAAGACTATAAAACGCGAAATCGTGGTGTAGATGTTATTCAAACCGAGCGCAGGTTTTTTCAGGTAAGCAGAAGGATCGACCTGATCACTGAAGAGCTTGAAGAATTTAAGAGTGCCCTCTTTAACGATACCGAGTGTGGAATTACTATAAAAGAATTATACCTCACCAGCGATCCGCATGCAGATTCAATAAATGTAAAACAGGAGTATCAGTACTTCAGCTTTTCAGAGTTACCGGATTTTACGCGTACGCTGAAAATGTATACCAACTATGCTGCGTGGTTTGAGGGTGATGATTACCGTTGGCGCGATCGTAAATCTTTTGCCGAGTTTCATCCTGCGGATGAGCGCGAGATAGAAAGAACAATTCATGATATAGTTCAATATCAAAAACAAGTTTCAAATGAAGTCCAGGCGCTTCTGGGTATACCTTTAAACCTGGAGGATGCTGAATCATTTTATTTCAGAGAAGACGAAATTCTCGGAATGATCAGTGTCTTGAAAGATGAGGAGACGTACCGTTACTTCCAGACGATGGTGCGCGAGACCGATGATGAAACGAGTTTGCTCTGGCTTGCAAACATGGAGCGTGTTGTTCTGAATTGCTTCCAGGAAGAAGGACCTGAAGCAACGATTATCAGCGATCAACTCGGTAAAGTGCAGGAGGCATTACAACAGCGTGTGGATGCAAGAAGTAATCTGATTCGCATGGTGCGTTGGGAGTTTTTCTCAGAGAATAAATTTCTGGTAAAACGTATTCTTGTAGCGAACGGACTAGCCTATAATAAAATTGGACTCAATGTGTTGGAGCAACGAATTGACAGTCGCTTAAACTTGGAACATCATTTAACTGCACTTCGCTCCAAGAGCTGGTTACAGGAAGTTCCGGGTGATTACAATGCCGATCAATTAAAGAAATGGTTTCGAAGGAAAAAGTTTGCCGTTCGCGCAAAGCTTATATTCAGTTCGCTGCGTGAGGTAAACAAGGCTATAGATGTTCAGTCTTTATCCCGTAAGGAATTTATAGATCTCCTTCAACAGGCATCAAAACTTGTTAGTGACGTTCCGGCACGTAAAGCAACATGGCTTCGGTATCTTTCGCCGTATCAATACAGGCAAATTGTATTAGAGCCATTTCTTGAAACTGAATTTACAAAAACACTTAAGCGTGATTTCGATAACCTGTGCGCCTTCGATAAACTAAAGGTAAGCCTCAGACCGTATGAAAAAGAAGTGATCACCAAACTAAACGATCATCTGAAGGAATGGGATGCAGCTCGCATGGAAGCTTTGTTTCAAAATAGTATACGGCTTGCGTGGATCGATCACATTGAAACAAAATACCCGGTGCTTCGATCCGTGTCTACCATGAAAATGGAGACACTGCAAACAGAATTGCAACAACTGGTATATGAGAAGCAAAAGTTAAGCGAAGATATACTGTTGGTGCGCGCCCGCGAACGTATCTATGAAGGTATAGAATATAACCGGTTGAATAACCGCATTACCTATCGGGATCTATACCACCAGGTAACAAAGAAGAAAAAAATCTGGCCTGTTCGAAAAGTTATAACTGAATATCGTGAAGAGCTTTTTCAATTAATGCCATGTTGGATGGCTTCACCTGAATCGGTGTCAGCAGTTTTTCCTATGATGGAGTTGTTTGATATCGTAATTTTTGATGAAGCATCGCAGTGTTTTGCTGAGCGTGGTATACCTTCCATGTATAGAGGAAAGCAAATCATTGTAGCGGGCGATAACAAGCAGCTTCGTCCGAATGAAATGTACCAGGTACGTTGGGAAGATGACCAGGAGAATCCGGAGCTTGAGGTAGACTCGGTGCTTGAACTCGTGGAGCGATATGTATCCACTGTTCACTTACAAGGACATTATCGAAGTAAATCTTTAGAGTTGATCGATTTCTCTAATAAGCATTTCTATGAAGGTAAACTCCAGTTGTTGCCGGATAAAAATGTGATCAATAAAAATCAACCTGCTATAGAATATACCAAGGTAGATGGTGTTTGGGAAAACCAGACAAACAACGCGGAGGCTGAAGCTGTGGTAGCCAAAGTGATTAGCCTGCTGCAAACACAACCCGGTAAAGAAATTGGTGTAGTTACTTTTAATGCACCGCAGCAAATGCTCATCCTCGATTTGCTTGAGGCAGAAGCTATAAATATAGGTATACTGTTGCCTGCTACACTCTTTGTCAAAAACATCGAGAATGTACAAGGTGATGAAAAAGATATTATCATTTTCTCCATTGGGTACGCACCTGATAAGAAAGGTAAAATGATGATGCAATTTGGAAGTCTGAATTCGACAGGAGGGGAAAACAGGCTTAATGTTGCTGTTACTCGTGCACGTGAAAAAATAATTCTGGTGTGTAGTATATGGCCTGAGCAATTGAAAACTGACGATGTGAAAAATGATGGTCCGCGTCTGCTGAAACAATACCTGGCCTTCGCACGTGAAGTAGATCAGCGGAGGTTTACACCACAGACCAATGAGCAGGATGGCGAACGCTCAAGTTGGTATCTGAAGAATCATCTTCGTAGCTGGAGTGTATCGCGGTTAAATGAATTCTTATTCGAAACGAACTCATTGCCTTTCTCTGACATCAGTGTAAAGAAGAAAGATAATTACCTTGGTATTTTATTAACGGATGACATTCGCTACTATCAAAGTCAATCTGTTAAAGAAGCGCATGTATATACACCGTCACTTCTGTCGCAGAAGAACTGGAACTACCGTATGATATATAGCCGTAATTATTGGAAAGATCGCCAGAAAATTGAGCACGAAATTATACTCTTCTCCGGTACAGCAGCTTCTTGATGGTTAGATATTCCAGTTGGGAACTCCGTTCTCAAATTCCGAAACATTATGCCGCAATACTTCCATCAGGTTGTCAGACTTTGTAAATATAGCGTGCTGCCGGTCAGAGCTATTCCCTTTTTCAAGAACGCCCTCGATCACTGAAATATAGTGACTATAGCCTAGCTGTTTGATATAGGGCTCTACCGATCGCAGCCAGCTTTTGATATCTTTTCGTAATACCGTAGTCTTTCCATTTTTACTGGTGACAATTTCAGCGTTAAGTCCAAAGCGAATTGCCCTCCATTTATTTTCACGGAAGATCCAACGCTTCAAGGGCGTATGCGACTTTGTCCATTCTTCTTCGTGATCACGAAACCAATGCGCGAGCGCATGTACAAAGGCTGCTATACCCAACGCCTCGGCTAGTGTAGCGGGTTCATCGCAGAAGCGAAGTTCCAGTGTTCCAATCTGTGGACTAGGACGAAGATCCCACCAAAGATCTTTCATACTATGTATAGCTTTCGATCGAAGTAAAAAGTTATATAGCTTTTGAAATTCTTTCCAGTCTTTAACCAGGTACGGCATACCTGCAGTGGGCAATGCCTCGTATGTTGTCGGTCTGCAAGAAGACAAGCCGGTATACATACCTTGCCAGAAGGGCGAACTTCCGGAAAGCGACAGGATATGCGGCAACACATGCATAAAGAAATAATTGAAGCGAATGCAATCTTCACCAGACTTCATTCCCAAATGAATATGCATACCGTATACAGCCATCCTTCGGATCAGCCATTGATTGCGATCAATCAATTCATGATAGCGCGGTGATGGTGTAACCAATCGATCGCGGTAATCCGCTAACGGATGTGTACCGGTTGACGCGAGTGTTAACCCCAGAGGGGCGGATGCTTCGCGTGCTTTTAAAATTGAACGTTTCAGATCTTTTTCAACATCCTGTACTGTATTGCAAACGCCTGTGATAATTTCGATCGTACTCTGAAAAAACTCCTGCTTAAAAGCATCACCTCCTAAGGATTCAATGATCTCTGCTGCACGCGGTGTCAGTAACAAATTTTTTTGATCAAGGACCTGCAGTTCAAGTTCAACGCCCATGGAAAGTTCGTGCTCACTCGAATTGAATTGTAAATCGTTAGTATGACTTTCTTGCATGGGGAAAAATAATTAAGATATTCTATAATCCATTAACTTTCCGGAATCAAATTCATTTGTAAAATTCATGTGCGGCATAACGGGCATTTTTGCTTTTAACCTCGTTGGTAAATTCAACAAGATACAAATCACAAATGCCACGATGGCAATACAAAAACGCGGACCAGACTTTCAGGATATTTATATTGATGAATGGGTGGGTCTTGGTCATCGCAGATTGTCTATTATAGACACCACTTCGGTTGCACACCAGCCGATGTGGGATGAAAGCAAACGCTATTGCATAGTATTTAATGGTGAGATTTTTAATTACCAGGAACTAAGACGGGAACTTGAGCGAAAAGGGTATACATTTTTCTCTCATTCCGATACGGAAGTTCTGTTGAAACTATACATCGATCAGAAAGAAAAATGCCTGAATAAATTGAATGGTTTTTTTTCGTTCTGTATATACGATAAAGCTGAACAGACCTTCTTTGTTGCCCGCGATCGTTTCGGTATTAAGCCGTTGCTATATCTTTTCGATGAGGACAAATTTTTATTTTCATCCGAGATGAAATCTTTGCTGCAGTATGGTATTGAAAAGAATATTGATTATAATTCTCTCTATACTTATCTTCAGCTTAACTATATACCCGCACCAGATTCTATATTTCTGAATGTAAAGAAATTAATGCCGGGGCACTATATGATGGTGTCACGGCAGAATATTGACATTCAATCCTACTATCAGATTCCGTACAACCGCGATGAAGCTGAACGAAATCCTATCTCCTATAAAGACGCACAAGCAAAACTGATGCAGTTACTTGAAGCTTCGGTGCAGCGAAGATTGGTAGCAGATGTACCGTTGGGAGCGTTCCTAAGCGGAGGAATAGACTCGTCAGTGATTACAGCGTTGGCGAGCAAGCACAAGCCAGATCTGCATACATTTTCCATTGGCTTTCGCGATGAAAAATTTTTCGATGAAACAAATTATGCACGACTGGTAGCCAAACATTTCAAAACGGAACATACCGTTTTTTCGCTTACGAATAGTGATCTCTATACGCATGTAAATGCTGTACTTGATTATATAGATGAACCTTTTGCAGATTCATCTGCTCTGGCAGTATATATATTGAGTAAGGAAACGCGCAAGCATGCAACGGTTGCCCTATCGGGAGATGGAGCGGATGAAATGTTAGCAGGCTATAATAAACATGCTGCGTTTAACCGGATCATTCATAAGGGAGTAAAGGAAAAGCTGGTGGGTAGCTTTCATTCACTTTGGAAAGCGCTGCCACAATCGAGGAATAGTTCGTTGGCAAATAAAGCCAGACAACTCGCACGCTTCAGTGAAGGAATGAAACTTTCTTCGAAGGATAGATATTGGCGTTGGGCAAGCTACGCTGATAAAGATGAGACATTAGCAATGCTTCATCCGGATTTACGGATCAACCGATGGCTGAGTGAGTTTGTGCCGAGACGTAAAAGTATACTGCAAAATATACCCGATCAGGAAAGCATCAATGATATACTACTCACGGACATGCAACTCGTTCTGCCAAATGATATGCTTACAAAAGTAGATTTAATGAGCATGGCCAATGGACTTGAAGTGCGGGTTCCATTTCTGGATTACGAGGTGGTGAATTTTATTTTCAGCCTCCCGGGAGAATTCAAAATCAACGGACAGTATAGAAAGAGAATTCTTCAGGATGCTTTTCGCGATGTACTTCCTGCTCAATTATATAATCGCCCTAAAAAGGGCTTCGAGGTTCCCTTGTTAAAATGGTTCAGAAATGAAATGAAGTCTTTGATTGTCGATGATCTGTTGTCAGAACAATTTATCCAGGCGCAAGGCATCTTTGACTATCGTGAAATAGAAAAACTCAAACAACAGCTTTTCTCATCCAACCCTGGAGACGTACATGCCCGAATTTGGGGATTGATTGTTTTCCAGTCCTGGTGGAAAAAAATTATGTAGTATGTCGGTTTAGTTTTTAGATAAAAACTTAAATAAATTATAACATTTAGGTGTATGTGCGTGTGT
This sequence comes from Ohtaekwangia koreensis, assembly GCF_900167975.1. Classification (GTDB taxonomy): domain Bacteria; phylum Bacteroidota; class Bacteroidia; order Cytophagales; family Cyclobacteriaceae; genus Ohtaekwangia; species Ohtaekwangia koreensis. Next base: position 140,827 of record NZ_FUZU01000005.1, read on the forward strand.
TTCTAACGTTGCTATATCGATTTCTGATGTTTTTATTTAAATGTGGTTCGTTTTTTAACTAATACCTTTAAAATTTATATTTTAATGCATCGTTGCCTTTAGACTGGCTAACCTCAAGATTTTGTCATTTAAGAGCTTCCAGTTGCGCTAGTTTAACGGACAGCGTCTGGTTGTTTAGTAAGGTCAGGTGGAAACATCTGACCTTTATTTTTTGGTCAAACCTGATTCAGTATAAAAATTTAAAAATGCCGATTTGATCAAAATTTACTTGATCGATGGGCAGTATTTTCATTATAATATTTTGATCAGCTTATTTTTTAAAATATTATAATTTAAAACGTTTATGGTTAAAATTTAACCCTAACTACAACGATTTCTGTAATTTTTTCTGAAAAGTAGTTTGATTTTTACCCTATTGTTAAAAAATTTATACCATTAAATGATGCTTAGGCGTCTTTATCTAAACCTAATAACTAAACAACTATGAAAAAGTCCGTTATTTTTCTTGTCTTGCTCATCGCGGTAAGCATTTTGGCAGTCTTTATGCCATCTGTGCCCACCACTATTGTTACGGAGGGAATAAACTCCGGTGACACAGCGTGGATGCTGGCAGCAACTGCAATGGTGTTGCTCATGACTCCAGGCTTAGCCTATTTCTATGGAGGTATGATCGATACCAAGAACATTATCTCAACCATGTTGCAGAGTTTTATTGCCATGGGTGTGATAAGCGTATTGTGGATCCTGGTTGGATTCAGTCTGGCTTTCGGAGAAGATGTTGGAGGTCTTGGACTTGTTGGAAACCCTGCATCATTCTTTATGTTTGAAAACGTATTGGATGGTAAGCCTTGGTCACTTGCACCAACTATACCATTGGTTCTGTTTGCATTCTTTCAATTGAAATTTGCAATCATTACTCCTGCTCTTATTACTGGAACATTTGCAGAACGTATTCGCTTCAAAGCTTATATTCTGTTTTTAGTTCTTTTCTCTTTATTAATTTATGCTCCCCTCGCACACTGGACATGGCACCCTGAAGGTTTCCTTTTTAAATGGGGTGTGTTGGATTTTGCTGGCGGAACAGTTGTACACATGTCAGCAGGTTTTGCAGCATTGGCCGCTTCAATTTACTTGAGAAGCAAAGGAGAAGAGAAGACACATATAGCACCGGCAAACATTCCATTCGTATTGCTGGGTACTGGTTTACTGTGGTTCGGATGGTTCGGTTTCAATGCAGGTAGTGCATTAGCCGCTGGTCCTTTGGCTGCATCTGCTTTCGCTACAACAAATACAGCTTCAGCAGCAGCAGGACTTGCATGGATTTTATTTGATGCCGTAAGAGGTAAAAAACCATCGGCACTTGGTTTCTGTATCGGTGCTGTTGTTGGTCTTGTTGCCATCACACCTGCTGCAGGTTTTGTAACAATTCCTTCAAGTTTATTCATCGGAACATTCGCTGCTCTGATCAGTAACATAGTAGTATCATGGAAATCTAAAACTTCACTCGAAGATACTTTGGATGTATTTCCTTGCCACGGTGTAGGTGGAGCAGTAGGTATGGTGATGACTGGTTTATTAGCCAACACTGCTGTTAACGCTGCGAACACTACTGGTAACGGTTTATTCTTCGGTGACACTACGCTATTCATAGTACACCTTAAAGCACTTGTGATTGTAGTGGCTTACAGTTTTGTAGGAGCACTTGTACTTCTGAAAATTACCGACCTGATTTTTGGATTGAATGTTACTCCTGAAGAGAAGAAAATAGGTTCAGACTTTAGTCAGCACGGCGAAAATCTCTACCCTATGGACTTCAGCTCACTGAAAGAGAAAGTTATTTAACAGAAGGCCGGGAAACCGGCCTCTAAATAGACTCATTAACCAATTCATTCGACAAACCAAACCTAAAACCAAACCTATGAAAGAGTACCAATCCCAATTCCGGGAAAGTTCTTGATGAATTGCCTGATTCTATTTAGAGACTAGTTGTGTTTCGGTGAACCGGAATGCAACCCAACTTAAAAAAATCCTTGGAGGTGTGAGAGACCTCCAAGGATAACTATGGCCTCATGTTAAATAAAAACACATTTACACAAGATGAAATTTAAAAAACTACGCACTATATATATTGCAACACTTATGGTCTTATCGTTCACTGCATATAGCCAGTCGGATTCGACAAAGACTTTTACCCTGTCAGGGTCAATCGACACTTATGTGCATTCATCATTTGGAACACGGAATTTATATCCATTAGATAATGACGGAAATCCAAGCGCTACATATGCACCCTCTACTTCGTTCGCCGATTTAAAAGGCTTTTCACTGGGTATGGTTAATTTGATTGCGTCTTACCAAGGAGAGAAAGCAGGATTTACAGCGGATGTAGTGTTCGGTCCAAGAGGTAGAGCTGCAGTGTTTGGTACAGCTTCCGGGCAAGCTATTATAAACCAAATGTTTGCTTACTATAAGCTGTCAGATGCTGTGACTTTAAATTTAGGTCAATTCAACACGTTTGTAGGATACGAAGTAATTTCTCCTGCTATTAATTTTCACTATTCTACTTCTTACCTATTCTCATGGGGACCTTTCAACCATACAGGTTTGAGAGCTGACTTTGCTTTTGGTGACGGTGGTGTTGCCAAACTTGCAATCATGAACCCAACTGATGTAGTTGAATTTAATCCGGTTAATACATATACCCTGGGAGCACAAATTGGTAAAACAAGTGATGCAGGTGGTATATGGTTGAATTTACTTTACGGAGATCAGGATGGTACGCTAGATGATAAAGTAGACGCTTTAGGAACAATTTCAAATGGAACATTATTCCAGGTTGACTTGACTACTGGATGGAATCTTAGTGAAACTTTTTACTTGGGAGCAAATACCTCTTATCAAACCGTTGGAGAGGGAGAGCGTGTTACTGTAGACGGTGTTGTCGATAGAGGAAATGATGCAAGCTCGTTCTTTGGTGTTGCACTATATCCAAAGCTTACACTATCTGAAACTTTCGCTTTAGGATTAAGAGCAGAATATTTTTCAATAAGCAAAGGACATCTTGGAATTATAGGTTTGGATACAGATGGAAACGGAAGTGTTATGGAGTTTACATTATCAGGCAACTACAAAGCGGGTGGATTCACTTTTATTCCTGAGGTAAGAATCGATAAAACTTCTGAGGATTCCTTCTTCAAAGATGGTGAGGCAGAACTGAAAGATATGATGGCTACAGTAAATCTTGCAGCAGTTTACAAATTCTAAAAATATATACTTACCCGAATGATTTCACGAAGTCATTCGGGTATATAAAAATTACAACGGACACATTTAAAATAAACTATAAACAACTATTAAATTTTAATGACAACGCCCTATGTCAAAGACTAAATTAGAGTACATTTGGCTTGATGGTTATGTACCAACACAGAGCCTTCGCAGCAAAACTAAAATCGTAAGAAATTTTGATGGCAAATTGGAAAGCTGCCCGGTTTGGTGCTTCGATGGTAGCTCTACTGAGCAGGCTCCAGGTGGTTCTTCTGACTGCTTGTTAAAACCTGTCGCTATTTTCCCAGATCCAGCTCGCAAGAATGCCTTCTTGGTGATGAATGAAGTATTGAGTCCGGATGGAACTCCACATCCTTCAAATGGTCGTGCACTGATTGATGATGATGATAATGATTTCTGGTTTGGATTTGAACAAGAATATTTTCTGTGGGATACAGAAACAGACAAACCTCTAGGTTTCCCGGCAAGTGGTTATCCTGCACCACAAGGACCTTACTATTGCTCAGTCGGTGCAAAGAATGCATTCGGTCGTGAGATTGTAGAGGAACATCTTGACTTGTGCATTGAAGCAGGTATAAATGTAGAAGGTATAAATTCTGAAGTAGCAACTGGCCAGTGGGAGTTTCAAATTTTCTCTAAGGGTGCTAAAGCTGCGGGTGATCAGGTTTGGGTTGCTCGTTACCTTCTCGAAAGAACAGCAGAAAAATATGGTATAGCTATAAACTGGCATTGCAAGCCACTAGGTGCAACAGACTGGAATGGTTCTGGTATGCATGCTAACTTCTCTAACGGATTGTTAAGAGAAGCAGGCTCAAAAGAAATTTACGACAGAGTTTGTCAGTCATTCGCACCGGTAGTGAAAGAACACATTGCTGTATACGGAGCTGATAACCATTTGCGCTTAACCGGTAAACATGAGACACAATCTATAGATAGATTCTCATATGGTGTATCTGATCGCGGTGCTTCTATACGCATTCCGATTGCAACGGTGGAGAATGGATGGAAAGGCTGGTTGGAAGACAGAAGACCAAACTCTGCTGCTGATCCATATAAAGTAGCAGCTCGTATCATTAAGACAGTAAAGACTGTTCCGGAGTACGCAACTTCAAACGGTCATTAAAAATACCCTTTTCTTTCAGGGCGTCTGGTTGTAGTTGAAGTCGGACAGAAATGTCCGGCTTCTTTTTAAAAATCAGAAAATCTGAAGGGAAATCAAGGTCATCGCCAGGTTGATATCTCTGTAAGAGTATATCATTCATAGCGATGACCTTTTGTTTATTTAGCACACTACATTAATATATAGAAATATACTATAGAGGCTTTATAAATATATTCTTATACCACACTTCGTTACCATGGTCCTGTAAGTCTATATATCCTTTTTTCGTTAAGCCATAGCCAGGAAAATCTTTCCATTTGCTTTCTGCTCTCTTTTTATTCCAATCTTCGGAACCGAGTTCGTACTCAACTACCTTGGTATCATTTAACCAATGTTCTACATGGTTACCGTTAACTATTATTTTACTTTGATTCCATTCACCAACAGGTTTCGCTGCCTTTGCTGAAGGTACATGCATATCATAATTCGCTCCAGTCAATTGAACAGGCTTGAGGTCTCCAGGATATCCTTCATCATCAATTACCTGGTATTCCGGACCAGACGCATAGGGCTCCGTAAATTCTTCGCTAACACGAAACATTACACCACTGTTGCCCTGCGCAGAAATTTTCCAATCAAACGAAAGTTCAAAATTTTCATACTGCTCATTTGAAGTCAGATCCGAGCGATGATTAGTTCCATTCTCAATAAAAGGTTTGCAATGAAGTGTACCATCATTTACTTCCCAACTACTATTTTCTTTGCCCTTAAAAAAGTGCCATCCTTCCGTAGTTATACCATCGAACAAAGACACCCAGCCTTCGGCTTTTTGTTGCTCGGAAACATGGTTGTCACCCATTGGTTCAGATGCCGGAGTGGTAGTGGTAGAGTCTGCAGTAGAAGATTGCTCTTCTTGTTTTTTTGGCTGGCATGCCATCAGAACAATTATTGCTAAGGCAATAGATAAGCGTGATTTCATGATTGAAGTTTTTTAGTTGTTCGAAGTTAACTAAAACGCACTAAATCATGATCGCATAACGTATATAGTAATGTTAGTCCAGGGTACGAAAGATCCAGACTTTTGTAAACAAGCCGGCACCGACTACCTTATCATGGTCATCGTTCGATATTTTTGTGAGGGAGAAAATCTTGAAATCGCTAAGCGATACATTCCGGCCGCGAAGTTTTGTGTTCGTTCTCTCGGCTTTTTTTTCTACTGCTTGCTGATGCTTCTCTAAGCCTGGGTTTGTAAGGTAAGCGATAACTAAAAAGATAGCAATGAGTAAGAGCCTGGTGATAAGTTTGAAAATCTTAAAGAGGATATATAGCACTACAATGACCGCAGCAATAACGAGGACAGTAACAATGGTGTTCATCATATCATCAGAAAGGTAAAAGAAAGTGTTGTAAAGAGAAAATGAAAAATCCTGCTCATGTATAGGCTACACAAACAGGATTCTATATAGTACATCCAATTAGAAAATTTTGCCAGGATTCAATATGCCGTTGGGGTCAAAGGCCTTTTTAATGCCTCGCATCACCATCAGGTTTGCTTCACCCATCGCTATAGGCATATAGGGTTTCTTGGCAATTCCAATTCCATGTTCTCCTGATAATGTACCGCCCAGGCTCACCGTTAGTTTAAAGATTTCACCAATTCCATCTACTACTTTTGTATCCCAGTCTTCATTGCTTATTTGCTCTTTCATAACATTCACGTGAAGATTGCCATCCCCTAAATGTCCATAGCAAACAGAGTTAAAGCCGAACTGCTTGCCGATCTCTTTAATACCTACAATCAGTTTAGGAAGATTAGCGCGAGGGACAACTACATCTTCTGATTTGGTTAACGAATAGGCGTTAACAGCTGGAGATATATTCTTTCTAATCTTCCAAAGTTCCTCCTTCTGAGAAGCAGTGTCCGCGAATAGAATTTCTCCTACCTGGAATTGTTCTACAACAGTCATTACACGTTCCGCATCACGCATCAGCACTTCATCATCATTGCCATCGAGTTCACAAAGCAGGTAAGCATCCATGTTTTCAGGGAACTGCGTTGTCACTTTTGCTGCATATATCTTCTCGCAATAATCTATAGTCTTCATGGCTGCTTCGCGTTCAAAAAACTCCATACCGGAAGGTTGAACACCTGCACGAAATATTTCAGCGATAGCTTTACAAGCCTCTTCATTTGTAACAAACGGCATAAGCAGCGTTACTGATTTTTGAGGCAGCCCTCGCAGCTTGAAAACTATTTTAGTAATTATACCTAACGTTCCCTCACTGCCACACATCAGTTGAGTGAGATTATATCCCGTTGAGTTCTTTAATACATTCGCACCTGTCCATATAATTTCTCCAGTAGGCAACACCACCTCAAGGTTCAAAACATAATCACGCGTAACGCCGTACTTCACAGCTTTTGGACCACCGCTATTTTCAGATACATTTCCACCAATAAAGCACGTGCCGCGACTTGCAGGATCAGGTGGATAAAAGAGTCCTTTCTCCTTAACAGCATTTTGAAAGATCTCAGTGATTACACCGGGCTCGACTGTAGCCTGAAGATTGAGTTCATCAATATTTAAAATTTTGTTGAATCGCTCCATCGAGATTACTACCCCTTTGTTAATGGGCAACGCTCCACCACTTAGTCCAGTGCCACCACCCCGTGGTGTTACAGGAATAAGATGTTGATTACAAAGTTTCAGGATACGACTAATTTCCTCCGCAGAGCCGGGCTTGAGAACTACATCCGGGAGAAAAGAGTAGTCTTCCGTTTCATCATGCGAGTAATCGTAACGCTTTTCAGGGTCAATAACTACGTTTTGTTCGCCAACAATGGCCTCAAATTCGCTAATGATGCCGGTGGATACTTCTGCAAATGCCATGAATCAGTATATTTGTTTTTACTTTTTAAGCTAGATATGAAGCCATTTTTTCAGTTCAAAATTAAACAAAAGCTTCTTCTCTCGACCGTAGGAATAGCAACACTTTTTTTAGTGTCTTGTGCATCACACAAACAAGTGAGCGTTAGGGATGAGCGAGTGGACAAGGTTATTCGTACAGCAAGAACATTTATAGGTACGCCCTATAAATACGGAGGCACAACGCGATCGGGTATGGATTGTTCAGGGTTGCTCATTAACTCTTTTCGCTCCATCGATGTATCACTTCCCCGTAGTTCGGAAGATCAGAGTAAAATTGGCAAAGAGGTAAGGATGAGTGAAATTGAACCGGGTGATCTCGTCTTCTTTGCGACAGGTAAGAAGAAAAAGAAAGTAACACATGTTGGTCTTGTAACCGATGTAAAATCAAAAGACAATGTGAAATTCATTCACGCATCTTCATCCCTGGGAGTAGTCGAAACAAATATTTTTGCCGAATACTATCAAAAGCGTTTTCGTGGTGCGAGACGTTTGATTGAATAGTGACATACGAAGTATACTTCTGCCAACGCTTCGTGTGATTTAATATAGCCGATGTGAATGAGCAGTCAGTGCTTCGCTATTTATCTATAGCTATAGATTGATCGTTGATATTAATATTAGTAGAACTTAAATTATAAATGGATCATGGATAAGAAAAGCAAACAGTTTCTTTACGAGTATCTAAACAATGCATCGCCTACCGGTTTTGAATCTTCCGGACAACAAATCTGGTTAGACTATATGAAGCCATACATAAACGAGTATATGGTAGATGTATATGGAACAGCCGTTGGAATTATAAATCCAAAGGCACCTTATAAAGTTGTGATTGAAGCGCATGCTGACGAAATATCATGGTTCGTAAACTATATTACCGAAGATGGATATATATATGTACGCAGAAATGGAGGATCAGATCATCAGATCGCACCTTCGAAGCGTGTAAACATTCATACCGATAAAGGTACTGTGAAGGGTGTATTTGGATGGCCAGCTATTCACGTGCGGGATGCAGCAAAAGAAGAAGCGCCTTCTCTTAAGAATATATTTATAGATGTAGGAGCTGCTTCAAAGAAGGAAGTGGAAGACATGGGAGTTCATGTAGGCTGTGTTATTACATTCGAGGATGAACTGATGGAATTGAATAAGAGCTGGCTTGTAGGCCGCGCACTGGACAACCGGATGGGAGGGTATATGATTGCTGAGGTTGCCCGTAGGTTACACGAGAATAAAAAGAAGCTCCCATTTGGGTTATATGTTGTTAACGCGGTACAAGAAGAAATCGGTTTACGTGGTGCGGAGATGATTTCCCGGAGACTGAAACCCGATTTGGCTATTTGTACAGACGTAACGCACGATACACAATCACCGATGTACAATAAAAAAGAGAGTGGCAATCTAAAAGCTGGCAGTGGCCCTGTTGTTTGCTATGGACCGGCTGTCCAAAATAATGTGTTGAAGATGGTCATTGAGACTGCCCAAAAGCGCAAAATTCCTTTTCAACGTCAGGCTGTGTCTCGTTCAACAGGTACTGATACCGATTCTTTTGCATATTCTGCAGAAGGAGTAGCATCCGCACTCATTTCATTACCATTGAAATATATGCACACAACTGTAGAAATGGTCCATAAAGATGATGTCGAAAACGTTATCAATCTCATTTATGAATTTTTATTGCAGTTAAAAGCGGGGCATGATTTCCGCTATATTAAGTAATCATTGGGGAAAATCTTACATCGATAAGGTTAACCCATTTATGGGCATGACCTTACGCGATTTCGTAGCCTATCTTTGTATCAACAAACAACAACCTATCTATCTATTTATGAAAAAGTTTAAAATCCTAGCACTGGCAGTACTGCTTATGTCTGGAAGCACTTTCGCGCAAGAGAGACCAATGCACGAAGTGTACTCTATGATGGTCTTCAATTTTACCCGATATGTACAGTGGCCTGATCAGGCAACCAGTGGTGAATTTGTTATCGGTGTTATTGGAAACAATGACGTATTCAAAACACTAACAGAATGGTATGGTGGAAAACCAAGAGGTTCTAAAACCTATGTGATAAAGAAATTCAATTCTGCAGCGGAAATAGCAGATTGTCACGTGCTATATATTGACAAATCTAAAAGCGGTGAATTTGACGTTGCAAATTCAAAGGTTAAAGGGAAAGGTACCCTTGTAATTACAGATAAAAACGGACTAGGAGAGAAGGGAAGCGGTATCAACTTTAAAACGGTTGATAGCAAGCTTAAATTCGAATTGAATCAAAAGGCCATTGAGGCATCTAACCTTAAGGTTTCCGGTTCACTTTCTTCTATGGCGATACTGATTTAATGGGTTGTTTGGAAAGCCTCGGGGGTTACTCTCTGGGGTTTTTTCAATATTAATTCATAGATTGGTAGTAAGAGCCCTAATAAACTTAATCTATGAAAACCTCTATTTTTTTGATTCTCTCGATCTTCACCCAGATCGGGACAGGTGTAGCACAGGAAAGGCCACCCCATGAGATTCATGCAGCGATGTTGTACAACTTTATTAAGTATGTGCAATGGCCAAATGAAGGTGAAACTGGTGATTTTGTTGTTGGAGTGATTGGAGATGACAACGTCTTTAATACTTTAAAGCAGTGGTATGATGGCAAACCAAAGGGAAGCAAGAAGTATGTGATCAAAAAACTGGGATCTGCTTCTGAGTCGTCAGACTGCCAGGTGGTATATGTTGGTAAATCGAAAAACAGAGATTTTGATACTATAAAAAGCAGCACCGCAGGGAAATCCATTTTAACGATCACAGACGGAAATGGACTCGGGCAAAAAGGAAGCTGTATTAATTTTAAAGTAGTAGACGGAAAATTGAAGTTTGAATTGAACCAGGCAACAGTCAATGGTTCAAATCTCAAGATATCAAGCCAGCTTAGTAGCATGGCTATATTGATATAAAGTATCATTTGGAAGAACAAAAAGAGCAGATTTTTTGTCTGCTTGTGAAGATGGAATGTAGGGACGAATTGTTCAGGGAACTTGTAGAGAACTCTGAAGATATATTTATAGTAGCAGACCGTGAATTAAAAATCCAGTATGCTTCTTCATCAGTTACGAAAGTATTAGGCGTTGAAATTGGCTTTTTACTTGGTAAAAATATCCTTGACTTTATTGAGAGTGAAAAACTTCATCGGTGGGATCAGAGCTTGAAAAAAGGCGAAGATCACATTACCGATGAAGTTATATTTACCGATGGAAGTAACCACGAGGTTTATTTTGATGTAAGTGTATCAAAGCTTTTTCATGAAGAAAAGGCACAAGGGTTAGCTCTCAAGTTATACAACGTTACTTCTCAAAAATTGCGTGAGCAAGAACTCATTCGCTCAAATCAACAACTCGATCAAGTCATCTATAAAACAACACATGATCTAAAGGCGCCAGTCATGTCGGCTTTAGGCTTGGTAAAAATTGCAGAGCAAGCATCTTATGAAGAGCAGAGTTTGTATCTGGGGATGATTAAAAAAAGTCTTTTGCGGCTGGATTCTTTCATTGAGGAAATGAATAATTTCTATCGAAATGAGAAGTTAGCGCTTCATCGCGAAAAGATAGACCTTGAGAATATGTTATCGGAGGAGTTGGACAATCTTAAAAATCTGTACCCCGATAGATCCATAGATATATCCTGGAATATAGGGGGAAATGCGGAATTGCTTTCTGATAAGGTAAGGGTACAAACCATTATTACAAATATTCTTTCCAACGCTATAAAGTACATGGACTTGCAAAAGCAAAATCCATTCATCAAAATTGCAGCACAGATCACAGAGGAAGTTTGTGATATACAGGTCGAAGATAATGGCATTGGTATAGCACAAGCTTATCAGGAGAAAATATTTGACTTGTTCTTTCGCGCTACAGATCAAGGACAAGGTACAGGCCTTGGCTTGTTCATAGTGAAGGATACAATAGATCGGTTGAAGGGAACGATAAACGTTCAGTCAAAAATAGGAGAGGGGACAATATTTAAGATTAGTATACCCAATCAACTATACCAACCGATAGAAATAGAATAAAGGTCTACGCACAGGGCCGCAGAGTTTTTATAGAGAGGGTCTTTTCTTTGTGAGTTCTGTGCGTTTTTTAAGAAATAAAGAAGCAAGCTGTGCTTCTTCCCATTGAAAGTCTACGCACGGGGTCGCAGAGTTTTTATAGAGAGGGTCTTTTCTCTGCGTGCTCTGTGCGTTCTTATTTTAAGATATACCTCTGAGTATATATCAATCAGATTAGTCTTCCCTCAAAACACGTTGCCGTTATATATAACTCTACATTCTGAATATAATCTGAATTCAGGAATATTCATTGTGCTTTCCCTACCACTATATAAGTAAAAATACGGATGCTACACTTAGTGACTTCACTACACTACCCTGCGTAATAACAGGATTGCGCAGCATATGTGGTTTTAGATAAGTTTGATGATGTAAATGCGAGCACATTTATGTGCTTAAATGAAGTGATTTTAACGATTTATCTAAAATTTAAAAATGATACAAGGAAGATTTAAGGCGAGACTCATTTTGATAATTGAGGACACCAGAACACGCGAAGGACTTGGGTATGCTATCGAATCGAACACTCGTTGCTCCCTCATTAATTCTTATAGCACCTGCGAAGAGGCTATTAAAGAACTCAATAAGACGTCTCCCGATCTTATTGTAATGGATCTAGTTTTCGCAGGTATTGAAGGCATCGAAGCCATCAAATGCATCCGCGAGAAACGTCCGCAGACAGAATTCTTAGTTGTTACGGGCGAGCGTCAACGCGAATTGTTTTTATCAACAATTGCTGCTGGTGTAACTGGATATGTTCTCCAGGAATCCGGATTATCCTATTTCTTAACAGCATTGGATAAAATCCTTGACGGTGGTGCATATCTGAGCCCTGTATTTACGCGGACATTATTGGAAACATTCTGGGTAAATCCAGTATCCCCGCTGTCAGATCGTGAAACTGAAGTATTAAAGTTAGTAACAGAAGGTAAAAGTTATACTCAAATAGCTACTCAACTTCAGATCTCCCAGGAAACTTCAAAGACGCATATCAAGAATATATATAGAAAGCTTAAAGTAGGCAGCAAGTCAGAAGTTGTTAAGAAAGCTATAAACGATAAGCTGGTTTCCATTATTTAGTCCAGGTAGATATTATATTATACTTCGAATTGGTATAGTATATTTCTTGGATCAATGTAATTGTAAAATTCCCCGTTGTTTGTATTCTATTTCTAAGCAGGATTTTAATCCTGCTTTTTTTATGTCATTGTAGGTGTAACTATAATTATATAACTCTTCAGGTTATAATATAATATAAGTTATAACGCTTGTATAGAATTCGGTATAGCGATGCTGCTTAGCTATCGTTTGCGTATTATTAAATCGTATTTTATACTACATATTGCGTTAATCTTCTGCTATAAAATTGGCGATAATACGTTATTTAACGCTTATCGAAGCTTCTTCATCTTTAGCATATAAACCTAAACATTAAAGCATGAAGAAGTATCTACTGTTTCTGCTTGTCCTGCTATGGGCAAGTTTTGAAAGTACCGGCCAGGGACGAACGGTCTCTGGAAAGGTCACCTCAGCGGAAGACGGGTCAGTCTTACCAGGCGTAAACGTAATTGTAAAAGGCACAGCAGATGGTACCGTAACCGATGCGGAAGGGATTTACTCTTTATCCGCCCCGCCTAATGCTATACTTATTTTTACTTTTATTGGATTAAAGTCGGAGGAGGTTGAAGTAGGTGATCGAACCACAGTAGATATAGCGCTTTCGACAGATGTCACGCAGCTTACAGAAGTTGTAGTTACAGGGACTGGTGTTGCTACTGATAAAAGAAAATTAGGTATTGCTGTTGAATCTGTCACTGCGGAAAAACTTCCGGCAGCGCCTTCCGGATCAATAGATCAGGCTTTGATCGGGAAGATTGCCGGTGCACAGATATCTTCTATAAGTGGTAATCCTGGCGATCCTGTAAACATTTTGCTAAGAGGTATCAACACAGTACAAGGCGGTACAAAGCCTTTAATTATAGTAGATGGTGTACAGTTGGCAGCAACAGATATCAACTCGCTGGATCTCAGTAACGTTGATCGCGTTGAGGTGGTACAAGGTGCTGCTTCCGCTGCTATCTATGGAGCACAGGGAGCCAATGGTGTTATTCAAGTGTTTACAAAAAAAGGACAGAAGGGACGCCCGGTTATTAATTTCTCTACAAGTTATTCCACGAATCAATTTCTAAATATAGGTGACGTTCATAAAGCCAGACGACACGGTTATATAACCGATGCAAATAATAATATCACAGATAAGGATGGAAATATATTGAGCTATGATGAGTACGGTAGCATACAAGGTATATCTTATATGTACGGTAAAACGGGTGCCTCAGAACAATATCCAAATGGAAATGGTGCTACGCGTTATGCTATTCAGGATATCCGAAATGATTTTAACAAGGAGTATGGTGCAAACCTTAAATATTATGATCACTTCAAACAAGTTTTTCAAACGGGCTATACAACCAATAATTCATTAAGTATTTCAGGCGCATCTGATAAAAGTGATTACGCAATATCTCTTGCTAATAATCATTCAGTCAGTCCAGTGATGAAAAATGGCGCTGTAGACAGAAGTAATATTACACTCAACTTGGGCAATGAATTGTTCAAGGGATTTAAGATCAGGTCTACAACGCAATTGGTATATACTAAAAATAATCTTCATCCGGGCTTAGGGGCAGCCGGTGGAAATAAATATGGTTTTGGTAATACTTTAGGTAGCGTTAACGGTGTATTTAGCTTCCTGAATACATCTCCATTTTTTGATCTGACACAAAAGTTGGCAGATGGTACATATCCCGGCTATCAGGAAGCTGGTGGTTTTTTGAGTGTGAATGCTGGTAATCCATTTTATCGTACGGAGTACTCCAATCAAATCGACAACAAGATAGATGTAATACAGAGTTTTGATGTCAATTATACAGTGAATAAGTTTATTGAGTTGGATGCCAAATATGGTCTCAACTATAGGACTGAAAATTCTAAATGGACTTATCTGAATCAGTCCGAAAATATAAACTCTGTTTATTATGACAACTGGATAAGTACCTATGCTTCCGACTTAAAGGGAGAGATAGACAACTGGCAATACAACAATACATTTCAAAACTTTTTGGCGAATGCATTTATCAGAACAAACTTTGAAGATGACTTTCATTTAAATATACCTATTGAAACCAGTACACAAATAGGATTTGACTATCGTAAGAGGAAATACACTGAACTTGATACCTATGGTGTAGGATTGTCACTCTCACCGCCAACGAATCTTCAATCCACTTCAGATCAGGCCGTGGCATTTGATTACACAGAAGAATTTGTTACGTATGGATATTTAGTTAACCAGAAAATAGACATTGGTGATTACGGTGGAGTAACTGCAGGATTTAGAAGTGATTGGTCTTCTGCTTTTGGAGGAGGTTCTAAACCATTTACATTTCCTCATTTTGATGGTCATATTTTACCCTCTACTTTCTGGAAGGACAGTAAGCTTGCAGACGTTGTTCCTTACTTTAAAGTACGTGCCGCCTATGGAGAAGCGGGTATTCAACCAAATGCATTCGACCGATATCCTGTTTTGTCTCAGCAAAATCTTGGTACCGGGTTAGTATATACGGTTCCTGAGACGAGCAACAATTCTGGTCTGGCAGTAGAGGTTTCCAAAGAGACGGAAATAGGCACTGACTTTACAGTTGACGTGAGCAATGGAGGGGACTGGTTTAAGTCTATTACCGGATCGTTTACGTATTGGAAAAGAAAAAGTGAAAACGTTATTTATACCGTGAGTGTAGCGCCTTCAACAGGCTCGACAGGACAACTTACAAATGCAATAGGCATGTCATCCAACGGAGTTCAATTCTCCTTGAATTTGCCAGTATATAGTTCAGCTACCATGACATGGGATTTCACTACTAACTGGGGACATCAGGTCTCTAAAATAGATGCTATAGCTGGAGGCAATGATATTATTCTTAACTCAGGCGCTGGTGATGCTTCATTGGTGTTAACGCCTGGTCAGATTATAGGACAGATATATGGCTATAAAGCACTCACCAGCGTGGATGCTACCCGTGCAAATGGTTCGCGCTATATCACTGCCGGAACCGAAGGAAACTATGAGATTGTAGATGGACGCCTCGTAGACAAGACTACCTATCAGATCCAATTTGCAGATGAGAAAACTCCATTGGCTAATCCCAATCCAAAATTCAACGCTTCATTTATAAACTCGGTAAGCTATAAAGATTTTATAACGTTCAGTTTTCAATTCGATTGGGTATATGGCAGTAAACTATATAACCAAACGAAAGAATGGATGTATAGAGATGGTATACATGGTGACTATGAAAAGCAGGTAACTATAGATGGAAAAACAGGAGCGTTTCCGGCATATTGGTCCAGTGCCTACTATGGTTTATTTGGTAGCTTAAACGGAGCGGGTAATCTTGCAACCAAAGACTTCTTTCTCGAAGATGCTTCTTTCTTGAGACTCAGGAATATCTCATTTGCATTTGATCTGGCAAAAATTATGAAAATCCAGTCATTGAAGAAATTTCAATTAGTGCTCACAGGAAGAAATCTTTTGACTTTTACAGACTACTCAGGTTTTGATCCGGAAATCAGTTCAGGCACAGTGAACTCAGCCTTTGACAGAGGTGTAGACCACAACACATTGCCAAACACTAAATCATATCAGGTTGGGTTGAACATAGGATTCTAATTCTTAAAATCTAAAATCATGACTAAATATATATATGGAATTTTTGTTGCAGTTGTTCTGGGAACAATGGGTTGCAAAGATCAATTGGACATCGGGAATCCTAATGCACCAACATTATCTGCGAATGTAAATACAGAAACCGGTGTAATTTCCCTGGCACAAGGAGGTGTTTATATAAATGGTTTCCTGAACGGAGATACGTGGTTGGGAAACAGTTATTTTTCGTTGCCCATGGGATATAATGAGTTAATGGCCGACAACGTAGGTGCTTCTGCATCTAACAATCAAGTTACAACCGTGGGCCAGCCTGACTACATTATTTTGGACGATGGCACGAAAATGACAAACACGTCTCCTTCTGTAGGTATACTTCGTACCTATAACACACGTGCCGCCACTGGTGCCGGTAATAATGCTATCCATTACCAGTGGTTAAATATGTATGCACTTAACAATGCCTGCAATCTTGTACTATCGGTTGTCGATGAAATTCCTTTTACAGGCGATGCTGCCAGTAAAGCTAATACCATAAAGGCATGGTGCTATTGGTGGAAAGGATTTGCGTATGCATCTATAGGAACGAAGTATTATGCAGGTTTGATTGTAAACGAATATGGTGTATCGAGTAATGACTATGTACTGCATGATGTAATCCTGAATGAATCGAATACATACTTTAACCTGGCAGCTACAACACTGTCGGGCATTACCTCAACCAGTGATTATGCGGAAGTATTAGTCCAATTGATTCCTTCGCACACACAAGTTGGCAACGGAGGAGTTCCTACTATAGATATGTGGAAGCGAAACATCAATACGATGTTAGCCCGTAATATATTGCTTAATAAATTATCTCCATTTGTAAATAATAATCCGGATGCTACCATTACGCAATCGTCAATGAGCGGTGTAATGACGGATGCAGATTGGAATGCAGTGAAAACACTTGCAACAGATGGTATACAGAAGGGCGATATAATATTTACCGGACGGACTACTGGTACAAATGATTTCTTCTCTGCAACAGGTGGCACCGTTGCCTCATTGACTGCTACCAATGTATCTACTGCTACATTTAAAGTCAGTGAACGTGTTATTCAGAATTTTAAAACTGGCGACAAGCGATTCGATAATAACTTTAACACCAGTAACAGATATAGCAATGACTATATATATACCACACGCTATAATACTGTGAATGGAGGTAATGGAATTGAAGGAGTATTTGTGTATGCCGACCGGGATGCGGGGGAGCATGAACTTATCATTGCTGGCAGTTATGAAGAAAACGCATTAATGCTGGCCGAGGCCAATATTCGTCTGGATGATATTGATGCTGGTCTTTCCTATATAGATGATGTTCGCGACTACTTCGGTGCTGGCCTTACAGCTGTTTCAGGTACAGGCCTTACAGTATCGGAAGCGCTCTCTGAACTAACGAAAGAAAGAAGAGTTGCATTGTTATTTCGCGGACTATCTTACTATGACAGCAGAAGATGGGGGTGGACGTATGATATTTCAAAAGGTGGAGGAAGTTATGGTAATACAATAGTGCAGGGCACTGTAGTAAATACGAATGCTATAATTAACTATAACTTTATGGACTATTGGGACGTGCCAGCCAATGAGTCGGCATTAAATCCTCCGTCTGAAAGTAGCGTTGCCGTAAAGAATCCTAATTATTAGTTGAAATATATAGTTAAATAAACAAAGCCCTGCTTTTTTAGAGTAGGGCTTTGTTAACTATATGTTAGTGAAGTGACTCGTTATTTTTTGAAATCATTTCGTCAAAGTAACAATTACATCATACAGACTGTTGCTCAAGTAAATTTTTATCTGTGTTTCTTTGCCTCTTCGCTCTCGGGGTAAAGTATAAATATCGTTTGCAAAGTCATGTAATTTTATACATACCACATTATGTGTGATTTATAATTATATATTTTACCTCCCTCAAGTGATTTTCTGCTGATTAAAGCTTCTTCAACTTTAGGACTTTAAACCTAAACAATAAAGTATGAAGAAAACTCTACTGTTTCTGCTTATCTCGCTGTGGATAAGTTTTGAAATTCGAGCCCAAGACAGAACAATCTCTGGCAAAGTAACTTCGGCAGAAGATGGCTCAAGCCTGCCGGGTGTTAACGTTGTGGTAAAAGGAACTACCATAGGTACGGTAACTGATGCCAACGGTGCCTACTCATTAGCGGCTCCTGAAACAGGTACGCTTATATTTACTTTTATTGGATTAAAATCTAAGGAAGTTGAAATAGGAGGGAACACTTCGGTTGATGCGCAATTAGAACAGGATCTCACTCAGTTAAGTGAAGTGGTAGTTACGGCGTTGGGTATAGAGAAATCCGCTAAGTCGATTGGATATTCCGTGACGAAAGTTAAGAATGAAGAACTTACCCAATCCAAAGCTATAAATGTTGCTACTGCTCTCTCCGGTAAAGTTGCAGGTCTGCAAATCAATACTATTAATAATGGTATTAATCCAACAACCCGTATAACACTTCGAGGCAATCGTTCTCTTACCGGAAATAACCAGGCACTAGTTGTTATTGATGGAACTCAATCCACTAGTGATGCTATCAACTATCTGAATCCGGATGATATTGAAAGCGTCACAGTATTGAAAGGTGCTAACGCAGCTGCGCTTTACGGAGCGGATGCCTCTAATGGTGCTTTGATCATTACAACAAAGAAGGGCTCAAATGTTGTCCCAGCCATAAATTTCTCAAACACTACATATTGGGAAAGCATAAGCTTTATGCCAAAATTCCAGGAACGTTTTGGAGCAGGAACTGAATCCTATAGTAGAGTATATATCCCTTTTGAAAATCAATCTTATGGACCTGAGTTCGATGGAAGTACGGTAGATTTAGGCCGCACCCTAGAAGATGGTTCAATTCAAAAAACAACATACTCCTATAAGAAAGATGCAAAGAAAAAATCGTATGATGTAGGTCATACAGTTCAGAATAGTTTGTCATTAACGGGAGGCGACAAGACCAGTAGCTATTTTCTTTCGCTTCAAGATGTAAACACAAAAGGTATTGTACCAGGTGATAAAAACAGAAGAACTTCTGTTCGATTCAATGCAAGCCGTACAATGTTCGAGAAGTTAAAGACCAGCTTTAATGTTGCTTATGCTTTAAGACAAACCGATAGGACCACTTCTGATTTTTACTCGAATGTTTTAAATACTCCGGGACATATCCCTCTGAACGAGTATAGAAATTGGAGAAATTACAAAAATGCTGATGGATCGTTGAACTATGCTAATCCTAATAATTACTTTAACGATTACTTCTATAATCCTTTCATGGCAAAAGATATTAATCGTCAGAAGGACCGCTATGGAAACTTACAAGGTAATGCAGAAGTAAGTTATCAAATCACAGATTGGATGGGTGCTTTATATCGCGCAGGGATGACGTATCAAAGCTATGACTATAAGTTTACTCAAGAGAAGTACGATTACAATGCGTTTGCAAAGTCGACAGGGAAATATATAGCACAGTCAAATATAACGGGTGGTCTCACGGATGCTATGGGTTACACGAATAAGATTGTTCAGGACTTCATTCTGACATTTAAGAAAAACATCGGACCCGTTACAACGGATTTGGTTATCGGAAGTAACGTTCGTGAAGAGAAAGCAAAATTTGTGAGCTTATCAGCAAATGGTTTAGTATTACCTGAACTATATAATGTTAGTAACCGGGTTGGTGAAGCTACTGCAAATGAATTCGAATCAACTACTCGTGTAGTTGGGTATTATGGAGATTTGACTATAGGTTATAATGAATATCTATATTTACATGCTTCCGGTAGAAGAGATGCATACTCGGTTCTTTCAAAGCAGAATCGAAACACATTCTATCCTGGTGTAGATATTTCCTTTGTTGCATCTGAAGCAATCCCAGCACTAAAAAATAGTGCGATATTAAGTGATGCAAAAATCACAGCGTCAGCTACGAAAGTGGGTAACGTTAACGTTGGTGCTTATGCGCTGCAAAATGTTTTTAATGCAGGGAATGGTTTCCCTTATGGAAGTTTAGCTGGATATTCCTTAGGAGATACGTATGCAGATCCTAACTTAAAACCTGAATTGACAACTTCATATGAGGTTGGTGGTGAGTTTGGATTTTTAGATAACAGAATTAATCTTGAGCTAGCTTACTATACTCAAAAGACAGTTGATCAGACAGTAAATATAGATATAGCTTCATCCACAGGATATTCAAGAGCTACAGTAAATGCTGGTACACTTCAGAATAGCGGATACGAGATTACTTTAAAGACAACACCAGTTTCTACAACGGGTGGGTTGAAATGGGATTTAAATATAAATTTTGCTGACAGGGGTACTAAAATTAAAGAGCTTTATCAGGGGCTTAGCAACATCAACCTGTCAAATTACTATGGACAGACCGGTGATGCCAGTTTAGGACAAGTGTTTGCGCAAGTAGGCAGTCAATATCCTATTATAAAAGCGATTTCATATCAACGTGATCCAGAAGGACGAGTAGTTGTTGATCCGTCTACAGGATATCCTATTAAGGATCCTAATCTCAAAACTTTTGGACAAGCGAATCCGAGGTATTTCCTAGGTATACAATCAAGTTTAAAATTCAAAGGGTTTACGTTCAATGCACTGGCTGAGTACAGAGGCGGTAATGTAGTATATCATGGATTAGCGAGCACAATGTGGTTTACAGGTGTAGCAGAAGCAACAGCTGCTTATGGACGTGAACGCTTTGTATTTCCCAACTCATCTTACCTGGGTTCCGATGGTAGTTATGTCGCAAACACATCGATCGCTACAAAAGATGGTGGTCTAGGTGCATGGGACTCTAACTTAAGATCGGTTGGTGAAAACTTTGTAACCAGTGGTAATTTTTGGAAGCTAAGAGAGGTGTCTCTAACGTATGATATACCGAAGAGCATATTTTCTTCTGTGAAATTTATTAAATCAGCTTCCGTAGGATTGATTGGTAGAAACTTATTAATGTTCCTTCCGAAGGAAAATAAATATACCGATCCGGAGTATGCACTTGATAATAGTAACTCTGTAGGATTGAACAGCACGGCTCAAACGCCACCTACACGAACTTATGGTTTCAATGTATCAATAACATTTTAATCTCCTTTAAGACCATTTTATGAAAAAGAAATTTATATACTATATATTGTCAGCAGTGGCAGTTATTACAACAGCCTGTGGTGATGATTATTTGGATGTCAATACAAATCCGAATCAAGCTGTTTCAGCCACTCCAGAGACAGTGCTGACAAATGCTTTAAATGTAACGGCAGCACGCCTTGTTCACAATGAAATTGGTGCTTTTTGGGTTGGCCAATGGTCTCCTTCAGGATCAGTTTCTGGTTTTACACCAGAGAAGACATATGACATCCAAACAACGTTCAGGACTGGAGTTTGGACAGGCCCCTACAATAATCTTGAAGACTATAAATATGTAGAAGAAGCGGCTGTAAAAGAAGGCAAGCAGGCTATAGCGGGTATTGCACGCGTTATGAAAGCTTTCAACTTTCAGATTATAGTGGATGCTTATAACAATGCACCGTATTCAGAAGCTCTTGAGGGCACGACATCTATACGCCCGGCATACGACAACGGAAGTGCTATATATGATAGCTTAATTCGTGATATTAATGTTGCTATAACATATTTGAGTGTTCCTGTCTCAACTACAAATCCTTCTGCAGGTTCAGCTGATATTTATTTCAATGGAGATAATGACTTGTGGATCAAATTTGCAAATACGCTTAAGTTAAGAATGCTTCTTAGGCTAACGAATGTATCTGACAAGCAAGCATTGATTGCATCAGAGATGGCCAAGTTGGGTCAATCAAATACTGTATTTCTTGACAGCGGAGAAAACGTTTCAGCAAACCCTGGTTATCTTAAAACTGCGGGTAAAGAGAATCCATGGTATGAAGCTTACGGATATTCTGCATCTGACTCAAGATCAGGAAGTCATGATTTCTATTGCTGGAGCAATTTCTTTGTGTCCTTTTTATCAGATACCCAGGATAGTGTTCGTATAAAGCTTCTTACATACCCTGTCGGTACTGGTGCAGATAAAAAAATTATTGGTGTACCATTCGGTGAAGGCAATGATACTTATCTATACTCAAAAATTTCAGGATTTGGCCCCGCTTTCCTGCCTACAGATAATACAGTTAAGTCGGCAACGCTTTATAAGAATGATCAAATTGTAATGAGTTCCGCAGAAAGTTTCTTTCTCCAGGCTGAGGCAGTACAACGTGGATTATTGACCAGTAACTTATCTGCACAACAGTTGTATGAAAAAGGAGTGGCGCAATCTTTTTATACTCTTGCTTCATTGGCCGATACTACCGCTTTAAAAAGTAGCTGGCCTTCAAATGTTAATGTAAAAAAGGGTCTTAAAAAATATCTTAGCTCAGGTATAAGTAATGTTGACTGGTCAGCTTCATCCAATAAGGTAGAAGCAATTATCACTCAGAAGTGGATAGCATTGGCTAACTATGGTGGCTTCGAAGCATGGACAGAATATAGAAGGACAGGTATACCTAATGTTCCTCTATCTACGCGTGCTCAAGGTAGCCAATATCCTGCACGGCTTCTCTATCCGTTGTCGGAGTATAGTAATAATGCTGAGAATGCTTCTGCACAGGGAGATATCAATCAATTTACAAGTAAAATATTTTGGGATGCACAGTAAAACTAACGTATTGGATACTATGAAAAATCGAATAAGACTATTACTGGCAACGCTGGTAATACCAATCGCTACAGGATTATTTTTAACTTCCTGCTTAGAAGATAAAGGTTATACTGATATAGTTGACGAAGTCAACAGCAGCAATACTATTGTAAGTTTTTATGGCAGTGGGGGTACAACAGGTACTCAGTCTGTTCAACTTACAGCAGGAAAGGATACGGTTGATTATGAACTCCATATCTCTGCAACATCATCACACAGCTTAGGAAAGGATATCACTGTAACTGTTTCAATTGATGAGAGTGTTATCGCACAGGTAAATGCATCGATTGAAAACGCTGATGAAAAGTTTACATTATTACCGGATTCAGTGTATGATATGCTTTCAACTAGTGTCACTGTTCCAAAAGACACAACAGAGACTTCTTTTTATGTGCGCATTTATCAGTATAAAATGGATAAATCGAAGAGTTATTTGCTTCCAGTAAAAATTAATGGTGTTGAAGGAGTTTTAGTGGCAGATAATCTTGGAACAGCTAAACTTGCATTTATTGGCAACGTTTTAGCAGGTCCTTATACATCCACGTATACTTTGGTAAGAGAAGGTAATAGTCCTCAACAATTATCAGAAGATCCTAAAGCTTTAGAAGCAGTTGATTCAAAAACACTTAAGGCTTTCGCTGGTTATGCTTGGTTTGGTAATTCTGATATTAAATTTAGATTTTCGGTTAACTCTGACAATACTGTGAAAATAACATCTGATCCAGATGCAGTGAAAGCGGGTATAACAATAGGCCCAACATCCGGAACTACCTCAACCTATGATCCACTAACTAAAACATTCCATCTATACTACGAGTATGTGAATGGTTCTGGATTTTATAGGAAGTTTGATGAGATATTGGTTAAAAAATAATCTTTGTAGCCGTTGTAAAATCGAGTATACTAAAAAAATATAAAAGAGGCCGCTATCAGAAAGCGGCCTCTTTGTTTCTTTGCGCTAGCCCAAACTTATTCTGTATGTAACAGTTGTCTGCACACATGCTATTTGCCGGATACTTTTTGTTCTTGTTCTGCTTTTGTGAATTACATGTTTTCACTGTTTAAGAACAGAACTGTGAAGAGCAATAAAATGTATATGGTAAAAAAATACCACAAGATGGATATATTTTTACCGACAGCAGTCTCAGTGAATATACTTACAAAGTATATAATATTCTTGCATGCAAGCCTGTAAGAACCGTTTCCAAAGATACTATAGACAATCTGCAATTTTATTTATACCGCTCACCATTGATTTGAGTTTAGAGTATATATAGCCATTTCTTATTATTGTATTCTTAAAATCTAACCGCTTATATGAAGAAGCTCCTTCTGCCTGTTGTTCTGTGTTTCGTTTTTCTAAGGGGCGTTTCACAAGGAGAAATCCCGGTTGACGTGGCTACTGGTAATCCGATCATCCAAATTCCTCTCTGGACAGTTACGGATATGACTAATTTTCCTTAAATGGCATTGAGTCTGATTTTCCATGAGCCCTTTGCCAGCACTTAATGTGCATAATGTAACCCCGACATGTTTAATAGAAATCCATTTACGCCGCTGATGAAAATTAAAAGTATTCTAGTGAATATATATATGAAGAATCTTATTGTTTTTTTTATTACTCTAGCTTTTTCAATCAATTCATTTTCTCAAAGCAACTCTACTTCTCAGATTGAACTTCCTCAGATCTTGCCTGCATCTCCTGAGCCTTCAGCCTTTGTTAAGGCTGGTGTAGGAAATGTAAATACGTCTACAGGAGCGGCAACGGCTAGTATTCCGCTATACACCATCAAACTCAAAGACTATACATTTCCCATTGCTTTGACTTACTCTACTCAAGGGCTCCGGGCGGATGAAGCCAGTTCCAGAGTTGGTTATGGCTGGGTGTTAGATGCGTCTTCAGGTGTTATCACCCGCTCGGTAAAAGGTGAGCCGGATGAGTATGCACAGCGACTCGCTTCTCCTACCGACTTTACTTCTGACACAGATGTGCTTTATCACTATTATAAAAACGCATCAACATCTGGTTCGGGGTTTGATTCACAGCCGGACGAATTTCAGTTTAATTGCAACGGTTATTCTGGGAAGTTTGTACTTGACGATGATTATATACCCCGTGTGACATCAACGAGTAATATCAAAATTGATTTGGATATTACTGTTACACCGGGAAGCACCAGCGGGAATATTAGTTCAATTCTGTTAACTGCCCCCGATGGAGTCAAATATTATTTTGGAACGTATGAGCGCACAACGAGCCATAATGTAATGCGCTATAGTGCCTATAAATTGGTTACGAAGACAGCTTTTTTTTTAGATAAAATTGAATTACCCACAGGTGAGTATATTTTGTTCCATTATACACCGATCAATACTTCGGTTGCTACTGGAATTACGCAAACACTTCAGGTGTCAAAAGTCAATGGCAGCATGATGTGTGGTGATTGTTCTACCTTAAACAGTTACACCACTCAAAAAGATGCTGTATCATACGCGACTCACTATCTAAATTCAATCACCACATCAAATGGTCAACTCATCAAATTTACGTATAGTCAACGTCCTGATATCAGTGGTGATAACCGCCTGACTGCTTTAGAGGTAGTTAATTTGAAAAAATATCAGTTTGAATATTATGATGTTCCTATGTCCTCAGGAAATAATGCTATAGGAAGGTTTTTTCTAACAAAAGTCAGAGATGTCGTACAAGATGCTCCTAATACGAGCTATGATTATATTCTTGATTATGACCGGTTGGATCAAGTGCCTTTGCCTATACTCTTTAACCAGGATTATTTCGGGTATTACAATGCTTCCCGCTATAGCTACCTGATTCCTTCAAGTACTAAGTCCGATGGTACGATTGATTTCAGTTTCCGAAATCCCAATAGTGATGCCGCAAAAATAGGTACGCTTGTTAGCATCCGATATGCGACTGGGGGAAGGGAAGAATTTATATACGAGGGAAACACGCAAAGTACTAGGATCGAAAAAACTTCCTCAAAAAGTCTTGAACTTTCAGGTACTGGAGGAGGAAGTTCAGGAGTGAGTGAGCCAGTAACCTATACCAGGTCTGATGTAATGGTCTCATGGGATCAGACCGTTACATTGTCGGCATATACTGATGATGCTCTTCCATTTGATGATCAAACTACCGATTCACATGTTAAAACTCTTTCAGTGTCTGTCTATGAGGGCGAGACACTGATTGCGTCACGGTCGATTTTAGGGTATGCGTCAACGAGCACAGACTTTACTTTGCTCCAAGGGCATACATATACTATCAAAATGGTGATCTATAGTTATACGGAAATAGGGTATGTCACTTTCATTTATGATAAGTCAAACTATTACATATATCAAAACAAACAGATTCCAGGAGTCCGGCTTAGACAAATAAAATATACAGACCCTTTTACAGCCAAAACCTATAGTAAATTTTATACATACGCTTCTTTGGGTGACCTGACCAAGTCATCTGGGAGTGCACGAGGCTTAAGTTTTTATTCGACTTTGGCTACCAAGAATTTTTGTGGTGATTATGCTGCGTATACTACTAACTGCAATAGTGATATTTACACCTCCAGCAGCACAAATGATGTCTATGGTAGCGTTGGAAGTGGAAGTCTGATTTACTATACCACTGTGATTGAAAGTGACGCACCGGATTTTCAAAATGGAGGAACTGAATATACTTTCTATAGCAACGAAAACGGAGAGGCTGCCCAAGTAGTACTAGGAGAATCTGTTAGTTATTTTTCAGGTCAATATCCAACACTTTCGGGGGTTGTTTATAAAAAGAGAATATTCAATAAAGACAGGATCATTGTTCAGGAAGAACAGAATGACTATGAGACGAAGTTTGATATGACAAATTCGACATACTCTGTCTATGTACGAAAAAAATACCAGCCTTGGGATACACGACCCGACAGACTTGAATCTTTTGACGTCATGCAAGCTTACTATGGCAATTGTTGGAATCGTTTAAAAAAACAAACCAACCGGTCATACTTTGAAGGCGTAGCTCTGACACAGAGCACACAATATACCTACGGACAAGCTATAAATGTGCTTCCAGAAACCATTACATCAATCGATAGTAAAGGCACTGAAACTAAAGTATCAAGACATTATCCCAACACCTATACGTACCAGGGAGAGGGTGATGATGACAATCGTGCATTACCAGGGTATTCCGCACTTACCAATAAGCATATACTTACACCCGTGGTGGAAGAGGTTCTATATAAGGGAGGAATGCTCACCCAGCAACGAAAAACGCTTTATAAAGATTGGTTTGCTAATACAGCTGTAATTGCTCCGGAAGTTATTCAGGTAAAGGAATCACAAGGCGATGATCTACACGATGCCTTACTCTTCAAGCAGTATAATTCATTAGGTAATCCATTGCATGTGCAGATGAAGGATGATCTGTCAATAGTTTATCTATGGGATGATATATTAACGCAGCCAATCTGTGAAGTAAAGAATGCAACGGTTGATCAGGTAGCCTATACGAGTTTTGAAAACAATGCATTGGGAAACTGGACTATATTATCAGGAACGACAAACACAAAAACCGGTTTTACGGGAGGTCAATGTTTTACAGGGAGTTTGAAAAAAACAATTTCTGCTGCGGGTATATATATAGCGTCATTATGGACGAAGCAAAGTGCCTCTGTAAATGGTGCCTCCGGGGTACTTGTGAGAAGTGTTGGTGATTGGAAGCTTTATCAGTGGATATTAACTAATCCTTCGACCATTACAATACAAGGCACCGATATAGATGAGGTGAGGCTAACACCTGCTGGAAGCTTGATGACTACTTTTACCTATAAACCTTTTGTTGGTATAAATTCAATGACTGACGCCAATAATAATGTTGCATACTATGAGTATGACAGCTTCAACCGGCTCAATTTAATAAGGGATGCTAAAGGAAACATCATTAAAACCTTTGAATATCACTATCAGGAACAATAATTTTTCCGCTTGAACTCCCATGACAAGACAAAATAAATATTATAGTATGCGGGCATCTGGAATTTCACTTAGCCTTTTGATGATGCTGTTATTTAACGTGATGGCTTATGCAACGACTGATAGTCCCATAGCCGGCTGTAGCCTTACAGGCAATAATCCAGTTTCTTCCTATACCGCCTATACGTATTCATTGAATGGTTCGCTATGTTCTAGCGCAGCAAGCTGGACAGTGAGCTGCGGAAGTATTATTGTAGACAGCGAGACCTCGACCAGTGTAAAAATTTATTTCAGTAATAGCAGTTGTTCTTCTGCAATAATTAAAGCATTGAACAGTTCGGGAGGTACAATTGCTTCCATTACAATAACGATCAATGCTGCGCAGCCGCTTACAGGGGGAACTATCACCACGACTTCTCAGGCAGTGAATTACAATAGTATACCGGCTCAAATCAATGCATCATTACCTGCTAACGGTACCTGTGGCGGTTATGCTTACCAATGGTGGTATTCTGTTAATAATTCAACGTTTTATGCGATTACAGGAGCAACAGGTCAAAATTATCAGCCGGGTACACTGACGACAACAACCTATTTCAAACGTACGGTAGCATGTGGTTATCAATCTGCTACTACTTCAAACATTGCCACAGTCCAGGTATACCCTCAGTTGGTTACAGGGACCATTAGTCCGTCCAGTCAGTTGATAAACTATAACACTGCACCTTCTACGCTAAGTATTTCAGGAACAACCGGAGGTACAGGTGTATATACCTATCAATGGCAGTCGGCCGCATCAAGTACAGGAACTTATACGGCTATTGATGGGGCCACGGCAACAACGTATACTCCAGGAGTTTTAACGAGCCAGGCATACTATACGGTAATCGTTACCAGCAATGGTGCCAGCGTTACCTCTCAACCAGCTTTCGTTTCTGTTTTTCCAAAGTTGAATGGAGGTAATCTTACACCGTCAGCACCTACAATAAATTATAACACAAGCCCTGGACCACTTGCTATAAGCAATGTTTCCGGAGGAAATAATGTCTATACTTATCAGTGGGAAAGCTCACCGACAGCTTCTTTTGCCGATAAAACAATTGTTGCCACCCAATCACTCACCTATACTCCCCCCGCGCTGACTTCGACTACATACTATCGTGTCGCCGTGAATAGCAATGGGGTTACTGCCTATAGCACACTTTCGAAAGTAAATGTATATCGTGAACTTCTGGCTGGAAGCATAACGCCCGCTAGCCAGGCCGTTGTACCAGGAGGAACACCAGTACAAATGCTCGATGATGAAATGACAGGCGGTAATTCTCAGTACACTTTTCAATGGTATAGTTCAAGCGATGGCATTTCATGGAGCGCAATACCGGAAGCTACAGGAGCCAGTTACGCTCCGGGGAGTCTTGCGGCTACCACATACTATAAATTGCAAGTGAGCAGTAATGGCGTATCTGCCATGAGCAGTAGTGCCGTGATTTATGTTTGTCCACCACTGATAAGTGGTGAGGTAAGCCCGGCAGTACAACCTCCAGTTAACTATGGAACGGAGGCCATTTCGTTGACAATCTTTAATGTCTCGGGCGGAAGAGGCAGTTATAGCTATCAATGGCAACGTGCAATTAATAGCACTGACTGGAGTAATATACCGAATGCTACGGGAAGCACATATAACCCTGGCAGTCTTACACAAACAACCTACTACAGAGTGATGGTCACTGGTGGGTTCACAGGATACAGTACTGTTGCCGTGGTTGAGGTGTACCCTGAGAATATAGAATATAGCACCATCGCGGAGGCTTCAGGACTAAATTATATTCGTACCAGGGTTATTAATAACGAAGGTATTGTGAATAAAGAAAGTGCTGATCAACTGACCGATGTTTATGATGTTACACAAGTCACACAATATGTTGATGGCCTTGGTAGGCCCATACAAACTGTGAGCAAACAAGGGAGCCCGGCACTAAACGATGTTGTGAATTTGCAGGTTTACGATCTGTATAACCGTGAGGTAAAAAAATATTTGCCATTTGTCTCTACTCAGTCTCAAGATGGTAACTATAAGTTAAATTCATTACCATGGCAAAGTGATTTCAATGACGAGATTTTTCCAGGCCAAAGATATTACTACAGTGAAACCGTTTTTGAATCATCACCCCGTAGTCGCATAATGAAGCAAGGAAGCGTTGGTTTAGATTGGCAACCAGGCCCAAATGTAAACACTGACCGATCAATAAAGAAAGTATATGCCTTTAATAAGGCAAATGAAGTCTTGTTAATTGAGTATGATCCAGTGTCGAACAATATCATTGTTAACAATACTACCTACTATTCTCAAAATGAACTTTATGTGAATAAAACGATCGATGAGCACAATGCAGAAGTGATTGAATACACGGATAGGGAAGGTCATATAGTTTTAAAGCGCGTTCAGGCAGTAGCCGTAGCAACGACTGTTAATGATACGAACTATGCCAGTACCTACTATGTCTATGATGATGTTGGAAATTTAGTGTCTGTTATTCCTCCGGAAGCAGTGAAGTTAATAACTGCCTCAGGATCGACCGCTTACCCTGGTCAGACAGACGCCGTTAAGGATGCTTTTCTAAAGCGTTGGGCATTTAGATATATATATGATAGTAGAAGGCGAATGATTCAAAAACAAGTGCCTGGTGCAGAAGCGGTATATATGGTGTATGACAATCGTGATAGATTAGTACTGACTCAGGACGGCAATCAACGCACGAGTAAGCAGTGGTTATTTACAAAATATGATGAGTTGAATAGGCCGATTGCCACCGGAGTAAAAGATACTATTGGTGCTCTTACCCAAATTGAAATGCAAACTGCTGTCAATAATCACTATGCTAAACCGTGGACAAAATATGGTGAGGTTTATGTCGGTAATACTGCTGGTAATGTTCACGGCTATAGCAACAAGTCTTATCCGGTTTATACTACAGGAGCAACGACTGATGTTAATAATTACCTCACGGTTACGTATTATGATAATTATGATTTCCGGTCATTGTGGCCCGGTAATTATAAATACATGGACGAGAATGTTTCCGAAACGGCAAACGGGATAATGTATACTCAACCTGATGTAGAGTTTCTCCAGGTTGCCGGTCAATTAACTGGTACTAAAGTCAAGGTGTTGGATGGTAGAAATGTATGGCTCAAGTTGGTAAACTATTATGATGATAGATATAGGTTGATTCATAGTGTGGCTGATAACTATATGGGAGGCCAGCAACGGACATCAAATGTATTTGACTTTACGGGCAAAGTCTTAAAGACAAAAACGGGCCAGTTAACCTGGAAAGATTTTCTTCACTTATCTGCCTGGGGTAACACATTGACTTGTGCAGCCTATAATGCTGGTTGGGGACATTCTGGTACAGTGACGCATCAGCAGCTGCCAGCCGGTCAGGATGGGTGGGTAGAGGTGATGATGACCGAGACTAATTCTTCGCGTATGATTGGTTTTTCAAAAACCAACAAGGATGCTAACTATACCAGTATGGATTACGCATTTTATCCTTATTCGGATGGGCATCTATATATTTATGAAGGTGGCAACCGGGTAACCTCTACGTATTTTTCATCTTATGCAACGGGTGATGTACTCAGGATAGAGCGAACAGGTACGGCAATAAAATACTATAGAAACGGAACTTTGCTGCGCACTTCCATGGTGGCTTCTACAAGCTCACTTATGGTAGATGTCGCCATGTATACGTATATGTCTACACTTGGTGGTATATGGACTTCCTTTGGTACGACAATAACAAGGCGTTTTGTATATGATCATGCCGGGCGACTTTTGAAGACTTGGCATAAGACAAATTGGGAACCTGAGATACTTCTGGCCAGTAATGAATACAATGAGCTTGGCCAGCTTGTCGACAAAAAACTGCATAGCATACAAGCTACTGCAACGGACGCAAGACAATCGATCGATTATCGTTATAACATTCGCGGCTGGATTACTTCGATGAACAACGCATCACTCACGCAAGAAGTGGCCACCAATGATGATACAGGTGATCTCTTTGGTTTTGAGTTAGGTTATAATGAAGATATAGGGTTAGGGAACGCAAGTCTTTTCAATGGAAATATATCGGCGATGTGTTGGAGTAATAACCTTGGCATGGACGGTGTTAAAGAAAAAGCTTATCAATATAGTTATGACCCGATGAACCGCCTGACGGGAGCTGCCTATAAGGAAAAAAGCAATGCTTGGGCACTGGCTTCTAACGGGGGATTCTCTGAATCTGATTATGGATACGACCTGAACGGTAACATTACAAAATTGACACGCTACGATGAGCGAGGATCTACTGTAGTAATGGATAATCTGGCCTATGATTATGGTACAGGTACTGGCGTAAGCAATCAGCTTTTAAAAGTTTCCGATGGTGGCGATAAGACTAAAGGTTTTAAGGATGGCAGCAATACCAGTAACGATTATAGCTACGATAGCAATGGAAACATGACTTCTGATTTGAATAAAGCTATAAGTTCTATCTCTTATAATCATTTGAATTTACCGCTCAATGTTATAGCGAAAGATGGTCATCGTGTAACCTATATCTATGATGCAGCGGGTACAAAGCTAAAGCAAGAGGTGATGGGAGAGGGGGTAAGCAAAGAGAGCTACTATACTGGAGAATTATTTTATACAGGCGAGACAAAGGATGCGAGTGTAGTTTATGATTTTAATTTCAATACGAATACAATGGGATGGGCCAGTGGGAACATCATTAATTATGGATGGAATAGTGCGGGGTATATTCAAGGTACTGTCAATAGCAGTGATTCCCAAGTAAAGTCCGGTACACTAAGCATTCCAATAGACAAGAACGTTATTATAAAAATACGAATGAAGGTGGCCACGAAGGTTTATCGTGCGCAATTGTTTTTTGTGACATCCTCGCAGACGGGTATAAGTGAAGTGAAAAGTGTTAAGGTTCCGTTAGTTCCTGTTGATAACCAATTTAGTGAATATATAGTGGATTTATCACGCAATCCATATTGGGCTGGTACGCTTAATACATTACGGTTAGACCCTATAGATGGAGGCGTATCAGGGAATACCTTTGCTGTTGACTATATAAAACTGATCCGAACGGAAGCCATTGGAAGCCCCTCATTAGAATTTATTAATCATGAAGAAGGGAGAGTGGTGATGAATGGGGCTTCTCCTGAATATCAATATCACATGAAAGATCATCTGGGCAATGTAAGGTTAACGTTTACCACAAAACAGGAGACTGATAATTCATTGGCCACGCTGGAGACTGCCAGGGCAGATGGTGAATCAGGTAAATTTTTATACTACGATGAAGCTGTGAAGCTAAACTTCCCATTGTTCAATCACACCGATCAGGGTGATACTACATACTACTCTACACGTCTTAATGGTTCCGAGAATGAACGAACGGGCTTGGCCAAGTCGATCAGTGTAATGCCTGGTGATACTATATATGCAGAAGTATATGCGAAGTATTTAGACACAAATTCTAGCAACTGGTCAACGGCAGTTACAAACCTGATTGCATCCATTGCTAATGGAACGGCAGCGACCGGAACCTATATAGATGGTGGCGCTATAGGAAGTACAGGAGGTGCAGTCAATCCATTTGCAAGCATCCTGAACAAAGGAAATGAAACAGGCACTGCACCGAAAGCTTATTTGAACTACCTTGTCTTTGATAGAGACTACAACGTACTGGATGCTGGTTTCGTACGCGTAAGTGAAGATGCTAAAGAGAGCGGCACAGATGCACAGCATGAGCATGAGTTGCTATTGAAACAACTGGTAATAAAGAAACCAGGATATGTTTATCTTTACCTAAGCAATGACAACATGGCTTTAGGTGGAAGCCAGGTTGAGGTATATTTTGATGACTTTAAGGTAGAGCATAATAAATCACCAGTAGTACAGACGGATGACTATTATCCATTTGGGTTGACATTTAATAGCTATAAAAGAGAAAGTAGTGTTCTTAATAGAATTAAATTTCAATCACAAGAGCACATTGACGACCTAAATTTATACTGGGACTCATTCAAGTGGCGAAATCATCAGCCAGATATAGGAAGGTTCTTTAACGTTGATCCACTGGCTGAGAAATATTTATACAATAGCCCATATGCGTTTAGCGAGAATAAGGTTACATCACATCGTGAGTTGGAAGGCTTAGAGGCAGAATCGGTTAATAAGAAGGAAACTGATAGACAGAAAAAAGAGACAGATAAAGAGTTGCAACGAAGAAATGAAGGCAAGACTCCAAATCTTAATGTGATTCCAAAAGAGAATACGACAAATACTAGTGCAAAATCTAATACTACGGGTGGGAAGTTTCAAAGCGGTGATAAAAAAGAAGAAAGCCCTGGCCAACAAGGTCGAGAGCCGTTCACCACAGATAGACCACTTGATATAGTTCCTTTTGACTATGGTGGTGGGGCACAGTCAGCAGAGCAAAACATTTTTAATGGAAGTACTGATATACCAGCGGGTGGAGTTGTTGAGAGCGCGACACTGAACATAAACATTGAAGTAGTGGAAGGAGGTAATCCTCAAACTATGACGGTACAGCAAGGCAATTTTAGTATGGATGGTCAAGGGGCTCAGGGGCCTACATTATTGAACGTAAACATTCAGGATGTTCAAGGAAGCTTTAATACATCAATACCGCTGAATAATATTAATCCCAATACAAATCTCTCTGTACAGTTTTCCGGTGGCGGCAGTAACAAAGTGAACGTTACAGGAGCGATAATCATTTCAGGTACTAAACCGAAGAAACCATAGTGACACATAAAGTTATAGGATGCATTCTGCTATTGAATTTTATTTGGCTACCCGGGAATGCTCAGGAAGAGAAAGAATCGGCAATACAAAAATATAAAAGTGAGTACCTGGCTTCTGAAGTAAAGGATGGCAAGGAGATAAAATGGCGAGGAAATGTAAATAAGTGTGATGAAGGCAACACATCAGATAAGATTAAGAATAAGGCACTATTACGTATCAATTACTTCAGAATTCTATCAGGACTTCGTCCTGTGAAATTCAAAGATGAGTACAATGCTTTGGCGCAAAAGGCAGCCTTCATTACTCATGTGAATAACAAGATAAATCATAATCCTGATCCGAGTTCCAAGTGTTATTCCGAAGAGTCAGTTATCGCTACAAGCAATTCAAGTCTTGGCTTTATGGATTTTGTGTATTATCCTGAACTTGCATTCATTACTGAATTTGTGAAGGATTATGGGGAATTTAATAAGGCGGTGGGGCATAGACGTGCGATGTTATACTCGCGCTCTGTGAATAAGGGTTATGGAACAACTTTGCGTGCTGAAGCTATTTATAGCGATTACACTTCTTGGCTTGAAAAGGACAGCACTTTGTTCCCCAAGTATTTTAGTTACCCGGTTGGTGGCTACAATGAAATTGATTTGGTTTTCCCTCGTTGGTCATTCAGCATCCCGGATATATATAAAGTTGATTTTAAGGAGGCTGTTGTTGAACTGAAAGACGAAACTGGCAGGTTAATCAATGTTACAGTTTTACCGTACGAGGATATATATGATCCGACCCTAGTTTGGGAATTGAAAGATAAATTGAAGCGTGACTATTTTTTGAATCACTCCGTAACGGTCGACATTAAGAATGTAAGAGTTAACGAATCTCTTCGAAGTTATTCATATCAAGTACGTTTCTTTGATTACGTAGGAGATTGAAAAAACAACTAATCACTCTGAAATGCTTTTAAGCTTGGCATTTTTGATCAATGCATCGATGGTATAAAGAATATGCTCGAGTTCCTTCTCAGGAAAAATTTGAATGTCGTTTAATCTTGTTGCGAAAGGCAAGAGTGTAGGCTTCATCAACAATAAGCGTATACTTAATAAAGCCCTTACGTTATCACACAATTATGTGTTGCCGCATTTAAAGATACCCACAGCAATACCGATATATATCTTGTAAATCCATACTCAGTTCCCATCTGGTTTGGCATTAGCAATGTAAGGAATAACCAACCAACTAGCCATTAATCTTTATGAAGAACTCCACCGCTCGTTAAAAATTACATGTTACTGCATTTAAAAATACCTACAGGATTACCGATATATATCTATGTAATATACCTACAAATACCTATGTATAAATACGGATTGTATCTATAGCGGCTCTTCTATAAGTTTAAAGCCATAAAGATGTGGTAATGAGAAAATGTATCATTGATAGAATTTTTCGAAAACAACGAATCAGCATCATTAAAGAATGTTGATTTTAAACCGGCAAGGCGTAGCTTAAAGAGCGCGCCTTTTTTTGTGTCATAATTTTTAGAGTAACTAAATTATTTATAGATGTAAAAGAAAGACAAAACACAAATAACCTAAACTAAAACAAACCTATATATGAGAATTTCTACGTAAGGTATTTACTATTCGCGCTTCCTGGTCCCAGGCGATGAGGAGATGAAAATTGTGCCTGCCACACCGACTGCAATCGGGCAGCAGGCTGTTTCAAAATAATTAGACAATCATTTAAAACATCTCAAATCTATGATTCTATCTACAAATTATGTAGAGCGGCTATTTTTTGCTTCAGACTTTAAATATCAATCCCTTTCTAACACACTTAAGTCTTTGGTAAAAAGTATGTTTTTCCTTTTGATGCTGGTGGCCTATAGCCTCACAGCTACTGGTCAGGCAACCAAAACTATATCGGGTACTGTAACAGATAATGAAGGTACAGCTATACCAGGCGTTACTGTTTCCGCGAAAGGTGGAGCAGGAGTAACTACCGATGCGGAAGGAAAGTTTACACTTCAGATTCCGGAAGCAGTTACATATTTAACATTCTCATTTGTAGGGTATGCAACGCAGGATGTACAAGTGCCCGCATCTGCTAACATAACCGTCATGTTGCAGGAATCAGCAAGTCAACTGGATGAGATTGTAATCATTGGTTCACACGCGAGTGGCAGAACGGTATTGGAGACGCCAGTTCCAGTTGATATAATAGATCTGAAGGAACTATATAAAACCACTCCTCAAATATCGATCAGTCAAATTCTGAATTATGTAGCACCTTCGTTCTCATCAAATGCTCAGTCTATTCAGGATGGTACCGATCATATTGACCCCGCATCATTACGCGGTATGGGTGTAGATCAGGTATTGGTGTTGTTGAATGGCAAGCGTTTGCATCAGACATCACTTGTGAATTTTCAGGTTGGTCCTGGTCGTGGACAAGTAGGTACTGATTTGAACCAGATCCCTGTATCAGCAATATCAAAAATTGAAATCTTGCGCGATGGCGCTGCCGCACAATACGGCTCCGATGCCATTGCCGGTGTGATTAATATTATACTGAAAGAAACAACCGGTGTAGTTGAAGTAACGGCAACTACAGGTGCTTATTTCACAGGCGATGAAAGTCTGAAACAGCAGGATAAAAATTATGACGGACAACAGTTTTTAACAACGTTTAATTATGGTATACCCTTAAATGACAAAGGCGGCTTTATAAACTTCAGCGGTTCTATAGAAGATAGAAAGCGTACCAACAGAGCTACCGATTATGAAGGAAGTATATTTAGAGATTACAACGCAACGGATGGCAACGGTAATCTTTTGTATGACGTTACACAGTTCTCGAAGGACGCAACCGATGATAATGCGCTTGCTTATTTTCAAGCTAATAATTTAACAGGAGCAGATATTACAGATGCGGAGTTGGTCAGAAGAGGAACTACACGCAGAGACTATACAATGTATGTTGGACAAGCACAGTTAAGAGATGCTAAAGGTTATTTCAATGCTGTACTTCCTATTAATGAAAACTTTGAGTTCTATGCTTTTGGAGGGATCGGATTCCGTCAAGGACGCTCATCAGGATATTCACGTCTTCCATCAAACCCTTCACGCTATCTCCCTGAACTATATAAAGATGGTTTCCTGCCGCATATCAATTCAAAAATATCCGACAAGAATTTTGCAGTGGGTATCAGAGGTAAATCTGGTGAGTGGAATGTTGATTTCAGTAATATATATGGCTCCAATCAATTCTTGTTCATCATTGACCAGTCGATTAACTTCTCGCAGTTAACAGCATCTCAAACAAGTTTTGATGCGGGTGGACATGCCTTCAGTCAGAATACAACGAACTTTGATCTCAGCAGAAAGTTTGATATTCTGAAAGGACTAAATATAGCCTTCGGAGCAGAACACAGATACGAGAATTTTAAAATTATAGCAGGCGAGGAAGCATCCTGGAGAAACTATGGATTGGATGCAAACAATCAGCCTACTGTATTTCTTAGAACGCCTACGACTGATGAGAACGGAGATATAGCAGTAAATACAGCCATTCGTCCCGGTGGATCACAAGTGTTCCCAGGATTTCAATCCGCAGTAAATCAATACAGAAACAGCTATGCATTTTATGGTGATGTAGAACTTGATGTAACAGAGAAATGGCTTTTAGGTGCAGCGATTCGTTATGAGAACTATAGCGATTTCGGTGGTACTACAAATTACAAAGCCGTTACACGCTATAAATTAGGTAGCAATTGGACAGCACGCGCTTCCTTTAACACAGGCTTCCGTGCACCTTCTTTGCACCAGGTATATTTCCAAACCACCACAACCCAATTGGTGAATGGTACACTTTCTGAAGTAGGTATATTCTCGAATACCAGTAAAGTAGCACAGATATTAGGTCTCCCTAAATTGAAGGCTGAGCAGTCACAAGGTTTTACAGGTGGTGTTACCGGAACATTCCTGGATAACTTCAGTTTGAGTCTGGATTATTTCCTTATTAAAGTGAAGGATAGAATTGTATTTACAGATGCTATTTCAGGTGATCCTAATGGAACCCCTAGTCAGCAGCAGATCTATAATTTACTTTTACAAGCGAATGCTTCTGTTGCTCAATTTTTCGTAAATGCAATTGACACAAAAACACAAGGTGTGGATGCCGTTCTTTCGTATACTAACAAAATAGGAGCAGGCTCCTTGAAAGTTGATCTGGCAGCAACATTTTCTCAAACAAAGCTGGATGGAAAAGTGAAAGTTCCGGCTACGTTTACAGGCAACGAGAACTTCTTCTTCCCGAAGAGCAGCCAGACTATATTGGAAAATATATCTCCTGTGCAAAAGCAGAATTTGATTCTGACGTACTCTTTGAAAAAGTGGAGTTTCTTCTTGCGTAACGTACGCTTTGGCAAAGTGATAGATCCTAATATATATGACGATGATAATAACTATATGACATTCCAGCCTAAAGTTATTACCGACTTGTCAATAGGTTATAACATTACAAAAGGAGTGCAGGTAACTGTGGGTTCTAATAATTTATTAGATATATACCCTTCAAAAGTTGATAAAGTTAAATATCCAGGCGGATATGATGATGGACGTTTCCGCTATCAGAACGCTGCTTCTCAATTTGGATACAACGGGCGTTTTCTTTTTGCGCGTTTAAATCTGACCTTGTAGAACAGGTGTTTATTGTCATTTTAAAAGAGGCTGTGGATTCACAGCCTCTTTTTATTTGTATGGCTGCATTTAAGAATTTCAACAACAGATATTTGAGGACACGAATCTTTAAACTTCAAGGTAAATCGCGTACCTTTGTCGGATGCGTTTTTGGCTAATAATCCTCCTGCTGCTCGTTGTTGCTTCTCTTCAGGCACAGCAACAGGATAGCCTTTTAAACGCGCTAAAATTAGATAGTCTCTCCATTCCCAAAATGGATGCTCTGGACTCAATTCAGAATTCTTTTTATGCCAGGTCTGACAGTCTGAAACTTGAATACAAGTCAAAATTTGCATCCATTGATTCTTCACGATCCGGTTTGCAAGAGAAAATAGACAGCCTGAAATCATTACAACTTCCTGCTGATAAATACACACAAAAGCTCGACAGCGTTTTGCAGCAGCGTGAAAAAGTGGTCGGCTCTTTGAATTCAAAAATAGACGGCTTGAAGTCCAACGCGACAAATAAAATAAACAAGCTTGAGCTTTCTCCGGAGCTACAAGAGAAAGCAAGCGCGCTAACGGGTAACATTCAGGATTTCAAACTTCCTGTAAAAGATATGAATATACCTTCGCTGGATTTACCCGATAATCCATTGAAGAACCTGGATGGGTTGAATACATCGATAGAATCTCCGATTGGTAAAATTGGCGAACTGGATGGTCTTCAGAACATCACTGGAAAGGCGGGTGATCTTTCTTCGCTTACGGAAAATGCAGGCGCTTATCAAAAAGATATTCAGAATATAACGCAAGGCAATCTCACGGATGTGAAACAATTGCCGCAGGCTCTGGAAACTAAAGCGGGTGATCTTGCTGGCGTTGGTGACCTAAAGAAGTCTGCAGGTGCGATTGACCCGATGTTGAAGTCAGTAGAAAGTCCTGAGGCGATGAAAGAGCAAGCCGTTCAGCAAGTAAAAGAAGTCGCTATAAATCATTTCGCAGGAAAAGAACAAGTATTACAGGAAGCCATGGACAAAATGGCGAAGTTGAAGAATAAATATTCAAGCCTGAACAGTCTGAGTGAAGTTGGCAAAAAACGTCCTAATGAAATGCGCGATAAACCATTGATAGAACGTTTGCTCCCGGGCATAGCATTACAAATACAAAAGAAGGGCAATGATATACTCGTTGATTTCAATCCATATATAGGGTATAGACTTTCCGGTCGCCTCACTTCCGGACTTGGCTGGAACCAACGGTATGGCTATAATACAAATCATAATTCCTTCAGCCCCAGCACAAGAGTATATGGACCAAGAATATACTCTGAGTTTAAAATAGGAAAAGGATTTTCTCCACGCGCTGAAGTAGAATTGATGAACACACAAGTTCCTCCGAAACTTCAATCGAAAACATCTGACGTGACAGGAAGAGAGTGGGTACCGGGTGCATTTATAGGCTTGAAAAAAGAATATAGATTCATCAAGCGAGTAAAGGGAACCGCTCAAATCATGCTTCGTGTATTTAACTATGAGAATAAAAGCCCGTATGCAGATGTACTGAACATGCGTATAGGTTTTGAATTCCCTATGAAGAAAAAAGTTAAACCTGTCAGCAGTTCCCAGAATTGAAGCATGCAGCGCACCTTCATTGACCAACTGAATCAAAGCATTTCCATTTCCTTTCCACCCAGGCGAATTATATCCCTGGTCCCTTCTCAAACTGAATTACTGGCAGCACTCGGATTGCAAACGGAAGTTGTAGGCATCACAAAGTTTTGTGTTCATCCTGGTGAATGGTTAAAGACCAAAGCTATAATAGGAGGTACCAAGAATTTTAATTTTGATGTTATTGATACCCTTCAACCTGATTTGATCATTGGTAATAAAGAAGAAAATTACCAGGAGGGCATCGTTGAGCTTCAGAAGAAATATCCTGTGTGGATGAGCGATATAGTTTCATGGAACGATGTGCTCGCAATGATAAAAGGTATCGGAGAAATAACAGCGAAAGATGCCGAAGCATGTGAGACTATAGATAAGATTCAAAAGTCATTTGAATCGATAACGTTATTTGATTCGCAGTCGGTGCTATATCTCATTTGGCGAAAGCCCTGGATGGTAGCAGGGAGAGACACCTTCATTCATACCACGTTGGAGAAGTTGA
Source organism: Ohtaekwangia koreensis (assembly GCF_900167975.1). Lineage (GTDB taxonomy): Bacteria > Bacteroidota > Bacteroidia > Cytophagales > Cyclobacteriaceae > Ohtaekwangia > Ohtaekwangia koreensis. The sequence goes on from NZ_FUZU01000005.1 coordinate 182,402, forward strand.
ATCTGAAGAATGTAATACAATCTTCGCGTTACCCGGAGCTTAGCGCTGACGAAATAAATCAATTGAAGCCAGACTATATATTTCTATCCTCAGAGCCTTATCCGTTTCAGGAGAAGCATATCGAAGAATTGAAACAAATCAGCCCGTCATCAAAAATTATACTTGTCGATGGCGAAATGTTCTCCTGGTACGGAAGCCGTATGTTACACGCCCCGCTATATTTCAATACCCTGCGGGATATTATCTGTTAGTATATTTACTCCGTGTAACTCTATATATCCTTCGTGATCTTTGTGCAATGAATTTGATTAAACCAAACCAAATTCCTTCAGATCATTCCAGAAATTAGGATACGATTTCTTTACCACCTCAGGTCTCTCGATCTCAACATTCATAAGTGTCGCCAGGGGTGCAAAGGCCATTGCCATGCGATGATCTTTATAGGTATTGAAATATACCTGCCCCGGTAAATGTGAAGATGGAATTAATGTCCAGTTTTCAGTGTCTTCTTCTACCAGCTTGCCGCCAATCTTCTGCAGCTCATTTTGAAGCGCAGCAATGCGATCAGTTTCTTTTATGCGAAGACTTTCTAATCCTGTAAAGTAGCCTTTTATACCTTTCGCTGCACATACTACAGCAACGGTTTGGCCGAGGTCAGGGCAATGTGTAAAATCCCAATGAAGTTCTTTCTGACTTTCTTTTTTAGTGAGCTTCAATAAGCCATTCTCCATACCTGCGTGTACACCAAGGCGGTCCATGATCTTTACAATGACACTGTCACCTTGCAGTGATTGCAGCGAAAGTTTAGGCAGGTATATCTCTGCTTTTTCAGCGAGCGCTGTAAAAGCAAACCAATAGCTGGCACCAGACCAATCAGATTCCACCGTGAAGGGTGCAGGAGTATATTGCTGATGAGGAACAATTACTTTGTTGCTGATGAACTCACTGCTTGCGCCAAAGTGTTTCATAATGGAGGCTGTCATCTCTATATAGGGGCGACTGCCAATTTTTCCTTCGAGCTCAAGCGTCAACCCGTTTGGTAACACAGGGGCAACCATCATAAGTGCTGAAATGAATTGACTGCTTACATCTCCGCGAATGCGTATGGTATCCGTTTTTTGTCCGCTGAAGCCATTTAACTTTAATGGAGGATATCCGTCTTTCTCCATATACTCTATATCTGCACCCAGGCTGCGCAAGGCATTCACGAGTATACCAATGGGGCGCTCTTTCATGCGCGAAGTTCCGGTGAGAACTTTATGCTGATTGGTAACAGCAAAGTATGCAGTAAGAAAACGCATCGTTGTGCCTGCATCTTCTACATCAATAATTTCGTCGGTCGAGTTTACCAGCCGCAACATCAGTTGCACATCGTTGGCATCAGACATATTCTGAATTTCTGATTTACTACCGGCCAGTGCATTTATAATCAGTGCACGGTTGTTGATGCTTTTAGATGCAGGGAGCAGTGTTGCTGTTCCCTGCAAAACATTCGTTCGCTTGAGATGAATTGTTGTATTCAATGTGATCAGAAATTTGAGTGGGCAAATTACTCTTTGCAAAAAGATTTTTTGATACAACGCTGAAACTTTTAACGCTGAAAAAAGTTAAATTGTAATATGAGTACTACCCGTAAAATAGCATTAGGACTTGGTCTTGCTTCGGGTGCATTGTTGGCTGCCTGGTTACTTACCGGTAATCGGAAACGTAAAACGAAAGAGTATATCTCTAAAAAAGCTGACGGCCTGAAGAAAACCATTAAAACTGAGAAAACACCATTTGATGATTCAGACGCTCACTACATCTGAAGCGATTGATAAAAAGAGAGGGCCTCTTTTACCTCATCAAAATTGATTTCGCAATCCCAGCGCGCTCTTCCTATCCCTTCCTGAAGAACGCACAGTATTTTATTTCCCTTATTTTTCTTATCCTGAACGGTGAGTTGAGCAGCTTCTGCAATTTGCTTTTCATTCAGATCAACCTTGCCATACACGGCAAGTATATATGCAGCAATGCTTTGAAAGTCGTCATGACTTAGCATGTTACGTTCACGTGCTATAAAGCCTTCTGCAATCAGGCCCAACGCAATCGCTTCACCATGAAGAATGCGATGCCCGCTGGCCAGCAGGTAACTTTCAACGGCATGCCCTATAGTATGGCCTGCATTCAGAATTTTACGCAATCCTTTTTCCTTGGGGTCTTGTGTTGTTACATCCGCTTTAAAAGCAACGGAATGTTTTAAGAGACCATCCCAGTCCTGCTCTTGTAATGATTTCTTGCGGATCGTATCCCACATATCTTTGTCAGAGATCAGCGTATGCTTGATCACCTCAGCAAAGCCTGACCGTAGTTCGGCAACAGGTAATGTTTTCAGAAAACCGGTATATAATAATGTTAAAGCAGGCTGTTGAAAAACTCCGATGTGATTTTTAAAATGATCAAAGTCAACGCCCAGTTTGCCACCGATGCTTGCATCTACTTGTGCAAGCAACGTGGTTGGAATCAGTATAAAATCGATTCCTCTTTTATAGGTGGCAGCACAGAATCCTCCCATATCTCCCAACACACCGCCACCCAACACAAGGAGCACAGCATGGCGGTCAAGAGCATAGTCAGTCAGTTGTTTCCAGATTAACACACACGTCTCCAGATTTTTCTGTTCTTCACCACTCTTTACTTCGATAACAAAATGATCGGGAAGTTTTTGCTGAAGGGCAGGATAACAATGCTCGCGTGTATTCTCATCGGTGAGAACGACAACTTTGCTGTAATTTTTTTTATTTAAAAACGCCAGTAAATCGTTGGAAGGATCAGCAGAAAACAAAATGTTATCGGGCAGCATGTGTGATTTTAAGTTCTTTCGAATCGAAAGTTATTAAAAACATTAGAACTGTTTATGAGAGAACTTGAGCTAACAATTGTAAGCAGTATATTTGCCCGAATTTTTTCAGCATGGAAGAAGAACCCAGGATTTCATTTGAAGACACCTCTGTAGCATTCTCCTACAAATCAGATGCGGCTTTACGGAAAGCGAATTTTATTTTTTCGATGGTCAATCATCCGTGGATATCCGCGGCAGCGATTGGATCTGTAAAGTTTGCATTGAAACTACATCTGCCTGTAGAGGGCATCATTCGCAAGACAGCCTTCGATCATTTTTGTGGAGGCATCAGCATCGACAACTGTGATGATGAGATTGCACAGCTCTCGAAATATGGTGTGGGCACCATCCTGGATTATTCTGTTGAAGGTGAAAAATCTGAAAAAGGATTCGACCAGGTAACAGAAGAGATTATTCGCACGATCGATAAAGCAAAGGGAGATCCTGCGGGAATTCCGTTTTCTGTTTTTAAAGTTACCGGTCTTGGTGACAGCGATCTGTTCGAAAAAATTCAACGTGAAGATGTATTAACGATAGAAGAACAACGTGCCTTCGAACGCGTTCGTCAACGTGTTGATAAAATTTGCGCACGTGCGCATGCAAATAAAATTCCTGTATTAATCGATGCAGAAGAAACCTGGATACAGGAACCAATCGATACACTTGCCTATGAAATGATGGCAAAGTATAACAAAGAGAAAGCGATTGTCTTCAATACCTATCAGCTATACCGTATAGCATCGTTGCAGAATTTGAAAAACTCTTTCGAGGAAGCAGCACGGAAAAATTATTATATAGGAGCAAAGCTGGTGCGTGGTGCCTATATGGAAAAGGAGCGGGCACGTGCTGAAGCGATGGGCTATCCTGATCCGATTCAACCTGATAAAGCTGCTTCGGATAAAGCGTTTAATGAAGCATTGGAATTTTGTGTTGAGAACATTTCGCGTATAGCCTTCATGTGTGGTTCTCACAACGAGGAGAGCAATCTATACCTTACTACCTTGATGCATAAGTACGGTTTGAAGAATACCGATGATCGTATTTGGTTTGCACAGCTCTATGGTATGAGCGATAACATTTCATTTAATCTGGCGAAAGCCGGATATAAAGTTGCCAAGTATGTTCCTTACGGACCCGTGCGTTCAGTAATGCCATACCTCTTCCGCAGAGCGCAGGAAAATACTTCCGTGGCCGGACAGAGTAGTCGCGAGCTGATCTTGATCCGCAAAGAACTGGAACGAAGAAAGCGCAGCAGAAAATAGCATATTTCAGGATTGTTCCTTTTCTCCCTATTTCGAGTATTTTTGCGGGAAATTTTTAGATCATGCAACTTAGCGAACAGGAGATCATCCGCAGACAAAAACTGGATGAACTCAGGAAATTAGGCATTAATCCATATCCGGCAGAACTTTTCGAAGTGAATGCTTCCGCGAAGGAAATCCTGGAAAACTACGAACGTCAGAAGAGCGACTATCGCCAGATCTCTATTGCGGGTCGCATCATGAGTACCCGCGTGATGGGAAGTGCTGCCTTTGCTGAATTGCAGGATGAGACCGGTCGCATACAGATCTATATACGCAGAGATGATATCTGCCCTGACGAAGACAAAACTTTATACAATACTGTATTTAAAAAATTACTGGATATAGGTGATATCATTGGTGTGAAGGGCTATGGCTTTACTACACAAACCGGTGAGATCTCCATTCACGTTACAGGCCTTACGGTTTTAACAAAAGCATTACGCCCGTTACCTATAGTAAAAGAAACGGTAGACGAGCAAGGCAACGTGCAACGCCACGATGCCTTTACAGATTCAGAGCAACGCTATCGCATGCGTTATGTTGATTTGATTGTAAACCCGGAAGTACGCGATACATTCATCAAGCGTACACAGTTGGTAAACTCGATGCGTCAGTACCTGAATGCAAAAGCTTACCTCGAAGTTGAAACGCCCATACTCCAACCGTTGTATGGTGGTGCTGCAGCACGTCCTTTCAAAACGCATCATAACACGTTGGACATGACGCTATATTTGCGCATTGCCAATGAACTATATCTGAAGCGCCTGATTGTTGGTGGATTCAACGGTGTATATGAATTCTCGAAAGACTTCCGTAATGAAGGGATGTCACGTTTCCATAATCCTGAATTCACGCAAGTGGAATTATATGTAGCCTATAAGGATTACTATTGGATGATGGAGCTTGTAGAGGAGATGATTGAAAAAGTAGCACTCGACCTTCACGGCACAACCGAAGTAAAAGTAGGGGAGAACGTCATCGACTTTAAACGTCCGTGGACACGCTATACTATGTTTGAAGCCATTCAGCATTTTACGGGTGTAGATATATCTGCGATGGATGAACAACAGCTTCGCGAAACCTGCAAGCAGTTGCACGTACCGATGGATGATACCATGGGTAAAGGAAAGTTGATCGATCAGATCTTTGGTGAGAAGTGTGAACCGAATCTGATTCAGCCTACATTTATTACAGACTATCCATTGGAGATGTCGCCTCTGGCAAAGAAGCATCGCAGCAAACCTGGATTGGTGGAGCGCTTTGAAGCGATCTGTAACCGTAAAGAGATAGCAAACTCATTCTCGGAGTTAAACGACCCGATCGATCAACGTGAGCGTTTTGAAGACCAGCTTGAACTGGGTAAACGTGGTGATGAAGAAGCTATGACGCTGGACGAAGATTTCCTTCGTGCTCTTGAATTCGGTATGCCGCCAACGGCAGGGCTAGGGATCGGTATTGATCGTCTTTCCATGATTATGACGAACTCTGCATCGATACAAGATGTACTCTTCTTCCCGCAGATGAAGCCTGAAAAACCAGCTTCTGGTTTCAATGAAAAAGAGTTTACCGATGCCGGTGTTCGAGCAGAATTTATACCGATACTCCAGAAGCTAGGTATACTGTCGCTTGCGCAGATGAAAGAGATGAAAGCTTCGAAGCTCTTTAACGATGTATGCGGAACACGCAAAAAAATGAAACTTGAAATCACGAATCCTACCATGGAAGAAGTGGAAGGCTGGTTAAAGTAATTAAGTATAACAAGTAATAAAAAATGGCTGCATGTGAACACGTGCAGCCATTTTTTTATGATGAGATATGTTCTCAAGCCGTGATTGGTTATGGTATATAGATCTTTTATACTATAGATGTTTTTTGTGGCTTTTTAGTTGTTGAAGAGTCTAAACATAATCATCTAGTGTCTCTCTCTTGATCCAATAATTGTTCGATCAGAAACACGCCTAGAAACGAAACCAGTGAGTTGTCCAAATCCGTTTCAATCTGCCCTTTTAGTTCCCTATATCTTTCATTAAAGTAGCCGTTTTCGAAACGCATTCCCTTGGTAAAGGAGTAAGATACTATTTCGTTTTCATTTTGTAGTTGAACATAGTAATCAGATCTATTGATGAATCTATCCCAAAATGATTTATAGAGTCTTTTTAATTTATAAGATTTGCCCGTTAGTAACTTAATGCTAAGTCGATTAAACCATTTGAATGTTTTTTTTTGCCCGACTGGAGAATCTCCCTCAAGAATTATAAATTCATTGATTGTAAAAATGCCATGGACTGGCTTGATTTGATAGGTGCGACCCTCAGTTTCGAGTGTTGCGTTGAAGTCAGAATATGTAAATTTTGCAATTGGAGATTTATTCGTGGTAGTAAAAATATACTCTGATTTATACGTGTCTCCAAGGAATGAGTTTGTCCGTTTGCCTGTCTTGTTAAATGTTATTGTCATAGCTCAGAGAGAATAATTGTAGTCGCGGATATATTCGTGTTAATGTTAAAAATATATTGCAAGAATATAATATATAAATGATCCTGTAGGATTAAAAGAAAGTGTTTATTTCGCATTGTTTATCTTCTCGACTTATGTTTCGAAACGTTACCGGATTTTTGCTTCTACTGGTGTTGTTAAATGCATGCAGCGGTATTAAAGATTTGCCTAAGTATCAACTGAATGATGGCATCTATGAATTTAAACAACACCCAGATAGATATAAGAAAGTCTTTGTTTATGTAGCAGACGATACAATGAGTATTTACCTGAAAGAGAAAATAGCGGAACCATTTATACCTGACAGATTGAAGGATCAATTTTTTCTTAAGCGGAGTTTTGATGTTGATGTAATGACTATACCTTTCAAATTCCGGCCAGCGATCGGTAACATGCCCAGGCAACTGACAACTGATTTTAATGGCAATATTTTTATAGGGTATCGAATAGACCGGTTTCGCATAAGCTATAAGGAGACGCCTATAGGAGTGAAGCAAATAAACAAACATCGGGGCTTAAGTATTGGTGGATTTGGTGGACTTGGTTCAACATCTATCACACCATCGACTACGAATAATCAAGTTGCTGACGAGTATAGTGGATTTATACTTAACCGTGGGCTGGCGGTAATGGTCGGTGTTAACAATCTAACGGTAGGTATAGGTATCGGATGGGATTACCTTACGGATCGCGATAAGAATGCGTGGATTTATCAAAATAAACCTTGGTACGGATTAACCGTTGGACTAAATCTCAATTAAATACCAAGTAGAATATGTATACTTGTTTCGATAACTAATTTTTCTCAATGCCTATTATGTTTTTCTTAATTCGATCACCACAGAAGTAAGAGTAAATAGCAAGTGGGATAAGGAATATCAATGTTGTTTGTAAGTAAGGTTTTAGAATATAGGTTTGAATTATTTCAAATGTATTCATAGTGCCCTTTCCAGTTAGCCTCAATAGTCCTACTACACTACCATAAGCTAAAACGATCCAAATGGTTAAAAGTCCATACTTAAATGGAGTTATGAAAAAGTTTCTTCTCAGAATCAAAATTTCTTTTCCATTTTTTTGTCCGAACAGATTTGTCACGGTAAACAAAATGCCTACCATAATCAGGTAGTGAATATTCATGTGTTGGCCGATGAAGAAAATAATTCCGTTGGCAAAATCTCCTGATATTTCAAACAACATCGCGACCAACTCGCAAACTAAAAAGATGTATAGAGTCCACTTTAAAGTTTCCTTTTGACCTAAACTCTTAGCTTGTTCTATACTCATTGTTTTGAAATATTACCACCAGATGCCACGTACGATTTACGAGGGTATACGCAACAATATAAATATACATATATTTTAGCCACCCAAAGAATCTACTGTTTCGGGGTCTTTTATCAAGCATGCTAAATAGTTACCCACAATACAATACACTCCTTAGTATAAATATAGTATTGAAAAATAAAACAGCAACAGCGAATGTGATTCATCCAATTTCAAACGAATGCTTCCAAAGTAAAATCTGAACTGCCAAAGAAATCAAACCTGAATAACACAAGTGAATACGCCTCTTAAAGCTTTATTTTTTTATATCACTATATATTTTGTATTCTTGCGCAATTATTTTCCCTCATAAGCATGTATAAAATATATCTATTCCCGTTAGTTATTGTTATTTCTCTATTTGCCGCAAGCTGCAGCGATAATGATACAGAAGAGCAGGAGCCTGAGTTACCAATAGATTCCGTTGGAGTAACTATTAATTCGTCAGGTGGATCGTTGGAGTCTACGGATAAAAATATATCTGTTGTAATTCCTGCTGGAGCTGTGAATTCGGGTGTCTCCATTGAAATTGAAGAATTAGCAAATGATGCCACTAACGGCATTGGCAAAATATATAGCCTGACGGATCAACAGTTTTTGAAGCCGGTGACATTGACTTTAAAGTATACGGACGATGAACTTAGCACGAAGAAAACATACCCTGCCCTTCTGCGACTTGTAACGAGAAAATCATCGGGCAGCAGCTGGGAAGTTGTTGACGACTTTATAATCGACCAAACAACAAAGACAGTGAAAGCAGAGGTTGATCATTTTAGCGATTGGACTCTCATAAGCACGGACGGTACACTTGATTTTTCAGTGGACGGTGTTTCCTATAGAAACTTGTCTCTTTCAGTAACAATGGACACGAAGTTAGGCCGCCCTGCAAAATTTCGCGCCAGTAGTACAGAAAGATATTTCACGGCTACCGTTGACTCAACGGTCATGGGAGCATCCTATGCAACACTAAGCGCATACCTTGGGAAGATTGCTGCCTTAACAGAACAGACTCCTACAGATACATCAAATGTATTGTTCGTTGAGCCTAATCCTAATTCGTGCTATAGAAGAGGTGATGGTAGTACCAGGTTTCGTTTCACAAATTATTCTACCACCACAAATGTACTTGTAACAGGAACCTTTACCTTGGTTGGAACTTTACCAACAGACAACAGTACCTGCCAGGCCAGAAAGACTATAACGGGGACTTTTGCGTATAGGGTGAAATGATTGTTTGGTAAATTTATACCGTATACCCTACTGAAATAAGACCCTAGTGACATGCTATAAAAATGCGGAGTACTGTAAATATTCTTCAATTCTAAATTGACCAGCATTGTAAAGTAGCTCTGTTTAGCGATATACGCAGTTTACGGTATAAGACTTTCTATCTAGCTACGCATATTTGCCATTGTTGCAAGGGGCATATTAACCTTCCCTCAATTTTAAATAGGAAGAATACCCGCCAAGAAAAATGGCAATAAATGTCATCGTGACCATCAGCTGTTCGTACTGGCGATGAGCCATTACAGAGTTTAAAAATCCTACAAACCCGATGGTTGAAAAGATCATCATTATCCAGGAAAAGATATTTAAAATCTTGTATGCTGGTATCTTTGTTCCAGGATTCTCCCTCTCAATACGCTTATATATACCGTAAGGAAGTCTACTTAAGAATTGGAATGCGAAGTGAAATTGAAGGTTCACTAATAATGCCATCCAGAATTTTTCAACCAAAGTTCCTTCGATTAAAACTAATGGTCCCATAATACTTACTATGAAAGTTACAAGTGACGACCATTTATAATAGTAGGAAATACTGACGCTTGTCATTCTGTCGGATTAAAATGTTTGCAGCATATATATAGTCAGTGCTAAAAAATATAGCGATTTTTAGGCCAGATAGGATTCACTCTTTGTCAATGAGTGATGGTTCCATTGTAACAGATCTACTCACTACAAGTATTCTGGTATAGCGGTGGGCTAACACCTGACCAAGGCGTGAATAAACCTACAATATTTCTAGCCGTATTATTTCTTTAGCCGGCTTTTAAAAAGCTCAATTCGTTTCTTATACTCTGCTTCACTTTGTTGCTTTGCATTGGAGTTCCAGTCTGTTCTTTTTTGATCCATCGAAATAGCGAGCATAGCAAAGTCAATCGCTTCCTTATATTTCTTTTGCAATTCCAAGATGTCAACTTTTTGTCTGTAGTACCAGGATTCATTTTTCATTGCAATTGCTTTGTCAACGAGTAACAACGCTCGATCTAAGTCCTTGTTTAGGAAGTAATAGTACTCTGCTGCCGCAGCATATTCGTCTGCATTGCTAGACTTATCTGTTAACAAATGTTGTTGAACAAAGTCATTGACTACTTTGTCTGATTCTGTTTTTACAAGGAATGAAACCTGAGTATTCTCCCACGAAATGTAAACCATGGCATTGTTGGGTACTACATCAATGTCTATGGTTAGTGATTCATAGTATCGATCAGTCGAGTGCGGCTTTACTTTAAATCGAACTATATCTTTTGTTGCGTCATACGAACTTGCTCCGTAAAGAGTTGTGTCCTTATTCAAGATTACAGTCCATTCGTTGGTATCTGGTATGGTAAAGATTGAGTAAGTCCCTTTGCTTATGTTTTTATTATCTATAGTGACAGGCTTGCTGAATCTAATCTTTGTACAGTTCCCTGCGCCTGTTCGCCATAGTTTATTGTACGGCACTAATTCGCCAAATACTTTGCGCCCTCGGGCTGCCGGTCTCTCGTAATCTGCTGAAATGTTTGTTAGTCCAATGGTTTGCTCAATTCTCCCTTTCGGACTTAGACCTGGAAAGATTGCTTGCGAAAAGGAAACGGTTGTCGCTGTTAGAAAGGATATTATTAAAATAATCTTCATTTATAGTCATTGATAGTACAAACTACTATAGCGAATTTTTCAGTATAGAGATACTTAATTCATCCTTCAATCAATATATCATTGATAGTCATTCTTGTTACAGATATACTTGTAGCTACTCGATTTAGATGGTATATGTATAGAGAATTTATTTATAGTTTCAGTCTTTACTTGCTAACTTATCTACGAGTTTGTCATATCTCTTATAGAACTTACCAATCCATAGTCTTATGTAGTACGGAGCAATCATAAAAACCATTACAGTTAGTCGATTGTAGTTCTCTGTCAGTATTGCGTTTAAGACCACAAAAATCAGTTCGAAAAAGAAGACAGAATAGAATATGATTGTTAGGATACGTTTGGTTGTCCTTGCAGTTGTTGGATTAAGAAAGGATATCAACCAATTTGCAATGACAAAAATGAGAATTATAATTCCGAAAGTTATCAGTAGACCCCAAAAGTCCAGATCAGATAATGGGAATTTGAAATTCTTAATAAAATCTATTACGCTGTCCATTGTGAAAAAATTACGATCGACAATACTAATATATGAATTTATACCTATAATCTTTTCACCAAATATATACTGCGCATTTCATGCAGTTAAACAAATCACTTTTGGTTCAGAGATCTCAGCACGTAATCAAATATATTGCGACTTCTTCTATGGCCATACCCTTGACCGTAAGCACTGGAGATCAGGCTTACAACCAGATTCTCACCGGGTACAACAAACAACAGATTGCCACCATTTCCGGAGGCATAAATGCATTCGTATTTTTTGCCATTAACTTCCTTTGTCGCAATGAACCAAAAATATCCGTAAGAGTTTGCAAATGGGTCGTCCTTTGAGATGTCAAACCGTTTCAAGGATATTTCATTAATCCATGCAGTGCTGATAATCTGTTTTCCTTGCCATTGACCTTTATTGATTACCAGTTGTCCAAGTTTGGCAAAGTCCAATGCTGATATATATAAATTACCCATCGGTCCGGTTCTGCCATTGGGCGCGGTATACCAATAGAATTCTCTTATTCCTAAAGGAGTAAACAGGTTTTCTTTCGCGAAGTCGGAAAGCTTTTTACCCGATGCTTCTTCTATAATGGCGCCAACAAGCATGGGGCAAACGTCGTTGTATATATATTTCTCTCCCGGAGTAAAGAGCATCGGCAGAGCGATTGCAAAGTTTACCCAATTATCATTTGTCAGCCAGTTTCCAGTACCGCCAGGAGAGTTGTCATCATTGTCGTCTGCGCTGAGTCCTGAAGACATGCTAAGCAGGTGCTTGATCTTAATATCCTGGTGCCCGTCTTTCGCAGGACGAATAAACTTAGAACTCGGGAAAAAATCATATATACTTTGCTCGGTACTTTTTACTAAACCCTTATCAATGGCTATACCCAACAGTAAAGCGGTAATCCCTTTACCAGCAGATCGGATGTCATGAACCGTCTCCCGCCAATAGGTATTAAAATATTCTTCAACAACTAATTTGTTATCCTTAATTACGACTACTCCCCTGAAGTCGTTTGGAGGAGTTGAGTTGATTAACTGAATCAGCTTCGCGATAGTGTCTTGATTCATTTTTACCGAAGCGAGATCGGCACGCGGTAAACCTGGAATAGGTTGTTTTAGTTTGTCCTGTCCAAAACAAGCGCTACTCACCAGTAGCCAGATTACTAAAAATCTAAATTGATGGTTCATCTTTTATTTCATTGGTATAATCTGTGCAAGCTCATAAGGCACAACATTCCTCTCCTAATATAATGTTTTTAAGCATGTATATAGCGGTTCATTGTCCTGCAAGGTGCTCTGAGGTGGGACTGTGTGGTGACTAGCCAGCTGACCCTTTGGCGTATTGTGTAGTATTCAAAACTGCATGAGCATCCTCACTTCTTTACAACGGTATAATTGTGAAATGTATTTTAATTAGTGTGAGTTTTGGGAGCATGTTGGTGAAGTGCCAAATGCCATGAGATGCTGGACATTTTGAGATAGTACAATTTTCAAAAAATAAAAAAATGTATTGATTAAACTTTTTAAGAACTTGGAAGTCTAATGAACCTATGATGAAGTATATAAAATTCCTTGTAATAGCTGCATTTGTATTTTCGGGTTGTTCGAATGATAATGAACCCAGCCCTGATGAATCCATGTATTTTCCTTCAAACACCGGCACTGATTGGGAAACAAAATCCATTTCCAGTTTGGGTTGGAATCAAAGTGCAGTACAACCATTAAAAGATTATCTTCTTGAAAAGAACTCCAAATCATTTATGATTCTTGTAAATGGAAGGATTGTTATGGAGGAGTATTTTGATGGACATACATCAACTACTTCGTGGCCATGGAACAGTGCAGGTAAAACACTGGTAACCACCACAACCGGAATAGCGCAGCAGGAGACACTACTTGATATTAATAACAAAGTATCTCAATATCTGGGCACGGGCTGGACGAGCGAACCCATAGAAAAAGAAAACCTGATAACATCAAAACATTTGCTGACCATGACTTCGGGAATTAATGATGAAAGTGATTTGGTAATAAAAGCGAATTTAACGTACCTGGCGGATGCAGGTGCGCGGTGGTCTTACCATAATGTTTTTCAAAAATTAATGGATGTTGTTGCCGAGGCCAGTAGCCAGGATTTTGAGGCGTATTTCAATGCCAAACTAAAAAATAAAATAGGAATGGACGGCAGCTGGAACTATGGCGTTATTTTTAAAATATACCATAGTAACACCCGTAGCATGGCCAGGTTTGGACTACTGGCACTGAACAAAGGAAAATGGGTTGATGAACAAATTGTAAACGAAAGTTTTTTTAATGAAAGCATCCGTACATCGCAGAGTATAAATCCTGCTTATGGATATTTATGGTGGTTAAATGGTAAGACAAGTTATATGGTGCCGGGTGGCCAAACTGTTTACGAGGGACCCTTAGTGCCTAGCGCCCCTGCTGATATGTATGCAGCAATGGGTGCAGAAGATCAGCGCATCTATGTTATTCCCAGTAAGAATATGGTAGTGATAAGAATGGGCGATGCCTCGGATCCTGCAAACCCTAATTTTGCACTTTCCGGATTTGACGATGCTCTCTGGCAAAAAATAAATGCTGTAATAAATTAAAGGGTTTCGAAGACCGCGTATTCGAGATAGGCTTTGAATAATTATTTCTTTAAGCGCTTGTCTTGCAAAATGGTTTCATTCAAGACATGTAACCGTAATGGCGTATCGCGTAGTAGTCAAAACGGCATTCTCATATTTTTTACAACGGGTATATTTGTGAGGTATATTAACTGACATGAAGAATCAGAATTTACAGATTGTATATCCCTAAATATATAGTGCATTAATTGATTTCTTATCAGATGCTTGCAAGTCAGTGCTTATTTCGGTCTGTCAGCTACCTCATAATGAATAAAAATTCATTCCAAGACTGTGTAAGCTTCCCATATTTAGGACGTCCACAAATTAGAAAATTTCATTTATAGTTGTAGTTATAGTCCGCTGTGGATTTGTGGGAAACTCTTCCGAAGTTTTCCATAAATCCACGGCTAGCATATCCACTGGACTGCGCCCGTTCAGCGCATCGTGCGGACGTTCATAGTTATAGTCCTGCATCCACTCGTCAGCCAGGGTTCTTACTTGACTGAGCGTTTCAAACAAGTAGGCATCAAGTATATCTTTCCTGAAGCTTCCATTAAAGCGTTCGATGTATGCGTTTTGTGATGGCTTTCCAGGCTGAATAAATTGAAGGTTAATCTGATGTTCTTCACACCAGAGGCCAAGCTTGCTGGAGACGAATTCAGGACCATTATCAACCCTAATTCTTTGCGGCTTACCTCGCCATTGAATCGTTTGTTCAAGTATGCGCACCACGCGCTCTGCTGGTAGCGAAGTATCAATTTCGATTGCTAATGCTTCACGATTAAAGTCATCGAGTAAGTTCAGCGTCCTGAATTTTCTACCGTTGAGGAGTGCATCACTCATAAAGTCCATAGACCAGCTGATATTGGTTGTGCTCACTGCTTCCAGTGGATATAGTATACGCGCAGGAAGCCTTCTCTTACTCTTGCGTTTCATATTTAGCTTTAACAATTTATATACCCGATGAACGCGTTTATGATTCCACAATAAACCTTCTTTGCGAATGCGGAAATACATTTTCCAAAATCCTTCCGTTGGTCGCTGCTCCGCTAAGCTTCGGAGTTTGTCAATGACTATATGATCATCGCGATGGCTTTTATAGTAATAAACTGATCGTGATAAGTTTACCAGACTACAGGCCCGTCCAAGGCTTACTGTATAGCTCTTTTGCAAATACTCAATCTGTGCTCGCTTCTCGGAGGGCCTTAGAACTTTTTTCCTAGAATGTCCTTCAGCATTTTATTATCCAGAGCAAGATCAGCATACATCTGCTTGAGCTTTCGATTTTCCTCTTCGAGCTCTTTATACTTCTTAAGTTCATTCATCTCCATGCCGCCATACTTAGCCTTCCAGTTATAGATTGTGGCTTTCGATACGCCATGCTCGCGTGAGATATCCTGAATGTTTTTGCCCGCATCAAATTCCTTGAGAATGTTAAAAATCTGGGTCTCTGTAAATCGCTTCTTTTTCATATGTAACAGTTTAAAGTTAAAAGACTTTCGTCTAATCTTAAACCGTCCTATTTTCAGGGGAGCTTACAACTGGCTATATTATTTATATGGTGATTCAAAGAGTGAAAAAAACTTTGCATGGAAAGGCACAAAGCAATGAGTCATGATTATTATGCAGTGTACACTAAGTCAGGATGTAAATATCTTGAACTAAAACATCTTTATATATACTAGCTTCTTCCTAAACTTATCATTAGCTCCAGCCGCCATATTGCCAAACTGATGTTACAGGCTGTGTTTATTTCTTTGGCTTTTAAGATATTCTTAAAATTGCTATTTTTCACAGAGTTCTTTCAACTTGTCGAGTGCTTTTGGGTAGGTCTGGTTCATATAATCTAAAAAATCTTCCGTTGTGTCTAGGTCAACAGTAACGGTTGTAGTCCCATTGTTTTCTTCGAAGGTATAGTTTTCAAATCCGTTTGCCCATTTTTCTACTTCTGGTCCTTCTGTAATTTCCTTATCAGCTTTTAAAAGCCCATAATGTTGAATAGAAACAAATCGGTTGAGAATGTTTTCAGCTATCCTTGAAACCATACCTCCCTTTTCTCCTTTCTCATCTATACCAATAAATAGAATTTTATTTCCCTTGCCCCAACTTCCTTCATAGGTAGATGTAGGGTTAAACAAAGAAGTCCATTGTTCATAAGTTGATTTACTGTTAATGCCAAGCATAAAATCATATATCCTGGTTACAGGTGCATTGATACTTACTTTGAATTGCAACTTTTTCATAATGTTTAATATTTGTTTTACACAGCCTATAACGTCTATGGTGGGCTTGAATTTTTGAAGCACATTACTGTCCCACGTTGCCAAACGAAATTAAGAAAACAAAACTTCAAATTTACACTGAACCCCAAGCTGGCATAAACATTTTGTTAGCGGCTGTAATACAGTCCATGTTAAGTCCTGCCGTCATTTTATTTGGTCAATAGTTTGGTCAAGAATTTGTCCGTTTACTGGAAAAGTTCCACTATCCCAAACAGGCTTGTCAAACGGTGGCAGAGTTTTCTCTTCTTTGAAATATTGTCCTAATGTCTTGAAGTCAATAAATTCATCACTCCCTTTTTTTCTAATGATTTCAAATTCGGTATTCGGAAAGCGCTTGTCATATTCAAGTTCGTCTAAATACTGTCCCCATAAAAATAAAGTCTTTGGTACTCCCTTGTCCAAAACGTCAATGTAATATGCAACACCAAAATCTTCTGCGTCTTCCCGCTTAATTGCTCTTGTAGTCGTCACATGAATAACTTCCGCTTGTTCAGAGTTAATGTTCGAAATATATTTATTGATACTAAGTCCGCCCTCCCATCTTTTAGTAATCCAAAAGGTCAACAGCAACGCTACTACCACCATTACTATACAATAGGCTGCCTGAGTTTGGGAAGCTACAGGAGAGAAGTGGTCGTATACAAGCAGGGGAATGTCCAACACCAATACTATGAAAATAAATTTCATAACAAATCCCTCAACCCGTTTGTAAACACTCGGCAGTTGTTTTGTCTGTCTTTTTATTTCTTTGTCAGTAAATGGTCTAGTCGTAATAGTTATCACGGTATTTATATACTGTCGGTTTGGGTTCGCACTGTTGTCAAATTATAGCCTATAACTCCAGCATATAAGGCGTGCCGGCAGACCAAATTAAATAATTAATCATCAACCTACCTGACTATATGCAATGTTAGCCACGGTAACTTTTAATTATCTTCCCGGCCTCAATTTTATAAGCCTTGTACTTTTCTTCAAACATACTTATTTTCTCAAGAGCACTAGAGCTTTTTAGTTTTACATTTCCTGCCCCTTTTCCAATAAACTCCATATACTCTTTTCCTATTTTGTAACAAGGTGTCCAAGGAGTATCTGAAAAATTTACACACTTTTTGGATGACAACGCTGTTTCTAAAAATGCATATTCTTTTGTATTAAAAGTTGCCATTCCAACTTTGATTTTCTTTAACTTTTTTAATTTTAGAATTGGTAAAAATGCAGGAAAGTCTGTTTTGTTAATCACAAAGCCAAATGCAAGAATTTCCAAGTTGGGTAGCTCTTCTAAAAAATTAAAGTTTTCTATGGGTTGCTTCCAATCAAGGGTTCCGTCAATGTATAAATAACGTAAACTTTTAAGTCCTCGAAGTCCGTCAAAGTTTGAAACCCTACGAAGGTTTTCAAAATGTAATGATTTTATTTTCGGTAGTCTTTGGAATGGGGAGAGGTCTGAGAACCCAGATACATATTCAAAAATAACTTCTTCCAGATTTCGAAGATTAGCAATAAACTCAACATCTTTCGCTCGAAAGAAAGTTAATCTTAGTCTTTTGAGTTGTTTTAATTTTTGAATTTCTTCGATCTGCTCTTTACTTGGATCGTGTAAAGTTATTTCTTCAATATTAGGGCATTCAAAAACCTGATTCCAATATTTATCATGCTTTGATATAGTTAAAATTTTGACTTTACTTTTTTCTTTAATGTTTTTGTCAGCTGAAAATGAATAGCGCCCAACATTTGGAATAATGGTCCAATAGTCTCCTGTTCTGTCTAATAAATCTCCAAAGTGATGCTTCATTTTCTTTCTGTATTGTGGCTACATACCAATATAAAGAATATCGTTGCCTATAGCCGTTTGCAAACGAATATAGTCGATTATTCAGTAGACATATATATATACTTACAATATTCAATTCAGTGTGGGTATAGGTATGGAAATATACCATGAGTGTGGTGTAGTGTGTTGTTGGAGAAAAACACCAACAAAGGCATTGGGGTCAACTGTCGCCTTGCCTTGTCGTCCGTTAGTTATTTCTTAGGCAGCTCGCTGGAGAATGAAACAGTAAAGCCGTCAATGTCTTTGAATGAAATTACCTTTCGTCCGTAAAATGTTTCGTCTTCTGTATCAAATGAGATGCACTCTTGGTTCAAAAATTTCGCCATCTCGTCTACCGATTGAACATTAAACCAAAGTCCCGAATCTTTACTATTGGGTACATCCTTTCTTTCATCTGGCCCAATCATAAAAGCAGCTCCGTACCATTCTATTCTCGCCCAGTTGAGTTCACAATCTGGCTCCCATATAAGATTAGTCGCTGTGCATTTGAAGCCGATTTTTTCGTACCAATCAATTGTCTTCTTAATATTTTTCACGATTAAAAATGGTACACATTCAGCAATATTAACTTGAGTCGCCATAGGCCAAAGTTTATTTTAATCACTAATTATTGTCCAGCGTTGACTAGTCCTTTGTTGTCCAAGACCACATTACCGCCAATATTCTAATATAAGAACATCGTTGTATAAATAACCGTTTGTAAACTAATGTAATGCATTAAATTTTGTAAATTCAGATATATATATTAAAATATCTACCCCTTTACCCACTACAGTTATTTACTTATTCTCATTACTTCTCTGTTCGCTATTTTAATGATGTTAAGGTCTTTATCAGCAACGAGTTTTGGTATTACGAATAGTTTTGGGTCAACTTTTTCTTCGGCATGTCTGGTAAGTGTATACGTCACAGTTGCCAGGCCCTTTGTGGATTTTACTATTTTAACTGGCAGTGAATTTGAAATTTTCAGAAAGTCTGCCCAGCCGTCATATACATGGTTTGCATATAGCTTGCTATCAACTTTTAGAAAAGAACTGTTATAGTAATAGTCGTATGTTCCTGTTTTCCATTTAACTCTTACAGCTTCACATTTCATTCCGTTTATCTCAGCTATAGTATCAAGTTTTGCTACAGTAGGTTTATTACCCGTCATTTGAAATTCCAAGTCTATAGCAACATCTGTTACTGTGCATATATCAGAATCTTCACCGCTTTGAAATGAATATAGCTTGTTGTCTTTTTGTTTATATACCGACCAGGATTGAGGATTGAAATTCGTGTAACTAATATAGTCTCCTTGCTTGTAAATTGTCTTAACGCTATCTGTCAAGGAACCATCTTGTTTCATTTTTTCTTTCATCATTTCTTCGGTCAGACCCATTTGAGCCATTTTCTTAGAGATCTGAAATTTAAAGTCAGTCTTATAAACTAATGTTCCTTCAAATGATTGACCGAATAAAATTCCTGTCGTTAGAACGAAGAGTGTCGTAATTAAATGTTTCATGGTTGGGTTATATATAATGGGTACTAATGTAAGGCGCGCTCCTAAATTATCGGAGTATATACATAGTATGGGGTTAGTACACTGACAACCTCTTATTGCAGGTATATGTTTTTTTGGAGAGGAAGGCAAGAAAAGTTTTTTGTTAGGCAGTGTCTAAAAAAGCTTCTTCCGCAACGTCTGAGCTCAAAAATAACTATCGCTTAATGACTGTTATGTTCACTGCATCAACAACATTCTTAGCTCCATCTATTTCTAACTTTGTTCTTAAAAGATTCAGACTATCTTGTAGATGGTGAATATCAGTTTCAAATTTAGCATTCAATTCTTTTAATTGAATTGAGCACTTCTCTTCCGCCATATATTTTCCATTCCAGAACGCGCCAACTACGAACGCAAGTGCAATCGCCGTCTTAATTAAATCTTTCATAGTTGTTAAGGTCTGCTGTTGCTTCCAAAATGTCCTTTGCTATTTCCGGAGACTTAGAAAAAAGGTCCTTAAATTTCGCGTGATTGTCAAGCAAGCGTTCAATTATGGATATAGGGGCATTGTACTGAACAAGAATAACTGCTGCTTTTGCCAATACGTTATTATGGTAATCTCTCTCACGAAAGGTGTCAACTAAGCGTTCTATCATATGCTTTTCACGTCCAGTCGTATGATACATTTGATTGATTAACAACAATTCAAAAAAAATTAAAGCCAAGTCCGGATTATCTCTGAATTCTACATCCATTTCCTTTGAAACTCTAAACAAATGCTCATCTATAATCTTTCCCTTGAATCCAAGGTCACTAGAATAATACCTACAAAACTGTTTCACAATCTGTAGATACTCATAAGCTTGTTTCCGATCACGAATTATATAAATCAAATCCTTTGACAAGCGATGAAAGGCATCGCGAATTAAACTGTCAGGAACAATTTCATTTATCGAATAATGCTTACTGAATTCACTTATTATTTTTAAGTAGTCCAAGACACTGAAGTCCTCATTTTTCAGCAATATAACCTCCCACTCCTCTGTTATAGATTGCACTGCTTCAATTAGAAATTCATAAGGGAACTTTTCTTTAAAAGGAAAGTTTTCCTTCATGTCGTTAAGGAGTTTTAGATACTCTAATATAGCTTGAGGGTTTTCCCTAACAAGAGATCGAATATTTTTTGAAAAAATATGTATACTTTCATCCAGGAAGTCGGGGTGCATTTTACGAATAGGATAGTACTGTCTCAGTTCATTTAATAACTTTAAATATTCAAAAGCTAAATACGAATTATCTCTTATATAATGCCTCATGTCTCTAGTCAAGCGATGCAAAGCCTCTTCCATATAGTCAACTTTGAATTTATGCCTGAACGGATAATACTCATTGATCTTGTTTAGGAGACGAAAATATTCTAATAAGGCCAGTGGACTCTCTCTTTCGTGTCGACCAAAATCTCTTGAAAATCTACGCAACAAATCATCCAGTACTTCTGGATGAACAACTTGTGCAAGCGGGAAATATGCTTTTAGGTCCACTAAAATCTTTAAATACTCTATTCCTGCTTGAATATTATCCATAAAAATCGATTGCATTTTTTCACTAATCAACCGAATCAAATCAATCAAATTTCTTGAGTCGACTTGCCCCTTTAATAGTCCAGCTTTCTTAATAAAAGCTATCTGCTGTTTTCTATTAATATCTTTATTCCCAAACCATTCAAGCAAATTCTTTCCTTCTATTGAATATAAATCATGAAATCTGTGAAGCACAACGTCAACCGCCAATGAAAATAATTCGGGCTTTTTCTCAAGTATTCTTTCAATAACTTGTAATGGATTTTGTTCGTGTGAGAATTTATACTCGTTATCAAAATATGAGAGAAGAAGTTCGAAGTCATTGCATCCTACATTTGCAGAGTCGAAAAAATTATGAGTTACTTTAGACTTAGTTTTGCGCAATTCTATTACATTTCCTATTTCACTAACTGCTATCCATTCGGTAAGTTTTGCCGTTGCGCTATAATTTCCGACTAACGCCCAAAGTTTTGCAAGGTGTTTCCAAAGAAGTTTATTTTTATTTATTTCATCGCGATCTTGAGACTCGTACCTGGGCTCGTTTACTACTTCACCTATATTTTCATTCACATCAAAAATCTCAAACTTAACTTGGTGTTTATCACCAACAATAGCAAGCCAAAGAAATACTATATTTTGCGAGTAGATTCCTAAGTGTTCAATTACATTTTTATTTTCAAGTAATCTTATGGTTGTCACTGGGAATTCCCTGTGTCCCTTATCAAACAAATATTTTAAGTCGGTTTTAATAAGATTAAGAACAATTTTGGATTCATTTGAATCAGGTTTCAAAACTTGCCTCGCATGTTCAAATAAAAAATTTTGAATATTGTTGTGTTTATGTAACCAATTGTATCCAAAGCAGAAGTTAAAGGTTTCCTTTTGTGAAATTATTTCAGGGTCAATAGCAATCATCCTATCTTTTTGTTTTTTTGCTACGCGCAACATAAAGTCAGCAGTCAAAAATTCTCCAAATGTTTTATGAAGAAATTCGTAATTAAATTTTTCCACATCACTTTCTGTTGTTGATTTGTTTTCGTGAATAAAGAAAAACCCCCCCAAAATATTTTCAGCTTGCATACTTGATTTATGAATTCCAAAGGCAGTCATTTCTTCTAACAGCTTCTGTGTGTCTCTGCTCGTTGTATCGTTCATAAACATCATTAATGCTATCATCCCTAAACGCAACCGAAACAATTCTTCTTCTTTTTCCTTCTGGGAATTGGCAGCATCTTTAAACGCTAGATTCTTTACAAGTTGCCTCTTTATAAATTTATCAAGTAAAGAATCGTATAACTTGCTTTGATTGAAACTCCTATCGTTCAGTATATTCTGTAATTCACCATTTTCAAAATCATAAACGGCAAGCATAAACATTAACAATGGTTCTTTAGCAAGCAATTCAATCTTATCATTCTTAGGAACTACAAATTTGTATTTTGGTTTTTTTTGTACATCATTCCATTTACGAATCCATAAATCTCTTCTTTTCCCGTCAAAGCTGTCTAGTTTTATAATCTTAGTATATTCCGGAATTGAAACGTCTTGCATTACCGTAACGCGACTAGTCAATATGATTCTCACGCAAATACCACTGTTTATTGCTTTCTCTTGAAACTCACGAATGGCATCAACATAACCATTTAACTCGCGATTTGAAGTTTGCATCAATTCATCAAAGCCATCCATTATTATAACAGGAATTCGATTTCTAAACTCCTTTGCCCATTCAAGCCAGTTAACATCAGAAGTATTTTCGATGGAGTTTTGAAGACCTTTATTTATATGCTCTGATATACTTGCGGAGCTTGATGCGACACTCCTTAACTTAATTAAAAAAGGAATAAAGTCATTCGTCTCACAAAGAAGACCGGCAAACATTTTACTCAACATTGACTTACCCGCCCCTGGGTTACCAAGAAGAATAATTGGCCTGGTTGCATAGTTAGGATCAACTAAAGTTCTCAAGAGATAGTTACCTATATTTTCGCCCCTTTCTGCTTTTTCTCCTAAAGAATCTGCTGTTAAAAAGCCTTTTCTATGTTCTTTCTTTCTATATGTGATTGCTTCAAAACTTTGTGAAATGAAAATATTTTTATTCAGAGGGTATACAATTTGTTCGACATCTGTATTATCCGACAAAGGTTTAATCAGTTCGCTTTTGATTTGATTCTGATGTGCTGCAATATTCTCTATTGTTTTTCCTTTAAGAATTTTTGAAAGATGCTCCTCTTGTACTTTGAACATCGTTTCGTACACGTCCATAAAGGAAGGAAATCCGCTTTCTCTTATGAATGAATTATCCCTTAATTCTTCAATTTTTTTAAGTAGTTTTTCCGTTTGAGAAACAAATTTTTCGTGCTCCACTCGACTGGCCTCAGCTATGGCTTTCGTTGAATCCTTTAGCTCTTTAATAATTTTTGCTTTTAGTGTTACATCTACCCACAACGTGAATTCAGGGAATTCGCCGGAAAAATTTATAAGGAACGCATGATATTGAAACGAAACATTCTCGATTAAGGCTTCCTTCATCTTTGAAGAATCAAATTTCTTCAATGCTGGTACTGTTTCTTTCCCCTTATCAATACATTTATTTAGAACAGAAAATATAGGATCAATAATTTTATTCGACTGACTATTTATATCTTCTCTCGATAATGCACAGTTATTTTGTACGTTCAAAATTTCCCTTTCCTTGTCGCACTCCTTACTTTTTTTCTCCAGTTCTATTTTATCTTCGGCTGAAAGCTCAATGCCTTTCAAAATTATTTCAAGATGAGGCATTATAATTTCTTTCACTCCATTCTTAATTGCTATTTGCATTAAGATAAAGTTTACGTACGCTGCAAGTTCATATTTTTGTAATGCGGTCCTTTCTCTATCTCTGTACTTAAATTTATCAGGTAGCCAAGAGAAAAGTTTGGATACCCTTAATGAAGCGGCATCAATACCTGCACAAAACACACCAATTTTAGAAACAGGGTCAGGAGCTATAATAACAGCAACAATTCTTGCGGCTGTTATAAAGTATCCACCAAACTTATCAATATCGTCATCAAATACTGGAACTTGATTCTTTTTAAAAAAGTCAATGAGGTCTGAGAAATTAATTTCCTTCTTTATCATCTGGTGTTTTGCTATAGATTTTTAGACAAACAAAAATTCATGTCTTAGCCGATATAATGAACGCATTTCATTATGAAGTAAATCCAAGAATACATCATCTTCAATTAACTTTCATTTTACATACATCAACTCATATAAAAAGCCCATCTTTTAGCTACTGAGAAGTAGCCAAAAGATGGGCTCATGATGTGAATATATACAACTACACTTTATATTCCAAATCCCGGTATATATTTAGTAGCAGTAAAGTAACATCACCGCACCTCGCGTGAGGGATAGAAGCGAAAAGCCCGGAGCGTGGACGGGTTTGTGCGGCTAGGGTGAGGACTTGTAGCAGATAGCCCGACCCGTAGGGGCACGCCCAAAATATTAGCTATATATACTAAACGAACATTACTTGCAGTATCCGTGTCTACTAAGAGGCATTCAACATAAGTAAGGCTGTCGCTAAAATTGACATAGAAGCAAATGCAATTATATTCTCTAACCGCAGATTTGATTTAATTTGATAGTGATTTTTTAAGGGACTCTTATTCATTAGAATCAAAGGCAACCCAATGAATATCATAAAAAGTAAGTATGTGGATATTTCGAACAATGATTCAGGAGTGTTTTTAATACCAACCATAATTCCTAGCAATAGCAATAAGTAAAAAACACTGGCGGCACAAAACCAACCAACAACGGTTGTTCTAAATAAGCCGACTATACCAAGAACTATAGGAATAAAACTTAAATAGCGATAATTTTTCACGATAAACTGCGCAAAGGAATTTATCTGCTTCGAATTGAATTCATTTACATATTGGTTAATGCTGAGAATGATCAACCCGAATGTGATAATTACAAGAACTGATATCACGAAAATTATATATATTCTATTCACGGTTCGAGCGTTTTACTTCATTTCAATCAATCTTCAAGCTTTTAATCTCAGTCTTTGTAAGACCTGTCGCCTGCTTGATGGTATCTATATCAACACCAGCCTTCTTAAGATTAGTAGCAATTTCTTTATTTCTTTTATCTATCTCCGCCTCCAACTTCATCTCCTGCAACCAGCCCTTCTCTTTGTCGATTAGCTCATAGCGGCCGCTTTGTTTTAGTTCGTCAAGTATACCTTTGTCGGCAAAGCTTATATAGGTTTCTTCGGTTATTACGAGGTGGTCGAGTACTTCAATGGCCAGCATGTCGCCCGATTTTATCATGCGGTCGGTAAAGTCGCGGTCGGCTTCCGATACTTTTATACTTCCGCTCGGGTGGTTGTGTACCAGTATCATTTTTACGGCCGATTTGTATATCGCTATACGAAATACTTCTGCCGGCTTTACTTCTACGCGGTTGGTGGCACCTAAACTTACCAGCTCTATAAACAGAATCTTGTTGGCTCTGTTCAGCCCTATTACCCAAAAGTGCTCCTGGTTTCTGCGTATTTTATTTTCGCGCAGCAGTATGGCCTGCATAATGGTAAATATATCGGTGGAGTTAAGTACCGCGATCTTTTGTGATGATGATAGACGAACGTTCATGGGTGCAAGATAAAAATTCAGTTTTAAGAAGCGAGGAGTTGGAAGTAAGAAAGTAGGTGAGAAAGTCCGGAAGTCGGGAAGTCAGAGAAGTCCGAAAGTGAAAAGTGTGGTTGGAGAAGTTTGGAGGAAGGGACGTTTGTATAGACATTAGTGTCAAGCGTAATAAATCCTGCTTTTTCTTCCAGCGGCCGGAAGTTATATACTTGGCGATTACTTGAATACGTTCCCAATAGTATTTGTCCAAAACTTTTCTTCGGTCATCCACATTTATGTTGATACAGAATTTACTATTTGAAAGAGCCGTTCAATTGCCGATGTTAATTCATCTTGATTGCAAAAATACTCATCGATGGTTCCGTATGTTTTATAATTGGAAATATTGAATCCCTCTTCAATGTCGTTGTACCAGATCACGTTTCTGCCAATGAGTCCAACAACCCAAAATCCGTTTCCTTCTTTTCCATAATTTTCTTCAATCCATTTCTCTGGGTTGATTTTTATCAAATCCCAAAAATTAAGAAGTTCACCATCCAGTTCACTTTCAGCTTGAAAGATAAAATCATAAACCTTTTCGATTGTTATCGGTGTCCAAGTCATTTATTAGTTGATTATTCGGCATCGTCAAATTATATAGGACATATCTGTCTGTATATACTTAATATGAAGAGGTATAGCTAATACGCCCTTATCCCACTTAGCGATTCATTATTTCTTCTCGTCAACATATTCAAGTATATCTCCAGGCTGGCAATTCAGCGCCTTACAAATTGCCTCTAATGTACTAAAGCGGACTGCCTTGGCTTTTCCGGTTTTCAATATTGAAAGATTGGACAAGGTGATGTCTACCTTTTCGGAGAGTTCATTCAAAGACATTTTTCGCTTGGCCATCATCACGTCCAGGTTAACTATAATTGGCATGCTTATACATCTAATTCGTTTTCGGATTGGATCTCGATTCCTCTCTTAAAAATCTGTGCTATAACAAAAAGTATAATGCTCATAATTCTGATTTCAAAACTATGATGCAAACATAATGATATTTCTAGGGTATATTGCGTAATAGCCTGTAACGCTGTAGTGTTTACCGTAATTAATTTTAGCATGATTTACATCACACAACTGATTTATGTTATTCCCGGACAGGAAGATGTTTTCGATACGTTTGAAGCTATAGCTATACCGATCATTGCAAAGTATAAGGGTCGGCTTTTATTCCGCGTCAGGCCAGGAAACGATGCCTATATTGGGCATCAGGTTGATAAGCCTTATGAAATACATTTGGTAGAATTCGATACACAACAGGATTTTGATGATTTCAAACTTGATGAAGAACGAAAGAAGTTTTTACACCTGAAGGAGAAATCTATAAAAGCGTCTGTTCTTATTCAGGGTATAAAGTTGTAAAGCCTGATTTAACATTTCTTTATATTGAAGATTGAATGAAAAATAGATTCAGTTGTGGGTTGATTTTAGCCCTTTTAGTTTTAGCAATTGTAGTGTTAGTGGTAGGCTCTGTTTTGTTTTTAAACGTTTTAAACAGAACATGGCAGATCATAGTTTCTATAATACTTATTATTGCTTCACTGGTATATTTAATAAGAGATAAGCAGAAACAAGGCAAAGACAAATCTGAGTTTTTGCAGATAGGAAAATTGCTTTTTCAGGATTACCTGGATGAATTCGAATCTTACTTCAATCTATACCTTCATGAAAAAGAAGAATTCATCCGGAGATATAGCGTGATGCTTTTGAAAAATAATGAAGATGCTAAACTAAAAGATATCAGTCCTCTTGAGGTCATATACGCTTTTGCTGACAATAAAGGGATTGTACACATTACAGATTGGCGTGGTGAGGAGAATGAAAATGAAATTCAGGATTTCATTGATACGCGAGTATTAAATAAGCCAAGCTGGACTAATGTCGATACATTAAGAAGGGGAGTAGATGGAGAAAAGCAACGGGACGATAAATTCACCATTGATTTATTGAAAGCTGTAGATAAGGACTTGTTAGAACTTAACAGGAAATTGATATTCTTTAATCTCGGTTGGGATGCCTATGTGTATACGGCGGTAGACCTGGTTGCTTTTCAGGCTATATTGAATAAATTTAGTGGTCATTTTCACGGCACAGAGAAGTTGTGAGGACAGATGTTCAATATCAATTTTAACCTTTATTCAAGGTGAGTATAGCAAAACCCATAAATATTAATTCCAAAGGCGAGCAATTGGACCTGACACCCGGGAAATATCAAATTCATATTTTGGGTGGGTGGGGCATCAGGCTTGGAGATTTTTCAGTATCGTTCAAACACAATGAAACACAACAGATAATCCGTTGCGTACGTAGCCTCTTGCCGGTACAATCTTTTATTTTAAATACGAGGGCGAGGCGGGTATTCGTTTTTAAGGTTGAGGAATCAGGAAGGTATACCATCGAGTTCGCGAATGCCGAAACGTTAAAGGTGCGGCCCTCGAATTTGTTTTTCCGGTCGCTCTTTGAAGAGCCAATCCCTAACGATAAAATACAGATATATATTCATGAAGATGGTCTTTAAATTGAATTTAAATTTTTTCTAAAAAAGGTATTTAAGTAGCATGGGACATAAGAGAGTTAGGTTGGATACTTTGGATACATTTATTCATTATAGTCTGGCAATTTATTTCGGACTTCCAATTCTGATTTTCGCAGTATACTTCATGCTGGCAAAGCTTGATATCCTCGGAAATAAACCGGACATAGATATATTAAGTGTAATAATTCCTGCTTTAATGCTTGGCCCGATCGCATTGATAATATATATTATTCAACATGAGAAATTGAAATTCCAGTTTATTCGAACCACCTTAGATGTTGAGGCATCAAAAAAACTGATTCAAGATATAGTGATAGAATTCAAGTGGACAGTGCGGTCCTTTAAAAACAATGAGTATACTATAAAAACGAATCCTGGATTTGTAAATCAATCTTGGGGACAACATATAACCATAAGACTTGTGAAAGGAGGGTTATTAGTAAACAGTATTTTTGATACCAACAAAGGGAGCTGGCTCATAACATTTGGAAGTAATCAAAAAAACATAAAGGAGATTAAGCGAGCAATTAAGGTTAGAATCGTGAATCAAACTAATAATTTCTGACGCTTATATTTTGGCGCTTGAAAAATGAATTGTGATTAATCTATACAACTAACTATAAAGTAAATGGAACATAAGGCTATATCCATTCGGCCATTCATTGGTGCGAAGAACTTTGAGGTGTCGCGTAATTTTTATCGCGACTTCGGATTCCAGGAAAGTGTTCTGGGGCCTAATATGTCTTATTTCAAAACAGACGAAATAGGATTCTATCTGCAAGATGCATACGTTAAAGATTGGATCGATAATTCGATGATCTTTGTAGAAGTTAAAGATGTTACCCGCTATTGGAAAGAACTGTTGGCGTTGGATCTGCCAACGAAATATGAAAGCGTAAGACTGGTTCCCATTCGGGAATATGATTGGGGTAGGGAATGTTTTGTGCACGACCCATCAGGGGTACTTTGGCATTTTGGCGAGTTTTTTTAGTCAATGAAGTATATTTTGATATTTTGGTATAATCAAGCTCTTGCCATAATGCCGTTAATATTTATCCGATACTATACCTATATATGTAGGATGGGGAGTGTTGCGATGTGCATAAAATGCCTTAAGACGGGTTAAATATTGACTTTCCGGAAAAAACATAGCTATGTTAAGATAATACAATTACTTGCTAATATCTGTAAAGTGATCCTACGGCTTTATCTCTACCTTTGATACGTTGTAGTCGCATAATTAATTACTTTACAGATGCCAATGCTTCGTTCTTTCATGAAATATACTTTCCATCATAGGAGTATATCTTTTTTACTGTCGTTTACGCTTATAGTAGCGGTAGCATTGCTGGCAGGTTGTCGTGATAATGATGTAACATCCGATACAGAGCCAATACCAGATGATTCAGTAACTACGCTGGAGCCGTCTGCAGTTGATATTAGCAAGATTTATATTCCGGTTGAACTTCAGAGTATCAATCTATATAAAAGCTCAAGCACATGGTATTACGGGAGAAGCAAGCAATCAGATCACTTTATTGTTTTCTGGGGTGCAGGGTATAAAGATAAAGATCCGGGTTCTGCAGAGGTTCCGGAAACATACCGCGTAAATATAGATGACCTGCTCGCAAAGGCTGAGTCGTTTTATGATCTCAATATCACCAAACTTAAATTTGCAGAAGTAGGCACGGGTAAATCTAATCTCGATCGGTATAAGATGCTGATCTTTGTATACTATCAGAGTGAATGGCTGGCCACTGGCTCAGGGTACGATAATAAAATAGGAGCGCTGTGGGTAAGTCCCAGTACGTGTAAACCTGTAGGTTCTGTCATTGCACATGAGATAGGACATAGTTTTCAGTACCAGGTTTTCTGTGACCTGAAAGGTTCTTCCGGGTTTCGGTATGGCTTTGGGGGAAAGGGAGGCAATGCGTTTTGGGAGCAAACTGCTCAATGGCAGTCGTATCAAAGCTATCCGACCCAGGCTTTTACAGATTCTGACTTTGGTATATATACCGAGAATTACGCGCGACATATATGCCATGAAGCACAACGCTATGCGAGCTATTTTATTCATTATTATTGGGCCGATAAGCATGGTCGCGATATCATTGGTAGAATCTGGCGTGAGGCGAAGGAACCGGAAGATCCGTTGCAGGCCTATATGCGCATTACGAACATTACCAACGCGCAGTTCAATGAAGAGATATATGATGCAGCCACTCGTTTTGTTACATGGGACCTGGATGCTATCCGCGATATAGGGGCTGACTATATAGGCGCACATACATTTAAGTATACTACACTGGAGGATGGGAGTTACCAGGTTGCGTACGACCGATGTCCGGGTACAACGGGTTACAACGTAATCAGACTTAATGTACCAGCTGCAGGAACCTCTATATCAGCAGGATTTACAGGACTTGTAAACGCCCCTGGATTTAATCACGTTGAAGAAGCGAGCAGAGCGGGATGGCGGTATGGTTATGTTGCCTTGTTGAAAAATGGTGTCCGTACCTATAGCGAAATGTATAGCGGCACAAACGGTACTGCTACTTTTACGGTGCCGGATAATTGCAGCAAACTTTGGTTTGTTGTTACAGGGGCTCCTGATACATATGCTCCACATCCATGGGATGATGATAATAGTAACGATGAGCAGTGGCCCTATAAAGTTAAGTTTACAAATACCAATCTATATGGCAACGTAACATTTGATGGTACGGAAACGCCACAGAATGTAACGCTAACCTATGATATCAGCTTTCCTTTTAGTGCTACGGTTTATCCCGGAACTACCGTGACGCTAGATGATGATATTATAACATTGGCAAAAGCATTTGTGTTACAACCAGGCGAGATCACTTCTTCCATAGGCAAAAGCATCAAGCTATATGCAGTGGAAAGTAATGGAACGCTGAATGCTAACACAACTGCCAACAACGGTCATTGGTTTAATACCGGAGGAAATGTATGCGCATGGGGAGGTGAGGCAAGGGTGTTTTCAGAATTTAATGGCACTGCGCTTTCATTTGCTATAGGGCAATATCCGGGGCAATGTGCAGCGGGAAACAAGTATACAATAAAGCAAGCATTGGTATATGAATACGAAAGTGGTAAAACTGTTCAGGCTACGTTCGTGTTTAACATTACATTGCTATAAAGCAACGCGTTCTGTAGGAATGTTATAAACAGAAAATCACTCATAGTTTGTCATGATAAAATAAGTTATCCCTTAGAAATATAGCTTGTCAGATTGTTGTATAAAACTATAAGCATTCAGCGCTGAGGTAAAGCAAAAGCATATTATATTCGTATTACGTTTGGCGGTGGCAGAGTTTATGTATTTCAACCGCCTATGCTCAAGCGTAACAATATTTACTTATGCGGCTATCCTATATAGTATTATTTGTAACCTTCATATCTTCTGTATCCTTTGGACAGAGACCGTATAATCCAGGTTTAAAAAAGGAATTGGACAGTATTTTATACGAAGACCAACGGTATCGTCAACTTGTTTTTTCTGACCTGCTTAAAACAAAAACAGATTCTATTTCAGAGGTTTATAAAATCGATAAAAAGTATATAGTCGAACACCTCATGGCGACTATGCAAAAAGTAGACTCTGCGAATCTTGTGAGAGTAGAGGCTATCATTAAACAATATGGATATCCAGGTAAATCACTGGTGGGCACACCTGCTAATGAAGCAGCGTTTTACGTTATTCAACACTCCAATCATATCGACCAGTATATTCCAGTCATTAAAAAGGCCGTAGAGCAGAATGAACTTTCTTTTACGCTATACGCCATGATGCTCGATCGTTCATTGATGTACAGTGGAAAGGAACAGATCTACGGCACACAAGCGAAAGGATTTGAAACTATAGATAGAGCAACCGGGAAGAAGATATTTAAAATGATTATCTGGCCTGTGCAGAATCCAAAGACTGTAAACGCATTAAGAAAAAAGGCAGGATTTGATCAGACTATAGAAGAGAATGCCAAACGACTGGGTGTCGAGTATGAAGTGCTTACACTCCAGCAGGTTAAAGTGATGCAAGGGAAATAAAGTATACCTTTATTAGAAGACGTAATTATATAGTTGTTAAACATAGCGCTTAAAACTATTCAGGATTTGATCCATGTGAGATTCAGATAACATCAACGCAAATCGTTTCCTCTTTATTTATACCGGATTCATAAGAAGTATAGAACTTTCGTTTTAAACGCGTGATGTGGTAAGGTATATAAAAAGAAAAACCCGGCTTTATAAAGCCGGGTTTTTCTTTGAGTACCGAAGGAGGGACTCGAACCCTCATGTCTTGCGACACACGCCCCTGAAACGTGCGTGTCTACCAATTCCACCACTTCGGTTTGTGTTGACCGTTGCTGTGATGTAATCGATGCAACGGATCAACTTTTCTCTATCCTTTAAACAATGTGCCCAGGACTGGACTCGAACCAGCACACCGGTTAAGGCACCACCCCCTCAAAGTGGCGTGTCTACCAATTTCACCACCTGGGCATGTAGAGTGGTGTAGATATTTTACGAGGGGCGACAAAAGTAAGAAGCTTTATTAGATTTAACAAAATACACTCGCAAAAAAGGGCGTAGTATTAAAGCCGGCTATAGCACCACTGAAATCCGTACTCTTAATCCTCTAACAACGCCAGGCCTAGATTAAGAATGGAAATCATTCAAAAACGATGTATAGGAACATAATTTATAAATTTTCAGTTACGAATGGGTCATGATATACCTTGGTGATAATGATTCACAAGCGATGCCTGATCACCCAGATTTTTTAATGATTTACAGGAATATACTGAGAGCCGAGAATGGGATTTGGACCCACGACCTTCCCGTTACGAGCGGGATGCTCTACCCCTGAGCTACCTCGGCAGCGAATGGAGTATGTCAAAATTAACCGAAGGAAGGTAACTACAAAACCTTGAAATCCCTTAAATTGTCCCACTTATGCTATCAAAGAAATGCAAGTACGCTATCCACGCCTTGGTGCACATGGCACGAGAGCCAGAGGAGAAGTTTTTGATCAAGGACATATCGGAAGCCTGTAACATTCCAAAAAAATTCCTGGAGGCTATATTACTTGATCTGAAGCGGTCTGGTGTTTTGGGAAGCAAGCAAGGAAAGGGTGGAGGATATTTTTTAAGGATGAAACCCGCAGATGTAAACCTGGCAGAAGTAGTACGCCAGTTCGATGGTGCTATAGCACTCGTATCGTGCGCTGCTCATAAGTTCTATGAACCTTGTGCAGAATGTGAAGATGAAGAGACCTGCACGGTTCATGATGCCTTTCTTCAGATCAGAAATGCAACGGTAGAAATGTTGAAAGCCGATACACTGGAATCATTGGTGAAGAAAGAAACGAAACTGAAAGCGCGCAAAAAGCGTTAAGCTCTACACAATATTTTGTGTAACTCTATTAAATCAATAGAGATTAAGTATTTTTAAGTTTCTATACATTTGTTTCACTTAAACACGATTGATTATGTCACTCCGATTAGGCGATGTAGCCCCTGATTTTACAGCGGAAACTACCGCAGGCACTATCAAATTTCATGAATGGCTTGGCAATAGCTGGGGCATTTTATTTTCGCACCCTGCAGATTTTACACCGGTTTGTACTACAGAACTTGGATCTATGTCGAAGTTGACACCGGAATTTGAAAAGCGTAATGTTAAAGTTCTTGCCATCAGTGCCGACCCACTTGAGTCGCATTTGAAATGGATTGGTGATATTAACGAAACGCAAAAAACAACAGTAACCTATCCGCTGATCGCAGACCCTGAATTTAAAATAGCGCACTTGTATGGTATGGTTCACCCTGCGGTGGATAAGTTTACAGTTCGCTCTGTATTTGTGATTGGGCCTGATAAAAAAATCAAGCTGATGATTACCTATCCGGCTTCTACCGGAAGAAACTTCGATGAGATTCTTCGCGTGGTCGATAGTCTTCAGTTAACCGCTAATTATAGCGTGGCAACCCCTGCCAACTGGAAGCATGGTGAAGATGTAATTATTACACCTGCTGTAAAAGATGAAGACATTGCAGCTAAATTTCCAAAGGGACATACGCGCATTAAGCCGTATCTGAGAACTACGCCACAACCGAATTTATAGTCGGAATTCCAAACCTCATTAAAAATGCTCCTGTTCATCGAACAGGAGCATTTTTATTTTCGGCCCGATAGTTGGATATATCTGTATGTCGGGCCGCTTTCTAAGAATCAAGGTGTATAACCACGGATATATAGGAGCAGCACGGGCACTATGCATCGTTTGCATTGTAAAACGACTCTAAGACGCAACACGGTGTTGGTCGATTTAAAACGCAGGGCCGTCTCATTTTTGTAACGAAAGGCATAGGGGTTAACGTTAGTACGATTGTCAATGAATAAAAAATGAAAGTCATGGAAAATAAGATCAACCTTCTGGCATCCGCAAATCCCTACCTTCAGCAATTCAACATTGCACAAGTCAACCTCAATAAATTAATTAAAGAGGAACGGCTTCAGAAACGCATCGAAAGAAGCAAAAGACAACTCTTGAAGCCTGAGCAATACCAGGCTGGCACAGCGAACTAATAAGTATATCTCTTCCATAATTTTAGTATATTGAATATGCGTGGTATATGGCTGCATTCCATATAGTATATTTGCAGCCATACGCTGAGTGGGACATTTAAAACTTGCTCAGTGACCTTAAGACCATATTTATGCATATCAGAACAGCGGCTCCGGATGATGTACAACGAATTATGCAACTCTATAAAGAAGTTGCTAAAGTTAAAGGCGGCATCGCTCGACTCGAAAATGAAATCACGGAAGAGTACGTTGAGAACTTCCTCAAGAAAAGCCTTGCGGCAGGTTTGATCCTGGTGGCGATTCACCCGGAAGATCCTGAACGTTTTGTTGGTGAGATCCACGCCTATAAACCCGGTATACACGTCTTCAAACATCTGCTCTCAGATTTAACAATAGCCGTGCACCCGGAATTTCAAGGGAAGAAAATAGGAAGAACACTCTTCACTATTTTCCTGGAAGAGATCGCCCTTAACCATACGGATATAGGTAAAGTAGAATTGCTTACACGCGAAGGCAATAAAAAAGCGATAGCGTTCTATCAATCACTCGGATTTAAGATTGAAGGAAGAATGGAAATGCGGATCAAGACGCCACAAGGTATATATGAAGCAGATATACCGATGGGATGGCAAAATCCAAATTTTGAATTCTAGTAGTCAGGATACTTTTCCGTTAGAAATATAGCACAGCGCTATATTAAACTCCCAGGTCAGCACCATCGGCAATAATCAAAAGAAGTTCTTTCACTTCTTCCGCTTTCGCGTGTTCACCCATCTTGTCAAAGGACATGATCAGGTTTCGGAATACTCTGCGAATAATTTCAAGGTTAGAGCAAGGCTCGAAGAAAGATGTTTGAGGTGTGAGGTGAAGCTCGCTGATATAGTTCTCAATATCTTGTTTCGAAAAAATTAATCCTTTGTTAAAAGCATTGATATAAAACTGTGTGTGGCGTTCATCTTTATACGTCAGCACAAATAGGTTCGGAAGATTAACACCGTATACCGGTAACTTAAGTTTTTGTGATACGAGTAGATAGATCACGCACAAGGTTATCGGATTTCCTTTTTTAGTTTCCAATACAACATTGAACATAGAGTTTCCGGGTGAATGAAAATTCTTTGTGTTGGCGCCAAACTTAAGTTTATTAAACAAGACACTGTTTACAACTTTGATCTGATCAAAAGGATAAAGATCGGGTTTGAATTCAAGCCACGTTTCGTAATAGATCTGTTCGAGCTCCTGTTTTAATTTAATTAACTCAAGGTCTGGATACTGATACGTTGCCACGAGCCACATGCCTGTAAGTAAATCTTGCTCAGGCGTTTCATACCAGTTTTTAATCCGCTCTTTCAGCAGTTCATATTGCAGAGAATGAATCAACTCTTCAATCTTCCGTTGTACCTGAGGATTGAAATTACTTTCCCACTCTTGCTCTAAAAACGGAATGATAGTAGTACCCAACGACAGAATCTTTTCTTCTACATGGGAAACTATTTGCACATCCTCGTCATCGAGCAGGGAAACAAGCGCTTTTAATTCAGTGTCTTTCAAATAATTATTCAATGATGTTCGCTAAAGTATAAACTATTCAATATTCAAGCGAATAATGCGCTTAAAAAAAATGCCACATTACCACTTTTTATTCCTACGCTGTGTCTAATCACTCAATGAAGAACGCTATCAACAACTGGAATATTTTTTGATGCTGCTTGGAAACCAATTATAAATTAAAAATAAGAATCATGAAGTCATCTGTTTTAGTATCCCTTTTTCTTTTTGTAAGCATTATATCTTTTGCGCAGGAAGGATTTAAAGGTGAGCATTTTATAGAAGTTACCGGTAACGCAAAACAAGAAGTTGATCCCAACGAAATTTATGTAAATGTACAGCTCCGCGAATTTGAAGAGAACCGTGAAAAAGTATCGCTTGAAAAATTAGATAAAGAATTTTGGGATGCTATCAAAGGCGCAAACATCGATAAGAAAAAAGTTTCCCTGGCAAATGTAGGATCGCAGTTTGGAAAACTTGGTCGTAAAGATAAAGATGCATTCCGCGAAAAAACTTATCAACTTATTCTGAGCAGTGGAGGAGAACTCGAAAAATTACTGGAGAAGATTGAACCTGTTAAAGTAAACCAGGTTGTGATTACAAAAGTAAGTCATACGGATATTGAAAAATTCAGAATAGAGTTGAAAGTAAAAGCATTGCAAGCGGCAAAAACAAAAGCTGAATCATTACTGAAATCAATAGGCTCTGAAATTGGCAAGCCACTCATGGTAAGAGAATTTGAAAACTTCTATCCTCAAAATGATATGGCCACCAACGTAATGGTACGCAGCAAAGCTGGCTATGAAGCAGAAGGTGGAATGCCTGCTGAAGATCCCACGGCCTTCAGAAAAATTACGCTGCAAGCACAGGTAACAGCACAGTTTGAAATAAAATAATATATTCTGTTTAATATAAATCAATTGCCCTGGGTTTAAACCCAGGGCAATTTGATTTATATATATACTATGTTTGAATTACGCCTACATTAAATTTTTCGACAGGAGCATGATTGGCTGCTTCTATACCCATCGATATAACTTTTCTTGTTTCAAGCGGATCGATCACATCATCAACCCAGATACGTGATGCCGCATAGTATGGACTGAGTTGTTCATTATAGCGGTCCGTAATTTCTTTCAGCAGTGCTTCTTCCTCTTCTTTGCCAATGGTTTTTCCTTGTGCCTTTAATGTACTCACACGAATTTGAAGTAACGTCTTTGCTGCAGAAGCTCCGCTCATTACCGCGATCTGTGCGGTGGGCCATGCCACAATAAGCCGTGGATCATATGCTTTACCACACATCGCATAATTACCGGCACCATACGAGTTACCAATGATGATGGTAAACTTCGGCACGGTTGAGTTAGCCATCGCGTTCACCATCTTGGCACCATCTTTAATGATACCACCATGCTCTGCTTTACTCCCCACCATAAAACCACTCACGTCCTGTATAAAGACAAGCGGAATTTTTCGCTGGTTGCAATTCATGATGAAGCGAGCAGCCTTATCTGCAGAGTCAGAGTATATCACGCCTCCCATTTGCATCTCGCCCTTTTTTGTCTTTACAACTTTACGTTGATTGGCAATTATACCCACCGCCCAGCCATCGATGCGTGCCGTGCCGCATACTATACTTTTGCCGTATAGCGCTTTATACTCATCGAACTCCGAGTTGTCAACGATACGTTTGATGATATCGAGTATATCATACGGCTTTACGCGATCAACCGGCATGATGCCATATAGCTCTTTGGGATCAAGCAATGGAGGTATAGATTTTGCGCGATCGAAACCAGTTTTATAGGACGATCCGAATTTACTGAACAACGACCGGATATAGTCCAGACACGCCTGGTCATTCGGAAATTTATTGTCTGTTACTCCGGAGATCTCGCAATGCGTGGTAGCACCGCCCAGTGTTTCATTATCTATATCTTCTCCTATAGCTGCTTTTACAAGGTATGATCCTGCAAGAAAGATAGAGCCAGTCTTGTCAACGATCATAGCTTCGTCTGACATGATCGGTAAATATGCACCACCGGCTACGCAGCTTCCCATAATGGCAGCGATTTGTATTATACCCATCGCCGACATCTTTGCATTGTTTCGGAATTGTCTTCCGAAGTGTTCTTTGTCAGGAAAAATTTCATCCTGCATCGGTAAGAAAACTCCAGCGCTATCTACCAGATATACCACCGGTAAATGATTCTCGAGGGCGATCTCTTGTGCGCGCAGATTTTTTTTCGCGGTGATCGGAAACCATGCGCCCGCTTTTACAGTAGCATCGTTCGCTACGATAACACATAATCTTCCATGTATATATCCAAGGCCGGTGACTACGCCTCCGGAAGGACAGCCACCTTGTTCTTTATACATACCATCGCCTGCGAACAATCCGATCTCCGTGAATGGAGCACCATCGTCTGTAAGGTATTCTATTCGCTCACGCGCTGTAAGTTTACCGCGTTGATGTTGCTCCTCCATTTTCTTTTCACCACCACCAAGCTTTGTCTTTTTTGCTTTGGACTGAAGTTGATAGAGGAGTTGCTTGAACTGATCTTCATTTTTATTGAACTCAAGATCGGATGCCATAGAAGGATGATTAATTTCAAAATAGAAATTGAAAGACTAAAGATTGGAAAAATAGTTAATAGTCCATAGCAAAAGCGAAGGTCCATCATGCGGTGGTATACACGCAAGATGGACCTTGAATTTGTCAGTCCAGATCTAAAATAACTGTAAATTATTTCTGATCTTCTTTCCGTTGACGTGTCAATTCTCTTTCTATTTTCTTGCTGCTTTTGCCCAATGGCGATAAGAAATGCCGCGGGTTTTTATCGAAGTGTTTCGCGAGTGAATCGATGGATTGCAACAGCTTGTTCAGGTTAACATACAAGGTGTCTTCTGTCAGCAGCTTGCTCATGGTGTTGTCACCTTTATTTAGGCGCGCGAGTGTTTCATTCAGTTTGGTAAGACTTTGTTGTGCTTTTTTAACGGTGCCATTCAACTCCATCATCTTTAATGAATCCGATAACACATGGAAGTTGGCAATGGTTGGCTTCAACTCTTCGAGTGTACCGTTAAGGTTATGAGCAACAGTTTTAAAGTTAGCACCCAGGTCGTTGATGTTGGTATTGGCTGTAACAAGTGTTTTGTTCAGTAGCCCGGGCGTTGACTGCAAGCCGGTAAACAATGTATCAAGTCTTTTACTATTCCCCGAAAGATTCTCAAGCAGCTCATTTACTTTCTTCAGTGTAGTAGTAAGGTTGGAAGCTACCGGTTCTGCATTTTGTGTAATGAAATCCATAATGCCTTTGGCTACTTCCGAGTTCATGGTATCCTTTGGTTCCAGAGGCTTGCCACCTTTACGAACATCGAGTTGAATAAAGCGACCGCCCAACAACTCACCATTCAGCATAGCGATGGAAGAATCTGTGAGGAGAATATCAGAGTCAATATCGAGTTCAACAATAACGCGATCTCTGCTCTGCTGTATTTGAATGTCACTTACACGGCCCACCGCATAACCGTTTAAAAAGATCTGGTTAGATTCCGTAAGCTTATCAACATTGTGATAGATCGCGTAGTATTTATTGGTGGAAGAAAAAAAGTCGATGCCTTTCAAAAAGTTAAATCCGAAATAGAGCAACGCGATGGCCACTACCATAAAAAGGCCAACCTTGAATTCTTTTGATAATTTCATGCAGGGAGTAAAAAAATGTTTATTTCAGAGTAACCGTTTTCGTCCTCAATTTATAGATTCTACTTCACTTTTATAGTCTTTAAAGGCCCGGTATATTCCGGAAGCAATTAAATCCTGGCCATCGTTGGTTAACAGAAATTTTTCTTCAGCTCCATTGGAAAGAAATCCGGCTTCGATCAAAACACTCGGCATCGTAGTTCTCCAGAGTACAACAAAGCCCGCTTGTTTAACACCACGGCTAAAACGCCCGACCTTGTTCTTGAACTGAGCTTCTACTT
Organism: Ohtaekwangia koreensis; assembly: GCF_900167975.1. Classification (GTDB taxonomy): domain Bacteria; phylum Bacteroidota; class Bacteroidia; order Cytophagales; family Cyclobacteriaceae; genus Ohtaekwangia; species Ohtaekwangia koreensis. Next base: position 223,006 of record NZ_FUZU01000005.1, read on the forward strand.
TTTGAGCAAAGCTCAGGCTGCTTTCCTGGTAAGCGCTTTGTGTTAGTGTAAAAAGAATATAGGACTCAGGACTGTTCGGATCGAATCCTTCGTAACGTTCTTTATAGTTCTCATCCATCAGAATTACTGAGTTCTCACGTTTGGCAACCTGCAGGTTGCGTTCATCTACGTGCATACCCATGGTAAACGTTTCGGTGCCAAAGGCTTTGGAATTGGAGTGAGAGTTTGCATGTATACAGATGAACAAGTCGGCTTTGTTCCGGTTGGCGATCTCTGCGCGTTCATCCAGGGCGAGGTAGCGATCATCCTTCCGGGTGTAAATAACTTTTACGTCCGGCATATTCTTTTCTATATATTCGCCAAGCTTCAGCGCCAACTTTAGCGCGATGTCTTTCTCCCTTGCCTGCTTGCCTATATTGCCAGGGTCTTTGCCACCATGGCCGGCATCGATAACTATAACATCTACCTTTGCATCGGTACGATAAAAGGTAGATGATGAATTTAGCAAGGTTATTGCTATCAGAAGCAGAGTTAATCCAATATTCTTCACAGGCCTTACAATGTTCAATCTATTTGCAATAACTTTACGCAAAAATGTGAATTTTTCACTAAAAGCTAAAGCCCTGATTTTCAACTCAGCACCTGTGCAGCGACTTTCTATATTTACTTTCTTTTTCATGAGTTCAATGGCCTCCTATGCGCAGGTAGAGCCTACTGTTAAAACACCTGAGAGTATATTACGGGTTAAGACCGATTCCATTAAAAATACAACACCTTCTGATACTATTCCTCCACCATCCACACAAGCCGATACCTTAAAATCAGATACACTAAAAACACCGCCTCCGAAAGGTGATATCGAAACTACTATCAACTATTCAGCCAGAGATTCTATTCGTGCTACACTTGATAACCAGATGGTATGGCTATATGGGCAGGCAAAGATAGTATATGGCGAGATTGAACTGGAGGCAGATGAAATTGTGATTGACTATGCCAACAGTACACTCACGGCACATGGCACTCGCGATTCCCTCGGCCAGCGTATAGGTTATCCCGTCTTTAAAAATGGTGCCGAGCTATATGAGACCAAAGATATCATTTATAATTTCAAGACCAAGCGTGCACGGATCAGTGAAGTAGTAACGCAGCAAGGCGAAGGATACCTGCATAGTGAGGCTGCCTTCAAGAATGAGAACAACGAGATTCTCAGTGTACACAATAGTTATACTACCTGTAACCTGGAACATCCTCACTTCCGGATCAGGGCAACGAAAACAAAGGCTATACCGAACGATAAAATTGTAGCGGGACCTTTCTATATGGAGTTCAATGATATTCCATTACCCATCGGGTTCCTTTTCGGCATGTTCCCTTCGCCTCGTAAAAGCGCTTCCGGTATTATAGTGCCATCGTATGGTGAAGAGCGAAGAAGAGGTTTCAACTTGCGTGGAGGTGGATACTTCTTTGATATCAGCGAGTATGCCAAGCTTGCCCTCACCGGAGATATTTATTCAAAAGGAGGTCATGCCCTATATGCAAACTCAAGCTACCTGAAGCGCTATCATTATAGTGGTTCATTAAATTTCTCATACTCGAAGAATCCGGATTCTGATGATAAGATCGAGACACAGAACTTTACAAAAGATTTCCGGTTAACGTGGAGCCACTCGCCACAGTCCAAGGGTACAGGCAGATTTTCTGCTTCGGTTAATGCCGCGACTACAACCTATAATCAGAATAACTATTTGGGATATGGTACATCGGCAGACTTAACCACATCAAGCCTGAGCAATATATCAACGAAGCTGAGTTCCAATATTTCCTATAGCAAGCGTTTCACAGGTACTCCTTTTACCATGGGGTTGAACATGAGTCACAACCAGGATCTTGTTACCAAGATAGTTGACTTGTCGTTGCCTACCCTTACGGTGAACATGACGAATATATACCCTTTCCAGAGAAAGAATGGTTCGAGCAACGGACCGTTGGATAACTTCTCGGTGTCCTATTCGATGGCAGCATCGAACCGTGTAACCAATAATCTGGGCAAGATCGGAAACTCCGATACCGATAGTATAGCCCCGTTTAACTTCAACAGCTTCGGTAGATTTTTCGAGAATGGTAAGAAAGGTATACGCCATTCTATACCAGCTTCTTTCTCGTTTAAAGCGTTGCGTTATTTTACAGTGTCACCTTCGGTGAGTTATGAAGAGAAATGGTATTTTGAGAAAAGGGGATGGTATGAAGATCCTACAACTAAGGAAATTCTTAGAAGCGACACGATAAGAAAAGAGTTTAATCGTATTTCAAATTATTCTTTCAGCACCAGTTTAACAACCAGGCTATATGGAACATATTTCTTTAAAAAGAAAGATAGTAAGATCAAGGCTATACGCCATGTCGTGAATCCATCTGTATCATTTGGGTTTACTCCGGATTTTACCGGGAATAGAAAATATTTTGAAGAATTCGAGACTAATGATAGCCAGGGGAAATCACTTACGGTTTATAAATCTTACCACGAAGGATTTGTATACGGAGGCTCGAACACGGGTAAGAGCGGCTCTATAGGGTTTAGTTTAGGGAATAATCTTGAAGCAAAAGTACAGGGGCCACAAGATTCTGTAGCCCGTAAAGTAATGCTATTGAATAACCTCTCATTCAGTTCCAGTTATAACATCATTGCCGATTCATTTAAGCTGGCCCCTATAGGTATATCTGCTAACACAAACATCCTGAATAATAAACTTAATCTTAACCTTTCGGCAACACTCGATCCCTATAACTATGTAATGCGACCGGTGGAGGGAGAAGAACCCGTAGAAAAACGGATGGATCAGCTCGCCTGGAAAAGCGGGCGCCTCGGGCGGATCACCAGTGCTACATTAGCCATGAGTACGAACCTTAATCCGAAGGCAAGAAGTAAAGAGACATCGAGTCGTGAAAAAATAGCGAAGTCCAATATGCCGCAGCAGGAAAAAGAATTTCTCATTCAAAACCCCGATGCCTATATAGATTTTGAAATACCGTGGAGCTTGAATTTAAGTTACAACCTTAGCTATACGCATGCTGTTGACTCTGATCCAAATGTAGTGCAGACTGTTTCTGCCAATGGAGATCTTTCACTCTCTGAAAAATGGAAAGTGACCTATAGCACCGGATATCACTTTGAGTCCAAAGAGTTTACACAAACCAACCTGGGTATATCACGTGATCTTCATTGCTGGACCATGCATTTGAATTGGACACCTTTCGGAAGATTCCAGTCCTTCAACTTTACCATCAATGTAAAGGCAAGCATTTTACAGGATCTGAAACTCGAAAGACGCAAATCATTCCTCGACAACCTCTAGTAATAAATGATTCGTTAATGGTCGTCCGCTATACGGATAGCCTTTAACGGATCAACAGTATATCATCACATACGAGGCTTCCAGGGAGTTTCTTCTGCTCCAAGCTCATGCGCTACCTTTCGTGCGAGTACAAAAAGATAGTCTGAAAGACGATTTATATACTTGATAACTTCTTCGGGGACACCTTCCAGTTCGCTTAGTGCAATGATCAATCGCTCGCTTCTGCGACACACCGTGCGCGCTATATGGCAGTTGGATATAGCAGGATGACCACCTGGTAAAACGAAGAAACGCATAGGCGGCAATTCAGCGTCCATGGTATCAATTTGTTTTTCGAGGAATTGTATATCCGTTTCGGATAGAACAGGAATCTTTACTTTCGTATTGCCCGGCTCCGTAGCGAGTATAGAACCGATTGTAAAAAGGCGGTCTTGAATTTCAATCAAGACATCTTTTCTTTTTTGATTGACATCCAGATCACGCACCATACCGATCCATGAGTTCAACTCGTCCACCGTTCCGTAGGTGTCAATGCGCAGGTCGGCTTTCGATACACGCTTTCCTCCAAAGAGCGCAGTGGTACCCTTATCGCCAGTCTTGGTATATATTTTCATGAACACTTCCTTTTTGAAAACCGGAAGTTAAAAGAAAGATCTCAGTATAACTGAAAGCTCTTCAGATTAAGCTTTCAGTGTAGTATACTTTTATAGGTGGCGTTAAACGTACAGCCTAACAGCCTAACGCCTAACGCTTTTTCTAAGCTTCAACCGGTCTGCCGCGGTTGATGTTTTCATTTTTACGATCCCACTCAATAAGGCCATCGCGAAGGCGAATAATCCGGTGCGAATAATGTGCAATGTCGTCTTCGTGCGTTACCATAATAATGGTGTTGCCTTTATCGTGAAGTTCCTGGAAAAGATTCATAATGTCGTATGAAGTTTTCGTATCCAGGTTCCCGGTAGGTTCATCAGCAAGTATAATAGAAGGATTGTTTACGAGTGCACGTGCTATTGCTACCCGTTGACGCTGACCTCCGGAGAGTTCATTCGGTTTGTGATGATAACGATCGGCAAGGCTCACACTTTCCAACGCGGCCATCGCCATCTCTTCACGTTCCGACCTGCTATAGCCTGCATAGATTAATGGAAGCGCTACGTTCTCCAATGCAGAAGCGCGGGGGAGGAGGTTAAACGTCTGGAACACGAATCCGATTTCCTTATTCCGGACTTCAGCCAATTCGTTCTCCGTCATTTCACTTACCAAATGATTATTGAGACTATATGTGCCACTGGTAGGTGTATCGAGACAACCAACAATATTCATGAGGGTTGATTTTCCGGATCCCGATGGCCCCATGAAGGCAACGTACTCGCCTCTGTCAATTGAAATGGTTACATCCTGAAGGGCATTAACAATGTTGTTACCCATGCGGTAGACCTTTGCAATGTGATGTGTCTCAATAATTTTCATCTGTATATTTTTTAAAAACTGGAGCCGATACCTGCGTGTGCGTTGTGGGTAATTAGTTTGTGTTTTAACGATTTAATTACAAGGATGTATATAATTATTGAAAAGTTTCCTATCAATATACTCTTAATCCAGGGTTTGGTTGCAAAATGCCGCCAGAAATCCACAGGCGGTCACAATTTATACTACTCTTCCCCAGACGCTCCCGAGCTGATAAATGTTACGCTTGCCCGGATCACAGCGTTGTCTTTTAAGATTCGGGTATGGCCGAGCCCCTCTGTCCGGATCAGGCGTGCGTGTGGATAAATCTTCACCAACGCTTCGGCATGTTTCAGTTCAACCTCTTTATCATCGGCATCGTGTATCAGTAAAAGGTCAATGGGTGTTGGAAGATGTTTTATAAAATGAAGGGCGGTATATTCATCAAAAGGTTTACCATAGGTCTTCATTATAAAATCCTTGAAAAAAGCAGCTGTACCCTGCGAGGCATTAACAGCCTTGAGGAAACTCTTGATAATTTCATCGCCGATCGTGGGACTTGCAATGTTGATCAGCTTTTTTATAGGCAGTCCGTTCAAGGCAGAGTATAGTGCAGCCCCACCACCAAATGAATGCGCAAGGATGGCATCAGGCTGTCCTTTCAGTTCATATATTTTTTTTAGCACCTGTTCGAATTCAAGAATGGTGGTGCGTTTGCCTTCCGAATTTCCATGAGCAGGAGCGTCAAAACCGATTACACTATATTCTGCTGCAAGCAAGGGTTTAACGAATCGTCTGAATTGCGTTCCGCGTCCAGCCCATCCGTGCACGACAAGAACATAGCGCGGGCTGTTGCCCCATCTATAGGCTTGTACTTTTTTGTTTTCGATGTCGAATGAAAATTTTTCACTGAACGTCTCCGCTTTTCTTTCCTTCTCAGGAGTTGGATAACGCAACGGAGTAAAGAATAACCGGGCGAAGTACTGGTGTGCAAGTGAAGGCGCAATACGCTCAACCCTTGGGAAAATCCAGCGCACAACTTTTAGCGCGAAAGGTGTATTGTCTTTCTTCATACCGTAGTTTACAAAAACTTTTCAACTTGCTTTCGCGGATCTATATACCTATACCGTTTCTGTTGTGAACTGAAAGGTTTGCGTGGCGAACTGAAAGGTTTTAAGGTCATATACACGCTCACTGAAAAATACATGATTGTCGTGATCCACTAGTACAACAGTAGAACATCTCGACCCGTAATTTTCAGTTTTAATAAACATAGAAGACAACGCTCGTTCGCGTTCGATGGTTAACCCTGTATTCGGAAGCCGTTCATCTTCTGCTATAGCATCGTCATACAGAATATCAAAAACATCTTTTGGATCAATGTATTGCTGAAGCAACAGCGGTTTGAATTTCTCTTTGCCACGCACCACTTTAGGCCACGGGGTTTCCAGAAGGTGATTGCTGATGCCATAAAAGCCGGGAGCAATTTTATCAACGCCTTCTTTATAGTTCGAATAATACCATAACTCGTTGACGCTTCCCGCTAACAGATTGAATCCGTTATATACTTTGCCATTTTTCTCAATCCGTTTCAGATATTCTTCCGGTCCTTCATCCGACAGCAGGTAATCGGTTATTAACTGACCACGCGATGGTGCCTTTGGATCGATGTTGAGCGGGTCACGATAATTGGTCAGCATGCTGATCTTTCCAGACTTTGTCATAGCCATCCATGTACCACCCGCCTCAAGATCGCGCCCGCCTAAAATCTCAGGATGATCTTCCCAATACGCGGCAGGCGCAGTCTTACGGTTATAAAACTCATCACGATTGGCCGCAATAATTAATTTATAGGTTGGATGATTTTGAACAGAGAAGAAGATCAGACACATAGTGATTTTTCTGCCGTCAAGTTATAATTTTTTATCAAGCGAATACTATACAAATTAAGATTGCCTGCAGTTCAATACATTACATAAAAAAAGTCCCTTCACCGAGGCGAAAGGACTTTATATTTTAAAACATTAAGCTATATATTTTGTAGTGGACGCTCTCCTGCTTTGAGCTTGAGATATTACTTTAGTTTCAATCTGTAATTGCTGCTTCGCCACATTTTAACAATCTTACCGGCTTTGTCGCGTTCGAACGTAATTTCTTCGCCCAGTTCTCCATCATCACGAATGCGCCTGAAGGTATCTTCCTTTATATACTTTAGCAGGATCATATTTTTAGGATTATCGTTTGGCATATATACCATCGCGAGTTTATCGCCCCATGGCGAAATGATCAGTTCGCCACCCCAGGGTTTAAAACCATAGGAGCCGCTATATTGATCAAGGTCTACTTTCTTCTCCGTAGGTTTCTCATCAATACCTTTGGCATATACTGTGCGCATCGCTTCAAAGTATTTATTCGGATCTGTGCCTATAGCATTGATCATGACTATAAATGCAAGTTTATCTTTTGGATTGATCATGATGAGGGTTTGATATCCCGGGCAATATCCACCATGACTTACATAGGTCTTTCCATCTACCTGTGCAACCGTGAAGCCAAGTCCCCATGAAGTACGCCAGTTCGGATCCATAAAGTGAACGTTATACATTTCACGAAGCGTTGACGATTTTAAAATCTCGGTGCCACCATTCTTCAGCAAGCGAAACTGCCATGAAGCAAAACGCGCGAGGTCATCTACAGTAGAGGTTAATCCTGCTGCAGCAGCCAGTCCTTTGGTATCAAATTTATCGAGCATTCTGCGCTCGCCTTTTCTGCTTTCATCGCTATAGCCTGTAGCCATTCTTCCCTGCCACAACTCTTTAGGAAAGTACGTGCGCGTGTCGGAAAGTTGAAGCGGCTTGATTATATTTTTGTTTATATATTCATCGTATGAAAGTCCTGAAATTTCTTCCACTATATATCCAAGTAGTGTGATCCCCAGGTTGCTATATTGAAAATACGTTGATGCAGGATAAAGCGTTTGTTGTTCTTTTAATTTTTGAATGACCTGTTCTTTCGTGGGGAAGTTAGAGTCCGTCCAATATGGAAAATCAGATTCACGTGGCAGACCGGATGAATGCGTTAGTAAAGATCGAATGGTGATAGGGCCGCTATCAGCAGAAGATTGCTTGATGTTAAACCAGGGTAACACTGCAGACACTTCATCATCTAACCGAAGTTTGCCTGCGTCACGCAGTTGCATAATGGCAACCGCTGTAAACAGTTTTGAAATCGAGCAGACGCTATATATAGTGTTGGCCTGAGCCGGAATATTCTTGGCTATATCTGCTTTACCATAACCTTTACTCCAGAGGAGTTCCTGATCTTTTACAATCCCTACGGAAATGCCGGGTAAGTTATCGTATTCAGCCTGCGCTTTGAACCATTCATCCAGCAACCGGAGTGCGTCAGCATTTTCAGCAGGCGTGGTTTGACAATACGCAAAGCAAGTATGTACTGCTAGAAGCAGAAAAAGTATTCTCTTCAACATTCGATTCAGGGTCAGTGTTGTTGATAAATATATAACGATTGCATTTGAACCTGAAATTTATTGGGGATGAGAGGTAGTATGTGTGCACTATTGGTTGTGCTGCTTTAGAAAAGTTCGAGCTGCTCAGGCAGCAATGTAAAAGATCTTCGATGATACGGTGTGACTCCAAATTGTTTGATACCATCGCGATGTGCTTCGGTTGGATAGCCTACATTCGTTTCCCATCCATAACCCGGAAATTGATTCGCAAGATTCTGCATCAGGTCATCACGATATGTTTTTGCCAACACCGATGCAGCGGCAATAGACAAATACGTTGCATCGCCTTTGATGATACATTCATGACGTATATCCCGATAGGGTTTGAAACGATTGCCGTCAATAAGCAATAACTGTGGTGACTCATTCAGCTTGTCCAATGCAAGGTGCATGGCTTTGAACGATGCATTTAAAATATTGATCTGATCGATTTCTTCGTGACTCACTTCGCCAACAGCCCAGGCTATAGCAACCTTTTGAATTTCATATCGCAATTCTTCCCGCGCTTCTCTCTTCAGCTGCTTGGAATCGTTCAGTAATTTATGCCTGTATTTTTTCGGAAGTATAACAGCAGCAGCTACCACAGGTCCTGCAAGACAACCACGTCCTGCTTCATCGCAGCCCGCTTCGGTTAAGTCTTTCGTAAAGGATGATCGTAGCATCGGTAGAAGTTATACGTTATTGGTTACCCGTTAACGTTAATGGTGATCGTTACTCGTTTATATTTTCTGCACGGATAACAATTCACGAATAACGCTTAACCGTTAACGTTTCACAAACTTAAAATAGATTTGATTTCATACAAAAAAGAAATCGAATAGCTTTGGCGTTCAACTTTTGACTCCGGTTTAAAATCTTCATCTGCGAAAAAGCTAATTGGGAAATCTCATGAATCAGAAAGAAATAAAAAATCCTTGGACCACTTTATCTGGTGAAGAAAAATATGAGAACCGTTGGATACAGGTAACGGAATACCAGGTGCTGAATCCTTCCGGAGGAAAAGGTATTTATGGCAAAGTTCATTTCAGAAATAAAGCGATTGGTGTAATTCCGGTTGATCATGAAGGGAATACCTGGCTGGTTGGACAATTCCGTTATACCCTGAATGAATTTCAATGGGAGATTCCGGAGGGCGGTGCTCCATTATCAGAAGATCCGCTGGATGCTGCAAAGCGTGAACTCCAGGAGGAGACGGGCATCACTGCAAAGAAGTGGACAAGGATTGCGCGTCTTCATACTTCCAACTCCGTGACCGATGAAGAAGGCTTTTTGTTTTTGGCGGAGGACCTGGAGTATGGTGTAAACAACCTGGAAGAAACAGAAGCAGACCTGAAAGTATGGAAGCTGCCGCTGCAGGAAGCCATTGACATGGTGATGCGCGGAGAGATAACGGACAGCCTAAGCGTTATCGGCTTGCTGACGTTGGGGAGATTGAAAAAAATCTGATACAAACTTCAAGCTTAAGCTCACCTATATATCAAATCCATAAACCGTAAGGTGTTGGTTGCCGTATAATGGCCACGAACAAATTCGGCAGCACACATCTATATATCCCATGACCATTCGCACACACTTCAAAGAGAACTTTCACCTGGCTTATCCCGTCATGCTCAGTAACCTCGGGCATGTTATGATGAGTGTTACAGATACCATGATGGTAGGGCACCTCAATGCAGAGTCGCTGGCAGCAGCGGGTTTAGCTGTTGTTGTGTTTAACGTATTCATGCTCTTTGGTATAGGAGTGTCGTTTGCTATAACACCGTTGGTGGCCGCAGCACAAGGTGAGAACAACGATACAGATATCGTCGAGACGCTTCGCCACGGACTCGTCATCAATGTGATCAATGCTTTTATTTTGATTGGCGTAGTGGAGATTGGAAAGAATGTTTTGTATCACATCAATCAACCTGTGGAAGTTGTAGAACGCGCGATTCCCTTTTTAAGCATCGTGGCGTTTTCACTGGTACCGATGATGGTCTTCCAGAGCTATAAACAATTTGCTGAAGGATTGTCCAATACACGTGTAGCGTTAGTCGTGATGATCCTGGCGAACATATTAAATGTGATCCTGAATTATATACTGGTGTATGGTCACGCAGGTTCTCCTGCTTTCGGATTGATTGGTGCCGCGTGGGCAACGTTTATCTCGCGGATTTTTATGGCGATTGCCATCGCCGTATATATATACTATATTCCTTCCTTCCGGAAGTTTCGTGCAGCGTTCTCGTGGGGTAACTATTCAAAGAAGCTTTTTTCAAAGATGTTGCACCTCGGTATCCCCAGTGGTGTCCAATTTATATTTGAAGCCGCAGCATTTGATTTTTCCCTGGTCATGATGGGTTGGCTGGGAACAAAAACACAAGCTGCGCACCAGATCGCCATCAATCTGGCAACACTAAGCTATATGACTACAGCCGGGCTTGGCACTGCAGCAACCATTCGGGTTGGATATTTTTCCGGAGCACGTGATTATAAGAATATGCGCCTCGCGGCCTATACATTGTTGGGCATGGCACTTCTCTTTATGAGTATCACGGCAGCTATATTTATTATAGCGAATAACTGGTTGCCTACCCTTTATGTAAATGACCCTACGGTGATTCCGATCGCAGCATCGTTGTTGATTGTGGCTGCTATATTCCAATTATCCGATGGCGCACAAGTAGTCTGCGCCTCTGCGTTACGTGGACTGCAGGATGTAAAAATACCGTCCTTCTTTATTTTCATTTCATACTGGGTGATTGGTTTGCCTCTCGGCTATTGGCTTGGTTTCAAAACCGATTACCAGGCTATCGGCATCTGGATGGGACTTCTCATAGGACTTACGCTTACTGCCATTGCCATGTTCCTTCGTCTAAAGTGGTCTATGGACAGACGTTTAGCCGTTGGCGGTTAAAACATTCTATACTGAAAGTTATCTTTATGAGTATACTTCCACATCGATAATGGGTGGTGTATAACGTATATATACTCTGACTCCTGCTGAACAAATAACGAATAGCGTTTAACTTTAAATAGTTTACGGCTAACGTATAACAATTAACCTTACTATATTTCACCGAATATTGAATTTGCCATGATCGAAATCAAACCTGTCCGCTCCTCCCAAACTACGATTACTGAATTGATGATCCCTTCGTACGCCAACTTTGGTGGAAAAATTCACGGAGGCATTTTACTCTCCTTGATGGATAAAGTTGCTTATGCCTGTTCGAGTAAACACGCTGGTGCGTATTGTGTAACTGTATCCGTTGACAGAGTGGAATTTCTTCAGCCGGTAGAGGTAGGGGAACTGGTATCATTACATGCCTCGGTCAACTATGTTGGTAATTCTTCCATGATCGTTGGCATTCGTGTAGAAGCACAGAATGTGAAACTCGGTACCATCACACATACCAACTCATCGTATTTTACCATGGTGGCAAAAGGTGATGATGACAAACCTACGAAGGTTCCAAAGCTTACACTGGAAAGTGAAGAGCAGGTAAGACGTTTTGTGGAGGCACTGCGCATGAAGGAAATCAAAACCAGGATACGCGAAGCATTGGATGATGCGAAGTCTGGAATAGAAATGCCAGAAGCGATTGAACTGTTGAAGAACGAGCGATGCATTATTGATATCCGGTAAACTATATATATGATCAGGTATTTACTCGTAGCGGCATGTATAGCCTTTGTATCTTCAGCGGCAGCGCAGACGCCTGTAATTCTTTCGCAGCGCGAGCAAGCAAAAGTGATCGATGATTTACTTGACGACCGCCTGCATACGGTTCTCCCGAAACTGATGCGCAGGGAAGGTATAGATATGTGGGTGGTGATCTCTCGCGAGTACAATGAAGACCCGGTAATAGAAACATTATTGCCTGCAACGTGGATGGCTGCACGCAGAACAACCATGCTGGTTGTATTCGATCGCGGTGCTGATAAAGAGGTTGAATACCTTGCCGTATCACGTTACGATGTTGGTAAAGTTTTCAAGCGCGCCTGGGATCCCGATAGCGAACCGGATCAATGGAAGCAACTCGCCAGAATTATAGAAGAACGAAATCCCAGGAAGATTGCATTGAATAAATCAGAACACTTTGGTCATGCCGATGGTATATCTGCTAACGATTATGATCAGGTGCTGAACGCGTTGAATAAAAAATTCCATACACGTGTTATATCTGCCGAAAGGCTTGCTATAGGCTGGCTTGAAACGCGAAGCGAACGTGAGATGGTGATCTATCCGCAGATCTGTCGTATAGCACATGATATCATTCAGGAAGGCTTCTCTGATAAAGTTATTCAACCCGGTGTAACCACAACCGAAGATGTAGTGTGGTGGTACCGGGAACGTATAAAAGAATTAAAGCTCGATACCTGGTTTCATCCTTCCGTATCGATTCAGCGAAATGAACCGGAGGCTATATTTGCAAGGCGTCCACAACCGGTGGTGATCATGCCCGGTGATTTGCTGCACGTTGATTTTGGTATTACATACCTGCGGCTCAATACCGATACACAACAACATGCCTATATATTAAAACCTGGTGAAACCGATGCACCTGAATATTTGAAGAGTGCATTGGCGAAAGGAAACAGATTACAAGATATACTCACCCACAGTTTTGTGTTGGGAAAAAGTGGCAACGCCATGCTGTCGGAATCGCGCAAGCAAGCTATAGATGAGGGATTACGTCCTTCTATATATACTCATCCTATCGGTTATCACGGACACGCTGCTGGTCCAACTATTGGTATGTGGGATATGCAGCAAGGTGTACTGGTGCAAGGCGATTATCCGCTATACTATAACACCGCGTATTCCATCGAGCTAAACGTTACAGTATCTATTGCTGAATGGAAAAAAGATATTCAGATCAAGCTTGAAGAGGATGGATATTTTGATGAAACCGGTTTCCGCTATATCGATGGGCGGCAGACCGAACTGATCGTAATCCCAAAGCAGAGCAAGATTAACCGATAATGAAGACTATAGATAGTAGCGTTTATAAAAATGCTGCGTGTTGAAGGGTCTTGTTCTGTGCGTTATGCGTTTGGTTTGTTAACAGAATTTTCCAGAAAACATAATGCGGAAACCGGGAATATTTACTCTTGGGAATAGAATAAATTCAGCCAGTTAATTATTTTTATAGATGTGATTTTCAAAGATGATTTCTTTGAAGCGTCAGGTGAGGTAAGATCATGAAAATACTGCGAGTTATACATACCTCCTACGGGGTGCTGGTGTTTGCCATACTGTTCCTGCTCTTATTTCCGTTTCTGCTGATTCCAATTATTTTCCCCAGTCAGTACAAACTAACCGGCATCATCAATCGCTGGTGGGCGCGACTGCTATTGTTCTTTGTATTTATTCCTTTCCGGGTAGAGTACAGAAAGAAACCGGATCCAAAAAAGCAGTACATCTTTTGTCCGAATCATTTTTCATATATGGACATTCCTACCGCGGGGTTGAATCATTACAACACCATTTTTGTCGGGAAGAATGAAATACAAAAAATTCCACTCTTTGGCTATATGTACGGCAAGCTTCATATTACCGTAGATCGGAATAAACTAAAAAGCCGCTATACCTCTGTGAAGCGGTCGCTCGAAGCCGTTGATGAGGGAAAAAGCCTTGTAATCTTTCCGGAAGGAGGGGTGGTAACAGAACGCGATCCGGTGATGGGACGTTTTAAGGACGGAGCATTTCGCATCGCGATCGAGAAACAAATTGCCATTGTACCTGTCACCATTCCATATAATTGGATAATTTTGCCCGCTGATCAGTTTCTGTTACACTGGCATCCGCTTAAAGTCATCTTTCATGAGCCCATTGAAACGACCGGGCTTACGTTGCAAGACGTAGATTCTTTGAAGGAAAAAGTGTTCCGGATTATTGATGAGGAATTGAAAAGGAATTTAGCAAATCTGCATATACCAACGAACATCATAAATAATGAATATAGATCGCGCCCTGCTGGATAAAATCGCTCACCTTTCACGTCTTGAATTTGATGAGAAGGATGCCGAGAAGATGATGAAAGACATGACCGCCATTGTAGATTGGGTTGAGAAACTGAAGGAAGTAAACACAGATGGTGTTGAACCGCTTACTACCATGAGCCACGAAATAAATGCACTGCGTGAAGACGAGGTGAAAGAACACCTGAGCCATGAACGTGCGCTGCGCAATGCACCTAAAAAAGATTCCGACTATTTCAGAGTACCAAAAGTATTGGAATAATCGTTTCCTGTTGAGGAGTGAACCCGGAAGATTGTGAAAGCCTTCCGGGTTTATTTTTTTAAACTTGTACGCTTTAACATTTGATTCTGTAACCAAAATGCAATCACTTTTCTTCTGGAAGAATTGGCTGAAAGATTATCGCTGGATCGGCTACGCCACTGCCGCTGTATTTTTCCTCTCCTTATTCTTTTTGTGGTTTTCGTATTTTCAGGGAGTTGATGGTGTTATACATTGGGATACCATACAAGAGCAAAGAACGGTTGAAACGACCGTCCATAATTTCCGGCTGGGACCTTTTGTACTAAATATACCAGCCGAGAGCTATACCATACTGGAATACTTTAACGGTAGTAGTGTTGAACCGAATACAACGGCATCCTATATATTCCTGTTTGTTCTTATCGCCAGCGCGATTATACTGCTTACCGTCATTACCACCATTGAGCGCTTCTGGTATTTCTTCGGAATGGCACTGTTCATTCTTTTTGTAGTAAGTCTCCGGCTCGAGGTGTTGGGTATATTCGGTCAGTTTAACCGCATACCGGTAGTGATGGCGTTAGTGCTATATATAGTGCCCGCGTTTTATTTTAACCGCTTTAAAACTTCGGTATCGTTCATGAAACGGTTACTGCTGTTTGCGAGCATCACGTTACTGTTAGCGCTGACAGTTGCATTTTTTTCTGAAGTAGAATATCCCTTGTATCACCTTACCCTCACGGGATATACACCGGGCCTGATCATTTCAGTATTGTTTATTATCATGATCGCCCACGAGGTACTTGCAGCATTCATCAACGTAATCAGCCAGGGGTCTTCTAAAAGCTTACGACATCTTTCCATCATCAGTGTCATCTACATGGCGAACGTTGTCATAACTGCGCTGCATGAAATGGATGTTATCCGGTGGAATTTTATATACATCAATCTTTACTTGCTGTTGACGATCTCTGCTATATTGGGCATCTGGGGATATCGTGGCAGAGAAGCTATATATGGAAATGTGCTTTCGTTTTATCCATTCGGAGCATACTTCTACCTGGCGATGGGTGCAATATGTTTTGCTACCACGGGACAGCTATTGGGCAATGCCAATGATCCTGCTCTGAAGATCATCCGTGATGTTATAATCTTTAGCCATGCAGGCTTTGGTATCATTTTCCTCACCTATGTGTTTTCGAACTATATCGTGATGCTGGCGCAGAATATGCCCATCTACAAAATCCTGTATAAGCCGAACCGGATGCCATACTTCACGTATCGCTTTGCAGGACTGATTGCCATGCTCGCCTTTATATTCGTATCCGATTGGAAAGGCTATGTATACAACGGTATGGCTGGATTCTACAACAGCGCGGGTGACCTATATGCATTGCAAGGCAACGAAGTATACACGGAATCATTCTACGATCAGGGAAGAGCGCAGGGCGCAGGAAATCATCGCTCGAACTACGCTTTGGGAGTTATAAAAGGAATGCGTTTCAATTTTGAAGGTGCTCAGGAAAATTATAACGCTGCCAATTTTAAGAGGGCATCTGAATATTCACTTGCCAATGCCGGAAACATTTTAATATGGCAGAATGAAGTATTCGATGCTATAGAACAATATCATAATGGCATTAGGATTATGCCGGAGTCCGGTACGATTGCCAACAACCTCGGCTTAGCATATGCTAAAGTACATAACCTGGATTCTGCCCTGGTATATTTCAGCAAGGCTCGTGAACATGATGTTTCCAAAGATGCTGCTGAGACAAACTTCTTTGCTATGGCTACCGGTGAATTGCTTCCCCTGCAAGCCGATTCTATCCTCGGTGTTTTCAATACCAATTCATCGGCTACGATGGCAAATGCATTGGCGTTATCATCCTTGTATGGCCAGCCACTAACCGTAAAGAACGACCCGCTCGCAGTGCGCATATTGGATTTAAAGTCTGCTACTTTAATGAATAACTATATCATTAAGAACGCAAAGACATTGGACACCGCCTTTACAAAACGTGCCTACACCATTGCGTCCGATACTATGAATGTAGACTATAGCATCTCATTGAAATCTGCGCTGGCCTATGCGTTTTATCACCAGGGAAATGTAGCCAAGGCACTTGAGATCATGGCGGAACAACTATACCTGGGCCAAGCCAACCAGGGAAAGTATAATTATATCATGGGACTTTGGGCTCTGGAGCAAGCCAATCCTGCTGTTGCTGCTGATTATTTTAGTTATGCTGATACGTATGATTATAAAGACGCGCGTTTCTATCACGCCATTGCACTCACCGAAGCTTCGCGTATACCCGATGCGTTGGTAGCCTGGGACACAGTGGCTGCCGGGAAAGATGAAGCACAGCAAAAAATTGCAACGCGTATCAGAAAGATATTAACACTGTCGACACAGGAAGCTATATCCTTAACAGATGCAGAGAAATATCAATTCTGTCGCTATCGCATCAGCCTGCGCGATTCTATTGTGTTCGACCGCCTTGTAAATACATTTCAGAATGCAAACTATAAGGCCCAGGCTTTACTCGACATCAGTAACAAGTATTATAGGGCTGAACAATATGTACCGGCTATACGATTCTTCAATCGCATTGCAGGCCTGGAGTTGACGGATAAAACACTATATGAAAATGTACAGCACTTTGAATTACGAATGCTGGCATCACGTCTGGAGCTGCGGTCACTGGCAACACAGATTAACAAGGGTGTTGAATTTAACGGATCGCGTACATTGGAGAAGATTCTGTATACGGCATTGATCAACGCATCCAATGGCGATACATTGAATGCCGGAAAGAACTTTGAAATTGTAAGCCGCTATAATCCCTACTTCGAAGAAGGTATATTGGCCGCAGCCGATTTTTTCCGCGAGAAGGATGCTAAAAGTATGAAGCCTTATACAATTCTTTCGGAAGCTATACAGGTTAACGGAAATTCATATCGCTTGCTGAAAGCTTACGCTGAAGAAGCAATACGTCAGGGATTTGATCTATATGCTGCCAGCGCCCGGCAGCGGCTCCAGGAATTGGAGCGAGGTTTCTGATAGGTATATATAGCTATTGCCCCGGATTAATTCCGAGGCAATAGTTGATATAGACTTAAGCTGCTACGCGCTTGCCAGCCGTCTTCTTTACTTTGCGCGCATTCACTTTGCCGGCATGCTTGGAAGTTTTGCCGTTCTTTTTGGCTTTGGCTTCAGCTTTCTTCGCTTTCGCTGCTTCTTTTTTAGCCTTCGCTATTTCCTTCTTCTCTTTGTCTTTAGCCTCTTTAGCCCAGAGTTTCCGGTTCTCACGAATTACTTTCCAGTAATCTTTTCCGTAGTCTACAAGGATCTCAGAACCTGCTGGTATATCTCTGAGAGCAACGATAAACGCTCGCAGATCTTCAGTTTCATAATCACAATTGTTTTTAAGACCTTTTACCTTGGTCAGTCCGTTTGCATCATTCGCATAGCGCGCCAATGCTTTTAGCGTAGGCGCTGCGTTGATCACATGATGACGCTTCACATAAAAGATATAGCCATTACGGCCATCTTCATCTTTAACGTCTTTCCAGGTGGAGATTATACCCTTATACTCCAGTACACGTGCGCCCTTCGGTATAAATTTTTTAGTGAATAAACCTTTTCCCGCATTGGGGATCGTTGACTTCTTAACGTAAAGTTGTTTTTCCAGGAGTGCCATTCAAATGTTAATCTGTAAATTAAAGTGCGTGAAGATAAAATAAATAGCATTCCAAAAAAATCACGGATGCCATCACCGGCATAGCAGCCAGTATCTTCTGCTTCTTTTGAAAGGATAAGGTTGGAGCTTGGAGACAGGAGTGATGATTGCCTCTCGCTATTTTCTTTCTCCCATCACCCCGGTATAAACTTTAAAGAATTATGCCAGCCAACGATTGCTCCCTATAAAAAAGCTTGCTGTCCTGTTATAGACAGCAAGCTTTACAACCAGAATACATACCCGGACTTTTTGCCCTTTAAATTTCTTTCAGACATTCATGATGAAGTGATAGTCGTGGAAGAAATTTCCGCCCGGGTTATTTTGTTAACAAACCATCCAGTGTAACGGATACATAGTATAGTCCTCCGATCGTAGGACCTGCCGCATACTGGATATAGCGATTGTTGAATAAGTTTGTTCCACCTACTTTCACACTGGTCTTGATGGCTGGCAGGCGATACGTAACCTGTGCATCCACGGTGCTATACGCAGGGATCGATCCGTTCGCCAATGGGCTTTCCCACAGGAACGACTCTTGCCATCTCCACACAATGTTAAAGCCCAGGTTGGTGATCACTTCACGATTTCCAAACGAAATGTTGGTTGCCCAAGTCGGTGTGTTGAAGCCGGTAACGAATACATCTTTCTCTTTGTTCTTCGAAATGTTGTTATAGTTTACATTTCCGGAGATCGTAAATTTCTTGTAGAAGTTATAGGTTACACCGAGTGAAGAGCCGTAGTTCTTATACTTCTGTTTCGCATTGGTATATACACGATAGCGAACCTGACGAGGTGTTCTGTTTGCTGCAAGCATAGAGATAACAGCATCATCGGTTCCTACTTCAACCTGTTTTGCAGGATCAGGATATTTACCGGTAGCATCTGCAAGGTATGGCACAGCAACTTCTACTTGTCCTAAAAAGCCATCGTATACATTGGTATAGGCATCAATGTCGATTACCAGTGTGTTGTTGAACAATACGCTTTTATATCCTACTTCGAAGGAGTTAATACGCTCCGGGCGAGTTGGAGACAAATTGGTATTCTGAAGCAGAGCTCTGTTTTTAAAAGCCGCATCGTTGGTAGTAAGACCAGCCTTTACATCCGCGTTTACAGCGGCATTGAATGTATTGATCGATGCAAGAGTATAGGAATTGTCCAGGTAGTTCAAACCTTCATTGATATAGGACAATCCACCCACGCGTCTGATATTTCCATTATTCACAAAAGATAACGCTTCGAATAAAGAAGGGAAGCGGAAACCATTCTGAAAGGATGCACGGAAGTTATGCTTCTCCGCTACAGTATATACTGCAGCAATGCGTGGATTTATTTTTGGATTGAATTCAAGGTTATGATCGAGGCGAAGGGATCCAAACAGTTTCAATTTTTCGTTGAACAATGTTTTTGTTATCTGTGTGAAGAAGCCATATTTGGTATAGTGTACATTGCTTCCATAGCTGCCATCTTCTAATGGAGTATTGCGTTCGGCAACCGGTCTTTTGAAGTCAACGAAGTTATTTCCATCCGGTATAATTTCATATACACGAAGATCAGCGCCAACCAACAGGTCGATGAACTTCACTTTTTTGGAAAGATCCCACTGAGCATCGGTGTGATACATGCGACTCATCTGGTGAAGCTTTGCACCACCGGAAGATGTACCGGTAGGAACAGCGCTGATGTGATCCCAGTTGTTGATACCTTTGATCACATTCTTCATAGAGTCAAAGCGATATGTACCCGGCTCGTATCGGCCAGCATCGGCAGCAGCTCTTGCAATTCGCATGGCTTCTGCCAACTCTATATCCGGATTCGCATTGAGTGTACCCTGCAGTGAAGCTTTAAATTTATCACGCCATGCGTTATTCGAAAGATGTGAAAGATCAAGGTTATCAGACAATGGTTTCAGGTTGTAAGAGTCTCCTGTATTCTCAAGAGAAACATACGAACGAATGGAGTAGTTAGCACCTTTCAATTCAAGCTTGTGATTTTGTACCCTCGTGTTATCAAGTTGTATTTTATTACCGCGTTGAAATAAACCATCGAGTAAACCAAATCTATAGCTATAGCTTAATTCAGCGTTACTTCCGATTTTATAGTGAAGCGCAGCATCAACTTTTATATTGTCAACCTTGCCAGGGACAAGATCTTTTTCCCAATAGCCAGTTCTTCTTACAACAAAAGATTGATTAGCTACCCCGTCATAGTTTATACCACTCACTGTAACAGCGTTGCTACCACTGTCATCACCATATTTATTCCAGGCATCATAAGCAGGATGATCGGCTACATTTAGTTCGGGATAGGAAGGATTACCTGTGCCTGCTGTTCCGTTTGGATTCTGATCCGTTTTTGTATTTCCACGCCAGTCAGTAGCACGCAGGTAACTTGCATTTATTTTAAAAGCGAATTTATTATTGAATGCTTTTGCATAGCGGACTGCTGTCTCCGTTAAAACACTGGGATCGTAATCTATACCATCTACATGGTTTACACCCGTCTTCTGATATATACTTAGACCCTGGTATA
The DNA here is from genome assembly GCF_900167975.1 of Ohtaekwangia koreensis. Taxonomy (GTDB): domain Bacteria; phylum Bacteroidota; class Bacteroidia; order Cytophagales; family Cyclobacteriaceae; genus Ohtaekwangia; species Ohtaekwangia koreensis. The sequence goes on from NZ_FUZU01000005.1 coordinate 243,817, forward strand.
AAAATGGACTTTTGGTAATGAGGTTAGCCATACCGTTGATTGCATTCATACCATATAGGGCAGAGGCAGCACCAGGTGTTATCTCAACGCTTTCTATATCGAGCTCTGTCGGGCCGATGGCATTTCCCAGTGGTACACCAAGTGTAGCGGCTTGCATATCAACACCATCTACAACCTGCACGAAACGAAAGTTGTTGGGTATATTAAATCCTCTGGTGTTCGGTACTTTAAAAGTGATACTCGAAGTTGTCATCTGCACACCCTTTACATTTTCAAGGGCATCATAAAAACTTGGAGCCGGTGTTTCTCTGATCGCCCGTATATCCAGTTTTTCTATGGCTACAGGAGATTTAAGTTGAGACTCTTCTACGCGTGAAGCAGTGATCACAACTTCTTCGCCTAGTAAAGCACTTGGATTTAATTTCAGGTTGATTACATCATTGGGTGATGACACAGTAATTTCTTCTGTTCTATACCCTACGAAAGAAGCCATCAACGTAACCGGAAGTTGCTTGACAGTAAGTGAGAACTTACCGGATGCATCTGTTACTGTACCAAGCACAGTACCTTTTACAGCGATGTTTACACCGGGAAGAGCATCCTGTGTTTCACCATCGGTGATGCTTCCGCTGATTTGATTTTGTGCCTGTGCGAGGGAGCTGGCTGAGATGAGAAAAAATAAAACGAGAACCTGGTGGTAGTATCTTTTCATACAATTTTAACTCTATAGTATTGGTAGATTTATGGCAAAAGTAGAACTATTTCCTACTAAGTCAATAGAGTTAAGGGATTTATTTAAGAATGACAGGCCTAACGACCAGCAGGCAATAGAAAAAAACGGCTATATCGCACCATAAAGCCGATATAGCCGTTGAATCTTGATGTTTATAGCACTACGTGATTCCTTATATAGTATGTTAACTGAAGAGGAGATACGCTATAATCAGCGTGACAATAATGTTGAACCCTTGTGCGATCAGGAAAGCGTATAAGGGCTTTTTGCTATTTTCGTTGAACAAGTCTGAGAACTTTGTTTCCAGTCCGATGCTGGTAAAGGCAAGTACGAACCAAAGCGTTTGTATACTCTTCAAACTATCTTTTACAGAACTCACAGCTTCAGGACTAAGCGCAAAAGAGAAGATGAGCGATGCCGCTACAAATCCGATGACAAATTTCGGAAAGCGCTCCCAGATTAATCCCAACGAAGGTTTTGTTACTTTGCCATCCGCCTGACTTTTGCCGGTATAGGTCCAATATATACTGATCACAAAAGCTGCTACACCCAGTAAAACATTTTGCGAGAATTTTACAATGGTGCTGATCTTTAATGCAGTTTCGCCCACCAATGTACCAGAGGCCACTACTGCACCCGTTGTATCTATACTTCCACCAAGCCATGCACCGGTTACCTCCTGCGAAAAGTGAAAATAGTTGGCGATATAGGGCATGAAAATCATCATGGGGATAGCTACAATCAATACCAATGAAATGACATATGACAGTTTTTTTGAATCTCCCTGTATAGCTCCTGCGGTTGCTATAGCAGCGGATACCCCACAGATCGATACAGCACTTGAAATCATCATGGTTAATTCATCGTCTAGTTTGAATTTTTTACAAACCCAATATGCGAAGTACCATACACTGAGTACAACGGCTAGAGCCTGAACAAGGCCAAGCGCACCCGCCTTAAGAATGTCTGAAAAGATTACACCGGTGCCCAGCAATACAAGACCAATCTTTACAAATAACTCTGTAGAAAGCGTTGCGCGAAACCACTCGGGAAGATTGATGGTATTGCTGATCAACAAGCCGATGGATAAGCTGAAGATTACAGCTTCCAGGTTAAGTGATTTTATCGCACTGTTACCTGCCAGTAACACTGCGATTATGGTTAAGATATATAGTATAGGAAAAACGATCAGGAAATTCTTCCATGGTTTTCCGGTGAGCAATGCACCCACTATGGCAATCAGGAAAGTATATATGAACTGTGCACCAATACTCCCTATATTATGAGTGGAAAATATTTTTTTGGTAAGATCATGGCCCTCTTTCCAGGAGAAGGATGGTGTTGGAATAATAAACAAGACAAGCGAAAACAGGATGGTGATTCCTCCCAATATAACGGCCGTCCAATCTTCGTGTAGTGAAACGCTTTTCTTTGTACCTATAGTCTGCGCTGTAGTCGTATCCATTTTTAGAAGAATGATTTTATTAAAACCTTATAAATGTAATCAACTCTGCAATAGATAGAAAGTAAAAATACGGGAGCAAACGATCAGAGAGGAAGTGAGATTCCCGGTGATTGATGTAGAAGGATTACGGTTAACGGCCAGAGGATTGGCGGCTACGGAATGCACCAATGTCTTTAGAGAAATTCCACCAAAAAATCTTTAAGACCGGTGCATCCGGAAGCCATTTACTTTTAACCAATCAGTAAGGGATTTACATGATCAGCTTACAAACACGAACCTGATAAGATAAATATATACTTGTTCCTTTTTTGATCTCTACTAAATCTATAGACAAATATATGTTGGATAATTTTATGTACAAGCATTCGCGAATTTTTTTTTAAATAGTGAGTGCTATTTCTTTTATTTTCTGGAGCCGTTGTTCCAGGTAGTTGGTCAGTTGATCGAACGGATTAAAATCCAAACCATCCACACCAATGCTCAACGAACTGGTATGTGGGCGGATAGCATAGAAGTAAACGTTGTTTGTTTTGCGGTCAATGATATACTCAATGCTGCCAACATCAATGAGTGCCGCATGAGCAATTTTTTCCAATGCCTGGGTAATCTCTATAGACGGCGTAAATATATTCGCCTTGACTTCGATAGACCAGGCATCGGGTTGATCGCCTGCATGAAAAACTTTTACCGCGTATAGAACCTGGCCATTCAAAATTTCTGCTCGCAGAATATGGTTTCCTTTCGGCTGAATATACTCTTGCACGACCAACGACTTATCTCCATTCAAACGCAATTCATCGTTGATGAGTACATTGACCAATTCACTGATAGACTCAAACCGCTGCGTAGCAATGTGGTCGTTAATGCCGTTACTCTTTATAAGAATAGGAAAGTTAAGTTCATTGCCGGCTGCAAGCAGTTGATCGATACTGCTGACAACACGTGTTTTCGGAAAAGATATACCCAGCGAAGCAAATACTGCCAGCTGCCGCGACTTCGTGCTAAGGATTTCCGTAACACGGGCTCCATTAATTATTTTACTGCTGTTGTGTATACCATTTAACTTCTCCACATGTTTTACATATTCTATAGTCTGTGCTATACCCAGTGCGTTGTGTGTGAGGTATGGCGGAGAGCTCATGTCGTTAAATACAAGACTATAGGGAACTTCGTATTGGGCAGGGTCATATAAATGATCCGCCGGATTAATGATGTCAAACGCAATTCCCCGGTTATAAAGTTTTTCAAACAAAGGGTTGTATTGCTCCGAGTGCCCGTAAATAATACCAATTGGTTTATCAAAAAATGAAAGCATGGTTGTAGTTTTTTCTAACAAAAATATAGCGTGCGTCTTCTAAAATTTATGCTGCTCTTCTGAAAGCAGGGATCAGGTTTTTGTGCTTCTTACTGCCTACGAGTGGCAACAAGTGCAGGTATAGGGGAGTAGTACTCTTTTCAGTTTTAGGATTGTATTTACCAACGATCATCGGTATATACATTACTCTTCTGCGGCTTGCAGCGCCTGTTAAAGGTGATGGCGCCACACGATGCCAGATTCTTCCGTCATGAATAACCAGGTCGCCAGCGTTTGCTTCAACAAGCACTTCATTCTTGTCGTCATAATTATTCAAATAGTATTTCTTGCGAAAGAGTAGATCCCAAAGTCCTTGTTTATGCGTGCCAGGCAAAACACGCAGTCCACCTTTATCAGCAGTGGAGTCATCGAGATAAAAACCGATGTTAAGCATAGGCGCTACTTTCTTGCCATAAAATATATCACGAGCGCTATCCGTATGCCAGCCCATGTGGTAAAAATTACTTCCTTCACTATTTACATAGTGATTGAACACTACACCATCTTTTTCTTCAAGACCAAGGCGTGCGCCTTTGGGCATTAAAACGCGAAGCGCATCAAGTGCAGGGTTATTTGCAAATTGGTTAACCGCTTCACTATGTTGATTTGTAAATGCAAATCGTTGTACGATGGTTTCTCCATTTTCATCAACACCATATTTAATAGGAACACCATTTATTTTCTGAACATTTTCTTTCACCCATCTGCGTTGAACCTGCTCAGTCGATTGTATGATCGCGTCTACAGTTTCCTGCGATGCATATTTTTCAAAATGAATGAAGCCATTCTTCTGGAAGAAATTAATTTGTTCTTCTGTTAATATACCTTCGAAAGTAAATTTTTTATAAGTAGCCATGATATTTTAAATTTTAAGTTTTTGTTATAGTTAGCAGTATGTTGAATCGATCCGTTCAACATCGACATGTTGATAGTATATGAACCATTTACATGTCTCATCTTTTGGAACAATAAGTCCCGGTCACATTCTCTTTAGGAGAATGTATTTTACTCGTCTTAAATTTTAATAGGGGAATTTCAAAAGGCCGAATCAACAACAACAGTTGTGCATGCAACGATTTGTATAGATAGCCTGTGGATGCATACTACTACGAACGGAGAATTCTTTTCTGTGTTTCATGTTAGTTAAAATTTTATAGTTCCAATTTTTTTATTGGTAGGAATTAGCACCTTTTCAGCTTGGCAGCTGATAGGTTGCTAGGGGATCGCTGAGCCTATTCTCTACTCCCTTCTGTATAAAATCAATCTGGTGAGAATTGATTTGTCTACTAAATCGATAGACAAATGTAGGTATTGATTTTTAATGCACAATACTTTCTGAAAAAATATTTAAAAAATTTTTAATAGCAGGGAGGTAAAACAAAAGAGCCTGCAATGTGCAGGCTCTTTATTATACAAAGATTATAAAGGACAATATTGAAATCAGGAAAGAGTCAGTTCGCCTTGCGTAAGTACACGTTACCATATTTTGATTCAAAGCTATAGCGTGGCCCATTACCAGGTTTTGCAGAAACATAGGTGTGGAAGTTTTCCTGCTTGCCGGGTGCACCACCAAACTTGGTCTCCAGGTTTGTATAGATCTCACCATAGTTTGTTTCTGCGCTCAGCTCTCCCGTTGCTTTTTCTGAAAGCGCGGCATCTACAGCGCCATACGTTGATGTTACAGCAAGAGGACCTATAAATTCTTTAATCTCTACCGTGCCATATACAGATTCGATACGCGTTTCAAAATTGCGGGGAACTTTAATCTCCAGTTGTATATCCATATCAACACCGGATGACATCATGTCAAATTTACCTTTGCCATTCTGCTCCTGATATTTATGTAACTCTTCTTTACTTTTAAATGTGATTGTTTGCGAGCCGTCTTTAATGGTATAGCGTTGTGGCAAGCCTTTTAAATTGACAATCTGATTACGAATGGTAACGGTGTTTCCCTGGGTTGACGCTTCAAGTATAAATGCATCGTCATTTTCTCCGTTGTTAATGCTGGCAGTTCCCTGGATCGAGATTTCATTTTTGTCCCAGGTGCTGACACGAACCAACTCGGGATAATCAAAGTGCATTACTATTTTTTGTCCCGGTTGTATAGCTACCGATTTATTGATAGCTGTTTGAGCATAGTCTTTCAGCGGTGCGATGAGCGCGACTATGACGAACAGTATATTGGTTTTCATAGTGAGGAAGTTTTAGTGTATAGTAAAGAGATATGTCTTTATTGCTGGCTGGTATCGGACCGATACCAGCCAGCGCTTCAGATCTATTTCTTTCGCAGGTATACATTGTTATGTGTAGATGACAAGTTTATATCCAGGCCACCACCATTAAGCTTACCACTCACATTATCGCTATACTTGATCATGTTACCAGATTTCTCTATCTCAAGTTTGAAATCAGGATCAACAAAGATCTCTCCGTATACTGTACCTAATTTTAAATTGGCTTTGATTGTTGTCGGGAACGCTACATCAACGTGACCATGTACAGAGACGATCGATACCGGGTTTTTAATATTCGGACTCAGAGATGCATCTATATCACCGTGAACAGTTTTTATAGTCATCGGACCGGTGGTGTTCGTGAGTACTACACCGTTGTGTACAGTCGATACTTCAATTTCGCCTTCAAAGTTTTTGAACTCAATCTCATCGCCATACGGTGATGTATGCGTATAGGATACGACAACACCTTTGGGAACTTTAATAAGAATATCCGGTCCATCCATTTTCTTGAGTTGTTGCACTTCAATGGTGCCACCTTTTTCTACTACCGACAAACCTATACCTGTATTATCTTCAAGACCCATGCTGCTGATAGAGCGTAAGCCCTTTGCACGTTCGTCATCATCTTTTTTGCCATTGCGTGAAGTGAAAACAATTTCGCTTCCACTATATCCCTCAATCTCCACATGGTTCACTTCTTTTATTTCCAGGCGTCCGGTGCTTTTAGCCAATTTATATTCCTGAGCCTGTATGAACCCTGCTATAAACGCCAGGGCTACCGTTGCAAATACTTTTTTCATTGTTGTAAGTCGTTTAATTTAATTTCGTTGTACTTGAGATAGGTTCATTCAGTATAAAACATCCAGCATAAAGTCGACATGTATACCTTAGTCTTTTTGTCTTATACGCCAACCTTAACATTCGGCCTCGAGCTTTAAGCCTCGGCTATAATTCGTGTGCGTGTGAAAAGCATGCTTTATATATTCTTTATCAGGAAAGTTTTAGCAGTCCTGCGTGTGCTTCATCTTTTACTTCCTTCAATACTTCTTCGTCATTGGAGATACGCTCCAATTCTTTCACAGCACCCTGCACTTTCATTTCCACCAGTATTCTAATCAGAGCAATTTGAACCAGCGGATCTTTTTGTGTAGCAAGCGAGGCGATCAGTATACCACGCACATGTCGCTCTTTATTAAATTTACTCAAGGCGTCAAGTGCGGCAAGGCGTACATTGGTATTCGGATCTTCATTCATCGCTTTGCCAAGTGCCATGACAATTTCATCATCCGGGCGCTCCATCTTTAGTGCAACCGTTGCTCCCAATACACGCTGACTTGCTGAGCCCTCATTGTCGAGCATCGACATCATCATCAGCTTGTTTTCTTCCAGTTGCTTTTGAATGAGCGCGATCTCTTGTTGCTGGCGTTGATATTTACTGATCCAGTAACCTAAACCAGCGCCCAGTATAAGCAACGTTACTGCAGCAGCTACGCGATAGAAGGAAGGCTGCAGAAAAATCACTTTTGGTTTTTTAACAGCCTTGATCTCTTCTTGCAGCAATGTATTGAAAGATGACTGAAGGGACGCTGATGGCTCGAGCTTCGAAGAGCGATCCATCGCGTGCATCACTTCCTTCAATTGTTCATATAGTATATATGCATCTTTGTTGTTAACAAGCTCCTGCTCCACCTGAAGTTTCTCTTCGTGCGTAAGCTTTCCATCGATGTAATCAATCAGAAGTGTCTCCAATGTTTCCTTGTTCATAAAGCAGTTCAAAACTCTCCGAAGAGAAATCTTGGTTATATTTTTTCCAGTTCAAAATAATGCTCGCGTAGTTTCAGAATCGCGCGATGCACTTTCACTTTTATATTCGCGACAGTTGTATCCATAATGACGGCCACTTCTTCATATTTCATGTGCTGAAACCGAGTCAGTATCAAGAGCTCCCGTTGTTCTTCCGAGAGCAGCGACATTGATTTTTGAAGAAGTTTTTCCTGTTCATGAATAGTTTCATTCTCTTCACTATCCTGTAAATGGTCGCTCACTTTTTCGATGTCTACAAAATCAGAGAACTTATTTTTGTGCACCTGGTAATGATCCGAAAAAACATTCCGGGCTACCTGGTATATCCACGACTGAAACCGGGCACCTTCTTTATAGCTGTTCCTGTATTTTATAATTCTCAGGAAAACATTTTGTGTCAGGTCTTCAGCCAATGCGCGGTCCATCGTCATGCGCGCCAGAAAATTGAAGATGCGTTTGTTATAGCGCTCAAAAAGTGCAGAAACCTGCTGAAGATCACCGTTTTTCACGGCCTCCATAAGTAGTTCGTCTGTCATCAGATACGCGCTTTTTGTCAATTTTCGTGTTAGTTACCGGAAGGTGGTGTAAAGGTTACAATTGAAAAGTTAAAAAAGATCTCGGGGACGTTATCCATACACTGTTTTGAAATAATAGGGGTAGCCATTCCTAAATACGTGAAGCTACGTTGAAAGAGAGCTAAACTAAGTGTGCCAACTTAATTTGTCAGAATTACAAAAAATAAAAAGCCGGCTTTTGCACGGCTTTCATTCATAACAGGGCACTAAACCCTTTGCGTCATTTTTTATCGGCACAAAGACGTGCTTATGTTATAGTATATCAATCCCAACGTACACGTATATACTTGTCGTTCTTTTTGAAATGAGGTGGTATAACTTTCATAATAGCTTCGCGTAGTTTGAAGAGAAGATTCTCTTTTACAAAACCACTATGCACTGCGAGACTAACTTCCCGAACGGGTTCTGGTGAAACAAATCGTTTTACATGTTTACTCTTGCTGTTCACGGCAAGTTCAGGAATCAAGGTATAGCCATAGTTATTATCGACCATCGCTTTCAACGTCTCAAATGATCCGCTTTGATAGTTTAGCTGGTGATGTACTTTGCCATTTTTTGCTGAACATAAATTCTCCACTTGGCCGCGAAAGCAATGACCTTCTTCGAGCAAAAGCAGGTTATCATAGCTAAGCGTTTTTAGATTGATTCTTTCCTGCTGGTAATACTTCAGATTTTCGGAAGTATATAGCAGTATCGGTTCGTAAAATATAGGCACTTCACGAATATCTTTATCATCGAGCGGAGTCACGAGTATAGCAACATCAAGCCGGTTTGTTTTCAGGTAATTGATGATCTCGTGTGTCTGAAGTTCCATCACCGTAAAAGATGTACCCGGATGTTTTTGCAGGAACTCATTCAGGAATCGTGGAAGCAGGTATGGAGCGAGGGTCGGAATCACACCCAACCTGAACTCTCCTTCAATTGAATCCTTTTCACTGCGGATAAATTCTTTCAGATTTTTTACCTCTTGTAAAATCTGTCGCGCGCGACTGATGATGATTTCTCCGGAAGGTGTTGGCTTGAGCGGCTGCGTTTTCTGAAAGATCTTTACTTCCAGTTCGTCCTCTAATTTTTTCACCATCATGCTCAGCGTTGGCTGTGTTACATGACAGTGCTCCGCAGCCTTTGAATGGTTTCGGTGAATATCAAGGGCAATAATATATTCCAGTTGCTGAAGATTCATTCGTTTGCAAAGATCGGTTAAAACGTTATAATAAACACTACCAATAATCTGATAAGTATTATCGATATGATTTATAATGTTTACAAATATATTTTTGTGTTATTCACAATCAAACAATTTTTAAAATCATATGAGTAAAGGTATTCTTTCAGTTGGTCAGCCCTTCCCGGTATTTAAGAAGGCTGCTGTTGTATCACTTGAAAAAGGAAAAGAATTTTTTGATATCAGTTCTGAAGACTTGATTAATGAAGAAGGTCGCTGGACTGTTATCTTCTGGTGGCCAAAAGATTTTACATTCGTATGTCCTACAGAAATTGCAGAGTTCAACAAAAACTTTGGTGAATTCCGCGATCGTAGCGCGAACCTGATCGGTGCTTCTACCGATTCTGAATTTGTACACTTGGCATGGAGAAAAAATCACGATGACCTTCGCGATTTGAAATTCCCGATGCTTGCAGATACTTCTAAATCATTGGCTGAAGAGCTTGGTATACTGGAGCCGAACGAAAAGATCGCTTACCGTGCAACGTTTATTGTTGATCCTCAAGGTATCATTCGTTGGGTGAGTGTATACGATCTGAACGTAGGTCGTAATGTAAAAGAAGTTATCCGTGTACTGGATGCTTTGCAAACCGATGAACTTTGCCCATGTAACTGGGAAAAAGGTAAGGAAACATTGAAAGTATAGTTGAACAATGGAATCAACCGTAACATATTCAGAAACCACGCAGGAGTTCCTGGAATTTTTAAAGCTGGAAAAAGATTACAGCACCTATACACTTGATCTGCTGGAAGAAGGCAAGTCACGTTATCTCGCTGATCTGAAACTAAACTTTAAGAATTCTTTCGAGAGTGAATATCTCTCGAAGAAGGAGATTTCTTTGTTGGGAGTTTCACTTGCTGTGAATGCTACCAACAAGATATTGCGTGCATTCTTTTCAGACAATGCGCGCCAGGAAGGTGCCACTGCTGAAGAGATTGCAGAAGCTGTTGCATGTGCATCGCTGCTGAGCGCGAACAATGTGTTCTATCGCTTTCGTCACTTCCTGAACAAGGAGAAGTATAACGAGATACCTGCTCGTATCAAGATGAACATTATGGCGAGACCTGTTACCGGCAAAGAGTTCTTTGAACTTATAAGCCTGGCAGTAAGCGCTGTAAATGGTTGCGAAATGTGTGTGAAAGCGCACGAAGCATCTTTGATCGAATTAGGTGCAAAAGAAGAACGCATTTTTGAAGCAGTTCGCCTTGGCGCTGTAATCACAAGCTTGACTAAAGTAGTTTACTAGTTAGTTTATATTGATAAATGTTGAGAAAGGAAAAAGCCCGGAGCAATCCGGGCTTTTTTTATGCTATAGCGGGTACGCTCTCCGTTGTGCTGGTATATATACTATATCCTCACGGGAGATATATTCCAGCTTGTAAGATATATACCTTTAAAAATGACTCAACCCATCGTATAGTTTGTTGCCTGCGCTGGTATGCACGGCATACGTAAATCCTTTTTGCAGGCAGTACGCTCCATACTCACCATTTTTATTTAATGCAAGAAAGCCTACTTGTACCTGTTTTGCTTTTTGAGGACTTTTCTTGAGTATACGTTCTACGGCTAGTCGGCACGCATCACCCGGGGAATGCCCCTGACGCATAAGTTCCACTACAAGGTGGCAGCCAACGATACGGATTACTTCTTCACCTACACCGGTAGAGGTAGCAGCACCAATCTCGTTGTCAACATATAGGCCTGCACCGATAATAGGAGAGTCGCCTATACGGCCGCGCATTTTATAGGCCATACCGCTCGTAGTACATGCTCCTGATAAATTTCCCTGTGCATCCAATGCGATGATACCAATCGTGTCGTGATTTTCAATGTTGGCAACAGGTTTATACTCCGCTTTCTTCATCCATTCTTTCCATGCCTTTTCGGATTCTTTGGTGAGAAGCTTTTCTTTTTTAAAACCATTTGCAAGTGCAAACTGTAAAGCACCTTCACCTGCCAGCATAACGTGTGGTGTCTTCTCCATCACTTTACGTGCTACTGAAATGGGGTGTACTATATGTTCGAGGAAAGCTACAGAGCCGCAGTTGCCATGCTCATCCATGATGCAGGCATCCAACGTAACATGACCATCACGATCGGGAAGACCGCCCAGCCCTACTGATGTTTCTTTTGGATCACCTTCCGGCACACGGGCACCAGCTTCAACAGCATCCAACGCCCGGCCTCCGCCTGAAAGGACTTTCCATGCTTCTACATTGGCTTCGAGACCGAAGTTCCAGGTAGAAAGCACGATTGGCTTCTGGCCTTCAATTCCCTTTGCCAGGCTTTTGCCAAATGGAAAAAGAGATGCGCCAAGTGCTGAGAGCTGGATGAATTTTCTGCGGGTAGTCATTGTATATTTTCGGTGGTTAAGATTTCTATTCCGGTTTAAGTATAAACGATGCAAAGTCCATGCCCTAACCTTTTTATATAGTTGGTTTTTACAAGGGTATATTTCCGTGTTTTTTCCGGGGAAGCTTCGCTACTTTGTTCTCCAGCATTTCAAACGCACGGATCAATTTTTCACGTGTCTGGTCGGGATATATAACTTCATCAATATATCCGCGGTGCGCAGCACGATACGGGTTTGCAAACTTAAGGGTATAGTCATCCACCTTCTCTGCTAATTTAGCTTCAGGGTCGGCCGCTTCTGAAATTTCTTTCTTAAAAATAATTTCGGATGCTCCTTTAGCTCCCATTACAGCAATTTCCGCAGTGGGCCATGCATAGTTCATGTCTGCACCAATGTGTTTGGAATTCATAACATCATAAGCACCTCCGTATGCTTTCCGTGTGATCACGGTAACACGAGGCACGGTGGCCTCTGAAAATGCGAACAATAATTTAGCACCGTTAGTAATGATTCCGTGCCACTCCTGATCGGTGCCCGGTAAAAAGCCGGGTACATCTTCGAATACCAGCAACGGTATATTAAAGCAATCGCAGAAGCGAACAAAGCGCGCTCCCTTTACACTTGAATTTATATCGAGTACACCGGCGAGCGATGCAGGTTGATTGCCAACAATACCTATACTGCGACCAGCGATGCGCGCAAAACCTACTACTATATTTTCAGCAAAATTTTTATGCACCTCAAAGAAACTTCCATCATCCACTACACCGGTAATTACCTCACGCATGTCGTAGGGTTGATTGGGATGCACCGGGATGATGTCATTCAGTGCGGGACGCTTTTCATTGGCGATCGTATAGGGCAACCGTGGTGCGCTGTCTTCACAGTTTTGCGGAATATAGCTGAGCAATTTTTTAATATAGGTGATGCACTCGACTTCATTCGCACAAGCGAAATGCGTAACACCACTTTTTGAACTGTGTGTCTGCGCGCCACCGAGTTCTTCTGCCGTCACATTTTCATGCGTTACGGTTTTTACAACGTTCGGTCCGGTTACAAACATGAACGAAGTATTCTCCACCATTAAAACAAAATCAGTAATCGCGGGAGAGTATACCGCGCCACCGGCACACGGGCCCATGATCGCGGAGATCTGTGGAATAACTCCAGACGCTAATGTATTTCTGTAAAATATATCGGCATAGCCTCCCAGGGATACAACGCCCTCCTGTATACGCGCGCCACCAGAATCGTTAAGCCCTATAACAGGCGCTCCGTTTTTCATGGCGAGGTCCATGATCTTTACAATCTTTTCGGCATGTGTTTCAGAAAGCGAACCACCGAACACGGTGAAGTCCTGTGAGAAAACATAAACCAGTCTGCCGCTGATCGTTCCATAGCCCGTCACGACACCATCGCCCAGGTAATATTCTTTATCGAGACCAAAATCTTTGCTTCGGTGCATTACGAATTTCCCCAGTTCTTCAAATGAACCTTCATCAAGCAACAAGTGAATCCGCTCACGCGCAGTTAGTTTTCCTTTCGCGTGCTGTTGTTCGATCCGTTTTTCACCACCCCCCGTTAATGCTTCCTGATTTTGTCTTTCCAGTTCATCAAATTTTTGTTGTAATGCAGGTTCTTTGGTTGTTCGCTTGGCCATCTGATTGAGATTTTGTCTTAAATATAATAGTCCACAGACAACGGACAACAGTCTTCACCTGGTTGGTTGACAGTGGACAATAAATTAGTATCTTCACGCGCCTCCTACCCCTTATGAATAATAAGATTGCCATTATTGACATGGGAACGAACACGTTTCACCTGCTAATCGCTGAAGCAGACGAGCGCGGCTACCACATTATTTCGCGTGAACGATTGGCAGTGAAGATCGGAATGGGGGGGATCAATCAAGGAATTATTACAGAAGAGGGTATACACCGCGCATTGCTTGCGATGCAGAGTTTTAAGAACTCGATGGAGCTATCCGGTGTAAACAAAGTTTTTGCGTTCGGAACCAGCGCGCTGCGGAATGCAAAGAATAGCGGTGACGTTGTGTCAAAAATAAAAACGCTTACCGGTATAGATGTCAGTATAATTTCAGGCGATAAGGAAGCTGAATATATATACATGGGCGTGAAGGCGGCCCTGCACATGGAGAATGAAAAATCGCTGATCATAGATATAGGAGGAGGCAGCGTAGAATTTATTATCGGAGATAACGATCATATTTTCTGGAAGCGAAGCCTGGAAATTGGCGCGCAGCGTCTGCTCGAGCAGTTTCATCGGCATGACCCGATCTCACCGGAAGAGATCAAAGCACTCGATGTATATTTTGAACAAGCTTTAATCCCTGTGTTCGATGCCGTGAAAATTCACAAGCCCGAAATCCTCATTGGTTCCTCGGGTACATTTGATACGTTGAGCGATATTTTCTGTATTCAGCACGATATTCATAAAACTTCCGAAGAGATCGAAACGCCATTGTCAATTCCGGGTTTCTACGAGATCTATAGTGAACTCCTTCGGAAAAATCGCGAAGAGCGCCTGCACATTCCCGGTATGATCGAGATGCGTGTAGACATGATCGTTGTGGCGAGTTGTTTGATCCGTTACCTGTTGGAGCATCACCCTTTTACGCGTATTCGCGTTTCTACCTATTCATTAAAAGAAGGTGTGTTTGCTTCGCTGATCAGCGAGATGAAATCGCTGGCTTAAGCGTTCGAGTTGGCTTCCGCAGCAATCTCTTTCATCGTTACGCGTTTTACTATAAATCCCACCAGTGCTCCAAAGCATGCAAAGCCTAGTACAATGAAGAGTATATTTTCTTCATATACTTCGGTCTTCAGGTTTAAAAATCTCCCGACAAAATAACCCACCGTGCTCACGGTGGTAGACCAGATTAATCCACTGACGATACTATAGATCAAAAACTGAAAAGGTTTTATATTGCTCATCCCGATGATTAGCGGAATGATAATCCGGAAGCCATATAAAAAACGATAGGTAAACAGGATCTGGATTTTATGGTGAAGGAAAAAACGAACTACCGGTTGAAATTTCTCTTTCAGTTTTGGTCTGCGTTCAATAAAATATTTTCCATTCAATCTACCAATGAGATAATATAGCCAGTCGCTGATAAAGGAACCGGCAAAGCCGAAGAGTACAGTATAGGGACCTTCGAATAATCCACGATGGATCAACGATGAGGCTACCAGTATAGAAGTCTCTCCTTCGAAAAAAGTGCCTATCATCAGGGCTATATATCCGTATTCATCCAGAAATTTCTCCACGCTATTGTTCTCCGAAGTTTTCAAGTCTGCACATATTGTCCATGCCAATGTGCATGAGTGCATCTCCCGCATTAATTACCGGAATATTATTCAATCCCACTACATAACCCGTTACCGGAGTCATT
The DNA here is from genome assembly GCF_900167975.1 of Ohtaekwangia koreensis. GTDB lineage: Bacteria > Bacteroidota > Bacteroidia > Cytophagales > Cyclobacteriaceae > Ohtaekwangia > Ohtaekwangia koreensis. Next base: position 258,981 of record NZ_FUZU01000005.1, read on the forward strand.
ACCTTTTCTTTAAATTCTCCGAACGGATCGGTGATTGTACCTACCCACTCATCCTTCTGTACTAACTGCCCACAGTATACATTTGTTTGAAACAACCCCGCATTTTTTGCACGAATCCAGGTGGTGCTCCAGATGATTTTATTTTCAACATCCGGCAGAGGAGCCTCATCAATCATGTTGAGATGTTTCATCAGTCGCAACGTCCCTGCTATACCTTCCTTGATCGCATTCTGATCAAAGCGCAACGATTCACCTCCTTCATATACAATAATATTCTTGCCGCGCCTCGAAGCTTCCTTGCGCAACGAGTTTGGACGGAAAGGTGAGTTGAGCGTGAAGGGAGCATGAAAGGCCTGTGCGAGCTCTATATTTTTTTCATCGGTAAGCAATGCCCGTACCTGTGGATAGTTGGCCCGCATGGCACCACCCGTATGGAAGTCAATGCCGTAGTCGATGAATGGAATGACATCGTGCATCAAATGATAGGCTACGCGGCTTGCGAGTGACCCGTTTCGTGAGCCGGGAAAAGAACGATTTATATCTTTACCATCCGGAACATCGCGCGAGTAATTCAGGAACCCGTACATATTAATAATGGGCATGCAAATGACAGTACCGCGTTTAGGCTGATGCAAGCCACCATCCAATATTCTGCGGACGATCTCCATACCGTTGATCTCATCGCCATGCATGCCGGCAATGAGCGCGAGTATAGGGCCTTCCTCCAGACCACGCGAAACATATATAGGGGTATCAATAATGGTATGCGAAGGGAGTCTTGCAATGTTAATATCGATCTCTTTGAACTCCCCGGGAAGAATTGCATGACCGGCAATCTTAAATTCTTTCATAAATCCACGTATACAGTCAACCGAAAGTTAAGCACTTTGGTTGGTTGTCTGCTAAAGTTATCGGTTAATCGTTGATTGTGATACGGGGAAATGATTAACAATTCATCGATAAACGGCTACGCATTTACTTTATCCTTCTGGATTTTTTTCTTCATGGCGTGCTTCTCAACGAAGCGAATCACTTTGCCTGCTATATCGACTTTGGTGGCGGCCTCTATTCCTTCGAGGCCAGGAGAAGAGTTTACCTCAATGATGAGGGGGCCGCGTTTCGAGGGAAGCATATCGACACCTGCTATACTTAGTCCTACTTTTTTTGCTGCCGTGATTGCGGCATGTTTTTCTGTGCGGCTAAGCTTTATTACTTCTGCTACACCACCGCGGTGGAGGTTTGAGCGGAACTCGCCATCTTTAGCTTGTCTGCGCATGGCGCCTACAACTTCACCTTCAACAACGAATGCTCTGATGTCGGCACCTTTCGCTTCTTTTACAAACTCTTGTATAATGATGCGGGCATGTACACCATGAAACGCTTCGATCACTGATTGTGCAGCTTTTTTATTTTCCGCAAGAACAACGCCAAGGCCTTGTGTTCCTTCCAGCAACTTGATAATTACCGGAGCACCGCCAACCGCATCGATCGAATCTTCAGCATCTGCTGAGTAATCCATAAATATAGTTTTCGGTAATCCGAGTCCTGCGCGTGAAAGTATTTGCAGACTTCTAAGTTTATCGCGTGAGCGTATCAAGGCTTGTGACTCGACAGCAGAAAAGACTTTCATCATTTCGAACTGACGTACTACTGCAGCTCCATAAAATGTTACCGATGCACCGATACGTGGTATAATGGCATCAAAATAATCAAGCTTGCGTCCCTGGTATAGCACCACCGGATTTTTCTTTTCGATGAACAGCACACACTTCATGTGATCAATAATTTCTACGGTGTGACCACGTGCTTCACCGGCTTCTTTTATACGAAGAGTCGAATATAATTTTGGATTGCGTGATAATATAGCAATGTTCATACGATCGTCTAACCTCTGTTTTGTTTTAAGGCACGTTGCAGTTTGCGTTTTTCCAGATAAGAAAGGTTTCTCTTTTTTACGTCAATGATAAAACGGTCGCGCAAGATTTTTCGTCCTATTAAGATCGGAAATTTAAGTGAACCTCTGTTGCTGAGCGAGAATTCTGTCGTTATTTCTTCGTTAAAAATTTTTAACGTTGTAACAATCACAAATCTCCGCTCAACTTCCCCAAAAGAATTTTTAATGTTCCTTATTTGGAAATCAGAGCATGTAAATTTCATGCCTGTAAATTCCGGATGTTCTTCATCCAGCAATATAAATTCCAGTACACCATTATTGATTTCTGCACGGTGGCAATGTAAACTGGAAGTATAGGCACCGGTATCAATTTTAGCATGGATGTTATTCAAGCCAAGCTCGGGAAGGTCAACGCGGTCGTAGCGGCCAAGAATCTTTTGCATGACAGATGGTTGCTGGCTGAAATATAATAGCCTGAATGTGTTTAAAAAAGTTGTGCCACTGCAATATGGCAGTGGCACCTTTAATTCGCTATAATATTTTTTAGAAGTGTAATTATTAGCCTTTAACCTTGAAGGCAACGGCTGTGTTTTCCCACTTTAATACCACTTCATCTTTTACAACTGCAATGTTAAAAGTTTCTACTGCAGCAGGCGTTTTAGTAGGTTTTACATTTACACGCAGCACATCATCTTTGTCTTTATAATTATAAGCGCCCCACTGTTTGCTATCGCTGTTGAAAATTACCGTCCACTCATTTTCACCAGGTATAGTAAAGAGTGCATATTTACCGGCAGCTAAATCTTTTCCTTCGATTTTTACAGGCTTGTCAAATTCAATCGTTGTGGCTTCGTTGGCTCCTGTTCTCCATACTTCTCCGTAAGGAACAAGTCCGCCTACAACTTTACGGCCTCTTGCAGAAGGTTGGCAGTAAACAATTTTAACAGTGGCAGCACCAACTTTTCCTGAAGTTTCTGCTTTGGGACTAGCAGGCTTGTCTTGCGCAAACGACCACGTGATCATGGTTGCGAATGCGAGTGTTAAGAATGCGATTCTTTTCATGGCTTGTTTTGGTTTGAATTTAGTAAATCTCAGGTATACGCAAAAGTGCCCCCGATAGCCGGAGGCACTAGTACAATATTTAATATTACCTGTAAACTTCTTTTACAACGCGATGCGTAAACAAAAGTTTCTTAAGTCGATGCCTTTAACAAATTTTAATTTATAAGCGGTTTTTGGTTTTTGTATTTCACTTCTACTTTTAGATAAAGCGACCAGCGGTTTATTCAACGTTTATCGTCCACAACCTGCATTCTGTTAGTCATACTCGTGCCCGTGTGCTGGAATCGAAATCAATCTTAAAAAAATATTTGAATTTTTTTAGGCAATAGGGGAAAGTGCGGGTCTATACAACATACTATAAATGACTTCACATTCACTATACATACAACTATCATTAAATACCCATGACCCTACAATTTTTATCACACCATTTTTCTTTTCATCGAAGACTGACGTTAATCCTGTTCTTTTTTTCAATTTCAGTATCAGTGCGGGCACAGATCGAGAAAGCTCCGGCCTATCCACTGATAACACATGATCCTTATTTTAGTGTCTGGTCATTTTCAGATAAACTGAATGAATCACCAACCAAACACTGGACTGGCTCTGATCAATCTATCACAGGTTTGGTAAAAGTAGATGGAACAACCTACCGGATATTGGGTACGAAGGAGAAAGTTTTTCAAACGGTTTTGCCTGCTTCCGATGAAGTAGCGTATGAAAGTAAATATACTGAAACCGCGCCTGCCGAAAACTGGATGAATGCCGATTTCAATGACAGCGCATGGAAAACAGGGAAAGCTCCCTACGGAGATGACCAAAGGGTATCGAAAACCATGTGGCTCTCGAAAAACATTTGGGTACGCAGAACATTTACATTAGACCAGCTTGATTTCAATAACTTGTTTCTGAAGCTCCAGCACGATGATAATGCTGAAGTATATCTCAATGGAAAACAAATATATAGCTATGCAGGATGGCTTAGCAAATTTCAATATTTTCCCTTGGATGAAGCGTCCAAAAAACTCCTGAAGAAAGGTAAAAATATACTCACTATACATGTTGAGAATACGGCCGGTGGTGCGTGGCTGGACGCAGGTATGGTAAATGAACTGCCGGAAAAGAAGGATATAAATATACTGCCAGCGGTACAGAAACATGTATATGTTACCGCTACCCAAACGAAGTATGAATTTAGGTGCGGCAAGGCAGATGTAGCGCTTACGTTCACGTCACCATTGCTGATGAGCGATCTGAATTTGTTAGCACGGCCTGTGACCTATATATCGTATGCGGTAAAATCCAATGACGGAGCGCAGCATGCTGTCGAAGTATATTTCGGAGCGTCAACAGCGCTCGCGGTAAATGTTCCGGCACAGGAAGTAAAAGCACAAAAATATGCAACGGATAAACTCACAATCTTAAAGGCAGGAACAACTGAACAGCCTGTGTTAGCCAAGAAGGGCGATGACCTGCGCATTGACTGGGGATATGTATATATAGCGGTTCCCAAGACTGTGAATGCGCGGCAAAGCATTACGCCTACTGCGGAGGGTGCAACACAGTTTGCTTCCAAGACGTCTTCAGCGGTTAAGGATATAGCTTTGGGCAAAAGCCTTTCGTTGAATACTGCGGTATCATTAGGCAATGTTGGGAGCGAAGTGAAAGAACAAGTATTCATGATCGGGTATGATGATGTTTATGCGGTTCAATACTTTAACAAGAACCTGAAGCCGTGGTGGAAACAAGACGAATCGCAGACTATAGAAAAACAGCTCACACAAGCACTTACAGACTATAACTCGGTTATCGGGAAATGTAATGCTTTCGATGGTGAAGTATATACCCGTGCATCCAAAGCAGGGGGTGAGGAGTATGCCAAACTTTGTGCGCTTGCCTATCGCCAGGCAATTGCTGCACATAAACTTGTGAAGAGCCCTGAGGGAGAAATTCTGTTTCTCTCCAAAGAGAACTATAGTAATGGTTGTATTAATACTGTAGATGTTACGTATCCTTCCGCTCCGTTGTTCCTGGTATATAATCCTGATTTGTTAAAAGGAATGTTGAATGGAATCTTCTACTATAGCGAGAGCGGTAAATGGACAAAGCCTTGGGCAGCGCACGATTTAGGGACATATCCGATAGCGAATGCGCAAGTGTATGGTGAAGACATGCCGGTGGAGGAATCCGGTAATATGATTATCCTCACCGCAGCCATTGCTAAAGCAGAAGGTAATACAACGTATGCAAAACAACATTGGAAGACGCTGACACAGTGGGTTCAATTTCTGGAGAAGGATGGATTTGATCCGGCTAACCAATTATGCACAGATGATTTTGCCGGACACCTGGCGCGCAATGTGAATCTTTCCATGAAAGCAATTGTAGGCATTGGAGCCTATGCGATGCTCGCTGAAAAATTAGGTGAGAAAGATGTGGCCACAAAGTACAAAGCTATAGCAAAAGAATATGCACAGAAGTGGGTGGCGATTGCGAAAGACGGTGATCACTATACATTGGCGTTTGAGAAACCGGGAACGTGGAGTCAGAAGTATAATTTGGTGTGGGATAAATTACTAGGCTTGAATTTATTCCCACAGGAAGTATATGACACAGAGATTAAATACTATATCACGAAGCAAAACGCTTTCGGATTACCGCTCGATAGTCGTAAGTCCTATACGAAATCAGATTGGATTGTATGGACGGCTACATTAGCGAAAGATCAGAAAGATTTCGAGGCGCTGATAAAGCCTATCTATAAATTTGCGACCGAAACACCAACGCGGGTTCCACTCTGCGACTGGCATGAAACCACAGATGGGAAACAAGTAGGCTTTCAGGCTCGAAGTGTAGTAGGAGGTTATTTCATAAAATTACTGGAATAACCAATGTATATACTACGAGTAGCATTGCTGGTTTTAGGTATAGTGGTATTAACCTCGTTCCAGTCTTTCAAAGTGGAAGAGGAACTATATACTTTTGTACCGGATGTTTACCAGGAACTTCCGTTGGGAAGTATAAAACCGCGGGGCTGGCTTTTGCAGCAACTGCAGATCATGCGCAACGGATCAACAGGACACCTGGATGAGGTTCATCCCAAGATTGCCAGGGACAATGGTTGGCTTGGTGGCAAAGGTGATGGCTGGGAGGAAACTCCGTATTGGCTCGATGGCGCTGTGCCATTGGCATATTTACTGGACGATGCTGTGCTGAAAGCAAAAGTGCTGAAGTATATAGATTGGACATTAAGAACGCAACGACCCTCAGGATATTTTGGTCCGCTCACCAAAGACGAACGTGAGAAAGGTATACATATCACAACTGACCATTGTGAATCGGGTGAAGACTGGTGGCCCAAGATGGTTATGCTGAAAGTACTTCAACAGTATTATGAAGCCACCAACGATCTGCGGGTCATTACGTTCATGACCAATTATTTTAAGTATCAGATGAAAACGTTGAAGACATGCCCCATTGGTAAATGGACCGAATGGGCAACTTCACGGGGTGCAGAAAATGAACTGGTAATTCAGTGGCTATATACCATTACCAAGGATAAAGCATTATTGGAACTGGCTGGGCTTATCGAATCGCAGGCGTTTACCTGGAGTACATGGTTTGGTAATCGAGACTGGGTGATGCATGCTGCCGCCAATCAAACGGATCAGAACTGGATGACGCGTCATGCGGTAAATATAGGGATGGCACTTAAATCACCGGCTGTGAACTATCAGCGCACAGGTGATTCACTATATCTCAGGCAACTCAAAACAGGCTGGAATGATTTGATGCTGCTGCACGGTTTGCCCATGGGTATATTTTCAGGGGATGAAGATCTTCACGGAAACGATCCAACACAAGGCGTTGAACTTTGTGCGATTGTTGAATCCATGTACTCCCTCGAAAAGATTGTTGCCATAACCGGTGATATACACTATATGGATGCACTGGAGCGCATGACGTTTAATGCGCTGCCCACGCAAACAACAGACGACTATAACAACAAGCAATACTTCCAGATTGCAAATCAGGTACAGGTATCACGCGGTGTATTTGATTTTTCATTGCCATTCGATCGCGGCATGAATAACGTATTTGGCCTGCGGAGCGGCTACACATGCTGTACAGCAAACATGCACCAGGGCTGGACAAAATTTGCAACCCATCTATGGTATACTACTCCAGCGGGTGCGCTCGCTGCATTAGAATATAGTCCGTGTGAATTAAAGACAAAAGTAAAAGGGCAGGATATTAGGATTACCGAGGTGACAAACTATCCGTTCGATGATGTAGTCAGTTTTAAGTTCGCAACTAAAAATGCTGTAGCCGTGCCGTTGCAATTTCGAATCCCGGGTTGGTGCAAGGAAGCCGGGATTTCAGTCAATGGTCAGAAGCTTCGTTCTGAGAAAGGCGGACAGATCATTACCATAGAGAGAACGTGGAAAGATAAAGATATACTTACCCTTCATTTTCCCATGGAGGTAACAACTTCTACCTGGGCGAAGAACTCGCGTGCCATAGAACGTGGCCCGCTGGTATATGCGCTGAAGCTGGAAGAACGGTGGGAGAAAGGCAACGAGCCAACAGAAGGTGACTACTTCAGTATATATCCGGTTGGCCCTTGGAATTACGGGTTAACTGAAGAAGGCGTTAAGAAACCTGTAGAACATTATAGCGTTGTTGCGAAGCCGATGCCTGAATCTTTTGTCTGGAATCAGAAGAATGCGCCAATCACGATAACCGCACCTGCTCGCAGGATTCCAAATTGGAAAGCAGTCGATGGTGTGGCGCATCAGCCGGTAACAAACCGTTCTAATGTATACCAGGGTGAGGTAGGTAAAGACGTTGAGACAATTTCACTGATTCCGTATGGATGTACGAAGGTACGGATCGTGGCATTTCCGGTGGTGAAGTAATTATGCCGTATCTCTGAAGGTATATCTATACTTTCAGAGATACTATTTTAGAACGGATAACCGATGGCGATATTAAATACAATATTGTCACCTCTCCAGGAAGGGCTTCCAAAATCAATATCACGTGCTACCCAGCCTTCGGCAGGCCTGCGCAACGGGAAAGCAACATCAACACGGAGTACAAAAAAACTGAAATCGAAACGAAGCCCTGCACCTGTGCCTACTGCTAGTTGATTGAGAAAAGTATCTTTGTCAAATACACCGCCCGGTCTCTCCTGGTCATCTTTTTTCAATAACCAGATATTACCAGCGTCTATAAATATAGCGCCCTTCAGGGATTTGATCAGATCGAATCTATACTCCAGGTTCCCTTCAAGTTTAATATCGCCCCGCTGGTCAATGAAGCGTACAGTATCAGAAGATTGTTCCCGGAGTACATCGTATGTACCCGGACCAATGGAACGTGCGGGAAAAGCGCGTATACTGTTCGAACCTCCAATAGCAAATTGCTTAATATAAGGCATGGTTGTAGAATTGCCATAGGCATACCCCGTTCCTACAATAATGCGAGATGCAATCTTGTTATGCTCGTCCATTGCCCAATAGTAGCGAAAGTCTACATCTCCGCGTACATATTGTGAATATGGTAAGTTTAAAATCTTGTAGACACTGTCTTCAGTGTTCTTGATCGCGCGTTGTACACTGTTGAGCAGGTTGCCAGCTACATCTATAGTACCATTGAAATAAAAGTTATGTTTACGGTATTGGCGTTCTTCATATTGTTGTGCTTTGTCTTCTGTGAGTTGCGTGTTGATAGTATACGAATAGCGGGTGCCGAGTATAAATTGATCTTCGAAAGAATTGGATAATACCGGGTTTTCATTTAATCGTTTTTCAAATTCTGCTGACTTTTTATCGGTTTTAATAAAGGTCAGGTCGATCGGGAAGAACTCGTGCGATTTGGCAATACTTTCTTTCCATGTATACCCATAGGCAGCATTGAACGAACTGATCCGGAAAAAGCTTACGCGATTTTGAAAATTGAGGGCGAGCTTGAATTGTGTTTTGGGTAAATATTTTCTTGAGGTATAGTCTATGTGGATTGGTGATATGAACCGTGGTACGGTGAGACTTGATTCCAATCCGGCTTCAAATGAATTCAGTGCTCCTGAGGTCTGGTTACTGATCTGTACTTCGTATGATGTATTGAGTTTCAATTGAAACAATTCCGCGCCTCGTAAAAAATTTCGGTTTGTAAATGTGAATGCTATACCCGGTCCTACAAAGTTGTTCGATTTCGACACCGCTTGAATTTCTGCACGAAGCGATTTCTTCTTTAACGGAGTGAGGTATATATCTGCATTTAGCATCGCAGAATCCTTGCGGGGCGATTCAGAGAATTTAACGTTTACAAATTTGAAAGCACCCAGTCCCATCAAGTGACTCAACGTGAGCTCTTGCGCTTCGCGACTATAGATATTGCCTTTTTTTAAATTGATAACATCAGTAATGATCTCCGGGCGAAAAAAGTGTTTGTTATCTATATAGTTATAACCATTTATACGGGTAGTATCTGGTCGTGCCTGAACACTGTCCGTAGACAAGGAGTAGTTTGGATATACATTTACCTGGTCGAGGTGAAATATTTTTCGCGCACGTGCCGGTATATCTTCTTCCAGTTTAAGCGTTAAGTCTACCTTACGTTTGCCAACGGTACTATCCGCTTCAAATACCAGGTAACGGTCATCGAAATAATAAAATCCAAAGTTCTCTACTTCTTCTTCTATCCTCACTTGTTCGGCTTGCATCCGTTCAAGATCATATCTCCTTCCGGTATCGAGCAGCGACTCTTCCTGAAGCGACTTGATGATCGATGCATATACACTGTCCTTTACCTGTGGATATTGAATGCTGCGAATGCGGTACGGCCGGTATAGTGTTACGTTGTAATTTACTTTGCTGTTTTTACCTTTTGTGATTACTTCTTCAGTAACCGTAGATCTAAAGTATCCTTCATTATTTAGCTGACCTTCCAATAACTTAGCAGTGCGACTTGGCGTTGCTTCCGAGAGTAGTACAGGAGGCTGTCCTAATTTATGCTTTAGAAAATTCCGAAGTCCTCCCTTTTTCTTTTTAGGAGTACCCGCTACAAAATATAGCCAAACACCAGGACGCGCAGCAAAAAACCTGCTATTGGGCTTCGGATTAATATAGGTATGAAGTTCTTTCGCCAATATCTTTTTTCTGCCCACACGTCCCTGTGGTGTTTCGAAGTTTATATTCGCACCGTTATAGAATGATTCACCTTCCTTTAGATATTTTGTAGCTGTACAGGAAGTCAGCAGCATGATCGTGAACACTATACTATAGATCACGAACGATGATGGATACTTTCTGTAGATATCAGTTCTGCTTTGCATTGGCTTTAAATAATTCCCGGAATGCATCGTAATCTTTTATATATATGAAACCAGCACCGGTCTCAGTCAATTCCCCATCAATCATGTCATAATTACTGTTGCGGAAACCCGTGATGCGGAGTCGTCCATCTTCAGTAAGTTTATACTCAAGCGCAAGGTCTCCTATGTAATCTTCAAATGAACGTTGGTTCGATGTGTTACCTTCCACATCTACGTTGCCCGCGACTTTTACAATGAGCCTGTCATTCATTAACGACTTTGAAACACCCAGCTGTAGTTCGGTTTGCCCTTCTGCTGTACCAGTGGTATAGTCTTCGTATGACTTCACATCAAACGTCAACTGAACGCCTTTTATATTTTCGGAAAGACGGTTCAACTGATCTGTCAGAATCTTACTCACACTCGTGCGTGCAGTGCTGGCTACATCCGATCCGCCCTGACTATCAAATGGATTGTCGGAGATAAATCGCTTCAGTATCAACAATGCAAATACCTGTTTGTTCAGGTCCGACTCGCGTGTATTTATATCTTTTATCTTTGCATATATACTTCCGCCAAAAGCATTTTGTTTATCCTGCGGCATGTCCAATTGAAAACTAATATCAGGTGTCAGTAAATTTCCCTCAATGATCAGATATACCAGGAAGGGCAACCGCTGTTTATAAGGGTTCATGTCCTGCGTGCTTGCCGTTGACTGATTGGCAACAAGATCGATAGGGGAGGTCTCCACTTTGAACAGCGCACGGATATTCATCTCAGGCTGCAGCATATTTCCAGACCAGGTGATCGTACTACCTTTCTCAATGGAAAACTGACGTTTTACCAATTTGTAAAATGAAAGGTTATAAGAACCTTCTGTGATTTCATAGCGTCCGGATAATTGCATATCACCGGTTTCATCTATATCGAGCGTAAGCGTAGAATTTCCTTTTACCGAAAGCTTGTCCCCTGTTATAGGGTCTATAACAATGTTGAAAGTTTCTTCACCATTCAGCTCTATATTTGCGGAAAGATCGATGCCTGTAAACTTGGAAGATATAGTATCCTTCGGTTGGGTCGATGCCAGGAATGGATCTTTCACAGCATCGCGATCTACAAACCGTACGATGCCTTCCTGCTCCAATATAGTTTTCTGTGTTTCGGGTACTACATAGGTAAACTCACTTCCTTTACTGAGGCTTGCATTCACTTCAACTTTTGGAAAATCGGAAGTACCGGTTATGCGCGCACGCGTGTTGATACGTACGTCACCGTAGAAAAGTTCGTTGTCGCCTTCTTTTGTATTGATAAGTTGAAAGTTATCAGCGTTAAATGTAAGGGCCAGATCAAAAGACTTGAATGCGTTTGTTTTCACCGAGCCATCAATGAGCGCTATATTATTTTGCTCATCCTTGATTTTAAATTTATTCAGCGTGAGGCCGGAGCCTGTTAGGCGAATGCTTTCATCCTCCAATAAAAATTTACTACCAACGATGGTAGGAGTGAGCTCCGCATTCTTAAAAGTTAATATACCATCAATTTCAGGATCGTCCGTATAGCCTTCAATTTTGACCTCGCCTACGAGCTGACCTTTCATATTTTTTACCTGCTTCATAGTAAGCGGTTCGATTGCAGCAAGGTCCAGTTTGGTTAACGTAGTCGTAAAGTGAATTTGCGGCTTCGGTTCATTTGAAGTTATATACCCTGCCGCGAGTAATTCCATGTTCGTTCCATCAATTCTTAAGTCTATATTAAACGGACCGGTTGAAGTTTTTCCAAGCGCGAGCGCGAGGTCGCCCCACGGCTGCTCAAGAATGGCAAGGTCCCGTATATATAGTGTAGAGTTAAAAGAACCTTGTTTGGCAACCCCTATATTTAGATCACCGTCTATCGTGCCCGCGATAGGTGTAGTGCCTTCAATGAGGCTTGTAATATTTTTAAGATCAACTTCATTGAAAACCACCGTCATCGTAGTGTCACGGTCTTCGCGTTTCAATAGCAGAATCCGCTCCTGGCCTTTCGATATATAGAAGTTATTAGGCGTCATGCCGTTGCTGGTGAAACGCAGTGTATTATAGAGGGGCGTTGTCCAGGCTTCATAGTTTAACACGACCTGGTTTCGTAAAAACCGGAATTGAAATGCATCCTCATAGCTGTTAAAGACACCGCCCAACATATACTTCTCTTGCTGTGTCGAATCATAAACAACAAAGCGTGAGTAAATGGAATCGTTCATGATGTTGCCTGAAAGCTTCAGGGCTTCCATGCGCAGGGTATCGAAGTTTATTTTTTGGACCAGGAAGGTATAGTCCAGTGATTGCTCATCTGAAATAACTTTCAATCCGATAGAATCCATTGACAGACCCGCATACTTTATTTTTGCAACTTTCATGGAGAGCCACAGCCGGTGTTGTTCGCTATCGAATTCGCCTGCAATTTCACCGGGCACAAAAGGCTCAAGGTCGGGTATAAGAACTTCTGTAAGCAGATCAGTATTTTTTATGACGAGGTTGAAATTAAAATTCTGCGGACCAGCCGGTTTTTTAAAAGTAGAATCATGCAAGGTGAAGTATTGATTGATGTGACGCTTTAATGCTTCCGGTAAGGTAAAGATGTTGATGTTGCCTTTGAAATCGCCTGAGAGTATATCTGATTGAATGGTGATTTCGCTTTGTCCTTTCTGGTCGATGGAAGCAAACAACAGTGAATCCACGGCATATAGTTTAGTACCGTTGAACACCGCTACTTTGCGAATACTCAGGTTGCCGTTGATCACCTGAAAATCTGAAGTAGCAAGTTTGACATCTACAGTACCACGAGCACGCAACGCTCGCTGCGAAAGATTGAGTGCTTTGAAATCAACGTTTAGTAAATCAAATGTGAAATCGTAACGTGGTATATCTTCATGATAATCCAGGTCGCCTTCCAGTTTAAAGTCTAGATTTTTATCATGCAGCTGCGCATCTCCCGAGAAAAAATATTTTTTTAAGTTACCATTAACAATGAAGTCGCGGTAGCTATACTTATTATAGGTAAATTCATGCATGACGAGTTTCACGGCGGCATCTATATCTTCTATTGTAAACCCGGCACCTTTCGCAGAAGCATCCAGGTCAATCGTTCCCATCGTTTGTTCCTGCTTCAATAATTTGCCTACATGAAATTTCTTGATCTTCACTTTAGCATCATAATTTTCGGCAGCAGTGCTATCAAAGTTCAGATCAGCTAGTATATCTATACTCCCTATATTACTGGTAAGCGTGGCTTTGGTAGCAGGAGCATTTGGAGTGCCTTTCACAGAGCCTGCGAGATTGATCCACTGGGGAAGTGCGATTGATTTTGGAAGCATTGTATCAGGTAGAATGCTGTTTATATCCCGTGAGGATGTATAAAATTTCTGTAATGCTATATCCAGAACAGCATGTTGAAAATCCGGAAGGCCCTTAATCGTACCATTCGCCTGAAGCGTGGTTTGTGTCAACGTTCGTACAGTGAGTTGCTGAATGTTGAGATCCTTTACTTTGCCGGAGCATGAAGTCTCCATATCCACACGCGTATCTTTTGACAGCGTGAGCGGTATACTGTCCATGATCGCAGGGGCGAGATATAGTATATCCCGCATGGACAAAGAGGAAGGTGCAATGGCTAAATCAATTGATGCTTCCGGGTATTGTTCTGCAAGCGTAGCAAAGGATGGAAAGGTTGCCTTCGCTTCGAGGTTGATTGTACTGTTCGGTGTATTGAAACTGAAATCTTCAACACGAACGGCATCATCGGTCAAAGCGAAATCAGTTTTGAAAGAAGAGATTGTAAAACCACTTTTATCCTGCAGCGCCAGGTCTTTCAACACGCCTGAAATTTTTGAGCCCTCCAGTTTTAGATCTTCCGCCTGAATCATCCATCGCGTAAGCCACAGATGATTAAAGTCCAAAGCACCGTTTACCACCGGTTTATTAAAATCATAATACTGAATACTGTTGTCTGCCAGGTTTAATTCGTCCAGAGATATAGTCCACGGCTTTGTGGGAGCACTTGTGTTTGGTGATGCAGGTTCCTTAACGGGGGCAGCGGCTTTACTGAAAGCCATTTGGTGGTATACAATGTTCGTTTTTGTCAACGTGAATTCATCGAGCCGGATGATCTGCTTCTGAAGATCGATTTCATCTGCATCGAGTTTGGCTTCTGTTAAGTTCAGGTCGATAACCTGACGTGTAGTATGATTGGTATAGGATGCTATAATGGATTGTAACCGTACCGTATTCACGCCGATGGTAAATGGAAGAACTGTAGAATCGTTTGATGCCGTTACACTGCTGTCAGCTTTTATAGCGGGACGTTGTATTACAGTAGCCGCAACGTTGGATAAAAGAATTTCATCTACGCGATAGATGGATTGAGCAAGATCGAACTCGTCCATACTGACTTCAAGTTCGCCAACATTTAGCCTGATGTCGTTTTTTTCAAGTGAATCGTAAAATGTAAGTTCTGTTTGTGTAAGCCCGACATCTTCAATTGAAAACTCCCACGGTGTTGCAGTGGTATCTACAGGTGTTGTTACCGTGTCAGTCCCTGCAAATGCGTTAATGATATAGCTGAAGTTAAACGTACTGTCGAGTGACTTACGGCTGATGTTGCCATATAGTGTATCGATTTGGACATCGTTCAGTTCAATTTGTTTTTGTGTTAGTCCCCAGAGGTCGGTATCAATAGCCAGCTTCCCGAGGTATAGCAGCGTATCTTTTTTCTGGTCTTCAAGGTATAGTCCTTCCAGCACAACTTTTTTCGGAAATGATAAGCCTACATGTGCAAGCCGGACTTCAGTGCCTATTTTGTTTTTGAGAAAAGAGACTGCCTCTTGTACAATTCTATTTTGTACGGCCGGTATCTGTATAACCAGGGAGATAGTTATCAACAGCAATACAATGGAAAGGATAATCCACCCTACCACCTTTGCAATCTTGACGAAAATTTTTTTGGGCTTCCAAACCGAATTCATTTTACCGCGTTCCGTTCAAACAATAGAATAAAATTATGCCACTTGCGATTTACGAATTGCGGACAACTTTCCTCACTATTTGGTAATGAAAAAGGCTGCGACCTGTGAAGTATTTCCACAAATGTGAACAATCAGTGGGATTGATTTTTTCGAATGAGATGGAAATGACTGAAATGAAAGTTTCTGAACAAGTCAGCCAACACTTCGTGAATAAAATTAACCATGAAAGAAATCGCCAGCCGTGTCAATCAATACCTTTTATTAGCGATACTGTTAGTGATCGTACTGCTCTATGGTAAAGTTGTTTTAATACCAATCGTATTTGCTGCCATGCTAGCCATGTTGATGGCTCCCATTTGCAGACGCCTGGACAAATGGGGAGCACATCGGGGCGTATCATCGTTTGTATGCATTTTCATTTTGCTCATTGTATTATCTGGTATGCTTCTCATTGTCATTGCCGAGATTTCATCGTTTGCCGATGAGTTTGCAACTATAGAGAAGAAGGCTGACGATTTACTTTCCCAGGCGCAGGAGTTTGTCGAGAGTACATTTGGTGTAGAGCCTGAAAGGCAAATTGTTATTGTAAAGGAACAGATCAAATCGTTTGGTAAATCTGCAGGTTCGTATGCCGGTAAACTTGTAGCGGGTCTTACCAGCACTATTGCAGGCTTGCTGCTTACATTAGTGTTCACCTTTTTATTTCTATACAACAAAGAGCGGTATGAGCAATTTATACTGAAGCTATATAAAGATGAGGAGCCGGGGAAAATAAAAAAAGTCGTGGGAGAGATTACAGTGGTCGCTCAAAAATACCTTACTGGTCGTGCTACCTCTATCATGATATTATGGTTTTTATATTCCATCGGGTTGTTAATTGTTGGTGTGAAGAATGCAATATTGCTTGCAGGTGTAGCAGCGTTGTTAACGGTTATACCATACGTAGGTTCTACACTTGGCGGCATGTTTCCTTTTATGATGGCGTTGATCACGGAAGATTCATTTCGACCTGCACTTGGCGTTGCCGGTGTCATCATCTTTATACAAGCGATGGATAATTACTTTATAGAACCTAATGTTGTGGGAGGCGAAGTGGCGTTGAGTGCCCAGGCATCTATACTTACCATTTTAGTAGGCGGTTTAATCTGGGGCGTTGCAGGTATGATCCTCTTCATCCCGGTTCTGGGTATAGCTAAAATTATATTCGATCACGTTGAACCACTGAAACCACTAGGCTATATTATCGGTGATCCCGATGCGAAAAAGCCTTCAAAAATCAAGATGTGGATTATGGAAAAATTGGGTAAAACCAAGAATACAAGCTCCAGGAAAAGATCTGTTAATTCTTGAGTTTTAAAAGATAATTAGCCTCTCTTCTTATCATCCATAACGGTAAACTTGCTACCTTTCGGGCTGCTTTAATCCTAACCTGATGAGAACGCTTTCCTGTAGCAAGATCGTTGTGGCAACCATGCTACTTATTCCAATCTTCATTCAAGCCCAACATGTATTAATAAAGCCTATACCAGAATGGGTTACAGTATATAAACCAGATCTTCACGCGAAACCGGATGCTAAAAACGCAGCGGCTTATTATTATCTATTAATAGATGCTCAGGAAGATGTACAAAAGCAATGTGAGTATCGGCATTACGCCTATAGATTACTGACGAATGAAGGTATACAGGAAATGGCGGACATTACGGTAAATTTTGATCCGTCTTTTCAGAAGCTGACATTCCACCAACTCGTTATACATCGTGATGGAAAAATAATTGACAAACTTACATCTTCCGGTATTCGCACCATTCAACGCGAGGAGAGTATGGATCGCTATCTATATGATGGATCATTCTCAGCCATTGTAAATCTCCAGGATGTTCGTGTCGGTGACGTTGTAGAGTATACATACTCCATTCGAGGATATAACCCAGTATTTGAAGGACACTATGCGTGCAAGATCAGTTTTGATTTCTCTGTTCCATACGAAGACTTTAAACAGCGCATTATTTTTCCGGCAACGAAAGAGATATATACCAAGTATAATAACGGTGAGGTAAAGCCCGAGATAAAGACGTACGGATCTTCCGTTGAATATAATTGGTCGCTTCATCGTGTTAACGGAATTACATATGAAAATAATGAGCCAGACTGGTATGATCCGTATCGTCATGTGTTGATCAGTGATTTTAAGAACTGGCGTGAAGTTTCATCGTGGGCTGTTAAACAATTTGCCATTCGTGATGCAGAACGGCTGGCACTGAAAAAGAAACTGGACGAGTTGTTTAAAGGTGTGAAGGAAGAAGATATTCTGTTGCACGCTATCCGTTTTGTACAGGATGAAGTGCGATACCTGGGATTTGAAGCAGGATTAAATTCACATAAACCTCATGCACCGGTGCAGGTCTTCGATCAACGGTTTGGAGATTGTAAGGATAAGTCTCTTTTACTAAGCACCATGCTGAACTTGTATGATATAGAAGCATACCCGATGCTGGTAAATACGAGTTTGAGGAGTCATACTTCCGAAAGGCTTCCTTCCAATACTGTTTTTAATCATTGTGTTGTACAAATCACTCACGGTGGAAAATCTTTCTTTGTAGATCCAACTATAAATAACCAGGGTGGTATGCTCACGAATAACTATTTTCCTCCTTATGGACAGGGACTCGTTGTTTCGGAAGCCTCAAAAGACCTGCTGGAGTTGCCCGATCCTGCTCCATCTTCTATTGTAGAAGAGCAGACATTTGATCTGAACAAAGTAGGTGGCGAAGCTATACTTACTGTACAGACAACCTATAAAGGCATTGAGGCAGACATCCAGAGGAGTGAATTTGCAAGCAAGAGTATAGATGCCATTCAAAAGGGGTATGTTACTTTTTATGCAAATCAATACCCGGATATACAGGTAGAAGATACTGTGCATATGAGAGATAACCGGCAGGAAAGTATACTTACAATAGAAGAGAAGTATAAAGTTACCGCGTTTTGGAAACCACAGGAAGCCGATTCTCAAAAAATATACTGCAACTTTTATGGGCAAACCTTGGAAACATATTTTAGTGTTTCCAAGTCATCGTCACGCAAGATTCCTTATCGGATTACATATCCGTTAACATACGAGCATACTATACGCGTGAACTTACCGGAAACATGGACGATTACTCCCGACAATAAGAATATAGAAACGCCATACTACAAGTACGATTACTATGTGTCATACGATGATCATGACCATGTGCTGATCCTTCAGACTTTATATAAAACAAAAAGTGATCATATACCGGTACATGCGTTGACGAAGTTTATTGATGACCATGGTGTAATGATGAGCAATCTTTCCTATAGTCTGCTATATAGTACAGCAAGTACCAACAGTGTATCAAGCGCAGATGGAACATGCTGGTTTGCGATCATCGTATCATTTATAACGTTGGCTGCTTCAGCGTGGTTTGCTCTAAGGCTTTATCATCAATTTGATCCGGAACCAGAATTGCCGTGGGCTACCGGCCAGCCAATTGGTGGATGGCTCATTCTTGTCGCCATTGGTCTTGTGTTCACTCCTTTGAAAACACTCTATGGTTTAATGACAACTGCGGAATTTTTTGAACAGAAAATATGGTCCAACCTTGTGCAGACAGAAAGCTTCGGGCTGTTATTCGTTATGTTTATAGAGCTTGTTTACAATGTAATGAATACTATTTTTTCAGCATTACTGATTGTTCTCTTCTTCGAAAGAAGATCATCGCTACCCAAACTCATTATTATATTTTATTGTCTCAACCTCGCGATGGTAGTATTGGATGGCTTTGTAGCATGGTACTATATGGTAGATGCCAATGAAAGAAATGATGCCTTTAAGGAGGTTTTCAGAAGTCTGATTATGACAGCCATCTGGGTGCCTTACTTCAATACATCTGTACGTGTTCGCGAAACATTCGTTGAACGTTCAAATACCGGAAATGCAGGCGCAATATCCGAGTAAGGTATCGTCATAGACCTGAAATATTATAAGTATATGTATATATTTGGCAAGGATAAGCGAACTGGTATATATATCATAAACTATACCATGCGAGAATTGCTTTACCAATAGCATTGATAAACTTCTGATCCGCTCATCTTCCAGCCACTCTTCAGGTAACGAAGAGTGACTACATATTTGTCATTGAGGGTTACGTTCATTTTGGTGCATACGCCGTTATAGCAAGTTTGTGTAATGGGCATAGCCTCTCCTTTATACGATTTACCTTTGTATTCGATCTCCAATGGTATAGGGTCTTTTTGAAGATCTTTGATCACGTCCTGTAAAAATTGTATTAACCTCTTGCGTTGCGTAGCAGCGGTGGTGCTCTATTTTTCTCTTTCCATTCGCCTTTGTCATAATACCACTTCATGGCTTCGCCCGACTTTCGTCCCGGTATACTGGTGGCCTTCGAAATTTTTAAATTGATCATAGCTTTCGGCCAGATCCTTTTCGGTTTCCCTTTTTTGGCCGTTTGGTTGGAAGGCGAAACGACTTTCTTTCTCGGGCTCTTTGCAGTTCGTGTTGCAGTAGCTTCCATACGATGTTGGATAAGTGTGAAAGTATCTTTTAAAAAATTCTGCCCGCGAAGAAATGGTTAACAACCGTGCGTATAACTCCCGGAGAATAGCCAGCTTAAAATTTGTATTTTAATGGCTTGTACCCTGTACTCAACCTGTGATTATGCGTCTGGCATTTGTAGGAGTTTTTTTGCTTTCAGCTGTTTTTGTTTTTGCAGATTCGCATACCGATAAACTGTTGCGTGAGCTCGATGATATCATTGAGCGGAGAGACAGTTATGTTCGTGAAAAGAATATACGGATCGATCGGTTAAAGGCAGTGCTTAAACAGGCACGCGCTTCTGAACGCTACGATCTATACCTCGGCCTATACGAAGAGTATAAAACATTTATATATGATTCTGCTTTTACCTATGGACGAAAGTTACAGGACGAAGCATATCAAAGTAAAGATCCGTCCAAGATTGCTTCCGCAAAGGTAAAGTTAGGATTTATACTGCTCTCCTCCGGTATGTTTAATGAAGCACTGGACACGCTACATTCTATACAGGTAAAAAATTTATCGGATAGCATGAAGATCGAATTCTATGCGGCTATAGCAAGAACCTATTACGACCTCGTGGATTTTAACCGTGATCAGTACTTTACGGAACGCTATACTATATTGGGAAATCAGTATGTAGATTCTGCTTTGCTGTTATGCAAAAAAACATCAACAAATTATTTTGCGCTACAGGCCATGAAGCATGTTCGGATGAAAGACTTTGAAACAGCAACCAAGGACCTGGCCTTTGTGTTATCGCGATCCAATCTCACGGATCGCGAACTCGCTATCGCTGCCAGTACATTGGGTTTTATTTATCTGAATATAGGCAGAGAAGACGATGCGATCGATATGTTGATTGAGGCTTCAAAAGCTGATAATCGTTCATCGACCAAAGAGACGCTGGCCATCCTCAACCTGGCAGAGTTGCTGTATAAAAAAGGCGATGTCGTGCATGCCTACGAGTATGTGAAAGTCGCCTTGGACGATGCTAATTTTTATGGCGCGCGTCATCGCAAGATTCAGATAGCGGCTATATTTCCGATCATAGAAGGAAATAAACTCAACACCGCAGAACGCCAGCGGAAGTTGTTGTTTGCCTACGCGATTGTCATCACTATACTTTCAGCGATCACGATCACCTCTGCCGTCATCATCTACCGGCAGTTTAAAAAATTGAAAGAAGCGGACGAGAACATCAAAAAAGCGAATACGAATTTACAGGGAGCAAACGTGTTGTTACAGCAGGTAAACGATCACTTGATGGAAGCAAACAAAATCAAGGAAGAGTATATCGGCTATTATTTCAACATCAATTCAGAATACCTGGTAAAGATCCAGGCGTTCAAGCAGGCGGTCGAGAATAAGTTGATGACCAAGAAGTATGACGACATCCGGTATGTTGTGAATAACATCAACCTGAAAAAAGAACGCGAAGATTTATACATCAGCTTCGACAAGGTTTTCCTGAAGCTGTTTCCGGATTTTGTCACCACATTCAATTCGTATTTTAAAGAAGAAGACCGCATTGTGCTGAAGGAAGGACAGCTGTTGAACACAGAGCTTCGCATCTTCGCACTGATCCGGATGGGCATCCATGACTCGGAGAAGATTGCGAAAATCCTCGACTACTCTATTCACACCATTTACAATTACAAAGCCCGCATCAAGAGCAAGTCTATTTTGCCGAACGATGAATTTGAATCAAAAATTATGGAGGTTAGGGCGCTTTAATCACCTTTTTGTTCACAATTCGTTTATATTTTTTTTGCTTGTGCGCATAGGCAAGTAGTTGAAATATAGGGCGTTGATCTTTATATACCCTGAAAAATATTTACATTTTTTTTGGATTCCTTCTCCATCAGGCATAGACCTGCTTGCTTTGCAAACGATAGCAGCCTAGCGTACAGGTTGGTTTAACGTGTGCAATTTCTGACTCCCTAACCCATGAAGGCCTTTCTGATTCTGTTTACAATTTGTCTTTGTTTACCGGCTCCAGGTTTTGGTAAGGACAAAAATCAACTTCTCGAAACTAAATCACCGGATGGCTCCGTCCGGGTGCAGGTAAAATTGAAAGGTGGCGCTCCCGTGTATACCGTACAACGGAATGGGCAGACGATTATCACCGATTCAAAACTTGGTTTTATACTGAAAAATCAACCGGCCCTGGCAACGGATTTCAAGGTTGCTGACGTCAGGAAATCTTCCTTTGACGAAACCTGGACGCAGCCTTGGGGAGAAGTAAAAACAATTCGAAACCACTATAACAGTCTCCTGGTAACGCTCGGAGAGCAGACAAATTTGACGCGTACCGTGATCGTTGAATTCCGAGTATACAATGACGGTGTCGGCTTCCGGTATGAATTTCCTCAACAACCTAATCTGAAAGATTTTGTGATCATGGATGAGCTCACCGAGTTTGCTATCGCGCAAGATCCTGCTGCGTGGTGGATTCCGGCCTATAGTGATGATATGGACTCCGAATGCCTCTTCCGGAAAAATAAAGTAAGCGAGCTTAAAGAGAAGATGCATACACCACTGACACTTGAGAGTACTAGTCTATATATCAGTATTCACGAAGCAGCGTTGGTAGACTATGCATCGATGACTTTGTTCAACCAGGGAAACAAGACATTGAAGTGTGATCTTGTGCCATGGACCAATGGTGATAGAGTGGTAGCCACTGCTCCTATGAAAACTCCATGGCGTACTATACAGATTGCAAGTAAGCCGGGTGACCTGGCTACATCGTATCTCATTTTAAATTTGAACGAGCCCAATAAACTTGGTGATGTATCCTGGATCAAACCCGGAAAATATACTGGTATATGGTGGGGCATGCATATTAAAACACATACGTGGGAGAGCGGGCCGCACCACGGTGCTACTACTGAAAACATGAAAGCGCAGATTGACTTTGCAAGCAAACATAAATTCGCTGCTGTATTAGCGGAAGGCTGGAATGAAGGATGGGAAGGCGACTGGACTGCTGCCGGGAATTTTAATTTCACTAAGCCCTATACAGACTATGATATTGCAGAAGTAAGCCGCTACGCGAAGGAGCGAAATATAGGGTTGATCGCGCATCACGAAACCGGTGGGAACATCAGGAATTATGAACAGCAACTTGAAGATGCTTTCAAATTCTGTGCGCAGTATGATATACACCGGTTGAAAACAGGATATGTAAACAGGCGCCCGGGTGGTGAACATCATCAGGGCCAATATATGGTGCGTCACTATCACAAGGTAATGGAGACTGCAGCCCGGTACAAAGTTATGCTGGATGTACATGAGCCTGTAAAAGATACCGGCTTGCGCAGAACGTATCCCAACATGATGACGCGCGAAGGTGCTCGTGGCACAGAGTATGAAGCGTGGAGCGAAGGGAATCCTCCGGAGCATACTGCTATACTTCCGTTTACGCGTTGCCTGGGCGGACCGTTGGATTATACTCCCGGTATATTTGATATCCAGTTTAAAACGACAGGAACATTTCGCGTCCATACCACGCTGGCAAAACAACTCGCGCTATATGTTATACTATATAGTCCGCTGCACATGGCGGCAGACTTGCCACAGAATTACGAAGGGAACCCGGCTTTTAAATTCATTGAAGATGTACCTACTGATTGGGAGCAGACAATTATACCCGATGCACAGATCGGTAAGTACGTTATCACAGTTCGTAAAGATCGTAGTAGTAATGATTGGTACCTGGGAAGTATTACCAATGAAGAATCTCGTACAGTAGAAGTCAGGTTGAATTTTCTGTCACCGGGTAAAAAGTATACGGCAGAAATATACCAGGATGGTAAAGATGCAGATGTTACTACAAACCCGCTGCCGATCGCGATTACAACGCAGGTGGTAGATGCAGGCACTATATTGAAGCTTCCACTGGCGAAAGGTGGTGGTGCCGCAATTCGTTTTTCGGAGGTTAAATAAATTTAAAGACTATGCAAGTAAAAAATATACCTGAAACGAAGAGTCTGGTGAAAGCTCGTAAGATCGAGTTTGACGGCGAGCATAAGAATGATTCATTGCTCATTGGTAATTTTGGCGATGTAGAGTTTACCGCGAAGGGTGTGTTTGATCTTTCAGGAATGATATACTCGAAGAAGAATGTAGAGTTCACCATCATCGGTAACGGTATAATCCGGTTTCATGGTGTGTGCAAGAAGATTATCATTCACCTGGTAAAGGGCGACTGTACACTAGACTTCAGCAAGCTTACCAGTAAAGAAGTATGTTGCGTGTCACTGCGTGATAACTCACAGACTATTGTAGGGCCTACGAAAGTGATCAGCCGCGCAAACCTCCAGGATAAAGCGATTCTAAAATATAGCGGATCGGCACGCTTGCAGAGTTATTCGGTGATTGGAATGTCACGAATTGAGCTTGTTGAAAATTTGGTTTAGTATAAGGTTAGAGCCGTTTGTTAGGATAAGAGACTGCTTGATCGGCAGTCTCTTTATTTTTAGAGAGGGTCCTTACTAAATATACTTTTAATCTTTACTGCGAGTCGTAAACAAACCTGAAGTACATGCGCTCGAAGGACGTCATGGTAGCGATGATCAGTACTGCGATTATACTGATGCCAAATAATCCAAAGCTTTCTGCCATGTAACTGATATAGGCGCACGCAACGAAGAGCCGGGCGATTTCAAGGAAGTAAATCCACTCTTGTTGTTCCAGTAAAGCACCACAGTTGATCAGTGTGATCAGAATTAACGTGACCACAAAAGCGATCTCGATATTGTTCAGTTGAAAATAGTATAGCGTAAAGAAAAACAGACCAAGTATAGCAGCAAGCAACTGCGTGTTTAAATATACTTTGAAGCGTAATGTTGAGCGGAACGATTTCTTTTCGGGTAACAAGGTTACTTCGAGGTCGTGGCGTATACTTTGATCCAGATCTTCAGGTCTGCCAAAAATTATCTGCAATGATTTAAGTATGCTTCCGCTTCTGCGGCAGGCTTCTGCCAATTCAAAATAATAATGAAAGTGTTGCCACAGAAAGCTACGACTCTTCAAAGGATGCGTTAGGCCATAGGCAGGTTCTTCTTCTTCCTTTTGAAAGGTACCAAAGAGTTTGTCCCAGAATATAAAGATATCACCGTAATTTTTATTCAGGTATTTTTCGTTGGAAGCATGGTGTACTCTGTGATGGGAGGGAGTAACGAGTATATTTTCAATCCACCCAAGTTTAAGAATCAGTTGTGTATGCGTAAAGAATGAGTACGTGCCGTGTACCACGAGTATAGCGATAACCATGGCGGGATGAAAGCCGATGAACGGAAGGATGCACCAGAATGAATTTCGGATCACTGCCTGAAGTGTTGTGATGCGTGCCGAGACGGTATAATTAAATTCCTCGCTATGATGATGCACGATGTGTGCACCCCACATCACGTTGATCTCATGCCCAAGCCGATGATACCAATACCAGATCAAATCCGTTGCAAGCAACAACAATATCCATGTTGGCCATGCATTTGAAATTTTAAACATCGCGAAGTGCTCATATATATAGTAGTATAAACTATAGAAGCTTCCGGTGATCAGAAGGTTGAGCAGGCGCTCGGCAATTCCAATAGAAATGTTCGCGACTGAATTTTTATAGGTGAATAAATTACCCTTGCCTTGTTTTCGGGCAAGGAAATATTCCAGCACCAGGAAAAGAAAGAAAGCAGGAATAATGAAAGCGACAAAATTGACTTTGCTATCCATGAAATAAAAAATTGTGTCTGAGCTTGTGGTGGAACGACAAATATAATCCATTAGTATATTAAATCTATAGACTTTTGGAATTGTTGGATTAATTTATACTTTTGCCTCATAGAATGCCAATCAGGATATCATTCTGAATCCTGGTACGATATTGGTATTAGAAGGAATCTAATAATAGGTCAACATGAAGTCTATAGTCAACGAGCAGCAGAGAAGAAATTATGGATCAAGAACTTTGGTCTGTAGTATACCGTGTTGTTGACCGCAGATCATTCACATTACAAAATAAAATCCACCATCTTCCTGTTATTTACCTCGGAAAAAAACCGTCTATATATATCGTATGGCAGTTGACAGAGATGGTTTAAAAACGATTAAGAAACTCATTAATATTAACCATTAACCTAAAATTTTATAATTATGAGAAATGCCCAGATACTACGAACAGCACTTGTCGCTTTGGCGGTAGTAACACTTTTATCATTCACCACACCGGCTCCGGTAAAATTTAAAGTAGATCCAAAAGCCAGCACACTGGTTTGGATAGGTAAAAAAGTAACAGGCCAGCACACGGGTAACGTTACCATTACATCAGGTGAAATCACAACAGAAGGTAAACTGGTAAAGCAAGGAACGTTTGAGATCGATCTTACGTCACTTACGGTTACTGATGTTAAAGACGAAGGCTCTAATGCAAAATTGGTTGGGCACTTGAAAAACGAAGACTTTTTCAACGTTGCTAAATTTCCAAAATCTACTTTTGAAGTTACTTCTGTTACACCAAAGGCCGGTGATGAATATCTGGTGAAAGGTAAACTTACCATCAAAGGTATTACCAATGATGTTGAGTTTCCTGCAACTATCAAAAACGATGGCAAGAAGCTTACAGCAACAGCAAAAATTATAGTTGATCGTACGAAGTACGACATCCGCTATGGTTCTTCAAGCTTCTTTGATAACCTCGGTAACAAGGCAATCTCAAATGAATTTGAGCTGGATCTTAATCTGGTAGCGTCACTTCAAACGGGCGTTTGATTTTTGGTTTGGTAGGTAAAGGGGCAGAAAGCAATTTGTGTATGCGCATAAAAGCTTTCTCCCTTTTTTTATTGCCTTCCAGTATATAGTGATCACGTTATAACGCCACTGTTCCTTTATATATACTGATATCGGAGTTCCTTCCGGCAATTAACGTTAACTCCATGTGAAGTCTTTGTAAAGACATAATAATCTGTTTTGATCAATTCCATGTATCTTTACTTTTGCGCCTCATTGCAAAAGACTCCCGGATTCAACTATTGAGTTTTTGTATTCTTGAGCAATACACGTAAGGTTGCTTTAAGATCTTGACCCAATACATATAAAGAAGTATTCATGAAAAAAAATAGTATAATTATAACGAAAGTTCTGACCCTCACTTTGATTTTGGTTTGCCAGAGTCTGCTCGCGCAGCCCACGTTGAAAGTAAATCACGAAGCCCTTAACTTTATTGTGATGGGTGACTGGGGGCGAAATGGAGCCGACCATCAAAAGCAAGTTGCTGACCAAATGGGAAAGTCAGCGGAAAAGCTTAGTGTTGATTTTATCATTTCCACCGGAGATAACTTTTATCCAAGTGGTGTGCGGAGTGAATTTGATCCGTTGTGGAAGTATTCATTTGAAGATATTTATACTGCCTTTTCACTTCAGTGGGATTGGTACCCGGTGTTGGGCAATCACGACTATAAATCCAATCCGGATGCACAGGTTGCCTATACGAAGATCAGTCGCAGATGGATTATGCCATCGCGCTATTACGAGAAGCGATTCCCGATTAACGGTGATACCACGAACCAGGTATTGATTGCATTCATTGATACAAATCCATTGATCAAAGAGTTTTATAGCAATTCGGAATACGGACCAAATGTTAAGTCGCAGGATACAACGGCACAAAAGAAATGGCTCGATAAAGTATTGTCCAATCCTTCACCGAACATCAAGTGGAAAATCGTTGTTGGTCATCATCCACTATATACAGGCAGCGACAAACGTAAGAACAGTTATGATACCCGAGCAGTACGCGGCTCGTTGAAAAGCGTTTTGGCGAAACATAAAGTACACGCCTATATAGCAGGGCACGAACACAGTTTGCAACATATTGTTCCTGCAGGTACTACACAGCATTTTATTTCGGGCTCTGCTTCAGAAGCCACGCAGGTTGGTAAATTACCAGAAAGTAAATTTGCTGCTTCACAGTATGGTTTCATGACGTTTACCGTAACGCGCGATAAGATGATTGTACAGGTTATAGACTATACGGGAGCCGTTTTATACAGTACGGAGATCACGAAGTAGCGTTATATACGATCTATACTATAGATGTATGTATCGTATGTACAGGATACTGTCTTACCGATCCTTGAACTCCTGGAAGAATGATTCTTCGAAGCTGGAGCCGATTGGTATTTCTTTATCCCGTAAGGTTATTATTTTATTGCGAACCCCGGTGATCAGACTGAACGGAATAATAAAGGAACGATGCACCCGGATAAATTCTTTAGGGGAAAGTTTGGTGAGCATGGTCTTCATGGTCATCCGGGTCAATATCGTTTTTGCATTCAGCAAATGTATTTTCAAATAATCTGCTAATCCTTCAATATAGAATATATCTGCTATCGGGATTTTAAGCAGACTATATTCAGCCCGGATAAAAATATGTTTTTGTTCCTTCGTTTCTTTTTGGTGTAGGAAATTATAGTAGTCGTTTGCTTTGTTCACCGCTATTTCAAAGCGCTCCTGCGAGTAAGGTTTCAATAAATAATCTACCGCGCTGAGATTAAAGCCATCAATAGCATACTCACTGTACGCTGTGGTAAAGATTACCATGGTATCCTGCTCGATGCCTTTATAGAATTCGATACCCGATATAGCGGGCATGTGTATATCCAGAAAGATCAAATCAACTGGATGTTTCTGAAGATATTTTTTTGCTTCTCCGGTTTGTGTAAAGGTCTTTTCTAATTTCAGAAAGTTGATGTCATTACAATACGCTTCCAGTATTTCCAAAGGAAGAGGTTCATCATCAATAGCAATTGCCTTTATCACGTTAAGTGGATGGTTAAGTGAACGCGGAAGTGATTGTCATCCTCACTTAAAATTAAGAAGTGACGTGAAGGATACAAAAGCTGTAGCCTTGATTTTGTATTTTCAATACCATGACCGCTCTTCATGTGCGGGTCAAGGGCAACTTTTACTTTGTTGTTTTCTACGATGATCTTTAATTCAAGCGCTGTTATTTCGATGTGGATATTGATTGAAGAATCCTCATCCGGATTAACGCCATGCTTGAACGCGTTTTCAATGAATGGAATCATTAACAATGGTGCGATCTGCTGGCCTGTAATATTGCCGCTTACTTTATAGGACAGCGCCACGCGTTTATCAAGACGCATCCGTTGAAGTTCTATATAGTCGTTGATATAGCTGATCTCTTTATCAAGCGATACAAAACCATGTCCGGTTTCTGTGACAACGTAACGCATTAATCCTGACAGTTTAAGAATGCTGCTGGCAGTAGCAGATGCCTTTTCACGCACAGACAATGCATATATATTGTTCATGGTATTGAACAAAAAGTGCGGATTGATCTGCGCTTTCAGCGATAAGATCTCTGCATTGTTGCGGGCTATCTCTGTTTTAAACAACCGGCTTCTTACACGCAGCAACACCGAAAATAAAATGACTGTTACATATAGGAATATATGGTGCCGTATTTCTTCTATGAATGTAAAGCCGTCAGGTTTTACACCGGGCATTGGGTGCATGCCAGGAGGCAGTGAAATGTCCATAGATTTACTGAAGGGATTATGCCCGGTAAGGAATGATGGTACAAGTGTAATAATCAAAAAACCTGTAATGATGGCGATAGTATACAATATATACTTCTGCTTGTAGTAAAGCTTGGGAATAAGCAGAAAGTAATTGATATAGAAGAACGCCAACATAATGATGTTCCCTATAAAATCGCGTTGTGTAGGTTTTGAGAAAATAAAATCTTTTTCTCCGGGTGGATGTGGAAACAAAAAGAGGGGCAACGCCAAAAACAGGATACATCCGGTGATATGCCATACCAGGTGTTTTCTGTTGGTGATCATCGCAGAGTATGGTTAAAGGTATGAGAGATTGAAAGCTGCATAGCCGTTGTGAATGAAGATCGTTGTGTCTGATTTCCAATCCATCCCAAACATAGCAGGGTGATTATATTATTCCGAAATAATTGCGATAATTAAGGCTTTTGTGCCGGAATTTAAAGTAGTGATGAAGAAAGACTATGTTAATTTGTTTACACAACAATGGGAATAGTATGTGGAATTTAAGGTAATGGAACGGCTTGTGCTTGCTTTGCCTCATTTGCAGAGACCACCTCAAAAACGGAAGTATATTCGCCTTTGCCGCGAAGCATGATGGCATCCAGCGGGTGAATGGTATAGTCAGAGGAATCGATGATCCATTGGGCTACAGGTTCGGATAGCAAAAGGTCCTTTTTTAATCTGCTACATAATTCCAATATACGCGCACAGGTATTCAACACATCGCCATGGTATACCAATTCGCGCTTTCTTCCCTGCGACTCTGATGCAGATACCAAACCAACATGGATCGATGCTTTAAATTCTGGAAACACGCCAAATTTTTCCTCGTACAGGCTTCGGTTTCGGTATAGCTTATTCTTGAAATCGTAAAAGAGTTGGATACACTTCAGGCACTGTTCATCTTTTTCTATTCGCCACGTAACCACAGCTTCATCGCCTACGAATTGATATACTTCACCCTGGTGTCGTGCTATAATTTCGGTGAGGTCGTTGAAGAATGTATTGAGAAACCGGCTATATTTCACATGCCCCAGTTGCTCGGCTATAGAAGTGGATGATTTCAGATCAATAAAAATAAAAACGCGATTCTCCTCCTGAGGAATTCTATATTTCCCGGTTACATAATTGATGAAAGCATTCGGACCGATGTGGTGATGCACTACTTTAAATATATTGAGTATAACGCTTAGAAATACCAGGTAAATAAATAAGGCCCAGAATACACCTGTTTCCAGGAATCTTAAAGTATATAGATAAGCCTCGCCGAATGACTGGCCGAAATATAGCATGACAAAAAGATGGTGAACAACGGCAATACCCAGAGTTATGGTTGTAATGGTGATTAGGAATCGCAGTGCCATGAAGGTGTGTGTGGGTAAGTTCACCATACGTGGAAATATTCTGAACTCTATAAATGCCATGCCTATACCTACTACCAGTCCATTCAACGCAATGGCCAGGTTTAAAATCAGCGGTGGTACAGAATCAATCCAAACGGTATCCACAGTACCCAGGAACATCAGAAAGCGGAAGAAAACCAGTCCGACTATATATATAACAACGAGCGCGAATAGCTCTGTTACTCTGTTGTAGACTTCTTTCATAATCGGTTGATTTATGGATGCTGGTCAGGTAAAGCTAGACTGTCGCCACCAGATCAGAAACAGTTATTCTTTGAAATGATTAATGAGAGGAATCGCAGACGTGCAACACACCCCCTGAGTCACCGCGTCCGGACTCCTCTATCATTAATCTTTACTATTTTCAGTGTGCAGCAGGTGTTGATTCATTCAGCTGCAGCCACTCCCTGGCACCTCTCTCATGCATGAAATGCGCTCGTGTTACACGATCAGTAAGTAAGTCCGCTTCTTTGTTGATTTTGGCGAACGATGCTTTCGCGAAAATATCTTCCGCATCTACAATGGCGATTCGCTGTATACCATCCCGTGATATAGCGGAGATCATCTTCATCATTTGCTCCAGTACATCTTTCGAAAGTACTTTTAGTTCTGACTGATCTACCAGTAAGGCAGTGATCGTGTGCTTTTTGATAAACGTATCCATGAACCGGGTAATATCAAGGAGATGTTCGATTTTCATGAAACCTTTTAGCTTGATCGTTAACGTATATGGATTGGGTTGTGTAACCTCACAATGTGCGTTTTGAAAAACAAATTGAGCATTCATATATACTATAGTTACCGGTATAGCTTAATTTAGTACTTCTTTATAGGTAGTCGAATTGTCAAGAACCTTTTCTGCTTCTTCGTGCAGAGTTTCATTGGCATTTCTTTTTTTGCTCTGGCGATGGTTCCATTTTTCCTTCACGCGATCCACCATATAGTATACCATAGGCACTATGAAGATG
The DNA here is from genome assembly GCF_900167975.1 of Ohtaekwangia koreensis. GTDB lineage: Bacteria > Bacteroidota > Bacteroidia > Cytophagales > Cyclobacteriaceae > Ohtaekwangia > Ohtaekwangia koreensis. The sequence goes on from NZ_FUZU01000005.1 coordinate 290,791, forward strand.
GTAAGTATAAGGGACGACAGCAGACCACCGATCATAACAATTGCCAACCCGTTTTTCCATTCTGCACCAGCACCTTTTGCAAGCGCGATCGGCAACATACCAATCACCATGGCAATAGTGGTCATCAATATCGGACGGAGACGTGCTTTCCCAGACGCAATCAATGCATTATAGGTTGTATAGCCTTCTTCCTTTTTTTGGTTTGTAAAATCGACCAACAGAATTCCGTTCTTGAGTACCAGACCCAGCAGCATGATCATACCCAGCATGGTAAAGATGCTCATGGAGCTCATGGCAAGATTCAATGCAATGAATGCACCGATCAATGACACCGGTATAGAGAACAATACTACGAACGGGTATATAAAGCTGTCGTATAGAGCAACCATCACCAGGTATACTAATAATATACCGGCGATGAGCGCTACTCCCAACGCTGCGAATGAATCAGCCTGACGTTCGATGTCTCCTGTCCATTTCATTTCAACAGAAGCGGGCAAAGGATCTTTCAATAATGCCTGGTCGATGTTGGCGGCTAATACTCCGGAAGTAATTCCCAATACATTGCTTTTAATAGTAACCGATGTTCTGCGGTTTTTGCGTTCCAGCATGGAAGGTCCACTGCTCTGGCGAATGTCAGCAAATTGTGTTAGCGGAATCAGTTGACCGCTATTGTTTACAAACGTGATGTCTTCTACATCGTCAACGTTGTTACGATCGAATTCATCGAGGCGGACATTGATATCATATTCATTCGTGCCCACTCGAAATTTAGCATCCGTGTTACCGGTATAGGCATTTTGCAACGTACCGCCTACTGTAAATATATTCAACCCCAGTTGTGCCATTTTCTCACGGTTGATGTCTACGGTCAATTCCGGATTGCCGTCTTCAACGCTTACGCTTACGTCATTCGCACCTGGCATTTTTTTTATGAGGTCTTCCATCTTCCTGGCAGACTCCATTAAGGCCGTTCTGTCTTCGCTGTTCAGTACAATTTGAATCGGTTCATCCGAACTGGTTATACCTACCACAGATGTATTTACTTCAACACCCGGATACTTTGTTTCGATAACTTTCCGAACATCGAGCATATACTGCTCGGTAGTGCGCGTGCGCTGTTCTTTATCAACAAGTCCTATAGTAAGCTCGGCTTTATTTTCACTTCCTACATTGGCAACGGAAGCAAAGCCTGCTGAACTTGCACCTCCTACATTGGAGAATACAGTGGATACTTCGGGTTCTGAAAGAAGATAGTTTTCAATTTCACGGGTGTGAATATTGTTCTCGGTGATGGGTATACTCTTGTCGTATTCCAGACTTAGGGTAAACTTACCACGGTCGCCAGCAGCTACCATTTCCTGTCCAAGTATACCAAGACCCATAATATAGCCTGTTACTACAAAGGCTGCGAGTATAGCTGCTCCTGTAATTATTTTATGACGAAGTGTCCATTGCAGCTGCTTTACATACCCGTTGGTAAGCCATGTTACAAAGGATTCAAACCAGATCAACGGCTTATGAAACCAATTGGAAGGATTCAGGTGTGTTACTTTACCAAATCGTGAAGCGAGCCAAGGTGTAAGCGTAAAACAAACAAACAAGCTCATGAGCGTAGAGACTACAATCGTAACGGAATATTGACGCAGCAAATCACCGATGGTTGTATTGATCATGGCTATAGGGGCGAATACCACAACGTCAACCATCGTAATGGCGATAGCGGAGAAACCAATTTCAGCACGTCCTTCAATAGAGGCGCGTACTTTATCTTTTCCCATGTGGAGATGGCGGTGTATATTTTCAAGAACAACGATCGAGTCGTCTACCAGAATACCAATCACCAGGGACATGGCAAGCAGCGTCATCAGGTTCAGCGAATAGCCGAAGAAATACATGGCTATAAAGGTTGACAGCAATGAAGCAGGTATAGCAACCAAAACGATGAGTGAATCACGAAGACTGTGCAGGAAGAGCAACATCACCGCGGCCACAAGCACAACAGCAATAATCAAATCATGAGTAACGGCATCAGCAGACTCAAGTGTGAAATCAGAGGTATCATCAGCAACAATAATCTTCAGATCTTTGTCAGCATATTTTTTCTCAAGCAATGCGATTCGCGCTTTTACCTGTTTGCTGATCTCTACAGCATTAGCGTCACTTTGTTTTTTTATGGTTATACCTATACCATCTTGTCCGTTGAAGCGGTTTAGAACGGTTTGTTCTTTTGTACCATCTTCTACATCGGCTACATCGCCTACGCGAATAGCGCTACCGTTGGCAGTTGTTGTAATGCCCAGTGACTTGATTTGCTCCAGGTCAGTAAACTTACCAGCCAGGCGCACCGTCATCTGTTCATTTTTACTTTTTACTTTTCCTGTAGGAAAATCAAGGTTCGCATTGTTGATCGCTTGTGTAACCTGCGATAACGAAATGCCATAGTATATAAGTTTGTCCTTGTTAACACTTACTTTGATTTCACGTTCCTGTCCACCCAGCAATTGCGTTTCTCCGATGCCTTCTACTTGTTGTAGCTGCGGAAGAATCTCATCATCCACCAGGTCATAAAATTCCTGTGTACCCATTTTTGATACAGCTGTCAGTTGAAGTATAGGACGATCGCTTGGTGATACTTTCGATATAGAAGGAGATTCAGCATCATCCGGAAGATCGGATAGTATATTGTTGATCTTGCGTTGTGTTTCCTGCTGTTTGTCATCCATGTCGGTTCCTACTGAAAACTCAACTGAGATCACAGAAGCACCTTCGTAGGATTGTGATAATATACTTTTAACGCGATCTATACCGGCTACTACGTCTTCGATCTTTTTAGTAACCGATTGCTCTACATCTGTAGGTGCAGCACCCGGATAAGACGTTACGATTACAAGTGTAGGTATATCAAAGTCAGGCATGAGCTCATAGTTGAGCTTCGTGTACGAAAACAATCCTCCCAGCATCAACACCAAAAAGATAACGATGATGAGCGAAGGTCTTTTGACAGCAATTTCTGTTAATGACATAATGCGTTCGTTTATTATTGAGCGACCTGTACTTTAGAACCTTCCGACAGGTTTATCTGTCCGCTGAGAATTACTTGTTCTCCTTGTTTCAATCCTTCGATTACCTCTACTTCCAGTCCATTGCTGCTACCGGTATGTATGTTGCGAAGTGTTGCTATATTATTTTCAACCACAAATACCTGTGGATTTTTGGCAGAGCCTAACAAAGCCGAACGCGGTATAATTAGTGTGGGAGCCTGCAAATCTTTTTTCATGATGGCTGTTCCATACATACCTGCTTTCAGTGCTATGCCCTTATTGTTATTCTTGAGAAGTATCTTTACTATATAGTTATGAGAGTCATCCGCACGATCTGATACATAATCAATTTTCCCGGTTAGGATCTGGGTCGGGTATAGATCTGTTTTTACAGAAGCCGTTTCACCTTCTTTAAATAGAGTGATCTCATTTTCGGGCACGGCTATCTCAAGTTTCAGTTGGGAAAGGTCTGTTAATCTCCCTACGTTTCCATTCTTGTTTACAACAGTACCAACCTCTACATCTTTAGCAGTAACGGTGCCGCTGAACGGAGCGGTAAGTTTGCTGAGGCGAATGTTTTTATCCAATTGTTTTAATTGAGATTCGGCATCTTTATATAACTGCCAGTAATTGTCGTATTGCATTTTGCTGACGCCTTCACTTTCAGACGCTTTTTCATAGCGCTCGAAATTTCGCTTGGCAGTTTCATATGTTGCTTGAGACGATATATACTTGGCACGCAACATTTCGTCATCGATCTGCAGGAGGAGTTTACCTTGCTGAACAACATCGCCTTCGTTGAAGTATACTGAAGTCACTTCACCTTCTGACTGTGGTATCAACATGATTTCACGGAAGGGTTGAAGGGTTCCGGTATAAACGAAAGTCTTGTCGAGGTCTTTCGGTTCCACTACCTGTGCTTTCACAAGTACTTTCTTGTCAGGATCAGGTCGGTATACTTTCTCCTGAACAGTTTTCTGGTTACTAAAGAGTTTCACGGCCGTAAAGCTTACAACCAGTATAACAAGGACGGTAATGATAATTTTCTTTTTCATATATACTATAAATGCATGGTATGGTTATTCTTTAACTAATTCGCCATTGGCTTTTTTAACATCGAGCTCGGCAATTTTCAGGTTGATCAGCGCAGTGCTATAATTGCTACGAGCGTCTGAAAGATCGTCCTGAACATCCAGTAGTTCTGTAATGGTGATCAACCCGTTGCTATATTCGATGTTTGCATCTTTGAAGAGTTGCTCCGCCAGATCAAGGCTGCGCTTGCTGTTTGTTAACAGGTTTTTATTGCTGGTATAATTATTCAGCGCGTCCTGTATATCACGATCAGCTTTCTGTTTCATGGCTGTAAGTGAATTTATACTCTTTTGTACCGTCACAGATTTTTGTTTTACCTGGTATTTTTTACTGAACCCATCGAATACGGGTATTTTCAGCGACAGCGAAAAATAGCTGCTGTTGATCCATTGGTTGTTGATTGTTTCAGCCGGTGAGAATTTGTTATAGTATCCGCTATATCCATAGTATAGATTGGCAGACAATGTTGGGTAGTATCCGGATTGAGTGCTCTTTTTATCGAGCTCGTATAATTTTATCTGTTCTTGCTGCAGGCGTATATCAGCACGTTGGTTGACGTCTCCCGCTTGAAGTTCTTCGAGTGTAGTATTAAAGTCGAAGGCTGTTACTTCTATAGGTTCCGTAAGCGGAACGTTCATCAGGTATTTTAAAAGGTTATAGTACTTGGTCTGGCTGAGCTTTTGGTTTTCATATTCGTTGCGCAGGTTCTCCAGATTAATAAGTAAACGTTTATAGGTACTGCTTGAAACAATTTCATTGTTCTTCAGCGCCTCATTCGTCTTTACAGTTTTTTCAAGATTGGTAATGTTGCTTTGCAGAAGGTTAAGATTATCAGACAATACCTGGATGTTATAATAAGTAGAAGTGATGTTGTAGATGATATCTTCTTTGGTGAGTGTAAGCTGTACGCTTGAATAGGAGCGTGCGGCTTTTGCAGCTTTAAGTCCTACCATCACCTTCTGATTATACAGTGTTTGTGTAGCCTGTACGTTGGCCGAGGTAGTCTGTGGCATGCTGAACTTTGCAGCGGTATATTCTCCGGCAGGTCCGCCAAACGTTGAAGATGGAATAAGCTGTGCAGGTACTTCGAAGTAGTATTGATACTGCCCGTTCACATCCACGGTAGGCAACAGACCACTTTTCGCTTCGCTTACTTTGTACTCAGTCGACTGAACTTCCAGCTTACTGTTTTTTACATCGAGATTGTTCTCGAGCGATATTCTAATGCACTCCTCCAGCGTGAGCTGCTGACCATAACTTTGCGATCTGACTATCAGGAGTATAGCGACCAGAAAAAACGAAATTCTACTTATCATTATAGTTTAATTATATTGTTTAACATTTTAGTTAAGGACGAGGCAAAAAAATATTTAGTCTATCAATTCAATTAAAAATTTTATTCCGGGAGATCTTCATTAAAGATGGTTCTGTACACCACGCGTTTTCGCTCGAGTAAAAAGTTCTTGTAGGTATGTTCATCAAACCCGAATGCATTCTGTATAAGCGGCTTTGCTAAAAGAGGATAATTGCACATCGACATCAGATTTACGATGAAGTGTTCCAGCTTAATAGGAGCCATTGTTCCTGCGGCAATTTCATCCGACAATTGCTTCTCGATAAACTTTTTAAATTCTTCCTTTTTCTCTTGATTGGGTAATTGCTTAATCTTTTCAGGGCTTTTTGCCATTTCCGTTATCAAGAAGTTTTCCAAGTACGGATAGTCAATATTCTGATCAATGAAAGCATCAATAAAGCGACTGATTTTTACGCGCAGGGAATCATTCGTTAGAAAAATCGAATCCATTTTTTTGTGCATAACGCCAATCGTTTCATCGAGCACTTTTTCAAAAAGTAGGTCGCGACTTCTAAAATAATAATGGATCAATGCCCTATTCACACCCGCTTCATTGGCAATTTCCTGCGTTGTTGCATGAATATGGCCTTTCTGAAAGAATAGCCGCTTCGCGGTTTCCTTGATCAATTCTTCAGTCTGGATGTTTTCTGTAGTCATTATCAAAAATGATTAACAATTTTGTTAACGCAAATAAACCTCTAAAGGTTGTGGTGTGCAAGCTGAAGTTGAAAAAATTATTCCTGTCTGATTTCTAAATGAGCTCAAATGGCTTTTTGAAGCCATCCTGCGTCTTATTATGGAAAATCAGACAGGAAAGAAAATTTAAGAATTTTACTTTTTAGGAGAGATTTTGGTGTTGTCCGGGAAAAGCTGCGGCTGTTTGAAATCATCTTTACTCACAGCGCTTTCTTTTCCAAGATAAGTCCAGTTTATAGAGCTTGAATACTTTTTAAACACAGCGTTCAAATCCTGCACGGTTATCTTTTCAACATCACTCATGAAGCTCTCAGCTTTTTTCCAATCACCAGCAACCTCTCGCGTGCCGAGTGTGAAGGTCTGCGAGTCGTTTGTTTCAAGTCCCATAAAAAATGTAGTGAGATAGCTCTCTTTCATGTCCTTCAATTCCTTTTCAGAAAAGCCCTGGTTCTTCACTTTGTTAATTTCATCCATCATCACTTGAAGCGATTGCTTCGGGTCAGTGGTAGATATATAGAACAACGCGTACGGATTTGTTATAGCACTCGAAGCATAATTTACAGCCGGTGCATACGAGAGGCTTCGCTTGGTACGCAGCTCAACAAAGAAACGGTCGTATAGAATAGCTGTTGACAGCATCATGGCAGTGCCTTCTTTATCATTCATAGACGGAGCACTCATGAGACCACGAATATAGTTTGTAGCTATATCTCGATTTTCTATTGTAGCCTGCGGTTTAAACTCGATCTTCTTTTCAGGCTGAAGTGTTTTGCCAGCTCCTAATCCTTTAAATGCTGCAGCAACTTTTTGCTTGAGATCTTCCTCAGAAATATTACCGACTACTACAATGAATGCATTTTTCTTGCCGAGTATAGATTTATAGTGGGCAGCGACCTGGTCAACGGTAAGTTTCTCCAGACTTGCTGCTGTGCCCGTTGTGATCTTGCTATAGTTTCGTCCGGCAAAAGTGTTTTCGAGGCTTTTATTTTTTAGATGTACATCGGGATTAGATTCCGATTCTTTAGCTGCTGATACAGCCTTTCCTTTTATCAACTCGAATTCTTTTGCATCGAACGCTGGATTTACAATCGCATCAGCGAACAGTTTCCATGATGGATCCCAGAAATCTTTTATACATGACAAATTGATTTCGCTATAATCCAATGCTGTGCTCGACCCGATGTTCGTGCCGATCTTTTCCAGCGCTGTGGCAAATGCAGTTTTGTTCAGACTCTTCGTTCCTCCTTCGGTCACTACGGAAAGCGCAAGGGCTTCTATACCTTCCTGTTCTTTGGTATAGTTTGCTGTACCTCCTTTAATAAAGAAACGTGCGCTTACAATTTCTTTAACGGAAGGTTTGAAAATTACTTTGATACCTTCCACAACGAACTCGCGAGGCTTGTCGTCAGGCGGGAAGGTAAAGCTTTGCGCTATACACGCTACGGCTACCAGTATATAACAAATAAATTTCTTCATACTCTATTTTTTGAGGGTTTTCAGATTGGCTTCCAGTGCAGGTTTGTTTTGTGGAGTGGAAAGCACCCCTATAACTTTTGGTTTACCTTTAATATAGGTCTGTACATAACGCTTGATGTCTTCGCGTGTAACTTTTTTCAAATTGTCAACATAGGAAGTATAGTAATCTATAGTAGCAGAAGCCCACCAATAGGTTACGGTGTGAATAAAATCAGAAGTTTTCTCACGGCTGTGAGCATCGTCAATGGCCAACAGATTTTTAGCAGTAGCGAGTTGTTCATCGGTAAAATAACTATCGCTGTCCCATTGATTAGCGTGCTCTTCCAGTTTTTCAATTACCTCCTTGATCTTATCAGGATGTGGCACCGCGAACACGGTTATCGGTCCGGTATATTTACAGGTTTGATATCCAACATTCACATTAAATGCCAAACCGCTATCAACAAGCTCTTGTTGAAGTTTAGAGGACTGCTGCTTTAATATATAGGAGAATACATCTGCCGCATAGGTTGCTTTCAAATCATGACGTGTATCCGGACCGTGCCATGCCATCATGAGGAAAGGATTGCGCGTGTTTGCATTTTCTGTAATGAAAACCGTAGTGCCTTGCAGCGGCTTGAATTCAGGTATAGGATACTTCACAAACGGATCGAAGTCTGAAGGTTGCCAGCTTTCAAAGAGCGCGGCTGCTTTCTTGACCGCTTCGTCATGATTTACATCACCGGCTATAACAAGTATAGAATTGTTAGGGTAATAATATTTCTTTTGGATAGTCTGCATCTTCTGCGTAGTAGCTGTCAGAATGATGTCGTGATTACCAATGGCATTTTTACGACTATATAGATCTCCCCATAACTTCTTTTGCATATCCTGAAAGAGCCAGAACCCCGGGTTGGATTCGTTCCGCTGAAACTCACCATCCACCACGGGATTTTCATTTTTCATTTCTTTCTCATCAAACAATGGAAAGCGAATAGCGGAGTTCATGAAGGACAATCCTTCTTCTAAAAATTTCTTGTTCAACGTGAAGAAATAATTCACGCGTTCATCGGAGGTTGTGCCGTTGAACACAATGCCAAGTTCATTCACACGGTTAAGAAAAGCTTCCTGTGATGGCAGATCTTTATTTGCCTTGAAGAACATGTGCTCATATAAATGCGATAGCCCGTTGTATTCGGGGTCTTCAGTATAGGCACCATTCTTCACACAGACTTCGATTGTGATCAATGGGACAGTGCGGTCTTCGATCACTAATACTTCCAGTCCGTTCTTCAGTTTTGTCAAGTGAAAGTTTGCAGGAAGTTGTTGTGCCATTACGGTGTTCAGCAGAAACACCAGGCATACGACAGAGAGTAGTTTTTTCATACGGGAACATTTATATGTAAAATGTATAGAAAGATAGAATCTTCCAATCCGCTTGTCAATAAATTATAAGTCAACGATTAGGAACCCTCAAAATACAAAGCCCTGTGAGCTTGGTCACAGGGCTTTGTATACATTTTAAAATCTATATAGCGGCTTATCGTTTGCCGTACATCACAATAGAGGCTTTACCTATAACGGATTGGTTGAGGTTAAAACCAACTACCGCTGGCGTTGTATTTTTATCCAGTTCAAGTTTGTTTTTCAAAGCATATACCGTGATGAGGTATTCATGAATAGGGCCGGGAGGAGGGCAAGGACCACCGTAACCAAATTTACCATAGTCGGTGATGCTTTGAATAACGCCAGCAGGAGCAATGGCTTTTGTTATATCACCGGCATTACTTTTCAATTCTGTTACATTGGCTGGTATATTAAAAATTACCCAGTGCCAAAAACCACTGCCCGTAGGTGCATCTTTATCATAGATGGTAACGGCAAAACTTTGCGTGCCTTGTGGCGCATTCTCCCACGACAATTGTGGTGAAATGTTTTCTCCGCTACATCCAAAGCCGTTAAAGAATTCTTTGTTCGTGGCTTGTCCGCCAACATCCTTGCTCTTTAAAGTAAATGTCTGTGCAAAAGCGAACGTGATACTGCACATTGCCAGCATGGAAATAAATATTCTTTTCATAACGCGTATTATTTGGTTTGTTATTGAGAGCAAAATTACAATCAGTCGCGAACAACGACTATCGCAGAAAGACCAAAAAATGTTTTAAACAGTTCAAACACTTTGTTGATAGACCTTCGGAGTTTTTCCAAACTCTTTTTTGAAAGCCTGTACAAAACTGGATAGGCTCTCATAGCCTAGCTCATGGTGTATTTCACTTGCATTGGCTTTCTCATGCTTTAACAAAAATGCTGCCTGCTGCATCTTCTTTAAATGGAACCAACGTGAAGGAGCGGTGCCGTATATTTCTTCAAATTTACGTTTGAAGGTTGACAAGCTCATGTTGCACAGAAACGCAAGTTCTTCAACCGAAAGGTTCCGGTATATATTATTTTCTACCACTTGTCTCAATGGTAAATCCAACGGGCTCCCGGCAAGCGAAGCGAGTAGTGGCAGAAAATGATTGCCATACCGATCGCATAAGTACAACATGATCTCTTCGAATTTTACTACCAGCAAATGTTCTGATAGTGCCGCAGTTGTTGTATGATATTGAAAGATCTGCTGCAGCGACTGGATAAAGTTCTTGATGAACTCATCCTGTTCAAACAAAAAGAATGATGAATCTTCTGGTCTGTTTTTATCCGGTACCTTAAACAGGAATGAATACTTTTTCCGAAAAGCAATCAGGTTGGCATCTGAAAAAAAGAATAGAAAACTCCTGTATTGTTTGTCGTGTAACACCCGTTTCTCTGTCATCAGACAGTTACCGGCCGGTATCAACACTGCCTGCGTTGATGTGAGGCTGATCGACTTATCATAAAAATGTACTTCCTTTTGTCCTTCCTGAAGGAAGCTAAATATATGTTTACCGGCAGAGATCTTGCCTTTGATGGATTCATGTGTATTGTAATAATCATGAAGGATGAGTTCCGGTAGCTTCGTAACATTGTCCGAAAATATATCGTTGGGAATGGTGAAGACCTTCATAATTGATAGCAAAAATAAATACTCAACCGGTATCAGCCTAATGGGTAGCATGTTCTAACGGTATCAATCGTGTGCATATTTGATAGAAACTAAAAGAAAAATTAGAATAAAATAAACACTGGCAACGACTGGGGGTTTAGAGGATATTAACTGTCATTGATAAATAATAACAAACAAAGCATGATTCGAAAATTACCAGTCTTCATTATCGCCTTGAGCATACTGATGTCTCAACATGGGTGGGCACAGTCACGGTACACGCTAAGTGGTTACATTAAAGATGCATCAGACGGGGAAGTACTTGTTGGGGCAACCGTTTATATAAAAGAAGCGGGCCGTGGAGCAACAACCAATGTTTATGGATTTTATTCGATCACTATTCCGGCCTCCAGCTATACCGTTGAGTACAGCTTTATAGGATATCAGAAAGTTGTAAGGGAATTTACATTGGATAAAGATATTCGTCAGAATATAGAATTACAGGCCGACAGTGAACAACTCCAGGAAGTTGTAGTGACCGCAGAAGATGATCAAACTTCCAAAGTGCAAAATGTAGAGATGAGCACGGCCAAACTCGACATCAAAACAATTCAACGTATACCAGCGTTTCTGGGCGAAGTAGATGTGATTAAAAGCTTGCAGCTTTTGCCTGGTGTCAGTACGGTAGGTGAGGGTGCTTCAGGTTTTAATGTGCGGGGCGGTAGTGTCGGCCAGAACCTGGTGTTACAAGATGAAGCTCCGGTATATAATTCATCGCACATGCTGGGTTTTTTCTCTGCCTTTAATCCGGATGCTGTAAAAGATGCCAAGCTATATAAAGGCGCGGTGCCTGCACGGTATGGCGGACGCCTTGCTTCGATTCTCGATGTGCGCATGAAAGATGGTAACAGCAAGGAATATGAAACAACGGGAGGGATCGGCACTATATTCAGCAGGCTTTCCTTTGAAGGTCCTATTGTAAAGGACAAAGGGTCTTTCATTGTGTCTGGCCGCAGATCTTATATAGATATACTCGCACGACCTTTTGTAGATATACTGAAAGATGGCGGTGCCTTGAATTTTTACGATCTCACCGCGAAAGCTAACTATACGGTGAATGACAAAAACAGGGTTTACCTTTCGGGATACTTTGGTCGCGACAATTTTTACTTCGACAGCAACCAGGGCTTTAACTGGGGCAACGCAACGGCTACTGTGCGATGGAACCACCTCTTCAACGAAAAGCTGTTCTCGAATATTACAGGTGTTTACAGCAGCTATAAATACGAGCTTCAGTTTGGTGATGATTCCCGAAACAGGTTCCGATGGAATTCATCCATTTCTAATTTTATTGTAAAGCCTGAGTTCAGTTATTTTATCAGCAGTAACAATGAAGTGAACTTCGGTGCTGAAGCCATTTACTACTTCTTCGAGCCTGCTAATGCCAACGGTATCTCCAATGGGCAACCAACCGATATCAGCCTGGATAAAAAGTATAATCTTGAAACATCACTATATATTAACAACAACTTAAAAATCAATGATACCTGGGCGGTAGAGTATGGGCTTCGTTTTTCTAACTTCCAATATTTCGGTCCCGGCACAGTATATACCTATAACGACACCATTCCCGGAGAGCGTAAAACTGTAGCATCGGAAACAAAGTATAAACGCGGTAAATCCATTGTCAACTTCAATAATCTGGAACCGCGCTTATCTGTAAAAGCAGGTCTTTCGGAAGTGAGCTCTGTAAAAGCAAGCTATAACCGCATGGTGCAGTACCTGCATCTTATTTCTAATACAACAGCATCCAACCCACTCGATGTATGGACACCAACGTCTAACAATATAAAACCTGAGATTGCCGATCAGTTTACCTTGGGCTATTTCAGAACTATAGGCGAATCGAAGAATTGGGAAGCATCGGTGGAAGGATATTATAGAAAAACACAAAACCAGATTGACTATATAGATGGTGCCGATCTGCTGATCAACGAGTACCTGGAAGGTGATCTGCTAAGTGGTAAAGGCCGCGCATACGGTCTTGAGTTTTATCTTCAGAAAAAAACAGGGCGACTGAATGGATGGGTAAGTTATACCTTGGGTAGAACGGAACTGAAAGTAGACGGTATCAATCATGGCGAATGGTATGCAGCACGTTATGATCAAACACACAACTTGAAAATTGCTGCGTTCTACGAAATGACAAAACGATGGTCTGTATCGGCTGACTTTGTTTTCATCACCGGTACACCGACTACATTTCCAACTTCCCGCTATGTAGTGCAGGGTATATTAATACCAGACAATGCTTCCGGTTCGCGTAACAACGTTCGCCTGTCAAACTATAATCGCCTGGATGTCTCATTCCGATTAGAAGGCAAACAATTTAACCGAAAAGGTAAAGAAAGAAAGAATCGTGACTACTGGGTGTTCTCAGTATATAATGTATATGCGCGGAAGAATGCTTTCTCTACTTACTTTTCACAATCCAACGATCGTGTAAGTGCAGGGCAACCACTTCAATCGGAAGCTACACAGCTTTCCATTATAGGAAGCATGGTGCCAGCTATTTCTTACAACTTTAAATTTTAACAGAAATGATACTGAAATCTTTATATAAACAACTGCTCGGTATAGTATTGACAGCGTCATTATTTTATTCCTGTGAAGAAACAGTCAATCCGGATCTTGAAGATGCCGAGCCAAGGCTGGTAGTAGATGCGTGGCTCACCAACAAGGTAGAAGATCAATTTGTAAAACTCTCATGGACTCAACCATATCTTGAAAATGCTTTACCTACCGGGATTTCCGGAGCAACGGTGGTGGTAACGTACGATGGCGGTGAAATTACTTTTACAGAAGATGCTGAAGAGACCGGTACATATCGCTGGACTCCGACAGAGGCTACATCGGCAGAAGTATTTGGTGCTATAGGACGCAACTATACATTGCGCATTGTAACGGGCAATGAAACGTTTGAAGCAACATCGCGCATAAACCGTACGGTTCCTATTGACAGTATTACGTTTAAATTCGAAGAGAACGATCCGCAGTATCCGGATAATTCCTATACAGCAGAATTCTGGGCGACTGATCCGGTAGGCAAAGGCGATACATATTGGATACGATCATATAAAAATGGCGTAGCGTTGAATAAGCCCAGTGAAATAAATGTGGCGTACGATGCAGGTTTTACAGCTGGTGGAAATTTCGATGGTGTTACATTTCTGCCGCCACTGCGAAGCGTTAACCCGGATGAAGTAGACGAAGATGATGTCGCTATATCTCCCTATGAGCCTGGCGATTCAGTATATGTAGAGATTCATTCTGTTACGCTCGCAGCCTATAATTTTCTAAATGAAGTGATCATTCAAACCGACAGACCCGGTGGCTTTGCTGAATTATTCTCAACACCGTTGGCTAATGTATCTACCAATATTGTAAACGTTGATCCCAATGGAAGCAAGGCACTTGGTTTCTTCAACGTATCTGCGGTATCAGGTTTAGGTAAAAAACTTGATGAGTAAAAAATAATAGTATAGTACAGTATATATGAAAACACCTGCAATCGGTAATGCTGATTGCAGGTGTTTTTATTTTAAAGAATGTGTGGTATAATTTCAATATACCGTTGTATCGTCTTTACCCGGTCCTTCAGATACCGCGGTCCGAAGAAGAAATTTGACCAATCATCGAAGTTCGCGTACTGAAAGCCGAGATAGAAAATCCAGAACATAACCCCCAGTGAAGGTATAGCTTGTATCTCTTCATTTGAAAGCGGACGCAGTTTCCTATAGGCGTTCACTACTATTTCAAAGGCACGTTTAGCTTCTGCTACTGGCATGTTTTGGAAGGTAATGTGAAAGTATAGATGTACCGTGAAGGAGGCCAGGTCATTTACCAGGAACCCTTTCCCCGCAAAGTCGAAGTCGAATAATGTTAATGTATCCTGATCATCGAAATGAAAGTTCTTCGGGAGATAATCATAATGACAATAACCGTAGCTAAATGTTTTTGTGTCCAACGAATTCAGTGTAACGATCGCTTGCGAGGCAGCCTCTTTCAAATAAGTATATCCCTCGGGATAGTCCTTAAAGGCAGGTGCTAGCAGTTCGATAGGTTGTGTAAGCGTTGTATCGATGGAATATATCTTTCGTTCGTATGAAAGTTCTATCTGCGATGTAATGTTGTGATTGAATGCCATTTCATACCCCAGAATATTCAAGTGCTTATCTGTAAGATCCGGTATATTTTTGCCGGGCGCAAAACTGAACAGCACACCGTGGCGTATTCCTTCGACAGCATTGAATTCTTGTACTTCATTGCCGGTAAGGTCTGCTATAGGATACGATACTTTTGCCCCTCGCTCTTTTAACAGCGTGAGCAACTGTACTTCTCCTTTAATCTCTGTCAACGAGCGATGCGAGCTCCGGTAGACTTTAAATATATACTTAGCATCATCATTCTCCAGAATGTATGTATCGCTTACTCCACGCAAGTGAAACTTACCAGCAAGATTTTTTAAGCCGTAGCTCTTTTCAATATGGTCTTTGAGAGCCCCGGTGGATAGAGTAGAGTACTGTGCAGGAAAAATGTTCATAGAGGCGAGAGCGTTGGGTTCGGGAAAGAAGATCGCAAAAATACGCTCATGAAGTCGTTAAATAAAAATCCAATAAAAAAATTGTGTAACCAAACGGTATCCTATAAATTTGTAACTGATCGGTTACGTAATTGTTTTTTATGAGAAGAGATGTTTTTCAGGCTATCGCGGACCCTACACGCAGAGAGATTATAAATCTGATTGCGTATAAAACCATGAACCTGAATGCTATTGCAGAAAGTTTTGATGTAAGCCGGCCGGCTATTTCGAAGCACATCAAGATTCTTACTGAATGCGGACTTGTTGTTATAACGCAACAGGGGCGAGAGCGGTATTGTGAAGCCAATCTGAAATCACTGGGTGAAGTGTCTCATTGGATAGAGCAGTACCGTGTTTTCTGGACGAGCAAGTTAGATGCGCTCGAACGGTTTTTAAACAAAGATGCTGCGGCACCAGCATCACGCAAACACAAATCAACCAAAAAAGCAAAACGAAAATGAAAAGTGAACCTTTTGTAATTGAACGGACCTACAACGCACCCGTTGAAAAAGTATGGAAAGCCATCACCGATAAAAACGATATGAAGCAGTGGTACTTTGATATAGCTTCATTCAAACCTGAAGTTGGTTTTGAATTTCAGTTTGAAGGCAACGATGGCAAGAGAACTTTTTTACATCTGTGTAAAGTAACGGAAGTTATAGTGAACAAGAAGCTGACCTATAGCTGGCGTTACGATGGCTTCCCTGGAAATTCATTTGTAACCTTTGAATTATTCGCGGAGGCAGACAAGACCAGGCTCAGGCTAACGCATGCTGGTTTAGATACTTTCCCATCAGACGATCCAAGTTTCGGGAAAGACAGCTTTGCAAAAGGATGGACAGAACTTATCGGTTCATTACTGAAGGGACATGTAGAGCAAGCTACCGTTGCAAAATAGAAGTGCGGAATAACAGCGCGTTCAAAATAGAAGTATACAGTAACAGTATACTTCTATTTTTTTAGTGCAGGATATATATAGTCTTTCAGCAGTGCTTCGGAATTGTTCTTGATAGTCCACTGATTATAGTTACCGGCTGTAACCACAACGAGCAAATCATTTTGATGATCAAAGAATATACGTTGATCGCCATTTCCAACGGCAACGGCCAGTGGTATAGATTTGTTATTGACAGATAAATTCCAGGTCCAGAACTGATAGCCATAGCCACCGGAGTTGTCTCGTTGTATCTGGGGGTTGTGGGAATCCGCGATCCATTTTTCGGAGAGAATTACTTTCCCATTCCATATACCCTTATTCATATATAGGAGTCCAAACTTTACCATGTCACGTGAGCGAAGCCTGAGCCCGGATGCCGCTGCAAGTATATCTTTTCGTCCGGGCAGAGGGCTAAATTTAGTCCAGTAGAAATCGCTGATGCCAAGGGGTCCGAAAAGATGTTCTTTGGCAAATGCATCAACTTCCATTCCCGTTGTTTTCTGTATAATGGTAGCCAATACCTGCGTGCAGCCTCCGTTGTAATTCCAGACAGTGCCAGGTGTTGCGACTACAGGTCTGCTCAGAATAAATCGTATCGGATCAACACTCGCGTCCATTTGAATTTCACTGTTTGCAGGATCGGTATAGGGAATGTTCTCATTCCATTCCAGCCCGACACTCATCGTTAGCAGATGCTTAATCGTAATGTTGGATTTTTCTCCTGTGTTAAGGTCTTTATATTCTGGAAAGAAATCCCAGATCTTTTGTGCTTCACTTTTAATTCGCCCTTGTTTGATCGCTACACCTATGCAAGCCGAAACGACACTTTTAGATATACTCCGCACATCATGAAGACTATCTTTTATATGCTTCACTACACCAATAGAATTTCCCCAGATCTCATCGTTTCCGGTAAAGTACTGTTCATATACCAGTGTTCCATTCTTCACAATTAGCACACTATGTATATTAGGATATAGCTGATCAATGATAGTATTAGTCATGGCGTTGAGCCGGATGGAATCCATGCCTGCGCTTTTTAATGAACCTGTGACAATTCCCTTTTCAGCACTGGAGATATTCTTAGTAAGCTGAGCTTTCGCTGTATTCCATACGGATGCCATGGCAAAGGCTGCTGTCAGCAAAATCAGTTTGATACTTTTTCTAATCATAATAGAGGTGAAGCGGATATAAATGAAGCCGAATATAGTATGGTTTTATGGAACTCACAGGGGGTAATTACGGCAATCTCTGGGGTTGATCGCGACATTTATTTCTCACAATTTTGAGCACGTAGAAATCCACAAACGATAATCATTATGAAACATATATCTGTGTTGGTTCCGAAGGGCGATGTTGCTGTCGCGAGTATTGAGGGGCCTTATAAAATGTTCTCACATGTAAATGAGTTTCTACAGCGTGAAGGCAAACCTCCGGCTTTTAAAATTGAGTTGGTAGGATTTTCACGCGAATCTCTATTGGACAACGGGATGTATACGCTCAATACGCATCGAACGCTTGCCGACTCCTTTAAAACAGATCTTATTTTTATACCGGCTGTGCATGGCGATTTCAAAAAAGTTATCAAGCAGAATTATGAGATGACGCAATGGGTTGCTAACCAATATAAACAAGGTGCTGAAATAGCGAGTCTGTGTGTCGGTGCTTTTTTGCTGGCTTCGACAGGTTTACTTCAGGGAAAGAAGTGCGCAACGCACTGGCTATTTGCCAATGATTTCCGTAAGATGTTTCCGGAGGTTAATCTCGTAGCCGAAAAAATTATTACAGATGAGTGCGGAATTTATTCGAGCGGAGGCGCCTACTCTTTTCTTAATCTCCTTTTATACCTCGTGGAGAAATATGTGGGTCGCGATATGGCAATACTCTGCGCCAAGATTTTTGAAATTGAAGTGGACAGAGGAAGTCAGTCGCCTTTTACAATTTTCAACGGACAAAAAGATCATGATGATGAATCTATAAAAAAGGCACAGTCGTTCATTGAAAATAACTTTCAACAAAAGATAACTGTTGACCAATTGGCCTCTATGCTGGCGTTGAGTCGTAGGAATCTTGAACGCAGATTCAAGAAGGCTACCTCCAATACCACCGTGGAATATATACAGCGTGTAAAAATTGAAGCTGCCAAGATCAGCCTCGAGTCTTCGCGTGAAAATGTAAATGAAGTGATGTATAAAGTAGGCTATACGGATAGCAAAGCCTTTCGCGTGACATTCAAAAAGATCACGGGCTTATCTCCGGTTCAATACAGGAGTAGATATAGTCGTCTGAATTAAATTACTCCTAATTTAATCTATAGCTAACCGATCGCATTCGTCACGAACCATTACTCACCGAATTAATCCGGATTATTTATACCTATACGGACTTTCTCATAGCCCGATAACTAAGTATTGAAGGAATTGATTGCAATCGTTGGCAAACGATTCCGGCGTCAAATAACAATCTGGCGGATTCAGTTAAGGCAGATATTTGATAGTTTATTTGGGGTATCGCGCATGCCTATATTTTCAAAAATGGGTGAGAGACTTGGACATTAGGGAATAGTATCTTTACGAAGCAATTCAAATTTTGAATACTCTATATTCTTAAAAATGTAGTTCTCACAAAAAAAATAACTCGGTGTCCCTAAACTTCTATTCTATAGTCATCTCTTTTCGGTAAGACTCAATGAGAATTCTTTTTTTATTTCTTATTCAGTTTTATAGCCAGGAAGCTTCTAATACTACAATTATCATAAATGAGACTCCTCTTAATGATATTTCATCCCCTGTAGAAGATGCTCTCGTGCCATCAATAATTTGGCAGGTTGGTGAAGAAGATGAGTATGAAAATAGTAAGGGGCAAAACTCCTCTGTTGCACTACCCCGTTTAGATCATGGTGGTTACCATGGCAGGTTTGCTTCAGCAAAAAACCAGTTTGCCCGGATCATTCGAAAATATATTGTATACCTCAACCTCAGAACATAGAACGAGGCCTTCTTCTTATTCATTGGTATAATTAATCATTCTTCATTCATTTTAAATTGTTTTTCAGTTATGAATAAAAATTTTTTATTCTCTATAGTATATTTTATTGCCTTTGTCATTGTTATAGGTTGCGATGATGACGATGAGAAAAAATCGGCTGCTGCCGAATGGAACTATGAAGGTGCCGATACTTGGGGATCGATTGGATACACGGATTGCTCGGGAAAGGTACAATCTCCTATTGATATTGAAACCGAAAATACTGTTAAGGCGAGTCTTTCTGAGTTGCAAACTGCATATATAAATTCGGCCTGGGGAATTGTGGATAATGGTCACACAATCCAGGTAAATCTCAAGCAGTCGAATAAACTAACTATCAATGGAACGGAGTTTAATGTAGCGCAATTTCATTTTCACAGGGAGAGTGAGCATAAGGTTAATGGTGAGTCGTATGATATGGAAATGCACATTGTGCACCAGGATCCTGTAACCAGCAACCTTGTGGTTATAGGTATATTTTTAAAAGAAGGTGATGTAAATCCCTTTCTGGAAAAAATATGGAGTTTGATGCCAACAGCAGAAAACAAAGAAAGTATATCTACAGATAGTATAAATATAATCGATGCTTTTCCATCCGACAAGAAATACTACACCTATACCGGCTCCCTTACTACACCTCCTTGTAGCCAGGGCATTGATTGGATCATTATAAAGGAACCGATGGAGATTTCATCGGAGCAGATTAAAAAATTCTCCGATATACACCCTGATAACTCACGCCCCACGCAACCGCTAAACAATCGTGAAGTGATAGAAGGTATATAGTTTATAGTATGATTGATTCTTCACGGGTTAGATAATGCATGAGACATCTGGAGCGTTTCAAATTTTACAGCTCTGGGGTAATACTATCCATGGTAGCCTTTGAAGAATATAGTTTATAAAAAAAGCTGTCTCGAATTTTGAGACAGCTTTTTTATTGGTTTCAACTTCAGCCCGCTTCTCTTGAAATCTATAGGAGAACGACTGAAAGTGTTAAACTCCTTAGGGAGGGTTGAATTAATGTGTCGGACCTTCGCGCTATTTTTTAGAGTTACTCATCCAATTTGTTATAAGAAGCTATTGACCGCATTGAATCAAAAAATGTACGGATGTGAACAATCTTTATCTGCCGATGGGCCAATAAGGACAATCTTCGCTTGTTTTCACTTTGGCATAAATATTAATACTACAATTAGGAATTAATTATGCCGGATGAAAAAATATCAATTGGGCGAGTTTGAAGAAGTAGTCATGCTTACCGTAGGTGTACTATATAATGACGCATACGGAGTATCTATAAAAAAAGAAATTGAGACAAGACTATCACGAAAGGTGAGTGTTGGTGCGTTGCAATCTGCACTTAAAAGACTCGAACAGAAAGGATATCTCAAATCGTTTGATGGTGAGTCAACACAGGAACGTGCAGGACGGCCAAAGCGATATTTTAGTATTACTGCATTGGGTAAACGGGCGATGGAATATACCAAGAGTACACGCGATGATTTGTGGCGTGATATTCCGAAGGTAGCATTGAACCTTAAAATTGCAGGATGATATGATGAATGATAAACCAGTCCCTCCGCGCATCTTTCTACACTTCTTCAGATGGTTTTGCCATCCTGAATTGAGAGACAGTATCGAAGGTGACTTGATGGAGCTATACCACGAACGGTACCATGAAGCTGGAAAAAGAAAAGCGGATCGAAATTTTGCTATAGATGTTTTACTGCTCTGCAGACCAGGCATTATTAAACCTGTACAGGAATATAATCACATAAACAACTACGATATGTTTAGAAATTACTTTAAAGTAGGCATTCGGAATATACTCAAGTATAAGATGTTTTCCTTTATCAATGTTTTTGGTCTGGCAGTAGCCATGTCAGTATGTATGTTGATTATACTGATGATTGCCGATCAAAAAAGTTATGATCAGTTTCATGAAAAAAAAGATAGGATATACCGTATACTTTCAGATCAGGAAGGCTCGCGACATCCGTATGCCACAAGTCCGTTTCCATTGGCAAATACATTGAAAGCTGAATATCCGATCATTGAAGAGTCAACCAACGTTACTCCCGGAGTAGGAGGAGATATACTATATAATCACCAGGTTGTCGAAGCCGGTGGCTATTTTGCAGAACCTTCTTTCTTTCGTGTATTCAGTTTTGAATTAGAGCAGGGTAACGCAGATAAAGCATTGACAGCACCCAATACGATTGTTATATCAAAGGCTTTGGCATATCAATTATTCCGAAGCGAAAATCCCATCGGAAAGACAGTTGAATTCTCTGATCGGCAATTGCCATTCCCTTTAAAGCACAATGGTGGAGGTGCTACTCCCGTATCATGGGGAAGTTTTACCATTACAGGTGTGCTGGATGAAACCAAGTATAGATCGCATTTAAAATTTGATATACTGGTTTCGATGGCCTCTCGGCCAGCCCTCTATGCAGAAAAGAAACTGGAAGACTTATCGAATAACTGGGAGTGGTATTTTCGCACCTATACCTATATCGTGCTGGCTCCCGATAAAACACATAATGATCTGGCTGACGCTTTAAACGATCTTGTTGCGCACAAGTATGCCACGATTAAAGCAGAACAAACAAAAGGCTTCCGCCTCGAAGCCCAGCCATTAGGTGATGTACAACTTGGTTTACAAGGAAATGATACCAGTGATAGAATGCCATTGGCGGGTTATTATTTTTTGATAGTGCTCGCACTGGTGATCATGATATCTGCTTGTTTAAATTATACCAACCTCTCAATAGCCCGTGCATTAACAAGAGCGAAGGAGATAGGCGTACGCAAGGTTACCGGAGCAAACAGAAAAGCACTGGTCTTTCAATTTTTAAGTGAGTCGGTTATTACAGCATTGCTTGCTGTAACCATGGCTATAATCATGCTGCTTTTTATTAAGCCTGCTTTTAAAGGGCTCTGGATTAACAAACACTTGAATTTTGAACTTCCTTCCACTGTCCCGGTATATTTGATTTTCATCGGCTTTGCACTGCTGATCGGTATACTTGCCGGTATATATCCTGCTTTCCACTTATCGAGATACCAACCGGTAAGTGTGCTTAAAAAATTAAATAATATTAATCCGGGCAAGCTTGGGCTCCGGAAAGTATTAAGTGTTTCCCAATTTGTTATATCACTACTCTTTATCACAACTTCTATTTTAATATTCAACCAATTCAAGCATTTTCTAGCGTTTGACTATGGTTTCACTTCCAGTAACATTGTAAATATACAGTTGCAAGGTATAGATCATCAGAAGCTGGCAAACGAGTTAAGTACTGTGCCAGGTGTTGTTGGAGTTTCCTCCTGTAATATCATCCCAGCTACAGGGGAAAATAATAATATTGAAATTAAGAAAGCTGATAGCGAGGTAGAATATGCACCAGCTGGAATATTACTGACCGATGATAATTTTATTGGGAACCTGGGATTAAAAATTATAGCAGGAAAAAATCTGCCAAAGGCAGGTGAGTCTTCTGACAGATTTATAGTAGTGAACAAGGAGGCAGTGGAAAAGCTTGGCTATAAATACCCTGCGGAAATTATAGGTGAAGTGTTCGAAACCAAGTGGGGCAAAGAATCGCTTGAAGTAATCGTAGTAGTAGAAGATTTCCGGTATAAGCTATTGATCAACTCACACGACATTGGTCCACTGGTGTTGCGTAATCAACAGAATTTCATGTATATAAATGTCAAAGTTGTTTCGGAAGATCTGATGGGGACAGTTGCAAAGATGGAAGAGCGATGGAAGCATATAGATCCGATACATCCATTCAAGTATGAATTCTTTGATGATCAGCTGGCAACCACCCACCAGGGAATTCTGGATATAGTCTCTATCCTCGGCTTCATCGCGTTTCTCTCTGTGGTTATCGCCTGTCTCGGAATGCTGGGAATGGCCATGTATACAGCTGAACGAAAAAAGAAAGAAATCGGCATTCGAAAAGTTTTAGGGGCAGAGACATTGAAGATTGCTTTTTTACTTTCCCGGGAATTTTTAAAAGTGTTGATGATAGCGATAAGTATAGGAGCACCGTTGAGCTATGCACTTAATAATCTTTGGCTGCAGAAGCTTCCTAACCGTGTCGACTTCGGCTTTGGTACTGTCTTTTTAGGAACGCTCATTCTTCTGACATTGGGATTGATTACCATTGGATCACAAACTCTTCGGGCATCAAAAAGTAATCCGGTGGATTCGCTGAAGATGGATTAGATAAGAAAGTATACAACATTGACTCGTTGCAGTCTTAAAGGTATAGTCTTAAAAATATATAACGAATAATCTTACCCCGTCAGTATCGGGCTGATGGGTATTTTATTCAACAAGGCGCGTGAGGTATATATCACTATAGGATTGATCGCATTGTCTTTACAAATACCTAATTTTGATGCGAAGTAATATTCTCTTAGCTATATATAGTTGGGAGGCGTTGAACAAGCCATCAAGGTTATGATAATCGGGCCTTCCTTAGATTAAATACATTAAGGATAGCTTAACCGTATGCTCCGTTTAAGTATAAACTTCAAGTAACAGTTTGAAAATAGCGTTTGGTGAGGATGGATTGGATATTATTAAGAAGAAACTCAATGGAATCTGAATTGTCACCTTTATTTAGGAAAAGAAAAACCCGACCTTGAGAGTCGGGTTTAGATCTGTACCAAAGGTGGGAATCGAACCCACACATCTTGCGATACACGATTTTGAGTCGTGCGCGTCTACCAATTCCGCCACTTTGGCTTGTGTTTTTAAAATCGGACTGCAAATATAATTGAAAAATTAAGCACGTCAACAGTTCCGTTGTTCTTCTTTTAAATATTTGTACCCGTAAATGCTTTACAACTCGATAAATTTTTCAAATGAAAAGGCCTGTGGACGTTCCGCGAAAAGTGTTTTGACGGGCACCCAAACCGTTCCGAACAATTCAGACTTTCTATACCGGTCAAGATCCTGTGTGCTGTTCCAATGGCTAAGCGTTGTATAGATGGTTGGGGCGCTGGTATCTTTTAAGAGTTCAAGATGAGTGCATCCTTCAAAATTTCTGATCGCATTTTTATGCTGATGAAAGATGGATAAAAATTCTTCAACGCCCGTTTCCGTAAAATGCATTCTTACAATTCTTATAATCATGCTCGTTTCTTTACCTTGCAATGTCAAATCGTTATGATGAAAAAAGTTAGTGTATTTCTGATTGTCTTTGTTAGCGTTGTTGCTTTATTCTCTCAAGGTGTTCTTCATAGAATAAACTGGAAGGTAGGTTATGTTAGCGCTTACGTTGTAAGCATCATGCTTATGGGGGTAGCCTTGGCGTTGTTTGGTTACGGTGTTAATCGTTTGGTGAGACGCAGACGCGCTGATCTCTGATTATTCTTCGAAGAGAATGCTTACAGTACTGTCGTAATCC
The DNA here is from genome assembly GCF_900167975.1 of Ohtaekwangia koreensis. Classification (GTDB taxonomy): domain Bacteria; phylum Bacteroidota; class Bacteroidia; order Cytophagales; family Cyclobacteriaceae; genus Ohtaekwangia; species Ohtaekwangia koreensis. Next base: position 315,492 of record NZ_FUZU01000005.1, read on the forward strand.
AGTCCAAGTAATTCGGCGGCATTCCCTTTATATATGCCTACTTCAAGCAAGCCAAGGCTGTTGAATACAATGAAGCATTCGCCTTGTTCCGCCTGGTTATATTGTGTGTGAATTCTTCTGAATTTTTCTCCTCCAAACTGTACAGTATACTGCTTGCCGTTGCTTAAAATATCAAACGCATCTTTGGGGATGTTCGTGATAAGATTACCCATTCCATCAACGCGAATAACGGTGCCTGTAATTTGTTTCTTCGTAGCCTTAACCTGGCGGTCGATCATTTTCCTAAAGTTCGGCATCGGCTTACCAAGGTTGGTAATCGAAACACCGCTGGCCAACTTCACGGCAGCTGGCGCAAAAACATCACGCTCGGGAAATGTAGTGCTGATGGCATTAATGGTATTAAGCTCGACTAATTGCTGATGCGATCGATCACTGATCAATCCGAATAAACCATTATCACATCCTACAAAAAAATGATCTTCGAGTTGGAGTGCGATAAAAGCATCACCACGATTTCCGGTTGAGTCAACGCCTACCAGGTGTACTGTCCCTTTCGGGAAATCGCGGAACACCGCCCGAAGTACAAAGGCAGCATGCCCAATGTCTGATGGTTTTATTTTATGGCTGATGTCTTCAACCCGAATGCCCGGGTTGATGGTAATGATGCGGGCTTTGATCGCTGCCACGTAATGGTCACTTTCACCTGAGTCCGTAAGAAGTGTAACGATGGCCATGGTTGATGCTGCGGCAGATATTCATTAATTTTGATTTGGCAAAGTAAACATTTTTAGAGCATATAGTGTATTGAACTTTGTGAAGACCCTCTTGGTTAAATTTAATACCATGTAAAAGAAGCTGAAGCAAACCCGATACACTTTGAGAACATTATCTGATGTCTAACATTTAACAACGAAATAGTTGATAGAAAAAACAGTAACACTTGAAAATATTTCCCTGATCGATTTCCTGGGAGTTGCCAATAAAACTATTGATACACTGGCTGCTGCATTCCCCAAGAGTCGTATCATATCACGCGGAAACCAGATACATATAAAAGGATCTACTTCAGAGATTGTACAGATCGATGACATCCTGGCTTCGCTTATAGAGCACTATCATAAATATGGTAAGGTAACGGAGGAGAATGTCCAAAATTACATTTCGCATGAGCATGAGATCATGCTTCCGGACAATCAACAACCCGCAGAAGATATTATCATCTACGGAACGAAGGGTAATCCTATAAAACCTAAAACGGTCAATCAGCAAAAACTCGTTGATGCAGTAAAGGAAAATGATCTTGTCTTTGCGCTTGGTCCTGCCGGTACAGGGAAGACCTATATCTCGGTAGCACTGGCAGTACGCGCCTTGAAGAATAAACAGGTCAAGAAAATTATTATTACGCGTCCGGCAGTAGAAGCAGGAGAGAACCTTGGTTTTCTTCCCGGTGATTTAAAGGAGAAGATTGATCCATACCTTCGTCCCATCTATGATGGACTGAACGATATGATTCCATTTGAAAAGCTCCGATACTATATGGAGCGCGAGATCATCGAGATTGCACCGCTGGCCTATATGCGTGGACGTACGCTGAACAATGCTTTTATCTTGCTCGATGAAGCACAGAATACTACCCCGATGCAGATGAAGATGTTCCTCACCCGTATGGGGCCGGATTCTAAAATGATTGTAACGGGAGATACGTCACAGATCGATTTACCGTCACGGCAAAGTTCCGGACTGAAGGAAGCCATCCGTATACTGCGTGAAGTAAAAGGAATTGGTATGGTTGAGTTGAATGAGAAAGATGTAGTGCGCCACCGGCTTGTACGTGATATTATAGAAGCATACCACCGCGAAGCAAATGACATTCGATAGATAAGTACAGAGGAAGTTAGGAACGCTCATCAGAATTTTCCTAACTTTCCTTCTTACTATATCAGTATGCTCCGTTGGATTCCGTATGCCGTTGTTCGCATGGTTGTGTTTTTTATTGCCGGTATATTACTGGGGATATACCTACCTGATTTTCTTCCTGAAAAAAGTCTTGTAATTCTCTTTCTCATATTGCTGGGGTGCTATGTGATGCGTTTTATTTTACAGCAAGTATATAAGAGACCATTTTTCAATCCCGGGTTTTTAGGACTGTTGATTATATTTCTGGCGGGCTACCTCCACCTGATCAACAGTACGGATGCAAGAAGGAAAGATAACCTCATCAATCTCCAAACACCTGTAGAATTTTACGAGGCTGCTATAATCAGCAATGCTCAGAGTAAGGATCGGTCGTGGAAAGCAGAAGCCACTGTAAGATGTGTAAAAACAAAAGATGGCTGGGAGAAATATCATGGTAATATAGTACTGTATTTTCCGAAGACTGATTTCAAGAAACCGTATCAATACGGAGATATACTCCTGGTGAAAGGCAATCCGCAGATTGTTCCGGCTCCTGGTAATCCGGGAGAGTTTGACTATAAACGTTTTCTGTCATTTCGTAAGGTATATCACCAGCAGTTCGTGCGACAAAACGATGTAAAATATATTGCGAGCGATCCATCCTCTGTAATTTTATACTATGCTATCAAAGCCCGAATATGGGCTGATACTACATTAACGAAATTTGTTACAGGTGAACGGGAGCAAGCCATTGCCTCTGCACTCGTACTCGGTGTAACCGATGGTCTCGATAATGATTTGCTAAATGCGTATGCTGCTACCGGTGCCATGCACGTGCTCGCGGTATCGGGTCTGCATATCAGCATCATTTATATGATTATACTCTGGCTGCTACATCCACTCGGTAAATCAAAATCGGGTCGATTGATCCAGGCTATATTGAGTCTTGTTATCCTCTGGGGATATGCGTTTGTTACCGGTCTTTCACCTTCTGTGCTGCGAGCCGTAACCATGTTTACATTTATAGTGGTTGCCAAGACCTGGAACCGGCAGACGAATATTTATAATATACTCGCATCGTCTGCACTTTGTTTATTGGTATACGAACCCTATATGATCATGTCGGTCGCCTTCCAGCTTTCCTACCTGGCGGTATTGGGTATAGTATATTTGCAGCCGGGCCTCTATAATCTTTGGGAGCCTAATTCACGCTTATGGGACGAGGTCTGGAAGATCACAAGCGTTTCCATCGCTGCACAACTTGCTACACTATCACTGGGCTTGTTATACTTTCATCAGTTTCCCAATTATTTTTTACTCTCGAACTTATTGGTTATACCAGGTTCATTTCTTGTATTGGTCATAGGCTTACTGGTACTGGTCGTTAGTTTTATCAACCCATTGGCCAGCTTCTTAGGACTATTACTTCAATGGACTATACAGGCGCTGAACATAGTGGTGTTTACAGTGGAGGCATTTCCATTTAGTCTGGTTGATAATATTTATATCAATACATTTCAAAGCTGGATGTTGATGGGTGTAATCACAGGTGGTGTACTTCTTTTTCAGTATAGAAAATTTCCATATTTAGTATCGGCCTTTGCCTGTGCTATTTTGTTTGTTGTCGGGCAATGGAATCATTTTTATGAAGACGTAGAAGATACCGGAATTGCTATATACAAAGTGCCTCACCATAGTGCTATGGATCTTATAGATCATGGTCAGGCCTACTTTATTACCGACTCCGTACTGATACAAAGTGCTTCCTCTATCCGGTTTCACATTCATCCCAACAGGTTGCAACATGGCGTTGCCATTGTAAACGCTATAGATCCAGGTATAGCACGAGGTTACCGAAGCTTTACCTGGCATGGTAAATCTATCCTGCAGATACTGAAAGGCAATGCAATACCCAGGGGAATGACAGTCGACTATCTCATCGTTTCCAATAACGCAGTGAAAAATCTTTCATCGCTGGCTTCGATACATGCTTCCCAAATAATTCTGGATAGCAGTAACTCTTACTATTTTGCAGGCAGATTGCTGGACCAGGCCGCAAAGCTGAATATCAACTTGTACTCGGTATGGCACGAAGGTGCATTCGTTAATAGGATTTAATACTATACTTCAAACATCATATAGCATGAACCAAATTGAATATACTGTAAAGGATCGCATAGGATATATCACACTGAATCGTCCGGAGAAACGCAATGCATTAAGTTTTGAATTGGTAGCAGCGTTGAAGGAAGCTTTCACCAAAGCAGAGGATGACACCGCGGTAAAAATAATTATACTGCGGGCAAACGGTGAAGCGTTTTGTGCCGGAGCCGACCTCGGGTATCTGCAACAGTTACAAAAGTTCTCCTACGAAGAAAATTTGGCTGACTCAAACCACCTGAAGGAATTATTCCTCAAGATATATACTTTGAAAAAAGTAGTGATCGCGCAAGTACAAGGTCATGCTCTCGCTGGCGGCTGTGGTCTTGCATCGGTATGCGATTTTATATTCGCAGTGCCGGAAGCGAAGTTTGGGTATACTGAAGTGAAGATCGGTTTTATACCCGCCATCGTCATGGTATTTTTGCTGCGCAAGATTGGTGAGGCGAAAGCAAAGCAACTTTTGTTAAGCGGAGATCTGATAACAGCCGAAGACGCATATCGTATAGGGCTCATCAATTATATAGTAGACAAAGAAAAGATAGAAAATGAAGTGTTGGAGTTTTCTTATCGGTTGATCCATACAAATTCGTCTAATTCCATGGAGCTTACCAAGCAAATGATAGCATCTATACAATCCCTGCACTTAGATGATGCGCTAACGTTTGCGTCAACGATGAACGCTAAAGCTCGTACCAGTGAAGATTGTATAAAAGGTATTCAGGCATTTTTGAATAAGGAGAAAATTCAATGGTAAATTATTGAATCTCGCTATAAATAGGACATCAATATTACAGGGATAGTATATTTATCGCATGAAAAGTATATACTCAGGGTATATTTTGAACCCAAAACAAATCCATGCGAATTTTAATGTGTATTCTATGGAGCGCGATATCTATATCGCTCTCCGCGCAATCGTATTCCGGTGATACCTGGAAGGACGCCAGTAAAAAAGGAAAAGGCAATGTTTCTTTTGCCTATGTTGAAACCCCAAGTTTTGCCTATATAGATGACTCCGGAAAACTTACCGGCATTTGTGTAGATATCATGAATGACTTTGTAGTGTGGCTGAAGGAAAGCAAAAAGGTGGAAATCAGTCCTAAATTTGTGGGCGATGGATCTAACTTTCGCGGCATGTTCGACAAAGTAAAAAATTCGAAAGGTGGCGTGTTCGGACTTGGTAACATCACCATCACCGAAGAGCGGAGGAAGGAAGTAAAATTCAGTCAGCCCTTCATTACAAACTTTGCTATACTCATTACACAATCCAAAGTACCTACGCTGGCAAAATTTGAAGATATGCCCAAGACTTTCGTTGACCTGACGGCCTATACTGCGAAGGGTACCTTAAATGAAAAACGCATTCTCGATTTAAAGAACAATTACTATTCGGATCTTAAGATAGTATATACGACCACCAGCCAGGAAACGCTTGAAAAAATATTCGAAGATCCTAAAGGAGTCGGATACCTTGACCTGGCATTTTATCTCGAAGCGGTACAAATGAAGAAAGGCATCAAGCGTCATCCCATCGCTGATAAGGCTGCTGAGCAATTCGGTTTTATCATGCCCCTCAATAGCGATTGGACTCCCGTGCTAGACGAATTTCTAAAAGCGAACGGCGGCTATACCACCACAGCAAAGTATAAATCTATTTTGTTGAAACACCTGGGAGAAGCCGGTATGAAGCTCATGCAATCTGCTTCCAAGCAGTAGCCCTAACCGTTGGAGGAACGCGTTCACTGTTACTCGTAGCAGCAGCAAACTAAAAATTTGTTCCAATTAACGATTAACAGTGAACGTATAACGGATAACGGTACTATATTCGTCTCTGTTGGAGACACCCGTTTCGATATTAAAAAAGTACTGGCAACATGGTCAGTTCAGACCGTTGCAGGAAGATATTATTACATCGGTACTGCAAGGGCATGATACCCTGGCGTTGCTCCCGACCGGCGGTGGAAAATCGGTATGCTTTCAGGTACCTGCTTTATTGCTGGACGGAATTTGTATCGTGATCACTCCCCTTATTGCTTTGATGAAAGACCAGGTGGAGCAATTAAAAAGGCGTGGCATCCTGGCCGTTGCTATCCACTCGGGTATGCATCGCAGGGAAATAGATATACTGTTGGATAACTGTATATATGGGCCGGTAAAGTTTTTATACGTTTCTCCCGAACGCCTGCAAACCGAATTATTTATAGCACGTGCAAAGCAAATGAAGATCGCGCTGATCGCGATTGATGAAGCGCACTGTATATCGCAATGGGGATATGATTTCAGACCGCCTTACCTGCAGATCCCTTCCTTGCGGGAATTGAAACCCGATGCTCCCGTGATTGCGCTCACTGCAACGGCTACGCTACTGGTAAAAGAAGACATCATGGAGAAGCTGGCATTCCGGCAACCGGCAGCAGTTTTTCAGAAATCTTTCGCGCGTGAAAATCTTTCTTTTGTTGTTCGCAAAACTGAAAACAAAGAGAAGAAGTTGCTGGATATTCTGCAGAAGGTAAAAGGCAGTGCAATTATATATGTCCGCTCGCGCAAGGCTACACAACAGATTGCTGAGTGGCTTTCCAAGAGAGGTATCAGCGCTTCGTATTATCATGCCGGACTGGATTTCGAAGATCGTTCCAAAAGACAAGAGGAGTGGATCCATGATAAGAGTCGTGTAATGGTAGCAACCAACGCTTTTGGTATGGGTATAGATAAGCCCAATGTACGACTCGTTGTCCATCTGGATATACCGGAAAATATCGAATCATATTATCAGGAAGCGGGTCGTGCCGGGCGCGATGGTATACGGTCGTTTGCTGTTATACTATACCAGGATTCAGATGTTGTTAGTCTTCAATTCAAAACGGAGCAGGCACATCCCTCTCCCGAAGTTTTAAAGAAGGTATACCAGGCGCTTGCCAATTATTATCAACTCGCCATTGGCAGCAGTGGCGGAGAGAGTTACGATTTTGACCTGCACGATTTTGCAGAACGGTTCAAATATCATCAGGCTGAAGTATATATAGCACTGAAGAAACTGGAGGAGGAGGGATTCATTCAGTTCAACGAAAGTTTTTACAATCCTTCACATCTTTTTCTCGCGGTTGATAAAGCGAAGCTATATGAATTCCAAATTGCAAATGCACGATTCGATCCGGTTATAAAAATGTTGCTTCGCCTGTATGGTGGCGAGTTGTTTGCAGATTTTGTAAAGATCTCCGAACCGTATCTCGCCAGAGGATTGAAGGTTTCTGATAGAGAAATGATCACGATTCTTCAGCATCTTCACGAACTGAACATTGTAGTGTATCAGCCCATGAAAAATAAACCGCAGATTACATTTGTAATGCCGCGGCAGGATGCCGACAAACTTCCTCTGAACAATCAGCGGCTTGAAGAACGCAAAAAGCTGATTACCGATAAAATGAAGGCGATTGTGAATTTCACTACTGAAACACATCGCTGCCGCATGCAGGTTATTCAGGCCTATTTCGGTGAGGAAACTTTTACGGTATGTGGCCTTTGTGATGTTTGTATTGAGCAACGAAAAGCGAATAATCACTCGGCTTTCGAATTATTACGCGCAGAAATCGTTACTATCATGAAGGGTGCTTCCATGACCATCGAAGAGCTTGAAGAATATATTGAGCCAACGGACCATGAATTATTTGCAGATGTAGTGCGCGACCTCGTGGATGAAGGCTTGCTGAAGTATGACGACAGCTGGCGACTGCAACTTTCTGAACAAAGAAACTGATTGTATGTTATATACCATTATGCGAAAAGGATTGAAGAAGTTTGTCAGGATTTTTATTTATGTACATATATTTTTGGCAGTTTCGCTATTGCTGACGCATTGTACATTTAAACGTTATGCTGAAAAATCATATGCGCGTGCAAAAAAAGACAAGCCATACGATGTTATCATTGTGCCGGGAGTTCCCTATGAAAAAGAGAACACCACCATGGTTATGAAGATGAGAATTTTCTGGGCCAAGCATTTATATGACAGTGGCTATACCAAGAATATAATCTTCTCGGGAGCCGCAGTATATAGTCCGTTCGTGGAAGCACTAGCTATGAAAACAATTGCTGACTCATTGGGGATTCCTGCCGAACATACTTTTGCAGAAACAAAAGCAGAACATAGCACGGAAAATATCTATTACTCTTGGAGGCTGGCGAAGGAACTCGGCTTCAAAAAAATAGCACTGGCCACCGATCCATATCAATCCGGTTTATTACGAAGCTTCACCAGGCGTTATTGCCCCGGTGTAAAAGCTATACCTATTGTATTTGGGATGCTCGACATCAGCAATAAGTCTTTGCCCGTAATCGACACTACATCTTGTCATGCCGATGGTTTTGTATCTATACTAGAGCGCGAAGGATTCTGGCAGCGTTTCCGAGGCACATTGGGTAAACGTGTGAAAGAAGATCGAAGAGAGTCTAAAAAACAAAAGGAGAAGAGCGAGGAAAGTGTGAGCCAAACAACCTATTGAAACAATTCCGAAGGTTATAAATAGAAAAAGTCTGCCCATAAAAAGCAGACTTTGTTTTTTTGTGGAGAATATCGGAGTCGAACCGATGACCTCTTCCATGCCATGGAAGCGCTCTAGCCAGCTGAGCTAATCCCCCGAACGGGCAGCAAATATAGAGGAGTTCCAGAAAAAATCAACTCTATAGCGCTGTGCATACATCAATTTGAAACAGTGAAAAGTTGTTTAGCCTTTATTATGTTGTGCTTTGTCTCAAAGAACAGAGAGAAATGCTTGTAATTTGCAACTCCGCAATTAATCTCGATTAATAGCAGTACCTTTGCACCTTACACAATAATATAGAATGAAATCTTTTGAAACCCTGGGCCTGTCCAAGGGCTTGGTGGAGTCGGTTTTACAAATCGGCTTTGAAACGCCTACACCCATACAGGAAAAAGCAATCCCTGTTTTACTGAACGGAAACCGCGATTTTGTCGGACTCGCACAAACCGGTACCGGTAAAACTGCTGCCTTCGGATTGCCGTTGCTTGAACTGGTTGATGATAAAAGCCGCGATACGCAGGCACTTGTATTGGCACCTACACGCGAACTTGGTTTGCAGATTGCCAATGACCTTGAAAACTTCTCTGAAAAATTTAAGTCCTTCAACATCGTGGCGGTGTATGGCGGATCAAGTATCAGTGAACAGATCCGTAAAGTAAAAAAAGGAGCACAAATTATTGTAGCAACTCCTGGCCGCCTCATTGACCTCATCGATCGTAAAGCGATCAATCTTAAAACTATAAAATATATAGTATTGGATGAAGCCGATGAAATGCTGAACATGGGCTTTAAGGATGACCTTGATAAAATACTTTCCTTTACACCGGAAGATAAAGCGACCTGGTTGTTTTCAGCAACCATGCCACGTGAAGTTCGCTCGATCATGAAAAACTACATGAGCGATCCGTTCGAACTTACGGTAGGTGAGCAGAATACCGGGAATGTTAACATCGAACATCATTATGTGATCATTCAGGATAAAGATCGTTATCTCGCACTGAAACGTATCCTCGATTACAATCCGGATATTTTTGGTTTGATCTTCTGCCGTACGCGTATCGATACACAGAAAATTGCTGAGATGCTGATGAAAGATGGCTATAATGCCGATGCACTTCACGGTGACCTTACACAGCAACAACGTGATCGTGTGATGTTGAAATTCCGTCAACGTTCTTTACAGATACTGGTGGCTACAGATGTTGCCGCCCGTGGTATAGATGTAGAAGACATCTCGCACGTAATTCACCTGAATATACCTGACGAAATGGAGTTCTACACGCACCGTAGTGGAAGAACAGCCCGTGCAGGTAAGAAAGGTGTTTCGATCGCGATGATTTCTAAACGCGAACTTGGTAAAGTAAAGCAGATCGAAAAAACATTGAAGTCACCGTTTAAACGGATGACTATACCTACCGGTGCAGAAGTTTGCCAGAAGCAATTGCTGGCCTTTATGCACAAGGTAAACGAAGTGAAAGTAAATGAAGATGAGATCGCAGAGTTCCTTCCTGCTATCGAAGCAGAATTGAAGAGCCTTACCAAGCAAGAGCTTATCAAGCGTTTTGCTTCACTGGAATTCAACCGCTTCTTTGATTACTACCGTAATGCTCCAGACCTGAACGTAGAAGGCAGACGTGGTGCAAGTGAAGGTGGCGAGGATCGTCATTCATCATCAGGTGCCCGCTTCTTTATCAACCTTGGTAAAATGGATGGTATAGATGTTTCTAAACTCATTGAAGTTATCGATGATGCTTCAGGTTTAGGAAAAAGCGATATCGGCAGAATTGATTTGAAAGGTGCTTACTCGTTTTTCGAAGTTGATACAGAGAAAGCTGATCAAATCTTAAAAGGATTTAGTGGTATAGAGTATAAAGGCCGCCAGGTACGCGTTGAAGTAACGGAGCAAAAAGAGTTTGGTTCACGTAGCCGCTCTTCTTCATCTTCAAGCCGCGACAACAACCGCGGAGGCGGTGGAGGCAGATCTTCCGGCAGAAGCTCCGGAGGTGGAAGCAGATCCCGCTCTTCATCTTCTGATCAGAAGAAGAAATGGAGATAATATAGCGCTGTGCTATATATAGTATAAAAGAGGCTTTGTGAGATTTATTTCTTACAAAGCCTCTTTCTTTTAAGGACGTTTATCCGTTGGAAAAACCGTGAAGTTTAACAACTCCGTATGACGAATCACAGTGATATCTGTAACGTTCACGATCTCCCGTTTACTTAATTCTTTAAAGAGTTCATGTGAGGAATTGATGATCTTGTCGTGAAACGATATGACTATATCTCCTTCCTGCAACTGTGAACGTGAAGCCGGTGAGTTCTCTTCGATCTTCGTGATGAACAGCCCTTTCTTGTTCTTCAGATTATAGTGTTGTTTTACCTTTGGATTAATGGGGACTTCCTGTAGCATGAGTCCGAGGTAAGCCTTGAATACTTTTCCATCTTTCAGTAATTGCTGCGCGATCTCTTTCGCTGTATTTATATCCACTGAAAAACTTAGCCCTTGTGCCCCCTGTATGATCGCTGTATTCACACCAATCACTTCACCATCTGTTGTAATCATAGGCCCACCGGAATTACCAGGATTTAATGCGGCATCCGACTGAATAACGTTATCAACCAGCCTTCCGGATTGCGTCTGCAAGGTTCTGCCCAATGCGCTTACCACCCCCGTTGTAACGGTATGCTGATAACCATATGGATTACCGATAGCAATTATAAACTGACCGATCTGCAGTTGCTGAGCATCTCCGAGTTTGGCTACGGAGTAACCTTCACTATATATCTTGAGTATCGCTAAGTCTGTGTCGGGGTCTTTGCCGATCAGCACACCTTCAATCTCATTCTCATTCAGCAGGCTCACCATTATTTTTTCGGCACCATCCACTACATGGCTGTTGGTAAAAATGAGTCCGTCTGATGAAAAGATAAACCCTGAACCGGAGCCGGCAGGACGAAGTACATTATTCTTGTCTCGCTTGAAGACATCTATTCTGACGACCGCATTTTTGGTTTTTTCTACGGCCTCAATAATCATCGTTGAAAAAGCATCCATAAATTTTTCCTTAAAGTATAGGGCGCGTCAAAAAACTGTCCATGCCGAAGAACAGGTTAAAATGGCTTGTGTCTATAAAAACAGAAAGCCAAGTTGGCTGGTATGCCCTATAAATCCAGGAATAAAAGCTCCATTGTTACCGATTTTTGGATTTATCCGATAAAAATCGCTACGACCCGGAAAGCGATTTGAGGAACCATTTGAAAAATTTCTGATGAAAAAATTTCGTTGACCAGTTTGAAAAACAAATTTTTTTTGGATATTGCAATGGTTTGCAGAACGACCTTCAAACGTTAGCAGTCTAATAATCCCACAACCTGCTTTTAAGGCTTTAAAAAAGTTGGTTACCAAGGAAGACTGTCAAAAAGAAGAATAATCTGCAGATCGCCATGTCTAAAGTCGGCCCAAAATCTAGCTTTTAAACCAACATTTTTTATGAAGCAGATTAATGTATATCATTTCTTGGGCTTAGCCATTATGTTTGCCAGTTCCATCGTTTCGATGACTCTTTTGGCAATCATGATTTTTTAATCCCTACTTTGTATTCGATCTCCTGGCCAACAGGAGTAATACCCCTTTTCCTGAAGTTATTCATATCGCAGGGTCTTTGCCGGATTTCCCAAAGCTGCCCGTATGGTTTGAGTACTTACCGTAACCAGTGCTATTAGTATAGCGCATGCTGCACCTGCTACAAAAATTGCTGGATTCATATCCACTCTATAGGCAAACGTGTCAAGCCAGCGACTCATACTATACCAGGCGATTGGCCACGCAACCAGGTTTGCTATAGCAACCAGTATCAGAATTTCCTTTGACAAAAGTTGAAGTATACTTCCCACCGAGGCACCCAGAATTTTACGGATGCCAATTTCTTTCATTCGCTGCAATGTACTGAACGTAGCAAGTCCGAATAATCCAAGGCTGGCTATAAAAATGGCGAGTGCCGCGAACGTTGTAAACAACTGACTCTGTTTTTGCTCCGCCTCATATAGCTTCCTATAGCGGTCACTCAAAAATTCATATTCAAAAGGTCTGCCCGGTAAAAACGATTCCCATGTTTTCTCAAGATGTGCCAGTCCTTCCCGCAGCGAGTTTCCCGCAATCTTTACAGACAGACGATTATAATTATCTCTCCGCATCAAAAATATCATTGGTACAATTTGTTGATGTAGCGATTCAAAATGAAAATCCTTTACTACACCAATCAGCTTTCCCTGTACATCGGCATAATGAAAATCCTTGTCAATATTTTGTTCAACGTTGGTCCACCCGATGGCTTTGGCAGCCGCTTCATTGATGATAAACGCTAAAGAATCATCAGTAGGAATTGCCTTCGAGAAATTTCTTCCTGCAGCCACTTGTATACTATAGGTGTCAAAAAAATCTTCATCCGTAGAAATGGATTTTAAATTCATAGGTATACTTACCAGGCTATCTCCTTTCATAACGCTGGCATCACCGTATGAATCGAGCAGTCTTCCGGTTGGGATGCGCGATGATCGCCCTACATTTTGAATAAGCGATGATTGTGTTAGCGCATGATGAAACGCATCATATGTGTTATTCAGATCTTCATAATATGAAAGTGTAACCACCTGGTCTTTCTTGTAACCAAGGTCACGGTTATTCAGAAATGCGAGTTGTTGAAACGTTATGAGTGTAGCAATGATCAATACAATAGAAATGGAAAACTGCACAATAACCAGTGTTTTGCGAATAGCAGATTTACCGGTAGCAGAACCCTGTTGTCCCTTAAGGGCAAGCGCAGGATTGAAAGAAGAAATTACAAATGCAGGATATATACCTGCCAACACACCGATCACGAGTGCAAATACGATAAGCCCTCCGATCAGTGCTATATTCGAGAATATATTCATGGAAATTTCTTTCCCTGTAAATTCATTCAACCAAAGTATACCACGCACGGATAAAAACAATGCGAGTATCAAGGAGAAAAATGTGATCAGTATCGATTCGCTCAAGTATTGGCCAACCAATTGAGTTTTAAAAGCGCCTACTACTTTTCGTAAACCAACTTCTTTCGCGCGTTTTGTGGCCCGTGCTGTAGAAAGATTAATGAAGTTGAAGCAAGCGATCAGAATAATAAACAATCCGATCACACTCATCATATATACACTATTGATGTCACCATTGGTTTCAAGTTCATCATCGAGGTGTGAGCGAAGGTGAATGTCGGTAAGCTTTTGCAGGGAAAGTGTTGTTGATTTTGATGCTACCCAATCCGCTGGCACTCCCCAGTTGGCGCGTGCATAATTGCCAAAATGCTTATCCAGGAATGCAGGAAATGCCGCTTCTGTTTTTTTAGGATCAGCACCTTTTTCCAGAAGTATATATGTGCCGAAAGAATTGTTGCCCCAATTTGTTTCCAATTGTCTGCGTCCATAGATATTGTCATTCTCCAAAGTGCTAAAGGAAATGAGGAACTCCGGATGCCAATGCGATTGCTTCGGAAAGTCTTTATATACTCCGGTAACCTCAAGATCAAATGCATTGTTGGCACGAAGGCGTTTCCCTATAATATTTTCACTGTTAAAATATTTCTTCGCAGCTTTCTCTGAAAGCATTACGGTAAAAGGACGCTCAATAGCTTTTAAAGGATCACCGGATTTAATATCAATGTCGAAAATCCGGAAGATGTTCGGCTCAGCTACAAATACATTGTCTTCAGAGTTGGATATTTTCAGTTCCCCGTTTTCTTCGAGTCCAATCACTGTTCCGAAATTGATGGTGCGGGCCATCACTTCAAGCTCTCCAAAATCATTTTTTAGCAATGGACCAATGGGCGGTGCAACGTTTGCCAGGCGAAGACTTACTTCTCCCTCCTGAGAATGAAAACTCCGCGTAACGCGATAGATCCTTTCTGCTTTTGTATGATACTTGTCATAACTGATCTCATCGGTTACAAACAGGAAAATAAGAATGGCGCTGGCAATGGCCAGTGCGAGACCGGCTATATTGATAAACGCTGTTAGCTTGTTCCGGAAGATGGAACGTAAGGCTACTTTTATATAGTTTTTGATCATGGCAAAAGGAGTAACTTTTAAATTCTGTGCTGGTTACACAAAGACCATGCATTTTGTAAGAAGCTGCATGGAGCTATAAAAAAAAGGTTTGCACCCATGGCGATGTTCAATTCTGATCAGATGTGTTGTACGGAAATGAACCGGTTGGTGCAACAGTAACCAGTTGTTAAAAAGGTATGGTGTGTTAACAAACCATTCATAAAAGATTAATTTCGCGCACAGGATCATTAATTATCTTGCTGACTTTATTTCAAGCTATGAGAGTATACATTTTTGCACTGACCTTCATCATCTTTGGTGCAGCATCTGCGCAGACAACGGTAAGCATCAGCGACCGTCCAAAACTGGTAGTGGGAATTGTGGTTGACCAGATGCGTCAGGAATATCTCTATCGCTACTATAACAAATTTGGTAACGATGGTTTTAAAAGATTGATAGGCGATGGCTTCATGGTGAAGAATGCGCACTATAACTATACTCCAACCTATACCGGCCCTGGCCATGCCTCTGTATATACCGGTACAACACCTGCAGTGCACGGAATTATCGGGAACGACTTCTATAACAAGAAGAATGGTAAGATGGTGAACTGTGTGGAGGATTCCTTACAAAAAATTGTAGGAGTTGCTTCCGGTAACGGTGATGTTTCTCCCTGGAGATTGCTGTCATCAACCGTTACGGATGAATTGGAATTGTTTACGCAGAAACGCGCCAAAGTTATAGGACTATCATTCAAAGATCGCGGTGCTGTATTGCCGGCAGGCCATCTTGGTGATGCTGCATTCTGGTTTGATAGTGGCACGGGTCGCTTTGTTTCGAGTTCATACTATATGAGCAAGCTTCCGGATTGGACAGAGAAATTCAATTCGCTTAATCTTCCTGACAAATACTTGTCACAGGAGTGGAATACGTTGTTGCCCATCGAACAGTATACAGAGAGCGGACCTGACGATTCTCCTTATGAAAAAAAATATGCAGGTAAAACCAAACCGACTTTCCCCTATAACTTGCCGCAGATGCGAAAGCAGAATGGAAATTTCGACCTGCTATATATGACGCCTTTTGCGAATGATTACCTGACGGAATTTGCCAAAGCTGCTCTTGAAGGAGAGAAGATGGGGAAAGATGATATCAGTGATTTTCTTTGTGTTTCCTATTCTACTACGGATGCTATAGGGCATGCGGTTGGCCCGAATGCCATTGAAGTGGAAGATACGTACTTGCGCCTTGATAGAAATATAGCAGACTTGCTGAAAACATTGGACAAGGAAGTTGGTGCCGGTAACTATACATTATTTCTCACGGCAGATCACGCTGTGGCTGATGTACCACAATATCTGAAGGATAACAAAATGCCTGCAGGTTATTATAATGAGAATTATGTTCAGGCTAAGCTAAATGAATACCTGAACGGATATTTTCCGGGAAAGAAATTGATTGCCAACGTAAGCAACGAGCAAATATTTTTAAATCAAGATGCTTTTCAGGGCAATCCGAAATCAACAGGTCTTGATATGTTTATAGTATCCGAGTTGATCGGTAAATATCTTCTAACGGTAGAAGGTGTAGCGAACTATTATACAGAAGGCTTGCTTCGTCAGGGTAATTATAATGATGGAGGTGTGAAGGGTTCTGTCATTCGCGGATATCATCCGAAGCGCTCCGGTGATGTAGTGGTAGTGTTGGAGCCAGGATGGTTTGAATCAGGCTCTATTCAAGGAACAACACACGGATCGCCCTATACATATGATACAAACGTGCCGATGTTATTTTATGGTAAAGGAATAAAAAAGGGTGTATCGGTTCAATATCATCCGATAACAGATATAGCACCCACTATATCTGCACTGCTGAATATCAAGTTTCCAAGTGGTTGTACCGGAAACCCGGTATCAGAATTATTTGAGTAACGAATACCAGACTGTATCCGTTTACGTATGATATAAGTATTTTATTGGAGTATAAATCTGAATAGCCAATTATATATGCATATTGACCTGGAACAGAAATTCACGAAGTTCACCGAACATTGGCATCCTTATATAGTAGGTGAATTAAATGATAACTATGTAAAGATCGCTAAAGTAAAAGGCGAACTTATCTGGCATAAACATGATGGTGAAGACGAATTATTTGTAGTGCTTGCCGGTACGTTGATGATGGACTTCAGAGACAAGCCAACGATCGCTACAAAGCCGGGAGAGATTCTGATCGTTCCGAAAGGTGTTGAACATCGCCCGTGGACAAACGATGAAGAGGTCCGTATCATGTTAATCGAACCGAAAAGTCTCAAACATACCGGTGATATAGTAGTTGCTCAAACTGTAGAGAACCTCGAGTGGATTTAATATAAATCCATTCTCATTTTACCATACCTGCTTTTTTAACTTCGTTGGCATCAATTTTTTAGTTATCTCAGAACCTTCACCACGTAGGTTCGTGTTGACCATGAAAGATATTTATTATGCTAAAGTCCATTCATCCTTTTGATCAATCTGTTATTGATGAGTTTCCGCTGCATACGCCACATGATATACAAGCCAAGCTCGACAAGGCTTCATTGGCGTTCAGTCTCTGGAAAAAAACAACGCTCGTGCAACGGAGTGAAATGATGTTGCGTGTTGCCGCAGTTCTTCGAAAGAACAAAGAAGAGTATGCACGCACCATTACCTGGGAGATGGGCAAAGTAATTTCAGAGTCGCGCGCAGAAATTGAAAAATGTGCAGTAGGATGCGAGTACTTTGCAAAGCACGCAGAGAATTTTCTGGCTGATAAACGAATTGATACAGATGCATACAAGAGCCTTGTTGCATATCAACCAATAGGTGCAGTACTTGCTATTATGCCATGGAATTTTCCTTTCTGGCAAGTATTCCGATATGCGGCGCCCGCGTTAATGGCGGGTAACGTTGGCTTACTGAAACACTCTTCCAACGTAACCAAATGTTCCATGACAATCGAAAAGATTTTCCACGAAGCCGGTTTCCCGGATGGAGTATTTCAATCACTCATTATTCAGAATACTGCTATTGAAAGTATACTTGAATCGCGCATTGTGCAGGGTGTTGCTCTAACGGGGAGTGAGTCTGCTGGTGCTAAGGTTGGTGCACTGGCAGGAAAGAATATTAAAAAATCAGTGCTTGAGTTAGGAGGCAGTGATCCATTTATAGTGCTTGAAGATGCAGACCTTGATCTTACTGTAAAAGTTGCCACACAATCGCGCATGCAAAATGCAGGACAATCATGTATAGCTGCAAAACGATTTATAGTACATGAAAAAATAAAAGAAGAATTTGTTGAACGCTTTCGGATAAGTATAGAGGCTTTGCGTCAGGGGAATCCTTTCGATGAAAAAATAACAACGGGACCGCTCGCACGAATTGATCTGGCAGAAGATCTCGAAAAGCAACTAAAGCAATCTATACAGCAGGGCGCTCGTATAGTAACAGGAGGCGAAAGAAATGAAGGT
The DNA here is from genome assembly GCF_900167975.1 of Ohtaekwangia koreensis. GTDB lineage: Bacteria > Bacteroidota > Bacteroidia > Cytophagales > Cyclobacteriaceae > Ohtaekwangia > Ohtaekwangia koreensis. The sequence goes on from NZ_FUZU01000005.1 coordinate 333,657, forward strand.
AATTTTCAACCGGCATTGCTTGATCATGTAAAGCCTGGCATCATTGCGTTTGATGAAGAAACTTTTGGGCCGTTGGCGGCAGTAACATCAGCATGTTCAGAACAGGAAGCTATTGCCTTTGCAAATGCGAGTCGCTATGGATTGGGGGCTTCGATTTGGACAACGGATCGCGATCGTGGAGAACGTGTAGCACGCGAAGTGGAAGCAGGTTCTGTATTCATTAATTCACTTATGAAATCTGATGTGCGATTACCATTCGGAGGTATAAAGAAATCCGGCTATGGCCGCGAATTATCAGAAGAAGGTATCCATGAATTCGTCAATATAAAAACAATCTCTATTGCGTAAACCATTAGGGATTCCCTTCTCTTTTATTTAGATGTAGAATTGACACCAGGCAAAGCTGTTATGCACATTGCCGTGAATCATAAATTATTTAACGGTGTCGTGGGGGTATTTTAAAAATGAGTTGTCTTGATCATGAAACAACCTCTATGATTATGATTAAACATTTTAAGACCTTCCTTTTTGCAACGCTGGTAGCGTGTGCGGGTATATTTACTTCCTGTGATGAAGAAGATCCGGGTCCTCTTCAGGATAAAGAAAAAGATTATTCATTGGTAGATTTTGATAGGCTTGAAATGGGCAGCGCCTTTCATATTGATGTGGAGCAGTCCAATACATTCAGCATTCACGTGGAGGGCGATCGCAGAAATATAGATGACCTCGAAGTATATAAGAGTGGTTCAACGCTCGTCATTAAATATGAAGACAATGCGAATCGTAAACATGACACCTATATTACCATTCGCATGCCGCGTCTGGAGGCTGTTAATTTTTCCGGTGCGAGTGTCTCCACTATAAAAGGATTTGAAAGCGATGATGATCTTGATTTCATTTTATCCGGTGCATCGGTATCTCAATTAGATGCAGGCTACAGGCAATTGAACCTGGATATATCCGGAGGATCCAGTTTGAGACTATATGGATTAGGTGACGAACTGGAAGCGAAAGTTTCCGGCGCATCAACACTCTCAGCATTTGATTATCCGGTGCGTGAGTCTATACTCGATGCCTCCGGTGCCAGCCATGCAAAAGTTACCGTGTCTGATGATTTAGATGTTACAGCGACTGGTGCAAGTTCTATACTTTATAGGGGTAACCCATCTATTACTACGAATGTATCCGGCAGCAGCACAGTAGAGAAAGATTGAGACTGACATCATCAAAAAGTATAAATAATTAAAAAGGGGTTCGCCCCTTTTTTTGTGCTATAGAATAGTTTACTACAAATAAAAACGAACAGATTTCAAAAAAACTTTTTGTGTAATCATACAACCATTTTCATTTTTTTACGTGAACTTTGGTTTCTGGAGCCTTTACAGATTCCAAACATTTAAGCCTATGTTTCTCATATTTTAAGTTTGGTACGTCCAAGCATCTTTTTTTTAGAGCTCCATCCCTGGAGCCAATAGGTATATATTTTTTAACGTCTAAACTTTTAGTATGTCGGTTATTACAAAAGTCAGTTCATTTATAAGTCTTTTTAAAAAAGCCATTAAAGGTGGGGAGCAAGAATATACATCCGGAAGTATAGACAGGGCTATATTTCTTCTTTCCGTGCCCATGATCTTCGAAATGTCGATGGAAGCGATCTTTGCCATCGTCGATGTTTATTTCGTAGGGCGCCTGCATGACAATGATGCTATCTCTGTTATAGGTCTTACCGAGTCAGTGCTTGCATTAATATACTCGTTGGCCATGGGGTTGAGCATGGCAGCAACTGCTATGGTGGCGCGCAGAGTAGGAGAGAAGGATATCAAATCTGCAGAAATTGCAGCAGCACAAGCGATCTATATAGGGCTCGCCATGGCAGCACTGATCAGTATCGTTGGGATTTTCTTTTCCGAAAATATTCTGCGGTTAATGGGTGGAAGTGAAACATTGATTGCAAACAACGTAGGGTATACACGCTGGATGCTGACGGGTAACGTAACCATCATGTTGCTGTTTATTATCAATGCCGTCTTTCGCGGTGCAGGCGATGCTTCATTAGCGATGCGTTCTTTGTTGTTGGCGAACATATTGAACATTGTACTGGACCCGATTTTTATTTTTGGTCTTGGTCCTATACCGGCCTTCGGAGTAGAGGGTGCGGCAATTGCTACAAATATAGGACGTGGTATAGGTGTAATGTATCAGCTTTATCACTTGTTGAAAGCCAAAGGAATCATCAAACTGCGAGCGGAAAATCTAATGGTAGATTTGTCCATCATCGGAAGGCTGTTAAAAATATCGGCTGGGTCTACCGGACAATTTCTGATTGGTTCAGCAAGCTGGATCTTTCTAATGCGAATCATGTCCGACTTTGGAAGCGCAGCACAGGCAGGCTATACCATTGCTATCCGCGTAATTGTTTTTGCTATACTTCCTGCATGGGGAATGGCCAATGCATCGGCAACATTGGTAGGGCAAAACCTTGGTGCAGGGCATCCCGATCGTGCGGAAAAATCGGTGTGGAGAGCAGCGTTCTTTAATATGATTTTCCTCGCTCTGGTGACTATATTATTCTTTAGTCTGGCTACCCCTATTCTACATTTCTTTACAACCGATGAAGTTGTATTGAAGAATGGCATTCAGTGTTTGCAAATCGTGTCACTGGGGTATATCTTCTATGCGTATGGTATGGTGATTAACCAATCCTTCAATGGGGCAGGGGACACACGGACTCCGATCATTATAAGCTTCTTTGGTTTCTGGATCTTCCAGATTCCATTTGCATATATACTGGCCATGTGGTTTCATACAGGGCCTGTTGGTGTATATGCAGCCATTGCCATTGCAGAATCGCTCATGGCCTTAGCCGGTATTTTTATTTTCCGCCAAGGGAAGTGGAAAGCCGTGAAGGTATAAGTATATATACTGTGAGTCTGGTTATCAAGACTCACAGTATAATTACATCTACGGATTTCTTTTTTTGAAGGCTGCCTTAAAAGCATTGCCAAATTCATCGCCAGCTTTCTTAAGGTTGTCCTCTACCTCTTTCCAACGTTCGTTATTTTCAGCTTCCTTTTTGATTTTTTCAGCAGAGACTTTGAGTTCTTCCAGTTTTACTTCGAATTCTTTCCGAAGCCTTTCTCCGGCTTCATTAAACTCCACTAAAAAATCATCTACACGTTTACCGAAATTTTTGAAAGTCTTTTCTGTCTTTCCTTCTTCTTGCGTTTCCATTGGGTGATATTTTTTATACGATATTAAAGATACTATAAAGTGCCGATGCGTACTAACAAGTTGCGTTCTTGCCGGTGTCTATTCATTAAATATATTTGCGTCAAAACGTTAGCTAAATGGATTTTAATATTGATTTTTCAATGATTGATTTCATTGAATTAAGAAATCTGAACATCACACGCGATGAAATTGTAAGCATTTTGAATAACCAAAGTTCATATTTTGAATACAATGACGACTTTATTTACGTTCTAGGATTCAGCACCGGAAGAAAATTCCTTCAGATGGCTTATCGCATTTCTAAAAATGCTAATTTTGAAATAGAAGTTCTTCAAGTTGATTTACCGTATGAAAAGGATATTAGACAAAACTGGTGTGGATTCTTCTGAGACGAAGAAGAACTATTTCGATATCATTCGTAGTACGCCTCCTCATTTGAAAAAGAAAATGAAAATGAGCGAGTTTCATTCTATGATAGAGCAGTTACGAAATCAACATGAGAAAAAATCTTAAACCTCACTCAATGGTAAGATTTATTTGCACTTTAATTTTTTTTAGTTTGATCATTTCATCCTGCGGTTCATCCAAACATCATAAGAAACTCAAGCCTGGAAGACCGATTCCTTGTCCTCATAAAGACTGCTAATGAACCTGCGCAAAATAGTAATCGCGATTGACGGATACTCTGCTTGTGGCAAGAGTTCAACAGCAAAAGAAGTTGCTTCTATTTTAGGATACCGCTATATAGATTCAGGTGCTATGTACCGCGCGGTAACATTTTATTTTATGGACCACCATGTGGCGCTAACCAATCCCAAAGAGGTGGCTCGTGCGCTGGAACAAATCCATATCTCTTTTAAAGTAAATCCCAAGAACGGTACAGATACTTTTCTGAATGGACTGAATGTTGAAAAGGAGATCCGTAAGATGCGTGTCTCTGAAATGGTGAGCCAGGTAAGTACGATCAAGCATGTGCGTACAGCGATGGTTGATCAGCAACGCAGAATGGGAAAAGAGAGAGGCATCGTTATGGATGGCCGCGATATTGGCACCGTAGTGTTTCCTACCGCAGAACTGAAGCTTTTTATGAAAGCCGATATGCAAGTGAGGGCTTTCCGCAGGCAAAAAGAATTGCTTGAACGCGGGCAGCTTGTAGACCTTGATGATGTAGTTGAAAACATCCGGCAGCGCGATGAGATTGATACAACACGTGCAGAGAGCCCGCTACGAAAAGCGGACGATGCCGTTGAGGTTGACACGACACATATAGCGTTTGACGAGCAGGTAGACGAAGTAATCCGCATGGCACTGGCTCGTATTGTAGTTTCTTAATAAAATAATACGCTTTCAAAGAAAAACCTGAAAGGCTTCCTTAATTTTGTTACAGGAGTACTGCATTCTTACCTCCTTACTCCTGTATTCTAACCCCTGCGTTTCATGGAAAGTACGTTCAGACGAATCATCCGCTATTTCTTTAGTGGTACCTTGTTTATCGTTCCGTTGGTAGCTACTGTATATTTTATCTTTATAGCTTTTAGCTGGCTCGATAGTCTCCTCAAACTTCCTTATCCCGGTCTTGGCTTTCTGATCATTCTGTTTGCCATTACGATCTTCGGATACCTGACCACAAATTTTGCATTCAAAGCTTTTACAACATGGTTCGATCATGGCATGAATCGTATTCCTCTGGTGAAACTTATTTATTCATCCTTAAAAGATTTGCTAAATGCTTTTGTGGGTGATAAAAAGAAATTCAATAAACCTGTGCTGGTGTTGATGAACGAAGAGAATAAACTATACCAGATCGGTTTTATAACACAGGCAGATTTATCGGAACTGGGATTGAACGATATGGTTTCCGTTTACCTGCCGCACTCGTATGCCGTGTCCGGATGGCATTACATTGTGCAGAGAAACAGAATTACACCACTGAATATATCAGGACCTATAGCAATGAAATATATAGTATCAGGTGGTATAAGTGGATTTAAGGAAAATTTCTAAAAAAAACGGATGCCTTGTTAGCAGGCACCCGTATAAAATAATGTTGTTTCTTTAACTAGAACTTGAAGGTTACACCTCCGGAGATCGGAGTTAATCCTATACTAACCTCACCAAAGACACCTATATTAGGTTGGAAGAAATAACGCGCACCTGCAAAGATACCAGGCCGAAGATCGCTTCCATAATTGTCATCGTAGCCAACTACGCCATTGCCATCATGGCTATAGCTTGATGTTACAAAACCTAAGAATGCACCTGCGTATGGGTCAAATTTCTTGTTGGATACACGAAGAAGTTTGGCAAAATGATAAGAAGCACGAGCTCCAAAGTCGATGAAGTTGTAAGAATAATCATAATTGTTACCCTGGTATCCGTAATCAGTAGTCCAACGGGTATATGCTATATATCCACCACCGCTGATCTCATCTGTAAAGGCATACTCTCCATTAACACCTAGCGTTACAGCTAAGCCACTACCGGCATAGTAATAACCCAAACCAAGGTTGGGGCTTAATAAAAAGTCTCCTTTTCTTACTTGGGCTGAAACACTGAATTGCGAAAATGAAAGCAGTAAAAAAGAAATTACTACCAAAAAACGAATGTCTTTTTTCATAATAAGAGTTTTGTTTGGGTTAAAATTAAGCAAAGACTTTTAATAGCCGAAATCAACACAAGAATGTATATGTATAATATTAGCAGTAAAAGTCGCCATAGTTATTTATAGCACGATACTACGGCTAAACTACATGACAGGTTTCATGCTATAATATTATGCCAACTAACTTATTACGCCAGATCCGATCAATTCCTCCCCATTATACCAGGCAGCAAACTGTCCTGGGGTGATACTTTTCATTGGGACATCGAAAATGATATATAGTCCTTCTTCTCGTTTATAAAGCGTGCACCCGGCCAACGGCTGGCGATAACGGATGCGTGCGTTGTATTGGGCTGACTCTCCAACGTTTAATTTCAGATCGTTTCGAATCCAATGCTCATCTTCGTTAGGAACGAATAACCCTTTTCGGTATAGTCCGGGATGCTCCTCGCCCATGCCGGTATAGATCACATTTTCATTTGTATCGGTGCCAATCACAAACAACGGCTCGGCAAACCCACCGAGGTTTAATCCCCTGCGCTGGCCAATGGTATAATAATGCGCACCGTTGTGTTCACCCACAACACTACCTGCCGATGGTTCAAAATGATACGGCGCTGTAATCAGTTCGAGATCATTTTTGTCAAAGCCATTTTTAAAAGCAGAAGCATCAGCCGGTACATTCACAACCTTTCCTTTTTTTGGAATGAGACGTTGTTGTAAAAAATCAGGTAAATGTACTTTGCCGACAAAGCATAATCCTTGTGAATCTTTTTTGTCAGCCGTTACCAACCCGATCTCTTTGGCTATAGCTCTTACTTCAGGTTTTAATAATTCACCTATCGGGAAAAGCGATTTGGACAATTGTTCCTGCGTAAGCTGACACAAAAAATAGCTCTGATCTTTATTGGGATCTTTTCCGGAAAGCAATTGATATACTGCTTTACCATTTTGTTCATGCTGTGCTCTGCGACAGTAGTGTCCCGTGGCTACATAATCAGCGCCAAGCTTGAGTGCAGCATTCAGGAAAACATCAAACTTTATTTCGCGATTACAAAGTACATCTGGATTTGGCGTACGGCCGCGTTGGTACTCAGCAAACATATAGTCAACGATGCGTGCTTTATACTCTGTGCTAAGATCTATAGCCTGAAACGGAATACCCAGATGTTGCGCTACGATCATTGCATCATTACTATCATCGAGCCATGGACATTCATTGCTGATGGTTACGGAATCGTCATGCCAGTTCTTCATGAACATGCCGATCACTTCATATCCTTCTTTTTGAAGAAGATAAGCTGCTACGCTGGAGTCCACACCTCCCGATAAACCAACGACAACACGTTTGCCCTGACCAGGAAGTGCATGGCTGGAGGTGGTTGTGCTTGTTTCTGTCGATTGTGTATGGACTGCAGGTTTCATTATTTCTTAGAAGTTAAATTCTCGTTCAAAAGTTCATTGACTGTCTCATTAAACTTTTGAATACCCACTTCATAGTAGAAGCCGGTACCAGGACCTGAATAGCCTGTATGGATCTTCTTTACTTTTCCATCTTTACCAATAAAAATGGTGGTTGGAAATGCAACGACTTTATTAAGCATTGGAAGCGTTTCAGCGGCTTGTGCTTTATTGTTTGTTCCGGCAATTACGAAATCGTAATTCACTTTTAACTTATCGATCATTTTTTTTACGCGACCGCTAGCGTAATCAAAATCAGGTTTGCGCTCGTAGGCAAGCCCTATAATTTCTACACCTCTTTTTTTATTTTCATTATACCAGGGAGAGAGAAACATAGTTTCATCCAAACAATTAGGACACCATGTGCCGAACATCTGCAGGATCACTACTTTGTTTTTATACTTCTCATCGTTGAGACTAACAGGTTTACCATTTACATCAGGGAAGTTAAACTCGATCCGTTCATAACCAGGTTTTAAATAAGTAAGTGATTCCGGGTCTGGTAACGATGCGTTTTCATCTTTCTCAGCCTCCCAAAATTCCATGTGATTTTTACCGGATATAAATTCTCCGATCAGTTTACCATCATCTTTTTTTGTAGCCCTGAATATATAGGCATGATTACCATCGAATGTACTCAGCTGCATTAAGCTGTTTACAACGTTACCCTGCAGGTAGCGATAGTCGCCTGTAGGCGTAAGAAAAGTTCCGGTAACGCTATCACCCTGTTGATGAAATATACCCACTGCTTTTGTTGTATCAAATTCATGTATAAAAGTAACAGCATATTTTCCCGAGAAGTCCGGTATATCTTTCTGTGCGCCAGCTTTCTCAAAGCGAAAAGATTGTCCATATACAGCCGTGAATGGTATATTAAAATCCTTTTCATAATTTTTGATGAATTCACCTTGCAGTGTATCACCCTTGACGTGAGCCTTGATATTCGCATCAAAAATGTGAAGCCCTATATCTACTGAATCACCGTAGATTTTTACTTCATCCAGTAGCAATCGCTCATCGGCATTGCGTAGGTAAATGTCATACCCGTCATCAGTGTCCTTCACCAACTCAAAATTAAATGGCAGTTGTTGCCCTTGTATTTCAATCGTAGCTCGCCAAATTCCTGTTTTCAAGACAGTCGTGTTTTCAGCTTTCTGCTTACAAGCGCCAATGAGCATTATAAGTGTAGCAACAATGAGAAGTCTCCTCATGGAATTATTTTTATTTGAGTCCGTCACAAAAATGCTACAAATGATTAACAATTGGAGGAGAAGTGTGATTTTTGGTTTCAAATGATAGTTCAATCGTATGTTTTCTGATTTAAGAGTGCTCGAATTGGCTTCTGTGCTGGCCGGCCCGAGTGTCGGACAATTTTTTGCCGAGTTGGGAGCAGAGGTTATCAAAGTTGAAAATCCGGCTATAGGCGGAGACGTTACGCGAAGCTGGAAATCAGCAACGGAGCAAACCGGAGATCAGTCAGCATATTTTTGCTCTGTTAACTGGGGCAAGAAATCTGTAGCATTAGACTTAACGAATCTCAAAGACCGCGATGTAGTATATACGCTGGCACAACAATCGGATATAGTTATTGCCAGTTACAAACCAGGCGATGCTGAAAAACTTGGTGTTGATTATAGGACATTGTCCAATTTGAATGCTCGAATTATCTACGGGCAAATCACAGGATATGGCTCGACTAACAATCGAGTAGGCTACGATGCAATTATACAGGCAGAGGCTGGGTATATGTTTATGAATGGATTACCGGGTGGCCCATCGTTAAAGATGCCGGTAGCGCTTGTAGATGTATTGGCTGCGCATCATTTGAAGGAAGGTATATTACTGGCGCTATTGAATCGTGAACGAACCGGTAGGGGGGATGTTATTGAAGTGTCCTTGATACAGGCTGCTGTTGCTTCGCTTGTAAACCAGGCAACGAACTGGCTGGTGGCCGGAGTGCTTCCGCAGAAACAGGGATCATCGCATCCCAATATAGCGCCTTACGGCGATGTGTTTAAAACCTCCGATGGAAAAGAAATACTGCTGGCGGTTGGCAGTGACAGACAATTCCAGGACTTATGTATACTGCTGGAAATTGCTGCTGTAGGTTACGATGATCGTTTTAAAACAAATGCTTCACGTGTGCTACACCGTGCTGAATTAAATTCTATACTGCAGGCCCGTATCGTAATATATACTTCCGATGCTTTGATAATGGCTATCCATAAGGCAAAAATTCCTGCAGGATTTATTCGGAATATGCAACAGGTTTTTGAGACACCGGAGGCAACCGCATTGTTATTACAAGCAGAAAATATAGTGGGTGTGAAAAGCTTTGTAGCGCGGAGTGAAAATTTTGAATCCCATGCATTAACAACGCCTCCACATTTAGGAGAGCACACACAGGAAATATTGCAACGTTTAGGTATATAAACGAGATATATGAAAACGCTTGAGAGCCGTGAAGATATAGAAGTACTGGTAAATAAATTTTACGAGAAGGTAAAGATGGACGATTTACTGGCACCGCTTTTCAGTCATGTGGATTGGCCGCATCATCTCCCGATTTTGTATAACTTCTGGGCTTCCATTTTGTTAGGCGATCAAAGCTATAAACGTAATCCGTTTGAGAAGCATATACATTTACCGGTAACGCCAGAACATTTTGATCGCTGGCTTTCCCATTTCACAAAAACTGTAGACGAAAATTTTGAAGGTGAGAAAGCATTGGAGGCAAAGCAACGAGCGTTTAGCATTGCTGGAATTTTTCAGCATAAGTTGGGGTTGTTAGAATAGTTTTCAATAGCATTTTTTGTTCTCTGTTTTACAGTCGGTTAAAATGTGAACAGGGAATTGAATAAGAACTATGAACATTTAACACTATTTTCGCACGGCCAAGTGCAAACAAAAATGGTAACAGACGAAATCGTAGCAAAAGCCACCGAGAGGCTTCAGCAAAAGGGTTTTCTCAACATCCCGGTAGATAAGCAGGTGAATCTGGCAGCAGAGATAACCCGCTTGAAGAAGGAAAAGAATGCCGTGATCCTGGCGCATTATTATCAGACTCCAGACATTCAGGATATAGCAGATTATGTAGGCGACAGCCTCGGGCTTTCACAACAAGCGGCTGCTACCACTGCAGATATGATCGTTTTTGCTGGTGTACATTTCATGGGCGAGACGGCCAAGATACTCAATCCTCATAAGAAAGTTTTGCTGCCTGATCTGAAGGCAGGTTGCTCGCTGGCTGAGTCCGCGCCTCCGGACTTGTTCAAAAAATTTAAAGATCAGCATCCCGATCACATCGTTATAACCTATATTAACTGTACAGCCGAGATCAAGGCGATGAGTGATATCATCTGTACATCTGCCAACGCAGAAAAGATCGTAAACTCTGTACCGAAAGATCAACCTATAATTTTTGCTCCTGATAAAAATCTGGGTCGGTATCTGATCAATAAAACCGGAAGAGATATGTTGTTGTGGGATGGCGCTTGCATTGTGCATGAAGCTTTCGCTATAGATAAATTACTAGAGCTCCACAAGCAACATCCAAAGGCGAAGATCGTAGCGCACCCGGAATCAGAAACACATATTCTGAAAGTAGCACACTATGTAGGTTCAACAACTGGCATGATAAACTTTGTGAAGAACGATGACAACGCAGAATATATCATTGCAACCGAAGCAGGTATACTTCACCAGATGTCGAAGGAAGTTCCTCATAAAACTTTAATACCTGCACCGAGTCACGAGGATAATACCTGTGCGTGCAGTGAATGTGCTTTTATGCGGATGAACACCATGGAAAAATTATACCTCTGCCTGAAATACGAGTTACCTGAAATACTGGTGCCGGAAGATATCCGTCAGAAAGCATTGATTCCGATTCAGCGCATGCTGGAAATCTCCAAAAACTAATCATGCCGCAAACAGACGTTCTCATCATTGGCTCGGGTATAGCCGGGCTTTCGTTTGCTATTAAAACAGCCAAACGTTTTCCAGATCAATCCATTACTGTTATTACGAAAGCTGACGACAGTGAATCAAACACGAAGTATGCACAAGGTGGTATAGCAGTTGTGCTGGATGAGATCACGGACTCCTTTCAAAAACATATAGAGGATACGTTGCGTGCTGGCGATGGCTTGTGCGATCCTGCCGTAGTGGAGTTAGTAGTAAAGGAAGGGCCTGAACGTTTACTCGAAATTATAGGATGGGGTGTTGAATTTGATCAGGATGAAGCGGGCAACCTGGCATTGGGGCGTGAAGGTGGTCACACGGCGAAGCGCATCATTCACTATAAAGATATTACAGGCTGGCAGATTGAAAAAGGATTGCTGCGCGAAGTTAGTACACTGCCAAACATCACGCTGCTATCACATCATTTTTCGATAGACCTGATCACTGAGCATCATTTCAAGAATAGGATTTCACAGCCGCAGCCTGGCATTACCTGCTACGGTGCGTATGTGATGGATCAGTATACTTGTAAAATTGAGAAGTATACTTCAAAAGTTACCATGCTGGCTACCGGTGGGTCCGGGCAAGTATACCGCACTACCACGAATCCGTTGATTGCAACCGGAGATGGTGTGGCGATGGCGTACCGTGCTATGGCGAAAGTGCGTGACATGGAGTTTGTACAATTTCATCCGACTGCATTTTATTCCAAGGATGATAATCCTTCATTTTTAATTACCGAAGCTATACGCGGGCATGGAGCATACCTTCGCGCCAAAGATGGTGAGCGGTTCATGTTCAAGTACGATGATCGTGCAGAGCTTGCTTCACGCGATATCGTTGCCCAGGCTATAGATAATGAATTGATCACGCGGGGAGATGAATGTGTATACCTGGATTGCACGCATTTGCCGAAGGAGGATTTCATCTCGCATTTCCCGAATATATATGAGAAGTGCCTGAGTAAAGGTATAGATATCACCAAAGAAATGATTCCGGTAGTGCCGGCTGCACATTATCAGTGTGGAGGAATTGATGTCGATACTTTTGGAAGAACATCGATTGCTAATCTATATGCTTGCGGTGAATGTTCGCGCACTGGCTTGCATGGTGCAAATCGCCTGGCATCAAACTCATTGCTGGAAGCGATTGTATTCGCGCATCGTTGTTTTGCAGATGTTGAGCGTAAGCTGGATTCAATTTCAACGCCACAAAATATACCCGACTGGAATGCGGAAGGAACGACTGTTCCGCGCGAGCAAATTCTCATTACGCACAACCGGAAGGAGTTACGCGACCTGATGAGTGATTACGTTGCTATCGTACGTTCTAATGAACGGTTACAACGTGCACTGCGAAGAATCGATGTGCTCTATCATGAAACCGAAAAGTTGTACGATGAAGCAGTTTTGTCTCCGCAGCTTTGTGAACTTCGAAACCTCATTACGATTGCGTATGTCATCACACGGCAATCATTGGAAAGGAAAGAGAACCGCGGAGGTTTTTACAACCGCGATCTGACCCGGAATAAATAAATGCTATATATACTATAGCAATGTTTATTTTTTTTCTTCTATCATTTTTTGAATCGCCAGATATTCATCGCGAAGTTTAGCAGCTTCCATGAACTCCAGTTCTTTCGCAGCTTTCTCCATCGCTTTACGCGTGCGTTCTGCCATCTTGTTCAGTTCATCTTTGCTGAGATAGGCAACCACGGGATCAGCAGCTAATGATACCTCCTCATTCTCTACATAATAATTGCGAGTAGATTTTTTAGAGTCAGCAACTTTAGTTTGTCCAAGTATAGCTTCTTTGGATTTCAGAACAGTTTTTGGAGTGATCCCGTGTTTCGTATTATACTCTATCTGTACTTGCCTTCTGCGATTCGTTTCTTCAATCGCGACCTGCATTGATTCAGTCATATTATCAGCATACATGATAACGCGGCCGTTTGCATTCCGCGCAGCGCGACCAATCGTTTGAACCAGTGACCGTTGATTGCGGAGAAAACCTTCTTTATCCGCATCAAGTATAGCAACCAACGATACTTCAGGAAGATCGAGTCCTTCGCGCAGCAAGTTTACACCCACCAGCACATCATATACCCCCAGACGTAGCTCACGCAATAGTTCAACGCGCTCCAGCGTATGTACTTCTGAATGTATATAGCGGCATTTGATACCAACACGATCCATATACTTGGTAAGTTCTTCGGCCATGCGTTTGGTAAGTGTTGTTACCAGCACGCGTTCGTTTTTCTTAACGCGCTCATCGATTTCTTCCAGCAGATCATCGATCTGATTTTTACTTGGCCGCACATCAATTTCCGGATCAAGCAAACCTGTAGGACGAATCAATTGTTCGACCACTACACCTTCGGATTTTCTCAATTCATATTCTGCGGGTGTCGCACTTACATATACCACCTGGCCCATTAACGATTCAAACTCGTTGAAGGTAAGTGGACGGTTATCCAACGCAGAGGGTAGGCGAAACCCATAGTCAACAAGATTTACTTTACGAGAACGGTCACCGCCCCACATAGCACGTACCTGTGGCACCGTTACGTGGCTTTCGTCAATCACCAATAGAAAATCATCGGGGAAATAATCGATCAGGCAGAAAGGTCGCGCACCCGGCAGACGTCCATCAAAGTAGCGCGAATAGTTTTCGATACCAGAACAGTATCCTAACTCGCGCATCATCTCCAGGTCAAACTCGGTACGTTCTTTCAAACGCTTCGCTTCCAGGTGGCGAAGTTCTGATTCAAACATTTTTACCTGTGCCACCATATCGTCCTGTATATCGCGCATCGCCTGGTGAAGCTGCGACTTTGCTGTTACGAAAAGATTGGCCGGGAAGATTGTTACTACCGTTTCGTCAGAAATTTTCTTTCCAGTACCCGGATCGATCCGCTGAATGGATTCAATTTCATCGCCCCAGAAATAAATACGTATAGCATAATCCGCATACGCGAGAAATACATCTACAGTATCGCCTTTCACACGGAATGTTCCGCGTTTAAATTCAGCCTCAGTACGGTGATATAGTATATCTACTAATGCAAAAAGTAATTTATTGCGGGCGATCACTTCGCCTTTTTTTAACTTGATCACATTCTTACCAAACTCATCCGGGTTGCCTATACCATATATACAGGATACAGATGCTACTACGATAACATCTCTTCGACCCGTGAGGAGGGAAGAGGTGGCACTCAACCGGAGCTTTTCAATCTCTTCGTTGATGGAAAGATCTTTTTCGATATATAGGTTGGAGGAAGGTATAAATGCTTCCGGCTGATAGTAGTCGTAATACGATATAAAATACTCAACAGCATTTTCTGGAAAGAACTGTTTGAACTCTCCATAGAGCTGCGCTGCCAGTGTTTTATTGTGACTCAAAACCAATGTAGGTTTATTGCTTTGCGCAATAACATTCGCCATGGTAAACGTTTTACCGGAGCCTGTTACACCGAGCAACGTCTGATGCTCTTCGCCATCATTAAGCCCCTGGAGTAATTGTTTGATTGCTTTTGGCTGATCGCCTGTCGGTACGTATTCACTGCTGAGTTTGAAATCCATAGGGGAAGTTAGCCGTTTATCTGTTAATAGTTAATCGTTGCTTCCATGAAAATAGTTCATTCAAAAAATGGATGACTTAATTCGCAGGGAACAAAATATAGTTTAACGAATATAGTACTCTCCTTGTTTCTCATTCGCGTAAAAACAAAGAGTCGCTCAATTCGAGCGACTCTTTGTTTATCTATTGAGCTTAATGCGTAATCATTTATTGCCATCGGCCAACGCTTTAGCAATTCACGTTTAGCGTAACGATGCTTAGTTATTCCAGATTGTCCAGGACTTTTCCGCTTGCACATGTAGCATTTCCAAACCATTCTTAATGATGGTTCCACGCATTTCTGATTTTTGAAGAAACAGCGTGCGGGCTGGATTGTAGATCAGATCGTATACATAATGCTCACTGCCGAGGAGTTCATAATTTATTGGAGGCATGGCTTCCGTTTTAGGACTCATACCCAGCGGGGTTGTATTGATGATCAATTTTGTGTTAGTAATGATCGAAGGATCTTTTTCAAGATCGGTATAGGCGATCAATCCTTTTCTTGCTTCTCGCGAAACAAGTGTGTATTCAATCTTTAGTTTCTTCAATGCTTCCTGTACAGCTTTGGATGAACCACCTGTTCCAAGAATCAATGCATTAAATGTTTTGTCTTTCGGCAGCCACTTTTCGATTGTCTCAAAAAATGCATCTGAGTCAGTATTGAATCCTTTGAGTTTGCCGTCTTTAATCTTTATCACATTTACCGCCCCGATCTTTTTTGCAAAGCCATCGACTTCATCGAGGTACTTCATGATTTGTTCTTTGTATGGAATGGTAACGTTAAGACCTGTGAGACCTTTTGTGTCTTTCAGAAGAGCTTCAATTTCAGTGATGTTGCCTAACGGAAATAATTCGTAACGATAGTCGCGCAGACCTTCGCGAAAAAACTTTTCATCAAAATATGACTTTGAGAACGAATGACTAACCGTTCCTCCGATTAGTCCGAATACTTTTTCCATGTTAGATATTTGTTTTAAATCTTGCCGTTATTCTTTCTATCAAAACCACTATAAACACTCCCAGTGCTACCATCAATATCGCCTGAAACACTTGGGGATCTTTACCCGTCAAGGTAACATAATCCCATGGTAAAACACTTTTCTCTGCTACGGGCACTTGCTCACCCGAGCCATTTGTAACATATCGCAAAACTTGTCGCCACGGCCATACTTTATTCAGTGAGCCCAGCATGAGCCCGGCCATCAAAGCTACGGCAGCGTTGTGATAATTATCAATCACCCGTTTTAAAATCCTGGAAATCCCTAATAACCCTACTACACCACCCAGTAGGAAGGTTAGTAATACAGTACCATTAAATTTTGATACCGCATTGATAACAGCTTGGTAGCGATTGATCAACACGAGGAAAAATGCTCCAGACACTCCAGGCAGTAACATTCCGCAGCTACAAAGTATACCGGCCACAAATATCATCCATAAAGCAGCAGGTAATTGTAATGCATTAAGTCGGGTTAATCCGTACATGATTACAATACCGAATAAAAAACTTAGCACCGTACCGATGCTCCACTTAGTGATTCTTCGTAAGGCGAGGGGTGCAGCAATAAGAATTACTCCGAAAAAAAATGACCAGAGTTGTATAGGATAATAGCGTAAGAGAAAAGCCATGGCTTTCGCCAGAAAAAATACGCTCGTGAAGATGCCAGCAAATACGGTGGCCAGAAAATCTCCATTGATTTTCTTCCAGACATCTGCAAAACGAAATTTGATGAGCAGTTGAATAGCTTCACGATCTATAGCACAGATCGAGCGTATCAGTTCTTGATAAATTCCTGTTATGAAAGCGACTGTTCCTCCGGAAATTCCTGGAATAACATCCACTGCTCCCATGCTTAGTCCTTTTACATAGAGGAGAATATAATCCAGAGGTTTCTTCAATACGCTGTTTGCTTAGTCGATTTCAAAAGGCGGAGCTGTGTTCGTCTTCTTCTTTTCTATACCGAGAAAATGTAAAAAGGTATCACCGCGTAGTCCGAGTCGAATGGTTTCCAACGGTATAACTTCTTCCGGGGCAATGTTGCCCAGGTTTACGTTAGCACCCAGTAATTTAATGAACCATACCTGCTGTGCTTTTTGAGGAGCTTCCCATATTATTTTCTCGAATGGAATCTTTGTTAAGATCTCTTGTACAAGTCCTGAACGAACTTCGCCAGTCGAGCGGAATAATCCAACATTACCACCTTCACGCGCTTCACCAATAACTTTCCAGGCGCCAGCATCTAATTCTTTTTGCATCAATTCAATCCACTGGTATGGCGGAATGATTTTGTCTGCATCCTTAGAGCCCACTTCTGAGAGTACGGTTACTTGTTCAGAAAGTTTTGTAATGTAATCGCATTTCTTGTCGTGATCAATGTCCATTGATCCATCGGATACTTCAGCGAACGACATGTCGAATTTATCGAGTAGTCTTCTGTAGTCATCAAACTGATCGCGAATAACAAAAGCTTCGAAGAGTGTTCCTCCGAAGTATACCGGTAGTCCGGCATCTTTGAAAACCTGAAGTTTATCTTTCAGATTGGGTGTGACAAACGATGTTGCCCATCCAAGCTTTACAATATCAACATGATCTGCACAGGTGCTAACAAAATCTTCGGCTTCACGGATACTCAGGCCCTTATCCATGGCCATGGTAAAACCGTATTGCCTGGGCTTTATGGTACGCTCAGGCAGATTGTTAAGGTCGTAATTCATTAATTATTGTCTTTTCTAAACTGCTCAATGATCTTGTACAGAGCCTTTTGCGTTTCCATCTTCGGAAAGAAATCAAATAAGGATGTATGACCATCGAAGTCCAAAATTAAGGCATTTTCCAAATAATTAAAGGCTTCTTTAAAACGACCTGATTCTATGAGGTATACCGTCATGCGATAAAAGAGCTCTGCATCATCTGGAATCTCGTCAAAACCTGTCAATAAAGTTTCAATTGCCTTATCGTGATCGCCTTGTTCATAATAGATAAATGACCAGTTCAGCCAGATTTCTTTATCATTCGGATCAAGCTTGCTTGCTTCTTCGTAGGCATCAATGCTTGAAACGGTGTTCCCTACTTTAAATTCTGCATGTGCTACTGCTTTCCAGTATTCAGAATTTTCAGGGTGAATTTTTAATGCTTTATTATAAAAGTGTAACGCCTGATACCACTTCTCCTGTTTCTCAAGGCATGCACCTGCACCAAACCACGCTTCATCATATAGTGTGTCGAGCTTGGATGCTTTTTGAAAATACTTCAAACCAAGTTCATATTGCTCAAGGCTTTCATACGCAGCCCCCAGGCAACAGTATACTTCCGGACTAGGTCCTTCTATATCAATTGTTTTTCTAAAAGAATCAAGCGCTTTAGTATACTCACCCATATTCATATAGGTGTTACCAGTATTGAAGTACGCTGATGCGAATGTTTCATCAATCGTTATAGCGTAGTCGTAGGCATTGAGTGCTTCCTGGAATTTTTCAAGTTTGTTATATACTATACCTAGATTATACCATGCAGCGGCAGAGTAAGGATCTTCGTCTATAAATTTCTGATAGTACTCAATACTACTCTCAAGTTGTCCGGTTACATCCAGACAAAAAGCAAGTTCATATAAAGCACCGTCATGGTTTATATTGATTTCAATGGCTTGCTTGTATGCATCAATAGCGTGCGTATAATTCTCCATGCTTTGGTACGCAAGGCCAATGTTATAGTATACTTCGTCTTTGTCATCAGCAAAGATGAGTGCCTGCTCGAAATTTTCGATCGCTTCTTTATGATTTCCCTGCAGGGATAGTATAGATCCTTTTGTTAAAAATATTTCAGGATCATTCGGTTGAAGTGCATTTGCCTGATCAAGTAAATCAAGAGCCTCTTCATACTCTTCCAGGTTTGAAAGAATCTGTGCTTTGACCGTTATTAGTTCGGTTGAAAAAGGATATTGACTGATGGCCTGATTAACAGCTTGTAATGCTTTATTATGTTTGCCACGGAACATATAAAAATCAATGATCTGTTCATAGGCATCTAAGTCAAAAAATTCGGCTTTCTTTTTTCGGAGATGGTCTTCAAATCTTCTAATCAGCTCGTTTCCTTCTTCTTCTCGTTTGCGGTATTCTCTCGCCATGTATCAAAAGGTTTTCCTAAAATAGGTAATTTTAACGCAAAGCTACGACCTTTCATTCTATTTTTTACCGGCCATTTTTTCCCTGTAATATTGGCAACACCATTCAATACTGGCATCAATCGGTTGAAATTCGAATGAAAATAACTGACGGATTTTCTTATTATCATATAAGAATTCGGTTCCGGCAATTCTGGCAGTCTCACGTGTAATTAAAGGTTCTGTGCCTGTAAACCAGGTTCTAAAGTTCTCTATCCATGCAATAATTTTGAGAGTCGTTGCGTTGAGTTTAATCCGTGGCGCTTTTTTTTGAAATGCACTTGCAAGTCTGCTAAAGAAATTTCCGAAAGATATATTTCCTGCGTTAGCAATATAACGTTCACCTTCTACCGGACTATATAGCAAGCGACATGCTATAGCAGCAACATCACGTACGTCTACATAATTGAGGAAGCCGTCGGTATAAAAAGGTTTTTCATCCCATATATACTTAAAAAGTTTTGCACTGCTGTTGTTCCAATTTGCAGGTGCAAGTATAACAGACGGGTTAACAATGACTGTACTCAATCCTTCTTCCTGACCGCGAAACACTTCAAGCTCGGCAAAGTATTTTGATTCGGCATATGTACTGTTGATGGAACTGCTTATCCATTTATTCTTTTCGTCAATATGATGTTGTCCTTTTTGCCGACCAAGTGCCGCTACGGAACTGATGTGGACCAATCGCTTAATATTTTTTACCAGACATGCATTCACAACGTTACGTGTACCCATCACGTTGATGTCCATTAACTCATCCGTTTTTCGTGGATTGAATGAAACTATAGCAGCTGCATGGATTACGTGAGTCACATCTTCAAAGGCTTCTGCTAGTGCAACTTCATCAGCTACATCAGCATCACGCCATGTTATATACTGTGCTACATCTGCAAGCAGAGAGGTATCGCTGTTTTTGCGTTTAAGTGCAACGAACGGTTCTTTACTTTCGATAAGTTTGCGGATGATAAAACTTCCAAGAAGTCCGTTAGCACCGGTGATCGCAATCATTTTTAAACTATATTATTGTGAATCATTTTCTCAACCACGCATAGAGAACGTTGTTCTGAGTTTTCAGAAAACAAAGTGCTACTGCTATAGGCTGTTATTTAACAGCGGTAAAGATAGAGCTTTTTGAAAGTACTTCATCGATTGAGCGGTACTGATTAATTTAGCATGCTGCATGGAATGGCAATCACTTCCAAGGAAATGTACCCAGCCTTTATCGATAAGCTTATGTGCAGTAGCTTGTGCTTCTCTTGAATAATAGCCTGTAATAGAACTTATGTTCAATTGGAAAAGCACACCACGTTGAAGCAAGTCCTCCAGTTTTTTCAGATCGTTTTGCAGGTAGATATACCGTTCAGGGTGTGCAAGAACAGGTTTGTATCCATTGGTAGTAGAAAGAAAAATAAACTCTTTTAAATTGAAAGGTTCATTCAAAAAATTTGTCTCAAACAGTAAATAATTTTTCCCGAAGGTGAGCATGGGCTCTTTTGTTTTAACCATGCTAAAAGTATGTTCGTCCAGGTAATATTCGGCAGCTGTCTCTACTTCAATGGCTATATTTTTTTCTTTCAGATAACGCCTTAGCTCTGCTAATTTTTCCTGTATTCCGATTGTCGTGTTACGGTATGTATCGCTCATAACGTGAGGCGATGTAATTACCTTTTTATATCCGAGGTTTATGAATTGCAGAATGATACTTTCGGCTTGCTCAAAAGTCTGCACACCATCATCCAGTCCAGGCAGGAGATGAGAGTGTACGTCCGTTGTAATGGTATTTACAATGGATTGCTTTTTTTTTCGAAACCAGCTTATCACGCTTTTATTTTAAACAGAGATTTGATCCTGTCAACATTACTTTGTCCTTCGTCTTCATAATATCCATAGCCATAACTGCTCGACTTTTTAGTAGAAGGTAACGCGTTGAGCAAGGTAGTAACATTTACAATCTTATTTATAGAAACGATACGTTGGAGATTCGAAATGGATTCACGCTTCGAATAATTTGCCCTGAAAATATAGATCGAAATATCAGCACGCATCATAGCCTGGATGCCATCGGTCACTAATCCAACGGGTGGTGTATCGAGAATAATGATATCATATTGCTTCTTTAATTCCTCAAGCAAGTTTGTGAACTCGCCATTGAGCAAAAGCTCGGAAGGATTTGGAGGTATAGGACCAGAAGGAATATAGTGAAGGAAATCAAGATTGGTTTGAAGAACACAATCTTCCCATCGGTCTCTTCGGATAAGTACAGTACTCATTCCTTTGGAAGGGTCGGGAATGTGTACTGGTAAATATGTTTTTGCTTTACGCATATCGAGATCAATGAGCAACACTCTTTTTCTGGAGAGAGCCATTGCTCCACCAAGGTTTAGTGCTAGAAATGATTTACCCTCACCGGATATGGTAGAGGATATAGCTATAACGCGTTGTGAGCCGTTGATTTTAAAGAAATCAAGATTGGTTCGAATGGTACGAATCGCTTCGCTCACCATCGATTTGGGGTGACTGATTACATGAAGACCTTCGTTGGCAGAGTAACGTGATGAAGGCACAACGCCAAGTACCGGAACTCCGGTTAATCGTTCAAGCTCATGAATGTTGGTGATCTTGTTATGCATCAAGTATAAAACACCGATGAAAAAGAATATAGATACCAGGCTGGTAACGAAACCTATACCTAAAACAATAAGTCGGTTAGGTGAAATAGGAGTGAATGGAAGTGTTGCAGGTGATAAGATTTTAAAGTCAGGAGTTGTACCGGCCTGTGCTATTTCAAAACCGGATTTGGTTTGCATCAGCGATAGATAGAACTCCTCATACAGTTTATAAAAGCGTTGGTTCTTGGAGTACTGTGTATTGAGATCAGGCATGTTAACAAATGCAGATTCCATACTGGATTTTTGCTGATTCATTTCCTGAAGCCTTCGCATCCATTCTTTTTTCAGTTCTGCCAATTGCTGACTTGTCTTATCAGTTCGGTTTTCTATCTCTTGTTGCTTCTCGCGATATGCCAACGTATTTTCATTATACGATAATTTTAATCTTTCTTGTTGAAGTAACAGTGATTGCACTTCATCTATATCTTTGAACATATACTCTGGCAGTGCCTGCCGGATAGAGGGATTGACAGAGAAATTTCCAGTTTGTAAACCATCCATCAATTTATTGATTTCATCAAGCCTGCGCGAAAGCTCGTAGCGTTGTGAATCAATCTTATTTATACTCTCAATGGTTTTACGGAGGTCTTCCTGTAGATCGTTGGTTTTATTTTTAAGTGTGAAACGCTCGAAATAATCTTCAAAGCCTTCCATCTTTAATTCGATCTGTTGTAGTTCGTTATTGAGCCAGTCGATCTTTTGCTTGGTAGTGAGCTTCTTCTGTTCGTAGCTATAGTGCAAATACGTTTTGTTGATCGCATCAACAATAGCATGTGCTTTAAGTGGATTGTTATCCTGAAATGCTATACGAATGGTTTGAGCAGCGTAGTTAAGGGGCTCAACTGAAAGGCCTGAAATAAGGTATCCTAACAATGCATCCGGACTGTTTATGATAAAGAACAGGTCTATATCATTTTCATCTAGAAAGTTTTCATTTTTTCTTAACGTGAGCTCTATTCCAGATATGTGAACAGGGGCACCATAACGCCCACTAATTTTTTGAGTGCCTTCGCCCCATACCAGTGAAAATGTTTCAGGTGACTCTTTTTCTAAAAAAAAAGGTTGATTAAAAAAGGCGGGATTTTCTATTTTATAACTAACCAGTATGGGAGAGTTTCCAAACAACTCATGGTTCAAAACTTCGCCTTTACTATAATAGGTCACGTCTATATTCAACGAATCAAGAACCTGATCCAGAAAAAGCCGGGAGCGAATCATTTCGATTTCACCCGAAATCAAATCTGTGTTTTGTTGATCTTTCCCTGCGAGTATACTAATTCCAAGCTCAGAAGCTTCATCCTTCACATCGAGTTTAATCTCTGAAAAGGATTCGTAGCGATCTTGGGTATAGCGAATGATAAGATATGCTGTGAGGTTGATAACAAGAAATATCAAAGCAATCCATACCAGGTTGTTCCGCACAATGACCTTAAGCTTGTTAAAGTCAATACCTTCACTCGGCAGAGGTTGATGATGAATATTGTTTTTCGCTAACTCCACAGATGAAATTATAGTTGTGTAAGGACCACAAGAAGAGTTGTCATGCTGGTGATAATGCTTATCACCGGGCCATAATCCCGCAGACTTTCAAGTAAAGGTCTTCGGATTGGCTCAACATATACTATATCTCCAGGCTCAATCAGTATATCATTTTTCTTATATCCTTCAAAAGTGGTAAGATCTGCTATAAACAAAGTTTCTCCTCGCATCACCCGAATATTGAATGCTTTGGCATCGTTGTTAATTCCTTTAGCAAGTGCCAGAACTTCTGTAAGCCTCATGTTATCATGCAACAGCGGAATAACTTGTCCACCCGGTGCGCCTAGTACCACAACTCGTTTGTTTGTAAACTTCAAGACAACGAAAGTCTCTTTGTAAAACTTTAAATATTCTTTTTGAAGGATTTCTTCTGCCTGCCTGATCGTTAAGCCTTCCAGGTTTATTGTTCCTACCATTGGTAACTTAACCAGCCCCTCCTGGTCAACCAGATAGGTGTTAACTACTGGCTTTTGAGCAGCACCCTCGGCACCTTCTTTTGAAATAAAATTGTTGGGATCGATTAGGCGTTCACCTTGATTGGTATATACTTCTAATTCTAATCTGTCATTTTTTTGAATGACATAGTTCTTCTCTGTTTTTTGAACCTGAGCTTGTACAGCTTGCGTATTGTTAGCCTGAAACATTATGTTTTGGCGATACGAAGCACATGAAGACGTCAGGAGGCTCGCAACGGAAAGTATCAGTACAGAATAGAAAAAGTGTAAGAGTCTCAACTTCTAAAAAAGTTATTCAAGTAATTACCGTGAAATTACTGAATTTCTCAGTAATTCTTCCAGTGTTGGCAACACTTGATCTTTATCAGATACGTTTGGCTCTTTTACTTGCCAGTCGATTTTCAGTTCAGGATCGTTCCAACGGATACCATTTTCCGATTCACGATTATATATATTGGAACACTTGTAGAAGAATACGGAGTCCTCGAGTGCAGCAAACCCGTGTGCAAAGCCTTCTGGCACCATTAGCATATTGCATTTCTCAGATTCCAGCAGGCAGTAATATACCTGCCCAAAGGTCTTGGAGCCCTTGCGGAGATCAACCACTACATCCAAGACTTTACCGGATAAAGCCGTGACGAGCTTGGCCTGAGCGTGGGGTGCCAGCTGCATGTGCAGTCCTCGCACTACGCCTTTTTTGGAGAAAGACCTGTTTTCTTGTAAAAATTTGTAGGGAATGCCTGCCTTTGCAAAGTTGTCTTCGCGATAGAATTCATAAAACCAACCGCGGTTGTCATGATAAACAGCAGGGATAATTTCTACCAGCCCTTCGATGCCGGTTTGTTTTACTTCCATGAAATTGTGATCTGTAAGTTTTAAGAAACCTTTCTTAACTCGCAGATGGTCTGAAGGTATTTATCAATGACAACGGATTCGTTATACTCCGCTTCCATTTTAGCTCTACCGTTTTCTCCGAAAAGTTTTAGCGTGGTGTTTTCAAAACCTGCCATCATCTTCATCTTTTCAGCCAGATCATCAGCGTCTTTCAATTTGCAAAGAAGTCCATTAAAATTGTTTTTCACAACATGATTACAGCCCGGCACATCCGTAGCTATAATAGGTTTGGATGAACTTGCAGCTTCTAACAGTGTACGCGGTGTACCTTCGCGATAGGAGGGCAATACTATACAGTCAGCCTGGTGAATAAATTTTTGAACGTTATCCGTAGTACCGAGGTACTCGATCGTTTTAGTATCAATCCAGTTTTGAATGACCTCAGTTTTTATACCTCGTTTATGCTCGGGGTCCATCGCGCCTAATACCTGGAAGTGAGCGTTTACACCCGATGATTGAAGTTTTCTAACGGCTTCAATGTATTCCATTACTCCTTTATCAGTTATCAGTCGTGATATTAATAAGAAGGTAAATTTATCGTTGCGTTTAAAGGCAGCAGGCTGAAATTTCTTCAAGTCAATTCCAGATCCAGGTAACAGATCAACAGCGTCTGCCGGAACAAGTTTCTGGTTAACGAATAAATTAAGGTCGTCAGGATTTTGGAAGTATACCTTTTTCGCGAAGCGAAAACTAATTTTATATAGGAAGATCGCTATCGCGGATACTAAATTTTTCTTAAGGAATACGGTGCCTAACCCACAGACATTGTTTACTACAGGAATGCCAAGCATAGATGCTGCCAGTGTTCCATATACATTAGGCTTAATAGTGTAATGGAGAATGATGTCGGGTTTTACTCTCTTGTAGATAGAGTAAAGTTCTACGATGAGTGCGGAGTCCTTGATGGGATTTGCCCCGCGACTATCCATTTTTACTTTATGATGAACACATCCGCTTTGCTCAAGAAGGTGAGTGTATTCATCTTCAGGTGCAATCGTATGCACTTCGTAACCTTGCTCAAGCAGGGCACGAACGAAATTCATCCTGAAATTGTAGATATTCCAGGACGTATTGAGGACGATAGCAATTCTCATTATTTGGCTCTGGTTATGAGAACATTCACATTCCTACTTATCGACAAATGGTCGAATTTTTAGACGGCTTTGTAAAATCTCTGGTTTGGATTCATCAAAGATAGAAAAAAGTAACCATGACCGGTATCCTGTATAAATTTTTATCACGTATGTTCGCCCTTTGTTAATACCGTTTAACAACCTTATGAAAGAGAATTCAGATAAAGCAGTTTTAGTAGCCTTAAGCAGTACGCGTGCTCAGGAGGAAACCGATGAGCATCTCGATGAATTGGCCTTTTTGGCTGAAACCATGGGAATCAAGACGGTTAACAGATTCGTTCAGAATTTGCCGCATCCAGACCCTCGTACTTTTCTTGGGAAAGGCAAAATAGGGGAGTTAAAAGCCTATGTACATTCCGGTAAAATAGGGAATGTAATATTTGATGAAGATTTAACTCCATCGCAGTTAAAAAATCTCGAGCGTGAACTCAACACAAAAGAGTTACAAGAAGAAGATTTCAAAATTCGTATTTACGATCGCAGTTTGCTGATCCTTGATATATTTCTTTGGAGAGCTCAAACAGCTCAGGCACGTACGCAGGTAGAGCTCGCACGCAATCAATATTTGTTACCACGGTTAACACGTCTGTGGACTCACTTGGAACGTCAGCGAGGCGGAACAGGCACCCGTGGTGGTGCTGGTGAAAAAGAAATAGAAACTGACCGCAGGAATATTCGCTTTCAAATAACGCTGCTAAAAGAAAAATTAGAGAAGATAGAAAAGCAACGTGCGACACAACGTAAGGCGCGTACAAATGTAGTACGTGTAGCGTTAGTGGGCTACACCAACGTAGGCAAGTCTACATTGATGAACTTACTTTCGGGCTCCGGAGTGCTTGCAGAAAATAAACTCTTTGCCACCGTAGACTCAACCGTACGCAAAGTTGTTTTCGGAACTATACCATTCTTGCTTTCTGATACTGTAGGGTTTATTAGGAAACTCCCTCATCATTTAATTGAGTCTTTTAAATCGACACTGGATGAGGTGCGTGAGGCAGATTTGCTTTTACACGTTGTAGATCTCGCGCATCCATTTCATGACAATCAGATTGAAGTAGTGATGAAGACATTGGAGGAAATCGGTGCAGCATCCATACCGACAGTTTTAGTATTGAATAAGATAGATTTATTCCGTGAGCAGCATCCCGATGTTAACCTCGAAGAAATGCGTGGCTTTTACAGGCAGAAAGGTTTTGTGGATGTAATTTTTGTTTCCGCGACAGCGAATGAAAACATCAATGCACTGAAGCAGCTTCTCTTTGAGAGAATAAAAGAGAGACACCTACAGATATATCCTAATTTTATGAAGGACGGATATGAATTTTCGCCTTGGCCTACGGAGACAACTTAGAAGAGCGAATATTTTTTATATTTGCGCCCCGTTAGGTTATCTAATGGCCCCGTAGTTCAATGGATAGAATAGGAGTTTCCTAAACTTTTGATGCAGGTTCGATTCCTGTCGGGGCTACTGCGGAAGATCAATGAACTTCATTGGTCTTTTTTTGTGCTTAATTGAGCTCGTCTCAGGGTTGATCATTATCATTTATAGATATATAGTATATTTGATATGCAACCCTTACTTCCTTTCATGTAATTGTCCTTAGTATATATTAACGGAGATCATTCTATCTGTATGACTCTGTATCTTTCGCTAAGATTTTAACTGGGCATTGTTGGCGTTTTTGAGAATTATGCGCCTGATTGTTGGCTGTTCATTCTAACAGTAACCTCACAAGGTTTTATCGAGCATTTGCTCTATTAGTACCTCCGCGGTCAGGTATCATCACTACGCTGATTTTCTGTTTTACTTCGATCTATAGTATTCTCAGATCAATGAATTTTTACAATTCTCTGCTTAAGCCAGGAAATACATTTGCTTAAAATTAACGCGATGAAATTAATGAACGAAACAAAAACAGAGTACATCAGGAGAGGTCTGCTGTTGGCGATGCTCCTGATTTCAGGAATACTAGTGTATGGCCAGTCAGGCAATGAAAGTAAAAAAATCAGTAAAAAGGAGGAGGTTAAAATGTCTACAACGGAAAAAAACAAAGAGGTTATACAGAAACTGTATGAGCAATCAATGAACAAACGAAACATGGAGTTGCTTTCTGAATTTGTAGCAGACGACTATATAGGTATAAATGGAACGAGAGGAGCTGCCGGATTTAAAGAACCTTTAGTTGCATTGATTAATTCTTTTCCGGATGCAAAGTGGAATATAGAGGAACTGATTGCCGATGGAGATAAGGTTATGGTAAGGCAAAAATTTAGCGGAACACATACCGAGCAATTTCAATATATAGAGGCAACGGGTAAGGCGGTCTCAAGTGATGGGATGGTAATTTATGAATTAAAGAATGGAAAAATTATAAGGTCGTTGGTACAGACCGATCGACTAGGTTTTTTACAACAGTTAGAAGTGTTGCCCGCGAACCTGGCTACTTTATCTAACAGACCAAATAATAA
Organism: Ohtaekwangia koreensis; assembly: GCF_900167975.1. GTDB lineage: Bacteria > Bacteroidota > Bacteroidia > Cytophagales > Cyclobacteriaceae > Ohtaekwangia > Ohtaekwangia koreensis. Next base: position 361,857 of record NZ_FUZU01000005.1, read on the forward strand.
AGACCAGGTTAATTTTATAGACAAGTTCTTTGTTCCATCAGCTGCTAAAAATGAATTCCACGAACGGATGCGTATAAACAGAAACTTCATAAAAAAAATACCTGGGTTTGTACACGATGCAGCTTACGAATATACAGATAAGGATGGGAATTTAATTTGCGTAACGGTAGCCTTATGGGAAAACGTGGAGGCGCTTCAAAAAGCAAAAGACGCTGTGCAGGCAGAGTATAGAGAACAAGGATTTGATATAGCCGAAATGATGAAAAGACTAAATATAGTTTCCGATAGAGGAGTATATAAGCAAATAACAGATATCAAATAGCAGTATTTTGTTGTGACTTTAAAATTCCGGACTCGTCACGATCCGGAATTTTATTTTACAACGTTTAGTCTATGGGGTGTAGCCTAAGATTATCAGCGTTATCGGAAAAATTATGACCTCCTAAGAAAACTACTGAGCTTAAATCAGGAAAGTCCTGAAGGATGATTCTTCTTTGTTTTTGACCTTTGCTCATAATTTTTAATAGAAGTGTTTGTCAAAATCAAGGAAGTAAGGTAGAAGGTGTAGTATGAATAGAAGCGATCAAATTCCTTCATCCAGGACTTCGCATAGTGCCGAAAAAGCACTGTTCGCAAAGCCAAAGAAAATTCGCATTCTGATGCTTGAGGACAGTGCTGAGGATACAGAACTCCTTTTGTACGAACTAAGAAGAAGTGGATTTGATTTCACTTCAAGAACAGTGCAGACAAGGCAGGATTTTGAAAATGAACTTGTCCACTTCAATCCCGAATTAATTCTTTCAGACTATTCGCTTCCTTCCTTTAACGGCCTTTCTGCGTTTCAACTCAAACAAGAAATTGCACCTGATACACCATTTATGATTGTATCCGGAACAATTGGAGATGAAAATGCTGTGGAGCTCATCAAGAGTGGAGTAACAGATTACGTTTTAAAAGAAAAGATATACCAGATCGCTCCCAAAATCATTCGCGCATTAAAAGAAACAAGCGAACGAAGAGAGAAAAAATTGGCAGAAGAGAATCTGCGACAAAGCCGTGAACAGCTTCAGCGGATTATGGATCAATCGCTGGATTTAATTTGTGCAGTAAACAATGAAGGAACATTTTTAAATGTAGGTGCGGCTTCTTTAACTATTTTGGGATATAGACCGGATGAACTCATCGGACGAAAGGCGTGGGAATTTATACATCCTGAAGATTTTAAGAAAACACAGGAACTTTCAGAGAGCGTATTCCAGGGTATAGAGGTTCGATATTATGAGAACCGTTACTTGGCAAAAGATGGTCGCATCGTTTGGTTGTTCTGGACAGCCAAGTGGGATGCAAATGAAAACGTAGCGTACTGCGTAGCACGCGATGCAACAGAAAAAAAACAAGCAGAGATCTTAATTAAAAATAGCGAGAAGCGATTTAAAGCGCTTCTTGAAAATAGCACCGATGGATTAACGATTCTCAATCAGGAAGGTATTATTCTGGAAGTAAGCGAATCAGGACAAAAAATACTGGGATATAAAGCAGATACATTAGCAGGTATATCTGCATTCGCTATCATTCATCCTGAAGATCAGGGCGAGGTAAAGAAAGCTTTTGAAAACGTTATTACCCATCCTGATAATATCATCACATTGGAGTATCGTTCGCTGTTGCCAGGGGGTACCTATCGCTGGATCGAGTTGAATTTTCAAAACCTTCTACAGGAGCAGGCAGTAGGAGCGATCATTGCGCATTACAGGGATATCACCGAGCGAAAGTTGTCGCAAATAATCATTCACGAAAGTGAAGAAAAGTATAGGACATTGTTTGATATGAGTCCGTTCCCCATGTGGCTGTTTGATGTAGAGACGTTTCGCTTTTTGAATGTGAATTATGCAGCCATTAAGCATTACGGATATAGCCGTGAAGAATTTATGGCGATGTCCATTAAAGATATACGCCCCCCCGAAGATGTACAAAAGATAGAGGAGATTGTGACGCAAACAAAAAAAACGGGTGTTTTCAGTCAAGGGGTTTTTACGCATGTGAAGAAGAACGGAGAGCGTATATTCGTAGATATACAAAGCAATCTGATAGAGTTGGATGGTGTCAAAGCCCGGCTGGTTCTTGCTACTGACATCAGCAAGCGTATACTATATATACAGGACATCGAGGAGAAGAATAAAAGGCTAAAGGAAATAGCGTGGATACAATCGCATGTAGTACGGGCTCCATTAGCACGCATAAAAGGGTTGATCGATTTGCTTAAACATTTACCTGACGAAGAAATAGAACTGCCCGAGTTATTGAATAATATCATTATATCGGCAGACGAACTTGACACGATCATACATGAAATTGTCAAGAAGACTGAACGATTGGAAAATTAACTTATACGATGAGTTTAAGAGTATTGATTGTTGATGATGACGGTGTTATAGTCTTACTTCATAAGAGAATTATAATGAACAGTGGTCTCTGTTCTGATCCAATGGTTTTTTCAAATGGAAAAACTGCTTTAGAATATCTTCATGCACACGTTCAGGAAGCTAGCCGGTATCTCATCCTTCTCGATATAAATATGCCCGTTATGAATGGATGGGAATTTTTGGATTCAATTAAATCAACCTCGTTAGCGATGCAAGTAAAAGTTATCGTGATCTCATCTTCTATTAATTCAAGCGACCGTGAAAAGGCAGGCCAATATACAGAGGTTATTAACTATATAGAGAAACCTCTGAAACAAGATCAACTCACCGGATTCAGTATATCATAATATAGATTAATTTATACCTCTGCACTCTCAACATAGAGCGACATTAAAATGCGCTATATCCTAGCCTTATTACAGGCATTGATACAAAGCTGCTGAAGCGATGGTTTATACTTTATTCTGGAATAATACTACACTGGTTAGTAGTACCTATTTCAATCATATAATATTTGTGAAGTAATACCACTTATTGTGGTGTATTAATTTAATAGACAAGAGTTGTAAAAGTGACACTATTAATCTGTTACCTTTGAATGAAGGTATGTGCTGGCAGCATGTTATAATCCTTCAGGTTAGCGTTGCTCACGGTGATGAAAGAATTAACTCGATGAATGGTGAAGGAATTTAATCTGTTATTTTATTAGTGCATTGGAATGTAAGTGTATCAATGTTCTTGCCAGACCGATTTTTCACAGTTCTCCTCTCAGAAATTGATCATCTTCATTTAATAATTATCAAAATATTAGGAATATATAATTCCGGGAAAAGATTCTACATCTGATTTAAATTACAGTATTGTGATCAAGGAAGATATGCATATACGGCTATCGATATTATTTACTTTTTTTATTGCATTTACCTGTTCTAAAGGACTGGCGCAGCAACTTTTTGTGCAGCAGTATCCTGTTGATTCATACAAGGGTTCTTCACAGAACTGGTCGATGTGGCAAGACCCACAGGGAATACTATATATAGCCAATACCGATGGACTTCTTATGTATGATGGAGAGGAGTGGAAGCTGGTCACACTGCCTAATAACGCCTTTGTATTGTCAGTGGCAGGTGATGCCCAGGGGAAAATATATATCGGATTGCTCGGGGATTTCGGTTATATGCAACGAGATGCAAACGGGCAGTTTCAATACCACTCATTACTTTCTTTACTATCAGAAAAAGAGCAGGCAGATCTTGGTGAAGTGCGCGATGTAAAGGTGAAAGGCGCTACCGTTTTCTTTAACGATTATAAACACAGCTATGTATATGAGAAGTCAAAGATAAAGGTGTTCAATGAGGCGAACTCTGGATTTATAGTGCTTCCCGAGTTTCTCTGTGTTATGAACGCGAAAGGTATATTTAGTTATAAGAATGGAGAATTTCAAAAGATTGAATTCAATTTTCCGTCTCATGACATTAGATGGATGAGCAGTTACGATGATGATGAATATGTGCTTGTGGATTCCAAACTTAAGTTTTGGAGAATCAATAAAAAGTTTTCCACTACAAGCAAAGCGCGCCCTTTTTCAGAAACCATTGACAGATATCTCGAACATGCGAAATTAATTAAGGTTACGATGCTATCAGAGCGAAGGATTGCAATTCTTACGGATACGGAAATTGTGATCGTAGGTAGCCATGGGGAAATTCTTTTTAAAGTGACCAATGAAATGTTGCATGGTAATTTATGGATCCGGCTGCTATTTGAAGATGCACAACATAATTTGTGGTTTTCTACAGATGAATCGATAGGTATGATCGCGATGAGCGCTCCACTTTCTTACTTCGATAAAATGAATGGCGTGAGCGGTATAGTGGTTGCATTAGGTGAGTGTGGTAGGCATCAATATGTTGGCACAGATCGTGGACTATTCTACAGGGATGATAAGGATACATTTCTACGCGTACCGTTGATTTATGATGGTGTTGGCAATCTATATAATTACAATGAGAAATTATATGCTGTTGCCGAATCCGGTATATATGAAGTAACGGGAAAGGAATCAAAACGAATATTAGAACAACCTGCAGCACAGACGCTTTGCATCGTGAACGAACGGAAAGATCATTTTATCATGGGTACATATTCATCGGGCATATGGCTTTTGAAAAAAAATCTTACGGGATGGAGTGAACACAAGATAGTAGGATTTGAAGAAGAAGTGCGCTTTATGGAGCGGGACGGAGACAGAAATCTTTGGATTGCGCATTATGGAAAAGGTATATGGAAGCTTACTCTTAATGAAGCAATGGATTCTGTTGTAGGCAAGAAATTTTATTCTATAGATCATGGGCTTCCATCCAATTTAAATAATCGCATCTATAAACTCAGCGATCAAAGTATAGTCGCAACAACTGAAAATGGAATATATAGTTACCAGCCAGTACACGATGCGTTCGAACCCGATCAACGATTTGCCAAAGTCATGGATGGCAAGTTGGTCCACGAGTTAACTACGAATATAAATGGTGATTTATATTTTCGCGGCAGGGATCATAAGCACAATGAGGAAGACATTGTAGGAAAGCTTTCTAAAAAACAAGACGGTACTTATTCGTTGTTAACTGCACCTTTCCGCAAAGTTACCTGGTCGGATACCGAACCAACAATGCTTGCTACTGAATATGGTGTCTGGATCTCGGATCACAACAAAATCTTTGTATACGACTCGTCCGCAAAAACGGAATATGGTAAATCACTTCAGCCGTATCTGAAAAAAGTGTTAGCACAAGATTCTCTTATTTATAGTTACGGTCAAAAAACCACAGACATTAATCTGGCCTATCGAAATAACAGTATACATTTTTATTTCAACCTGCCTTACTTTGAGAACGAAGAACGGGTTAAGTTTAGATATAAGCTGGATGGTTTTAATACAGAGTGGTCTGACTGGACCAATTTGCATGAAGCCCGCTTTACCAATTTGCCGGAAGGCGACTATGTTTTTATACTACAGGCAAAAACTGTGTATGCCACAGAAAGCCGGTTTGTCACCTTTTCCTTTCATATTGATCCACCCATTTATAGAACGATATGGGCATATATGCTTTATGTTATAGCATTTGGCTTTACCGTATACCTGTTAACACTCCTCAATACGAGGCGGGTAAATCATCAAAAAAAATTGCTTGAAAAAGAAGTGAACGAGAAGACGAGAGAACTGCTTGCAATGAATGAAGAGATCAGGGCCCAAAATGAAGAGATACTGGATATAAATGAAGATATACACCGGAAAAATATAGAGATAGAGTGCCAGGCACAGATACTGTTGCAGTCGAACGTTACAAAAGACAAGCTCTTTTCTATTATCTCACATGATCTTCGTGGTCCCGTGAATCAGCTTCGCGAGATCTTTACGATGATCGATTCTGGATATATATCAACAGATGAATTTCAAAGGGTATTGATGCCTGATCTAAAAGAGCGCATTGGCTATGTGGCGTCACTCACGGACAACCTATTGCAGTGGGCGAGAGACCAGATGGAGGGAATTCAGGTGAAACCATCGGCCTTTGAGCTCGGTGAAATTGTGGAAGAGAATATCAACCTGTTTAGTCTGCAGGCAAAGAAGAAAGATATACGACTTGCTGTAATTGGCAATGTGAAATATACCGTGTATGCTGATATAGAAATGCTCAGACTGGTGTTGCGGAATCTTTTGAGCAATGCAATTAAATTTACGCTTGCCAACGGAGAGGTCACCGTCAGCGCAGAGACAGATCCGGCATTTGTATATGTATCTGTCACTGATAAAGGAACAGGCCTTACAGAAGAAGATATCTCGAAAATATTTGATAAAGTATATTTCACGAAATACGGTACAGCAGGAGAGAAGGGTTCAGGCCTTGGGCTTATGCTCTGCCGTGAGTTCATAGAGAAAAATGGTGGCAAGCTAACGATAGAGAGTACAGTAGGCAGCGGAAGTATATTCTCATTCAGTATACCGCTTCGAAATCCTTGAGGCGACACAAACAGAAATTGCTTCTCAGGTAGAAGCGATTTCTGTTTAAGCTTTATTTATGTGAGAGATTGTTGTACGCAAACTATTTTATAAGGTCACCATCCAATACATCAGTGGTTTCTGGGACTGCTGCTTTACTCCATTGTTTTTGAAGAAGTTTATAGAAACCCCAGCATAATAATATTCCCATTGGAAGTGCCATCAATCCTACAACTATCTCTGGAATATCATCGATGGCTATAACCTGTAATTCAGAAAGTACTCCCAGAATGACACCACCGATAACTACACCGAGGTAGTATGACACAACACCCAAAATGCCAAAGCCCCATTTACTTTTGTGATGCAATTCAGCAAGATCATAAAATGCTTTTCCGATGAAATAGATAAAAACTAAGCCGATCATAGGTAGGTTATTTAGGTTAGGTATATAATTTAATATATCAAAATAGGTATTTATTCTGTCAGAGAAAAGCCGTTTGTACCTTCAATTTAAGTCGTGCAGAAAGTGAAGCGTAAGGTTGATTCCAGAAATGAACGATTCCGGTAAATTTTTCTTTGCTATTCGTAAAATGACCCTAAATCAAACTGGCGTATCGGTTTGCACGGACGTAATGTTTTTAACGAAGATTTAAGTATATTTTTTATCCGGATTGGTATTTTCAAGCTGATATCCTCTATTTATTGTGAATGAATATATACTTCGGTAAATTGTCTTTTAATATATACATGGAACGTTGTACCGACATCGGGCTGACTTTGTACTTCTATTTTTCCTCCCAAGGCTGTGAGCTGAGAGCGTACCAGGTATAAGCCGAGTCCCTTGCCTTCCATGTGAAGATGAAAACGTTTATAGAGATTAAACATACTTTGCCCATGCAAGGAAAGATCAATGCCGAGACCATTGTCTGTAACGCTTAACCGTATATATTCATCTTGTATTGTTGTGACGAGCGTGATAACAGGCGTGCGATTCGGATCGCGGTACTTAATAGCATTGCTGATCAGATTATATAGTATACTTTCAACGTATGGTAAAACAGAATATAGTCTATCTGTTTCAGTGAAATCGCTGACGATCTTTGCTTGGGTATCTTCAATCTCTTTTTCAAGTACCTTCAGTACTCGTGTCAGTACAAAATGTAAATCGATCTCAACGAGATTACTCGTATGCTTTTTTATTTCCAGGATCACCGCTAAATCTTTTATAACATGATCCATATCATATGTAGACTTTACCAGTTTTTCGATAGCATGATCTTTGTCTGCTTGATTGGTGCTGATCTGAATAACGTTTGACAAACCAAGAATACGCGCCAAGGGTGCGCGTAAATTATGGGCTGCTATAAAAGCAAATTGCTCTAGCTGATTGTTTTGCTGGATCAGCTCGCGGTTCGCATTTTGTAACTCCTGCGTTCGACTCGCTACATCAATTTCCAATTGTTCATTTTTAGATTGGATCTCGTTGTTCTGCAAAGCAATGGTAATCTGTGCTTCGTGAAGTTGTTTGTTCTGTAGCGTAAGTATATCGCGCTGAGAAGCTAGCTCTTCGTTTTGTGAGGCAATCTCTGCCGTTCGCTCCTTCACCAGATGTTCAAGACCAACGTTTTGTTCTTTTAGAATTTTATTTTTATCAGCTTCCGATTCACGCAGCAACTCCGATAACTTAAATGTTTTCTGAGTATAATAAGCAGTATAGAGTAATGTAGGAAAACAAATCAGAAAAAATACAATCTGTAATATATAGTTACGCGTGAGCGCAGCCTGGTATTGGTTTTCAGCTTCTACATCGATGCTATCCATAAATGCGATCATATGTTTTTCGCATTCTATGTATTGCCAGTATAGATGTCCTCCCTTATCCGATGTGAAACGGTTCAGAAACTCATTTCGGTTTCCGGCTTGAATAAGTTGTTTTAATTCGAGGCAATAGCGAGCATAGGAGTCAAGGGAATCCTTGAATATATAGAACTCGTGCATATCGTATCCCAGTTTTTTGAGAGGTACCTCTACGTGATGCAGGATACTGTCTTGCCAACGGATTGCATTATGCAAGGGTGCTGCGAACCGCTCCTCCGGGATAATCGCATATCCTCTCAATCCAATGTCGAGCGCATGGATCAATATCTTCCCTATCTGATCATAATATATCTTTACTTTTTCAGTCTCTTCCTGCAGCGCTTTATTACGCGTAATAATATCATTGTTATACTTGGTGAAGAGTGAATTTACAAGCAATAGAATCCCGATGACGAACACAACGATGTATATAAAGTTCTTTCGTAACATGTTTCTCTCCCTCGCTTACCAGTTCAGCTATTTAAGAGCAATGAACTTTAGGTAATTAACTAAATTTTCAGGAATTTTTGTGTGTAAACTAAGGGTATATAACAACATATCAGACAAACAAATATTAAACCTATTATACGTTGAAACGTTATTGTGAATATTTTTTCAGCCCTTTTGTAAGGGTAATGACTGGATTTTACGTTATCCGTGAGTCGCTTTTTCTCCTTCCATCAAATATTTGTACGCTTTTGTGGTAGAAGTATTTGATATCCAGGCTCACCGTTGTGATTTTGTACATATATCTTTGAAAGGATAAACAACGCTATCATGAAGAAACTCTATTTGCTGGTATCCCTGATTTTAGCATTATGCATTGCCACTGACGGATACACGCAAGCAAAAAATACGAAAGCAAAAGCTACACTCAACCACACGGCGATCTATGTGAAAGACGCAAAGACAAGTGCTGCCTTCTATCAAAATATCATTGGCGTGGATACAATACCTGAGCCGTTTCATGATGGAAAACATGCGTGGCTTAGAATTGCCCCAGGTGTGGCGATGCATATTATTCAAGGGGCCACAGAAAATAAAGAATATTATAAAAATCAGCATACGTGCTTCAGTGTAGCATCGGTTGAAGCTTTTGTCTCCGTGCTGAAGAAAAATAATATACCGTGGGAAGACCGGGATGGAGCAAAGCAGGCAATCACTACACGCGTAGATGGCGTTAAACAACTTTGGTTACAGGACCCGGATGGCTATTGGATCGAGATCAACGATGCAAAGGAGTAAAACCTGAGACATCCTCAAAATACATACATAATAATCAGGAAGGCCCTTACTGCGTGAGAGCCTTTGTCATTTTTCCGAACCATAGAAATCACGTATTGCTAAGTTGCGATAGGTCATTGTATCTTTCTGCAAAAGCCACATAGTGGTATAATCATCACCGATAAGATTTATAAGTAGCGTGCAGCAACCAGGTAAATATAGTACAGGCAAATATCACGTCACGATATTGGTTGCTGTTTGGGGAATAGTACATGCCTTTTTATTTTTTTATTATGGAATACGAAGCCTGTATGATGCGAAGGTTTATATACACTGCGCTGACGCTTTAATACAAGATGGAGCATTGGAAGATTCACATTATATTTTCTATTCAGTGCCTATCAATTTAATGGCTTTTTTTCGGAGGATGTTTCCAGGACAACTCGTGCCCTACCTGGTTTTTCAATGCGTTATCTCTGCGTTTGCTACTGTAGCTTTATACCGTGCCAGCGCAAAGATTTTCAATGATCCAAAGGCAGGCTTGATGTCGGGTATAATCTTTTTGATCTGGTGGGACAATATCCATTGGAACACAACAGCCATGACCGAATCGCTGGCGTGTAGTATAATTTGTTTTCTGATTCTTCGATTAGCCTCCTTCAAAGATTCCATAGCGGATTATCTCTGGATTATAGCCTTGTTAGTAATTGCTTTCTTTACACGCCCTACAGGTATTTTAATTATAGTCTCCACCATAGCATTTTTAGTACACTATCACTGGCATGCCATACGCTATAGATTTTTTTGGAGATTCGTAATTATACCCTGTTTGTTTGTTATCGCCTATATCTCTGCGGACTTCATGTTTACGCGTTGGGATTTTTCAGAGCAATATCGAAAAGGAAATATTGTAACCTATATGGATGACATACAGGGAGGTGCGCTATATTCCGAAAGTATGCGCATAGAAATTGATAGCCTGGTAATTTCTTCTGACAAGCCGCCCGTGTTAAGGATGCTGTTTTTCGCGTTGGATAACCCTGTTTACTTTTTGAAATCAGCAGGACTGAAAGTATGGTACCTGGTTTCTGCGGTGCGACCCTATTATTCTACAGTACACAATCTTTATGCATTAACATGGGTAACGTTGATCTATATACTATATTATTTTGGATGGCGAAACACAGTTGCTGGCTCTATGAGAGCTACTGATTCCACAAAGGTTTTTACAGCCGTTGTGATTGTGCTCAACTGTTGCTTGATAGGAATCTCTTCCGTGGATTGGGATAACCGTTTTTATATCCCTATGGAACCCGGACTCGTCTTGCTTGCAGGTGGGGGTGCAGCATATAGTATACGAGTGTTGAAATCAAAATTCGTAAGCAGCCGTTGATATGTCAATGACTTTCAAAGCAAGAGTATGTCACGGTTGAAACTCTGCATCATCGATCGCTTTGTTCAATTCAATGCGTTCGAAGGTAACGACAAGGATCGCCTGGTCATTTGCTTTACTGATTATCTTAAAAGGAAATTTTAGTCCGTTTACATCCCGGTAGTCGCTATAGATCGTATGAAGTAGAGTACCTTTCATTTCTGCATTTTTTGACTCACTCGCCTTCATGAATAATTCTGAAGTAATGCGATCAAAATAATATAGTGCTGTATCACCATCTTTGTGAATGAACTTTACCCGAAAGCAATTTCTTCCCTGCACGGTATCGGCTCCTTCTAAAATTGCGCGATGTCCTTTTTTACGATAGTCGATCAGCACACTTTCCGTTTCAACATCAGCCTCATTTGCCATAGCACGCGCATCCTTTCCCGTGAGAATTGTGGCGTTGGTCTCGCCATTGAAAACGTCAATCTTCCAGCCTCGTGTTCCGTCAAACGCCTGCGCATAATATTTGCCATTTGCAGCAACACTGAATTTATACCGGTCTGGTGATTTAGCATACGAGTTGAATGGAAATTTCATTCCGCCATAGTCGTATTCTCCGGTAGCGGTGATCGTCTTTACTTTTTCCCATTGTTTTTTTCCGCCGGTGAACGCTATATACTTGTTCACAATTTCGTCAACCTTTTGAGCGTATGTGGACTGTGACAGAAACAACGCTATAATGAGAATGAAAGAATAGGCGATGCGCATAGAGAGAGTCTGAATTATTTAACAAACATAGTTAATCAAAGTAAGAATTGTTCATCTTATTCGTTGTGGAAATCAGTGTTGTAATTCTTTTGATTAAATTTTGAAACCGGATTACAGAACTTATCGTATGGCGTTACGTATATTCATTTCCTGTACGAATGCCTTCAGGTGGATGAATTTAACTGGAAAAAAACTAACTTGTAACACGACTCTACATAAATACAAAATAATGAAAAAGAAAACCCTTCTTAGTTTTGCGTTCGCTGTTCTTATAGCATCGAGCGCATGGTCTCAGCAATATGTTACACAAATTAAAGACGCCAGTAAAAAATGGGGTTATGTCAATCTGAAAGGAGAGATCATCATTCAGCCTCAGTTTGAAAAATGTTATGAATTTTCCAGCGATGGATATGCACCTATTTACGATACTAAAAACCGACAATATTATTTCATCAATGTAAAAGGTGAAAAGTTACAAACAGAGATTAGCGGCTTTAAATTGATTGATGGTTTCGGTATAGATGTCAAAGGTTTTGAAAATGGATTGGTGCCAGTAAAGAATGGCGAGAAGTGGGGGTATATGAATACCAGTGGGAAGCTGGCCATTCTGGCGAAGTATGAAGACCCTACCGTGTTTAATGGAGGCCATGCTGTTGTAAAGAGTGGAACCTCGTACATTGTATTGAATACAAAAGGCGAGGAGTTTCCGGTAGAAGGCTCTGTGCTGGATGTTAAACCTTTTTCAGAAGGCCTTGCTCCCTATAGGGCTGCCGATAAAAAATTTGGATTTATAGCAGAGAACGGAAAAGTTGCTATACCTGCACAGTTTGAGAGTGTTGGTTATTTTAAAGATGGATTAGCGTGGGCTAAAACTGCAGATAAAAAGTTAGGCTATATTAATACGAAAGGTGAATGGGTAATCAAACCACAGTTTGATGTTGGAAAAGAATTCGATGTTAAAAGTGGTGTGGCACGCGTTAAGACTGGAGATGTTTGGGGATATGTTTCCAAAACCGGTAATGTTACACATGTAGACACTGATTTGTTTGGTGATTTCTCCAACGGTTTAGCACAAGGTAAAAAGAATGGCAAGTTCGGTTTCTATAACGTGAAGGGCGAGTGGGTAATCGAAGCTAAATTTGATGGATCACGTGATTTTAAGAATGGCTACGCAGCCGCAAAGCAAGGAGATAAGTGGGGCATCATCAATACACAGGGAGAGTGGGTTATCAAACCTACATTTGAAGCCATCAAGGACATGGAACTCGTGAAATAGCATATATAGTAATATTTATTGAAAGCCATTCGATACCCATCGAATGGCTTTTGTTTTTTTAAGCCTTCTCATAGCTTGAATATTAATACTCTATAATATTTGGAATGTCTTGTCGAATAAATATAGATTGTTAGAAGCTGTGCCATATGGAGTTACGTTGTACTATATTTTGTTTGTAAAGTATCTGCATATATAAACACGGTATATAAGTATACTTGTTCATCGCGGAATAAAGCATCTTTGTCGCAAATAGTTTTCCTGGTCACTTACAATACAATTGGACAGCAACGTTCCGTAAGTGAACCCAAATGATTTGATTCTTCGCAGAATAACATCCATTCATCGCAAAGCAATCATGTGTGCTAAAGATTCCACTTACTGCGCACGTTTAGGGTGTATACAAAGTTGCAGTAGTAACCGCTGCTGTAAATCAACCTTAAAGTATGTTAAACTAATGATGATGGAAAAAATGAAAGAATCCATGCGGACATTAACCGCCATGGTAATTGGCGCAGCTATTATAGCTGTGTGTTTGTTTACAGTTTCGGCCTGTAATGATGATGACGATGCAACAGCATCGCCAACCATTACAAGCTTTACCCCCGCCAGTGGTGTAGTTGGCACTACGGTTATTATTACCGGCACTAATTTCAGTACATCAATTTCTGCCAACACGGTAACTTTTAATGGTATAACTGCTACCGTTACGGCTGCAACTGAAACACAGCTTACGGTTACGGTGCCAACCAGTGCTACTACTGGTAAAATTGCAGTTACAGTGAATAGTGTTACAGTAACATCAACCAGTGATTTTACCATAACGACAACGTCCACAAGTGCACCTACGATAACAAGCTTTACACCAACGAGTGGAGCCGAGGGTACAACCGTAACTATTACGGGTACAAATTTCAGTACCACATCAGCCAGTAACACAGTTACATTCAATGGCACCGCGGCTACTGTCACTGCAGCTACAGCTACACAACTTACCGTTACCGTTCCGACCGGTGCTACTACGGGCAAGGTTGCTGTGTCCGTGAATACAAGCAGCACAACAGCGACATCAACGGATGATTTCACCGTTACCGCTGCCACCACTGCCGACTGCAGTTCTGCTACAACAACAGCAGAGAAGGTAGTATGTTTAGCGGAAGCTTTTAAAGCTACACTTACATCAACACAGATTGCTTCTCTTCAAATTGCTTATACAAAAGCAAATGCAATCAGATGGTCTAATCTTCCTTGCGGATTAAGTTGCCGGAACGGATTAGCTTTCAGCTCGCTTACAACAACGCAGTTGGCAGCAGCCAAAGCCGTTATAGCTGCTGCATCAGGTACTTCTACAGATGAAGGGTATAGCGAATTTTTACAAGTGAATGCAGCCGATGATGTATTGGGAACAAAGAGTGGTAATACCAGCAGCTATTCGTCCGGAAACTATATCATTGCATTTTTAGGCGCACCCAGTACTGCCGGTACGTGGATGCTGCAGTTCGGTGGTCATCACTATGCACAAAATATAACTTATACTGCGGGCGCTGTCGTAAGCATCACGCCTTCTCATCAAGGTATAGAGCCTAAGACGTGGACAACCAATGGGACAACGTATGCGCCTCTTGCTTCAGAACGTTCTGGTATGGCCGAGATGCTGGCATCCTTTACAACCGCTGAACTAGCAAGCGCGAAGAATTCCTCTACATTCTCTGATGTGCTGATGGTACCCGGAAGCACTTCTAACACAATGCCCGCTACCAAGCAAGGTATTAAGGTAAGTACATTGAGCAGCGCGGCACAATTAAAAGTGTTGGCAGCCATGGCTCCCTGGGTTAACGATCTCGATGCTACATCGGCTGAAAGTTTCCTCGCTATATATACATCTGAACTTGCGGATACCCATGTGACGTATGCCAGCAACGCAAGTGGTACGTCCGGCAATGCCAGCACATTTTTCACAGCCAATACAGACTATGTGCGAATCGATGGACCCAGTGTATGGATTGAGTTTATCTGTCAGACAGGCGTGGTATATCCTTCAGAAATTCACTATCACACCGTGTTCCGCGATCACAAGCGTGATTATATAGGACTATAATCCTGATCAATCTATGAACGACAAATTCATTTTAAACAACCGCTCTGCAATAGCAGGGCGGCTGTTTATTTTCATACTCGCATCTGTATTCATCTTTACCTTTGCTTCAGTATCTGTGCAAGCGCATCAGACGCCCAACACCATTGTATTGCTTGATATACGCCCTGATGGTGTAGCCGCAGAATTGCAGTTACCGTTAGGAGAGCTGGAGCTTGCCTTTGGAAATGATGTGACTAAAAATCCGGAAACGCTGGTGGCAAGACTTGGCGCTCAACTGCAAGCATATTTAAAAGCCCATATAAATCCGCAAACAGCAGATGGCCGCTTGTGGAATGTATCTATAGTATATATGAAGGTCGCCCCAGCAGAACAGACCTATAGCGGTCCATTCCAGGAGATAACGATACGCCTATGGATGCAGCCACCCACGGGAGCCAGCAGCAGAAATTTTACATTGAACTATGATGTGATCATGCATCAGGTTGTGACGCATACAGCGTTGGTATCGATCCGTAATGATTGGGAGACTGGCATTACCGCAGAACATCAGGTTGAAGCTGGCGTGATTCGCGTTGACACCGGCAGTAACCAGATCTATCCATTAAAGGTCAACCTTGAGGAGGGCAGTTGGTGGAATGGATTCAGCAACATGGTACGCCTGGGTATAGATCATATTGCAGCGGGCACAGATCATCTTTTATTTCTTCTGACTTTATTGTTACCTGCACCGCTATTGGCTACGAAAAAACGTTGGAGAAACTTCGGTGGCATCCGGTATAGCATTGCTCACCTGCTTCGGGTAGTCACTGCCTTTACAGTAGGTCATTCTATCACACTGCTTGCCGGTGTTATCGGGTGGCTTCAGTTTCCGGGTCAACCAATAGAAATTCTGATAGCGTTTTCTATTCTCGTATCCGCGGTACATGCCTTTTGTCCTATATTTCCGGGACGCGAAGTATATGTTGCTGCAGGATTTGGTTTGATACATGGTATGGCGTTCGCAGGTACACTGGTTAACCTGAACCTCGCACCCGCATACATGACGCTGAGTATATTAGGCTTTAATATCGGTATAGAATTGATGCAGCTGTTTGTGATTATGCTCACCGTTCCGTGGCTCATTCTGTTAAGCCGTACATCCTTATATTCTTCTTTCAGAATTACAGGAGCGATTGTGGCCGCTATAGCTGCCCTTGCGTGGATGACAGAGCGGATCCTGCAAAAAACAAATCCGTTAACAATGCTTGTTGAAAAGATAGCAGCGTATGCATCGTGGATTATTGTGGCACTCGCCTGCGCATCTATACTGAGTTACACTATAGAGCAGCAAAAAAGAAGGAAAGTATACAACAGAGATTAAGCTTGTGTAAAAATAACTTAATCAAAAGATAATACTATAAAAACAGAATAGCGCTGCTTCCTGTAAAACATTCAGCAACGCTATCCTTTAGAACTTTAAGAACTATCTGAAATTAGTCTTTAGCAAATTCAGTGTTAGCAGTAATAGTAACTTCATCGCTAACAACACCTGAAGGTGTACCAGCTCCGATACCGAAATCAGAACGCTTTATTGTACCAGTAACTTTGAAAGCACCGATAGTTTTCTTCGTGTAAGGATGAACGGCAGTACCGTTAAAAACAGCTTCCAATGTAACTGGTTTAGTAACACCATGTAATGTCAGGTTACCAACTAATGTATAAGCGTTCTTACCTTTTTTCTTGAAAGATGTGCTTTTGAAAGTAAGCGTAGGAAATTTCTCTGCATCAAAGAAATCAGCGCCTTTCAAATGTCCATCACGTTGGTCGTTGTCTGTGTTAATAGAGTTAACGTCTGCTGTTAATTCGATAACCGCATCGGAGAAATCTTCTTTAGAAGAAGTGATTTTCGCATCAAATGATTTGAAAGAACCATCTACTGTAGAGATCAACAAGTGGGTTACACCAAAGCCAAGTTTAGAGTGAGCTTTGTCTAATGACCATGATTGAGCAAAAGCTGAAACTGCAAATGCTAAAGCGATAACGGATAAAGTAAGTTTTTTCATTTTGATAATTAAATTTTTAGTGAAACTGTTTTATTTATGGTTAATGTATAATGTGTGCTAGTTAATTGGAATATACAGTCTTCAAATAGTCTTTCAAAGGAGTTGACTTTCTTCCCAGCAATTTTTCCAGGGTTGTATCCATCATATCAAACTCTCCTTGCCTGATCGCTTCATTGAATGCCCCAAACATACCAATATATTCTGAGGGAACACCCGCTTTGCTAAGTTCCTGGTGAAATACTTCCTGGGTAGGCGATACATATGCAATTTTCTTTCCAGTTATTTCACTGATACCATCAGCAACCTCCTGATATGAATACGAAGTGCTACCCGAAATATCGTAGCTCTTATTATCATGTCCTGAAGTGGTAAGTATGTTTGCAGCTGCTTCAGCCATATCAGCGCGTAACGTAAACGCTGCTCTTCCGGTTCCTGCCGGTTGAAATATAGTTCCGGTCTCCAATACTTTATCACCTATAAACATCGGTAGAATGTCCATATAAAGTCCATGCTTTAAAATAGTATAGGTGATCCCGGAATCTTTCAAAAGCGCTTCCGTGTTAAGATGCGACTTGGCAATGAAATAGATGGGTGAAGTCTCTGTTTCATTTTTCCGTTGAAAGCTCGTATATACTATATGTTTTACACCCGCTGTTTTAGCAGCAGCCACTACATTGGCTTGCTGTCCTAAACGATGTTGGACATCATTACCCGATACGAAAAAAAGTTTATCTATACCGGTAAACGCCTTTACGAGTGAAGCGACATCATTGTAGTCACCTTCGCGTACATCAACACCTTGTGCTGCAAGGTCAGCTGCTTTTGCAACATCCCGTACCAGTACAGCAATGTTTGACGATGCTGTTTTCTGTAGTAAATATTGGGCGGTTGCTCTTCCGAGATGGCCTGTGGCTCCTGTTATTAAAATCATTGTGTAGGTTCTATATATAGTTAATCCCCTGCATTGTGGGGTAGTTGCAATCGTAAGGGTATTTAGTTACTTTTGGATACTCAAAGGTAAATGGATACTTAATGGATGTGCAATAAGGCACTGTAATAATACTCACTTACCTGGAGGTAACTATAGTTGGAAATCAATGCGTTGCGTATGAAAAAAAAGCTAGAGGATTATGACTTTTCCAAAGCTTGTCCGATACGAAACGTATTGGACCGCTTCGGTGACAAGTGGTCTATATTGGTAATACTTTTGTTGGGTGAACACAAAGGGCCTATGCGTTTTAATGAACTGGCACAAACGATAGGAGATATATCTCAAAAAATGCTCACCGTTACATTACGTACATTGGAGGCAGACGGAATGGTTCATCGAAAACATTATCCTGAGATTCCGCCCCGGGTAGAATATGAATTAACCGAGCTTGGTAAAGGCCTTTTACCACACATTAATGGACTGACGCAATGGGCATTAAAAAACTATGATGCAATTACAAAGTCCCGTAAAAAGTTTATTGCCAGAAAGCAGTTCGCGTAAATAAACAGTCTCGCGTTCGTGAATGGGAGTAGTATTCCTCAAAACTCTATCACTTCAGTGTTGTATACCGCTAACGATGCCAAAGAAATCTGTAATAAAATATTTCCATATACTTTCAGAAAAAACTGCATACTCTTAATCTAATGAGTGTGGCAACATATTCATCATTCTTATATTGTAGTTGCAAAAATATTTGGGACACATCAAAAATTAACTATACTGACTTGCAAGATGTTGTAAATAGATTCTCGTATCACACGGCCACGGTAAACGTTAATCGACTTACACTTCTATACTATATCTCTAGAGAATAGCCTGCTATCGGGCAATCACACTGCGGCCTCAAATGAGAAACGTGTTATTAGATTCCTTTTTATAGGTGTATATTTGACGCTTGGTCTATACGCTTTAAGGTGATGAATAAGGGCAAAGGTCTTGAGTACTCTGTCAATCTTTCATTTGAGGAAATAAAATTGCCACCCTTCCCGGTAGACTTCAGAATATCCGTTTTGTATAGCAACATTGAACGAAAACTCTGATGAATATATCATTTTTTATCAAGCGTGATTTTCAAACAATACAAGCGTATGAAGGTATACGCGCTATAAAAGACAATTTGATTCAGCAAGCAGCCCTTGTTGTTCAGGATGAAGACCAAAATCACATCGGTATTCTAACTCCGCTGGATATAGTACAACACCCGCATAACCTCGTGATAGATTGCATCACCACAAAACCAGTACTGTCGTTGCCCGGCACAGTAGACGAGGCGTTGCAGATCATGCAGTCAGAGCAATCGGAAGTGCTTCCTGTATACAAGGATGGGCAATTTGAAGGGCTTATATTTAAAAACGATCTCCTGGAATTTGTGAAAACGAAAAGAAGAGAACTGGAAAAAGAAGTTGCAGAGCAGGTAAAGGAGATTAAGGCTATACATGCCCAACTTGAAACTTCAAGACATATTCTGCAGGCTATATTTGATAGCACGCAATCCTATATTTTATTGGTTGACCCGGAGTATCGAATTATTTTTTTTAATAGGCGTGCACAAGAGGGAAGCAGAGAGTTGTACGACAGAGAGATGATGTTGGGCGATAGTATCCTGGAATATAAATCGGATGTTGATGAGATGGACTTGCGTAGCTTTGAAGAAAATTTTACAAAAGCCATTGCCACCGGCCACACCGTTGTAGAAGAACGTGAGATACTCTATCCCAACATGACTTCGTCCTGGCTTCGTTCAGAATATACGCCTGTATACGACCGTGGCACCCTTATTGGTGTAGCACTTCGAAGTGTGGATATAACCGACCGAAAACATTACGAGTTGCAAATAGAAATGCAAACCGAAGTGTTACAGGAAATCTCGTGGATTCAATCACATCAAACCCGGCAACCTGTCGCTACCATTCTTGGCTTAATTAATATACTGGAGAAATCTTCGCTAACGGAAGACAACCGGAAGATTGTTTCCCTGCTTGAAGAAACTGCCCACAAACTTGATGACGTGATCCGTGAGACTGTGATCAAAGCTAATTCGCTATAGGGTATCATTAAGGTATAGTCAGGCGTACTTCCATTTGAACCCCTTTGTGTGACGATGTATACCGCGCGCTACGAGTATGATTTCCTTCTCGCCACATCCTGTTATTTGTGCTGCTTCACGGATACTTTCGTATCGAGCCAACAATTTACCTTTTGCTGAATATTGCTTTACAGGTTTACGTCTGCTATAACCACCATAATTTTTCCAGTCAGAGCGGTCAGCAATTTTTAAATACGAATCAGCGCGCTCGCGCTTAAATACGCGTTGACTCTTTTCACTTTTCGTAACGAGCTTTAGATTCTTCACAGCATTGTTATAGCCATCACCATCTTTATTGATCACATACAACCCGTCTTTTTCGTAGTCAATATTTTTTACAAACGTGCTATAAATTATTCTCCGGGTGTTAAAATAGTATTGACGACCCTCGCGTGAAAGCGAAACACGGAGATCGACCATCGGCTCACCGGTTTTGACATTTTTGTTCTTCGCGATAGACTGACTCAGTATTCTCCCAGCGACAAATTGTTCTTTCAACCTTGGATGGGGTATAGTTCTATCGATAGACTTTACTCGTCCAAGGTTAGAAGCTTTATATAATCCTTCAAAACCGGGTATATCAAGCCATCGTTCACCAGATATATTTTTTAAGATTTTATTGCGGTAGGGGTATTCTTCAGGGCTCATATATACAATGTTAATGACAATCCTATAGCAGCACAACAGCTACCGAAGCCATGCTCCGTAATCTTACGGAGGTATCTCTCTGTAATCTTTTAAAAACCCATTACTCAAATTGAATGTACTTTTGAGGCGTGGATAATTCTGCTTCAATTACTGTAGTTATGTACTGCAATTAGTAGTATAGCTCAGCAGAGGAGAAGAATGCAAGTATAAATGTTCCCGTAAATACACATGAAGAATATTTACCTTTATTTTAAGCGCTGGAAAGGTTGTTATAGAGCAATCATTTATATTTTTGCTATAGGCTGCAGTGTACCAGAGACTGACTTTATTAAGCCTATACCGGTGGCAATCGAAGCATCGGACATTCAATCGACTAGTTTTGTGGCGAATTGGAAGCCGGTATTAGGAAGCTCGGTATATATAGTAGATGTATCCATCGACCCGTTATTTTCAAGTTATGTTACAGGATATCAATCCAGAGAAATAGAAGGCAACGCTCTACAGGTTACAGGCCTTGCAGCGGAAGTTACATATTACTATAGGGTAAGAGGTCAAAAAGAGCACACGTTCTCTGATAACTCAAATGTCATTGCTGTTACAACAGCAGCACTCAATTCACCGGTGGCGAGTCAGCCAACAGCTACCCAAGTTTTTAATTTTACTGCAAACTGGACCGCCATTGAGGAAGCTGCCAGTTATCTGATAGAGGTTGCAACCGATCCTGATTTTAACAATATACTACCTGGATACAATGCTTTAGAGGTGGTGGGCCTTTCACTTGAAGTCAAAGGACTTGACTATACGAAATCGTACTACTACAGAGTTAAATCAAAACGCCTTGAGAAAACATCGGGCTACTCAAACATTATCGCGGTGAAGCCTTGTGTCTCGGAGCAATGCAAGCTTTCAAAAATTACATACTCGTCCGATTTCATCATTACATTTTTATATGAAAATGGAGGGAGGTTATCAACTATAGACATAATGTACTATGGTGATCAGTATGACTACAACGTTGGGTATGCAGATAACGGACTTGCTGACACGGTGTTGTTTTTTATAAATGGGGAGATGTATGAGAAGCATGCACTGACTTACAACAGCAGTGGCAATCTTGCAACTGTTTATTTATACGATTATGATGACGTACAATTCGCTGTAAAAGACTATATATATAATGAACTCCAGCAAATTGTTGGCTTCCGAAATTATAAAGACGAGTCAAGGACTTCATTCTATAAGTACCAGGATTATGAAGTTGATGAAGCTGGTAATGTGGTGAAAATTCTTGACGAAAACGGTACACAGAAAGGGGAATTAAGATATGATGAACACTTCAATCCAAAGATGCTTATACCTGAAGCATTGCGTCCCTATATCTGGGATTTTTTCTCGGGATTCGATGTGGTTCCTTATTCCCGTATCAACAATCCCATCTATGCGAAAGGAAATTTTCAGGCGGACTATGACGAAGAAGAGGTATTTATCTATGACCTCAACGAGTGCAATGTTGCGCTCGCCCGCAAAGGGTTTTATAAGTTGACCTATGAATTTACAGGCTGTGATTTTTAACAGTAAAAAAGCTATGCAGTATAAATATTTAGCATTGTGTTTTATGTTATTATCAGGGTCACTATGGGCACAGACCACTGAAGATAATACGTCATCGGGTGATCCATACAAATTCACCGTTGACCAGGATATACTTAATTTAAAGTTTGAAGGAGATGCCACCGTCAACATTCAGGGCGCTTCAGGTAAGCAGGAGGATGTAAACAAAACTCCCTATACCGCTACTGTTCTTACCCGCGAGGAAATTGAAAATGCAGGAGCGTTAACCATACCAGAGGCTCTTCGTTTGGCACCCGGATTATTCGTGCAGCAAACTGTTAATGGTTTGTATGAAGTATATATACAAGGTACAGAAGCATTACCAACGGTCAGTAACCTAAGCGATGCAAGAAGCAAAATGGTATTGGTAATGATTGATAACATGCCGGTTAATAATTATTTTGACGCAGGCGTGTTGTGGGAGACTTTGCCGGTAAGTCTGAACGATGTTGAAAGGATCGAGATTGTACGAAGTCCGGCAAATGTATTTTTCGGACGCGATGCTGCGAGTGGTGTGATCAACATCATCACCAGAACTCCGGAGAGTAATAAGATCAGCGTACAAGGTTCAGCGCAACGGAGTTTTGCTCCGAATGCCGCCAAGACAACCTTTAGCAATGCATCTGTGAGCCTTGGTATACGAGACAAATTCTTTGTGAGACTCTCGGGCAATTACAATAGCACGAGACGCTTTCAGGATGAACTTTATGTTTTTGGTGTACAAAGGTACGTTCCGAGTGATTCACTACTTTTCTACCGATCGACTGCAGACAAAACCAATCTCTATGGAAGTCTTGCACGACAAGATTACGCGGTCAATGCTTTTCTTCGTTTTGTTCCAAATGAAAATGTAGAAGTGACCGCGGCATTGGCGAACCAAAATTCAGAAGCGCAGACTATATATGAGGGCTTTGAAGAATTTGCATTAAGCCGCAGAACCTCTGTAACAAACTTTGCGAATTTCAATGCGAGAATTTACAAACTGAATGTGCAGGCTTCCTATACGTTTGGTGATCAAAACCTGGCCACCGGGTATCCGGGTTACCAGTTCGATATTCATAAGTTGAATAGCAGAATATACTATACCATCAATATCAAGAACTTCCGGATTATGCCCGGAGCGAGTTATCAGGAAACAGGTTTTAACGATGAAGGATATCATTCAACCGATGCGGTATATCCCGATATTATTCATGGTAATAGAAAACTTTCAAATTATGGTTTCTTTTTGAAGGGTGGCGCATCTTTCCTGGAAGATAAACTCGTAGTAGATGGCGGTGTTCGCAAGGATTTTTTCAGTTCTAACGACCAATCACTGTTGAGTTATCAGGGTGCAGTGGCTTACAATCCAATTGAGCGGATCTTGCTTCGCGCGGCATACGCCAAAGGAGGTACTGGTAATTTTGCCAGGGATATATTTGACGAAAGCATCAGCACCACGGTGCAAGGAGTTTCCATACAAAGAGTAATCAATCCTGCGCTTACAGGTTCAACCGTCCGGAATATAGAGGTGGGCACCCGCGTTCAGGCTACTGACAAGATACTGGTAAGTATAGATTACTTCATGACCCGCACAACGAACCTTATACAAGGTCTTTCTTCAACTGACTCAAGCGGTTCAAATACATATGAGCGGGTGAACGCAACAACAGTATTAAAACGGAATGGAATTACGCCCAGTGTAACGGCTAACTTCTCGAGTAAATTCAAACTCCGCGCATTTGCTACGCTACAGCATACCAACTTTCAGAGTGATACAACGGTGAATCATAATAACTATACACCAAAATACTTTGGCGGTATCACCGGAACTTTTCGGACATTACTCGAGAAGCTCACTGTTGGTGCAAGTGTATACCTGTACGATTCGTATACTATGAAAACAACACGAGGCGAAGTTGTTCTGCCTTCTAAAGTTATACCAAACCTGAAGGTATCTTACAAATTCTGGCAAGAAAGTACGGTATATATCAATGCACGGAATTTCCTGAATGACCAGAGTAAAGAGTATATATTTTCAGACGATGTACCGGCCATGTACCTCGTAGGCGTTAACCTGAATTTTTAAATGATAGACTTTGATACCATGATTCAAGGAACGAAACGATGGGTTGCTTTTTATTTGCTGGTGTCATGCATTGCAACGAGCACAGTAACGTATGCGCAGGAGCATCAGTCTCAGGATTCTGTGAAGGTGAATACACTTATCTCACAGGCTGCAGCATTGTTAAAAGAACACGAAACCGATAAGTCTATATCCATCGCGAAAGAAGGCCTGGCCGCGTCTAAAAAGAATTCATATCTGGCAGGAGAAGCTCGTAGTTATCAACTTCTTGGTGATGCCCACAGCGAGAAGAAAGAATATATCGAAGCTCTGAAATGCTATCTGTCATCGCTCAAGGCATTTGATATTTTGAAACAGGATCGTTCGATCATTAATGTATATACTTCCATTGGAACCTTGTATCAGCAGCAAAATGCTCATGTACAGGCCATAAAATATTTCGACCTGGCTTTGAAAAAAGTAGAGGCGGGTAATTATGATTTGAAATTGAATGCGATTCTTCTTGAAAACATTGCATACTCCTATGAACAGGTTGAAGATTATCAGCAAACGATTCAATATAAAATCCGGCTTTTGTCTGTCTATAACCAACAGGCAAACAGAGATAAGACTATAGCGACCTATAAAGAACTTTCTTCACTTTGCGAACAGACCAAGCAGTACAGGCTCGCGCAAAAGTATAACACAGAACTTGCATCCATCTATGAAAAGAGTAACGATGTAGGCGGCTTATCAACAACCTACAATAATATAGGGTTTATTTATAAGCGTACCGGTGATATGAAGTCATCGATGGATTACTTCAGCAAGGTTATCGAACTTGTAAATCGGCAACCTAAAAATCTAAGTGAAGGTGATAAAGCAATTCTACACGTTAATATAGGTGTAGCCTATACAAACCTGAAATTATATACTCGCGCGAAGGAACACTATGCTGTTGCACTGAAAATCCGCGAACGGCAAAAGGATGAAATCGAGATTGCCAACACGGACAATTATATAGCATCGAGCTACTATGTGAGTGGAAATACTTCGCGCGCATTGAAAGCAGTGAATGACGCAATAAAATTAGGAGAGGCAAACAATGCAGAAGAAGTGCTAGTAACAAGTTACCAGATTCTGCATCTCATTCACGATAAAGACAACAACGCTGCCAAAGCCCAGGCCTATCTTGAAAAGCATAAAGCATTAAAAGACAAGCTTTCGAAAGAAGCGAAAGCGCGAAAACAGCAGATGCTGGAACGGCAGTTGGAGATTGAAAAGAATGAAGAAGAAATTAAAACATTACTGGCAGAGCAGGAACGTGAAGTAGTAGAGTCTGAGCGCAAGGAGAGTAAATTAAAACTACAGGAGAATGAGATAAAGCTTAAAGCGAAAGAGCTTGCTATACTAAAGCGTGATCAGGAATTGAAAGCGATTGAGTATAAAAATCAGGAACTGGAAAAGGAACATGCTGAGCAGGCACTGGTGCTGGCACAGCAACAGCTTGAAGCGGAGAAGCGCAATCGTGAGTTAGAGATGCTTGAAAAGGAAAAGGAAATTCAGGATCAGAAGTTGAAGCGAAAAGCATTGGAAGATGAAAAGCAGAAGAAAACTATTCAGCTTCTCGAAGCAGATAAGAAACTGAAAGATGAGCAGTTAAAAAATAGTTACTGGATTTTCGGCTTGTTTGCTTTGGTGCTTGGCATTATCGCGATCAGTTGGATACAGAAACGTAAAGCAAACCGGTTACTGCAACGGCAGCAGCACGAGATACAAGAGAAGAATGAAGCACTGGTTCAAAACATGGAAGAGCTTCGTTCAACTCAGGAAGTATTGAGCGAGCAGAAAGATCAGCTTGAAGTACAACATCAAAAGATAACGCATAGCATTCGGTATGCCCAGCGCATTCAGCATTCTATACTTCCTTCTGACGCGTTCATGAAGAAAGTATTCCCTGAACATTTTATTACCTATCTGCCGAAAGATATAGTGTCTGGTGATTTTTACTGGGCAGCAGAGAAAGGCAACGTGAAAATTCTTTCGGTGGTTGATTGTACAGGTCACGGAGTGCCCGGTGCCTTGATGTCGATTGTCGGAAGTAATACGCTAAGTGAGTTGGTAAATGAAAAGAACTTTACGGATCCTGCACAGATTCTCAACCAGCTACACGAGGGCGTTCGGCATAAACTGAGTCAGGAAGAAAGTCAGAACCACGATGGGATGGACCTTGGTATATGCACGCTAGAGCAAAACGACAACGGATCGATACGATTGAAATTTTCAGGTGCCAAGCAAACCCTATATATTATTTCGAGTGGCGAGTTACTGGAGATAGAAGGTGATCGTAAATCTATAGGCGGTGCAAATTCCGGATCATCGCGTGATTTCTCCAGACATGAAGTCGATCTTCAAAAAGGAGATATACTATATCTGACAACAGACGGATTTACAGATCAGAATAGTCCTGACCGTGTCAGGTTTAACAAGAAGCGTCTGCGGGCGCTCATCGTGGACGTTTATCAACAAAGCTTGCAGGAACAAAGGCAGTCCTTTGAGGAAGCGTTAGCTACACACCAGCAAGGTGCCGAGCAGCGCGATGACATTACGTTGATCGGTATAAAGCTTTAATGATTCACATTACTCGTAACATATGGAAGAACGGAAGAATAAAAGTCTAATTGATTTGTACAGCACTATGAATGATCAGGACATAATTGTTTACTATAAAGGGCCATTTGATGATATCATTCTTTCGGAGATCGGTAACAAAATCAGACGGAAGGCATTTGATTCTCCTAAAGCCGGCAAGCGGTTGTTTGCTGTATTCATGGAGCTCGCCCAGAATGTTTCATTGTATTCATTCGAGAAAAACAGACTGGAGTCAGTCGATCGCTGGGGTGTTGGTACACTCGTGGTTTATGAAACCACCACGTCCTATATACTGATGTCTGGCAACATGGTAAAGAACGAAGTTCTTGAACAGATCGTGAAGAAGTGTGAGGAGATTAACGGCTTGGATCATGAGAGTCTTCGTGCGATGAAACGGAAGTACCGTAGTTCAGAGTTACCTGCCGATCATAAAGGAGGAAATATAGGATTGATCCAGGTAGCATTAAAGTCTGATGCACCGTTGGACATTGAAGCGAAGAGGATTGATGATCAACATTCATTCTTCACTATATCGGTGAGTATTTTTAAATAACAGGACATATATGTTACTCGGATATCCATTGTATAAACCGTTTAACAACATAAAATAGAAATTTTTATTCGAGGCAAAGACACCAATTATTATGGAAGATTTAACAATAGCAGGATCAAGAGATATATATTTCTCACCATCCGTTAATCTTAAAGCTGCAACCGGTGTATGCAGTATTTCAGGCGAGTCGTATTTGGAGGAACCGTATGAGTTTTATAAAAAGATCGCCACGTGGTTTACAGATTACATTAAGCAGGGCGGTAAATCGATCGTGTTAGATCTGAAATTGAGTTATTTTAATACAAGCTCCTCACGCGCTATTCTGGAGACACTGCGTGTACTCAAGGATATCCATCACAGTGGCAACGAAGTGATAATAAACTGGTATTATCCCAATCCGGATGATGATGAAATATTGATGGAGGGAGAGGATTTTCAGGAGGAATGTGGAATCCCGATCAACATGATTGAGTATGAACTGCAGGACAGCGAGAGTTGATAAAAAAATGGTTCATGCCTTCTACAGCGTGAACCATTTTTGTTTGTGATATATACTACTTCACAATAAACTTGTTACTATAAATTTCGTTTTTCAAAGCAAGTTCGATTATATATAGTCCGGCAGGTAAATCATCCAGAGCAATGTGCTGAATTTTATCCTTCGTAAGCGGATCACAACATTTCACTAGCATACCACCTACCGTTCTTACAGATAAACTGGTGCCTGCACTATATGCCAAGTCGGGAAGCTCAACATTCAAACGCTTATCCGCTGGGTTAGGGTATATCTTCAATGAGCCTTGCTTTCTTTTTTCAGTACCGCTGATGATATCAGCACCAAGAAACCGAAACCAGTTTATATTAAACTCGGGCTGTACGATACGAACGCGCAATGTTCCCTGACCCTGAGTCAACTTTAATTTACCAGTTACAGTTTTCCAAGTCTGCCATCCGCCCGTTACAGGTATATCTATGGCCGTGCTGTTCAGTAGGGCACCCGTTGCAGAAAGTTGCTGGAACTCCAGTCTGCCAGCCTGACTCATGCATGCTACTCTCGCCTCCAAAGGATATATACCATCCAGTGGTACACGAATGCGATACTCAAGGTAATCGCCAACACTGGTATGACCAACGTTTTGACCGCCGCCCGTATCAGTAGTGTTTTCAAGTTCCATCCCTTTGTTTACCACGAAAGCCTCGGCTTCAATTTTTGTCGGTATAGCAAAGTGAAAGGGAAGATTACTTTTAACTGAAAGGTCGCTAAAGTCTTCCAGTATAGTTCCGTCCGTAGCCTTCACAACGTCTGCCTGGTAACTTACCGTGATCGTATTGTTATCGAATACATCTTGTCCCAGTGTAACGAATATACGGCTTGGATTTGCGACATCAAGTTGAACATTACTAATGGGAGTATCTATTCCGTTGACTTTGGCGGTAAAGCCGTTGGCACTTGCAAGCGTTGCTGCTTCCACTTTTTTATTTACGGTAATATATACTGTTTTACCACTGGGTGCTGTTTCGGAGAAGAGCGCTTTGAATGGAATCTCATTTATCTTTTTACTGAGCACGAATTTCATATAGCCCACATTGGCTCCTCCTTTTTCGAAACGGAATTTGAGTTTATGGGTACCTTTATACAGCACAACGTTACTAAGGGTTTGATTCGCCCAGGTTTGAAACCCTCCGCTGGAGGCAAGCGTTACAGGATCAACTATATCTATACCATCTACAGATAATCTGATCTTTCCGGTGTTATCTAAAGTAGCATAGCGAAGTATAACATTGTATGCGGCACTTGAGTCCACGCGTACAGTATATTGGAGCCACTCGCCATCCTTTGTCCATCCTATATTATATCCATTTGATGCCGCATCCGTATCAGAAGTTGGCTGAATATCCACACCATCATTCCGGTAACTGAAACCGCTGTTCCAGGCACTATAGCTTCCCGTAGTCACCTGGTAATTTGCAGTGTCAGTATCCGCGTAAGCAAATCCATTTCTACCCAAGTCAAAATCTGACGCATAAATTATACCCGGCACCTTGTTGTTCGCAAAGGGTATAGTCGTTTTGCTTGTAACCTGACGAAACATCGCATCGATCACATCTTTGCGATATATAGTGTTACCGATTTTCAGGTTCTCGGTCAGTTGCATCAATGCATTTTTCGCGAAATCAACGGTAGGCTTTGTGCCACCATTCTTCCAATAGTTCAGCAAGGTGTTGTAGTCGTTATTTTTAACAACAGTCATGGGATTTACAATGGAGTTTACTTTTTTAAGTGGCCACCATGCCCATCCTATTTTATTTGCTTCCATTAAGGCAATGGCATTGGTAAACCACGTATTCGAGTTTTCACCCGATTCGCCTAGCCATACCGGTAGGTTATTTTGCTCGCGGATATTAACAGCAAACTGAACCGAGCCTTGGTCGTTATTATTCCAGTACTTGTGAAAACTCGCAGCCATGTTGGAGTCCCACTTGGGTAATATACCGTTGTAGTTATTGGCCCAGCAATTTCCTTCAATGAAAATGATATGGTTCTTGTCCACTTCGCGAATCGCAGCCGTAATCGCTATATATAGCTGACGAAGCGGAACATTGGTTGTTTCATCACATCCATTTTGATTTGCTCCAGGCGTGAAATTCCAGTTGGGTTCATTGATCAAGTCATATCCACCGATCCAGGGTTCGTTCGCATAGCGCTCTGCTAATTTTTTCCACAGCGCGATCGTCTTTTGTTTATTTGCATCACTTTCCCAAAGCGATGGTTTTGTTGCGTCATAGTCAGATATAGCGGCATCGTGCCCCTGACCACCGGGCGCTGCGTGAAGATCGAGGATGAGGTATATTTTATTTTTCGCGCACCATTTCAAAAGATTATCCGTCATGGCAAATCCTTTTTCAATCCAGGTATTCTGTCCCGCTATAGGTTCATTCTCGATCGGTAACGTGAACAAGTTGTAATGCATTGGCAATCGCACGGAGTTGAATCCCCACGAGGCGAGTGAATCAATATCACGCTCGGTGCAATGATTGGCCAGCCAAGCATCATAAAATTGATTGGTATTTGCCTCACCAACCAGCTCCCGAATCTTCGCGCGAATCTGGTGCTGTGGATTTGCAAAACTGTTGGTTTCCAGCATGTATCCTTCCTGCAGCATCCAACCACCTAAACCCATGCCTCTCAAAATCACTTCATTGCCGTCCTTATCCACAATTTGTTTACCACTTGCGTGGAGATATTGAGCGAAGGTGCTTTCAGTTAAAAAAGTCGCGCACGCGAAAAAAAAGAGAACAATTTGGATTTTCCCATGTAAAAATACCTTCATATCAGAGCGTTGTTGTTTAGTTTGTATAACAATCGTTTTCGGATTTCAAGTATATTAGTTATGATGAGTTAAATTTTCAATGCGGATACATCTAAAATACATCAGCGCGTTCTGCGGCCTACGTCTTCAATACTTCATGAATGGCAGAGCTGCTGAAAATCAGCCATTTACTTTTAACGGAAGGGAAGCCATGAAAAGTAAGTTGATGAGCATGTTCGCGTGTGTCCGGAGTTTGATAGACCTCATTTATATACGCATATTGTCTCTTCAGAAAATGCCCACGCTCAGAATTTTATACACCAGAATTTTTTGTCTTGCCCTGATTATAGCAGGTAGCCACCAGGCATTGTGGAGCCAGTCGACAGTACCCACACCGTTGGCAGGCGTGCGCGGAATGCCGCGGATCATTCATTATACTAAAAAGGAATTCAATTCTGACCCACAGTTCTGGGCCATGTGCCAGGATCTACAAGGTGTTTTATACTTTGGGAACAACGATGGTGTGATCATTTTTGATGGAGAGCGATGGCAGCGTGTTGCATTGCCCAACAATTCATCTGTAAGAAGTTTGCGGATGAATAAAAAAGGTGAAGTATATGCCGGAGGCTTTAACGAGCTGGGCACAATCAAACGGGATGAGTATGGTAAATACTATTATCAATCTCTGCTGGATCTTCTCCGCCCGGAAGATCGTAATCTGGAAAACATCTGGCAGATCCATGAAGTGCAAGGGTATATGGTGTTCCGCAGTACGCGCATGCTGATCGCGATCGCCAATAATAAAGCGATAACATTGCCATCCGCAAATGCTTTTAAATATTGCAATGTTATCAATGACCAGCTTTACGTACAGGATAATGAAAGGATCAAACTGCTAGACCTGAGTTCCCTTGAATTTATAGACCTCATTCACCAGCGTGAAATAAACTCTGAAGAAATTGTTGCACTTCTTCCAGGTTTTAAAAAAGAGTCATTGGTGCTCATCACCAAGAAAGGAAGCGCATATACTATAGATCCGCTTACACGAAAGGTAACGTTCAGCAAACGTCTTATTCCGGAGAACTCCAGCAACCTTGTGATCTGTGCTATTAAATCTACAAAGGGTACATATTACATGGGCACGCTCAGTACAAAAGTAATTTTATTAGATGCATCCGGTGAGCACGTAACGACCAGCGAAGCGTTTCAGAATTTACAAGACAACACAGTACTGAACTTATTCGAAAGTCGCGAAGGAAATATATGGGTGTTGCTGAACAACGGTATAGATTGTATAGACGTGTCTTCACCCGTTACAATGCTATTTGATAATGCTGCCATCTTTGACGTACTGCCTGTAAAGAAGACGATGTATCTGGCAACGAATCAAGGAGTTTTTGTATCGCGTGATGATGCCAATGAAAATAATTTTTCCCGTGCAAGCTTTAACAAGATTGATGGACTGGAAGGGCAGGCGTGGTCGTTGCAGTTCTTTAAAGAAACGATTCTATGCAGTCACGACAGGGGTATATTTACCATATCTAAAAATGGTGTTCATAAAATACCAGGCATCACCGGTATCTGGAAGATCATTGAAGTCAAAGGACGCCCAGATGATTTTCTGGTGTGTACCTATGAGGGGCTATATTTACTTCATTACGATGATAATGCAAAAGGATTTATACTGCGTCATAAGATAGAGGGCTTCCAGGAATCAAGCCGTGATATTTTACAAAGCAACGAGACCGGTATATTTTGGGTTTGTCATGGTTATAAAGGAGTATTCAGAATTAAGGTTGATGAAAGTCTCAGCCGCGTGGTGAGCCTTGAGCATTTTAAAGATCAGAATGGTTTGCCGTCACCGTTTAATATAAATGTATTTCGCTGGAAAGATGAAACAGTCTTCACGACCAACAAAGGTATATTTACTTTTAATGAAGATGCGAATCGTTTTGAGCCACATCGTTTACTTACAGAATTGTTTGGCACTGATCGCAATGTGCGGAAATTACTTCAGCGTGATGATAAAACCTGGTTTATTCATGATGATGAAGCCGGGTATTTTTTAACGGATTCACCTAAACCTGTTTTGGAAAAAGGACTCTTCCTCAACCTGAAAGGTTCATTTAATCAGAGCATGGAATGCATTGTGCCGTTAAGTGCAGAGAATGTTTTCATGGGCACCATCACAGGGCTATATGCTTTTGATCTCACCTATAACCCATCCAAAAGAACATCGGCTAACATGCTGATCATGAAAGTGACGGCACAACAAAAGGACAATGAAGTGTTGGGTACGTTGGATGCTTCGCGCGAAGCACGACTTCAGCTTTCGAACAGTACCGGCAGCATTCGTTTTGATTTTGCAGCACCTGATTTCCAGGACAGGATGAATATACAGTATAGCTATAGGCTGGAAGCTGTGGATGAAAAATGGTCTGACTGGCAGGAAACTCCCTATAAGGAATTTACATACCTCCGTTCCGGCCGATATGCATTTCATGTTAAGGCGCGAAGCTTACTGGGAGAGAGTTCGCGTGAAGCGGTATACTATTTTGAGATCCTTCCTGCCTGGTATCAAACTATATGGGCCTATATAGTATATAGTCTGGCAGCAGTGTTTATTGTAGTGACAATTGCCACGATGGTGAAGCGCAAGATCAACCTTGAGAAACAAAAAACACGTGACGAAGAAGAGAAGAAACGGAAGGTGCTGGAACTAGAAATACAACAGATCAAACTGAAGCAGGAGAAAGAACAGATCATTAAAGATAAAGAGCAACTCGAAGAAGACGTTATTCACAAGAGTAAAGAGCTTGCTAATTATACCATGCTCCTGGTAAAAAAACGCGAGT
Source organism: Ohtaekwangia koreensis (assembly GCF_900167975.1). Lineage (GTDB taxonomy): Bacteria > Bacteroidota > Bacteroidia > Cytophagales > Cyclobacteriaceae > Ohtaekwangia > Ohtaekwangia koreensis. Next base: position 395,674 of record NZ_FUZU01000005.1, read on the forward strand.
TGCTTTCTGAAATGCTTGATGAGTTGAAAGGCTTGAAAGAATCTGTGCGCAGCGATGCATCGAAGCAAATTGTGCGTGACCTCATCAAGAAGATAAACGCTAACCTTCAGAATGAAGAACACATCCAGGTGTTCGAAGCAAACTTTGAGCGTGTACATCACGAATTCTTTGCGCAACTGAAATCGACATTCTCGGATCTTACGCAAAAAGAACTTCAGCTTTGCGCGTTTGTACGGATGAATCTGACCAACAAAGAAATTGCTTCCATCTTGAATATTTCCGTGCGCGGTGTTGAAACGGCACGGTACCGCCTGCGAAAAAGACTGGGCATGAGCCATGAACAGGATATGGCAGCCTTCCTCGAAAAACTATATTCATCCAGCGAGCGATCTCCAGCCGATGTTCCGGACGAAACCGTCTGAATGAGCGGGTATGGGTTCCGTTGTGCAAACTCTCCGCAGATAGATTTACGACTCCCACTATACTATATACTCTGATCAGCAAAAAATTGTCATCGGCTTTCCGCCTTCGGCACCATTATTTCTTTCCGCCAGCCGATCAACTAACAAATTGAAAATCAATTCCTTTTCCAGTCGTGACGTAGTGCTGACGTGCTCACATTTTCGGGTGCAGTAATCGAACCGTAGTCGATTTTTTCATTCACGCATGGTTGTACATATACTTTTGGTTTAATCCGGAAACGATTTCTGTTTCACTGAAATAGCAAACGTATTCGTGACACTTTAACCCAATTAACCTTAATGTTAAACCTATGAGAGAATTTCTACAGAGTGGGAAGCAGATTAAATACTTCCTCATGCTGTGCTTCGTCATCGCTTGCAGTTATGCACACGCGCAGCAAGTGGTAAGCGGAACAGTAAAGGATGAAAAAACAGGTGAACTGCTGCCTGGTGTGAACGTGGTGTTGAAAGGAACCAGTACCGGAACCATTTCGGATGGTGACGGAAAATACTCATTGGAGGTTTCTTCTTCCGATGCTATACTGATCTTTTCATTTGTTGGATATGCTAAAACAGAAGTGCCAGTAGCAGGAAGAAGTTCCATTGATATACTACTGGCTTCTGATGTATCTACACTAGATGAAGTAGTGGTAGTGGGATACGGAACACAAAAGAAAAGTGTAGTGTCCGGATCGATCTCGAGTGTGAAAGCTTCAGACCTGGAGTCTATGCCGATCAACCGTATAGAGCAAGCGTTGCAGGGCCGGACTTCCGGACTAACCATCGCTGCCAATTCCGGGCAACCGGGTGAAGGCGCAACGGTACGCCTACGGGGTATAACTTCCTTCAACCGCGATGGTGGTGGAAACAATCAGCCGCTTTGGGTAGTAGATGGTGTGATCATCGACAATGGAGGTATAGGATATCTCAATCAATCCGATATAGAGTCTATTGAAGTGTTGAAAGATGCCGCATCACAAGCTATATATGGTGCACGTGCGGCCGCCGGTGTTATACTGGTTACAACCAAAAAAGGAAAAGCCGGTACACTGAAGATGAATTACAACGGATACTATGGTATATCTGAACCGGCCCGAAAACTTGACCTGCTGAATGCATCACAATACGCAACACTTCGTAACGAAGCTGCGGCTGCCAATGGCGACCCGTTGCCGTATGCAAATCCTGAGTCGTATGGTGAAGGCACAGATTGGCAATCATTGATCTTCAACAAAAGTGCAAAACGTCAGAACCATGAGTTCAGCATCAGCGGAGGAAATGAGAAGTCTACCTTCTATACTTCCTTCGGATACTTAAGCCAGGAAGGCATAGTAGCTACAGATATATCGAAGTATAAGCGTTTCAATATTCGCCTGAACTCTACACATAAAGCGAAAAAATGGTTAACGATCGGACAAAATCTGGGCTATGCCTATAATAAGTCTATAGGGCTCGGTAATACCAACAGTGAATTTGGTGGACCATTGAGTTCAGCAATTAATCTTGATCCTATCACTCCTGCTGTTATTACAGATCCTGCAGTAGCAAGTTTACCGCTATATGCGAATAATCCTGTACGCAGAGATGAGAATGGAAATCCGTACGGCATTTCCACTACAGTTGGCCAGGAAATGACAAACCCGCTCGCCTATATTTCAAAACAATTAGGCAACTATGGCTGGGCACACAACATTATTGGTAACTTCTTTTTGGAAGCAGAACCTGTAACTGGATTGAAGTTCAGATCTACCGTAGGTGCAAAACTTGCCTTCTATGGTAATGAGTCATTCACACCGGAATATTTCCTGAACTCTTCAAACATTGTTTCGCAGAATTCATTCAGCAGAGAAAATAATACACGCCTCGACTGGAACCTGGAGAATACAATTTCCTATACCAGATCCATTGGTGATCATAACGTGACGGCTCTTATAGGCCAAGGCGCATACCTGGATGATAATACGAAAATGACGCGCGTTACTTTTAATGGTATACCTGCTGATAATTTTGATGACGCTTCCTTTAACTATAAAGTGCCGGCAACGCAACGTACTTCCGATGCTTCCGAAGGACAAGACCATACCGTGAGCTCGTTGTTCGCGCGCGTGAACTATGACTATAAAGAAAAATACCTGGTGAGCGCATTGGTTCGCAGAGATGGATCATCACGCTTTGGACAAAATTACCGCTTCGGTATATTTCCATCGTTCTCTCTGGGATGGGTCCCATCACTGGAGAATTTCTGGATCGAAAACAACGTAGTTAATTTCCTGAAGATACGCGGTAGCTATGGCGTTGTAGGGAATGATAACATTGGCAACTTCTCTTTCCTCTCAACGATTGGCAGTGGAAGGAACTATACTATAGGAACATCAGGAAGTTACCTGAATGGTTTCAGTCCGAATGCACCGGCTAACCCGGATCTGCGTTGGGAAGAAACGACTTCTACCAACATCGGTTTCGAAGCAACGATCCTGGAAGATTTCACACTTACATTCGACTGGTATAAGAAGGCTACGAAAGATATACTTCAAAACCCACGCATACCTTTTTATGTGGGCGCTATATCCAACCCTGCAGCCAATGTTGCTGATATGGAGAACAGTGGTATAGAACTGGAATTAGGATGGCGTAAACAAGTTGGTGAAGTGAACCTTGGATTCAATGGTAACTTCTCTTATCTCAAAAATAAAGTTACGTTTCTCGGCAATGGTATAGAATTCCTCACAGATGGTAATGCCGGTTTCCAGGGAAGTGCCTATAGTATAACACGCACTGAAGTAGGTCATACCTATAATTCATTCTATGGATTCCAGACACAAGGTATATTCCAGACACAAGAAGAAATAGAAGCGTATGTTGGTCCAAAAGGGAAAATTCAGCCCAACGCTCGTCCGGGTGATTTCAGATGGGAAGATATAAATGGTGATGGCGTGATCAATGAGAATGACCGCAAGTTCCTTGGCAACCCGATGCCTAAATATACTTTCGGATTTACATTGAGTGCTGCCTATAAAGGATTTGATGTTGTATTGTTTGCTCAAGGTGTTGCAGGCAACAAGATCTTCCAGGGACTAAGACGTTTTGGTATTCCAAGTTCCAACTGGCAGACAGAAGCTCTGGGCAGATGGACAGGTCCTGGGACATCGAATACATATCCTCGGCTCATAACCAATGATCCGAACAATAACCTGAACAATCCTTCTGATTTCTATTTGAAGAATGGAAATTATTTCCGCATCAAAACACTGCAGATCGGCTATACTTTACCGAAGGCTCTGGTTGCCAAGGCAGGTCTTGAGAAAACAAGAATATATGTGATGAGCGAGAACCTCGCAACGTTTACCAAGTATAACGGCTACGACCCGGAAATTGGTGGAGGCACCATGAGTATAGATCGTGGTATATATCCGCAAGCACGTTCCTTTATGGTGGGTTTAACGGTTGGATTTTAAACGATGAAGAAAAGTATGAAAAGATATATAAAGTATATGGCTGTTATCGCAGTAGCGCTGCAGCCGCTGACATCTTGTAATGATTTTTTGGAAGTAAAGCCCAAAGGTCTTGACCTCGAAGCAAACTATTATCAAAACCAGCAGCAGGCATTCAATGGTCTGATAGCGGTATACGATGTAGTGGGCTGGCAAGGTGGTAACCTGACTACGAAAGTTGGTGCTACATCAGCGGCATCCGATGATCACTTGGGTGGAGGTGAAGGAACCGGTGATAAAACATTTACGTCATGGTCTGACTATACGCTTACTCCAGCGGTTGGTCCTCAGGAAGATCTTTGGAAAAAAGGGTTTTCGGGAATCTTCAGAGCAAATACACTGCTTCAGAAGCTGCCGGATGTACCGATGGACGAAAGCCTGAAGAAGAGGTATACTGCTGAAGCACTTGTGTTACGCGCTCATTTTTACTTCGATCTGGTTCGTTTGTTTAAAAATATACCACTCTCTACCAAAACGATTACGCCTGATGAAATGTATAGTGTAGTACAGGCTGCACCGGAAGAAGTATATGCACAAATTGAACTCGATCTGAAAGCTGCTATTGACGAACCGAATCTTCCAAACACCGTTCCGGCAGCAACCGAAGGAGGCCGTATTACAAAAGGCATAGCGCATGCGCTGCTTGGTAAAGTATATGTATACGAGCAGAAGTGGGCGGAAGCCGCAGCAGAACTTCGCGAAGTTAACGGCGCTACTCCCGGACAGGTAAACCCAACGTATGGCTATAACCTCGTTGCTAATTTTGGCGATCTCTGGAAATCAACAAGCGATGTTAAGTTTAATAGTGAATCAATTTTCGAAGTAGGCTATACCAGTACATCGGCTGGTGGTTGGGGTTGCATTGCCTGTACAGAAGGTAATATCCTGAACATCATGGCAGGACCAAGAGGATATACTACTAAAACTGCGAACGCGCCAGACTATATTTCAGGCTGGAGTTATTTCCCGGTAACACAAAGTTTATTTGATGCTATTCATTATGATCCACGCTATAAATATACTATAGCAAACCTCGATAGCCTCAAGCAATATGGTATAGCTGACTATACTCCTGGTGCGCAGAATACAGGTTACTTCCTCGAAAAATTTGCAGGAAGAAAATCAAATACACCAGTGGGTGCAGCGGGTGCGCCAGAATTGAACTACCCACAGAATATGTATGAGATCCGATTAGCAGATACATACTTATTGGAAGCCGAAGCACTGGTACGGGGTGGTGGTGATCTCGACAGAGCCGGGCAACTTTTGAATGCAGTTCGTGCGCGTGTAGGACTCGCTGCTGTTCCTGCAACACTTGAGAATATAAAAACAGAGAGACGCCTAGAGCTTGCAGGTGAAGGACATCGCTGGTTTGACCTGGTGCGTTGGGGTGATGCTCCTGCTGCTTTGGGTGACCGCGGATTTGTTGCAGGTAAACATGAGATCTTGCCAATTCCATTAAACGAATTGAACAATACGAAACTGGAACAAAGCAAAGAGTACGGTGGCACCAAATAAAATCAAAAAAGACAAGTATGAAATTCACGAATAATAAAATGAAGGTATACTCGCTATGGTTCAGTATAGTAACGATAGCAGTATTGACAGCATGCCAGCCTGAGGAATTTGAAGATGGCAACGGCTTAAGCGACCCAGGTGTTTCGGCTTCTTTTACGATTACACCGGTAGAAGGTAGAAACAACACCTATGTATTCAAGGCAGATCAAACTGATTTGATTGGTGTGCAATGGGACAAAGGTGATGGCGTTGGTTTTCCAAAAACATTGGGCAAGGCTATAGATACTGTTTTTTATCCGGATGCAGGTATATATAGTATAGCATTGAAAGCTTTCGGAAGAGGGGGAATCTCAGCGGTTTCTACGCAATCATTCACGGTAGATACGTCCGACCCTGCGGCAGGAAACCTGGTAGTAGGTGGTAAGATGAATGAAGGTGATGAAAGTAAATGGACCTTTGTAACCTATAATCCCGCAGTTACCTTTGGTATCATGGATGGTAAAATGATTGCCAGCGGTGGAAGCGGTGGCCATGCCGGTATATATCAGACGCTTGAAGTAGAAGGTGGTAAAAAGTATAAAGTAGATATGAACGTATCCGGAAGCGGTGCTACGGATGTGTGGTTTGAAGTATATGTAGGTACTGCTGCCCCGGTAGACGGAAAGGATTACAACGATGGCGGTACACGCCTGGGACTAAATACCTGGGCGGGATGTGGTAAGACTGCATTCAGTGGTAAACTATCATCGCTGTCATGTGCCGGAACCGGTGGAGGTGTAGTATCATTCCCTGAAAGTGGAACGGTGTATCTTTTCATACGAACAGGTGGTTCCAATTTAGGTACTACTGGTATATCTATTGATAACATAGAATTCCGCGGAACAAAGTAAAAATCAGTTCCGCGAAACAAAGAGATTTTGCGGAACAAAATAACTTCGGTTCCCTTTGCAATTACAAGCTGCCAGTGTATCATTGGCAGCTTGTTTCAATTAATAGCTGATCGTAATCCTGACAAGCCTATAAAACTTAACCTGTATAGTATATGAAAAAAATTATGGGCACCTGTTGCCTTTCTGTAGTGTTGATCTTTTTATTCCAGGCACAAGCACCTGTTAGACCTGTTCCTATAGATGAAAAGGTGGAAGCGCTGTTAGCGAAAATGACCCTGGAAGAAAAAGTTGGACAAATGGCACAGGTCACGCTTGATGTCATCACAAAAGGTAAAAATGAATACGTAAGTGATGAGCCACTGCAACTGGACATGGCGCTCGTAAGAAAAGCACTCGTTGACTATAAACTTGGTTCGGTTCTTAACACCGCCAACAACCGCGCCCGTACTGTAGAGAAATGGCATGAGATCATCAGCCAGCTACAGGAAGTCGCAACGAAGGAAACGCGTTTGAAGATTCCGGTGATTTACGGTATAGATGCTATTCATGGAACAACCTATACTGCGGGCGCTACATTCTTTCCACAGCAGATTGCGCAAGCTGCAACTTGGAATCGCGCGCTGGTAAAACGCGGTGCGGAAATTTGTGCCTATGAAACAAGAGCATCTTCTATACCCTGGAATTTTTCGCCTGTACTTGACTTGGGGCGTGATGCACGCTTCCCGCGTTTGTGGGAAACCTTCGGTGAAGATGTATACCTTACTTCTGAACTTGGCAAGCAGATGGTAGATGGATATGAAGGCGAAGGTAATGAAGTAAAAAATCCATACCGTGTAGCGTCTACCATAAAACACTTTCTGGGATACCAGGTTACGCAGTCTGGCAAAGACAGAACGCCTGCTTTTATACCAGAGCTTGAACTTCGCGAAAGACATATACCTGCCTTTAAAGCTGCGATCGATGCAGGGGCACGGTCAGTAATGATCAACTCCGGTTTGATCAACGGTATACCTGTACATGCTGACTATACTATCTTGACTAAACTCTTGAAAGAAGAACTTGGTTTCAAAGGTGTAGCCGTTACAGATTGGAAAGATATAGATAACCTGTATGAACGTGATAAAGTAGCTTCATCTCCGAAGGAAGCTGTGAAGCTTGCAATCAATGCCGGTATAGATATGTCGATGATCCCCTATAATTTTAAATTCTGTGATTACCTGATTGCATTGGTAAAAGAAGGTGAAGTGCCAATGAGTCGTATCGATGATGCTGTGCGCAGGATATTAACCCTGAAGTTCGAACTTGGATTGTTTGAAACACCGGTGACAAACTATAAAGATTATCCGGAGTTTGGGAGCAAAGCTTTTGAACAATCTGCCTATCAAGCAGCTTCCGAAGCAATAACACTTCTCAAGAATAACAATAGCGTTTTGCCGTTACAGAAAAATGCTAAAATATTGGTCACCGGACCGAATGCAAATTCAATGCGCGCACTGAATGGTGGCTGGTCTTATTCTTGGCAGGGTGAAAGGGTAAATGAGTTTGCCGGAAAGTATAACACCATTCTCGAAGCGCTTCAACAAAAAGGTGGTAAAGACAACATCACCTTTGTACAAGGTGTAGCCTATAAAGACGATGGTAAATATTGGGAAGAGAAGGATGTAGATATAGAGGCTGCAGTGAAAGCTGCTGCTAAAGTTGACTATATTATTCTTTGTGCTGGTGAGAATTCATATACCGAGAAGCCAGGGGATCTTCATGATCTCACACTTTCTGAAAATCAGTTAGCCTTGGCAAAAGCTTTAATCAAAACAGGCAAGCCCGTTATACTGGTTTTGAACGAAGGCCGCCCGCGCTTGATCAGTTCTATTGAAAAAGAATTACAAGGCGTTATCCAGTCATACCTGCCTGGAAACTTTGGCGGTGATGCTATAGCGGATGTACTATATGGTAATGTGAATCCAAGTGGTAAACTTCCCTATACTTATCCGATGTATGCGAATACATTGGTTACCTATGACCACAAGCCATCGGAAGAACAAAATAAAATGCAAGGTGTATATGATTATGAATCCGACTTTGCGGTTCAATATCCTTTCGGCTTTGGCTTAAGTTATACTACATTTCAATACAGTGATCTTCAACTTAGCAAGACAACATTATCGCCTGCTGAAAAAGTTACTATTTCGCTAACGGTAAAGAATACCGGAGCACGTGAAGGTAAAGAAGTGGTACAGCTTTTTATTTCCGATCTCTATGCCTCGGTAACACCGGATGTAAAACGACTTCGTGGCTTTGAAAAGATTTCATTGAAGTCTGGTGAATCAAAAAAGGTATCCTTTACAATTGCGGCTCGAGATATAGCGTTTGTCGCAAAAGATCTGCGATGGACCGTTGAGAAAGGTGACTACGAAGTAAATGTTGGTACATTAAAAAGTAAATTTACATTAAGCGAAGGCAAAACGTTTTAATGACGAAACGCCTTTCAGTAGTATCTTATTTTATGTTTGTTATAAAGAAGCCGTTTCATCGAAACGGCTTCTTCATTTCCAGGAGTTTATATCTCTATATATACTTTCAGGATGAATCCCTCATCATTCAAAGTCTTGATCCTCAATTGAAAAATCTATGCTGACGTAGTGAGGACGTATGTCGGAAACGTATTGTAGAGGCTGAAGTGTATTCGCTTTTGCAGAGTTGGTTGGAGGTTGTTGGTATTTTCATGTAAACGTTTGAATTGATACAAAAATGACGTTTACACACTTTTTCATTAAACCCAAATAAACCATGATGCTACAAGTTTTACTGAGGAGAACATTGTTTCTGTTATTGCTGCTGGGCCTTGTACAGGCGAACGCTCAAAGCCGTCTTCGGGCGGATGGAACACGTATTGTAAATGCTTCCAACCAGGAAGTAATTTTAAAAGGAGTTGGATTGGGAGGATGGCTTTTGCAAGAAGGCTATATGTTAAATCCGAATAGCGGAGGAACACAAGGATCGTTTAAGAAAAGACTTTACGATCAGGGCCAAACTGAAGCACAGGTAGAAGCTTTCTATCAAAGTTGGCGTGATAACTTTATTACCCAAGCTGATATTAACTGGATCGCTGATCAGGGATTCAATTGCGTGCGTATCCCTATGCACTACGATTTATTTTTAACGGCTGCACAGCGAACAGCACGAAACAACGTGATTCGAAATTCCGGAAACTATACAAACTATATAAATTCATTGACCACGTGGTATAATAACAATCAGCTTTTCGTTGATCCTAACCTGGAAGGATTCAGAACGCTTGAAAACTGCTTGAACTGGTGTGCTGCACGCGGCATGTATGTCATTGTAGACTTGCACGCTGCTCCTGGAGCACAGGGAACAGATTCAAATATATCGGATGCTCTTGTCGGTAATGATCTCTGGAACAGAACAATTTTTCAGGACATGACCGTTCGGCTGTGGGAAAAGATTGTGTCCCGGTATATAAATAACAACACAGTTGCTTTTTGGGACTTGATCAACGAGCCGAATAACGTTCCTCAAAATCAAAGTATACATGCACTTACGAATCGTCTTATCAATGCTATACGTGCTTTAGGTGATACACATTTAATTATGGTGGAAGGAAATGGCTGGGGAAATAATTATGATTACCTGGAGCCCTATACGTTCACGAACAACTCTAACTTGGTATACAACGCGCACCGCTACTGGATTGCGGAAGGAGATGACTATATCCGTGATGGAAATCCCAACCAGATTAACCGACTTATAAATCTGACTGAATTCCGAACGCGACATAATGTACCCGTATGGGTTGGTGAGACCGGAGAGAACTCGGATGAATGGCTCCGGCAAAATGTAGACAAGTTAAATGCAAATGGTATAGGTTGGGCTCACTGGACATACAAGCGAACAAGTTCTTCTGCGAATGCAGCACTACGAAGAATTGTAGGGCCTCCTTATCTCACCGATGGTGTATCGGCGATGAGTGGTGTATTGAATAATATAAAGTTTGCAAACACCGTAGTGAATTCCGGGCCGTTAGCGGCTGTTGATCCGAGGCGCGGAAGTTCTTCATCCTGCTCGGGTAATTATACTTCTGTACCGGCAACCATTCAGGCAGAAGGATATTGTTCAATGAGTGGTATACAAACCGAGACCACTACCGATACAGGCGGTGGCCAAAATATAGGGTATACCGATGCTGGTGATTGGCTGGGTTTTCGGATTAATGTGCCGACAGCGGGTACCTATACCGTTGAGTATCGTGTGGCGAGCCAGAGTGGCGGTGGTGCTATACGTCTCGAACAGTTTGGCGGCACTGCCGTGTATGGAACAATCAATGTGCCGGCCACAGGCGGCTGGCAAACCTGGCAGACTATATCGCATACTGTTCAACTGCCGGCTGGATCGCAAGAGGTAGGTATAGCAATTACTGCCGGAGGATTTAACCTCAACTGGTTTCGGGTAACGGGCAATAGTACATCTGCACCTATAGGACAAACCATCTGGCTTCGCGGCATCAACAACCTCTATGTGAGCGGAGAGAACGGAACAACAGCAATGAACTGCAATCGTCCATCGCCTGGAACCTGGGAACAATTTACTGTAGTGGATGCTGGTGCGGGTAAGATTGCGTTGCGCAGCATGAGTAAATATGTTTCATCCGAGAATGGAGTTGCTGCCATTACGTGTAGTCGTACCACCATAGGTGATTGGGAGAAATTTGACTGGGTGGTAAATCCTGATGGTAAAGTATCCTTTCGGGGAAATAATGGAAGATATATATCTTCTGAAAACGGTGCAGCTGCCATGACGTGTTCGCGAACCACTATATCAGGATGGGAGGCCTTTAGTTATGGTACCGGTTCAGGTGCACGTTCAGCTGCTCCGGAAACTGATACATCGGCACCGGCCGCGGAAACAGATGGTCTTGATATATATCCGAATCCATCGTCGGGTATATTTACCATACGCGTTTCGAAGCCAGGTACAATAAGTATTATCACAACATCCGGAAAGACCATTCTGAAGTCGGAGGTGAAGGATGTACTGCCTGTAAATAAACTTTCATCCGGAATATATATTGTACGAATGAAAACCAACACGCGGATTGTAACGAAGAAAATTGTGGTGGAGTAAAACGTCAGTTATACCAGTAATTCAAAAAAGTGTCAGGTAGAGTGCCTGACACTTTTAATTTTGCGGACGTTAAAAGTTTAGAATAAAATCCTGGAGATTTTTATTTCGATCGAGCTGTATCTTTTTCCGTAACCTATACCGACTGATTTCCACGCCACGAACGGAGATGTTAAGCAACTGCGCTATTTCCTTCGAGGATAAGTTCATGCGCAAATAGGCACTTAGTTTTATTTCCTGCGGACTTAAGGTAGGAAACGCTGCTTTAAAGCGATTCGTAAAATCACCATGAACGCGATCGAAGTGAAATTGAAAATGTTCCCAGTCAGCATCTGCAGAAATATTCTGCTCAATGTTGCGAGTGATTTGTGTCAGTTCTTTTTTTACATCTTCATTTCCGTTTTTCTTGAGTATATGCGCAAGCTGGTTTTTGATTCCGGTTATAAATTCATTCTTGTTCAGCAGATGCATAGTGGATGTGGCCAGTTCGTTATTCATGTGTTGAAGTTCCGATTCCAGCTTTTCATTTTGAAGCCGCGTTATTTCTTCATGCGACTGCTGCGAAAGCTTTTCCAACGCGGTATCTTTTTGGTTTAGTTCTTCCTGCTGCTTTTGCTCCAATAGTTTTTGCTCCCGCTGATATTTGCGGTCCAGTAAATTGAAGCCTGTAAACAGAAGCGCAATGATGGAAATGCCATACACCGAATATGCCCAGACGGAACGATACCAGGGTGGAAGTATAGTAAATGTGTACGTTGCTTCACGACTGATCTCGCCATTTACATTGCGGGCGTGTACATGGAATATATAGTTGCCTTCTTTTAGATTGGTATATTCCTTCAATGTTTTGGTATTCCATTCCGACCAATCTTTTTCGTAGTTCTCCAGGTAGTATTGATACGTGAGATCTGCGTTTCCTTCATAAGATGTAGCCGCAAATGTAAAATGCATAGAGTTACTTTTGTAAGGTAACTCCGGTTGATATTCCAGCTGTTGTTCTCCGGTGATGGAATCATGCACGCTATAATTTCCAAAAAACAGGGTAGAGTCACCGTTGTACGTGGTGCCCACTTTCCGAATCAGCGTCTGGAAGATCAGGGTGCGGTCTGCTTTCATCGTGGGATCATAGTGAATGAAACCATCCTTGGCTCCGAAGAGCACTTCGTTATTCTGAAGAATAGCTATACTGACCAAGTCATCATTAAGATACTTTCTGATCTTGTTGAAGACATTTTCTTCCAATATATATTCTCCCAATGAATTCTTCCGGAACACACCAATGTGATTTTTACTGATGAAATATATATTCCCCATGGCGTCTTCCCGTATAAACCAAACCTGATCCGTTTTACCGAGGCGTGTCGAAAAGAAATCATCCGGTATAAATCGATCAGCTTTCGGATCATATTTGTAAACACCACTGGAACTGGTAAAGAGTAATTCATTCCGCACTTTAAAAACGTTGATCAGTAAATTTGAAGGGAATCCTTTATCCTCGCCATAAAATTTAACACCGGTGATGCTGTCGAGAGTCGTGCTCAATTTAATTTTATAGGCGCCTTTATAGCCATGCGTAACCCACAGATCGCCAGATGGATCTTGCGCCATAACCCGCGAGGACTCTTCGAAGCCGCGCAATTTTTTTCGGAACTTCCATTGGCCGTTTACCATATCATATACTTGCAATCCCGCATATACACCTTCGATCAATGTAGCAGGATGATCCTTCAAAGGATGGAAGATCCAGGAGCCTGGTTCGTAGGAGAGATGCGCCGCACCAGGCTCTTGCAGACGAAGCGCACCATTGTGATGACCGATCAGTAAATTATTTGCATACTCACCGATGTGATATACCTGGCCCCGTGTATTGTCGATCAGTTTAAAATCTGACTTTCCATTCTTCTCACGCATATATACTCCGGTATTCGTACCGAGATATAGCTTGGCGTTGTGCAGGTAAGCGGTATACCCTGATCCGGGCAGACCGATCTGTTTGTTAATGAATGTGAAGGGAGAACCTAACTCAACATACGCTAGCCCGTTGTTTTGTCCTACCCATAAATTGTTGAGATCATCTTCGTATACGCTAAGTACGGTGGTAGTCTCTATACCGCGGCCGCTGGTGAACTGTGTGAGTATAGCGCCATCCGGATCCAGTATCAGTAATCCGTTGTTCTGCGTACCTACAGCAAAGTTCCCGTTTCGTAACCGGATCACACAGTTTACGATCGATCCCTTGAGGAAAGCCTGCAAGTCTTCCCGCCAAGGCTGAGATATACCTTCACTATATTTATAGATACCTTCCTGGAAAGTTGCAATCAGTAAATGATTGTCATGAAGCGGTAATACGGCAGCAATACTCTTTCCTTTATAAAAATCACCGCCTTTTATAAAACGTATATCCTTGCCTTCCAAAACTCCCAGCCCAACCGAAGGTTGGTTAACATAGAGTTGACGATTAACCAAAAACGAATGGTCGATGGCGTTTGAAGGCTGGATGATCGTGAACGTATGTTGATCGTACACATATATATTAGTGAACGTACAGAAATACACTTTGTCGTTGTCAATGTAGACGCTCCAGGTCTCATCAAAATTCCTGAATTTCTTTTCAAGACTATCGGCCAGTGATATGTAGGTGAGCTGACCGCGGTCGTTCGGAAAGAAATAACCGAAGTCACCTTGGCCACCAGCATAAATCCGTCCGCGGCTATCAATGGCCACACTCCGGACCTTCGTTCCGTTTTTAACGCCGTACACTTGCCATTGGTCTCCGTCAAATTCCAGCAACCCAAAATTGTTGGCGATGTAAACCAGCCCTTGCCGGTTTTGCGCGATGTCCCAGTTCTGAATGCCGGCTTTGTATTCTATGGGCTGGAAATTTCGCGTAAAGGGAAGTCCGGAAAGTGAGGACTGTGCAAACACCTGCATGGCCGGAAGAAGCAGAATCCCGGCAAGGAAAATTGAAGTGAGCCAGCGCATCCGGAAAGGTGAGGTCCTGTTCATGATGAGGTTAAGGAGCATTGATGTTGTGTCAAATCTAATTACCAAATCGTTTGAAATCCACTGAAATTAATGTTTCTGCTTTGTTGATGTAGTTTTGATGTAGCCTTAACGGCCCACCTGATGTAGTATTGTTGGGGTCAGAATATTGAATTCCGCATCGATCCTTGCAAAGTTTGTCACAGCACTCAAACGTTTTCGGTTTGAATCTATCCGCAAACAAGTGCACTACTTAACCAAATTATTTTTAACGCATGAAAACAAAACTACTGGCGCTCTTAATGACGCTGTCACTGGTCGGATACGGCCAAAGCCTCTTAAAAGGGCGCGTGACAGATGAAAATGATCAGGCACTCCCAGGCGTGAACGTCCTTATTAAAGGAACATCGCAGGGAACAGTGACGGATGCAAATGGTGAATACTCTTTAAATAGTGTAACTCCTGATGCCATTGTGGTACTCAGCTTTATTGGATATACGCCTCAGGAAGTTGCTGTAGGCGGAAGGACTACGGTCGATATCAAGCTTGTGCCGGATACCAAAACCTTGGAAGAAGTTGTTGTGATTGGATATGGAACAACCACCGTGAAAGAGCTCACGGGATCCGTATCCGTTGTAAATGGTGAGCAACTTACTGCGCTGAACCCCGTGCGCATAGATCAGGCGTTGCAAGGTCAGGCGGCCGGTGTTCAGATTTCTTCGGCTTCCGGTTCTCCGGGAGGTGCGTTGAACATCCGCATCCGCGGGCTCTCAACGAATGGTGATAACAATCCACTGATACTGGTGGATGGTGTTCCGTATTCTTCCGATGGATTAAATGCATTGAATCCATCTGATGTTGAATCGATCAACGTATTGAAAGATGCTTCAGCCGGTATATATGGTGTACGCGCAGCGAACGGTGTGATCATTGTAACGACCAAGCAAGGAAGAAAAAACACAAAGCCAAGCCTTGAGTTTAGCGGATACTATGGTGTTCAACAAACAACAAAAAAACTCAACCTACTTACGGCTCGTGAGTTTGCTATATTAAAAAACGAAGCGTTTGCAGCCGGTGGACAAGCACCTCCTTTTTTAAATGCTAATGTTGGTAATGGTACTGATTGGCAAGATGAAGTATTTCAAAATGCTCCGATCCAGAACTATAATTTGAATTTAAATGGTGGTTCTGAAAAAAGTACATACTCCATAGGTGGTTCATTTCTGAATCAGGAAGGCATAGTAGGCGGTACAAAGGCAGGCTATAGACGCTACAATGCGCGGTTGAATTTTACTACAGAGCTTGCTCCCAAAGTAACGTTGCAAAGCGTTATGCTCTATACAAATGAGAGGAGAAAGACGCTTGCTGAGAATGGTATATCTTCCGTTCTGTTCAATACTATAAATGCTTCTCCGGTAGCAACACCGTATACCAGTTCTGGCGATTATGCATTCCTCGAAGACGTTGCTGAAGTGATTAACCCGTTGGCACAGATCTCCAACACCTTTAATGAGTCGAACGTAAACAAGATCGTAGGAAAAGAAGAGCTTACCTATAAGATCAACAATAATTTTGAACTATCAGGTCGTGCAGGATATAACTATGCGATTGTAGACGATAAGACGTTTAGCCCGCTGGTATATTACGGATCAGGCAAAGCACAGAATACAGCGTTGAACGCAGCCCTCGATCCACGCACTACTGAAATCGCCACGGGTGTAAGTATACCTATATATAATAACGTTACAGAAACACGCACCTCATATTTTAACTATAACCTGGAAGCGTTCCTCAATTATAACAGAACATTCCAGGAATTTCACAAAGTGAAAGCTACACTTGGTGCATCGGTATTCGCGGATGTAAACAAGAGCCTTACCGGTACAGGATATAATGTGCCCTATAATTCAAATGACTTCGCAGATATATCTGCAACAGATGGTACCAATTTATTGAACAGTACATCTTCGTGGCAGAATGAAAGCAGACTGCAATCATATTTCGCTCGTGCTGAATACGGATATGGAAGTAAATATCTTTTATCAGCGCTTATCCGCAGAGACGGTTCTTCAAACTTCGGTAAGAATAATCGCTTTGGTTATTTCCCGGCAGTATCTGCAGCGTGGGTAGTATCAGAAGAATCATTCTTCAATACCGGCCTCATCGAATTTATGAAAGTGAGAGCGAGCTACGGTGTTTCCGGTAACGACAAGATCGGCTTGTTCCGCTATAGAGCATTGCTTGGAGGCGAAGGTGTATATCCATTCAATAACCAACTCGTGAATGGTGTAGCCATTGGTACATTGGGTAACCAGGATCTGAAATGGGAAACTACAAAGCAAACCAACTTTGGTATAGATCTGAATTTACTGAATGGTAAAGTAGAGATCACTACGGACTACTATATAAAGAAAACAAACGACCTGCTGTTCCAGCCAGATATATCTGCTATATCAGGAGCGTATGGTGCAGGAAGCAGCCCGCCATGGGTTAACGGTGGTGATGTTCAGAACTCAGGCTTCGAGTTTTTAATCAACTACAACGATGTTATAGGAGACGACTTCCGCTTTAACATCGGTTACAACCTTACTACTATACGCAACAAGGTAACGGCGTTGCCTGCAGGTGTTGACTTCTATGAATTTGGTGCTTTCGGTGTGGGCGGTGGAACGGCTACACGTATGCAGGTAGGATACCCAATGGGATATTTCTTCGGCTATAAAACAGATGGCGTATACCAATCAGCGCAGGAAGTTACGGAACGTGGGATAACACAAGCCGGTGCGCAAGCCGGTGATCTTCGCTTTGTTGATAATGATAATAGTGGAACAATCAACTTCAGCAATGATAGCGATAAGACTATAATTGGTTCTCCGATTCCGGATGTGATCATGGGAATAAATGTGGGCATGAGCTTCAAGGGAATAGATTTCTCGGCCACACTATATGCATCTATTGGCAATGATATACTTCGTAACTACGAGCGTCAACAGCCTTTGGCAAATTTACTGTCCTATAAAATGGAGCGTTGGACAGGCCCGGGTTCCACCAATGAAAACCCACGGTTGACAACAGCTGCCAACAACAACGGTGTAATCTCCGATTACTTTGTTGAAGACGGGTCATTCGCAAGAATCAAGAATATACAATTGGGCTATACCTTGCCGGGTACATTAACCGATAAAATAGGTGCGCGTAAGCTGCGTGTATATGTAGCCGTAAACAACCTGGCAACCTTTACGAAGTATAGAGGATACGATCCGGATTTCTCAACATCCAGTCCAGTCGTTTCGGGTATAGACTATGGTTTCTATCCACAGGCAAAAACGTTTATGGCAGGTTTAAATCTTAATTTCTAAACCATGAAGAATTTCTTTAAAACATCAATATTAATTGCAGCGATTACCTCGATGTCGTTGAGCTGCGATAACTATGTAGACATTGATCCTGAGTATTCAATCGATGCAGATAACTTCTTTAAGAGTGCCAGCGATTATGAACGCGCCCTTACCGGTGCATACGACCTGATGCAGACATCCTATCTTGATATCTGGATCGGCGAGATCGCTTCAGATAATTCTATAGCAGGTGGTGAAAGTGTTACGGATAGCGAAGGACTTCACCAAATCGATGCGATGACACACGGTGGTGTAAGCAACGAGTTACGAAGCATTTTCCGTTGGATGTATACCGGTATCACACGCGTAAACTATATCTACGAGAATAAAGACAAACTGGAATTTGAAGGTAAAGAAAGAATTCTGGCAGAAGCTGCATTTCTTCGCGCGTATTATTACTTTGAACTTGTAAAATTCTTTGGCGATGTACCGTTGATCATCGACAAGCGACTTTCATCAAGTGAAATTGCTTCACAGCAACGTACACCTGCAGCAGAAGTATATGCACAGATTGAAAAAGATCTGACCGCTGCGGCTGAGACACTTGCGTGGACAACTACTGTAAAAGGAAGAATCACGAAAGGTGCAGCTTTGGCATTACTCGGAAAAGTATATCTATACCAGAATAAATTCACAGAATCAGCAGAAGTATTGGATCGCGTGATCAACGAAGGTCCTTATGAATTGTTCAGTGATTTCAGCACACTTTTCAGAGTCGTGAATGAAGGCAATAGCGAAACAGTATTCGATATTGAATATGTAGGTATAGAAGGCGGAGGGTATGGATGCTTTGTTTGCCTCGAAGGTTTTGCGGCCGTGGGTTTTCATGGAATCCGTGGATACGAAGGCCCTATATACCGTGATGGTAACAGCTATAATTTACCGACACAGGATTTGGTAAATGAATTTGAAACAGGTGATCCAAGACTCGCAGCTTCGATCCTGGATATAGAGGCTTTTAAAAATAGTCAGGAAGATCCTGCTTCCGTAAAATATGTTATTGGTGGTGGTGGTCATACCGGCTTCTATAATAATAAATATATCAAGCGTGCCGATGAGCTAGGTGCTGGTGATGATGATCTTACCAGTCCAGTGAATCATAAGGTGATTCGCTATGCAGACGTATTGCTGATGGCGGCAGAAGCACACAACCGTAAAGCATCTCCCAACGATGCGTTGGCCAGACAATATCTGAATGAAGTAAGAGACCGTGTTGATATGGATCCGGTAAATCTTTCAGGCGCAGCATTGACGCAAGCTATATATCATGAGCGCAGAGTTGAGTTTGCAGGCGAAGGCCTTCACTTCTTTGACCTCGTGCGCACAGGCAGAGCAGCGACTGAGATTCAGGGATTTCAGACGGGTAAGAATGAGTTGTTCCCGCTTCCACAAGACGAGATTGACTTGGCCGGAGCAGGATGGATTCAAAATGATGGTTATTAATACAGACCTTTGAAAATATAGTTATGAAGAAATTAATATATAACATTCTGTGGATACTGAGTATACAAGTATTCCTGTTTGCCTGTAAGGAAGACGATGCCGAGCTCGGGCAGGTACCGACCGAAGCGGATGCAGCCTTCACATTTTCACCCAGCACTGAAAATGACAACATCTTAAATTTCACAGCTACATCTTCTGCTTTTTTAAAGAAGTGGGACTTTGGCAATGGTACAACGGCTCAAGGTGATAACGTAAAAGGTACTTTTCCAGTGAAAGGTACGTATGATGTTACACTTACAGTGTATACGGCCGGTGGGAGTATATCTTATTCCCAAACTGTAGACATTGCGGAAACAGACCCAACATTATTGGATATACCGGTATATAATATGTTAACGGGTGGCAATAGTGCTCCGGGCGGAAAGACATGGGTAGTGGACGCCCTCAAAGCGGCACACCTTGGATTAGGTCCCGTTGAGTCTAGCGCCCCGGATTGGTATAAGGCCGGTGCTAATGAAAAGGAGGGTGCGGGTTTGTATGATGATAAATATACTTTCAAGCTTGCAGCTTTCTCCTATACGCAAACTACAAATGGCGATGTATTCATCAATACACAACAGGCCAGTAATTTTCCAGGTTCATACGCGAATAAAGGTGATTTCACTGCTCCGTTCACGGCACCAACGGATTTGACATGGTCAGTTTCTGAAACGAATGGAAAACAATTCCTGAATATCTCTACCGGAGGATTCATTGGTTATTATACAGGAACAACAACATATGAAATCCTGGTCATTGAAGAGAACCAACTTTTCCTTCGCTATACGGATGCTGCGAATGCCGCTTTTGCATGGTATCTTCGCCTGATACCGGAGGGGTATACCGAACCTGTTGATCCACCAGAGTATAAAATCGAAGATATATATCAGAATTTTGATGGCACCGGCAACTTTACCTTTGTGAACAATGGTAATGGATCGATCGTAACGTACGATAACCCCGCGCCTGTACCCATTAACGAATCTGCAAAAGTTGGAAAGTATACGAAGGCCAATGGGCCCGAGGGTGAATACGCTAACGTACAAGTAGAGCTGGATTACAAAATGGATATCCGTACACGGCATGTATTCAAATTGAAAGTGTTTATTCCAAGCTATAATGATTATACCACTACAGGAGGTGAATCATGGCAGACGTATAATACACTGCAAAAACAAGTTTCTGTAAAATTACAGAACTCGGAACTGGGTGGGAACGCATATACAACGCAGGCAGAGGTGATTCAGAAAAACCTGCAAACCGATAAATGGCTTGAACTGACATTCGACTTCAGTGCATTTGCTGCACGCGAGGATTTCGATAAAGTAGTGGTACAGATTGGCGGAGAAGCAATCTTTACAGGTGGTATCTTCTTCATAGACGATTTCTCATTATTGCCAGAGTAAGCTGGGTATACTATCCTGGAGAATGAATTTGTTCTCCAGGATATTTTTAAACATTGAAAAGTAGATCAAATGATAAAAAGACTGAAAGCATCATTCACATATATACTCATCGCTATGGTGGTATGTATGGGGTGTGGAGGAGATAATGAAGATCAGCAGTTAACATTGCCATCGAATCTTCAGGTGAGTGTTACCGTAAGTGACAACGGCTCAGGGCTTGTATCGGTTGCTGCATCGGCCACTAATGTTAACTTTTATACTATATATTTCGGTGAAAGTACTTCGGAAACACCTTTGAAAGTGACCGATGGTAAAGCAACGCATACCTATGCATCATCCGGAACGTACACAGTGTTGGTTCAGGCACACGTTACAAACTCAGATTTTGTTTCACAGACGAAGCAGGTGACTGTTGTCGTTGGATCGAATAGTGGTGAGGTTATCATTCCCACTACAGGTTATAGCACACCGGAAACCTATAATGGTATGACCCTGGTATGGCGAGATGAGTTTGACGGAGCAACGCTCAATACAACGGACTGGACACACGAAATCGGAAACGGCACGAACGGTTGGGGAAATAATGAATTGCAATACTATCGCCCCGAAAATACTACCGTAAAAGATGGTCATCTGATTATCACGGCCAAGAAGGAATCGTTTCAAGGCAGTAACTATACATCGTCACGCATTATCACAAATGGAAAGAAAACATTCAAGTATGGCAGAGTGGACATTCGTGCAGCCTTGCCAAAAGGACAAGGTATATGGCCTGCACTGTGGATGTTAGGCGAGAATATAAATACGGTAAGCTGGCCGAAGTGCGGTGAGATTGATATTATGGAATTGGTAGGTGGCACAGGTAAAGATAATACAGTATATGGTACAGTCCATTGGGATGAAGGTGGCAACCATGCTGATTATGGTAAATCCTATAAATTGAGCAGTGGAATTTTTAACGATCAATTTCATGTATTCTCAATTGTCTGGACAGCTTCAAAAATTACCTGGTATGTAGATGATGTACAATTCAATGTTATCGATACCACACCAGCAGGACTAAGTGAGTTTCAAGAGAAATTCTTCTTTATCTTTAATGTAGCTGTAGGAGGAAAATGGCCCGGAAATCCGGATGCGTCCACATCTTTTCCTCAACACATGGTTGTAGACTATATCCGGATATTTCAATAGCCGGATCAAATAAAAACTATATGTCTTTATCCGATTGCCTATATAGGTATAAGTAAAGACTCATTTTAACCATAATACTATGCGTTTGATTTTAACCTTATCAGTTTGCCTGCTGCTATTAGTGTCAGCAAGTAAAAGCAGACGGAAACTTGTCTGGAGTGATGAGTTCGAATATACCGGTGCCCCGGATACAACTAAATGGTCCTATGATATAGGTGACAAAGATGGCTGGGGAAATAATGAGCAACAATACTATACGAAAGAATCTAAGAACGTACGCGTAGAAAACGGGCAGCTCATCCTTGAAGCGCATCGTGATTCTTTAGGAAATAAACCCTATACATCTTCACGCATTATTTCAAAGAAAAAAGGTGATTGGAAGTATGCTCGCATTGAGGTAAAAGCGAAGTTACCAAAAGGTAAAGGAACCTGGCCCGCTATATGGATGCTGTCTACCGATTGGAAATATGGTGGATGGCCGGCAAGCGGAGAAGTCGATATCATGGAGCATGTAGGATATGACCCTGGCGTTATCCATGGTACAATTCATACGGAAGCCTATAATCACATTAAACAAACGCAGAAGGAAGGCAAGATTACTATACCAGATGCACAGGATGCGTTTCATGTATATGCCGTTGATTGGAGTGAGAATAAAATGGATTTTCTCATAGACAATAGAGTATATCATTCCGTGCCCCGCAATCCGAAGGATGACTACAAAGGATGGCCATTCGATCAACCCTTTTACCTCATCATGAATATTGCAGTTGGTGGAAACTGGGGTGGAAAAGAAGGTATAGATCCAAACATCTGGCCGCAGCGCATGGTGGTAGATTATGTGCGTGTTTATCAGTAGCGCGTTACGTACTTTGAGCTACGAGCTGTGAGTTACGGATTACGAATTCTCTGTACCTAATTAGGATAGACTTTTGGACATAGGAGCGAGGTTCACGAGCTATACATATAGGTATATAGATTACTAATCAGCAGGCAGGAGAAGCTGCCTGTAAATTCACAGCTCAAAGCTTATGATTTAAAAAGCTATAGATCTTAAAACCCAATTGAATTTCCTCCATCCACCGGTATCACCGTGCCGGTAATAAATGCAGATGCATCGGAGGCGAGGAAGAATGCAGTGTTTGCTATATCTTCAGGTATACCGAGTTTGCCCATGGGGGTTCGCTTTAATACACGATCTTTTCTTTCCGGATCGTTGTTGAGTGCTGTGGCCGACATCTTTGTCGCTATAAAACCGGGTGCTATACAATTGACGCGAATGCCTGCCGGTGAAAGTTCAACAGCCATGGCGCGCGTCATTCCTTCTATAGCACTTTTGGATGCTGTATAGGCAATCACTTTGGGTATACCGTACTGCGATGCCATTGAACTGATGTTGATAATAGAGCCATGAGATTGTGTTGACATGATTTTCGCGACTTCACGGCTTATTGCAAATACACCCAACACATTGGTTTGAAGTATATTTTGGAATTCTTCATCCGTAACGTCTATCAAATCTTTTTTTAGATTGATTCCGGCATTGTTCACCAATACATCAATAGTTCCATACGTCTCCTGTATATACTTTACTTTTTGCGGAATCAGTGAAAGATCGTTCATATCGAAAGGTAGCGGTATACATAGGTCTCCAAGCTCTTTTGCTGCATGATTTAACTTATCTTCATTGCGTCCGGTGATGATGGTGCGAATGTTTTGCTGAACAAATTTAAGGGCAATCGCTAGGCCAAGACCAGAGCCCCCGCCCGTTACGATAGCAATTTTAGCTGTAGTTGTGTTCATGAATGTTATTGGGATGTATGAATAACCACCTCTACCACTTCGGTTTTATACCCGGTGCAAATGGAAATTCAAGGCTTTGATAATAATCTAGTGATTGATCCGGTTTGGGTAACCCGGTAGGTATATCTCTTTTAGAGAAAGTCTGAAAGTATAGTACACACGCATTCCGCCACCAGATTGCTTCCTGGTATTGGATGGCAAGCAGTGCTTTAACCTGCTGATATCTTTCTTCATCGATATGATTATGTATAGAATCCCATTGTTGTTGTATCCACTGCACAGAATCTGCACCGGCATAATAATGATGGCAGAGTTCATCCCACAACGTTCTTCCTGATTTCATACGATGATTCCACCCGACATGATTGAACCACAATAGATATTCTTCAGGACAATCAGCCGGTGTGCTATATATCTTTTGCACTTCGGGTGTATATTGTAGTAACGCCTTGCTGCCAGTAGCTGTACGGTTGAATCCTATACCGAGACTGTCTGCCTGGTGGTAATATACCGATGTCCAATCCGCGCGTGGCTTGTCTTTGATCCATGGCCCCGGGCCGTAGTGATGATTCCATCCCATAATGTGATGTAACCCCAAGGGTGTCATATAGCGTACTGTTACTTCGCGTGAAGCGAGCATAACATTTTTCAATGTGCTGACTACATTTTCGTTATTGGAAAACGTAGCGCGGATCCATTCTTCAGCAATGGTTTCAGAAGACAGCGATGGGTTCCACGCTAATCTTCCTAAGGCATACCAGTTTGCTTGTGCAAAAGGATGGCCCGTCCAGTTACGATCATTGCCAATGTTAGCAACTCCGGCTATACCCGTGAGCGTATGATTTTCAAGGGAACCGTCAATTACACGTGAGACTGTCGAGCCTTTGCCTTTCGCATAGGTATCAGCATCGAGACATTCTTTAAACAGCGGAGCAAGATATACCAGGTGCGTTGCAAAGCCGAGATACTCTTGTGTAAGTTGAAACTCCATCATGAGCGGAGTTTTCGGCATAGCGCCAAAGAGTGGATGAAAAGGTTCGCGGGGTTGAAAATCAATAGGGCCGTTCTTTACTTGTACCAATACATTTTTTTCAAAAGTGCCGTCCAATGGTTTGAATTCGTTGTAAGCTTGCTTTGCACGGTCTTCCGGAACTTCATTGCTATATACAAAAGCGCGCCACATAACGATACCGTTGTGAGGTGCAAGTGCCTTGGCCAGAACATTCGCACCATCCGCATGATTGCGATCATAATTCTGTGGACCAGGCTGTCCTTCTGAGTTGGCCTTTACCAGGAAACCACCAAAGTCCGGTATATAGGTATATATTTCATCAACCTTCTTTTTCCACCATGCCTGTACGGCACTGTCCAATGGATCAGCCGTGGTGAGCCCACCGATTTCTACCGGTGCGCTAAACCGCGCTGTCAGGTATACTTTAATGCCGTACGGCCGGAATACATTTGCGAGGGCTGCTACTTTTTTCAGATAGGGCACTGTTAAAACTTGTGCATTTGCATTCACGTTTGTAAGTACAGTACCATTTATACCAATGGATGCATTGGCGCGCGCATACGCTATATACCGAGGATCAATATAGTCAGGGAGCTTATGCCAATCCCACAAAGAAAAACCAGCATAACCGCGCTCAACCGTTCGGTCGAGATTGTCCCAATGATTCAGGAGGCGATGACCGATAGCCGGTTTACTTACAACGGATAGTTTTTCAATAGACTGTTGTGTTTGGAGCAGCCGTATAAAATGAAATGTACCATATAATACACCTATATCATGGTTGGCTGCGATCACGGTACAAGGCTTATTCTTTATAACAACGCTAAAAATTACGAAGCCTTCCTTACCCAAAGCTTTTAGTTTTTCAGATATACCCAGCGATGAAATGATGGACGAAGAGGAAGCGGTTCCCAAAACTATAGCGCCCGGCTGAATAGTTTTAGTAACCGGGATTGTTGTTTGCAGAAGTCCCTGTAAAGCCAGTTGAAGTTCCTTTTGAGCGATCACAAATGTCGCTGATTCTTTTTCCAGTAACACTGAAGTAGCAAGCGATTGATATTTTTTTGCAACCGCTACTGTTGTGATCTTATCGTACCGCATCCAAAGCCGATAACCATCTTCGCTATATACAACGGAAGCGCTGGTGCAAAACAGTGCTATCAGGAACACGCGAAGGAAATATCGGGTAAAAATCATATTATATAGAGGGGCTTTAAATGTATTACGAATCGGCTCCTTTTCGTTGAGACGACTCACGTACGATCAGGTTATGATGAAGCACAATCGTATTGAGACTTGTGCCTTCTTTTGTATCCAGTTTCCGGATCAGCGTAGCAGCGGCAAGTTCGCCCATTTCCTGTCCGGGGTAATTCATTGTGGTGAGATTCGGCTCGATCACCTTCGATAAAGGATCGTTGTTGAATCCGGCAACGGTAATTTGTTCCGGTATTTTTATACCAGCCTGCTTCAGTGTACGAATGCAGCTTACGGCAGTTGTATCGTTGGCAGCAAATATACCATCCGGTAGTTCGTCCATCTCTAGTATACGTTGCGTTGCTTCAGCGCCAGCCTGCTCGCTCAGGTTGCAGAAGAAAATGAGTTTCTCGTCATATAGTATACCATGATCTGCCAATGCATCGCGATAGCCTCTCAACCGGTCAGCGTATACATTTCGTTTGATGCTTGCAGTAATGTGCGCGATGCGTTTACTTCCTTGCCGGATGAGGTGACTGGTAATTTCATATCCCGCTTTATAGTTGTCGATTACAATGCTGGTACATTGTGGATGATCGAAAACACGATCAAAGAAAATGAGCGGTATACCTTTATTCAGGAACAGATCGAAGTGATCTATATTTTCTGAATCGTACGCAAGCGAAACAAGTAAACCGTCAACGCGACTATTATATAGAGTCTTGATGTTGGCAAGCTCTTTTTCTTTTGACTCTGTTGATTGACTGATGATCAAATTGTATCCCGCAGCGTTCGCCACCTTTTCCATACCCGCGATCACGGCCGACATAAAATAACTGTTCAATCTGGGTACAATCACACCAATCGTATTACTTCTGCTTCGTCTGAGATTACTGGCAAAAAGATTTTGCTGATAACCCATCTCCTTGGCCTTATCAAAAATTCTTTTGCGCGTATCCTTCCGTATAGTCGGATGATCTTTTAATCCGCGGCTTATCGTAGCGGGCGAGAGGTCCAGCGCCTCAGCTATATCATATATAGTTATTTCCTTTTGAGTACTCATGAGGTTTTAAGCAGACTATTTTGAAGAGCGCAAATTATAATTACTAATTGGTTCAAACTCATTCTCATAACCTAAACATCCGGACTTACTAATTAAATCGGTTGCACTGCAATTATCTGCATTATTAATTTAAAATGCATGTTCTTTAAATAAATATTTGCAATCGGTTGTATTTTTTAATTCAATCTCACACCTTAGTCATAACATTGATGATTTCCAGGCGGCTACATTCTTTTGAGGGATAATTCGAATGGTTAAGGCAGTTTCATTGCTGGATAAACATTAACCGGGCAAGTTGTTAAGCTTGCAAACTATACATTCACCTTTACGCATGACTATATATTGGGTTGCCACAGTCAAAAGATGAACAGTGGTCATTTATGGGAGGTCTGATCATACAAACTGCGGCAATGGAATTGTTGTGACGTTTACGTCCAATCTCACCGATGCACCTTTAGCTGGTATAGCATATATTGATGAAGGAAAGTATATGATGGACAATGGACACCTGGCAGAAGAATGAATGGTGATCAAAGTCATCAGGGGCGACACTTGCGCTTTGCGGTAGGCGAGTGTGGAATTCAGAAATTAAAGTTATATGCGTATAAGTAAGACTTTAAGGTTGAAAGGTATATACCTCGTCTATATGATCCTCCTGTTGTCAGGCGGAAGTGTCGTGTCAGTATATACCGTAAACGCGCAGGCATCCTATATCACCACAAAAAAGACGGCAAAGAATTTTGTCCTGGCCTTTTCTGGAAAGACGGCACCGGTATATGTAAGTGATTCTGATTATCCTGGTGTTATTCGTGCCGTGCGCAATCTTCAGGTTGATATAAAGAACGTTTCTGGTGCGAACGTAACGCTACTTGACGATAAAGCGCCATCGGCCAAGGAGATTGTCATCATCGGAACAATCGGGAAGAGTATCTTAATTGATAAACTCATAAGCACACAGAAATTGAATGTTGCAGCTATAGCTGGCAAATGGGAAACGTTTCTTATCCAGGTTGTAGAGAAACCAATGAAAGGTGTAGATCAGGCATTGGTTATAGCGGGAAGCGACAAGCGTGGCACGATCTTCGGCATTTATGATTTATCAAAGCAGATCGGTGTATCACCCTGGCATTGGTGGGCGGACGTTCCTCCCAGAAGGAGTAGCAGTCTGTATGTTTTACCAGGGCGATATATACAAGGCGAACCACCAGTAAAATATAGAGGTATATTTCTCAATGATGAAGAACCTGCATTGGGCCGCTGGGCGGTGGAGAAGTATGGCGGCTTTAACCATGTCTTCTATGAAAAGGTTTTTGAGTTGATTTTGCGGATGAAAGGCAATTATCTCTGGCCTGCGATGTGGTGGGCAAGTTTCAATAGTGATGATCCGCTTAATCCTATACTCGCAGACGAATATGGAATCGTGATGGGCACAACGCATCATGAACCGATGATGCGTGCACATGCAGAATGGAGGAAGAGCGGAACCGGCCCTTGGAATTATGAAAAGAATGAAGCTGTACTGCAGCAATTTTGGAAAGAAGGTATTCAACGGATGGCCTCCCGGGAAAGTATTATATCGCTCGGTATGCGTGGTGATGGTGATATGGCGATGAGTGACGATACAAATATAGCCTTGCTCGAAAAAATCGTAAAAGACCAGCGCGCTATAATTCAGTCGGTAACCGGCAAGGAACCAACTGCTACACCACAGCTATGGGCACTCTATAAAGAAGTGCAGGACTACTACGATAAAGGCATGCGCGTGCCGGATGATGTAACGTTACTCTTGTGTGATGATAATTGGGGCAACATCCGAAAGCTTCCCAAACCCGGAGACAAACCACGAGCAGGTGGATATGGTATATATTATCACTTTGATTATGTAGGCGGGCCTCGAAACTATAAATGGCTCAACACAAATCAGATTGAACGTACATGGGAACAAATGAATCTCGCATACCAGTATGGCGCCAATCAAATCTGGATTGTAAATGTTGGCGATATAAAACCTATGGAATTTCCGATCGAGTTCTTCCTGGACTATGCATGGAACCCAAAGCTATGGAACCAGGACAACCTGGATGCCTATGTATACTTATGGGCAGAACGGCAATTCGGTAGCGAGCATGCTGCTGCTATAGCTTCCATTCTCACAGACTATACACGGTATAATGCACGCAGGAAACCGGAGTTGTTATCACCAGAAACCTATAGCATCATTCATTACCGGGAGGCCGAGAGAGTGGTAGAAGAGTATAACAAGTTGTTGAAAGAAGCGGAACGTATCGATGAAGCAATGCCTGCTGAGTATAAAGATGCTTTTTATCAGCTTGTATTGCACCCCGTAAAAGCATCAGCTGTTTTGAATGAGCTTTATGTAACAGTAGCGAAGAATCGCTGGTACGCAACACAAGGTCGCGCAGGGACCAACGGACTGGCTGAGCGCGCGAAGATATTGTATCAGCAGGATTCTGTATTGTCGCATTATTACAATAAGGAGATGGCAAGTGGTAAATGGAATCATATGATGGACCAGACGCACATCGGGTATACCGGGTGGCAACAACCTGAGAAGAACGTGATGCCAACAGTAAAAACGATTACACTCCCGGTAGCAGCTTCCCTCGGCGTTGCTATAGATGGTTCAGATTCATGGTGGCCGCAGGAAAGGAAGCAAGCCGTTCTCCCGGTGTTTGATGCGCTTCATCAGCAATTCTATTATATAGATATATTCAATCGTGGACAAACGTTTTTTGATTTTAAGATTCAGGCCACTGCACCCTATATAACGTTGAGTACTAAAGGCGGTCGTGTCAATAATGAGCAGCGTGTATGGATTTTGGTGAATTGGAAAAATGTACCCCCCGGCAAGCACCAGGTTCCTATTACAATAACCGGTGCAAAAAGTAGTATCACGGTTATGGCCATCATTGACAATATAAAGCCAAAGATAACGCAGCCTAAAACTTTTGTTGAGAGTAACGGGTATATTTCTATTGAAGCAGAGCACTATGCCCGCGCTATACCATCTCAGCGCGTACAATGGAAGACGATACCGAACCTGGGAAGAACGCTTTCAGCGGTAACAACTTTTCCGGTAACTGAAAAGTCCGAGCCGATCACCTCTTCAAGTCCTCGTCTGGAGTACGGAGTATATTTAGCAGACAGTGGCAGTGTAAATCTTAAAGTATACTTGTCACCAACCCTGAATTTTCACAATACCACCGGGCTTCGTTTTGGTGTCTCATTCGATGATGAAACTCCACAGATCATAAACCTTCATGAAGATAAGTCGCTCAAGGCGTGGGAGCAATGGGTAAGTGATAACGTGATCGTAAAAGTATCGAGACATAGCTTGCAACGACAAGGTTACCACACACTGAAGTTCTGGCGCATCGACCCGGGAGTAGTGTTACAAAAAATCGTCATCGAAACAAAAGAGACTAAACCCAGTTATCTGGGGCCACCGGAAAGTTACTACTTGAAAAAATAGAATAGCAAAAAAGTAAAAAAACTCTAACTATATCATGAAACAATCAATTACATTAACACAGATATACCTTACTGCGATCTTTATACTTATAGCATTAGGAAGTAAAGTACACGGGCAACAAGCGGAGACTAAAGGTTTAAAGGATTACTATAAAAATTACTTTCCCATTGGCGTGGCAGTATCTCCGCGGGCGTTGAAAAGTGTGGAAGCAGAGTTGATTATTCAGCAATTCAACAGTATGACTCCGGAGAATGCGATGAAGATGGGGCCGATACATCCGGAAGAGAATCGGTACTTCTGGGATGACGCTGATCAGATCGTAAACTTTGCGCAACAACACGGTATAAAGGTTCGGGGTCATGCGCTTTGCTGGCACGAACAAACTCCTCCATGGATCTTCACCGATGCCAAAGGTGATACCGTTACAAAAGAGGTTTTGCTGAGTCGGCTGAAAGATCATATCACTGCGGTAGTAACGCGCTATAAAGGTAAAGTATATGCATGGGATGTTGTGAACGAGGCGATAGCCGATGAACCTTCCAGATTGCTGCGCAACTCACCATGGTATAAGATCTGCGGTGTGGATTTTATCATCAAGGCTTTCGAATATGCTCACGCGGCAGATCCGGATGCCAAACTGTTTTACAATGACTATAACACCGAGCGATCTGAAAAAAGAGAGCGTATATATACCCTTTTGAAGAAACTGGTGGATGCTAATGTACCCATTCACGGCATCGGGCTCCAGGGCCATTGGTCAATCTTCGAACCTACTGAAAAAGAGCTTCGTGAAACCCTGGACAAGTATTCGTCCTTGAAACTGGATATACAGATCACTGAACTGGATGTGTCGCTATACAAGTGGGAAAAATTTAAACGTCAACGGAGACAGGGTGAGACGGATGTTTTTACGTCTGAGCTAGAGAACAAGCAGATGGGGCACTATAAAATGATTTTCAAGGTTTTCCGGGACTATAAGAACGTAATCACCGGCATCACATTCTGGAATATATCAGACAGACGTAGCTGGCTCGATGAGTATCCCGTGGCAGGAAGAAAAAACTACCCACTGCTCTTCGATCAGAACTTAAAGCCGAAGAAGGCATACTGGGAAGTGGTTAAGTTTTGATTGTGTAAATCTTCGGTCGAAATATGTTTTGCGTAAATATACTTTCACATATGGAGCGTTGCCAGTAGCTTGCAGCCAACAATACGTGAGATGGCAGGCCGGAAAGAACGGCTCGTAAAAGTCTGTAACGAACTTTAAATATAAAGCAGAATACACATGGCAATGGAACAAACAATGCGCTGGTATGGTCCGAATGATGCGGTAAGTTTATCGGATCTTTTGCAGGCTGGATGCACCGGTGTAGTAACGGCTTTACATCATATACCTGTAGGGGATGTATGGACCGTGGAAGAGATTGAGAAAAGGAAAGCTGCTATTGAAAAAGCAGGCATGACGTGGACGGTAATAGAAAGTTTACCGGTACATGAAGACATCAAAAGGCAAAGTGGAAATTATAAACTATACATTGAGAACTATAAACAGAGTTTAGTAAATGTAGGCCGCTGCGGGTTAAAAGTTGTTACCTATAACTTTATGCCAATCCTCGACTGGATGCGTACCGATATAACATACTCCATGCCCGATGGTAGCAAGGCGCTTTACTTTGAGAAGTCAGCGTTTGTGGCGTTTGATCTATACTTGTTGAAAAGACCCAACGCAGAGAAGGACTATACAGCTGAGGAAATTTCGCTGGCAAAAAAACGACTGGACAGCATGTCGGAAGAAGAACGCAAACGTCTTTTTCATAATGCAACGTTAGGGCTACCGGGCAGTGATGAGCCTTTTACAGCACCGGAAATTCTTTCCGCCTTGAAAGGATATGAAGGTATAGATGCAAAGAAACTTAAGGAACATTTGTTCTATTTTCTAAACGCGGTTGTACCTACCGCTGAGGCAGCGGGAGTAAACCTGGCGATCCATCCGGACGATCCTCCATATTCTATATTAGGATTGCCAAGAATCATGAGCACAGAGAAGGATGCAACGGAGCTATTGACAGCAGTGCCGTCTCCTGCAAACGGACTTTGTTTCTGCACTGGTTCGTATGGAGCTCGAGCTGATAATGATTTGTCTGGTATGGTTAAGCGGTTAGGTGACAGAATCCACTTTTTACATTTGCGTAGTACGAAGCGTGACTATAAAGGAGATTTCTACGAAGCAAACCATCTTGAAGGTGATGCCGATATGTATAGTGTGGTAAGAGAAATTGTATTGCTGATGAAACGCAGAGGTATATCTTTACCGATGCGCCCTGATCATGGTCACCAGATGCTGGACGACCTGAATAAGAAAACCTATCCAGGCTACTCTGCTATAGGACGCTTACGCGGATTGGCGGAATTGCGCGGGCTGGAATTGGGGATTTCACGTGTGCTTGCTGATAACAACTAAACATCATCTCTGTAGCATCCCTGATAGAAAATGGAATTACAAAAATTCAAAGTCCTCTATAAGAAATTTACTTCTCCTAAGTTGGACAGATCTCTCTGGCAGACCCAGGCGTATGCGGACTATTGTGATGCGATCGGCAATAACGAAGTGATCGCAGATTGGTATTTGAAGCAGCAAATAAAAAAATCAAAAGTTAAAGTCGGTAAACACTGCTGCACGAAAATGACTTACTATTTAACCTTCGATAAAAAAACAAAAGATGTTAATCCTGACGCAGTGATCAGGTTTAATAAGAAGTCAAAAGATTATGGAATTCCTGTTCATGATGGCGGACAATCGTATATAGGTATTGAACACTGTCCATGGTGCGGAAAGCGACTGGCGAAATAGCGATATCGAAAGAATGTATAGGTGATCTGATAGACATGGTTACTTTCGATAATTAGCCCCTTGATATAAAAACATTTAAATAAAAAAAGACTGCTTTGATGCAGTCTTTTTATTGAGATAATGTAGTTCTATATACTACTACTCATTGCCATTGTTACAGATTCAAGCCATTTCATGGCAGTATCCTGATCGTTAAAATGGTCATAGTTCATAACCTCAGATTCTAAAGTATAGGAGTGTGCCTCCTGCATTGACATCTTTCCAAAGAGATCGTCAGGTACTATAAATGCAGTTGCCCGGATTCCACTTTTGATCACTCCAGGAAACCATACCGCTTTAATATACTCCTCTCCGCCCTCTGGGTAAACGCGCATATCACGAAGGTTAATCAGGCATTTTTTTAGTTTATAGTGTTGGATCAATTTAATTTCATATTCCACAGCTTCGACAAGTTCATCGTAAGACACAAAACCTTTGAACGTTACTTCCAGACAAGCAGCTTGAGCGTTGTGAATGATTTTTACATAGTCGCGAATAAAGTCAATCATAGGTATCTTTAATTTTTAATTTATCCCCTAAAACTACGATCAGTTATTTAATATTAAATCCATGAAACCACGGAATGGAGTCTCCGTATTTTTACTGAATAGATCAAGATTTTTTTGACCCATTTTCTTGTCATTGTGGTGCCGAATATATTGTCGATATAAGTCTTTAAATATATCCTGAGTGGTATATATTGGAATCTACAGGCCCATAGCACGTATACTATAATAATAGCAAAAAAATACCGCAGCCAACAAAGTCAGCTGCGGTATAGTGTTACACTATAATTTTAAATTAATATCCTTGATTCTGTATCAGGTATCCAGGAGCATTTGATGCTGCATCGATAGCCGTCTGAGGAATTGGGAAAATTCTTTTTTGTGGGTTCGTGTCTGTTTTCTCTGTCCATGTACCTTCATATTTTCCGAAGCGGATCATATCTGTACGGCGCACCATTTCCCAATAGAGTTCAAAGCCGCGTTCGCGGAAAAGAATATCGAGGTTCATATCTCCCAGGGGAGGTGCAGGTGTTACCGCTACGCCATTGCTTGAAGTACGTGCAGCACGCACTGTGTTAACATCTATCAAAGCATTGGACACATCGTTGTTCTTGCGCAACTTTGCTTCGGCACGCATCAGGTATATATCTGCCAGACGAAGGATGGAAATGTCGGCATCACCGATCTTGCGACCGTCCGTTGTCTTTTTGCAGAATTCATATTTTTCAACGCGATAGCCTTTATCATAATCGCGGCCATCGGCAGAGTAATCCACAAACTCTTTAAAGTCAACGGCTAAGTCTGCACGGCTACGGGTTACGTTGTAAAGTTTATCGATCTTGTAATTGCCATTTTCACATTTTACAAAAGCACCGTTTACTTTAACTAAACCATATTGCTGTCCACGTAAAATGCCGCGATCAATTTTATAGGCATCGGCGGAGATACAGCCTACAGTTGGATCTAGGTTCTTCTGATAGAACCGTGGATCTATATCTGCAGGATCGGTAGCACCGTAAGCATCCGTCCAGGAGTGATAGAAGTCAGGGGTGATAGCAGGACCATCTGTACCATTGGCGCTGGGCGCATTCGCTAAAGGGAACATATCGCCAGAGATAGAGAAGTATGCCAGACGATTGTGGCTTCCGGGTAGATCAAAACGTTGATCAAGTGCAAAGATTAATTCTTTATTAGTATGGTTGTCATTGCCGAATACAGCGAAATAGTCAGTTGACAATGTATACTGCCCGGAGTTGATGATCTTATCACAATATAGTATAGCTTGATCCATATCATCGGATGTAAAGCTGAAGTTTGCTGCGTAGCGATCACGATATACAGCAGAATTCAAATATAGCCGAGCGAGGAGTCCCCAGGCGGCAGCTTTCGTCAATCGGCCAGGTCCTGCAGTTGTAGATAGCAGAGGCTCCGCTGCCAGCAATTCACTTTTTATATACTCGACTGCTTCTGAGCCACGCAAGATAGTAGAGATTGCTTTAGGATCTTCCTTCACGAAGATCAAACCAAATAAATCAAGGGATACCATGGAATAGAATGCTCTCATACCACGAGCTTCGGCTAAGTATACATTCTTCACTTCATCTTGTATTTCAGGAAGAGAATTCAATGCCGTAAGTGATCTTGAAATGGCTCTGTTTAGAGTATTAAATGTGGTGGCGATGTTTGGGTCCGTAGCACCATGCGTATGTTGATGCATGCCTACATAAATTCCATTATCACCCCAATCTTTACCACCTCGAAATGGAAGTATAGCTTCGTCAGTAGAAATTTCCTGAAGTGTAAAGTATGTGGTGTGCAGTAACAAATCGAACATAGGCGCGTATACCGGAGCTATAATTCCATCGGCTACTTGCTTATCCGTCAAACCTGTAGAAGAAGTTTCGTCCAATATTTCTTCTTCAAGATCGGTACATCCCTCAATAATGATAAAGCCAAGGAATAGTAGTAATATATATAGTTTTCTTTTCATGGATCAATTCTGTTAAAATGTAACATTCAGTCCGAACAACACAGTTTTTGCTTTCGGATAGCTCAGGTAATCAATCCCCAGGGATGTTACCCCAGAAGATGAACTAGTAAAGGTAGACCGGTCGGTATTAACCTCCGGATCGTAGCCGGTATATTTGGTGATCACGAACAGATTCTGCCCGGTAACCGATATCCGTACTTTGGATATCCAACGATCTATACCCAGCTTCGATGTGCTGATGCTATAGCCGAGGGAGAGGTTGTTCAATCGCAGGAATGCACCATTTTCAAGGTATCGTGATGATACCGGTTTTTCATTGGCTACGCTTTCGTTTGGATATTTCACAGCTTCCGGTGAGGTGTTCACACCATTGGCGATGTTATTCTTAATGAAGTTAGAGTTCGCGGTATTGTTAAATATCTTGTTACCCGAAACACCATTGAAGTTTGCTGTTAAATCAAAACCTTTAAAGGAACTTCCCAGGTTGAAGTTATACATCGTTGTTGGTAAAGCACTTCCTAATTTTACACGGTCAGCATCCGTAGTATTTCCATCGCCATTAAGGTCTGTATAGGTCGCTATACCGGCTTCATTAATGCCAAGGAACTCGCGCATGAAGAACGTTCCAATAGGCTGTCCGTTGATATAGCCGTTAACAGTCGTACCGGTAATGCCTGATCCTTCCGCAGTACCCGAGGTAATTACAGAATAAGGTGAGCCGGTAACTTTGTTATGGATAAACGTTACGTTACCACCTATAGATGCAGTAAAGCCACTCGTAGCTCTATACTCATAGTTCAAGGCTACTTCAACGCCTGAGTTTTTAATCTTCATGTCCTCCACGTTTCTATAGGTTGTTTGAGCCGGTTGAATGGGATCAGTCGGATATACTACCAACAGAATATGGCTGGATACTTTATTAAAGTAATCAACCGATCCACTCAATGCTCCGCCCAGGAAACCAAAGTCAACGCCTACGTTTGTCTGTGAAGAAACTTCCCATTGAAGATCAGGATTAGCCAATCTGACAAAAGTGGTTCCCGCAGGATATACACTGGTTCCGTCCAGCGGGTATGTTGCCCCTGCAGTAACTTGTGATGTGAATAATGCTTTGGTATATTTTGAAGGTATCTCCTGATTTCCGGTTCGTCCCCAACCTGCGCGTAATTTTAAATTACTCACCGGAAGACTCTTCATGAATTCTTCTTCTGAAATTCTCCATCCCAACGAGAAAGAAGGAAACGTTCCGTATTTATTATTGGCTCCGAATTTAGATGAACCATCGGCACGCACAGTAGCAGTAAGGAGGTATTTATCTTTCAGTGAATAGTTAATTCTTCCGAAGAAAGATTGTAGTTCATTTTTCGTTGCAGAACCCGTAGGCCTGTTGTTAGTCAACGTCAAATCTTGTCCGAGCCCTGGATTATAGCGTGGATCAATGTCTGATATTGCAAATTTATTAATGCTATAGGAACGTTCCTGAATGAAAAATTTCTGATACGACTGTCCTGCCAAGGCAGATATAGTATGGCTGCCTTTCGTTATAGTATAGGTAAGATAGTTCTCAATCAGACTGTTATTATTGTGATTATAGGTGGTCTGCAGATAGCCATCCTGTGCAGGCTCCAGACTAGGGAACGATACCTGGTCGCGAACCGCATTTGAATTATCGATACCGAAATTTAATTTATATACCAGTCCCTTAACAATCTCCAGGGAAGGCGATATATTTCCTACGATACGGTTAATCGTAGTGACATCTTCCCATAACTGTAGTGAGCGTAATGGATTGGTACCACTGCCCGGATACTTGTATGGTGCCCCCGTTTCATCATAGGCTGGAAGTGTAGGGTTCGCTGTAAGCGCTCCACCCAGAATAGTAATGGATGAACCATTATTACCGGATGAAGGAGGGCGAGTATTCGTAGTGCTGGCAGCACTCAGGTTAAGATCGACTGACAAGCGGTCATTCAAAAACTTTTGCGTTACATTGATACGGCCGTTGTAGCGTTTCATGTTGCTGTTCTTAATGATACCTTCCTGGTTTTGCATACCCAACGAAGCATAGTAAGAAAGTTTTTCAGCTCCGCCACTCAATGAAAGGTTGTGATTTTTTGTAAGTGCAGTGCGGCTGATTTCTTTTTGCCAGTCAGTATTAGCACCACCGTCTACCAGTGTTCCGCCAAGAGATGTTACTTGTTCGCGGTATGCATCAGCAGAGAATACATCGATCGGACGAGCCATCTTGGATATACCTATACTTCCGGAGTATGTAAGGTTTGAGCTTCCGGATTTACCACGCTTCGTTGTAATCAATACAACACCATTTGCACCACGGGATCCGTAGATCGCGGTAGCAGATGCATCTTTCAAAACATCGATAGACTCTATATCTTGAGGGTTGATAAAATTCAACGGGTTAGTAGTTCCACCGGTGCTTGAGTTGTCAAGAGGAAGTCCATCAACCACAAACAATGGTGTGCTACCGGTGCGAACACCACCCGGTCCACGAATCGTGATGGATTGTGTACCACCGGGTTCACCACTGGCAGAAGTAACATTTACACCAGCTACTTTTCCTTGTACAAGTTGCTCCGGAGAGTTCATGATACCGCGGTTGAAGTCTTCGCTTTTTACAGACACCATAGCACCGGTAACATCGCGTTTCTCCTGTGTTCCATAACCAACAACGATTACTTCAGAAAGTGTAGAAGCATCGGATAGCATGGTCACATTTACCTCAGACTGTGTGCCTACTACTATACTTTGCGATTCCATACCCACAAAGCTGAAGGTAAGAACAGACTGTCCTGAAGACACTTGCAGAGTATAGCGACCTTCCGAGTCACTCACTGCACCATTGGTAGTTCCTTTTTCCAATACGTTCACACCCGGAAGGGCTGATCCGGTATCGTCAACTATTTTTCCTGATACTGTAACGGCCTGAATAGACGCTATGGAAGGTGTTGCCATAACATGTTGTGATACAGGCCCGGCCAGGAGGATACATAAGAGTGAAACGAAAAATCTTTTATACCCGGAGGGCAAAAGATTGTTCCGCAGATAAACAAGATAGATTTTTAGCATAGGCGTTTTTAGTTATTGATATGTATAAATAGATGGTTAGGTTCTTTGCGGGGTCTGAGGCTCCTGAAATTTTGCGCCAAATAAGTACTTCTAATCGGTGTATCCCGGATTTTATTGTTACCGTTCTATTAAGCTTCAAACTATACCCGATATGCCGCATGCAAGCATACCCGGTGTTCTTTAAATATATATACATCTGCCGGGCGGTATATATTAAACATGATTTATAGCATTAATTTACTATACCATTCTTCATTGGTATCGATTCCGCAAAAGAAATCAGAAGGTGAATTACCCAATATTACGTCACAACACCCCTCACGATCACAGACTGTGTTTTGCGTGCACACGGTATAGTGCTTACAATAAAAAATATTTGTACAAGTATAGGAGGACAAGTAATCAGCCTCCCGGGTAACATTTAGTTAAAGTTAAGGAAATATTGGGTTTATACTTTATCGATATAGAACTTTTCTTGCGCGAAGACGAAGTATAGTCTGTTGATAAATATCATTATCCGCGAATGCGCAATCAAAAAAAATGGAATCGTAAATCTGTCATGATGAACTATAGCCGCGGGAACCGTCCCGGGACGACACGGAAACCAACGGTATAGTTTCGCAATAATACCATCGCATATAAATGTGAATCTGTATATACTTGAAAATCACGATATTTATTTTCAGATGCGATAGACTGGCTGGCCGTTGGGTGTGAACACATCTGCACATTGTCTCTTTAAAACACACGGATCACGACTAACCGATCATCATGACTATACCTACTACCGCATCTTTGAACGGAGCACCTGTAAGCCAATCGGAACGGATCATTGTGCTTGACAGTCTTCGTGGTATTGCTATACTCGGCATCTTGCTGATGAACATTCCTTTCTTTGCATTACCTGGCCCGGTAGGATACGATCCTTCTGTTCTCAATGAATCAGGTATTAACTATTACTGGTGGTATATCGTCACGTGGTTCTTTGATGGTACACAGCGGGCATTGTTTTCGATGTTGTTTGGTGCAGGCATTATACTGTTTGTTGGCCGGCAAGAGGACAGAACCACAGGACTTCAACCTGCCGATTATTTTTTCAGACGTCAGCTTTGGCTGATGGTCTTCTCCTTGTTTGATGTTTTTATTTTGTTGTGGAATGGTGATATCCTATTCGATTATGCTTGTTATGGAATGATGTTGTTTACATTCCGACAGCTTTCACCACGCAAATTAATGATCGGTGCTGCTATTTGCCTGGCGTTAATGTTGGTTCGCGAGAATAGAGATTTCTATCAGCGGAAAAGTATGATCTCCGAGGGTGAAGCGGTTGCCGCTATAGATACTACGAAGACGAAACTTACCCTGGAACAAAAAGATGCGTTGGAGGAAATGGTTGCCTTTAAAAAAAGAACTTCACCCGAAGGTAAACTCAAGCGGGCTGACGAAGTGAAAAGAAAAATACAGGGTGACTACGCTAGTGTATATGAGGAACGGACCAGTAGTTACCTCGACAGCCTCATACACTACATGTATTTCCAGGCGTGGGATGTATTCATTTGTTTCCTGTTGGGGATGGCGTTCTTTAAAACCGGTATACTCATGGGCAAAGCTTCTGTAAAGGTATATACCTGGATGGCGATTGTCGGGCTTGGTATAGGGCTTACACTTTCTTACTGGCGTATACAGACGCAAATTGAATATGCGTTTAACTGGTTTGAGTATACAAAGAATGTACATGTTCAGTTTTACCAATTGGACCGGATAGCCCGGTCATTAGGCATACTCGGTCTGGTGATGTTGCTCTATAAATCAGGCGTATTCAACTGGTTCTTCAGGATGCTACAGCCTGTCGGGCAAATGGCGCTGACGAACTATCTGACGCAGTCGTTTATATGTTGCTTGATTTTTAATGGATTTGCTTTAGGATTGTATGGTGAACTTCAGCGTTATGAAATATATACTATAGTCATTGCTATCTGGGTCTTTCAAATTATATTCTGTACATTCTGGATGCGTTACTTTTTATATGGCCCGGCAGAGTGGCTCTGGCGAAGCCTGACGTATTGGAAGAAACAACCCCTTGTGAAACTGTAATGGCGAGCGATGCGTTGGAGTGATCAGATGGAGAAATCAATGGATTCGCGACTGCTATATATAATGGCAAGGCGTTTAAGCGAAACGGTAGTATGGGATAAGGAATGAATACATTTTGGTACAGGTCAGGAAGTCAATCTTACGTTGGTAACGGAAGTAATAAATAATTTTTTGATGGATGACCATTTGAATTTTGTGTATAACCGTGGAAACTCCGGAAGCTACCAAACCAAAGCCATCATGGGTGTAATTAAAGATTTGTTAGGAAAAGACACATTTCAACTATGGAATAGCTCAATGGATAAAGTTATCAAGTTCCAATCTATGGGAGTTCTGTTGCTTGGCAGAAGACAAAATATTTGAGTTTAAAGTCAACTATATTTGAGTGGACTCGTGAGTGTTTACGATATAGTATCGGAGCTCCCCACAAGTCCATCGGTAGATATCACGCTTCCGCATGTAGCACAATCTTATTTCCTTCCCTATCCAGGGCAAGCAAATAAATATGATCAAGATGGATCCGATACAAAAATTCTATAGACGAATCCCCACATATGCACCGCAAAAAAACAGTCCTTAAAATCACAATGAACTCGTTTAGATATATATTCTTTTCCCTTTTAATATTCCTTTTTCTCGGTTTGAAGAATAGGCCAGGTCATGAAAAAATATTTTATGATACTGCAATTATCTACTTGAAGTCAAAATATCCGAAAGGTTATCTTCAGACTCTTCGGACCGATTGTGAGAAGTTAACAAACCGAGTAAATGTCAAGAATTTTAAAGGCTTTCAAATAAGTAACACCACAATCGGTAATAGCTCAGGGCTTGTACTTTGTGATGTGATTAAAAGAATCTATAAATCAGATAGCTGCGGAGAGCTGTTGGCAGGAAATAGTTTTTTTGTTAAGAGGATACGTGACTCAGTAAATGTTCAAATTGACAGGCAGCTTGAGTTTGATAAAACTAATGATGCTCATTCGTATGTTAAGAGCATTGCTAGTACCAAGGAGATCGGTTTAGTGATATTTTTCTCATCTGTATTTGAGAATACTTTATCCGCAGAGGAGAAAGAATTTTGTACTTCATATAATTTAGACAAGAATTGGCAGGGATCCTCAGATATATATCACTTTATTTTTTATCCGAGCGGTGAAATAAAAGAGGTGTTTCAAGGCAAGAAGTTCTATAATTAGATGTCTAGCTGGCCTGCGCCTGAGGCGTGTGATAAGATAACCCTAGTGTAGGAGGTTTTTCATATTTCATATCTGCAGTCGATAACGCGGCTTAAAATTAAAGACCACAACGATTCCAGAAAGGAACAAAGTCAGCAAAGAAAGTTTATACTATTGGATTTCTTCCATGCACAAAGATATCCCCGACGGACAAATAATATTTTCCGTTAACGAGTTCGGAAGGCAAAGAATATAAAAGTGTTCAGTGGAATTTTTTTCATTACGTGCTTTTCATTAAGTTTAGATTAACAAAAGGTTATCACCACCTAAACTGATGATGATGCAGGAACACGCTGATGTCAGAAACCTTTTATTCCGTATCTCTTCTGGCGATCAGCTTGCTTTTCGTATCCTCTTCTGCGCGTACTCTCCTAAAGTATATAGTTTCGCGCTCCGGCTTACACGCTCCGATAGTATGGCGGAGGAAGTAGTGCAGGATATATTTTTGAAAATCTGGATCAACCGCGAATCAGCAGTAACCATTGAGCAGTTCTCGGCATACCTGTTTACCATTACCCGGAATCATATTTTTAACCTGTTGAAGAAAGTCGCTACCGAAGCAACGGCTAAAAACCGTTTGAGTAAAGAGCTATCAGAAGCACATCGTGAAACCGAAGAGACTATATTATACCGCGAATCACAACAGATACTAAACCAGGTTGTGAGCAATCTGCCACCTCAACAAAAGCTGGTCTATAGTCTTTGTCACAACGAAGGACTTAAATACGAAGAAGTAGCGCAGCGTCTCAACATCTCACGCCTCACCGTAAAAACACATATGCAGCAGGCGCTCCGCACGATTAAATCTCACTTCACAGGGGAATAGTACCAGTTCAACTACGAGCGAAAATCGTATACTATACGAGTTAGATTGACTACTAAAGGCCGGAACCTAACGCCACGATCCGTTCGTAAAAAAAAATATTTTCACCGGCACTACTCCTTTCCGCTCTTTCAATTGTCATACTATAAACCAGCATGCTATGGACAGTGCCCGTTTGACCTATCTTTTTCACCGTTATATAAATCAGACCTGTACGGAGGATGAGCGAAATGAATTTTTGCTGTTGATCAGTCAGCCTGACTATGAAGTCCAGGTAAAAGATCTTATGAAAAATCTCTGGAATACAGTTCCGCAAGAAGAGGGAATTCCGCTGATGCGGACTGAAAAAATGTTGGAAGAGATCTGGAGTGCTGGTGAACAAAAAACTTTGGACAGCAGAAGGTTTGTTTTTCCTGCCTGGAGTAAGGTAGCAGCGATGCTGACGCTGATGGTATGCAGTGCAGTTATAGGGTACTATATATTACGTCCGGAGGATACGAAGGCTCTTGCCGCACAGTCTTCTGCTCCGGCAGAGCACCAGATTATCAAGCTTCCTGATGGAAGTATAGTAGTGCTTAATGCGGGCAGTACACTTCAATTTCCGGAATCTTTTAAAGGCAAGCTCAACCGTGAAGTTACACTTACGGGCGAAGGATATTTTGATATCATCCATGATCTCTCTCAACCCTTCATTGTACATACAGGTAATTTGAGTACAACGGTGCTGGGTACAGCCTTTAATATTAAAGCATATCCGCAGGCAAATGATATAACGGTAACGGTAACACGTGGTAAAGTAAAAGTGAGCGATGAAAAGAAAGTGATCGGTATCATCACACCAGATCAGCAGATAAAATTCGATAAACTTCAGCAAAAGTCACAGCAACAACAGGTGGATAGTCGTGTAGCCATAGCGTGGTCTGACAACGATATTTTCTTTGATGACAACACCCTCGCAGATGTAGCCCTGGCGTTGGAGCAACGCTTTCATATAGCGATAGCTTTTGATAATGAAGCGATTAAGGCTTGCCGCTTTACAGCAACGTTTGTGCGCGGTGAAGACCTGAACCAGATACTAA
This sequence comes from Ohtaekwangia koreensis, assembly GCF_900167975.1. GTDB lineage: Bacteria > Bacteroidota > Bacteroidia > Cytophagales > Cyclobacteriaceae > Ohtaekwangia > Ohtaekwangia koreensis. The sequence goes on from NZ_FUZU01000005.1 coordinate 439,901, forward strand.
CGGTGATCTGTGAATTCAACGGTTCGCATTTTACCCGTGATGCAGCAGGCAACATTCTTATACAGGGAGGAGCCGGATGCTGATATATCAAGATATATAGATTACCTAAACGGATAGACCAAAACCCAAACCTATGAAAAGACTATACGCTGAGACCTGAAGCATCCCGAAGACTCCCCGCCAAGGGCAGGGAGCTTCTTCAGAAAGCTCCTGTTGCACGACTGGCATCGGCAGCAGGTGTGTTTTAAATAATTCCTCAATCACTTAAAACATATCAAAAATATGAATTTTTCTGTGTCTCATGCAGAAGGGAGGCCGTGTTTTATCCATACGGCAAACCTTGCATGGCTGATCCATCAACCATTTATTCGTCAGCTTATGCGCATTAGTTTGCTTCTGATGGCTTTTTCACTTACGTGTCTCACGATGCTTCTGGCCACGCCAGGCAAAGGGCAAGGCGCGGAGACCACGCAGGTTACACTGGAACTCAACGATGAAACGTTGGTGTCTGCGCTTAAAAAAATTGAACTCAAAACTCCGTTCCGTTTTGTATACCGGAACAAGGAAATTAAATCGGCCGATCATCTTTCATTACCCGAGGGTACACGCAGCGTATCGGAGACACTCGATCTTTTACTCGCAAACAAGTCTCTTACATTTCGTCAGATCAATAATAACATTTTGATTGAGCGCAAAGAAGATATAGCGGTCCAAAGCGAGCTGGCAAGTGAAAGCGGTGCACCTATACAACAAAGTGTTACAGGCAAAGCAACATCTGCTGAAGATGGAAGCCCGTTACCGGGTGTAAGCGTATTGATTAAAGGAACACAAACCGGAACGGTGACCGATGTGCAGGGTAATTATTCCTTATCGACAACCGGAAGCGATGCTATACTGGTATTCTCGTTTATAGGGTATAAATCTACGGAAGTGGCAGTCGAAGGAAGAAGTACGGTAGACGTATCGTTGCAAACCGATGTCACGCAACTCACCGAGGTAGTGGTTACATCCTTTGGTATAGAGCAGGAAAAAAGATCTGTTGGTTTTTCTGCACAAGCGGTAAAAGGAGAGAATTTGATTCAAACACGTCAGCCCAATGTCGTCAGCGCCTTGCAAGGCCAGGTATCCGGTGTTCAGATCACCAATGCCGGTGGTGCACCGGGTACGAGTGCCCGCATTGTTATCCGTGGTTTAACTTCGCTGAATACATCCGGAAACAATCAACCACTTTTTGTTATCGATGGTATACCGATGGACAACAGTACGGATGAGTCTCCGAATACGTCACGCGGTTTGAGTAATCGCGCAGCCGATATAAATCCGAACGATATAGAATCTGTAAATATACTCAAGGGAGCAGCAGCCACTGCGTTGTATGGGGTACGTGCAGCAGCAGGAGCAATCGTGATCACCACGAAGAGAGGCAAGGCCGGAGCTGTGCGCATTGATCTCAATAGTTCTTTCGGCTTTCAAAAGGTAAACCGCTATCCTGATTTTCAAACAGAATATGGTCAAGGCTGGTATGGTGTTGCTGATCGCACCAGCGTTTTCCCTGCATGGGGTGCCCCCTTTCAGTCTGCGACATCACAAGATCCAACCTATAAATACTATGATAATTATAGAAATGTAATGGAGACTGGTAAGTCGTTCGATAATTATTTGAGTGTATCGGGTGGAAATGAGTTTGCAACATTTTATACTTCAGTCTCCAATACAAAACAAACTGGTGTTATACCTTCCAGCTCATGGGACAGAACTTCTGCCAAGCTTTCGGGCACGCTGAATTTTAAAAATAAATTTACCGTTACCGGATCTTTTACGTATTCGAATTCAGGAGGAGACCGTGTTCCCGGAGATCGCTTTGGAGAAACGTTGATGTACTATCCTACATCCAGCGATGCAACTGACTATATCAACGAAGATGGAACGCAGAAGTATATAGGACTCTCGGATAACCCTATATATGCTGCCAAATTCTGGACATACGAAGATGATGTGGACAGAACGCTGGGTAATCTCTTCTTCTCGTATAAGCCAGCTTCATGGATCAGTTTAAATTATCGGGTTGGTTCCGATTTCTATTCTGATTTCAGAGAAGAAATACTCCCCGGTCCAAAAGGTATAGAAGGGGAAACGCCACTGAGTACAACCGGGTATATAGAGCATACGCGAATTACAAATCGTATTCTTAATTCAAACTTCTTTGCAGAGATCAATAAGCAAATTATACCGGACTTGAAAGCAACGGTTCGCGTAGGGCAGGAGTTGTTCCAGGAAGACAAGAACAAGTTGATCAACACCGGTAATAATTTTGTGATACCGGAGTACTACCAGTTTAACAACGTAACGGAAGTATTGACAGAGCAAGAGATCAGGCAGAGACGCCTCATCGGGGTATATGGTGATTTAGTGTTGAACTATAAAGATTATCTATACCTGAACGTAACCGGCAGAAACGATTGGACTTCAACATTACCGAAGGGCAACAACTCTTTCTTTTATCCTTCTGTAAACGTAAGCTTTGTATTTAGTGATGCGCTTCAACTTCCGGCTCTCGTAAGTTATGGAAAGATCAGAGGATCATTTGGTGAAGTTGGAAAAGATACAGATCCATACCTCACTTCTACCACGTACTCTAAAACAGAAGGCTTTCCGCTAAATGGACAAGTAGGTTTTACACGCAGCCAGGTAAAAGGAAGTGAAACGTTGAAGCCTGAACGAACCACGAACGTTGAAGTTGGTGCAGAGATGAAGTTCCTGGATAAACGAGTCGGCTTTGAGTTTACATGGTATAAAGCAAACAGTCGCGACCAGATCTTTAGTGTTCCTGTATCCAACACTACAGGCTATACGCGCTTTGTTGCCAATGCAGGCGAGATTGAAAACAGAGGTATAGAATTGACGTTGACCGGAACACCCGTACGCACAACCGATTTTTCGTGGGATGTTACGCTGAACTTTACGCGCAACAGAAACAAAGTGATCGATCTCGCAGAAGGTTTTGAAGGTGGCTTTACCATTGGAACACAATTCGGTTATTCCGGAAGTACAGTGACGATGGCGTTGACGGAAGGTGCTCCGTATGGTAACTTATATGGAACAAGTTTTCAACGCTACTATGGAGCAGAGGGTACACCTGAAGGACTTGAGTATCTTGATCGCGATAAGCCGTTGTTGATCGGAGCCGATGGATTTCCGGTACGCAATACATCGCAGTTAGTGGTGGGCAATGCGCAACCGAAGTGGCTTGCTGGCCTTCGTAATAATTTCAGGTATAAAGGTTTCAATCTCGCTGTGGTACTGGATGTACGATGGGATATAGATCAGTATAATCAATATGGTAATTTCCTCACTGCGTTTGGTAAAGAAGAGTATACTTCCAACCGAAACGATGTTGTTGTGTTCGATGGATATTTAGCAGATGGCACGAAGAATACCAAAGCAGTTTGGATGGGACAAGGTATAGGACCTGATGGCGTTAGCTATGGTGATGGCTTCTACCGGAATACACTACGAAGATTATCAGAGCCTTTTGTACAGGATGCATCTTTTGTAAAGCTTCGCAGTGCGAGTTTGTCCTATAGCCTGCCTGCTAAAATTTTAACGAAGTCACCGTTCCAGGCTGTCACGTTTTCAGCCAGTGTAAACAATATAATTCTTTGGACACCGTGGAGCGGATACGATCCTGAATCCTTTAGTGGAGGTGCTGGTACAAATGTTACTGGTTTTTCAGGACTTGATTATCCGGGTGTCGCTACGACTGTGTTCTCTTTGAATCTTACACTTTAATGCGATGGGTATGAGAAAAATAACAAAGTATATATTCATAATTCTTTCAACGATTGGTATAGCAGGGTGTTCCGATTACCTGGATGTCAATGATAATCCCAATGAACCCACCACTGTACCGCTGAGTTCTCTGATGGCGACCGCTTCTTTTGCTACCGGTGAAAATATACAGGCCATAGGAGGGATAACCTCGTATTATGTGCAGTACCTGGCCTCACCGAATCCTTCCGGATCAACGGATATACAAGAGCCTGTTGCTTATGACAATGCCTGGTTCTTATTATACCATACACTGGGCGACATTGCAGATATGGAAAAGCAGGCGATAGAATCCGGAGCATCGCATTATACCGGGGCAGCGAAATTATTGAAAGCTATGCATCTTCAATTGATCGTGGATGCCTGGGGAGATGTGCCCTATACCGAAGCGCTTTTTGCTGAAACCGTTACACCCGCGTATGATGAAGATAGCGATCTATACCCTGTAATTCTTACGTTGATCTCGGATGGTATAGCTGAATTAAGTAAAGCAGAGTCAACGTACGCGCTGGGCGCACAGGATTTTATATATGGCGACAGACCCGATGAAGCAGCACAGGTTTCGGCATGGATAAAGATGGGATATGCGTTGAAGGCGCGCACCTTGCTGCATTTGAGCAAAACACCGGGTTATGATCCGGAAGAAGTACTGGCTGCTGTGGACAATTCCTTTTCAAGCAATGCTGATAATGCAGATATAGTATATTTTGATACTGAGTTTAATCCCTGGGCCTCTGTAGCCCGTAATCAGGAGTCTCTCATTCTGGATGGATGGATTTCAGAGCAACTTGTGCAAGCCATGGACGGCACAAGTTATGGTGTGACAGATCCACGCATGGGTTTTATGTTTGGAGATACCGATGAAGGTACATTTGTAGGGGTACCCAACGGAGCAGGAAGAGGCGGAGCTGACGTGAGTGGCGAACGTTCTGTACTGGAGCGGGGAACATATTATGCCAGTGATACATCTCCAATGCTGATCATTACCTATGCCGAGTTGAAATTTATAGAAGCGGAAGCTGCGTTGGCTGCCGACAACAAGCCGCGTGCCTACCAGGCGTACCTGGAAGGTATAGAGGCACACATGGATATGGTAGGCGTTGCAGACGAAGACCGTGATGATTATATAAATGATGAGTCCGTTAGCGTAGGCAGCGACAATATATCCATCGACTTGATTATGAAGGAAAAGTATATAGCGATGTTCCTGCACCCTGAAGCGTGGACGGATGCAAGACGGTATAACTTTCAATATAAGGACATGACCGTTCCTGCAAATCTCAATCCTGATCTGAATGGTAATTTTGCAAGGCGCCTGGTATATCCCGATTCTGAAACGGGACGAAACGTTGCCAATGTTCCTCCGGTTACGCAGTTAGACAGGATGTGGTGGGATGTTCAAAATTAAAAGCATTGCAGTATGAAAATATATAGTTTAAAAAATCTAAGCATCTTAATCTTGCTGGTTGCGTTCATGTCGTGCGATGATAATGAGATTGTCCCCGATTATGAAATGAAAGGGACGTCTACCTCTACCGTTGCCAGTATAACGGTGTCCAATACTAAACCGGTTGTATCAGAGACGATAACGACCACCGTTTCATTTGTAAATCCTTCCGATGATCCGGTTAAATCCGTAGTGCTGAAAGCCAAGGTAGGTTCTGAAGCGTATATAGATGTACAATCTTTCGACGAGAGTAGCGCAGCAAAAGAAAAGAAGATTACGCACGAAGTTCAATATAGCGTATCGGCAGCAGCCGGTACTGCTATAGTATTCGATATGGTGATTACTTCACAAAAAGAGTATCCCCAGGTAATACGAACTACTGTCACTGTAAAATAGCCGTAGGATTAATTTGGTTTTGGTAAGGCTGGCCTGGTGAGAATTTCTTGCCAGGCCTTTTTTGTTTATCTTCAGTTATAGTATGGCGCAGGTATAAATTGGTCAGGATAAACTAATTCCTGAAAAATATGTTACTAATGGGAATATATCCTGTAAAATTATGGCAGGATATATTTTTACACATCGGGTAGCAGGGAGCTACCACCATCCGCATAAATCTATACAGTATGAATTGGTCTGACGTTTTAAATTATGCCACGAAAGGCAACCTTACTCCCGACAGACGGGTAGAGAAAACCAATGAAGAATGGAAGAAGGAGTTAACAGCCGAAGAATTCAGGATCACCCGGCAAAAGGGTACCGAGTTTGCATTTTCCGGGGAATATTGTGAGGCACACGACCCGGGACTATATGCTTGCCGGTGCTGTGGCACTCCCTTGTTCGACTCGCGCCAGAAGTTTGAGTCGGGTACAGGCTGGCCAAGTTTTACAGAATCTGTGAAAGACAACGTGATCAAGTATGAAAGTGATCGCAGCCATGGCATGCATCGTGTCGAAGTTATGTGCAATGTATGTGATGGACATCTGGGCCACGTATTTCCGGATGGACCTCCGCCTAGCGGCCTGCGTTTTTGTATAAACTCTGCTTCTATAAAACTGGTAGAAGGGTAACATTCACTTTTTGTAATTCTGCAAAGACATCAAAGTATAGATTGTATTTTGATGTCTTTGCTTTTTTAAACGGTCGTTCCTTTAATTTGTATTCATGTATATTTAGGTCTATAACACCCACGAACATGAAACAGACTACAACCTTTATGATCATGCTGGCATTTTTTACGTTGACTTCGTTTATGCCTGTTCAAAAAAAGAAAGTTATATTTTTTGGTGATTCCATTACCGAAGCTGGTGTAAAACCTGGCGGCTATATCACACGCATCAGCGAGTTGGCTGCTAAAGATGGCACTGCTGCGCAGTATGATTTTATAGGTGCAGGTATTGGTGGTAACAAAGTATATGATTTGTATTTACGTTTAGAGGATGATGTGTTGAGTAAAAAGCCTGATGTAGTGATACTATATATTGGCGTAAACGATGTGTGGCATAAGCGTACGTATGGTACCGGCACAGACGCCAACAAGTTTGAAGGCTTCTATAATGCGCTGATTAAAAAAATCCAGGCACAGGGTGCTAAAGTTATTATCTGTACACCGGCTGTAATCGGAGAGCGAACAGATTCGAGTAACGAGCTCGATGGCGACCTGAATCTATATAGCAATATCATTCGTGGCATTGCTAAAAAGAATGCGCTTCCATTGGTAGACCTGCGTACTGCATTTTTGGAGTATAACAAGCAGTACAACAAAGAGAATAAGGAATCCGGTATACTTACTTCCGATCGCGTTCACCTCAATGAGAAGGGAAATCAATTTGTTGCCGAACAGATGTGGAAGGCCATTACTGCTATCCGATAGTAAACGGCTATTCAATTTTACATTTATTTAAGTTACCGTAGCGTTCGATATATTATTGGACTCTACGGTAATTTTTTTTAGTATATACTTTAAAAAGATGAGTGTTTAAAAACGAGTCTGTGAAATTGAATTCTTCAAACATAAAGACGCTTCTTTATATACCTTCTCCATAGGTATAGCTGTCTCGAAGATTTGGCACGGATGAATATAAAGTTGTGTGCTCAGAGCGGCATAAATAAACTTATAAAAGATTTCACATTTGGCGGTCTGTATCATTAAAAAAGCTTGTGAGAATTTATGTCAATGACGGTTGGCCGACATTCCAGGTCACTCGTAATAAGCATCTTTCTTTCCTAAACGATCATGAATATGTATATGAAATCAATTTTGTTTTCTTTGTTCTTGCTGGTAAGCCAGATGTCGCTGGCGCAGAAAGTATTCACCACCAATGAAGGTGCTATTCACGGATACGATCCCGTAGCCTACTTTACAGAAGCAAAGCCGGTGAGAGGTAACGCTAAATATACCTTTCAGTGGAACGATGCTACCTGGTACTTCGCATCACAAAAAAATCTCGATCTGTTCAAAGCAAAGCCGCAGCAATACGCTCCTCAGTACGGAGGTTATTGTGCTTATGGAACATCGAATGGCTACAAAGCCAACACGCAACCCGATGCATGGACGATTGTTGATGGAAAGCTTTACCTCAACTATAACAGCGATGTGCAAAAGCAATGGAATCCGCAACGCGAGAAGCTAATACTGAAAGCAGATGAACATTGGAAGAAGCTTGAGAATCAGTGATCCGAGACAAGTTTTCATTTAAAACAAAGACATTTTGTCTTTGTTTTGTCGTTTTTACTTCAAAAACAAGTCAATATGGCTTGGTTTTGCCGAAAAAATGGATCGGTACATTTTTTACAGATAGGCTTATCAAAGATTTTAAAACAACTAAAAATTAAAATACTATGAGCATCGTACGTTATAACTCCGCACTGAATGATTTTGTACCTACATCGTTCAGCAATCTGATCGATCGTTTCTTCAACGAATCGGTAAGTCGTTCGGGTGGTTCTGCCTACAGTTTTGTACCACGTGTAGACATCATTGAAGCTGAGAAAGCTTTCGAAATTCATGTGGCGGTTCCAGGTATGAAAAAAGAAGATTTCAAACTGGATTTGAATGACAGCTTGTTGACCATCAGTGGTGAGCGCAAGTTCACAAAAGAGAAAAAAGAAAATAACTTCCATTCAATAGAAACACAATATGGTACTTTCAGCCGTTCGTTCACATTGCCTGAAAATGTTGATTCAAGCAACATCACAGCGAAATATGAAAACGGTATACTGGAAATCAATGTACCGAAGGATGAGAAGAAAACTTTAAAGACAACCATCAAGGTTAATTAAGATTAGGGTTGAGGTTAGATTAGGTGGTTATGACTCCCGGCTTCCCGGGAGTCATTTTTTATTATAGGTATATAAATCGTAGGTGTATCTCATTGTGAAGTTTAGTGTTGTTGTCACGTTGATACATTTTTTTAAACGTTTCATCGTTCCCATACTTTATCAATAGAAAATAGGATCATCTTTGATCCACAGACCTCTGTGATCCGAAAAGAAAATATTAACTTTCTGTAAGCCGCCAACTTTCCGGGGAGAATATCTGTTGAATTAAAAATTGTTGGGTTATGAAAAGATCTATTCTGATACTTATTGTTGTTTTTGCTGCATGTGCAGGAGGCATTATCGGTTCAATTTTTACGATCCGGTTTCTTGATTTTTCAAACGCCTCGTATCAATCTATAGAAGGAAGACAACAACTTGTGTTGGCAGGATACTCATCCGATACAGCGTATCGTGTTCCGAAGGAATTGGATTTTCTGGCAACTGCCAAGAAGGTAACGTCTTCAGTTGTACATATTCAGACATCGTATGGTCCTGGCGACTTTAGTATCAACCCGCTTCAGCAACGTTTTGAATCTCCGGTAAGGTCATCAGGTTCAGGTGTAATTATTTCAGATGATGGCTATATTGTTACGAACAATCACGTGATCGAAGATGCGAGTAGCATCGAGATTGTGATGAACAACAATCAGCGCTACTATGCTAAGCTTATCGGTGCAGATCCAACCACAGACCTTGCCTTGTTAAAAATTCGCGGCAATCATCTTCCGTTTATAAAATATGGAAATTCAGATGCCATCACTCCGGGCGAATGGGTATTGGCCGTGGGAAATCCATTTGATCTTAACTCTACTGTTACAGCAGGTATAGTAAGTGCCAAAGCGCGTAACATTGGTATACTTCGTGATCGTAATAATCTTCAGGTAGAATCTTTTATACAAACGGATGCCGCAGTAAATCCGGGTAACAGCGGAGGTGCATTGGTAAATCTCAAAGGAGAATTGATTGGTGTGAACACTGCCATTGCTACTTCTTCCGGAAGTTACCAGGGATATTCATTTGCAATTCCGGTGAGTCTTGTAAAAAAGGTGATGGACGATCTGCTAGAATTCGGACAAGTACAACGTGGACTGTTAGGAATTGTAATCACAGATGTAAATGCAAATGTAGCCGAAGACTTTGACCTGAAAGTAAACCAGGGTGTGCTGGTAAATCGTGTTAACGAAGGAAGTGCTGCAGAGCAAAGTGGTATTCTTACAGGAGATGTTATTATAGGTATAGATGGTCATGCCGTTAATTCCGTTTCCGAGTTACAGGAGTGGGTAGCGCGCAACAGACCAGGTAAAGAAATAAACGTAATCTATTTGCGCCATGGCGAACGCAGTGAAGTGAAAGCCAAACTCAAGAATAATAATGGTAGCCTGGAAGTAGCCAAGAAGGAAGTACTTTATGAACTCACAGGTCTTACAGTTGAAGATGTTCCCTACAAGGAATTAACAACCCTTCAATTGGAAGGTGGCGTTCGCGTAAAAAATGTTAGTGCTGGTAAATGGAAAGAAGCCGGCATCAAAGATAATTTTATCATTGCCTATATAGATAAGGTTCCGGTGGACAACGTGGAGGATCTCAATCGCATTCTCGATTTCAAAAAAGGTGGTATCCTCATCGAAGGGTTTTATCCTGGTGGTGAAAAAGGAACATACGGCATGGAATGGTAGCAAAAACGATGTAAGTCATTTTCAATTTAGTTTTTTAGCTTTGTGCGCTCATCTCATTAACCACATGAAATGCCCAAGCACTTGTACTACTATGATCTTAAAAAAATACGATGGCAGGGCATTCCATCTGTCAACACAATTAATCATTAACAGATGAAAAACTTCGGCATCAAAGAAGCACTCGATACACTTGGTTTAAAGAAAAACAATCCGGGTACTTCTACAGGAAAGAAATGGTATAAGGCATCCGGTGAATCCATAGAATCATATTCTCCTGCGGATGGCAAACTCATTGGCTCGGTATATACCACCGATGAAAAATCATTTAACAAAGTAGTAGAGCAATCGCAAATAGCATTTCGTGAATGGCGTAAATGGCCAGCACCGAAACGTGGTGAAGTCGTGCGGCAGATCGGAGAAGCGCTGCGCGAGTATAAAGAACCATTGGGTAAACTTGTCTCGTACGAGATGGGTAAATCATACCAGGAAGGTTTAGGCGAAGTACAAGAGATGATTGACATCTGCGATTTCGCGGTAGGACTTTCCCGTCAGCTTCATGGACTTACCATGCACTCGGAACGTCCTAATCATCGCATGTATGAGCAATGGCATCCTATTGGAACCGTAGGAATTATTTCTGCTTTCAATTTTCCGGTGGCTGTATGGTCATGGAACTCTATGCTTGCCTGGGTATGCGGTGATGTTTGTATCTGGAAGCCTTCAGAAAAAACACCATTGTGCAGTGTAGCCTGCCAACTTATAGTACAGCGCGTGTTCGAAAAGAATGAAGTGCCTGAAGGTGTTTCAGGTTTGGTAAATGGAGATTATACCGTTGGACAGTGGCTCGCACAGAATGAAAATATTCCATTGGTATCGGCTACCGGTTCTACGCGTATGGGTAAAGCAGTAGCGAGTGCAGTGAGCGGGCGTCTTGGCAGAGCGTTGCTTGAGCTCGGAGGTAACAACGCCATCATCGTAACGGAAAATGCAAATCTGGATATAGCGATTCGTGGTTCACTCTTCGGAGCTGTAGGTACTGCAGGACAACGTTGTACAACTACACGCAGGTTGATCATCCACGAAAGTGTATATAATGAAGTGAAGGAACGTCTGTCGAAAGCATACGCGCAACTCAACATCGGTAATCCGCTGGATACACAAAATCATGTTGGTCCGCTTATCGACAAGCAAGCTGTGAAGTCTTATGAAGATGCATTGAAGAAAATTAAAAAAGAAGGCGGTACTTTTGTGATTAAAGGAGGCGTCCTTAGTGGAAAAGGATATGAATCGGGCTGCTATGTAAAACCAGCAGTAGCAGAAGTAAGCAATGATCTTGATATTGTGCAGCAGGAAACTTTTGCTCCGATACTTTATCTCATCAAATACAAAACATTAGAGGAAGCCATCGAGTTACAGAATGGTGTAAAGCAAGGTCTGTCGTCAGCTATAATTACATCAAGTATGTATGATATGGAGCGATTCCTGTCCAATGAAGGTTCTGATTGCGGTATTGCGAATGTAAACATCGGAACATCAGGCGCTGAAATTGGTGGAGCATTTGGTGGAGAGAAAGAAACTGGTGGAGGAAGAGAGTCCGGCTCTGACGCCTGGAAAGTGTACATGCGCAGGCAAACGAACACAATCAATTTCGGAAATAGCCTTCCATTGGCACAAGGAATCAAATTTGATATTTAGAGCCTTTTGCAAATAAGGATCAATACCTTATTTTTATAAAGCATTAAAAAATTATGGCAGGAAAAAAATATCGTACCGTCATGCTCATTGATGATAATGAGATAGACAACCTCATTAATCAGAAGATGATTGAAGCGGCTTCTGTAACTGAAAATATTTACACGCATACCGGTGCGAAAAGTGCCATTGAGTTTTTAAAAAACATGGAGAAACTCGATGTAGCGGATCAGGTTTTGCCAGATGTGATTTTCCTCGATATCGATATGCCGCTGATGGATGGCTTCCAATTCCTGGATGAATTCGAGAAACTTTCGAACACGGCAAAGAAGAAGTGCAAGATTGTAATGCTGACATCGTCTATCAACCCGCAGGATTTCAATCGCTCAAAAAAATACGACAACGTAAAACTATACCTGAACAAGCCGCTTTCACATGAAAGCATAGTGAAGCTTGAGGTATAGCTTGCAAATATTTTAATTCCACCAAAAAAGCAAAGCCCTTTCCGAGATCTCGGAAAGGGCTTTTGTCTTGAATATATTTTCTGTCTTATAACTCCGTCAGCAAGTTTACAAATCGGTCGTCCAGTTTTACAAGCTTGGTAGGAGCGAAGTAAGAAACTGTCAACGAGTTAAGTCTTGGAATAACAGCCGTGATCTTCTTGGCTTTTTCTTTCTTCGCCTCACTCGTAGAAATTTTCAGGATCTTTAAAAAGAGTTGAATATTCTCGCAGCTGTCTTTTCCGAATAAACGGATCTGACGTTGAATACTGTTCGATAGCTGATTGAAAAGTTCAACATCACGCATCAGCGTATACTGCAGTGCGAGTAAAGATTTGATTTCCAGCTGAGCATACGGATACTTCTTCAAGCTCACATCGTTCAATAATCCATTGATCAATCGTGCCGATTCTTCGAACTTACCGATATAGTAAGACGACAGCGCGCGATATACTGTGTAAACAATATGCTTGGGAATATCCATTGTATCTACTTCGTAGTCAATGAATATACTTTCATTTTCAGAATAGAGTTCAGCTTCTGTGTTGGTACGCAAGTGGCGATCAAGCTTTGAAAGCAGGAACTGCGAAGGGAACGTATACGTGGAGTAGTTCACCATCAGGTTAGCACACGCATCGTTTACTTCTTCGTAATATTTTTCAGCCTGGCGATATACTTTGTAGTGATTATAGTATTCGAGTTTCAAAAATTCGAACACCAGGTTGATGTGATAATAAATAGAGTCGAGGTGGTAGCTCTCAAAGATCTTCTGAACTTTGTCAAAAATATCTTCGATCGATTCGCCTTCCTGGTTCATGTTATCATCCACTTCAACAAACAAGCGGTGGAAGATATACATGCAACTCTGATAAACGTACAAGCGGTGAGACTCGTAGAGCTTGGCAACATTCTGCATCTCTTTCATCAAGAGGCCAAGGCCGAGCTTTTCAACATCACCACCATTCAACATATAGTCACCATACTTTTTAAAATAGTCGGCTAACAGATCTTCTGCTTTGTCAACCGCCAGCATATAGGCAACATGTCGGTTATACAATTGCGAGTATTGAAAGTAATCTGGTGAATTGATGTTGAGCTTCTTGAGAGATTTGTAAATGACAGTCAGCTCGTTGGCAAGATCATAGTCGAGAAGTTCTTTCTCTAACTTTTTAAGAGTAGCAACCGAGATCGCTTTCTTTTTAGTGAAGAGAACTTCGGTAATGTTGGCTACTTTACGAAGTACATCTGTACGAGGACTCTCCAGTTGCCCCATCAGATATTCTTCGATCTTCAAATTTAGTCGTGAGCGTAAAGTATAATACGCATTAGCGTTTACCTCCAACTCCGACATAATCTTGTTGTCTGAAAGTTGTCGTTCACGGAGTGACTTCAGCAGGTACGCGGATTTTTCAGCATTACTTTCAATGAGCGAATCATGAATTGCTTTAAAGTCCTTCTCTGATAATTGCTTGATAATATTCTTAAGTTTGGCCATGTCGGACAGTTAACATCCTGAAAATTTACAAAATTTATTACATGTTCCAATATTGACAAGCTTTGTCACGAATAAATCTTACGTTGAAGGTTTGTAGTTTTACCCAGAGTCGAAGCACATTAGCACATTGATCAGGAAACTTACCATACTATGCGTTGTCATGCTGTTATCAGGATACCTCAAAGCACAGATCTCGCAAGAGCGAAATGCATTGAGCAACCTTGCAAAGCAGAAATGGGCGCGGGCACATGAACAACTAAGAAAAATTCTGACTAAAGACAGCATAAATACTACAGGTCAGTATGTTATGGCTCGCTATTTTTTTTCTCCGGGCAACCCGGATTTTCATTTGGACTCCGCACACTACTATACGGAGGCTTCACTTCGCGATTATAGCAAGCTGTCGGCGAAGCAACGTGAGAAAATAAAACGTTTTCCACTAGACAGTATGATTATCATACGTCTGCTTGAACAGATTGATAGTGCAGCCTTTAACCGCACACAACAATCGAATTCAGAAACCGCCTATACCAATTTTATAGAAAAATTTCCTGCCGCTAAGCAACGCTCACAGGCAATTGAACTTCGAAGTAAAGCTGCATTTGCTGACGCCGTGACGATGAATACATATCAGGCATTTTCTTCTTTCATCATCCGATATCCGGAAGCGCGCGAACTTGAAGATGCAAAGTCGCTATATGAAAAATTATTATTTGAAGATAAGACGCGTGACAAACGGTTGGCGAGTTATGAAGCATTTCTGAAAGACTATCCGCAGACAACCTATAGGAAAGAAGCAGAGCGAAATATTTTCGAGATTTCAACAGCACCCGGTACTATTGAAAGTTTTAAAGAGTATTTGCAGCGATATCCTCAAAGTAATTTTTACTCGCAAGCACATGGACTGCTATATTACTTGCAGGCAGACGAACAACAAGCCCGACCGTTGTATGGTGCTATACAAAATGATTCGCTGACCAACGATGATCCCTCACCCAGACGATATCTTGTTCCTTTTCTGGAGAAGAATTTTTTTGGATTTATGGACTCTGAGGGAAATGAAATAATTTCTGCGGAGGCTGCAGATCTGAATGCAGAATATAAATGTGGCAACATCGATGAGGATGTTTTGGTGTTGCCGGGTAAAATAGTAAGTCGCAAAGGCACGCTGGTATATAAAGGTGAAGTTGCTTCGGTCGATGATTTAGGATCGGGATTTCTGCTGATCGAAAATCAACATTGCACGAAAGTGATTCACAAAATCGGTTTCAATCCTGGAGAGCTTTGTGTACAGGATGCAAAAGTTCTGAATGGAAAACTTTTAGCTATAAAAAATGATGAGCACTGGTCAATACGGACTCTTGCAGGAAGACTACTGATTGCTTCCGAATGGGATAATATTTCGTTTGCCGGAGACGTAATTATTTTTCAACGTGATAAAAATTTTTGGTTGGCCACAACGGATGCCATATCCGCCATTGCGGATGGCCAGACGTTTAAACTGAAAGATACTTTTGAGGAGGTAAAATCTTGGCCCAATGGAAAAGTGTGGGCACGGGCCGGAAAATTTGAAGGCATCTTCGATCAGCATCTTGATGTTGTCGTTCCCTTCAAAGAACAAACGCTGTCATCTTCTTTTTTTGGTGGAGTAGCGTTTGCCAATTCTCAATCAGCTTTTTTTAATCACGCAGGAAATACAACCGATTCGTATGATACTATACTTATCAGTAAACCTTGGGTTGCAGCAAAGTCTTCAGCCACGTGGCGCCTGTTCAGACCGTTGTATAATCTATTGGCTACAGCCACCTATGATTCCATTTCCTTCGTAGGGACTTTTGCTATAGGCACGCGAAATGATAGTTTGTTTGTGCATGGCAGCGCATCCGCGAAGCCTTTATTGAAAGTAAAGCAACCCGCTAAAATTGAATTTATACCGGCACAGGATTCTTCATCTTTCTTTCTGCTCGAGCAAGGCGATAAGAAAACATTGTTCAATCATTCAGGACAAAAACTTTTTGCTGTGCTTTATGATCGGATTCAGCATGCAGGTAAAGATATATTTATTGTTACACGCAAGGATAAAAAAGGCCTCGTTTCTTCAGATGGTAAAGTGCTGCTTACTACCGAGTATAATGCTATCGGTACACTGAGTGAAGGCACGGTCTCCTTATTAAAAGCAAAAAAATTCGGACTATTTGATGTACATCAGAAAAAACTGATCAAGCCAGAGTATAGCAAAAATCTTTCGCTTTATAATCGTTCCGTGCTCATAGCACTTAAGACTGGCGCGTATGGTTTTATAGGTTGGGACAACAAACCTTTAAGTGAATTTGAGTTCATCGAAATACAACCCTGGAATGATACGCTCGCTTGGGTAAAGAAAAATTTTCAGTGGCAGCTTTACAATCTGAAAACAAAAAAAACGGAGCTTGATAAAATTAGAAGTATCAAGTTTATTTTAGACAAGGCAGATGACAAACTCGCGATCATCCAGCAAGACAATAGCTATGGTGTGATTCATAGTAAACGTGGTATGGTGATCCCGTTAAACTTTAGTGATATTGTAAATGTAGGCTCGGCAGAGCGGCCCATGTATTTCACTGAGAAGCATGTGGAGGAGGCTTCTATTTTTGTTGTGATCTACTACAGCAGCGAAGGTAAAATGTTACGCAAGGAAATTTACGAGCAAGATGATTACGAAAAGATCTATTGCGCTAATCATTAGTTTATACCGTATACCCTTTTTTTGTATACCCCTTTTTCTTTTTTGCTACTTTTGATTTTTCTTTTTTTGATTTTCAAATCGCATTTCGCGACTGCTAGCCTGTTTTTAACGTATGAAATATAGCATCACACTTTTAATAGTTGCAGGGGCTTTTATACTGCGTGCACAGCCCGCACAAAAGACGTATTGCAACCCGATGGATATAAATTATCGCTACAACTATGAGCAGTTGAATGATAGTATATCCTATCGCTCCGGAGCAGATCCGGTTATCGTAAACCACAAAGGTGAATACTTTTTATTCGTTACGATCTCCGGAGGTTACTGGCATTCGAAAGACCTGGTGAACTGGAAATATATAGTGCCGGATAAGTGGCCGATGGAAGACATGTGCGCCCCGGCTGCAATCTCCGTTCGTGATACGCTATATCTGTTTCAGTCTACATTTGAACAGCGACCAATTTTATTTACAACAACACCAGAAACCGGGAAGCTATATTTCTATAACCGCTGGTTGCCACGTTTGCCAAAAGACATTGGGCCTTGGGACCCTGCATTGTTTTACGATGAAGAACTCGACAAGTGGTATATGTATTGGGGATCTTCCAACGTATATCCCATTTTTGGTAGTGAGTTGGATAAGAAGTACCGCCTCAGGTATAAAGGCAGCTATAAAGAACTTATATATCTGCATCCTGAGGAACATGGATGGGAGCGCTTCGGTCGCGATCATCGCTCTACGATCACGCCGTTTACAGAAGGCGCCTGGATGACAAAACACAATGGAAAATACTATTTGCAATACGGAGCACCCGGCACGGAATATAATGTATATGCGAATGGTGCATATATAGGTGATCATCCGCTCGGCCCTTTTACATATGCACCCTATAATCCTATCTCATACAAGCCAGGTGGATTTGTAACCGGGGCGGGTCATGGTAATACATTTCAGGACAACTATGGTAATTACTGGAACACCGGCACACCCTGGGTTGCTGTGAACTGGAATTTTGAGAGAAGGATCGCGATGTTCCCAACCGGCTTTGATAAGGACGGACAGATGTTTGCCAACACACGGTTTGGTGACCTGCCGCATTATCTGCCGGTGAAGAAGTGGCAAAATAAAGATGAACTCTTCACAGGTTGGATGTTACTGTCTTATAAGAAACCTGCTATAGCATCTTCTTTACTTGATACGTTTAAGGTTGCAAACATTACGGATGAGAACCCACGTACATTCTGGGTGGCAAAGCAAAATAAAGAAGGAGAATCTGTAATCGTTGATTTACAGCGTGAACAACAGGTGCGGGCGGTGCAGGTTAACTTTACAGACTATAAATCAAATATCTACGATGGCTTTGATCAAAAGATCTATACCCAGTTCAGGATTTATACCTCACGTGACGGAAAGCAATGGAACAAAGTTGTTGATCTTACCAATGAAAAACGTGATCGCCCCAATGCATACCTGGAACTTCCAAATGCAGTGCAGGCGCGGTATATAAAGTATGAGCATGTATATGTAGCCTCGCCCAACCTCGCCATCAGCGATATACGTGTATTTGGAAATGGGGATGGAAAAATACCGAAGACACCACTCAAGTTTTCGGCAGTGCGCGATCTTGACACCCGCAATGCTTTTACCAAATGGCAGAAGGTTCCTGGTGCCGTAGGCTATAATATACTTTGGGGCATTGCAAAAGATAAACTATACCAGACATACCAGGTTTTTGCAGATCAACCGGAGTCACTGGAGATTCGGGCGCTGACGAAAGACGTTAGTTATTACTTTGCGATAGAAGCATTCAATGAGAATGGTGTTTCAAAAATGAGCGAAGCTATATTTGTGAAATAACGAAAATATATCCGCAGAACGCACAGATTAGCGTAGACGAAATACAAGTGTGTATTTTAAATCTGCGTTAATCTGCGAACTCTGCGGGATAAAAACTATTTGACTGTCACAGCCCCTGAAGCCTTCATCGCCTGATTCGCTTCTGCCGGTAACTTCCAGTTCTGATCAAAGTAACCTTCCGATATAACACCACCCGTAGTCCCTTTGAAAAGTATATAGTCCTTGAATTGATTCAGCGCTAGTAATGCAGGAGGCAAGAAAGGCAATGCTCCCGGTTGAGCACCGGTCCACCAGGTTAACCCTGAACTCACGGCAACATAGTGTCCATCGATCGGAAATACATAGAGCAATCCAAAATCATTTGCCGAGGCTGCATTCAATTGTAAAGGAAGACGATCGCTATATTTCTCAATGACTGTGTTGGTTTCTTTCGTGCCAAACAAAACGAGGTTAGCGTCTTTAAGATCACTGGGTCTTACTTCTTTATCCGACATCACCCTTGGGAAAACCATGATGCGTCCGAGAAAAGCATTGCGATAGAAAGACCAGTTCGCAGCTTGTGTAGCGATCTCTGAACGAAGCTTTAACTCTGCCTCGGAAGGATTGCCCGCAGTGCCGTACACATAGACATGCCGTTGTGAAAACACAGCACCAATCGGTCCTTCTGCTCCTGGTTTTTTAGCGGTGGCAGGTAATTCATATTTTGTTGCTGCCCACTTGCCTTGTTGTTCCGTAAAGGAAACAGTTTCAGCGGCAGATGTTTTTACTTTCTTTCCATTGATGGTGACTTGCAATGCTTGTGCTGCATTGAATTTCGGATGACCTTTCAGTTGTAATGTGAAAGCTGTAAGATTTGTTGTTTTAATCTCCAACTGATTTGGTGCTGTAAACTTTGCATCTATAGTCGCCAGTGTACCCGGAGTCAGCTGATCAAAATGTACCCAATAGGCACTGCTATATTTATAGTTCTTTGAATTGAAGAGAACACGATCCGGAAATTTATTACGCTTGAACTTACCGAACCATTCAAAGACTGCTTCATCTTTATAAGCATTTTCCCAGCTGTTGTGATTTACACCGGGATACTCCGTATAGGATACATTCACACCAATCTCTTTCAAACGTTTCGTCCAGTCACGGGATACTGTAACCGGAACTGCAGCGTCCTGATCACCATGATGAAAAAACATCGGAAGGTTTAACGCATTGGGAGCGAGTTCATCTGTACCCTTCGGAGGCGCGGGACATACCGGAAATAAAGCTGCCCATATATCAGGACGCGTGAGGCCAATCCACAATGTGCCACCACCGCCCATGGATAAACCCGTCAGATATATACGATCTTCATCAATAGAGAAACGGCTTTTTACATCGGCGAGTACATCATATACATCTTTCTCTGCCACACCTTGATAGCCCATGGTACCTCTCACATACGGTGATGCCACTATATATTCTACATCTTTCCATTCGGGAAAATAGCGCGTTGCTTCAACATCGTTTTCTCCATTCGCATTACTTTTTCCAAATACTCTGCGCAACGATAGCCTGTGATTCGAGCCTGCACCATGCAGCATTACTACTAATGGATATTTTTTGTTTTCATCATAATTTTTTGGAAGATATAATCCGTAAGGTTGTTCTGTATCATCTACATCTGAAAAGAATGTTAATACCTGAGGACCACTTTTAAGTTTCTGTGCAGTTGCTGTCATTGCTGTTGCCACGAAGAGCAGTAAAATTAAACGCATTGTTTTCATTGCATTTTCTGGGTTGGTTGATTTGTTATTGAATGTTACACATTTATACCACTACTATCAATCTTTTTTATGTAAAGCATAGTATAAAATTAAAGCCCGGAACAACCCGGGCCCTAACAACCTGTAAACTATTATATTTAATAATGAAGTCCATGTCCGAACTTATATAGCGGATCTTTGGAATCGTATGGAACATCTTCCTTCTGATTGCGAACAGCGTCCATGGAAGAAGGTAATTCGAAAGGTAACTTGCCTTCGGGTTTTGCTTTTCCAAACAGAACATCCAGCACAGCATTATCACTCGCTCCAAAATCTGCTACTAAACCTTTTGCTTTCTCGCTGATCTCGGGAATCACTGCAGGACGATCAAGGTAAATATCAACAATGGTAGGAACTGTTTTCAGTAACATCAATATACTGTCCTTCTGTGTCCCTTTAAAATCGAGATCACCATGGTGAAAACCACGCGCAAAGAAATTTTTTGTCTCCACAGGATACCATGGAGTATTCAGCCTTACAATCGCTATATCTGCTTGTTCAGGTTTTGAAACGACTTCACCGTATTGCGCCGCTACCGTTGGATTTATATTCTTAATATATATTTTAAGTTTACCCGCTTCGAGTGGAAGAATATTCTTGCCCTTCGCCGCTGAATTTTTTAGCAATGTGATGGCCCTGCGTTGGGCGTCTTCACCCGCTTTTTTAAACTCATCTTTACCGACTACAGCCATAGCGTTCTCAACATCTATATAGGGATCTTCAAAAAGTCCCAATTCAAATTTCTGGCGAAGCAAGCGTCTCACAGATTGATCGATTCGAGCTTCTGTAAGTTTGCCATCTTTTACAAGCTTGATAACATGCTCGGGACAATTCTCGCCACCGAACTGATCAACGCCGGCATTGAGAACCTTTAATACTCTTTCTTCTTCCGATAATTTTTCAACACCCCATGCACGAGCAGGCCATACTATATCGCCCATCTTTGCATCCGTGATCAATCCCCAGTCTGTGCAAACCACACCATCAAATTTATACTTGTCACGTAGCAATCCCGTAATAATATCTTTGTTGAAAGAGAACGCAACATTCTCGTTTGTCTGGTCAACCGGCACACCATAGTACGGCATGATCGCAGCGGTTTTAGCTTCGAACGCTGCTTCAAAGGGAATCAAATGATAATTGAAATTCTTTCCCGGATATACCTGTCCTTTTTGAAATTCGAAATGCGGATCAAGACCTTCTTTCTGGGGACCACCACCCGAGAAATGTTTTGTCATGCAGGCAACACCATTTGAATCCAGTGTAGTACCTTGAAAACCCTTGATATAGGCCTTGATAAGTTTGGCCGACAACTGCGCATCTTCACCAAAGGTACCGCTGATGCGTGGCCACCGCGGCTCTGTCGCAAGGTCGGCCATGGGATGTAAAGCTTCGCGTATACCCACTGCTATATATTCCTGCCGCGCTATATCTGCATGTTGCTCCATTAGCTTTTCATCTCCTATAGCGGCAAAACCAAGCTGCTCAGGCCATTGTGAAAAGTCATTGGCGGTCATTGAAAATATATTGTTGCTGAAAGCATTGCGTGGATCAGAGGCAATTGTCACGGGTATACCCAGTCGTGTTTTTTCCTCTGCAAATTTCTGAAGGTTGTTATACCAGGTGGCCAGCGCTCTCTTCTCCGGCACAGCCCACACGTTGAAGTGCGTCATATACTTTTCTGTCATCAGCTTGGGTGCTATAGGAGCGAAGGCAAACATACCTTCTCCCGGTCTGTCATCCAGCGATCCATCGCTATTGATCCGTGTTCCATTGATGAACAGCATGCCAGCTTTTTCTTCCAGCGTCATCTGTTTCAGCAAATCATCAATACGGTTATCGACAGATTCGTGCGAATCTTCATACACATCAAGTTTACCATTCTTGTTCAAGTCCCGGAAGGGCGTATTATCAGAGCAGGCCGACATCACCGTAAAGGCTATTGCCGAACTGTAAAACAGTTTTAAAGGGTTTATCATAGCGTCTGGTTATTGTGTTATGCGTACACAATGATATACAATATTCAATGTGTTTTCAATACACATTGAACCGTTTAATGAAAGATTTCAGAGCATCGCAAAAAAAATGATGGCTAATCGCGATATTTGGGCGACTATGGATAGAGAAAAGCAACTTCGGGATTTCTTGCTAAACGGTGATAAGATCTACGTGCCACGCGTTTCAGTAGATTGTGTGATCTTCGGATTTCATGAAGATCAACTGAAGGTGTTGCTGCTCCGGTGGAAAGATGGCCGTTGGTGTTTACCCGGTGGATTTGTAAAGTGGGATGAATCCGTAGACGAATCTGCGGTGCGCACGTTACAGGAGCGTACAGCATTACGCAATATATACCTGCAGCAGTTTCATACATTTGGAGCACCGAATCGTGAGCGTGGTAAAAAATTTAAAGATATACCGGACACAAAAAAAAGCTGGATGCGCGAGCGGTTTGTCTCCGTAGGATATTATGCCCTTGTAGAATTCTCGAAGGTGAGTCCGCGACCCGATTGGCTTAGTGATGAATGTAAGTGGTACGATATCCATAAAGTACCCGCGTTGATATATGACCATAATGAAATGGTGGAAAAGGCACTTGAAACATTGCGCATCCGCCTGAATGATTACCCTGTAGGATATAATTTACTCCACGAGAAGTTTACAATGCCTGAACTTCAGCGGCTATATGAAACGATTCTCGATCAACCACTCGACCGGAGGAATTTTCAAAAGAAGATGTTGAGTCTGGGTATACTCGAACGGTTAAAGGAACGCAAGACCGGAGGCGCACACAAGGCGCCCTATCTATATCGTTTTGATAAAAAGAAATATGAACGCGCTATGAAGCAGGGTTTGAAGTTAGGCTTTTAAGTATAGCACCGATGCCCGGATCGAAAGTATATAGTGCAGTGAAAACGATTTTTATACATTGACTAAAGATTTAAACTGTATCTTGAAGGTCATTTACAATATATATATATGGTGTTACTTCGATCTTTCATCACAGTTTTTTTTATAGTCTTCATGTCTGTTCAGGCACAGGCAACATGGTCTATCATCATTATAGATTCAAAAACAGGAACCATTGGTACAGCGGGTGCATCGTGTTCTCCAAACTGTTATGGTATAGGGAGGATCATTCCCGGCAAGGGTGCTATCATTGTTCAGGCCATGAGTAATAATGAGGCTAGGGCAAAGGGTATACAAATGATGTTGGCGAATGCATCACCTGAAGAAATCATACAAGCGTTGCGCGATCCTTCCTTTGATCCGGAGAGACAACAATATGCTGTTGTTACGATGGACATTATAAACCCTGCAACCTATACGGGCGATTCTACGCATGCGTATGGTGGTGCATTGACCGCTCCCGGTATATCTGTGCAAGGCAATACATTAACCGGTGAACAGGTTTTGAAAGATGTAATGGCAGCAGTGATTGCTGGTCAAAAGGAATCGCTGAGTATCGATTTGATCTTGATGCAGGCGTTGGAGGCCGGATCAAATGCCGGAGGCGATAAACGATGTGGTGAACAACGTGCTACGAGTGCATTTATCACGGTATATAAAAAGGATGATCACGCAAAGAAACCTTCTCTGAATTTAAATACATTCGGGCAGTATAAAGGTGGTCCTAACGCAGTGATATTGCTTCGGAAAAGATACGATAAATGGAAAGCTAAGAATTCTATAGATTGATATACAAATGTATATCGTAAGTGAAGCGAGGTATTGGATGATCAGCGAACGCGAAATGCAAAGCCGGGTGGAGTGACTTTACACTTCGTGTTCCTGCATGTAATTGATCAGATCAATTTCGTCCGGAGTGAATTTATCTTGATCCTTCATGTTCTTTGATTCGATGAAGTCTTCCAGGCAAACGTAGAATCTGAGTCTGTATTTCCAGATCAGCTTGCTGCCGATAGCTTCTTTAAATTCCCGAACATCGATTTCGTCATCAACCCAATACATGTCATGTACATCCTTGTCGGAAGTACCACCGGTGTAGCCTGGCATAAAGTTGAGACGTGAGTGCTCAAGCTTTTTCATGACTTCATTTCTGAAGTCTGACTTTCCTGTGATATATAATGTTGTCCAGTTCATTTTCTTAGTGATAAAATTGTACACAGCGTTTAAGTTTAAAAGATTGTTTGGCGCTTGGTCCAAGTTCACTACAATCTTTTGTGCGGGGTATATATCTCTCTGTTAGTAACATCGGTTAAAAAATCCCTACACTTAACCATACGCAAAGAAAACACTTAAGGTTCGCATTGTGCAGTGAAACTTTTAACATTTTATTACACCTGACAATCGAAATCGTGTGAAGCGCGAAATATATTTTTGTCGGATATGTTTCAAGTGTCATCAACACCCATTGAATGATTAACAACTCCCAGCTGATGATCGTCCAATCTCTCAAGGGTATCGCCTGGTATGTTGAATCGCATGGAGTAGACCTGATAATTTTGCGTGAACTATATATTTACTCACTCAAAGTCCTATCTGCGAAAGTATCTTATTGTATTCTTTTAAAACGTATAATTTTAATTTGGAGAATGACTGTTGTACCTGGTTTAGTGTTGCTCCGTGTATGTGTGTACTAAAGTGGCAACCTTCGGTAAGTGAAACCAGTTACAACGGGATAGGTACTGTTTTTTTTGGGTGTAGACATTATAACCTTGCGGAAGAAATGTACTGGTAAGCGATGGTTTTATTGGTACGCAGGAAGACTGCCAATTTCATGGTGGACGTGGCTTTCAAATTCTAAATGCTATAATTCGCTTCGGATTCATGAGCGGCAATTCACATAAATGTAATACAGGGGGCGGATAGCATGATACATGCATTTCAGTATCTTTACTTAAATCTACCCTTATGAACTCGAAGCGCATTATAAGAATCACCTTCCCGATCCTGCTGTTGTTGGCCCTTTATTTTCTCGGCCCCGAGCCTAAAACTCCTGTGTTTAACCTTACGCTGCCACAGGCACCTGCCAGCCCTCTGGCATTAGAGCAGTATGTGGCAACGGCTGAAGCACAGCATAAAATAAAACCTGGCAACGAAGCAGAGATCGTGTGGCATGACAGTACCCGTCAAAAAACTGAATATGCTATAGTATACCTGCACGGATTTTCTGCCAGCAAAATGGAGGGGTTTCCGACACACCAGAAATTCGCGAAGACCTTTGGCTGTAATCTATATTTATCGCGGTTGGCCGATCACGGTATCGATACAACGGATGCGTTGGTGAACTTCACCCCTGACAGACTCTGGGAGAGCGCCAAGCAAGCGTTGGCCATCGGCAAGCAGCTTGGCAATAAGGTAATTCTGGTAAGTACATCTACAGGCGGTACGTTGGCGTTGAAGCTGGCCGCAGAGTATCCTGACGATGTGCATGCGCTGATCAATATGTCACCTAACGTTGCTATTAACAATGGTGCCGCGTTTTTACTGAACGATCCCTGGGGACTATATATCGTACGATTGGTGAAAGGCGGGAAATACAGTATATCCACGGAAGACACTGAAGAGGAATCGAAATACTGGTATAGCAAATACCGACTCGAGGCTACACCACAATTAGAAGAATTGGTAGAGAGTACAATGGTGAAGGAGACTTTTGAAAAGATCAAGCAACCTTGCCTCACGCTGTATTATTTTAAGAATGAACAGGAGCAGGACCCTCAGGTGAAGGTGAGCGCGATGCTGGATATGAATGATAAACTGAGTACGCCTGCTGATCTCAAGCAAGCTATACCTTTCCCCGATGCAGGTGGTCACGTGATAGGCTCATCACTTACGAATAAGCATTATGAGGAAATATACCAAGCAATAGAAAAATTTGCTGTCGAGAAGCTGGGGATGAAGAAGATTTAGTTTTACTTGTCCTACACCGGTTGTCTACAGAAAACAGGTGTAGGACAGTAAACATTAATTGATTTTATCGATGTGAGTTTTTCCGAAGATCAATCCTCTGCTCACCTGAGCATCTCCGTTGTAAGAAACCCGTGACTCTCCAAAGGAATTTACACGAAGCTCGTCTTGTGTGCTAAGTTTAATCTTACTTTCTCCATATATATTCGTAATGGTTGAGAAGCTTTTCAATGCTTGCGTGTCAATTTTGTTTTCACCAAAAAGTCTATATTTCTGATACTCTGCTGTGCCGCCCTTTATCTTTAATTCATTCTCACCATAGAGACTCGTCTTCAGGTATTCAGCTTTCATGCCCGCCAGCGTTATTTCATTTTGTCCATAAGCTTTAAGTTTAAATTTCTTGGCCTTCAACTCACTGTTACAGGTAAGCTCCTGTGTTCCGCGGATCTCCAGGTGTTTTAACTGTTTGTAGGTAACGTAGGCAGTAACATTTGCATGGCGGTATATACTTTCCTTACCATGAAGGTTAGCGCGCTCCAGCTTGTCCACCACCTTGGCATCTTCCAGGTATAGATGAAGTGTTTTACCCTTTACTTCGATATTTATTTTATCCTGCGATACATTTGAATATACCAGGCGGATACCTTCATGATCGCCTTCTTCGAGGATAAGATTGATTTTCGGAGAAGCAATGACCTTGTTAAAGGAGCGGAGATCTTTCGTGATTTCTTCCTGCGCGAATGAAGCGGTTGCCATCGCGAGCAGAAGAATGAAGAGCGAGGAGACTTTTATATTTTTCATAAATCAGTGTGTTGTTTCCATTCAGACAACCTGTACGGGATTTACCCCTATGCTGTTATCAAAGTTATGTTAACGGAATTTTTGTGTTGCAGATTGTTCCGATCAACGATTAACTTGTAACACTCAACGATTATTCATCCCGTAAGGAATTAACAGGATTACCCTGCGAAGCCCGCCATGCTCGGAAACTTACCGAGAAGAAAGCGATGACAAACGTTGTAATGGCTGCTACAATGAAAACCCACCACGGTGGTTCGATGTGATAGGCAAACTGCTTTAGCCAGAGGTGCATCAACCATCCGCTCACGGGCCATGCAAGAAGATTCGCGATCAGCACAAGTTTTAAAAAATCTTTGTTCAGTAAACGGATGATGCTGTGCTCTGTTGCTCCCATTACTTTTCTGATGCCGATCTCTTTAGTCCGTTGTTCCGCCATAAAGTTCGCGAGGCCAATCAGCCCGAGGCACGCGATGAAGATGGCGAGCAACGTAAACAACATAAAGGTCTGTCCAATGCGTTTTTCGGTCTGATGTTTCTTTTCAAAATTCCGGTCGAGGAAAGTATATTCGAAGGGAGCTTCGGGCGAATACTTTTTCCAAAGACTGCGAATGGTGTCAAGTGTCTGGTCCATTTTATCTCCGCGAATGCGAATTCCCATTTCCCAGTTCGGTTGCTTCCCCAATACAATCGCCATGGGTTGAATGGGATCTTTCAGCGATTGAAAATTAAAATCCTGCATGATACCGATGACTTCATGCTCGATCGCTTTTTCATGACCACCATATATACTCCACAGTGTTTTTCCGGCCAACGTTTTCATTCCTAATTTTTCTGCGGCAGTTTCATTGAGGATTACAGCCGTAGAGTCGGATCGAAATTCAGGAGAGAAAAATCGCCCGGTGATCATTTTATACTTCATCGTACGGAGATGATCGTAATCCATCTCGTATACATTCAACATATAGTCGCGTGCCGGTTCTGCTGTGCTGAATACAAATTGCCAGTCAATATTCGGAGGGAGGCGGTTGCAGTAGCTCGCCGCGAGGATAGATTTATGCTTTAGTAATTCCTTTTTGAAAGTCGCTCCGTTGTCACCGAGGTTCCGGGTATGAAGCAGATTTACTATATTGTTTTTATCAAACCCCAGACTGGCCTGATGTATATATTTTAATTGCTGATATACCACCAGCGTAGCGATGATGAGTCCCGCAGAAATAAAGAACTGAAAAACTACCAATACATTCCGGATACCATAGCTGCGCATGCGAGAACGAATTCTTCCCTTCATCACTTCGATAGGAGAGAACATCGTCAGATAAAAGGCAGGATAGCTTCCGGCCAGTAAGCCTACAATGATTGCAAAGAGTGGCAGTCCCAACAGAAATGTAGGCGAGAGAATCACACGCATGCTGAGCTGCTTGTCTGCAAGTATATTAAATGGTAATAGCAGAATGCTGACGATAAACAACGCCAGCAGCATAGCGATGAGGATGTAAAAGAATGACTCCAGCATGAATTGTCCTACCAGGCGCGAGGTTGCAGCGCCCACCGTTTTGCGTACGCCCACTTCTTTCGCACGACTTGCTGAACGTGCCGTAGAGAGGTTCATGAAGTTGATGCAGGCAAGCAGCGTTATAAATATAGCGATTGATCCAAATAGGTATATATACTGTATATTTCCGTTGTGCTCAATTTCATCCGTGAAGTAAGAATGCAGGTGAATGCTTAATAATGGTTGTGTAAAAAAGCTGAGTTCATTTCCCTGGTCTTTGAATTTATCAATGTTTACTCTTCGTAATTCTTCGAGCTCCGGATCTATATATTGCTTTACAAATGTGTGGAGCTTATCCTGTACGGGGGCGATGGACGCTTCCGGTTTTAATTTCAGGTAAGTAATGGCGCGGCCGGTTACCCAGCTTGCGCTATGGATCTCATCCCAGGAAGCAAGCGAAAGAATGAACGTAAAGTGAAAGTGACTATTCCGTGGCGGGTCAGCAGCTATAACACTCACGCGTACGGTATACCCTTGTGCGATCACGATGGTTTTACCAATGGGAGTTTTATCACCAGCACCTTTATAATCGAAATAGCGCCTGGCAGCAGATTCTGTGATCACCACCTTTCGCATTCCGTGTAGCACGCTGTCGGCATTGCCTTCGATAAGTTTGAATTGGAAGAAGTGAAAGAAATTGGAGTCGGCCAGCAACAGGTTCGGTTCCGTGAAAGCCCGGTCTTCGTAGCGCACCGGAAACGTAGCCCAGCTTACGAGGCGTGTAGTCGATTCAATAGCATCACTTTCATGTTGAAGGGTCTTTGCAAGTGGAGCACCGGTATATACCGAAAGCGTTTTCTTTCCTTGCAGTATACCACGGAAGCCAACGCGGTATATACGTTTCGCGTCTGGATGAAATGTGTCGTAGCTTAGTTCATCGTAGATATAGAGTACAATCAGAAGGCTGCAGGCTATACCGATAGTGAGACCTGCGATATTAATAAACGAAAAGCCCTTGTGCCGGACCATGTATCGCAACGCTATGGACAAATAACTTCTGATCATACCATTTACGCTGTGAATATACGGCTGATTGATCAGAGTGCATAACGGTCGCGGCCTATCGTCAGATGTATAACCAACGAGAGGCCGAGACATTTACAAACTACTCGCTTCGAAGTGCATCTACCGGATTACTGAGTGCTGCTTTCACAGCTTGGAAACTGATGGTAATTAATGCTATAAGTATAGATGAAGCACCCGCAAGAATAAAAATACCGGCACCAATAGAGATGCTATATTGGAAATCTTTCAGCCATTGGCTCATCACGAAATATGAAATCATGCTGGCAATAATAAATGATATAGCGATGAGCACAACAAATTCTGCTGATAGCTTATAGAAGATTGAGGCATTGCTTGCACCCAATACTTTACGGATGCCGATTTCTTTTCTGCGCTGTTCGGCAGTGAAGGCAGAAAGTGCAAACAATCCCAAGCCTGCAATGATTATGGCCAACGCTGTAAAGTGTGTAAACATATTTGCAAAGGCTTGCTCGTTGCGATATAGATTTGCGAACTGTTCATCAAGGAAAGCATACTCAAACGTTGTTCCCGGATTTACTTTTTTCCACGTCTCTTCAATGAAGGCGATGGTTGCTTTCATGTTTTCTGCTTTTACTTTTACAGCCATAGACGCGTTGTCTTTGTTGTAAAGCATAAACATCGGCTCAAGCTTGTGACGAATGGTGGCGAAATGAAAATCTTTTACGATGCCCACTACCGTATAGGTTGTAAGATCATTTACCGTGGCACCGGATTGCAGACTGATTTTTCTGCCGACAGGATCATTCCATTTAAGAAAACGTGCCATCTCTTCGTTAATGATCATCGATAGAGAATCATCATAGTCCAATGAGAAATTTCTGCCATCAGCGATCGTGATGCCCATGGTAGGGATGAAGTTTTCATCGGCTACCATAATGCTGGAGATGATATTTGTCTCGGCACTGACAGAGCCTTCCGGAAATATATTCGTCCTTCCCAACTGTTGCCCCATACGCGCAGAAGATGTGCCGGCAGAGATTACAGCAGGTTTGCTAAGTAATTCATTTTTAAGCGTAGATGCATTGGCAACGATCTGCCCGTTTTGTTGCAGTGTAATCACTTGCTCGCGGCTATAGCCCAGGTCGGAGGTATATATAAAACGCATCTGCTGGTATACTATACCAGTGCCCACCATGAGTGCAATGGAAATTGTGAACTGTAAAACGACCAGTACTTTTCGCAGGCGGATACCTCCCTCCGAATTTTTAAAGGCTCCTTTCAAAACCAGGATTGGTTTAAAGGATGAGAGGATGAACGCAGGGTATAATCCGGCCAGGATTCCTACCGATAGAACAAGTGCAGTCAGGATTAGTATACTTTGTGGCTGAAGAAGAACGGTCACATCAGCAAAACGCTGATAGGCATTGTTCAACAACGGTACCACTACCAGTACGGCAGCAACAGCAATTACCGCGGCCATGCAGGTGACAAGAATAGACTCGATGAGGTGCTGAGCAATGAGTTGCTGGCGTACAGCACCAATGACTTTACGCATCCCGACTTCTTTTGCACGCCCCGCTGATTTGGCAGTAACCAGGTTCATGAAATTCACGGCCGCAAGAATTAGTATCAATACAGCGATCGTGGAGAGTACATATACATTTAAAACATCAGACTTGTTCGCGTTGGTTTCGAAGAGTATTTCTTTTGATTGGAGGTGTACATCCTGTAAGGGCTGAACCACAGGTGTAAAGAATTGATAGGCGTTGTTCTTTGTACTGATGGCTTTTAGTTTGGTATTCAGCTCCGCTACATTTGCAGGTTTATCCAACAGTAAATACGAGAAGCAGAAAATGCCTTGCCACGTATCAAGTGCCTGTCTTAATCCATCTTCATTTTGCCCGGGTACAAGTGAGTGTAGCAGATCAAATTGCAAGTGCGAATTTTTAGGAAGATCTGCCAGTACAGCCGTAACATTCAGATCCGTATTTTGATTGAGCTTAACCGTTTTGCCAATTGGACTCTCGTCTCCAAAAATCTTTTTAGCGAGCGTTTGTGTGATGACTATAGATCCGGGTTTATCCAGCGCACCCGTTGTGGCGCCATCTACGATCGGAAAATCAAACACTTCAAATACAGAGGGATCTACACGAAAGGCAGCTTCACATTTCAACGGCTTATCATGATAGCTCAAGTCATAGCGGCCACCTCCTGTAAAACGCACACTCTTGACAACCTCCGGCAATTCTTCTTCGGCAGCGGGGGCGAGTCGCGGTTGTGTTACCCCTACAAGTTTACTGCTTACACCTTCAGCGCTATCTATAGTAAGTACCCGAACGATGCGTGCATAGTGCGTGTGAAAAGTGTCGTACGATAAATCTTCAACGATATATAGATAGATCACCATGCTTGCTGCGAGGCCGAACGCGAGACCAATGATCTTGATAAAGGAATATCCTTTTTGCTTCAACAGGTTTCGTAACCCGGAAATGAAATAGCTTTTAAGCATAGGTTGAGATTTGTAAATAGCATTCTGTCAATCCAAATGCCACAAAAAAACCTTGTGAATGGAGAATAGAATGTCCGATTTCCCAGGTTGGGGGATGGACGTTTCTGCACAAATTTGTCCGGTATCGCTCAATCACGGGTGGAAGTGAAGCAGTGGTTGGTTGCTTGATTTGGCCTTGTCATTTGGCATTCATGGAAGCAGATTTTCACGACGTATCAAATTTTCTGTGCGATAAACTCCATTTCAATCAGAGCACTATATTTGGTGAAGATTGTTACAGCGACATGGCCAGAATATACCTCGAAGTATTTATTGAAGCTCCTGTGGAGAGAGTTTTTGATCTGTCGCGAAGTATAGATTTACACATGCAGTCGGCATCTCAAACAAACGAGAAGGCTGTGCGTGGAAAAACTACAGGACTTATCGGATTGAATGAAACCGTAACCTGGCGCGCAAGACACTTCGGTATATACCAATACTTAACGGTAAAGATCACGGATTTCCAAAGTCCGTTTTCATTTACAGATGTAATGTTGAAAGGCGCATTCGCCTCCATGAATCATCGACATACATTTGAAGCGCAGGGGAGCGGAACCAAAATGACTGATGTGTTTGAATTTAGATCTCCCTTCGGATGGATTGGCAGAGCCGTAGATTTTATATACCTGAAAGAATATATGAAGCAGTTTCTGATAGTCAGGAATAACGAAATAAAGCGTGTTGCTGAAAGCGATGCGTGGCAAAAGTTTTTGATAAACTGATAATGAATAAAGTATAGTTAAGGTGAACAGAATTGTTGTTACGCTTAGTATTACATTGCTGTACTGCGTCAATGTTTTGGCACAAGACGGATCGGATATAGTATATTGTAAAATCAATAAATTGAAATCTTCAGATATTGGGAAGGAGGCTCTTCTTGATTTTTACAGACGTTCTTTCCGGGGCATCTATATTGATACCGTTACGATAAATATTCAAAATAAACCTGTAAAATTAATCGAACATCGGGAGGATAATGGTTTTAACAACTGGTTCAACATGCAGTATCTCGAGTCTGTGGAACTTATAGATGGGATGAGAATCAAAGTTACAAAATCAAAGATCACTGCTATTACTTCAGATTCAATTCAAGTGGATAACTATATCCAGTACTACAGCGCATCCAATACTTTGATTGAAAGTAGATCTTCCATAGAGCCCTACCGGTTTAAAAAAAGAATGATCAACGAAATATTAATACATTTAGAATAACTTCCTGATTTCTATTTATAGCTTTAATCCTCATCTATTATATATCTGAACACGAAATGAAATACAACACACAATGGCTTATAGATAAGTTTGATAAAAGTGAAGCCATTGAATTTATTTTCTTCTGGGGACATACCAATAAACAGAACGAACCCGTGGGTAAATTTATATTTAGCCAATGGTACCCTTCAGTTTTTACGGTAGAAGATGTCGTATATAAAACCGCCGAGCATTGGATGATGGCTCAGAAGGCAAGGCTCTTTGGTGAGGAGGAGATTTTTCAAAAAATCATTCAAACCGAAAAGCCGGGAGAAGTAAAAGCGCTCGGCCGGCAGATCAGAAACTTTGATGAAACAAAGTGGAATGTATGGAAGTACGAGATCGTGAAAATAGGTTGTATCTATAAATTCCACCAAAACAAACTCCTGAAGGATTACCTGCTGGGCACAGGCGATAAAGTATTAGTCGAAGCAAGTCCATCAGATTTCATTTGGGGAATCGGATTGGCTCAAGATGCAAAGCATATCGAGGACCCGCATGCATGGAGAGGTTCTAATTTGTTAGGCTTTGCGCTCATGGAGGCGCGTGATTTCTTGCGTTCAATAGGCGATGTAAAGTATATACCTGCAGAGATGTTGCCGGTCTGGCAAAGATTCCCGGAAGTTAATTAACGGCGTTGCCCGATCTTCCCTAATCTGTGAATATATACCACAGAAGACGGTTAGCATATAAACCGCCCCAAACAATCGATAGGAGTTTCCCGTTTCTATGAGCCCTTATCAGAAAGTAAAGATCACATTGTTGTTTTTTGTTTTCATATTAAACACGATACTTGTAAACCTAATAATTTGTGTATGCAAAAAATCTATTTGAGTGATGCTGGTCCTAAGGTTTCTCCTGCTGTATATGGTTTTTACAGGTGGGATACAGAACTGGAGAATGCTTCGGTTTCGATGGAGAAGATCGTGGCGTTATGCCTGGAGCTAGGCATCAATACATTCGATCACGCGGATACTTATGGATCCTCTCAGTGTGAAGAATTGTTTGGCAACCTGATCAGCAAAAAATCTTTTAAAAGAGAAGATATAGTGTTGTTTACGAAATGCGGCTTGCAACTGCCCCAGGGAACCAATCCTGCGGTGCGCGTGAAGCATTATGATACATCGGCACAGCACATTTTAAAAAGTGCTGAGAACTCGCTGCGTAAACTGAAAACAGATTACATCGATATATTCTTACTGGATCACCTCGATCATATATCAAACCTCGAGGAGACTGCTATTGCTCTGGAGCAACTGATGAAATCCGGTAAGGTCAAGCATATTGGTGTTGCTAACTTTTCGGTTTTTCAACATCAGTTGCTGGCTTCGTATATGCACACTGCGATTGTAACGCATCACCTTGAGCTGAACCTGCTCAATACAGCTGCGTTGGATAACGGACAGATCGACTATATCAAGCAACGTTATATGCGTCCATTGGCGTCAGCACCAGTAGCCAGTGGCAGAATAGCGACCGGTACAGATGACCAAGCTGTACGTGTGCGTAAAAAGCTACAGGAAGTAGGCGCTAAGTATAACGTTGATATTGAATCTGTGGCGGTAGCCTGGTTGATTAAACTCGGGGCGCTTCCTTTGATCGGTACGCGCGATGAACAGCGTATCCGGAACATCGCGAATGCTTTTAACATTCAACTTGATCATCAGGATTGGTACGAGCTTTACACAGCTTCACGCGGTGAAATATAAATACAGGCCATGCAGATAAACATATACCAGGTCGATGCCTTTACGGATACTATATTCGGTGGAAATCCAGCGTGTGTAGTGCCCCTGGAACATTGGCTTGAGGATGATATGTTATTGAAGATCACAAAAGAAAATGCAGTTGCTGAGACTGCATTTTTTATTCCTGCCGGCGACCACCACCATATCCGTTGGTTTACTCCGGACATCGAGA
The DNA here is from genome assembly GCF_900167975.1 of Ohtaekwangia koreensis. Lineage (GTDB taxonomy): Bacteria > Bacteroidota > Bacteroidia > Cytophagales > Cyclobacteriaceae > Ohtaekwangia > Ohtaekwangia koreensis. Next base: position 475,169 of record NZ_FUZU01000005.1, read on the forward strand.
TGGATCTTTGTGGACATGCTACACTGGCAACAGCACATGTGCTCATGGAGCATCTTCGTATACCGGCTGACGTTGTTACCTTTGAAAGCAGGAGCGGTTTACTTACCGTGACAAGGCAAGCAGTAGGGTATACGTTGGACTTCCCTTCACGCATGCCAGTGGCGTGCGAGTTGCCTGAGATCATCCGACAAGGTATAGATCTTCAGCCAAAGGATGTGTTAAAAGCGCGCGACTATGTATTGGTATATGAGCGTGAAGAAGATATTCTAAATATAAAACTCAACCGTCAGGTTCTGGATCAGATCAACCTGGATCCTGGTGGAATTATAATTACAGCACCTGGAAATTCAGTCGACTTTGTTTCCAGATTCTTTACAACCCAGGCAACACATTTTGAAGATCCGGTTACAGGCTCTGCACATTGTTCCCTGATTCCATTCTGGAGTAAACGTCTTAACAAAACCGAGATGACCGCGTTGCAGCTTTCCGGTCGTGTTGGTAAACTTTATGGTGTGAATGCCGGTGACCGGGTATTGATTACTGGACAAGCGCGGACGTATTTGGTTGGTATGGCGCGAACTGAGTAAAGATGAAGTCGTGATGGCAAACGTTGATAAGAAAAGCGAAGACAAAGGAAGCCAGCCGTCTGAATAGCTATAGCTTGAAAGTTTGAATATATTTTAGGCTTCTGATTCGGTTACCGGAATATATATATGAAAGGTTGCGCCTTCTTTTACTTTTCCCTCTGCCTGTATAATGCCATTGTGGTTTTCAACAATCTTTTTGCAAATAGAAAGTCCTATACCTGTACCGCTATATTCAGCGGTTCCATGAAGTCGTTGAAAGACTTCGAATATCTTAGTGCTATATTCTTCAGCGAAACCAATCCCATTGTCTTTGATAGCAATGTGGTGAAATCTTTTTGTGAGGTCTCCTGTATAGCCTTTGATCTGATCTGCTGATATTACCTCAGCCGTTATACCTATATGAGGCTGTACATCTTTCTTTGAAAACTTTAATGAATTGCTGAGGAGATTTACAAACAGTTGCTGGAATTGAAACTGGATGACGTGAAGCATGGGAAGTGCTGAAAATTCGATCACTGCATTCTTCTCCCGTATAGTATCTTCCAGGTCTCGCGTAACGATCTCTGCGATTTCATTCAGATCAACAAGTTCGAAAGCTCTTTCCTGTGTGGAAGCTCTTGAATATGTCAGCAAATCTTCAATAAGTCTTTGCATATGTGAAGTGGTATTCACAATACGCTGCATGTACTCTTTACCTTTATCGGAAAGATTGTCACTTTCCATTTCATTAAGGCGATGTATAAACGATTGGATTTTGCGGAGAGGAGCCTGTAGGTCGTGACTTGAAACATACGCAAAAGATGAAAGCTCCTGGTTCATCAGTTCCAGTTCTGCGTTTTTTTTAGTCAGCCTGTCTTCGGCTGATTTTCGTTCTGTGAGGTCGCGTGTAACTTTTGCAAAACCGATGACCTCGCCGTTATCTCCATGCAGTGCTGTGATAACTATACTTCCCCAAAACAAAGTTCCATCCTTGCGAACACGCCAGCCTTCATGATCGGCTTTGCCTGTGTCTCTGGCAATATTGATCAGTTTTTCAGGAAGTCGATCGAGTTGATCCTGGGGGGTATAAAATATGCGGAAGCTTTTTCCTATAGCCTCTTCCATCGCATAGCCTTTTAATTTTTCAGCACCTTTATTCCAATCCATAATGATGCCGTGCTCATCCAATAGAATGATAGCATAGTCTTGAACTTCAGCGATCATCTTTTCCCAATATAAACTTGTTAGCCGGCCACGATTGCCTAGCTCCAGTTTTCTTTGAGACATTGAACTCATGGTATATTGCTTGTAGGTGGTATTACTTATTAAAAGAGCCTTTCCCGATCTCGAAATATAGTGATTCTTCCGAATTACGCAGTAGAGCCAACCCGGTTTATAGAATTAGGTTGCCTGCATTTAAGCCAGTAACGCAATATTAAATGCATGGTCTCCTTCAATTCCTCAAAGCTATTTTCTTTCAGGAAGAAACCTTGTACAGTTAAATCATATGCTTTTCGAACCTGTGCAGGACTCGCTGCTGTAGAGAAAAAAACGAAGGGTATACTTTTCCTCCGCAGAAAATCTTCTTCCATAATTTTTTCCAATAGCACGAGTCCATCCATCAAGGGCATATTAATGTCACAAATAATGATAGAGGGTTTTTTAGAAGTGGTCCGTAAAAAATCAAGCGCTCTGCTACCGTCATTGAAGAATATAAGATGTTCAACAATTCCTATTTCAGCGCACACAGATTTAAGTATGTCCTGATCATCCGGGTCATCCTCCACGATTAATATGGGTGAGTTGGGAGGAATTATTAATTGTTCCATCCAGAATGATCGGTAAAATATAATGCCAGCAAGTTATTTTTATAGGCATTTTGCACGTATTCACGCGCTGCACGACTGAAGCTGAATATCTTTTTTCTGCGCACCACACGATCAATAGGGGTATAGATATACTTCCCTGAATTTAATTTATGGATCAAGGGATGGATGGTACACAATTCTTCGGAGAAGACGGAGAAGAAACTACCCGTAAAAGTCCACACTATTCATTCGGAATGGCGTGGCTGTCAGTCTATAACTACACGGAGATGGTCATAAGACTTGTCACCTGTAAAGCGGGAGCAGGTGTTCATGAAATAAGAAAAGCCAGACGTGATCTGGCTTTTTCTTAATAAAATGCGCTTGGGCTTAGTTCGCTAACCGAACATTTACTGCGTTTACCCCTTTTTTTCCTTGTTGAAGCTCAAAAGTCACTACATCGTTTTGACGGATTGAATCAACAAGCAATCCGGAAATGTGTACAAAGTAATCTTGTCCTGTTGCTGTTTCTTTGATAAAACCAAATCCTTTGGCTTCATTAAAAAATTTTACTGTTCCTTCTTTCATTGAATTAAATAAAAATCGATACAAATGTAAGAGATAAACGTTAAGGCAGTACACCTTTCTGGTGCTGATCGGAAATTTTAACGTTAAAGTGTCAATCAAATTGCTTATTTTTGCATTTCGATTCCGCTAATTCCCCAGAAAAAGAACTTTAGGCGTCAGAAAAATTTTTGAGGCGATCATTTTTCAGCCTCTCTTACTCAAGCATTCAACATGACATTTGAAAATTTAAATTTAATAGAGCCACTTTTGCGTGCTCTTAAAACGGAAGGATATTCCAAGCCCACACCCATACAGGAACAAGCAATACCTGTTTTGCTACAGCGAAAAGACCTTTTGGGTTGCGCACAGACTGGTACTGGTAAAACAGCAGCCTTCGCGTTGCCTATACTTCAACTTCTTCACCAGGACGAACTTTATGTGAAAGGTCCTGTCGGAATTAAAACACTCATCCTCACACCAACCCGTGAACTGGCTATCCAGATCGGTGACAGCTTTGCAGCATACGGAAAACATCTTCGCCTCTCGCATGCCGTTATTTTCGGGGGTGTGCCACAGCGTGCTCAAACGGATGCCCTGCGTGCCGGAGTAGATATACTGATCGCTACACCGGGACGGCTACTGGACCTGATGGACCAGCGCTTTGTAAAATTGCAGAACCTTAAAATGCTTGTTCTCGATGAAGCAGACCGCATGCTTGACATGGGTTTCATTCATGATGTGAAGAAAGTTATAGCACGTGTGCCTGCGAAAAGACAAACCATTTTCTTTTCCGCCACGATGCCACCCGAGATCGCATTGCTTGCCAATACGATTCTTAGTAATCCTGTAAAAGTTGAAGTGACTCCGGTTTCTTCCACGGCAAATACAATCAAGCAGTCGGTATATTTTGTAGAGAAGAACAACAAGCGGAAGCTTTTAAATTTTCTGCTGCAGGATCATTCCATTGCCACAGCACTTGTATTTACCAGAACGAAGCACGGTGCTGACCGTGTAGCGAAGCAGCTGAATGAAGCTGGCGTTCGCGCAGAAGCTATACATGGTAATAAATCGCAAGGTGCAAGGCAACGCGCGCTGACGAATTTCAAAGCTCGCAAGACGCGTGTACTTGTAGCGACCGATATAGCAGCACGTGGTATAGATGTAGAAGAACTGACGCACGTTATAAACTATGAACTGCCCAATGTACCGGAGACGTATGTACACCGTATAGGTCGTACAGGTCGTGCTGGTGCCAGTGGTATATCGGTTTCTTTCTGTGATGAAGAGGAAAAGGAATACCTGGATGATATCCAGAAACTGATTGGTAAAAAGATTCCGGTAGTGGAAGATCAACCCTATGCCATGGTACACGTGGGTATGCCGAAACCTGCTGCTGCCAATCGTAACGCCTCACAACGGCCTGGCCAGGCGGCCAACAATGCCGCTGCCCGCAAGAAAAAATGGTATGGTCCTCGCAGACCAGGAGGAAGATAGAAATATTATGAACGTGTTGATGTGGTATCTATACCGGCATCAACACGTTTATACTTCATATACTTTACTTACCGGGCGCAGATCTCGCGGTAATCGCAGAAGCTGCAAACTTTCAGATCATCGGTCTGATCGAATGGCTGGGTAGGATCAAAGAGTTCGTTGAGCAATGTCTGTAAATGCCTGTCGAACTCGGGTAGCATCGAAGTTACATCATCGAGCCGATGCTTGCCAAGGTATAGCCCATATTCAAAATCATCCTTAAAGATTTCTTTTCGATTGATCAATCCGGGTTGGATTTTTACTTCACTGGATTGCCCTGCGTTTCGCTGCGCATATACCCACGCATATAGCATCGCCTGGAAAGCTGCCTTGTTTCGTTTCTGATCACGCTTGAACAACGAAGGTATATCTTCAAATTTATTCTCATCCTTCCCCGTCTTATAGTCAATGATGCGAACCGTGTTTGTTTTTCTGTCGACACGATCGATCAGACCACCCATCACGATTGAAAGTTGTTTACCTAGTTGAGTAACGGAAGTTGTTGTTGTAAAATTTTTCGCTTCCAGTAACTCAATAGCAAAAGGTGTATAAGCTTTATCGTGCGCCAACACTTTCAACGCAAACCGCTTCACCATTTCCTTTACTACCAGTTGCCTTCCATCGTATTCAAACTTCTTGGTATCGGGTAAATGGAAATGTTGCCTGAAAGCCATTTCAATAAAGCGATCCAGCTTCGTGCCTACATTTATGAAGTGTTCTTCTTTAACAAACCACTCGCCAGCCGGTGGTCTGAGATCCTGATAAAATAATTCCATTACCTTATGGAATATATTTCCGAAGATGCGCGCGTCTGCTTCTTCCTCCACTTCATCCGGTTCGCGGATTTCAAGAAGATGCTTGAAGTAAAATTTCAAGCGACATTCCAGATATGTATTCAGCGTTGATGGCGTTAATGCCTTGCCAAAGTAACGCTCCAGTTTTTCGAGTACATCTGCTTTTTTCTCTATAGCAATCGGCTTGGCTTCATGTACTTGCACAGGGTTGTAGAGTACTTTGCGTTCGTGTGGCCAGTTCGCTTCATAGATCAGCTGGTATAGATAGCGGCTCATCTCACCGGTACCGAGTACATCGGGTTCCGTATTATAGTATAGATCAACGGTTTCCGCGCGTTGTAAAATGCGATAGAAAAGATATGCATACATCGCATCCTGGTGCTCGGATGTTGGTAGACTATATGCTCTGCGAATGTTGTGCGGTATATACGAGCTCTGGCGCGGAGCAGCGGGCCACAGCCCTTCATTTAATGATAGGACGATAACATGATCGAAATCGAGGTTACGCGTTTCGAGTACCCCCATAATCTGCAGGCCTTTCAAAGGCTCACCACTGAACGGCACTTTCTCTGCACGGACGATTTGCCGAAACATTCGTTGTTGCATGCGCAGCTCCATCGGTTCGCTTGTAGTCAATTCCTGCACACGTGAAAGTATACGATGGAAGTGAAATGCGAATTCTTTCTCCATCAGTCCGCCTGCTTCAGAGGAAGTTGCAAGCGATTCTACAATGCCAATGATATAGGCGAGAAAGTTTTCAGTGGGTACGATGCGAAATATTTCTTCCAACAGGTCATGCTTCTTCTCGAAGAACGATGGTGCTATATGTACCTGGTTGTTTTTCTGAATGAACTCTCGCCACTGTGCAGCCTCTTCCCCGACACGCGCCTTGAGGTATGGATGGTTGAGTAACGCCAATACATAGCGATAATAAAATTCGTCTTTACGTTTATGTAAGTGAAGTTCAAATAAGAAATCAATAAGGGAATAGTAAGGCGTACTCACCAATGGGAAACCCATGGTAACGTTGATCGCCTGCAAGGATGGTGGTAATGCATAGAGCACAGGCAACAACATGTTCTCGTCTGGCAGAACGATCACCGTACGCTCAACACTATTATTTCCGGCCTGTGCCCGTAGCGTTGCGTCCAGTTGCTGTGCAAGTAATTTAGGTTGTCCTGCTTTCTGAGGAACACCGAGTACCGTAATTTTTTTATCCTGCCCTAAATATACCGCAGGCTCCGGTGGAAAGGTTTGTCCAAGTATAGCATGTTTCCTATACTGCCGGAAGAATGTACCGGCTTCGCGGTGCGGCTCGTTTACATAAAATGCATCCTCATCCCAAAAGATTTTCGCATCACGATGTTGAACAAACCAGGTGATGATTTTTTCTTCTGCAGCCGTAAGCGCATTGAACCCCGCGAATACATATCTCATTCCTACCTCTTTCTTTTTGCCGGCAGGAATTAATGTTTCAATTTGCTCGGCGACATGTCGGTGGATCATACCAGAGTAACCGATCTTTTCTTCCATCAACTGTTGCCGAAAGGCTATATATACCGGGTACAGACTTTGCCACAGTTCAAGGAATTTTCGTTTGCTCGCGGAAGAACTGAAATCCACCGTTTGCCAGAAGTCGATCAAAAATTGTTTTTGCTCTTCGGTCAGGTAATCGAAATATTGATCAAGTTCTTTTTGATTACTAAGGTCTTTGAACATTCCCGCAGCATGAACAAGGTATTTATCCAGTTCATCAAAATCGCGCAGCAACATTTCTCCCCAGAAGTAAAAATGATCGAGGTTCTCATCGGAGTTGGTAACGCGCTTAAATACACGGTAGAGGGTAACGATGAGTGAAAGTTTATCGGCTTCTTTAAGATCAGAGAATGACCCGATGAACTCTTCAACACTCAGAATTGCAGGTGACCAACGCGGAGCATCGAGTTGCTCGGCAAGCGCTTTTCTGAAATATAGGGATGCTCTTCGATTGGGAAAGATCACCGTAAGGTTGTCCCAATCGCTATAGTCTTTCCGGATGGTATCTGCTATTTCCTGGATAAATGTTCTCATACTGCTTTACACACCCGCTCGTTTACATATACCAGGTAACCTTTTGCTTCTTCAAGCCCCATGGATTTCAAGATCGTGAGATATTCTTTCACCTGGTGCTCATCTTCCGTTTTGGGTGCTCCCGTTTTGTAATCGATCAGCAGGGCGCGTTTATCTTTTATAACAATGCGGTCAATTCTTCGTTCGCTTCCATCGGGCATAATGAGTGACGCTTCACGCTTCGAAAGTATATCTTCAGCAAATGCTTCGCGAAGGGAAGGATGTTTCACAATCCAGTGGATGGATTCTTCAATAGGGCTTCGCTCATCCTGATGGATCAGTCCTTCTTTGATGGCTTGTTCCAGGGTGAGCACTATATCTTGCTCCGTTTTTATTCGCGCCATCAGTGTATGCAGAAAAATTCCATAGTTAATCTTTTTCCGCTTTTCGGTTTGCTGGAAAAATTCTCTTCCCCGTGTGCGCACCTGTAATCGCTCACGCCACGGAGTTATATAGTAGTTCCGTAATATCAATGAATTGCTTGGGCGAATCTCGGTACGCTGTACTTCAATGGTGCCAATGGTAAGCATTTTGTTCGCAGCAGACCAATGCTGTTGTAGCTGCATGCTGCCTTCAATCACGCGTTGTGTCAGTTTGCCAATGTGATTGATGCTTCCGGATTTACCATAAGGAGCAAAGGCAATTAACCCATGTTCAGCACGCGTAAAAGCCACGTATAGTAAATTCAGATTGTCAAGGTATATACGTTTGCGTTCTTCGGTATAATACTCGTGGAAGCACGTGTTCTCCAGCTTGCTGCTATATTTCAGCGGCAGAAAGCCGATATCTTTAAATAGCGTTTCATCTGAACGACACCAGAGTATAGGTGATTTCATCGGAGGATGGTTCAGCTCCCAATTCAAAAAAGGTATAATAACATAATTGAACTGTAGTCCTTTTGATTTATGGATGGTGATGATCTGTGCAGCGTCAACACCACCTGCTACCTGTATAGATTTTTTATGTTTGTTGTCGTCCCACCATTGCAGGAAAGAAGCGAGATCACTTTTTTCGCGCATTCCGAATTCAATAACGACATCCTGGAAAGCTTGCAGGTATGCAATTTCTGTGGAGAGCTTTCCGAGGTTGAACATGTGGATCAGGTTCTCGACCAGTTCTACCAACGGCAGGGCTGCCAGTACATCGCGTTGTTCCGTGAAGGGGAGTGGCACCAGCTTCGCGAACTCTTTCGTTTTGCTGTTGGAAAATAATTTATGCTGATTCGGAAACGCCTGTTGTGGCCAAAGCTTCTGATATTCATACGCAAGCTGTGCACGCGCAATTAAGTTCTTGCCGTCTTCCAGCAAACGCATCGCATTGATGAGTACAACGACAGAGGCAGCCTGGTCGAGGCGCAACGATTCATTGGAGACTACATCATATTTATACTCTGGTTTTGCCTGGGGCGATGATCTATACTGCATGAAATACTGCGCGATCATTTGCCCTTCACTATTGTCGCGCACCAGGAATGCTATATCCCGTAGCGCGATACCTTTTTGTTGCAAGTCTTCTACTATACCCGGGAGACGCTCCAGGGAAAGGTCTTCGAATCTGACTTTACCAGCTTTTTCGCCTTCCTCTTCGGTGGGTTCATTTTTAGTAGCTTCGGCAGCTTCGATAAACTGAACGGATATATAGCCCTTGTCGGGATTACGAAATAATTTTTGAGCAGCATCTCCATACGACTCTTGTGGAAATGTAGTGCCGGTTTCTTTTCCGATGATTTCAGACGCAGCTGCAAATACTGTATTGTTGAAATTTACTACGTTGCCTGCGCTCCGGTAGTTTGTGTCGAGCGGAAACGTATCGATCATCAGTTCGCCAACATCATCTTTTACTTTTTCCTGGAGGATATTCAGATCGCCTCCACGCCAGCGATATATAGATTGTTTGATGTCGCCTACAATCATGCTTCTGTAGTTTTGCGCTATACCGTTGCGCACCAGCGGAAGTATATTCTTCCATTGAAATCCGGAAGTATCCTGAAATTCATCGATGAGAAAATGCCGGTAAAACGATCCCACCTTTTCATAGATAAAAGATGTATCCTGTCCTTGCATGATGCCTTGTAAAAACTGGGGTGCATCGGATAGCAACATCAGGTTGTTTTCGCGGAGATATTCCCGTAAGGTCTTTGATATATCCGAGAGCAACCCGAATACATAGAGATTTCGTAAAGCCTGTTCTGCAGAAAAATAAGATATACTTTCCTTCTCAATATAGCCTACAAGTGCGGCCAGCTGTGGCAGCCAGCGTTGATTACCCATCGAGACAATGAGTGCAGCGTTACCTGTTTTGGATGGCCATTCCCGAGCGTCCACCAACATCGCCATGACGCGCGTACCCGGAAGTTTGATTTCATTTTCAAGTCCTGCGATATAAGAATATATACTTCCCGATTTACCATACTTGAAATCGGTAACAGAAAGATTATGGTCGTGAAATTCTTTCAGCAGCGCTCGTGCTTCCTGGTATACTTTACTCTCAAACTGTTTTACAACACTCTGTAATTTTATCCGTGTACTTTTGAAAAACTCTTTGTTCTCGGTTACACGCAGTACCTGGTCTTCTATAGCCTTGAATTCTTCTTTAAAGATTTCTTTCGAAAAATCGAGCAGAGCAGAGCGGATGTCCCAATCTTTACCTTCCACCAATCGTTCGAGTGAAAATTCAAGAACCCATCCACGTAACTCGTCATCATCGGTGAGGTTGTCCATTACCTGGTCGATCACTTCTTCCAGCACCATATCGTTATCAACCTCCAACCGGAAATTGCCAAGCAAATTCGTTTCACGCGTAAAGGAACGGATCACGCGTTGAAAGAAAGCATCGATTGTGCTGATTGAAAATTGTGAGTAATGATGCAGGATAAGCGAGAGCACTTCGCGACTTCGGTCTTTGAACTGAGCCGGTGTAAAGGTGCGTCCTTCAAGTTCGAAGTCGTAGAGGATCTCTGCAGAGAGATCTTCACTTTTGCCTTTCACAAAATCATCGAGGTAGCGGATGATGCGGTCCTTCATCTCCTGCGTACTCTTGTTGGTGAAGGTCATCGCTAGGATATACCGGAAATATTCCGGATACCGTAACGCAAGCTTCAGGTACTCTTTTGCAAGCGTACGTGTTTTGCCAGAGCCAGCGGAAGAGCGGTAAATATGGAAGGTTTTTTCTGTCACGAGGCCGAAGTAAACTTAATGGAAGCAATTACGCAACGTGAATATTTTTACTTCGCATTCTTGTCTCAAAAACACAAGCTTGTTATAAAGAGTGCTATAGGTCTGAAAAAATTGCTTCACGAAATCCTGTTAAGACTTTGTTAACTTTTAAGAGGTTCGGGTATTATAAAATTCTGCGCGACCCCGTAGTAAACCTTTCTCTGTGAAAGCATTATAATCGTCAGAAAAAAATCAGGTCATCAATTCAAAAAGTAACCAGCAAATTGAAACATAACTTTTAATTTTCGGCCGTGTTTAAATCTGAAGACTGATTAAAAAACACTACCTTGAATTAAATCCGTCTATGCTGCGCAAGCTCTATTTACTGGGACCGAAGTTCATTTACTCTTTTCCAGTTCAATTATTGTTCAATAACATAAAGCGTAACCAGGTGTTAATGCTTTGCTGGATCATTCTTTTCGCAATGATCACCGGCAGCTTTGGTAAGTACCTCGGAATCCCCTATCTCTTCCTCGATCCCGAATATTTGAATCATGTAAATTTCCGAAGCTTTTTTATACTCGGACTGGTAACGGCTGGGTTTACAACGGCTTTCCACATCACGTGCTATATCACGGATGGTCACCGCTTCTCATTTGTCGGGACGTTGTCAAAACCATTTTCAAAATTTGCAATTAACAACAGTGTAATACCAGCTATTTTTCTCATCACCTATATCTACGAGATCATTGAGTTTCAAACACACAATGAATATAGCACACCCGCCGGTCTGGCGTGGAACCTGGGAGGTTTGCTAACCGGATATACGGTGATGACGCTCATCTTCTTCGGATACTTCTGGCTTACCAATAAAGATATCTTCAAATATGTGGTGTGTCGTATCGATGAGAAGATCAAGCAGAATGTACAGGTTACACGCGCGAGTGCCATGAAGAAACTTGATATCGCCCGCAAGAAACAAGTACGGGTTGATAATTACATAGATTACGATCTTAAAGTAAAGGAAGTAGAGTATAATACATTTTACGATAAAGCAACGGTACTCCAGGTGTTCGATCAGAATCATTTTAATCTGGTGGTTATCGAGCTGATGATCTTCATTATCATTATCGTACTCGGCATCTTTAAAGATTACCCGATGTTTCAGTTACCGGCTGCATCCAGCTTTATTATATTCCTTACGGTTTTCGTGATGATGTCGGGAGCATTTTCGTATTGGTTTGGAGGATGGTCTGCCACGGTAGCCCTACTGGCTTTTTTAACACTCAACTATCTGGTGGGAGAGGAGTTTTTTACCAAGAAGTACGAAGCGTTTGGATTGGATTATCAGCGTATGCCTGCGGAGTATACCATTCAGGCGTTGCAGCAACTCAACGATAGCGCACACATTCAGCGCGACAAGCAAGCCACTATGGTGATGCTTGAAAACTGGCGGAAGAAATTTCCTGCGGATCAAAAACCGAAGATGGTTTTTCTCTGCACGAGTGGAGGTGGAAAACGTGCGGCACTGTGGACGCTCACAGCCCTGCAAGCATCGGATAGTCTCACGAAAGGGAAGCTGATGGAAAACACAATCCTTATTACCGGTGCTTCCGGTGGATTGATTGGTGCCAGTTATTATCGCGAGTTAAAGTTACAGGCGAAGAAGGGAAAGAACATTCACCCCAACGCCATGATCCACCGCCAAAAAATTGCAACGGATAATTTGAATCCACTCATTTTTAGTTTGATGGCGAACGACCTCTTTGTTGGCTTCACAAAATTTGAATACGGTGGAAATTTATATTACCGCGATCGTGGCTATACATTTGAAGAACAGCTGAACCAGATCACAGAGAATCTTCTTAACAAGCCGATCGAAGCATATGATATAGAGGAGAAAAACGCAGTGATTCCCATGATGATCCTGACGCCTACGGTAGTAAATGACGGGCGTAAACTATATATCGCTGCGAGTCCGGTTTCGTTTATGAATTACGACATCACTGATTTTCCGCGGCAGGCGTTTCCCAAAATCAGCGGTGTTGACTTCCAGACTTTATTTAAAGATCACAACGGTGCAAACCTGCGCTTTCTTTCGGCACTCCGCATGAGCGCAACGTTTCCCTATATTACACCCAACACTACGTTGCCTACTGAGCCAGGAATTAAAATAATGGATGCCGGTATATCTGATAACTTCGGAGTGTCGGATGCTGTGCGCTTCCTCTTTGCGTTTAAAGAGTGGATTGGAGAGAATACATCCGGGATTGTTTTTGTATCGATCCGCGATTCTCCAAAGCTTGACCCGATCAAACAAAAAACAGGGCAAACTATCATTGATGATTTTACACAACCCATCAGCAGTGTATATAACAACTTCGAAAACTTTCAGGATATAAACAGTGATATGCTGATCGGACATGCCAAGTCGTGGTTCAAGGGAGATATAGATCGTATAGATCTTCAATATCAAACGGAGAACTATGTTCCTATTCTTCAGAAGATGGATAGCATCCGCCAGAATAACTCACGTGCTTCCCTCAGCTGGCGGCTCACCACCCGCGAGAAATATAGCATTGAGTATACGATCAACTCTGCTGAAAATCAGCGGCAACTGCAGAGATTGGTAAAACTTCTGGAGAATCAGAATTGAGAGTGATGTTCGAATTATTTATATAGTACATCTGCCATGGAACTTCAAGCTTTATTTCCTCAGTTCGATCCGGAGCTTATCGCTCTGCTTGAAAAGGTTGGACAGGTCGTTGATTTCGAAGAAGGATCTATGCTGATGCGTTCAGGACAATACTTCAAAAACTCAATGCTCATTCTTGACGGACGCGTGAAGCTTTATCGGGAAGGCAATGATGGCGAAGAGTTTTTTCTATATCACCTGGAAAAAGGACAAGCCTGTGCGCTGTCGATGATCTGCGCTACCAAAAATGAATCCAGTGCCCTGAAGGCAAAAGCTATAACGCATGTAAAAGCGCTGGCTGTACCGATCCAGCATATGGATGAACTGATGCAGCATCATCGTCAGTGGTATTACTTTGTGTTGGAAACCTATCGCTCACGCTTTGAGGAATTACTCGAAGTGCTCGACCAGGTAGCGTTCCATTCTATGGATCAGAAACTGGAATTCTATCTGAAGCGCCAGTTTGATTCTGTACAGGGAGATAAAATTACTGTGACACACCAGGAGATTGCAGATGACCTTAATTCTTCCAGGGAAGTGATCAGCAGACTGCTGAAGAAACTGGAGTCTTCCAAAAAGATTGCGATATCGCGTAATGAGCTCACACGATTGAGTCTGTGAGGAGATAATTGAAAAGCAACAAACCGTGCTATAACAGGTGATGGCTCAGTGTCATCACCTTTTTTATTTGCCTTTTTTAAAAGTAAATATACCCGTGTGACTCTAGTCACAGTATACAGCTTAGCGCCAAAATACCTTTGTATAAAAATAAAGGTACATGAACAAAGTACGTTGGGCACTGTTCGGGGCTGTTATACTGGTTTCGGCATCCATAAAGGCACAGGAGGTTCCGCTTACACTGCAGGAAGCGTTGGATGCTTCATTCCGGAATAATAAAGAAATTATACTATCGGGTATAGATGAAGAAATTGCCCGTGCAAAATACCGGCAGACCGATGCTGTTTTTCTGCCTCAGGTACGATTAAGTTATACGGGTGTAAGCACCAATAATCCATTGAATGCTTTCGGATTCAAACTACAACAGCAGTCGATCACATCCAATGATTTCAATCCGGAAGTATTGAATTACCCCTCGTCAAAGCAAAATTTCATGACGAAAGCAGAGTGGCAGCAGCCGCTCATCAATGCCGACCAGGTATATGCGCGACAAGCCGCACAGAAACAAGTGGAGGTATATGGATTCAAAACAAAGCGTGCAAAAGAATACCTGACGTTAGAGATTACAAACACGTATGCACAACTATATCTGGCCTGGCAGGCGATGCACGTGTGGGAAGAAGCAACGCATGCAGCAGCCACTATATATACTGACACGAACAATCGGTTTGAGAAAGGATATCTGCAAAAACCGGATGTACTGCAGGTGCAGGTAGAGCAGGCCATGGTTGCTACAAAACTGGCGGAAGCACGCAGTACGATTCGCAATATATCCGATCAGTTAAGTTTGCTGATGGGCGCACCCGGAAGTGCTATATATAAAGCTGACGCTTTAATACAGGTACATACAGTATTTGATTCTACCCTGCTTATTCCGGAGAATCGTTCAGACTTTCAGGCGATGCGGGCAGCGATAGCCGCGCACGAAAAAATGATCCGCTCCGGAAAGACCAGTTATATACCTCGGTTGAATGCCTTTGGTGAATACCTCATCAACGACCGGCAGCCGTTTGGCTTTGGCTCTGATTCGTACCTGGTGGGAGCGCAACTGTCGTGGACGCTCTTCAACGGTATGTCTACACGGTATAAGATTGCGGAACAACACGCCGAGCGTAACAAAGCAACCGAGCAACTTTCTTATCAGCAGGAGCAGGCACAACTCGCGCTGCGTAAAGCACTACGCCAACTCGATGATACACGGTATACCTTACAGCAACAGGAAACGGCTGTGCAGCAAACCGCGGAATCACTCCGCATTTTGCAGAACCGCTATCAGCAAGGACTGGTCACCACAGGCGAACTACTGCAGGCACTAACACTCTTGTCGCAGCAAAAGCTTAATCAGGTGCTGGCTGTGTTTCAGTATAACACCACGGTGGCCTACCTGCAATTTCTAACATCTTCTGAAAAGTAAAAAAGCATTTCTATGAAAATATATTCGTATAGCGCAGCAGCGCTGTTTCTTCCGGTTAGCATTTTTTTTGTTGCTTGTTCGGGAGATGCTACACAACACGCTATATCTCCGGACGCAGCGGTAAAAGTAACGGTGGCTATAGCTGGTAAAAAATCAGATGACGTTATTCGCAGTAGCGGGCAGATTGAAGCAGCAGAAACTGCCGTGATCAGCACCCGTGTCATGGGATTCATCACGCATATATATGTTAAGGCTGGCGATAATGTTAGGCAAGGTCAGCTACTGGTAGCAATTCACAATGCCGATATACAGGCGAAACGTGCGCAGGCACAGGCTATGGTTGAGGAAGCAGGTGCAGCGTTGAAAGACGCACAGAAGGATTATGATCGCTATACCGAGCTCTACAAACAACAAAGTGCATCTGAGAAAGAACTCGAAAATATAGCACTGCATTATCAGTCGGCAAAAGCTAAAGCAGAAACGGCACTGCAGATGCAGCGCGAAGCGGAAGCAACGCTAGCCTACACGCAGATTGTTGCCCCGTTTACCGGGGTGATCGTGCAACGGAACCAGGATGTCGGAAGTATGGCTAGTCCCGGAGCAGCTATACTGGTACTCGAGCAGGATGGAAAATATCAAATCAGTACATCTGTTGCAGAAGAAGATATAGATCACGTTCGCCTGGGTGTTCCTGCAACCATAGAAATAAAATCTTCCGGAAGAAATATTGAAGGGAAAGTAACTGAGGTAAGTCCGTCATCGCAGATGAATGGTGGCCGCTACCTGGTAAAGATTGGCATTCCTGAAAATGCAAAGCAGGGATTATATGTAGGCATGTATGCGCAGGTGTCCATTACGGCCTCCGATAAAACAGAAAGTATAGATAGTACTATACTTATTCCGGCCACGGCTTTGGTATATGAGGATCAGCTTACGGGTTTGTATACGATCAGTGAAAACGCTACTGCATTACTTCGGTGGGTGCGACCAGGTCGTGCATACGGTGAGCAGGTAGAGATACTTTCAGGGCTGCGCGCAAATGAGCCATATATATTGGCTGCCGAAGGGAGACTATACAACGGAGTTCCGGTTTCGGTTAAATAATATTTCCAGTTCTGAATATATAGTATGAATACACTACATCCCATGAAAGAAGGATTATCCGGAAATATAGCAAAGGCGTTTATTCAGTCGAAGTTGACGATCCTGTTGATGATCGGGTTTCTTCTGGTAGGCGGCTATAGCACATTGCTCATTCCGCGTGAAGAAGAACCACAGATTGCTATACCGATGGCTGATATTTTTCTTCGCTATCCGGGAGCATCGCCTGAGGAAGTAGAAGCCAGAGTATCGCGACCATTGGAGAAAATAATATCCGGTGTGAAAGGGGTGGAATATGTATACTCCACTTCCATGAAAGGTCAGGCAATGCTCATCGTACAATTCTATGTAGGTGAAGATATAGAGCGCTCGCTGGTAAAGCTATACAACGAACTGATGAAGAATATGGACAAAATGCCTCCGGGTGTTGCCATACCCTTGGTAAAAACGCGGGCTATCGATGACGTACCGGTAGTAGGCCTTACGCTGTGGAGTGAAAAATATAGCGACTATGAATTGAGGCAGCTTGGTGAGGCCCTTACGAATGAACTTCAGAAAATCCCGGATGTAGCCACTATCAATATACTTGGGGGGCGAAGCCGCCAGATAAATGTGATGCTTGATAAAGATAAGATGGCCGGGAGCCATGTTGATCTGTTGTCGATCGGCAATCAGTTGCGTGCAAATAATGCGCAGGCTTCGGACGGAACTATACTCCGGCAGGACACTACATTTGCTGTAGAGACCGGTAGTTTTTTACATTCAGCGGATGAGGTGGCGAATCTCATTGTAGGATCCAACCAAGGCAAGCCGGTATACCTGAAGCAAGTAGCTTCTATAGAAGATGGCGCAGCGCGTCCGACAAATTATGTAGTATATGGTTACGGACAACATGACGCAGCACTTGCTGCGCGCTATAGATCTGATTACCCGGCTGTAACATTAGCCATTGCTAAAAAGAAAGGTGCTGACGCGATGAACCTCGCAGAGAGAATTACATCACGTGTAGAGCATTTGAAAAAGGAATTGATTCCTCAAGATGTCCATATAACTGAAACGCGTAACTATGGCGAAACTGCTTCTGAAAAAGTTTCAGAATTGTTACTCCATTTGTTTGTAGCCATTGTAGCGGTTACGGTGTTTGTTATGCTTGCCATGGGATGGCGCGGTGGCCTGGTAGTATTCCTGTCGGTGCCGGTAACTTTTGCGCTTACGTTGTTCAGCTATTACTTTCTGGACTATACATTGAATCGCATTACGCTGTTCGCACTGGTATTTATTACCGGTATAGTAGTGGATGATTCCATTATCATTGCCGAGAACATGCACCGCCATTTTAAAATGAAGCGATTGCCATTCTTGCAGGCTGCGATCTTTGCAATCAACGAAGTTGGTAATCCTACTATACTGGCTACGTTCACGGTAATTGCTGCAGTATTGCCGATGGCTTTCGTCTCCGGTATGATGGGGCCCTATATGAGCCCGATGCCAATCGGTGCCTCTATTGCCATGTTGTTATCGCTGGTAGTAGCACTAACGCTCACACCTTATCTCGGCTATCTTTTTTTGCGTGGTAAAGATGATCATGAAGAAAAGATTCCGGCTATGGAGGAATCGAAGATATACCGGCTTTACAAAGCTTTTATCAACCCGATGCTTGAAACACGGTGGAAGCGTTGGACTTTTATGATGGGAACAATAATTGTATTGCTCGCATCCGTATCCTTTTTCTATACCCGGTGGGTGGCAGTAAAGATGCTGCCCTTCGATAACAAGAATGAATTTCAGGTGGTGATCGATATGCCCGAGGGTACAACGCTTGAACGTACAGCAGCGGTAGCCCGTGATATAGCGAACTATATATCGCAACAACCATTCGTGAAAAATTACCAGGCGTATATAGGTACTGCGGGGCCAATCAGCTTTAACGGACTTGTGCGTCACTACGATCTGCGTGCCGGAAATTCTGTAGCAGATATACAGGTAAACCTGATTGATAAAAGAGACCGAAGTATACAGAGTCATGCTATCGTAAAACAAATGCGGCCTGCTATTCAAAAGATAGCTGCACGGTATAGCGCCAATGTAAAATTGGTGGAAGTGCCACCAGGTCCTCCTGTACTTTCAACGATCGTAGCGGAAATTTATGGGCCGGATTACGATCAGCAGATTCATATAGCGGAGCAAGTAAAAGAGCTTATCTCGAAAACAAATGGTGTAGTTGATGTCGACTGGATGACGGAAGCCGATCAACCGGAATACAGTGTGGAGGTTGATAAGGAAAAAGCGATGCTCCGTGGCGTTTCTCCAGCGCAGGTGGTGGCAACTGTTAATGCTGCCTTATCGGATATGCCGGCAGGCATGGTACATGATCCTGTATCGTTCAATCCGGTGAATATTGTATTGCAATTTAATGATCGCGATAAATCCAGCGTTCAGGATGTTAAGAATCTGAGAATAACGAATGGACAAGGAGAGTCTGTTGCTATAGGTGATTTGGTAAAGATCAGCAAGGCCACACGCGCGAAAAGCATATATCGTAAAAATCAGAGACGTGTAGTATATGTGCAGGCCGACCTGGCAGGTGAGTTGGAAAGTCCGTTCTATGCGATGATGGAAATATCAGACAAGCTTCATACGGTTACATTACCCACAGGCTATACGTTGCAAGAATCATACAATCAGCAACCGGAGTCAGAAGATAATTTTATGTTGAAGTGGGATGGCGAATGGCAGATTACCTACGAAGTTTTCCGCGACCTCGGTATAGCCTTCGCAGTAGTTATCATTATGATCTACATGCTTATTGTAGGTTGGTTTCAGGATTTTAAAGTACCGTTGGTGATGTTGGCTGCTATACCATTATCGCTTATTGGTATTGTGATCGGTCACTGGTTGCTGCATGCATATTTCACAGCAACTTCTATGATCGGATTTATAGCATTGGCGGGTGTCATGGTGCGTAACTCGGTATTGCTAATTGATTTTATCAACATACGATTGGAAGAAGGTATACCTCTTAAACAAGCTATTATAGAAGCTGGTGCTGTACGCACAACACCTATTTTACTCACCGCTGGTGCTGTTGTGCTGGGAGCTGTTATTATACTGTTCGATCCTATTTTTCAAGGACTCGCTATTTCGCTGATGGGTGGAACGATCACATCAACCTTTTTAACATTGCTGGTGGTTCCCCTTCTATATTATAGAATGATGCGCAATAACTCCGGTAAAAATGAAGCGCAATAAATATAGATAGGAGCATCATTACTAAAAAAAATAGACACTGAAATCCAAATATATGAAAGAAAGAATTGTAAGAGCTGTTGCCGGCACACTGGTGTTGGTAAGTATTACGCTGGCCTATTTTGTAAATAATTACTGGCTGGCACTCGCAGTATTTGTCGGGTTGAACCTGCTGCAATCATCCGTTACTAAATTTTGTCCACTGGAAATAATATTGGAGAAAGCCGGAGTAGGAAAGAAAAAAGTCTTGTAGACAGATGTTTGTAATTACATCGAAGTATATCCTGACTTTTTCTATGTCCTGATTTTGTCTTGCCTGATCAGCAATCCCTATTGTTGTTATATTGCGTCTTCAATGACTTCGCACGAACAACTTCAAAAAACTTTCGAGCTTATTAAACTCGAACGACAAGCCGATCTGGATTACTATCGACAGAAAGTTTTGCTGCGCTCTATACATGAGCGTACCAAAGAAGGTACTACCTGGTATCCACTTCGTTTCAACAGAGACTATATCGGTACGGGTGAGCGGTTGATTATAGAAGTAGAACGTACAAATAATCTGGAGCAGCCGCATGCATTTCAAAGTGGAAAATCGGTGAGCGTGTTTTCAAATGCATCCGGTAAACCAGAGAAAGAACATGTGAATGGCGTGGTAAACTATGTACGCGACAACATCATGTCCATCACACTAAACAGTGATGATCTTCCCGATTGGCTTGAGGATGGTTTACTGGGAGTCGATGTCATGTTCGATGAAATGTCGTATCGTGAAATGGAATTCGCGCTGAAGGAAGTCATGAAAGCAGAGGACAATCGTGTCGCTGTACTGCGGGAGATTTTGCTAGGTGAGGAGGCAAGTCTCAGACTCAAAGCCGAAAGCGAAAAACATAACGTTGAGAAAGAAAAATCGAAAGATGAAAATATAGCAGAGGTCCCGGCTGTCGCGTCCTTGTTAAATGTTAGTCAGCAAGATGCGTTAACAAAAGTATTGGAGACGGCAGATGTGGCATTTATACATGGTCCTCCCGGAACAGGCAAGACCACTACGATTGTGCAGGCCATCATAGCAACCGTGAAGGCAGAGAAACAAGTTTTGGTTTGTGCGCCCAGTAACGCAGCCGTTGATTTGTTAGCCGATAAATTATCGGAGCAGGGAATGAATGTATTGCGTATCGGTCACCCTGCCCGCGTAACGGAACAATCGCTGAGCAAAACAATGGATGCACGCATTGCCAGTCACAGTAATTATCCGGAACTGCGCGAGATCAGAAAACGTATGGAACAACTGCGTGGCCAGGCGCACAAGTTTAAACGGAACTTTGGATTTCATGAACGCGAACAACGCAAGCTGCTGAAACAGGAGGTAAAAATTCTGAAAGGCGATGCGGATATGTTGGAGTTCTATATCATTAATGACTTGTTGCAAAACAGTGATGTAATCTGTTCTACGCTGGTGGGTTCTTCACATCCAACGTTGCGTGGTAAAAGATTCAAGACTGTATTTATAGATGAAGCGGGACAGGCACTTGAACCTGCTTGCTGGATTCCTATACTTCGATCGGAGCGTATCATATTCGCGGGCGATCATCTGCAACTTCCGCCTACAATAAAATCAAACGAAGCGGCACGACTCGGGTTATCGAAAACGCTTTTTGAAAAGGGAATTGAAAAGCATCCCAATCAATCTTCAATGTTGCAGGTGCAATACCGTATGCATGAAGACATCATGAAATTTTCTTCGAAGTATTTCTATAATGATGAGCTTGTAGCGCATGATTCTGTGAAGAAAGAATTACTGCGGCCGAATCAACCACCGGTAGAGTATATAGATACTGCTGGTGCAGGGTATATAGAAGGACAGGATAAAGAAACACTCAGTCGTTTCAATCACGAAGAAGCGCAGATGTTGATCCGCCAGGTGGAAAAGCTCGTAGAAGAGATTGGTGTTGAAGAATGGCTGCAGCAGCGGATTACCATGGCGATTATCACACCGTATCGTGCCCAGGTAGACTATATATTGAAGCTCGCAGAAGCTTCGCCTGTTATAGAGCCACTTCATGGTTTAATATCGATCAACACAGTGGATGCTTTTCAGGGACAAGAGCGTGATGTTATCGCCATCAGTTTTGTTCGCAGCAATGATAAAGGTGAAGTCGGGTTTCTAAATGACATCCGCAGAACCAATGTTGCCATGACGCGCGCAAAGAAAAAACTGATCATGATCGGAGACTCTGCTACACTTGGCGCACATCCTTTTTATCTGGAATTAATCGACTATGTTCAACAAAAAGAATTTTACAAAAGTGTATTTGAACTTATGAGTGGTGATTGATTTTTTTATCCTGCAGATTTTCGTGTCTTTTTAGTGCATTGATCCGCGTCTGCGAAATCTGAGGGTACATAACACATAACGACTTAGTATATATAGTATATGTCCAATGCCAGCAAGATCCTGAAGTTTTATCAATCTCTTTCGATCCAGGCAAAATTGCCGGAAGGAGTGGAAGTAATGAATCCGTATCAGGATAAAACTGCATTTAAACTTAGCAAGCAATTCTACGAAAAGTTCTATGGCGATAACGATCCGCGCACACTGATCTTTGGTATCAACCCCGGACGGTTTGGTGGGGGAATCACAGGTGTGCCTTTTACCGATCCGGTGAAACTTGAAAAGATTGGTATACCCAATGATCTTACAAAGAAAGTAGAACTCTCTGCCAACTATATATATGCCATGATAGAAGCCTATGGTGGCCCGCAAAAGTTCTATCACCAATTCTATATTACGGCGTTAAGTCCATTAGGGTTTGTAAAAGATGGAAAGAACCTGAACTACTACGATATTAAAGAACTCCAACAAGCAGTCGAGCCCTTCATGTTGCAATGCATCCGCGAGCAACTTGACTTTGGCGTTAACTGCGCGCGATGCTATTGTCTGGGTGAAGGAAAGAATTTCGATTATCTATCAGCAATTAATAAGAGGTATAATTTCTTCGGTGAAGTTATACCGTTGTCTCATCCGCGATTCATCATGCAATACAAACGCAAGAGTGTCGATGTATATATTCAGGATTATCTCCGGAAGTTAACCTGAACCGTTAAACGTTGTTGGTGCTCCGGCTGACTTATCACATTAATGATCCGACCGGATACGGACACTTGCGTGCGGATCTGACCGGATTCCGAATGCGAAAATCCTGTTAAATCACCCGAAAAGCGCGATTTCTTTAATGGCACTGATGTTGAAAAGCTTGCTGCCGGAGCGTTTATCAACCCATTTTTTGAACCCAATTTGTATGCTTAAGAACTATCTGAAAACTTCTTTTCGAAACCTGCTTCGGTATAAAAGCTATACTTTCATCAATGTTTTCGGACTTACGATCGGGATGGCAACCAGTATATTTATTTTTTTGTGGGCTGCCGATGAGATGAGCTATGACCAGTTTCATGCAAAGAGGGATCGGATCTATAGGGTGATGAGTAACTTCAAGTACTCTAACGGAACGATAGAAACCGGATGGGCGACACCGCTTAAGCTTGCAGATGTAATGCAGGCACAAGTTCCCGAGATTGATCAGACCATGCGCATGAGTTGGGACACCGGTATGCTTTTTAAGTATGGTGATAAATCTTTGGACGAATCGGGCTTCTATGCAGACTCCACCATTTTTTCAATCTTTAGTTTCCCCATTGTAAAGGGCAATAGAGAGAATCCACTTCCTGATATTAAATCCGTTGCTGTTTCGGAAAAGCTTGCACATAAATTTTTTGGTGATGAAGATCCTATAGGCAAAGTCTTTCGTGTAAACCAGCAATATGACCTTACGGTAACTGCAGTGTTTGCAGATATACCTCAGCCCTCTTCTTTACGCTTTGATTATATATTGCCTTACCAGATTTGGGTAAATGAAAATAAGTCGGCAGAGAACTGGGGCAACAATGGTATGCAGACTTTTGCATCGCTAAAATCGGGAGCAGACCTGGAAGCGGCCAATACAAAGATCAAGAATCTTGTAACGGACAACTGCAAGGACTGTATCAATAATCCTTTTTTGTTTCCATATCGAAAGCTTAGACTATATCATGACTTTGAGAATGGCGTGAGTGTAGGCGGCCGCATCGAGTATGTACTGGCGTTTAGTGGTGTAGCGATAATTATCCTGATTATTGCCTGTATAAATTTCATGAATTTGGCAACAGCACGGTCGGCAACACGTAGCCGTGAAGTTGGCGTGCGCAAAGCTATAGGAGCTCAGCGTTCTTCACTCATTGTCCAGTTTATAGGCGAGTCTTTATTGTTGTCATTTATAGCTTTGCTACTCGCGCTTACAATCGTAGAAGTAATGCTCCCATTTTTTAATGCGCTAACGAACAAAAGCATCCGCCCGGATTTCACCGACCCGTTATTTGTATCCGGGTTCCTGATCATTACACTTTTCAGTGGCGTGTTAGCGGGTAGTTATCCTGCGTTGTTCCTGTCATCCTTTAAACCGGCAACTGTATTGAAGGGAAACGCGCAATCATCGCTTACTGGTGGCGGCTTACGCAGAACGCTGGTGGTGGCTCAATTTATAGCTTCCATTGTTTTAGTTGTAGGAAGTATAGTGGTATATAATCAAATCACATTTATTCGTAACAAGCATCTTGGTTTTGATAAGGAAAATGTGGTGATGTTAATCAAGCATGACGGCACTTCTAAAAATTATGCTGCTTTTAAAAACGATCTGCTGCAATTGCAGGGAATTAAAAGTGTATCGGTATCAGGACAGAATCCATTTGCCATTAACAATACTACTACTGACCCGGTATGGCCGGGCAAGCCTTCTGATGAGATTGTATCGTTTAAAGTTATTACGTGCGATCAGGACTTTATTCCTACCATGGGCATGGAAGTAGTGGCCGGACGAAATTTTGTAGATATGAACAAACAGGATACTGCCAACTATATTATCAATGAAAAGGCAATGGCAGTGATGGGCCTGGATCGTGATAATGTTATAGGCACCGACCTGGATATGTGGAATGGTAAAGGAAAAATCATTGGACTGATACATGATTTTAATAATGGTAATCTGAAAGAAAATATAATGCCGTTGGTATTTGTATACCAACCTGAAAATACGTGGCGGTTTTTTATAAAAATAGAAGGCGATGCAAAAGCTGCTCTTGCCTCCATTGAAAAAATACAACACAAGTATGATCCTGATTATCCATTCGCTTATTCGTTTCTGAATGAAGAGTATGATCAGGAGTATAGAAATGAGGACATGATTGGAAAGTTGTCGCTAAGCTTTACGCTGGTGGCTATCATGATTTCATGTCTCGGATTATTTGGTCTCGCTTCGTTTACTGCAGAGCGAAGAATGAAAGAGATCGGTGTAAGAAAAGTACTGGGTGCTTCAGTAATCAATCTTATCTATTTACTCTGCAGCGATTTCACAAAGCTTATTCTTCTAGCCTTGCTGGTTGCTTTACCGGCAGCATGGTATCTGGCAAATGAATACCTCGGCGGGTATACATTTCATGCAGAACTGAGCGTATGGATCTTTATACTTCCATCCATTGGTATACTGTTGATCACATTGCTTACCGTGGGCTATCAGTCTGCGCGTGCAGCAATGAACAACCCTGTAAATTCTTTACGGAGTGAGTAGGCAGATTCATATATAGTATATTTCAAATCCGGATTAATAAAGGAATTACAATAACCTCTACGATATATGTTATTCAATTACATTAAAATTGCTTTCCGCTCCCTGCAGAAATTCAAGGGATATGCGGCTATCAATTTGCTGGGATTAGCCTTGGGACTTTCCGTTGGGATCCTGATTATGCTATATGTTATCGATGAAGCATCGTATGATAATTTTCATGTTAACGGCGATAGAATTTATCGCGTTGAAAGTAATTTTTATACACCGGCTTCCGGAGAAGGTGGCGCATTGGCTACCAACGCGTGGCCTGTGGGCGCAGTGCTCAAGAAAGATTTTCCCGAAGTTGAGTCAGTTCTATATGCGAAGAATGCTTCTTTCTTATTGGTAAATCAAGGTGATAAGAGAATTCGTCAAAAGATTCATTTTGTTACGCCCGAGTTCCTGACAATATTCTCCTTCCCATTAAAAAAGGGAAATCCTGAGAAGGCCTTAACGGAACCCTACACTGCGGTGATTACAGAGTCCATGGCGAATAAGCTCTTTCCCGGAGAAGATGCATTGAACAAATCTATTATACTCTCGGATACGCTTCAATTTATGGTAACGGGTATTCTGGCAGATATACCTGAGAACTCTCATATCCAAATGGATATAGCGTTATCTTTTGCTACGTACCCTTTGTTCGATACCGATTTTACGTTTGATGAAGGGTGGGGTAATCTCAACGCATCGAACTATATATTACTGAAAGAAGGAACCAATATATCAGCATTCCAGGCAAAAGCGGAGACCATCTATCAGGATCATGCCGCGGATATGTTAAAAGAATGGGGTTCGGAAGCAAAAGTTATATTCCGGCCGCTGCACGATGTTTACCTTCGGGCGAACAATGGCAATAGCATGGGCCCCATCGGAAGTATAGATCGGGTTTACCTTGTATCGGCTATAGCTGCTTTTGTGATCCTGTTGGCATGCATCAATTTTGTAAATCTTACTACTGCCCGATCAGTATATAGAGCGAAAGAAGTTGGGCTCCGTAAAGTAGTAGGCTCTACCCGCGGTATACTGATCCGTCAGTTTATCAGCGAATCATTTGTCCTTACCGTTATATCTTTGTTTTTCGCCATTACCATCACAGGCATCGTGTTGCCTTTCTTCAACTTGTTACTCGATAAACATTATACACTTAGCGCATTATATAGTCCAACGGTACTTTTGGGCATAGCGTGCCTGTTGATTTCAGTAACGTTTCTCTCGGGTTATTATCCAGCGTTGGTAATGTCAGCTTTACGACCGGCCGAAGTGTTGAAAGGAAAAATGCATACCAGTATACGTGGTGTACAACTAAGAAGGTCTCTGGTAGTATTTCAGTTTGTGATTTCGCTGAGTCTCGTGTTAGGTACACTGATCGTGGTTAACCAGCTAAAGTATATGCAGCAGCAAACGCTGGGCTTCGCGAAAGATGAGATCTTCGTGATCAATGCAGCACGTGTAAAGTCACCGAATCCGGAAGCCTTTGAAACATTCAGGAATGAAATGAAATCTCTCGCATACGTGAAGGAAGTGACATTTACGAATTCACTGCCGGGTAATCCCGGATGGCAGGGCCAGATTGCTTTTCCGGAAGGTAAATCTGGTGATGATGCTATTAGTGTAGAGTATATGGCGGTTGATGACCACTATACGCAAGCGCTGGGGTTGGAAGTAATTGCAGGCGAGCAATTCAATAAAGAGCATGCTGCATCTTTAAAAGACGGACTTATATTGAATGAGACAGCCGTTTCTCTTTTCGGTTGGGCATCACCGGAAGAAGCCATTGGTAAAAAAATCACGTCACCCTCCGGCCATCCTGAAGGAGAAGTGATCGGTGTAGTTAAAGATTATCATCAACTTGGTTTGCAGCAACACATCGGCCCCATGGTAATGGATTTCAATCCCGGTGTAAGCTATATGTATGCTATACGGTATAAAGCAGCCGATACACAACAGTTGATTGAAAGCCTCGGAGCACTCTGGAAAAAGCATTTCCCCGGATATGAGTATACTTATTTTTTCCTGGATCAGGATTTTGAACGGCAGTATCAAACCGAGCAGAAGCTTGCCAATGTATTCGGTCTTTTTTCCATTGTAACTATAATTATAGCGATGATCGGTTTATTAGGACTTGTTTCCTTTATGGTGCTTACCAAGACGAAAGAGATCGGTGTACGCAAAGTTTTAGGCGCAGATATATTCCAGATCACGACATTGCTTTCAAAGGAATTTATGATGTTGGTAATCGTTGCTAACATTATAGCAGCACCGTTGGCCTGGTTGGCTGCGAGCCGTTGGCTGGAAAGTTATGCGACGCGTGTCGCTATAAATCCGATTTTATTTTTTATAGCATTTGTCGCCCTGCTAACGATTACTTTGTTAACGATTAGTTTCCAAACCGTAAAGGCTGCATCCGCTAACCCTATAGATTCACTACGCAGTGAATAGTATATTTAAAAAGAGAACTCTATAGCAACAAGAATTAAGGTATGATTCTAAACTACATTCGACTTTCCTTTCGAAATTTATTACGCGACAGCGTTTATTCAGTCATTAATATTGGTGGCCTTGCGCTTGGTATAGCAGCCAGCATTATGCTTATGCTCTGGGTACAGCAAGAGCTGAGCTATGATACTTTTCATAGCAAGGGCGACCGTATCTACAAAGTGAACGCGAAGTTTGAAAACAACGGAACTATATTAACATGGCCCGTAACGCCCGCCCCGATTGCAGTGTTTGGTAAGCAAAGTATACCTGCCATTGAAGAAGCGGTGCGTATTTCCGATTACTATGGCACAGCACTCTTTACCTACGGCAATAAAAAGATAGTGGAAGATCGTCCGAAGGCTTATGTAGATAATAACTTTTTTAATGTATTTGATGTCAGGCTTCTGAAGGGTAATTCTGAAAATCCTTTTCCTGATACGCGATCCGTAATCCTCTCTTCCTCCGTTGCCAAAAAAGTATTTAATACAGAAGATGCTGTAGGAAAAGTTTTTAAGCTGAATGATAAAGATGACTATACAGTGGTTGGTATCATGGAGGATTTCCCCAAGAACTCATCGCTTCAGTATGCTATCCTCTTTCCGTTTGAAATACTGATTAAGGAATACAATGCAAATGAATATTGGAAGACACTTGAATCGGACTGGGGTAATTATAATTACCAGACTTTTTTGTTGTTGAATGATGGCGCTTCCGCAGATTCAGTCGCGCAGCAACTTACAGACATTCATCATAAGAATCAAAAAGAATCTGAATCTCTTACCTATATCACGCAGCCACTTGCTAAACTTCATTTATATGGTGCGGACCTCAGTGAAGAAGGCATCCAGACGGTGCGCATATTCTTTATTATTGCGTTGGCAATTCTGTTGATCGCATGCATCAACTATATAAATCTGGCCACGGCACGTGCTACCAAACGCGCCAAGGAAGTAGGCGTTCGCAAAACGGTAGGCGCAGATCGTGCACGATTGATCGTTCAATTTTTGAGTGAGTCCGCTATAATTTCTGTTCTCGCGTTATTGCTCTCGCTTGTGCTGATTCAACTTGCTATACCATTTTACAATGCACTGTCTGGCAAGATGCTTTCTTTCACGTTAACGGATACAACGGTGGCGTCTCTGGTGGTTGGCTCGTTGCTGCTTACCTGGCTTATATCTGGTCTATACCCTGCGTTGGTATTGTCGGCCTTTAAACCGATGGAAGTTATACGTGGTAAACTCACCATCAGTGGTGGCAACTCAACATTCAGAAAAATACTGGTAGTAACGCAATTTTCATTGTCGATAGTAATCATTATTTGTACACTGGTTGTCGGGAAACAACTTGATTTTATTCAGAGTAAAAAACTAGGCTTCAATAAAGAGAACACCTTTACATTCGGTTTACGTGGCAAGATGTATAAGGATTTTAAAACGATCAGGAATGAATTGTTGAAGAACCCTGCTATAGAGCAAATATCGATCGCCAATCAAAATGTACTCACCATTGAAAATACAACGGGCGATACAAATTGGGATGGTAAACAGGAAGGACAGGAATTTATGGTTCACGGCATGAGCATTGACGAACACTTTATGCAAGGGATGGGCATGGAGATCGTACAAGGCGAAGGTTTTACAGGAGCAATTTCAGACTCTGCAAAATATATACTGAATGAAACAGCGGTGCGCGAGGCTGGAATTGAAGATCCTATAGGGAAGTCTTTTACATTGTGGGGAACAAAGGGAACTATAGCAGGCGTAGTAAAAGATTTTCACCATCGTTCCATTCGCAAGAAGATAGAGCCCACTGTATTTTTATATAGACCAGACTGGCTGTGGCTGGTATATGTAAAGACTAACGGAATGCAAAATCAGGAAGCTGTAGCAGCAGCGCAATCTATATGGAAGCAATATAACCCTGCTTATCCATTTGAGTATAAATTTCTGGATGATGCCTATGATAATATGTATGATAATGAACAACGCATGGGAAAACTGTTTACAGGGTTCTCCGCGATAGCGATCTGCATTTCATGTCTCGGGCTATTTGGACTTGCAACGTTTACCGCAGCACAACGGGTAAAAGAAATCGGGATCCGTAAAGTAATGGGAGCGTCTATCAGTCAGATCATCATTCTTCTTTCAAAAGATTTTTTAATACTGGTGATCGTAGCTTTTGCTATAGCAGCGCCCGCGTCATGGTATATGATGGAGAAATGGCTTGGAGATTTTGCATACCGTACAGCCATACCGTGGCAGGCATTTACAGTGGCCGGAGTTGTGGTGGTTGCCCTGGCCTTAGTGACGATGAGCTTTCAAACGATCAAGGCTGCTCTTGGCAATCCGGTTGATTCCCTGCGTAGTGAATAGAATAAATCAAGCGATACTATACAAGGGGCGGCTATATATAGCTGTCCTTTTTTGTTTCGTCTATATTCGAAACGAAAAACCAAGATAGACCTTTGTAGGAGCGTTATTGGTTAAGCCTATATTTGTAGCAACATCTACTTTTACATTAGGCGATACGTTGTAGATCAATCCGCCATTAGCGGTAAACCAATTGCTGCCGGACGCAAATGTTCCTAATCCTTCTATGTAAAAATCGAGATTGCCGGCAAGCGGCCCACCCAATACAATGGTCTGGAAATAACTGAGCTCACGATTGCCTTTTTCATTAGGAACAAAATCGAATTGGGCCTGCGCTCCGAGTCCTATTTTTTCAGCAAGGTCGTATGCGAAAGGAAATCCCACACCATATACAACATCCGAATCAAACGGATTGCCTGAGAGAAAAGTAGCATAAGGTATGACACCAAATGCTGTGCGTGTATCCCCATCGTTGCCCCAAAAATTATGTTTCAGGCGAATGGTGGTGGAACCATAACCTCTGTTGTAAGTATCGGCATCTATATCCTGGTAAATATTGTAAGCTTCCAGTCCAATATGTATATCCCACGAAGGGGCAAGCCCCATCTTATACAAACCATTGATTATGTTAATGGTTCGCTCACTTTCGCCTTGTTTACTTTTACTCCACTTTACGATATCTCCCTCAAATTGAAAGTGTCCGGGATCAACCGTGATAGGTGATTCAGTAACATCAGGTCTGTCAATACTGAATCCGCGCATCTCACTGCGCGGTGTAGGGTTAAACAATGAATAACGTTTAACAGGATCTTGTGCTTGAACAGAAAATGTCACCACCGAAACCAATAGTAAAAGTATAAAAAGACGCATGGTATTGAGGTTGAGTATAATTTTAGAATAATCTAAAAAAGATATTTAATTATTCTAAATGGACAACACGTTTATTGGTTTTCGGCAATAAACCCTGGTAAAACTTGCTAATTCGTTTGAAACCATACAACCCCTTTTCTTTTTGTCAGTCATATTACTAACTTTTCACCCAAGCTACTTCTCAACTTTTTTAAGCTACATGAAAAACCGTGCTCTGAAATACACGATTGCCTTTGGTGTCATAGGACTCATTATTGCAATTCTTATCGCTTATGTGGAACGAAGTACTGTCGCCACGTTTCAGAAGAATCTTCCATACATTTCGTTAGGAGATAATATAAAGAATCGTGTTACACAAGCGCATTTGTGGTTTGAAGAGCTGATGGCAGGTGATGCCTCGTTGAATTTCGAGCGTGATATCCTTACTGTTTTCGCATCCTCGAAAGAGATATTACAAACGGCATACGATGGTAAAGAAAACGAACTTGGCAAGTTTGGAAAGTCCAACGATGAAGAAACGCAGGTCATTATTAAAGAATCGATCATTAGCCTCGATAAACTTTTGGCCACAGCTAAGGAACGTTGGAAATTTAAACAACAACATGTAACCACTGCAACGGAACCGGTACTGGACAGCACCGGAGCTGTTATTGTTACGGCTACGGTTTCAACCGGTGAAGAAGCGGGAGGTGAACTTGATCAGGAGTTTGATGCAAACTATCAGAACTTCCAAAAGAAAATGGATGAACTGATTGTTCATATCAATGCAAGTGTGAAGTCTGATGTTACCTATATCGATACCTTATCATGGATCTCTATCATTTCATTAATCGTAGCATTCGTCTTTTTATGCGTGCTGCTTTATCGCCTGCAGAGTGGCAGCGATAAAATGGTGACAGAGAACAATGCGAGACTCGAAGAACAGAGCAAAGATGTGAACGCCCTCACAGGCTTTGTTGAATCGATCTCTGCCGGTGATTATGCCGTTGAAATAGAAAAGCTCGCAGATGAAAGTCTGTCCAATACATTAATCACGATGCGTAACAAGCTTCGTAACAATGCAGAGGATGATCGCAAGCGTAACTGGTCTACTACCGGCCTGGCCCAAATAGGAGAGATCCTCCGCACATCAACTACCTCAACGGAAGAGCTCTTTGATAACATCATAAAATTTGTTGTAAAGTATACCAAGAGCAATCAAGGCGGCCTCTTTATTTTAAATGAAGATAACGGCACTGAAAATACATTGGACCTTGTAGCGTGCTATGCTTTCGAACGCAAGAAGTTCCTCAAGAAAAATGTAGCCATCGGCGAAGGCCTTGTTGGGCAGTGCTTTATGGAAGGCGCACGCATTTATCTGCTCGAAGTACCACAAGAGTATATATCGATCACATCAGGTCTCGGCAGTTCCAATCCAAATGCTTTATTACTGGTTCCGTTGAAAGTAAACGAGCGGATATATGGCGTAATCGAGTTGGCAACTTTTGGCCAATACCAGGAATATGAGATTGACCTTGTTGAGAAACTGGCGGAAAGTATAGCATCGACTATATCTACTGTACGGGCGAATGAGAGTACACGTATACTTCTGGAAAGAACACAACAACAAGCAGAGGAGATGCGCGCGCAGGAAGAAGAGATGCGTCAAAACATGGAAGAGCTTGAAGCTACACAGGAGGAGATGCGCAGAAAGGAGAAGCATATTCAAAGTATGCTGGATGATGAGAAGCTGCGAAACGAGGTGAGCCAAAAAAACAGAAAAGTATTAATGGAGCTTACCAAGAACCGCGATGTACAATCGGGTAACTGGAATGCTGCGCTTGAAAAAATAACATCAACGATATGTAATCAGTTGCATGTATCGCGCTGTAGCGTGTGGTCACTCAGTGACCTGAAGAATAGACTTAAGAATGAAAAGCTGCATATACTTCGCGACAGGACTTTTGAATCAGGCAATGAATTGCTGGCAAAAGACTACCCGGGATATTTTGAAGCGCTCACACGTGAAGATGTTATCGTTGCAAATGATGCTCTTACCAACCCAGCGACTCGCGAATTTGCAGATGGATATTTCAATTCACTGGATATAAACTCATTACTCGATGTGCCGTTCTTCAATGATGGACGCATTGCTGGTGTGATCTGTTGTGAACAGCAACATCAACAGAAGCAATGGACAGAAGAAGATATAGAATTCCTGAAGTCATGCGCAGACCTTGTAACGGTTGCCTACAATACGATGAAGATCAACACGATGATTGATAGTCTGAACGGAGCACAGGAAACGCTGCAGACGATCATTGATAATATTCCTCGTGCTGTATTCTGGAAAGATAAAGACCTTCGTTTCCAGGGATGTAACAGGATTTTTGCCAGCGTTGCAGGTGTACGTTCACATAAAGATCTCGTTGGCCACACTGATTTTGACATGCCTTGGAAAGATCACGCAGAAGCTTATCGTGCCGATGACCTGACTGTGATGAATAGCCGTAAGTCAAGACTTGATCTCGAAGAGAAGAACGTCAATAGTAATGGAGAAATATCCTGGGTGCTAACGAGCAAAGTGCCGGTAATGAATCAGCATGGTGAAGTAGTAGCGGTACTCGGAATGTTTGAAGATATTACTGAGCGTAAACGCAAGGAAGCGGATATAGAGAGCAAGCTGAATGAGTTGGAGCAGCTCAAAAAGATGCTCGAAAGCAGGACAAATTGATCTTTTTTTAAGGAAAGTATTACATCTGTCGTGTAGGGAGTATTCAGGTAAAACAATTTTTAGCCTGACTTTTACTATTTTTACTGATTATTACTCAACTACCCGTATTATGAATTATCGCTTTTTCATTTCTATGGCTGCGTGCATGACGTTTAGCGTCACGCTTTTTGCGCAGGGCGAACGTAAAGATAAAACGGCCGTTACCTACGAAGAGATATATGACGAGCCGTATTCTGTAAACAAATTGTTTGTGGGTATTATACCCTTGTACGGTGAGTTGTTTGCCACCAACGTAAATGCCGGCTTTGGTGCAGAAGCTGCCTATTATCTTAAGGATAAAATAGATTTCCGGGTTCACTTCCGGAAAACATACAGCCAGCAATTTTTTGATTTTGCACGCGATCTTGCCGTGAAGCAAAGCAGCGTAGACAACCGCGCTGAAGTATATAACTACTACGAAGTAGGAGCAACCTATCACGTAAAGGATTTTGAGGAGAGCTCAAAGACCAAAATGTTTCTGTACAAGAAAAGTTACCGAGGCGATAAATGGGCTGCCCGTGTTCCGCTGAGTGCTGACGTTCCTTGTAAAGTAAGAAAGATCTATGGTGTGCGTCTGGGTGGTATTCTTTGGGATAGCTCCACAGACCTGGCGCGTGCGCTTGATGCACAGAAGCTTAATAACAATGCATTGATCACTGCTGAAGGCAAGCCATTGCCGATACAGGAGTATAATACATCCGGTAAACTTCAGAATGTACATGCATTCACCAACTTGTCATCAAAAGGTTTATACCTCGGAGGGTCTATGACCTGGATCAAGAACGTGGCTGTAAACTTCGATAAGTTTGAGGAAGGTATAGATGATTTGATGTTCACCGCTTACGCAGATATACTCTTCGCACCGTCCCTTTCTCTGGATGATGTAGTATATACGGAAAAAGATGAATTCGGAGCAGCGATAGCAGGTTCAACAGCAACGTATGCTGTAGATGCATTGAAGACTAAAAAGCTAGGTTTCCGTTTGGGTATAGATGGACGTTTTAACCGCCAGTTCGGTTGGTCGTATGGTGCAGAAGTTGGATATCGCCCAAGTCTAGAGAAAAGAACATTCTATGCTATGCTGAAAATCGCCTTCCCGGTATTCGGTACGAACCTTGACTACAAAGTAGAATCCTTCGGAAAATAGTTGAGCAAGTATACTTGATCGGCTCCGTATAAAACGCGTGCGTCTAAGTATACCTTCTTCTGTTTGTTGCACTTCCTTTGATTATTGTCAGCGGGTGCTTTACTTCGTCTCATGTCTGAGATATTAATCCGGAATATAAAACGATTGGTGCAAGTGCGAGAGCCCGGCATCGATCGTGTTGCTGGTAACGCAATGGCTGAACTACCTGCGATAGAAAATGCATTTCTGTATTTGAAAGATGGCTTGATTCATTCGTTCGGAACCATGGACGAGTTGCCTTCACTGCCAACTTCTGAGGTACTTGATGCAACCGGTCGATTTGTATTTCCTTCCTTTGTCGATTCCCATACACATCTTGTTTTTGCTGCCAGTCGCGAAGAGGAGTTCGTGATGAAAATCAAAGGTGCCACATATGCAGAGATCGCTGGGAAGGGCGGAGGCATTCTTAATTCAGCGCGCAAACTCCAGCAAACTTCCGAAGATGAATTGGTGGAAAGAACTTTAGCACGTGCTCACGAAATTATACAAACCGGTACTGGTGCCGTTGAAATTAAAAGCGGCTATGGACTTACCACACGCGATGAATTAAAAATGCTTCGTGTAGCAAAGCGCATTGGTAAAGAAACTCCATTAACTGTCAAGACAACTTTTTTGGGAGCACATGCTATACCTGCCGGAATTTCTCATGAAGACTATGTTCGTCAAGTTATAGAGGAGATGATCCCTGCTGTAGCAGAAGACAAGCTCGCCGATTTTATAGATGTATTTTGTGAAGAAGGATTTTTTACCGCGGATGAGACAGAGCGAATCGTTGAAGAAGGCAAGCGTTTTGGAATGCAGCCTCGAATACATGCCAATCAACTTCATCGTTCCGGAGGTGTACAGGTAGGCGTAAAGACGAATGCACTCAGCGTTGATCACCTTGAAAATATAGGAGCAGAGGAGATTGAAGCATTGAAGAATAGCCGCGTGATCCCAACAGCATTACCGGGAGCCGCTTTCTTTTTAGGACTCTCATTTCCTCCGGCACGACAACTCATAGAAGCGGGATTGCCTCTCGCGATAGCATCGGACTATAATCCGGGCTCTGCACCCAGCGGTAATATGCCTTTAATGGTGGCGTTCGCCTGCATCAAAATGAAAATGACTCCTGAAGAAGCTATTAATGCGGCTACTTTGAATACATCAGCAGCGCTGGCAATTCAGCATTCACATGGAAGTATTACAAAGGGTAAAATCGCGAATGTATATATCACTAAGCCAATGTCTTCCATTGCATATTTACCGTACGCCTTTGGAAGCAGCCTTGTAGATCGGGTTATTCTAAACGGGAAAATATATAGTTAACCTACTTCACTAGTATACCAACGGAGAATGTTGTGCTATATCTAACTTGATATTTTGTCGTGGGTATATTCAAATCTAAAGTAATATTTCCTCCAGAGATATATTCCCGCGACCATGTGAAATACTATAAAGATCGTAAGTGGTATTTTGAAAAGTACCAATACAATGAGACTCATGATCAACCCAAAAATGAAAGGCATTAACTGTTCCTGGTTGCGATTTTTCCAGTATAGAAATCCGTAGATAAAAATGTTGATCGCTATAAGGAATAAAATGCTTTGAAGTAAAATTACAAGCGGCAGCGAATCAGGAAAGTATGTGATTAATAAACCTATTTCGGTAAGCGTGAGGAGAAACACCGTTGTGATAGTATAGGAAAATCTTTTAGAAAAGCTTAATGGTAACTGGCGCATCAAACTAAAATGAAAATTCTCAAAAAAATGAAGTTCCAAAAGTAACGTTGAATTCGCTGCAGATGCTAGTATGATTCCCATAGCAAGCAATCGATAGTCATATTTATCCGTAGTGTATAGATACATAACACCCAACAATACTGCAGCACTGAAGACTTTGGTACCTATCAGCATCAGTGGTTGCCGTCTTACAATCCACTCTATAAAAAACAAGGGGTAAGGTTTGCTGAACAGCCTGTCAAAAAATCTCTTTATGGCACTGACCTTTCGCTCCTGGTCCGGATGATGCAAGGCTCTGTATAATGTTACGGAGGCGAGTATAGTAAGCGAGATCAGTGCTATCAACACCAAAACGACCGTACTCATGATGCCGTGCTTGAATGCCACTGCCATCAGAAATATACCGTATACAGTTGCTGGAGCCAATTGATTGAGCACTGTAACAATCAATGTAATCCACTGATCAGTCTTCGGTAAGAGTATATAGGAATATAAAAACTCATTCTCGTTTCTGGCTATTGTTTCAGCGTTGAAGTTCATCACCTTAAAAGTATAGGTGGCCCATACAGCGAACGGTATTAATAAAAGGAAGTAGCTGCTGACGAAGAATTCAGCCAATGCTATATGATCATAACTTCGCATGAATCCACCGGCCAATCCGATCACCAATAAGAAAAAACTCGCATTCTGTTTATAGTATGCGAGCACGAAAACTTTTCGAAAGACAAGTCCTTCAGGCTTCATAATCTGATCAAGGTCTTGTTCTGAATCGCATAGGTCTCTCGTACAAGTAATAGATCGCTCTCCAATGCCTGGTGTGATGAAACGAGAAATGTTACTTCGTCTTTGGTAATGCGCTCGTTCATGAGCGTAAGTAAAATGTTTCGGGCACTTTCATCTAGTGTAATCAATGGTTCATCCAGGATGATGAGTTGAGGAGATCCTAGAAATGCCAGTGCGAGCGATACTTTTTTCAACATACCACTGGAGTGCGTCTCGCAAGGCTTCTCATAATACGGAGCGATGCCAAAGGTGTTGATCAGGCTTTGTTGTTGTGCTGTGGAGGCATGTTTAGCCTTGCCAATAAAAAGGAACAGATCTTTGGGAGTAAGGAACCCGGGGAACTGTGGCTCGGCTTCACTATAATTTACCTTTCTACGATAGGGCACAGGATGTTGATGTAAATCCACGCCATCCCCAAAACGAATACTTCCCTCACATGGGTGCAATCCTGCCAAAGCTTTAAAAAAAGTAGTCTTTCCAGAACCATTTTCTCCCTTGATCCAATAAACACCAGGCAGGAACTGAGCGTGTGGAAGTGCCAGAACTAGCAGATCGCCATAGCTTTTTGAGAAATTTTGAACTACCAACATCTAAAAATTGTGCTGATGAATAAAAATATTTGTCATTTGTCTTAAACTTTTTGGCATTTGTCGCATCTAATACAAAAGAACAAGGTTTAAGACGAACTTTGGTTTGGTATTTGTCGTACAACTACGAAATAGAATTACACAATGCGCTTAACTAGAATAATTACCATGATGATCATAGCCGGGGCAGCAGCTTTGGAAGTGATCGCGCAGGAGCGCGAACAGAATCCCCCGGTACAAACAGAGCATGTAGACCTCGTGAAGTCAGTTCATATATTCCCGAACCCTGCAGTAGAATTCGTACACATTCGTATTGATCAGTTCAAGGCTCAGGACATTAAATTGTCGCTCCATAACATTATCGGAAACGAGATGAACACGGAAACAGAAATTGTGGATGAACACGAATTGAGAGTTCGCGTAAAAGACCTTGCTTCAGGATACTACCTGCTGGCCATGAAGGATAAGGACTCGAAGTTTACGAGTACATTTAAGTTTGTAAAGAAATAAGTATACTATCGAGAAATTATACTTTCCCTTTCACGTATTAGACATTAGATTATTTCAAGAGCTTTCGTAGCGTAGCACCAAAGCTTTTGATCTCTTCTTCCGTTGTGTCGAAAGAACACATCAAACGAACCTCGAAGGTTTTCTCATCCCACACATAGAAGTAGTGCTCTTTTTGTAGCTTGGGTATAATAGCGGACGGAAGGATTGCAAAAATTCCGTTAGCGTCTACCGGGCGCGTTATCTTTACAGATGCACTTCTTAATTCCTTCTCTAATAATTTAGCCATGCGATTGGAGTGGCTGGCATTTCGCTTCCATAGATCGTTGCTTAACAAAACTTCAAATTGCGCACTGATAAAACGCATCTTGGAGTGAAGCTGCATGCCTTGCTTGCGGATATATTTAAAATAGCGGGCGGGCTCGGGTTTGAAAAATATAATCGCTTCACCGAACATCATTCCGTTCTTGGTTCCTCCAAACGAAAGCACATCAACTCCGGCATCGCGCGTAAACGATGCAAAGTCCTTCCCTAAGCTGACTGCTGCATTCGAAATCCGCGAACCGTCCATGTGAAAGAACAGGTTATTCTTTTTAGCAACATCCGCGATAGCTTTTACTTCATCTATAGTATATACAGTTCCATATTCGGTAGACTGTGAAATCGATATTACATTTGCCTGTGGATGATGCTGATCATCTACCCGTTGAATTTTATTCTGAATTTCCTCAGGGTATATCTTTCCGTCTTTTGTCGGTATAGTAATCAGTTTACTTCCCAGGAATTTTTCGGGTGCAGTAGATTCATCTACATTGATGTGTGCGAGATCAGAGCAAATGATAGAGTTGAACGAACGGCTTAATGCGCTAAGTCCTAAAACATTTGCACCTGTACCGTTGTACGCAAAGAAAACTTCAATGTCGTTGCCAAAGTATACTTTAAATTGAGCGATTGCTCTTTCGGTATATTCATCCGCACCATAGGATGCTGCGTGACCTGTGTTAGCTTTTAGTAATGCTTCCATTACTTCGGGATGAACACCGGAATAATTGTCGCTGGCAAACGTCTTCTTCATGCGTGTTATCTTAATCTTTCTTTTTGTGATTCAGCTTGTCAAGTATATCATCCATCAGATCAATCTGAAGTTGCTGAATTTCCATAAGCCTTTGATTTTGTTGAAGCAGCAGGTGATCTACTTTTTCATGCAGCAACCTGATCTCCAACTCTGCTTTCAGATTTATTTTGTAGTCATGTTCAGAACGCATCCGGTCTTTGGCTTCCTGCCGATTCTGGCTCATCATAATGATGGGTGCCTGAATGGCTGCAAGGCATGAGAGAATCAAGTTCAGGAGTATAAATGGATACGGATCAAAAGGACGTGTGGTGATAATAAATATATTCACAATCATCCACACGAGTATAAAAGAAAAGAACGTGATGATGAACGTCCAGCTTCCACCAAATTCCGCAATGCGGTCAGACAGACGATCACCAAGCGTAAGATCTTTGTCGAGTATAGGTTCGATGTTGCTGGCGAGAACTTCATTTTCATTTACGCTCTTGAGAACATCTCTTTCCAGCTTGGATAGTTCCTTGCCTTCAGCCTTTAACATGTGCTCCATGAACCGCTTTCTATACTTCATCAGTTCATCCAGTGAAATATAGGAGTCGGTTGTAAAGTTATGATGATCCGCCTGGATCATCTTCAGGATAGCCGGTCTGATCTGGTGTCCCTTCACCACTTCTGAAGTCGGCAACTCTTTATTTGTAATCTGGCACTTTACCTTTTGCATAGCAGCTTAAAATTAAAATAATCCTGAAGGCCTAAGCTATACAGGTAAAGGAATTATATACTTCGTGACATGATCAATCTTTGATCCTGGTTAAAACTCTGCGTTTCCAGGGAATCTTGGATAGGCAATCACATCGCGGATGTTCGTCATGCCGGTTACAAAAAGGATCAGTCGCTCGAAGCCTAATCCGAAACCACTGTGAGGAGCCGAGCCAAACTTGCGCAGGTCAAGGTACCACCACAATTCCTTTTCAGGG
The DNA here is from genome assembly GCF_900167975.1 of Ohtaekwangia koreensis. Lineage (GTDB taxonomy): Bacteria > Bacteroidota > Bacteroidia > Cytophagales > Cyclobacteriaceae > Ohtaekwangia > Ohtaekwangia koreensis. The sequence continues at coordinate 515,833 of NZ_FUZU01000005.1, forward strand.
AGACCAAGTTCGTTCACGCGCTTCACCAAACGCTCATAACGCTCTTCACGTTGAGAGCCTCCGATGATCTCACCGATACCCGGGAAGAGTACATCCATAGCCGCTACAGTTTTGTCATCTTCATTCTGACGCATATAGAATGCCTTGATATCTTTCGGATAGTTATAGAGTATAACTGGTTTTTTGAAATGCTTTTCCACCAGGTAACGCTCGTGTTCCGATTGTAAATCTACACCCCATTCTTCCACCAGGTATTGAAACTTCTTCTTCTTGTTGGGGTTGGAATTCTTGAGTATATCTATAGCCTCCGTATAGGACAGGCGTTGAAAATCATTGTCTGCAACAAACTTCAGGCGATCAATCAAACTTAATTCGCTGCGTTGATCCTGAGGTTTAGCTTGTTCTTCTTCGAGTGCACGCTTGTTCAGGAATTCGAGATCTTCAGCACAATGCTCCAACGCATAGCCTACCAGGTATTGAAGAAATTCCTGCGCAAGCTGCATGTTGTCTTGAATATCATAGAAAGCCATCTCCGGTTCTATCATCCAGAATTCCGCCAGGTGACGTGTAGTATTGGAATTTTCGGCACGAAATGTAGGGCCGAAAGTATATATATCACCTAATGCCAATGCATAGGTTTCTCCCTCCAGCTGTCCTGAAACTGTCAGGTTTGTCTCACGACCGAAAAAGTCTTCTTTGTAGTCTATCTTACCGTGCTCATCGCGTGGAGGATTATTTGCATCGAGGGTAGTAACGCGAAACATAGCGCCCGCACCTTCCGCATCCGAACCGGTAATGATTGGCGTATGGATGTAGAAGAATCCACGGTCGTTAAAGAATTTATGAACCGCGAATGCCATCGCATGGCGCACACGCATAACAGCGCTAAATGTATTTGTGCGCGAACGCAAGTGAGCGATCTCGCGGAGATATTCAAGACTAGGTTTGTTCCTTAATTGTAAGGGATATTTCTCAGGGTCGTTGTCTCCTAAAATTTCAAGCTCTTTGACTTTTATTTCTATGGCTTGACCTTTACCAAGAGAAGGAATCAATTCACCTGTAACAGAAAGACATGCTCCGGTAGTGATACGCTTCAGAGTCTCTTCGCTAATCGAATTCAATTCCACCACTGCCTGAAGGTTGTTTATGGTCGAACCATCGTTCAAGGAAATGAACTGGTTATTACGGAAAGTTCGTACCCATCCTTTAACTGTAACTGTTTGACTCTCAGGTTTCGTGGCGAGAAGTTCTTTAATCTTGATGCGTTTCATGGTCTATTGGTTATCCGTTACACTATCCGTTAATGTTAATGCGTTATCTGGTTTGATGACGATTAACGTGCAACAGGGTAATGTGCACAGGGGACGCAAAAAACGAAAAAACTTAGGAGTTTTGAAAGGAGTCTTGGTGCTATAGTGACCTGCGAGTCGTTGTTTTTCCTTCAGGAATGATCGTCTGTACGCTATGGATCAACGACTTTTAGCCGTAGAGTGGACTATTTTTTTAAATTTGCATAGTCTTTGATCTATTGATCTAAACAAGGATTTTTTAATGCAGAAACTCGGATTAAGTCAATCGTTACAACAAAAGCTATCGCCTCAGCAGATACAGTTCATCAAGCTGTTGCAGGTGCCAACTGCCGAGCTTGAAACCAGGATTGAGGAAGAACTGGAAATTAATCCTGCACTGGAAGAAGGCGAGGGGGGTGAAGCAGAGGATCAGGAAAAGGTCGATGAGGAATTTGAACAACAACAACAACAGGAAGAAGAATATCAAGATGCATCATCAGGAAGTGAGTCAGACGTAGATATAAAAGATTATTTACGCGATGATGACTATAGCGGCTATAAAATGCAAGGCGATGGTGATGATGAAGAGGAGCGCGATATGCCGCTGCCGATGTCTACATCTCTGCATGAGCAGCTTATGGACCAGCTCGAATTTCTGGGCTTTGATGAAAAACAATATACCATTGGCAAGCAATTGGTGGGGAGTATAGAAGGTGATGGCTATATACGCAGAGACCTTGATGCAATCGTAAATGATCTCGCATTCTCGCAAGGTATAGAGGCCACCGTGGAGGAAGTAGAATCGGTACTCAAGAAAATACAGACATTCGATCCTCCGGGCATTGCTGCCCGCAACCTGCAGGAATGTTTGTTGCTTCAATTGGAGCGCATGGACAATGGCCATGATATAGATGTAGCGGTTGCTAAAAAGATCATCACCGATTGCTACGATGAATTCACGAAGAAGCACTATCAGAAAATTCAGAAGAAGCTTGAAACGGAAGATGAAGAATTCATTCGGGATGCTGTTGATCTGATTGTGAAGTTGAATCCGAAACCAGGCGGAAGCAGTGCTCCCTCTATGGTGAAGAATCAGTATATAATTCCTGATTTTATACTTACCAATAACAACGGCAAACTCGAACTGGCCCTAAACTCGCGGAATGCTCCTGAACTTCGCATCAGTCGCTCCTATACCGAGATGTTCAAGGCATACGATAAGAGTGATAAGAAAGATAAGAAGCTCAAGGAAGCGGTTTCTTTTGTGAAACAAAAACTGGATGCTGCAAAATGGTTTATCGATGCAATCAAGCAGCGCCAGCAAACATTGCTCAGAACCATGAAGGCCATCATCGATTTCCAATACGACTTTTTCCTGGAAGGTGATGAGACCAAGCTGAAGCCGATGATCCTGAAAGATATAGCGGGCATGATCAACATGGATATATCTACGGTGTCACGTGTGGCGAGCAGCAAAGCTGTGCAGACTGATTTTGGTATTTATCCACTGAAGTACTTCTTCTCGGAAGGTATATCTACAGATTCCGGTGAAGAGGTGAGTAGCCGTGAAGTAAAACAGATTATCAAAGATATCATTGAAAGTGAAGATAAAAACAAACCATATTCGGATGACAAGTTGGAAAAAATTCTGAATGACAAAGGGTATAACATTGCGAGACGAACCGTTGCCAAGTATAGAGAGCAACTAAATATACCAGTCGCACGGCTTCGTAAAGAATTGTAATCCATGGTGTCTGCTAAATCTTTCATCCCAAATCCTTTTTCATTAGCGTGAATTCAATAGCGAAAGTTATTTCCTTCGTATTCCATCCGTTGTTGATGGTAACATACCTCTTTACATTATTCGCCCTATATTTTCCGTTGGGGTTAGATCCGTTGAAAATAGAAACACAGTGGACTTTTGTGATCATTATATTTGCTTTCACATTTTTACTGCCGGCTGTGAATATAGGGCTGCTGAAATTATTCGGAACGATCAGCAGTATCACATTACAAAATCGCAAGGAAAGAATTCTTCCATTTACATTTATAGCAACGCTATACCTCGTGATCACTTACTTGTTCTACTCCAGAACAGGCGTAAGCATGAACGATAATCTTTTTAAATTTCTGCTGATAGCAGATGCCCTGGTTGTAGTCTCGGCTATAACAACGTTGTTCTACAGAGTAAGTATTCACAGCCTTGCGGCTTGGGGATTTATAGGTATAGTGGTGCCGCTGAATAAACTCTCGGAAGATGGCTCACTCTTTTATCCGTCACTTGTCGCCATAGTTTTGGCAGGCTTTATCATGTCATCGCGTTTGCAACTGCACGTACATACAACCCGTGAAGTGATGATCGGTGCTGTCCTCGGGCTCGCCACAAGCCTCATCGGAATGGTCATTTTGTTTTAAGTTTATCTTTCATGTCTTGTGAAAGAACGGTAGCTTCGGTTCCAAACTTTTCGATATCTATGGAATATAAATTTTTGAAATATTCACCGGAAGGTGGAGTCTTTACTATTTCCCTAAACCGGCCGGAAGTTTATAATGCACTGAATGATGATATTACTTTTGAACTTCAGGATGCTTTTAAAGCTGTCGCGAAAGATGACACAGCACGGGTAGTGGTGTTGACCGGAGAGGGCAAAGCTTTTTGTTCAGGACAGGATTTGAAGGCTGCTGCCGGAACAGAGAAGAGATCCTTTATCGATTCACTGCACAAGCGATATAACCCCATCATCCGCGCTATGCGCAATTTACCTATACCTATAATTTGCCGACTCAACGGTGTGGCTGCTGGCGCAGGATGTTCTCTGGCATTGGCATGCGATGTCATTGTAGCTTCTGAAGAAGCAACGCTGATCGAAGTGTTTGTAAATATAGGACTGGTGCCCGATTCAGGCTCGTCTTATTTCTTGCCAAGACTGGTAGGCAAAGCGAAAGCCTTTGAGTTGTGCAGCATGGGGACACGCGTAAAAGCCAAAGAAGCACTTGATCTCGGTTTGATCAACAAGGTAGTTGCCTCCGATCAACTGGATATAGCAGTTAAAGAATATAGCGATTATTTTGCCGTGGCTCCCACGAAGTCCATTGGCCTGATCAAAAAAATGCTGGACAAAGCTACAACGGCTACACTAGACGAAGCGCTTGAATATGAAGCGTACTGCCAGGAAATAGCAGGCAATACACAAGACTATAAAGAAGGTGTAAATGCTTTTCTCGAAAAGCGAAAGCCAGACTTTAAGGGAAAATAAAAAGAGCCCGTGATCATCACGGGCTCTTTTATTAAAAGTGGTACGCTGCGGAATTAGAAACTCGACAGAGATATACCCACTGTTACTGTATTGAAATTTTTTACCTGGCTATTTTCTAGGATGCCTTTATCTTTTTGGAAGAGATCAGTCAAGTTGTAATAACCAAAGAGACTAAAGTTACCCACACCGATTTTAGCAGAGACGCCATAGCGGAATTTTTGGAGATTGAAATCCTGTTTGTCTTTCAGTTTTTTCATCTCACCATCTTCCTTGTATTTAATTTTCGAGAAGGAGTCGAACATGTAACCAACACGTCCACCAATAGAAGCTTTGAAGCTCCTTGCAGGATCTTCTGGGTTGGTACGGAAACAAATCTCAAGTGGTACTTCAATATAGTTGGTGATCAACTGAGACTTTTTGGTGTTGGTACGTCCCGCTGTCTGTGGAGACACCATGATTAATGAGCTTCCGTTATAATCCAGTGTATACTTGTTTTTAAATTTAAAACGCTCAAAACTGAATCCAATCCCCGGTACGAAACTGAACTTTGATTTTAAAATGCGCATCTCGTACTGGTAGTAAACGTTCAATGAGCGTGAGCCCCAAAAGCCGATATCGAAAGTACTCGGACTACCCGAAGCGCTGTTTACGCCTAGTTCAAGAGTAAAAGTCCCCGGTATATCAGGGCGTCCCGTCTTTTTGGTAGTAGTATTAGGAGTAGTGTCCTGGCCAAAAGCAGGAATCAATAGAACTGTAAAAATTGTAATAGCCGCGAGTTTTCTCATTGTTTGCTGTCTATCAGTAAAATAAAGGTTCAAAAATAGCTTTTTTGTTGGCAGAGCCAAACGTGTTATTTTGTCAAGTGAATTTATTCTTTACATTTGCACTCCCAAATTCACACCCACACCCGGTAATTAACCGCACTCGTAGCTCAATTGAATAGAGCATCTGACTACGGATCAGAAGGTTCGGGGTTTGAATCCCTGCGAGTGCACTCTTTAAAGGCTGAAGAACTTTCTTCTGCCTTTTTTATTTTATACCACTCACTCCCGAGGGC
>NZ_FUZU01000004.1 GCF_900167975.1 Ohtaekwangia koreensis
AGCGCATCGTGCGGACGTTCATAGTTATAGTCCTGCATCCACTCGTCAGCCAGGGTTCTTACTTGACTGAGCGTTTCAAACAAGTAGGCATCAAGTATATCTTTCCTGAAGCTTCCATTAAAGCGTTCGATGTATGCGTTTTGTGATGGCTTTCCAGGCTGAATAAATTGAAGGTTAATCTGATGTTCTTCACACCAGAGGCCAAGCTTGCTGGAGACGAATTCAGGACCATTATCAACCCTAATTCTTTGCGGCTTACCTCGCCATTGAATCGTTTGTTCAAGTATGCGCACCACGCGCTCTGCTGGTAGCGAAGTATCAATTTCGATTGCTAATGCTTCACGATTAAAGTCATCGAGTAAGTTCAGCGTCCTGAATTTTCTACCGTTGAGGAGTGCATCACTCATAAAGTCCATAGACCAGCTGATATTGGTTGTGCTCACTGCTTCCAGTGGATATAGTATACGCGCAGGAAGCCTTCTCTTACTCTTGCGTTTCATATTTAGCTTTAACAATTTATATACCCGATGAACGCGTTTATGATTCCACAATAAACCTTCTTTGCGAATGCGGAAATACATTTTCCAAAATCCTTCCGTTGGTCGCTGCTCCGCTAAGCTTCGGAGTTTGTCAATGACTATATGATCATCGCGATGGCTTTTATAGTAATAAACTGATCGTGATAAGTTTACCAGACTACAGGCCCGTCCAAGGCTTACTGTATAGCTCTTTTGCAAATACTCAATCTGTGCTCGCTTCTCGGAGGGCCTTAGAACTTTTTTCCTAGAATGTCCTTCAGCATTTTATTATCCAGAGCAAGATCAGCATACATCTGCTTGAGCTTTCGATTTTCCTCTTCGAGCTCTTTATACTTCTTAAGTTCATTCATCTCCATGCCGCCATACTTAGCCTTCCAGTTATAGATTGTGGCTTTCGATACGCCATGCTCGCGTGAGATATCCTGAATGTTTTTGCCCGCATCAAATTCCTTGAGAATGTTAAAAATCTGGGTCTCTGTAAATCGCTTCTTTTTCATATGTAACAGTTTAAAGTTAAAAGACTTTCGTCTAATCTTAAACCGTCCTATTTTCAGGGGAGCTTACACACTGACAACACTGATAGAAGAAGTAAGGGACAATAAAGTGATCCTGTATAAGAATGATTCGAATGTTTATAATTGGATAGAGTACAATAGACTCATTCAAAAAGAAAATCAGCGCGGGATTTCTTTCCAGAAAATATTTTGGAACGAAATAGACTAGGTGGATTCAAACGACACACAACAACGTATATAAATCATGTCGGCACTGTTGACTATAATTTACTATTTTGGTGTGTCGGCACGTTTTATATACAAGCGTTGTGAGTCAATGCCTCAATGAAAATTTGTTAACTATTAATATACACGAGTGACATCTATAAAAACTCTTTTGACAATATGTACAGTCGTCGTCATTATCTCGTGTGAGAATAGTAAAATTACCGACTCAAGACCAGAGATATTTTTTCTTCAGGACTCGTTGTTCAGGATTGAAATTAATGTTCCAATGGAATTGGATTCATTTAACACCTGGGTTGACTATGACGACACAAGTTGTGGACATCTGAGAAAATATAGATTTTCAAATTCAAACTATCCAATCATTCAAGAGTCTGGTTTTATTCATAAGACTTCACCTGATTCTTCGTACAGGCTAACATTTTCTCATATTGACAACTATAACTGCCAAGATTCAACATGGAAGGTCGATTTGAAAGGGGTAGTTAAGGGACTTGAACTAAGATCTAAAATGGACAGTGTACAATTTAGGCTAATCTCCTTGGACAAAGTTGAAATTAACAAACTGACATTTGATATCTTAACATTTAAAACCGACTTATTACCAAGACAGAAATATCAATCAATACTAATATGGGGATTCACTAAAGTTAATGGCATTGACTTGAAAGTTGAGTATGAATGTGCAAATAAAAACTGCGACTCCTTTATTGACAAAATGAATGAATCACTCAAATCACTAAGAGTCACAAAATGAAACTGATGTATCTGGCACTACCGCCAATCGAGTAGCCCTCCCCACTAATTTAGCGGGGAGAGGCTCTCACACCACTGTACGTACGGGCCTCGTATACAGCGGTTCATTAAGTTGTAGAGATACTTTTTCGTAGTAGGATAGCATGGATTCATACCCTCTCTTGGCAAGCCTTTCGATTGTTATCGTTGTTACGAGTATAGGGCTTTGGGCTACGGTAGCGTCTAAGTAACTGTGTAAAGGTAGGTTGACCACAAAAATATAGTACCGATCTATACATCACTCCCACTGTAATTTTCTCTGTCGGTGAATTTGATATGATCAATCTTAAATACACGTGAACAAACTATTAAAGTGATTGAGCGTACCTCTATATACCGTTTCATTCTGGTGGAAGACATTCCAATTCAATATCTTCATGATAAAGCGCATATAGCCCACCTGGTCTCCCCTCAATTTCTCCAAGATAATTTAAGAAGTATTTATCTTCACGAAGGAAGCATCGGTTCCGTATAATAGCAAACTCACCCGTTCTTTTAAGGCGTACCACAGTACCAATCATATATGTATCCTCATCTTTCACTGGCATATCAAACTGATTTTACTTTTTTGATATATAGCCAATGGCCTTCGCTAGTTCCGGATTAGCTTTTAAGAAATCAGCAAAATGACGAACATCGTCAAAGCCTTTGATTGTTTCTCCGGTAGCATCTTGCCAGTAAAGCTCAATTTTAATCTTCTTAACCGGTGGGCGTACAAATACTTGATTAGTGGGTAGAGAGTAATATTGCTTACTATCTAACAGCTTGTCTTTTGGAAATTTTGGCATAGATGAATCAGTTTACTTTCTAGTATGCCTGATTTGCCATTCAGATGACTCAAAGATAAAAAAAGTAAGCAACAAATGCAGACTCATTTCGTAATAAGACAACCCGTCTTTTTAGCCAGCTATATTTGCTTGTAAGAACAATCTCAACTCGGGTCACCGTTCAGTTCTCAATTTCTTTGAATGAATTTGATGCCTGTTATCAATCTAAATTTTACAAAATATAGCACCTCGAATTATAACTTAGGTTGAACATTTTTTCAATCCGGATCGAAGTGCCCATCATTATTTTCACGGTGCTTCACTCCTTTCTCCTCGACATCCGGTAGGGTTCAACCTATTTTGAGTGTTACCAAAGTGATTTAATACAATTAGTACGATAAATTCAGTCGTCAAGCAATCGTTTGCTTATCCTTCATATAGGGGTGAAGGTATATACAAACGCGAGTGTCTGACTCTCTGGATAGTTTGAAAAGTTGTGAATCATTATTTTATGATTGCTTTTTCTATTTAAAGTATATCAATTCATAGACGGTCCTGTTGGCTTATGAACGTTGATGATACAAATGATACCGATGACCTAATCCTGAAGCTGTTGGAAACAGATAATCCAACTGCGTCCAAGCTAATCTATACCTATCATTATAAGGCAGTATATACCTATATCAAAGACTTTATTTCAGATCATGATGCAGCCAAGGATATCATACAGGAATTATTTACAGCCATCTGGATCAAGCGACACTCACTAAACCTGATCAAACCACTTCGAAGCTATTTGCTTAGTGCAGCGCACAACAAGGCGATCAATTATCTGCGTGATAAAGGAAGACAAAACCGGATCATGGGGGAAATAGTCAATCGCTCAGGTAACGGAAAGATAGCCCCTCCTGCCGATGCTGAATTGCAAGCCAGCGAATTAGAAATCCAAATCAGGCGAGCTCTCAGCCGACTGCCTATCCATGCAAAAAGAACGTTCCTCATGAGTCGCAAGCAAGGTATGACTTACAAAGAAATAGCGGAGCATTTGCATGTAACAGAAAAAGCGGTTGAAAAAAACATGAGCAAGGCATTGAGCCTTTTACGGCAATACCTGGGAATCTACCTTAAGATGCTGGTGATAGCCTTGATGGAATAACGATAAAAAAAATACTCCCGACCAGTAGGGTGGCAACAACATTTCGTGTGATAGTAGTAACAGAAACAACAGCATATGCCCGCAACGGACTATATCATTCTCATCCATAGATACCTGACCGGAGAGATTTCTACAGAGGATCAGAAACTACTTGAAGCGTGGCTGTCAGCGGCTCCGGAAAATCAGCAGGCCTATGAGGAAATAAAACAAATATGGGAAAGTACCAATGATGAAAAGGAAATCACAGAAGAGCATTTCAAAGGCGAAATGGAAAAACTCGAAAGCGCTGTTCAGGAATCTGTGAGAAAAGATAACATGATTAAAACGTATCAACGAAATAACCGGGTTAGAAACATGGCACTGGTTGCAATGGTCATTGTCACGGGCTTTTGTATTGCTCTTCCGCTTCTGAAGATCGATCCGGTCAATACTGTTACTTTTTCAAATGATCAAAACAAAGAACTTGTTCTGTCCGATAGCTCCAGGATTCTGTTAAATAAAAATTCGTCCATCACCTATAGCAGCTCCGCCAGTCTGCGCCAGGTTAAACTAATCGGTGAAGCGATGTTCGACGTAAAGAAAGAACGCAGACCGTTTCAGGTATCTGCGAGCAATGTTATAGTGGATGTAGTCGGAACGGCATTTATAGTAAAGGTATATTCTGATTCTCTGGTTGAAATCTTTGTGATATCAGGATTGGTGGAAGTTAAATACCAGGATAAAACAATTAAGCTCGCCAGAGGAGAAAAATTCCTAACAGGAAAGGCTGGCAGTCTTAAGAAGATCATGAATGGCAATCCCAATTTTAATTCCTGGTATACGCGAGAGTTGGTATTTAAAAATACAGAATTGGAAGATATACTTCCGCTGCTGGAGGAGCTATACAACATTTCTTTCTTGATGGATGAAAAGAGAATACTGAACTGCAGGTTTACCGGAAAATTTGATAATGCTAAACTGGAAGATGTACTCAAAACACTTTCCTATAGCATGGATATAAAATTTACTTCACAAATAGGAAACTACTATCAGGTTTCCGGCAGAGGTTGTGTGCCATGAAAATATAGTTCTGTATGCGAATACTTTTACTGACTGCTTTATTAACAGGGATCTTGACAGCGTACGCACAAGTAGATCTCACCAGGCACATTACACTCGATGTCAAAGAAGTTACTTTGGATAAACTCTTTGAAATACTCGAAACATATCATGGAGTAGCCATCGCCTTCGGAATAGACAATATCCCCAACACCCTTAAAATATCCTTGTCGGTTAAGAACAAGACGATCTTTGAGATCCTAGAAATGGTTTGCACCCAGGCAGGATTATCCTATGATGTAATCGATCGGGCTGTCGTGTTTAAATACTCTAAACCCAATCATCCGCACAAAACAGCCAAGGTCTTGCCTGTAAACACGGACTCATCGGATATTTCGTTTACGGTAAAAGGTGATAGTGGCATCGACTCACCGATAGCAAACAGGGTTGACTCTGTAAAGCTCTCTTATAAATATACTATACCGAATGGGGCAGAGTTTCGACCTCCGAAGCGCGTGAGAAGACCGGACATAACAAATTTGGTGATCGGCCCTTCTTTATTTTCTGATGGTAATAAACGTTCAAAAATTGGGTGTTATGGAGCCGGTGTGTTTTTAAGCTATGCTGCCGACTATAACAACTTTCATTTTGTTGAGCGGAACATAGCATTCCAAAAATATAGGGTAGACTGGAACCACAGCATGGCAATTGGTGGCTATATAATTTTGTCGTCCAGGATTTATATATCACTTGGTGGTGCATACGCCACGAAAGATTTTGTGTTGAATTACAATTATCGGGTGCTTGACCCTGATGATCCTTTTCCTATACCGGATCAAACCAAAGTCAAAGTTCGCTACTTGGAAATTCCACTGACGTTGGGTTATGGAATTCTCACACGGAGAAAGTATTCACTGTGTGTGGCCGCAGGATTTTATCCATCATACCTGGTTGAAAAGGATGAGCACACTACCTATCTCAATTCAGGGAATCCTTCCACAACCTATTTCATCAATGCCAATCGGTCTACGATTTACAGCGCAACATTAGGATTCATTGCCCACTATTCAATCGGCAACGGCTGTGGTATTTTCATCGAGCCCGGCTATATATACTTTATTAAAGCAGTGAACAAAGAAGCCATGCAATCAAACTCATCGCTTTACAGGATAAAAGCGGGAATTCAATTTTCATTATTTCACAAACACTAACTCCTCTTTTATGAAAACACTTTTACTGCTTTTTGCTTTACTCTTTTCTCAGCTACCTCACGGTCTGGCCTTGAGCGTCACGATAAATCAAACAGGAACTGCCGCCAACTCGTGTTCGCGTTCATTAACCGCCTTGGTGAGCGATGGTTCCGGAAGCTATTCGTATACCTGGTCTATCGTCACTCCTGCAATCTCATGGCCCGGCTCTAATAACGTTGCCAGTGTTAGTCTCGCACTGGATCAAACGGCTGACGTGAATGTATCCGTTCAGGATCTGAATACAAATCAAATTACCTCTGCTACAGTAACCGTCTATCGAATCGTGACAGGAAGTTTCGACACGTTTATACCTAACCTGATCACACCAAACGGAGATGGCTATAACGATACCTGGATTGTGACCGATTCCGGAAAGAACTATAGTCCTATCAACGCCTACAGTTATACCCTTACAATTACAAATGCCAGTAGTGTACAGGTCTTTTCAGCCAGCGCCACGGTGACTGCCAATCACCTGGGTATTCTTGGTGGTGATATTAACTGGAACGCCAGGGTAAATGGTACCGGAAGTATTGTTCCAACGGGTGTGTATACCTACCAGTTGACGTTGGTGAACTGCTCTCAGTCTACTGCTTATAGCAGACAATTAAATATACTGTACTGACCAAAGTATATATATACTATTCAGTAGGGTAATCTATCAAAATCAGTGTAATAGAAATGCAAGGACACCAAAACGTCCTTGCACCTTACGGTCTCCGTTATTTACTATGCATGAACGCGTCATTAAAATATGAACTGGAAAAGTTGGAGCTGATAATTGCCAACGATCTTCTTGCCACCCGTGAGAAGGATGTTCATATCATGAAAGAACAACTCGACTCCCTCAAGAATATTTTACAAGACGAGACTGATCGGATCAAAAAGAAATTCGTGCATGAGATATATGCTTTCGAAGATGAGCGGCATCTTGAGCGGTATATTCAACTCCATCAACAGGAATTGATCCGGCTGATGGATCAACTGGCGGGAATCGGGAATCATAAAAATGTTGCCTATAATCAGGAGTATCACGAATTATACCGACATGCCTGCCGGGCAGTGGAAGAGTTACTCACCTTTATTGAACGTCATTTTACAAAGTATTTTGATCAGGATACAAAGGCTCCGGAAAGTTATATTACGCTTGCCGGCAGTGACATCGTAAAAAGTTTCGGAGAATTACAAGATCGTCTAAAAAACCTTAACGCGGATATATACCTCATTGATCTGGTACTGTATCCCATGAAGAAGTTTATTGAGAATATACCCCTGGGTGAGATCTCCTATCGAAAGATCATCTATGTTAAAGAAATTCAGAAAGACCTTCACCGAATCATTGCCTCAACAAAAAATGACGGCACAATTGATGACGACCTCCGGCTTGAAATGCTTTACCTCAACTATAATACCATTAAGTACTTTCGTTACTATACCAACTACGTTGTGGCGCAGTTGGAGAATGTTGATTCATCTTCTGGAAGAATAGAAAGGCTAGCGTATTTTCTAAAGATGGTAAACCAAACGCAGGTGAAGCCAGGCGTAGGGTATAACAGAACAGTACACACGCTAAAGGAGCAGTTGGCTGAATGGATTGCAGAGGAAGTTTTCTATTTGGAAAAGATGCACAAGCTCAACGAGAAGAATGCCGTAGGCACAGCCCTGGCAGACGACTTCAAATTGAAAACAGAAATGTCAGTATCGCAGCTTGCTTATTTGCTTCGGGTGTTCATTGAAACCAGGATCATCAACACTAAAAACGTGTCCGACCTGATCCGTTTCTTTTCAAGGTTCTTCCAAACCAAACGACTCGAAAGCATTTCCTACGAGAGCTTCCGGGTGCGATACTATAATACCGAGGATGGGACCAAGCGAAGTGTTAGAAATATGTTATTACTAATGGTCGACTATATAAACAAAAACTAACTAAAAGATGCTACGCGTTACAATCATTTCATTTATACTATTGACTCTGTTTGAGTCTTGTTCCAGAAAGGAAGTAAACCCGGAACAGATTAACGGACGGTATGTACGAATTATCGATTTTGAGGTGCCTCATCCGGCAACGGGGAAGAAACTGGGAACAGGAATCATCCGGGATACTATTTTTATTTCAGCCAAACAGGATGGCTACGAAGTAAGAAACAACAAGTGGAGACGGAATCATTACGATACCCGTGGATGGCAGGATCTGGAACACGAAGAGAATCATCCGATGCCTACATATATGGTTTCATTTGACCCCACAGATGGTTCACTCATTCCGGTGATGTCTGGCATTTTCCTGCCCATCAAATTGAATTTAAAAGAGCACTGGCTGCAGAAAGGAAAGAATAAACGTAATATCTATCTCAAATTGAAATGAGTTACGGGTAGGAATGCTAACTCCGCATGAATTTGAGAAAATTTTAAAGTCGTCAGAGTCTTTTGCATTGGATTTCAAATCTTCCATGCATGCGGTGATTGATGACAAAGACCTACTTAACACGGCCAAACTGGCCAAGGATATCATTAGCATCTCACGCATCTTCTATCCGTTGAGCAAGATGACATTCTTTTCCATCACCGAGCATAATGCAGCTAGGTGACGTATGTCATTCGCCATTATATTCTAATATTTGAGCCACAATGTTGGCCAGGTATTCTACTCCATACATGTCTGGTTCCTTTGGATGTTTATTCAAAGGGGTATAAAACTTATCTTCATTACCCGGTCCTAAAAAGCTAATCATCACTATCTTTCCCTCGATATCCTTTTTTGTTACCTTCCCATCTAATACTTCTTTAGCACTTAATATTTTAAATTGCCTTTTGCCCTCTTTATAGTCAATGTCAACTATTTTAGGGTGAGCATTGATGAACTTCATTGCTTTAATACTATCGTAAGACATAGCGGTACGAGCTGCAAAATGGTACTTCGATGCCTGCTCACCATAGCTTTCCTTTTCCCACACTGTAAAACGCTTCAAAGTGTGATTGGTATCATTCTCCGGCAACGTATTTACAAATCCTGTTTTGGCATATGCAGAAAATTCTAACTGACTTGCTGAACTAGTAAAAATCTTACCGTTAAGATTATGCACCAGGCTTGGCATTACAAGATTTTTACATTCCCATAAAGCATTGACAAGCTTAGTATCCTTCTCATCATGCCTGCTCTCATCAAACTGCAAGTCAATTGCAATTACCCTCGGGTTAAGCGCATTTAATGTCGAAATCTCTTGAGCTATCCCTGCTCTATCTAAGTGTTCAACATTTACGAGTACAATATTTTCATGCGTTTGCGAACTGCATGAAAATAGATTGATCGTCATCAAAAAAATAAAAAGTAACATTTTCATGTTTTCAACGATGGGGGAGCACTTACGACATTTAAATTATTTTTACCTGGATCTGGTTTGTCTAAATATGAAATTAACATATTTTCCCAAAGCAGATCGCTTAAGCAACCGCCGCAGTTCAGGTTGACCGAAGCAACCACAACTTCGAACATTCTAGGTGATGGCTGATAAGGTTAAGGTTGATTAAGTATGTTTTGATGGGCCTCATTTTGTTACATCGTGTCATGCGAGAATTTCTGACACTGAACGATGTAAAACGCCTTGTAGAAACCAAATGCAATCAACCTGTTTTGAAGGAAGAGTTTTGTTTTGTGTTTTGACTGGACTATGATCGTCTTACGTGATGCACTTGACCTGGAAGAAGTAAAGGAAAACGAATCTCACGGATATCATAGTTTCAATGAATCAATGGGTATCATTTTCATTCGCTCGTTTGGTTCTGCCTCCACTGCTGGATAATTTAGGGGAACCAAAGTAAAGCTTTGCTCACCATTTGTATTTGGCGTATTTATTATTTTAACCTTACTATTCGACCTCGTTAGCATTGGAATTGCAGGTCTATCTTTTCCAATAATTTCCGCAAAACTCGGATTTCCACCTATGACTGAATAAGAGTGTATACAATTGTCTTTAAAAAAAAGAAGCCCGCAACTCCAGTCAGTTTCAATGACATACTGCATAGTATCTCTTACTGATTTAAGATTACAGAAATCTGATTTCAATAAGTATTTTTCTGGAAGATAAGGCAAGATAAATGCGATTGAATCCCATGGATTTTTATTAAAGACCAAAGACAAATCAATTATATATTCTCCCTTTGTTGGTTTTCCATAGACAACCGTTACACTATCCAATTCCTTGGTGTAGTTTACAAATCTTGCTTCGTGTTTTTCTTCTGAACACGAAAATAAAAAAAACACGAGCCACAACGAAAGTGATAAAAATTTCATAAGTAATTATTTTTTTGTTGGTATAAGAGTTCCGTTTGCAATCTCTCTGAGAAATCCCTGGGCAACAGCTTTCATTACTACAATTGCTAAATTCTCAGTCGAAAAATGCCCTTGCGCCAAACCACGGCTGTTCAACAAGGTGAATATATCTCTTCCTACTTGATTATTATATAGATCCATTTCCCTTCCTAGTGGATTTTCATTACGATGTAATTCATGAGCATCTCCTAACCTCTTTGCCAAATCCAAGCCTAAGTCACGAGAATTTAAAGCGCTAAAAAGTGCATGCCTAAATGCGTCTCCATTTCCCTGGAAAAGAGTACTCTCTGAGAATAATTCTTGAGCAAGTCCCTTAGCATAATTTCCATTTACAAGATAAGCGGTTTGTTGTCCTCTCGTCATGTTATCAAAAATCGACAATTCCTGTGCCGACATTCTTGATCTATAACCATCACCATCCTGCCCACCTTGCGGGGCAAAGTACAGCCTTTCGTAATATTTATAATAACGCTGTATGCCGGCTTCCTCATCCCACCATGTATCCTTACTAACATCTACCAACCTCTCACCATAGTAGTAGCCATTTTCATCTTTTGGATAGTTGGTTAAGGGCACTGAACCAAGCGAAATACCTCCAGCCCCTCCGAACCCGGCGAGCGCATATTGGTATTGAGCCTGTTGAAGATCTGTTCCGGACCATTGTCGCTGCCCAGAGGAGCTTCGTGGATTCATTAGCCTTCCATTCACGAAAATCATACCGCTTTCTACACCACCAGGCTCATCGATTATCGGTCGCGTATAAACTTCGTGATCGGGATCGTTGGGATCTGCACCAGCAGGATCATTCCAATAAACTGGATCATTGAAAGCGTAATTGAAAGGGGAAATATCTGAATATTTTTCTGCTAACGGATCAATCTGTAACATCCGCCCTAATGCGGGATCATAATTTCGAAATAGCATTTCATAGACTCCGGAGGTAACGTTTAGTTCAGATCCGGCATTGTACAAATAGTTATTCTTATTCGACTCGCGTGTCCAACTGTTGACTGTCTGGAGTCCAAATGGGTAGTACTCATTATACTGTAAAATATTACCAGGGGTATAGGTAAACGTTACATCATCAAAGTATCCTTCCACGTAAGTGCTACTTTCATTGGACAGATAGACAAAAGCATACCCGGCCTCTTTCACAGTGTATTCCCGCGACATATAATCGTGTGCTGCTTTAGGCGTTACTCCTGTCTGTGCTCCACCGTCAATCTGCTCAAATGCTATATCCAGAAGCTTGAAATTTTTGTCAAAAATCAGAATGTTTACAAATAGCTTAGGAAATGAATTTGATCCGACTCCACCACCGCCTGCGACAACACTACCATAAGCATTTAAACCTTGATATTTCAAAGCAGCTTCTCCTGTTGAAGCGGCAGTGACACCAAATGCCGATGTTAATGCTGCTGCAAATGCCGATAAATTACTATTGGTACTTTGAACATTATAGTACTTAGCGTACGCTTCAATCTTTACCTTATCACCGGGATACACGGTATAGCTCTTTGAAACTCCTATTTGAGAATTATTACCACCATTCAAAAGTTGAGAATATGTAGGTGTAGTACCAACACCTGTATGATTAAACAGGTCCCAACCACTTCGACTCCCTCCAGACGGATAGTTGTCCACCGAACTGTTTGAAGCGGCTTCAAAGTCAGCTGTTGCTGTTTGAGATGTAGCGGATGACGATGTAAACAAAACGCGCGTATTTCCTTGATGGTCGGCAATGGCATATTGATACTCTAAGGTAGTCCCATTCTTAACAACTCTTCCTTCTGGTGAACCGAAAAAGCTTAAATTATTATTATCGTAAACAAAGCTTCCAACATAATCAGTGCTCGACAGTAACGTCGTATTTTGAAATACTTTCGTATTTAACTTCGTACCAGAGGCATCATAGATATAAGTTATTTTTTTTCCATCGCTAAAACTGACTTCCGAAGCTTTACCTATATCATTATATATAGTTCCGGTAATACCTTTATTTGCATCTGACAGAATACTACCCGAGGTGTTATAGGTATATTCATTGGACGTATTTACAAGATTATTAAATCCGGCCTGTCCGGTAGTTCCGGTAACAGCATCCTCCACTTTATTTAGATAGTTACTAACACCACTTGTGGCATAGGTATAGGTAAGATTGTCAATGGCCTGCGGTGAAGAGGTAACGGTCAACCCTGACATCCCACGAAGGTTTCTGTTTCGCTGCAGCGTTTTGATATTTCCATTATAATCATAGGTCAAAGTCTCATTCAATGTATTCAACTCTTTATTCCAAGAAGTACCATAAGCCTGGAACGTTGCCGAAGTCAAACGGTTAGCTTTATCATATCTGAACTTATAGCTCCTTTGATCAGACTGCCCGGAGGTATAACCAACACTCTTCCACTTGATAGCCCCTATATTGCCGTTCCAATAAACCGTGTCACCAGTTTGATTATTTAACCCCGTTTCAACGGTATTGTATAAGAGTTCCAATCCAAAGTAATCGTCACCCTCATCATTTGACGAATTTGCTATCAATTGAGCATTGTTAATAGAACTAAGTGCTCCCTTAATAGTATATCTATAGTCAACACTTTGCAAAAAGTTTGAGCCGGTAGTGTTATGCAATTTTTTATCAACCAGTTCTCCTATTTCATTATACTCGTATTGAACGAGTAATTGATCAGCAGAACCGTTGTTGCTCTGGTATACTCGAAGTAGTCTTCCAGTATGATCATAGTTATATTTGTTTAACACTGTCGTTTGGTTCGTACCGCCGGCATTATGAAAAACCTTAGTGGTTTTAACGGAACCATCAAAGTTATACTCATAGCTCGACAGATTATCAGCGGTCAATGAAAGATGATTATTGCTTCTTACTTGTATAACTCGATTTTTAAAGTCGTAGAAAATATAATTGACAAGCCAAGAACTTGTCCCTACGATCAATGACTTGGCGCCCGTTATTTTTCCTCGCGCCTCAGCTTGCTGCCCTTCTTCTGCAAAACCTTGCGCTATATATGAATAATCATTTGTCCCATTGCTATCAAAATCGTAGTCATCATAATATTTAACAACAAGGGCTTCGGTATTTGCCGTGGGAAAACATTGGTTACTATATCCATGACTCGAGCCGGACTGCTTTTTTTCAAAATAAGGATCCGTTGTATTACTATATAGCACATCCAATACATTGGTTTGAATGGCTGCCCGGGTGGTATACGTTGTATTCGTGTAAAGACCTTCAAGGACAGACCTGCCCTTATTATCGTACTTTATGAAATACCACTTATTTGATGCTCTTACGTTGCCGTCTTGGATTAAAATCAATCGATCTAAAGGATCATAAGCATAATATATAGGAGCTGTACCAGGTACTTTCTTTTCTACTAACCTCCCTCTTTGATCATACACGTAACTATAGGAGTAGTTATCCAACAGAGCAGCGGAAATCGAGGTTAACGTCCCCAACTGTCTCACTCCTTCGGGTTGTAGTATATAGCGAAGACGGCCGACCTCATCATAGATAAACAAGGTTTTAAGCCATGTTGAAACCTTAGATTGAATTCTTTTTTCTACTATCTTGCCAAGCTTATCTACAAAACTCAACCCTTTATTTCCATTCTCATCCGTTACCTCAAAAACCTGCAGCGAAGCCGCAGCATAGTATCCAGTGCTGGTTGCATCAGCCTTCCATATTCTTACTTCGTTTGCTGTATTGACACGTTGAACTTCTTTTGAAGTATGTCCGCTGCCTGGCTGCCAGCCATTTCCAACTGAACCTTCCTCCTTGACAAGACCAATCGGAGACGCCTCAAGAACGCGAACGCCAAAAGGGTATATATCATCTGCTACTTTATCAGCTGCGTTATTATAAAAAGATTTCTGTGCATTTATAGCTTGCCAGCGATGCATCCAGCGACCGTCAGAAAAAGAGTTTACAAAGGGAAGATAAGTAGTATCTATTCTCCCGTAATGATCATAAGCAGGCAGGTTGTATAGGTCCTTTTGAGTCGGACTCCCTTGAATAGATACGTTGGCGATTGTTCTTCCCAGGCCATCCTGGTATCGTACCCCTGTCAATTTGCTGGACTGAGGCAGGCTAATTAGGCCAGTCTCATTTTTTATCCCTTTAACTCGAACTATCTCAATTTGATTAGCTTTAAATTGTGCTGTCACAACATCCGCCTGCTGGCTATGACATACACTTGGAATGCTGGTAATCATCAGCAGAAAAAAGATATACTGTAGTGCTTTCATTTTAATGCTGAGCTGTTATGGTTGTGAGCAGGATGTATTGCTGCGATAAACGATGATGTTTTTTACATTGGAGTATCCTACTCTGCCGCAAGATGAGGTAACTACGCAGCGAATATCATAAGATGCAATATTGTTAACCGACAGATTTGCATCCGATGCACCATAGTAGGCCCAGTCCACTGATCCGTTAGGACGCTTTTGCCATCGGTAAGTATAGGTTGCCCCGACAGGACAGCCTGCCATACTCTGAACCTTAAATATGGTCGATGAAATTCCCGTAGATGTTCCGCCGCAGGCTTCAGAAATAATAGGTGTACCGCTGCATAGATCAATCGTTGTACCGCCAAGTGCACAAATACTTACTGTTAGCGGTGACAACTTTACTTCGACATTTGATTGCTTGATTTCATAGCTACCATAACTTGAATGTGAAACTTTCAAGGTAACATCATAAAAGCCGGCAGAGGCAAATGTATAAGGCTGGTCATTGGATCCTGTAAAAAAAACACCAGAGGCTGAACCAGCAGGTTCAACTTTCCATTCAATCGAAGATACATCCAAGCATCCGGTTATAGCTTTTAAAATAGTAGCCTTGTTATCAAGTATTTCTGTTTCCAGAGCTATTGATGCATTACCAGTAACGCCACTCACTGTTGGTAACCAGTCTTTATATTGGTACGCGGCTACTATATCTAAATTTTTATCCTTACTATATTTAAGCCGGCCACTGGGGTCATAATTAAAAACCTGATAGTCGCCCCTCGTTGATGCCGTAGAAGTTATTCCATGTATAGATCCATTTGTAATGATACTCACCTCTGAGTCTATAGGATAAAATAACACATCATCCATAATGGACATAGCTCCACCTAGTGTTCCGGTAGGTCCCGAATAAGATACTTCTACAATTACCTCTGTGTTACTGATAGAACTAAGATCTACAGTACCTTGAATAAAACTGAACTCCTGGGTATTCTTATTTGTAACAGGAAAAGACGATGTCAGCAATTGCGTATTGGAAGTGTTTTTAATGGTGACCACGATGTTCTGAGTTCCTGTTGACAAGCCAGGCTTATACCATAGTGAAAGATTGTATTTACTTCCAGGACGTTTTATAAGATTTTTTCTCAAGTACCGGGTTGTACTATATACTTGCCCCAGCCCCTTTGAGTTATCTCTCCCGACAGCATTGAGTTGGTCAGATGAAAAGCTTCCTTGCAGTCCGAATTCATATCCTGTGAGGTTGTCAAAATTAGAACATATCACTTCGTGCGCTTCCGCCTGTTCAATCCGAGCGACGACATTTCCTGTCTGAGATTCGTATTGTATACTTTGCACCAGGCGACTACTGTTTTCACTCCTCATCATGTCACCCTTACTATTGTACTTATAATTTGCAATAGGCCTGTAAGCTACATTTCGCTGGAAAGACCTCGAGGTAGTTCCGGTAATGCTCGACATTGAGAAACCGCTGATACCAACTCCAGCGTCCAAGGAAAGTATTTTAGATGGTGTTATAATTGGACTACTAGTTGTCCCTATATTTTCAAATAAAGTCAGCGTACCACTAATAGTTTTTTCTGTTCCACCGGAAGGAATAGTGCTAACGGTCTGCTCGATTAATGTAGCGTTTCTATTTTTTTCAAGTAATGCGTCAATAGAAAGCACCTGACCATCGGTTGAAGTTCCGGCACCGCCTGCAGTAAAGTCCTTCGCATATTTGATTCGGGTTATATACTGTGTATTATCACTATTTGTAGAAGTAATGTTAACCGGCAGTATATGATTACTGGCGTAGGCAAAGTTTGTGGAGTTCTCAAGGTAAGAAGTTACCGTTACGCGATCTCGAACCCTGTCGAGAACCTGCTGGATGACTCTTGTCTTATCTGCATTTATTGTATAGGCTCCATACATAAAATAATAGCTACTACCATTGACTGGAATCAAATCAAAATCAAGGCCTTTTATAGCGGTACCGTTTATGCTCTTATCTACGTAGGTATACAGCGTTTCTTTTACAGGATTGCTTTGACCCTCCGCAAAATATTGGATCCGTTTAACTAACCCTTGTGCATAATCATAGGGGGTTGGCATAGCAAATGGGAATGTATAGTAGCTTGGCAAATTTACACCTGCAGGTGAACACGTGGCGCTTCTGGCAATATGTGAATAGGTCGAGTTCCAATCTCCTGAAGGTAAGGCACTCCATGTATTAGGAATCTCATATTCATAAACTGTACTCCCAGCGCCCTGCTGTTTTTCTCTGACTCGCTCATAAACTATAGAAGATTCAGTTGAACCTATATCTTCTGAAGTTCTGATGATTAATCTTCTCCATTGTTCAGCAGCAGACAATCCAGACAGAGATGTATAGTCAGAAACTACACCGCTTTGGGGATCTGCGTAACATGCAGATGCGAAGGAATATGAAGGAAGTCCCAGTATTTTTCCACTTGTTGTAGTGCCCGAAGCAGCTAAATATTCATACTCCTTTACGATATCATTTCGAAAGGATACGCCGTCATGTAATTGGATTTTCTTGATACGCAAGCCACCTCCAGTGATACTAGTATTGCTCACTGGTTCAAGAAACACATGGGACTCGTAGGTAAACGTTTTAACTGCGCCTCCAGGAAAATTTATGACTTTAAGCACCCCTATATCCGGCGTGGAATTCAGCGACCTGTCGGCTCCATCAATTATAATTTCGTCTGAAATTCCAGTTCTTTTATACAAGCTTATCCGAGAAGCATTGGAAGATGAAGGATAGACATAAACTTTTGGAAATTTGGACGTGTTACCTGGCATTGAATACCCCCAAATATCTTGTGAATTCGACCGGTAAGGACTCACAGCCACAATATTGCCGGATAGACCTTGATATGAAAATTTATAGGGTTGATGAGCCCTGCATGCGTCTTGCTCTGTGACACTTATCAGAAAGGGCCGAACAAATAAATTTTGATATTCTTGTGAATAAGATGCTTGGACATAGTCAAGTTGCCAAGATCGCTTTAACGTTGATATCGCGTTACGAATCTCATTGACGGAAACACTTGATAGAAGCTTATAGTCATTGGTATAGTCATTACTTTTATAATTAAATACGACTGACTCATCTAATGATGAAACACCAGTTAAAACTTTTTTAATGGTTTTCTCAGTTATAGTATATAATTTTTTGACTGCAAAACCTGTGGTGGTGTAGGCTGTTTGAATTTCGACATCATTGCTATAGGTAAACTCCGGTGTATCCGTATAGGTAAAGTCAATTGTTTCAGAAAATGGGCTTATAATTTGTGTGAGTTTCCATGAGGATGCATAGGTTAACTGAGTCTTGTACAAATTATAATCCTTAGCAAAGTATAGAGGATCACTGGTATTGGCATCTTTGTTTGCTCTACGGGTAGTCATTTCTCGTAAGGAAAAAATATACCGTGTTCCCGAGGCATCTATAATCTCAATTTGTGTAATTTCTTTAGACGTAGGCCGCGTAAGAATAACTTTAACATCTTGATAGGGAACACAATTAACATTGGAAACACCGCCTGTATTGTTAATTAGGAATGATCCCGACAAGCCTTGTGTTCTAAAGCGGAATATGTCAGGTTCAGTGTCTCGCTGATATTTAAGTGCGTCGATAAAATTATAAACCGTTGGCTCTGTTGTACAAGACATTGCCGTACCATCAGATGGATAAGCAAACCCCCCAATGGTTGAAGCGTTAGAATTGAAAAGCCATCCGGTTCTAGAGTCACCGGTAACGGAAAAGTCATCAGGAAGACCTTTTAAATCCCTATATATTTCTCCTCCTGCAATAAGATTCCAGTTTTGTCCGGCATTTGAGATTGGTTCGTCTATTCGTATGCCATCGGCATTGTAGGACAAAGCGATTAGATGTGATACTGTTCTATTATCAACGCTAGCAAGCGGAATGGTTATGGAGGGTTTACCGGTAAATGGGTCTACAGGAATTTCAAATTGAGCAATAGCATTATTAAATAGAATGCTTAGGCATAGCACGGCCAGCAACTTTACAGGTAACATAGGTTAGTCGTATAAATGCAAATTAAATTCTTGACTAAATAATAAACTATCCCCCCAGGGACGTGATTTGAAATACACAAAAATCCAAGAAATCGGATGTTATGTTTATACTGGTCAACCAATTTAGACCGGTACGGGTGGCTCAATGGTGAGCGGTATATACATTACTTTTTTCAAGTCGAATGCCGGAAGGGTTTGCGCAGCCCTGATATGCTAACTGTGGATTTATAGAAAAACTCCGAAAAAAATTTCCACATCCACGGCGGGCTTACAGTCGTGGGCTGAATCAAATAGGCTGACTGTTGATACTTAGAAGTTTAAATCCTAAATTTCGAAATGCCCATCCCACATCTCCTGCTTAAGGGGAAGGTGGGCTTTTTTTTGAACATGAACCAAAACCCTGAGCAAATCGCGCGTGACCAAATCGATCAGATGTTGATCGACTGTGGGTGGGTTGTTCAGCGAAAAACTAAGATCAATTTATCGGCCGGTTTAGGGGTAGCTGTAACGGAATATCAAACAGAAACGGGTCCGGTTGATTACCTTTTGTTCATCGACAAGAAACCTGTCGGTGTGATCGAAGCTAAAAAGGCAGAGGAGGGTGTTAGACTACTTCAGGTTGAAGATCAAACCAAACGATACGCAGACGGCAAGTTGAAGTATCTTAACAACGATCCTCTATTTTTCGGATACGAAAGCACAGGAGAAGTAACACGATTTACTGATTACCGCGATCCGAAGCCGCGATCGAGAACCTTATTCGACTTTCATAGACCGGAGACATTAGCAAAATGGCTTAGTGAAGAAAAAACACTGCGGGCCAGATTCTTTGATTTACCCGAACTTAATACGGACGACTTACGCGAGTGTCAGGTCAATGCCATTACTAAACTTGAGACCTCCTTTAAGGAAAATAGACCGAAAGCCCTTATCCAAATGGCAACGGGCTCGGGCAAGACTTTTACGGCCATCACGTTCATTTATCGCTTGCTAAAATTTGCCAAAGCGAAGCGCGTTCTTTTTCTGGTAGATACAAAAAATTTGGGAGAGCAAGCAGAACAGGAATTCATGGCTTATGTACCCAATGACGATAATCGGAAGTTCACAGAGCTTTACGGAGTTCAACGTCTGCGAAGGGGAACATTCTCGCCCGACAACCAGGTATATATATCAACCATTCAAAGGTTTTACTCCATCCTTAAAGATGAGGAGCTTGATGAAAGTGCGGAAGAAACAAATCCGAATGAATCACGCGCGTGGGAAAAACGCGAGCCTGTACCTGTAGTTTACAATCCAAAGATTCCCGTTGAGTTCTTTGATTTTGTTATAGTCGATGAATGCCATCGTAGTATATATAACTTATGGAAGCAAGTGCTGGACTACTTTGATAGTTTTCTCATCGGTCTAACCGCTACACCCGACAATCGTACCTTCGGATTCTTTAATCAAAATGTAGTGAGTGAGTACACGCATGAACAAGCTGTAACGGATGGAGTAAACGTGGGCTTCGATGTGTACCTGATCGAAACCGAAGTATCTAAAAAAGGTGGTGTCGTATGGAAAGGCGAATACGTAGATCATCGCGAGAAAGACACACGTAGAAAACGATGGGAGCAACTGGATGAAGATAAAGTTTATTCAAACAAGCAATTGGATAATGAGGTAGTAAATCCCAATCAAATACGATTGATCATTAAAACTTTTAAAGAACATCTGCCTCATATTTTTCAGGATCGTGTTGATGAGCACGGTGTATTTGAAATACCGAAGACACTCATTTTCGCCAAAACTGATTCACATGCAGATGACATTATTCAAATTGTGCGTGAGGAGTTTGCTGAGGAGAATAAGTTTTGTAAAAAAATCACTTACGGAACTACAAAGGATAAAAAAGATGACAAGGGCAATGTGGTTGAAAAAGGTGAAGACCCTAAAAGTACACTAGCTCAATTTCGAAACGATTATTATCCCCGTATTGCTGTAACGGTGGATATGATTGCCACGGGCACTGATGTGAAGCCTCTGGAGTGTTTGCTCTTTATGCGTGACGTAAAAAGCAGAAACTACTTTGAGCAGATGAAAGGCCGCGGCACGCGTACTATCGATCTTGATACTCTCCGTAAAGTGACCCCCACAGCCAAATTTACTAAAGA
The DNA here is from genome assembly GCF_900167975.1 of Ohtaekwangia koreensis. Lineage (GTDB taxonomy): Bacteria > Bacteroidota > Bacteroidia > Cytophagales > Cyclobacteriaceae > Ohtaekwangia > Ohtaekwangia koreensis. Next base: position 21,079 of record NZ_FUZU01000004.1, read on the forward strand.
CCATTTTGTGATTATCGATGCCATTGGTGTTACGAAAAGCTTAAAGACTGATAGTAGGCCGTTGGAGAAGAAACCCGGTGTACCACTTAAGGACTTATTAGGAGCTATTACTGTAGGGGCACGCGATGAAGAATTGTTTACTTCATTAGCCGGAAGACTTGCTCGGCTCGAAAAGCAAATCACAGAAAAGGAGAAGACCACGTTCCAGGAAAAAGCCGAAGGTAAAACTATTACGGAAGTAGTGAAGGGACTGCTTAATGCATTTAATCCCGATACTTTGGCTGATATACGCGCACAGGTGGAGCAACAATTTGCCGGTGAAGCGCCAAAGCTGAAAGACGAGAAATACGAACAGCGCGTAACGGCATTGCAAGACAAGGCAGCTGATGTGTTTAATGGCGATCTCAATGAATATATTGAGAATGTAAGAAGAGCTCATGCGCAGGTAATTGATCACATCAATCCGGATAAACTGGTAAACGTGGGTTGGGATAAAGACAATACGGAGAAAGCTCAAACGCTCATTAAAGATTTCACACAGTGGATTGAAACGCATAAAGATGAAATTACGGCTCTGCAAGTCTTTTACAGTCAACCTTACCGCAGACGACAGCTTACGTATACGATGATCAAGGATGTGTACGAGTTGTTGAAAGCAGAAAAACCGATGCTGGCACCCATGCATGTTTGGAGAGCCTATGAACAATTGGGACAAAGTAATGGATCGCCTAAGAATGAATTGATCGCACTAGTGTCTTTGATCAGAGCCGTAAGTGGAATTGACCAGAGCCTTACCGCTTTTGATAGAACTGTAGACAAGAACTTCCAGGAGTGGGTGTTTAAGAAACAAGCCGGTGCGCTCAAGTTTACTGAAGAGCAAATGCAATGGCTACGCATGATCAAAGATTACGTGGCTGCAAGCTTTCACATTACAACTGAAGATTTCGATCTAAGTCCTTTTAACGCAGCCGGTGGATTGGGTAAGTACTACCAGCTGTTCAGAGAGGACTATGAAAAAATATTGGATGAACTCAATGAATCGTTAGCAGCCTAATATGAATTTAGAAGAAAAGATTATCGAAGTTCTTACCGAGGGCAAGCCGTTAAAGGCGAAGGAAATTGTCTTGTTACTTGCGTCAAAATATGAAGTTCAAGTGGATACGACTGCGGTTAATTCAATACTTCATAGAAAGCTGCGCGATAAGGCTGAACAAAATAAAAACTATCAATGGTCGCTGAGGAAGAAGTCAAATGGTTCGACTGAGAGGCTAACTTCCAGCGCAAATAGCGAAACTCCTCTCTCCAAATTATCTTACTACTACCTCGAGTGCATTTCGAAAGATATGGATGCTGGTATTTCAGTCTTTGCATCAAGTCAATTTAGTCTCGAATACTCGCAAATAAATTCCTTCCCATCAGAACAAGGTCCAACGCAGCGAATACAAAATCATTTGCTCAATAAGGTGAAGCAAGACAAAAACAGCTTTGTATTTAAGTTGGGTTATCCCATGCTGATTAGAAGTTTCACTGCAAAGAATGGTAATTCTTATCTGATGGCCGAGCCACTCTTTATTTTTTCAGTGGATACAGAATATGCGTTGAAAGACGGGGTTGTCAGGTTGACGGATGATGACCCGGTACTAAACCCGAAAGCGCTGGAATCAATAACAGGAGTCAATTCAAGCGCAGAGCTGCTAAGTGAAATTGTTGAGCTCTATGAAGAGTTAGGTATCAATAACGATCCGGAAGATAAACCAAGCTTGGACGAAATGTTTCAGCGCCTTGAACAATTACAAAGCGATTGGAAATGGAATGACGCATTGGATATCGCAAAACTGAAGCAAGAAACGATAGCTTCGTTAACTAAGCCGGGTATATATAATGCTGCAGCTATATTTATTGGTGAAAAGTCAAAGTATACTGTAGGTCTCGAAAAGGACCTTAAGGACTTATCTAAAATTCCAGAAAGCAGTTATAATAATTCAGCTCTTGGAAGTTGGATTAATGATTCTGTTGGCGACTCTTCTATAAGCGATAAAGTGTTAATCGAACCCATTTCGCTCAATGAGGAACAGCGTGAAGCCATTCTGAAAGGATTGGCATCTCCACTTACTGTTGTGACGGGACCTCCGGGCACAGGGAAATCTCAAGTAGTCGCCAGTCTAATTGTAAATGCTGTTTACCAGGGACAAACCGTTTTGTTCTCTAGTAAGAACAACAAAGCCGTAGATGTTGTCAACGATCGCGTAAATGCCTTAACCAACAGGCAGGTAATGTTACGTCTTGGTTCCAAGTTTCAAGTTACATTGTCGGAATACCTTTCAGGATTACTTTCAGCACGTCCCTCAGGAGATGATGAATCGAGATACAAGGAGGCCAAGGAAATACACGACAGACTCCTTCAGCAAATTGAATCGATTAAGCAACAGCAAGAGCATGTTGTCAAACTGCGGAATGATGTTGATAGAATTGAAAGCAGTGTTGAGATCTACCGAGAAGAACTCGGTTCAGATTTCTTTGCCTCTTGCGAGTCATTGAAGTTAGACGAGCTAAACAATCTTGATCCGCTCATTCAAGGATCAAGAGTAAAATTAGATCAGGCAGATAAAACGAAACAGTCATTCTTTGTAAAACTTTTCTGGAAGTCCTTTAGCAAATCAAGGTTTACAAGACTGAAGGAGTATATGGATAGTATTGCTTTGCACGCTTCTTCATTAGGTGTTTCAAAGCCACTGGCACCCATTGATGACTTCACCATTCATGTCTACGAAAAATTCCTGTCTGATCTTTCTATTCGAAATAGTAAGGCAAAAGAGATAAAGAAATACTTTGTTAGTCTTGCTCAGCTCAATAGTGCACAAGATCTGTTTGCGCTGTCATTAAAAGAAAAGGAGGCAACTGATCAGGTCGTGTCAAACTCACTTGATCTTTGGAACTACTGGCTGCAACTTTTACCTAGCCGGATGACGCAAAACGATCGCAAAGTAATCGGTGACTATGTGGCTATATTAAACCTGATCATTGCTGCGCAGGAAAAGAATCAGCAGCCGGATCGAGGAATTTGGTCGAAGTATTATACTCTCCAACCTCAGCTGATGCATGTACTTTCTGCCTGGGCCGTTACATCGTTATCGGCAAGAGGCCGTGTGCCGCTGGAGCCGGGCTTCTTCGACCTGGTTATTATCGATGAAGCCAGTCAGTGTGATATCGCATCTGCGCTGCCTTTATTATACCGGGCAAAACGTGCCGTAATTATTGGTGACGACAAACAACTTACTCACATCAGCGCCATCAGTGAAACGCAGGATATTCACCTATTGGAGAAATACGGGCTTGATGGACAATACATGGGTTGGAGTTATGCGTCTACATCATTGTTCCGCCTGGCAGCATCCCGTTGCAAGTCTGAAAATATTATCGTGCTTCGCGATCATCACCGTTCGCATGCCGACATTATCAATTATTCAAACAAATCCTTTTACGAGAATACCCTTCGCGTTGCCACCAAGTATGAAAACTTAAAGTCCATTCCCAACGAACCCGTAGTGCGATGGCTCGATGTGAAAGGTAAATGCGTACGACCGGAGACAGGTAGTTCCTACAATGATCAGGAGGCTGAACAAGTGGTGAAAGAGTTAAGCAGGTTGGTAAGCAATGGATACAAGGGATCTATCGGTGTAGTTACACCTTTCCGTGCTCAGCACTTACGTATACAAGACAAGATCAACCAAAACAAAGACTTGGCCGATAGGCTGATGCTGAGAGATTTTCTTTGCGACACCGTGCATAAGTTTCAGGGTGATGAAAGAGATGTTATACTCTTCTCATCTGTGGTAAGCATAGGAGTTACAGAAGGTGCAGTAAGTTTCTTGAAAAGGACAGGCAATCTTTTTAACGTAGCCATTACCCGTGCCCGCGCGGCTTTGATTGTGGTTGGCGATAGCCAAGTGTGTTACCATTCTGGTATTTCGCATTACAAGGGCTTCGTTGAATACGTGAATCAACTGGAAAACAGAGAGCCACTCACCAATAAAAATCTTGTAACTGACAATGGCCCAAGATATCCGAAAGTAAATACAAGGGTGATGATTTCTGATTGGGAGAAGTACCTTTACGAAGCATTGTACAGGGCGGGCATACCTACTATACCACAGTATCAGGTGGGACAGTACTCGCTTGACCTTGCTATTATCGATGGCGACCGAAAACTGAACATTGAAGTAGATGGTGAAAAATATCATCGTAACTGGGATGGCGAGCTGATGAGACGCGACCAACTAAGAAACAAACGACTGATTGAGTTAGGTTGGAATGTGCAACGCTTTTGGGTTTACCAGGTGAGAGATAATATGAAACAGTGTATTGAAAAGATTAAGGAATGGAAAGGGTAATAGAAAAAATCAATGCAAGTGAATCAACGTTACCTCAAGGATGGAAATGGGTTAAGTTAGGAGAGGTATGCGACATTATTAATGGAAAGAATCAATCTGAAGTACTTGATCCAAACGGTAAGTATCCGATTTATGGAAGCAGTGGAATTTTTGGCTATGCAAATAAATACTTATGCAATGAAGGTACCACGGTTATTGGAAGAAAGGGGACTATTAACAGTCCGATTTATGTTTCGACAAAATTTTGGAATGTGGACACAGCCTTTGGTTTGAGTCCAAAAGGCACACTTATTGGAAAGTTTCTCTTTTACTTCTGTAAAGGATTTAATTTTCATGCATTGGATAAAAGCACAACCATACCAAGTCTAGCGAAACGAGATTTGCTATCAATTGATATGGTACTACCGCCTATCACCCAACAACGCGCTATCGTTTCCAAAATAGAGGAACTCCTCAGCGATCTCGACAAAGGCAAACAACAATTAGAACTCGCACAGCAGCAATTAAAAGTTTACCGCCAGGCTGTGTTCAACCTCGCAATAAAAGGAGAAGCAAATATTCCAATTGAAGACGTTATAGATTCATTGGATCAAGGTTGGAGTCCGAGATGTCATAATGAACCCTCTCCCAATGAAAATATTTGGGGGGTAATCAAAACCACAGCTGTTCAAGCAGGCTATTTCCTTGACGGTGAAAATAAAATGCTGCCAGGTAATCTTGAACCCCGAATGCAACATGAACTAAAAGTAGGAGATATTCTTATCACACGAGCAGGTCCAAGGGTAAGAGTAGGTGTGTGCTGTATGGTGAGGCAAACCCGCTCTAAGTTACTAAACTGTGATAAGGTTTATAGGATCAAAGTAAATCCAAAAGTTGTCATCCCTGAGTATCTCGAAATATTGCTTAATACTCCTAAGTATTCAAAGGAAATAGGGAAAATGAAAACGGGAATTAGCGACAGCGGTGTAAATCTAACTCAGAAAGGTTTTTTAAAAATATTGTTACCGGTTCCGATGATAAAAGAACAAAAGTCAATAGTTCTAGAAATCGAAAGCCGTCTGAGTGTATGTGATAAAGTAGAAGAAACTATAAACCAAAGCCTATCTCAGGCCGAAACCCTCCGGCAAAGCATTTTGAAGAAGGCGTTTGAGGGTAAGCTACTTACTGAAGTAGAAAGTGAAGACATTCGAGTACTTTCGAAATCAGTAGAAAAACTCACCATTGTAACTGAACCACTGATAAAAAACAACGTAGAGACTGATACACATTTTCTGAAAGTCATTGCCGGAATCAAAGATACTGACCTGCATGCAGGCATTCTTGCCATGGTGATCGATGCTCATGAAAAATCACCTGAACATCATCTTAAACTCAGTCATGTAAAGGGTGAAAAGATCGCGCATCTTGTGGAGGCCTATATTGGAATTGATCTTGGCCGAAATCCCAGAAAAGACGCAGCCGGGCCAGATGATTATCCGCACCTTAAAAAGGTAGAAAGTCGTGCTGCAAAGGCAGGCTGGTTTCGTACGGAGAGGCTTCATATCGGTCAAACGTATGTTTCAAAATCTGGTATGCCGAAGATCATCAAACGCGTTAAAGAAATGCTACCTACTGAAGACCTGAATAAAATTGAAAAACTAATTCAGACCTTTCTTCCATTCGAACTCGAACATGCGGAAGTCATTGCAACCGTATATGCCGGATGGAACAATCTTCTGCTCGATGGCAGAACTCCAACAGATGAAGAGATCGTTTACGAATCAAGAGAGAATTGGTCAAAAAGAAAATTGACTATTGAGCGAGAGAAATTCTTTAATGCATTACACTGGCTACGTAAGCATGAGATGGTGCCTGTTGGAGTAGGGAAAACTGTTTCTAAACCTAAGACATCAATCTAAGAACCATGTTCAGATTAAAAGACATTTTTTTTAAGAAGAACAAAGTATTCAAGACGTTCGGTGTTGGGTTCCAGGATCTATTTGATCAAAATAAGGCTGAGCCGAATCGACCATACTTCTCATTAATCATTGGGCCAAACGGTACTGGTAAAAGTTATCTTTTAAAATTTATTGTCGAAATATTTAGAATTGCTTACGCAAAAAAAAATGTTTTAAACTATTCAGGAGAGATAACCGGGAGGTACAAACTAGAGTACGAGATGAATGGTGCTCTTTATACTATATCCAATTTCATTGAAGTTGGTGGCACGGATCTAGAAGCAGTGGGCGGAAGCAATCCAGTGCATTTTTCTAAAGAGGTAAAGACGGAAGAAGGAATCGAAACAATACCAAACGAAATCGAATTTCCGGAAAGGATCATTGCTAATTCGTTGATGATAACTGATAAATTTCCTGTGCTTAAAGATGATATATTTCCCATTTACACATACCTGGGAATACGCAGAACATCGTCAGTTGCCGGAACAAGAACCTATGTGAGAAAAACTATCGAACTGTTGACTGAATCTATTGATGAGGAGACTTTCAGATCAAGTTTGATTGATCTTTTAGATTTCCTCGGATTGCAGCATTCACTTTATGTGAGTTACATCCCAAAATATAGGTCAAAGTTTTTTGCAGGAAATTTATCAGGAGAGTTTATTAATGAGTTTTTTGCAAATTTTACTCAATATACAAGGCGAGACGAAAATCGAAAACCTTGGGGCTATGATTACTTCCAGAAAATTAAGACAGATAGGGCGTTGCTAGATCGAATCGCTGCATTTTGCAATGAAAAGAGTTTAGAGCTAAAACCAATACATGAGAAGTCCAGAACACTCTATTTTGGATACGATGTGCTTTCACAACATACTTTGAAAGAAGACTATGAGATGATCAAGCACTTAACCAAACTTGATTTAGTTTCCTTTCCATCCATAACTCTCAGGAGGCAGGGCAATGAATATGAGCTTGAAGAAAGTAGTTCCGGTGAATATCATTTTTTCTCAACGATTGTGGGGCTTTTAGCATCAATAAAAGAAAACTCTTTGATTCTCATTGATGAACCAGAAGTGAGTTTGCATCCTAACTGGCAAATGAAGTATATGGAGTTTTTGAATCTGATCTTTGCCAAATTCTATTCCAGTCATTTTGTTATTACTACTCATTCGCATTTTTTGGTTTCGGGACTCAAATCTGAAAATTCTACAATCGTAGCGATGAGCCGTGAAAAGGATGAAATAATTCCAAGACAAATGCCGCAGGATACATTCGGATGGTCAGCAGAGGAAATATTGTACAATATTTTTAAAGTTAAAACTGTCAGAAACCATTTCATCGAAGCTGACTTAACAGATTTGCTTGGCTTAATCTCTGAGAATTCAAAAGACAAAAATCGTATTCAAGAAATACTCAATTCAATTCAATCGTTGAGTATCACATCAAATGATCCATTAAACGTTGTCATTGAAGAAGCAAATTCATATTTGAAAACGATATGATTTCTCAGATACCCGCTACTTTTCAACTCACTCAAGCACAGGAATTGCTACTACAGGCAATCTTCCCGTTTCAACCAGGAGCTTGGGACAGGAATGATGTTGAACCTATAAAACAAGAAATCCATGCTCAACTTTTGGCCATTCAAAATGGTAACTGCTGCTATTGTGGATTGAAAGTAAATGAAGGTGGTAGAGCGGAAATTGATCATATTGCAAAAAAAGGAGGGCCTAGACGCCCTGCATATACTGAATTCATATTTACTCCAAAAAATTTAGTCATTGCTTGTCAATATTGCAATAGCTCATCTAAGAAGGGGCAAGATGATGTGTTGGATCAGGTTGACTTGACGAATTATGATAATTGTACTTTCAAAATTGTTCATCCTTATAATGACGATCCAACGCACCACTATAGTTGGTCAACCGGAAGATTTAAAATCCTGATTTCTGCTGTAAGCAATAAAGGAAGATATTCTATTTCTTTATTCGAACTGGATTCGGAAGCACACACCTTTGCCCGTGCGAAGCAGGTTATGTTCGAAACCCGATTAGCAAGGTACAATAATAGGCAAGCGATAAAGCAACGCGTTCTGGATATATTAAAATTCAATTTTTAATAATGAGTAACAACAATTCAGCAATAGTTAGTAAAGTTTGGAGTTTCTGTAATACCCTCCGCGATGATGGTGTAGGCTACGGAGATTATCTAGAGCAGCTAACGTATTTGCTCTTTCTAAAAATGGCTGACGAATACACCAAGCCACCACACAATCGTGCTTTCTCTATTCCAAAGAAATACACATGGGGCAAGCTTGTTCCATTAAAAGGCGCTGAGTTAGAAACGCACTATTCGGAAACACTTCGAGAGCTTGGAAAAGAAAAAGGAATACTGGGACAGATATTTACCAAAAGTCAAAATAAAATCCAGGACCCCGCCAAGCTTAGCAAAATCGTAGCGATGATTGATAGTGAGCAATGGCTAATGATGGGTGTGAAAGACAAAGGCGATATCTACGAAGGTCTGCTAGAGAAAAACGCAGAAGATACAAAGAGTGGGGCTGGTCAATACTTCACCCCTCGTGCGTTGATCAAGGCTATGGTCGCTTGTATACGTCCCGAACCTATGAAGACCATTGCAGACCCTGCGTGCGGTACCGGTGGATTCTTTTTAGCAGCATACGATTTCATTGTTGAGCAGAACAAACTGGATAAAGCACAAAGTAAATTTTTAAAATACTCGACCTTCTTTGGTAATGAGATCGTAGCCAGTACCAGGCGGCTCGCGCTGATGAACTTATTCCTTCACGGCATCGGAGATATAGACTCTAATAGTTCTATTTCTGCAGAAGACGCATTACTCTCAGCACCAAAAACTACGTACGATTATGTCTTGGCCAATCCGCCCTTTGGTAAAAAGAGTAGCATGACCATCACCAATGAAGAAGGTGAAGAAGAAAAAGAGGACTTGGTTTACAACCGTCAGGATTTTGTGGTAACAACCAGCAACAAACAGCTCAATTTCCTGCAACACATTATCAGCATGCTTAAAACCGATGGTAAAGCTGCGGTCGTTTTGCCAGACAACGTTTTGTTTGAAGGTGGCGTTGGTGAAAAGGTTAGAAAATCACTACTTGAAAAAACAGAATTGCATACCATTCTTCGTCTGCCCACTGGAATATTTTATGCACATGGCGTAAAGGCCAACGTTTTGTTTTTCGATGGCAACCCCAATACTAAGAATGTAGGCACAAAAGATCTCTGGGTTTACGATTACCGAACCAACATTCATCACACGCTCAAAAAGAACGCACTGAAATTTGAAGACTTAGCTGACTTCATCAAATGCTATAACCCGACTAATCGAAAGAAGCGAAAAGAAACATGGAGTGAGAAAAACATTGACGGTCGTTGGCGAAAATTCAGCTACGATGAAATCATCGCTCGGGATAAAACTTCTTTAGACATCACCTGGCTAAAAGACAATTCCCTTGCCGATCTTGATAACCTTCCCGACCCGGATGTTTTGGCAAACGAGATAATTGAAAATTTGGAAGCCGGGTTGGAAAGTTTTAAAACTATTGTCGCAGCCCTAAACAGAAAGGTATAAATGATAAGCAAAAATTTTGACAAGGGTGGCAGCGTCTAAGTAGCTGTATATTTAAATGTAATGGTTTTAATACCATAATTGACCTAGATCGATAGCTTTTCAACTATAGATCACCTGTCAATCCCTCACACAGTTACTTAGACGCTGCTCCGATCCGAGCTTTTTAATGATGCTTGGATGTGTTACGTGTTACAAGGAGAATGGATGAGTGGTTTTTCCGACTTTAGAAAAGTCTCACTTTTCATTTAAACTTTTCGATACTGGAATTTTGACTTCTTGTCTGTTGTCAGTTTCTCAACAAGTCCTTTCCTCCTTAGTTCTTCAAGCGCATCAGAAATTCTCGTGGTCGTAAATTTTACATCGTACTTATCATGTAAATGGCCAGCAATTTCTTTCGTGAGTCTAGGAGTATCCATAAATTTTGAGTTCAGAATCTTTTCTCTGATAGCGTACATCAGACTCTTCTTAAGAAAAACATGAGGATTGATGTCGTGGAGTAATAGGTACTTATGAACATTTTTCCTCAGTAAATCAGGATCTGGAATCGGTTCATCATACTGAAACAGTTGGAAATCCTCTACGCCAAAGAAATCTGAGAGTGTAGATACAGTATCTATTCCAATACTTATTTTTCCAGATTCAATCTTTGAGATATGTGTCTGTATAATTCCTGTCGCGTAATGAATCTGCTCCTGTGAAAGATTTACAGATTCTCGAATTGCTTTAAGCCGGTCAGCGAACTTTTTACGACTGTTCTTATCATTATTTTTTTGCACCCAACAAGGTGCTTTCAATATTAATCGTATATTATCTACTAAAATACTTGAATTCCGATTATTTTATTATATTTGATTTAGCAACTCAATGAATGAATTGGAGTAGTTGGTTGAATTAAATTATTTTAGCGAATTCTCAAGAAATTGACGCATTCGCACTTAGCGTCTCGTAAGGAAAACTGGTAATTTTCAACGGAAACGAGGCAATAAGTGAGGTGCTCACGCCATTGGCGTGGGCTCACTTATTCGTTTCCAGGTATACCAGTACCTCCTTACAGTAAGTTGGGTTCCACGCCATATTTTTTTGAACGGGTATCCCTCTTACAATAGGCGCTCATAAGTTTCTGTACAATTAAACAGTAAACAACATGAGCCGATCAGAACGAATCTTCTTACTCTGTAAACGTCCTCCAAGTTAGGTTAATGGAGCCCTGTCCGGTGTATGCCCGGCATCCATCTTCAGTGTCGGTGCATCACCGGATTTATTTATCTCATTTCTCTTAACTAAAAATCAATACGCATGAAACGAATTTTATGCTGTCTGGCACTGCTATGTCTTTTTGTTAGTGCAGCAGCGCAATCATTATCTTCCCCGAGAAGTGGATTAGCCATTGGCGATTACGTTCCTGATATAACTGTTACAAACATCCTAAACCTTCCGAGTGGCACGGCTAAAATATCAGACTATAGAGGTAAACTTCTTATACTCGACTTCTGGGCAACCTGGTGCTCTCCTTGTATATCTATGTTTCCTAAGTCCGATTCGCTAAATATAGCATTCAAGGATAAAGCAGTAATTCTACCCATCACTTATCAGTCGAAGGAAGAAGTCATAAAGCTCTTCAATAAGTCCGCTCACCTCCGGGATATTAAAATGCCCATGGCTACAAGTGATACCGAACTGCGCAAGCTTTTTCCGCACAAGGAAATACCACACTATATATGGATTGATGAGCAAGGGAAAGTTAAAGCGATAACAGGACACAACGAGGTGAATGCTGACAACATCAGTAAAATGATTGCTTCTTCTACATCAGCACTAAAAGAGAAAAAGGACATTGAGATTCTTCCCTACGACAGGGAATTACCTTTACTGTTCAACCCAGTGCAGATTGCTCCGGAAGATCTTCGATATGAAAGTATAGTTCTCGGCTATAAAGAAGGTTTCGCTTCCCGTATTGATGTACTTAGGTATCCTGATAATACAATTGCCCGGATAACCGGCACGAACCTCGGTCTTAAAACGCTCTATGCATATGCTTTCAGTACCGATGAACAAGTCATCAAAGACAACCGGGTAATCGTGGAGGTAGCCGATACCTCCAAGCTGGTATATCCAGATCATCGCACTACATCAGCAGAGCAGCTGCTAAGCTGGGTAAAGGTAAACTCGTATTGCTACGAACTCATGGTGCCCAATGCCATTTCAAAGAATTTTCTAAAGATGATGAAGGAAGATCTTGCCAGAATATTTAATCTATATACCGCCTCCCTGGAGAAACGCGACACAAAAGTATTGGCACTGGTTCGAACATCATCGAACGATAAAATAAAGACAAGTGGTAAGCCACAGAAATTCAACGTTGACCATTTCGAGTTCACGATTACCAACTGTAAACTCCAGCTATTGGTAGCGAACCTCAACTACTCGCTACAACTCCTTCGCATCCCGGTGATTGATGATACAGGCTATATCGGCAATGTAGATATGTCACTTCAAGCAAATCAATCAGACATCGAAAGCATCCGGAAAGAACTGCGGAAGTATGATCTGGACCTTGTCTACAAGACTAAAGCAATAGACATGCTGGTCATCCGCGATGCCCGCTAACATCTTTTATTATTTATACCTGAACCTAACTAATCGAGCTTATGAAAAAATATATACTATCCTATAGTTTTCTTCTTTGCGCGGCTATACTATATGCGCAAGAGAAAAAGACGGTCACCGGAAAAGTCATCGCTTCCAGTGATGGTACTCCCCTCGCGGGTGTGAATGTTATTGTGAAAGGGACTACATCGGGTACATCAACAGATTCGGATGGTAACTTTACCATGGAAGTATCCGACAACCAAACGTTGATGGTTTCATTTATAGGATATAAGCCGGTAGAGATACCGACCAACGGTCCGGACAATTTTGAAATCAAACTCGAAGAAGATATTTCAACGTTGGGAGAAGTCACGATCGTTTCTACAGGTTATCAGCAAGTCCCGAAGGAACGTGTTAACGGATCGTTCGTGCAGATCGACAATCGCCTTCTCAACAGACGTGTAGGCACAGATCTGCTTTCACGAATGGAAGACGTCACCAGTGGATTGATATTCAACCGGAATATTGCAGGAAAGACGAATGACATTTCCATACGCGGCATGAGTACCATCAACTCGCAGTCGCAGCCCCTCATCGTTATTGACAATTTTCCTTATGAAGGAGATATAAATACAATCAATCCCAATGACGTGGAAAGTATTACGGTACTCAAGGATGCTGCGGCAGCTTCAATCTGGGGTGCCCGTGCTGGCAATGGAGTTATTGTGATCACTACAAAAAAAGGAAGCTCAAATCAGGCACCTATCGTCTCCATCAATTCAAACATTACCATCACACAAAAGCCTGATCTGTTTTATGAATCCAAAATGTCATCAACCCAAATGATTGAAAACGAACGAAGACTTTTCGAAAAAGGATTTTATACCACAGCAGAGACTTCTCATTCCAGTCCATTAACACCTGCCGTTGAGTTGATGATTGCAAACCGGGATGGTTTACTCTCTGATATAGATCTGGAAAATCAGTTAGCAGTCTTGGGGACACAGGATATACGGAAGGACTATGACGCGTATCTATATCGCAAAAGTGTCAACCAGCAATACGCTGTAAATCTCAATGGTGGAAACACCATGAACCGGTATTACCTATCTGTAGGTATAGATAAGAATCTGGATAACCTGCAGGGCAATGAATACACCCGCGTCACCTTAAACCTTAATAATTCATGGACGGTACTCAAGGACAAGTTGACTATAAACGCAGGTATATATTATTCACAAAATAATACACAAACCAACAACGGAGGTACCTCTGCGATCACCTACAACAATAGCAACCCTATTTATACCTATGCCAGACTGAAAGATGACCATGGCAATTCTATACCTATAACAAAAGATCACAGGCTCTCTTTTATTCAACAGGCTGAAGAAAATGGGTTGTTGAATTGGCAATATTCACCGCTGGATGAGATTGATGCAACGGACAATCAATCTAAACTTACCGACTACCGGATCAATTCATCGCTTAACTATCGTATCGCAGAGGGCCTGAACGCAGAGATACTATATCAGTACTGGCAAGGAAATGGTGAGCGAAGAATACTACATAAAGACAACTCGTATTTTGCGAGAAATCTGATTAACCGTTACAGCAGTACCGATGCAGACGGTTTGGTTACACGGCCTATTCCTATAGGAGGCGTCCTGGACTTGACCCATGCGAAGTCGGAAAATCATTCCGTAAGAGGTCAATTAAATTTTAACAAAACTTATGGCGATCATTCGATTAGTGCCCTGGCAGGATATGAAGCACGTGAAGTAAATACAATTGAATCGACTGCAAGAAACTATGGATATAATGATGCGTTAGCCACCACACAGCACGTCAACTACACGGGGTTCTTTTATCGTTATGATGCGCCCTTCTCAGGTGGAACAATTCCCTACATCGATGCACAAGCCTCTCTGACAGATCGCTTCATTTCTTACTACGCGAATGCCAGCTATACCTATAAAATAAAATATAGTATATCGGGGAGCGCACGAAGGGATCAATCCAACCTGTTCGGGGTTCGCACCAATCAGAAGTCTGTACCACTCTGGTCAACCGGACTGGGATGGACGATCAGCGAAGAAGCATTCTATCAGTCATCGTTCCTTCCGTATCTGAAACTGAGAGTAACCTACGGTTCCAACGGAAATATCAATAAACAAACCTCCGCATTTACAACAGCCTATAGTCTGGGGTACGATGAGACAACAGGCTTGCCGTATAGTGTCATTCAAAATCCGGGAAACCCTGACTTGAAATGGGAGAAGGTAAATATCTATAACGCGGGACTTGATTTCGAAAACCACAACCGTAGGATATACGGAAGCCTTGAATACTTTAACAAATCAGGGAAGGACTTGATCGGCACAAGGTCCTTTGCTCCTTCCTCCGGCGTGACCACATTTACCGGGAATTTTGCTTCGACAAAATCCCATGGCATTGATCTCGTCATGAACTCTCTTAATATAGACCAGCAATTCACGTGGAATACGACACTGCTCTTTAGCACTATCAAAGAAAAAGTTACTGATTATGAATCGGAGACACCAGTCTCTTCTTTGCTGCAGAATGGTCCGGGGGTATCGGGATTTTTTGCCCCCTTAAAAGGCAAACCTCTTTATGCGATCTATAGCTATGCGTGGGCCGGGCTCGATCCGGAGACTGGCAATCCGCAAGGATATATGGATGGCTTGCCCAGTACGGATTATAGTGCGATTGTGAGTACGACCACTCCCGAAAAACTGATATACCATGGATCAGCAAGACCTACGGTATATGGTTCACTCCGAAACACATTCGCCTGGAGAAATATCTCACTCTCCCTAAATATCAGTTATCGGCTAGGCTATTACTTCCGCAAGAAATCGGTACTATATAATCAGGTACTCAATGGATATGCCAGCCATGGCGATTATGGACTTCGTTGGCAAAATCCGGGTGACGAATTATATACCGATGTTCCATCCATGCCAACAACCTTCGACAATAACCGGGAGTCGATCTATACTTACTCGGAAGCATTGGTTGAAAAAGGTGATCACATCCGACTACAAGATATTTCCGTAAGCTATACACTCGACAAGCAATTCGTGGAGAAACTCCCTTTTGCAAGCGTAGAGATATACTCTTATATAAATAATATAGGGATCATCTGGAAAGCGGCTCCCGGTAGCATCGATCCGGACTATCCAACGTTGAAGCCATCCCGTTCCATCGCCTTCGGCGTCCGAATCAATTTTTAATTGTCTCATTCCTAAAAATGAAATGATCATGAAAAAATATTATATAATGTTATTATGGACACTAACTATTTCCTGTAGTGACGACTATCTTGAAAAGAAACCCAACAAGTCGCTGGTGGTTCCCTCTACGCTCTCCGATCTGGAAGCACTCCTGAACAATACTAGCGTTATGAATATAGGTCCCGGACTTGGAGTGCTGGGTGTAAATGATTTCTTTATGACGGATGAAGGTTGGCAGGGATTTACTGATCCGGTGGAGCAATTTGGCTATACCTGGGAAAGTGATATATACCGTGGCCAGGAATCATTCACCGAATGGTCTTATCCCTACCGGCAAATATTTTATGCGAACACTGTGTTGGATGCATTGTCAAACATCCCGATGAATTCTGGTAATGAAGCGCAGTGGAAAACGATTAAGGGAAGAGCGTTGTTTCATCGCGCTATATCGCACTATCAGTTAGCGCAATTGTTTTGTCTGCCCTATAGCAATGAAACTATAGATCAGCCGGGTATTCCATTGCGTCTCAATTCGGATGTGGATACGCCCGTTACCCGTTCAAACATCCAGCAAACCTATACTCAAATCATTGCTGACTTAACGGAAGCAGAAACGTTGTTACCTGCTGTTGTCCCCTCTCGTACGCAACCCACGACAGCAACTGCAAAAGGATTACATGGCATTGTAAGCCTGGCTATGAATAACTATACAGACGCTGAAAAATACACCTCACAATCTCTCGACATCGATAACAGTCTGCTGGATTACAACGACCTTAATAGTGAATCGCGCCTTCCCATCACACAGTATAATAAAGAAATCAGTTTTCACTCAGTGTCCAATTACTATTCCTTCCCCTATTCGGCTCAGGCCTTTATTGATACGTTATTGTTCGATCAATACGATGAGAACGACTTACGAAAGAAAGTATATTTTCGAAATCGCGGCGTAAATCGCTATACATTCAAAGGACACTACTCGGGCCTGTACAGTTTATTTGTTGGCGTAGGTATTGACGAACTTTATTTAGTGCGAGCAGAATCAAGAGTAAGAAATCGAAACGTTGCTGGTGCATTGGAAGATTTGAATTCACTCCTGATCAAACGCTGGAAAGCCGGAACCTATTTTCCTATTACGGAAAGCAGTGAAGAAGCACTTTTGCATATTATTCTTTCGGAGCGACAAAAAGAACTTGTATTTAGACCCGCACGATGGACGGATTTACGAAGACTTAACAAGGATGTTCGTTTTCAACGGACGCTGACTCGAAAGTTGAATGGAGCTATATATTCACTCCCTCCTAATGACAACAGGTATGTATATCCTATACCGGTGGATGAAATTACCTTCAGCGGAGTAGAACAGAATCCGCGATGAATCAATGAGTATGGATAAGAAAACTATACTCGTGGTGGATGATGAAAGTATAAACCACTTTATCTATGAAAAACTACTCAACACCATTGGGTGGAGTAACAAAGTATATTCAGCCTATAGTGGAAGTGAAGCCCTGGAAATAGTGAAAGATCATTGCCGAGGGCTGGTAAGTATGCCTGATTTGATTTTGCTCGATCTTCATATGCCCAGGATGAATGGTTTTGACTTCATCCGGGAATTCAAGGCACTGGATTGCCTGGAGGGAAAACAAGACCGTGTCGTCATTGCCGTAGTGTCTTCTTCCCTTGATCCTGCCGAACATGAAAAGGCGAGATCACTCGGTGCGCGGCATATCTTTAGCAAGCCGCTTTCATCTGACCAGCTTGAATCATTGGCCGAGATAGAATTCAATTAGATTAAAAAAGTATATATTAAAAAAGAAGAGCAGCGTTGTGCTGCTCTTCTCGTTTAGGTTAAGGAATAACGGTATACGTCCCAAGTACCTCCGTTCCGGCAATAGGATTTCCATTCGTGTCGAACATTTGTGTACACACTATAGAACTGGACGGGCATCGGTAGTCTGTGCCCAGGACCTGTCCGGTAATGTCTACCCATGTGCCGTTTTGATTGGCTCGCTTTGTCTGAGCAAAAGCGTCAGCGCTACGGGGCGCATTGGCAAAGGCAAGTGAAACGCCTAACACAAGCGCGAAGACAGGAAACAATTGAAGCAGCTTTTTCATAACTATTGGATTGCTTTTTTAACACTCAAAAAGCATCAAAACGTCTTTTAACTTTGAGGAAACTGTGCCTACTCTCTTACAGGTTTTCGGCGTTCCCCTGTGTCTGCTGATCAGGCAGACGTATCGCGAATATTTTCAGGAGGCAAACTATTCTTGTGCCTTCTTCTCTCCATAAGAAATCCAAGCAAAGCCAATGTGGTGAATACCACGTTGACGATTAAATGCGTTGACCACGACATACTGCTAAATATACCAGCGCATGAACAGGGTATATAATCAAACGACCGTACTAAAATCAGTCCGGTATAGATGGTAAAGACCAGTAAGAGTGCAAAAGAAAAAAGTAATCCGTATAGACGGACTGATTTTGTAAGCAGCATCACAACCAGGATCATTTCACTTCCCGGTATAGCGAACACAAGTATATTGATAAGCCATCGAGGTAATGGTTGATTATGGATTTCGCTTGAAAACTTTGAAAAGTCAATCAGCTTGCTTAGGGCCGTATAAACAAAAAGTGCTACAAGGAGAGCCACGATGGACTCAACTGGAATTTTACGAATCATCGGTAAAGAGTTTAGGGAAAACTATATCAACTGCCTCTTTACCTTTATAACAGTCGCCAAAGCGTATACCCTACCAACAACTGAAAAATCGATCTCAGTTTCTTGAACTATACCTATTCCCCTTTATGCGATCACGCAATTGATCAAGGGATAGGAAATTTCCGTCAATAAAGTTTATGAAGCATCCTATGGCAATTAGGGCAAACCGATACTAAGTCATCCAAATTCACTCCCAAAAAACAGGAGATGCAAAAACCAATGCCCAAGAAACTCATGCGTATTAAATTTTTAAAAGCTAAGCATGGCGACTGTATCGTTGTGGCAATGATTCAGGGTTTGATCGCTGACGATATGAACAAGGACAACTAAACATTATAAAATCGCCTTAGGTTGGTTAATCGCCTCCTGATTAGGTTATTTTTCATAGGTTCATAGCTGACAATTTCTTTGTTATTCAATTTGACCACAATACGAAATGGCTGGTTCAATTTTGTTGTCAGGTGATAAATAGTTTCCATTTCCGCTAAATCTTCAAACCAGGATGCTAATGAATAAAGAGATGCGAATGGAGTTTCTCCCAACTGTTGATAGATTTCAGGAGCTAACGCTTTGGAAACCTTAGTGCCATTTCGAAAGAGAGTTTTCTCCAATACTGAATCTATGAATCTGTTATCCGGAACATTCATTTTGAACCAGATGTTTTTGGTGTAAGACGTGGGTGATACGAGCGCATCACGCTGGTCCGGATGTGGTGTTATATTCAAAACTGCATCTACTACATGCGTTGCTTCATGCAGCAGCACGTAAACGATAGCGTCCATTTGCCCTGCATCGATACTTACCTGGTGGCCGGTATCAATTGAATCATAATAAATGGTATTCTCTTTCTTCGTCGCCCACTCGGATATAGTCTCATTAAGCATACCTGCTCTAAAAGTAATATTGAATTTCGCAGAATCTCCACCTTCCAGCCTTGACGTAAGTGCTGTATTGGGCATATTGTCCATGAAACTAATATTGTGAAGCCAGGCATCTAGCACTTGCTTATGCAATGGTGGAAGCAATCTGAACGCCTTTTCAACTTTCAACCGCTCCTCCCCTGTCAACTCATGATTTGTAGGGTTCATTCCGGCATCTCTAAAACTTTTGAATACACTTTCTGGTGCACTTGAAACACGAGTTGAAAGACCTGAATTGGGGTTTGGAGTTATCTGTGCCAGCGCAAACACTGTAAAGATCAATTGGAATACAGCAGTGAAAAGAAGTTTTGTCATAGAAAGATATACTATAGAATTACTTGGGTGATTAAAGGGAAAATGAGGTTAGTGTTTTTCAGGTAAAATGAATCTAATTCAAATAAGATAGCTTCAAACAAATCTTAGGTTCTTACTAGAAGTCATGTCGTTGCTTCAGCATTTTGGCCAAGGAATTTCGCTCTGAAACTTGAAGGAGACTTTCCTGTTTTTATCATGAATTGTCTGCTGAAATATGCCGGATCTTCATAACCCAACTCAAAGGCAATTTCCTTAGCGGTCATTGAAGTATGAACAAGTAATCGCTTGGCCTCCAACACCAGCCGATTTTTAATGATCTCATTTGGCTGCAAAAGATTGAGTCTCTTGAATCTATGCGTTATGGTTTTGGACGCCATTGAAAGTATTTCAGCATAATCTGAAACGGAGTGCTTATACTTATAATGTTCTTCAACCAAGCGCGTAAACTTCCTGAAAAATTCCAGCTCATTGTGTTGCTGCGCTACAATCTTGCCGAGGTGTTGTTTTTTCCATTGTCGGGCAGACTTAATGAACAATTGCTTTAAGTAAGTCCGGATCATTTCCTCATGAGTGGCATCCTTGAGGCTAAATTCAAACTCTATTTGGTCAAAAAGATATTTTATAGATGAATCTTCATCTTTTGTCAACGTAGTCATAGGCATGTTAGCTATGTTATTGAACAAAAGACCATCACATGCAACTTCCTCATCGTGTATCTGAATACAATAGAAATCCCTATTGTAGAATATGAAGTAGCCGGAGTCCGGACCAGCCAGGTTGATTTGGAGAAATTGATTTGGACTGATGAAGAAAAGAGTTGATTGCTTGGTGGTAAATGTATTGAAATCCACTGTCAGGCTATAGCCCTTCGGCAGATACAAGACTTTAATGTATGGTTTATAAAAATCATCATTAATGGCGTCAAGACTTTGATCGTTAGCACGCATCAATCCTAAAGTTTTCAGATTACTTTTAAATACACTTCGCTTAATCATAGAATGAAATAAACTCGACAATTTCAATTCTTGAAAGACCCAAACAATAAAAATACGGAGTTGCGCAAAACAACTCCACATATGGATTTTGAATCACTTACTTTTTCAGCGCAAACTTCTCCATCTCGGCGTTAAATTTATCAGCCTCCTCTACGAACAGCGCGTGACCACTGTTCTCGAACTTAACAATATATGAATTGCTGATTCCCTTTTGAAGCTGCTCCGCGAAATCAAATGGACATAACTTGTCTTGTGTGCCATGAAAAATCGCTGTCGGAATTTTGATCTTTGAAAGTGAGGGGCGTAAATCCAGATCACGTAATGCAGTGATTGAATGGGTAATGGCATAAGGCCATGCCTGCAAATTGATATTCTCTAACCACCTCTCCACGTTTTTTGAAATAGCTCCTTCCTTAGCAGGAAACGCAGCGCCAAAACCTGCAATCAAATCCTGGCGACTAGTCATGGTTGCTTTTATCAATCCATCGGCGTCTGCTTCTGATACACCAGATGGCGAGCCATCACGTTGTTTCCAGGATGGGGCTGCTGCTGCAAAGAGTGCCAGTTTACTAACGTGAGCAGAATTATACTTTGTGACATAATGAATGACTACTGCCCCGCCCATAGAAAATCCTCCAAGTACAGCGTTTTGAATATTAAGTTTCTCCAACACAACCTTTATATCATCCGAGAACACGTCGAAGTCATACCTGCCATAGGGTTTATCTGATTCGCCAAAACCTCTAAGCGTGATTCCGATAACTCGAAATCCTTTCTGCGCCAGGGCCTGGTATTGGTATTCATACATTGCATCGCTAAGTGGCCATCCGTGGATCAGAACAATAGGCTGGCCTTCACCTAAATCAGTCACGTGAAGCTTTACTCCTTTTTCTACTTCAATGAATTCTTGTCTTCCTGCTGAAGCGGGTACTCTTTTCCCTTGTGCAAAAACCGTTGACCCCATAACAGAAGTCGCTAAAATACCGAGTGCATAGATGATTGTTTTCATAATGTAAGTCTAGTTTTGTTTAAAATGTTTGCCTTTTACCCGCTAAATGACCATTCTTGCTGCTGAAAAATGATCAATTCAACGATACAAAGGTGCAGGAGAACTCACCCTAATGGAATGGACAAATAGCAGAGACTCTTGTACATTCTTCCCTACGATACAAAAATGAGGAAAGTCACTGCAGGGCTAAAGGATACTATTTTGTTTCAGCCACATTGGCTTTGCTTTTAAAACCTTTTTATGAACTTCACAATCCGATGAGTGAGCACCGGGTAAAAAACCGATGCTCATCAGAAATTCATTTACGATTTCACCCCCTGTGAAACGGAAAGTCTTCTTAAAGACTTTTATCCATTCTTCTTTTGTTTTTGGATGGTTGAATTCCAACCACTTTTCAAACGAACCAAACTGTTTTTGTAAAACAAGGATTGTTTTAGCATTCTCTATGGCGGCGTTTATTTTTAACCGGTTGCGAATAATACCCGCATCAGCTAAAAGTCGCTTCCGATCCGCTTCTGTATAATTCGCAATATTCTTGATGTTGAAATTGTGATATGCTTTCCGAAATGCTTCCTCTTTCTTTAAAATCAACTCCCAGCTCAATCCAGCCTGATTAATTTCCAGAATCAATCTTCCAAACAGTTCATTGTCATCATGAATTGGAAAACCATATTGATTATCGTGATAGTTTTTATGAAGCGTTTTTCTATCGCCTGGTTGCATTTGGTTTATTGCTGAGCAGTAACTCATTGAAGTTGTTTGGTTCGGGTGGTGCCAACCTAATTATCCTGTTATTTTCAATGATTGAATAAGCCCCTCATTGATTTCAAAATTAAATTTCAGCACTGCCGGACTCCCCTCAAATGTGCCTGAAACTTTAGCCGATAATATTCCCTTGTTACCCTTCTCTGTATATTCAACAGCTTGCATGACTGACTTATACTTTTCGTTAGCTTCAGCAATCCATTTTTGAATTTCTTTTCTTCCTGTATGGGTTTTACCCTCATCATACGCTACACCAGTTTCAGAAAAAAGATTTGCATAAGCTTCACTGTCAAAGTTGTTTTGCGCTTTGATCAATTCTTGCACTATGTTTGGTAATTTCATATTGTTTGTTGTTTTGTTATTCCTGTTTATTTCAGATTAAATGGTTGGAATTGTCCCTCCGTCAACGACATATTCCGTTCCCGTTAGATAATTAGCCTTTGGAGAAACTAGAAAACCGATAAACTCTGCGATCTCTGCAGGTAGCGCGGGTCTGCCAAATGGAATACCACCAAGCGCATCCATAACACTCTTCGTAGCTTCTTCAATGGTAATCTTTGCGTTTTCCGCAATCCGTTCTAGAAACCCGGTATTTGTAGTGGTAGCAATCCAACCCGGTGAAACAGTCAATACCCGCACACCTTTCGGAGAAACTTCCTTAGATAAACCTTTGCTATAATTGATTAACCCTGCTTTTGCAGCAGCATAAGGCAAGGTAGATTCGTGCAGAGGCAACCTGCCTTGAATTGATGCAACGTGAATAATAACGCCACTTTTACGTGCTAACATTTGTGGCAAGAAACCTCTGTCCAACCTAACTGCGGCTATCAAATTTGTTTGAATAGTTTTCTCCCAATTTTCATCTGTTATAGCCGCGAAACCACCTGCTGGTGTATCTGAGCCACCCATGTTGTTTATCAAAATGTCCAATTGCCCGAATTTTGACTGAACTTCCTTAATCACTTTCTCAGTACCAGCTGCGGTGCTTAAGTCTGCTGGAATGAAGTGCATGTTTCCGTTCGCTTCAGGTTTGCTTCTGGCTATGATGATAACCTTTGCACCTGCTTTCTCTAAGCGATCTGCAATTGCTTTTCCCAAGCCTTTTGTCCCACCGGTTACCAAGGCGATTTTGCCAGATAACTCATTGCTGAAATGATTTTCCATTTTTTACCTCTTTTTTGTTGAAATTTATATGGGCAAAAGTGGAGTGTATGATCACTTAGCACAAGTAGGGAGATTTTATTCGCATAGGGATAATTTTAACCCCTATGCCACATTGCAAAGCATAAGACTATTTTTGATCTATGAAAAACAGAAAAATTCCATTGAATCTGAATTGTGGGTTGGACCTGGTAGGCGAAGTGCTGTATGGCAAATGGAAAATGCGCCTATTATGGTTTATTAAACAGGGCCACAAGCGGCCAAGCGAATTGCAACGCAAAATTCCGGATGCTTCACGAAGAGTATTAAATGTTCAATTGAAAGAATTGGAAGATCACGAGTTGATCTCAAAAGTTGTTTATGCAGTTGTTCCACCGAAAGTTGAATATAACCTTACCGAATTTGGAGAAAGTTTAATACCTGTAATTGGTGCAATTGGCCAATGGGGTGATAAAAATGAGGAGCGGTTGCGCTCACTAATTATGGCTAAGCCAATAGTGAATGTCGAAGTATTGAATGAAGGGTGAGGCTAAGATCATCAATTAAAATGCATCAAAAATAAATATCCAAACCATCCGGTGCATGTCCCATTTCGTAAATACATCAAGAAGTACTGTAGTTAAACACGGGTTAGTTATAATCGTTGATATCAGTGGATTCACCAAATTCGTATTTGAGACGGAATTAATTGCTGGGCAAAATATTGTTTCCGACTTACTCCTTTCGATTATCAACGCTGACAAGCTTAACTTGAAATATTGCTGAGATTGAAGGAGACGCTGTGTTTTTTTTCGCTTTGGCGATCCACCATCGCAAAAGAAAATTCTCGCCCAATACGAGGAAATGCTGTACGAATTTTTTAATACCGTCAGTAGCATTTCAGAAGAAACTGGCATTAAGCTCCAGCTCTCGATTAAGATGATAAGTGCAAAAGTAAATGCAAACTATCTTTAAAAAGCTGCTATTGGCGTAGCAAAAATATCGCGTGACTTGATCCGAGATGAGTCAAATCTCACTTAACAGTGCTTAAAAGAGTCGGCTTTGTTGAATTGAGAGTTACTCGCTTATTTTTTCAATCTGCTCATTAAGCCCATGCTCATCTAAGATATCCAAAAACTCCTTCAACATCCGATACCCCGACTGTGGTTTGAACGGAAGTTCATGCAACGAACTATCTAATATATCCTGTAAACTCTTGAATCCATTAGCCTTGGCCATCGCCTTAAACTCTTTCGTTACATCGAGGTTTTTAATGGCTTTATGCAGGATGGGATGAGTGATTTCCTGTGTCATAGCATAAAAGATTTTGGGTTGTTAATGTGTAAAACCAACAGGAATTTCTGCGCTTCTGCAAAAGTAAGCATCCTAGTTTTTAGAAAATCTTAAAAATATTTCTAACTGAATATGAGTCGGTTAGCAGGTGTCCTAGGACAGTTGTGACTGTTTTACCATGGGGTTACACCCGTGATTTGAACCAACAATTTTCAAAGCGGAACAAATCATGGCAACCAATATTATTACCCCGGAAGATCTTCAGACATTCAAAATTGAATTGCTCGAAGCTATAGAAAAGTTGCTGTCACAACGGCAGGCAGGCCCGATGCAACGCTGGCTTAAATCTCCTCAGGTCAGGAAGCTCCTGAACCTCTCTCCCGGAACATTACAGAACCTTCGGATTAACGGTACGCTTCCCTTCACAAAAATCGGAGGTGTGATCTTCTATGATTACCAAGACATCGAGCGAATCCTTCAGGAACGCAAGGCTAATACGGAATCTTCACCTACAAAAAATCAACCACGAAGATCATGAAAGCGGAAAGTGAATGCTTATCGCAATTTGAAGAGCTGAACGTTACACCCTGCGGTTTTCTGCAGGGAGCAAGATGTACAAATGTTAACACATTTGGAATCTTGCCTCATCCCCTATCGGCGCTTCGGAACGAAGCCTCGGAACTCGGCTTCTGTGGCTTGCCAAAATCAATAAGTCATGAGCCAGCGCAAATACAATAAGACCGAGCCACTGGATCACCTCATCGGTGTACGTGTATCGGAGGCATTCTACAATAAACTGGAAGGCCTGCGTAAGAACAGCAACTGCCAAACCATCGGAGAATTCACGCGAATGATTTTGCAAAAGGAACAAATCATCTGGTATCACAAAGATGCTTCAGCAGATGCTATAACTGTCGAACTGACAGCGATCAGGAAAGAGCTGAAAGCCATCGGTAACAATATCAACCAGATAACACGCTACTTCCATGGAACTGCCATTCCGAGTCAAAAAATATTTGAAGCATTGAAGATACTGGAAGAGTATAAAAAGATCTCGGGCAAGATAGACAAGCTGCTAACGGTTCTGGATGGAATACTAAAATAAATGGTAGCCAAGGTGATCAGCGGAAAAGATATACAGGGGGCACTCAATTACAACGAACAGAAAGTTATGGAAGGTAAAGCGCTATGTATTCAGGCGAATCTTTTTAAGAAGGAAGCAGGCAACTTGAATTTCTATGAGAAGCTCGCGCGCTTCACTGATCTCAATGAAAAGAATATACGCACCAAGACCAACACTCTTCATATCTCCCTGAATTTTGACGTGACCGAAAAGCTTGGTGTACACATGCTGAATCAAATTGCCTCGCAGTATATGGACAAGATCGGCTTCGGGGATCAACCCTACCTGGTATATCAACACACTGATACAGCGCACCCGCATGTGCATATTGTCACTACGCTCATTCAGCAAAACGGTAAACGAATTCCCATTCACTACCTGGGGAAGAATCAATCTGAAAAAGCGAGGAACGAAATAGAGACAGCGTTTGGATTGGTGCAGGCTCAAAGCAAGGGTAAAGAACAGAAAGAGATGATCCGTCCTGTAGATGTGGAAAAAGTGGTCTACGGAAAGTCTGAGACAAGACGAAGTATTGTAAACATCGTGTGCATGGCAACACGCTCCTACAAGTATACCTCGCTACCGGAATTGAACGCGGTACTCAGGCAGTACAATGTTACGGCTGAGCGCGGGACCGAAAAGTCAAAGATGTTTGCCCGAAAGGGACTGATGTATAGTCTCATTGATCAGAAAGGAAAACGTATAGGTATACCCGTAAAAGCCAGTGCTATATATAGCAAGCCGACGCTGGCATTTCTGGAAAAGCAATTCAAGCTCAATGAAGTACTACGGTTGCCGTTGAAAGAACCGATGAAAAAGGCAGTGGACAAAGTCTTACTATCAAAGGCTGTCACTACCAAAGAACAGTTCAAATGTGAATTGGAGAAAAGCGGCATTGCTGTACTCCTCCGAACCAATACAGAAGGTAGAACCTATGGGATAACCTTTGTCGATAATCAAAGAAGAGTGGTCTTCAATGGAAGTGACCTTGGTAAGCCTTATAGTGCCACCGCTATTTTAGAAAAACTATCGGCCAAAGAAGATACAGTAAAACCTTACCGTCCGGGATTCACGGACAAAGTCGCCTCACAGGAAAAGTATACTCACGAAGCGGTCGCCAGTACCAATTCAATGATACAGGATTTGGTAACAGCCGGGGACCTTGACAGAAGTTCACCAGAGGCAGCTCTGAAACTTGGACGAAAAAGGAGAAGAAGAAAAGGACGTACACTTTAAACTCATTGCTATGCAAACCGGTGAAAACGAACAAGCCTTGCGCAAGATTATTGATCTGACCAGGATCTGCAGTATGGTCATACTGCTCATGCATTTTTATTACTACTGCCACCACGCATTCTTTCAATGGGGGTATACATTGGAATTCATTGACCATGTGATGATAAATATTTCCAGCACCGGGCTGTTCAACACGATATGGAACTCAAAGCTAATATCACTGGCGTTGCTGATCGTTTCCCTTGTTGGGGCGAAAGGAAAGAAGGACGAGAAAATCAGTCTTCGGGCTGCGTTGTCTTGTATAGGTATAGGCCTCTTATTGTTTTTATTGAGCCATGCTGTTCTATCCGGAAATATAGAAACCTTCATGGCGAGTGGTATCTATATAGCGCTTGTCATAGCCGGATATATACTTATTCTTACCGGAGGTACATGGCTCTCACGCCTGATCAGGCTTCAGCTTAGAAATGACATCTTCAACAAATTAAACGAGTCTTTCCCGCAGGAGGAACGCCTGCTGGAAAATGAATACTCCATTAACCTTCCGGCACAGTATATATTAAAAAGTAAACTACGCAGGAGCTGGATCAATTTCATAAATCCCTTCCGGGCTTTGCTGGTTATCGGAACACCCGGAGCGGGTAAATCTTACTTTGTTATCCGGCACATTATCACGCAGCATATTCGCAAAGGATTCAGCATGTTCATCTATGATTTCAAGTATGATGATCTGTCTATTATAGCCTATAACACGTTGCTGAAGTTTAGCAGCAACTACAAGGTATCACCAAAGTTTTACGTGATCGAGTTCGATAAGATCATGCACCGGTGTAATCCGCTTGATCCTGTCACGATGGAGGACATTACTGATGCCAGTGAATCATCACGAACAATCATGCTCGGCCTTAACCGCGACTGGATCAAGAAGCAAGGTGATTTCTTTGTCGAGTCACCGATCAATTTCGTGACGGCTGTTATTTGGTTCCTTCGGAAATATGAGAGTGGAAAATACTGCACACTACCGCATGTTATTGAATTGATGCAGTTAGAATACAAGACTATGTTTCCATTGCTTCGAACAGAACCGGAGATAGATGTACTGATTAATCCCTTTGAGTCTGCCTATCGGCATGAAGCCTGGGAACAGTTAGAAGGTCAGATTGCATCGGCCAAGATCGGTATGGCGCGACTATCATCTCCTCAGCTATACTATGTGCTATCGGGAAACGACTTTACGCTGGATATCAATAATCCAAATGAACCGAAGATCATCTGTATGGGTAACAACCCGCAGAAGCAACAGATCTTCGGAGCGGTACTCTCACTCTATATATCCCGCGTCATTAAGCTGGTTAACAAGAAAGGGAAGTTGAAAAGCAGTTTGATCTTCGATGAATTTCCAACGGTATATTTCAACAACATCGATAGTTTGATCGCCACAGCAAGGTCGAACAAGGTGGCAACTACCCTGGCCGTTCAGGATTATTCACAGCTTAAGAAAGACTATGGCCGCGACCAGGCCGAAGTGATCATGAACATTGTCGGAAATGTTATCTCCGGGCAGGTCGTTGGAGACACAGCAAAGTTCTTGTCGGAGCGCTTTGGAAAAATCGTCCAGCAACGTGAAAGTATATCTATCAATCGCACGGATACTTCTGTAAGCAGGTCAACGCAACTGGACGCTGCTATACCACCATCAAAGATTGCATCGCTATCATCGGGCGAGTTCGTGGGAATGGTAGCGGATGACCCTGATCAGAAGATTGCACTCAAAGTATTTCATGCCGAGATACTAAACGATCATGCGGCCTTAAAGAAAGAAGAAGACAGTTATCAACCTATACCGGCAGTCAGGAAGGTGACTATAGACGAGGTGCAACAAAACTATATGAAGATAAAGGAAGACATCCGCTACATCATTGAAGACCGACTACCGGATGCCGCTTAAACATTTTAACAGATCATGACTATGGATATTATCATATTCTCAGAAGGCCTGCAAAAGCGTATGAAAGACATTGAAGCCACCGGAACGGATGATCTGGTTGCAATGGGTAAAGCGTTGAATACGATGCGTGAAATACTGACTGAGTTAAAAAGGGTCACAGTAACCTATAAATTCTCTGACGAACAACAAGAGATCCTGTTCTTCAAAGAAGTGAAGCCCGTGTTACTAAGCCAGTATTATTACTACCGGAAGAAGTTTGAGGTGTTATTATTTGATTCCTTCCGGGACAGAAAGAGTCGTATCGATAACTACTACAAAGTATTGCAGAAGCTTCAGCACTATGCCTATAAAAACCAATCGTTCTATGAGTACTGCATGTCTGGCGCTACTTACCTCGATAGTCAATACTTCACCCGGAACGGTAGCCAATATTTACCCGTTGAGAAGGATGAAAAGTTTTCAACCCGCTACGATGTAAAACTTGCCAGGATATTAGCACATGAAATGATCAAGGATTATATACTTACTTCTCTCAGGAAATCTGAAAATAGCAAGGCTGATGCATCATATAATCCTCTTCAATGGACGACTCAAAAAGTGGCGCTGGTTGAACTTATATATGCGCTGCACGCTGCCGGTGTGTTCAACTACGGAAAGACGGATATCAAACAGATGGTTGATTGTTTTGAAGAAGTTTTTTCAATTGATCTTGGGAATTATGCGAGGATATTCTCGGAGATCAGGATCCGCAAGAGTGGGCAAACAAATTTTATAGACTTGATGAAAAATCGGTTACTCGAAGCCATCGAAAGAATGTCGTAAAATTTTTAATAAGTGTTGTGACGTCAATTAAAATGAATTCTTTCTCGACCAATGCCTCGGTAATTCCCGACTAAAGTTATGATCAAAAATATAGTACCCTTTATAAACGAAGCCATTTTTACCGACTTATATAATTAAAAATCTTTAAACGATTTAGATAGAAAATTCTATAACCTATATAAGAGTGAACAATAGAATCAAATACATAAGGAACAATGTTAAAGAATTTGTGATAGAATGAATGTTGCAAGGCTTTAACTTTGTCATTAGAGCCTGAAATTTATACCGGCCCGATTACTCAACCGTTATATATATAATCAAGAACGCTAAAAGATTTGTATGAAGAAAGGGAAAGTAAGCAGCAATGTTATTGAATATTCCATCGGAAGATTGGTTTATAGGTATATTGTCGTACTCGTTGTTGTGATGTTTGTTTTTAGCTCTGATTTGAAATCTCTGCATGTATTTTTATTTGTATTGGCACACACATTGTTGTTTTATCTACAGTTTAGATCCAGCTACAAAAAAATATATGTAAGTGAGAATAATCTCAGTATTTTTTATTCAAAGATTTCATTTAAGAAGCCACTGATATACAATTTTTCACAAATTGAATACTTCTTTTTTCAAATACATGGAGGATACTATGGAGACTTATATTTTAATATCCATTTTGTGAATGGTAAAAAAAAACGAGTTTATCTTTCACGAGGTGAAATCGCTGTTCTTAGGGAGTATCTTCGTGATAAAGGTCTAAAAACCAAGAATTCTAAATATACCGGAGAAGGGGCAGGATGGTAGATATTTAACTATGGCATGAGTTCACTCTGACTTCTTCTCGATATTTATTATCGTAGGGCTAATAATAATCTTGGACGCGGTTACGATCCATTAGCATTTTAAGCCTACTTGTCCAGCAAAAAAATAAAGTTTCGCTCGACTACCTGGTGGGTGAAGGAATAAATTCTAAACTCGACAAGCAAGCGCTTAAACGACTGCAAGATTTAGAACTGTTGGAAGATGATAAAAAGAAAACACTCTTCGATCTTATCGACACCTATATCCGTGATGCTAAAGCTAGAAAAGCTCACTCATAAAAAAACCAGCCGTGAGCTGGTTCTTCATTTTATATAGTATATATCCTTGTGAGCAACAGACTGCTATTAAATCAATTTAATTCTGGACTAGGCATTTGAAGCAACACCTGACGACATAACAATTCAATCGCTCCTCCTTCATAAAACTCAATATAAAAACACTTCTTCTCCTCGTATTCATCGTACAATTCTCCATTCAATTCATATCTTCCTCGATGAAAATTATCAATAATCAGTGTCCGCAATGGAATTTGCATTTTTAAAATTATAACGTCCTTAAAACGTAGAATAACATACCCTTGTCCTTTATCGTTTTGAAACTTCAACTCTAAAATATCAGCAAAGAAGGTAACATTTACACAAGTGTAATCATTGTGTAAGTCAATATGAAACAAGTCATCTTTTGCCTCTAACAAATTCCCGAATAATTCTGATTCTGTTAAATCCATATGATTCTATTTCTTGGGTAGCGGTAAACTCTCAATGAATTTTCTAATCGCACGTATGTCTTGTTGTGTCAAAGGATAAGCGTTTTTGCTCTCTCTGGTTATACTCTTCACTTGACCATTTACCATATTCTTGTTATAAACTTGCTTGTGCGGAGTCTCTACATTTCCATGAGTTCTTCCTGCTAAATCAAAACGAATTTGTTTATTAACTGTTCCTATGGTAATAGAGTTCTTTCCACCGTTCAAATTCGTTTTGATCTCAAGTGCTTGTTGCTTCAAGCTTGGAGCTCCCGGTCTGACTCCAACTATTGGAATCGAGTTAGCATTAACTGCTGCCCTCCCTAAATGCTTCATCGTCTCACCAGTTGTTTCCGCTTGACCCGCATCCATAACATTGAGTGCGGAATTCAATCCCGGAACTGGTGCTGTTATTTCTTCAAGTTTACCCTTAATTTCTTGACTTCCAGCCACGATTGCGGGAACCGACTCTATTGCCTTACCCAATCCGCTCGCACTTTGTAGAGTACCATCGTTTCCGTCACCGAAGAAGAAACCAACAATAGTATTCCAGGCACTTGCACCGGCATCGAGCAGAGAATTTAAGCTTGGCCCTTCATCAGCCGGTTCTTCAATCAGCGCAGCATCAAATGCCGGATCATTAAATGGTGTTGCCTCTAAACCTTCAAGCTCACGATGAGATGTAACTTTATTCTCACTGAAAGCATATACAGAATTATATACATACTTTTCCGAGAGAGGGTCAACATTAAAGAACCTGCCTATATCTGGCTGATGATTTCTCCACTTGAACGAGTCCCATCCTAAATTTAGATCGTCAATGTGTTCTTGCCCTTGAAACTTAATTTTATTAAAAACACTATTCTCCCTTCGATAACTATTGAAAGTCAACCCAAACGGATAGTATTCATCTGATTGTATTACCGGTGATTTCGTATGCTCCACCATAAAGTCATCAAAATATACCTCAACCGGGCTTCCACCTAAAGCCACGTTGTCATTGCTCAGGTAAAGATAAACATATCCCGGTTTCTTTATAACAAGTTCTTTTGATAGCAACTCGTGCTCATGCTGTATACCTGTACCGCTCTCCATCGCAGCTTCACTTACGCGTACGAAACCACCATCCAGTATGTTGTAATCTCTATCAAAGACTAAGTAGTTCAGATAAGCTTTTGGGGCTGTTCCTGTTTCATTTCCTTTGTTCAGGATGCTTCCAAATGGATTAACTGTACCTCCTGTGCTTCCTATAGCTCCTCCGTCTACATAGGTGGTGGTTGCTGCTGTTCCGTTAGCAATCGAAGTGATCAGGTTGGTTACAGCTGTTGACCAGTTGCTCTTGTTGGTATCCAGATACTTCGCATATACTTCTGCCTTGATCACATCACCTGGCATAACACTCAACGACTTGGCTAAACCTGTCCGTTCATTAGCCGTACCGTTGAGACGTGTAGAATAGTATGTGGGGCCCTGATTAGTGTGATCAAATAATTTAAAGTCAACTTTCACTGCTTCATCATAGTATAGGAATTCTTTACCCTCTGTCTCTTCGTTAGCAGTCTCCATAGTAGCTACAGGGTTATCAACCTCGACTTTAGTAGTAAATGTTACTCGTACGTTGCCCAGGTGATCTTTCAAATGATACTGATACTCCGGTGAAGCGCCAGTCATTACAATGCGGCCCTCATCATGGTTAATGAATTTTAAGGTATCGTTCTCATAGAAGTATTCACCAGCATAGTCTGTTTGCTTGGTTGGTGCACTGCTGCTGTTAAACACTTGCTGGCATAACTTTCTGCCCGTAGCATCATAGAAGTATTTAATATACTCTCCGCTTACCTTGGTTACTTGCACAGGTAAATTCAGGTGGTTATAGGTAATGGCTGTAATGTCCTTATTCTTATCAACATTCATGCTGCCGTTCGCATCGTAAGTATAGTCTTCGCTGCCTATATTACCGTCTGTAAAGCCTTGCCGTATAT
The DNA here is from genome assembly GCF_900167975.1 of Ohtaekwangia koreensis. Lineage (GTDB taxonomy): Bacteria > Bacteroidota > Bacteroidia > Cytophagales > Cyclobacteriaceae > Ohtaekwangia > Ohtaekwangia koreensis. The sequence continues at coordinate 54,697 of NZ_FUZU01000004.1, forward strand.
CACTTGCATCGCTTACGCTCAACAACTTGTTACTCTTGGCTGCTCCTGTTCCGTAGTCATAGGTTAATACATCCAGGCTGGTGCCCTTCGTACTCTTGCGGGTAAGGTGTTGCAAGTTGCCATTCAAGTCATAATCATAACCGGTTTCGCTAAAGGCATCGCTGGTAAGCGTGTTGCCGTTTGTATCCTTGTGTTGTGGCAGATCCCATGCAGAGGATTGTTTCTGACGGAAGTCTGCTCCACTGATACGGTTCATCGCATCATAGCTATATTTATAGGCATTCGCCTTCACATCATCATAGCCTTGACTATTGCTCCAGGTCATGGCCGATATATTTCCGTTGTACTGAGGGGCATTGTTCAGTGTCGATACCGGTTCATTATAGGCAAGGTTCATCCCAAAGTGATCACGAGGATCACCACTTGCATCTGCTGCTAAATCTGTGTTGTTGATACGTGTCAGCCAGCCGCGTATGTTATAGCGCATATCTACGTGCTGTTTAAATGTACCTCCCTGATTTTCTGAATGAAGCTTCTTTGTAATAATCTGACCAAGCTCGTTGTATTCATTTTGAGCAAGTAAAATCCTGTCTCCATCATTTACCTGGTGCCATACCTTTCGCAATCTTCCTGCATGGTCGTAATCAAAGGTACGGGTAACGGTCTGTGGACTATAGGAGCCAAAGGAGGAACGCACATTGTATAGAACGCCACCTGCACTATATATGGAGAAGCGAACCACTAAAGGATCGGATGTGGCTGTACGATCTATCAAAAACTTGCCGTTTCTATAGAATTTTATCTTTCCTTGTTTTCTTTCAACTCTAAAAAAATCACCAGCCGCAAATACAGGAGAAGGCACTAGCAAATTAGATCCTCCATTTTCGATAACCTGAACTTGGGGACTGGTGGTCAGGAATAAGCCATATTTAATTGTGCCTGCTGTATTTGCCAATTCGATTACCATACCCTTAACAGATGGCGCTATAAATTCAAACCAACCATCCTGACCGGCTGGAAGTACTTCAACAGAGATACCTCCCGAAGTTCCCCAAGCATTGGCTGTACTTGTTTTTTCAATGCGGTTGGCAGAGTGTCTTGCCGCCAACAAGCCTTTCCAGCTTAGGCCATAGTGGCTGGTTCTACTCTTCAGAACTTTCCCTGTAAAATCATAGATATTAGTAATGCGATCTTTACCACCTTGAAAATTATCAGCTACAGTTTGAACGACCCTATATTTGTCATCATAGTAATTTATACTCGAAAGCCAGGTTGTAACTCCCCCGGTACCATAGTAGTCAAGCACCTTTGTTTTGATACCCGTGACCTGTCCTATTACACCTGAAAAACTGTTACCCGCTGCATCGGATTTATACTGTTCAGTAAGCTCATCGGATTTATAGTTATAGCGGTCATCATTGAGCAAACTTCTAAAATCATATGAGTCGTAATAGGTCACTGTCAACGCATCAAACTTTGTCAAGTCAAAAGGGAAAACAGTATTCGTATAACCATGGAAAGCTGTTGTTCCATTAAAAGTTTCAGAGAAGGCTGTTGTACTGATCTGGGAAGCCATCCCTGCCTGATCAACGGCTGTTGCATGTGTATATATACCGGTTATGATCGGGCGATTCAAGGCATCATACTTGGTTACCATCCATTTATTACTCTTGCGTTGTTCACCGTCTTGTGTCATCACCAGGCGATCACGCTCATCGTATACCATATAAACCCAATCTGCACCAGGCACTTTTTTATGCGTCATGCGCCTGCGTCCGTCATACTTATACTGGAAGCCCCAGTTATCAATAGCCAGATTTATAGCTGTCTTTACTTTGATCGGTTCACTCACAATCGTAACACCAGCGAATGAAGTATTCGTCATTCTGATCCGATATATACCTTCATCAATGGCAGCAAATGTATTGCGGGTATAATTCTGTGGAGTGCTGTTTTCATTCTGTGCATTGACACTTTCCCAGTCACCACCACCCTTTTGTTTTTCCCATATAATCGTACCGTTGCTACCAGCCGCGCGGCCCGCTATAGCTAATGATGCTCCTACGACAGGCGTTACAAACAGAACATCCTGTATGTTCTTCTGTGGTGTCAATACTACGGAACGCAATCCCGCTCCTACAAGCGGTTGCAAGGTTCCGAAGTCAAGACGGTTGTAAGAGATGTTCAGATATAGGTTAGCCTTATTTATATGAGTCGTAAAGTCAGGTATACTGGTAAGTTCGTTGTAGCTAAAGTTAGTACTGTTAAACACGGGGAGCGATAGCAGCCCTGAAGGGAGACTGGTGAACTGATTCTTTAACGCATTTATACTCGCCAGTGCTACACATGTAGATATAGACGAAGGAAATGCTCCGGAAAACTGGTTATTCGAAATATTGATGGCCGTTACTTTATTCCATCCACTAAAAACGGTTGCTGGAAGTTCACCACTGAATTTATTATTGTATACATAGAAGGTGATCATCTGGTTCAGTGCTGAGAAGCCTGCCGGAATGTTACCCGTAAGTTGATTATCGCTAATGTAAAAGTATTTGACCTTGGTAAGGTTAGTTAAACTCGAGGGCAAGCTGCCACTCAACTTATTGTAATGAATCTGGAAGTAAACAAGGTTAACCAGGTTACCTATGGATGAAGGTATAGTTCCGGTCAACTGATTACTGTACAGATATAGGTTTACCAGCTTAGTGAGATTACCAATTTCAGAAGGAATGGAACCACTCAATTTGTTGGTATGAAGCGTGAGGGTTTGAAGGTTGATTAGATTTTTAATGGATGATGGAATTGTACCAGTCAACTGATTCGTACTCAATTTTAAATCTACCAAAGTAGTTATGTTCCCAAGAGAAGACGGGATGTCTCCGGTTAGCTTATTGGTGTACAAATATAGATTAACAAGCTTTGAAAGATTCCCTATGTTGGTTGGAATGCTTCCCGTAAGTTCATTCTCATAAAGATATAATCCGGTAAGATTAACCAGGTTACATATACTTGAAGGAATCGTACCCGTAAGATCATTGGCATGAAGCCCCAGATAGGTAAGCCCCGTTGCATTACCGACATTAGACGGAATACTACCGCTAAGTTTATTATTGGCCAGAGCCACATACTGCAATCCAGCTATATCGAATAAAGACGAAGGAATTGTACCAGTCAAATTGCAGGTATAAAGGTATATAAACTGCAAGGCACTAACTTGTCCTATGGAGGTTGGTATACTTCCGGTAATGCCTAAATTATTATACATGTTGAGTGTATTCATCGCTTGCAGCGATCCTATTTCAGATGGTATTGTTCCTGTCAACTTGTTGCTGGGAAGAACTATTTTCGAAATATCTCCATTGGTAACAGTTACACCATACCATGTACCGAACTGTGCACTCGTAGCCGATGACGGCCAACTGCCGCTTGCAGGCCAGTTTGTTTTCGTGGTCCATCCACTGCCCCCGAGGTTATCATATATAGCTTTCAAAGCAGCAAACTCAACAGCATCCGGAACTACATCAACAGGTGCTGTAGTAGTAGCCTGCACTGTAAAATTCAATACACAGATAAGCAGAATACTCGATAGAAAAGTAAGTAAAGTAGATCTCATCATGGCAGCTAATTATAGGGCGGTAACTTTTACAATTTTAATTTCATATATCTCCGGAAGCTCATCGCCTTTCATCAATAGTATACGAACTGTGATCTCGTTCTTTGCACGCTCAAAAGTGATCGTGCCGGATTTATCTCCGCTGTCAACCTGGTAAATCATAGAGCCACTTTGACTTGTATTGGTCCAGATACCATTAGTTTTATTTACTATATAGGTATGTTTTACACCATCTGCATTCCTCCATTCCACCTTTTGAGAACCATACGAAACAAAGGTTTCATTCTCTGATGACAGGCTCTCCCCGGTGTTGACATCCTGGACCTGAGAGATCTGCCAGGTCAAGGTTTCCGTTACTATATTTTGTGCTGATATTGTAATGCTCAGCAGTAAGGATAATATAAATAGTATTGATTTAGTCATATATAGCCTTCGTTAATTAGATGAGGATTTAATAACTTCTGCAGCCTGGGGAGGAAGAACAAATGCCAAATTCCCGAAATCGTCATAGATATAGTATGTAAGAGCCCAATCCGTAGCGCTATTTAAATTGACGGCTCCTGCAACCACCTGTACTTTTTTTAGGATAACTTTTCCTTCTTTATTGAAATACTCACGAACGGAGTTACCCGATTCATCAATAGTATTTTGAATTTTCAGTTGCCCGGAACTAAAGTATCCGCCTGATTCTATAGTTCCCGTCAGTGCAGGTTCTCTTTCCAACGAACCTGAAGAACTCACCTTCCATGCAATGATTTTCTCTTCAGAGGACGTTCCTTCTCCATGTATATTAACAGTATATTGAGATTCTATATACTTGTTCGCACCATTGGGGTTGGTGCTACTATTTGCAGCCCAATCACCACCAGCACCATAAGACTTTATAGGTCTGTTGAGCGGTGAGGATTCAAAAACAGTTTCTGTATAGGGGACAACGTCATCGGCTACCGCATTATCGGAACCGGGTTTATAAAACGGTTCAGCGACTCCAACATAGCTTCCTGTCACAGGATCTACTATTGTACTCGTCCCCTTATACCATCCGTCTGTACCACTTGAAATAGGCAGATATTTCTTAGCCTCTCGTCCCGCTGCATCGTACACCACAGGTTGAATTAAATCTTGGTTCGTTGGGGACGACTGCCATGTAACATTTTGAAGTGGTCTGCCTAATCCGTCAAAGAATTGAGTCGTCTGATTCCGCGAACCACTAATTAATTGATGTGCGTCATTTACATTATATACGTTGTCCGCTAAAACATCTGTCGCGATGATATAGTTAATTGAACTGATCGTTATAGGCCCAGAAATAAAGGCAGGCGAATTCGCCTTCGTTACCTGCAAATAATATGTACCAGTAGCGTCAACTATATAACTGCTACCTGTAGCCCCTGGAATTACTTGTTTAGACGAATTAAGCCATGCATAAGTATCATAACTATAATTACTTACCGACAGCGTTGCTTTGCCATTATAAAGTTTACCACCATTTGAAACTATCACAATAGGCTCTGGATGTATATATCCTGTAACACTCTTCCTGGGTGTACTTGTGCAAGGGCCATTGACTGTCTCGACATAAAAAGTTCGGGTACCGGATAATTGAGCATTGTAAGATGTTGCGGAAATACCACTGGAGACAGCATTACCTCCGGTGACATCCGTATACCATTTATACGAGTCTGTTCCTGACACAGGCGATACCTGGAGCATGACAGATACGAGTGCATTGTTTGAAATCCTGTGACCATCAGTCGAAGAGCTCGGTGATCCTACTGACGTAACGATATTAATATTGCCGACAGTTTGATAACCAGAGCTCCATGTACCCGTGTCACTAAATTTTGCCCGCAGGTATAACGATCCGGGAGTAGTACGCACAATGGTATTTGTTGAACCAAGATTCGTAGCCATCCCTGTAGGCGAAGTCTGCCAGTACCAGTCCACCCCGGAAGTATTCGCACTCCGTGTTACAGTCGTGGAATTGCAATTCTGCGTAATAGTAAAAGTGGCTGTAGGAGTAGACACGTTGTTGTTAATCGTTACAGAGTGGCTTCCCATCTGATTTCGATTATTATCAAAAAAAGTAATAGTGGCAGAACCAGCCACGAGCCATTGAATCCTTGCATAGAAGTTAGCTCCTTCGTTGCTTGTCGAAACTAGATATCCTTTACCTCCTGTTCCCCAGGTATAGCTGCTATATATAGTACCATTGTAAAATCGATATGTTTCGATTTGTCCAAGGTTTACGGGTGTTGGTCCGGAGATTTGGGCGAACGCAGTACAAACAGACACCAACAATCCTATGAGAACAACAAAACTAAATTTAACTTTTCTCATATACATTGTTAGTTTCGGTAGTTATACTGAAAGGTTTTTAAAATCTTTTTCTCATTATCACGTATTAACGCCAATCGACCAAAGGCATCATACTCATAGTAAGCCGTCATATTATTGGGATCGGTAATTGAAGTAACACCATACAAGGGATCATATGTGTACGTAGTTAATTGGGCATTGACAGGATATACTCTTACCTCATCCAAGTGAGAACCTTCAGTAATACTGGCGGTGAAAGGCATAACTCTTGTATTCCATTTACCATTGCTATAGTATTTATAGGACATCAAATATGTTCGCCCGGCTGGCGGCGTAAATGGAATGGAGTACGTGCCGCCAGCGCGATATCGACTACCCGCCCCAGCGGGAAGGCTAAGATTACCTTCAGTACCATTATCTTCAAAACCATTATAGTATACTTCAGTGGTTGTAGCATTTCTGATTTCTGCCACAGGATAAGCATTCGAATAACCCCATTGGTAGTAAACAGGTTGATCGAACGATTTCGTAACACTGGCAATGTTACCTGTAGATGTATACTGAGATGTATAGTTTTTGCGATATAGCACAGGATCGTATGAAACAGCAGGTATATATTTGGGCACTTCATTCTCCGGCAGAATTTTACTATTAACCAACGATACCTGGCTTTGCGGCAAAATAATCCCGGAGAAATCCTGATACTCTGTAAAGTATCTCTCAACAACCTTTCGATCACCATTAGGTGCCTGATCAATCACCGTTGTTTGAATTGTTTTATCATGGAGGTGCTTGTCACCTTTCATAGATGCTATTACAGAATTACTTTCTGATTCTAAATAATCTGCCGGATATGTATAGGCTACGATAGTCTTATGTTTACTGCTTTTATCTTCCTTAATTACTTGCGTTTGTTGCAGATGATTTGAATTACCATAACTATAGCTTGTTTTAACGCTTGAAGTCTGAATTTCAGAAGGGCCAAAATCCGTACTGGTTGTGGACTCCAAAAATGTGAAGGAGGAACGTATGGCAGGGTACACACACAACACAATCGTCTGAGCTGGTCCTATCGCCAATCCCGGATCAACTTTTACAGTTCTTTTTTCAATACCATAAATCGTGGATGGAAACTTAGATTCATAGTTAGTTACAATTTCCTTTACTTTTTTTCCAGTAGCATCAAAATAGACTTGCCTCTTCAAAAGACCATTAAGATCATTCGTAGTTGTGGCAACTGTTGATGGCTTTATAAAGTAGGCAGGGTTATATGGATATTTATTAGTATTTACTACATCGAACTCGTTATTGTATTCATGTTCTATTTTACCAAACTCACCTTCCTCACCAAATAGCTCAATTACTTTATCATACCCTACAACGGTGCCTTTCGAATTCATCAACGGCAGACTACTATCCGCCTGACGAAGCAAATGAACACATTCCAGGCAGGCGACAGGTTCCGGAATACCCGGATCAGTGATTTGCTGCCTGCTTACATCAAAATAAGAGTATTCCGGATATACCATTAGCTTTCCGTAAGAGCGCTCCTCTTGGATACCGTTCTCGTCAAGATCAGTTTTATAACGATATATATATTTTCGAACAGAGGCAACTTTTGCTGTCTCAATGTCATAGTCTTCAATCTTTTCAATTCTCAAGCCGCCACCTATTCTATAATAAACAGGAGGTCCTGCGCTGGATGGCGGACGTTTGTCTGAATCGACCCAATAGGCATAGGTGGCAATTATATTTTCAAACCTGGTCTCCGCCCCGTTGATGAACGCTTTCCATGTATATTTGCCCGGATATAGTGTATAGGTATTCAAGAATGTAAAGACGGGACTTTGTGAAGACGTGCTCCGATCACAATAAAGACAGTTTTCATCGGTGTTGACAGAACAGCTACCGTGTCCCATGTCAACGCGGCTAATTCGTCCACCGCTCTCATTATATAATTCAAAGTATACGTCTGGATTGGCAGTTAGATTTTTGCAGGGTATATTTAATCTGAATGCAGCATTAATAGTTGTCGGTACAACGTGACCGAAAGCATCCACAAATTCATCTGTTATGTCAAAAGTGCTTTCCTCAATAGTTCCGCGTTGTTTTATATCGTATGAAAAGCTGACAAAATCCTGCCATGCATCGGGAAGTATCACGTGATGATGATTGGGATTATCCTGATAGTCATGAAGGCCATAATAAAACGTTGACTTGCCACCCGTTGGATACATTACAGATTTCAAGCTGTAGGCATATATCTCTGAAGCTGAAGCATCACGCTCTTTGCCCATTATTCCAACAATGGCCTGTGTATTAGTACCACTTATACTCTCAAAAGAAGGAATAAAGGAGGATCCACCACGTCCGTTATAATACCCCCAATGATCCTTCGCATAGGAGTTCTTAACCGGCAATAGTCTATCTTCATAATAAGTAAATCTGTGTACTTCTTTTTGAGTTGAAGCAGGGCTTTGTTTGGTAACAGACAAAAGCTTCAGCCGCTTTTGCAAAAATTCCGAAGATACCGAAGTAGGAAAGCCGCTTATGTTTCCGCTCAAAAAATAATTCTGCTCAAAAAGAAACTCCTGTTCCGGTACTGTGCCACCTGCTCTGAAGATCTTAATTGACTCCAGTCTCTGGTCGCCTTCAATGTCCTGTCTATCATTAACCATGGAAAATTCAACTCGACCATGCGTCCATGTAATACTCTGCAATGTAACTTTCGAATATAATTTCCGCGGCACTGTTCCTGTTTGTGGCAAAGGGAATTGCGGACGACAATTTGATCCTAAACAACTTAGCGTTACCGGTTCAATGGTCTCCATATAGGCCCCTACAGGACTAATCATTTGTGTGCCATTATTCGCGTAGTTAAAGTATACATGCTCATTTTGTGGCGATACGATTTCGGTAACATACCATGCCGACTTTTGCTTATATCCTTGCGTATTATTATAATCCACGAAGTACTCAAATACAGAAAATTTGTATGTAAATCCATCAGGCGTTTTTGCCTCCCATGAGGAACCATCTTGTGTTAGGGGTTTGATACTTACCTTTTCCTTTTTTTCAAGCACCACCTGTCTATCACGCGTCAAAACAAACTTCCCAGAATAATTTCCAAAATTATAATTGAATTGGTCGGGTTCGAAATCATAGTCCGCACCATATGTATAGTCAAAAAGATTCAGGGTATTCTGGGTCGGACCATTAGGATCACCTCCACTATTATAGTATATTAGCGCTGTCCCAGGTGTAGCTCCATAAGGAAACGCAAAACCTGGGCCCTGCGGGATAACCGGAGAAGTATTTGAAGGACTCAAATAGCCGCTCGGGTCAACCAAAAAATCATCCTTATTAACAACGTTTCGGCTAATTACCCCACCTGCGTTTAGCACCCATCCCAATCCAACAGGGGAAGACTCCTCTGAAACCTTTATTCCCGATGCATGATAGCTAATTGAAATAGGGACTTTTATATCACGCGCTCTTATCTCATAAATTGGGACAGCGACATTCGGCAACCCAGTATATGTTGAAATCGGAATATTTCCATACTTAGCCAAGGCTGCTGCGTTCGGAGATGGTGGTATTATCTTCGGTAGCTGACCCTGTCCAAATAGATTAGCGGTAGCTAACATCGTTAACAAAAATAGAAGTAATAGCTTGGTGTTGGAAAGTCGCAAAATGGATAGGCTATAACGCCAATGTTTTCCCAAAACACTTTCAACTGAATGAGACATAGATTTATAGGCAGGTTAGGTTATTCGTCTATTTACAAAAATGGATAAATCGTTATTTACAGCTGCAAGTACGTTAGGTTCAAATTCCAAACCACTTTTAGTATATCATGTTATTTTACCTGGAGCGTTTCGCAAATAACTAGTTTCTTCTTTAATTCCAGTGATTTTAGCTACTTGTACTTCCTTTAAAATTTATTAATAGAATTTAACCACTAGGCACTCAAAGTCTTTTATTGGGAATACAGATTGTTTTTTACTTCTATAAATTTCCCAAAATGAAGTAGCCGAACATTCCAGTACTTGTCTCATTACCGGGAGCCACAAAAATTAAGACGAAGAAAACCGCTTCCGTGCATTACTTTCCATGGCTTCACTGATGAGTATATATACTCATCAGTCGATTACAAATACAACACAAGAGTAAACATTAAATAAGCTACCCAATAAACAAATACCTAATTGACAGCAGCATACTTTTTTCGACAACACTATATCCTCTACCGCGTCATTGTGTGTCAAATAATATTGACAGAATATAATACACGCAAGACGTAAATCAATTTTCCTTTCCAAATATCTCTAAAATTTCATTACCAAATTCAGTTCGCCTCAAAAATGAATCTACCTATAGGAGCATCCGTATAAATACGGATACTCTCTAAATTGAGAGTATCTCAATTGTTTAAATCGACAAAACAACACACTATTACAGATACTACATATCCGAATTTGTCTCTATCTTTTCTATTTTAAACCACATCACAAACCCTATTCAAATTCCTATCAGGTTTTTTACCAGCAATTCGATCGTCTGCGAATCATTACCACGCATGACAACCGCAGTAAGTATAGATACAGGTTAAAAAATTCTTATGCCATATCGCTAAATGCACTACCGTGATGTAAGAAGAAAAACTTTACATCACTTTTCTGAAAGTAAAATATAGTGTGTCAGTTGTTGCAATGACTTGCAATTTGCTACCGAAAAAGTAAGTCCATAAATTTCTCATGTTATGTCTATGGCTTTATTTCTCTAAGAAACTTCATATCCTCGCTAATCTTCATGTCCAAAATTTTCGCATAATGCTGCGTAACTCTTATCGACAAAGCGCTTGTATCTCCGTAAAAAGGTTTTCTCTAATAGAATCTTCTTGTTTGCATCCGGATAATATTGTTCCAGATTTGTTATAGGCATGTATAATAGCCGATTCTGGCCATCCTGTTTTGGGCTTAAAGAATATTGAATCAGTTATCCATTCATTTTTTGCTTTGGAAATGGTGTCCAAAGCATAGTTTGATAAAACTAAAGGTTCGGTGCCCTTAGCTATATATATATAATGATTTCGCGTTAGTAACCAACTTTAAACTATCAGCGATCGTCTATGTGTGGTACATCAAGCTATTTCTACTTTCCGGAATGCAAATTTGACAAAGGCGAATAACACACGGATTGTATTTGCATTCTATCAAGTGTATATTTCAGCACAGACAATTGTTTCAGTCGATGATCTTGCCATGGCGCGAAGCGTCATCAAACAATTCGTAACATTGGGATGTTTTTTACTATATGAATGATCTGATAGGTTGGAAAGAAAATTTCCGGAAGCTGAAAGCTTATTATAAAAAGTACAGAAATTTTAATGTGCCTTCGCAATGGAGTAAAGACAAACAACTTTCTACATGGGTAGAGAATATTCGTAAGCATCCCAATCGTTTACCCGGCAATCAATATAATGCGCTTGTCAAAATTGGATTTTCCTTCCAGGATCCTTCTGATTGGAACAGCCAGTTTTACAGGCTAGAGGAATTTTATAAACAGCATGGACATTCCTACGTTCCATCGGATCAAAAGAAGTATGAATCTTTGTTTGACTGGTCGCACAATCAGCGACAAGCTAAATCACTTCTTACCGCCACGCAGATTAAGAAATTAGACAGTCTGCAATTCGATTGGAATGCTTTAACCGATAAGGACATCAAATGGGAACAGATGTACCAGGAGCTTATAACGTTCAAAAAGAAATATGGACATACGAAAGTACCTCAGGAATTTAAAGAAAATAAGAGTTTAGGCGCGTGGGTGTCCAATCAGAGAAGTAATAAGACGAAAAAGATATTGTCGGCAGAACGAATAAGGAAGTTAAACAAGATTGGATTTCTTTGGAAAGAAGATATACTCAGGATGCGTGAAGAAGCCTGGGAGAAAAGATATACTGAGCTTGTCCGGTATAAGAAGGCTCACGGTCATATAGACCGGATCAAGGTTCGTCACGATCATTACGAGCTTGGTCTTTGGATTGAAACTCAAATCGTAAGACAAGATCTATTGTCGCCTGATCGCAAGAAAAAATTAAACGCCATCGGATTCCAATGGGTGAAGGAAGATTATGCTGAAGAGCGATGGAACGAAATGTATACGAAGCTTCAAGTTTATAAGAAGAAGCATGGACACTGCCGGGTTAAGAAGCATGACGATTTTAAGCTGGCCGTATGGCTTCAAAGAAATAAACGTGACCATGAAAAGATAGACAAGGATAAAAAGAAAAAACTGGAACACTTAGGGGTGAAGTGGCCGTACGAACTTTTCAGAGAAATCTGGGAAACCAGGTATAGGGAACTAAAAACTTTCAAGAAAGTATACAAACATCTGCTTGTTCCAAAAAATGATGCTATACTATATGAATGGATTCAAACGCAGAAGAAACTAAAATTAGAAAACAGGCTAAGCAAAGCGCGGGAAGAAAAATTAGAAACGCTGGGCTTTATCTGGACGGGAGAAGCAGAAGCTACAAAACTGAAGGCGTGGGAAACCATGTATAAAAAGTTTAAAGCATTTAAAGAAAAATATGGATCAAAGTATCATATAAAGCTTAAAGAAAATCCGGATCTAGAAGAGTGGGTAAGGCTTCAGATACACAGTAAAGATAAGTTGTCATCTTATAAAAGAGGTAAGCTTAATGCTATACATTTTTTATGGAATCGTGATGGGTACTATTGGGATGAACTCTGGGAAAGAAAGTATGAGCAGCTTATAGCCTTTAAGACTAAATATGGCCACTGCGATGTACCCCAGAAATATCCTGCCAATCAATCTTTAGCCAGTTGGGTAAATGGGCAACGCACTAAGAAACTATCCTCAGACAAAAAGAAGAAGTTGAATGAATTAGGCTTTTCGTGGAGAAATGAAATCAAACAAAACCGATGGAATCAAAGCGTTAAGGAATTTACAGAGTTTAAAAAGAAAAATAAGAACCTACCAATCCTGCATCATACTCCACTCTATAGCTGGGTATATCAACAAAAAAAGAACTTCAATAAGCTATCCGCTGAGAAGAAAAAAATACTTAAACAAACAGGAATAGTTTAAAATCATTTGAATCAAGACTAAGATATTTTTCCGATGATACTATATTAGGATTCAATAGCCTTCTTCCCCCCTGAAGAAGGCTTCTTATGGTCCATCCGGTTCATGAACATCATGAGTTCATCTGATTCATATTCGCTTTTGTCTAACCTGTTCGATCTTTCAGTAGTAAGCACTTCTCCCAGGCCGTCAATCTCAATCTGCTTTTCTACCAGTTGGTTTCGAAGCGTTTGAATTATCAATGTGTTACTAATGCTGTCCATTTTGATCTTTACCTCACGTTTATAGAATCCGGACATCATTTGTCCTTCCCTATCAATCGGTTTTGTTCGCTGGTTAACTATATATCTATAGCATACAATACCAATTGCCATCCAGAATGCAGAGCAGCAAATGGCAGTTATTAAAACAGCCTTGAAATTTGCTTTCAGGGCTTTCATAAATTCTTGTTTATTCATAGGGTGTTCTTCGAAATTAAAAGTCAGAGGAGTGTAACATGGAAAGGCATCAAAAAGAAACCGGTAAGTTTCCCGTCCAGAGCTACCGGGTTGTCCCACTTAAAATCTACCGTCTATTCCTCCTTGCCAGCATAGTAAATACCGACAGCCAGCAATACATTTTTGATGATGTTATTCGTGTTGTGAAAAATCCAGACTACTACTATTTCATGATCTTTCAGGTTCTCGAAAATATAGGTACTGAAAATGAAGATGAAAAAGTTAAGTCCATAGTAATAGGTGACGGCTGAGTTGATCCAGAAAAGCGGGTACTTCAATAGAACAGTAACCGGTGAAGTATGCAGGAGATGCTCGTAGTAGACAGTAGCATATCCGAGAAGTAGTACAGTACAAAACGTTATCATATAGCTTTGCACACCGGTTATGTTTTGCTGAGCAAGACTATCCCAAACAAAAAAGCAAAGAACTACGCCCATAAATGTGTAAATCAGTGTTCGGCTACTCCGCAGTAGATATGAATACAACCCGCTTAAAATTAAAAAGGCGGCAAGGAAATACAGGTTGTTGACGACAAGATTCTCTTGATTGGTAACGCTTTAATTCTTGGCAAGTATATATTTTTTGATGCTCCCAAAATACACCGGATTTATAAGATATATATATACTTTGATTTACAACAAGACTATACATTGCGTATGTTATCGTGAAATAAATACCACTAATAGAAGTATATCCTATTACAAAGAAGGTTAACGAGACTAAAAAAATATAAATCCATTATTTCGCAGGTGTTATATCTCCCACAAAAAAATTAAATGCATCACCGACAGTAAATTTTAAACGCCTCTGCTGAATTTAGTCTTACTGATGACAAATTCCGTAGATATACCGAGGGCTACATTCTTTTTTGTGGCTTTTGTACCTGCAAAATCGTGGCGTGATGTAAGGACTATAGGTATAGACAACCTTTTAATATCTGAACACATAGTATTTACATAGGCAAAACCGATTCCAGCCTCGTGTCATGGTAAAAATGTACTATGTGTCATGGTAGTTTTTTACCAGTAAGAAACGCTGTACTATTTAACAGTAAGTTGTTGTAACTCTTTTTAAGGGTATATATATACTTGCCCACCGGTTTGAGAAAGCCTCAACCAGCGAAGTAAATAATCACTCTAAACCAAACAACTACCAATGGAGTACACCCTAAGCCCTGATGTGGGCAAGCCTATTTCAAAGAAGACGGCAGACAAATGGCTCAAGAACCATGAAGAGAAACATCCCGCCAAAGACAGCATACGTGCCCATTTCTTTGGTTCGGACATTATTAACCAAGTACTCGCGCAAGACGGTTGTGTAGGTATGCGTATCTATTATGCTACCAATGACGAAGGTGTGAAGCAATTGCTTCTGGTAGGTGCACGCGAAGATGGAAGTAATATCTGGCCGGATGGCAATAGCGATGAAGACGGAGAGAATGCAACAGGCGGTCTCATTGTTGATGCATCCACCACCTGTCCTCCGTTCTGCCCCAAGAACTAGCACTTTACAGTGTTGAATGAAAAAAAGACTCTCTCGTTAGCGCAATGACTTTAGAAACCTATATTGGCGTTCGAAATATATCCTCCTATTCAGTACTGCTACCTCTTGCTCTTTTTGCCATTGCCGTTTACAAGAGGAAGCAACCGGGCAGCGTATGGTTGCTCGGAGTGCTGCTGATCGTTTCAGGGCTGGCTGATCTGGTGAGTTTCCTGATCTACACGCGCTATCACATCAATCCCAACCCGGTTGTTAGTGTTTACGGGTTGCTTCAATTCCTTATACTCATGTTTATCTATCGGACAGAGTATACCCGTATAGCATTTAAGAGATTGGCAGACGTGGTAAGTATAGCCTTTATAATATTTGCCGCTATTAATTTCGTTTACATTCAGGGAGTACACGGACTGAACACTAACCTGTTTACTGTTTCCAGCATTGTGCTGATGATCTTTTGCCTGATATACTTTTACCAGATCATCCAGGAATTACCTGAACCCTATATCGAACGCATGGTGATGTTCTGGGTAGGAGCTGGCGTGTTCTTCTATTTCGGCACCAATCTCTTTTTGTTTCTCACGGTGGATCGGTTTATTCCAAAAGCTGATGAGAATTTTTTACTCTCCTGGGCGCTGCACAATGGAAGCAACATGGTAAAGAACATCATTTTTTCAATTGCCTTCTACGTGGCGCTTACCAAAGAATCCGGCTCTCCCAATGGGGGATCAAAACATCACTAAAGCCTTGCAGAATTTGAAAAGCTACGCGAGCGCGCCGAGTTCTATGTTACTGTAGATGCACCTAAAAACTTCTACAGCAAGTCTTTCTTAAAGAAAACTTATCCATCCATTCAGTCACTCATTAATGACCAGGTACTTTCCTATAAGCGATACTATAATAAAGCTGTTGATGAAGATCAGGAGCCTTCTCAATCTGAACCAAGAAAACTAAGTCGCGGCTTTACTGTAGAGAATAAGACTGCAATCGAAATGGACAAGTTGCTAACAGAGCAACTTGAACTGGAGACAGTTGCATTGAAAAATTATGTACACACTGATGTACCTAAACAGATGATAACAAAACCAAAAGTAAACAGACAATGGGTTGACTGAATTACCAGAGACGAATCAGAATGAGTTTCCAAAATCTACAACTGCGGATGAATTCATCTCCCATCAGGTAGATATACCTCCATCGTTGAGCCTGAATCCTGACAACAGCGATCAACGCTAAACACGAGGGATCTGAACTTAATCATAAAAGAAAATACGGAGCAGATATGAAATGTCTGTATTAGCAAAGGAAGACAACTGCCAATCTCTATATATTCCACATGGAACAGCGTCAACCACAGCCGGTACATATTAATATAGATGATGATCCGTATACTTTTCATGAACGATGGTCAGCATTGATGTGATTTGAATTTTCCGTTGAATATATATTCCTTTCCTTTTTTTTGCTTGAAGAAAAAGTTTATCCGTATTCTGACAGAATTGTGAATACGGAATTTTAATCTCGCACACCTTAGCCTTCGAAATCAAAACACGAAGGCTTATGTTCACTTCTATCACCTGGGAATTTTTTGTTACCGCGCTAGTGGCAGCCATCGGCAGCTACTACGGTATTACTACGCTGCTGCTCTATCACAGGGAGATTATCCAATGGATAAAATCCAGCGGGCAGCAACCAGTCGCTCAAACAGAATCAACCGGAATTGCAGAACCATCGCACGCAGTGATGGGTGGCATCCAAAAGGAATCAACACAAGAACTTCGCTCATCAGTAGCAGCAGCAGAGGAGATCTATGCTGACACAACCGATGAAGAACCTGAAACAGTGACTTCACCCGAAGCATCATCCCAAGACACTCTGCTGATCGGCAGTGTAGCGGACCTGCTTCAAGAAGTCAAAACACTTTCACAACTTTTGGCAGAATATAAATCGGATAAAGCCGAGGGTGAATCACTTTTCAGAACGCTATTGCTTCGCTATCCTCATTTGCGTAGCACTACCTATCGCGATGCCATCAACTTCTACATTGTTGATGCGGGTCGCCAGCAGTTTTCATTCGATCTGTCTTCTTCCGAGGTAAACGCCTGGTGGGAAGAAGAACGGCCTTCAAAAAAATAATCCACACTAAAACATCTATGTATCATGAAGACAAAAATTTATTCAACCCTGCGAAAAGGAAAAGCATTTGCGTTGGCCCTGGCTATATATAGTATCACCTATATCTATAGCTACGCACAGGATGGCAATGCCGGTATCAACGAAGCCAACACGCGCGTAAGAAGTTATTTCGACACGGGCACAAACCTGATGTATGCCATCGGTGCAGTACTCGGTCTCATCGGCGCGGTCAAGGTATATCAGAAATGGAACAGTGGCGATCCGGATACCGGACGCGTGGCCGCTGCATGGTTTGGTAGCTGCATCTTTCTGGTAGTGGTAGCCACGGTATTGAAATCATTCTTTGGGGTATAAATATATAGTATATGCCTTCGAATGATAAACGAAAAACACAACAGCCCGGCAACACCGATGACCGGGCACTTGAGAAGCTGGAACAAATATGGGACAGGCAAATACTCAAAGGCGATGACTTCTTGGAAAACCGAATGCCATCCAAAACTGAAAAAGCGGATTTCCATGACGAAGACAAGCCGGTAAAGCAACGTAGAAGACGCGGAAGGAAATTCTAAAGCACATTGCCATGAACAGTGTATATAAAATCAACAAAGGCATTAACAAGCCAATAGAATTTAAGGGCCTCAAGGCACAGTACATTGGCTATTTGGGTATAGGTATACTCCTACTCCTGATCATTTTCGCTATACTCTATATCAGTGGTCTAAATATGTTTGTGTGCCTGGGGGTAATTCTACTGCTGGGCACGTTGCTCTTCCTGGGCATCTACCGGCTGAGTGACACCTATGGCCAACATGGACTGGTAAAGAAGCTTGCCAAACGCAACATTCCGGAACACCTCGAATGTCCTTCCCGGAAAATCTTTCTGCGGTTATCTGCTAAAATGCAACACGTAAATCCTCACAACTAAAGATCCGTTCTATGTCACAACCCATTCCACTCCTGCAAATATTTCCGGTATATAAAGTCGAGCACGACTGTATGCTTTCCAAGCAAGGTGATGTCACCCTTGCCTTCGAAGCCACATTGCCGGAGATATTTACCCTCTCCGACCAGGACTATGAAGCCTTTCACCAGATCCTAGTAAAGGCTATAAAAGTATTGCCGAAGAATTCTGTCTTTCATAAACAGGATTGGTTCTTTGCCCAAAAGCATAAAGCCGATTTTGAAAACAGTGACCTCTCGTTTTTAACGAGAGCCAGCGAACGGTTCTTTCATGAAAGACCGTACCTCGATCACCGGTGCTATATCATGCTCACACAAAAGCCGGCAGACCGGAAGCTTTCCTCTTCAATGTTTTCCAATCTCATTCGCAGCAGCGTGGTGCCATCAGAGACTATCAATCCGCAGCGTATGCAGGAGTTTCTGGACAGTGCAGGACAATTCGAACGCATCCTGCAAGACAGCGGTTTTGTAAAGCTCAGGCGTATCAGTAACGATGGTCTGGCAGGGTCTGACAGGCAGGCAGGGTTGCTGGAGAGATATTGCTTTCTTTTATCCGATACAGATCTCCCTATGATCAAGGATATCCACTTCAGGGACGGTCTGAAGATTGGAGATCAGTACTGCCAGGTATATACCCTATCGGATGTTGAAGACCTGCCGACCTTGTGTGGTTCCCGCATCAACTACGATAAATACTCCACGGACAAAACCAAGTTCAGCGTAGGCTTTGCTTCACCCATAGGACAACTGTTGTCCTGTAACCACATCTACAATCAGTACATCTTTATTGAGGATGCGAACAAGACAATTAAGCAACTGGAAAGTAAGCGCCTCCGACTTCAATCGCTGTCAACGTATTCGCGCGAGAACGCGATAAGCCGCGATGCCACCAACGATTTTCTCAATGAAGCGATTGGCCAGCAGCGACAACCGGTGAAAGCACATTTCAATGTGATGCTGTGGACGGACAACAAATCTGATCTGAAAGAATTGAAAACGCTAGTGTCATCAGCACTGGCGCAGATGGATGCTGTTGCCAAACAGGAATCTGATGGCGCTCCCCAGATATACTGGGCAGGTATACCCGGCAACGAAGCAGACTTTCCCGTAAACGATACCTTCGATACGTTTGCCGAACAGGCTACATGCTTTCTGAATCTTGAAACCTCCTACCGTTCTTCACTCAGTCCGGTCGGTATCCGTCTGGGTGATCGTCTGACGGGCAAGCCGGTACATGTAGATATATCAGACGAGCCGGTTAAACGCGGCATCTGTACCAATCGAAATAAATTTATACTTGGTCCCTCCGGAAGTGGAAAGTCATTCTTCACCAATCACATGGTCCGCTCCTACTATGAACAAGGCACACACATCGTGCTGGTGGACGTAGGCCATTCCTACAAAGGACTGTGTGATTTGGTGAATGGATATTACTTCACTTACGATGAATCCAATCCTATCAAATTCAATCCCTTTTTTATTGGAACGGGCGATACGCTGGACACCGAAAAAAAAGAAAGCATCAAGACCTTGCTGCTGGCACTATGGAAGAAAGATGATGAGACCTTTAACCGCTCGGAATATGTAGCCCTGTCTATATCTCTACAGATGTACTATGAGAAGTTAGGGAAGAACAAAAAACTTTTCCCATGCTTTGATGCCTACTATGAATTTCTGCGCGATGAGTTTATCGCTATACTCAAAGCAGACAAGGTAAAGGAGAAAGACTTCGATGCCGAGAACTTCCTCTATGTACTGCGGCCTTACTATAAAGGCGGAGAATTTGATTACCTGTTGAACGCTACTGAAAATCTTGATCTGTTGCGTGAACGCTTTATTGTCTTTGAGCTCGACAACATCAAGGATCATCCCATCCTCTTCCCGGTAGTGACCATCATCATCATGGAAGTGTTCATTTCAAAAATGCGCAAGCTCAAAGGTATACGCAAAATGATCCTCATTGAAGAAGCGTGGAAAGCAATTGCCAAGGAAGGTATGGCCGAGTATATCAAATACCTGTTCAAGACGGTTCGCAAATTCTATGGCGAAGCGATTGTCGTCACGCAGGAAGTGGAAGACATTATCAGCTCCCCCATTGTCAAGCAAGCCATCATCAACAACTCCGATTGCAAGATCCTGCTTGACCAAAGTAAATATCAAAACAAGTTCGATCAGATACAGGAACTATTAGGTCTTACTGAAAAAGAGAAAGCACTGGTGCTCTCCATCAACAAGAGCAATGATCCTTCCCGAAAGTATAAGGAAGTATTTATCAGTCTGGGCGGAGTACTTTCAAAAGTATATGCCACAGAAGTTTCACTCGAAGAATACCTGGCCTATACAACAGAGGAATCGGAAAAGATCAAGGTGCAGGCATACACAAAGAAATGGGGCGGTGACATCCGGAAAGGTATAGCGGCCCTTGCCAATGATATACGCATGGGAATAGCATAACGCAAACTGTAGTGAACATGAAAAAAATAGGGATCATACTTTTCTTAACAACGGTCTGTTTGACGGTGACACCAACGCCTGAAGTTAAGGCTGCTATACCGATCTTAAAGATCATCAAGGAGGCGGTGAAGAAGGTAATCAAAGCAGTGGACCTGATGATTCAGCGATTACAGAACAAAACCATCTGGCTGCAAAACGCGCAGAAAGTTCTGGAGAATAAACTCTCTGAACTCAAGCTTACCGAGATCGCCGAGTGGACAGAGAAGCACCGGAAGCTATACCAGGAGTATTACGAAGAACTCTGGAAAGTAAAGAACGCGCTGGCAGCCTATCAACGCATTCGTGAGATCATGGACAAGCAGGTTCGGATTGTGGACGAGTATAAACGTGCCTGGAACCTGGTGCGGCAGGATAAGCACTTTACAGAAAGTGAGATTGACTATATGTACCGGGTATATACCGGCATCCTCAACGAAAGTGTAAAGAATCTCGACCAGGTCCTTCTTGTCATCAACTCCTTTAAGACACAGATGACGGATGCGCAGCGGCTCGCTATCATCACGCAGGCCGGAGACCGGATTGAACAGAACTTCATCGACCTGCTGGAATTCAATATGAATACCTACCAGATCAGTTTGAACCGTGCCCGAACGCAATCTGAAGTTGATCGCGTGAAAAAATTATACGGCCTCTAATAGTGCAAGATCATGAACGAACACGAAAAAGATATTTCGCGACACATCGCCATGCTGATGGAAACCTGCTTTAAGTTCAATAGCCCCATCTGCCAGCTTCACCTCATACGTGAAAAGATCAACGCACGCGGCTATAGGCCCTTCGATAAAGTAGACATGGGTGAACTGGGCCGGATGCAACAACTCGCCGGCGAGCTTCACGAAAGAATGCTCAAGATTTACGAACTGATAAAATAAGAACAACAAGAGACTATGAAAAATATAGGGATACTCATGCTCCTCTTGTGTGGTTGGCTAACCATCCAGGCGCAGACGCCCAACTTCAACGAATGGTTTCGTCAGAAGAAGACCCAGCGCAAGTACCTGCTTGAGCAGATCGCTGCGCTGAAAGTGTATCTCGAATACCTGAAGAAAGGCTACGAGATTGTTGACAAGGGGCTCACCACAATTGGTGAGATTAAGAACGGAACATTTACCATGGACAAAGACTATCTGAACTCTTTAAAACAAGTAAGCTCCGTAGTAAAGAACTCCCCCAAAGTAAAGGAGGTACTAACCTACCAGCAAAGTATTATCACGGACTTCAGGAAGTTTGTGAATGACTGTCGCAAGGATGAAAATCTAACTGCCGATGAAGTCCGCTATATCGAAGATGTATATGCGAACATGCTGAAAGAATGTGACGCCTCCATCGATGAATTAACGCTAATCACTACATCCGGGGAAGCGGAAATGAAAGACGATGAACGATTGCTACGGCTCGATAAGGTGCATGATGCTATGCAGGACAAATATACCTTCACGCAGGACTTCATTGACAGCACGCGGTTACTTTCCCTGGAAAGGGCGAAGGAGAAAAACCAGATCAAAGGTTCCGGGAAATTATATAGCGAGATATAGTATAATAAAGTATACATCATGAAAAAGTTAGCAACAATGGCAGGGTTACTGATCGGCTTGTGCTTTCCCTTGCGAAGTCAAGCACAGTCGCAGGAAGCCGTCCAGCTCATTCTCAATTACGAAAAGCTTCAACAGTTGGAAGAGATACTGGATAACATGTACAAGGGCTATAAGATATTGACCAAAGGATACAACACGATCAAAGATATAGCCGAAGGGAATTTCAACTTGCACCAGGTATTTCTCGATGGACTCTTTGCTGTAAATCCAGCGGTGAAAAATTACAAGCGTATTCCCACGATCATACAGTATCAGGAGTACCTGGTCAGCGAATACAAACGAGCCTTTAATCGCTTCAAGAATGATCCGAACCTGACCGTGCGCGAGATCAAATACCTGGAAAATGTATATGACAATCTTTTCAATCAAAGCCTGCGCAATCTCGATGAGTTGCTCATGATTGTGACAGCCTCCAAGCTACGCATGAGCGATGAAGAACGCTTGCAGGCCATTGACCGGATTTACCTGGACATGGAAAACAAACTTGTTTTCCTGAAGGTCTTCAACAGCAGCACGCAGATGCTGGTCATGCAACGGGCACGCGAGAATCACGATGTGGAAACATTACAGAAGCTCTATGAAGTAACACCTTAAAGAAAAATGTATGAGACCAAGTATAGTAAAGACCATCATCCTGATGGTCACAGGAATCTTATTTCCAATATTTTCTAAAGCCCAGACGTTTGCCGGTGAGATACACAGCCTGCAAAGTGTACTCGATGAGCTATATACGGATATGCTTCCGCTATGCAACCAACTCATTGGAGTAGGCAGAGGTATAGCAGGCTTTGCAGCACTCTGGTATATCGCCTCACGCGTATGGCGAAGCCTTGCCAATGCAGAGCCTATCGATTTTTATCCCCTGCTGAGGCCTTTCGCATTGGGACTGGCTATACTTCTTTTTCCCTATGTCATCGGCCTGATCAATGGTGTGTTGAAGCCTACCGTAACCGGAACGGCGGCCATGATGACAAACTCCAACAATGCTATAGCCTATCTGCTAAAGCAAAAGGAAGACGCCATTAAAAAAACGATTACCTGGCAATTGTATGGCGATGAGGGCACCCATGGCAAATGGTATCGCTATAACTATCCGGAGGGTGAAGAAGAAACGGGCCCCGACTTACTCAGCAATGGCATAAAATTCCTGATGGCCAAGACCGCCTACGGGATCAAGAATGCCATCAAGCAATGGATGTCAGAAATACTACATATACTCTATGAAGCAGCCGCGCTTTGTATCAATACACTGCGAACGTTCTATCTGATCGTATTGGCTATACTAGGGCCGCTGGTATTCGGCTTATCTGTTTTTGATGGCTTGCAGCATACGCTCACCGTATGGATCGCCCGCTATATCAATGTATTTCTGTGGCTGCCGGTAGCAAACATTTTCGGAAGCATTATTGCCAAGATACAGGAGAACATGCTGCGCATCGACATCGAACAAATCGAGCTATACGGCGATACGTTCTTTAGCGCTTCCGATACGGGCTATATCATCTTCCTCATCATTGGCATCATCGGATATTTCACCGTACCCTCGGTGGCAAACTATATCGTACATGCCGGTGGCGGAAATATACTCCTGCACAAAGTTTCCAATGTATTTACAGGTACTGCGCGCTCCGTTGCCTCCACAACGGTAACCGGGGCAACCGGGCTTTTCAAGTCTTCACCAGCATCGCAGTCACAATCCGGTTCATCCACTGCGGGTAAATACAATGCGTCATCGGGTGGGCATATGCACGATAAACTTTCCGGCAATAAATAATCAACCGGCATGTTTCAGCAACTCAAAAATATAGATACGGCTTTCAAGCACATACGCATGTTTTCGCTGGCGCTTATCGTGGCCTGTGCATTCATGTGTTGCTACACGGTGTATAAAAGCTTTCAGCTCATCACGCAGACGCAGGAAAGAATATATATTCTCTCCAATGCAAAAGCACTGGAAGCATACTCGGCAGAACGAAGGGATAATATACCCGTAGAGGCACGCGACCATGTAAAGATGTTTCATCACTACTTCTTTACCCTCGACCCGGATGATAAGATGATCCAGACCAATGTTAACAAGGCCTTGTATCTGGCAGATATATCGGCCAAGCGACAGTATGATAACCTGAAAGAGAGCCGGTACTATTCGAACATCATTTCAGGAAACATAAGCCAGGACATTGAAGTGGATAGCATTCACCTCGACCTGGACATTTACCCCTACTACTTCCGCTATTATTCTAAACAAAGAATCATACGGGCTACATCTGTAGTGATGAGAAGCCTCATAACAGAAGGATACTTGCGAAATGTAGCGCGGTCTGACAATAACTCCCATGGCTTTCTGATCGAACGCTGGAACACCCGGGAGAACAAAGACATCAAAACTATAAACCGATAATCCAATTGATATGAAACCATTTACAAAAGATAACAAGGACGATAGTCAATCCGGAGATCAAAGGATCAAGGGAAGATTCGCTGAGTGGGTAGATATCCTCAAGCTTCAACTGGCAAACTTCCTGGGCAGGCAGAGTCAGAAGCTTTCATTACGCCAACAAAAACGTATACTCTTGCTGGCGGGTGTGCTCATGGGAGGCATAAGCCTTGCACTCATCATACGTCCTTTTCAGGATTCATCCACGCATACATTCAATATACCCGAAGGCATGAATGCCACAGCTTTCATCATTCCACCACGTGAACGTGATGCCGTGATCGCAGAAGAAGACTATCTCATGCTGCTAAAATTTAAATCAACACTGGACAGTCTTTACAAAACTAATCGACCGGTATACGATGAACTCCTTCAGGGGCACGCTGGGCTACTGGACAGCATCAATTTCCTGATCAGCATCTATAGCAATAGAAGATAAAAACAGATCACATTTTCAATACTATATACTTCACCATTAAATACTTTTTTTATGAAACCGCATTCACAAAAATTCTTGCAGCAAAGGAGATTCTATATGGTCTTGCCCTTGCTCGTCCTGCCTTTCATTACCATGATCTTCTGGGCGCTGGGAGGCGGACAAGGTACACCGGTACAAGCGCAGGAGGTCACCTCCGGCCTGAACATGGAATTACCCGGACCGCATTTTGACAAAGAGGATGAACAGTGGAATAAGTTCGACCTGTACGAACAAGCCAAACGTGATTCACTCAAGTTTGAGGAAGCAAGACGCAATGATCCTTACTATGTAATCAGCACCTTAAAGGGAAACGAGACCTCCGATACCATTCCAAAAGAAGAGAACAAACTCAACACCTCTCTGGGAAGCAAAGACAA
Organism: Ohtaekwangia koreensis; assembly: GCF_900167975.1. GTDB lineage: Bacteria > Bacteroidota > Bacteroidia > Cytophagales > Cyclobacteriaceae > Ohtaekwangia > Ohtaekwangia koreensis. The sequence continues at coordinate 80,236 of NZ_FUZU01000004.1, forward strand.
GTATGCGCAGATGGACAGGAACGAAAAGATGATTAACGAGAAACTTGCGCAGTTAACAACACAGCTTAATCAACACGATCAGCCTATAGCCGCTACTAAGGAAACTTCTTCCGCACAAAATATAGCCGTTGGTTCGGGCACACCCATCACGGAAGATGTTGACCGGCTGGAAAAGATGATGCAAATCATGGCAAGCTCCGATACGAATGATCCGGAGATGCAACAGATCGAAAGCATGCTCGATAAAATTCTGGACGTGCAGCATCCTGACAGGGTGCGTGAAAAGATCCGGGAACAAAGCCGTCAGTATCAACAACAGGTATTTCCAGTGGAAGCAGCTGCGAGTGAAGATAATATTTCACTGGTTGAAAATGCACCTGTAAAACGTGATAGTATATATACTCCGCTATATGCAGCCGAGTCTACGCAGAATGATTTTTACGGACTGGATGGCGAGGTGGTGTCAAGTGATGAACAAGCAAATGCAATCCAGGCGGTCATTCATGATACGCAAACTGTAGTAGCCGGATCGACTGTGAAGCTACGTCTGCTTTCGGATGTATATATCAACGGACAACGTATCGAAAAAGATCAGTTCGTATTTGGTACGTGTGCCATCAATGGTGAAAGGCTAACCATATCGATCAGCTCAATACGAAATGAAAGTTCATTACTGCCTGTGTCTCTTTCTGCTTTTGATCTTGATGGCATGGAAGGGGTATATATACCGGGAGCGATCACACGGGATGCTGCCAAGCAAGCCTCCAGTCAATCCATTCAGGATGTCGAACTATACTCTATGGATAACTCGCTCGGTGCGCAGGCTGCCACCGCAGGCATTGAGGCTGCCAAAGGTTTATTCTCCCGGAAAGCCAAGCTTATCAAAGTAACGGTAAAGGCGGGATACCAGGTATTGCTGAAAGACAAAAACCAACCGGTTCAATAAAATCACATTCAAAACATTTTAAAAATTCCTCATGCATAGCTCTGATTGCTAGATCACGCAAAACAGCCAGCCTCATTGAGGAAAGCAACAAGGTTGTATCTGCCACAACTTCTGTTGCAAAGCGCTAAGGGCAGAACGAGGTCCGGAACTCGCTATAGATACACCTGTCACTTGACACGTGTTGCAGTCTCTGAGAAAAGAGATTATTGAGATCATTATTTGGCTGCTGCTATAGATATATCGAAACGAAAATCGTGTCTATAGCCTTGCTTTAGCCAAATGAATCCATCTACACTAAAAAAATAAAACCATGAAAAGCGCAGTGTTGACCTTGTCTATTCTGTCATTCTTCAACAACCTATATATCAAATTACTGATGTTGGGTGGTTTGGGAGATCTGTTTTTATAGCAGACTTACCGTCATACAATTAGTTGTGGTAAGCAATTACCACAGCTTTTTCACTCATTTAAAAAAATAAAACTATGATATACTTCTTAAACAACATATATATCAGAACCATTCTAGGCGGGTTCTTTGCCTTGCTGGCAGTAAACGTGAACAGTCAACCTTCTATCGAGTCGCAGAACATTGAAGTTACGTTCAACAAAACTTCCAGTATCATTTTCCCAACAGGCATCACCTCCGTGGATCGCGGAAGCCGTGATGTACTGGCTCAAAAGGCTAAAGGAGTAAATAATGTTCTTCAGTTAAAAGCCGGAAAAGTAAACTTCAAGGAGACAAACCTGACCGTGATCACAACCGATGGCAAGCTGCATCATTTTCTGGTGCGCTATGCAGACCATCCGCGTTCATTGACGACACAGGTTCATCATGCCGGTATTTCTGAAAATAGAGAGGCTCGCGTGCTCATTCAAGCTGAATTAACCTCGGATGAAATGCAGGGCATCGCCGAGGATATTCTGGACTCTCCTGAAAGACGTCCGGTAAAGTATACTTCGCATAGTGGAATGAAACTATCGCTACAGGGTATATATATCCAGGAGAACGTGATGTTCTATCACCTTAGGATTTCCAACAAATCAAGCATTCCGTTTCATACTGATATGCTTCGCTTTTATGTGAAGGACAGGCAAAAGGTAAAACGTACCGCTTCACAGGAAGTCTCCGAAGAACTCCTCAGTCAATATGGTAATGCAGCAGAGGTGAAAGGGAAAACCACACAGGATGTAGTCATCGCCTTGGGGAAGTTCACAATACCCGATGCTAAAATTCTTGCCATCGAATTGATGGAAAAAAAAGGAGGTCGCCATTTAAAGCTTACCATCCGGAACAGAACCATTGTACGGGCACAGCCAATACCTTCGGCTTAAGGGCATATATATACTATAAATCTCAAAGAGAATAACACATTAAACATTGTCAATCATGAATGAGCAAAATGCTGAATTCTTAAAAGAGCGTCTTTTCTACCTGGGCTTTGGTGACAAGCTGAATGCAGAGTTAGAAAAGAACATGAAAGCAGGAAAAGAACAATTTCAACTTCCATTCCAGGGAGAATTTTCGAAAGGAGAAAAGAAAGATGTCGTGGACTATCAGGTTGATTTCTCCAAGTCCAAGCAGGGCGATATGTACTTTGTAAATAAATACCAGGCGACTTTGAAAAACGAAGATCCTGAGAAAGAGAAGTCACAAACCTTCTACATAAACAAGGGTAATGGTGTGACAGCCAAAGAGGCCTATAATATGCTGGATGGCCGTGCCGTGAACAAGAAGCTGATGGACAGAGAAGACAATCCATACCAGGCGTGGCTTCAGATCAACTTCAAGGAGAAAGATGACAATGGCCATCATAAATTGAACCGCTATCATACCGCGTATGGATTTGATCTGGAGAAAAGTATAGGTAAGCATCCGATCAAAGAGCTTACTGATCCGGAGCAAAAAGCATCGGTCATGAAAGGACTTGAAAAAGGGAACCTTCAGCCCGTGACCTTCCAACGGGATGGCAAAGAAGAAAAGATGTTCCTGGAAGCCAATCCCAAAGACCGGAATGTGATTGTCTATGACTCCTCTATGAAGAAACAGTTTCAGGGGGTGAAAGAACATAAGGGCGAAAAAGCAGACGTGAGTAAATCGCAAGATGACAACTCTTCTGAGAAAAAGAAGTCTGATAAGAAGGACATTCTGGAGGAGCCGGATGCGAAGGAGAAGAAGTCTAAAGGACGAAAGATGTCTGTGTAAAATTTCTGGTAAAGGAAATTAACAGCTTGTTTCTTGGCGTTCCCTCACCGCTGCTCCACTGGTACACAAACCAAAGAAATACAAAGCCCGAATCCGTAATGATTCGGACTTTTTGTTTTAGATCATCCTCAAATCATTCCATCCGTAAGGGCAAATTCGGTGGCACTTAAGCCTCCATTTTTTTAAATAATATACATTCAAGTATATTTGATCTTCTGCCCACTTACAGGTAGGCAGGTTAGGAATCAAAGGCCGATAAATCCAGACGGGATTGATCGGCCTTTTGTTGTTATCGAAGACGCAGCCTAAAAAAATGTATGCATCTAAGCAACTGCATAAAGAGACTTATATTCCGCGATATCCCTCGGGAAATGTTGATAAATTGATTCACCACCAAGTTCCAATTGCATACGAGCTGTATTTATATACTCATGAAAGAAACAAACGCCAATTAAATTACTCACTATATACACCTACCGACACGTTACCTCAGTCGGTGTAAAAAATAACATATAATAAATGTTATGCTTGTAACCCTAAGCATCACGAAGGCTATAGCAGCTTTTGTTTGCGCTATTTAATTGATTATTAATGTGCTGTTCGGTAACTATATCTCCTTGAATTACGCGCTCATCAACAAGGCTGTTAAACGAATTTGATTTCGCCACCCCTTGAACTAACTCAAGAGATGGATTACTCAACACCTTCCGCTTTCCCTTTTTAAAATCAAAAAAATAGGTGATCGTCTTTAGAGGGGTATAGACACGAACTTGGGTAAGGTAGTGATCATTAAGTGTATAGTCTTTCCGTTTCCTTAAATCTAAATCATCGGGAATATAATTCTCACCATTTTTACGAGGGTATTTCAAGTCATACAAGTAAGTAAATGTAATTGCCTTGTCATTATACAAGAATGTATAGATGAACGAATGCTCCCGCTGATTGCTTACCTCCGTTATACTTAACCAACAGTCATTCATTTCTCGAGGAACTTGCTCTGTACGTTCTTGTTCGTTGTGTATATACGTAATTATTCTTCTTGCATTGCCGATCGAGGTAATATTAAAATAAGGATAATTTCCTGGCTCATCATTTCGCATCTCATCAATGCCTTCGAGCTTAAAAAAATCTAAATCTTTATAATTAGATTTTACAATCGAGTCGTAGTCATAGAGGACAGAGGCGCAAGCAACCCGACAAAGACAAATTAATACCGCTAGCAATCGCATACCTTAAACTTTTATTCCTCACATAGTCAATATCTACATTGATTAAGCCTACCTGCTATATATTTCAACTAATCCTATTCCATTTTTTATCACGAAGTCAAAGTAAGAACTGAATGAGTGTTTCGAAATAATCTATCCAATGCTAAACCCAATCCCTCAATGAAGAAAGTTCATCGTAGTTCAGAAAATAGAATTAATCAGAAATCTCATTCTCAAATAATCGAACTGAGAACAATTAATGGTATAGATATAACCATTACACAACGGGGCATCTTGATCGCTGACAACAGTGGAATTATATATAGTAATTCAACACCTACATAAAATCAATGCTATTATATTTCCATATAGCCTTCACATACTCCTTATTCTGAATAAATGGCATTAGTCGTGGATCTTCACCAGTTATCACAAGTAAATTTTCCCGAGTAAGGGGTACAATTGTCCCTCTCTCTCCTCGCTGTATAGCAACAATGGCTCTTGCTCCTTCGAAGGGAAGTTTTGCATACATTTTAATTCTACCATCCTCGACCATAAAAAGCCAACAGCTATCGGTTGGAACGCCAGCAATCTTGTGCCCATCTACCAGTGAATACCGATAAATTCCTTTTGTATCTTGAGGCTTAATTACTCGCTTGGACTTACCATTCTTTATCACAAGGGAATGGACAGAATCCAAAACATCAATTTTACCACGTACGTCTACAGTGCTATCATTATTGAGTATAACAGTAAATTCATATTTCTTAGTCAATTTCATATACCCTCCAGGTGTTGAAGGTGCTGGCGTATAGTACGTTTGCTGTATAGTCCCATGTGATGTGTTGATTGAGTATGTGTTGGGAGTCCGAACATATTGTGAAAAACAGTATGGAGTAAATCCAACCATAACTAGTAATAACATAAATATCTTCATAGCTATATTTTTCGGTTTTCGGTTATATAATTCTTTTTCGCTTTGCTGACAATGCCAACCCGACTCTCAAATTAATTTTATTCTGCTCAGGTAGATGACCCTTAACCTCCGCTCGGTATAGTAAAAGAATCCTACCCCTAAGCCTCTTTGAAAGAGTATATTGCTTGCCTATTCCTAAAGAGGAGGCCAGAACATAGTCATCAACTTCCTCCTTGCTGGCGAAGATCATATCCTTTGACCGCAAGAGTTCGGCTTCCCCATGAACAAAAAATCCTTTTTTAACAATAACATCTCCATATACCCGACCACCATATACATGCATGCTACGTATGTAAGAGGAGTAATCTTTATGATACCCGAAGCGATATACCCCGCCTATACCAGTTGTAATTTTACCCGACAGGCAATAACCTATATGAAGATCAACATCAACAGAATATACTCTCCGGTTATACAACTGAAGCATAACACCGGTCACGATTCTTTTAGCGACTGGTTCGGATGCCATTGCATCTCTCATGGTTCTTTTTAATACCTTCAACGAAGCCGAATCTTTTAGAATCTTTTTTCCTTTCAATAACGCATTTTGAGCTTCGTCAATAGCCGGTGTTAACTGGTTAACTTTATCATTTGCCACATTTCGTATCTTCCGCCTTATGTCTTCTTCTACAAGTTTCTTATCGCTGTGGTGTTGCATCATGGCTTCGTATTCAGCCTGTTTGGAAGTTAGTTTGTTAGTACCTTCTGTTAGCGCTTTGACTTTAGTAAGGCGCTCTGCACTTTTCTCAGTTTGTTGTGCCAACTTGTCCCTATCTGTTATACTATCGACTTTGGTTTCTGCAATTTTGTGTTTATACTCTTCGACTGTTTTAAACTTATTTACGGTATTTTGCGACTGTTGATGTAGGACATTCATTTGCTCTAAGGGCGCCTTCGTTTTGGGTATACCAATTGACGGCAGCTTTATTTCCGGAATGTCGGGAATACTTGATGGCGACTGGATACCTGAAAAATCGATCTCTGATGATTGCACTTCGACTTGTGTGATATCAACTGAATGTGCTACAGGTATAGCAGCTGGGAAATTCTTCAATTTGTTTTGAACATTCGCTTTTAGAATTTTTCGCTCTTTTTCCTCAATCTTCTCTCTCACTTCATTAAACTTATCTTGCTTCATATTAACTACGCTGTCCCCACCTTTAGGAGCATTTCCATATAAATGCATGATTTCACCTTGTAAGCGTCTAGGCATACTATCAACCTTTAGTTTCAATGAATATATACTATGTTTTGATATCGTTAAAGTATCAGCGGATACACCTGAATTATTTAAAGATGTACTCAAAGAGTCAATTACTTTTTTGGGATACTTTAACGTGTCAGCTAATAGTAGCCATTTATCTGTTTTAACTTTATATGATAGTAAATCATTAGACAAATAACAAATCTTCGTGATAGTAGGACGAAACGAGCCAAAATTCTGGTCATTTGCCTGTGCATGCGACAGTTGAATTATTACAAGTAGTATATTTAATATTATTTTGAAGGTTTGCACGTGATCTTCATTTACTATACTCGACACATTTCTAACAAATAATGTTTTGGCGTCAATAATATTCTATAAGTATTATCGACTAAGATTTTTGAGTCGAAATACATTTATAAAATCAACCGTTCGTCCCTATCTTACTTTTTATTGTTCCCTAAACCGAAGCGTTCACCTATTGTGCTGGCACAAACAATTTTTAGACGGCATCTGAAATAAATACTATTTCGGCGAGGTCGATCATCTTCTATCACTATTCCATTAACCCGGGATTTTTGGCTGATCTGCATCGATCTCTCTTCCAAGTTGATCATATAATTTAGATAAACGACTAATTTCCTTTGCGAGAAAATCGTCTAAATCTTTCCAAGAGTTCAACGGTTTTGAATCATCCCTTTCGCAGCGAAATATTTTTGACGATGAAGTGTTTACATAAATAAGGGAACCGTCCCAATTGTAGCTGCCAATGAAAAATTTATCCCCGCCCGCATCTGACGGGCGCTCAAAAGTATTTGTAGTGACAATATCAAAAGGAAGAAACTGAAGTGATTTTCTGTTATAATTCTTACGATAACCAAACAATTCAATACTCGATGAAAACAGCGACAAACCATTATGTTCAGTAGTCAGAAATTTTCGATATTCAATTGGTATCTTCATTTGCAATTGTTTTTCAAGTCCTACCAATATCTTTTCATTATCAATCGGAGCAAACAGTACATGCAACCAAGCTTTAGGAGCTACATGTGGCACCTGACCAAGTAGTATAGTATTATCGGGCTGAACGGAATAACCGAATGCCCTTGCTTCCTCTAGTATACTTCGCGTGTTAAATTTCATTTGCCCTGTTTCATTATTTGTTGTCTATTTATAAAGTTTCCTGTCGTTTTATTACGCCAAGACCCTCGATGCAATTTTAAATGTTCCCCGGTACTCCTTACAAATTTTATGTTATTAGGATTTCCTGCATGTTGCGGAAAATTTTTTACATTTTTAATATGGTGTCCAATAACTCCTTTGATTTGTCCGTTTTTAAGTAGCTCCACCATTTCTTTTCTTGTCCAATTAGTAGTCCCTCGTCCAAGTCTTTTAACGAGCTCAAGTTCTTGCGCCCAAGCTCTCGTTACCGCCAATCTCCTCAAGTAGGAAGTACTTGTAGATGATATTGTCTTACTTGCTACAGACCCCAGTGGCGATAGGCCGACCATAATTTCACCGGTGGGGGGACCGGGATCACGGCCTATCAACTGATACTCGGATACATCATGTATCCAGGCAAATTCGGTTTCATCCTCACTCGTCAGAAGGTAACTGTATAACTCGTATTTTACATACGCTGCACTTGTTCCGGTTGATCCTTCATAAAACACCTCATACCCTTGCTGAGAAAGCTTATATGCCTTATTTAAAAATCCATAACCAGTGAGTGTGTTAGTAAGTCGGGCCCACCATGATTTAGGCTCTTTAATACCTCCCGGCTTCCATTTCACAGTTCCTCCATCTGGATCAACGCAATTAATAGGATCATTTGCCATTCCTACGAAAGGACTCCAGTGCTCCCGTTCCGGATCTACCGACAACCACCGGCCAATCACAGGATCATACTCTCTGAGTTCAAAGTGACTCCACCCAGTTTCTAAATCTCTTTCACTAAACTGACCCTGATAGCCATATCTATATATACTCTCATCTGTCTTCTGTTCTCTCAGTATATCTCCCCACACCCCGTAATCCGTTGCCTGGGCAACAAACACGGGAGAACTATGCGTAACCTTCAGGTCATCAAACCAAACCCATCTATTTTCACTCGCATTACTTACCCAGATATATACATAACCATCTTCTGTCACGACTATCGGCCCCGGTAATGAAAGCATCACAGGTTCTCCAATAGACTCTTCTCCAACTTCGAACCCGGCCTCCTCAGGAACCTGTACCGATAAAGAGCCTATATTCTGCAACGAATTATTGAGCAATACATAGTTTAAATGCGCAAAGGGTCGCTCATCATCTGAACCTGTAAATATACCTGCCAGTGCATTTCCAAATGTCTGACCTGACTGTGCTGCCGATACACCCTCAAGCCCGGCGGCTCCAGTATATGCACCAGCGACAAGAGACGCAAACGTAGCAACAGGAATGGATGTATTGCTTGTGCTGATCTGAAACCGTGACCAAACTTCAGCACGTAACGTATCTCCCGCCTTAACTCGCAACGCTATTGATGGGCCTATTGATTTTTCTGCTGCTCCCTGACCTGTCATACCATCAATCCAATGCAACAGTGATGACTTATTTGGATTGTCAACAACTCCCGGTATACTAGGAGTATGATTCATGCGTTCATTATCATCAACAGCGGTATCTATATTCCGAAAGTATAGCTCTTCCTGCCTGCGAGGGTTAGTAATGTCATTACCCAAATTATCTTCCAGCGTAGCGGTATATGTTAATACATTTTCACGTACAAGTGCTCGCACATTACCTAAATGATCGGTGATTTCATAGTTAACACTTCCATCTTGAGTGGCGTAGTAAGTACCAATTTTACCGGAGCCATATATAGGGACTTCAGTTTGTACCAAAGGATTGTCGTTCAACTCTGAAGGTGCACCCTCCTGCTCATAAATGCTTAGCACACTTCCAGATGCATCACGTATATACCAGGTGGTACGAATTTCGCCCGAACTACCCTGCGGGTAGACTACCTTCGCCAAGCGGAAGCCCCGATCATCATATAGATATTCTATTTTTTTTACAGTCTTACCCGCATCGCTATATACGGCCGTAACTTTACCACTCACATCATACGTTGCATATTGATCGGATTCTTCTTCAACCTTATCCTCACCAATCATTTGGCCAAGCGCGTCATAGGTATATGCATTTACATATCCGGTTACATTCTGTAACCTGTTTGTATTGGATTCATAGGCATACGTGAAATCGTGGACTCGATTACCGTCCTTATCGTAACGCTTCAGTGTCCGTATATTTCCATTCGGATCATACGACATACCTGTAAGCCGGAACATGTTGTCAGACATTGTAAAGGTATTTAACGTATGGTTCGCAACCGCCCAGTTCGCTTCCTTGATCTGATATTTGTCATCGTACTCGTACAGATACATCCCTGTGTAATCACCTTTCCCTGTCTCATGGGCTTCATCGGTACGCCATGAAACAGCAGTAATCAGACCGTTGTATAAAGGTTTAACTGTATGATTTGACGCGGGTGGAGTGTCCAGCGCCTGCACTTTGATCGGCTCAGATTCCAACACTAAACCTGTGACGATCGTATTCGTCATCTTCCATCGGTATATACCTATATCTGCCGATGATACAGCGGTCTTCTTAAATGTTTGACCACTGGCATCTTCATTCTGCGAAGTAATATCCTGCCAACTACCATTCGACTGCTGCTTCTCCCAGGTAACAGTACTGTGTTGACCTTTCGGTCGTGCAGTAATCACTAAGGTTAGGCCCGGAGTAACCGACATATCGTCTGTGGGTATAGCTTTTTGTGGCGTATATACCGGTGCTATATTAGATGAGGTTACCAGAGGTTCAAGTGACGTAAAATCAAGATAGTTATTGGAAACATCTAAATCCACAAAGTCACCGTAAGAGCTAACATTCGAAAGATCCGGCAGGGACGTTAATGCATTGTCCGATATATTTAGGCGATACAGCACTGGAAAGTTATTTTCTGATATCGCAGATGGGAAAGAACTAAATTCATTACCAGAAAGTTCGAGTAGTGCAAGGTTCGATAATGAGCCGAATGAGGAAGGAAGGCTAGACAGGCTATTACCATTCAGCACTACATATTGTAATCCCGACAACGATCCCCAAGCGTGCGGAAGAGATCTAATCTTGTTATCAGATAAATTCACCTCATAGAATGATGCAACATCCGCTACATCACTAGCCGTAAAAGGTGCAAACCCCGTAATCTTGTTAGCAGATAATCGCGCGATCCAAAGATCCTTTAACTTCCAGAATGCTAGCGGAATCTTCCCCTCCAAGTTGTTCCCTTCCATGATAACGGTATTGATATACCCGTCTTCTTCCGAGGCCCCATACAGGTTCATCGGCCAGTTACTCACCGGGGGCCAGTTATACTGATTGGTCCAGTTAACCCCGCCCAAACTATCATAAAAGGTACGTAGTGCTAAAAACTCCGGAGTTGGCTCTACTACCGGTTCATCGGCTGCTATCAGGAATGTAACTGTAGGATTTACAATTTTGGCTCCTGTGGTCTTAATGGTGGCGAACATCTGAAGAGCTCCTTGATATGAATCAGCCTCCATGTATACTGTAATGCCATTACGCTTCCAGTAGATTGTGCTGCCAATACGTTCTACGCGGAACACATCATTAAGCTGTGGTGACGACACCGTAGCCATATTCGTTCCGTTTTCATATATATATACATTTGTACCGAAGGTGAGAAAGCCAAAATCAATCGATGTATAGCTGTTATCCAGATTCTGGTCCAGTAAACCAAATGCTTTCTCTTCATTGAATGCGTCAAGCTTGAACTCTGCCCACCCATCAGCACCAGCAGCAAGAATCTCTGTTGATGTAACCCAGGCATTACCATAACCTGATGAGGCCGTCTTTGTAAGCGTATTGTTGGCGAACGTAATGCCAATCTGATTGCTCCAGGTCGGTGTAACGGTAAGAGGACCACCAAACGAAACTTTTAAATCATTAACGTAACCTGCATTACTATACATGGAAACGTCTGCTATCAGAGAAGACTGTAAGGCATTATTAGCGGTATAAATTTCATCATTGTTGCGTTCGAACACTATATCTGTTCCAATACGTTTTATACGTAAGACATCACCTAATGCTACATTAAAGCTTAGTACACTTGTACCATTCAGACGGATATAGGATAATGCAGTCGACGTTAAATGAAATGAATAATCTATATGATAGAACTGATTATCGGAGTTCACATCCGAAAGCCCAAAAACAAATTGACCACGATTTAATGAAGTAATAATATATTCTATTGTACCATCTGCATTATTAGGTAAACGATTGACCGATGCTGCACCGGCATTACCCCAACCACTCGCAGCAATCTTTGTTATACTATTACCACTTATGGTAACGCCCACCCCATCTGTCCAGCTAACATCCTGCAGAGCACCAGACTGACCGCATGCCGAGATTGGATGCAGAAACACACTTAACATCAACAATAAAATCAGTCGATAAATTATTAAACGCATAGACAGATGTAGTTAACTATATATCCAGACAATTACTCAATTATGACGGCACTCCTATTTAAATCTCTCCAACACTTGCATATACTTTGGAGTCTCTGCGCCATTTTTCTTATCCCCTATATTTGACTGCTCGCTAAAGTTCAGTTGGGGTCCAAACCGCATGAAGGGTTGACGATTGGATACAGATACCTGTACTATCTCTGGCAAACCATGCCTTTTTCTGACATCAGGCACTCCGGATACAACCGAGTATAAATTATTCATTTCACTTTGGTAATAATCAAGCGTCATCCCGAAAACATCATTACCATCAGCACCAGGATCTTGCGCGGGGTCAGGGTGATTGATTTGAGTTAGCCAGCCATGAATGTTATAAACAAAGTCAATACCTTGCAAATTTTCGCCAAGTTCAATGCGCTTGAGTGGTCCGTGTAAATAATATTCATAGGTGGCCCGAAGTCTTCGAGACGCATTTTCTTCCAAACTTGTATAAGCCTTACTCAAACGTTTCTCTGCGTCATACTCGTAGTGATGATAAAACTGTTGAAGCCTATTGCCGTGGAGGTCGTAAGTAACATTAGCGACAGTGAGGATATTACCCAAGAAATCATGGGTGTACCTTACTATAAATAAACGTGGAAGAGTTTTTGGTTTCTGAGCAATCCACACAACGCGTCCGAACTCATCGTAACCATACCACGTTTGTATATTAACGTTCTTACTTGTCGAAACTGCGCTTCTAACAAAAGTCTGATCAAACTCAGAAGGTAAATTCAGAGTGTTAAACACTTCGGTGTCTTTGAAATCATAAAATGTCTCTACCCAATCCTTCCTTGAATCCTGTGTCCAGTTCTCATCTGCTGACGTTTCCTCGAGTACGTTGTTCATCTCTGATGAAACAAACACCGACGAATCCATCGGTATAAATTTCACTTCAGTTCCCGTGTACTCTCCTGATTCCACTGGTCTTCCAAAAGGATCATAGTGAGTATAAGAAAACCGATTGCTTTTTCGCTGCTCTGCATTTTGAGAAAAACGAATATTTCCATCTTTCCGATATACATATCTTGTGCGTCCAGCATCCGGTTCGCGCAGCTCCAACAGCCAACCTCGATGATTATACTTATAGGTAGTTTTGTCAATAGTGCTATAGGCCGTGCCTGATTTCCAACTCACAAATCCATTCGGTGACACCGAAGAAATTAATCTTCCAGCATCGTTATAGAATTGATAGGAGACGTCCGTAAAGTAGTTCGTATAACTAAGGGTAACCTCACTATTGTTGTTGTTTAAAAGAACGCGATAGAAACCGGCAGGCCAAACGCCGTTAGATCCTGCAAATGTCTGCCCTATATCTTTTCGTTCATTTGTTACAATATTTTCGATAACAAAGTCAATGCTTCCGGTAATGGATACAGGCTGGTCATGTAAAATATAAAAGTATGTCATACGGCGATAATTTGAAGACAATGGGTCAGCACTGGAAACAACCGAGTTCGATATAGCCAGTGCATAACCACCCGGCTCATTTACTCCAGCTCGAGCGGACATAACATTATTCCCTTCTTTGTCTGCTATAGTGATGGTATATTTACCATTCTGATCCCTGGCAACAGTTTGGAGTCCTTCGTTTTTTAGCGCACCATCATGCACTATACCCGTGATTGCCGTGGATCTTTTAGATAGGTAATCATTGAGTTCGCCATATATAGGGAACGTACCGGACAAAATTTCCCGACCACTCCCTCTTCGGAGGGCCTCTCCCAGACCACTGCTGGACTTTACTTCGCCAGTCCCATCGTTATAGTATTCAACTTGGGTATAGGGAAAATTAGAAATAGGTACATGATTTTCCAGCGAATTGGCCGCACTATAATACCATCCAACAGTCCCGATTCGATCAGAGGGAATAGTATATGAGCCCTCTGCGTTTTCACGAATAACAAGTTCCGGACTATATGAAAAAGCATTGGATAAAATCGGTGCTGCTAATGTCGAACCAACGACACGGTCATATTTATCTCGGAATTCACCGGATGAAAACACGCGATTACCATCCAAATTATGAACGAGTGTCTGTGTTTGAAGTGGATTACCATTGTTATCAAAAAAACGCTTACTTTCAGCAAAAGGTATATTTGACATTCCATCGAAGGACTTTGTATATATAGAATTGATACCAGCATCATCAGCAAATTGGACATCAACGGAGACAGCTTCGCCCCATGTTCCAGTTACTCTATCTTTGCCACGTATATAGTATATACCGGGGGAGTATATCCGTTGATTGACAACTTGGCCTTCTTCAATAAAAGATTTAACAACGGAAGCATTGCTGGCGCCACTTGTTACAAAATAGTAGTCTGCAAATTGCAGGATATGATCACGGTCATTGTTAACGAAATAAAGATCACTATATCCTATTTGTTTGGCACTGCGCACTTCTGCAACCGGAGGAATATAACTTACAGTAATTGCCAAAGGGCCGGTTGCAGTCGTCCAACAGCTTCCTTGGGAGTTATATCTGCGTACCCAGAATGTCCCCGCTTCTGTTACAGTACGCGTTCCCATTAAATTACGATCCATAGATGTTCCACTGGCGGATACCTGCCAGTAATGATCACTGGCTTGCGTGTTACCCTTTATTACCTTTTTGTGATATGGCGTTGCGCTTTCTGCAACAGGTAGTACGATTGTAGACAGCACACTCACATTAATGCTTGACTGCACGGCGCATCCCGATGCGGCACGCTGCACAACAAATTGAGTGGACGAAGTAACATTGTTAAATGTTGCAGATGTACCAGTAGCAGAATATCCTGCTGGGATTGACGACCATGTATAGTTGCCAGAGGACGCATTGGTGACTGTCAAGGTTACGCTTCCACTAGCACATATACTCAATGCAGAGGATTGAATGACGGGAGCAGTAGGTGCTGAGGTAATCACAATGGAGCTTGATCCTGCATCTCCCCACACCAGGCCTCCATGGCCGTCATCCCCGAGAAGAATTTGGTAGGTGACCTGATATGTTTTCGCTGTAGGAAATGAATAGTCCAGTACGGTAGTTCCAACGGCGGCTTGAACACCATCTACAAACCAGTAAAATGTTCCATCATAGGAATCACAAGCAACATTGAAGTAAACCTGTTGATCTGTGCATGCTGTTGATGGTCCATTAATTACGCAGTTGTTGGAGGGTTGTGCAAGCGCTGGTATACATATCATGCACATGACTATGACTACTAATAGACGACAAATTTTATTAAGAATGTCAGCAGGATTTACTTTCATATTAATGTCATGGTTATTAGTCCTCGATAATTGTTCCACAACCGCCGCCGGAGTTAAGACTTGTACAGTTGCTGGGAGCCAATGGTCGGAGATCTGGTGGTATATCCGACACATTCCAAACCCTGATCTTATCTCCCAATTGACCACACGCATTGTAGAAGCGATAATCGTAGCTTCCATCGTAACACGGCCCAGTTGTACTCTGAGCAAGGTGACATTCCACAACGCCACCAGTATAGTTGGTAAACTGTGCAACCACAGTATGTTGCGTTAATACGTTCACCAACGTAATCTTATTACCACTCACAATAACCTTAGTACCATCAAAAAGGATAGTTTCAGATTGTGAAAGATTCAGAACTTTATTATCAATAGATATTGACAATAAATTGTTGCTATTACAATGCTCCTGGATAGTAAATGATACATCTGTACCTTGCTCTGCAACAAGTACTCCAGAAGGGTATATCAATCCCGAGTTTCCGGAAGAGTTGCTTGTTATGGGAACAGAATAGCTCTTCCCTTTCCCGTAGTTATAGTCAATGTCAGCTAACTTGACAACACCTTCATTACCATATGCCCGCTGAAATGATTCCGTAGTGGTAGATGTGAGACGTCCCACATCGTCATATTCGTAGAATGTATATATATTATTATTATTTAATATATAAGAGAGTTCGTCCCATTGATTATAGACATAGCTAACCATTGAAGACTCCGCCGGATGAATTCGATAATCATCTATATATATAGCCTGCGATCCATTATTGATTATTTTGGAGGTAAGATCTATAGTTGGGTCTGTTGTATTTTTACTTATAGGCAAATCTATTTCGCATAGCCACCAATTGCCGGATCGCTTCGCCTTTGTCATATCCACTGGTATTGACTGTGGGGTACCAAGAGAAGATGCGGTATTTAATTGATACCTCCAAGTTATAGGTTGAACGGATGACGCATGAAGCCAGAAACTAATATGCATCTTAAAATCATACCTTTTTGATTCGAGCTTTAAATTTGATTGGCAGCTCGCTCCATTGGCTGGTATAGCGAGGCTTTTGTCTCCCGTGTGTTTGTACGTATTGGTGATAGTACCGTCCAGTTTTTGAATGGCGCTTCCGGAATAATTCCCATTAGCAAAATCTTCAGCTCCTGTATAAGCAAACTCCGTATAGCGAGCAGGTGCTGCCGTTGCAATTACCCGCCAGTGATCCGACATCATTCTAGTTGCCGCGTAGTTTTTGTTTACGTCTGTTGCTTCCAGTGGATGCGAGTAAAAATCGTAGAGACTTACCTCACCATTTTTTTGCCACCCTGCAGGTGTATCCTGCCCGCGATTCCAGGCCGTAAACTCTGTAACACTTGCCACCGGGTAAAGGCCGTCATTCTGCAGTGCTACGTAATCTTGCCCTATAAAGTTAAATGAAGCGTACTTTCTCCAAACCTGAGATTGATTAATATACACCTGATCATTTTCAGGACTTATCACAGGTATAGCATTACTCCACGTTTGAACAGAAGCTGAATGAAGTCCCGATTTAGTCTGATCCGCGGCATTTACTTTATACACATAATTAGCACCCGATTGTTCAATCATATGTTTATTGCTCTGCTGTGAAGCTTGATAGAACATTTTAAGCCCAAGTGCTGGATAGACATGGTAGGCCGGAGTTGATACTGTAAGGAAGGAATTTCCGTATCCATCTGTGGTCAAGGATTGAGTGGTTACGCCACTATAAAAATCAAAGGCTTTAACAATGGACGTCGTTCGAATACCTGTTTTATAATTTATAGAGGTCGCACCTGTCTGAACTGCTGGATATGTTTCACGCTTTGTAACTAATCCTTGAAGAACGTTTGACTCACTTGAAAAATTAACAAGTCGGCCGTGATTGAAGACTTCATCAATCTGCCCTTGATTATTATAACGATTCAGCAATGTACCGTACTGTTCGCTATTACCCTCAAAGGATAGGTCCGTCTGCTCATCGTGCAAGTAATGATTTAATGTCTGAGCAATCCTTTCTCCGTGTGCGTCAAACAAAGTGATCGACTTCAATGCACCTATACGACTTGTAAAATCACGTAAAACCCGTTTTGATTTTGATATGCTGTTATAGTTTTGTCCTCGATAGGTGCCATTCGCGGATGTTGATGTTGGAGCGATACTAGTCATATCAATCAAGCCCGTGTCGAACGTTTGGAACTCAAATTCGCTATACCCTGGAATTGTCTCCGAAGCATTGTCCCCATTTGTAAATATTTCTTTCACACGCACTTTGCTATAGTACACAGCTGGTGCTGGCACATCTCTGGCAAGAGTCATCATCTTGATAAATGGCCTTAGCAAGTATCCCTTTATATAAGCATCGGTCGTAGCATTATTGGTGATGTAGGCCGATATATTATTAATCTTCAGTGGCTCATAGGACGTGACTCCCGACGACTTATTATCAAACTCATATTCGTATACTGTACTCCGGCGGGTGTTCGTTGTTGGATCTTCCAATGAAATAGACTTTACACGTAAACCTCCACCCCACTGAATGTCCCTGGATTTTAAATTAATAACACAGCCATGGATAGCTTGAAATGATTCATATCCTATATAAAATCGCATCCGTATATACTTTGAACTTACCTGCTGAACTTCCGCTTGATTGATTAGGTAATTTCCGCATTGTTGCTGATCACCAGTAGTTCCAGGAGGACCTGGAACGGTGTTACACCCATAGCCCCCTCCAGCTAAATCCACAAAGTCACCAACTTTATAGATTTTGCTGAAATCCACTGGCGCTAATTCATCTAAAGAAGCTTCCAAAAAGACTGTCGTTGCATTTCCTGGTACAGTAGGCGGTGTTGTTTCGGTTGTGTTTCCTGACAGATGGAGTGGAATAGTCAAGTTTTCGCTCAAAATACTTTTGCCATATGTATCAGATTCATATACTATATTTATGGAAGCGCCAGTACTCGTTTCAATTCGCCGAAGTGACCACGCATCAACATTTTTTCCAGAGGATTCAGTGGGGAATCGATCCATATTGGGATCATCAGTTTTAGTATAATCTCCCTTGAAGTATGTCCACATATCGTAACAGTCCTTATTGTATGGAGGATTTTTAGTTTGCACTGCTTGTATGCGATTACCTATAAAGGGAAGATTGTCTGAGAAAATTTTCACCTCAGCACTTGCCTGATTTTTTCTGATAAATCCATAGTATACATTCTCACCTTGAGTGAGCTTGACAATGTCACCAACCTGAAAGGGCTCATATTGAAAATTTGAGAGCGTACAGATTTTTGTACTAGCGTTTACTGCGGCAACCGTTCCATAGCCACTGGATGGATCCGTATAGTCATAAGCAAAATATATAGGTGGAATTAATGATGCGCTGTTTTTACCTTTAAAAGAAACAGATTTTAATGTCAATTTTCCAAGCTTAGTTTGTGGCGTATTTGCAGGATGATAGTTATCACATCCCTCGCAATCATAGAGAGTTCCCAACTCATCAAAACTATTTGGCGTTTCTGGAGAAAGTGAATAATCATAACTCAGATCAATGGTGCGCAAAGCCTTACCTGTAGGAAAGGTTGTAGATTGTATATCATATACATCTAAAACATTCTCGCCATAATGCGTCGTCCATATTTTTTTCTCTGTAGATTTCAGCCAATCATACGAGAAGGTATCATTGTATTCCGAGTTTAAATTATTGTAGGACGCACTAGCTATATCTTCATTCTTAAATAACAATATAGAGTTCAATTTTAGTGTAGACACAGGAAGCAATGTATACTCTACTTTGTCATAGCTCGGAAGATTGGGATTGTTTCCTCCTATAGTTATGGTCCTTTTTGCCGGCGAGAACGATCCTTCATCAACATAAGCTACACTTGGGCCAGTTACTGTTCTGACGCTAACATCCTCTTGTGGCGACTCTCCTTTGCCATCAGCACGAAGTTCCTTAACAAAGAATGCTGTATGTGTGGCCGTCCTTATAGAATTCAGATAATAGAGCTCTTTCTTGCCCTTTGAGAAAGATTGAAAACGTGTATCAAGGTCGTCGTTAAAACCAAGGGCTGGGTTTCTCCACCGGTACTCGTCAGTCCACTTACCATATTGAAAGGATACCCAGTAACCCCAATCATATTCATTCATCATGCCATCAGCATCGCCATTGGGGCCACGGTCCACATAGTCAGGACCTGTAACACCCGTCAAGTACCAAGTATAGGCATACTTTCCATGCTGCTCTAAGTTGTTAAATGAAATCTTTTCCCGTGTATCCTTATTCTGTGAGTATATATATTCCTCACTCGAGTATGCAGGTAATGCGAAGTGGTAGCTTACGCCGCTTCCATTCGTAATAACAAATGCGCCAACTTTGCCATCCGTTTTACTACGAACAAATCCAGGTGCATCGCACTCCAAAAATCCACGACCATGTGCGGAAGCGAGATTATCTATTATTTCATCATTGGTAAAATATTCTATATGTCGCGACCCGGGCACATATGGTAAACGCCTTTTTGCTCCAGGTACATTATTATAACCCTCCTGCCCGGTGATGACGCTTTGGTATGGAAAAAGAAGTGGTATATTCTCCGTTTGTGCATACGTACTATTCATACGCCCCTCCCAATCTTGATAGTCTACTTCTGGTTGATTGGGATGTGTATAGTTTTGAAGCGTTTGATTAAGTAACACTTCAGGTGCTTCATTTAATACTCGGTTTGAAAAATCATTTACAAAGCGATATTGTACTCCGATTGAATGCTGAGGTATATAATAATTCAAAATCTCTTTTGTATTATTAGATTGTTTAACTACATCTTGAGATGAAAGGCTTACTGCATAATGGTAGGGTCTGAAGCTCCCACCCAATCCTTGAGCATTTACACTATATAGATCGTAATCGGCAAAACTACCCTCTAAATATTTTTGAACATTATTCTCGCTAGAGATACTGTTCCAACCCTCAAGGTGGTAGGTATCAAATACTTTTGTGGAAATTTCACCAGGATCTGATTCGGGAAAATACAAGCTTCCATAGTTGAGATAGTCTTCTCTTTGGCTTAACCAGTAACGTGTGTAATCCCTACCTAAGTGTATACTGAGCCAGTAAAACACCGGAATGTCGACAGCGAAATTCTTTGATCGTGTACTGACATCATCAGATTTCGAATTATTAAATGAAGATTGTATACCTGATATCCCTACCGTTGCGCTTTTTTCATCAGTAGAAATCGATGCACCCAAAGCATTCAAACCTGTATTAGTGGAGAGACCCGCGGACGCTCCAACTCGCATCTTCCCACTGGTATTTAAACTGGCCTGGGCGTTAAGCCCAGCATTCATCGATTGACTAACTGACATTCCAATACCAACACCGATTCCTACACTTCCCGATATTTCTTGTCCATAGGGAGATACACCTATTTGAAAGTTTAGGGAAGCAGGTGTGTTTCCCAACTTCAGGCCAATACTTGCGTATCCACCTACTCCCCGTCCCCGGTATGTGTCGCTGGCAAATACTAAGCCCGAGCTAACGCTTGCGACGTTGGCTATTCCTATAGAAACACCATACGTATTTATGGTCGTCTCGCCACCTTCCCAAAATACATGATTCATTGTCTGAGCACCACTGAAATCATCCGGCACTCCATTTACTATTCGATTGATACTACCAGGATTAAGCGTAAATCCCAATCCAACCCAACTGGCGTCAACACCAGGCTGTATGCCTGCGTGGTAAGACAACGACAACGGATATCCTCCAGACGGACCAGGAACCTCCAAAAGCGGCATATTATATACTAAATCGCCAGTTATTGTGTTCACCATATCTGTAGTATCAACGGGTTCGAAACTGGTGGCTTCCGGCGCCGTAGGGCCTGAAGTTAGCGCCCACGAAATCGTTGGCGAAACTACCGTGACAATGATTTCGAATAGAAAGAAGACGGCAACACCCTTTAGTAAAAATTTGTTACGTATCATAATAGCGTTTAGTGCGGCTTTGTATATAGTAATGCTCTAATTATTAAAAGTCACTTCTGGTATATTTTCAAGTGCTGACATTTCAAATCGTAATTGTTGATTTCCAATTGCCAAGCCAAACTCATTTAAGTTGAACTGCAACCAGTCTTGACCATGAAGCTTACTCCGATCAAACACAAATAGTATATCCGTGCTTGTATTCATACCATATGTTCGGTTAAGCATGAAATCAGCCACTTCCAAGGTATCACCTGCAGAAGTGCTCAGCGTAACATATTCATTCATACGAAAAGATGTGATTTGAACAAGATTACTGTAATCAGTATCTGCAAGCTGATGCAGTGCTTCTCTCCCGTCATTAGATATACTCAATAAGAAGTATAAATAGGGACTATATTTTGATCGAATTTTGTCAACGCTTACCGTATTCGCTTGTTTATTAACAAGCTCCCTGTACACCCATATATCTGTTGGTTGATACATCACTTGCAGTGATATATTTCCAATGCTAGCGTTTTTTATTAACCCGTTGTCTTCGTCAGTAACAAATTCGGAAAGATTCTCGGGCGATAACTTGCTCGAATAACATCCGAGCAGTATCGAGAATAAAAGCAGAATAAAACAGGCAGTTAATTTCATTGTTTCTCATTATTATATTGCCCGTTTAATCCTGCCAGAACATCCTCTGTTATATCAAGAGATTCATCTGCGAAAGCAAGATTTCCATATTCTGTTGCGGCTAGAATAATCTTAAAGTTCTTTTCTGTCCCGTATTTTTTTAGGTAGGCATTTATTTGAATAACAACTTCGCTTGTCAGTTTAGCATCCTCTTGTTGTGCCTGTAAATTCAATGCATTTTGATAATCTGCAAACTGCTTTTGCTTGTTTCGAATCAGTTCTTCACTTAAAGAACGTTCTTTCTTAGTCATCGTTTTACTCTCGCGCTCATAGCGTGATATCAAATTTTGTACTTCTATAGAGAGAGTATCAACGTTGGCTTTCCACGCTGTTACTTTCGTTTGATAGGCGGCCCTGGCTGCCTTCATCCCTTTATAATTATTTAGAAGTTTCGAAGAATCAACGTAAGCAACCTTGGAGTCTCTTGTATAAATTACGGCTGAAATAGAAATGATAGCTAATAGGTTTAGGATACCTATTATTAATAGGATACGTTGAAGCATACAGGCACAGTAGGTTAAAGATAACAAAGACTACATCTAGCGCAGGCACTTAAAAAGCTGTCCAAACAATTTCCGTCAAACAACTTGCCTGGCCTAAAACTAAATTCTAATCTTTACGCTAATTTATACAGTCACTAAATATGTTGCAACAGAAATATAAATTTTATTACCACATATTACGTTACCTTGCTTTACATTCGTGTGCGCCACACTCAATAAATATGTAATCCCAAAAAATTGTATTTCCATTACTTCAGCCTACCAGCAAAAGTGCTCCGGGCGTAGGCAAATTCGTAGTTACTATTATCGCTTCTCTATCTTTTAGCATATACCGTCCCGAATTTTAATCTGCAACTGCATATGCGACAGCTGCTTGCTCAAATCAATCTTTTATGAAGCTCCGCAAAACTATATATTATCGAGTATATGTTGAGATAGAATACGAGGACGTTTTACAATAGCATTCGTTTCAAACTAAAAGACAGATGTTTGTTAGCGACGTCCCCTTTTCGCTCGCGAATTATTTACTGTATTGGCTCAATCCAGTGTGCCCAATAACTGACCGTATCAAGATTTAACGAGTCATCGATCTTTATCACCTTATAGCGAAAACACGCCTTCGAGCCGCGTATAATGTGTATTGGCGATCTTGAAGTGAATCGATAAGAATATACTTCACTTAATTGGCGATTTGCTATAGCCTGATCACGTAAGGCTATTATTTGATACTATTTAAACATCACCAATGATTTTTTAAATATAGTCTTTCCGACTACCCATAGGCTTAACATTCAAATAAGAGAATCGACACAACGGTTCTTTTCTTCTGTGTTCTAAAAATATATCATCGTATTAAATAAAGTATCTTCACGCAATTGTCAGGACGATATATAAGGATTACTCACCAATAGCAGGTACATAATATAACCTAGAGATATAATTATCCCGATAGTACCAATAACTATAATTGCTCTTTGTTCAAAATCTAAATTCTTCCAGGACTTTTTCATCTATTTTTTAAAGGGTTGATACTCGTACACTTTCACTTCGTATACCTAGAGCCTACAATGCACAACATTTGTAGATTCAATTTGTAGTCTTCTCGAAGCGTTAGAATTTTCCCTTAAATGTATTTCAGCATTTATTATTCAGAGCAAATAGATCTACATCTGCGCAACCTACGACTCTCTTGAGAAGCCCACTAAACTTCTTTATTTCAGCAACTTCAGGCCGCCCCTACTTGGCTTCCAATTATAGTTGGTAACTTTCTTACCGAGAGATATTCTAGATGTTTACTGCATCAAATCCCGCTTCACCAGCACCTCACTTATTTTCAACATATTCACATGTTCAATGATTTCTTTGACCTGAAAGTAGAAAATTTTTAAGCAATCCTGAACGGCAATTGCTCTTGTAAAAAACATCAACCAGATGTACCAAGAATTTCATCATACTCCAAAGAAGGATTATTGATTCTACTTTCTGATACCCATCTATTCTTACCTATTCTATAGCTTCCCGCAACTATATAATAACAACCCTCATCCGTCTGAAGTTGAAATGTCTTAAAGCCAAGTTTTAAACTATAGAATTGAAGCCTTAATGGTATGACATCCCCAAGCAATTCGCATATCTTAAGAGAAGTGAATTTATACGGAACATCCAAGTATTCTACTGCAGTAAATTCAATATCAATATTATAGTCGGTTTCGCTACTATACCCATCCAAATCTTCAAACAACATAGGGCTTCGAAGTATCAAAAAGCTATGACTCACAGTGTAAGCCCATAACTTAAATGTTCTATGCGAAAATTCATTCATAAATCTAAATAGGTTTGAACCAACCTGATAGGCCGTATCTACACATCTCCACCAAGGTCGGTATTTTTTTCCCTTAATCGATTCACCTCATCAAGAAGCATTCCTATATCTTGCTTTGCGTGTCCAATAAAATCAATATCTGCATTCGTCGCTCCAATAATCTCTATATCATCACCTCGTGAATCTGTAGCATTGTCATAATAAAACTCGATCCGCTAGTAAAATCTCTTTCTTCGATGTAAGGAATCCAGGCACATTTAGAGGTCTTTGCTAACCTTGCTCTTATCGCATCTAAATATTTTATTTCAATCATTATGTTTTTTCGCTGGGTAGTAATAACCAAGTTAAAAATTGCTCTATCTACGTCCTTGTCGGTCTTCAAGACATGTACTAATCGAGCTATTTTATTTATCGCAAATTGTTTGACAATAGGATTTCGATGACGGAATACCTTTTGGAAAAAGATCTTCTACACGAGATTTTGCAAAATCCTTATTTAGCTCGTATGAACGAAGCAGGCAGTATAACCTAATATCTCGAGTAGCTGCATCTAGTTCATCAATTGACCTAATGCTATCGGAATCTATGTCTCCCATTATTAAGTATAAATGAAAGTATGCTTCGGCACTTTTATACTTTGTAGCCATAACAAATGCATAATAGAAGATGGTCTCACGCTGCTCGTTGAGGAAATAGTGAGCCGCGACTCTATTGTAGGCACGCTCATCTCCATTTTTAATTGCTCTTTCTAGCAATTGATCGATCTCCTCCTGGCTAGGTCCGCTTGAACTCGGAGAGACTACTTCTCCGTCAATATCATTGCTTGGAACACGTTCTTGTTTACAGGACAACTGACAGAATACAATTATTAAGATTAAAATATAATGCTTCATCTCTCTTTGGCTTTACGACAGTACGATATACAAACTAATAGTTGAATCATCGCTGCCTGCACGTATATATTTAGTTAACAACAGCTTTGTATTTAGTAATATGCTAAAAATGGCATCAAAGGGTTGCTTGGTCTACGTTTTAAAGTAAACCTTGTTATTCCTTCATCACCCTATAGGGATTTTCAATCCTAACATATTCATTTTTAAAAGCGCCTCTGCATTTCCTTTTGCATCGTTAACAGGATTATGATCATGTTTGGTTTGTCTGAATAACTTTTTCCATTCATGATTGAGGCCCGTGTTCATCTTCATTCCACAGTATAGATCTCCTATTCTTCTTCCGCTAAAACCAAAAGGATTTTCATTTAAATAGAAATGGAAATAGTAATTGATCCATTGCCAGTCAAATGCAAGGTTATCACTTACGAAAACCGGTCTTCCGCTTGAGGTAGCAGAAAGCCAGGCATGAAACCTTGCCATTTCAGCTTCAGGTTCTTTAAAGGACAGATGCTGTTCTCGGGTAAGACCACTTACTGCGAGAGCCTCCGGAATCCACTCTTCAGATATAGGCTTCACTTGTCCATAGAAGGTTTTACTTAGTGTGCCGTCAAGAACAACGGCTCCAAAACTTACCATCGAATATTTATGAGGTATCGGTCCATCCGCCTCTACATCAACAACTATATAACTCATAATACTATACTTATTTTTTTGCCATCCTCAAAATTACAATTAGGTTATGATCAATGCGATTATCATAACAGCAACAGTAGAGCTGTACCTTATTGTAATCTGAATGTCATCTCCAAAAATTCCACCATTTTTTTGTTACCTCCAAAGGATTGAACTCCAGTTTATCACTAGGGCGATAATCGTTGAGTCTAAATCCAGGATTCTCAAACTCCTGCTTTTCAATCTCCTCAAGAAGAATCTCGCAGTCCCTTTTAAGTTCTATTAATAAAGCTTCTAAATTATTTCCACAATATTCTGTGTCTTCAATCCTATATATGTAGTATCCGATGTAGCATAAAAAGGTATATCCATCATATCCTATACAATAAAAATCATTTAATACGCGATCCCTATTACCTCCATTGGCAATTAGATCACGGAGATTTGACTTGACTTTCCATAGCAAGAATTCGTCTTCACCAAAGTATTTAAAGATTGCTTTTTTGAGTTGATACTTTGCATCTCGCTGGTTATAGTTCACAGTATATGCCTCAAGCACGACACTTTCATTCATCAGGCTTTGTAGCTCTTCTGAACTATAAAGCCATCTTTCAAAATCTTCTAAAGCCATTTGATCCTCCAGTACTTTAAAAACATTCTCTTTCAAATCCTTCAATACATTCATAAGCTATGTTAACGGTACAAAGAATAAGCGCAACTGTGCAATCTTTTTGCGCAGTTGATAATTTTTTACTTTTCTTTTTAAAAAGCTTAAGCCGCTATAAGGAATTGATAATTATTTAAAATAATCACACCGTTTCGAACCCATTGCGTATACTAGTCTTAGACAATCTTTTGTCTATATTGGTAAGGCCCACATGGTACAGCGTCAAAGCCGGGTATATCTGCCCACTTCTCTCCTTTCATGGAGTCCAGCGACATGTTTTGATAGGGATATTGGTCAGGCTTGTTTTTCTTCTCAGACATATGTTACACACGTTCCGACTCCATGCACTATAAAAGTTATACAAGTGCTGGAAGCGAAAACTATTGCGAAGTAAAGGAATATTACGCAATGCCCAATTTCCCGCTCACAAGGACATGGATAAAATGACAATTGCCCACTCGTAGAATGACTAACTAAACTAAATTATCATAAGATGTTCTCAGGTGTTTTTACGCTATACCTATATATTTCTCCACCACGATTTTCTTGATATTCATTTTTTTTTGCAATGTCTTCGTTGGAAAAATTTTCACTGAGCCGAAGTTTCATCGCCATGCCAACCCTTTCGGGTAAATCAGCCAGGCCGGCTCATGTTATCATAATTATATACATATACGTAAGCCTGCTTGTGTACTATTACCTCCATGCCTTACTCCAGTTAATAAAGATCGTGTAACACATCAATAGGCATTTCTCCGCCAAGCCAAAGTAAGTCCCGTTTCAAACCTGTGTCAAGGGTATACAAGTGGCGATGGCAATCCAATTTCTTTTTGGAATCGCCACCCTTGACACAGGCTTTGAAACGTGCTGATGGGCGGCTTATGGGAGAAAATGGCAGGGTAAAATCACTTTTGTTAGGATGGCGGGCAGTTCGTGGCGTAGGGACCGTCAAAAAGGGAACACTGTCTTTTCCTGGATCTGTGGCAAGATTCAAAAATTGAAAAATAAATTTCTACTTCCATGTAGGGTAAGATATACTTTCTGAGAGTATATAGTTGGAGGGAATTTCAAAATGAAAACATCCAACTTCGAACACTTAATTCAACTATATGTAGCCCGGGAAACCCCGAGAGGACAGACAACCAAAATTGAAACAATGCTGGAGGTCATTAAAGAAAGGGACATTCATTGGATTTCGGATGAGACCGAGGAACTTCTATTTCGAAAAATCAAAGACAGTAAAATTGCTCCAGCAGAAATAGGACGCTTTGTAAAAGGTTTATGTAAGCTTCGGGTTTCGGATGTGGAGTGGATGAAATTTAAAGGAATGTATATATACTTCTCCAGGGAAGCTTACTGAAAATCTTTCGTGCTACGCCAGGCTGCCGCTACTCTGCCTATTATTTCTTGTGCTTTCCCAGTAAAGTATTAATCATGGTAAAAGTAGCTTAGGTGTTTCGTTCCTTGCAAAAGACTTCGGCATAAACGGTTTCCCCCTTACAACGTACGTTTCCAGGAACCCCCAATTATTCCGATTCCTTTTGCCGGAGCGTACACCTAAGCTTTGTGACGACCATAATTAATACTTACAATTATGGAAAGCACAAATGAAAAGAAACAATGGGAAGTAGCGGAAATTCAGCTCTCGTACAAATCGAATGTGAAGCCTTCACTAAGGCCGAAGATTACCAGTTCACGTGATGCTCATGAAGTTTTGAAACGAGTTTGGAATGATTCAGTAATTGAACTCTGCGAACAATTCAAAGTACTCTTTACAAACAGAGCTAACAAAGTCCTCGGTGTATTTGAAGTATCAACTGGTGGTATAGCTGGAACAGTAGCCGATCCGAAATTGATATTTGTTGCAGCATTAAGAGCCGGCGCGACTGGCTTAATTTTATCACATAATCATCCGAGCGGAAATCTTACACCAAGCCACGCGGACATTGAACTGACAAAAAAAATAAAAGAAGGTGGACGACTGCTGGAAATTCAGTTACTCGACCACCTTATACTTACCAGCGAAAGCTATTATTCATTTGCAGATGAGGGGTTAATTTAATCCCGCATCATTTATTAATACTATTAAAACGGATGATGCAATGAATATATACTATTGATTGATAACTCGCAGGAACCCTTTGTCTATATTATCCGATGCTAATTTCTCTTTCAGTGTTTTCATGTCAACGCTCAATTTTTGTTCAATCACTTTTGCATAGACTTGCGTAGTCGTGATTTTTGAGTGCCCCAACATTTTACTTACTGACTCGATCGGTACGCCATTGGTAAGCATGATGGTAGTAGC
Organism: Ohtaekwangia koreensis; assembly: GCF_900167975.1. Classification (GTDB taxonomy): domain Bacteria; phylum Bacteroidota; class Bacteroidia; order Cytophagales; family Cyclobacteriaceae; genus Ohtaekwangia; species Ohtaekwangia koreensis. The sequence goes on from NZ_FUZU01000004.1 coordinate 109,160, forward strand.
AAAAGTATGTCTGGCTAAATGAAAGGTAAGATTCTTGTGAATGCCGCACAGATCTGCTATCTCCTTCAGGTAACTGTTGAGCTTTTGATTAGAGATCACCGGAAACAATGTACCTTCAGTTAAAGCACGAGGATGGCCTTTATACTTATCGATGATCTGCAGGGCTTTTGGAAGCAGCGGCACGCGTACAGGATTACTTGTCTTTTGACGCTTTGTGATCAACCAATATTCACTGTCAATGCCAATGGTAATATTGGCCGGAGAAAGTCTCATGGTATCAATATAGGCAAGTCCTGTATAGCAGCTAAACACAAAAAGATCACGTACCCACTGCAAGCGCACGACCGACAGTTCCCTGTTTTCAATTTTAGCAAGTTCTTCTTTGCTCAGGAATTCACGGTTTACCTTATCGAACTTTTGTTTATACTTAGCAAAAGGATCTTTGTTAACCCACTCCATGCGTACAGCCATGTTGATCATCTTTCGAAACCGTTCAATGTGTTTCATTACACCATTATTTCCGAGAGGTTTGTGATGATCCAACGGTTTGTAGTTTCGTAGATAATATTCAAAGTGTACTATGAACTTGTAGGTGAGTTGAGACAAATATATATCCGGAGTTCCGAATTTCACTTTTAAAAACATCTGAATATACTTCTGTGTGGTAAAATAATTTTTCATTGTGCCCCAGGCCAGTGATTCCTTCATCTGTGTATTGTGATAGTCAATCACTTTGCATAGCGTATAGTCTTTCTCATCGGTTCCAAGAAACTTATTTTTGATTTCTTCGGCAGTGATGAGCTCTTTGTGTATCTGCATCTCCTGGTAGGTGTTCATTAATTTTGCTTTGACTTCTTCCAGATAGTGATTGAGTGATCTTATTTCTTCGCGAGTGCCTTTGGCTAAACCTTTATTGTTGTTCCACTCTTTGGGATTAATCCATTTCTTCAGAGATATTTCAACCCTGCGACCATCAACCGTTACCCTGCTATATATAGGGACTAAGTTATCCTTGGCCTTGTTCATACGGATGATGAACTGAATACCGAATGTGTTTGTCGTTCTCATAATTGTTCTGTTTTGAGTTTGAATAGTTTCATTTGGTGACCTGCTTCAAAAAGTCATTTAGAATGAAATCAAAACGAACCGATAAAAATGATTCAATTGCCTGACTTACAGTTATTTGTACGTCTCCAGTGACCTCGGGTTGCTTCCCGTGTTAGGTCACCGTTTAGTTCTCATTTTTGTTGAAATTGCTTGTTGCTGATTGGTATGATTACAAACAAAAAAGCCTGCAAATCGCATAATTTGCAGGCTTTTAATGATACATGATGGTATCTATGTCGGGGTGGCCAGATTCGAACTGACGACCTCTTGGTCCCAAACCAAGCGCGATACCGGGCTACGCTACACCCCGATTGTTTAACGAGGTGCAAAGATACACTTTATCTTTTTACCTCCTAACTTCTGAATTCTAATTTTATGAATTCTTCTGTTGTGATCCGGCAGGGAATCGAACCCCGAACCCTCAGATTAGAAATCTGATGCTCTATCCAGTTGAGCTACCGGACCTAATATCATTCCGAATGACTTCTATACATGCCCAGCAGCATCTTCGAAACTTTCTCATAGCGATCATATAAATCCTGAGCTTGAGCCAAAGGAATTGAATTCAACTCACCAAGAACCTGTAGGATCGCTACGCATTCAAAAACTGCACTTCGTGCTATCGTGATGTAATGCTTTTTGTCAGCACTGGTCATACGTCCAGTACCTTCAGCCAGGTTCAACAGAATATCCATGCATGCTTTTTTCCACTGGTCCTTGATATAAGGATCAAGCTTCTCATTGGAGAAGATGATTTTCAGTGAATCGGTTACCAGGTTCTTTGCAATCTGGTATACTTCTAGTTTTTCAAAATCAAACATGGCGCTGTTTTAGTCACATCACAACCGCGTTAAGCGGAGAGGGGGGGATTCGAACCCCCGGTACCGGTTGCCCAGTACCGCAGTTTAGCAAACTGCTGGTTTAAGCCACTCACCCACCTCTCCGGGATTTCAGCTTATTGTTTAGACTTTTCAGTCTTATTTGTTTGCCTTCTTGATAAGAAAAGGCTCGTTTTGATTTAAATCGACCCCTTTTCAAAAAGGAAGTGCAAATATATAAGTTGCCGGTAAACTATCGCAAACTGTTTCAAAATTGTTTTTAAAACAGTTCCATATTTGTTTACCGATTTTTTCCTGTGTCCATGCGTTGAACACAGGATGAATATACAAATGATCGCACTCTTGTTGAAAACTACCAATATGTACGAGACAAAAAAATTGAAACACCACTGTACCACTCCCATCATCATTCATACTTAAAAAGCCGGATGACAAAGAGAAGGCGAAACATCATAATCATCCCATGGCCATAGCAGAAGTATCACTAACCTGAATATTTCTGGGCATTCTTACTTTCACAATACTGCCTTCATAGACTATACTCCTGACATTGATACTCCCTCCTATTTTCGAAAGCGCCTTCGATACGATGTATAGTCCTATACCGCTGCCTATAGATCGCTCACTGAAGCGTGTATAGGCTTCAAAAATTGACGTCAAATACTCTTCCTGGATTCCGATACCATGATCCTCAATATTAACGGATATATAGTCAGCATCGCCTTCAATATTTACATTAATTCCTGAATCAACATGACGAAATACACAGGCATTCTCCATGATATTCAAAAAGATCATATTAATAAACCTGATGTCTGATGTCAAAACTGTATCACCGGATTTTGCTATTTGAAATTTAGCGGAAGGATAAAATTTAACGAGGTCCTGACTTAACCCTGAAACATATTCGTACAAATCAAAGGTTTGTTTCTCAACTGATGCTCTGAGTTCATATGTCATTTTCAATTTATGCAGCATCTTGTCCATATCACGTGCTGTTGCAATAATTTTCTTTCGTATATCGGATTGCTCATGAATATCAGTAGCAAACTCAGCGATCTGCGCGAGACCAATGATAGAAAGTATGGGTCGTCTTACATCATGCGAAGCACGGTACAAGTATGTATCGAGTTCTTTATTGGTCTTGATAAGTTCCGTGGTGCGGTCCTTAATTTTTTCCTCGAGATCAACATTCAATCTGGTTAATTGCTGATTGAGTTTTCGATTGTTTCGGTATAAAATAAATAGCAATAACAGCGCACCCGCAATGATACCAATGCATAGCTGCCAAAGCTGCACCTTTTTTGTTTTATACGTATTCTCCATACGCAGCAAATTTATATCTGCAAGCTGTTTCTCAAGCCGCGCTTTATTTTGCACCTGTTCAATACCATTGCCAATCGTGGCACCTTGCAATGAGTCGCGTAACGCTATATATTGTCGAAAGTATATATCGCCCTCCCGAAAATTTTGCTTATTGCGATTAAACTTGGCCAGAGTTCTATAGTACATAGCAAGAACAGCCTTATCTTTAATTATTTTCTGCAGCTGGTATGCACTGTCATAATATAGAGATGCTTCCTTTTTTTGGTTTCGTGATGCGCATATATCCCCCATGCTAAGCATAGACACAGCCGCCGAGGCATGCTCATTAAACTTACGGCTTGTATTTATATCAATCCGAATTCTTCTCTCCGCCTCTTCCATATCACCTTTTTCAAACAATATCTTAGCAGTATTTCCATTCACCAGCCCAATCCAGAACTCCTCCTTCAAATCTGTTGCCATGGTTTGTGAATATTCAAAATACTTCATAGCACTATCAAGTTCATGAATCTGCTGATAGGCAAGGCCAATCGTATTATAGATGTTTATCAAATCAACGGAATCTGTACGCGAATGCATTCTATTAGCAATTTCTATAGCAATAGCTCGCTGTCCGTTTTCAATAGCGAGTTTATGATTGCCGACTCTGAATTGAACATTCGTTATACCTCGATAACACTTCGCTGCATTACGTTGTAAATCAAGTTGAAGGTATATATTGATACTCTTATAATAATCAATTGCCGCCGGTTGCTCTTCACCACCAACCACACAAATATTTCCTCTTAGTTCCAACAATTTAGCCTGCTCAAGCTGGAAAGATGAATCTGTCATCTGGCTCAATAAGTGATTTACAGATTCCTTCGCTTCATCAAATTTCATATGATTAAACAGCCCGCGTGCACGAGCATATTCATGCCATATCTCTGCATCTATATCTTTGATGGTGTCAATTAGAATATGGTGTTTATAACATACATTATCCAGGGAGTCGGCTACGTTATCTTTGCATTTATCAACCGCTGCATCCATCTGATCAAAACAATATCCTTTATACTGGATATCCATGGGCTTCTGCCTGGTGTAGCATGCAAAAAACAAGGGGACACAACACAGGCAATAAAATACTTTAAGAATGAGGTTTTTCATTTTTATATAATCTATCAAAACTGGCTCGATAGCAATTATTTTTGTGAATAGAAATTCGTTTTATCATTTTTTATTTCTGCTACATCAAATTCAAGCATCGTTAGGCATGGTGAAACTGATTTTGGTTCCCTTGTCTAGCTCGCTCTCCACGGTAATGGTACCTCCATTTCTCTCCGTAAATTCTCTGCACAAACTAAACCCTAAACCGGAGCCTTTCTCACCGGATGTACCATATTTCGTAAACTGTTCATTGCGGAAGAGCATTAAAATCTCATCCTTTCCCAAACCAGTACCTGTGTCTTCTACAAAAATCATGGTATACTCTTGATCACGATTATAGCCGATCATTATTTTTCCACCATTGCTTGTAAATTTGATGGCGTTACTAATCAGGTTGCGAAGTACCAACCGCATCATATCGCTGTCGGCATATACCCATAGGGTTGGTTCCACAAAATTTGTAAGCACGATGCCTTTGTTCTCGGCCATTGATTTGAAGAGTCTAAAATTCTCCTCTACAATAACGCGCAAATCGAAAACGGAAGCTTTTACTTGCAGACCATCCATTTGTTGTCTTGCCCAGTATAATAAGTTCTCCGTCAAGTTAGATGTGTGCCGAATGTTCTCCCGAAGTCGCGGCATCATTGTTTGAAATTCGTCTGCTGATATATAGTTCCTGTCCATCAGGTCCAATACATCCTGCACCTGCCGTACTGGTCCCCGCAAATCGTGTGACACTATAGAGAACAATTTATCTTTTGTGAAATTCAGTCGCTCAAGTTCTTTTGCCTGATCACTGATCGCCTCATTTTTGCTATATACCTCTTCATTGATAGCAGATAGTTCCTCATTTTGCGCAAGCAATTCCTGATTTTGCAAATCGACCCTTTGTTGCAATTTTATCTTTTGAGCCCTCACCCGCCATGTATATACCTTTGCAATAAAGTACATCAACGCTGCTAGCAAAATTGCATCTGCACAGTATGCCCATATAGTTTTGTACCAAGGTGGATGTATGTAAAATGAAAATGTAACGGGTTTACTGATCCGGTCATACTGATCTTTTGCGCGTACAGAAAATGTATAGCTGCCTTGCGACAAATTTGTATATATAGCTTCATGTGATGACGTCCAATCCGACCATTTATCATCAAATCCAATCAGCTTATGCTGGTAGGTGATTTTTTCAGGATCCTCCAAAAGAAAACTCGCAAATTGGAATTTAAAGTTGTTTCTCGTAAAAGGCACGTTAACCGATTGATCGTTCTTGTTTTTTAAAATAAGAGAGTCACCTGCCCATACATTTTTAACAGCAACATATATCGGCTCATCGTAAAACGACTTTTGCTTTGAATCATACTTGACTAACGTTAAATCATCTCCGAAGTATACATTTCCATCTCTTGAAATTAATATGGGTACGTCAACATCAACACGAAGTTCCTCTATCTTTTTAGCAACTTTATTAAAGGGTGTTAAGACAAGTTTAAAAGATCCGTCCGATTGCTTCTTCAATAATCCTGGCGTTTGCTTTACATGAGGTATGGCGCCACAAAAATAAATATCACCAGCCTGGTTTTCAGCCAGGGTATAAATGCAAAAATTTGGACCTAAAGCAGCATTTATCTTTTTGTCTGCTTCTATGCGTTCCGTTTTATCGTTGTAAGTATAAATTCCTTCAATAGTTGCTACAACTATTTTATTACTTGCCTCCAGGCGATATACCTTGTTATTTAGGTTGGATGGCAATCCATTACGACTATCGAAAAATTTTGATTCAATTACAGAATCCATCGCCTCGTTAAGACGGAGTTTATAGATTCCTTTATTAGGATGACTTGTCCATATATATCCGCGTTCATCATCTGCCGTGACGGTGTTGCAATTAGCTTCAAATCCTTTTACTTTTTTCTTACTCCAGCGATCTCCTTTCTTCTCCATTAAAAAAATACCGGGTGTATAACTTATAGCGTAGATCAATCGACCCGGTTTATTTTTGAAGCCACATATTGACGAAACACCATCCTGATCATCTCGTAGCCGTACTGCTGTTTTACCTTGTACTTCCCAAACCCCTGTCTCGTGCGCAGCATAAAGTTTGTTATGAATATTATATAGACTCCAACCGGCACCGTCCACTCCATGAAAAGGCAAAAATTGCGTTGTCCCTTTTTCCCTATAATAATATCCCCATCCTGATCCTACATATTGAAAATTGCCAGTCTCCCCTAACGAAAAAATTTTATGATGTATCCCATTTAGATCATTGTAATAAGATAAAGGTGAACTTGTACAAATCTGTAACATCTCTCTTCCACATGCGAACCACATGTTATGCGCGTCATCTTCGAAAAATTCGCCAAGATATATATAACGTAAAACGTCAGGTCCGATATGATGTGCCACGGAGCCATCTTCCCGAAAAAAAACGATGTTACCTTCCGCAACGATAGCAATCAAACCGTTGTCAAGGAATGTAACATCGTATAGTTCTGCACCCTTTACATAAGTGCCGATATTATCCAACAGCAGCCGTTTATTGGCAGTCTTATCCGCAGCTGGATCAACAATCCAAAGTCGATCATTGAAATCAAGAACAAGGAATCGGTTGTGCGAGAAGCCTGATATAGACCTGATATCACTTTTGTTGCCAATTTGAAAATGGGAAAGCTCAAAATCACCATCCTTAAAAATATAGAGTGCGTCTTCTCTTAAAATATATACATGATTGTGTATTTTAATAATTCCTGGATAGCCTAAACTTAAATCCATGACTTTAATTTTTCCGTTTGTATAGACGTATAGATGATCCTCGCTCAGAAAGAGAATATATTCACCTACCTGAACTATATTATTTACGGTTGATACATGTTGGTATTTTAACGGAAGCAGCGGCACTAACGATTGGTATTTGTAGCTACCGGAATCATTCTTTTGCATATATCCAAAATCACCAGGAACAGATACATATATACGTCCTACAGAGTCAACAGATAGCCCTACAGGAGACTCATGGTTTGGCAGTATGATAGTTTGCCATTCATGCCCATCGTAACGAAGTACGCCATCGCCATTTGCGACATATAATACACCATACTCACCTTGCGTCATCCCATAAGTCATTCCAGCTTTATATTCATCAGCAACATATCTGCGAATGAATAGCTGTTGCCCACATACATTCAAATGCAGCAGGCAAAACAACAAGCCCGTTACTCCGATAAGAAATTTATTCACTTTCTGGCTATTAGGAACTCTATGAATTGATGTGACTTTATATTCAGTCTTTAAGCATGTAAGACGAGGTGCGTTTATCTGACAACAAATAACTTAAATTCCCTACACTTTAGGATTACGTTTAATCATGCACATCCGTATCCGTATTTTTACTTAGATTCGGTCAAAACAACTATATAGATAGACTTTTTACTCTTCTTGAACGACCGTTTGGACAATCCAGCTGAAATGAAATAAAAAAAGCCGACCGGTAAGATCAGCTTTCAGTAACAAAAATATACGTTATATACTATACTTTCTCGGCTTTATAGCCAGCTTTTTCCAAAGCTTCTTTGACCTTGGCTTCGTTCGTATCTGCTGTCACCGTTAGTACCTTGGCAGGATCGTTCAGATCTACTTCCCAGTTCTGTTCACCAACTGCGGCATCTAAATGTGGTGTGACTTTTTCCACACAGCCGGAACATTTTATGTTGGTTTTGAATTTAATTGCTTCCATATCGATTTTAATTTTAAACTTCTATACATACAAGAAACGAAATACAATGGTTTTCGATTTATATTATCCTAAGAAAGGTTTATATAATTTATGAACCGATGTCCAATACTCTCCACCATTTAAAGTTTTACAGCTTTAAGCCGCAAACTGTTTCCCACAACGCTTACGGAGCTTAGCGCCATGGCTGCACCAGCGATCATTGGATCCAGTAAAAAACCGTTCACAGGATAAAGAACACCCGCGGCTAAAGGTATACCGATCACGTTATAGATAAAAGCCCAGAATAAATTTTGCCTTATACCCCGTACCGTTTTAATGGATAGATTCAATGCTTTCGTAATCAATTGCAGGTCTGAAGTGATCAGCGTCATCTTGGCTACATCCATGGCTATATCCGAGCCCTTGCCCATAGCGATACTCACGTCAGCCTGCGCTAATGCTTGCGAGTCGTTTATACCATCGCCTACCATCGCTACAATCTTTCCATTTTGCTGAAGTTGTTTTACAAAGGAAGCTTTATCATTGGGAAGAACCTCCGCGCGATACTGCTTCACTCCTACTTGCGCTGCAACGGCTTTAGCGGTTTGTTCGTTATCACCTGTTAACATATATACATCAACGCCTTTCTCCTGAAGGGACCGTATGGCAGCGGCTGACGTCACTTTTACTTTATCCGCGATTGCTACTATAGCCAATATATTTTTATCATCAGAAAAATATACTACCGTCTTCGCCTCAGCCTGGAACTTCGAAGCTGAATCAGCGATCGCCGCACTGACGTTGATTCCATTTTCATCCATCAATTTCCGATTGCCAATAAAATACGTTGTATTCAGATGACTTCCTTTGACTCCACGCGCTGTAAGGCTTTCAAATTTTTCAATTACTATACTCTGTATATTTTCCTCCTTTAGTTTATTAACTACTGCATCGGCTAAAGGGTGTTCTGATTTTGCTTCCAATGCGAACAGGATTTTCTTATATATACTTTGATCCTCGCTTTCCACTTTCCATACTATATCTGTTACAATTGGTTTCCCCTCGGTGATCGTGCCGGTCTTATCGAGGATGATCGCGTTTACACGGTGCGCCAGCTCAAGACTTTCTGCATCCTTGATGAGTATATTATTTTCTGCACCTTTACCAACGCCTACCATGATCGCAGTAGGAGTTGCCAGCCCCAATGCACAAGGACACGCAATGACCAGGACGGTAACTGAAGTGAGTAATGCATGTGTGAAAGCATTGCCGCCACCAGCAATCATCCAGGTAATAAAGGTAACGATGGCAATACCGATCACAACCGGTACAAATATACCGGCAATCTTATCGACTAGTTTTTGTACAGGGGCCTTGCTGCCTTGTGCTTCCTGCACCATCTTAATAATGTGTGCCAGGATTGTATCGCCTCCTACTTTCTTCGCCTCGAACTGAAAACTTCCCTTCTGATTTACGGTGCCAGCAAAAATCCTATCACCGCTCTTTTTCTCTACCGGTATAGGTTCTCCGGAAATCATACTCTCATCTACAAAGGAAGAACCTGAAGTAACCATGCCATCAACCGGAATTCTTTCACCAGGTCGAACAATGAGCGTATTACCGACCTTCACCTGGGATATCGATAATTCCTGTTCATGTCCATCTACAATTACGCGAACTGTTTTCGGTTGCAGTCCCATCAGCTTTTTTATAGCAGACGATGTATTGGATTTTGCTCGTTCTTCAAGTAATTTTCCAAGCGATATAAACGCTATTACAACCGCAGCTGCTTCATAGTATACATGTGCATGCAAACCACGTGCGTGCCAAAACTCCGGAAAAAAAGTATTAAACGCGCTGAATAAAAATGCAATACCGGTCGATAAAGCAACCAGTGTATCCATATTCGCTTTACCATGTTTAGCTTGCTTCCAGGCATTGATAAAAAAATTTCTTCCCAGGTAAAAAACCACTGGAGCCGACAGGATCATCGATATATAGGTTGCATATGGAAGATCCATGAAGAACATTCCAAGAATCACAACAGGAAATGCAAGTATAGATGACCAGATTGTACGATTCTTTATTTCTTCATAATGCTTTCGTTGTGCTTCTTCCTTTACAGCCTGTGGATCTTCAACATCTACCACCAGGTCATAACCAATAGACCGCACTGCATTTTGAAGATCTACAGGTTTGGCGAGGTGTTCATCGTATTCAACCCACGCAGATTGATTCGCGAAATTTACTCCTGCATTTTGTACACCCGGGGCCGATTTCAACATCGACTCTACACTCACGGCACAAGCCGCGCATGTCATTTCCAAAACCGGAAATGTGTTGCGGACGACCTTTGCGTTTTTATTTTTAATTGTAAGACTATCGACTGACATGATTTCAAATACTTTAAATCAACATTTGCTACACAACAAATATACTGTGTGCAGCTCTGTTAAGTTTTATACAATAACAGCTTTGATTTATATCATTTCATATCGAAGAGACCATGCTTATACAGATAACTCAAATGCAAACAACGATCCTTTCCCAAGATCACTCTCCACTGTGATCTTTCCACCTTGCGATTCAATAAACTCTTTCGAGATTGACAGGCCAAGTCCCGTACCGGATGGCGTACCCGGTACTTGAAAAAACTTTTCGAATAAACGGTTTTTAAACTTTGCTTCTATACCCGAACCGAAATCCTGAACAGAGAACACTATAGCATTCTGCTGACGATGGCATCGGAGAATGATCTCTCCGCCTTCCGGGCTATAGCGAATGGCATTGGTTAGTAAATTTATAAGTACCCATGTAGTCTTGTCCATATCTGCATGAACATTATCAACACTCTCGGCAATGTCTACCGTGATGGCTACACGCTTTCGTTCCGCTTGAAATTTTATTGCCGCCTGCGCATATTCAATAATCTCCCGTGGACTCACCGACCGGATATTAAGCTTTATATTTCCCGTTTCGACTTGCGCCAGGTCAAGCAACTCATGCGTAATTTTAGATAGCCGGTTAATCTCATCCAACATAGTCTCAGTGATACTTCCCTGTTCACTGTTCAGCTCTCCAACCCGTTTATCACGCAACAACTTCGTACACATTTGCAGTGAAGCGATAGGAGTTTTCAATTCGTGAGATATAGTTGCGATAAAATTAGTCTTGGCAAGATCAAGCTCCTTGTACGGTGTAACATTTTTCAGAAGCAACACCTGTCCTATAATCGCGACATTCTTTTCACCGGTAGGTATATATTGCACCGTGATGTTCTCTTTCGAAAAATAATTTTCCTTTCCGTCCAAAACGATCTTGATAATATTACTTTCAGTATCTTTTGTTGGTCCTTCGCGAATCAGATTTCGAAGCAGATCATTCTCAACGGCAACATCCGGAGCGTAACGTCCCACGAGTTGTTCCTTTGGTATATTTAAAAATGCCAGCGCTTGGTCATTTGCAAAAACAATTTTCTTTCGTTCATCCAGTCCAAGCACAGGATCAGTCATACGGTTAATGATCGCCTCGATACGTCTCTTTTCAAAAATTACACGCGCCAGGTTACTGTGCTCATACTCATCAAGCTTCTCCGCCATTCGGTTGAAAGCCTGTGCGAGTTCCTCAAATTCATCCTTCCGATCAAAATGCAATCGCTCCTCATAATTTTTATCAGCGATGGATTTTATACTGTTGGTAAGTTGTATAATGGGATTGGCTACATATCCCGGAAAGTTCACAATGAAGGTGAACGCCAGAATAGCAAACACGGAAAGGATTATAACGACATAGGTAGACGCACGCGATGCTGTAGCTTGGGCAACTTCATTTTTACGGATGATCGCGCTCAGGTTTATATCCTGTATAGCCAATGCCGTGGCACGCAATTGTTCCAGCACTATACTATCATTTTCCGCCACTCTGTATTTCTCGAAAATGCTCCGCAGCTTTATAGTCAACTCCCGTTCTCCGGGCTCTGTAATGTTTGATTCCTGCCGTAAAATGTTTTGTTCAATTGAATCAACCGAGAAAGCTTTGCTGCCATTGGTCAGTGCAAGAATCCGCTTGGTATACTGAAGTGTTTCATAATTATTGCGAATGATATTTTGTGTGTCCCCCGCCAACTCATGCAAGTAGTGTAAACCTATACCACCGATTGTAAGAATCGCTGCAAACAGAAATGCTACACCCAGCGCCACCTTGGTTTTTATACTCATGACAGAATGATTAGATCGGTATCCGAATTGGAAAGTTTGTTCAAAAGTTGGTTAAATGTATTGGTTTTCAAAATTACTTGCCAAAGATGAAAGTGTGGTTTGCCGATGCACACAGTCGTGATCTGCTTTTCATCAACAATCTTTACCATGGTTGCCGGTATATTTTTACTCCTTACCTGTAGCACTTCTGCACCAAGCTCCGTTGCTAATTTTAAATTATTGATCAGGTGCCGCTGTACCGAAAGCTTAATACGATTGGCATCCTCTCGGGGCACCTGCACATAGAGTACATACCATTTCGAATTATAGTAGCTCGCCAGTCGTGCTGTTTTACGAATGATCATCCGCGCAGTTTCATGATTACTGCTGATGCAAGCGAGAAAGCGCTCATGCCGGAGTCTGATGTCGATCGCTACTTCCGTATCAACCTTTCGCTCTACTTGTGAAGCAACTTCTTTTAGTGCAAGCTCACGAAGTTGAAGTATCTTTTCAGGCTTAAAGAAATTCCGGAGTGCCACCTCTACTTTATCAGGATGGTATATTTTGCCTTCCTTTAGTCTTGCAATCAATTCGTCTGCTGTGAGGTCTATATTTACAACCTCATCGGCCATTTGCAATACTTTATCCGGAACACGTTCGCTTACTTGTATACCGGTAATTTTGTGAACTTCCTCATTTATACTTTCAATATGCTGGATATTCAAGGCACTGATCACGTTGATGCCTGATTCCAGTATATCGATGACATCCTGCCAGCGCTTTTCGTTCTTTCCCCCGGGAATGTTAGAATGTGCCAGCTCATCTACAATAACAACTTCAGGGTGCTGACTCAGGATGGATTGAACATCCATCTCTTCCAACTCCTTGCCCTTATAGAAAACCTTTTTTCGTTCTATACAGGGAAGCCCTTCTGCCAACGCTGCGGTCTCGGCACGGTTATGCGTTTCTATATACCCGATCTTTACATTCACGCGGTTCTTTAAAAGACTGTGCGCTTCCTGCAGCATCCGATATGTTTTGCCTACACCGGCACTCATGCCAATGTATACTTTAAACTTGCCACGCTTTGATTTGCGGATAAGATTAAGAAAATGCTCAACCGACTTTTCTTTCTCCTGGTCTTTCATAGATCTTATAAAAGCAAGTACTAAAATATAGCTATTTCATTTGATCGAGTGCAATGTTTAGTTCAAGAACGTTTACAGTTTCTATTCCAAACACACCGAACCATGGCCTATGAGTATATTTATGCAACAGGGTATTTAGTCTTTCTTTAGGTATACCTCTGATCTTTGCAATGCGCTCTACCTGTATATGGGCAGCGCCCGGAGAGAGATGAGGATCGAGTCCGCTGCCCGAAGCAGTTACCAGCTCTGTTGGAATCTGGTCTCTTTTTACAGCAGGATTGTGTAACAGGAAAGTGTCTATGCGCGCCTGAACCTGTAGAAGATATTCCGGATTGCCAGCACCTTTGTTGCTACCACCTGAACCTGCTGCATTATAGTTTACGGCAGAAGGACGCGACCAGAAATATTTATCGACTGTAAAGGCTTGCCCTATATTTGCAAATCCATACTGCTGCGAGTTACCACCATAGAATATTATTTTACCTTTACCTTGATTCGGAGCAACTTGCGCAACAGCCCACACTGCAGCTGTATATATACCGCAAAAGAAAACAAGACAGCAAAGGCTTAACAGTATAGCGGGGAAATTTTGATTTTTCATATTCGTTAGAGGATTGTTGATATCAATACATCAATAAGCTTTATTCCCAGGAAAGGGACTATAATTCCACCCAATCCATAGATGAGAAGATTTCTGCGAAGCAATGCCGCGGCTCCTATAGGTTTATACGACACACCTCGTAACGCCAGGGGTATCAGCAACGGAATAATAATAGCGTTGAAAATTATCGCAGAAAGAATTGCGCTCTGCGGACTGTTCAACTGCATGATATTCATGCTCTGCAAAGCTGGTATAGAAGTAATAAAGAGTGCGGGTACTATAGCAAAATATTTTGCGACATCATTCGCTATACTAAAGGTGGTGAGTGTTCCTCGTGTCATCAGCAACTGTTTGCCGATCTCTACTACTTCAATAAGTTTGGTAGGATCATTATCGAGGTCAACCATATTACCGGCCTCCTTGGCTGCTGCTGTACCGCTGTTCATAGCTACACCCACATCCGCTTGCGCTAGTGCCGGAGCATCGTTGGTTCCATCGCCCATCATCGCCACCAGCTTTCCACTTGCCTGCTCTTTTTTAATATACTCCATTTTGTCTTCAGGCTTGGCTTCCGCTATAAAATCGTCTACGCCAGCTTTTTCCGCTATGTATTTAGCAGTTAACGGATTGTCGCCCGTTACCATAACAGTCTTCACTCCCATCTTGCGCAAGCGTTCGAATCGTTCACGAATACCGGGCTTGACTATATCTTGTAATTCAATTGCGCCTGCAACGCTATTATTTTGAGACACCACGAGTGGCGTACCGCCATTGGATGATATCTTCTCCACTATATTCTTTATATCGGCGGGAAAAGTATTGTTTGCTATCTCAACCAGTTTCTTAATTGCATCATAAGCACCTTTACGAATACTGCGGTCCTCCAAATCTATACCGGAAGTACGCGTCTCCGCAGAAAATTTTATAATGCGCGATTGCGGCAGCCCCAACGTCAGATCGGCAGTACTTCCCAACATGGCCGGATGGCGGAATCCTTTAATGGCGGCAAGCTCAATGATCGATTTACCTTCCGGGGTTTCATCGGACAGTGAAGCAATGGTGGCACATTCAATCAGGTCATCTTCAGATATACCTTCTGCAGGATAAAAGTTTGTTGCCTTGCGATTACCAATGGTTATCGTCCCTGTCTTGTCAAGCAAAATGGTATCGAGGTCACCGGCGGTCTCTACTGCTTTACCAGATTTCGTTATCACATTTGCGCGTAGCGCACGATCCATACCTGCTATACCTATAGCGGAGAGCAGTCCGCCTATAGTAGTTGGAATCAGGCAAACAAACAACGAAATAAAAGCCGCTATCGTAATGGGAGTATTCGCATAGAGTGAAAAAGGCTGGAGGGTTACACATACGATGATGAAGATGAGCGTAAAGCCTGCCAGTAAAATTGTTAATGCCGTTTCGTTCGGTGTCTTTTGGCGTGACGCATTTTCTACCAAAGAGATCATCTTATCAAGAAAGCTCTCACCAGGCTTAGACGTCACAATTACTTTAATCCGATCAGACAATACTTTTGTACCTCCGGTCACGGAAGATTTATCACCACCGGATTCACGAATGACGGGCGCAGATTCCCCCGTGATCGCGCTTTCATCTATCGTTGCTATACCTTCTATAATCTCGCCATCGGCAGGTATAGTATCACCAACCTCACAAATGAACACATCACCTTTTTTCAACTGACTGGATGATCGTGTGGTGATGATACCATTGTCGTCAATGACCTTCGCGGGTGTTTCTTCACGCGTCTTGCGAAGTGAGTCAGCTTGTGCTTTACCACGTGCTTCCGCTATAGCTTCGGCAAAATTTGCAAACAGGACGGTGAGTAGCAGAATCAAAAAGATCGCAAAGTTATATGCAAAGCTACCTTGGGAGTTTTCACCTGCAAGCACCCAGATGCAAACCACCAGCATTACCGCTGTCCCGATTTCTACAGTGAACATCACCGGGTTCTTAACTAAAATTCGTGGATTCAATTTTATGATTGACTGCCTCAACGCTTCATTTACAAGCGCTCTCTGAAACAGTGGTGTCTTTCTTTCTCGTGTAGACATATATATAGTATTTTTAAAATAATCAGGCAATGCTGAAATATTCAGCAATGGGTCCAAGGGCCAGGGCTGTAAAGAATGACAAGGCGACAAGAATGGCGATGACTGCGAGCACCATTACACCGAACGTTGCAGTATCAGCTTTAAGGGTACCTGCACTTTCCGGTATATATTTCTTTTCAGCGAGGATTCCGGCAATTGCTATAGGGCCAATGATGGGGATAAACCTTGCAAGCAGCATAATGATGCCACAGGATATATTCCACCAAGGTGTGTTGTCACCCAATCCTTCAAAGCCACTTCCATTGTTAGCCGAAGCGGAAGTATATTCGTATAGCATTTCTGAAAATCCGTGATACCCTGGATTATTCAACCATGCATAGTCGGGATGTACATATATCAAATAGGAAGACATTGCCGTGCCAGCAAGAATGAGAAAAGGATGTAGCAGGAATACCAGCATGGCGATCTTCATTTCACGCACTTCAATTTTCTTCCCGAGAAACTCCGGTGTTCGTCCTACCATCAGCCCTGAAATAAATACGGCGATAATAATGAAAATATAAAAATTCAGAAGCCCTACACCTTTACCTCCGTAAAAAGCATTGATCTGCATCCCCAACATGGTAAACATACCGGAGAGTGGAGTGAGGCTGTCGTGCATGGAATTTATCGAACCATTGGAAGTACAGGTGGTAAGTATAGCCCACAGCGCAGAGGCTGCACTACCAAAGCGCACTTCCTTCCCTTCCATACTACCAGCGGCCTGATCAATTCCCATGCGGGATATAGCCGGATTGCCGTTCATCTCAAGGTATATAGTTGGAATAAGGCATACCAGGAATCCAACGGTCATCACAGCAAAAATCATCCACGCAAGTTTTTTACGCTTGAGATAATAACCCAGTGCAAACACCAACGCGATTGAGATGAGCGGAATAGTAATGGTCTCAACAGCATTGGTAATGAAGTCAGGATTCTCCAACGGATGCGCGGAGTTTACACCAAAGTATCCACCGCCATTTGTACCTACTTGTTTGATAGCGATCATAGCAGCTGCAGGCCCGCGCGATACCTGTACGGTGTCACCTTGTAGTGAAGTGATGGCATCCTTTCCATCGAAGGTCATCGGTGTACCACTGAATACAAGTATAACTGCCACTATAAATGATATTGGTAATAAAATACGGGTACAGGATTTCAGAAAGTACTCGTAGAAATTACCGAGTTTATCGCTGGTACGTTCACGAAGCGCACTGAACAAAACAGCCGCTACCGCCATCCCTGCACCTGCACTCACGAATTGATAAAACATCAACGTTAACTGTCCAAAATACGAGAGTGCTGACTCGCCTGAATAATGCTGCAGGTTTGTATTGGTGATGAAACTTATGGTGGTGTTAAACGCAAGATCAGGTGACATGGAGGGATTTCCGTCCGGGTTCAGCGGAAGCCATCCCTGGTTCATCAACACCAACATTCCCAGGAAGAACCACACTATATTTATAGTAAGCAGTGCAACAAGGTGCTGCTTCCAGTTCATTTGCTGCGCGCTGTCAATGCGACTGACCTTGTAAAATAATTTTTCAATCGGATTGAAAACAACATCCATGAATGTGTTTTCACCGGCATAAACCCGGGCTATATATTTACCCAGCGGTATAGCCAACGCAAGTGTAATCAGGAGGATAAGGATAACACTGATAATTTCAGTATTCATAATTAGAATTTTTCAGGTTTTACAAGCACATATAGCAGGTATATAAACACTGCCGTGGAAAGAATGAGGAGTACAATCATATAGGTCAGATATTTTCGAAGTATTCAATGACTTTAAAGAATAGCGCGAAGCATACCAGCCCTGCGGCAATTAGAATGCATGTAATCATAGATATAGTTTTGTTGTCGATGGATGGATCATGGCTTTGTATGTTTACACCACCCTTGACAAGTCCTATGCCCTTTTAGCAACAGCACTTTGAATCAGCGACTTACGGTATAAGGCATAAAAAAATACCCTTCGGAATCCGAAGGGTATTTTAAAAATGGAAGACTGAAATAGAATGTTTTGGGTTACGAGAGATTATAGTCCTTGATCTTCTGGTACAGTGTAGTTAACCCAATGCTCAATAATTTTGCGGTTTGAGTTTTGTTTCCTTTCGTATAGGCGAGTATTTTTTGAATATGTCTCTTTTCCGCGGAAGCGAGATCAAAATTTCCATCGGTCAAAGTATCATCATGCAAGTTGAAGTCATACGGTAGTACATCTGCTTCCAATACAGGTTGGTCATTGAGGATCACACATCGTTCTATTATATTTTTTAGCTCACGGATGTTTCCCTTCCAGGCGTGTTGCTGCAATGCATTTAAGAATGCTGGCGACATCATTGCAACAGGTTTGTTAGTCTTACGTGCAAATTGATTGATGAAGTAATCGGCCAGTGTCTTTATATCATCTTTGCGTTCGCGTAACGATGGAAGTGAGATTGCAAATACGGAGAGCCTATAGAAAAGGTCCTGCCGAAAGTTTCCGGCTTCCGATTCTTTCTCCAGGTTACGATTGGTGGCTGCTATAAATCGCACATTCACATGCCGTACTTTACTCTCACCTACACGATAGAATTCTCCACTCTCTAACACCCGAAGTAACTTTGCCTGGAGATCTATATTCATTTCGCCGATCTCATCGAGGAACAATGTACCTTCATGGGCTTCTTCGAGATAGCCCTTCTTTGATTTTGTAGCACCTGTGAACGCTCCTTCTGCATGCCCGAACAATTCACTTTCGAGAAGATCTTTTGGAAACGCACTGCAGTTAACCGCTATAAATGGTTTTGTCTTACGCGGACCTTCATAATGTATAGCCTGCGCAAATACTTCCTTGCCGGTGCCGGTCTCGCCCAATAGCAATACCGTTGTACTCGTTGCAGCAACCTTTCTGGCCAGCGCAACGCGCTCGAGCAGCATTTTGTTTTCTCCTAATATATTTTCAAAACCAAAACGATTTTGCAGTTTGGATTCAAGTATATATATCTTATGCTGTAGCAATGCTTTCTCAGCTGCCTTGCTTAACAACGGCAGTATCTTTTCCTGATGCTCACCTTTTGTAAGATAATCAAATGCACCATTCTTGATCGCCTTTACGCCATCCTGTATTGTACCATAAGCCGTTAACACAATAATCTCGATCGCAGGATACTCTTGTTTAATCCGGCTCACCAGGTCGACTCCATTACCGTCGGGAAGCTTAACATCCGATACAACAATGTGCACATTCTCCTTGGCCAATAACCGCATACCTTCGTGTATGGTGGCAGCCTGATATACACGATGACCTTCGAGCTCGATAACACGGGCCAGGAGCTTCCGAAGATTTTCTTCGTCATCGATTATGAGAATGTTGGTGTTGTTCAAAATACTGTCTTATTTTTCAAGTGTTATGGTATATGATGTAGTATAATTTATACATGTCTCACTCAACATCAGTCCTGAACGGACACGCTGGCAAACCATCAGCATTTTGTAAATTAACAATCGGTACATTTTCCCAGCCATAGCGAACTGCCACTGGTTTAGCTATACTTTTATTGGAAACAATTACAGATTTACCTTTGATAACCGCTTGCGCAGGGACAAATTTTTTATCCTGCCCTGCTATTGTAAATCCGACAAGTGCATTCTTATCGCTGGCTACAAGTCCTCGCCCTGTATGGCTAAAGTGTAAAATTACCTTGTTGCCTTTTATAGTGAAGGATTGATAGGTTGGTCCGGCATATTCCACGGAGTGCCCATACGCCAATCCACGAGCCGCGAGTGAAAGCCTCTCCCCGACCGGTTGCTTGTGTGAAGGGTGTATATCATTCGCATCGCCGCAATCAGTGGTTACAACCAACGCAGTTTGCTTTACTTTTTGCGTTACCAGGAATTGTGCTTCGCGGATCTCGGGGCGCATGTCTTTGAATGGAGCGATTTGTACAATCAGAAACGGAAGATCGCCTTGTCTAAAATCATCACGCCAGTTTTTAATCATGTTCGGCAATATAGTCTGATATTCTTTCGCGCGGTCATTATTCGCTTCACCCTGATACCACACTACACCTTTTATTGCATACGGTATCAAAGGGAAGATCATTCCATTATAGAGTCCGCTCATTACTTTACCTGCCGGTCTATATCCCTCTATTCGATCATAGTTCTTTACAAGCTCGGCCAGCGCAGGATTTCCTTCCAGCGCTTCGCGACTGGTCCAGTCTTCTGCAGGTGTGCCTCCGAAGGCAGAGAATAATATACCGATCGGTACATTTATACCGGTGTGCAAATTCCTGGCAAAGAAATAACCGACTGCAGAAAAATCAGAGACTGTCTGAGGCGAGCATACTTTCCATTGGCTGTTTACATCCTGAATCTTATCGGCAGAATATTTCAAAGGCACATAGTATTCCCGAATGAGCGGATAGTTCGCAGCATCTCTTTCTTTCTCCCAATTCGTAATGAGCGGCTGCGGTGGACGCGGCCCTAACTGACGCTCCATGTTCGACTGACCACTACACAACCATACTTCCCCCACAAGTATATCACGAATGGTAACAGTATCATGTCCCATGATCGTCATCACCGAAGGCGTAGTAATATAGGGTAACGGCTGAAGTCTTACAGTCCACTTGCCCTGTATGGTCTTTACAGAAACAACCTGACCATTGAATTGAACTGTTACTACCTCGCCTTCTTCCGCGGTTCCCCATACGGGCACGACAACACCTTTTTGTAAAACAACATGATCACTGAAAAGACTGCCTGGCTTTACGTTCGCCATACCCAATTGCAACTGCAAAAGCAAAACGAGTGTTGAAATAGCTACCTTCATGATATACCCGGTTATAAATATATATTCTATTGAAAACGTATTGTTGTTGTTTCGCCTTTTTTGAGAGTAATGTTGAAAAAATCTCCGGACGTCTGAACCGGGACATACTTACCCTTCTGAAGCACTTCAGCTTTTGAAACCTGTGCGGGCATCTTAATAGTAAGCTTTGTATCCGCAACAGCATATATATTTACCTGGCTCACAATCATGTTATGCCACACAGCAGATACTTCCGCTCCGGGCACACACCATCCAGAGAAGCTACCATCTTTCCACAATGAAGGTGTTGCCGGTAAAAATTCAACATAGCCATTATGACTTTGCAGAAGCATTTCGGATATACCGGCCGTTGTACCAAAGTTACCGTCAATCTGAAATGGTGGATGCGCACAGAATAAATTAGCATAGGTACCGCCCCCACTCTGCATATCGAACCCTTGTACACTTGTAGGTCGGAAAAAACGCTGTAAGGTTTTATAGGCACGTTCACCATCATGCAATCTTGCCCATAAATTTATCTTCCATGCGAGCGACCATCCGGTGCCCTGGTCGCCTCTCTTTTCAAGGCTTGCGCGTGCAGCCTTTGCCAAGTCTGGAGTTTTCTCAGGTGTAATCTCATTGCCGGGATATAGTGCCCACAAGTGTGACACATGCCTGTGTTCTGGATCAGGTTCGGTATACTCTTGCAGCCACTCCATTAAACGCCCGTCTTTACCAATTTGATTCGGAGGAAGTTTTTGAACAGCTTCTTGTAATTTTTTCCGCAAAGCTTCATCAGTATTCAGCTCGCCTGATGCTTGTATCACATAACCAAACAATGCGCGGATGAGCTGGTTATCCATGGTTGGTGCTACGCATACATTTGCCATTTTTCCTGAGGGAAGAATGAAAGTATTCTCCGGTGAGTTGGAAGGTGCTGTTACAAGCCAACCGGTATCCGGATCTTTTACCAAAGTAGCCAGGTAAAATTCGGCGGAACCTTTCAGGATGGTATAGATCTTCGACAAGTACGTTTTATCCTGAGTATATATATAGTGCGTCCACAACATCTGACAAAGCCAGGCGGAGCCAGTGTTGAATGATCCCCAGGACGGATGTTCTCCCGGAGAAGTATAGCCCCATACATTTGTGATCACGTGTGCTACCCAACCTTCTGCATTGTAATATACCTTCGCTGTTTTCGTACCGGGTTCCACTATATTTGCTACCAGCGAATAGAAAGGCTCATTGAGCATGGGCAGGTTGGTTACGTTCAGCGGCCAGTGATTCATCTGTATATTAATATTGAGATGATAGTCTCCGTTCCAGGGAGTGTTAATCGTGTTGGCCCACAAGCCCTGAAGATTCGGAGGAAGCAGCCCCGGACGTGTACTACAAATCAAAAGATACCTTCCAAACTGATAATATAGTGCAGCCAACCCAGGGTCATTCGAATCGGCAGTAAATGCCACCAGACGCTTATCGGTTGGCAGTGATTTTTTGTCGTCACTTCCCAGAGAAAGCTTCGCGCGATTAAAAAGCTGCTGATACTTCTGTACATGAGCAAGTTTCGCTGCACTATATTTCCGACGCATAGCCGAAGCCAGATTTTTCGTGGATTGATTCATAAAATCCGAATTCCGGTAATCGGTAGAAGCCGCGAGATATATAGTTACCGCGTTCGCATCCTTCACTTGCAGCGTACCCTTACCTGCAGTAAGTTTTCCTCCTTCTGATTTTATTTTGATGCGCGTGATATACTGCATTCCCTTTCCATTGGTGCCATTCTCAAGCTGTCCGCTCATTTGAAGTTCATCCCCCACCAACGCTGTTTTAAATTGCTCGGGACGATCAATCGACAGCGCTATATTTATCTTTTTAAGTTTATCGGCAGTAAGCCGGATGATCAGAACATCGGTATCAAAACTTGTAAAGTATTCACGGGTATATACCGTACCGTCTAAAGTATAGGAAGTCCTGGCAATAGCTTCCTCCAGCGAAAATTCACGCATATACTTTGATGGCTTCGCGGATACGGCATCAACGCCATAATTATAATCGAGGTGTAAATTACCGAGTACTTCATACGATCCATACGGCACCTTCGCACCATTCCCTTGTCCCGAACCAGCACCTTTACAAACAAACGACTTGTACATCAAGTCCTGTGCTTCATCATTCTTACCTTCAAATAACAACTGACGTATGGCGGGGAGATATTTAGCAGCTTCCGGAGAATCTGCATCCTGTTTGCCTCCCGACCAGAGTGTAATATCATTCAACGTTATATTCTCCTTCAACACCCCACCATCAGGCATTGCTCCCAGCCTGCCATTACCAAGCGCTACACATTCTTCCCAGCGCGATGCTGGCTGCTCATACCACAAGCGAAGCATTTGTTGCTGCGCATGTGATGAAAAAGAAAACAACAAGGAGATTGAAAGAAGGATCCGAAAAAATTTGTTCATAAAAGCGTACGGGATAAAAAATTATATTCGCTTTGCCCTGTTCTCGTTGCTATATCAAAGATCGGATATAGCTAGTTTACAAAGCGACCTAAAACTAAGTAATAAGTATCGGTATAAAATTGATGACGTAAATTTTTTATCAACGATTTATAAAGAATATAATGATATCGATTGACAAGGATCGGTACCTTAAGCGGATGTTTGTTCGCTAAGCCAACTCCTGGCATCTTCTTCTGTTTTAAAAATAGCTGTCGCAAAAAGACCATTCACTACTTTCACATAACCTTCCAGCGAGAGCTGAGTAAAAAGATCCGATGGCATAATAAACGCTAACGCACTCAACCCGGCTTGTGCCGCGCGCGGGTTCCAGTCCTCTTCATACCAACGATTGGCATGTTGCCACGGGCCAGAAACTTTTCGATTATCAACCAATAATTTTGTGCACTTGAATTCCTGGATTAACAACAATGTCTCCTCAGAACCATTCATGATCTCCGCTAACGAAAGGAAGCCACTCCAATCTACACTAATCAGACCGTTCGACTGTTCTAATGTCAACGTCAGATAAACTCCCTTCCGCTTATCTCTGTAAAATTCTTTTTTCATAACATCCTCACATTTTCGGTTCAGGCTTGCTAAACATTAATAAAGGAACATCTTAACGGTACTCCAATAACGCACAACATCTATAGAGAAGAATATAAAACCGCCATGTTATAACATGTATACCAAAATATTGTTGAATCTGTCTGCAGGTTTCTTTACGCCTACAACGCTGTAAAACATTATGCCGCTGTTCAATTATTTTGGCAAGAAGACACACGATTAATTCCTGCATTAAAATTTGGGATAAGCGGCTAATAGCTTCTTTAAATACCCCGTTTTTACCGCAATTCAATCGATTGAAATATGGATTTATGAAATAAATTCATTTACTTCCCTGTTGAAAAATGTATGCGTTGAAGACATTCCGGCTGCTCGCAGGTGATTTATGGAAGGCCGATATATTCAGTAACCACGATCACGCAAGTAAACCATTCACAACGGAAAACTTTCTTCATTTATCAGGTTTCATGCCGAAGTGGTATAAATGTATCGTGAAGTAATGAACATTTCTTTTTCTCCCGCCATTTACAAATCGATCGGTATACTATATATCGTTTTGTCTTCATTTTGTTCGTGGTCGCAAGTACATGACTATAGATTCCGACACATTACCCGAAACGATGGTCTGTCGCAAAGTAATGTCACGTGCATTATACAGGACAGAGACGGCTTTATGTGGTTCGGAACAAGGGATGGATTGAATAAGTATGACGGATATAAGATCACTATATATCGGAACGACCCTTCGAATCCAGGGAGCATTAGTCACAACTATATCCGTGCGTTGTATGAAGATAGCAAACATAGGCTGTGGGTGGGCACTGAAGACGGGGGCATGAGTCTCTATAATCGTGAACGTGATGACTTCTCCAATTACATGCATAACCCGCATGATACTGCGAGTATAAGCTCCAATAAAGTAAAAGCGATTGCAGAAGATTCCCACGGTATACTTTGGATTGGAACCGGTGGTGGTGGATTAAATCGTTTTGATCCCGCCAAGAATACATTCAGGTGCTATCGGCATGCTGTGGCTGATAAACATTCCATTAGTGGAAATGACATCGAGGACATTCTGGAAGATTCGAAAGGCAATCTTTGGATCGCCACCTGGAATGCCGGACTAAATTCATTCAATCCTGCACTTGGAAAATTTAGCCGGTATAGGGCAACCCCGCATGCATATCATACACTCAGCTCCGATTTTCTTAAAATGCTTTTTATCGATTCAGATCAAAACCTATGGATCGGCACCACAGAGGGCGGGCTAAACCGGTATGATCGGCGAAGCAATACATTTATACAGTATAGATATACTCCTGGAAACCCGAATGGACTTAGCAACAACGATGTATTATCCATCACCGAGGACGCACACGGAAATCTGTGGATCGGAACACAAAACGGTGGCATTAATATCTTGGATCGAAAAAACAGGACCTTCTCGTATATAACACAGGATGAAAAATATCCGGAAGGCCTAAACAATGGTTCCGTATACTCACTGTATCGTGATCGCCAAGGGAATATGTGGGCAGGTACCTTCAGTGGTGGTGTTAATTTTCTGGATAGTGCTCCACCCAAGTTCCGGCATTTTACCAATGACGGAACACGCGATGGACTGAACAATGAAAATGTACTTTCCATTTATGAAGACGCGTCTGGAAATATATACTTAGGAACGGATGGCGGTGGATTGAATATGTACAACAAGCGCCAAAAGCGGTTTGCACACTTGCTTCATGATCCGCGTGATAAAAATAGTATCCGCAGTAATTATCCGCTTTGCATGTATGAAGACCATAACAAAAATCTATGGATTGGATGCTTTTATGGCAAGGCTGCCATTTTTGATCGGCACTCGAACAGGTTTCATACCATATTATCTGATACCGATATTAAACATGTCTCTTCGATTTGTGAAGATACCGTTAGCGGGAAAATATGGATGGGAACCTGGGGAGATGGTTTGGTGGTATACGATAAGGACACTGGCAAGTTCAGTAAATATATACCTGACCTAACCAATCCACATACTATCAGTAGCAGTATTATATTCTGTATATACCAGGACCGGGCCGGACAACTTTGGATTGGCACAGAAGGTGGCGGGCTTAATCTATACAACCGAGAAAAAAATAATTTCATCCGGTTTCAATCGAACACCGAAAATCGCCACAGCATTAGCAGCAATATTGTCAATACGATCTATGAAGACCGGCATGGCAATCTCTGGATCGGCACCAATGGTGGATTGAATTTATATACGCCTTCCACAAAAAGTTTTATACACTATACCATCAGCGATGGGCTTCCTAACAATGTGATTCAGGCTATCACGGAAGACGGCAAAGGAAACTTGTGGTTGAGCACGAATAAAGGCATTTCAAAATTTAATCCTCAAAAAAAAACTTTCAGAAATTATGAAATTACCGATGGGTCGCAAAGCAATTCCTTTAACCGCCAATCGTCTTTTAAAAATGACAACGGTGATATATACTTTGGAGGCGTCAACGGCTTAACTTACTTTCACCCTGATAGTATACAGGACAATGACTTTACACCTCCCGTATACTTTACGGAACTTCAAGTGTTTAATAAACCCGTTAACTTCCGTGATGAAGGATCTCCCCTCTCTCAACCTATATCGGAAGCTAAAGAAGTAATTTTGTCTTACAAGCAATCCGTGTTCTCGCTTGAGTTTGTCGCACTCAATTATTCATTGCCTGAAAAAAATCAATATGCTTATAAGCTGGAAGGATTTGATGACGACTGGAACTATGTGGGCACACAACGCAAGGCAACCTATACCAACCTTGATCCCGGCAGTTATATACTTCGGGTTAAAGCATCCAACAACGATGGCGTGTGGAATGACCAGGGTAATACACTCCGCATCATCATTACGCCACCATTCTGGAAAACATGGTGGGCAAAAGTTACCTATATCATTATACTGCTGGCTTTTCTTTTCTTTCTCCGGCAGGTGCTGGTGCAGCGGATGAAAGTCCGGAATCGCCTTGAGATGGATGAGATCAAACTTCGTTTCTATGCAAACATTTCGCACGAGTTCCGCACACCACTTACGCTTATACTGGGCCCGTTAAATCACCTTACCACTTCGTCCACCACTTTCAATGCGAAAGAGCAACAACTGATACAACTGATGCACCGGAATGGCGAGAATCTTTTAAAGCTTATCAACCAGTTGATGCACATCTATGAACTCGATGCCGGCTTTATGAAACTCAAGGTGATGAAAAGTAACCTGGTAACTTTTACGAAAGGCATCAAGGAAACATTTCAATTCACGGCTGAAAAACGAAACATTCAATATCAGCTTATCTCCCCTATACAGAATACCGAGTGTTATTTCGATCCTGACAAGTTGGAAAAAATATTACTGAACCTGATCTCAAATGCATTCAAGTATACACCTGATCACGGAGCAATCACCATCAAACTTTCCTTCCATGAAGATATAGCGGAAGTTCCTGCGCATATTCTTAAAAAGAAAAAGTATGTCAAATCATTTGTATGCATTCAGGTTGCCGATAACGGAGCCGGAATCTCTACACTATATCACGATAAAGTTTTTGATCCCTTCTTCCGGGTGGAGAAAGAGCAGCAGTCAAAAGAAGGAACCGGTATAGGGCTGGCGCTGGCGCGTCAGCTAGCGATTGTACATTACGGAGATATACTCCTGGAGAGTACCATTAGACAAGGATGTAAATTTTCGGTATGGCTCCCGGTTGGTAAGGAAGCATTCGATAAAGATGAGATCTCTATAACGGAGTATGATTTTGAAAACAGGTTACAGGATTCGCAAACAACTTACGGTATCCTTGAGAGTAAAATTACGATGGAACCTGTTCCCAATGAAAATGATGCCCGACCTGTATTACTCGTGGTGGATGATAATCACGACATCCGCCAGTTTTTAAAACTAAATTTTGATTCAACGTTTCAAATAACAGAAGCGGAGAATGGTGAGGACGGATTTAAAAAAGCATGTGATCTTATTCCTGATATAATTCTCAGTGATGTAATGATGCCGGTACAAGACGGTGTGGAAATGTGTTCACAACTAAAAAACGACATTCGTACAAACCATATACCGGTGGTGCTGCTCACCGCAAGAGTAGATGAGGATTTTCAATTAAATGCGTTTAAAATTGCGCTGGCAGATGACTATATCGCTAAACCCTTTAGCGCAAATATACTGTTGGCTAAACTTTGCAATATCCTGGAGTTGCGCGAAAATCTTAAAAAGAAATACTACCGTGATTGTATGATGACGCCTTCAGCTCCAACTGCGTCCACGCCTTCCCTGAATGAAACGTTCCTTAAAAAAGCAGTGGAAGCCGTGGAGACAAACATAGACGACCCCGATTACAACGTTGAAAAATTCTGCAGAGACCTGGGCATGAGCCAGACGAATTTATATCGCAAACTTCAAAGCCTGCTGGGGATTTCCGGCAATCAGTTCATCAAAGATATCCGGATGAAAAGAGCGCTGCAGCTTCTATCGCAAGGACAATACCCTGTACATGAAATTGCAGGCAAGGTTGGTTTCGCTGACGCGAAGTACTTCAGTAAGTCTTTCAAAAAACAATTCGGTGTGCTGCCCTCTGCGTATAGCCTCTCCGAGAAAAAAATCCTTCATTAAAAATTTCAGAATCTTCATCTGCAACCAGTTTGGAAGGATTTTCCTCCTTTTATGCAGGTTTTTACTCCCTCGTTTTTAACATCCGCTCCTACATTTAATCACATGCTATAGGCCCGATTGATAAGTCTTTGATCGTAGTCGCAAGCCTATACGTGCACAATTCTTTGTTCAACCAAAATTCATTTTTATGAAAACCAGACGATTATACGCGCCTCTGAAACATTGTCTTTTCCTTATCTTCTTTTTAGTAACACTCACGCTTGTACACGCACAAAAGCCATGGCTGCATGTAGATGGAAATCAGATCAAGGACCCCGCAGGTAATCCCGTCACCTTGCGCGGTGTCTCCGTTCTTCCCAGCGAGCATCAGAATGAATGTACTACCTGCAACAACAAGCCGCTGAGTGAAATGATAGCGTGGCAGTCAGATGCAAGCCGCGGATGGTATTCGCGCGTACTGCGACTTCCGGTAACAACAGCCAAGGTAAAAGATCCGGCCACAAGCTTTGCTACACATATAGATCCGTTTGTTCAGCAGGCGATCGCACTCAATCAATACGTGATCGTTGATCTGCATTTGGTGAGTAATTATGATGTGAATGGTTCAGGCGGTGTAAAGCAGCAATTCGTGTTGGACTTCTGGAATTATGTGGCACCACGGTACGCCAATACGCCCAACGTGATCTTTGAAGTATTTAATGAACCGGTAAATCCCGACAATTGGACATCGTGGAAAAACTATATACAGCCGGTGATCAACGCAATTCGTGCAGTCGCTCCGAACAACCTGATATTAGTGGGGAGTCCACAATGGAGTACACGGGTGAATAATGCTGTGACGGATCCTATACTTGGAAGCAACCTGGTATATGTATATCATATATACCCAAACCAGGGCGCTGCCACTGCCACCAATCTCAATGCTAAATTTGGCAATGCTGCTAATACTATACCCGTGATGCTTACAGAATTCGGATGGAACCAGGATCCCAAT
Source organism: Ohtaekwangia koreensis (assembly GCF_900167975.1). Lineage (GTDB taxonomy): Bacteria > Bacteroidota > Bacteroidia > Cytophagales > Cyclobacteriaceae > Ohtaekwangia > Ohtaekwangia koreensis. Next base: position 138,887 of record NZ_FUZU01000004.1, read on the forward strand.
TATTCGGATGGTGTTACGTATGGAACCACCGGAGGTTGGGGTACACCGTTTCGTAACTATATAGATGCACATCCGTGGATCAGCTGGCAAGGTTGGATCTTTGATAACTTCTGGAAACCGCAGTACTTCGACTGGAACTGGAATTTGATGGCTGGTGAGAACCAGGGGAAATTTATGCAGAACTGGTTCTTTGATATGCAAAATCATAATCAACCAGGGGGCAGCGGTGGCACGGGTACCCAAACGCCCTTTGTAGCGCAGACTATACCCGGCAAAATTCAGGCAGAAGATTTTGACAATGGTAACCAGGATGTCGCCTATCATGACACTGATCTGGGCAACAATGGAAATACATATCGTACATCGGACGTAGACATTGGTACTACCACGGACGTTGGTGGTGGACATACTATCGGCTATATTGTGAATGGTGAATGGCTTGAGTATACACTTTCCAATGTTGCCAGCGGTACATATACTATATCCTTTCGAACAGCCAGCACCAGTACACAGACCGGTAAAAGTATAACTGCCAAACTGGATGGCGTAACGCTAGGCACGGTGAGTCCAACGAATACGGGTGGATGGGAAACATGGGAGACTCTGACATTGAGTGGTATAAATATCACCGGTGGCACGAACAAAGTACTTCGCCTGGAGTTTGGCGTTGGTGGCTTCAATCTGAACCACGTTGAATTTAGTGCTTCGGGTGCTACCACCTCTACGGTTGTAGTCAATCAACAACAAAATGGGAACGTATGGAATGCCATTGGAACATTTCCTTTTTCAGCGGGTTCTTCAGGTTCTGTAAAAATTCGAACGGATGCTACCAATGGTTATGTCATTAGTGATGCCGTGAAGTTTTCAAAAAGTGGCCAGCCGGATATTATACTTGACAGCGAAAATACAGCCGGTATAAATATATCGGGAAGCTGGACTACAAGTACTTCTAATGCGGGATATATAGGGTCAAATTACAAGCATGACGGAAATACAGGGAAGGGAAGTAAATCTGTAACCTATACTCTTACTTTATCCGTGGAAGGCGATTGGACAGTATCGGTGATCTGGACTGCCGGTACGAATCGTGCTTCCAACGTTCCTATAGACATCGTTCATGCTGCGCCCGTTGTTGATACTACACCACCGGCAGCACCTGCCGGCCTAATGGCTGTTGCCAGCGGTTCTTCACAGATCAACCTTAATTGGAATGACAACACGGAGTCCGATTTTTCACATTATATTGTGAAGCGCTCCACAGCCGCAGGCGGCCCGTATACTCAAATTGCCACTGGGATAAATTCAAGTCTATATTCTGATACCGGTATATCAGGCGCTACAACTTACTATTATATTGTGACCGCAGTTGATAATACTGGAAATCAATCCGGTATATCAAATGAAGCCAGTGCCAGTACGGGCACCGCTACCAGTTACGAAGCGGAAAACACAAGCCGATGGTCTAATGGTGCCACCAATTCCGTTACGAGCAATGCTGGCGCCAGCGCAGGAAATTTTGTGCGGCTTACTTCCGATGGTGTCGGAGATTTTATAGAATATACTATACCGCATACCGGTACTGTAAGCTATATACTTTCCCTGGGTTTCCGGGCCGGACCTGATCAGGGAACCTGTCAACTCTATAAAGATGGCGCGCCTATTGGATCTGCCATCGATCTATACAGTACCACAACAGAATTCAAAGAAGTACAGATCGGGAGCCTTACATTTTATACCGGAGATCAGAAGATTCGCTTTACCGTGTCTGGTAAAAACGCAAGCAGCTCCGGATATCAGCTTACGCAAGACTATATTAAGCTTTCAACTACTGCAGGTGCACGAATCGCAGCGACAACACCATACGATAAAGTAACTGACCCTGCGATACAAGTATACCCGAACCCGGCAAATGCATCCTTGATGCTCAACGGACTTCCTGTAAATTCAAAGATCACCATCCACGACCGGATGGGCCATGTATGGATGACCCTCGATTCACAAGACCGAAGTATATCCATCGACATTCAAAAATTAAAACCAGGGCTGCACATCATCCGCATAGAATCCGGCACACAGGTATACAGCACCAGTTTCCAGAAAGAATGATATGGTGTAAACAACGTACCATAATACAAACTGTACAATAGAAGAAAAGAGTATTGCAAAATAAATTGCAATACTCTTTTAATCACTAAAGCTCACGCAGCAAATTATTTTATATCACTAACTGCCAGCTAGTGTTAATAACTTTTGCCGAATTATTAATAAGCAGATAATTATATATAGAAATGATCACAATTATCAAAGTGCTTTATCACTACTAAATGAATCGCGAAACATCTTCCATCCTTCTGGTGTCTTCTTCCACAACACAAGATATTTACCCTGATCAAACATCACATTGTTCTTATCAAATGACTGCCACACGCCTTCTTCCGTCACGAACTCCTTACTATCACCATATATCTGTGTTATTATAAACTTGCCATTTCGAAGTCCAATCTCATCGTGGGCAATTTTGAAAAAATGAAGCGGTGCACTCTCTCCACAAAGGGCAGGTGCATTGGGCGCCAGAATACAGCAATCTTTTGCATAGCGGTCTATAAATATAGAGGAGTCGCCTTTCGCAAAAGATGTAAAGTAAACTTCATTGCTCGCCTCGATAGCTTTCCTGGCTTCTTCCAGGTTGGATTGTTCCGTTGAAGTCGCACTACAGTTATAGAGAAACGCTGCAGCAATAATGATTCGAATCAATGTAAATATTTTATTTCTGTTCATATAGAAATATCGTGATGTTGTATGTTATATTTAGTTAGATACTTTGCTATTTTGAAAAAGAGAAGCAAAACTTTGGTCCTGAAATATAGCTGTACCTATATCCTCCAGCTTTTTGTTTATATACCCATGAACGAAATTGCCCATGCTGATTCTTTTTACTCCTAATGACTTCAGTACGTCAAAATCGGGCAAGTCGGGCATGCACATTACGTTAAGGGGAAGACTTGTATTGTCCAGTACTTCTTTTATATCACTTTCAGCAGTAATGCAGGGGACAAAAATTCCATTAGCACCTGCGGCTTCGTAACGTTTAATTCGTTTCACCGTCTCGGTGAGAGCCGTGGGCATTCCAAGTAAAAAACCATCCGTTCGGATGTTCAGAAATATTTTCATATTCTTCTGAATGATATACTCCGTTATAGCGGCAATAGCTTTCTGAAAGTCGTTAACCGGCTGCAACTGACGCGACTTATCTGCGAGCGTATCTTCCAGATTTATTCCGGCTACACCAACATCGTGAAGTTTCTCTATATTCTCAATAATGCCAACCGTAGTGCGGCTATAGCCGGCTTCCATATCCACAGAGAAAGGAATATGCACTTCGTCTGCAACACGTTTGGCAAGCCGCAATAAAATATCAAATGGCAATCTTTCTCCATCGTCATAGCCGAAGGAATTTGCTACGGCTGCGCTCGAGGTACCAATTGCTTTAAAACCAATACGCTCAAATGTTTTGGCGCTGTTTACATCCCAGATGTTTCCAATCAATAAAGGATTTGGCTGATGATGAAGTTGTGAAAATGTTTCGAAGGAATTCATATACTGTGGGTTTGCTGTTACAATTAATGTTCAGCAAAGAAACCAATTCAGTAAAACGGGTAATTGTAAAAAAGCGAACAGGATTATTTTTCTGAAGAAAATTCAGTAAAGTGGTTGTTGAACCTGGGAAGGCGTTGTATGCGTCCTGAGACGTACTCCTATGTAGATAGAGAATAACTTGCTACCTTCTTCCATATCCTGACTGTTGTGGAGTATTTTCTTCACCTGAATCGTCTTAACTTATTCTGGAATTTTTCCCAATTTGATTTATAACATCTTATAAACGGAATAATCTCTTGTGGTCACCGTAATAAAAATTTACAATTCATTTCGTTTGAAGTGCAAAAGTTACATAGTAAAATTCCTAAGTGAAGCCGATATCAAAAGCGTTTAGGCACTTTCTACAATTAAAAGTTAACATTTTCAGTGTAATTCTTTCTCCCTGAAATCTCGCCAGCTACTGATTCTATTGACTTATAACTGCTTTGGTCAATTTCTTGTCAACCCTGATGCGGAGTAAAATGCAATGAGAAGAATGAGAACACCAGTTTACGTCATCAGTAAGTTAAACATCAACATCTTGTTTATCTTCCTTCTGTCCTTCGGATTTTCGATCCGAATCCAAGCACAAAACGTTGGGATAAACGCCACGGGCGCAACGCCAAATGCTTCTGCCATGCTAGATATATCTTCTACGAATTCGGGACTATTGATCCCTCGTGTAGCCTTGACTGCATCTAACGTAGCGGGTCCTATAGCATCACCTGCAACAAGTTTGCTGGTATATAATACTGCCACAGCCGGCACAGATCCGAACGCAGTAGTACCCGGATTTTATTACTGGAGTGGCACTGCTTGGATTCCTTTTATGGTGCAAAACTCTTCCAGTAATGGAGGTTGGTCATTGAAAGGTAATGCAGGAACGGATGCTACCGCTAACTTCATTGGTACTACCGATGATAAGCAAGTCACTTTCAAATCTAACAATCAATCATTTCTCGAACTTGGAACACGCCAGGCTTTAGGATTAGTACAGAATTATACTGACTACACGGATGGCACTGAGAAAGTAAGCTATATACATACTTCGCTACAATTCGAGGCAGCGGCTGCAAGTTTTTACAAACCGAAATTCTTTGTAGATGCCAATGGCAACTTCCGTATGAAAGGTAGTTCTGCTAACTCTGACTTCTTTGAATTCGGAGCTACCGGAAGCAATAACAACGGTGGGCTGGAATTTACTGTGGGCGATGATGGAAATGAGCCAATCGTTTTTAACAACTATAACTTTCAAAACAATGCTACTACCGAAATGATGCGCATGCAAAACGGGCGAATGGCATTGGGTACTGCAACATTTGATGCTACAAACCCTGAGAAACTTGTAATCGATGCGGGCGCAACAACTTCTGTGAATGCATTAAGTTCAAAAGGATCCATCAACAACTATTTACAATTCAATATTCAGAATCAATCTTCCGGAGCAAACGCATCATCCGATATAGTGGCCACGGCAAACAACGGAACGGAGACTTCTAATTATGTTGACCTTGGTATCAATAGCGGAAGCTATACCGGTGGTGTCATGGGATCTTCCAATGATGCTTACCTCTATAACTTAGGGCAAAACTTTTTGATCGGTACAGGTACAGCAGCAAAGGCGCTGGTGTTCATGACCGGTGGTACATCTCAGGCATCCAACGAACGCATGCGCATTGATGGCAGCGGAAATGTAGGTGTTGGTACAACAACACCAACGGCTAAGCTAGACGTTGCAGGAACCTATAAATTAGGAACTACAGGTACCGTGCTGACGAACATGATGAAGACCAGCGTTTCGGTTAACGATAACACAACGTTTGCCTATACTTCTACACGCCAGGTATCTGTAACGGTTACTGGTGCTACACCCAATGCAACTGTAATTGTAAATCCAAGAACTGCTTTACCAGCCGGCATCGCCATTGCCTGGTCGCGTGTAAATAATAACAATACCGTGATCATCGGTTTCATTAACTCCGATGTTACGGCTCGTGCCATCGGCAACGTTACATTCGACATCACGATCATTCAATAAAGGAACGTTAACCTGCTATACCATGAACGCCAAAAAGATATATAGTATAACTTCGCGCACCGCATCGGTTGTTATGGTACTGTTGACCATGGCACTATACGAGGCTCCCGCACAGGGAAGAGTTGTACTGAATGGAGCAAAAGTTACCCTGGCGAATGGGGCAACCGTTGTGCTCGACAATCCTTCTTCCAATGCGATTACACGTGTAAGCGGACATATCATCAGCGAAGGTGAAAACAATATTCTGCAGTGGAACACCGGTACAACTACCGGCAGCTATACCGTTCCCTGGGGCTTTGGCAACACAGACTATATTCCACTTACTTTTACCAAGGCATCCGGTACTGGCAACGGACGTTTTAAATTCGCTACCTATCATACCACGTGGGATAACAGCAGTAATCTGCCGACAGGCGTTACGAACATGAATGGAATTCCCGGAGCAGATGTATCCGCTTTCGCGGTAGATCGCTTCTGGCAGATCAGCGCAGAAGGCTATACTGTAAAGCCCGCTCTTACCAATGTATCTTTTTCTTATTTGAGTACGGAGTACGATGCTCCGAACAATACTAGTCTTGAGAGCAGATTGACGGCACAACGGTGGAACGCTTCTGCGAGTAGCTGGAATGACTATACTTCAGGAGGTATAGCGAATGCTACGGCAAATACTGTTACTATATCTTCTCTTGATCCCGCCAATTTATACTCTTGGTGGGCATTGACATATCCTGGCTCGAATCTTCATTGGGTAGCGCCTTCAAATTCAACATGGAACAATGCATCGAACTGGTCAACCACAGCAGGTGGTGCGGGTGGAGCAGGTGTTCCGACTGCTGCCGATGCGGTCTTTTTTGAAAGTAATAGAGTAACAAATTGTACCGTAGATGTAAATGCTATAGTATATAACATGAACGTTCTCTCCGGCTATACTGGAACGATTAGCCAGGGAACGAACACGATGACCATCAACAATGCCACAACCTTGGGCGGTGGTATATTTCAAGGTGGTGCTTCGGATATAACTGTCAACGGTCAGTTTACAATAGCAGGTACTGCGTTCACGGCTCCTTCTGCCGCGCTGAATCTTAAGAATAATTTTTCACTTACCAGTGGATCTTTTGCGCATAACAATGGTACACTGCGTTTATCCGGAAGCAATGGACAACAAACTATAACAAGCTCACGCGTTAATACATTTAATAATATAGTTGTAACAAATACATCGGCAACGCCTGCAGCAAGTATAGAAAGCAGTCAGAACCTTTCAGGTGTTCTCACCTTGGCAAATAATGTAGTGTTTGATGCAGACGGAAGCCAGAACTCGGCTATCCTGACACTGATCTCAACAGGGGATAACCCAACGAAAGATGCAGCGATCGGTGTACTTCCCAGTGGAGCAAGTGTTATCGGAAATGTTACGGTTCAACGTTTCATGGCGATTGAAGGTCCCAGCAATGGAAGGATCTATCGTTACGTAGCCTCACCGTTGCAGAACGCTACAGTAGCCGATGTTCAAAAAGAAATTCCGGTAACGGGAGCATTTACCGGCACGAGCAAATGCAGTGGTTGTGGAACCGCAGCTTCCATGTTTGCTTACAACGAAAAAGCAATCACCGATACAAACAAAAGCGGCACAGCCGATTATGATGACGGTTACGAAAATTTCCCGGTAGCATCCAATTCAGAAACGCTGACACCCGGTAAAGGCTATGCGATGTTTGTGCGTGGCAACCAGATCACGTCAGCATTGTGGGATGTACGTGGTATCATCAACAGCGGTAACGTAACTCCGGTTACACTTCCGGTATACTATACTTCAAGCGGCAAGGCTGCCAATGATGGCTGGAACCTGGTCGGAAACCCTTACCCTTCTACGATTGACTGGAATGCTGCCCAAGGATGGATCAAAACAAACGTTGATGCCGCTATATATATACGTGATAATGCTTCTGTGAATACACAGGTTGCAGCGTGGAATGGTGTTGTAGGTACCAACGGTGGCTCGAGCACGATCGCCATGGGACAAGGCTTCTGGGTAAAAGCAAATGGTAATGGTGTACCCGTTCTTCAGGCTGACGAAAATGTTAAAGCTGCCGGAACACAAACTACATTTTTCAAAAAAGCTGCTCCCACAGATCTTCTCCGTATAACATTGGCGAAAGGGACAACCCGCGATGAAACAATAGTACACTTCAGAGAAGATGCTACCGAAAATTACGACTCGCACGCAGACGCATTAAAGTTAGCGAATGCAACCTTCAACCTTTCTACACTGATGAGTGGTGGAAAAGAACTTGCTATCAATTCGCTGGCACCATTCAACTGCAGCAGTACGGTGAAGCTAAATATACAGGGTGCAGCAGCAGGAAGTTATAGTCTTGATTTCTCAGGCTATGAATCGTTCCCAAAAGGTATAGAGATTATGTTAACCGATAATTTTACAAACAATGTTATCGATGTTCGTAAAACTACATCCTATAGTTTTTCTGTAACAGCGCAGGCAGCAAGCACAGGTGCCAGCCGGTTCCTGGTAAGCTTCTCACAGCCTACCGTTCAGGATAAATTTTCAATTACAACACAGAACATTTGCTCAGGATCAGATGCTGTTGTAAACATCAGCAACTCACAAACAGATGTAGCGTATTCTGCACATGCAAAAAATTCAAGTATACTATCTTCTTCCGTTCTTGGTAACGGGGATGAAATACAAGTCCGTATTCCTGCCGGAACTCTTTTGGCAGGAGTTGATACAATCCTGGTAACGGCAGCCGGTAACAACTGTAGCCTGCCCGTTGTAAAAAGCATTGCGCTCAACGTAGAAAAGAAAGCAGAGATTGTAACGGTTGAAAACGGTAAGCAATGCGAACAAGGCGCTGTAACGCTGCAGGCAACCGGAGCTCCTGAAAAAGGATCGTATCGCTGGTATACTACTGAAGCCGGTACTACACCTATACCTGATCAACAAAATTCAACCTATACCACACCATCGCTGTCAGCATCCCAGGTATATTATGTATCAGCTGTGAACGCATTAGGTTGTGAAGGCAGCAGAAAGCCTGTGCTTGCAGAAATTGTAAAACTGAGTGCTTCAATAACCGAACGTGGCGATTCACTGATCAGCAACTACACCACCGGCAATCAATGGTATCTGAACCAGACCTTATTATCAGGTGCAAATACACAATCCATTAAAGCAGAGAAGTCGGGTGTGTATCAGGTAGAAGTTTCGTTACAAGGTTGTACTACAACAGCAACGCGCGAACTTACCATTACTGGAACCGAGCTGACTACTTCATCCATCGCTATATATCCGAACCCGGTTGCCAGAGAGTTACACATTGAGATACCGGCTTCATTCAGCAACCTTACTACTTTCAAAATATTGAATATGGTAGGACAGCCCATCGGTACAATTGATCTGCACCAGGATAATAATATGCGCACCGGAACTTTCGACATGAAGAATTACCCTTCCGGTGTATATATAGTACAAGGCTCCAATGCCAGCTCAGTTGTAGAATTTAAAATTGTAAAGGAATAAGCTTCCGATCGTATAAAGGTGTAGAAGATACAGATCTCTACACTATAACAGAGCTTCCAACTTTATTGGAAGCTCTGTTTTTTAAACCGAAATCGTACCGGAGCTACAAGCCATACCCTGCAATAGTTCGTGGATACGTCACAAAAATAAACCTGCGGCTCCTCGGTAATTTTACTGATAATAGTTACTAAAAAAACATCTATACTCCCGCCTCGGGTTCGCCCTATATTTATCAAATGGTATCATACATTTTATTTGCAATGCCTTCGATTGTAAAAGGAAATGCGCGCGAAAACATACACCCTGTCCTAAATATTTCATCCCGGCTTCAATCTGAAGGAATGGTTTTTGTATCTTTGTCAGCGCTTATCAATAACGGTCCAGGATACGGTTAAAAACCTTTCATGGGGCGGGAGAAGTGAGAGGCTGTCCAATTTAATTTTCCATATAAATCATTGATATCAAGGTATTTATGAATTAAAGGACGTTGGCTGTTCCCTTGAAATTGGAAGCCTTTGAATCGTTAGGTTTGAAGGCTTTTAAGTTTATTAGACTCTCCTACCGTAACATCAGGCGATTAATAAGCACTCGGGATACCTTGGTCTGATTGTTATATAATGAACAGGTAATTATCTTACCTCCTTTGATTTTGTTTGACGTGAATAGCTATGCAAGAATTTCTAAATAAACTGATAGGTAAACTCCGATACATCTATACCGTACTGTATCAAAAAGCTGAGCCTGCTATTCAGTATATCAAACAACGCTACCTCCAGGTACGTGAATACTACAGGACACATCCGAAGGCACGCAGGTGGTCTATTATAGGCGCTATTATACTGGGGCCTCCCCTTCTACTTGCAATCGTTGTGTGGATTGAAATTCCAAGCAAGAAATCGCTTCGCAATATTCAGAACCAGGTTGCCTCTGAAGTATATAGTGCCGATAGCGTTTTACTGGGCCGTTACTATATACAGGACAGAACTGAAATAAAATTTGAAGAGATCTCTCCCATGGTGATCGATGCGCTCATCGCCACAGAAGACGTTCGCTATTATGAACATAGCGGTGTTGACTTTGAAAGTTTAGGAAGGGTATTCATAAAATCTATACTTCTTCAGGAGGAGTCAGCCGGTGGCGGAAGTACGATCACGCAACAGCTCGCCAAGAACCTGTATCCGCGAAAGCGTTATTGGATTTTATCCATGTTGATTAACAAGTCGCGCGAGTTAATCACTGCGCAACGTCTTGAAAATATATACTCGAAGAAAGACCTCATCACACTATATCTGAATACCATTCCTTTTGCGGACCAGACGTTCGGGATCGAGGCTGCCTCCAAACGCTTCTTCTCGTGCACTGCAAAAGACCTTACTGTAAATCAAGCTGCAGTATTGGTGGGCATGCTGAAGGCAACGAACTCCTACAATCCGCGATTATTCCCCGAGCGATCGCTGACGCGGAGAAATGTAGTGCTCTCGCAGATGGTGAAGTATAATTACCTCACCAAAGAAAAATTGGATTCATTAAAAGGGCTGCCACTCGAATTAAAGTATAATACATTATCGCATCACCAGGGACTCGCTCCTTATTTCCGTGAATATGTAAAAGCAGAATTATTGAACTGGTGCCGGGTGAATAAAAAACCGGACGGTTCTCCTTACAATATATATACTGATGGACTTAAGATCTATACTACGATCGATTCGCGTTTGCAAGAGTACGCTGAAAAGGCAGTGACGCAGCAGATGACGGAAGTACAAAAACAATTCTTCGATCATTGGCGTAAAGAAAATCCATGGCAGAAAAATGAAGAAGTCATTCAGGATGCTATACATCGCTCACAACGGTATCAGCGTATGAAGGAACAAGGTCTTTCAGAAGAAGATATACTGGCAGCATTACAGAAACCTGTCCCTATGCGCGTATTCTCGTGGGAAGGTGAAAAGATTTTAAAGATGAGTCCGATCGACTCTATTAAACACCACATACAGATTTTAAATGCAGGCTTCCTCGCCATGGAACCTCAAACCGGTAAAATTAAAGCATGGGTGGGTGGTATAGATCATGACTTCTTTCAGTATGATCACGTGAAGACTTCTACAAAGCGACAAGTGGGCTCAACTTTCAAACCTATCGTTTACGCTATGGCTATTGAAAAAGGGTTTGAACCCTGTGATTTTATCTCTGCAGAAAGAAAGACCTATATAGATGAAGAAGGTGACAAGTGGACCCCCCGCAATACTCAGAACGATTACCAGGTAAAATACTCGATGCGTGGAGCACTTGCTTACTCGGTAAATACGGTGTCAGTGAAATTAATTGAGATGGCGGGTGTTGACAGCACTATTGCGCTTTCGCGGAAGATGGGCGTGATCAGTGAAATGAAACATGTGCCTTCTGTTGCGCTTGGTTCTTCTTCTGTATCATTAACGGAAATGACAACGGCATATTCATGCATAGCGAATGAAGGGCTCACTGTTTTACCGTATCACATCATCGCTATAAAAGATTTATACGGTAATATATATGACAACTTCAAGCCGAATACGAAAGGCATTCGTGCAGTATCAAAAGAGGCTGCTTTACTGGTAAGACAAATGTTACAGACCGTTGTACATGAAGGAACGGCTTCACGCTTGCGCTGGAAGTATGGTATATTAAATGACGTAGCAGGGAAAACCGGAACGACACAAGCTAATGCTGATGGATGGTTCATGGCTATGACACCGAAATTAGTAGTAGGCTCGTGGGTGGGTGCTGATGATCCTCGCATACACTTCAGAAGTACAGAACTTGGTCAGGGTTCCAGCACGGCTTTGCCGATGTTTGGTTACTTCATGAAGCAGGTAAATGCAGACAAACATTTCGAAGATATATCTGAGGCTACATTTTCACGCCTGCCTTACGACTTGCAACAACGACTGAACTGCGACCTGTATGAACTGGATGATGCATTACTTGCTGAACTAAAGCTGATGGTAATGAAGCAGGATTCTATACGCCAGGTTGATACGCTCGCCAACCTGAAAGAATCATTCATGGAAAAGATATATAAGCGCAAGCTTAAGAAAATGCAAGCCAACCAACCCAGTGATAGCACTACGAATGATGTAGAGGGATTGGAGAATCTCGGAGGATAGTTTTTGGGTAATGACTTGTTATTCATGAGTCATATTCCTGAATATAACCGGTGAAGTATACAGGCCTCACTCAAGTACTCATCTCAGAGACTTGAGTGAGGCCTTATCGTTGTAGTGAATATATATAATGTACCAGATCCGCAAGAACTTCACCTGATCATTTTACCAAAACTATATTCGAACGTTGCAGTTCTCCTACACCATTCTTGCTTTACCACCAAAGGCCAGCCGCACCGTTGGATAGTTAAAGAGGACAAGGGCGATTAAGATAATAAAATATCCGGTAAGCTGAATTGCGTTTACCGTTTCACCAAATACTACAAACGCTACGGTAAAATTAATCAGCGGGTTTATATACATCAGTATACCGATGGTTGCAGAGTTAATCCGGTTCAATGCAAATAAATTCAGAAACAACGGCAATACTGTAAATATGACAGCAATAGCCATGATCAACCCATAAAACTTTGCCGATGAAGGTATCTGATTGATCAATTGACTATAGAATATATTTAGTATAACAAATGAGAACAGTACCTGTATTCCAAGAATGATCATTCTGTCAAAACCCTGATTTTTACGTTGCGAGATCAGGTATAGTGCATAGGTGACGGCCGTAAGAAAGCTATAGCCTAATTCAAGTGCTGAGTTCATTCCCATCACCACACAACTCAGTGTACACAATACAACAGCAATCCACTGCAGTGTTGTCATCTTTTCCTGTATCAACACATACCCTAATACAGCTGTGATCACCGGACAGATCAGATACGAAAAAGAAGCTGTCTTGATATTAATGTGGTTGACTATATATATAAATGTAAGCCAGTTCACGGTAAGCAGTGCGCCACCTGCGAGTGTAAGCAGAATAACGTTTCTTCTTTTACCGGGTGCGAATGACTTCAGAAAAGCAAGATCTTTCCGGATATCGTTACGCTTGAATCCAAAAACGACTATCAGTAAAACGATCGATGAAAATAAAATGCGAAAGTAAAGAATCTCTCCTGCGGAGAATTCCTTTAATGCTCGTAACGGAATTGAAAAAAATCCCCACGTTACAAATGCGGCAATCGCAGACAAATAATGTTTCCTACTATCCATGAGGAGGCGAATATAAAGATTAAAGTATACCATTAAAATGCTTTATCGTTGTACATTACTGCAAACGTTTTTACATTTAAAAATTCGTTACTAAAACTATCACCAGATTATGAGTCGGTTTTATATCGTACTGCTGTTCGTTTTGTTCATATCCTGTAACAAGAAAGAAACGGTTGTCATCACGCCTGAAAACATCCGTGAGGTATTGACACAATACGGCAAAGAGAATCCTGAAAATGAAGTAATCATTGAGACAAAGATGGGCAACATCAAGCTGAAATTGTTTGAAGATACACCACTTCATCGCGCTAACTTTATCAAGTTGATCAAAGAAGGATACTATGATGATGCAGACTTTTACAGGATCGCATATGAGTTTATGATTCAAGGTGGTGATCTTAAAAAGAAACTGAACTATCGCATCCCATCAGAATTCAATCCAAAGTATTATCACAAAAAAGGAGCGCTGTCCATGGCACGGGTCGATGATAACAATCCCAACCTTGAATCATCGGCAGCTGAGTTTTTTATTGTACATGGAACGCGCTACTCCGATGAGGATATTGACATCGAAGCAAAAAATCTGGGTATATCCGTAACGCCTGAGCAACGCGAAGCCTATCGAACGGTAGGTGGCTATATGACGTTGGATGGAAGGTATACTGTATTCGGAGAGGTAACAGAAGGTCAGGACGTTGTCGATAAAATTGCAAGCGAAAAAGTCTTCAACACCGATCATCCGTTACGTAAAATTCCGTTCACGATTCGGGTTGCAGAATCAAAGTAAACATTGATCTGTTGAAATGCCGTTCATTTTTCTTTTAAGGTTAAAAAAATTACATCATCTTCGCGACAAAATTTCCATTTCATGAGCCAAGCCACAGACATCCAAACGCTTAAAAAAACAAGTTCACAGATCCGCAGGGATATCGTTCGTATGGTACATAGCTGCCAGTCGGGCCACCCGGGTGGATCGTTAGGTTGTACGGATTTTTTCGTTGCCTTGTATTTTAAGTTATTGAAACACGATCCGAAGTTTAATATGCTCGGTGCCGGTGAAGATCTTTTCTTCCTTTCGAACGGTCATATTTCTCCGGTATGGTACTCTACGCTGGCGAGATCAGGTTACTTTGATATAAAGGAGCTTGCCACATTCCGTAAGCTTGATTCCCGTTTGCAAGGTCACCCTGCTACGCACGAACACCTTCCTGGTATTCGTATAGCTTCCGGTTCATTAGGACAAGGACTTTCTGTTGCTCTTGGTGCAGCACAAAGTAAGAAGTTAAATAAAGATGATCGCTTTGTATATGTATTGATGGGTGATGGCGAGTTGCAGGAAGGACAAGTATGGGAAGCAGCGATGTACGCAGGTCACAATAAAGTTGATAACCTCATTGCTACTATTGACTATAACGGGCAGCAGATCGATGGACCTGTTGATAAAATATTATCGTTGCTGAACCTTCGTGCGAAGTGGGAAGCATTCGGTTGGATCGTTCAGGAATTCAATGGCAACGTGATGGAAGAAGTTGTTGCAGGACTTGAGAATGCACAGAAGCTTGCCAAACAAGGTAAACCTGTTATGAACCTCATGAAAACTGAAATGGGTTTTGGTGTTGACTATATGGTTGGTTCACACAAATGGCATGGAGTTGCTCCGAATGATGACGAGTTAAGCAAAGCGCTTGCGCAACTTGAAGAAACACTGGGTGACTATTAACATCACATCCGATATACTATATCATGAAAAATGCCGGCATTTATAGCCGGCATTTTCTTTTTGGGCAGATTATCCATTTACTACAGACAGGCTAACAAAGTATCTTTGAGAGACGGGTATATATCTTAAAGTACGGATCGAATCAACGTCATCATTCCTTCGGGATTTACGCCAATCCAAAATAAGGAAAGCACCAGTATAGCCATCGTGACGCTGCTGACAATATATACCAATGGGTGAAGATCCTGCAATGGGCGAGGCTCTTGCTTCTGATCGAACATTACGGCAATCAGCTTGATATAGTAATATAGCCCGATGACGCTGTTGATCACCAGTATAATTACCAACAACCAGCGATGCGTATGTATACCGGCTGCGATCACATAAAATTTCCCGACAAAGCCTGCTGTCAACGGTATACCGGCAAGTGACAAGAGCATGGCACTGAACACAATCGCTGTAAGCGGCCTCTTCCAAAGAAGCCCGCGATAGTCTTCGAGTAATTCGGCATCGCGATCTTTATCAGAGAGTGTTGCCAGTATACCAAAGGCGCCAAGCGTTGTAATAAAATACGCTACGAGATAGAAGATCACCGCTTCCATACCCAGCTTCTCTCCTGCCAGAAATGCTACCAATACATATCCCAGGTGCGCTATAGAAGAATACGCCAGCAATCGCTTGACATTGTTTTGCCGCAGCGCCAGTATATTTCCGATAAACATAGAAGCTATCGCGAGAATGGTAAACACCAGCATAAACGTAGTATACTGGTAGCCATTCAATGTATTGAAGAAGCGAACGAGTAATGCGATCATACCTCCTTTCGAAACTGTGGCAATAAAAGCTGTTACCGGTGCAGGAGAACCTTCGTATACATCCGGTGCCCACATGTGAAAAGGCACTATACCAAGTTTGAACCCGATACCTACGATCATCATACCGAAGCCGGTTATAACCATCACGGGCATTTCGTGAGCGCGCGTGATCCACGCGGCTATACCCGCGAACTCCATCGATCCGGTAGTGGCATATACCAGCGCCATGCCGAACAGCAGGAATGCGGACGAGAATGCTGCGAGGATCAGATACTTGATACCGGCTTCGTCCGAGCGCTCGCGTTTTCGCAAGTAGGCTATCAATGCATATAGCGATACACTAAGAATTTCCAGGCCGAGGAAAAGCGAAACGAAATGTTTACTGATCACCAGCATGATCGCACCCAGTGCAGCGAGGATCATCAGGATATAGTATTCTTCTTTTCGTTCTTCACGTTGCTCAAAGTATGCATAGGAGATCAGTGTAACGACTAATGTTGTGAGGAGTATAAGGCCGATGTTGAATACACCAAACCCATCAATAACGAGTAATGGTTCAATGGAATGCAAATGATGAATGCTATAGGTTGATACAAAAGCAAAATCCGCCATCAGCGAAAGCACAGTAATAACAAAAATTACTTTATGATTTCGTTTTATCGAAATTGAAAAGAATATCAGGATGGCCGCGCTGGACAAAATCCACAAGGGTGCCAGGCTGATCATATCATATATAGTCATGGTTCCCTCCTTTCTGTGTTGAATGCTGATGTATTCGGAACTTCTTCCCGATCTTGCTTTTGATGGATCGTTGCATGATTGCCGGCATGCATAGTGTTTGCAACGGTAGGCCTGGCTGTATTGATAACCTGCTGTGGAAATAATCCCAGCCAGATGATCACAATACACATGGGGACAAGGATCAATTTTTCTCGCAGGGAAAGATCATTCAATATATACCCTTGCATGCTGGATCCTAAATATACGTTCTGCATGATGCGAAGTGAATACGCAGTAGCCACTACGAGCCCAGCTGTAGCCAGAATGGTAAGCGGTTGATTCGCTTGCCATGAGCCAATCAGTATCAGGAACTCGGCTACAAAATTCCCGAGACCGGGTAAACCCAGTGAAGCCATTACGAAGATCATCGCGATTACGCCCATGAAAGGAACTTTGCTCCAGAGCCCTCCCATTTGGGTAATGTCGCGAGTATGAATGCGCTCATATAGTATACCTGCCAGTATAAATAAAGCACCGGTGCTGATACCGTGTGTGATCATCTGCATGACAACACCTTGCGTGGCAAGCTCATTGAAGCTGAAAACTCCAAGCATGATGAATCCCATGTGACTCACGCTGGTATAGGCAACCAGACGTTTGAAATCAGTCTGCGAGTATGCCTGGATCGCGCCATATAGTATACCTACTACGCCCAGCAACATTGCCCACGGTGCTATACTTTGGGCAGCGGATGGAAAAAGTGGTATCACGAACCGGATCAATCCATAGGCTCCTGTTTTTAAAAGTAGTCCTGCCAATAGTAAACTTCCGGCTGTAGGTGCTTCAGTGTGTGCATCCGGAAGCCAAGTATGCAACGGCACCACAGGAAGCTTCACGATAAATGCAGCGAGAAATCCCAACATCAGCCACCGTGCTGTATCCGGGGATAATGTTGTATTCAGAAGTGCGAAATAATCGAAGCTATAGATTCCCGTTTGTTCGCCATGGATAAAGTATAATCCTAAAATAGCAAGCAACATCAGCAATCCGCTGGCCTGCGTGAAAATAAAAAACTTATAGGCCGCATACTGCTTATTCTCGTGTCCCCATATACCAATGAGAAAATACATCGGTATAAGCATCACTTCCCAAAAAAAGTAAAAAAGAAAAAGATCCATCGTCAGGAATACACCTGTGATGCCGGCCAACACCCAAAGCAAGTTAAAGTGGAAAAAGCCAACACGGTATTGAATCTCTTTCCAGGAAATCAATACAGCGAGTATACCCAGGAAAAAAGTAAGCACCAGCATCAATAAGCTCAGTCCATCGAGTGCCAGGTGAAAGGCTATACCGAAGCTCGGAATCCAGGGAATATGTGAATCACGAAGCCATGAATCTGTCAACGTCATAGAAAGTCCTTCTTCCATCCAGATAAAAAGAATGATGGCGAAATCAACCACCACAGTGATCAACGATAACCACCTGCAGGCCGCCTGATTCCAGTACGCTATAATTCCGGCAGCGATTCCCCCAGTCAAAAGTATAATGATCAATAATGGCAGCATCTATATATAGTTTAAGGCTGAACAAACAAACTGATGGTAATAATCAAGATTGCCCCGACCACAATTCCCATCACATACCATCGTAGTATACCACTTTGCGTTTTTACAAATACGCCATTGAAGAATTCTGTTACGCGCACCAGCATCGTATAAAACTTGTCGATTACATCATTCTTATTAATTGTAGATATATAGACAAAAGGCCGCACGAAGAGAAAATTATACAGCGCATCCATATCCCAGCCGCGTAACCAGAACTGGTGCAAGACATACGTTGAACTTTTAATCTCATCGGAAATCCGGGGCGAGCGGATGTAGAAGATATAAGCCATATATACTCCGGTCAATGCCAGCAAGCCTGCTATACCTTGCAGAATCCATTCACTACTCTCCACACCTTCCCGCAAGGAAACCGAAGGAAGCAGCGGAGAAAGAAAATCTGAGAACAGTGTAAAATGTCCTAAGGTATGAGGCAGTTCGATAAATCCACCGAACACTGACAATATTGACAACACGACCAACGGTATGGTTATGCGCTTTCCGGGAACATGGCTTACCTGTGTTTTGGCTTTCCCAAAGAACGTAATGAATACCATTCTAAAGCTATAGATAGCGGTGATGAAAGCTCCTGTTAATGCTGCCAGAAAAAACCACACGTTTCCTTTTTCACCAGCCCATGCCAGCCAGAGAATCTGATCTTTACTATAGAACCCCGCAGTAATAAACGGCAATGCAGCCAAGGATGATGCACCTATTAAGAACGTCCAATATATAACGGGTAATTTATTTTTCAATCCGCCCATGCGGAACATATCGTGCTCATGATGCAACGCCATGATCACTGCACCTGCAGCCAGGAATAAAAGTGCCTTGAAGAATGCATGGATCATAAAATGAAATACAGCTGACGACCACGCACCAACACCCATGGCGAGAAACATATACCCGATCTGGCTAATGGTTGAATACGCCAGTACACGCTTCAAGTCAAATTGTGTAAGCGCGCTACAGCCTGCAAGTAGTAATGTAACGGCTCCAATGATACCGACCCAGAGCTGTGCTAAAGGGGCAAGCTCATATATAGTATGCATGCGTGTGATCAGGTATACGCCTGCTGTTACCATGGTAGCAGCATGAATCAATGCACTTACAGGTGATGGCCCGGCCATAGCATCCGGCAACCAGGTTTGCAAGGGTAACTGTGCTGACTTTCCTACTGCGCCTCCCAATAACAAAAATGCAATCACAACCGCCGTGGATGTACCCGCCACCCATACTTGCGGAGCCTGCGTTAGTATATCCTGTATATTCAGTGTATGAAAAATACTGAACAACATAAACAAGCCGATTGCCATCGCGGTATCTCCTACCCTGGTAATGATAAATGCTTTGCGTGCGGCATAACCGTTTTTCGCTTCGCTATACCAGAAGCCTATCAACAGGTAGCTGCATAAGCCGACACCTTCCCATCCCAGATATAGCAGCACAAGATTATCCGCCAAGACAAGAATTAACATGGAGCAGACAAACAAGTTCAAGTATGCGAAGAAACGTGAAAAGCCTGCATCTTCTTTCATGAACTCGATAGAGTATATATGGATCAGAAATCCAACGAACGTAATCACGAAGATAAAGATCAATGACAACGGGTCGAGATAGAACGCAAAGGACGTTGACAGTCCTGCTACATCGAACCAATTCCAGGCTGTATATTGATAGGAGCCCACACCCGAATTAAAAAAGTCATACCCCACCGCCAGGGTTAATAAAGCAGCGAGGCCTACACTGCCTGCACCTATTCGCGCAGCAACCTGTCGCGATAAACGCGATCCCACCAGCACCAGGATCAAAGCCCCGAGAAAAGGAAACGTTGGTATGAGCCAGAGTGAATTAAGCATTTTATATTTTGTTTAGTGTGTGTGACATACCGAGAAGAGCTCGCTTTGTATACCGTATGTATACACTATAATTATCTTGAATTTTTTCACCCGTTCATCCGATCGGCAGCATCGCTGTCCAATGTTTTAAGATGATGGTATATCTGAAGAATCAGCGCCAAGCCTACGGAAACTTCTGCAGCCGCCATCGTCAATATAAAAATGAACATCACTTGTCCATCGGCTTGCGCCCAGCGTGAGCCGGCAACAATAAATGCAAGACCTGCGGCATTGAGCATGATCTCCACAGAGATCAGCATGAATATAATGTTGCGTCTGACCAATACGCTGATCAAGCCCAGCGTAAACAAAACGCCAGCCAGCAACAAACCGGATTCAATGGGTAATGTTTTCATTCTTCTGTACTTTGAAGGAAACGATGAAGTACTTTTCTTTTCTGTCTTCCTAAATGATAGGCTCCGACAATGCCCGCCATCAGCAGTAGTCCGCTCAGCTCTACACCAATTATATAGGGACCGTACAAGGACAACCCAACTTCTTTTGCATCTACTACTGTATTATTCAGCAGCACGGTTTCGGAGGAGACCAGTATATAAATTAGCTCACCCAATAAAATAAACGCCAATATACCCGGACCGATCCATATATTCCTGGTAAACCATTTACGCTCTTGCTCAACAGATTCTTCTTTCAGGTTCAGCATCATGATCACAAAAATGATAAGTACTACAATGGCCCCTGCATATATAATTACTTCCAGCGCAGCCATAAATGGCGCACCCAACATAAAGAAAATTACCGCTACTGCAAGAAATGAAACCACCAGGTATAGCAACGCATGAATCATATTATACCGGGTAATCACCATGATCGTGGCAAGTATAGCGATGGCGGATGCGATGTAGAATGCCATATTGTTTGGTTAATTATTATTGATGTCTGTCAATTGTCACTCGTGGTCCTTAAAGCGCAAAACAAAGCTCATAATATCTATAGCGTCTTGTAATATGTACCTCCGTGTCTTCTTTGCGCCCTTTGTGCAAGGGATTTACTGCTACGGCAACAAGCTGTGCACATCAACAGGTGCCAGTTCGTTTGCACCCTCACCCTTGTCTTTACCTTTAACAGCAAGACCAGCTACGTTGTAGTAGTTATAGCCTGGATATTTACCTTCACTATTAATCAACAGGTCTTGTTTTTCATACACGAGATTCTGACGGTTATACTCTCCCATCTCAAAATCCGGTATAAGTTGTATAGCATACGTTGGACAAGCCTCTTCACAGTAGCCACAGAATATACACCGCGAGAAATTTATCCGAAAAAATTCTGGGTATCTTCTCCCGTGCTCATCTTCGGTTGCCTGCAGCGAAATGCAATCTACCGGGCACGCTGCAGCGCAGAGATAGCACCCTACACATCGCTCGCCCATATCAGGATCACGCGTCAACACAATACGGCCACGCCATCGTGCCGGGAGTTTTACTTTCTCCTCCGGATACTGAATGGTGGCGCGCTTATGAAACATGTGCAGAAACGTAAGCCACATGGTGCGAATGATGCTGATCATGATATTTTACTTAATACATCTTTAACCAATCTACTTTCATACACTATATAAGTATAGTCTATTAGCTTTCATTCCAAAGAATGATACCGGCTGTTACTACCAGGTTCAGGATGGAGAGTGGTAATAATATTTTCCATCCGAATTCCATTAACTGATCATAGCGTGGTCGCGGAAGAGACGCGCGGAGTAAAATAAACAGTCCAATGAATGCGAACATCTTTAAAGCAAACCACACGATGGGTGGAAGAAAAGCAGGTCCAAGCCAGCCTCCTAAGAACAAACACGTTACCATGCATGAGATGAGCATGATGCCTATATATTCGCCCACGAAGAACATTCCGAACTTCATTCCCGAATATTCGGAATGAAACCCTGCAATAAGTTCACTCTCCGCTTCTGGTATGTCAAAAGGCAAGCGATGTGTTTCGGCAATCCCTGCTATCAGAAAAATAACAAAGCCCAGAAACTGTGGTATAATAAACCACATGTTTCGTTGTGCCTCTACAATATCATGCAGACTAAACGATCCGGTAATCAATACTACTCCCATCAGTGACAGCCCCATGAACACTTCATACGAAATCATTTGCGCTGCACCCCGCATAGCACCGAGCAGTGAATATTTATTATTGGATGCCCATCCTCCAAGAATTATACTATAGGCTCCCATAGATGACATCGCCAGAAAAAACAGGATACCTATATTGAGGTCAACGACTATAATACCTGGTGAAAACGGGACAATGACAAAACTCATCAACACCGTGATGACTACAATAGCGGGTGCCAGCACAAAAACTTTTCGGTCAGCAAACGGTGGTATCCAGTCTTCTTTGAAAAATAATTTTAACGTATCGGCCAGGACTACCAGCAGTCCTAACGGACCTGCGCGATTCGGACCATAGCGATCTTGCCATACAGCCAGTAATCTTCGCTCCACCCAGATTAACCCGGGAGCGATCAGTAGCAGACCACCTAAGACGCAGATTACAATCAGTAGTGGAGACATGTTCTTTTATTTAAGTCTGTTTAATATTTACACGTCCGTGTGTATATACATTGATCTTTGATTCATCTTTTAAGGTTGCCCATTCGGGAAGTTCGGAGCAAGGTATAGCCTTGATGCCGTATGGCACCGCTGCAACTCCATGCGGAATGGCAGTCGTTATCTTTACCGGTAAGCTATAGGGATGGTGTCCTATATAAAATGTAAGCGGATCGTTTTCATGAAGTGTCAGATTTGCTGCATCTTCTGCATGGATTAATATATAGGGGCTAGGAATGCGTTTTTCGACCGATGGCGACTTAGCACTCAATTCTTCTGATCCAAATATATGGTGGAGCGGAAGAATCCAAATATGATCTTCCAATGGCTTAAAGGCTTCGGGTATACCCTGGAAATATAGAACAGGCTTCGTTGCATCCGGCTCCAGTAACCGCAGGCCCGGATCACCACCACGCAACGGCCCGCCTACTGTTTCCTGATATTTATTCACAGACTGTACAGAGTTCCAACCCGGAGACCAGAAAAATGGGATCATAGATGATGGTGCGGCACCACGATAGCCTTCCATTGTATAGGACAATGGTGAATCAGGATCTTCAGGTGGTTTAGGTTCGCTGACATTGTCTTTCGCATGCATGGAAGTACGACCGCTATAGCGGTGTGGTTCTCTGGGAATACGTTGTCCTGCTAATCTGAATTGAGGCGATGGCGTTACCTTGTCTATACCTTTCAGCAAAAGTTCCTCGTTGGCTATAGCGTGGGTTACATCTTCGAAATTATTCCAAGCGCTCATTCGCATGTTGCCAATGCCTGCTCCTATATTTAGCAGCCAGCGCCAGCTTTCGCGGATCACCTCGTTTGCTTCATATACCTGGAAGAAGCGTTGCGCCCTTCCTTCATTGTTCACCAAAGTACCATCGGATTCGGCAAATGTACCAGCCGGTATAATGACGTGCGCTTTTGACGAAGTGGCATGCATGGAATGATCCAGTACAATTATATTCTTGCACGCAGCCAGAAATGCATCAACATCCGATTTACTTCCATGCCGGTATAAATCGTTCTCCATCACAATTACGCTATGTGCATGTCCATTCAAAACCGCATTGAAGGCAGCCTGAAGACGATGGCCACCCATCATGGCAAGTCCTATCGAGTTACACTCAAGCATAGTATATACAAGGCCGGTCTGTTTGTTTCTCTTTTGTAACGCCCAGGATATATTGGCAGCAGCTTTCATCACAGCATCACTCTCACAGCCTGCTCCAGAGATAATCACCGGCTTCTTCGCTGCCAGTAATGCCCGGGCAATCTGTTCTGCGAGTTGATATTGGTCATCAGTGAGATTTTCAACGACAGGCGAAGATTCATCCAGTATATGTGCTACCGCAAAGCCGAGGCGTGCAATATCATCGGGAGTAGCACGATAAGTAGCGGCTGCTAATTCATCCAGTTTTGTGGCGTGTATACTCGCTATATATAGCGGGCCTTTTCTATCCTGTACGATGCCTCGAACCGCAGCATCGTTCCATAGCGGTATATTTACCTGCACGGCTTGTGCTGATGGTTCCTGTTTTACGGACTGCCGAACGGCTAGCGCAAGTATAGGTGCTGTATTGGTTAAATCTTCTCCTAAAATAAAAACTGCATCAGCGGTTTCAACTTCTTTTGTAGACGGAGTTCGTACAGGTCCTTCATTCATAATTTTTACGGCTAACTCAGCAAGGTCGTGTTCATTATCTGAAACACCATGATAAAAATTATGTTCACCAACCAATGCCTTCAATGCAAAATTTGATTGCAGCGAAGCACGTGGTGAACCTATACCAATTACACCGGGCTGTTTCAAGAGTATAGATAGTTCATGAATGATCGCCGTATGATCTACTTCCTGATGGTGTATCATCGGCTTACGAATACGATCCTTTGCATTCACGAATTCATAACCAAACCTTCCGCGATCGCAGAGGAAGTAACCGTTCACTTCTCCATGATACCGGTTTGCAATCATGCGCAAAGAACCATAGCGTTCTCCGGCTATTGTATTACAACCTATACTACAATGCTGGCAAACAGATGGCGCCATCGTTAGATCCCACTTGCGTGTATAGTGCTGTTTCAGCGTCTTGTCGGTAAATACACCTGTAGGACAAACTTCCGCGAGGTTGCCACTGAATTCACTTTCCAACACACCATCTTCTGCTCTGCCAAAGTATACATTGTTCTTCGAGGCAAATACATCCAGATCTTTACCTCCCGCATAGTCTTTATAGAACCTGACACAACGGTAGCACTGGATGCAACGGTTCATCTCATGATTCAGAAACGGGCCGAGGTATTGATTGTTATAGGTACGTTTTTTATACTTGAATTTTCTATAGTTGTGACCAGTCATCACAGTCATGTCCTGCAAATGACAG
This sequence comes from Ohtaekwangia koreensis, assembly GCF_900167975.1. Taxonomy (GTDB): domain Bacteria; phylum Bacteroidota; class Bacteroidia; order Cytophagales; family Cyclobacteriaceae; genus Ohtaekwangia; species Ohtaekwangia koreensis. The sequence continues at coordinate 164,060 of NZ_FUZU01000004.1, forward strand.
GAACCACCTTCATCGCATACGGCACAATCATGCGGGTGATTCGTCATCAACCATCCGATAACCTGCTCTCTGAATTCCTTTGCATCAGGATCGCTTATCGAGATGCGTTGATTGTTTGCAACAGGTTCCATACATGACATGATCAGCCTGCCTTTCTTGTCGTTCTCATCTTTATATACCTTCACCGCGCATTGTCGGCATGCACCGACAGAACCCATTGCAGGGTGCCAGCAAAAATATGGAACGTCAAATCCCAGGGTAAGACAAGTCTCCAATAGGTTTTTACCAGTCGGGATTTCGTAAGGTTTGTTATCGATGTATAGGATTGCCATGAAGTTACGTGTCAGTTGATATACATGTCAGTGTGTACGTGTGATGATTTAAAACTTAGATATATCGGTTATAAGTCGTTGCTTTCGTTCGGCAGGTAGCCCTTGCGCAAGCGTCTGCAATTCGGCTGCTATATATTGCTCAAAATCCGAACGGAAATATTTCAACGCGCTTTGCAGCGGTTCCATTGCACCGGGTGCAAGCGCACAGAATGTATTTCCCGGCCCTAAATATTTAGTATGAAAGTCCAATAGCTGCAAATCATTTTGTTCACCATCGCCAGCTTCCAGCGATCGCAGTATTTTTTCAATCCATGGTAAACCTTCGCGACACGGTGTACAAAATCCACACGACTCCTGTGCAAAGAATTGAATCAGGTTCCGAACAAAACCAACAACAGAAGTTTTATCATCGAGTACAATCATGGTGCCTGTGCCCAATCTACTTCCGGCTGCTGCTATAGATGCGTAATCCATTTTTACATCAAGGTGCTCCGTTACAAGAAAATCTGTAGAGGCACCACCGGGTAATGCACCTCTGAATTTTAGTCCGGCTTGCATACCACCGGCATGTTCTTCCAGGAGTTCACGCATTGTTATACCCATGGGCAACTCCCACAATCCCGGATGCTTTACTTTACCACTTACACCAAAGAGTTTTGTGCCTGCATCACTCGTGCGACTTAATTTCTGAAACCAATCTGCACCTTTATTAATGATGTGCGGTATACAGCTCAACGTCTCTACATTATTTACGATCGTGGGTTTACCGAACAAACCACTCACTTGCGGAAACGGTGGTTTCGCGCGAGGTGTAGCACGCTTTCCCTCGAGTGAATTCAGTAATGCAGTTTCTTCACCACACATATAGCGTCCTACTCCCGTATGCAAATGCATTTCGAGGTCAAAGCCTGAACCCAGTATATTTACTCCCAGGTATCCTGCATCGTAAGCTTCCTGCATCGCGAACCGAATGTTGCGTGCTGCTTCTTTATAGGCCCAGCGCAAAAAGATAAAGGAGGTATCGGCCTGAAGCGCAAAGGCCGATACAATCATCCCTTCGATTAATTGGTGTGGTGCACTCTCCAGTAACAAACGATCCTTGAAAGTGCCGGGCTCCATCTCATCGGCATTTACAATAAGGTATTTGGGTTTAGGAGCATCCATTGGAACGAAGCTCCATTTTAATCCGGTTGAAAAACCGGCTCCACCTCTGCCACGCAAATTTGATTCCTTTACAACGGACTGGATACTGGCCGTAGTCATCTCCTTCAGTGCTTTCCTCACAGACTGATATCCTCCGGTTTGCTCGTATTCGCGGAGCGTTAACGGCCGGTGGTCTTTGCGGATATGTTCTGTGAGTGGGCGTTCCATAGAGTTCCGTTTATACTATATTTAATTGGCCTCATCCCAAACCCTTCCCCAGAGGAGAGGGACTTCGGGTGAGGCTATGTATATCGATCCAAAATATCATCCAGTTGGTCAATGGTTACATCACGGTAAAGATCGTGGTCGATCATGAGTGCAGGAGCGTGATCGCAAGTGCCGAGGCAAGGATTAGGTAATAGCGTAAAGCGACTGTCTCGAGTGGTCTCACCATAATTAATTTCCAGGCGTTGTATTACCGCATCGCGGATATTCTCATATCCCATCACCCAGCATGATATACTATCACACAGCAATACGATGTGTCGGCCAACAGGCTTCCTATAGATCATATTATAGAATGTAGCAACGGAGTCGAGCTCTTCTGCAGACATATCGAGGTGTGCCGCGATTTCTTTCAGACTTTCGTCCGAAATCCAACGACGATGTTCCTGTACAATTTTGAGCGCTTCAATGCAAGCTGCTTTTTTATAGGGAACAACTTTTACCGCTTCATCTATTTCATGTACTTCTTCGAGCGTAAGCATTTGGTATGTATTTACGTTTTGATATAGTATATTCAATTACCGTGATCTATAGCACGACATCGCACTCATCGGTCAATATCTGCAAGGACATAGTCCATCGCTCCCAGTATACTCAGCATATCCGCTACGGTATATCCTTTACTGATATAGGGCAGCATTTGCATGTGGGGAAATGACGGAGTACGCACGCGTACGCGATAAGGTGATGTATTCCCATCACTAATTGCGTAATAACTATTGGCGCCTTTCGTTGCTTCTACACAACTCATGGCCTCACCGGCAGGTATAACAGGTCCCCAACTCACACCGAGAAAATGTGTGATGAGTGTTTCGATATCCTGCATGGTATGTTTCTTCACAGGAGGCGTGGTAAGCGGATGGTCCGCTTTATACTCTCCTTCCGGCATATACTTCCAGCATTGCTCAATGATGCGCAGGCTTTGCCGCATTTCTTCAACGCGCACAACGGCTCTATCGTAGCAATCTCCGTGGTGTGCTATTGGTATATCAAAATCAAATTTATCATAACCGGAATACGGCTGTTTTTTCCGGAAGTCCCAATCGAAACCACACGCGCGAAGTCCGGGCCCGGTAACACCCCACTCTATAGCTTCTTCTTTGGTAAAAATGCCGATGCCGACAGTACGCGCTTTGAAGATGCTGTTCTTCATTACCATCGCATCGTATTCGCGTAATCGCTTTGGAAAATAGTCAATAAAATTTTTAACCAGTATATCCCAGCCTTTCGGAAGATCCTGTGCCACACCCCCTATACGAAACCAGTTGGGATGCATGCGTCCTCCACAAATCGCCTCTACTATATCAAATATTTTCTCGCGGTCGGTAAACATATAGAAGACCGGAGATAACTGTCCTATATCTTGTGCAAAGGTTCCGTACCACACCAGGTGACTCGCTATACGGAATAGTTCACACATCATCACGCGAATTACATTCGCACGCTCGGGGATTTCTATACCCGCCAGCTTTTCTACAGCGAGCAAATACGCCAGGTTATTATTTACACCTCCTAAATAATCTACACGGTCGGTATAGGGTATATAGGTATGCCACGATTGTCGCTCCGCCATCTTTTCTGCTCCGCGATGGTGGAAGCCTATATCTGGTACAGCATCGACTATATCTTCACCATCAAGCTGCAACACGATCCGTAATACGCCATGCGTACCAGGGTGCTGCGGACCAATGTTGAGAAACATAAAATCAGAATCTTCACTTTGCGTTTCCAGTCCCCAGTCTTCCGGACGGAACTGTAACGCTGCTTGCTCCCGATCCTGCTTTTCATCGAACAAGCGAAATGGCCCCATCTCGGTAGCACGTGCCGGGTGTTCTTTTCGTAATGGATTTCCCTGCCATGTTTCAGGCATTAAAATTCTTCTCAGGTGCGGATGTCCTTCGAAGCGAATACCAAACATGTCGAACACTTCACGTTCATACCAGTTTGCATTGGCCCACAGTTTCGTAATGCTGGGCACCGTAGGAAATTCTCCACGCAATGCAATCTTCAGTCTGATAAAACTGTTTCGCTCAAATGAAAAAAGGTGGTATAGCAATGTAAAATTATCAGAAGGATAATCCGGATCTTTTTTACGACTTCGTTCATCAATCGCAGAAAGATCAAACAATAATATATAGGGATGTTCAATTTCAGTTTTCAGGTATAGCAGTACATCCTTTACTTTACTCAATGCCAGCCATAGTGTCGTAATACCATCTTTTGCAGGCTGAGTCACGAAAGATGATTCGCCGAATTTTTGTCTCAGGCGTTCTGTTGGATCAAGCATTGTTTCCATAGTTAGTGCTATAGCAATGACCTATATTTCTTCCGGAGTGCGAAATGTTACCATTTGTTGCCGCTGCTCACGCTTTGTTTCTTTCATTGAAATCTTTTCAGGCCGTATCACACCTTGCTCGCCGATGACCCAGCTGAGTGGACGCTGTTCTTTACCTACACTTTTCGAAAGCAATACAAGGCCTTCCATAAAAGCATCTGGTCTCGGAGGACAACCGGGTACATATACATCTACCGGCATAAATTTATCTACGCCTTGTACAACACTATATATATCATACATGCCTCCTGAATTTGCACATGATCCCATGGAAATCACCCAACGAGGTTCCATCATTTGCTCATACAAGCGTTTAATTACCGGGGCCATCTTTATAAATACAGTTCCTGCTATAATCATGACGTCTGCTTCGCGCGGTGTACCACGAATTACTTCGGCACCGAAGCGTGCAACATCATATTTAGGCGTCATGCTGGTGGCCATCTCTACAAAGCAACACGACAAGCCAAAGTGAAAAGGCCACAGCGAATTTTTTCTTCCCCATGCCACCAGACTCTGCACACTTGTAAGCATGACACTTTGTTGTACAGCTTCTTCCATTGAGCTCGTTCCCTTTACGGCTTCAGCGGAACCATTCGTATGCGAGAGCCACCAGTTCATGTTGTTTGTTTGGTTATGCGTTTATAGGCCTTCAATATTTTCTTTCCGTCCGGACCAAAGTCCAATGCACCGGCACGCCACTCATATATAAGTACGACTACCAGAAGTATAATAAATACCATGACACCGGCATATCCATACCAGCCCAGTTCACGGAATGCTATAGCCCAGGAGAAAATAAATACAGTCTCGACATCAAAGATGACGAAGAGCATGGCTACTAGATAAAACTGAGAAGAGAAACGGATGCGCGCAGAGCCTGCGCTAAGTATACCACCTTCGTATGGTTCGTTGGTGGCACGCTCGTTATGGCGTTGTCCTAACACATACGAAAGTCCGAGCATAACGCCTACCAGACTCAGTACGATCATTCCGTATAGGAATAAAGGCCAAAGCGGAACACTATTTTCAGTTGGAGTATCCAACGTAGTGGCTTTAAAGAACCTTAAACCGAATACTTTACTTTATGCCGGTAAGAACAGCACAAAGAAGTGCAAAAGAAAACGCGAGTAATTTACTACTCGCGCTATGTCATTCTTACTGATGATGACCTGTGATATAGAATTCCAGGTCTTCGATGATTCCCCGTTGTTCATCCATGATGTAACGAACAACGTCACCGATCGAGATCATACCAACGAGCTCCCCATCATCTACTACCGGTAGATGGCGGATGAAACGATTGGTCATTGTTTTCATACAATCTTCGATGCTGTTATCAGGAGATACAGTAACGGGATTTTCCGTCATGATCTCTCCTATCAATGTGTCTTTCGAAGATTTACCTTTCAGGATTAATTTACGTGCATAGTCACGCTCTGTGAAAATGCCAAGTAATTTTCCATACGCATCGGTGATCAAAAGTCCACCGATATTTTTGAGTGACATTAGCTCGATAGCCTTATAGACTGTTACCGTGGGTGCAACGGAAAAGACAACATTTCCCTTGCCCTGAAGGATGTTTCTAACTTTTCCCATACGAGTGTCTGTTTGATTGGAGTAATTGAAGATAACACTTTTCAACAGACTAATGCAAGCGATTGAAGTATAAAAATTTCAATCTTTTAGAGTATACGGCCTGGATAACGTCCAATCACGCTTTATACTTTTTAGCGGTTCAACGTAAAGCTATACTGTATTTATATAGCACAATATATCTATGTTCAAACTATTACCTTCTCTCTGATTAACTTTTCTCTGGCAAAAAAGAACCGCAATCGCACTTGTCCCGTTGCAGCAGTCACCCGTATTTTCATATACCGCAGCGAAAGGTATAATTCCATAATGCCTGCTTTCTATACTTGCGGTGTTACAAGCATTGTAACTTATCATTACTGGCTGTCCTTATGTGTTAGCAGACGCATGACGTACGAGAAGATTTATAAGTCCACCACCGGGTTTAATCTATCGAAGTATAAATGTAAGTCAAGGGTTACGCTGTCTTTCGTATTACTGGATATACCCTATATTTTACAACATGAAAAAAGTATAGATATAAAGTGAAAGTGCGATACTGTAAGTCTGATTGTAAGAAATCTGTTCGTTAATCTAAAAACCTTTATCCAAAATCTTCTTTTATCAAACAATCTCACCGACATTGCACCGTTTATTACTACACATGAATTTTACAAGTATATCATACAAGGCATCAGCATCCATACTCTTTATCACCCTGCTTTGTTTCACTGCATCTTTTGGTCAGAAAAAAGTTCAGCAAAAAGTACCCGAGAAGACGCGTATACTTTTTTTGTTTGACGGTTCCGGCAGTATGCTCGAGTCGTGGGGAAGAGCAAATCAATACAAGATCAACATTGCCAAATCTATACTCACACAGATTGTCGATTCACTTCAGCAAAATGATAAGCTGGAATTAGCACTCCGTATCTATGGACATCGCTCTCCACGCGAAGCCAATAATTGTAAAGACACGTGGCTCGAGGTTCCTTTCAAGCCTAAGAATCACAAACTCATCATTGAAAAGATCAATGAAATAAAACCGAAAGGAGTTACGCCTATTACGTATTCGCTCGAGCAGGCAGCAAAAGATTTTCCTGCCGGTGCAGGATATCGAAATATAGTCATCCTGATCACCGACGGTATCGAGTCGTGTGGTGGTGATCTTTGTGCTACCTCTCGCGAGCTTCAGAAGAAAGGCGTTTTCCTTCGCCCCTATATCATCGGGTTGGGATTGCGTGCTGAGAAAACATTAGACTGTGCCGGTAAATATATAAGTGCTGAAACTCCCAATGAATTTCACAAGGAATTAAACAAAGCGATTCAAACAGCTTTCTCTAAAACTACGGTGAGCGTTGAACTGCTGGACGCACGTAATCAACCTACAGAAACAAATGTGAATGTGAGCTTCGTCAATACACTTACCGGCATCAGTATGTATGACTTTGTTCACTACCGTGATGCGCAAGGTAAACCTGACTCCGTACAAGTAGATCCGGTGGTTGACTATGATCTGGTTGTGAACACAGTACCACCGGTGGTAAAAAAGAATATAGCGATCGAGATCGGTAAGCATAATACCATTCGTATACCGGTGCCACAAGGAAATATAGTCATTCAACAAGAAGGGCGAAAAGATAATGGGCTCGAATCGATCATTCGCGAAAAAGATAAAACCGATGTGATCAATGTACAGCGTAGCAATGAAACGTTTCGTTACCTGACGGGTAAATATGAAATAGAAACACTTACGCTTCCGCGAAGAAAATTTACGGTTGATGTACAGGCTAACAAAACGCAGAACATTTACCTGCCATCGCCCGGTATAGTAAATTTCAATACTATATCTTCCGGATACGGCAGCTTGTACGAGGTCCGCGCAGACGGTACACAACAATGGGTTTGCAACCTGGATAACCAAAAAGCAAACTTCACCTTTACGATGTTACCGGGTCGGTATAAGATTGTGTTTCGCGTACGCAATACTTCCGGCAGCAAGTTTACCGGGTTCAAAACTTTTGACCTGGCATCGGGCGAAACGAAAATGGTCAACGTCTTTAACTGACCTAGGCCAGAAGGATCCAGGGCAGCAGCGCGAGCAATAGCGCTATAATAAACCAGAACACAAGTTTTCGATTAGACTTCTTTTCGTCTGATGATGAGGCTGATTGGTGGTGCATAGGGAATGTATAACAAGCACCTTTACGGATCGCGGTAAACGAATGTTCTTATGCCTCTGGGGTATTTTCATTCTTTAACAAATCATTAACAGTTTATGGAGGAGTGTGCTGGAAGAACCAAATTTATTTACGACTTTCGCACCGGTTAAAAGTGCTCACGTGCTGGCTCGCGCAGTGTTGATATGAAGAGGCACTCCTTAATATTGTAATTCGTATTCGTAATTTATATGACCAAATTCACCTTTACAGAAAAAAAAGATACACGCTCAGGTTTTGGCGTGGGCTTGCATGAGCTTGGCAAAAGCAACTCGAATGTAGTAGCACTTTGTGCTGACCTTACGGGATCCTTAAAGATGGATGCTTTCAAGAAAGATTTTCCGGAACGTTTCTATCAGATCGGAATTGCTGAAGCAAACATGATGGGTCTTGCTGCAGGTATGACCATCGGTGGTAAAATTCCATTCACCGGTACCTTTGCTAATTTTTCTACAGGTCGTGTATACGATCAGATCAGACAATCCATAGCATACTCAAACAAGAATGTAAAGATCTGTGCTTCACATGCTGGCTTAACGCTCGGTGAAGATGGCGCTACGCACCAGATCCTTGAAGATATAGGGATGATGAAAATGCTTCCGGGCATGACGGTAATTGTTCCTTGTGACTATAACCAAACGAAAGCTGCTACGATTGCTTTGGGTTCTCACATAGGCCCTGCATACCTGCGCTTTGGTCGTCCGAACTGGCCTATCTTTATGGCTGCTGACAGACCTTTTACCATTGGTAAAGCTGATAAACTTATTGAAGGTAAAGATGTAACGATCTTTGCGTGTGGCCATATGGTTTGGCAGGTTGTTGAAGCCGAAGCTACACTTGCTGAAAAAGGAATCAGTGCTGAGGTAATCAATATCCATACAATCAAGCCACTTGATGTTGAAGCGATTCTGACATCGGTAGCAAAAACAGGATGTGCTGTTACATGTGAAGAGCACCAGATCAACGGAGGTTTGGGAGACAGTGTAGCACAAGTACTCGCACGTTTCAACCCATCTCCTATTGAAATGGTAGCCGTGAATGATTCATTCGGTGAAAGCGGAACGCCAACACAACTCTTGAAAAAATACGGACTCGGTCCTGAAAATATAGTTGCCGCTGTTGACAAGGTGTTAAAGCGAAAAAAATAAGAACATATTTACAAGAAGATACCCCGCTAAAACGGGGTATTTTTTTTCGTAGCAGCTTTCACGTACTTGTTATACTTTATATAAAACAGCTACGGTTATGGAAATGCTTGACAACGCGATCACCTGGTTTGAAATACCTGTACTTGATTTCGAACGCGCTAAAAAATTCTACTCTGCAATTTACGATTATGAAATGCCTGAAGCGATGGTAGGCACCACTCGTATGGGCTTTCTATTATACGAACAAAAAGACCAACGTGTAGGCGGTGCGATATGTTTTGGTGAAGGGTATATTCCTACCCAGCAGGGAGCACGTGTATACCTGAATGGTGGCTCTGATTTAAGCCTTGTCTTAAATCGTATTGCTGCTGCCGGAGGAAAAGTAATTCTTCCCAAAACATTGATCGGCGAGCAGCATGGCTACTTTGCTCTTTTCAATGATACGGAAGGCAACATGCTCGCCCTGCATTCCAGGAAATAAAATATAGGTATACTGGCATGACTTCATAAAAATCATGGTCAGCTATATGGAATCAGAATATATTATCGTAATATCACGCTCATGGGAGCCTCTAAGATCGATAATTTTACGCCTGCCCAGATTCACCTGGCAGTATATGCAAAAGCACTGGGACATCCGGCCCGCGTTGCTATTGTTCAGTTTCTCGCGCAACGTAAAGCTTGTCTCTGCGGAGATATAGTCAACGCGTTGCCACTCTCGCAGAGTACTATATCTCAGCATTTAAAAGAGTTAAAAAATGCAGGGCTGATCCGTGGAAATATAGATGGCCCCAGTGTTTCATATTGCATTGACGAAAAAATTTGGAACAGAGCGAAGCGGGCGCTTGGTAATCTTTTCGAAAATTGCGATCCTGCCAATGAATTGAATAGATTTCCTGAACCCAAAAGTATAACCGTATGACTTTAACGTATAGAACTATACAAGATATAGAGAGCTTTGAAATATTTCGCTCATTGTTGAAAGCATCCGGATTACCAGCCGATGATCTTAACTTCGAGCGTGACTTACTCGTAGGATATTACGAAGGTGATCAACTTGTAGGCACCGGTGCACTTGAAGTATATGGCGACTATGCTCTGCTGCGTTCGCTGTCTGTGAAGCTTGGTATTCGCGGTCAATCTGTAGGCACTACCATTACTGACTACTTGCTTGATGAAGCGCGTAAAAGAAATCTGAAAGGCATCTACCTCCTCACCGAAAAAGCAAGAGGCTTCTTTTTGAAAAAGGGATTTCAGGACACAACACGCGCACTTGTGCCTAAAGAACTTGAAGCATCCTCTGAATTCTCACACGTCTGCCCTGTATCAGCAGTCGTTATGCACCTTGAACTCAAAGCGTAAGGCTTAACAAAAGGAAACTCGAAGTGTGAAGCTGTAGAAGTAAAAAATTTTGCTTTACACTTCGAGCTTTATATACTCCTACATTCATATTACGCCACTTTCGCTTTCTCCTCTAAGTTTATTGTTATATGGATTTGAGAACGACCATCCGTTAGGAGAATAAAAAACACACATCATAAATCATAAATCGTAAATGATAAAGTACATTTGCGCTTCATTTTTTCCAACCTTATGAAGTTGAATAAATATTTTGTTATCGATTTCGACAGCACCTTTACAAAAGTAGAAGCATTCGATGTTCTGGCTGACATCTCTTTACAGGATCACCCTGAAAGAGAAGACCGCAAAAAGCAAATTATACAAATCACCAATCAGGGAATGGATGGCTCCATCTCGTTTCGTGAGTCGTTGGAAAAAAGATTGAACCTCCTCGCTCCCAGTCAACATCACTTGCCTGCACTTATTACCAAGTTGAAAGGAAGTGTTTCTGAATCATTCAAGCGTAACAAAGAATTCTTCCAACAGTATTCTGATAACATTTATATTATATCAAACGGCTTCAAAGAATTTATTGAGCCGATCGTTACGGAGTTTGGTATCAAACCTGAAAATATACTTGCTAACGAATTCAAGTTCGATAAAGATGGCAAAGTGATCGGCTTCGATGTTGAAAATCCGCTATCCGCCAATGGCGGTAAAGTAGAACAGTTGAAGAAGCTTAATCTTCCCGGTGATATTTATGTTATTGGTGATGGATATACCGACTATGAAATCAAACATGCGGGCCTTGCCAATAAATTCTTTGCGTTCACTGAAAACGTTGAGCGTGAAAATGTAAAAAGCAAAGCAGATCACATCACGCCTAGTCTCGATGAATTTTTATACCTCAACAAACTGAATACTGCTATCTCTTATCCGAAAAACAGGATCAATGTATTGTTGCTTGAAAACGTTCACCCGATCGCGGTTGAGCTTTTGAAAGCTGAGGGTTTCAATGTTGAGACTTACCACGCAGCGATGACGGAAGAGGAACTGATCCAGAAAATCAAAAACGTTTCTGTATTGGGCATCCGTTCCAAAACACAAGTGACAGCACGCGTACTTGAGCATGCGAATCGTTTGATGGTGATCGGAGCATTCTGCATCGGTACTAATCAAATCGATTTGAAAGAAGCCACCAAAAAAGGCATCGCTGTTTTCAACGCACCGTTTAGCAATACCCGTTCCGTTGTAGAGCTGGCCGTAGCGGAGATGATCATCCTGATGCGTAACATCTCGGATAAGTCTACCAAAATGCATAAGGGCGTTTGGGACAAGTCTGCGAAAGGAAGCTTTGAAGTACGTGGAAAAAAACTGGGTCTTATCGGCTATGGAAATATAGGCACACAACTTTCAGTGATTGCAGAATCACTGGGGATGAAAGTATTTTACTACGACACAGAAGAAAGACTTTCATTGGGTAATGCAGTTAAATGCAAAACGATGAATGAAGTGTTGGAGCAAGCCGATGTTATCTCCATGCACGTAGACGGACGGAAGTCAAACGCGAATCTTATCGGTACAAAAGAATTCAGCGTCATGAAGCAAGGCGTGATCTTCATCAACCTGAGTCGTGGCCACGTAGTAGATATACAGGCGTTGCGCGAAAATATACTCAGCGGTAAAGTTGCAGGCTGCGCGATTGATGTATTCCCTTACGAGCCGGTAAGCAACGATGAAGAATTTATGAGTGAGTTGAGAGGATTGCCAAATACAATCTTAACACCACATATAGGAGGAAGTACACTTGAAGCGCAAGAGAACATTGGAAACTTTGTTCCAAGTAAGATGATGGACTATATAAACACAGGCAGTACGTCCAATAGTGTAAACTTTCCGAACCTCACATTGCCAATCCTGAAAGACGCACATCGTTTGATCCATATTCACAACAACGTACCCGGTATACTTGCCAAGATCAATCAACTGTTGGCTGATCACGGTATCAACATTGTAGGGCAATACTTGAAAACAAATGAGTTGGTAGGTTATGTGATTACCGATATCAACAAGCATTATGATAAAGAAGTGATTGCCAAGCTTCGCGCTATTGAGAATACGATCAAATTCAGAGTACTCTATTGATCTATATATAGATCGGTATATAAATGCAAGAGCCTGTATGAATCATACAGGCTCTTGTTATTTTCAGGCTGTCACTTTGAAAAGTTTCGCAGTTACATTTAAGGAAGGGCAATAAAAAAACCCGAGGATTTGGTGAGGTGTTTCTGAACCCCATAAAAGACAAGTTTTGAGCTGCCGCCAATCGCAATCTTCTTCTGTTAACCTGCTTTTTGGGCGAGGTCCCGATAAATATCGGGATGAGGCCTGATTTTGATCGAAAGCTTCACTCGGTATTGTTTATAATTGTTAGGTTCAGCAAACGTGTCCCAAATCCAAGGGAGTGCGAACTTATACAAAACACTCTTTTTTGCAAAGATTGACTTCCTGATATTTTTTCCCTAAAGCCGCCAGGCATTGCTGAATAAGGGTTACCCTACACTATCAATCTTTAATTTGTTGTAAAAAAAGCGTTTCATTTTTAGGGAACTTTTAATTTTTACAAGACATGGATACAAGCATATACACTATTTTTGCGCCCGACTATGAATCCAAAAATCAACTTTACGCCTGGCCCTTCTCAGCTTTACTTTACTGTTGAAGATCATGTACGCACTGCTTTCCGCGATGGTATACCCTCCATCTCACATCGCAGCAAACAATATGAATCTATCTACAAAAAAGCTGTCGATGGTTTACGCGCATTGCTCGGGCTTCCTGCGAATTACCACGTGCTGTTTACAGGTTCTGCAAATGAAATCTGGGAGCGCGTCATTCAAAACCTGGTGGAAGAAAAATCATTGCACTATGTAAACGGTTCATTCTCCAAACGCTTTTTCGAAATCGCGCAACTATTAAATAAAAAGCCCGAGAAGATTGAAGCCTCGATGGGACAAGGTTTTAATATTTCAGATATAGTCCATCCAGGAATCGAACTCGTTGGTATTACACACAACGAAACAAGTTCAGGGGTTTCTGTGCCGCTTGAATTCATATATAGCCTGCGCGAGCAATATCCGGATGCATTGCTCGCGGTAGATGCTGTATCATCTCTGCCCTACCCCGACTTCGACTATAGCAAGATTGATTCTGCTTTCTTCTCTGTGCAAAAAGGATTTGGCTTGCCTGCAGGGCTCGGTGTCTGGCTCGTGAATGATAAATGTATCGCGAAAGCAGAACAGTTGCTGTCCAAAGGCATTTCCATTGGTTCCTATCACAGCATACCTTCACTCTATACACACGCCGTAAAAAATCAGAATCCTGAAACACCAAACGTATTGGGAATTTACCTGCTGGCACAAGTTGTAGAAGATATGGTACGAAGAGGTATAACGGCCATCCGCAAAGAGACCGAGTATAAAGCGGCTCTTTTATACCAGGCACTTGAAAGTCATGGCACATTAAAACCTTTTGTTCAGGATAAAGCTTTTCAATCTAAAACGGTTATCGTTGCTGATTGTGGAGACCATACCGAAAACATCACGAAGCTTTTGCAATCGAAAGGTATGCAACCTGGCGATGGCTACGGTTCATTCAAGAAATCACAACTTCGTTTTGCAAACTTCCCTACGCATTCCAAAGAACAATATGAACTACTGGTAGATACGCTGGCAGGTTAGTACGGAACGCAGGAAAAAAAATCTTTTCCCCACGTTAAACCAATGCCACGATCTTTTGTCTAAATTCCGATATCCACCACGTTCTCCTTGGAAGATAAAGAGCTTTTAGAAAAACTACGGAACGCAGAAACGCGGAACTATGGCTTTAACCTGTTGGTGCGTGTATACCAACAACGGGTTTATGGGCATATCCGTAAAATGGTTATTGACCATGATGACGCCAACGATGTTACGCAGGAGGTCTTTATCAAAATACATAAGAACATCGAAAATTTCCGGGAGGATTCTCAGCTCTATACCTGGATCTATCGCATCGCCACCAATGAGTGTCTGAGTTTTCTTCAACGCAAGAAGAGAAGATTCTTTTTACCCATTGCCGATGTCGCCAAAGAGCTTAGTGCCAAGCTTGACAGTGCACCACATCTATCAGGCGATGAGATTCAAATGAAGCTGCAAAAGGCTTTGCTCAAACTTCCGGACAAGCAACGTATGGTGTTTAACATGAAGTATTTTGATGACATGACCTATGAGCAGATATCAGCGATTACCGACACCAGTGTTGGCGCGCTGAAAGCAAGCTACCATCATGCTGTAAAGAAAATTGAAGATTTCCTGACTGTATGATTAAACTTTTTATAACATTTTAAGTCGAAGATATAGTATGAAGCTCGAAGACTTGCCAAAGAAAGAAATATTCAGTGTACCCGAAGGCTATTTTGAAAAGCTGCCGGGTATCATTCAGGCACGCGTAGCTGAACAGCAACGACAACCGGAGTCGCGCCCGGTGTTGAAATATACCTTTCAATACGCGCTGCCGGTAGTGGCGTTGATCATGGTCGGTATATTCTGGTTCAACAACCGTGCAGGTCAGGCCACCACGGAATCTATGCTTGCCGAAATTCAGACTGAAGATCTGATTGCATATCTGGATGATACCGAAATGTCGACCGATGAACTTCTGGATCACGCATCACTGGATGCTTCAGATGTTGATGAAATTGAAAACGAAGTATATGGTTTCGATCTGGATGACGAAACACTCGATATAATTACCGATGAAATTGATCTAAATAATTTGTGATGAAGATACTAACCAACATCGTTGTTATGCTGCTGCTCTCTGCCTCGTTGTATGCGCAGGACGAAGACTTGCAGCAAGAGCAAGATCCGAAGATAAAGCAAAAGATACAGGCTGCACGTGTAGCCTATATTACCGATCAGCTTGCACTTACACCGGAGGAAGCCGAGAAGTTTTGGCCGGTATACCGTGAGTTTGCTCAGAAGCGTTTGCAACTATTGAAACAATACAGGGAAGCAAAACGCAATCCTGATCCGAATAAAACAGTCGAGCAAAATGATAAAGATCTTGTTGATCTCAACCTGCAACTAAAGCAACAGGAAGTTGATCTTGAAAAAGATTATTCCGGTAAATTGCTGAAAGTTATTTCCGCGCAAAAACTACGGACGTTGCCGGAAGCGGAACGAAAATTCAGGCAGATGATTCTGGACCAGATCCAACGCAGGCAAGGACAACGCGAAAGACTGGATCAGATGCGCGACCGGAAACAGCAAAAGCTTCAGCAACGAAATAATTAAAATCAAGGTAAAGCAAGCCGCCAATCCTCTACCCGTTGCTATAGCAACGTGATTGGCATCACGATGAATTCAATACGGAGAACGATTATCCTGCTCTTGGTATGTTCCTGCTCACACGTTGCAGCACAGGACAGTGAATTTATTTTGTCGGGTTCCGATTCGCTTTTTTCGTATGAAGATTCTTTAAATGTATTTACACTCATCGACAGTTTGCTGCAACTGGAGGACACCGGTGGCTCACAATTAGCAGTGCGTGTTGGCTATAACAGCAATGTACTTTCTGCGGGAAGAACATTGGGTATTGATAACTTTGGACTCGCTCCCGGTATTTCATACTATCACTCCACAGGACTATATGCCGATGTCACCGGGTTTTGGAGTAAAGATTTTGAACCGTCCTATTACCTCACCGTTGCATCGGTAGGTTATCTTCATACATTCTCAAAAAGATTTTCGGCAATGGCTGGCTATGATCGTTACTTCTATTCAGAAGATAATGACGACAACTATATACCCTATAAAAATACACTGTCGCTCACACCCATTCTGGAACTGCATCCTGTTACGATATCCTTGAACTATGCATATTACTTTGGTGATGCGCAGGTTCATCGCATCACACCGGGGGTCAGCATCATCTTGCAAAAACGAAACTGGAAAGGCATCAGCAGGATTGCAATCACTCCCGCGTTCTTCGCGTTGTTTGGAAACGACATCATCACGGAAGTGCGTTACCCGGAAACAGTACGCGAACTTATACGCAGGGTTCGGCAGGGGCTTCCCTGGTACGAGGTTACCGAGCGAAATGAATTCGGCCTCATGAACTATACCATCAGCGCCCCGTTGAGTGTTACGTATAAAAACTTTAATCTGACCTTTACTTACAACTACAATATCCCCAAAGCGCTACCCGGAGAAACACTTACATATTCCGAAAGCAGCTTCCTCTCCGGAAGCCTTTCTTACTTTATTGGCCTCAGGCGGAGTAAAACTGGTTTGTAATATTCAAGTCTTTAGATATTTTGCCAGATAATCATTAACCAATTATCATGCTTCATTGCAAAAAACTTGTTTTAGTCGCTTTCGCCATGGCATCTGGCATGCTGAGTGTTGCTCAGGACTATCGCTGGCAACAACGCGCTGAGTATACTATGGATGTGCGCCTCGATGTAAAAACGCACAAAGTTACAGGCACACAAAAGCTGACGTATTACAACAACTCAAAGGACACACTCTCGAAAGTATACTATCACCTATATTTCAACGCCTTTCAACCGGGCAGCATGATGGATGTACGTTCTCGCAACATTGCAGATCCTGATGGACGCGTGAAGGACCGGATCTCAAAACTGAAAGATGACGAGATTGGATACCAGCATATACTTTCATTGAAGCAGGATGGTAAAGATACCCGCTATAAAGTGGATGGCACTATTCTCGAAGTAACCTTACCGAAAGCTATACTTCCCGGAGCAAAAACGGTGTTCGATATGAAATTCGAATCGCAGGTGCCGGTGCAGATCAGAAGGTCAGGACGGAATAATAAAGAAGGTATATCCTACTCGATGACGCAGTGGTATCCTAAACTTGCAGAGTATGATTTTCGTGGATGGCATGCATATCAATATGTAGCGCGCGAGTTTCATGGTATATGGGGTGACTTCGATGTGAAGATCACCATCGATCCTTCATTTGTAATTGCAGGCACCGGTAAACTGGCTAATGCGGACAAGATCGGATATGGCTATGAAAAAGCAGGCACTACTGTAAAGCGTGCTGAAGGTGAACTCACCTGGAATTTTGTAGCGAAGAATGTAATTGACTTTGCATGGGCTGCTGACCCTGACTATATACATGACCGCGCACAAGTACCCAATGGACCAGAGCTACATTTCTTCTATCAGAACAATGACAAGATCATTGAGAACTGGAAAAAAATGGAAGGCTATGCCGTGAAGCATTTCGAATTCATGAGTAAAACATTTGGAAAATATCCGTATGAAAACTATTCCATCATACAAGGTGGTGATGGTGGTATGGAGTACCCGATGTGCACATTGATTTTAGGGGAAGGTAATCTTGGTGGCCTTGTAGGCGTTATGGCGCATGAAGCAGCGCACAGCTGGTATCAAGGTGTACTGGCCTCAAATGAATCGCTATATGCATGGCTTGACGAAGGCTTTACTGATTTTGCCAGTCATGAATCAGAAGCACTACTTTTCAATACATCCCTTGCAGAAGCACATGCAGGAAGCTATAATGCATACTTCACCTTGATTAAACGTGGCTTGCAGGAACCGATCAGTCAGCATTCCGATCATTATACTACAAACACTGCGTATGGTACCGCGGCATATGCAATGGGTACTATATTTCTCCACCAGTTGAAATATATTATAGGTGAAGAGAATTTCTACAAAGGTATGCGCCTGTATTATAACAGCTGGAAGTTTAAACATCCCGAGCCGAATGATTTTATTCGTGTGATGGAAAAAGTATCCGGCATGCAATTGAAGTGGTATATGAGCTATTGGGTAAATACAACCAAGAAGATCGACTATACTATAAAGACTGTTCTTGAAAAAGAAGGCAACACCTACGTGACCTTAGAGCGTGTCGGTGAATTCCCGATGCCGGTTGACCTGGTGGTAACCTATAAAGATGGCAGCAAAGAACTGTTCTATATACCGTTGAATGAAACTCTCGGCAGTAAACCGGTTGAAGACAAAAGTATAAAGCGTACGGATCTTACTGCATGGCCGTGGGTAAATCCTCAATATACTGCGCAGATCAATCGCAGGGCGGATGAAATCGCTACGATTGAAATTGATCCAAGTCAACGCCTCGCGGATGTAGAACGTAAAAACAACATCGTTGATATTTCGCAAGGTTTAAAAGCTTATCAGAACGCAACGCGTTAAAATATACCTATACGTTGGAGTGTCTTATGATTATAAGCCTCCAACGTTTTTTATTCCTGTACACAGACAATTCAGTCTTAATCTCAGTATCATCTCTCCTCTTCTTCGCTCGTAGTGTTTATCCTGCAGTTCGTCTTGTCCCTACTGTATTTCAGAATGCATCCATAGCCTGCACATTTTTTCAAAGTGCATGTATACCTTAAGAGGCACGCTTTTTTAAACAATTGATTTATCCTCCACACTGTTAAAATACCTTTGCTCCTAAACAGCATTGTGTTTCAGCCGGTGAGTTTCTATTTTGGTAATTCACGTTACGACCCCTGTGCAATGAAGCTTTTACCAGCTATATTATTTTTTATTTTTTGTAGTCTCACAGCCTATACACAGAATTTTTCCATTTCAGGAAAAGTTACGGATGAACAACAACACCCTGTTCCATTTGCCAGTGTAGCGATTCATTCAGTTGCAGATTCATCTTTAGTAGCGGGAAATATATCCGATGACCAAGGTGCGTTCAGCATCAGCGTAAAGCCGGGCAATTATTTTCTCAAGATCACATTCTTGTCCTATACAGAAAAGACAATTACAGGTATAGTAGTCGCTAACACGGATGTTCCCGTAGGCACTATATTTCTAAAGCCATCCGCCAACATGCTAAAGGAAGTTGTAATCCAGGGAGAGAAAGCACAAATGGAATTGCAACTTGATAAACGTATTTTCAACGTCGGTGAGGATTTGGGAAATGTAGGTGTAAATGCAGCAGATATACTCGGCAATCTTCCTTCTGTGAATGTTGATGTAGACGGAACGGTAAGTTTACGTGGAAGTGAAAATGTCAGGATCCTTATCAACGGAAGACCTTCCGGTTTAACGAGCCGCGATCCGGATGCCTTGCGTAAACTCCAGGGTAATATGGTCGAACGTGTTGAAGTAATTACCAATCCTTCCTCACGCTATGATGCTGCGGGAGAAGTCGGCATCATCAACATCATTTTAAAGAAGGATCAGGACAAAGGTATCAATGGTACCTTTACGGCCAATGCCGGACATCCCTATTTACTGGGTGGTTCCTATAGCATCAACTTCCGTAGAAATAAAGTAAATATATTCTCAAGTTATGGCATCGATGATCGCAGAACGCCAGGTGTCGGTTCTTCATTTCAACGCTATAGCAGCAGCGATACCAGCTTCGTATATGAACAATACAACGATCGGTCGCGGGGCGGACTAGCGCACAACATTATGGCTGGTGTAGATTATTTTCTTACCGACAAAAGCTCGCTCACAGGTTCCTTCCTTTTCAATCCATCATTTGGTGTTAATAAATCTACCAATGAATATACAGACTACGATGAAAATGGTACGGTCATCAGAAATGTAATTCGTACAGAGCGTGAAGAGGAAGATGAAGAAACAATAGAAGGAACGCTGAGTTATAAAAAAGACTATGAAGAAAAAGGGAGAACTTTCACAGCAGACTTCAAATGGATCAAAGGTGTAGATGATGAAAGTACAGACTATACCGAAGGACAACCCGGTGGTGCGTTGATCCTTCAACGCGCTGTCAACAATGCGAACGAAGTGAACTGGCTTGTGCAGTCAGACTATATACATCCATTTTCAACCAATGGAAAAATCGAAGCCGGTATAAAAACTGCAACGCGTATTATTAAAAATGATTATTCATTGGAACAACTCGATTCAGAGTCCGATGCATGGACCGCTCTTCCCGCATTTACAAACAACATGATCTATACCGAACGCATACATGCTGCGTATTTTATGGCGAGCAATACTTTTAATAAAGTATCTGTGCAGGGTGGATTACGCGGTGAGTATTCTGATATAACAACTGAACTGACACTAACCAACGAAGAGAACCCTCGCTCCTATTTCAATTTATTTCCAAGTGCCAACCTCTCCTATAAGCTAAAGAAAAATAATACACTGCAGCTCAGCTATAGCTATCGCATCAGCAGACCGGACTTTCGGAACCTTCTGCCGTTCTCTGACTTTCGTGACTCGCGCGTATTCTTTGTTGGTAATCCGAATCTCAAACCAGAATATACCCACGCATACGAAGCGGGTTATCTGATCGATTGGGACAATGGATCTATACTTTCAAGTGTATACTATCGCCACCGTACAGATGTGATTGAACGAATTGTTACCAGTGTTGATTCCTCCGGGAGAACGCGAGTTGTGCCAATCAATCTCGCAGAAGAAAATGCCTACGGTGTCGAATTTAATTTCTCTCTTACGCTACAGAAATGGTGGAGGATCAACAGCAGCGCTAATTTTTATCGCGCCATCACAGAGGGTTCATATGAAGACGAGCGACTGCACAGTGATACCTATACCTGGTCATCGCGTACTACATCACGCATGACGTTTTTCAAGAATCTTGATTTCCAGGCATCCTTCAATTATCGCGGGCCGCGCATTACAACGCAAGGGAAAAATCTCGCTATCTATTCACTCGACCTTGCCTTGTCCCGCGATATCCTGAAAGGTAAAGGAACATTGTCAGCATCAGTCCGTGACCTCTTCAACTCACGCATCCGTAAAAATATAGTGGACAGTGAAGGATATTATTCAAGCACCCGGTTTCAATGGCAGTCGCGCCAGTTTCTTATAACCTTTACCTATCGTCTCAATCAAATGAAAGAGAAAGAGCGTGAGCGCGAAGGAAATGAAGAAGAGCTATAGCACCTAAAACATAATCACATCAAAGTATAGATCAAATACTTTATACAGGAGCGGCCTATAGATAAAACAATATCTATATAGATAAAATTAATAGTGGTAACATTTCATTCTACAAGGTGATCGTTGATTGAACTGAATAGAGAAGTAAGGAATAATTTTTTCGCCTTTTGCTAAAATATTTTCCACTCCTAAATTCAGCACGTATGATTCTAAAGATCGATCGGCTTCCCATTGAGTTGCCCACCCCAAACAATCCTTCTCCAAATGACGCAGCAGCAGTTCAGGAACTGCTCGGTGGTAAGTTTGGGGAAATGTCTACCCTGATGAACTATACCTATCAGTCCTTTAACTTCAGAGGACGAAAACGTCTCAGACCATTTTATGATGTTATCGCTAGTATAGCTGGTGAAGAATATGGACACATTGAAGTTGTTTCGTATGCAATTAACCTCCTCTTAACAGGCGTAACGAAACGAGGTACTGATCCATCCACGGCTCCATTAAAAAATGCAGCGGATGCTCGTAACACATATCATTATATAGCGAGCGGTCAGGCTTCGCTTCCGGTTGACTCCATGGGAAATTTCTGGTCGGGTCAAAATGTATTCAGCAGCGGCAACCTTAAGCTTGATCTTCTGCATAATTTCTTTTTGGAATGTGGCGCCCGTGGTAACAAAATGAGAGTATATGAAATGACAACGGACCCTACAGCGCGTGAAATGGTAGGCTATCTTTTAGTACGCGGTGGTGTTCACATTGTAGCGTATGCCCGAGCCCTGGAACATCTTACGGGAGTGGATGTAAAGAAGCTTGTACCGGTGCCTGATTTAAGTAACAAAGCTTTTCCGGAAACACGCAAGTATGAAGACAGCGGTGTGCACCGGATATTATATACCTTCAGCAAAGACGATTATCAGAAAGCAGGCATCATCTTCAATGGTCCGCATCCGGAAGATGGCAAGCCGCTTGAAGTTGTATTCGGAGCACCAGAGGGCGCTCCTGTACCTGACCTCGATGAAGAAGTTCAACTGAATGCTCCGGGGGCTGACGACTTCGATACAGAAATGTTCGCAGACATTGCAAAAAAATTAGGCATTAAGTATCCATAAAGTCAACTGAAACAAAACGCCACGGTCGATTGAATCTCAATTGATCCGTGGCGTTTTCATTTTTTGCTATAACTTTAAGCGCTTAATTTTCAGATATGACCTCTGCACAAGCGCTTACAGAAATACAACATCTCACCGATACGATAAACTATCATAACGATCTCTATTATCAAAAAAATAAAACAGAGATCAGTGACCAGGAATTCGATCTTCTTCTGAAGAAGCTTGAACATCTTGAAAAAGAATTTCCGGAATTAAAACAAGCAGATTCTCCAACACAACGTGTGGGTGGAAGCATCACGAAAGAATTCGCGAACGTATATCATAAGTACCCGATGCTCTCGCTGGGTAACACGTATAGCCAGGAAGAGCTGGAAGATTGGGATGCCCGTGTTGCAAAAGGACTCGAAGGTGATGCTTATGAATATTTCTGCGAGTTAAAATTCGATGGTGTCTCCATGAGCCTCACCTACGAAAATGGAATTTTGGTGCGCGGTGTTACACGCGGGGATGGTGTGCGTGGTGATGATGTAACGAACAACATCAGGACAATCCGCTCTATTCCGTTGAAAGTAAAAAGTAAAGATGTGCCTGCATCCTTTGAAGTTCGAGGTGAAGTGTTTCTTCCGAAAGATGTATTCATTCAACTGAATAAAGAACGTGAAGACATTGGTGAAGAACGTTATGCGAATGCGCGCAATACTGCATCGGGCACCGTAAAGATGCAGGATTCAACAGAGGTTGCTAAAAGAAAACTGGATTGCTTTGTATACTCTCTGTTAGGAGAAGATATAGCAGAGACACATGAAGAATCTATAAAAAAGTTAGAGGCCTGGGGTTTCAATGTGTCACAGACCTATAAAAAATGTAAGAACATACAGGAAGTACTGAAGTATATAAACGATTGGGACACCCAACGACAAACGCTGCCGTTAGAAACGGATGGTGTTGTAATTAAAGTGAACAGTCTTGAACAACAGCAACACCTTGGCTTCACAGCAAAAAGTCCGCGGTGGGCAATTGCCTATAAATACAAAGCACAAAGCATCAGCACACGACTCAATGGAGTAACCTATCAGGTAGGAAGAACTGGCGCTGTTACTCCGGTGGCCGAACTCGAACCTGTGTTTCTTGCCGGCACTACGGTGAAGCGCGCATCTCTTCACAACGCAAATCAGATCGCACAACTTGATCTTCGTATAGGTGATTATGTATTTGTTGAAAAAGGTGGCGAGATCATTCCGAAAGTTACCGGAGTAGAATTAGAAAAAAGAGAACCCGGGTTGATCCCGATCAAGTATATAACACAATGTCCCGTGTGTGGCACTGCGCTGATCCGCACCGAAGGTGAAGCTGCTTTCTATTGTCCGAATATAAATGGTTGTGCTCCGCAGATACGTGGACGCATTGAACACTTTATTCAACGCAAAGCGATGGACATTGATTCGCTTGGTGAGCAAACGATCAAGCAGCTATATGAACTTGACCTGGTAAAAAGTCCTGCAGATCTATATATACTTAAACGCGAAGACGCACTTCGTCTTGAAGGATTTAAAGATAAGTCTGCCAAGAACTTATTGAGTGGTATAGAAAAATCTAAATCAACCCCGTTCGAGAGCGTTTTGTATGCTATCGGTATACGCTATGTCGGAAAGACGGTTGCAGAAAAACTCGCGCGATACTTTAAGTCGATCGACAAGATTGCACAAGCATCCGTTGAAGACCTATTGAAGGCACCTGAAGTTGGTGAGAAGATCGCGCAAAGCGTTTATCAGTTCTTTCAGAATCCTGAGAATAAAAAAGAGATCGCGCGCTTGAAAGAAGCAGGCCTTCAGTTTGAGAGCACAGCAAAAGAACCTGAGAAGTTAAGCGATGTGTTAGACAACAAATCATTTGTAATTTCGGGAGTGTTTGAGCACTACGAACGTGATCAGTTGCAGGAAATAATCATTCAGAATGGAGGCCGGGTTGTATCTTCTGTTTCCGGAAAGTTGGATTATTTGCTGGCAGGTGATAATATGGGGCCCTCAAAGCGTGAGAAGGCTGAGAAATTAGGTGTAAAGATCATCACTGAAAAAGACTTTGAGAGACTATTGACGGGACATACTTTATAACTTTAGCGATGAGGCTTAACTTTCTGAAATTCAAAACAAATGCGATTCTTAAGAAGAACAAAGCTTCACGCGCTAATGTGGGTTATAAACAAGCTAAAACGGTAGGGATAATCTTTACTGTTGAAGACAAGCAGAAGCATTACATCGTAAAAGAATTCATAAAAAAACTGGAGCTTGATGAAAAACATGTTCAGGTACTGGAATATCTTCCGGCCAAACATGATAACTACGAATTCAAGTTTGATTTTTTTACGGAGAAGGATCTTACCTTCTGGGGAAACATAACGTCATCCAGTGCACAGCAATTTGCGCAGGCACCGTTCGATTTTTTATTCTACATTGACCTTACTCCAAATGTACTCGTGCTACATTTGCTGGCCAAGAGTAAAGCAAAGTGCCGCGTAGGCAAGTTCTTCGATCAAGGGCAGCTATACCTCGAACTCATGATCGAGTCGGTTGCCAACACGCAAGCACTTGTTGACGGCATGTATAAATATGCAACCCAACTGAAGTAAAATACATTTACGAATTTCAATACCACTCTTTATGAAAAAGTTTTATGGAACAGGTGTAGCGTTGGTTACTCCGTTCACGGAATCACTGGAAGTAGATTATAAGGCCCTCAAAAAATTACTCAATCATACGGCCAAGGGTGCGGATTACTATGTAGTGTTAGGCACTACGGGTGAATCGCCAACCGTTACCAGTGAAGAGAAGAAGAAGATATTGCAATTCGTAAAAGAGAACAACAGTAAGAACCTTCCCATCGTGTACGGCATCGGGGGTAACAATACTGACGAAGTGCTCGAAGCTATTCATGATGCAGATCTGAAAGGCGTTGATGCTATTCTTTCGGTTAGTCCATATTACAATAAACCTTCACAGGAAGGAATATACCAGCACTTCAAAAAAGTTGCTGATGCGAGCCCTGTCCCTGTAATCTTATATAACATTCCAGGAAGAACAGGTTCTAATATGAGTGCGGAGACAACGCTACGGCTAGCCGAACACAAGAACGTTATTGGCATCAAGGAATCATCCGGCAACCTGGAGCAGTGCATCAAGATTGCGAAGTATATGCCGAAAGATTTCCTGTTGATTTCAGGTGATGATATGCTGGCAATTCCACTTTATTCCATTGGTGGTAAAGGGGTGATCTCGGTATTAGCGAATCCATTTCCGGCTATATTCCGTAAAACGAAGGAGTATGTTTTTGCAGGCAACTATTCAAAGGCATCGCAGGAACTGTACAAGCTCTCGGATATTAACGGACCTGTATACGAAGAAGGAAACCCGGTGGGCGTTAAATATATACTGTCGTTGTTAGGCATCACAACACCATTCTTACGGTTGCCGCATGCGGCTGCATCGGATGCTTTGAAAAAGAAGATTGATGCGGCTTATGAGCTGATAAAGAAGTAATCATTTTTAGTGTCTGTTCTTCTCAAAGAACAGACACTATATATACCTCCTACCAAGAAGATATTACTTTATAAATAGCTTTTCAGTATACACGGAGTCATCAAGTATTACCTGTAGGATATACATTCCCGGAGTTGTTGCTGGAAGATCGATCGTTACCTCGTTATTCTGAATTTCATTGACTCCATATTGTCTCGCGTATAGTTCTTCACCGGATGTATCCATCACTTTTACATATACCGGGTGCTCGCCTGGGTTTGTAACGTGTATCGTAAACTTTAAATCTTGTGCAGGGTTGGGAGAAATCACAATCTGCTCCTTTGCATTGAGCGTTGCCGCACGTATACCCAGGTACTCGTAGTTTCCATCGAGGTCAGTTTGCTTCAATCTATAGTACGATAATCCCGTGAAGGGCATCGCGTCCAGTATACTATACGATTGTTTTGTATTGGTAGTGTTCGCGCCTTGAACGCGTTCAACTTCCTGAAATATATATCCGTCTGCCGAGCGCTCAACCGTAAAGTAATCATTGTCACGTTCCGTAGCGGTCGTCCATTTTACTTCAACCTTACGCTCCTGCTCAAGCGGAGAGACCGTAAAAGATACTAGTTCTACCGGCAATGGTGTTTGCGTAGCATTGGAAGTACCCAGTGTAAAACGCATGTTGTTAGCAATTGCGCTCACACCTGTAAAAGCATATATATTACTGCCGAGCGATGTTGCCCCGGTAATGGGCGTCTCATCCGAAAATACTCCATCATTATCACTATCTACCAGCAAGCGCAGATCGGTAATTACAACTGTACCCAGATTAGAAAGATCGAACCTTATATCTATACTTCCAACATCTACCGCTGCACCTGCAGAACTCGCTTCACTGACTCTCCATACGCGTGCAAACCTTGCGGCAACGCCAGCAGGAACATCGCTTGTCTCATTCGCCAGCAAGGCACCATTATTATGACCCCATATAAAGAATTCATCGTTACCTAAATCTGTAGCATTGAGTATACGTACTATACCGGTGCCCCGTGAATCACTTTGAATGTTTGATGCGTCTGTTCTTCCAATACCGGCAACTTCGTAATCAAAATTACTTCCGGCATTGTCTTCGTCATATATATCGGAAGCCGAAAGGGTGATGTTATATTTCGCAGCCAGATAATTGTTAAGTATAATTCGTTGGGCAGTATTAATAGATGTACTATAGATAATGAGCTCGGCAATCTCGCCCTGAAAACTTCTACCACTGAAATTGGCTGCGCCTAAATCATAGGCGTTGCTAACAGCCCAATCCAGGAATGTGCCGGTAGTGTTGAGAATGTTGGTGTTGTCGTTCCAGGCATTTACGGCGGTTCCGTTTTTGCTTAGCGTTCCTACATGCCATGCATCTTGTGTAACCGAATTAATAGCAGAGTAAGCATTGTTCGCTCCGTTACGTAATCGCAGTCTGTCATTTGTTACAGTAAATGTTCCATAGTCCACTGATTCCCCTGACGAAGGTCCCATGATCTCACAGTTATTTAGATTACCGGTAAACTTGAATACATATAAAAACGTCCGGTTATCAGAAGCAGTGATCGATGTGATTGTATTGCTCAGGTTAAGTCTTTCAAAATTAGACTGAACAAACTGCATGGCTCCATGTCCGTTCACAAAGCTGGTTATAAACTCAGGGACAGCGGTACCTGCACCTGTCATGTTTAAGCCATTGCCCGATTGATCGGCCCAATTTGTAACATCAGTAGCACTTCCTCCAGAGCCGGTATTATTCGTTGTTGTTATACCTTTATCAATGTCAAGCCAAAGCTCCAGCGTTGAAGAACCATCGCTTGCACCAATCCCGGCAGGGCCTGTTTGTGACCAACCGAGGTATGGCATAAACGCCAATGATACAATCACCCAATTTTTAAACATAACCACCTATAATTAATCCTGCCAAGGTAGGTATTACGACAGTTTTCAGTGATCCTGAAAATCACTCATAGAAGCATCAGTAATAATACGTAGAAATAGCTACGTTAAAAAGAAAGAAGGCAACTGCCGCAGCAACCCAACCTTACATTCTCCACTTGGAATTGATGACCGGAGCTCCAGGCTATTCGTCTAAAAATCATTTGCATAACCAATTCCGGAATTGTTAATTGCTGATTGTAAATACAATAAAGCGTGGCCTGGTATCGTGAATTTGGACTAACGGAAATCATCTTTATCACATTGTTCGTGATATTGTATGCCCTCTATGTTATTCGTGTCGTTAAAATTGCAAGAGGTTTAAATACACCTTACTATACTATCTTCTTCAAGCTGGGAATTCGTATTCTATACTTTGCTCTTTTCATAATTGCCATGTTGGGCCCTTCATTCGGAGGCTCTAAAAAAGAAGTGAAGTCAGTAGGCAAAGACATTATGATCTGCATCGATCTTTCTAAATCAATGGACGCGTTTGACATTCAACCGACACGATTGGAGAAAATCAAGTTTGAAATGAAAAGACTTGTAGATGCGTTTAGTTCCGATCGCATTGGAATTATCATCTTCAGTTCGGAAGCATTTATGCAATGCCCGCTTACATACGACCAAAATGCTTTGAATCTTTTTATTGAAACCATGAACTCAAGCCTTGTGCCAAGCTCGGGTACCGACTTCGGTCCTCCACTGCGAATGGCTTTACAGAAACTTGAGGATGACGAGAAGACCGGACCCGCCACACAATCAAAATCAAAAGTGATTATTCTCATCAGTGATGGCGAAGATTTTGGTGAGGAGACTGAAGAGGTTTCCCGCGATATAGAAAATAAGAACATCAAATTGTTTACGCTTGGTGTTGGCACTGAATCGGGTGGCAATATTTATTCGGGCCGGGGACTTAAAAATGATAAGAATGGAAGGCCGGTGTTATCGAAATTGAATTCCAAATCGCTTCGTGACCTTGCGAATAAAACGGATGGCCAGTATTTTGAGATTAATGAAACTAAAAATGATGTTTCGCGATTGATAAATACAATTGGAAAGATTGAAGGTGAACTGCGGGATGCGCGGTATGTTGATGTGACAGCGAATAAGTACTTTTACTTTCTGGCAGCAGCAGTGGTGTTGTTATTGCTGGATGTACTGATCAATGTGCCTACTTTTAAAATATGAATTCATTCGCACACCTATACATTTCACACAACAGCTTATTAACGTTTTATAACACGTACGCATGAAGTATATTTTTGTTTCTCTATTTGTGATTGGCTTCTTTACTGATCCCTTCCGGATCGGCAGGATCAATCATGCAAAAACAGAAGCCAGAGACGCCTATACTTCCGGAGACTATAAAACCGCTATAGGAAAATTTCATCTGTTGATTGACTCGATGAAAATAATGGAAGATGAGTTACAGCTCAACCTCGCCCATTCATATTTTCAATTGAACGATACTGCGAACGCTGTCATCACGTATGAATCACTTACGGGAAGCAAGCAAAGTGAGGTACGTTCAAAAGCGCAGCAACAACTCGGCATCCTAAACTATCGCAAGCAAAAGTTTGAAGAAGCACTTAATAATTTCAAGCTTGCTCTGAAAGCGAATCCCGACAATATGGATGCCCGCTATAATTACGAGTTATTGAAAAAGAAACTCGATTACCCGGAAATGATTATGAGTACGATAAGATCGCTCGTGAAACAACATAAGTATAAACTTGCTTATGATATACTTCAGGAAGCCATTCAGAAAGATCCTGAAGTTGACAAAAGGAATCCGGGTTATTCGCAACGTTTAGAGAACATCGTTAAAATAGATAGCCATGAATAAACTATTGCTAAGTATACTTCTCCTCGTAGCCGTTGTTCATGTACGGGCACAGTCTCTTGCAGATGGAAAATTTCATCAGGCATCCAATCAGTATGTTAACAATGATTTAAACGGAGCACTTGCATCTGTAAAGCAAGGCTTGAAAGAGAAACCTGGTGATAAAAAACTTGAAGAATTGCGAAAGATCCTGGAGAAAGAAAAAGAGCAGCAGAAGGAGCAGGAAAAAAAGGATCAGCAACAAAAAGATCAGGAGAATAAGGATCAAGAGAAGAAAGATCAGCAGCAAAAAGACCAGGAAAAGAAAGATCAAGAGAAAAAGGATCAGGAGAAAAAAGATCAGGAAAAGAAAGACCAGGAGAAAAAGGATCAGCAGAATAAAGACGAGAAGAGCAAAGAACAGCAGGAGAAGGAACAGAAGGAAAAAGAAGAACAGGAAAAGAAAGACCAGGAGAAAAAAGAAAAGGATCAACAAAATCCTGAACAGAAAGACGACCAGGAAAAGAAAAAACCAAATCCTCAGCTCTCTGAAAAATTAGAGCAGATGAAGATGAGCGAGCAGAAAGCGCGCATGATTCTGGAAGCCATGAAGAACCAGGAAATTCAATACCTGCAGCAAAATAAGCGCAAGGCTACAAAACCACGAGACAAAAGTAAGCCTGACTGGTAATCTCATCTGTAAATATAGCTGGTGATCTATAGTCGCTGGCTTGACTATAGATATGCCGTTGGCAGTTGCTATCGTTTATCATCGTTAAACTCATTAACCCATGAAAGAAGTATATATCATTTCCGCTGTGCGCACTCCGATCGGAAGTTTCGGAGGAAGCCTGGCATCTTTAACCGCTACTGCATTAGGCTCTATTGCTGTAAAAGGTGCTATTGAAAAAGCAGGCGTTGATCCCAAACTTATACAAGAGGTATTTATAGGGAACGTTATCGCAGCTGGATTAGGGCAGGCTCCGGCTACACAAATAGCAGCAGGTGCCGGATTAGGTTTTGAAATTCCTTGTACAATAATAAATAAGGTTTGTGCCTCTGGAATGAAAGCCATTATGGTTGGGGCGCAGTCTATTATATTGGGGCAAAACGATGTCGTTGTTGCTGGTGGTACGGAAAGTATGAGCAACATTCCATACTATCTTTTAAAGGCACGCTATGGATATAAATATGGTAACAGTGAACTGATCGATGGTTTGCAACATGACGGCCTCACGGATGTATATAATCATTGTGCGATGGGCGTTTGCTCGGATAACACAGCAAAGGAAATGAATATATCTCGCCAGGACCAGGATGCTTATGCCATCAATTCGTATAAGCGCTCGGCCGCATCATGGGCTGCTGGTAAATTCAAAGATGAAATTATAGCTGTAGAAATAACAGATCGCAAAGGCAACTTAACACGTTTCGCAGAAGACGAAGAGTATAAAAGTGTAAACTTCGATAAGATCCCCGGATTGAAACCTGCGTTTACAAAAGATGGTACCGCTACAGCGGCTAATGCCTCCACCTTAAATGACGGTGCTTCTGCTTTGGTACTAATGAGCAAAGAAAAAGCCGAGGCGTTAGGCTTGAAACCCATTGCTAAAATATTAGGCTTTGCCGATGCAGCACAGGACCCGATGTGGTTCACCACTACCCCATCTATAGCTATACCGAAGGCTATAAAACATGCGGGTATCGATAAGAAAGATATTTCGTATTATGAAATCAACGAAGCATTCTCCGCTGTTGCGCTTGCCAATAATATAAAGTTGGGACTTGATAGTGAGAAAGTAAACGTCAACGGAGGCGCTGTTGCATTAGGACATCCACTCGGAGCATCGGGTGCGCGTATCACCACTACACTCATCAACGTTCTTAAACAGAATAACGGGGGTATAGGCGTAGCCGGAATTTGTAACGGAGGGGGCGGAGCCTCCGCCATCGTAATCGAAAATATATAAAGCAACATCCCGGGAAACCGGGATTTGTTTTTTAGTGCCTTCAGGATATATATATTCCTTTTTTTTGCAATTCCTCACTCGTTCATACATCACCACCTTCTATATAAAATAACCCGCCCGTCTGAACGTTTAAAATGCATACTTTACGGCTTCAAACAATTTAAAAGGATCATGAGATTAGTCTGGTTACTGGCATTACTACTTCCACTTAAAACTTTTTCCCAGAAAGAAGTAAAGACGTATTATGATCCTCAGAAAAAACATATACAGGAAATTTATATAGCCTCTGCTGAAGACGACCAGAAGATCGCTGGTAAATACCAACGGTATTACGAGAATGGGAACGTCATGCTGGAGGGTATATTTGACGAAGGTGTAAAGTCGGGGCTCTTTACAGAGTATCATGAAAATGGAAAGCTGGCACGGAAAATAAGCTTCGTCAACGGACTTCGTCACGGGCCGGTAGTGGTATTCAATGAGGAAGGCAAAGCAGTACAAAAAGCGTATTATCAAAATGATATACTTACTGACAGCATCCAATTTTATTTCGACAACGGTAATCTGAAAAGTGAAAGTTACTTTGTAAAAGGTAAACCCGAAGGGCTGGTAAAAGAGTTCTTTACATCGGGGAAATTAAAAAAAGAGATCAACTATAAGAATGGAAAACCCAATGGTATAGCCCGTACTTTTTTTGAAGACGGCAAAATAGAAACCGAAGCGAATTACAAGGAAGGTATATTAACAGGCTTCTATAAGAATTACTATCCGAATGGGCAGCTTGAAACAGTCTCCACGATGGCTGAAGGTTCGCGCAATGGACAATTTAAAACCTACGACCGTGGAGGACACCTTATAGCGGAAGGAAGTTTTCTATATGGTAAACTTCACGGAGATAACACTGGCTATTTTGAAGATGGTTCAATCCGGCATCGTTTCAAGTATAAAGAAGGAAAGAAAACAGGTGTCAATTATGAATACTATCCATCAGGAAAAGTAAAGGTAAAAGAGCAAGTAGCATCCAATGGCATTGACGCAACGGTAGAGGTACTGGCAGAAAACGGAGCGCTTCAATCCATCAAAAAATTCAGAAATGAAAAGCCACACGGCTTGTGGACGATCTACTACGAAGATGGAAAAACAGTAAAAGAAAAGGAGACTTATGAAGCCGGAAAACGCAACGGCATTCGCTATAGCTACTACCCTTCCGGCAAACTTCAACGCGAAGAGTCCTGGAAGTTTGATTTGCTCGCAGGGCCATCAAAAACATATTTCGAAAGTGGAACACTTCAATCCTCTTCCGAGTATCGCAATAGCCGCAAGCATGGGTTATATACATCATACCATGAAAATGGCAAAGTGAAAGAGCAAGGCGAATATACCGCTGACAAAAAAAATAAGGAGTGGAAAGAGTATGATGCTGATGGGAAACTTGTCAGCACTTCCATGTATCGCGCAGGGAAACTCGTAACAGGTAAGCCCTGACTCGTTCTTACTCCCTAATGTTTTAGTGTTTAAACTCATAATCTTTGATTTAACGCATAAAGGCACGGATAGCGACTATATCTTTCATTTCCAACAATTCCCTTACCTTTGCGATCTTAAATTCAATCGAATGCGCTATTCCAAAATTGTCGGCCTTGGTCACCATGTTCCAGAGACTGTAATCACCAATGAATACCTGTCTACGATCATGGATACCAATAATGAATGGATCGTTGAACGCACTGGAATTCATGAACGCAGATGGATGAATCCTGAAAAGGATACCGTTGCCAACATGGCCGCGAAGGCTACACGCATGGCGCTTGAGCGTGCTAAACTAAAAGAGACGGATATAGACTTCATTGTATTCGCTACGATTACACCCGACTATTTCTTTCCTGGATCCGGAGTGTTGTTGCAACGTGAGTTGGGTCTTGATGGAAAAATAGCTGCACTCGATATTCGTAATGCCTGCTCCGGATTTATATATGCACTTTCCGTTGCCGATCAGTTTATCAAGACGGGTATGTATAAAACCATTTTAGTGGTGGGCGCAGAGATACAATCCACAGCCCTCGACATCACGACACGAGGAAGAAATACAGCCGTTATTTTTGGTGATGGTGCAGGCGCTGTTATACTTCAGGGATCCGATAAGCAAGGTATACTTTCCACGCATCTTCACTCTGATGGGAACTTCGCGGAAGAGCTATATGTAAAAGACCCGGGCAGCAGTCGCCCACATACGGAAAGACAACCCGAGCAAATTACAGATACCTCCACCTTTAAAGTTGTGATGAACGGCAACCAGGTTTTTAAACATGCCGTGGTTCGGTTCATGGAAGTGATCCAGGAAGCGCTGGATGCAAACAAGCTCACAAAAGATGATATCAACCTGCTGGTGCCTCACCAGGCAAACCTGCGTATCAGTCAATATATCCAGGAGAAACTCGCGCTCACAAACGATCAAGTCTATAACAATATCATGCGGTATGGAAATACTACTGCAGCTTCTATCCCGATTGCATTAAGCGAAGCGTGGGCTGAAGGTAAAATCAAAGAAAATGACTTAATTTGTTTAGCCGCCTTCGGCAGTGGCTTCACATGGGCCTCTGCGTTGATCCGGTGGTAGAGCCATTATCCGTTACCGGTTATATAGTTCGTATAACTCCGATCGCGATTAATGCATAAACCTGTAACGACTGATGGATAACTGAAAAACAAATAACCAACAATGAAGACTTCCTCCTATAATCCAAGTCCGATTGAAGTTGATTTCGCCAATGCGCTATATATTCTTCAGAAAGAAATTGAAAAGCATCTCCAAGACAATCAGGTAATTCATGTAGAGACCAACAT
Organism: Ohtaekwangia koreensis; assembly: GCF_900167975.1. Lineage (GTDB taxonomy): Bacteria > Bacteroidota > Bacteroidia > Cytophagales > Cyclobacteriaceae > Ohtaekwangia > Ohtaekwangia koreensis. Next base: position 198,635 of record NZ_FUZU01000004.1, read on the forward strand.
TCGCAGAGATAATCCGATGGTTCGTTTCAGCCTGCTGGATAAAGATGGCGATCCACATGAAATCGTACTTCGCATCATTCAGGTACCTGATAAGTTTTAGTTACAAAGCCACTTACTTTACGACATGCGTCTTCTTCCTGAATATCTCAGGAATGAAGCCTGTTTTTATATATACTATACTTCTACTCAATTTTATAATCTCTCTCCGCTACTTCTTCCGGATATAAATATGCTTCACATTCTTACGGCCGGTTTCGCGTTCTTCGATTTCAAATTTACCGATGCTTTTGATCAGCGATAACATCTTGGGGTGGCCATAATTCCGGGAATCAAAGTCGGGCTTCTTCTTTTGCACCAGGCTTCCCAGTTCGGCTAATGATGTCCAGCCGTTTTCATCTTCGAGGTCATCCACACTATAGGTTAGCAGTTTCACAATCTCAGGATCAACGCGGCTTAGAGGTTCTTTGGAAGATTTCGTTGGGTTTTTGGATATACCTTTATTACTGGTTTCCTTCTGCGGTTCAGACGCAGGCTTCAGAATCTCTATATAGATAAACTTGTCACACGCGGTTATGAATGGATTCAAGGTCTTCTTCTCTCCTATACCTATAACTTTCATACCGGCTTCCCGAAGCCTTGTGGCAAGCCTGGTAAAGTCGCTGTCGCTTGAAACAATACAGAAGCCGTCTACTTTGCCGGTATATAAAATGTCCATCGCGTCAATGATGAGTGCACTATCGGTAGCATTCTTTCCGGTCGAGTAACTATATTGTTGTATCGGTGTAATCGCATTCTCAAGCAACACATTCTTCCACCCCGACACAGTCGGCTTGGTCCAGTCTGCATAGATCCGTTTGAATGTAGGCGTTCCGTATTTAGCAATCTCCTCAAACATCTCCTTCACATTAGCGTACGGCACATTGTCAGCATCAATCAGTACTGCCAGTTTCAGGTCGTTAGTCGTTTCCATGTTGTTATCGAATAAGTATATATTGATTCCTACGCGGTGGTAAAAGCGAATAAAGATCGTAAAATCATCATAAGAATTCCCATAAAAGCAATTTGTAATATTTTATAGTGTGCTCGGCGCACATGAAATATAAGGCAATGATGCCAAGACAGGACATCCTCAGAACCAATCTCCGCTTCATGACGAATTCATTCCACTTAAAAAACTTCGCTGCATATTCCTGATATTTTCATTAGTTTCGTCAACATCAACCAATCATTAAACCACTCGCTCAACGATGTCGCTGATCATTATAGTAATTTGCATTATAGTGCTAATAGCACAAATCGTCCGCTTCAGAGCATCCCGTTCCTTTCTAATCCTGTCAATTCCGTCAGCTATATATTTGAGCGTCAAAGCACTGATGAGATTGAGTACGGTATTGAGTCCACAGGTGATGTCACTGGTCATCATATTCTATTGTATCGTTCTCCTGATTATACTCATCTCATTGTGTAAAGTAAATGCGTTCCTCGCATTCCTGATCATATCCATTGTAGCCGGGGCGCTGCTGGGTATAGATGCAACACAGATCACGCGCTCTGTGCAAAAAGGCATTGGCGACATGCTGGGGTCGCTTGTAATTGTAATTGTATGTGGGGCGATGTTGGGCAAGCTTGTAGCCGACAGCGGTGCTGCACAGCAAATTGCCTCGTATATGGTAAAGCTTTTCGGACAACGCTATATTCAGTGGGCACTCATGCTGACAGGCTTTATCATTGGTATACCTTTGTTTTACAACGTAGGTTTTGTACTTGTTGTCCCCTTGATCTTTTCAGTGGCACTACGCTATAAATTGCCTGCAGTATATATAGGTTTGCCGATGCTCGCATCCCTTTCCGTTACACACGGCTTTCTTCCGCCACATCCTTCGCCTACCGCACTCGTTGCTCAGTTCCATGCCGACATGGGTATGACGTTGCTATACGGTGTAATCATTGGGCTGCCAACCGTAATTATAGCAGGGCCCATTTTTTCAAAGACATTGAAAAAGATAAATCCTCCGGCACCCAAAATATTCGAGAATGCGGCTGCTGTTGCCACAGATAAACTACCCAGTCTCGGCACCAGTATATTTTCTTCGCTTCTTCCGGTGATATTGCTTGCACTCACTACACTACTCGCTTCAAGCGTTGCAGAGCCGCAATTAAAAGATGCGATAACATTTATAAGTGACCCTGCGATCGTGATGATTATTTCATTGACAGTAGCCACGTTCACCCTGGGAATCCGCCAGGGTATGGATATGAAAAAGGTAATGGATATATATGGCGAATCGGTTAAAGATATAGCGATGATCCTGTTGATCATGGGAGGTGCCGGTGCGTTGAAACAAATTCTTATCGATAGCGGTGTAAGCAATAATATAGCGGTGTTGTTAAGTGATGTTAACATACATCCGTTAGTATTGGGCTGGACGATTGCGTGTCTTATCCGTGTTTGTGTTGGCTCTGCCACGGTAGCAGGTTTAACGGCCGCGGGTATTATTGCTCCGATGCTGGCCGGTATGAATGTAGACCCTAACCTCATGGTACTTTCAATCGGTGCCGGCAGCCTTATGTTCTCGCATGTAAATGATACCGGTTTCTGGCTATATAAAGAATATTTTAACTTAAGTATACGACAAACTATTCAGTCCTGGTCGCTTATGGAAACCATTGTATCCGTGTGTGGATTAATTGGTGTGCTCATCATTCAATATCTCAAATAAAAAATCGAACATCATTGAAATCTTTGGCGCCCTTCTTACGTTCCATTGAAAATACAAGATTTCGAATTCATGGGAAGCGCTGTTAGTACACGAAAAGAAGAATTGGCAAATGCTATTACACACGGGCTGGGCGCTGTACTCGCCATGGCAGGTCTCGTGCTTTTAATTGTTCTCGCAGTAATTTATGGAAGCACGTTGCAAGTCGTTAGCTTCACCGTGTTCGGGGCAACCATGGTGATGCTATACCTTGCATCTACACTGTATCATAGTATACCGCATCAAAGGGCAAAAGTATTTTTCCGTAAGGTAGACCACATGTCGATCTTCCTGCTTATAGCAGGTACCTATACTCCGTTCTGTCTCTCGCTGCACAGCTGGATTGGCTGGACGATGTTTGGATTAATCTGGGGTTGCGCGCTCGTTGGTATAGTACTTAAAGCTTTCTTCACAGGAAAAAAAGAATTACTCTCCACCATCCTATATGTTGTTATGGGATGGCTTGGTATACTCATCTTCAAGCAACTATACGACACTATTCCTTTTTCAAGTTTTGTATTTCTGATTTTGGGAGGAGTGTTTTATACCGCAGGAACATTCTTTTTCATAAAAGATAAAACACGATACTTCCACAGTATCTGGCATTTATTTGTGCTTGCCGGAAGCACGGCACATTTCTTTTCCGTGATTGGGTTGCTCGGGTAATCATTGAATGATTATCTTTTCAGCTCAATTTAAATTCTATGTCAACAGTTTCTCCCGACCAACGCTTTGAAGAGTTAAAGCTAACGCTACCTCCTGCCCCTAAACCTCTAGGTGTTTACAAACCTTTTCTGATTGTCGGTAACATGGTATATGTATCCGGCCACGGAACGGTAAAAGAAGATGGTTCGCTGATCATCGGAAGAATTGGAAAAGATCTCACCATAGACGAAGGCAAGCTGGCAGCTCGCCAGGTGGGCCTCGCTATATTAGCAACACTCAAAGCCAATCTCGGCAGCTTTAATAAAATCAAACGTGTTGTTAAAGTTTTAGGAATGGTAAACGCTGTTCCTGAATTTGAACGTCATCCCTTTGTTATCAATGGCTGCAGTGAACTTTTCGCCAGTGTATGGGGTGAAGAAAATGGTATCGGTGTGCGCAGTGCTGTCGGCATGGGCTCTCTGCCGGATAATATACCGGTTGAAATTGAAGCGCTGTTCGAACTCCAATAAACTTTATAGTAATGACTCAACCGGAATGGTTCTCTATTCAGAATATAGATATGCTGGATACCCCAGCCCTTGTCGTTTATCCTGATCGCGTTCGTGAAAACATCCGCATTGTGAAAACATTTGTTCCGGATGTAACACGTCTTCGGCCACACATGAAGACGAATAAATCATCGGAGGTGACAGCGATGTTGATCCGGGAAGGAATAAAAAAATTCAAGTGTGCAACAATAGCGGAAGCCGAGATGCTGGCACAAGCTGGTGCTGAAGATATACTCCTGGCATATCAACCCGTTGGACCGAAAGCCAATCGTCTTGCCGAGCTTGTTAAAAAATTCCCCAAGACGATCTTTGCTTGCCTTGTCGATAATCTGCCAACCGCGCAACACATCAGCGCTATATTTGAGCATGGTCAATTAAAGCTTAACGTTTTCATTGACCTGAATGTAGGCATGAACAGAACCGGCATTCGTCCTGCCGATGCACTTGCACTCTACAAGCAATTACTTTCGCTACCGGGTATATATGCAAAAGGCCTGCATGCTTACGATGGACATTTACGTGATCCAGATTTCGAAGTACGCACCAAAAAATGCAATGATGGTTTTGCACTTGTAGAACAGCTGCGTGAAGATATACTTCAACAGACCGGCAACACTATAACGGTAGTAGCCGGTGGCACGCCTACATTTCCAATTCACGCTAAGCGTGAAAACGTTGAGTGTAGTCCCGGCACCTATATATATTGGGATAAAGGATATCAGAGTACTTTATTGGAGCAACCATTTTTATTCGCAGCGTTGGTTGTTACACGGGTGATCTCTATACCAACGGAAGATACGATCTGCATTGATCTTGGACATAAATCTATAGCATCGGAGAATTCACTCAATAATCGGGTGACATTTCTGAATGCCCCGGAGCTGGAGCCGATTGGCCATAGCGAAGAACACATGATCTTACGTACCGGCAAGACAAATCCATTTAAGGTGGGCGATGTACTATACGGTGTACCATACCACGTATGCCCTACTGTCGCGCTGCATGATCGGGCCGCTGTGGCGATCAACAACACCGTAAAAGAATACTGGAATACGCTTGCGCGGAACCGGGTGATCACCGTGTAAGTATACATGTGCTCCGTCAGATATATACTGATGATACAGTTTTAAATTAACGACATCCCCTCAAACTACATAAAATGAACGCTCCTTTTATCATCGATGCTCACCTTGACTTGGCGATGAACGCCATGGAATGGAATCGCGATTACCGGAAATCAATCCATGAAATCCGCAACCGCGAAAAAGCATGGACAGATAAACCGGATCGTGGCAACGGTGTAGTTTGTTTCGAAGAATTACGAAAGGGAAATATAGGGCTTGTAGTCGCCACGCAAATTGCACGCTATGTGGCACCCGATAATTCATTACCGGGATGGCATTCCCCCGAGCAGGCCTGGGCACAAACACAGGCACAACTCGCCTGGTATAAAGCGATGGAAGAAGCCGGTGAGTTAATTCAAATCACCAACCTGGCAGCATTGGAAAAACATCTGCAACGGTGGAATGACGGAACACCAAACGATAAAAAACCAATCGGGTATATATTAAGCCTCGAAGGTGCTGATTCTATAGTATCGGTTAACTATCTGGAGCGTGCCTATAACTATGGACTTCGTGCTATAGGACCAGGACACTATGGACCTGGCAGGTATGCGCAGGGTACAAATGCAACGGGTGGTATAGGGCAAGCAGGTCGCGAATTATTAAAAGAGATGGAGCGTCTCAATATTATACTCGATGCTACACATCTCTGTGACGAAAGCTTTTGGGAGGCTATGGATCATTTTCATGGTAACGTATGGGCGAGTCATAATAATTGTAGAGCCGTTGTAAATCACAATCGTCAGTTCAGCGATGAACAGATCAAAGAACTGATCAGTCGTGGTGCCGTTATTGGTGGCGTAATGGATGCATGGATGATGGTACCTGAATGGATTAAGAAAGTATCTACACCACTCAGCATGGATTGTGGATTGGAGAAGTTAATCGACCACATGGATCACATTTGTCAGATCGCAGGTAACGCCAACCATATAGCGATCGGCTCCGACCTTGATGGTGCCTTTGGTAAAGAGCAAAGTCCTTACGACATAGAAACTATAGCTGATCTGCAGAAGCTGCCTGCTTTACTATCAAAACGCGGTTATTCCGATGATGATATCGCGAATGTATTGCATGGTAACTGGCTTCGCTTTCTTCGTAAAGCGTGGAAGTAACGTGTTATAGTTAACAGTATAGACACAAGCTATACAACAGAATTCTACCACTCATCATTTTTCTTACATCATTTGTAGCGAACGCCACGTATCAGCGACCAATGTGCGTGATCCATTCTTAACTACCCATGATTTATGAAATTTAAACTTTTGTTAGTTCTCCTCTTTATCAACGCAGCCGCGGCTTTTGCCCAGGTTGACACTATCAATACTAAAAATCTAAAGCTAAATATAGCGGCCTTAAAAGAAGGCAGAAGCTCGTATGCAGTATACTTTGAAGATAGTCTGGGAAGACGCCTAAGCTCTGCAGCGCTCTGGGATAGAACGATCAGTTTCTCTAAAGACGCAACCGGCAAAAAAATATATCACTTCGAGTGGGACTGGTATCAAAAGGATTCGTTACTCGCTCATGTTGAAGCTACCGGAGAATTACCTTCTCTCAAGCCCATCTCACATTATGCGAACTATAAAAAGCGTGGGAAGTTTACCTATATCTTCAACGGGAATGTCGTAACGGTTCCGGATTCTTCGAAGCATACTAAAAAGGACAGCACCTTTCAAGTTGTGATGAACCCTCCTGCATTCGAATTCCCTATGGACCTTGAAATTTTTCCGCTACTCCCTTTCAAGAAAGTTGGTCAGCAGTTCGCCATTGCGTTCTACGAACCGGGCACTCCAAAATCAGATTATTATTCATTAACCGTTACCGGAAAAGAAGACTTGCAGTTGAATAACAGCGTTAAAGTTTCATGCTGGCTACTAAAGATTAATTATGGTCGAGGTTCGTACGCTACATTCTGGATCGCAGATAAATCAAGGGAAGTATTGAAAATGAAAGAATACTTCCGAGGCCGTTACCGGTTGAAAGTAAAATTATACTAAAACAAAAATCCCTCCGGGAATTAGCTCGGAGGGATTTTGTTATCTATACCTATATTTGGTTTCTATTGATTTGGTTTCTCCAGGTCAATCTTTTGAACTTTCTCGTAGCCGAAGATCTCATCAAGTGTAAGCTCTTTCACTTCGCCATACTGTTTGAGTTCCTTGAAATTGATCTTTTCTCTATTTCCAATCAATACAATGTTATAGTTCTTTCCTTTTATATACTGCTCCTGAAATTTCTGAACATCTGCAAGGGTAAATTTCTGCACTTGTTCATATACATCTTTACGTATATCAGAGGTAAGTCCACGCTTCTTCGCCGTTTCATAATCGAAAAGTATACGCGCCTTCGTGATGCGTTCGCTTTCAATCTGGTTCAATATAGCATTACGGGCTACTTCAAAACCTCCTTCGGATTTCGGGAAGTCTGTCAACAAACCTTTCATTGCTTTCATCGCTTCCGGTTGTTTATCAGCCTGCGTTCCTATATAAGCGTAGAATAAATCATTGCCTACAGGTTTATCAGCGGTGCCATAATATGCAAATGCAGAGTACGCCAGTCCTTGTGCTTCTCTTAATTCCTGGAATACCGGGGAGCTCATATTACCACCGAAGTATTCGTTGAACATTCTGCTTATCGGCATGCGCGTCTTATCAAAACCATCACCTTTGGAAAGGAACATGATTTCTTCCTGCACCATATCATAATCAGCCCAGTATACCGCTGGCTTGCTTACGTCTTGCATTTTGAATTCAACCGGAGGTGGTACTGGTTTTAACTGGTCAGGCAACGTATGATATTGATTGAGGGAAGCAACTACTTCTTCACCTTTCTTCGGGCCATAATATAGCACGCGATGCTGTGTCTTTGTAAATTCTTTGATGATGTCAATCAACTCATCAGCCTTTACTTCACGAAGTTCTCTATTACTCAATACATTGGTGAACGGAGATTTCGGACCATATAATCCATAGTTCATCAATCCCTCAAACATAATAGTACCCTTATTCTTTTTACTGTCTTCGCGTTTCTTGAAAATGCCATCCAACATTTTCTTCAATGCTTCGTCATCTGCTTTAGGAGCTGCCAGCAACTTTTCAAAAAGCTGCATCGCTTTGTCCATATGCTCACTAAGACCAGTAAGATATATATAGGTTTGATCCTCTCCTGCTGACACACCAAAGTTACAGCCTAGTTTATAAAACTCTTTCTTGAAATCTTCCGCGGCCATCTCCTCTGTACCCAGATACTGTAGATATTCCACGGCTACATTCATTTTCGGATTGTTGTTACTTCCCACATCCGACAAATAGTATAGCGAGAACAATTCATTTTCTGTATTGGGAGTATAGAGCACCTCAACTTCCTTATTCATCTTCAGCTTCTGTATATCTTTTTCGTAATCGATAAATACAGGCTTCAGTTTCTCGGCTTTATTTTTAAGGATCGTTTCGTGGAAAGGAGATTTGTCCTCTTTGTTTAAAGTCACTTTCGTGATCGCTGGCTTATCTACCTTCAGCGCATTCGGATCTTTACCACTGCGTTTATATACCACCACGTAATTTTCCTTGTAATGCTCATTGGCAAACTTCACAATATCTTCTTTGGTGATCTTGCGCAGATCGTCTGTCTCCGAAATATAGTTTTGCCATGGTATATTATTGGTGAACGCCATCACCAGATCATTTGAGCGCGACCAGTTACGCTCGGATCCCTGGATCTTTGATTTCTTCAAGTCGTTGATCGTGGCTTCCAGAAGCCAATCTTCAAACTCGCCCTTCTTTACCAGTTCAACTTGTTCCAGCAATAACTTCTTCACGTCTTCCAGACTTTGTCCTTCCCGGGGGCGACCTGAAAATGTATGGATCGCATAATCGTTAAGCTCGTCTACATACGTTGATGGCTCTATTACTTTTTGTTTCTGCTTCAAGTTTATATCCATAACCCCAGCCTGTGAATTGGACAAGATCATATCTGTTAACGTAAGCAATTTATAGTCCTCGCTATTTCTTCCATTGAACCTGAAGCCGATGTTAATCCATTCTGCATCCGGGCCATACACTTCTTTTGCTATAGGGGTTGCAATCGGATCTTCATCCACCTTGCTCCATGTCGGCAGTTGCTCATTGGGTTTCCAGTTACCAAATGATTTGTCGATCAACGCTATCGTTTTATCATAATCGAGATCACCGCTCAAACAGATTGCCACGTTGTTCGGACGATAGTATGTATCAAAGTAATTCTTGATTTCGGTTATAGAAGGATTCTTAAGATGATCAATAGTACCGATAACCGTTTGTGTCCCGTAAGGATGCTTTGTAAATATAGCGCTGTATAACGTTTCAAAAGTCTTCCAATAATCATTGTCCAGACTTCGGTTTTTCTCTTCATATACGGCCTCGAGTTCAGTGTGGAATAAACGGGGCACAATTTTCTGAAAGCGATTTCCCTCCAGTTGCAACCAGTTTTCCAATTGATTCACAGGAATATCGTTGATATATACTGTACGATCTTCCGAAGTATAGGCATTGGTACCACGCGCTCCCAGTTCGCTCACCATTTTATCATACTCGTTCGCAATAGCATACTTGGATGCTTCGTTAGATACCTGGTCGATGAGCTTATAATATTCTACACGCTCGATAGAATCTTTTAAGGTCCCATAGTGTGTAAACATATGCTCAATACTGTCGAGGTATACCGATTCTTTTTTCCAATCGAGTGTACCAAAATCCGCAGTACCTTTAAACATGATGTGTTCAAGGTAATGCGCGAGACCTGTGTTCGTGGCGGGATCGTTTTTACCACCGGCCTTCACCGCAATCTGAGTTTGAATACGAGGCTCCGCATTGTATTGGCTCAGGTAGACTTTCAAACCGTTCTTTAACGTATAAATTCTTACCTTCAGAGGGTCGTTGGTGACATACTCATACGAGTAGCCGTTGCTTTCGCCTGTTTTGAGCTCATACTTACTGTTTTTATTTTGACAAGCGCATAAAAAAAGCAGGGCGACTATAGCAGTACGCCAAAAGGTTTTGATCATGTAATAAAGATTTTTAGGAATCGATAAAAATAACGAAGAATACCATACATCCTTACACTTTTTATATTTAAAATGATGAATTTTCCAGTACTTAAATTAAAATCATTCGTGAGCTAAGATTTTGCGTTGAATAGAATTACCCATGATTACAAGAAAAAAATTATTCGCCTTTTCAATTGTTCTGGTTGCGCTGATAGCCCTGTCGTTTACCAAACCGGCTGAGCGCTATTTCGAAATCGCCAAGAACCTCGACATATTCGCGACTCTCTTCAAAGAGGTGAATGCGCTATATGTAGATGATGTTAATCCCAACAAACTCATTCGCACAGGTATAGATGCGATGCTGAATTCGCTTGATCCGTATACAAACTATATACCGGAAGATGAGGTAGAAGACTATAGAACGGTAAATACCGGACAGTACGGAGGCATTGGTGCTATAACGCGGGAAATCGGTAACCGTACCGTTGTAACAATGATTATGGAAGGTTATGGCGCACAGAAGGGCGGTTTAAAAATCGGAGATGAGATTCAGAAGATAAATGATATAGAGCTTGCAAAACTTACACGCGAGGAATCTGGCCATTTGATGAAAGGCCAGGTAGGAACACCGGTTACGCTTACGGTGAAGCGTAAAGGTGTAGAGCAGCCGTTGCGTATAGAATTCAAGCGCGAAAAGATCAAAGTAAACAATGTACCATACTATGGCATGGTGGGCAATGACGTGGCCTATATCCAGCTGTCGGACTTTACACCTGATGCAGCCAAAGAAGTAAAGAATGCACTTACGGCGTTGAAAGAGAAAGGCGCTAAAAGTGTGATACTCGACCTTCGCGGAAATCCGGGAGGACTTTTAATTGAAGCGGTAAACATCACAAACCTGTTTCTTCCAAAAGGAAAATTGGTGGTGAGCACAAAGGGAAAGATACCCGAGAACAATCTGAACTACGAAACTTTGAATACTCCGGTGGATACTGAAATCCCGGTAACGGTTCTCATTAACCGCGGCAGTGCATCGGCTTCTGAAATTGTTGCTGGTACGCTTCAGGATTACGATCGTGGTGTGATCATTGGAGAAAAGTCGTACGGTAAAGGACTGGTGCAGGTAAGTCGTCCTCTCTCCTATAATTCCCAATTAAAAGTTACAACAGCAAAATATTATACGCCTACAGGCCGCTGCATCCAGGTGCTCGACTATACACATCGCAGGGAAGATGGAAGTGTTGGCTCTATTCCGGATTCTATCAAGCGTGCATTCAAAACTTCTTCAGGACGTACGGTATACGATGGTGGTGGCATTGACCCGGATATTAAAACAGAACCAAAAGAAGCGCATGTACTCACGCAGGTTTTATTTGAAAAGGGATTTCTGTTTGACTTCGCTACGCAGTATGCATTCAAACATCCAGAACCAGTAAACCCGCGCACGTTTTCTTTAACGGAAGAAGAATACCAGCAATTTATAGTTTGGATGAAGGACAAAAACTATAAGTATAAATCATATCTCGAATACGAGCTGCAGGAATTTTCTGAAGAAGCGAAGAAAGAGAAATACTATAGCGAACTGAAAGGCCAGCTCGATCAGATCAGCAACCGGATTGCTGAAAGTAAAAAGAATGAATTGGTACTCTACAAAGATGAGATCAAGCTGTTACTGGAAGAAGATATAGTTGCTCGTTACCATCTTGAAAAAGGCAGCATTGAAGCTGGCTTCAAGTATGATGATGATGTGAAGAAAGCCACTGAAATTCTACACGACAACGCAAAGTATAAAAAGCTGCTGAACCTCTAAGTAAACAGATTTAATTTAAACCCCTTCTCCAACGAGAAGGGGTTTATATTTTAAGAACGTTTCGCGTAAACCTGATCACGATAACTACTCACCAATAATCATTAACTGCTATACTTAACGGACAGGACAATGAAGCGAATAAAGATCATCATCCTAATCGTGTTTGTTGCTATAATGACAGGTATGCATGCGTGCATGACGTTTCGCATGAGTCCGAAAGAAGTCGACAAGTTTTTTACAGAGAATAATATACAGGGATCACAACACTCCTATAAAAGTGGCTTTCGCGAAATACATTATGTTGAAGCCGGTGATACATCCAAGCCACTCGTGTTGTTTGTTCACGGCTCTCCCGGTTCACTCAGTGCCTTCATTCATTTCCTGAAAGATACAACGCTATCACACCAGGCGTTATTAATTACAACGGACAGGCCAGGGTTCGGCTACTCCAACTTCGGTAACGGAGAAGGTTCTCTGCACAAGCAGGCTTTATTATTGAAACCCATACTTGAAAAGCACAACGCGAATCGTCCGATTATACTGGTGGGTCATTCATTAGGAGGTCCACTCATTGCGCGTATGGCTATGGATTACCCAGAGCTTGTGGATGGACTGATCATTGTAGCCGGGTCTATTGATCCGGAGCTGGAACCTGATGAGACTTGGTTTCGTGCGCCACTCGCTACACCTTTTCTCAGCTGGATTTTACCACGATCGTTTCGCGCATCCAATGAAGAGATCTACCATTTGAAACCTCAACTGGAAGAGATGCTTCCGTTGTGGAAAAATATCAAGTGCCCTGTAATTGTTATACAGGGACAGAAAGATGTATTGGTTGATCCTGCGAATGCAGACTTTGCAAAAAAAATGTTAGTAAATGCTCCTGTCGATTTTGTGATGGTGGATAGTATGAATCACTTTGTTCCGTGGAGCAATCCTGAACTCATTCATGATGCCGTTGTAAAGATGCTGCATACGCATCAGCAGTAGCCTGCTAGGGCAACTTAAATTCAGGGTTATAAATTATACCGAGTATATTTCCCCATGGATCTTTTACGGTTGCTACCATAATCTCCCCTCCTACATTCTGAGGCTCTTCGTGATTCGTAGCGCCAAGTTCAATGAGCCGTTTATACTCCTGGTTTACATTTGTAACACCCCAGTATACCAGTACGCTTTCATTCTTAACGGTAACAGGAGTCTCTTCCGGTTGCAAGCCTAATTCGTAACCACCGATGTTATAGCCTATATAGAACGGCTCATCAAAGTATGGTTTTGTATGAAAGACTTTAGTATACCATTCCCTTGCTTCTTGCAAATCGGATACCTTATAGATCGCTGTTCGAAGTCCGAGCATAAAATGAAGAGATTATTTTATGCACGAATATCTTTTTTCCATCGTACTATTCAAATCACACGATGAAATAAATTCTCTTCCGATTTATAAATTATTTCATCTTAGAGCAAAGATCGATTGATCAATATGCCTCCCGCCATCTCTCCCTGTTTACGAAGAGCTTCTTCCAGTTGATCTTTCATATCTTCTTCTTCTAATCTACTTTCATTCTGCTCAAGCACTTTGCCATACGCCTTTAGCTCCTCTTTTAATTTGAAGATCTGCTGCATATACTCCTTCTCCTTGCGCGCCAGTTCCTCTTGTGTGGCTTGCATTTCTTCCATGCTCTGTCGCATCTCTTCTTCCTGTGCGTGTAGTCTTACCGTTTGCTCCTGTGACTGGTATAGCAACTCTTTCGTTTTCTCGGCCGTCTGCACATTCGCCAAGGTAGAGGCTATATTCTCTGCAATCTTTTCCAGGAAATTTAACTCATGGGATTCTATATCCTGAAATGAAGCGATCTCGATCATTCCATAGACGACTTCATTTATTTTCAAAGGAAGGATAACCAGGTTGCGTGGTGCCGCGGTACCAAGTCCTGAAGTAATTCGTATATAGTCGCCTGGTATATCCCGGAGATACATCATCGAACCCTCCTGCCATACTTGTCCTGTAAGCCCGTTTCCTTTTTCAATCTCATGCTGACGTTGCTTCTTTTTATCCCATGCATAAGCGGCTTTTAGCATGAGTACTTCCTGGTCTTCTTTTTCTTCAACGGTATAGAAAAAAGCTTGGTTTACTTTCAAATATTTCACCAGGTATGAAAGAACATGTTCAGCAAAGCTTTCAATGTCATGTGATTCCCTTCGGCTGATCTCCACATACTTCGCCATGCCATTCAATGTCCAATTCCGCTTTTCATCTTCCTGCGAAACCTTCTTCAGATTATTACGCATTTCCAAAAGCGAGTGTCCTAGTTGATCGTACTCACTCAGTGCTTTATACTCTGCATTCAGGTTTCCTTTCCCTACCTGCACAGCAAACTTCACAGTCTCGGTAACTGAATCAAGATAATTATTCAGTGACTTTAACATCACTCCCACTTCGTCTGATCCCGTAGCATCATTTCGTTCCGGAAGTTTTCCTATACTCACTTCCGAAATAATATTGCTGGCACGATTGATCCGTCTAGAAATTCTATTTGAGATTAATATACTTATGACAATTGATCCTAATATCGAGAATATAGAGATTGAAAATATACCTGACAGTGATGCCTTTGCAGTAGAATTACTTTCTTCTTCGAGTATAGCATAATTTCGTTGAATGTTCGCGTTTAATACATTCATCGGCACTACAAGACTATTGTATAATGCCGGGAAGTCATTTATAATAAGAAAAGACTCTGCATCACCATCCATCTCCTTTGAGAACAGTGTTGTTGAAAAAACAGCGAACTCTTTTGCCTTCGCATTAATCTGACTCAGTAGTGAATCTGTATCATCCATTTCTACAAGCCGCTCCGTATTCGAGATGAATGCATTCAGTTGTGTCTGGAATTCATCTTTAATTTCGGTGATTTCTTTCTCATTGGAGCGGTCTACGGCGAAACCTCTATAAATAATTCCACGCACATTATCGCGCATGTTCTGTGCTACCAGCAGGTAGTTTAACTGCCTTGCTTTATGTACAAAGTTATCCCTCGCGCTATTGATATTAACAATACCGGAATAGCTGATATATAGTACCAGTATAATCAAAACGGAATTAATACCAATCAATAATAGAATCTGTTGACGGATGTTGAGTTTCATGTATCAATAAATTAAGTATTACGGACAACCAATATGGATAGTAATGCCAGTCTGCACGGTATATACGCGCAGATGTATAGAGAAAAAGTATCTAATCTAATGATCTCCCGGTGGCCCGCAGGGGATGGAAAGAAAATGCTTTACAGGAAGAGGGAGTTTTTTATTTGCTTTCATATAGCGGAAAATTCATTTACATCGGCTATCATATTCCGAAACTTTTTTCGGCTAGAATAACAAGGGGCACAACGGGTAACTCCTGCATTCATGAAAGTAAACTAACAGAATTCCTGGAACTTTAGAATCAGGGATAGACTGATTTTTGAATTTAAGTGAAAGGATTAGCCAATACACCTGCGTTTAAACATGGTATATGTATAGGGAATATCCGGACAAATATGCCTCTATAATTACTGACCTGTATAATAATCATAGGCAACCTTTGCGATCTTCGCGATGGCCTCCTCAGCTTTTTTCTCATCGGTAGTTCGCGATATATATACTGCAATGGCAATATGCTTACCATTCGGCAAGGTAACGATACCAACATCATTGATGGCACCTATAACACCTTTATCATCCGGGCCACCTGTGCCGGTTTTGTGCGCAACAATAGTTCCGGCAGGTAGTAATTCTTTAATTCTGTGCGCACCGGTTGGAGTTTCTATCATCCATTTTAAAAGCAGCTCGGTATTGTCTTTGGAAAGTGCTTTCTGTTTATACAAAATATCGAGCAACTGTACCATGGCGACCGGCTCACACCAATTGGTGAATTGTACACTCCATTCACGGTGCATCTCTTCCTCTGTAGCAACAATAGCGATTGATTTTATACCTAAATCATGAATATACTTCTGCACATTTTTAACACCTCCCATCAACCGAAATAGTATATCACACGTACTGTTATCGCTGAAGGATACAGTATACATCAGCAGCTCGTGCAACGGCACGTCTACATTTCCCTCAGGATATTTCTTAGCCATCGGACTCCAGGTATTAGCAAGCAGATCTTCCTTCCGGACATGGATTTTTTGATCGAGGGTAAATTTACCTTCCTCTACCGCATGCAACACAGCCATCGCTAACGGAAATTTAAAAACGCTTTGCATCGGGAAATGCGCTTTACCATGAACCGATACAGTATCTCTGTTTTCGATATGAAGTATAGCAACTCCGGTCTGGGCATCAATGGATCGAACAACCTGATCAATCGCCGTGGCGAGTGATTTCTTTTGAGCCTTACCATTTGCATGGACAGCAAAAAGTATAACGACAAGCAAGAGAGTTTTAATCCGGGAAGTAATCATATAGATACATCAAGATGTAAGTATACGCTTCTATCGAACGAAATGAAACAGATATTATATAAATCCAGAACACAAAGAGCACTAAGGAATGCGCACAAAGTTGCACACAGAGATCTTCAAATACCTCTGTGTAACTTTGTGTATCCTTTGTGTCCTTCGTGCACCGATTAAATTTACTTGACAACCTCCTCACTCTGCTCTCTCAAATACGAAACCAACATAGGCAGGTCTTTCTTTCCTCCTCCTGCAGCAATGATTGCCTCAAAGTGAGTTCGCACTACTTCTGCCAATGGCAACTGGGCACCAACCTCCGATGCAGTTTCCTGCGCAAGGCGAAGGTCTTTGTTAGCGAGTTGCGTTCCAAAGCCATTGGGGTTGTCTTCTTCTTTTATGATCAGAGGGCCATAGATCTTTACCACCGGAGCACCATATATAGTATTCAACATAGTGTCCAACAATATATTTTTATCGATACCAGACTTCTCGGCCATCAGCATTACTTCACTCAACAGCTCTACGATTGTAAAGATCATGAAGTTCATCATAAGCTTTACAGTATGTGAAGTATAGGGCGCGTCACCAAAATCAAAAGTTCGCTGACTGATTGCACTAAGTACAGGCTTTACTTTTTCTTTGGCGGCAGCGTCACCCGAGAGGAGTATAAATAGCTGCCGCGCTTCCGCAGCCGGAGGACGGCCCATAACGGGTGAAGCGAGGTAGACGGCACCGCGTGCTTCATGTTTTTCCGCCAGTTGTTTGGATGTATCCGCTTTGATGGTACTCATCGACAAATGTATACTTCCCCTCTTGAGTGCTGGAAGTATCTCTTCAGAGACTGCGTTTACGGCATGATCATCGCTTAACATGGTAATGACTATATCTGCAGATTTAACGGCTTCGCCTATCGTTGAAGCTGAATGACCACCCAATGCAACTAAGCCTTTTACTTTTTCCGGGGATCTATTATATAGTTTAACCGTATAGCCACTGGCGATTAAATTTTTAGCAATGGGAGTTCCCATGTTGCCCAATCCTATAAATGCAATTGTTTCACTCATGCTTTTTTGTTTTATATTTTTAATCTCTTACAAATAAATATAGGCACAGGTATATTTTTCATTAATGATTCACCATCTTCAAGGCTCCTTCACTATACCGGTTGCCTATATTTGGAAATTCATTTACCAATGTTTCCAACGTACGCAGATCTGAGGGCGTCAATATTATGTCCGCTGCTTTTGCATTCTCTTCCAGGTACTTTCTTTTCTTCGTACCCGGAATCGGGATCACATCATCACCCTGAGCCAACACCCATGCTATAGCAAGTTGTGCCGGTGTACATTGACGTTGTGCAGCAAGGGTCGCAAAACGATTTGCCAGTTGCTCGTTGTTATCCCAGTGTTGATCATCGAAACGCGGCAGATTTCTTCTGAAATCTGTTGCAGCAAGTGAATCCTTATGTACTGTGTTGGTTACAAGCCCACGAGCCAACGGACTATATGGAACGAATGTTATACCCAACTCACGACACACCGGAAGTATTTCTTTTTCGACATCGCGTGTAAGCAGCGAGTATTCACTTTGCAGTGCCGTGATGGGATGTATAGCATGTGCCTTACGAATAGAAGCCACCGATGCTTCGGACAATCCCAGGTAACGTACCTTTCCCTGCGTAACAAGATCTGCCATCGCTCCTACCATTTCTTCTACCGGTACATTTGGATCTATACGATGGGCATAGTATAGATCGATCACATCCACCTTCAATCGTTTCAAACTTCCCTCTACGGCAGTACGCAGGTATTCCGGTGAACCATCAAAATAGGTAGTCTTGTCATCGCGAAAGCGAAAACCGAATTTACTCGCGATAAAAACTTTATTACGATTTGGTACGAGTACCTGTGAGATCAATTCTTCATTTGTATACGGTCCATACATATCTGCCGTATCCCAGAAATTTATACCCAGATCCAGCGCGCGGTGTAATGTTGCAATCGACTCTTTATCATCGGTTGCTCCATACGCAAAACTCATTCCCATACATCCCAGCCCTATAGCGGAAAGTTTTTCAGGGGTGTTGCCTAATTTTCTGTACTTCATGGTCTTTTCATGTTTATGGTTACTAAACGGAGTCAGTACTATATATAAAATTATTCCCCGCAGATTACGCCTGGTGCTCAGGATATCAATGCCACCAGAAGCAGCGGAACTAACAAGAACAGATTGTACTGACTTCAAATCGATTTAACACAACAAATGTATCGGATCACGAAAAGGCAGGCTTACAATTTTCAAACCATTTACTATAAAATTCGAACAACTTAAAAATGACCAGGTAGTCCTGCCGTTGCTAACAAAACCTCGTCAGAATTCACGGGAATCTACACCTTTAGAACTTTTTCTGCTTTTAGATCATCAGCATTCGGTACCTTTGGATCTTTAAATTATCATCTGGTTGAAACAATTCTTTATAGGTATGGTTCTGGGATTGCTACTCGCTGTCCCTGCCTGTATTGCCCAAAAGCAACTTGTGTTGCTCAAAGGTGAAAAAATAAAACTGCGCCTATATATAGGCGATGAGATTATCTACAAAGTAAAAGGAAGTTCAAATCGTAAAAGAAGCTACGTCAGCAATGTATATGACACGGCTGTGCTGGCGCATAAAGATATAGTACCATTCCATTCCATCGAACGCATTTACTTTCATCAGCATAGTTTCAGAAATGTAGTAGGTGGACTACTGGTAATCGGCGGTGCCGGGTATTTTTTGATTGACCAGATCAATGTTTCTATCGTAAAGGGGGATCAAAGTTTTGATCAGGATGTTACGAGGGCTTCCATCATTATGGTTGCTGCCGGATTGCCAATGATGCTGATCCGGAAAAAGTCACAACGCATTGGTGGCAGATATAGGTTGTTGTTAGTCGAGAAGGGCTCACCTTTCTATAGGCCGGATTTGAAAAGAATGGAGTCAATGATGGATAACTAGTAGGTTCACTTCTAATACATCGCCCCTACTTTTACATAGTGCGCGTAGAGTTCCTCAACCAGTTCTTGTGTAATAGTTTTTGCTTCTTCCGGAGATTCAATCTCTACTGTGCTCCCTTGCTGCAATACACCGCGACAAAAATGGCGCAGGTTACCCACCAGAAAATTCATTCTTACTTTATCCCCGAGATCTTCCTCTGACACCAAGCCGTAATAATGTTTGGCATAGGACATATAACCCGTTACCGGTTTATCAAAAAGTAATTTTACTTCCTGCATATCCTGATTAGAGTGCTTGAGACTCTGCAGGTATTCTTTCAAGGTATAGCGATTGCGATCATCAAAAGTTGAACCTGTATTTTTCAGATTCATGATGCGGTCTGTTCTGAAATCGCGGTAGCCATTTCGCAACCTGCACCAGGCTATAAGATGCCAGGCAAAGCTATAGTAGAACAACCCGATAGGCTCAATGATACGCTCCGTGACATCACCTTGATTGCTGCTATAATCTATGCGTACAACTTGTTTGCTGACGATAGCTTTCTGTATATCTGTCATGAAGTTATCCGGAAATTCATTTTTCTCGGAAGCAAACGACTTATACACTTGTATATAGGTCTGTAAATTTTCAAGGTGATCCTTTTCATTGTCATTCAACACAGCTTTGATTTTCATCAGAGCTGATTCAAATGTTTTCTGGATCGATTTATCCGTCATGCGCTCTACCAGCTTGGACGCTACGAGCATGGCACTGGCTTCTTCCTGTGTGAACATGACGGGAGGAAGATGGAAGCCATCGACAATGAAGTATCCTTTGCCGGCTTCAGAACCAATCGGAACGCCCGCTTCCATCAAAGCCTTCACATCACGGTAAACAGTTCGGAGACTGATTTCGAATCGTTCAGCCATTTCTTCTGCCTTTACAACGCGTTTCGTCTGAAGGTGGATTAATATAGCGGTAAGTCGGTCGATACGGTTCATAGTGTGAAGATAAGAAGTTATTGTCAGAAGTGGTAGGTTGTTGATGGGATGATTGTTTCAATTTTTACTGGTCAGTGATGTACCCGATAATACAGGTTTTTTATGGGCTCTTTTTTCGAGTGAGCGATGTTCATAAAGTAAGTTGCGTTGGGATTGCTTGCGTTGAATAAAGTTTTCGTTACGGAAATCGGCAGGTTGCTCGAATGGTGGTGCATTGATCGCTTGATGCAATTTTGCGCGGGAATGATATAGTTTTTCATAGGAAAATCGCAGGAGCGCAATTAAAAAATTTCAGTGTTCGCAAATCTGCGATTCGCGAACCACTGAAATTTTTACTTTATCGACCGCTAGCGGTCGGCAAAGCATGAAGTATATAATTCATTGTAGCGAAGCTGACTGAGGATTGCTTATCGCCGTGAAGAACCATTCTTCTATCGAAGACAGCAAGTTGCTCGAATAGTGGTGCATTGATTGCTTGATCTAATTATGCGCGGGAATGATATAGTTTTTCATAGAGAAATCGCAGGCGCGCATTGAAAAAGTTTCAGTGTTCGTAAATCTGCGATTCACGAACTGCTGAAACTTTTACTTTATCGACCGCTAGCGGTCGGCAAAGCATAAAGTATATAATTCATTGTTATGAAGCTGACTGGGGATTTCTTATCTCCATGAAAAATACGTTCCCTATCGAAGTTGCGCGAATGCAAAAGCATTGATGCTCGATATAAATATGCGCGGGAACGATATACTTTTTCATAGACAAATCGCAGGCGCGCATTAAAAAAAATGATTGGTTCGCAAATCGTTGATTTGCGAACCAATCATTTTTAAGATTTCTTTGACCGCTAGCGGCCAAAAGTGTTAAATGTATATACCTCATAAAGTAATGAAGCTGACTGGCAATTACTTGTCAGCAGAAAAACAATATCCCTCCACGAAATAGGTAAGTAAATCGATTTGCCGCATTGATGCTCTGATATACTAGCACTGGGACAATATATTTTTATCGCAGTCAACATTAAGTATAAGCAAATTACAAATCACTAGTTCTTCAAACCAGAAAATTACGGTTCATCTCTTTGCAGAACGGTGGCGGCCTGCAAGAGGCAAGAGTATACTCCATAAGTGCTATTTGCGTAAGAACTGTTGTCCGTTAGAAACAACTTCTCCTCAACCGAAAATTAGCAAGCTGATCGATGTGTTGACTGCTCGATATGCTATACGCAGGGCCAATATATTTTTTACAGCAAATCGAAGGCGCATGTTTACGGCAAGTAAAATTGAAGATCACTAATTCTCCAAACTATAGCGTCTGTATTTCCGGAAAGATGTCCTTGGAGGATTACAATCTTACCCTAAAAACTTGAGCTTAAAGTATTTTAAAAAACGTCATATTGCATCTCTTTTGCAGACCGCTGGCGGTCTGCAAAAGTATAGGTATCTTCTGTGATGCATGACAATCTTTGATTGTCATGCATCACAGAAGATTACAATGCGCGACTGCGCTATAACTATGAAATGGAATATTATCACCGCGCATCGGCTATGCAAAATGATCCGAGCAATCGTCCTCGATGAAATAAAACTCATTTTATACAACATCTATATCTTCTAAAAACAAAAGGCCCGGATAAATTATCCGAGCCTTTTTATTCAAATTATCAACATTAATTATGTTGACATTAACGACAAACCTTTTACCAGAATACAATATATAGCATCGCTAAAATTCCTACTACGATCATAGCACCAACGGCAAACGCACCTTTTGGTTTGAACATGCTCGCATCAACTTCAAGGCCTTTCGGATTTTTCTTGCTGTTCGGATCCATCAACGTTAATACTACCATGACGAAAAC
Source organism: Ohtaekwangia koreensis (assembly GCF_900167975.1). Lineage (GTDB taxonomy): Bacteria > Bacteroidota > Bacteroidia > Cytophagales > Cyclobacteriaceae > Ohtaekwangia > Ohtaekwangia koreensis. Next base: position 220,847 of record NZ_FUZU01000004.1, read on the forward strand.
ACAGATGAGAAATACAAAACCCATCCGATCGAGGAATGGAATTTCATAGAGACCTGTTTCAGCGTTCAGCGCAGAGAAGCCCATGCCGCTCAGGAAAGATAAGTCGGTCATCTTTGGCAAGAACTTCAACAGGATTGATAACGGGAACGTAATCAACGCTGCGGCCATTGCAGCTGCAGAATTCGTACGCTTCCAGAAGAACCCTAAAATAAAGATGGCAAATATACCAGGAGACACGAAGCCGGTATATTCCTGAATATACTGGAAGCCTCCCTTCTTATCGATGCCCAGGAATGGTGATATAATGATCGCGATGATCATCGCTACTACTACGGCTACACGTCCGATGTATACAAGTTGCTTTTCTGAAGCATTAGCGTTGAAGAACTTCTTATATATATCCAGCGTAAAGATGGTAGATATACTGTTTGCTTTCCCCGCAAGGGATGCAACGATCGCGGCTGTTAACGCTGCGAACGCAAGCCCTTTTAATCCTACAGGAAGCAAGTTCAACAATACGGGATAAGCACGGTCCGGATTTAATTCACCGTTGGCAAGCATATCCTGTTGGAACATTCCATCCTGGTATAGAACATAAGCCGCTATACCGGGAAGTACAACGATGATCGGCATCAGCAACTTCAAAAACGCTGCGAACAAGATACCGTTACGCGCTGTAGGAAGATCAGCTCCCAACGCACGTTGTGTTATATACTGGTTGCAGCCCCAATAGTTCAGGTTTACAATCCACATACCACCAATTAAAATCGTAAGACCGGGAAGATCGAGATAACTCGGATTACTCTTATCGAGTACCATGTGAAAATGGTCGTTCGCTTTAGACATCATCAAGTTGAAGCCCTCTCCTACACCCGTTGTATTGAAATGTTGTGATACCAAATCCATGGCGAGATACGTTGTAGCAAGTCCACCGAGGATCAGGAAGAATACCTGTATAACATCGGTATACCCGATCACCTTCATTCCACCCAGTGTGATAAAGATTGCAAACACGGCAAGACCGATCATACACGTCCAGAAAGGTATACCGGATACAGTGGTCACGGCAAGTGCCCCAAGATATAGTATAGAAGTAAGATTCACGACTACATATAGCAACAGCCAGAAGATCGCCATGATGGTACTTACTGTCGGACCATATCGCTGTGTAAGGAACTGCGGCATGGTATAGATCTTATTTTTAAGATAGATCGGCATGAAGAAAATAGCCACGATCATCAGCGTAGCGGCAGCCATCCACTCGTACGTTGCAATGGCGAGTCCCATTTTAAATCCTGAGCCCGACATTCCGATAAACTGCTCGGCAGATATATTGGAAGCAATCAGCGAAGCACCTATCGCCCACCAGGTGAGCGATCCTTCTGCGAGGAAGAAATCTTTAGAATCGGTAGCTGTTTTTTTCTTTTTGTGATAGATCCAGTAGCCATAACCGGCCACGATGACGAAGTAAATCAGGAAGACTACGTAGTCAACAGTTTGTAATTGTCGCATGGTTCAGGAAAATTCAGTTTGGTTTAGCAAAATAATTATAGGTAAAGCGCACTTCACACGTTCGTTCAATCGATAAAAATGAATGTTCTTTTTGAAACGACAAAATATTTCTTCGTTGTATTCCACATCTGGCAAATTTTTTAATGACCATCGGCAAAAAAGAAGCTGTTCCTGAAATCATATTCAGAAACAGCTTCGCTTTTATTCTTAATACACAATCAATTACTTGGTCGAGAATTTATAGGTAGTCTGCGTGGAGTATGTCTCCCCCGGGTTCAGTACTACGCTGGGGAAAGCAGGTTTGTTTGGTGAATCCGGATAGTGCTCAGTCTCGAGGCAAAGTCCATAACGATGCTTATACTGTACTCCGCCTTTTCCGGTAAGAGAGCCATCCAGGAAATTTCCGGAATAAAACTGGATCCCTGGTTCGGAGGTATATACTTCCAGGTAGCGACCGGATGTAGGCTCATATACACTGGCAGCAAGCTTCACGCTGTCGCTTGATGAAAGCACCCAGCAATGGTCATAGCCAAGGCCTAATTCAAGTTGTTGATCTTTATCATTGATTCTCGCTCCGATTACAGTTTCATTTCTGAAATCAAAAGGTGTGTTGGTCACGTCCGTTAATTCCCCGGTAGGGATCAATACTTTATCTACTGGTACAAGTTTATCGGCATGCAAGGTGAGTTTATGCTCGAGGATGTCACGCTTTGCATTTCCCGTAAGGTTGAAATAAGAATGTTGTGTAAGATTAACGATCGTCTTCTTATCTGTGGTGGCTTTATATTCGATCTTCCACTCGTTGTTGTCGGTGAGTATATATAGGACTTCAACGTTCAGGTTACCGGGATAACCTTCTTCCATATCTTTACTGAGATAGGTAAGTTTAAGCGCTACACCTTCCGTGGATGGTGCTTCTTCTATATTCCAGAATACTTTATCAAAGCCTTTCAATCCTCCGTGAAGATGCTGGCCATTGTTATTCTGTGCAAGGGTATATTCTTTACCATCGAGTTTGAATTTACCTTTGCCGATACGGTTTCCATAGCGTCCTACAACGGCTCCGAAATATGGAGCAGGGGTAAGATAGCCGGCTAATGAATCAAAGCCGAGCACGATGTCTTCCAATGTACCATTCTTATCAGGTGCTTTCAGTGAGGTAACAATAGCACCGTAGTTGATCACTTGTAATTCGATGCCGTTCTTATTCTTTAGTGTATATACACTCACCTCTTGTCCATCGGGTAACTTTCCGAACGAAGCTTTGGTAACAGAGGCTTTCGCAACGGCTACGGTATCGGCCGCTGGAGTTTGTATTTCTTCTTTCTTTTTACAGGCTTGTGACATAATTACACTTACGAATAAGGTATAGATAATAAGCTTTCGCATAAACTTAGGGGTTTGGTATCTCAGAAACTACTCGATTTTTGAAATGAATATCAGAAAGTGAACGCAGGCGATCGGCGCTGAATTCTGGGGTAATGTCTCTTTGCGGATTGGCCAGCATTTCATATCCCACCATAAATTTCTTCACGGTGGCAGATCGCAACAACGGAGGATAAAACACCATGTGCCAATGCCATTCGGCATGCGCTTCACCATCGCTGGGTGCCTGATGTATACCTGCTGAATATGGGAACGACACTTCAAACAGGTTATCGTAACGTGCAGCCATTCTGCGATAGGCATCTGCAAAAGTATCGCGCTCCGCTTCAGTCATGTCCGTGATGCGGGCCATAGCACGCTTCGGAATGATCATGGTTTCGAAAGGCCATATTGCCCAGAAGGGAACGACTACAGCAAAGTGATCATTCTCGAAAACAATACGCTCTTTATATTTCAACTCCAGATTCCAATAATCCGAAAGTATAGTAGTGCCTTTACGTTTGAAGTATTCAAACTGGTGCTGCTGCTTTTTAGCAGGCTCTACAGGTATAGATTGCTGTGCCCAGATTTGTCCGTGCGGGTGCGGATTGGAACATCCCATCACGGCACCTTTATTTTCAAAGATCTGGATATACTCGATGTTCTTGTTTTTGCTGAGCGTGGTATACTCTTCAATCCACAGGTCTACAACGCTACGGATACCGGCCGTATCCATTTCGGCTACCGTGAGATCATGACGAGGTGAGAAACAAATAACGCGGCAGACTCCTGCTTCACTTTTCGCTATGAGTAATTCGCTGTCGCGGAATTCACCTGTTGGAACATCATCCACCAATGCAGCGAAGTCATTTGTAAACGCATAGGTCGAAGTATAGGCAGGATTCACTTCTCCGTTCGCCCGCACGTTGCCGGGACAGAGGTAGCACGTTGGATCGAATGCGACCAGCGTCTGCGTACCCGTCTTCTCAACCTGGCCTTGCCACGGCCGCTTCGAACGGTGTGGTGAAACCTGAATCCACTCTCCGGTCAACGGATTATAGCGTCTATGGGAATGATCCTTTAAATCAAACTGCGTCATCGTTCTTCAGATATATACTTTAAAAATCCATTTCACAAGTGCATCCAGAGAGCACCTGCATCCATGGAGGTATTTATACTTTTGCAGCAAGTTTCTGCTGCCACTGCCAGGCTGAGCGCATCATCTCTTCAACGCCAAGTTTGGTCTCCCATCCCAGTTCTTTATTCGCCAGTGTAGTATCTGCATAGATCTTCTCTACATCGCCCGCTCTGCGATCTACAACTTTATAGTTTAGCTTGAGATTGTTTACTTTCTCAAACACCTGGATGAGTTGCAATACTGTTAAGCCTTTGCCCGTGCCGAGGTTAAAGAACTCGTAATTACTTTTTTGTTTCTTATCGATCAGCCTCTTCAACGCGATAACGTGGGCAACAGCAAGATCAACCACATGTATATAGTCGCGCATAGCTGATCCATCGGGAGTATCATAATCTTTACCGAACACCATTAACTGCTGACGTATACCGGCAGCGGTTTGTGTAATGAACGGAACGAGGTTTGCCGGAACACCATTTGGCAATTCACCGATCAGTGCAGATTCATGTGCACCTACGGGATTAAAATACCGCAGGGATATAGCCTGTATATCTTTGTTTACGCGGCAGGTGTCGCGAAGTATTTCTTCTCCGATCTGCTTGGTATTTCCATAAGGAGATTCAGCAGGCTTAAAGGGTGTTGCTTCAGTTACCGGAAGCTTATCCGGCTGACCATATACTGTGCATGAAGATGAAAATACGATGTTTGGAATTTGATACTTCTTCATCGCTTCGAGCAACAACACAAGGGAGAGCACATTGTTCTTATAGTATAACAACGGCTTCTCTACCGATTCACCAACAGCTTTGCTGGCTGCGAAGTGAATGATCGAGTCTATGTCTTTATTTTTTTCGAAGAAGGCGGTGAGTTTTGCTTCATCACAAAGATTGAATTCGACAAACTCAGGACGTACTCCGGAGATCTTTTCAATGCCGTTCAATACGTCTGCCTGTGAATTGGAAAGGTCATCGATGATGATTACATCGAAGCCGTTCTTAATAAGTTCTACTGCGGTGTGAGAGCCGATGTATCCCGTGCCACCGGTTACTAATACTTTTTTTTTCATGCCCTAATGTAAAGTAATTTTCTCGATTGACTTGCTAACGCTGGTGCCATCTTTAATATTAACGATATAGGTTTCCATGGCAATGCCGAAGCGGTCAGCGTATGCTTGCCTTACTGTGGACAGGAATGAACCGACTTCTTCTTTCTTTACCAGGTTGATGGTGCAGCCACCAAATCCTCCGCCCATTACACGCGCACCCCATACTCCTGAAAAAGCTTTCGCCTGTTCCACCAGGAAGTCCAGCTCGGGACAACTTACTTCATATAGTTTCGATAATCCTTCGTGTGTCTCAAACATCTTTTCTCCGAAGGCTTTCAGATCATGACGCTCGAGGTCCTGACTCGCCAGCTGTACACGCGCGATCTCTTGCACTACATATAGGCAACGATCAAATACTTTTCCTTTCAACTCATCTTTATGCTTGCGCACCATGTCTTCCGTTGCATCGCGCAAGCTGTTAATAGCAGGATAATATTTTTTAAGTATCGCTACACCTTGCTCGCATTCATTTCTGCGTGTGTTATACTCGGAGTCAACCAGGGAGTGCTTTACTTTTGAATCGCATAGTACAATGGTAAAGTCTTTTAGCTCCAGAGGTGAGTAGCGGTATTCAAGCGAACGGCAGTCGAGCAGGATCACGTGATTTTCAGAACCCATCATGGAAGCAAACTGATCCATGATGCCACACTTCACGCCTACGAAATTATGCTCCGACCACTGCGCTATTTTTATAAGCTCTTTCTTGTCGATGGCATGATGATTCAATTCATTCAACGCAAAAGCAAATCCACATTCAACAGAAGCGGATGACGACAAACCTGCACCCATGGGTATATTTCCACCAAACACACAACGGAATGGTTTCAATGTATACCCTTTATCTACAAACTGACGGATAACGCCCAGTAAATAATTCGCCCAGGCCGGAGCCTTCACAGGCTGTGGGTTATTCAGATCTACAGAATAATGTTGATTATATTTGATGGAGTATATCTCTGACTTTCCATCGGTTGATTCGCTGATCGCAAAAACTGTTTCGCGGTCTATAGCCGCAGGCATTACGAAGCCATCATTGTAATCGGTGTGCTCGCCTATCAAGTTGATGCGTCCCGGTGAGCGAACTACCAGCGGCTCTTTCTGGTATAGTTCTTTGAACTTGCTCTGTACATCCTGCACGGTCAATTCCACAAGTAAATTCGGTTTAGGTGTTCTCTTAAATAGTAACCGGAGATCAAACTTCTTTCGATCTCCGGTACTTAACCAATCAATTAACCCAAAATGTTAATGACTGGTGTGAAGTACTGAATTCAACGCGACATTATAAACAAAACACGCGTTTCCAGTCCAAAATAACGTTTCCGGAAACGTTATTAAGTATTATTTCTTCAGTGGCCAGTCCTACTAATGAGTCTTCCAATACTCTTTTTCATGCTATACTTTAAGTCGTGATGAAGCTATTTTCCGGTGAGCTTCTTGATCAATGCTACTTCTTCCTTGCTGTAGGGTGTACCATCTTTACGGAAGATATCATGGAACCATACCTTCGGCTCTTTACCATCCGCCATCGGTGTGTCCCACGCATAAATCGTATTGGTTTTACCCGCTACCAATCCCCAGTTATAGGCCCCTATATTTTCTTCCTTCAACATGGGAAGCACATTGTCAAAACGACTGTTGCGTGTACGCGCCATATACTCTGTGCAGATTAATGGACGGCCAGTGGTACGCAAGCTATCGATCCATTTTTTATGCTCTTGTGGTTCAGCGTAATTGTGATAGGTTGTAACATCTGAGTTGTCAAGCTGATAATGATTCAGATCAACGAGATCTTTATTCCAGACGCCAACCGATAAGGGCTGTGAAGGATTTACTTCCCTCCCCCACTGGAACGCTTTTTTCAACAGCCGCATTGACTTGTTACCATAACCGGAGTTACCGGGTTCGTTGTATAGATCCCACAACACAATGCGCTTATCATTTGCAAAATGGGAGAGTATATCTTTCGTATACCGCCCCAGCGTAATATATAGTGTTGAATCTTCATGAATTTTATCCCCAGGATCGCGTACCCAGCCCGAGTTGTGAATGCCGGGTTTAGGGTCTGGTTGTTTGCCTGCCTTATAGGTTGGATTCCAGCAATCATCAAACAGAACAAACAATGTAGAGATCTTATGCTTGTCTGCGATGTTGAGGTATTCATTTACTCTGTTCTTGAATCCGGTGGAGTCTACCTCCCAGGCAAGGTGATGTAAGTATACACGCATGGAATTAAAACCGATCGACTCAGCCCAGCCCAATTCGCGGTTTATAGTAGCGGTATCAAAAGATTCAGCTTGCCACATTTCAAGTTGATTGATCGCGGTACTCGGAATGAAGTCACTGCCCCGCAGCCAGCCCCATTGCTTATACCATTCATTGGCTTGCTCTTTCGACCATATCTCCCTTACAGCAGGTACCGGTACCGTTGTATCCTTCTCCTGAACGGTCTCCTTTCGTTGACATCCCGCGAACATCATTGCACTGACAGCTACTGCCAGCAGTAGTTTACTGATTTGTTTCATAGTTATTTAGTATTGATTTTCTTTCTGATAATAGGAACTGGTTTGGATTGTATACCCGGACTTTGTGTTTCGATGAAAGGCCAGCCGTCTTTATACTGCAGCCGGTCAACGCGTACAACAGCTAGGTCAGCAAAATCCAATTGAAAAACATTATTACACATATATATAATTTACTATACGGCATATACTATTTCTTGTCAGAGGGTATAGCAAGCACAGCTCCTTCACGTACGGGTATACCGAAGTTTGGTGTGCCATCCGGATTCCAGGTGAATTTCTGCGCACGCGGAGAACGATGCTTACCACAACCTTGTCCCGGTTCTGAATTTGCGTGATATAAAATCCAATCTTCCTTTCCATCCGGAGATTTAAAAAAGGAATTATGCCCGGGGGCATATACTTTGTTTTCAGAAGATTCTTTGAATACAGGCTGCAGAGATTTCTTCCACGAAGCTGCATTCAGTAAATTACTATTGGCAGAAGCAGTAAGCATACCCAGAGCGTAGAAATCTGTCCAGCAACCGCTCGCAGAGTATATAATGTATAGTTTATCTTTATTTTTCAGCAACTGTGGGCCTTCGTTAACATCAACATGCGGTGGGTTATTCGGATCATTCAGGTCTCCGTGTCGTTCCCAATCATGTTCCGGATGTGAAATCATAACACGCTTCCCTTCTATAGTCCACGGATTTTTAAGCTTCGCTATATATAAGTCCTGCCTTCCGTTGGTGTCGCCCTCCCACCCCGACCAAGTCAAATAGAGTTGCCCGTTGTGCTCAAAGACAGAACCATCAATGGCCCATTTATCAGAGGGGTCTGAAATCCTTCCTTTGAAGGTCCACGTTCCTTTGAGAGGGTCCGGTGAAGCATTCTCCAACACGTATAGTCGGTGATTGTCATTTTTACCATCATCCGCAGCAAAGTATACATACCATTTCCCTTGCAGGAAATGAATTTCGGGTGCCCAGATTTCTTTTGAATATAACGTGTCTGCAGGAGGTATCCAGATTGTTTTACGCTCTGCCGTTTTGAGATCAGCAAGGTTTTTAGTCCTCCAGATGTCAATGCGATTCCCCAGGGTATTGGTATAATAGTAATATCCATCTTTATATATACTCCATGGATCTGCTCCGGATGGTAGCAACGGATTGGTAAACGTTGACTGCGCAAAGCCTGTAACGGTTAACAGCACCAAACAAAAAGATATATACATTCTCATCATAGCAACTCTATTCATTTGTAAAAGTATCAATTAACTTCGAGGTCATTTTTTACCGGAAGCTTGGGAAATGACGCATGCGGTTCAGCCTGATACCAGAACACGACCGAACTTATATCGGATTGCTGTGGTAAATATCTCCCTTCACTGCGCCATCCTAAATCCTGTATAGTAATCTTCAACTCTTTTTCAAAACGCACGGGGTCTATAATATGCCAACGATACATTCCAAAACGCTGTTGCGAAGTATATACTCCATCAGGTCGTATTACCTGGTGTAGCCCCGCATAAGCCGTTGAGAATTCCTGGTATTGGTGCGTCTTTTTGTTTTCAAAATTATAGGAGCCACAGAAGTAATCTTCCGTACCCGTACCGTTGATAGTCGGAAACTTTGAATCACCATCCATATAGAATTTGATTTCACCCTCACCCCACCAACCGTTGTTATTTACACCCCACGCTATATACGTACCAACATACTGTCCTTTGCCTTTGATACCATCTACCAAAGTATAGATCGATCCTTTCGTAGGATTGCTTCTTCTGAACTGTGCATGAAAGTAGGCGGCATCCGCAGGGACATCTGTCAATGTATAGTCTATCTGGTAATATAGGCGCATCTTTTCGGTTGCTATATTTTCCATGGTAATCCTGCATTTCTTCCGGAACGGCATTACCCAGTAACAATTGAAAGCGCTGCCCGGATTAACTGTAATCGCCAATGAATTCAGCGTTGCAAATTCGCCCCATCCCATACCAAAAAAATCTCCGACAGGGACTTCGATGGATGGCTCTTTTTCATCATCCCAATAAAACCGTAAAACAGAATAGCGCCAGTTGCCGGTGGGCGTCATCCAGATGTGTTGTATAGCACCTGAACCGTTGATCTCTGCAAGTGTAAAAGTCTGGCCGGGTTCGATGACTATAAATGGATTTACTTTCCAGCCTTGTCCCAATTCGCGCGCCTCATGACCTGCGCTTCCTTTTTCCGGTAACGTCATTCCGCCTTTGCCGGGCTCACCGGTAAAATTCTCTGGACTAATCGAACGTGTCTTTGCATCCGACAACCGGTATAGGTTGCCGAGGTTCATGTGGAGTCCATCAAACGATTCGGATTTCTGCGCATAGGCCGACCGTATGAGTCCTATAGCAACAAAAAGAAAAATGATATACTTCATGACTATGTTGTTTAAGTTTATTTAGCAGCAGAAGGCGCGGGTTGCAGGGAATCTGTTTTTACCGGTATCCCAAAATCAGGTATACCATTTTCTTTCCAGTGAAATTGTTGCATGCGTGGTGATCTGCGATGATCACATCCCTGACCCGGACCTGTATTGGCATGATACAAAATCCAGTGCTCTTTTCCATCCGGTGATGTGAAGAATGAATTGTGACCCGGTGCAAATACATTATTCTCGGGCGACTGTTTGAACACTGGTTGTGTCGATTTTATCCACGAAGATGGATTCAGAAGATCAGATGCTTCATCTGCCGTGAGCATGCCCAGAGAATATTCATCAGCCCAACAAGCGCTCGCGGAATATATAATGAATACCTGCTTCTGATGATGAGTGAGAAACTGCGGTCCTTCCAGGATTTCGCGACCACCGAATTTCTCCCATGCTTGTGTCGGCTTTGCAATCACGATCTGTTGATCAGCCAGTGTCCATGGATTTTTCATTCGGGAAATTACCAATGCGCTTTGTGGCCCTATATACGCAGAGTATATAAAGTAGCGTTGGCCCCGGTGCTCAAATACAGAACCATCCAATCCGGAATATACAGTATTAACTTTTCCCTTATCGATCCATGTTCCGCTTAATGGGTCAGCAGATTTATTCTCCAGCACAAATATATACCGTGAGGCATCGCCAGCGTTGTTGACATCGGTAGCTGTATAGTATAGGTACCATTTGCCGTCCAGGAAATGTAATTCAGGTGCCCAGATAGCTTTTGAATTAGGACCTTTCGATGGTGGTGTCCAAACGGTTTTAGGAGCAACGTCCCGAAGATCCTGGAGCGCTTTGGTCTTCCATAGGTTAATCTTCGTACCTACCGTATGAGTATAGTAATAGAATCCATCCTTATAGATAACCCATGGATCGGCCCCGGAAGGAAGTAATGGATTTTTAAATTCAGCCTGCCCAAACGAGCTAATGCTTAGCAGAATAAAAAAGGACAGTATGCTATATTTCATTTTTCGATCATCACTTTCATGGTAAATTCTTTTTGATTCGTTCGCACCTTCAACAGGTATATACCACCAGGGATGTTACTGGTATCTATAACAGACTCATCTTCTGTATCGATAATCTGTTCATGATATACCGTTCTGGACAACAGGTCTGTTAACATCACTTCGCGCAGTATGAAAGAATGCTTTTTCTCTATGACCAGAGAGCCCCTGACAGGATTCGGGTATACGAACACAGATTCCGCTATATTTTCCTCGGAGTCTGTTACTATTTCGTCAGAAGCTATAATATACCAGCGTTGTCCATCGGCAGCGGACCAGTCTTGTTGCAAAACATTAGCGCCTTCGGCAGTAGAATTCGTCACTACCGTTAACGCCTTGTTACTGTTGCGCGCCAGTAGACGATACGAGCCATCGCCTGCGTCTTCTATTTTCCATTGCTGGCAGGGAGCACCATTGGGTGCCCAGGTTTGTACATTGGCGAAATTATCATTTGAGCAACCGGCTACATCCAATGCCAATCCACCTTGCAGCGATGTCAAAACAAAAAAGCCATCGCCCGTTGCCTGCACATTCCAGCGCTGACAACGCTTACCGAACCAGCTGTTTTGAATTACATCTGCACCAAGTCCTGCCGAGCATCCTGCAATGTCCAGCACCTTTGTACTGGCTTTGGAGACAAACCTATATATACCATTCGGCAGTGTTACAGATATAGGTACATCGATTTCTCCTGTAGGGGCGGCAAGTGTATCGCCTGCTGTTACCGGCACTCCAAAATCGGGTGTTCCATCAGGCTTCCATTCAACCTTTTGTGCTCGGGTTGTGCGCGTGAAATTACATGCGCCTGCCGCTACCGTTGTGGCATGGTATACATTCCATATCTCTGTCCCATCCGGTGATGAGAAGAAACCATTGTGCCCGGGACCATATGCATTCGCGGAAGCACGGGTACTGAAAACAGGCTGCGCGGATTTTGTCCACGAAGCTATATTCATCGGGTTGTCAGCTTCGTTCATCGTTAACATGCCAAGCGCATAGTCCGGGGTCCAGCAGCCACTCGCAGAATACACCAGGAACACTTTGCCATTTTGCTTCATTACCACAGGGCCTTCATTTACTTCACCATTTCGCTCCCAGCTATAGTCCGGACTCGATAATAACACGCGTGGCCCGGTCAACGTCCAGGGGTTACTCATTTCAGCTATGTATATACGCTGTATGGTGTTAGACTCATTGCTATATCCTGACCACAAGAAATAATTTTTATTATTCAGCGATAGAATCGAACCGTCAATCGCCCAAAAGTCTTCAGTAGGATGAAATATTTGCCCCTTGTTAGTCCAGGTGCCTGTTATCGGATCATCGGATGAGTTCTCAATTACCCAGGTGCGTTGTGAAGCAAGGTTTGTGTTTGTTCCACCGGTATAGTATATATACCATTTGTTACCGATGCGATGCAATTCAGGTGCCCAGAAATTACAACACGGTCCACCTGAAGCAACTGTGAAGACCACAACACCGGCTGCAAATTTTAATGCATTGAGTGTTGCTGCCTTTTTTACGGTGATGTTATTGCCGGTCGTCCCGGTCAGGTAGTAACTACCGTTATAGTATGTGATGTGCGGATCTGCCAGGTCTGCTATAGGGTTGGAGAATGTCTGTGCCAAGCTTGCCGTTTTCAGTACAAGTATCATCAGCACCGTTATCAACAATCGCACCCTGAGTATATATCTTTGTATCATGCTAATCTGTTAAAAATAAAGGCGACCACGTATAGGGAGCATCGGTAACATTTCCCGATAGAGGTTCTGTATAATCATGCTTTATGCCGTTTGAGGTTTCGCGTAACTCGGCATGAAATCCAATGCGTGTATCTTTTTCAGGACGACCGTTTAGAGCAGACCAAGGTATGGCGGCTTCTATACTATATCCTGACTCCGTTGCCGCAACTTTCGTTTGAACACCGGCAGGATTCCAATCCACCCAATGGCCATCTTTACCTTGTGTATAAAATATTTTACCACTGGCCGTCATCGTGAACGAAAAGAAATTTGCCACAGGCGCTCTGGCGGCCAGGTTCTTCGGATCAATATATACCCGGATGCCATCATCTTTTTGCGCATCACCGGAAGATGCAAATACGTTTGTATCGTTCACCTCCGCCATCAGGTAAAGCATATCTTCGCTCCATGCGGTGTGCATTTCAACCGAGGTGCTTCCGTATCCGCCTATGTATACAGAAGGTGCCGCGCTCCAAAGAGGTTCTGACTCTGAGCCATCAACTGTAATGAACGCGCGATGTGATTTTATGGGACGCAGCACTCGACCTTTGATCATCCATACGGCAGTCTTGTCTCCAAACCCATTGGTGGAACCAAGCGCGATCACCGTTGTATCATTTTCAATCGCGATGGAATTCCATAGTGAAGTTTTCGCGGTATCGGATATATAAAAAGGTATACTCTTCCGGTTGAAATTTCTCCCATCGGAAGATCCTATGGCCACGATCATGTCACTGCGATCCCATTGGTAGTCTTTACGATACTCATTTCCCTGGTACGATAGCAATACCTCACCTGAAGAGAGCTGACGGATATAGGGAGCTCCTGCATACTTTGTAACCGGCACGCGATTCAATTTATCCAAAGCATGTTCACGATCAGTGCTGGATGCCAGCACCGGTGCGTTGTTCCAACTGTTGCTTGCCGTTGTGCGGATGATGACCGGTTTAAATTCTCCCGGATCTATACCATTGTCTTCAATGGCAAAAAGTATAGTTTGTTTATTTTGTAATAACAATGGTACAGGCATACCATCGCGGTAGCCGCTTCGAAAACTTACCTTCTCCCCTGCTGTCCACGTGGTGCCATTATCAACCGAACGGAACATCGTAATCTCCTGCTCATCACTTTGTGTATAGGGACCTTCATTTGCTATATATAGCTGGATCTCTCCGGAGGGCAACTGAATCTGGGCCGGCTCCCAACAGCCATTCTTAAATTCATATCCGGCAGTATATACCTGTACAGCTGATGACCAGTGTTTACCACCATCGTCACTGCGCTTTACCTGTATAGCAAATCGCTTGTCAGGATTTGTGTTATTACCGGTAGGCCGCAGGTTGTATGAGATCAGTATACTTTGGTCCTGCAATTGCAGAACTTCCGGCACGGCACGTGCTATATCATTTTCACGCGCGGCAATCATCACTGGTTCACTCCAGTGTTCACCACCATCGTTGCTAGTTACGGCTTGTGTATTACCATCACTTTCAAAAACACAGAACAGCGTACCATCGTGGAGTTTAATCATACGCGCATAGCCCGCGTAACCGGCTTCTGCAGGAGACACTTGACGGAGCGTTTTATAGTCCCACGCAATGCGTATACCATCCACCGGTTCTTCCGATTCTATAGTCCTCGGTTCGGCATGGTCTTCGTTCTTACAACTGCTTACGATCAAAAAAATAAAAGCGATCGTATGAATTCGCTTTACGACTTCATCCATAAAGATTAGCAAAGTAAATGAAGACGAAAGAGAAGCACGATCTATAGTGTGCTTCCCTTCAATCCATTAATAAGGTGTATTCTGATTGAGGTTTGTATTATTCTCCACCTCGATTTGAGGAAGTGGCAAACGATGATGTTTACCCAATACAAAATTATTGAAGTCAGGATCACGCGTCTTCAACTCATTTATACCTTCCTGCGATGTAAGATCGCCCCAACGTTTCAAATCCATCCAGCGGAAACTCTCGCCTGCAAGCTCCAGTACACGTTCGGTTTTCAATCGATCAAGGAATTTATCATAATCTGTTCCGATCTCAGGATACGCTTCTTCAAGCGGTGCCATGTTTGCACGGGCACGCACTATATTTACATACTGGTATGCATCGGCTGTGGTGCTAAGTTCATTCAGTACTTCTGCATAGAGCAAGAGTATATCTGCATAGCGGATGACACGTTGATTTATCTGTGAATAGTAATCTTCATTGGTGCGATAGTAATCACGCTGATATTTTCTGAACCAGGCTTCATCCGCTCCCCACTCCCAACTTCTGCCATACGTCTTGTCTCCGAAATCCGCCTCGAGCGAACTATAAAATAGTGTGTGACGTAAGCGCTCATCTATATTTCCATCTACATCAGGTTCATTCTTGAATTCATTTACCAACCAGATGCGCGCCTGTCCATCAGACCATCCTATACTTCGGGGAGCAAAGAATTGTGCACGTGTATTGCCCATCGAAGCATTAGGGTCGTCTGCATCGCCACCTTTGTTTACATCCGAAAACTGAATCTCAAAAACAGACTCAATGTTATTCTCATTGGTATGCGTGAAGTTGTCTTTATAGTTCGGCACGAGCCCGTAAAATCCTTTACCTTCTCCGGTAACCAGATAGTCCAATGCAGCTTTTGCTTCAGGCCATTCACGTTGTTGCATGTGCGCTTTTCCAAGTAACGCTAATGCAGCGCCTTTCGTGGGTCTTCCTACTTCACCACTTATTTCCCATTTGCCGGGTAACACTTGTGATGCTTCGGTAAGATCTTTTTCAACCTGTGCCCATACTTCTGCCTGTGTATTTTGTACCGGCAGATCATCGGGTTCGGATGGCTCCAATACCAATGGAACATCTTCCCATAATATAGCCATGTTGAAATAATAAAACGCGCGCAGAAATTTCGCCTGTGCGAGGATGCGTTCTTTTTTCGTTGCATCAAATTCAATCAGCGGAACATTCGCTAACACTTGATTACAACGAAACACAGCTTTATAGTGGTCGCGCCAACTGTTATTATTCCCCTCCCAAAAATTATAGTTTACATATTGAAAACGCGTCCAGTCGGCAAGCTCTGTCCAAGGGCTGTTGCTAAAACCTTCGTCAGAGGTGAGATCATACCGGAAGTACATCCAGCGTGACCATGAACCTGTTTTATAGAACATCGCATACGCGGCATTCAATCCGTTCTGAGCATCTTGTTCTGTTTTCCAAAACTCTGTAACCGTTAGTGAGTTCGGATTTTTTTGATCCAATAGATCTTCACTGCAGGATGCTGCCACCTCTAGTATTGCGAACAGTGAAAGGATATATATACTCTTTTTCATAGCCGTTGCATTCAGGAATTAAAATGTGAATTGTAAGCCCAGTGATACCGTTCTCACATTGGGGAAAACACCAAAGTCATAGCCTTTCTCGTAGATCGTAGGACCGTTGAATTCAGGATCGAGTCCTTTATACTTGGTAAACGTGAGCAGGTTTTGTCCGGAGATAGAAACCTTTGCAGACTCTATTCCGATTTTGCTGATGAGCTCAGTAGGCAATGTATAGGCTATGCTCACAAACTTCAGGCGTGTAAAGCTTCCGCTTTCGAGCCAGCGATCTATATCACCGCGTGAGTTGAGTGTAGAGGCATATAGCGCGCGCGGTACATCCGTATTGGGATTCTCTTCCGTCCAAGGCTGAATGCCTGCACGGTAATTTGAGTTATCATCAAAACGATCCATTACACTGCGCGGACCGTTGAATATTTTTGCTCCGTACGATCCAAACCACGTCATGGTAAACTCTATACCTTTATAAGACGCTCCCAGGTTCAAGCCTAACTCTATATCTGGCCACGGACTTCCCACGACTACTTTATCTTCGTTGTTTATCGTTCCGTTATCATCGGTATCTTTAAAGCGGATGTCTCCAGGTTTTGCATCCGGCTGTATAACGGTGCCGGTGCTGTTCCTATAGTTTTGCACTTCTTCCAGATTCTGAAACAAGCCATCCGTTTCCAATACATACCACATACCAATGGGCTGTCCTATTTCTGTACGCGTGTTGCCTACATATATATCTGTTCTGCCATAACCTAAATTTTTCACTTTGTTATTGATCGTAGTGAGGTTGGCGGTTACAAAGTAATTTAGCGGGCGAGCGCTTTCACGATACGTCACAGAGAATTCGAAGCCTTTGTTTTGCAAGGATGCAGCATTCACTACCGGGTTGCCTCCATCATTACCGGTGGTCATCGCGATGGGCATTTGTGTGAGTACATCTTTTGTATCCGATATATAGTATTCTGCAGTAACACTGACTTTATCATTCAGAAAAGCTCCATCTATACCGAAGTTCTTTTGTGTAACGGTCTCCCACTTCAAATCGGTGTTTACCAGTTTTACTTGTGTAGCACCTGTTTCAGTATGCTGATCATTACCAAAAGCAACGGATGAGAATGTATTGACTACGGGTTGAAAATCATACGGACCAATGTTACTGCTTCCCAACGTTCCATAGTTTGCACGTATTTTCAGATCGGAGATCCAGGACACCTGGAAGAAATTTTCCTGGCTGATCCTCCACGCTGCAGATATAGAGGGATAGCTGTCCCAGCGATTTGCTTTACTCAGGCGTGAGCTTCCATCTCTTCGAACCACGGCACTGAATAAATATTTATCATCATAGTCATACGTGAGTCGGCCGAGATAGGATAGCAGTACCGTTGTATTCGCATACCCACCGGCCTGCGGATCGGTAACTCCGGCATCCAATACGGAGTAATAGGCACCACTTGAATTTGAGATCAGGTTTCGCTTTGTTCCCCAGATCTGTCCATAATTATCTTTCTGAAAAGTTTGTCCTGCCAATATATTCAGACTATGCTTCCCGAATTCTTTATCGAAGGTCAGTGTGTTTTCTACCAGTGCCATATAGGAGCGTGCGCGATTTTCATTGGCGATGGATGGATCTGCAGGTTGATTTAAAGTCCAGTTACCGACCTTGCGCAGATACCTGTAATTATCGCTGCTGGTTTCATAACCGAGATTGATCCTATATTTCAAATACGGACGCAGCTTTAACTCGGACCATACATTTCCTCGTACACGGAAATTCTCGTTGGTGCGATCTTCCAAATCCGCGATAGCGATCGGGTTTGTTCCAAACGTACGAGCCTTGGCTTCATCACCATAACCATATCCACCCGGATGACTGGCATCGTATACCGGTATCGTTGGGAGCAGGCGTACAACATCTAATATAGGATTGCCCGACATCTCATCGGCCTTTGCATTGCTGATGGCTATATTTTCGCCAATGCTAAATATACCTTTGGAAGCTTGTGTGTTAACGCGGAAACTCAGTCGCTCGAACGCGGTGCTGATCACTGTTCCTTTATTGCTGAAATAATTTCCGGATACCAGGTAACTACCGTTTTTACCACCACCGGAAAAACTTAAATTATAATCCTGGATAGAGCCCGTCTGAAATGTTTCATCCTGCCAATCGGTATCAACAGAAAGATCAAGGTTCTGACGAGTCTTCCCTGCATTATCATACGCCATATAGTTCAGTCGCGCGAATTCTTCCGTACCAGCGAGATCATAACGTGGTATAGTTTGAACACCAGTCTTTCCGGAGAACTCAACTTTCATCGGTCCCTCCTTCCCTTTTTTCGTAGTGATGATGATCACACCGTTAGCGGCACGTGATCCATATATAGCGGCCGCGGATGCATCTTTTAAAATTTGTATAGACTCTATATCATTCGGGTTGAAATCGCGATTGGCGGTTGATACCAGCCCATCGATAACATATAGCGGGTTCGCTCCGTTGAAACTTTTCAAACCACGAATCTGTACTTGTGCTTCCGAACCGGGTTGTCCTCCGCCACGAATGTTAACACCGGTAGCCAAGCCTTGCATCGCTTCGGCAATGGTTGTGGCTTGTCGTTGTTGTACAGCTTTCGAATCTACAATGGAAACCGCACCGGTGAGGTCTTTCTTTTCCTGTTCACCATAGCCGATCACTACGATCTCCTGCATGGTGGTAACATCCTGAATCAATTGTATACTCAGTGAAGTTTGTGATCCCACCGTAACTTCCTGCGAGGTATAGCCTATAAATGAAAAGACGAGAACACTGTTTTCGTCCTGAACCTGCATGGTAAATTCTCCGTTCGCATCGGAAGAAGTTCCATTCGCCGTTCCCTTCTCGAGTATATTTACACCCGGTAACGGATCACCGGCTTCATCTTTTATAGTTCCTCGTATCGGTATAGCAACCTGTACGGCTTTAACGATTCGCGCTTCTTTGGTAGTAACCGAAATGGTTTTGTTGATGCGCTTGAATTCGATAGATGCTTGTGCAGAAAGATCTTCCAGCACCTGCCGAAGCGAAACATTTTTATAGTGCAAGTCGAATGATTTATCGACCGATCCCAACTGTGCGGAGTACGCGAACACGAATCGTGTTTTCTCTTCCAACGCTTTAAACACAGTGGTAAGCGAAGCGTCATCCAGCGAAAGCGAGACTTTTACCTTGTCCAGGCTCTGGCTGTTGGTGGACGCTGCAAAGCCCAGATTCATACAAATTACCTGTATGATAAAAAGGCGCAATGTGTACTTCGATATAAGCATGAACAGCTTACGTAAAAATTTCATAGGTTTGTTATGGTTTGAGTTTTATCACTAATTCTCAGGCTATAGTCCGGGCAACCATCGGCCAAAATGTTTGTACCCGGACTATCTTTTACTCTCAACTGTGTTGAGATCCTGAATATCTACGGTGGATTTAATCTGGTCTTTTCGGTCATATATTGTTTTGTTTGGGTTTCATGTTGCATCCGTTGCCCTGCATCACCACGGTGTTCCCTTTTTGTGTGCAGGTTATCTTGAGCATATACTCCATACTTTTCAAAATATTCGGCAGCGTTTCTTTTTGATAGGTAGCGTTGATCACGCAATTACCCAGTGCAGGGTCCTGAAAAATTATATCTACATTATACCACTGCTCGAGCAATGCGGCTGCCTCGCGCACGGTGATGTTGTTGAAGTGAAGGATGTTGTCTTTCCAATCTATATAGTATGATACATCTACTTTTTTTGTAACAATGGCTTCGTTATTTCCACTGACAATAGCTTGCTGATTGGGCGCGAGAATAACTGCATGTACCTGTTTGGTATAGAGGCCAGAACCTACATTTACTTTTCCTTCTACCAGGGTTATCTCTGTAATTTTATTTGCTGATAATGACCGTACATTAAAAGATGTACCCAACACCGTTGTGTTTGCAGATGCAGTATGTACTATAAATGGTTTTGAAGAATCGTGTGCCACATGAAAGTATGCTTCACCTTCCAGGTATACTTCGCGCGTTGTACCAGTAAACTGTTGTGGAAACCTGAGCTTGCTATTTGCATTAAGAACTACTTCACTGCCATCAATCAACTCGATCTTTAATCGTTGTCCGGGTATAGTCTCGGCAGTCTGCTCCTGCATCACAAGTACTTCCGGCTTTGCCATCTCTTCCTTCTTTTTATATACCAGGAAATAGAGCATGGTTATACACAACAATACCGTTGCTGCGATAGAGTACCATGGCGAAAGTGAAAGTCTGTTGACGGGTTGACGGTCTTCCAGTTTCCCGGAAAGCTTCATCCATAGCTCGTGTTTGATGTCGTCATCTTTCTGCGAGATGCGCTGTTCTGCTTCCGGGTAAGAAGCAAAGAAATCATCCAGCAGTTTTTTTTCAGCCGGAGAAGCTGTGCCTTGAATGTAGGCATCCAGCAATTTCTGGAATTGGCGTTCGTCTATTTTCATGATCTGTACTATAGTTGCACACGATTGTGTTAGCCCCTATCGTCAGATCAGATTTTTTTTCAGGAAGGAAAACTGAGCAGTACCGAAGCCAGCATCACGAGTTTGTCCAACGAGAGTCGGAGCATGCGAAGTGCTTTTGTTATTTGGTTCTCAACGGTCTTCGGTGAGATGTGCAGTTGCTCTGCAATTTTCTTATTGGGCAGAAGTTCGTATCGGCTCATGTAAAATATCTCGCGGCATTTTTCCGGAAGAGTCGCGATGCTTTCCTCCAGTGCTGTTTGTAATTCAGCAGCATGAAGTGTTTCCTCTGTTTCGTTTGCCGTGGCAACGAGGTTAATATGTTCGAGATGTTTTTTAGAGATAGCACCAGAGCGTAAGTGCATAAAACATTGCAGTCGTACAGCCTGGTATAGGTACGCACCGATGTTGAGTATATTTCGATCGCGTCCTTTTTCCCATAGCGAAATAAGTACATCCTGCACGATATCCTGTGCCACGGTTTCATCTTCGATTACGCGACAGGCTGCCTGGTAAAGTCGTTTCCAATGGCGATCAAAAAGAATAGAAAAAGCGCGTTGATCGCCTTGACATACCCTATCAAATAATTCCTGATCGTCTTTCTTATCAAGCATAGTTTGGGTTTAGGAAAGAAGCCTCTAACCGAATAAAAGCTTCGAACTTGCACATGGCGAAATAATTGAATTGTTTCAATTAGGATGCTCACGCAAAATTATATTTTAAAAATAACGATTCCGGAAACGTTGTCAAATAAGAATTTATCTATCATTTCAGAACATTATTCTGGAAATCGTTTGCATATTACAACACCTTAAGCGGTTTTGATATTACCTTATGACCTTGTACTATTGAGCCATTTTCTGTGATGAAAAACCCCCAGGCTACCATTCGCGATCTCGCTCTCAAGCTTAATATTTCTATTTCTACGGTTTCTCGTGCACTTCGAAATGCTCCGGATGTAAACCCGGAAACCAAAAAAGCTGTGCTCGAACTGGCCAAGCAATTACATTACGAACCGAATCGTGTAGCGCAAAGTCTCCGGATCAAAAAGACGAACACCATTGGTGTAGTGGTTCCCGAAATCGCGATGCATTTCTTTTCATCGGTGATCAGCGGCATCCAGGAATATTCTGCCAAGCATGATTATAGCATTATGATCTGTCAGTCAATGGAATCATTGCGCACAGAAAAGTCAAACATTCACATGCTGGTTTCGAATCGTGTGGACGGTTTGCTGATCTCACTTTCAAGTCAGACAAAAAACGTAGAACACCTCGAGCACCTTATCGCGAAACAAATTCCGATCGTATTGTTTGATCGTATTACGAGCGACCTCGATGTTTCCAAAGTGGTGGTTGATGATCACAACGGTGCCTTTAAAGGTGTCGAGCATTTGATCAAGACAGGATGTAAACGGATCGCATTTATAGGAGGACCTGATTCGCTATATGTGAGCGATCAGCGTTTACGCGGCTATCGTGATGCTATACGAAACTATAATATAGCGTTTGATGAAGAACTGGTGATACACTGTAAAGATCTTCATACGGACCCAACCGAAGCAACGCATAAACTTCTCGATTTACCTCAACGACCTGATGCTATATTTTGCATGAACGACCCTGTGGCAATTCTGGCGATGCAAGTGTTAAAAGAAAAAGGTATACGTATACCGGATGAAATATCGTTGGTGGGATTTACCAATGAGCCGGTATCGCAGTTCATTGAACCATCGCTTACTACTATCGCACAGCCTGCTTACCAGATGGGACAAACCGCGGCCAAACTTTTCATCCAGCAACTGGAC
Source organism: Ohtaekwangia koreensis (assembly GCF_900167975.1). Taxonomy (GTDB): domain Bacteria; phylum Bacteroidota; class Bacteroidia; order Cytophagales; family Cyclobacteriaceae; genus Ohtaekwangia; species Ohtaekwangia koreensis. The sequence continues at coordinate 243,313 of NZ_FUZU01000004.1, forward strand.
AACAAGCAAGAATTCAAGCCCATCACGAAAGTGCTGCCTACGGAACTCATTATCAGAAATACTACGAGGAAGCTTTAACGTTGCGATGGTGTGTGCGTGTTGGTGCGATGTGAACTATAAATACAGAGTATAATTATATCCGGTCTGTAAATACTTACTTGTTTTCTTCGCTGTGCGTAATAAAATCGCAATCTTTGATTTATACATTATCAATATTATAAAAATGGCAAAAGGTTTATTAATTGACATGGATGGCGTTGTATATGGTGGTGATATACTTATACCTGGCGCTGATGAATTTATAGCCATGTTACTGGCAAAAGATATTCCCTTTATGTTCATGACGAATAATAGTCAGCGTACGCGACTTGAAGCTGTGCGTAAACTAAAGAAGCTGGGCATTAATGTTGACGTTAAGCATATCTATACCAGTGCGATGGCTACCGGTAAATTTCTGGCAGGACAAATTCCGAATGGCTCTGCCTATGTTTTAGGTGAAGGTGGATTACTTACGAGTTTACATGAAAATGGAATTTCGTTGGTAGAGACTGATCCTGATTTTGTGGTGTTAGGTGAGGGAAGAAATTTTACGTTAGAGATGGTACAACGTGCCGTGGATATGATTCTTGCCGGTGCTAAATTTATTACCACCAATCGTGATCCTTCTCCGAAAAAAGCAGGCTGGTCCAATCTCGGTATAGCGGCTACTACTGCGATGATTGAAGAAGCATCCGGTATAAAAGCATTTGTGATTGGTAAACCTGGTCCGGTAATGATGCGCTCTGCACGTAAAGCGCTCGGACTTGAAACCGCTGATACCACTGTAATCGGTGATACAATGGATACCGACATTCAAGGTGGTGTACAGATGGGATATAAAACTATTCTTACGCTGAGCGGTATCACTCGCAAGGAAGACCTGATCAAGTATGCATTCAAACCCGATATGGTTGTAACCTCCGTTAATGAAATCAGGTTACCGTTGCCATGGTGGGATTAATCTCACAGAGCCTTCCGTGCCGCAGGTGCAGTAACATTTTCTACCATGGCCTTAATGTGCTTCTTCGATGAGAATATATTCTGATACATCGCAAGAATGGTATGATCCTTATCCAGCAGATACGTTGTACGTTTGGTAAACATCGGTACAAAAGGCAATTGCGTATCATATAACTCGCAAACTTTCCCACCATTATCTGCCAGTAAATCAAATGGAAGCGCCAACGTCTTTTTAAATTTCGCATGGCTTTCCAGCGTATCTCTACTGATGCCGATAATCGTGATGTTCAACTCCTTGAACACTTCAAATGTATCTCTGAAACTACACGCTTCATTGGTACAGCCTACTGAAAAATCCTTTGGATAAAAATACAATACGCACGGTTTGTTCTTCATATCCTTATACAAGGTAAAATCTCTTCCGCTGGTAGACCCTAATGTAAAATCCGGGGCCTTGGTTCCTGTTGCTAGTGGCATATCGTGTTGTTGGATTCTGTTATCAAAATTCGCAAAACCTTTGTAAAAAACTATTAACTTCTTCACTTACGTAATAGAAAGTAAACATGGTTTTCACTTCGAAAAATATATTCCTCTGTTTCGTTACAGAATACTGGGGTATCATGAAAAAGCGGCAGACTATTATGTCATGCCGCTTTCCAATAAACCACTAAGTATATAAAGTCGCAATCTTCTCTATATCAACCTTGAAAAATATAGGTTATTTCTTCCTTACATAAATATCTCCGTTGTAGTTCTTCAGTGTGATCTCTGCTCCTCCCCCGTTTACATCACCACGTTTATAGTCATCGATCGTAACACGGTATACACCAGACTTCGCATCTTTCTTCTGTACCGGACCGGTGTTGGTCATTTTCATATCGAAGCCGGTAAAGATTTCACCTTGTTCAGTTTTCATTTTAAAACTCGCTTTCAACGCCGCAGGAAATGTAAGGTCTATATCTCCATTGAAAGTAGAGAACGACATCGGTGCACCTTCTTTTACTTTATCGAATGTAACCTTTACTTCTCCATTATAGGTTGTCGCTACAACAGATCCCGAAATATTAAGGGCTGTGATCTCTCCGTTGTAGTTGGTGAGCTCAAGTTCTCCCTGCACATTGGTGATCATCAAATCGCCATCGTTATAAGTATGTACTTCCATATCAAAACCAGAAGGCACTTCAATTTCAAGATCAAGTTTGTTGTTCCATGAATTGGACTGAACTTTTACAAAGTTGCTCGCCTCTGTTACCTCCAGATCCATACCTCCTCCGCCAATTTTACGAAGTCCCTCCGTCCCTTTCGGATCTTTGCTTTTATTTTCACCACGATTACGATTATGGTTGCGATCATGCTCCTGCGTATCATCATCACAATCTTCGCAGTCGCCATCCTCTATAGCTTTATATTTTACCAGTACATCTTTTCTGGCAGTTCCTTTTACCGTGATCGATCCATAGTTTAAATGTGCCTTAAGCTTGCCTCGCTTGGACGGATCGCTGAGCGGTACCGTGAATTCATTATTGCTCTGCGCGTTTGTAATGGATGATGTTATCAATATCAACCCGAAGGTGATCAACACCAGGGCAATTGCTAATACTTGATTTTTCATATAGTCTGTATTCTCTTTTTTCTGATTCATTTTACTTTCCTCGAGGGCAATCCTAGCGGATGCCTTCCGGCATAAAGACACTTTATCTTCTGGTATATATTTAGTTTGTTTTTTCCTTCAGGTATACATTACCATTAAAAGTTTCGAAGTCGAGTAGAATTCCGCCTGTACCAGCCTGATATCGGTTGCCGTTCACTTTGAAACGTATACCCTCTCCTTTCTGACTCTTTTCGATTTGCGCAGGCAGTGATTGCAGTTTATCGATGTTGGTATAAAAATTACCATTGAAGCTTTCGAAACTTAAATTGGCAGCAAGTCCTTTTTGAAACCATGCGTTGATATCTCCATTGAGCGAATAGAAGCGACAGTCTTTCTTCGGGTTAGCCGCATACTCAACATCCAGGTTTCCATTGATGGTGCTAGCCTCTGCTTCGCGTACCAGGTTCTGTAACTTGATGCTGCCATTAATATTATTGGCCATTACTATACCAGTGATTCCCTGCACAACTACGTTGCCGTTGTTGATTGTACTTACATCTACGTTTACATGCGCTGGTACTTTCACCACAAAGTCTAGTTTCCAATCATACTCTGCGTGGCATTCTTTACAGTTGTTATTCCAGTTATACCGCCAGCTCTTTTTGTTTTTACTTCTGTTGTTTTCAGATGTACGTCCAAACGTGTTGCACTCGCCTTCAGAATACAGGATGATTGTATCTACAAGATCGATAACCCCAAGCTTGATTTCCTGTTTGCCTTTTTCAAGACGCTCTTGTGTTTTAGCCGTTATCGTTTTGGTAACTTCTACCAGGATCTTATCTCCGGTATATCCTTCTACCTGTATATTTCCATTTATGTTGGCAATCATGAGCGCGTTGGCAACATCTTTTTTCTCGAACGTAAATTCCTTTGTTATTTTCTCCGTATGAGTCTGTGCCTGTATCGCTACAGCACAAAGCATCATACAAACCAATAGTAATGCTGTTTTCATAATGCAGTTGTTTAGTAAACCTCAGCTATATATTTCACTCTTTCTTTTAAGCAGCCCGGGCATGCACCGGTTGCTATCAGATAATTACTTGTATACTTTCCTGTATTTTCTTCTTTACCTCTTTGGGAGTGTTCTTGTCCTGTAGGAGTTTCTCGAGTTCTTTTACAGAAGATTTAGCCTGGAGTGCTGCCATCAGCTCGGCAAGTTCAAGTTGCACCAGTGGTGATTCTTGTTTTGCTATCGAGCGAATCAATTCCTCACGCACAGCACTTTCTTTTGCATATGCTTTCAGAGCATCCAGTGCCGCGAGCCTTACGTTTACGTTGCTATCATTGTTAAGCGTTTCCAATAAGGCAAGGGTAACTTTATTGCTTACCTGATCCATATCCTGTGTGAGACTTACTGCCTTCAACCGATCTGTCGCCGATTCTTTTTCAAGCAGTGAAAGCATCATCATCTCTTTGAGATCTGTAACCTGTTGGCTCAGCACAGCAATCTCTCCGTGGTTCGTATTACCTGCAGGCTGCTGGCGAATAAAATATCCTGCAGCAAGGCCGATGATTAACGTTACCGAAGCAAAAGCAAGACGCGGTATAATTTCCGGCCAGGCAAAGAACTGCTTCCACGAAAATGTTTTAGCTTGTTTTTTTTCCTGTGCCAGCATGTGATAAAAACGATCATCCAGTTCTAAAGAAGGTGAAGGATCTTCCGCATGAATAACCTGTTCATTCAGCAAATTCAGCTTGTGAAGATCTGCCAAATCGATCACGCCTTCTTCAATGCATTTCTCGATCATCTTTACCTCTTCTGCATTTGCTTGCCCTGCATTATACTTCGTTAACAGCGCCCCTATATTTACCTGTTCCATAATCTTGTTTTAAATCCTGTATCGGATACAATCTTTAGTATCGCGTCTCCAGCTTCTGATACATTTCCTTCAAGTCCTGTAGCGCTCTGAAAACTTTTACCTTCACGGCTCCTTCCGAGCACCCGAGTATCTCGCCAATCTCTTTATACTTCTTGTCCTGAAATTTGCTGAGCAACAAGATCTCTCGCTTTTCTTCCGGCAACCTGTCCATGGCCATGGAAAGTAGTTGCATCTCTTCTTCACGCTGCATGACAGACGAGCGATTCTCATCGCTTCCGAGTTTATCTTCCCATGCCTCCAGTGAATCCTTGGCAGCGAGCTTGTTCTTCCGGTGATGGTCGTGACTCACATTGCGCGCGATGTGAAACATCCAGGTTTTAAAGTCGCCCTCTCCGCGGAAGAGATAGCGATACTTCAGTATCCGGAAGAAAACATTCTGCACCAAATCTTCACTGAGCTCGGAATCTTTATTCATGTGGTAGAAAAAACCGAACAAAGGTTTCTTATACCGCTCGAAGAGCAAGCTCATTTTATCGAGATCGCCATCCCTGACTTTCAGCATCAAGGCATTGTCTGTAAGTGCGTCCAATTCAGAAGATAAAGTTTTCAAAAGGGGTAACTTAAGGATTGCAGTTTGGTTACACGGAGTTCATAAAGTTTAAAAAAAATTAAGCTGCTGCTGAAATTTTTCGATTCCACTTCGCTCATAATTGTATAACCTACACCATAAACCTGAATATTTTATAGGTCTTCCCGAGTTTTTGTGTTATCTTCCTCTGGCCCATCCAAATGAAAACCTACAGCATTCTCATATTGCTGGTAAGCTCTATAGTACTTACCGGAATAAGTGCTGCTATAACGCACTTCGCAGTCCGCGACAGCCGGCACCGCGTAGAGTGGGTGTTTCATACTTACCAAGCTATCGGACAATCGTCAGAACTCCTCGCGCTTTTAAAGGACATGGAATCAAGTCAACGCGGTTATATATTAACCGGTAACACCGACTACCTTAAAAATATGGAGAGCAACAGCCTTGTACTAATGATTACCGAAGATTCGCTTCTTCATCTTGTCTCTGATAATCCGCATCAGACATTCTTACTCACGAGCAAACTTTTTCCGATCATACAACAAAAGCATGACCTTATCCGGGACGCGATCCGGTATTATAGTATATATGGGAAAGACAGTGCATCCAATTTTGTAAAAAAAGGTAAAGGAAAAACACTGATGGATAGTATACAGGTACTGAAGTCAATCTTCAGTGGACACGAGAAAGTACTTCTGGCGGATCGTCTGCAACAAGTTATGCTTACCAATAAACGGCAGACGATTGTACGCTACAGCAGTTTTACACTGATCGCTTTCGTTTCTCTTCTGGCGCTGATCACCATCGTGCAGAAAGATCGCAAGAACAAAGAACTGATCGGTCAGCTTAACACGGCTAATGAAGTGCTTGAGCAAAAAGTAAAGCAACGTACGCTTGAGCTGCAACAACAATCTGACTTAACGGAACAGCTAAATGAAGAGCTGCAACAAAATATGGAAGAGCTGGAAACATTTTATGAGACGCTGCAAGTGCGGCATATCAAAACAGAAGATGCTTTGCAGGAAGTACAGGACCTCTATAACAACGCTCCCTGCGGCTATCATTCGCTATCTCCGGAAGGCATCATTATCCGGATGAACCAGACCGAATTAAAATGGCTTGGGTATACCAAAGAAGAAGTACTGGGTAAAATGCAGATTACAAGTATACTTATACCGGAAGAGCATCAATCGTATTATGATGATTTTGCCAGTTTTAAAAAAACAGGAGCCATTCATAACAAGGAGCATACTTTTCTGCGAAAAGATGGGAGCACGTTTCCTGTGCTGCTAAATGCTACGGCTATATATAACGAAGACGGTACATACCTGATGAGCCGCGGAAATGTGACAGACATAACTGAAAGAAAGGAATACGAACGACAATTGATGGACGTCAATAAAAAGCTTGTGTACTTCAATGAAGAGAAAAACAATTTCCTCAGTATAGCAGCGCATGATTTAAAAAGCCCGATCAATAATATTATAGGTCTGATTAGCCTGATTAAAATGCAAAAAGGAAATGATCTCTCCAGCGATCAGAGTGAGTATATACACTATATACAACAGGCCTGTAACAACATGCAGAACCTCATTATCAATCTTCTTGACATCAACAAAATTGAACAAGGTATAAATGATGTTAATCCCGAGAAGGTAAATATGAGCAACCTCGTAAAACATCATCTTTATGTGTTTAAAGAAAGTGCGGCAGCGAAGAATATAAAGCTGACGTTAAAAGATCACTGCCCGGATATAAATCTGACCATTGATGTTTCTGCAATGCAACGGATACTTGAAAATCTTTTGTCCAACGCGCTAAAATTCTCTCCTAAGAATAAAGAAGTTATCGTCCGCATTTTGCAACACGAAAACGTTGTGAAAATAGAAGTAGAAGACGGTGGCCCTGGTATACCTCCGGAGGAGATCGGTATGTTATTCAAAAAATTTAAAAAGCTCAGTGCACGACCTACCGATGGTGAAAGCTCAACCGGCTTAGGACTTTCAATCGTGAAAGAACTTGTGCAGCTGCTCAAGGGGAAAGTATATGTTGAAAGTGAAGTAAACAAAAGAACCGTGTTCACCATCGAATTACCATTCGAGAATATATCCTATCATAACCCGACTATAGGGACAGAAGTATAGAAGTAAATCCCGATATGATCAAAAAACAGATGTTTATACAAACATCAATTATGAATTGCGTATAGATGATAGTTTATTGCGTTCGTCCTGCAGTTCGCGTGAAAGCTTGGTTTGTTTCTCCATCGCTCTACGTTTATACTCTTCGTATTCATTGGTTAGCATATTGATGGTCAGCTTCTTTTCATGTAGTGATTTGTTGATCATCTTCATACGGCCCGCCAATGTAACTATAACAAATGCCAGTGCTACCAGCAAAACAGCAAAGAGGGTGAGGAAAGCACTTTTCTGAATGTCAATTCCCAACACAGAAATATGTGTACTGTCGTGAAGCGTTGCCGCCATCGACTGCTCCTTTTTCTGAAGAGAATCCTTTACCTGTGTTACTTGCTTTTTTAATTGCTCAATGTTTTTATTGGCGGCAAGAATGGCAACATCTTTTGCTGCCAAAGAATCGCGCGTAATTTTCCAGACTCCATCCATCACGCTTTCTTTCACAACTTTATATTCCTTAAAGGATTGTGACTTCGCCTTCATGATGCTATAGCGCTCACGCAACGTATAGTTCTCAGGCTGCGTTTGTATTGGAGTTTCTTCTGCAGGTTGTTGCGCAAATAAAAATTGAAACGTTAACATACATACCCACAGTGCAACAAAGTTTTTCATTTTCATAAGCGGTCTTTGGTTGATAGATTTTGCAAACTACGCTATCCCACAACTTTTTTACTACCTCGTTTATTTCAGCAGTGAATCTATTCGATTAAAGCTTTATGACAAGGGATGAAAGGTAACCATTCTAATTCAAAAAATTAAAATTATGCAATACGTTTTGCTCTCCCCTCTTCGATGCCCAGGCCGAACAACGCGAAATCATACTTCACGGGATCGGCTGGATCGAGTACACGCAGCCGTGCAGTAAGTTCAAGTGCCGTCTGCCAATCGGTTTGCTTTCGCTTGATGAGTTTGAGTCTGCGGGCAACGCGATCCACATGCACATCACAAGGGCAGATCAATTGTGACGGCTTGATTTTTTTCCAGATGCCGAAGTCCACCCCCTTATCATCATCACGCACCATCCATCGAAGGTACATCACCAGTCGCTTGCAGGTAGATTTTCGAGCAGGCGATGGAATGTGTTTTCGTGTACGGTGTGGTGCATCATCAAGACTAAAAAATAATTCCTGAAATTGGTTGAGCCCCTGCTCCACCGTATCCACTTTATCTCCTGCATAAAATGCATCTTCCAGTGAACGATGATTTTGATAGTACCACTTCAGCGCTTCAATAAAGTACAACGTATCGGTAGCATTGAAAGTACGATGCTTGAAAAGAAGCAACGGCTTTAAATCTTTCTCGCGATGATGAAGGATAAATTCATGCGGATCATTGTCCATCATCGTCATGAGTTGCCTGCATTTATTGATGATCGTTTTGCGCTGACCCCACGCCAACACAGCAGCAAACAATCCGGCAATTTCTATATCCTGCTTTTTTTTAAAAGCATGCGGAATGGAGACCGGATCATTTTCGATGAAGTCCGGCTGGTTATATAACGCTACCTTCTGATCTAAAAACTCTTTCAGCGCAGCAGCTGTGAGTTTGTTTCTGTTTACGGCCACAACCAATATTTTCTCAATAATACTAGAATTAATGTAGACCACATGATGCTATTTCAAAACGAATAGTAGCTTTGTTAACACACGAAATTGTAACATCCGTCATGAAGAAATTCTTCCGGTATCTTGGCATCAGCCTTCTTGTAATCATTGTTGCTACGCTCACCTATATTCTGATCTTCTTTCCTACCATTATGACAGGCATGGCAGCGAAAACCATGTGCTCCTGTGTATATGTTACGAATCGCACGCCAGAAAGTGTGGTACAGGAAGAGTTCCAGGTTTTTCCCGGAATGCCATCTTTACCGTATGAAGTGAACCGCAAAGATTCTTCTGTATCTGTCTCCATGTTTTGGAAAACAAGTAAAGCTATATATAGGGACCGGCTGGGATGTACTTTACTCGCAGAGCAGGAAGAGGACGTTGTAAGAAGTCAATCTATTAAAAGACCGCCGGTTGCTGCAAACCAGGATTCACTCGCATGGCCTTCCGGAAATAGTATAGCCGATACCATTCTGCAAGGCGTTGACTATACCAAAATAAAAGAAGCAGTAAATAACGCTTTCGCGGATATAGATCCTGAGAAAACGATCTATACACATGGCGTTGCTGTAGTATATAACGGACAACTCATTGCCGAGAAGTATGCAGACGGCTATGATCACAACAGTCGCTTGATGGGCTGGTCGATGACCAAGAGTATAACCAACGCATTGATCGGTATACTGGTGAAGGAAGGAAAGTTAAAAACAGAAGAAGCTGCGCCAGTTCCCGAATGGAAAGACGATGAGCGCCACAACATTACCTTAAACAATTTGCTGCAGGCCAGCAGCGGAATTGAATGGTCTGAATCTTATTTCTCGCCTACTGCCGATTTCCACCAGATGTTTATCAAGAGCGATGATAAGGCAGCCTATGCAGCGTCACGAAAATTAAAACATGAGCCCGGTACATTCTTTCAATACTCAAGCGGAACCACAAATATACTCTCACGCATAATCAGGCAGACCGTGGGCGACACAGCATACTATCAGTTTCCCTATAAAAAACTTTTTTACAAGATCGGCATGAACCATGCCGTGATTGAGCCGGACGCTTCCGGAACATTTGTGGCATCATCTTACTCCTTTGCTTCGGCCCGTGATTGGGCTCGCCTCGGGTTGCTATACCTGAACGATGGTGTCTGGAATGGAGAGCGAATCTTGCCGGAAGGATGGGTGAAGTATTCGACAACACCAGCACCTGCAGCAAAGATCCGTCAGTACGGCGCACAGATCTGGCTGAACCTGGGCAATTCTGCTAATCCCTCAGAAGTTGAATATCCCGGTTTGCCCAATGAAGCAATTATATTCGATGGCTTCGAAAAAAACTTTGTAGTCATTATACCTTCTAAAAATTTAGTGGTGGTACGTCTGGGAGTCACACACAACAAAAACTTCAGCATGGCAAACCTGGTGAACGGTGTCATCGAAGGACTTCCTGACTGATTACAGTATATGCGGGATACATTGACTAATATACAGTATACGGTTAATCCACCGTATACTGTATGCCTGCAATTTTACGAACACGATCCAATGTGTCCATTAGTTGCAACGTATCCTGATGTGTCATTACAGTACTTTCAGTAAGTCCGCTTCGCAGGCACTCGCCTACATGGCGAGCTTCGAATTGATAGCCATAGCCGTCTTCACGGTGTACATCTATAGTTTGTGGTATATCTTTTCCCATGGCGACCTCGAGTATACCAATGGCATTGTGAAAACGATTCCTCAGCATAATCCTCCCCTCTGTTCCCGCAATCACTGCCTCCACCGGTGTATGAGCTGATAAAGTTGATGACAGGTTTGCTATCGCTCCATTAGAAAATTTCATCAACATCGCGCATTGCTCATCAACCCCGGTTACAGCAGGCGTAATGGTTGCTTGTATCTCTACAGGTTTACCTAACAATGATTGCGCGAGAAAGACCGGATATATACCTATATCCAGCAGCGAGCCTCCTCCGAGCAACGGATCAACCAACCGTTGGGGTACCGGTTCCCCGGGATTAAAACCGAAGTCTGCCTGGATCCACCGGATCTCTCCCAACACGCCTGACTGAATAATTTCAATAACTTTTTTATACTGTGGCAAAAATTTAGTCCAGAAGGCTTCCATGATAAAGACTTTCTGCTCACGCGCAAAAGCTATCATTTCATTTGCCTGCTTGCTGTTGAGTGCAAATGCTTTTTCACACAACACGGCTTTATGATGTTTAAGGCAAAGCATAACATGCTCGTAATGCAGGCCATGCGGCGTGGCTATATAGATCACGTCCACATCCTTATCGTTCACCAATTCTTCATAGGTGGTAAAGAAGCGCGCGGCATTGTACTGCGTTGCAAATTCTTGCGCCTTACTTTTATCGCGCGAAGCAACCGCTGCCAGCGTTGCGTGCTCGACAAGCTTCAGATCGTTTGCGAATTTATTGGCGATCTTTCCGCAACCTAAAATACCCCAGCGAATTGTTGATGACATATTTATCTTGAAAATTTGATGTTCGTTGTAAATTAAGAATATTGGCGCATGGCAAAAAGCGGCACGCATTTTCACTTCAAACAGTTTTCCATTGCCCACGACCGATGTACCATGAAAGTAGGCACCGATGGTGTATTACTGGGTGCATGGGCGAATGTAGAGAAGAAAGATTCCATCCTCGACATCGGCACGGGCTCCGGAGTGATTGCGTTAATGCTGGCGCAACGCTCTGCTCCCGGTGCGTGTATCCATGCCGTTGAACTCGAGCAACAGGATGCGCAACAGGCAACGGAAAATGTAGCGGCTTCACCCTGGCCTCAAAAAGTGAAAGTATATAACACCGCCATTCAGCAATTTGAGGGTGAAAAACAATATGATCTGATCCTTTCCAATCCTCCATACTTCATCAACAGTCAGGAACCACCAGATCAAAGACGATTGCAAACACGTCATACAACGGCGTTGAGTTTTTCAGATCTGCTCCTGGCGGTGACACGCTTACTCAAGCCAGGAGGCAGCTTCCAGGTTATACTTCCCTATACCGAAGGCCTGCAATTCATTGCATTAGCGATGCAACACGCATTGCATTGTACCCGGCAGTGGAGTTTCAGAACACGACAGGAGAAACCAATCGAACGCTGGCTGCTGGAATTTTCGACTATACCGACAACCGTTGATTGTGGAGAAATATTACTATACAAGCACGATACCACCTGGGATGATTCATATATAGCCGTGACGCGTGATTTTTATCTCAACATGTAAATATGGATTGATCATCTATGAAGAAGAATAAAGATCAAGTAATTTTTGTAACTTGTTTAAATGTATTCGCTATAGTGGCTACGAATTCACTTTATTTTAAAACCCCTCTATGAAAAAAAACATTCTCTTTATTCTGTTAGCACTGGCGACCAATGCCTTTGCACAGACAACCTGGAATATTGATAAGCCGCATTCGCGAATTAGTTTTAGTGTTGCTCACATGGTTGTATCGGAAACCGAAGGAAGCTTCAAGGACTTTGATGCAAAGGTGATCAGCAAGACTCCGGACTTTAATGGTGCCGATGTTGAATTCACTGCGAAGACTGCTTCTGTCGACACGGATAATGAAAAACGCGATACGCATTTAAAGGGTGATGAGTTTTTCAATGCTGAAAAATATCCGGAGATAAAATTCAAGGGCAACCTGGTAAAGGAAAGTGATAAATATGTATTGAAGGGAAATCTAACGCTGCGCGATGTTACGAAGCCTGTTACGTTCGCAGTAGTATATGGCGGATCGGTAAAAGCATTTGGTGGTGAGAAAGCAGGTTTCAAACTCAACGGAAAAATTAATCGCCAGGACTACGGATTAAAGTGGAGCAAGACAGTCGAGTCCGGTGGACTTGTTGTAGGTGATGAAGTCGAGATCATCTGCAAAGTTGAGTTAAACAAAGCTCAATAACATTACGTTCGCAGGCGCAGCACAAACAATCACATTTCCATTTGAAGATAAACATTGCGGAAGTGTCGCGCGCATGCGGTCTGATTTTTTATTAACAGTATAGTACAGTTATCGTCCACTTTAATGAAAAACCTTATGAAAATTGAGGAAGAGATTAGCCAGCCTAAATTTCGGAATGCGACTCAGAAGGCACTTATCAACGTGATTTTTACCTCACACTGGATCCTGGATAAGCAACAGAGTTTTTTCAAGCCCTTTGGAATTACATCGCAGCAATTCAATATTTTGAGAATCCTGAGAGGACAGTATCCTCAAGGTATATCTGGCGCTACGCTGAAGGCGCGTATGATGGATAAAAATTCGGATGTATCGCGACTCCTCGACCGGCTCGAAGTAAAAGAGCTTATCGAGAAGAGACTTTGTCCTTCCGACAAGCGTGCCACAGATATATTCATCACACAGAAAGGATTGGACGTATTAGCCGAACTCGATAAAAATCAAACCGAGTTCGATGCTATACTTGCCCTTACTGATTCCGAAGCAATGTTGCTCAGTGAATTGTTGGATAAAGCGCGTGGTTGATCAGCTCTTGCTCAGCTCCTCTTTCACGAAGTCCATCAGTTCTTTTATATAGGCTCTACTAAAATCAAATTTGATACCAGCAGCCTTATATATTTCGGGGATGGAGCGAAGGTAGCCTAGCTTCAACGCATTCTGATATCCTTGCAATCCTTTCGCAGGGTCGTTCCGAAAATTGCGCCATACCGCTATAGCACCAAGCTGTGCCATACCATATTCAATATAGTAGAAGGGCACTTCGTATAGGTGAAGTTGCTTTTGCCACAAGTAATCTTTTGTTTCTTCGAGACCGCTCCAGTCTGTAACAGTATCTGCAAACTGGTTGAATATTTTATTCCACTCGCTCTTTCGATCTTCAGTCGAATGGTTAGCGTGTTCGTAAATCCAGTGTTGATATTTATCGATGGTGGCAACCCACGGCAATGTCTCAATCAGATCTTCGAGGTGATCACGTTTTGCACGCTTCAATTCTTCAGGATCTGTAAAGAATACATCCCAATGATCCATCGAGATAAGTTCCATCGACATGGAAGCAAGCTCTGCTACTTCAGAGGGTGTCGATTTAAAATCATTCAATTCCAGGTCACGCGTTAAAAAGTTATGTATAGCGTGTCCACCTTCATGCATGATCGTCACCATATCACGCAACGTAGAAGTGGCGTTCATAAAAATGAAGGGCACACCAATTTCCGATAACGGATAATTATACCCTCCGGGAGCTTTACCTTTCCGTGATTCAAGATCGAGATGTCCCATCTCTTTCATGATCGCTAAGCACTGACCCAGAAACGGATCAAGTCTCCTGAAGACTTCAATTGTTTTTTCTGTTAACTCTTTTCCATTGGCGAAAGGCTTCAACGCTTCACGACCTTCAGGGTCAACCGCTTTATCCCACGGACGAAGTGAATTTACTTTCATCATGTTCTTGCGCTCCTGTGCAAAATCATTTAGCAGCGGCACCACTTCATTTTGAATAGCATCATGAAATGCAAAGCAATCCTGCGGAGTATAATCAAAACGTCCCAGTGACTTAAACATATAGTCACGGAAATTTGTGAAGCCTGCATTGACAGAAACCTGGTGACGCAATGCAACCAGTTTACTGAACAGATCATCCAGTGTAACTTTATCTTTTAACCTGCGCTCGTTTATTTTATAGTATACATCTTCGCGCTTCTTGCGGTCGGTGTCCATTAACACAACAGAGGCTTGTGGCAGCGTAACTTCTTTTCCCTGCCACTCGATCGTCATAGCACCAGAGATCTGCGCATACTTTTGTGCCTCCGTACTGATTTCGGTATATAGAGGAACATTCTCTTCTCTGAAGATTTCGATTTCCTTTTTCAACCCGCGGATCATAATATCATATCCTTCATCTTTCGCCAACGTGTCGAGCAATGGAGACGCCGCAGCCTTCTTGTTCAACTGATCAGAAACCGGTGCAACCTGTGGTTGAATGTTTTGTATGAAATCCTGGTATGCTTTGTTATAGTCTGCGTTATCGGTATAGCACGTCATGCGGATATAGCGCCACGCCAGATCTTCAGAGATCACCGACTCAAGCTCACTTCGATCGCGAAACCACTGTTTCAGATCTTGCAATGAACTCAAATCACGATTCAGTAATGTATCAAAGTATGGTTTCAGTTCTTCCCAGGTTGTTACCTTAAATGCATCCGGTAAAAATTTGCGCGGTGGGCGCTGTGGTATTGCTATAGCTGTCATATTCGTTTTTTCTTACGTAAATAGTAAATCAAAAATACACAAAGAAAATTCCCGGCTAGGGCACGAATGTATATTCTTTGCCGGCTTCAGTCGATACATCGTACAACATACTGACAGGCAACGTTGTTTTCCGAAGCTGTGCCTGTGGAGAAATGATTGGAGCACGTAACGCCTCGACCTGGTAAAACGGATTTTTGTTTTCACCAACGGCATCCTTCATCACAAACTTCCCTCCTGCTTTTAACGGTTGATGAACACGCACACGACATACTCCTCCAAGTTTAGACCTTATCTTTAATGCAGTAATTTTTTTATCCTTCCAGGCAATGTCCACTTCATAGCCACCGCGTGCTACGAGTCCTTTTACTTCTCCATCTTTCCACTGATCCGGCAATGCAGGAAGTATATACAAGGCTCCATCATGCGACTGCACAAACATTTCTGCTATACCCGATGTGCAACCAAAATTTCCATCGATCTGAAAAGGAGGATGTGCATCGAACAAGTTTGGATATGTACCACCGCCTCCGGCATTGGTTCCAACCGGACGAAGTTGATCGGTGATTAATTTATAGGCATGATTGCCATCGAGCAAACGCGCCCAGAAATTTACTTTCCAGCCCATAGACCAACCGGTAGAAACATCACCGCGTTGTGTCAGTGTATTACGTGCCGCTTCAAACAACTCCGGATTCCTATAGGGAGAAATCTGTACACTGGGATATAGTCCATAGAGATGTGAAACGTGACGATGTTTATCATTCGGATTGTCCCAATCGTGAATCCACTCCTGCAGCTGACTATTTTTACCAACCTGCATAGGCGCGAGCCGTAACTTCAATTGTCTCAATGAATCGGCAAAAGGTTTATCGAACTTTAGAATTTCAGCTGCTTTTATAGTGCGCCCAAAAAGATCGAACAGCAATTGGTTATCCATCGTGGTACCCGCAGTGATCGAGGCCCGCTGTGTTTCATTGTAGCTATAGGTATTTTCAGGAGATACCGAAGGACTGACTACGAGCCAATGATGCTCGGGGTCTTCTTGCAAGACATCTACAAAGAACTGACTCGCTCCTTTCAATACATGATAATATTGTTTGAGAAAATTCACATCACCGGTAAACATATAGTGTTCCCATAAATGTTGTGAAAGCCACGCACCACCCATCGGCCACATTCCCCAAGAATGTGCACCATCAACCGGATCGGTTATGCGCCACAAGTCCGTATTGTGATGACATACCCAGCCTCTTGCTCCATACGTTTTGGTAGCGCTCTCTTTTCCGGTATGCGAAAGGTCGTCCAGCATTTTAAACAATGGATCATGCAACTCACTGAGATTGGTTACTTCAGCTGGCCAGTAATTCATTTCAGTATTAATGTTCACAGTATATTTACTATCCCATGGAGGCATCAAATGATGGTTCCATATACCTTGTAATGTACCGGGCTGTCCACCAGATTGTGACGAGCTGATTAACAGATAACGTCCGTACTGGAAATATAGGGCTGCCAGGTGAGGATCATTCGCTGTAGCGAATTCTGAAAGACGCACATCTGTTGTTTTTTGTACCGATGCCGTTGTGCCAAGATTAAGTTTCACACGATCAAAATACTTCTTATAGTATTTTTTATGCTCCGAAATCGCTACAGTATATTTTTTCTTCAAAGCGGCCTGCAGGTATTGCAAAGCCTTCTGATGCTCGTCTGCGCTGATGTCTCGGTAATTTTTAAAGTTGGAGGCGATCGATATATATACTGTAACGGCAGTAGCTTTTGTGATGGAAACTTGTAAACTGTCAGAACTAACCGCTCCGCCTTCTGTTACAGCATGGAATTGTCCTTCGAATTCAACTGCGCCCTTTACACCTTCGTGATCGCCAGTGATACCCGTGAGAACCAACGCATTTTTCTCACTGCGAACAGTATGCTTTTGTGGGCTCTTCACCGATAATGTACACGTGATACTTCCAGGTTTATCTGCGGTAAGTCGCACGATAACAACCTGGTCAGGGAATGAAACAAAGACTTCGCGTTTATACTTTACTCCGTCAGCTTCATAGGATACAGTGGCAACGGCATCCTCTATGTTAAGGTCACGATAATAGTTTGTTACATTTTTATATTGGGGAAAACCGATAAACAAACTTCCTACCGGTTGATAAGGCATTCCATCATTCAGTGAGTGCACATTTTTATCGGCTATAGCTTGCGCCTCTGCATATTTACCTTCTGCTATAAGTTTTCGTATCTCCGGAATAACCGTTGCTGTTACCGGGTTTATATTATTATTCGGACCACCGGCCCATACCGTACCTTCATTCAGTTGCAGTTCTTCCTGCTGAGGATTGCCGTATAGCATCGTACCCAACCGTCCATTACCAAGAGGCAACGCTTCCTCCCACTTCACCGCGGGCTTATCATACCAAAGCTTAAGGGGTACATTTTGTTGGGCTACACTGTGTATGCAGAATAACCCGCACATCAGCAGCATGCTATACTTCATATAAATTTTATTCATACCAATTCGGTTTGTTGTTAATCTCACAGACGTGAATATAAAACAGACAATCAAACTTTCCCCGATTAAAAGATTTTTTATAATATTATTTTAAGCGCCAGTATTGTATCGCATGAGTGACTTGCAAAAAGAAGACAGAAAAAAAGTTTTAACCAATCCCTTTCAATGGCTTCAACACTTTGGACTTGACGGATTTATACTTGCGCTGACAGGGATGATCATCCTTGCATATTGGTGGCCGGAAGGTGGCACTGCGCAAGGTAGTTTTTCATTGTCTCAACTCGCAAACTATGGCATATCGCTGATTTTTTTCTTTTACGGGCTTCGTCTTAGTAAACAAAAACTTCAGCAGGGTCTTGGTAACTGGCGGCTTCATGTACTGGTTCAGGCGAGTACTTTTATTCTTTTCCCGTTGCTTATATATCCTTTTAGGATGATCGCTACAGACCATCTCGCACAGCTTCTATGGCTCGGCACTTTCTTTCTGGCAAGCTTGCCATCTACTGTATCTTCATCTGTCGTAATGGTGTCCATTGCCGAAGGAAATATACCAGCCGCTATATTCAATGCCAGTATATCCAGTGTCATTGGAGTATTTATCACACCTTTGTGGATGGGAATGGTTCTCTCGAATTCTTCCGAGCACGTGGAGCTTGGCAGCACCATCGGTAAACTAATTCTGCAAGTATTATTGCCCGTGGTTGCCGGTATACTTCTGAATCCTCACTTAGGGCAATACGCTGAGAAGTACCGCAAGCAGTTGAAGTATTTCGATCAGACTATTATTCTGATCATTGTATATACTGCATTCAGCGAATCGTTCGCACGCAAGATGTTTAGCGATTTAACCATTACAGAATTACTTTTGCTTGGCATCGCGATGCTTATACTCTTTTTTATAGTATACGGCATCACCACACTTTGTTGCAAGCTTCTCAGGTTTAATCGTGAAGATAGCATTACTGCGGTATTCTGTGGATCGAAGAAATCACTTGTACACGGCACCGTTATGTCGCACGTACTATTCGCGAGTAGCACAATGACGGGTATCCTGCTTTTACCCCTCATGCTATATCATGCTTTACAACTGATCGTGGTAAGCATGATTGCGCGGAAAAAGGCAAAGCAGCAGAAAGAGAATAATATATAGCTGCTAACGTATATTTATCTGAGTAACACTGAATATATACTTCCCTGGTATGCGGATGGAACTTCATGTAGCAATTCTACTGAAGCGAAACCAGCCTCTCTTGAAAAGGTCTGTAAGGTGGAATAACTCATGGGATAAGGCACCCAACGATTGCCGTGGTCTGTATTATACTCTACCAATATTATCCTTGCCGCAGGCTTCAGATTTTTCCGGATGCGTTGAATGAACGCCAACTGATTTTCCACAAAGTGAAGTGCATTCGCCATGAGTATTCCGTCCAGCAACGGCAGATCGAGTGCATCCTTTACAAAATCTCTTTGAAGGGTGTGGAGTGTTATCGTTGGTTCAACAGTGATTGAACCAAGTGCAGCGCCATCTTTATCAACCGCATAGATCGTGCTGCCGGTAGATAAACATGTACTGAGCGCTTTGGTAAACATGCCCTGACCTGCGCCAAGATCAGCCCATGTCTGTTGTGACGAAGACGTCACGCCCTCTTTAATAAGATCAACAGCTGTTTCTATTTTCATAACGGATGGCGCATGGATTACAAGTATATATCCATCAGCAATCGCTGTTAGTTCTTATATACTTGTACAATGAATACGTAATCTTTCCAACGTTTAATTTGCTGTACACGATTTGAATTCTTTATCGTATTATACTTTGGAAGTACAAGCGGTCTTTCGAGTGTATCCAGTGAAGCGCGCGTGATCGCATCCATCACTACGGATGACTTGATCGCAAAGGCAGCTCCCAATGTCTCTGTCTGAACTCCACTGATAATGCCCACCAGGTCACCGCTTTCATTGAAGAGCGGCCCACCGCTGTTGCCCGGGTTCACCGGCACAGAGATCTGGTAAGCATTTGGATTCTGACTATATCCCGTAGAAGCGCTGATGGAGCCTTCACCAAAAACTATATCTTCCCGTGGAAACCCAAGGGTAAATACATGTTCGCCAAGGTTTGCCTCATCTTTCACAATGGAAAATGGAAGTATACGATTGATACCCGTGACAGAATCATTTTGCAGTTTTAGCACCGCTATATCATTTGCAGGATCGCTCAATACAACTGAAACTTTCTGCCTGCCAAATTTTTCATTCTCGATATAAACTGAATCAGCCTCCTTTACAACGTGATAGCTGGTGGCCACATAACCGTTGGACGAAATCAGAAAACCTGTACCCGCATATTTACTGGGCACGGGCTTGCCTTTATCTATAGACTGCGCAATATCTTTCATCAGCATTTTTTGTGAATGCTTGATTTGATCTACATTTCTGCGCAACTCTTTATATATAGCAGTTTGTTTTGTTTCGAGCGCGCGCGTCATCATCAACGTCCCAACAATACTGATCAGGGCGACAGAAGCGGCAACCGCTGTCATTGGCCAATAGCGTTTCCATCCGCTTACCGGATTTGCCACCGGCAATGTAACCGGTGCAGTCTCTTCTATATCCAGGTGTGCACTGTCCAATACTGCTTTCAGTTCCATACGATTACCGTAATGCTTCATTGCATCACGCATCGTTTTGTGCTGCTCCGCTTTCGCGCGGAAATCCGGTTCATTTTTCAATTTATACTCTACGGCATCGGCTTCATCGACAGATAACTTCCCGGAGAAGTAATTGTCCAATAAGTCGTAGAGTGATTGTTCGGCATTCATGAGAGGTCTTCGTTTTTATACTTTGCAAAAAATAATTTCTTCAGTCGTTGCAGACATTTATACTTCTGGTTCTTGGCATTATCAGCATTCGTGTATCCGAATTTTTCGCTGATCGCTTCCATCGACAGATCATGTATATAAAAGTCCTCAATAATGCCGCGGCAAGGTTCTCCAAGGCCGCTCATGGATTCACGCATACTGGCAAACTTATTTTCATTCTCTGCGATGGTGGACATTTCTTCTTCAATACCCAGAAATGTCTCCGTCTCCTCTATATTACCGTGGTAACGCTTTTTCTCTGCGAGCCGCTTCAGCCACAGCCTGCGGCATACGGCATAGAGATACGTTTTTATTTTACAGGTAAGGACAAATCCTTGTTGCTGTACTTTCTCGTAAAACGCGATCACAGCTTCCTGATAAACATCCTTCGCTTCCTCCTCCGTACCATTGTTGGAGCGCACCAGATTTACAATCATCGGATAATGTGTTTTGTAGAGCTCCCGGAGCGCTACCTCATTTTTCTTTTTGATCTCTGAAACGATCAACTCGTCAAAGTAATACACCACGTTCAATAAGGTCGATTTTATACAAAAGTGCTGCGAAGGTAACCCAAAGAAAAATATCTTTTATGATGGGTGACCTTTTGAATGTTTTTGTATGAAGGGAAATTTTTAAACCAATAAGTCATGAAAAACACAATCAAATTAGCTTTCGGAGTACTTTGCGTAATCGCTTTGGCATCTTGCGAACCAAAAAAGACTACTAACGAAGCTCAGGAAACTGCACCTGCTGCAGATACAACTGAAGTTGCTCAACCTGACACTACTCAAGTAGAAACTCCTGCAGATACTGCAGCTGCTGCTCACTAAAAAATATGCTGATCGGGCTCGATACCCGATCAGCTTTTTTTCTCTCCTTCCGGTGCTGTTCCGGAATATTCTTCTCTGAATAATACTTGAAAAAGGTAGTTCTGCTTTTTTCAATACACACCAACGTATTTTAATGCCGTTTATTTTCTGACACAACCTGTGCCGTTGATAGTCTATTGCCCACACGCGTCTTCTTCATCTCTACCATTTTAAATCCTTAATCATTATGAAAAATACAGTGTATATTTTCCTGGTATCGTTATGTCTTTTTTCTGCTTGTGGCGCGAAGCAAACTTCTATGGAAGCTGCTGACACCATGGACGTTTCTGATGAAAGCCTTCGTAAGGCTGAAACATCGCTCACACAAAATCAACTGGCCGCAACACCGCACGAAGATCTTTACTCAAATGGAAAAGTAAAGCTCATCAAAACCGTAAACTATAGATTCGAAGTAGAAAATGTAAAGAAGGCTTCTGAAAATATAGAGGCTGCCATAAAAAAATACCCGGCATATATAGCTTCGTCTAATTTGCGTTTAGAAAATCCAATCCTTGAAAACAAATTATCAATTCGCGTGCAGAGCGAATACTTTTACGAACTTCTGAAAGAGATTGACAAGCAGCCGCGCTTTGTAAACTTTCGTGATGTTAGTACCAACGATGTATCAAAAGAATTTGTTGATCTGGAATCGCGCCTGAAAACAAAGCGTGAAGTAGAAGAGCGCTATATGGACATTCTGCGAAAGAAAGCAGGAACAATTGAGGAACTGCTGCACGCAGAACAACAGATCGGTGAATTGCACGAAGAGATCGAAGCCACCATTAGCCGCATGAATTATCTGAAAGAGCAAGTTAGCTATAGCACTATAAATCTGGAGTTCTATCAAACTGTATCAGAGGAAATATCCGCTGCTGATACTATAGGAATGAAAGACAATTTTTTGGATGCATTAAAAACCGGATGGCAAGGTTTGCTCACCGTTATACTTGGCATTACCTATATATGGCCTATACTCCTGATTGCAGGATTAACCATTATATACCTGAAGTTCATTCGAAAAAAACAACCGGTGCCCTATAAAGAAATATAAAAACAAAAAAAACCGGCAGTAGCCGGTTTTTCTTTTGAAAACTTCAGAGAACCTTATGGTCTGCTTGAACCAGGATCCTGAATGCGTTTTCCGCCCTTATCAAAGTAGTAATTTTTAGTTTGGTCGCCTGAACCTACACGAACCATATAACCATTATTAGATTTGTTACGGTATACTGAACCACTTTCCCATCCTGTATATTCAGAACCTTTCAATGTTGTTCTTAAAGAAGATGGAACATCAGTAGATTTTACCATCTCGTAATCCTTCTGGATGTACTGATCTGATTGTGTAGCGGATGGTTGTGTTGCAGATGGTTGTTGTGTTGCGGAAGGAGTCTGAGTTTTTGTACCAGTCGTATCCACTTGTTGAGCGTTCACTGCCGCAATGCCTAACATAAACACTCCGGCAAAAAATAACATTAGCTTTTTCATAGCACTGTAATAGTTTAAATAGTTTATTGTAGTTTATTGTTTGAATAATTGTGATTTTGTTACACGCTATCAATACAAACAAAACTATGCCTGACATTTGCGCATTGCAAAGTATGCCAAATCATTTCGCTATTGAGGAATGGTGTGGACATGTGCAAAGGGTGACTGTGGTAAAAACGGGCAGTTCATTTTATTTTCGATATACTCCTGTAAAACCAGATGAGATTAGGAACCTGTTTGCATGTAAATAAGTTATCTTCACTTTTTCAAATGTATACGTATGCGAAGTATTGTTATTCTTATACTGACAGTTACTATATCCTTAAAATCTTTTGGACAAAATCCGATTGTAACCGCACCTCCGGATACAACGGCTATTTTATTCGGTCAGATTCTTCAGGACACGATCAAGCGTGATACAACAGAAACACCGTCATCGGTGCCTGCAGGAAACATGCAACTCACTGCTCCGAGTAAATACTATAGTCTGATAAAACCAAATGCGATCACACGCAAAGGTTTATTCACAGTGCACAAAGTCGATGATCAGTATTACTTTGAAATTCCCGACAGTCTTTTAGGTCGCGATCTCTTAGTAGTGAGTCGTATTGCTCAGGGTGCAGCAGGTGTACGTCAGGAGTATGTTGGATATGCAGGAGATCAGATCGGCAATACCATTATACGTTTTGAAAAAGGTCCGGCTCATAAAATATTTCTGCGAAGAATTTCTTATCAGGACAATGCCGGTGATAGTACGAACTCCATGTTCAGCGCCGTGATCCGTTCTAACCTTCAACCTTTGTCAGCAGCATTTGGTATTGGTGCATATTCGCCACGAGGTAAAGGAAGCGTTATTGATGTTACCGACTATATAAACGGCAGCAATGATATATTCTTCTTCAGTGCCGCATC
Source organism: Ohtaekwangia koreensis (assembly GCF_900167975.1). GTDB lineage: Bacteria > Bacteroidota > Bacteroidia > Cytophagales > Cyclobacteriaceae > Ohtaekwangia > Ohtaekwangia koreensis. Next base: position 267,045 of record NZ_FUZU01000004.1, read on the forward strand.
ACGCAAAACCATGCACATCGGAAGTATACTTTCCAACATGAGCTATATCAAGGATATAAAATCGTATCCGCTTAACCTGGAGATCAGAACGATCAAAACATACAACGAATCTACCAGTGATAATACCTTTACGCTGGAGCTTAACACATCTCTTGTATTATTGCCCAAGAAGCCGATGCGAAAAAGATTCGCTGACCGAAGGGTTGGTTATTTTACGGAACGCTATACCGACTATGATGTAAATCCTCAAGGGGTTAAAGTCATCAACTATATAAAGCGCTGGCGTTTGGAACCGAAGCCTGAAGATATGGCTGCCTATAAACGTGGAGAACTTGTAGAGCCTCAGAAACCAATTATATACTATATAGATCCGGCTACTCCCAAAAAATGGGTTCCTTATCTAGAGCAAGGCATCGAAGACTGGCAGGTCGCATTTGAAAAAGCAGGATTTAAAAATGCGATACAAGCTCGTGAAGCACCGAGCCCGGAGGTAAATCCGGATTGGAGCCTGGAAGATTCACGTCACTCTGCTATAGTGTATAAACCTTCCGCCATCGCAAATGCTGCAGGTCCTATTATTACAGATCCACGCAGTGGTGAAATCCTGGAGAGCCATATTAACTGGTATCACAACCTCATGTCTATACTACACGACTGGTATATGGTGCAATGTGGTGCCAGTGATGTGCGTGCGCAAAGAATGAAATTTGATGATGAGTTGATGGGTGAGCTGATTCGCTCCGTTGCAGCGCATGAAGTAGGACACTCGCTGGGGCTCACGCATAACTTTGGAGCAAGCTCTACAGTACCGGTGGAAAAGTTGCGTGATCGTGCGTGGCTGGAAGAAAATGGACACACCCCTTCAATCATGGACTATGCGCGCTTCAATTATGTAGCGCAACCACAAGATAGTGTTACGGAGCGTGGACTTATTGCACGGATCGGTAAATATGATCTGTGGGCAATTGAATATGGCTATCGCTACTATCCCGATATACCAACTTCGGAAAATGAAATTCCTTTTTTGAATGGTGCTATTGTAGAAAAAATGAAAGACCAGCAGCTCTGGTTTGCCTCCGAGTTTTCAACGGACGATCCACGCGTACAAACAGAAGATATAGGGGATAACGCCATGAAGGCAAGCGAATACGGAATTAAAAATCTTCAGCGCATTGTGCCCCGTCTCAATGCGTGGACGTATGTGCCGAACGAAGGCTATAAAAATCTCAATCAGCTTTATAACGGTGTCACCAATCAATATAATTATTATTTGGGACACGTCATGTCCTATATTGGTGGAACGTATGAGACCATAAAGTCATCGGAACAAATCGGGCCGGTATATCGCGTAGTACCAGCAACACTACAACGTGAAGCTCTGAACTTTTTAAATAAGAATATATTTCAGCCTCCGATGTGGTTGCTCGATACCGTTATTCTCGCGCGAACCGGTCAGAATGCCTCGCAGATTATAGCGCAGTCTCAGGAGCTGGTTTTAAATTCACTTCTAAGTTACAACACACTCACTAAACTCGCAGAGGCAGAAGCGCTATACGATACGCGTGCTTATCGAATCATTAACTATATGGATGATCTTGACCAGATGATGTGGGCAGAGCTTAACACGCTTTCCACCATCACTGTTTACAGGCGATATCTGCAACGATATTATGTTGATAAACTCATAGAACTTTCAAAAAATACAACGGCACTTTCAGATGCAGACGCAGTGATTAAAAATAAGTTAGGAGAAATAAAAGTGCGATTGAAGAAAGCGATACCCAAAATGAAAGATTCCATGACGGTGTTTCATCTAAAATACCTGGATGACAAACTTAGTAAGCTTCCATAATTTTTTCACTCTAATTTTTAGCTGACAAAATTCTTCACTTATCCAAAAGTGTAGAAAACAAACCATCATTGTGGTTTGAAGCGCTATGTATATATTCTTTAATAAGAAGCCGGTATAATAATTTACCCATCTCTTCCTAAACACTTTTATTATGGGAAAAGACAGAGAAGGGAAATTCCATCCGGCAAAAGGGAAGCCTACGGGTTATGGCAAAGAGAATAGTGTTGAATTGCATTTCAAAGAAGATGGTGCATTAGACCAGTATCTTGAAACTGCTGAGAAATATACTGATGGGCAGGAAGAAATGCCTGCCAACGTGAGAGTACGACACCCGAATCGCAATGTCGACAAGCATGTGGAATATGCTGAAGACGGCAAACCGAATAAACGCTTTGGAAAAAGTTCTTCCGCAAAAACTTCAAATACATCTTCTGATCGCAATACACTCAACGGTTCTGAAAGTGTACCAACGGAGGGGCTGGAGCTTTCCGGGATTTTGACGAAGCCTTTATTTGAAGAGCTTGCAAACCATAAGGCCGATATATATATAACGGCCTATCTGCAGACACACGCTGCTGGTGTTGAAGTGAATGGAAAACAGGACATTATTGCATTCAAAAATGTTCTTCAACAGATTTCATCACAGTTGAAGCAAAATGGTGTGAATGAAAATACCATTACCAGTATGCTAACTCCTGGATATGATCTTGTAAAGGATGATACATTCTGGAATAATCAGCAAGCAGGCCTGGCGTTGTTTATATCGGATAATTTGTTCCGCTATGTGAAGCTGCCCATCGCCCCTTCCGAAGGTCTATTGATGGGGCCATCGTTTTTCCTGAATCCGCTGATTCCGCTGATGACCACACGCGAGTATTTTTACTTGCTGGTAATCAGTAAAAAACAATCGAAACTGTTTAAAGTAGATGCGTTTGGCATTCAATACATAGATATACCTGAGATACCAAATGGTATAGATGATGTAGTTCATTTCGAGGAGAAAGACGATCAGCAATTATGGAGAACCGGAAGCAGCGGTGGTGGTGGCGGAGCAAACTACCATGGTATAGGAGCCGGTAAACCTGATGAAAAAGAAAATATAGCGCTATACCTGGAAGAAGTGGACGAGACGATTTGGAAAGAAATACTCCATGACGAAAATGTTCCCTTGTTGCTTGCCGGAGTAGATTATTTGCTACCGATCTATAAATCTGTAACCGACTATAATCATGTATGTGAGCAGACACTGATTGGAAGTTATGAACATGAAGATGTTCGCACACTGCATCAAAAAGCATTGGAACTTATGACGCCATACTTCCAGGGACGTCATCAAAAAGCGCTTGCGAATTATGCAAACCAGTCTGCTACGGAACTGACATCTTCAATTCCTGCAGATGTTATTCCTGCGGCACATTATGGTCGCATTGCACATCTCTTCATTCAGAAAGATGAACATATCTGGGGAACATTCGATGAGATGGCCAATACGCTAAACATCCATGAGACGCAGGAAAAAAACGATGAATGTTTACTTAATAAATCCGTTATTAAAACTATACTGACGGGTGGTGAAGTACATATTCTGGAAAAAGAAAAAATGCCTGCCAACAGTAAGATTGCAGCGCTATTACGCTACTAAAAAAATTATATTATGGAAACAACACTGATCAAAGATCCCGCTGACATCAAACCTCAGCATCAGGACCGGCAACCCGGAATTGAAAGTGAAATGTCGCCACGTCCTATATATGATACGGATGATGAAGGCTATGGACGTTTGCGTGGAAAAGTGGCCATCATCACTGGTGGAGACTCCGGTATAGGTCGTGCTGTTGCTATACAATTTGCCAAAGAGGGTGCAGATGTTGCAATAGCATACCTTGACGAACACGAGGATGCACAGGAAACTGCAGATGCGATTCGGAAATATGGCAAAGAAGCTTTGCTCATTTCAACAGATGTCTCACAGGAAGTAAACTGCAAAAACATAGTTGACCAGACGCTGGAAAAATTCAAGCATATAGATATACTCGTAAACAATGCAGCCGTTCAGTATGAACAAAAGGATGTGCAATCTATTACGGCTGAGCAATGGGAATATACTTTCAGGGTGAATATTTTTGCTTACTTCTATATGGTGAAATATACTGTACCATATCTTCGCGATGGCTGCAGCATTGTCAACACCGCTTCTGTTACTGCCTATAAAGGGAATCAGACACTGATGGATTACTCTTCCACGAAAGGAGCGATCATTGCTTTCACCAGGAGTTTATCGCAATCCCTGGCGGAAAAAGGAATCCGTGTAAATGCGGTGGCACCGGGTCCGGTTTGGACACCGTTGATCCCTGCGTCATTTGATGATGAAAAGGTAGAGAAGTTTGGGAAAGACGTTCCGCTGGGAAGACCTGCACAGCCAGTAGAAATTGCTACCTCCTATGTATTCCTTGCATCGAAGGAAGGATCATTCTTCACAGGGCAAGTTTTACATCCAAACGGAGGATCGATCATTAACACATAATCTATTTCAAGATAACTCAGAACAAATCACGAAGGTATATACTGCCTTCGTGATTTTCATTTATAGCGCTACCTCCAGTAAGAAAATGATGGCGTCATTGGACAACGCTTCGAATTCAACTTGCTCTACATTCCATAACGCTAATCCGTCATGGCCATGAAGCAGCCTGTTCGCTACCTCGAAGGCGCCTTCTACTATAAAAACGAAAACACCATTCGCAGAATTCTTTGGAGTATATATGCCTTCTTCTCTCCCTTTGTATTTACCGATATAAGGTGTAACGCGTTGCTGCCCTCCTTCCGATGCAGCCAATGGAATCAAGCTATTTTTACTATGCTCCAGATCAAGTTCAATTTTTAAGGGTTCGACACGATCGCCAGCAGGATGCATATACCACACTTCTAAAAAGTTGATCAATTCGTCTTCGTAAGGATTCATCATCTCAATAACCGAATCTTTTACAACGGAAAGTATAGCCACCTCGCCTGCGTCCACTATTCCTTCTTTGTAACCGGGTATGGTATATTTCAAGGCACCAACAATCGGCAGTATTAAAACCGTGGCATCGTCCTTGGCCAAGCGGCTTATTGTCCTCCCTCCTTTCAATGTATTTTCATTCAATGTATTTAAACTTCCGAAAGGAGTTCTGTTCTCGTTGAAATACTTTCCATAATTAAATACGTGAAAACTTCGGAACCAATCCTCTTGTGTGCAACCCCGTTGATTGGAGAGATATATAGTTGCTTTGGTCTTCGATATCATCACACAAATTAAGCGTTGATAGATTGCACAGGAACGTCTACCGGCTGAACATTTTTCAACTGAAACGAACTGACACTGAGGTACGGACGTAAAGCGAGCATGTCTGTATCGATAAACTGTCCTGTATGCATTGCTTCCAGTTGATCTCCGGTTGCCAGCAACAACTGGTTACCGATAGTATCAATCCACGTCATCACTTCGCTATAAAAATGTATCGCCACCCTATGCTGGCTTTGGTCTTTTACATGTGATTGTAGAATTTCAAATCTGAAATTCTTGAAAGGAAGAAACAATTTACCAGATCCGTTTACAACATCGGGTATACGTTCATTGAGTTGCCGTAAATAACCAATAGCTGCAGTGCTTACCAGGTAATGAAGTTTGTCTGCTTTCGGATCGTTCTCAAGGATCTCGCGAAATGTTAAAAACTTCTGTTGTTGATTGAAGTACTGCGACTGCATGAAAAATTCTTTATAAGTATCCTCAAACACATACTTGTCCCACACACCTGCCGATGATACATCTATTATCTTCGAATAGCACAATCGTATCAAACCTTTTACCATAGATATAGTATATATACCAGTCTTTTTCAAATATTGAAGACCAGTGATCAAAAGAAAATTAAGCGTTCACCACGATGGTGTGCGTAAGTACATACCCATCCGTAACATTGCCGGTTACAGTGGCCAGTTCGTTTGCTATTGAATCTGAAAAAATAGAATCAGCGGCGTTGGATGTATCTTGTTTTCCCTTGGTATAGTACTGTGTCGCGGTAGTATATACGGTGTCCGTTACATCAGCAGGAAATGCAATCTGTGTAACCAGCAGTGAAGTTCCGCTGGCATTATAAATATGAACGTGAATGTGTGGTGCCCGCGATGGGTACCATCCCGGAAATATAGAGGTAAACCCTACGAGGCCATTACTATCCGTTGTTTGTCTGCCACGAAGAAAATGCACTGCTGTGAAATTCACGGTCTGCATGGTAGTACCTCCGTATTCGGAATAATAACCATCTTTATCACAATGCCAGATGTCTACAATAGCATCTGCCAAAGGAGCACAATCATTGTTTTTATTTTGGATGATAATTTTTATTGTGAATGGCACACCCGTTCTGTCGGAACGAATGTCAACGAGCTCTAATGACGATGGATCTTTCGTAGGAAACGGACCCGCTGTCTCGGATGATGTGGACGTGCAGTCTCCTACATTTGTTGCTTCATCATCGTCACTGCTGCAAGCGTGGAGCAAAGGAACAATCAGACTGCTCATTCCAAGACGCTTCAAAAATTCTTTTCGTTCCATAGGGTAATATAGTTTAGAAGTTTATTCGTGGTTCAGTTCACGTCATACAACTCAATTGGGCCTTATGCCCAAAAGCATCAATATCTTCCTTTCATTTTGTGTATAACGATTTGGTAAGCCGATTTCTTTCCAATCAGCACTAAAATGAGGTGAATACTTCTTTTTCTTCGGTGACTTCGCAACCGCAACCTCAGTTGAATTCAAACCAGGTGTCGCAGATTACTTTTTAACAAACAATTGAGAACCATAGAGCATGCGAATTACAGCCCCTGTATCCTGGAGAGGAAGCAGGAAGTATATATTCACAGTATAGGAGAATCACACTGTAACCATGCCTCCGCTTGCACGCACTCTCAATAGTAATTTTCAAAACAAACTCATCACTACAATTTAGATTTATTTTTAACAGTCTCTGTCATGATTGGATGATTGAGACACATGTACAATTTAAGACATTCACATTCATTATTTTTTTGAAGATTAGGTGCTTTCATCTATATTTATAATTGACCGTTCAATGGTCTATCTGGTATTTGAGAATCTTTACGGTGAATAGCGAATCACCTGTGCTTTAGCCGGTGGGTTGTGCCCTGATTTATTATTAATTTATTGATTCAACATGCTATGAAGTTAACGTTGGATAAAAAAATACTTTTAGGTTTCTCTATTTGTTCACTTGTCTTGCTTTTGGTTGCGGTTATTTCATTTAATAATAGTGAAAAACTGATCACGACAAACCGTTGGGTGAATCATACCCATGAAGTACTATATGAGTTTGAACAAATCCTCATGTATTCAGTTGATGCCGAAAGCAGTATGCGTGGATTTGTTATTTCCGGCAATGAAGATTTCCTGGCTCCTTTCTACAGCGCCAAACTAAATTTATCAGATCACATCAACAAGATACTTGAGCTAACACGCGATCATGCCACACAACAAAGAAATTCCAAGGCATTGGACAGTCTAACGCTTCTGCATATTCAAACACTGGAAGACCTTATCGGATTACGCAAGAGTAATTATGAAGCTGCCAGGGTACTTGTAATGGATGGAAAAAGCAGGAGCAAGTTAATGTCCATCCGGACGTTGATTCAAAAAGCAAAAGAAATTGAACAACGATTGCTTACAGAACGAAAAGAAGCGAGTGAAGCTGATACAAAAGATTTTAATATCATTTTTATTGTATTGGTGCTTGTTATAGCAGCTGTTTTACTGGTGATCTATATGATGATCACAACCAATCTGAGTGCATTGAGACGTGCACAAATGGAAGCGGCTAACAAGAACTGGAACCTGGAGGGAAGCCGTGATCTCGCACGAAGTATACAGGGCAATAAATCATTGCAGGAACTTGCTGATGTTGTGATCAATCATCTAACTATATATTTAGGGGCACAGGTCGGAGTCATTTATTTGGCAGGCAGCAAGGAGGCAATGCTGTTACCCGCAGCAGCATACGCAGCCGATCAAGATAAAAAGAAATTACGTGAACTAAAGTTCGGTGAAGGATTGGTTGGTCAAGCGGCAGTTGATAAGAAATCTGTTCTATTGCGTGCTATCCCAGAAAATTACTTTCAGGTTACCACGGGCTTCGGACAGATAAGTCCTAAAAATATTCTGGCCACTCCCTTTCTCTCCGATGGAGTTATCGCAGGTGTGGTGGAGCTTGGAAGTATATATGATTTTACAGAAGCCCAACAGCAATATGTAGAACTCGTAGCCAATAGTATAGCGATCGCGATCATTTCGGCGCAGGCACGTGAAAGAACGAAACAACTCCTGGAAGAAACGCAATTGCAAGCAGAAGAACTCGAAGCGCAACAGGAAGAATTGCGTCAGGCAAATGAAGAGCTTCATGCGAAAACAGACCTGCTTACTAAATCGGAATCAGAATTAAAAGCGCAGCAATTATCACTTCAACAAATAAATGTAGAGCTGGAAGAAAAATCCAATCAGCTGGAAGAACAAAATGAATTACTCAGCGATGCACGTGCAAATCTCGAAATCAAAGCGAAAGAAATAGAAATCACGAGCAAATATAAATCGGAGTTTCTGGCAAACATGTCACATGAGTTGCGCACACCCCTTAACAGCATTCTCATCCTTGCGCAATTGCTTTCTGAAAATAAAGCGAATCGCCTGGGTGAAAAAGAAATTGAGTACTCAAAAAATATACACAACTCAGGAACGGACCTTCTTAATCTGATTAATGAAATACTGGATCTTTCAAAAATAGAATCCGGTAAGATGCAATTGGAAATTGAAGATGTTCCTTTCCGGGAAATGATAAGCAGCATCAACGCTACGTTTGCTGAAGTAGCCCGAAAAAACAATGTTACGTTTGAAATACATTTCGATTCAAATGCACTGCCGGAAACGCTTACAACGGACAGGCAACGCGTTGAGCAGATCATCCGAAATCTTTTATCGAATGCATTCAAATTTACCGGTCAGGCAGGTAAAGTAGAACTGTCCATCTATAGACCCTCTGCTGTTGACTATAGGAATAAAGATCTCAACTCCATTTCGAATATGGTAGCGTTCTCTGTATCCGATACAGGTATAGGTATACCAAGAGAAAAACGCGCTATTATATTCGAAGCCTTCCAACAAGCGGACGGTTCTACCAAGCGAAAATATGGTGGCACAGGACTTGGTCTTTCTATCAGTCGTGAACTTTCACATGCATTGGGAGGAGAAATCCAGCTTCATAGTGAGGCGGGTGTGGGTAGTACTTTTACACTATACCTGCCTTTACACTTCGATCGTTCCTTCAGCTCTTCAACCGACAAGCAAGTTGAGATTAAAGAAAAAGAACCGGTTAAAAATGACGTTGTATATATTCCCACTGAAATGCATACTACAGAAAATGCAATACAAGACGACCGTAATGCTATAGGGGAAAATGATCGCGTGATTCTGATCATCGAGGATGATGAAAAGTTCGCGAAAGTATTATTGGATTTTATCCATGAGCGGAATTATAAAGGTATTGTTACCAGCCAGGGCAATGCCGGTATCAGTTACGCGCGTCACTATAAACCCGATGCTATACTTCTCGATATGAAGTTGCCGACCATCAGTGGTTCTGAAATATTAAAGCAGCTCAAGAATAATCCTGAACTGCGCCACATCCCCGTACAAATTATTTCGGCTTACGATCAACGGAAAGAAGGTTTGAAGCTGGGAGCATTTGACTATATACAGAAACCAGTAACGGTGCAGGATCTTGAACGCGCTTTTGAAAAAATTGAAGTATTCTCCAATAAGAAACTCAAGAAGCTTCTGATTGTGGAAGACAATGAACAACACAACAAAGCAATACGTGAGCTGATTGGTGATAATGACGTAACCTGTTCTTCGGCCTATAGCGGTGAAGAAGCTTTTACCATGCTGAACAGTGAATCGTTTGATTGCGTTATTGTTGACCTGGGGTTACCGGATATGACCGGGTTTGAGCTGCTTGAAAAAATAAGAGCGCATGAGAAATTGAACCTGATTCCCATTGTTGTATATACCGGGAAAGATCTGAAAAAAGAAGATAGTATAGCCTTGAGTAAGCTGGCCAATACCGTAGTGCTCAAAACTGCCGACTCACACGAACGTCTGCTGGACGAAACAACACTATTCCTTCACCGTATAGAATCAAAGTTACCAAAGGAAAAACAACGCATCATCCGCAGGCTTCATAAGTCGGATGAAGTGCTGGAGAATAAAAAAATACTGCTGGTAGACGATGACATGCGAAATATATACTCGTTGACCAACGCATTGGAACAAGAAGGGCTTCAATGTGTAACTGCCGAAAACGGAAAGATAGCACTCGATATACTCAAGCAGGATCCTGCCATTGACCTCGTGTTAATGGATGTGATGATGCCTGAGATGGATGGCTATGAAGCCACCACAGAGATCAGGAAAATAAACTCGCTCAAGTCGCTGCCCATTATTGCGCTTACTGCCAAAGCGATGAAGGAAGACAAAGAAAAATGTTTTGCAGTCGGTATGTCCGACTACATTTCAAAGCCGGTTAATGTTGAGCAACTTCTCTCGCTAATGCGGGTATGGTTATATCGCTGAAATAAAGATGTCCATTACGATCGACCATAATGAATATAAAGAACTGCTGGAATCGATCCGCTTTATATACGGTTATGACTTTACCGAGTATGCCGAATTATCGGTGAAGCGAAGGATCATTCACTTTATGAAGAATAAAGAAATTTATGCTCTCGATAAATTAGGGAAGCTGCTTTTAAAAGATGAGCGCATCTTCGAAGAATTTGTGCAGGAGTTGTCGGTAACCGTTACTGAAATGTTTCGCGACCCGACTTTCTATAAAAGTATCCGCGATAATCTTGTAAAACGGCTGGCTACTTATCCTATACTTCGCATCTGGATTGCGGGCTGCGCTACCGGGCAGGAGGTATATTCGATGGCTATACTTTTAAAAGAAGAAAACCTTCTCGAACGATCAATCATTTATGCCACGGATATAAATCAAAAGTCGCTTCAAACCGCCCGTGAAGGCGTATACTCCCTTACAAATATGAAACTATATACCAGTAACTACCTGGATGCGGGAGGGAAAAAGTCATTTTCAGAATATTATATGGCCAAATATAGTTCAGTGATGTTTGATAAATCCTTGCGTGAAAATGTAGTCTTCTCTCCACATAACCTGGTCGCAGATCAGTCATTTAATGAGTTCCAACTGATCATTTGTCGCAATGTAATTATGTATTTCAATCAAAACCTTCAAAACCGAGTAGTAGACCTGTTTTATGAAAGCCTTTGCCCATTCGGGTTCCTCGGACTGGGAGACAAGGAATCACTTTTGTTTGCTGATAAAAAAGATTACTTCGAAGAGACTGATAAGAAGGAAAAAATATTCATGAAGATAAAGTAACATGCAAGAGCAGGTAACTATATTAATGGTTGATGACAAACCCTCAAATCTCTATGCATTGGAAACTTTGCTGGATAAACCCGGACGTACATTTCTAAGTGCTACCAATGGAAATGATGCGCTAAAGTTCGCTCTTAACAACGACATCGATTTGATAATACTCGATGTACAGATGCCGGAAATGGATGGCTTTGAAGTAGCACAAATTTTAAAACTCAACAAAAAAACAAAAGATATACCCATCATTTTTGCATCCGCTGAGAAGAAAGAAAGGCAGTCTATTATGAAAGGATTTGAAGAAGGTGGTGTAGACTATCTTTCAAAACCACTGGACCCTGAACTTACAACGGCCAAAGTATCTGTGCTTCTTAAAATACAGTTACAGAAAAAAGAGCTTTTGGAAAAAAATCAGTCGCTTGAAAAAGCAGATGCGCAAATAAAAAAACTGAATGCAGATCTGAACAAAAATCTCCTTCAGTTAGAAGAAGTAAATAAAGAACTGGAGTCCTTTTCATATTCGGTGTCGCATGATCTTCGCGCACCGGTGCGAGCACTGGCAGGCTTTTCTAAAATGCTGGAAGAAGATTATCAGGATTCGCTTGACGATGAGGGAAAGCGGTTGCTTGGTATCATTCGCAAGAATGCGCTCAAGATGGGAACCCTCATTGACGACTTGCTGGAATTTTCGAAGATGGGAAGAAAGGAAATTAAAAAAACAATGGTAGAGGTACAGCCCATGGTCAAGAGTATATCGGATGAGATTGTGGATGTAAACAAATACAACGCAGAAGTAATTATAAATCCGCTAACACCGGTGCAGGCTGACCAGGCGTTACTCACACAGGTATGGATAAACCTTATCTCCAATGCATTAAAATACTCTGCTAAGAAAGAGCAGCCTAAAGTTGAGGTCGGTTCGTATACAGATAAAAACGAAATTATATACTATGTAAAAGATAATGGTGCTGGTTTCGACATGGAATATGCTGACAAGCTGTTCGGCGTATTTCAGCGGTTGCACAAGCCAAATGATTTTGAAGGCACAGGCGTTGGTCTTGCTATCGTACATCGGATCGTTACCAAACATGGCGGTCGCGTATGGGCCGAAGCAAAGCCCAATGAAGGCGCTATATTTTCATTCGCTCTGCCAGAGTAAGGGTCGTGATATATAGTATATACAGGACTGCTAAATTAATGCCGGTTTAAGCAGGTACTTTTTCTTCTTTCTCATACGCATCAACACTTTTCAAAAGTTGTTCGGTGTGATTAAAAATATCATCGAGCTTTTGAAGCTCATGACGAGTTTCATTTTTAGCATCATCAAATAACCCCAGGTATTTCTTTGTACCATTAAGCCATAAGCGACATAAGGGTTTACGATTGTTATCGTCCAGCAAAATGCCATAGTATGTTTTCGTGTCTCGTCCTACGATTCGCTGTGCATCAATTCTTTTCCGGATAATCGATTTCACAATCATGAAGCCTTCAAGTTCCTGAGCTGTTGTTTCTATACTCTTGTCTTCTTCAGGCTTCACAGCAGTCTCACTTACCTCTCGCTGTTTTTCAGTTTCAGCATCTTTTGCCAAAGCCGCCTTGAGGCGATCACTGATCATATCGCTGATCAACTGTCCAATGGATTTTTTAACAATGCCCGTAAATTGAGACACTACTTTTGCCATTGCTTTTCCATCATATACCTTCGAGATGAAAAATCAAACAAACTCTTCGGATGGTTCTTTGAATTCTGATGACAATACAGCCTTGATCTCGTTCGAATACTTTAACTCGCTTGCCGTTGTAAAAATACTTTCAAGATTGAAATATGATTTATGGAATTTCTTAAGCTCATCTACTTCGGCTTCCTTGATCTCGGTGAGCAGAAATTCAAAAAAAGGTTTCTCGTCCATTTTGTTGGGTTCCACCAGGTCGGTATAGAATCTATAGTGCAATCCGTTTGTGAGCAAACCAAATTTAGCCTTGGTAGTATGAAAGTAACGAAACAGCTGCGAGTTGTGCGGATCGAGTTTTTCCTGATAGTGTGCTTGCACTCAATAAGCAAAATCGGTTCTCCGTCTTTCATGATGGCGTAGTCCACCTTCTCACCTTTCTTTATTCCAAGATCGGCCACGAACTCCGGGTTCACTTCTGATGGATTAAAGATGTCATACCCAAGAATCTGGATAAAAGGTAATGTAAGAGAAGTCTTGGTAGCTTCTTCCGTTTGTATCTGTGGCAACATCTTCGCTACGCGATCACCCAGTTGTTTAATCTGATCCTTGAAATCCATGAGACAGTTAATTTAGACAGTCGTTACATTGACAGAACCAAACTAACCACGCGGTATATCATGATTTAATTTACTTTCCGAACACCGGGAATTTGTTTCCGGATGGACCAATTTCTTTTCCGAACATTTTCCACCACACCTTATGTACCGTGCGCAATCCTTCCGGAGCATTAATTACCCATAACGCAAAACCCATCGCAGCCATAACCAAGGGAATAATTTTTTCGAACCCCGCTATATCACCGTTCTCCTCCTCGCCCCTATATATACATTTTAAAACGATTTTTATATGAAAGAAAAATTGACCCATTTTTATCGCCTACTTTCCTGCACTTTACTCCTCTCCTGTTTAATGTTGACAGCCTGTGATGATTGGTTCGATGATGATGGTGATGATGATGACGTTCCGGCATATCACGATGAAACCTATGCAGATCACCTGGACACTCCCTGGGAAATGGTGTTTGCACCGGATGGCAGATTATTTTTTACACAACGGCCCGGCAGTGTAGCCGTAGTTGACAATGGAAAAGTATCCGTATGGCTTGGGCTTGATTCCGTTGTACTGGAAGTTGGTGAGTCAGGGTTGTTGGGATTTACACTTGATCCGCAGTTCAGTCAAAACGGATATGTATATATAGGGTATACTTACGCGGCTTCCAAAGCTCCGCTGAAGCTTGTGAACAAATTGGTTCGGTATAAAGAGAACACTTCCAAAAAACCTGTATTTGATAAAGTATTAATGGATGGCATAGAAGGAAACTATGTCCATAACAGCGGACCACTGGAATTTGGTCCTGATGGTATGCTATATTGGGCCGTGGGCGAACGCTATATGCCAGATCTTGCACAAGATCCAAATGTTCTCAATGGAAAAATATTACGGCTCACGTCCTCAGGGGAAATACCATCGGATAATCCGAACCCGCAGTCCTATATATACTCCCTGGGACACCGCAATCCGCAAGGGTTGGCGTTTCATCCGCAGACGCATGAACTTTGGTCTACAGAACACGGACCATCCGAGGAACAAGGTTGCTGCCGTGATGAGATTAACAGAATTTTACCAGGCCACAATTATGGCTGGCCGATCATTCGTGGCAGCGAAACAAAACCGGGATTGGAAACACCGGTATATCACAGTGGAGATACAACGACGTGGGCTCCGACAGGAGGAATTTTCATAACACAAGGTAATTGGCAAGGGTCGCTGGTATTCACCGGCTTGCGTGGTCAGGCCCTATATCGTGCCGTGTTTGATCCTTCTGATGCCACCAAGATCCAGCGTGTAGACCGCTATTTATACCAGAAGTTAGGACGCCTCAGAAATGTAATCCAAGGTCCGGACGGCAAGCTATATATAGCGGTGAGCAATCAAGACGGACGTGGTGATCCACTGAGTGTTGATGACCGTATCATTGCACTGACTACAGATCAGCTCGAAGATTCCAACCCGTGATTTTCGAATATAGCAACGATCTATATAGCGTCCGAATGACTTCGCCCTCGGGGTTGGCACAATATTTTACAGTTTCCATAATTATCCTCGACCCAAATGAAAGATGTCGTTAAAAATGTAGATGATCTGGTCAGGCTTATCATGGCCAATCACGAGCGCGAAGAGTTCTATAAACATGCCGCTTTGATCACTAAAAATGCTGCATTGTATAGCCTTTTTCATGAATTTGCATATCAGTCACAGGTCTTAAAAGACCACCTTTCCCGTTGGCTGATCGCATATGGTTCAGCCCAGGCATTGGATCTCACGAAAGATACGATGTATCGGAAGGCTTTGCGTTGGATGAAATTTGAGGTCGCCTATAAGCGCAGAACGCTGCAGGATTGTTGTTCAACTGTGGAGGCCATGACACAAAAGGAATACCAATCTGTGGTGAACGACACCAAGCTTTCACAGGCAACTTTGCGGGAGCTCTCACAACATCTTTCAGGACTTGAAAGTAGTGCCAAACAACTTACAGAAGTGCTGATACGTTCTGTGGAGAACGAGGCTAACCAAAACAGTTCTGTTACAGTGGCGTAACGCAGTATATCAACTATAGGTATAGCATTCCATACAGCAATAACGGCATCCGCGGATTAGTTTATAAAACTTTCGCGCTGCCCGCACGGCTTCATAACAAGATGGGTACGGCCCGAGGTCTATCTTGTCTTCAGGTATATAGGTACATCGCACCTGATGTACTTCGTGAAACCCTCCTTCCCGGACATCTGTATCTACACAATAGAAGTTCATATATATTCAATGCTCAATGCTATATCTTACTGATGCTGCCAGCATTTACCATTCGTTTTGGCGTTTCGTTTACAGCGCGTACCTGCCTTTGTTCGCGCTGTACATCGCGTTGACAAAATGGGCTTTTTCTCATTGACTTGTACAGTTTTTTTAGCCTGCTGAGCTTGTTGCAGCGCTGGTTCCGGCTGACGCGATGTGACCGGTGGAGTTGGGTCTTTTATACGGGATGGATTACAAACACTACACGCGGTATAGCCTCTTTCATTTGCCTGCGGAAGAGCTATCGCTACATGACTATACTTCAGGTATCTACACTTGCTGGTGTGATACCTCTTACCGGTGGCAGTGATATATACTGTTTGAACATCCGTTTGACTAAACGCGCAGCTTTGAAGTAATACAAGAAAGAGAAGAACGACTTCAATTTTCAATATGTTGCTTCGTGGCCGCATGACGCTGTTTCAAATTGACAGATAAGTAAGGTGGCTTTGGCTCTTCTGAAAATTATTTTTTCCCGGTGGTATGAAATACTTTCCGAACCGACTATTTTTCTTTCCAGGAACAATTACTGTATAGCTCACTCAGAATATATGGCATAACTCCATCGATCACCGGATTTAGTAAATATATAGCGCTCCATAGGCCGGAATCCCGTAATATCCATCTCATGACGCTTCATACCTTTTGCATTTTCTTCCGGAGAAGAAAAAATTAACGTAGTACGAATCAGTCGTATATAATTGGTATAGCTCACTTCTGCGGTATACTCATAATCTGAAAGTGGCTTTACTTTCTCTACCGTGGTAACAACCGGATCTTTGTTCACAACGAAATATACCATTGTCTGCTCCGCATCATTCCTGGTGAGGTACAATGCAGGATCAGTAAAGCCATAGGCATTGTATGGATTTAGTAGTTCTATATCTATACCCAGGGCAGTTGACACATTTTTCTTCGAGCGAATCGTCTCCAGCCCGGTATGAAGCATATAATCGTTACGATAATAGGATTCGAGGTTTTTAAAATCAGTATATATACCAATGATCGCTTCCTCGGTGGTAGGCCTTGCTCGGTGGGATGCACGCTCCTCTTCTACCATAAGATCGGCCTTCTGCTGAAGCGTTGCAAGACGATTTTGAACACAACGCTCTATAAATGCTGCATTCGGTCCATCAAAAAATATTCTATTCGTTATATAGAACCCCGCGAGTATACACAAGCCGAGTAAAACTGCTACTGAGATTCTCTTGACTTTCCTTTTAATCTCAAGGCTCCGTTCGTACTCTGATTTCCGGATTTCAACCTGCCGCTGTTTGTCAATTTCTTCGAGCAACAGCTGCGTTACGGTTTCAATACCCCGGCTTGCACGAATAGCAAATATATCTGCTATAGGAAGATGTTTTACGGCAAGCTCTTCGGGAGTAATCTCAAAGAGCACAGGAAGTATAACTTTTCGATTCTCCCTTTCCCTGGCTAGCAGCGCATGGAATTCATGAAGCGTCCACATTTTAGATATATAGTTCGGACTGAAGATAACCACGCCAAACCTGCACTGCTCAATTCCCTCCACGATGGTTTTGGTCAGATGATCTCCGACACTCAACTCATAACCAGAGTACCATACTTTCAAGCCCGCGCTTTCCAGCCGGGCAGAAAGCTCGTTCGCGATGGGAATTTTATCTTCCACTGCGTGCGAAATAAAAACGTCATACCGATAGCCTGAAGCATCCATGAAATACGAAAAGCGAATTATAAGATCTACGCGGTCTTTATTCAAAGTATTTTTCCGAAAGCACAGAAATACTTTCCCGAAGGCTACTTAATGAACTTCAGGCGGCTCATGAGTTCATTTTTAAACTCTTTACTCATTTGTACTTCGAGCGTACCCAACTTTATAAGATTACCGTCAAATGCGGTAATCTTATTTATATTCACGGTAAACGATCGGTGTACTTTCATAAAATCACGGCTGTTCAGTTGATTGAGTACATGACTCATACTGCTTGCCAAAGTATATTTCACGCCTTTCACGCAAACCAGGCTGCAATATGCCCGGTCCGCCTCAAGGTATAGAATATCTTCCATCGCCAGTTTCAAGTACGATTGATTATCTGTGCGCAGGAATACAAAGTTGTTCAGCGCTGATGGTATAGCTTGTTTTCGGGCACGTGCGTTGTGAAATGCCAGATCGATAGCACGAATGAGATCGGCTTCATGAAATGGCTTCGACAAGTAAGCTGCCGGCAAAGTCTTCTTGGCACGATCAACCGTTTTGCTATCTACGAGCTCACTGAGGTAAATAATCGGTATATCGTGCTTATCCTGAATTGCTTTCGCCGTAGCAATACCATCCAGTGTACCCGATAAATTAATATCCATCAGGATAAGGTCCGGAAATATATACTCGATGGAAGCAATCGCTTCCTCTCCCGAGGAACACGTTCCGGCAATCTCAAGATCGTGCTTCTCAAGCCGCGAGGCGATGTCTTCGGCTATCAGCAACTGATCTTCTACAATTAATACTTTGATTTTTTCCATTAATGCGAAATAGGAATGTTCAAACAAAACGAAGTGCCATTTTCTGTACGGATGTCGAGCGTACCCTTTAGTTCCCTAGTCAAGGTCTTTACCATTTTCAAACCAAATGCTCCGGATGCCGTATCTACCGCAGCGGGTATAAAGCCTATACCATTGTCACGTATAGATATAGTGATCGTTCGATCTTTATTGACCTGCAGGTATATAGTAAGGGTTGGATTTTCGTGATCTATATAGGCATACTTAAAAGCATTGCTAACCACTTCATTTATAATCAAACCAAGTGGTATAGCTTTATCTATATCGATCCGGATCTCCTCCAAATGCAGCTCCAGATTGAAATCTTTCTGCGAAAAACCATACGTATGAATAAGATACTGTACAAGCTCTGTGATATACTCTTTAATATTGATCTCGCGATTTTGATCACCGGTATATAATTTCTTATGAATGAGTGCCATGGCATTTACACGGCCTTCACTGCTTTTAACTGCCTGAATGGCGCTCACGTCCTTTAGTTGCTGTGACTGAAGACTTAATACGCTCGACAAAATCTGCAAATTATTTTTAACCCGGTGGTGCAATTCCTTCAGCAGCATTTCAACATGCTCTTTGTTTCTTCGTACCACACGAGAATTATAGTATACCAATGCAACGATTATGGCAAAAAGACAAAGCCCTATAATCAATGCATCGATAAAAGTCTGTTTGGTCTTTATCTCGGCCTGGTTAATTTTCTGTCGCTGCTCCAGTAAAACAATTTGCTGTTCTTTCTTTTCGGTGTCATAGCGAAGCTGCATCTGCATTAGGCTTTCGGCACGTTCTTTGGTCATGAGACTATCTTTTATAGCCAGTAACTGTTGTGCATACTGAAAGGCTTGCCTGAAATCATTTTTCAGATTAAACAAACGAACCTTCAACTCCAGGTTTTTACGAAACTCATTGAGCGCACCAGACTGCCGTGCTAATGTTTCTGCTTCTTCCAGATATTCATTCGCGCGGTCCGTATCGTTTGCCTCTAGTGCAAGCTTTGCCAGGTTGTTGAGAGAGATTGTCTGGCTGATTATATTCTTGTGTTCGCGGCTAATGGTAAGCGATTCGCTATAATATTGCTTTGCGTCTTCGTATTTCTTTTGTTCCAGCAATACATCGCCTATATTATTGAGTGTGCTGGTGAGTGCTTTGCGATCGCCCGTAGAGCGCTTGATAGTAAGCGAGCGTTCGAGGTTTACCAAAGCACTATCGTATTGCTTCATGCTGATAAAAAGCTCGCCGAGATTATTATAGGATAATCCAACTCCTTTTATATAGCCGATAGCCTTTCGCGTTGACAATGCTTTATAGGTATAGTATAGCGCGTTATCATACTCGCCAATCTTCAGGTAGACCAGCCCGATAGTGCTATAGCAAGACGCTAACGCGATGCTGGGCTCTTGTGTCTCCAGCCGTTTGGCGCCATTAAAGGCGTATTCGAGCGCTTTCTCATATATACCTTTGTCCTTATATATAATAGAGAGGTTCGCTTCCAGCACCGTAGTATGTACAGTGTCGTTTAACTGCTGATACAATGTCAGGGCCTTTGTATAATAATGTATGCTGCTATCGGGTACGCCCCTGGTGCTATAAATAACTCCTATATCATTGAAATTGGAGGCTATAAGGATGGTGTTACGGATAGCATCACGCTGCCGGATGGCCTTATAATAATATTCCAGGGCACTGTCATACTGCTTGTTACTGTAGTATTGAAAGGCTATATGTGTAAGGTAGAGCGCAGCGTCAGCGGAATTATTATCTTTTATAGCGGTGCGAAGTAAAGTGCGTAAACTATCTTTTCCGGATTGGCCAAAGCATAGTATGGGCAAAAAAATAAAAATTAGTAGCCAACGAGTAAGCTTCATGTCAGGTAGGTAGTAGCTCTTAACTTGGAAGGTACTAAAAAAAATGAAAACGGTGAAGTTTGTTAGACCTCACCGCTAAATATTTACTGTGGAAGATTCGAAAGTGTATCCAACGCCACTGTACTTTTTGTCTTGGGTGGTCCGATAATGATCGGGTCATCATCATCGTCCCCATCATTGTTGACTATAGCTTCATCATCGCAGCTGAAGGCAGAGATTGCTATAAACATTACAAACAAGTATTTTAAAAATTTCATAGTTTTAAGAGTTTGAGTTTTGACAAAAGCGGGCACGCACGGAAAGGCATAGAGCTCCTGTGAAGTGATGTTTACCAATTCAGCAAATGGATTCGTAAGTCCGGATGTGTGCGGTTACCCGCGACTACTGTGATGGAGTGTTGTAGTCTTCAGAAGGAGATGTATACTTCCGGCCACCCCTCACTTGCCTTCGGTATAGATCTTTCTCTGAGAGACCGTTGATTGATCGATCGGTGTTCTAGAAAACCTAAGTAAAGGTGCTCAATCACAAAGAGTAGCTAAATCAAAACTGTTCGTCTTATTACAGAATGTTTTCGGATCTTTTCAAAAATTATTCAGACCTAAATTTTCATAGTCATGGAAGTAAAAGTTGAGCACATTGAAAAATTACTTCATGCACTATCTGTGCGCACGAGGCAACCGTTGGATTTTCACGGCTTCGATAAAATGAGTGAACTGGTAGAGGGAAAAACAAATGCTAACGTGAGCAAGCGTTATTTGTACGAAACGCTTTTCAGAAAAATCTCACAGGGCAAAAACCGAAAGGGTGAAAAAATAAAAGTGCAACCCTATAAACTCGATAAGATTTCCGAATACCTGGGTCACGAGAACTTCCAGGCTTTTATACATGCCGTGGATAACCCTATACATCCTGTACTGAAAGGAAGTATAGGTACATATCATTCATACTTGCGTAGAAACAGTGCAGATGGTGTGATCTTTTGTTCACCCGTAAAAATTATTGAAGCTGATCAGAAAATACAATTTCAGTTAAAAGGACCTCTTCAAGTATATACAGGAGGTGTTGAATTCAGAAATGGCTGCTTATTTATACTGATGCAGACAGACAATGGCAAGCAGTTTCATCATGTATATCAGGTTGGGCAACGCGAAAAGCCAGATGTACTGCAGGGGATTTTCTCAGGCGTATCAACAGCGTTTGAACCGATTGGCGGGCGTGTTATTTTAGTTCGTACAACAGAGAAATTTGAGTCTCTTAAAAATCACCAGGTTGAAATCAGTCAGTTGAAAAAATCAAAAAACCTGCAGGAAAGAAGGATCGCTGAATACTTTCAAGACTATCTCAAAAACAATGTAAGCATCCGGAAAGCCGGCACCTTCGGTATAGCAGACCTGGGTGAATGTAAATGAAAGTAATGCAGTGGTCGTAAAATATAGTGCCCCTCCTGAATTCTAGTCCGCTTTGCTGGCACTGTTTTTAAACCTCTATAGGAAAGAAATTATTATGAAAGCTATAGGACAAAAAATATGGGCGATTGCGGAGGGATATATACCTTCATATAGTACAGGTCCGGAACCAGCCATGACCAGCCACGAAACAGCCTGTATCCTGAATACAAGTGACGAAATAGCGCATGTTACGTTCACACTATATTTTAGTGATCAGGATCCGATTGGTCCTTATCTCATTGATGTTCCCGCAAGGCGTACCAAACATGTTCGGTTCAATGACCTTAAAGATCCTCAACCCGTTCCGCTTGCCACAGACTACGCGTGCCTGATTGAGTCTGATGTACCCATCGTTGTGCAACATACACGACTCGACAGTCGCCAGGCAGAAAATGCTTTGCTTAGCACCATGGCATTTCCTGCATCAGGATCTATACTATAGATTTCAACGCAGGTAAAACTTTTTCACCAAAATCTTTTATGAATACCTCCTGGCTGCGATTCACATTGTGTAATAACAGATTTGTGAATCCAGCCTCTATATATTCAGCCAGCCAGTCCACATGCTGCTGAAGGGAAGAACTTACCAGCACTTTGCCTTCGAGTTCGTGCAGATCAACACATTTACCAGCTGCATCAAATTGTGCAGGCGTTCGAAGTTCTGTCATCAAATCATTTTCAAAAATATTATTGCGCCACTGCAGCAACGCTTCACCACGCGCTTCTTCTTCAGTACGATCATACGAAAGCTGCACCTTTATATAGATCGGTTTGCACTCACCCCCACCTTGTATAAATTTATCGCGCATGCGCTTTAAATCATCTACCGGTCGGGATGTTGTGATTAGTCCGTCAGCCCAGTTTGCTATCCACTCGGCTGTTTGCTCAGTAACTGCTGCTCCGAGGAGCATTGGTTTCTTTGCGGGCAACGTATATAGACGTGCATCTTCCGTGACCACCAGCCCTTGCGTTGTAACAGTCTCACCAGCCCAAAGTCTTTCCAGAATGGTAGCACATTCAAGAAGTCGCATATTGCGCTCAGCTTTAGAAGGCCACCGCGTTCCGGTAATATGTTCATTCAGATTTTGTCCACTGCCGATAGCGATCCAGAAACGCTCCGGGTACATTTCAGCAAGTGTTGCACACGCTTGTGCTATAATGGCGGGATGATACCGCTGACCAGGAGCATTCACAATTCCGAAATCAATGTTGCGGGTGGCCTGCAAAGCTGCGCCTAACCAAGACCATGCAAAGCCGCTTTGTCCCTGCTGATCACTCCAGGGAAAAAAATGATCGGACGAGAGCACGGATTGAAACCCTGCGTCCTCTGCCTGAATTACCCACCGCAGCAACTCGCTGGGAAGAAATTGTTCGTGAGAAGCATGATATCCGATTCGCATACATTTATACTATATCTATACTGTCTTTAACCAAGCATATCCATACCGGCCAAGCAAAAGTTTGCTGCCGTTTATAACTCCATTGCCGAAGCAAGAAGTTAACCCGCCCAATCCATCGGGTAACTCGCATGTAACAGGAGTTTCGCTCACATTGTGAAACGTAAGAAACCTGGTGTTATACTCTTCATACATAAAAGCAATCACTGCATCATGTTCAGAGTCAAGCATCACAAATTTACTCATG
Organism: Ohtaekwangia koreensis; assembly: GCF_900167975.1. Taxonomy (GTDB): domain Bacteria; phylum Bacteroidota; class Bacteroidia; order Cytophagales; family Cyclobacteriaceae; genus Ohtaekwangia; species Ohtaekwangia koreensis. The sequence goes on from NZ_FUZU01000004.1 coordinate 290,475, forward strand.
CTAGTAACGTTCAGTTCCTTCCTGCACTGTATCATCTGCCTCATCCAGTTCAGCATGGAGTTGTTCTCTTCAAGTTGGCGGGCTACATTTACGTTTTCAAATCCAAAATCACCTCCGCTGATTACGGGAGTAACCAATGCATGCGTCTTTGCCGTTGAAAATCCACCATTCTCCTCGGACGACCATTGCATCACTGTTCGGACACTTTCTCTTCCCTTCAAATGTAAATTTTCTCCCATCCCGATTTCATCGCCATAGCGGATGAGTGATGTACCCGGCAAACTAAACATCAGACTATACATGATCTCAATCTTCTGACGGTCGTTATTCAACATTGGTGCCAATCGCCTACGTATACCACGTCCGTAGATTCGCATTCTTTCTTCTGGTGCGAATACATTGAAAACTTCCTCGCGCTCTTGTGGTTTTAATTTACCAAGATTCAATTCATCGTGCTTGCGTAAAAAATTCACATAGTTACATGACGATGGTATAGGTATAGCAGCAAGTTGCTGAATTGCTTTTTTAAATGGTATAACTGTGTGCGTTGCCAGTGCATGGAATACATATTGGTTGGATATAAAATCAAAAAGTAAATGCATCCGGTCGCCTTTGCCGAAATACCGGGAAAGCTTTTCTATATCATCATTCGCTTCTGCCAGCAACACTGCAGAGGGGTTCGATTCTTCAACCCATCGCCTCATGTCATTCATAATCGCTTCGTTGTCGGTTGGCTGTGCTTGATGCGGAAGATCTACCTGGATGAGTATATGTACTGCATCAACGCGAAAACCTGCTATACCTTGTTCAAGCCAGAATTTCATGATGCGCCTGATCTCTTCCTTTACTTTCGCATTGTGAACATTCAAGTCTGGCTGCTCTTTATAGAAGCGATGTAAATAATATTGCCCTGCCTGTTCATTCCATGACCACGTTTGGTCTTCTTCTCCAGGAAAGATTGTTTCATGTTTTCCTTCGGGAATATGATCGGACCATATATAGTATTCGCGGTAGGGTGACTGACGATCGCGGCATGCTTCCTGGAACCACGGATGTTGCTCTGATGTATGATTTACCACAAGGTCTATCAAGACATATATACCATTTTGCTTCGCTTCCTTCACGAACTCCTGAAAGTCATGAAATGTACCTAACCTGCTATCCACGGAAGTAAAATCTGAAACATCATAACCATTGTCACGATTGGGAGATGGGTAAAACGGAAGCAGCCAGAGACAATCTATACCCAGTTGTTTCAAGTATGGTAATTTCTGTGTGAGGCCTCGGAAGTCACCTATACCATCACCATCAGAATCAAAAAAAGTTTCAACATCAAGCGAATATATTGTAACGGATTTATACCATAAGTCCACGGTTGTACATAAAAATTAAAATGAATCGATAATATATAGTAAGATTGAGTATAGTACCCTATACTTGTAGTATTGCTCTATGCTTTATGATCTTTATGCCTCTTCTACAATGAGCGATAACACAATGTGACTATCGTCTATCTTCTCATCAATTACGATTGGCTCGGAGACAATTTTTGCGATCGCAGTTTTATCCGCGAACGTGATTTTTACAGAGCTTCCTTTTTCAATGCGCTTTTGCTCATCGTTGGATACAGTAACACGCACTTGTATAGAATTCCCTTCTTTCAAATCACGGAAGGATATTTCATCGGTAATCGGAACATCAATGGTCTGCATAACTAAAAATCGTTACGTTAAAAAAAGCATTTTTTACATTTTTACCCGGTACTGCACCGTGTTCATTACTAAGTAAAAAATCATACCGTTGATATTCTGCGGCATGTATATAAAAAAAGCACCTGTGGTCTGCAGACCACAGGTGCTTTTATGAATTGATTTATACGTATTTCTTTTACCTGCTACACTTTACTTTTTGTACTAACGGTTGTGCCATCTTTAATTTCCTCAGAACCTGTAGCAACAATTTTATCGCCTGGAGTTAAATCACCAAAGATTTCCGTTTTCCCATCGGAAGTGCGTCCAATTTTTACAGCGATACGCTCTGTCTTTGCATCTTTCACGCGGATCACAAAAATACCTTCAGCTGAATTAAGCACCGCAGCTTTGGGAACAATGAATGTGCTATCGCGTGCCGGCAATGGTATCGTTACATCAGCTACCATGCCTGGCAATAATTTCTTGTCATCATTCTGAACGTCCATCTCTACGCGCTCTGCACGCAGCCTTGTATCAAGTGCCCGGGCTTGTCTTTTTACCGTTGCCTTGAAAGTACTTTGGGGCAATGCCTTTACCTGGAAACTTACTTCATCATTCTGTTGCAGATAGGATATATAGGCTTCAGGCACAGATACTACCAGTCGCAAATGTTTTTGTTCCTGCAGTGTAAATAGCGGACGCTCGGATCCCCTTCCGGAAGGACCTACATATGCACCGGGATTCACATTGCGTGCTGTGATCACACCATTGAACGGTGCGCGAATTTCCAGGTAATCGAGGTTGTTTGAAATTTCACGATAGCCGGCTTTCGCTGCCTGTAACTGATCATAGTCGGAATTCATACGTGCTTGTGCCTGATCGAGATCGTTCGGGGATATAGTCCCCGGAGTCTTACTCGTTTCAAGTAAACGCTCATAGCTTGCTTTGCTTGCTTTATATACTGACTCTTGTGATTTCCAACGCGACTCCGCTCCTGCTAACCGCGATGTAATTTCGGGTGCATCCAGTGATACAAGCAGCTGGCCTTCTTTTACTTCAGAGCCTACATCTACGTGTAACTTTTTGACGAAGCTCGTTTCGTGCGCATATAAGTCTACTTGCTGAAACGAGAACAACTCTCCTGGTATTTCTATTTCGGTGGATAGCATGCCTTTCTCCAATAAGAATGTCTCCACAACAGGAATAACAGGTGCTGCCGTTTTTTTTGTGGAAGCATTCCCTTCCGAATGGCTGCATCGACTGAATATACTCATCAGTATGGCAACGCTCAGTGCAGTTTGTAAAAGTTTTATAGGGTGGTTATTTCGTTTCATACGCTGACGGTATATAGTGTTTACTTTCTTTATCTTCCGGATCAAGTGATACTGATTGTATAGAGGTCTTTTCCTGTAACCATGCAAATACAAGAGGTAATATAAGCAATGCTGCAAAGGTAGAGGCGATCAATCCACCAATCACGGCACGTGCCAGCGGCGCAACCTGGTCTCCGCCCTCACCATGGCCGATGGCCATCGGAAGCATCCCCACAATCATCGCTATACTGGTCATGACTATAGGACGCAATCTCAGGGCTGCTGCTTCTTTTGCAGAATCCCAGGCTATACCATTTATTTTACGAAGCTGCTCGGCATTGGTAATGAGCAACACTGCGTTGGCGATGGATACACCTACTGACATAATTATACCCATATAGGATTGCAGGTTAAGTGTGGAGCCTGTCATCAGCAACACGAGCAATGCTCCTAAAATTACTGCGGGTACTGTTGTGAGTACTACGAGTGAAACTTTAAACGACTGGAAGTTTGCGGCCAGCATCAGGAAGATCACAATGATGGCGACCAGCAAACCAGATTGAAGGCTGTCCAATGTTTCGGTTAACACCTGACTGAGGCCAATCGTCTCAATGCTGAGTCCGCGTGGTAATTCACCTATAGATGCAATTGCTTCTTGCACATCGGTCGTAGCAGTACCAAGATCTTTATCGTTAATGTTTGCAGTGACGGACAAGATAGGCATAGCTCCCAAATTGTCGTTCTCACCATATATAGTATCGGTTTCCACAGTAGCGACATCGGCAAGTATAGGCCTCGTTGTATTTCGCAATACCGGAATCTGGCCAATGTCATCGATGGAATTCATTTTATTTTCCGGCACCTGTACTTGCACGCTATAGCTCAAGCCGGCTTTCTCATCCAGCCATACGTTCTTCTCGGTATAGCGTGACGATGAAGTGGAGGCAATCAATGAGCGGGATATATCTGTCATATCAACACCCAGCTGTGCAGCACGGATCCGGTCGATCGTTATATTCAGAGCGGGATAACTTATAGACTGCGCAATCTGTACATCGCGCAAGTATGGAATCGCTTTCAGTTTCTCTACAATCTTCCGCGCATATAGTTCGTTTTGAGCTTTGTTACGACTCCCTACACGTACTTCTATCGGTGTGGGCGATCCCTGACTTAGGATCTTATCAGTAAGTTCAATCGGTTCGAACGACAAACGTATCTCGGGCATTTGTTTTTTCATCTCCTCACGGAATCTTTCCTTCAATTCGTCCATAGTACCTTCAAAGTCATCTGTCAAGCTTACCTGCCATACGGTTTCATGCGGACCGTTGGTAAACAGATATATAGGGCTGATCGAAAATAATGCAGGGTGCTGTCCTACATATGCAGAGCTTACAGCGATCTTCTCCTTCCCTACTAATGATTCCAGTATACGGGTTGCCTTGTTCAGTTTTTCTTCTGTACGTTCAATACGTGTTCCGTCCGGAGCGCGAAGGCGCACCTGGAACTGACCTGAATTAACTTTTGGCAATACATCGCGTCCTATATTCATCAGCAACAATACGGCTGCTCCTATTACTGTAACAGCGTATATAATGACAATGAGTTTACGATATGGAAATACGCGCTCCAAAAATGATATGAAGCGATTTCTAAACCGGTCGAAACGCGATACTTTGCCACCGCTATCATGCGCGGCATGTTCGAGTAAATGTATCTTCTGTTGTCCTGCATCGAGCGAAGGATCGAACTTTACACCAGGATGATCTTTCGTATGATCCTTCATCAGCCAGTTCGCCATCACCGGTACAAATGTCTGCGAGAGTAAATATGAAGTAATCATGGAGAACCCGATTGCCAGGGCGAGTGGAAGGAATAAAGATCCTGGTATACCCTTCATCGAGAGCGCAGGGGCAAACACTGCGAGTATACAAAACAGGATGAGCAATTTCGGGAAAGCAATTTCTTTACAGGCGTCCCATATAGCAAGTGCTTTCGGTTTACCCATTGCCATGTGCTGGTGAATATTCTCGATCGTTACTGTAGACTCATCTACCAATATACCAATCGCCAGCGATAGCCCGCTCAACGTCATGATGTTGATGGTTTGTCCGAAGAGTTCCAGGAAGAGTACACCGGATATAATAGAAGTAGGAATGGTGAGTATAACGATTAATGCACCACGCAAGTCACCCAGGAACAATACAACCATTAATCCCGTAAGAATTGCTCCGATGATCCCTTCGCTCATCAAACTTTTAACAGCATTGATTACATACGTTGATTGATCGAACTCATAGGAGAGTGTTACATCTTCCGGAAGCTGCGCCTGGAATTTGGGAATATTCTTTTTGAGATTCTGTACTACTTCCCATGTAGAGGCATCCGCAGACTTTGCTATATTTAAATATACCGATCGCTTGCCATTCACCTGCGCATAGCCCACCGTGATATCGGCACCGTCTTCTACGGTGGCAACATCGCCCAGGTATAAATTCTCCACGCCTCCTTTGAATAAAGGTATCTTTTCAAAATCCTTTATAGTCTTGATGATGGTGTTGGAAGGTGTCAGGTAATTATAGTCTCCTATACGTACGTTACCGGAAGGTGTAGTTTGGTTATTCAACCGAAGTGCTTCTACCAACTGATCGGGCGTAAGGTTGTGTGAACGCATTAATTCCGGATCAGCTTTGATAACGATGGTACGAATGTTACCTCCAAAGGGTGGTGGTGCTACCAATCCTGGAATAGAAGTAAACGATGCGCGCACATATACATTGGCGAGATCGAGCAATTCATTGTTGGATCGTATGGGGCTGCTTAACACCAACTGTCCCACAGGAAGTGTTGACGCATCAAACCGAATGATGAACGGAGGCTGCGATCCCGGTGGAAATATAGCTTGAATCCGGTTGGCAAAAGCACTCAGCTCGGCAGCTGCCTGCGCCATGTTTGTGCCCGGATAAAATGTAATCTTCATCAGGGTTAAGCCCTGTATATTTCGGGTCTCTATAGTCTTTACACCATTTACAAAGAGCATGATGTTGATATACTGCTTGCCGAAAAATGCTTCCATCTGTGAAGGAGTATATCCTCCGAACGGATGCGACAGGTATATTACCGGCAGGTTCATAGCAGGAAATATATCTACCTTGATGGTACGCACAGCATTTATTCCGAAGAATAACATACCGGCTACCAATACTAAAATGGTAATGGGTTTACGAAGGGCGGATCGTATTAAATTCATTGCGCTTGAGCCTGGTTACTGAATAAATTAAAATCTCCGGAAGCAGCAGCTTTAAGTAAAAGTGCTTGCCATACGTTGAGAAATGCAACGCTCCTGTCAATCTCTGCACGATTCAACGCGTAGATCGCTTGCTGTAAATCAACAAGCGTAGTAAGGCCGTTCTTATATAATACACTCTTTTGTATATAGGCATCGGAAGCAGCCTGATATTGGAGTGGAACTTCGCGTATACTGAGTAAGCTATTTTCGATACGCTGATCTGCGAGGATTAATTCGCTTTGCAATTGTACCGATACCTGGTCATATTCATTTCTATAGGCTTCGCTGATAAATTGCTGCGACCTGGCCTGCTGTCTTACTTTTAACGGACTTACTAAATTCCACGACAAGCTTACACCGGCTACGTAATTATAACGCGATGGATTTATACCATCGGAATAACTTTTAGAAAAGCGATCGGGGAATTCAGGTGTATAGTTATAGTCAAAACCTGAAGCGCGCGCCTGGTATACACCGAAGAGTGTTAAGCCTGGCATAATGCTTCGTTTCACAAGCCTGGTATTTTTCTCAGCCTGGTTGATGCGCGCCTGGTAAAATTTTACCTGCGGATTTTGCGCCATTGTAACATCTGTAGTAAATATAGTCGGTGTTCGTGTAAAGAATGTAGTATCAAGTATAGACTCCACCTGATTCATCGCGAGAAGTTGTGCGAACTGACTACGCACTTGTTGTTCGTTGTTGCGCAAGTCGATTAACGAAAGCTTCGCGCGCGATACTTCTGCATTTGCCAGTGCCGAGTCTACACCGGGATTCAACCCCGAGAGTGCGCGGGCGCGTACTGTCCTCTGTACAATTTCAGCTCGCGTAAGATTAGACTGTGCTGTGCGAATCAACTGCTGTGCTACCAACAAGTTGAGATAGGCTCCTGATATTTTTATACGATGTATAAATTCTTCCTGTGCAAGATCTGCAGAGTCGCGTGATACTTGTGCTTTCGCTGCGTCTATGCGCGACCTTACACGACCGAATGTAAATACCTCCCAGTTGGTGCTCACTATATAGAGTGCACCGAACGCCGCGTTCCAACTTTCTTTCTCATATACAGGACCAGCCGATGCAACACCCAATACACCTACTGCACCCAGCGGACCAAATTGTCCGTTTATAGTTCCATAGTTTTGTTGAACAGCCGCGATAACGTTCGGCAGGTATTCATTGCGCGCATTCCTGGTGAGTGCTTCCGATGATTGAAGATAATTTTGCTTCGCCTGAATTCGTTGGAAATTTTTGACCCCGATCTGAAGAGCTTCATCCAGCGATAAAGATGGCCGGGTTTCCTGGGCACGAATGTCCGTCAGTAAAAAACAGGTTAGTATAAAAATCCATGTCGAACGGCAAAACGTACGAAAGGTTGGTGGTGCAGCCATCGCTGCTTGCATTTCAGTTTGCATTTTCTTACGTAAATCAGAAAGTATATTTAAAAATGGCGTATACCCATACTGTTGTAGCAATCGATTTCTATAGGTATAGCTTGTGTGATGGGAAGTGCTAAAGCGTTTATCCTTATGATTTGTCTTCACCATTCGTTGTTCTTCCTAAAGAAAGTCAGATTGAAATCCGATGCGTGAAAGCGGATTGCTGTAACCGAAATTATATACGGTATGCAAGGCCGCCTTGCTTTTTTACAGCATCGGTTATTCGTAGTTAATTCAAGGAGGATTTAGGTGACAGGTCTTTGTGGAGTCCTGCTATAGGGAACAAAGGTATAAGTATGTCGTTTTCTCAAGCTTATACATTTCAAACTAAAAATTATAAAATTCAAACATTACTTCCGGAGCGATCGTGGTGTAAAGCTCGTCTGTTTTTTAAAGAAATTATTAAAGTAAGCGGGATATTCAAACCCCAGACAGTAAGCAATCTCGGAAACACTCCAATCCGTATGCACCAATAACGCTCTCGCTTCTTTAACAATTCGGCTAGTGATATGTTCGGTGGTAGTCTTACCGGTTACTTCGCGCACTGCGCGGTTCAAGTGATTGGGATGTATTGATAAATGTGTCGCATAATCATTGGCTGTGCGCAGCTTCAACGAATGTTCGAGCGAATCTACCGGGAACTGTCGTTCGAGTAACTCTATAAAAAGTGATGTGATCCGCGAAGACGCACTGGCATGGTGATGTATATCTGACGGACGGAATTTTAACGCTTCATGAATGATGAGGTTAACATAATTCCGCAGCAGATCATATTTGTAAATATACTCTGAATCACGCTCAGAAAGCATTTTTTCAAAGATCATGCTGAGATGATTCTCCTGCTTCTTATTAATAAAGAATACAGGATTGCCTCCAATTTGAAACAACGGAGACTCGAGGATACTTGCGTTACCGTGTGCATGAATAAAATCCGCAGTGAACAAACAAAAGTATCCTGACTGATCATCCGAGGTTGCTTCCCACGCATACGGAACCTGCGGGTTAAAAAATACCAACGCATTCTTGTTGATCTCTATAGTCTTATCGGCATAGTATAAATTGCCACGACCAATAATCAGCGATATTTTATAATAGTCTCTTCTATTATACGGTGCATACTTCGCGCACGACTCACGCAGATTTACATTAAAATTACCCAATGCCTGACGTGGAATTGTTGGCTGCACGGGATACGTGCCGGGGTATCGCTTGTAAAAATCCTCTAAAGTTTCGCTCTTCAGCATTTTGCAAAACTATAAAATTCAAATAGATAATTTCAAGTTTTTGGGAGGGAGAAAAAAGCCGGACAGGGGGTGATACCTGCTGAAGTCTAAAAATTAACACTCGTCAGTTGGTGAAGAATGGAAATAAAAGATAGAAGTAAGGATATTAAACCGGTTGAAAGGCTATGTGAGTTGGTTAGACCGAGCGCGTACGCGTGGCCGCGGTTGTAAAGATTTTTGTTTTTTAACCGGCATGGCATTCTTCTTTTTACGGCCCAACCATAAAATGACACCGGTAACTGGCAATGAAGCGCATACCAGGCTCACAACGACCGCGAGCAGCTGCGTTGGCCAACCGTATAGTTTCCCGGTATGTATACCATAATTTGTGTTTCGCCACTTCATGCCCACTGATTTACTTTCGTGTGGGACAATCTGTGTGACTTTTCCATCGGCACCATTATAGTATATATAGTCAGTGTCAGTCCAGGCCGAAGGACCTTCGTACTGTACAAAGGCTCCTGCCCTGCTGTTTTTACTGGTCGGAAAATTAAACGACATCCGCTCGAACTCCTGATAGCGGTTTAAGGCATCTCTCCAGGCTAGTGTAACGCCACGTTCGGAAGCTGTATAGGTTGTATCACGTTGCGTTAAAAATTTCGCGTCCTTCTTGGAAGATCCTAACATACTATATATACCATTCTCCCACCAGTCAAACGACCAGACCAATCCGGTAGAAGCAATGATCATAGCGATCAGAAAAATATAGAAACCGAAGACGCTGTGCAGATCATAATTTACTCTTCTCCAGCGTGCTCTCAATTTTACCGTGAGGCGTTGTTTCAAACCAGCCATGCGTTGTGGCCACCAAAGCACAATACCACTGATCAGGATCACCAGAAATATCAACGTTGATGATCCTACAATCATGTTCCCTATATCTCTGCGTAGCAACAGGTTTTGATGAATTCGTCTTACTACATAAAAGAACTCGGTCTCTTTGTCAACAACACCCAATACCGCCCCGGTATAGGGGTTGACGAAAACCTGGTAAAAATACTTGATCTCATCTTTATCCCACATGCTCGTGCTCTTGGCATTTCTTTCAAACGCAGAGAAACAATATGCGCGATCAGCGGCATCATCAATAAAGACAACGCTTATATTCTTGTCGCTTCCTATACTTGCCTGTGCTGCCTTTTTAAGTTCGTTAATATCCACCAGCTGTTCGCCAGGTTTGACATATACTATATTTTGGTGAAAGACTCTGAACAGTTCTTCTTCAAAAACAAAGATGCAGCCCGTAATGCTCACGATGAATACAACGAGCCCACTGATTATACCAAGCCATCGATGAAGAAAAAGAAGAACTGCTTTAACCATAAAATTGAGATTAAAAGGTATAGCCTAATGTCACGAGAAAATTTCTGGGTTTACCGGGGAATATGCGCAGGTAATCATACCCTCCTACCCAATGCGTTTTATCGAAGATGTTATTGAAGTTGAACTGAACACGCACTTTGTTAACCGTATAGTAAAGCGCAGCATCAACCAGTACATAACTCGGAGCCGTTTGATTTGCATTGATACTCAGAATACGCTTGTCTACAAAGTTTGACCCCAAACCAAATCCAAGGCCCGCCAACTGACCATGCGGAATTGAATAGCGCGTCCATATACTGGCGGTGTTAGCCGGTGCATTAGGCTTCTGACGATCGATCTCTTCAGCAACAGGACTTTCTGTAATAACAGCTTTGTTATGAGAGTATGTGGTAAGTATACTCCAATGCGGTAGTATATGGCCGACTATATCAAATTCAATTCCCTGTGATTTTTCTTCACCTACCTGGCGCAACAGGTCAGGATTATTTGCGTCGCTCGCATTATATAATGTATTCTTCTGGATAATTCTATATACTCCTACCGTTACAGCAAGTTGTTTATTGAACCATTCACTTTTCGCTCCCGCTTCAATCATGTTACTCATCAGCGGATCGAAAGGCCCTCCTGCGTTTGGGTTGGAGATAGAAGATGCTGTTTGTGGATTGTAGCCTTCTACATACGTGCCGTATAAATTGATTTGCGGAAGTAATTCATATACCAGTCCTACACGCGGAAGGAACGCTTCCTGTCTTACTTTCTTCTCTGTAGGCTTCAGGTAATTTTCCTTGTCCACGTATTTTTCATACCGGAATCCTAACAGCGCCTGGAATTTCCCAAGCTTGATGAGATCCTGTGCATATATACCATGAAGTTCATAGAACGTAGGATCAAAAGAACGTGGTGTAAAGAAATATTTACTTACATCTTTCAATAACTGCGAACCAATAGGATCTGCCAGGTTAAAATGTGCAGCATTGGGAACCGGATTACCATTGGCGTCCAGCAAGTAATTCGATTTCTTCTTCGGGTTATAGGTTGCTATAAATCCGGTATTGGCGGCATTCCTATATCCACTTGCAGTAAGCTGTGAACCTCCTGCCGGAACTTGGTCCTGGGAATAATCATATCCTACTAACAGCTTGTGCTCCAGTGCACCCGTTGTAGCAGCATAGTTAAAGAACATGGAGACATTATCAATATACCTTCTACGCTTGCGCTGGAAAACCTGCATCGCTACTTTGTCTTCGATCAAAGCACTATCGCCATCTACAGCATAACCATTCGCACTTCTGTGCTCCAGCAAGTCTTCATTATACCCGGTCTTTAAATAGGCCAGTGTAACCGAAAGCTTCTCGGTGAAGTAGTGATTCAAAGAAGCTGAAATGTTATAGGTATTCTCATTGAGATAATCGTTCGCAGAACTGAGTGAACGCGTTATCGGAGTAGAGTATAAATCATTGTTATTCGCTGCCTGTCCGCGATCAAGTCTGCTATTGGACTGGTTGTATATGATATCAAAGTTCAGACGTGTCTTGTCGGTAGGGAGAAATGATACAGAAGGAGCTATCACGAGATTCTTGTCGAACTGAAGGTCGCGGAATGAGTTTGCATCCTCATAGCCAATGTTCAATCGGTATAGCAACGTTCGGTCTGCATTCATCGGCCCTGTAAAATCTGCCAACGCTCTGAATGTATTAAAACTTCCGAATGAAAAATCAAGCGACTTACGATTAAAGTCCAATGGCTTTTTCGTAACACGATTCAACACGCCTCCCGGTGAAGCATTCCCAAACAATGCTGATGAAGGTCCCTTCATCACTTCAACACGCTCGAGGTAATTCGCCAATGGCTGCTTCCAAAAACCTGTAGACGTACGAAGGCCATTGATAAGTTGTGTGTTGCTTTGGCCGTTGATTCTGAATCCACGAATTGTGATGTCGTCATAAAATGTAAATTGATTTACACCACTCATATTTTTAACAACTTCACCAACGCGCATCTGCCCCTGGTCGCTGATCAACTCCTTCGTTACGAATGATACAGATTGCGGAAGGTCCTTGGAATTCAATTCCGTTTTTGAACCAATGAAGGAAGATGTATTCTTATACGACCGTTCTTTACGGCCAATGATTTCGACTTGCTGCAAAACATTTTTACTTTCTGTTAAAGGGAATTCAACAGTCGTTACCTGCCCTTCGGTTACAGTTGCATTTACGTTTATAGATTCAAAGCCAACCATCGTACAAGTCAACTGATATTGACCGGGCTTTAAGGTGATCTCAAAATTTCCGGAAGCATCAGACGATGTTCCCATTCCACTGTCTTCAACAAGTATAGTTGCACCCGGCAGCACCTCGCCGTTTGCGTCTTTTACTGTGCCTTGTACCTTTCCGGACTGTGCGTATACTGTGTGTGCAAGAAATAATGTTGGTATAATTAAAATAGAGTATAAATACTTCATAAGCGACTGCCTTTATGTATAGAATTGCTAAACAGCCGCAAATATTAATTTGCTATAGAATGAAAACAAGGTTTATTCGCTACGCACGTGAAGAATACCTTCACGAAGTGATAGCCCTATACCCTCTACAGGTTAGATGACCATTCATATTGTGTAGTATATGTAAGTGAAAGAGGGACGTGCAGTAAAGATTTATGAATACAGAAGCCTTACACGATGATCATCATTATGACACGGTGCACGAAGACTTGCCGTTACTGTCCGCTAAACTCCTGTCGCAAGCGCTTGTTCATGCGCTGAAGATTATAGTCAGAAATAACCCAATTCATTGGATAATGTACACTATCACGCAGGGTACCGTTGTTCGCATATTTCTTATATAGATTAATATCCGGATCGATCACCATGTTTTCCTTTTCACGAAAGTAATTTATCAATCGCTGATCATTCACAGTGGTCTGAGAGCTATAGGTATTCAACACCGTTAACAACGGAGCTGCCAGGTCATTCACCAACGGGTGAATTGTTTTGAAAGGAATAGTATCCAACGGTGTATTTGTAACGTGCACGAGGTGAAATTTCAGTTTGTTATAGAGTGCTTTATTCACAGTATCCTGTTCCATGATTCGCTGCAACTCTTGCAGCATTTCATGTACTACACCGGAACCTGAATTATCAAAATAACCACCGTCTACAAAATAATATTTATGAATACTACCGGCGGGAGAAATATAGGGGAAGCGAGCACTAAGTATAGTAGCAGTACTCAACCGGATATCTCCATCACCATCTTTACCGGTGGAATCAATTTCCGTTAACACATCCATGCGCTTGCTAAAGTTCTGCAATTGTATGGAGCTTACAACAGCGGGAGTACCGCCCTGTACCTCCGTGGTGTTCAGGAATAAGATCGGAAGCTTACCGGATGTATCGATCACTTCACTAACCGGTTTACGAAACGCACTGTCCAATGGTTCATCGGATGCCTGCTCGAATACTTTCTCTAAAGCTGCAGCGCGGTCTGTAAATGGAATCGGAATAGCGTGTCGCAGCAAGTCCGATCCAAAATAATGCGCGATGCAATACGTTAAGAAATCGGTGCGCAAAAATTGTTGTGCCCGACCAGTAAGTTTTAAAGTATTATCCTGTTGCTTGCTTCTCAACAACGCATAAAACGTAACATTACCTACACTCCCACCGGACGTACCGGATAAACACAAAAGATGATTCGAAAATACCTGAACAGAATCCCTGCCGGGAAGGTCTTCCCAGGCCGATAGTACAGACGCTACCCAGTAACCCGACCGTGATGCGCCTCCATCCGACAGGATAATATATACCGGAAACTCGGATGACTGTGCTATATCTTCCTGCCGGTGCGTTACCCAGCGATTAAAATATGTTTTCAGATCAGGTCGGTTGCTATATATATTTTTGGATTCAGTTTTTATCAAGCGTACCCTATACAGATCGGCAAAGTCAAACCAGCCAATAACAATTACCCAAAGGACAATCAGAAAATGAAAATTAAAATTTCTGCGCACCGATTGATATCCCACCATGTTTGCCAATCCTACTAATATTCCAAACGCCAGCAACGCAAACGCGAGTGGCCCTACTGTATCGGCAACACCTATGAAAAGAATTCCGCTTACGAATACCAGGCCACCAATCAAGGATATAGTATTGAATACGTTAAAGTATAGCTGTTCAACAGGCCACGAAGATTTAGGCACTTTCAACACTTCGCGGCCGAAGAGCCGTATATAGTCACATTCCTGGTCTCCGATGCGATCGTTACTTTCCTTTTCGTTGATATAGCGTCTGCGCAAAATAAAGAACCATACCATCAGGATCTGGAGTATAAATAATCCAAGCGCTATAATGGGAAGATAAAATTGATGACGGAGATAGGAGTCTACATATCGATGTGACCAGCACAGCCAAAACATCAATGCTACGTTGCCTGCGAGGATCAATATGAGTATCCATTTGGTAACAGGATATGTATAGCCTTCCGTCCACAGGTGACTTAACAGGAAATATAGTGTGGTATGTAACACTATAAATATAAGTATATACTCCGCAGACAAGTTTAACATGGTGGGCAGCGTAAGGATTCCCAACTGCACGGTTACCAAGGCATTATATCCCAATAAGCGAGGTACATGCCTGTAAAATGCGGCTGGTATAGTAGCACCGTTATTAACCTTCATGTAGCTGACCAACTTGGAGCTATACCAAATAAAAAATGACCACACGAGTACACTGACAGTTGAAAATACAAAAGCGCCAGGGCTCTCCCCGATCCGAATAATCAAGTCTTGACCTTGCGGAAGCTTCATTAACAAAAAATAGCCCGCTATAACAGAAATTAATCCCGGGGCATAGAGCCATATAGCTTTGGGAAGGTATGTTAAAAAGACACGCAACTGTGAGTACATGAGGGCTTCAGTAAGGGTTAACTTTGAGTTATGCAACTCCGCTTCGCATAGCAGGATCGTACGCGAAAGTAATCGTTTAAAGAAAAAATAAAATCACATAAACAGATGGTGCGTGCATAAAAAAGAAAATCAAATGATGTAACGCACAATAAGCTTACTCATTCGATTTTCCAAAATAATATTGATGTGTCATGAATGCGAGTGGTAAGCCAATGGCCACGACCAAAATGCCAATATTTATAGCAGCGTGAAAAGGTTTGAATGGCATGAGCGGAATTTTTGAAAAGGGAACAACGATCAGGTTCATGATGATCCAAACAAAAATGCCGTATAGCATTCCGGCTGCAACTTTGCTCTTCTGCAAAAAAGGAAGTCGAGGATAGAGTATAAAGAAAAGTATAGTCCAGCCAAAAGCAATGACATAGTGAAACGCTAATCCGATCAGCGACATCACCAATCCTCCGGCATAAGCAGTCTCCTTACCAAAGGCAGCACTAGCTATATATTTCAAGATCAGGTCGGGGCTCTTGCCACCGGAAACAATTGAGAAATATATGATGGCAGAGACGATGTCGAGTGTTCCAACCAGTAGCCATAGCGTTATAACGGTGCGCAATGCACTTTTTCCAGTCGCGTTTTCTGAAGATAAATTTTGTATCATGTTATTGAAGTTGATCGAGGAGAACGTGTTGTTAAAAACTCATGAATGACAAACGCGAGTGCCTTCTTCCTTACCGGATTTCTCCCACAACACTTTAACCGGAAGCACTTATCTGGTAAAACCCACCAGCGTTTACTACACAACTAATTTAAGTGGATTTATTCTTTTCCGAATACATGTAGATGAAAAATTTATAATGATAACAGATTTTTGCGGATGCAAGGTTCTTTTACCGGATAACGAGGTGGTGTTCCGAGGTTCAAAATGCTATAGGAGATACCGTGTTTAAACTCATACTACATTGCAGATAAAGTGCTGTATAATCAAAGTATATTCCACGATCTGCATAATACGACAAGTACTTTGCTGGAATCTTGTCTCCTATTAACAACAGTGATTCTGCGTTCTTGAAATTAGAACAGTCGTAAAAATTTATAATCTACGGTGCACATTTTTTTCTGGTATATATATATCCTTGCGCTATACTTACGCATTCCAAGAAGCTGCTGATTCTTTACAAAGTGCCCGAACCGAGTCGTCCATACCACTTTAAGAATCTGTTAAATATTACCTTATCAGCATTAAAAAGGTGGTTTTTGATAACCCGCGTCAGGGGAGGAAAACTTTATTTTTGAGCGAATTTTAACTCAAGCCAATACTATTTTACCCTTTCTATTGCTATTTGTTAAATAATTGTGAATATTTTGTACTGATTGAATTTTACCCACCCCTATGAAAATTCTACCGTTCAAAATTCCGAAGACTTCACAAGAGTCATTCCGGTTGCAGGAAGATCGTGAGCATCATTTTTACGATTACCTTCATCAGCATCCGGAAGTACAGCTTACCTTGATCCTCAGCAGTGAAGGGAAAGTTATAGCCGGTGATTACATCGGTACCTTCAAGCCGGGTGATATATTTCTGATCGGAGCTAATCTCCCACATGTATTTCGTAACGATTCGCGATACTATGAACAAGGCGATGATTCAACCGCTCACTCCTATACGGTGTTTTTTGAATGGCAATCATTTGGAGAAAAATTTTTATCGTTACCCGAATTAAAAAAGCTGCAGGAGTTCACAAAAGTTTCAGATCGTGGACTATATATTAAAGACCCGGTTCGTAATCGCATCTCGCAATTAATGAAGCAGATGTTTCGTACTAGTGAAATGGATCGCCTGATCGTATTATTAAAAATCCTTAACATTCTTTCGCACGCAGAAAGTATAGATCCTCTTGCTTCATCGGGTATATATAATGACTTTGATGAGATCGATGGCAAAAAGCTAGCGGATGTCTATCGCTTTACCATGAATGAATATCATCGTAAAATTCATCTTGATGAAGTAGCCGATGTGGCGAACATGACTACGAATTCATTTTGCAGGTATTTCAAGAAACGTACGCGTAAGTCCTATATAGATTTCCTTACAGAGATCAGGATCGGGCAAGCCCGTAAACTTCTCCAACTCAACGACCTTAGCATTTCACAAATCTGTTTTGAAGTAGGCTTCAACAACCTCTCTAATTTCAATCGCAAATTCCGTGAGCTATGCGAAATCACACCTACGGAATTTAGAAGATCACAAATGCAGTGAAAGCCGAAAGCTTAAAGCTTTGGCTGAACACGCATGTGGTTAATTATAGTTTGATATATATAGTATACTTTTAATCACTGCGTAATATTTTTCACTTTTTAAAGTTGGTCTTTTAAGCTTTCAACTTGAGTTATTGAGCAAACTTCCAGGTGGCTTTGTGATCTTCTTTCAATGGCTGGTTCGTTAATATAGCACGTACCAAGTCTACAGGTATATTTCCTTCATGCAGAATGCGGTCGTGAAAATCCTTCTCTGTCATTTTGCCGGAGTCGACCAATTCTTTTCTCAGTCCGTAAAATTGAAGCCCGCCTACCATATAGGCAATTTGATATAGCGGTCCATATCCACCCGTAAATGATCGCCTTACTTCCGCGGCTGCATTTGCATATTCATGTCCAACACGTTCTACCAGAAAATCTATACACTGTTGTGGCGTCATTTTACCAAGATGATAGTTCAGCGAAAAGATGATTCGAGCACACCGGTGCATACGCCAGAACAACATGCCAATACGGTCTTCCGGAGTTTTAGGAAAATCTTTATCCCATAAATTAAACTCCCAGTATAGTGCCCAGCCTTCGATCCAGAACGGTGTATCAAAAACGTTTCGGTAAGGTTTATACCTTTCGTTCATAAACTGCTGCAAGTGATGGCCGGGGATTAACTCATGTTGCACGGTTGCGCGTGAGAAGTGCGGATTGTTACCGCGCATGCTCATCATTTTTTCCCGATGCTCCATCGTATTCGTAGGATAGGAAATAATAATCTCTTCGCCTCCCAAAAAAAATGGATTTATCTTTTGTGCCTGAGGAGACATCATGCGCATACGCCATGTCTCTTTTGCCAGCGCGGGTACTGTTATTAAATTATGCTGCTCTACAAAACGAATCGCTTCTTCTGCCAATGAATCAATTAAGGCCGGTTGTTGCCCTGCGGGAACATACATGTTCTTTACTTTCTCCATGGCGGCTTTCCAGTTATTGCCAAAGCCCATCGCTTGAGACGCTTTCAACATTTCGGCATCACACCATGCAAACTGCTTCTGTGCTATAGCAATTATTTCTTCCGGACTATACGAGATGAATTCAGTCTGCAAACTCTTGATCAGTGCTTCACGACCTATAGGGCGCCCGATTATACCGCTGCCATCATCTTTTACAGATGTATTTACATAATGTTTTCTCAAAAAATCTTCATATAGCTTCAGCGACACAGAGAGTGTATCGTACGGTTTTTCTACCCACCAGGTAAAGAGCGGTTCATATCCTTTATAGAACTCGCAGGATTCCTTTAAGTTCTCCCGCAGAGAACGTACAATGTCCGAAGCCTTGTCTGCCTTTTGCCAGCTGGAAAATGGTATAGCCTTGCTGATCTTTTCCCGCGATCCTTTTATCGCTCCAAGCATTTCATCAAAAGTTTTTGCCAGTGCTATTGCATTGACGGGAGCACCTCTTCGTCTCTCTCGTATAAAGGTATATATCGGAGCTGCAAACTCAGTTACATAAGCAACTTCTTCAAAATCCTTTTGCTTGATCTTTAAAAAGTATAATTCCTTGTCTAGCTGATTTTTCAACAGTATATAATCTACCTTGCCTTGTTGTGAAAGCTTGTCGAAGGCGACTTGCTTTAACGCACCTGACCAGTCCGCATAAAATTTCGAAAACCGTTCATAGTATTCTGCCGACTCCTGAATGGTATACTTCCGCATCAGCGCGTACTTATCAGCTTCGAACTGGCTGATCATTTCATACAATTCATTCGCATGTGCGGTTTGAAACGTCAAAGACGAAACGAAGACTACGAAGAAAAAAACTCTTTTAAGGATAGGCATGTATAGTTCAATAATACGTTTAAAAGTAAGAAAGCTTAACATACAAGAAGTTAAGCTTTCCCTATATATATAAATCTTTATTCTTTTACAAGCCGTACTCCATATACGGGGCCTGCTTCATTATTGGGTTTTGCCTGAAACGTAACCGTTACTGTATTTTTACCCTTTGTAAGTTTGGATGGAATGGGATAACTGATGTCGTAAAATTTACTGTCTTTATATTTATTCAGATCATCACTTCCAACCTTCTCACCCTCTACCAGGATATCAAAATTTCTGCCCCGGTTGTCCATTCCCC
Source organism: Ohtaekwangia koreensis (assembly GCF_900167975.1). Classification (GTDB taxonomy): domain Bacteria; phylum Bacteroidota; class Bacteroidia; order Cytophagales; family Cyclobacteriaceae; genus Ohtaekwangia; species Ohtaekwangia koreensis. Next base: position 310,101 of record NZ_FUZU01000004.1, read on the forward strand.
AATAGGTAGCAATTATACTGTGCGAAGCTTCCGGATTTACTTTCATGGTAAAGACAAGTTTACCGCCATCGCGTGCTACGCGGAATTTACGTGTGTGCGATTCACCTGCTTCCGTTTTCTCTCCCGAAAAATTGTGATCACGCTCAGGTTGCATCTCTCCTAACCGTATATAGTCTGTTGTACGCTGCTCGAGTGCATATTCTTCTTTCTTCTTTTCTTCATATACCTTCTGTTGCTCTTTCCAGGTTTGTGGAGTGAATACATCCCAATATACATTGTAGTGCTCATCATCCAGCGCATAGAATGGTTGAAGCGTTACGTCCGTTGGGAAGCCTGCCTGGTATGTTTTGAAAGTTAGCGGATCTCGCTCATCCTGTTTGAGCCACTGCTTTATATCGCTCCCAGCCGTTACCAGCACAGGTATACCTTTCATGGGATCAGGTTCTGTTGTTCCTAAATTTCCTGCGAGCAATATGGGTCCATAAAAGAACGCCTTACGCGAGACATTATCAGGCATCGCCATCGCATGTAATGTAGCAGGAAGCATAACTTCAATCACATCACCCTTCTTCCATTTTCTACTCACTACCCAGTATCCTTCTTTGTCAGGTGCTATATTTTTAACAAACTCTCCGTTTACTTTTATCACAGCATCGGACTGCAACCAATACGGTTTACGAATGTGAATCGGGATAACCTGAGGCTTCGCTGTGTTTATCGTAAATTTTACTGCGGGATCTACCGGAAGGTTCGCATTCAACGTAAGTTGAAATTCCTTATCGCGCCAATTCAACTGCGAAGGTATAAATAGATTTATATAGAGACTTCCATCCTTCCCTTTGAAATAGATACTCTCACCATACTTTACATGATTCTCTATACCAGAACCAACGCAGCATGTAAACGTATTGAATTGATCACTGAACTCTTTCCGCGTACCCATACGCAACGGTACAAAGTAACACATCATTCCATCGTTATGGTTTTGAGATGCCAGGATATGATTATAGAGTGCCCGCTCATAGAAATCCATATAGTGTGCTGATGGCTGCAACGCAAACAAGTGCCGGGTAAGTTTCAGCATGTTATAGGTATTGCACGTCTCCATGGTATTATCGGTGAGCTTGTCATTCAAGACATCGCGCTTGCTCAGGTATTCGTAATTACTGTTGCCTCCGGGTGCGAACGTATGGTGCTGAACAACGGTGTTCCAGAAAAAATCACCAATAGCAAAATCATGCTTGTCACCGGTAACTTCGTACCGTCTCACCGTACCAATCGCCTTTGGTATCTGCGTGTTTGAATGTTTACCGGGTAGTACATCTATACCTACAGCAAGTGAATCGAGTATACGTTTGTCGTGAAATTTATACGAGAGGTCGAGGTATTTTTTGTTTTGTGTGAATGTATAGGTGTTTACCAAGACTTCATTCATGCCACCGTATTCGCACAATAACATTTTTTGAAGTTGTTCGTCATTCAGATTCTTGAGAATCGTTTCCGTCCAGTCTGCTATACCTTGTTCAACCTTTAAAGCCTTATCGTTGTTACAGTATAAATATGCATCAAGCAATCCGGCCATAACTTTGTGCACGGTATACCATGGCGACCAGGCACCATTTAAATCGAATCCACGTGACCGTATATTTCCCTGTGACACTTCCAGAAATACAGTGTCCTCCTTGGGTATAGCACCCACGTATCCAGTCTTGCGCGCTTGCTGGCATTCGGCCAGTTCATCTACAATATAGTTTACACGCTTCAGATACTCCGGATCTCTCGACACCGCGTACTGCATGGCACATGCCGATAAGTAATGACCGAGTGTATGTCCTGCCAAACCCGAATCTTCCCAACCAGCGTACTTCGCTCCTTTTGGTTTCAAGCCGGAGTGCGTTCTGAATTGTGATAGCAAACGATCAGGTTCTATTACCAATAAGTATTTAAGATCAGCTTCCATCGCTTTCTTGAAAGGGCTTTCCAGCAAGACAACATCGTTCAAATGGAAAGTATATGCTTTTATATCTACGACTGGCTTTATCTTCACACGATCGTTACTCAGCTCCGGTACGTACGATTGCGCAATAGCAAGCTGAGCGAAGACAATCAAGAGCAGGGTTATTCGGGTTCTCATATATATTCGTTTTCTTATCAGGATATATAGTTGGTAAATCAGTTTACAATCCATTCCATAATTCCTCCGGAATGATCCTTCATTGTTACTTCGAGGCGCAAGGCCTGCGTTGTTACCGGTTCAAAGGAGACTTCACTATACATATCTTTTTTTACATCATAAGCCGTTTTGTTCTTCACGGGTTTCCACGACTCACCATCTTTATACAGGAGTCGCCATCCTGCCGGTATACGACAACCTCCAAATGGTCCATCGTCAAACCAATATACTTTGGATGATGAAACGGAGGCTGGCTTCTCAAAATTATACTGTACCCATTGCACCGTATCTTTTAGCGGCCACCAGTGGTAGAAGACTATGGATTGATCAATGGAGCTCTTCCCTTCCATTTGATCGTTCAGCGCCATGAGTGTGCGCGTCTTGTGAGAAGCTTCTATTTTACTGGTAGACGCAATAGTTGGAGCTGGCAACGGTCTGGCTGCTCCCGCTATATCTGGGAGCCAAACCATCATTTCCCCGGCACCACGGTGTGCCCATGCGTAATAGGGAATCAATTTTACTTCTGTATCAGTCGTTTTTGTTTCCGTAGGCGAAACACGGGAAGCAGATTTTCCAGGCCCGTCAATTTCATATATACCTTTGAGCATATCCGGTTTGAAACTTCCCGTCAGGGATGCTGTAGCAGGAAGTACCAGGTTCAGTACGCGACTATCTTTACTATCGGGCCACTCTGCACAATATACCAGTGGACCACGTTGTATCGCTAACTTATCTTTATCAGCCTCTACCTTTGCATTGGCTGCGATTCTGCGAATCGGCATGGGAAGCTGTATATGGATGCGATCGCCTTTTTTCCATTTACGATTAAAAACTATATATCCTTGTTGCAAGGTTAATGCTACAGGCTTATCGTTCAGAAATACTTTGGGCTGCTCCTTATTTGCATCCTCAAATATATAGAGGTCGCTGGGTATAGGCTTGTTCACAGCCCATCCCGGTATACGGACGCGTACTTCAAACGCATCTGATTTTTCCGGGGTAACAGAAACCTGGATATCGCCATCCCATGGATAGTTCGTTTTTTGTTCCAGTGTAACAGTGTTGGCAGCAAGTTTAAATTTTGCTGTACTTTCAGCGAATAAATTTACATAGAGTGCTTTATCTTTTTGTGCATAGAAATATCCGCCCACTGAAGGAACAAAACGTGCTACGTTACCGGGGCAACATGCACAGGCAAACCAAGGGCTACGAGCATGTTGTCCGTGTGACTCCAATGGATTGGGATAAAAGAATTTATCACCTGTAAGCGACACCCCCGACAGAAAAGCATTATATAGGGTGCGCTCCAGTACATCATAATATTTAGCATCACCATGCATGAGAAATAAGCGGTGATTCCAGTATACATTTGCAATAGACGCACACGTCTCATTATATGCCGACATGTTCGGAAGTTCGTACGGTTTACCAAACGCCTCGCCATTGCCGGTGGCGCCTATCCCTCCCGTTACATATATCTTCTTTGACACAACATCTTCCCATATATCATCGATTGCTTTAATATAGGAAGGATCGTGTGTGAGCGCTGCTATGTCAGCCATGCCGGCATACATATAGGCAGCACGCACAGCATGTCCTACAGCTTCATGTTGGTCCACTACCTTGAGATGCGCCTGATTGTAATCATCTTTACCAGGCCCGCGTACATCGAGAAAAAACTTTCCGGCATCCAGGTATTTTTTATCACCAGTCTCCTGGTATAATTTGGCCATTGCTAATTCAATAATCTGGTGCCCGGGATAAATCTGTAATTTACCGGGACCAAAATCCGCACATACTCGGTCGGCAGCCTTGATCGCTATATTCAGAAAAGTCTTTTTACCAGTTGCATGATAGTGTGCTACCGCAGCTTCTATCAGGTGCCCTATATTATATAGCTCATGACTCAGGTCTTCCTCCATTTCCCAGCGTTTCTTACCGGCCCATTCGTGTGCACTGTCGCCCATGATGGTGCGGTTGGTATAGATATAGCCATCTGGTTCCTGTGCTTTGCCGATGAGGTCGATCAATGAATCAACTTTTTTCTCGAGTGCCGGATCGTTGAAGATCTGGAAAGAGTAGCATGCTCCTTCAATGATCTTGTAAACATCGGTATCATCAAATGTAAATTCAGTACAGAAAACGCCAGTCTTCAATCCTGCAGCGATCTCAAAATTTTTGATGCGCCCGGTCTCCTTGCATTTACCCAACGTGAAGGGAATGGTAACATCGTGATTCGTTTTAATGCGTGGTGCCCAAAAGTTATCCGACAATTTTACGGATGTAAACAGAATGGGATGAATGGGATAATCGCCATGCTGGGCATTGGCAGCAAAACCAGCGAGCCAGCATGCTACATAAAAACAGGAACGAAAAATTAAAGACTTTTTCATGATTTACTTTTGTTGAATGCTCAGCCAGTTTTATTGAATGTGTACATTCCGACCTATCACAAACATACAGGAATGCAAAGGAGAGTTTTTTGTCGATCTTATCTCTTGCTGGTAAAATATTAACATGGAACAGATCGCGATAAAATGATTTTTTTTTACAAAGCATGTCATCACCTTCACCTTTTCGGGAGCGCTATGCATCCTTGAAAAAGCAGATTGTCCTTTCAATTTGTTTTTTAACCATCCATACCAAAATCTGTTAAGTCGAGTGGGTGCTTGCATGATGAGGGCACTCAGAAACAATATTGAATAGCACCTTAATATAGCTAAATCATTTCTATTCTGATTGATCGGTTATATTGCATAGAGCAAGCCGAAGACAATCTTTGTTAGTAGATCGCTACTTTTGTGAACAGATTGTAACACCTATATTTATACCCAAATGACAACAAGCTCTATACCATTGCGAGTCCTGAAAAATACGTCCTTGATTTCATCGTTCATTTTCCTGACGATGATCATTGCCGGATGTACAAGCCATCCTAAAACACAACCTCTTTCTGATAACCCTAAAGTTGCCGACATGCAGTATACCGAAACCTTCCAGTTAAGTACCTGTGATAAAATCATTTTGGAATACTATAACAAAATGTCTGATAAGCCCAATGGCATTGCTCCTTTGAAAAAAGCTACGGTTGTAGCAAAAGATTCTATCGAAAAAATAATAACACTCCTTCGCGCGTTGCCCGATGAAGGCGACATGATGGTAAAGATGGGTGATATACCTATTTTGAATGTGACACTGGTATACCCTGACAAAAGTGTATTTTTTACTTACTATGAAAATTCAGTAAAGACACCGGCTACATCTTTTTATTCAGCACCACCAAAAGAAGAAAAAATTCTATTCGAATTGCTCATGGCGACTATCAATCCGTAGCTGGACCTGATACAAGCTATATTTGTATTCAGAGTACTCATTCCATAGGAATCAGTTTGTTTTTGATCGCGTACTTTACAAGCTCCGCTGTATTCTTTAACCCGAGCTTATCAAGTATATGTGTTTTGTGTGTATCTACAGTCTTCGTACTGATGAATAATTGATCAGCAACTTCTTTATTGCTTTTACCATTCGCGACCAGCGCCAGTACCTCACGTTCACGCTTTGTGAGATCGGTAACTTTAAAATGTTGCTCCGCCTGCAACGTGCTCTTCTCTTTTTTATAGAAGTCTTCAAAGACGAGACTGGTAATCGCTTCATTAAAATATTTACCGCCTTTATATACCGAGCGAATAGCATCCAGCAATATGTGGCGCTCAACATCTTTCGGTAAATATCCATCTATACCGGATTGAATTCCTGCGGTAACAAATTCTCTTTTTACTTCCATAGACAAGAGAATTATCTTAATCCGGTTATTGCGTTCTTTAATCCACCGTGTTGCTTCAATTCCCGTCATGCCTTTCAACATGATATCCATCAGTATAACTTCCGGAGCGAGCGAACTAACTTTGTTAACAGCTTCTTCGCCACTGGAGAGTGCACCTACTACTTGAATATCATCAACTTGTTTGAGCATGATAGCCACTGCATCACGTACCAACGTATGATCATCAACGAGCAACACTTTTATGCGTTCAGTCTTATTCATTGGTCAGCATTCTAAATATGGAATCCATCAGATAATCATCATCAAAAGGTTTTGTGAGCAACAGATCTGCACCGGCTTCCTTTCCGGCCTGCGAGCTTTCTTCACTTGCGTCTGCTGTCAATACAATTATAGGTATAGCGCGATACCGTTCATCAGACCTCACATTACGAATGAAAGAAAGACCATCCATCTCCGGCATTAACAGGTCGGTAATGATCATGTTCGGTATTTCTGTCGTCATCATGTTCAGCGCCACTATACCATTCTTCGCAATCTTTACTTTGAAGTCTTCCATCTCCAGCATATCAGCTATACTTTCCGCTAATAGTTTTGTATCTTCTACAATCAGAATATAGTTTTTCATGTTCAGCCAACCGGTATCATCACTGTAAAAACTGTGCCTTCACCAGAATTGCTGGACACCGAAATTTTTCCTCCCACTAAATCAACAGCTTTTTTAACGATTGACAATCCAAGTCCTGTTCCCTGTATCGTTGAAACATTTGCACCCCGGTGGAAGGGATCAAAAATTTTTGGAAGCTCTGCTTCCGGAATACCAACGCCCTGGTCGCGCACGGTAACAATCAACATTTCTCCTTCCTGGCGTCCTTCTAAAAAAATGTCTTCTTTTCCCGGTGAGAATTTGATAGCGTTGCTCAACAGATTTATAAAAATATTACGAAGTAAATCTTCATCTGTCTCAATTTCACTTTGCTTCAGGTCCAACGTCCGATGAATAGTATGCGAGCGTTTAAAGATGTTCTCGACTTCATGCTGTATACCTTCCAGAAAGGTACTGAAATTTACCTTTCGTTTCGATATCTGAATTTTACTTTCTTCCGTTCGCCCCAACGTGAGCACCTCTTCCAACATATGTGTCATGTGATCGACTTGTTGCTGTACAACTTTGATCTTACTATCAATCGCTTCTGCATTCATGCGACCTTTATATCGCTTGATGTGATTGACGGATAGCCTTATCGTTGCAAGGGGCGTACGAAACTCGTGAGAGACCATCGATGCGAACCTGCTTTTTAAAGTTACCAGTTCCTTTTCTTTTTCCAACGCTTCTTCCAATTTATGCGTCCGTTCTTTTACTTTGTCTTCAAGTGACTGACGATACTGTGTTAGCTCTGTTATATCTTGTCCAACGGCTATGAGTCCAATAGTTTCTCCTGAAGAATTTCTTCTCGGAGTTGCACTGAGCAGCAAAATAATTTTATTACCTGCGCGATTTACAATGGCAAATTCATAATGACTTACAGGATACCCCTGCAACACCGATCTGAGCAACAGGTCAGTATCTTTCCACTCGTCCGGATGAACCAACAGCTCCATTATTTTTTTACCAAGAGCATGCTCCTTCGTATAGCCAGTAACAGAAATAGCAAGTTTATTCCATTCATTTATCTGCCCGTTTCCATCAATTCCTAAAATTACTGCATTCGCATTTTCAATTAACTCGGATAACTCTTTGGCACTCGCTATAATTTTACGTTCATATTCTTTATGAATGGTTACATCTGTTTCAACAGATATAAATTTGGACAACTTGCCGCGTTGATCGAATACCGGATTTATACTCATCTTCAACCAGAATTTTCGGCCATCCTTGCTATAGTTCAGCACTTCTTCGGTAACCGGTACGCAGGCATCCAGTTTCTGACGAATACGATCGAGCGTTGTACGATCTGTCTCCGGTCCCTGCAATATCTCTTTCGGTTTACGTCCAACAATTTCGTTTAATCTATAGCCTGTCAGTTTTTCAAAACTTTCATTTACCCATTCAATTTTCTCTTCAGCATCGGTGATAATTACCAGGCTGTCCGTTGCACTGGCCACCATGGAGAGACGTCTGATCTCGTTGTTGGCTCTCGTGAGAATATCAATATCCTGCATGGCACCAATCATGCGAACAGGTTTTCCTTCGCGATACAAAATATAGCCACGGTTGAAAACATATTTATAAGTACCATTTGCACAACGGAATCTATAGGTAGCAGTCATGTTTGTATCGCCTTTCATAATATAGGACGAAAGTTCATCGATGACGCGCTGTTGATCGTCTTCGTGTATATTTTCGATCCACCAGTTGCCGGTATATACACGCATCTCTTTGCCATATCCGAAAATAGCCTCGAGCCCGTGATTCCAGATCACTATATCATCTACCAGGTTCCAATCCCACACGGCATCATTCGTAGCGCGCGAGAGCATTTCGTACTGCTCATTCATGGCCTGGATATTTCGCTCAGTTTGCTTGCGAAGGGTTATATCACGCGAGAAACATCCCACACCAATCACCTGGTTCTTTTCATTATATACCGGATTGAGTGTGACTTCGAAACATAATGGCTGGTCCGGCTGTAACCTGTTCTCTTCGTATTCCTCCGTGAAGTGTTCACCGGATAAAGCTCTTCGATAAAATTCCGACCACCTGATACGCATGTCTTCCTGCAAATCGGAAAAAAGCAACGAGTCGCCAATCTGCACAGTGATGTTGTTGAATTGACGCACGGCTTCAAAGAACGTGTTATTTGCTTTTACCAATTTCAATTCATAATCCACAAGCCAGATCTGATCGGGTGAACTATTGATAAGGATATCAAGACTTCGCTCACTTTCGCGAAGTTTTTTTTCCGCCTCTACCCTGTCCGTTATATCATTTGCCGTGGAGATGATCATCGGGCCATTCTCCATTTCAACGATGTCCATGGAAAATAACACATCAATCACGCGATGTGTTTTGGTATATAGCTTGATCTCCTTATTTCTTACTTCCTCACCATTCTTAAGGTCCCGAACAAATTGATTACGGCTTGCACGATCCAGCCAGATGTTAAGATCATCAACATGTTTACCAATAACCTCCTCACGCGTATAGCCCAGCACTTTTAAAAAGATCTCATTTACTTCAATATAAATACCTTCAAAAGTGGAGAGCGCTAATGCAACTACCGGGTTGAAATGAAATAGCTTCGCGAACCGCTGCTCGGAAAGCTGCAGTGATCTATATGCACTTTTAAGTTTAATATAATTTTCATTGCGCTCAATCGAGTGGAGTATAGCACGCCTTAGTATGCGTTTGTCCAACTGATTTTTATTGATATAATTTTGAGCGCCTTCGCGAAGTACCTGGACAGCCATGGCCTCATCATCTTCTTGCGTAAGTACAACCACCGGACTTAAGGGATACGATTCATTGATCTGACGCAACATTTCAATGTCCGCTATATTTACCAGGTCTAGTCCAAACAATACTACATTCACGGAAGACTGTCCGACCGCAAATTCAACGGCTTGGGTAATCGAATTTTTAACAATCAATTCAGCACTCGAGTATTCTGTATCGTGCAATAGTTGCTGAATGAGTGTAACATCACTCGGATTATCCTCCACCAACAATATAGCAATGTCTTTATACATCGTTAAAATAAAATTCAAACAAACTCATTTCTATCAAGACAATCATGACGGCTTTTTTGCTAACTCGCCCCTACATGATGTGATTTCTAAAAGCACATTGAGATTAAGTACTTGAAGAAAAGGAATTTAAAAGCATTGTATCAACCAACACAAAACACAACAATGATTAATATAGTAATTTCTACAAACTAATCATTGTTGATTACGATTTGATTCAAACATTTCAGCCCAATGATAGAATGGTTCTGAATAATGGCAAGATATTACGCTCAACAACATCCACGTGATGCTAATAAGCACAAAAAAAGCAGTGAGCTATACCAGCTCACTGCCCGATGAGTTAACTTACTTGCCCGCTATAAAAGGCGATTTGCGCAGATAGCGTTGATCCGAAAGTTGTTGAACAAGAAATCGGGCTAATGCTGATGCACTTATTTTCTTTCCTGGACAATCGTGTAAATCGACTATAGGATTTTCTGCTTCCTCTGTTTGTTCTATGAATGGAAGCCGTACCATTGTCCAATCAACATTGCTTGCCTGCAGCAAGGAAAGTTCTTTTTGTTTATCAGCGATGATAGCCGGAAAGATCCATTTCATGATGCGGGAAGAAAGTCTTGTGCGAAAGCTCTTTTGATCGTAAGGCGCATCAATGCTCAAGCCGGTTACAACGATATACCTCGTGATGTGCTGCGCGTACATTGCCTGTATGATGTGCCCGGTTGCCTGGCTAAATATAGGAGCCTCCCCTTTCGACTGTCCCAATGTGCTGATTACAGCATGACAATTTTCGAGAAGTGTATGCACATCGGTATAGTTGCGCACATCGCCCTGTATTACTTCTGCCAATGGACTTGTTGTTGAAAATTTGTCAGGATTCCGTACAAGAACTTTGATGGTATATCCTTGTTCGAGTAAGTGCTTTACAAGGTATCGCCCTGCTTTACCTGTAGCACCTATAACAGCTATTTTTTGATTTTGCTTCATGTTGCTCTATATAAAATGGTAATGAAATTAGGATCGCTCTGTTTCGTTAGAACAAAGCGGGGGGCATCGTCAGAAAAGAATTTCTGCCCCTGATTAATACATTATGATTTTATATTAGAGCTTTTTGATAAGAACAAATATACAGCGGATCGGAAAAGATCCGCTGTATATAGCCATCATTTTTCGATTACCACTTTATGTACTGTGGTGCGGGCTTCCTGTTGAATCTCCAGTATATAAATCCCGGCAGCCAGTGAAGCGGTGTTAAGTATGAAATTTCCGTCCGTTTCCGTAAACGGAACCTTTAAGATATAGCCCATTTCGTTCCGGACTTTGATCGTAGCAATGCCAGCGCCATTAGACTCAATTCTTAAAAAGTCTGACGTGGGATTGGGATAAACACTCAATACGTTGTCAACGCTTTCAACGAAGCGCACTTTTGAATATGTACTCGTTCCGTCAAAATCAACTTGCTTAAGTTTGTAATATGAACTACCGGCAAACGGTGCGTTGTCTATATAGGTATAGTCTACGCGGTTTGCGGTGTTGCCTGCAGCTTTTACTTTCCCGATCGATTGAAAATATTTTCCATCTTTCGATCGCTCTATCTGAAAATAATCACTGTTGATTTCGCTGGCGGTAGACCATTTTAATTGGACATTGTTTTCACTGTCTTTTGCAGCGGTGAAACTCAGCAATACAACCGGTAAAGGGTTGGCCCCTGTTGACGATGAAAGTGCGAACGGACTGAAGGATGTTACAGCAGCACTGGTGATTATTGTGCCGGTAGTAGTATTTCCAGTAGTCCCTCCGTTGCCGTGATCTTTCCATCTGCCAAGACTCGCATCCCAACGGGCTACACGCAATGCACTGAGATCATTAACAATACCACTGTTCGTGTCCCAGCTAAGTGTAACATTTACGTTGGACGTTCCTCCTGTACGGTTCAGCGTCCAATATTCCCCACCGCTTACGTGATCAATGGAAGCATCACGTTGTGAGTTCGGATAGATCACCGTGGGGTTCGAATAAAAATATTGTGCAGTAAAGTGATCGGTAGTCAAAGAAGGCGCAGACATAGAGATGGGACGATAAACACCGTTATCTCCTACCGGGAATGTAAAGGCCGTGTTGCCAATTTTCTTTATATCACCATCTACATGGCTTGCATTGCTTGCTCCTGTTACGCTCGCTCCATTCAGAATCTCAAGTATACCATTCTGAAAAAGGATTCCATTCGTAAGCGTTAACACGTTGCGCACCTGCTGTGTACCGGAAGATATAGTAATGTTATTGGTTTTGTTGATCACCAGGTTATGGAATGTTTGGGTAGCAGCACCGCTGATCGTACTGGAAGCATTTGTACCAATGAATTCAACGGTACCACTATTGGCTGTGAAGCCTCCGTTGTTTTGCCAGCTTCCATATACCTGTAAATTCAGAGTTGTACTGGTGGCGAGGGTTGCTGCCGGTATTGCACTGTTATATGTCCCTACTGCTACAGCACTATTGATTGTGATGTTGCGGCATACTGCACCCGAGGTTGCAATCACCGGCATACTGATTGGCCCTGCTGAAGGAATCAAAACATCGGTCGTAGTAGTTGGTACTGAGCCACACCAGTTACTGGCGGTAAACCAATCTGTACTGGTGGCTCCTATCCACACCGACTGTGATGCAGGTTGTGTTACAGGAACAAATTGTACGTTGAGATAAGCGGTACCACCACCCTGAAGCAATCTTAATTCAACGGTTGAACTGGTATATAAAGCACCTGTCCATATAGCCGTGTGGGTATCACAACATCCGTTGTGTTGTGCGACTTGCGTGCCGTTGATCAATAATGTAAAGTTATCATCGTGAGCCGGTATATTGATCTGGTATATACCACATGTAAAACCTGTTCGTTTAAAGCTCAGTGTATAATTTGATACACCCAACGCACATCCCTGGTACGCTGTTCCATTGGTTGCATTGGCTGTAGAGGGTGCGGCATTGTTAGCCCAACGCGTAGTCGTGTTAAAATCATAACCACTCGCTCCGGAACCATTCTCGGTATAGTATCCCGAATAGTTTGTTCCGATCACGGTAGAATTAAATGCATATACATTCCATGTACCGGTTGGAAATGTAGTGATTGCCGGCAACGGGTTGATGGTAATAGTAACCGGAGCATCTTTTGTATTACAGTTATTACTTCCGGTTACAGTATAGGTTGTTGTTACTGTAGGGCTTGCTGTAACCTGGAATCCTGATGTAGAACTTAATCCTCCGGAAGCTCCTGTGTTGGCAGACCATGTATAGCTACTCGCACCACTCGCTGTTAATGTAAACGGAGTACCAGGACAATATGTAGAACCGGTTGTAGGTGTTACGGTAGTGTTTGACAGCGGATCGATCGTAACCGGCACGCTTGTAGTAGCAGTACATCCGGTTTTGGCGGCATCGGTCACCGTGGCTATATATGAGTCTGACACCACCGGACTTACCACCGTGGTGGCGTTATTAGGTGAAGCGACTGTACCATTGTTTGCTGCGTTACTCGGTGCCCAGCTATAGGTAGCTCCGGTAATCGCCGATGTAGCTGTAAGCGTTGTACTCGTACCGGCACAAATTGTAACGGGTGTGTTAGCCGATACCGGTGTTGATGTTGATGGATTCATAGAGAATTGAAGGCTTCCCGGACCGGAATTGTTGATCAACCTTAACTCCACTGTAGTCGTTGGGCCTATAAATCCTGTCCACGCGTTGGTGTGCGCATCACAGCATCCGTTGTGTTGAAATACCTGGACACCATCTATATATAAGGTGATATTGTCATCATGTAATGGTAAATCGATCTGGTAATAACCACAGGCTATATTTGTACGCTTGAAGCTCATGGAGTAATATGTACTCGATACCGAGCATCCCGTATAGGCAGTGCCTGATGATGCATTCGCGACAGAAGGCCCTACACTGTTTGTCCAGCGACTGGTGGTATTGAAATTCAGATTGTTCTCTGTATAGTATCCATAATAGTTACTAAAGCCGGTGCCTTCATAGCAGTATATATTCCAGGCCCCGCTTCCGAAAGTACTTGGTGATGGCGCTGAACCTGGTGGTGTATTCTGCACCGTGATGAGGCGCGAAGCTGTTGATGTTGTACAGTTGTTACTTCCCGTAACGGTATAGGTAGTGGTTACTGATGGATTCGCTATAACTGTATTTCCGGTGGTTGTATTTAATCCGGCACTTGGAGACCATGTATAGCTGTTCGCACCGGATGCCGTTAATGTAACCGTTGTTACACCCGAACATATAGTAGATATCGATGGCGCCATGGTAGTAGTGGGTGAAGCGGCAACCGTGATCAATACACTGCTGGATACGGAGCAACTTGTTGTAGCATCAGTTCCTGTAACGGTATAGGTCGTTGTAGCGGTAGGTCTTGCTTCAACACTTGCACCGGTTGATGGTGTTAGTGTAGCGGTCGGTGCCCATGCATACGACAGGGTAACCGGAGACGAAACAGTTAAGGTCGTTGGTGTTCCCGAGCAAACGGTTGCCGGTGGCGACAACGTCAGTGGAATGGTGGATGTACTGAACTGCATCGACAAGAAACCATTTCCTGCTCCAACGTTTTGTACACGTGCTTCAACAGAAGATGAAGCCCCGAGAAAACCACTCCATACATTCGTGTGTGCGTCACAGCATCCAACATGCTGATATACTTGTACGCCATCAATGAAGAGTGTTACGTTATCATCGTGTGTAGGTATATCTATTTGGTAATAGCCGCAGGTAAAACTGCTTCGCTTGTATATAAAGGAATATGTACTGGCACTAGTGATAGGACATCCCTGATAAGCTTGTCCGGAAGTGTTATCAGCATTGGATGGACTCGTTGCTGCTGCCCACCGGTTTGCTGAATTAAAGGAGAGGTTATTCTCGGTATAGTATCCGTAGTAAGAAGTAAAGGACGTACCGGCATAGGCATATACATTCCACACACCGTTTCCGGAAACCGTAGGATCGCCACTCGGAGCAGCTATACTTAAGTCGGTTCCATTCGTAGCACTGGTAAGAGAAGGGTTTGATGAAACAATTCTGATTCTATAGGCACTTCCCGCAGGCGTACCTGCAGGTATAGTAGCACTGATCGTACCGGACGCAACCGAGGTATTGGTTCCGATCGTTACAGGACTTGCAAAGCTGCCGACAGCATCTGACAGTTGCGCAGTAAATGTATTTGCTGTGGGTGTATTTGTAAAATTACAGTTGGTGGTATACGTAATCGTAAAAGCTTGACCTTGACAAAATGCTGTGGGTGTAAAAGTAGGCGCTGCTAAAGTCAGTGCGTTGATCGTAAGGTTTGAACCGTTGTTACTACCGGTGATTGCAGGTGTTGAGCTTACAACCCTGATCCTATACGCAGTACCAGAGGCTTGTGTAAAAGGAATGGATGCTGTGATTGTACCGGCATTGGTAGCGGTGAGTGTTCCTATTGTTACGGGACTTGTAAAACTTCCGGTTGCATCTGATAGTTGGGCCGTAAAAACATTCCCTGCTGTAAATGAACCACTGATGGTATAGGCTACACTCACACTTGCTCCGGCACAAAACGGAGAGCCCGTAATAGCCGATGTGGTTATGGATTGAGAGAAAGCTGCCGAGGACAGCAATACAAACATCCATGCAGATACAACTCGTACTAAGATTAAAGCAGGTTTCATTTTGATTATAAGTTAAAACACCTTAACAAACAAAGCCCAATACCATACTGTATACTCATCAGCGTACCGATGAACTTACTTAGTAACCAATTTGCATTGAGAAACTGAAAGAATTGGCTTTACAGTCTTACATTAAAGGTACATCAAAAGAGTGCCTGATTTCATTTCAACGACAAAAAAAAGTATGAAACACCTCAAAAAACGCATTCAAACGATAATAAACGGGATAAGAGCACCTGTTCATTCCTCAGCCAGCTAAATAAAATTTGGGTCAGATTCCCATTTCGGATAACAAAAGCATGACGTTTATCTCAAATATGCCCTATACAACTACATCAATTTTATGAGTTATACTCCTATTTGGAACGAAACCTAGTCACCAATTTTTAAGATTTCGAATTGGCTTTCTCAAAATCAAGCAGCCATTTTTTGCGTGGGAGCCCACCGCCATAGCCGGTTAAGTTTCCATTTTCACCTATAACCCGATGGCAAGGTATAATGATCGAGATCCGGTTATGTCCGTTAGCAGAAGCCACAGCGCGAATAGCCGTAGCGATATTCATATCAGTCGCGAGTTTCTTGTATGATCGCGTTTCTCCGTAGGGTATACGTTGCAAATTGTTCCAAACATTTTGTTGAAAGGTTGTGCCCGGTGCATGCAACGTAACTGAAAAATCTTTACGCTCTCCATTGAAATATTCATTCATCTCTTTTTCCAATTGCACGAGATGTTTGTTTGTTCCGGGAAGTATAACAGCGTTCAATCGCTTACACAGATCTTTAAATTCTGTCTCCAGCATTTTGCGGTTTGTAAACTCTACCAGACATATACCTTGTGTAGTGGCACAGCCAAACATAGGACCCAATGGTGTGGTAAAGCGAATCAGATTAATGACTGTTTTTTCCTTTGACTGCGAAGGAGCTTTACCAAAAACAGATCTATACCCTTCACTAAAACCGCTTAAAGAATTATACCCACTGTCGAAAGCGGTATTCGTTACAGATTCTCCCACTGTAATTTTGTTAAACGCTGAATTTATTCGCAGCATTCGCTGATAAGCATGAAAGCTGAGGTTATGATGCTTCTTAAACCAACGCCTCACCTGGCTCGGTTCTATACCGCGCTGTCTCAAATCATAATCTTTGATTCGTATATAGGGATTGCTATTCAATTCTTCGATCAGGTCATGTATAGGCTTGGGAGCCGTGCTCGCCTGTTCCATGGGTTTGCAAATTTTACAAGGACGGAATCCATGTTCAATCGCTTCCTGTGGACTTTCATAGAAAACTACATTCTCAGCTTTTGGTTTGCGTGCCCTGCACGCTGGCCGGCAAAATATACCTGTTGTTTTCACGGCTGTAATAAAGACTCCTTCGAATGAAGGGTCTTCACGCAACATGGCATTATACTTATCCTGAAAAGATAATGCTTTTCTGGTATGAACCTTATTTACTATGCGTGGCATCATTTCTGAAACAGTAATTTAAATTAAATATGCAGCAAAGAAAAAAGAGCCTCCACAGACCAACAACCGAAAAGTTGACAAGTATTTTTTTATGTATCTGCGCAAAAATGCTTTCCATTGAAAAACACTAACTTTGATACAATTTAAACGTGCATGCAGGATATAGCCCTTTTTATACTCATTACAGCCCTGGTGATTATTGCGATACTGGGAGCCGTTATTATATACCTGTTGAGGCAACTTCGTAATGCAGATAAAACCAGAAATGATGTCCAGGCTAAATTTACCACCCTTGAAAATAAAGTAGACAGCCTGCAACTGGAAACGCTCGAATCGCGGCTCAATCCTCATCTCTTTAAAAATGTGTTGAACTCCATTCAATCGCATGCCTATCAAACGTATTTTGCATTAGATAAACTTGCCAACGTATTAGATTATATACTATATGAAAGCCGCAATCGGTTTGTAACGCCACAGGAAGAAATTGAATTTGCACTCAATCTCATCGAGATCAATAAAATAAAAGTAAGTCCGTTGTTTGAGTTAAAAGTGAAATCAAAGCTTGACGATGAAGATCCGCTATACACACAACGGATTATGGCGCCACTCATTTCAATCGACTTAATTGAAAACGCTTTTAAACATGCAGACTTGCAAAGTGCTGATGCCTTTATATCCATTGTATTCGAATTTAAAGACAGTACTTTTTCATTGACAGTTTCGAATAAGATCTCTAGCAAAACAGCACTGCGAAAAGAGAAAGGCGGCATTGGTTCCGAAACGTTAGAGCAACGTCTCAAATTAATTTACAAGAATAACTTCCGGTTAGACCGATTTAAAGAAGAAGATGTTTTTATTGCACACTTAAAGATCAACTTGCTTGAGCACAAAACTCAGATGCTTGCTACTCGATGACGAACTTCCAGGACTCACCTACCTGAAAATGCTTTGTGAGCAGATTCCTGAACTCGAAGTTGTAAAAGCTTTTAACAGTCCCGAAATATTTCTACAAGAAATTCCTTCCCTGGATTTCGATCTTTGCATTCTCGATATTGAAATGCCTGTCATGAATGGATTACACGTTGCTAATCTCTTGCAGGGCAAGCCTGTTATTTTTGTAACTGCCTATAAAGAATATGCAGCAGAAGCCTTTGACCTCGATGCCGTTGACTATGTACGCAAGCCTGTAAAGAAAGAGCGACTGCAACAAGCGGTACAAAAAGCCGTGAAGCGTATTGGTAAAATAAACACTGCTAAAAATTTCGTTCAGCTAAATACAGATAAAGGAAAAGCATTACTCTTCTTCGAACAGGTATGCTATATTAAAACATCCGAATCCGACAGTCGTGATAAAGCGGTACAACTTGTTGACGGCACTATACTTACCCTGAAAAATATATCGTTCGAAAAACTTCTTGAAGTTCTTCCTGCCGATCAGTTTTCACGCATTAACAAAAAAGAATTGGTCGCTATAAAATCTGTACATTTTTTTTCGCATGACGAAATCACCACCAACATTGTACAGCCTTCCGGCAAGCCTCTCGTTCTTTCCCTGAGCGAATCGTATCGACAGGAATTCATCAACAAGGTAAAAGAGTAGTTTCATTACATTTTTTTACGGGGTCACTACAATATCCGTCTCTTCTTTTACAAACGATGACTATCATTCATTGTATTGTTCATATTTGCACTCGCAAAGCGAAAAAGTATACGTGAAAATATCTTCTATTGAAGCGTTTCCTTTTCAGGATGCAGGTTGTTTATCAAGCAGCTCCGTTCTTTGGTACCACAGGTGGTAGCAATTATAGACATAAGGAGCGGTTTTGTTTTTTGGTTTCTCAAAGAAGAAAGAATGAAAAAGTTTAGAAATTTATTTTTTTACATTTTTATAATCGGAGGTTTCACCGCGTTGATGTATTGGATTGTGCTCTATGGCACTAAGCTTGAAGCGGGAAGAAATATAGTTTTACCGGTTTCCAATAATACACAGTGGCAGGAATTTGTTCTTTCGCTTTTGCATAACCTCAAGCATCCACTCGCTATACTATTAGCACAGATCGTTACCATCATTCTTGTATCACGACTGTTTGGATGGGTCTTCAAAAAAATAGGACAACCAACAGTTATAGGAGAGATCATTGCCGGTATAGCACTCGGACCTTCGCTGATGGGAATGTACTTTCCGGAATTTTCGGCCGCTTTATTCCCTGCACAATCTTTAGGTAATCTTCAGTTTTTAAGTCAGATCGGCTTGATCCTTTTCATGTTTGTTATAGGCATGGAGCTCGACCTGAAAGTATTGCGTAACAAAGCGCATGATGCATTGGTAGTGAGTCACACCAGCATTGTAATTCCATTTGCGCTCGGGTTAGGACTGGCATATTACATTTATCAATCTTTTGCGCCACCCAACGTTCAGTTCTCGTCTTTTGCATTGTTCATTGGCATCGCGATGAGCATCACAGCATTTCCTGTACTCGCCCGCATCGTGCAGGAAAGAGGTATCCATAAAACTCGTCTCGGCACCATCGTTATCACCTGCGCTGCTGCGGATGATATTACTGCCTGGTGCTTGCTCGCTGCCGTTATCGCCATTGTAAAAGCCGGTACATTTGTAAGCGCGCTGTATATAATTCTACTAGCCGGTGTATATGTGTTTATCATGTTGAAAGTAGTGCGCCCGTTCCTCAAGCGGGTAGGTGATCTTCACTCATCACGCGAGAATCTGAGCAAATCTGTAGTCGCTATATTCTTCCTCACGCTGTTATTATCTTCTTATGCTTCAGAAGTAATTGGTATACATGCATTATTCGGAGCTTTCATGGCCGGTGTGATCATGCCGGAAAACATGAAGTTTAAAAATATATTTATTGAAAAAGTAGAAGATGTTGCACTCGTGTTGCTCTTGCCTTTATTCTTTGTCTTTACAGGATTACGTACACAGATCGGACTTCTGAACGATCCATACCTCTGGAAGATTACAGCACTTATTATTACAGTTGCTGTAGTCGGTAAATTTGCCGGAAGTGCTCTGCCTGCAAAGTTTGTAGGACAAAGCTGGAAAGATAGTTTGATGATCGGTGCCCTGATGAATACACGTGGCCTGATGGAACTCGTAGTGCTAAATATAGGATATGATCTTGGTGTGCTCACACCGCAGGTCTTTGCAATGATGGTGATCATGGCACTCGTTACTACCTTCATGACAGGGCCCGTACTGGATCTCATCAATAAGATATTCAAATCGAAAGAGGATGCTATACCGAAGGAAATAAGCAGTAACGGTAAGTATAAAATTCTGATCTCCTTTGGAAATCCTGAACGTGGACGATCCTTATTACGACTGGCAAACAGTTTCACAAAAAAACTGAATGGAAATGCAGCGATTACTGCGCTTCACCTCTCTCCTACCAATGAGCTTCACTCTTTTAACCTGGAAGAATACGAACAGGAAAGTTTTGCACCGGTTATTGACGAGTCAAAACATCTGAATCAAAAAATTACAACCTTGTTCAAAGCATCCAATGATATAGATGAAGACATCACGGAAGTAGCCAATAAAGGTGATTATGATTTACTTCTCGTGGGCTTAGGACAGTCCATTTACGAAGGAAGCTTACTCGGCAAAGTTCTTGGATTTACAACGCGCATTATCAGTCCCGACCGTTTGATCAATACCGTTACCGGGAAGGAAAAGCTATTCGAACTTTCTCCATTCGATGAACGTACACGCGTAATCCTTTCAAATAGCCACGTGCCAGTAGGTATACTGATCGATAAAAACTTTGAAAAAACGGATCGCGTATTTATACCCGTTTTCCATGCTTCAGATGTATACCTGATCAAGTATGCGCAGAAACTTATTCACAATGCAGGATCACAAATCACGATCATCGATGCTGCTGGTGAGGTTAAAAACAATACGGAAATAAAAGAGGCAATCCGTGCTATAGAACAAAATGCTCCCAATCATATTACCATCGCAAGCGATAAAACAATCGAGAAAGAATTTCTCCAGACGCAGGATCTGATGCTGATCAGTTTCGACAGCTGGAAGAAGCTTATAGACTCGCGCAATGTATGGCTCAACAGTTCTCCTACTACGTTAATTATCAAATCTTAAAGTATAGATATATTCAGTAATCTATATTTATTCTATAATAAAAGGGTTGACCTCGAAAAAGGTCAACCCTTTTTTACGCTGTTAATCTATACTCGTTACTCTAACACAAGCATCTTTTGTATTAATACTCTCTTTGAATTCACCGCCTTCAGTATATATACTGATTCCTTCATTCCATAAGATGCAGTATTATATGTAGCCGTCCGCTTTAATTTGAGTTCATCGGTAAAGATCTCTTTCCCCGTAAGGTTCACTACCTGCAGTGTGATCTCCTCTTGCGGAGAAAATCCGCTTAACTCCACTGTGAAAGATCCTCTTACCGGATTTGGGTATACCTGTAATTTTGATTCATCTGTGGCTATACGAGCATCCGTATCCATCAATGTGACTGCCGATGCACTTGAAGCAATTGCCTCGAATGTAAAATGCTGATTGGTAGCACTTGTGCTACAGGTAAATTGCTGCACGTTGGCGTCATCCGCTGTACTCGCACTGGCTACACCAAGACATTTACCACTGGAACGTGATACAATCTGATAGTATCCACTGCCTATACTGACGAATGACCATTGCTGATTGTTACTACCGCTCCAGGTATACTGAATAATGTTCGCGCCATCGGCTGTAGCGTTACCCGTTACATCAAGAGCTTTACTCGTAGCATGTTGAGGAGTGAGTCTGAAATATGTTCCATTTGCTTCGGCCTTGAATTGCTGATGAGTTCCACTTTGATAGGTATACTGGGTAAGTTGCACGTTATTGCCGGTAGCGCCTGTTCCTCCGCGCATACAAAAACTCTTACCGCTGTGGCGGGCGGTGATCTTATATATACCTCCGACTACCGGACCTGTTCCTCCGGAGCTTGATGTAGTTACCGACAACGCTCCGCTGGCTGCCGATATATTTCCAGCTGCATCTTTCGCTTTTACAGTGAATGAATAGGTTGTGGAAGCAGTGAGTCCTGTTAGACCTACCGTTGTACCCGTCACGGTCTGCACAACGGTTCCGTTCTGCAGTACATCGTAACCGGTTACTGCTACATTATCCGTTGCGGCAGTCCAGCTCAGGGTAACACCCGTACTGGTAACATTCGAAGATGCAGGTGTACCGGGTGTAGACGGTGCTTGTGTATCTGCGGTTCCACCACATCCTATTGCTGTCCAACTCATTTGTGCATCAGTAAATTGCGTATAGGCCGCATTCACATCGGTGTTGGAAGCATCGCTCATACCCTTACCATCGCATTCAGCGCGACCGTTGTTTGGATGAGGAGTTTGCAAATATACTCCTGCAGTAGAGCAGCTTCCGAGCTCGGCATCTCCACCTACCACGACACCATTTCCATAGGTCGATCCCCAGGCCAATGCATTTCCTTTGATGATCGCATTGCCGGAAGCCGAACAATCATTTAAGATTGCACGCTCCTGTACTTGCACGGTGTTGGTATAGGTACCGCCAATCACATTTACATCACCGCTGAATACAACGCTACCGCTGGCAGTTACACGTTCCAGTCGTGCTGTACCCTCTACTCTGACATTGCCCGACAAGTTAGATGTACCTACCACCAGCGCTTTGGGTGCTACATACACCGATGACGCAACGGTAGCGGTATTGGCCACCCATCCGCCACCATTGGAATGCGTATGACCCGCATAGAGTGCCCGCACGTCATCCCGATATGTACTTTGATATCCTTCCGGAACTGCATTCTCAATGCGCAACTCATACGGATAACGTTTGATCTTTGGCCAGCCTGCTTCCCACAGATAGCTGGTATGTGTAGTAGGTGCTCCGACTACAACCAGGTATAGCTGGGTTTCATCCGCTGCTAATGTAAAGGTTGCTTCACCATCACTTGCATTCGACATCGTGCCATAGCGCACCGTGGTGCCATTTGCCTTTACCGCTACAAATCCCCAACGCCAACCGGCTGTGCTGTTCACTTCTGTATGACCTTTAAACTTTACATGAACAGTTTTACTGGCACAGGTAGTATAGAGCGGAATGATATTAAATCCATAGTCCTGTGGTGCCGAATGATCCGGAACGATATAGCGACCATTAGAAGCACTGACCTGGTTCAGCAAAGTATATACCCGCCACAGATAATGGTTCTCTCCTGCATTTGTCTTAAAGGTATTGCGTTGCGTTCGCATAGCACTTCCAAAACCTTGTGCCGGGTAATCGAATATTACTTCACGCTTCGCATAGTCATACATAAAATCATTGAGCTGTGTCTGGCTCCATCCACTCAATCGCCTGAACGTTACCACCGGATGTTCATTTGCTGCAGACTCCCGCCACATACGGTTCACCATGTTGGTACCACCATAGTTCTGCTGAATGTTCATCAGCCATTTAAAGGTTGTATAGTGATGGCGTGTAGAGCTCACGTGGTAACTACTGGTAGCTGTCCAGCGAGGCATATCATCAGCCGCGAACTGCGGAAACTCAACACAACGCATATAGTTTGCATGACACTCCCAGAACCAACCGGCAGGATCATACCCTACATATCCACCTCCGGTTGTATTCTCCTGGATGGAGATCTGCCCTTGCAGCGAGTGTGCAAATTCATGGCTCAACACATAGGCATCCCGTGTTGCATTGGGATGAACCCACATTGCGCCAATCGTATTATCGTATGATCCGCCAAATGCCCAACCAGTCGGACCGTTCGCTCCGTTATAGGTGTCATTCATTACGATAATGATTTTATACTGTCCAAGTTGTTTTGTGGATGCGTTGGAGACAAATCCGATCTCCGTTACAAACTTTGCAAAACTTGCTTCGAGGTAACCTGCTACGACAGCCGGATCGAAACGTAGGTTCACATCCGAGTAGGTCGCTGGATTCGTTCCTACTTTATTTCCCCAGAAGATACAAAAGTTAGCAGATTGATATGTTTTGCTCCAGGACCATTCGTTCCAGGGCGCCTCACTGAACTGGGTTGGTATATATACAGTTTTTTGCGCGTATGACAGTGAGAATGCCAGCAGTAGCATTCCTATTAATAAAGTTTTTTTCATAGGCATTGATTTGACCGAGTGATAATACTATTAAGTCAACTACGATACAGATTGTACACATCATGATAAACCAAGGCATCCCGTAAACTATATATTTGAGAATCCTGGCCTTGTACAGCGATAAAAAACGACCACGGAGTTTCAGAGACGTTACCTTGATTTTTCGGCATCAACATTCCAGTCGCTTCTTCAAGCGTTGATACCTTTTGCTGCATAGGCGTATGATTAAAATGAAACTAACTTCCGAGCGGAAATTTCAATCGCCTCTATCTTTTTGAATACTATCTCATGGATTCTGCTTTATCCGCAATATTGTAACAGACCATGGCTGAAATGAATAATCAAAATCATTTTTATATCCTGTAAAATTTCGTTCTATCGGAGTATATTTAACCGGTGCCTCCATTGTATTCTCATCTTCCGGCTTTTCACTCGACAGCGTTATCGTCTTACCAATCGCGACAGGATTACTTCCTTTTAATTCAATGCGTGTGGTATACTCTTCGTTGCTGGCATTGACAACTTTTACAACGATCTCTCCGGTCTTTTCATCCAGGCCGGCAATACTAAAAAATCTGCGTGGCTCTTTATATACCATTACTTGCTTTCCATCCAGGTAACACTCTATACTCGAATGATTCACTCTGATCTCGATATCGTACCAGCGATTTGTTTCAATAGGATTTTCAAGTCTTACCGGTTGTGTCACCATAGCATCTGTACCATTGGTAACCATTTCAAATGCACTCACAGCATTCCACCACGCACCTATATGTGCGCGCAGGTAATTATTGTTATCCTGAATGGCAATAGGAATCATGAAGGCGTTCGGGCCACCGGTTTTACGTGCTTTCAATTTCAAGGTATATATATCAAATGAGCGATCGCTTAATATAGCCATCGGCCACGCACCTTCTGTTGTTTGAGCAAGCGCCTGATCATTTACCTTCCAGTCCCCTCCTTCCGTCCTCCACTCATTTCTGTGGTTTACAAAATCCGAAGTATATACTAATTTATTATTCTGCAGTACCTGTACATCTTTAAATTCCGCATAGGTATCCCATGTACTTAATCCGATTTTACCAGTATAAAGAGGTACCTTGGATCCTTCTGTTTCCGCAAGTTTCAGATCTGTTTTCAAATTAACGGATGCCCGGTTCTCATTCATCATCTTTATAGTGTAGTATGATATTCTCGCAAAACTTTTTGCATTGTCAAACCGGATGAGGTTTACCGGCCAGTCGGTATCATTTATATTCTCGAGCAACGGAGCGTAGCTACTCATGGTAATTAGATCGGCATTGCGCTCCATTCCCAAAATGAAGGTAGCATCGTTTAATGCCGCCATCATGTTTCCACTGCCCACACCACTGTTGCACGCATACTCGCCTACATATAACTTCCAGTCTTTCCGTTCATATTTATCATACCAGTCATGATAGATCATGGGCCAGTATACACCTTTGTAGGCATGCTCATCGGCTATGTCCATTTTTGAAATAGCATTTACCGTAGGCTTATGAAGATGCGCTATACCCATGGCAGCCATTACTTCCAGCTGCGGATACTTTTCCTTTATAGCCTTGTAGAAAATATTGAAGCGCTTCGCATATCGTTCGCCTACTTGTTCATTGCCAACTTCTATATACTTTAATGGAAATGGTGCCGGATGACCATTCTGAGCGCGAACCGCTCCCCATTTGGAACTCACAGGACCAATGGCGTATTCTATACCATCGAGTATATCTGCAATGATACCAGGAATTTTTTCATCTGGAGAATATACACCGGCACGCATCTCGCAGGAGACACCACAGTTAAATACATACATAGCGTCTGCACCGATGTCTTCACAGAACTGGAGGAATTCATGATACCCGATTCCATCCGAAGACCAATATCCCCACGGACTATACGTACCCGGACGCTCCGTCAATGGTCCTAATGAGCGTTTCCAATTAGGAGCACTCTCGGTGCTGATGCCTTCTACAAAACAACCACCGGGCCAACGAATGAATGAAGGCTTGAGGTCTGCCAGATAGTTTGCAAGATCAACGCGCATTCCGTTAGGTCTATTCTTAAATGTTTTCACCGGGAACAACGACACAAAATCAATCCATACTGTACCGGGTGAATTTGTGGTCAGGTGAAATTTAGCGTTAGAATCACTGTCCGATGCTTTCAGTATACAGGTGTATTTCTTCCATGAAGAACTTTTCGCATCATCGAATGTATAGCTTGCCAGTGTTCGGCCATCATCAGCTTTCAGTGAGGCCGTGATGGGTCCGGAGAACTTCTTTGTGCGTATATAGTATGTGAGGTTATACGATTCTCCTTTGTCAACCCGGATTCCCCAGAAGCCATCGTTTACAACGGATACACTACCGGCCTTATCAGCAGCCTTGATGTCGAGTTGTAACGAATGAGGCGTTGCTGCGTGAAGCGGTTGTTTTGAAGATAACGAAACCTCAGCCTTTGCCTTTCCTGTCGTTTGAAGAGACCACGCTGGCCATTGGCCGATCGCTTCCCATTTCATTTTCCAATCGCTGACTGCGTTACTTGAAAAATGCGGTATACGCGGAGGTATAATCCAACCGGAGTCCAATGAACAGCCGGGTGGTATATTACTTTCCTCGAAGCCTCTGTTCTGAATGAGCTCTGCATACAGTCCACCTTCTCCCCCATGGCTGATCTCCTCAAAAAAGATCCCGTGAAGACTAGGCGAAATTTTTGCTCCTTTGTTATTGACATCGATGGTGAGTATTGCCCTTTGAGCAAAGGTTCTTATCTGCACCAACCACACCATCGCCAACCCCAAAATGTATACACCTGTATGCAACCCTATATTTCGCATCGTTATATTTCTATTTTTTCAGTGAGCCAGGCATGCCCTGGAAAAGAAGATTGCGGCAAGTGTATAGATGTTATAGCAGCCGTCCATTGGAACGACCACTATTCCATCCATCTTAATTAACCAAACCAATAAATTCTACTCAATCTATTGATAGTATAAAGTACGCGATAAAAAAAAGTGTTGACTTTACTGATATTGACTGGTGATAATATTATTTTACCTCCTTTAAAGATGATTCAGAATCTACGCAGGAACATTCATATCATTTCTCAAATATACTTACCGTAAATATACCTGGCCCAACAGGTATATCCTCAACGTTCGAACCTGATTCCGCTATACTTTGTTGCTATGACAGCACTAAGATATATGTTCACCATGTCGGCGGTTCCACGTTGAGAAGGTGCTTCACAAAAAAGTCTCTACGCTTGTGCTCACCAAAATCACCACCACCGGAGTGGCCCATACCGGGGACTACAACAAGTTCAAAATTCTTTTTTGCTTTGATCAGCGCATCGGCTACCTGCATGGTCGATGCTGGATCTACGTTGTCATCCAACTCTCCTACAATGAGTAGAAGATTTCCCTTTAACCGATATGCATTTACTACATTCGAGCACTCGGCATAGTGTGGCCCTACCGGATATCCCATCCATTGTTCGTTCCACCACATTTTATCCATGCGATTATCGTGGCATCCGCAGGAAGCAACGGCTGCTTTATAAAATTCAGGATGAAACAACACTGCACCCGCTGCGCTCTGCCCTCCGGCAGATCCACCAAATATACCCACGCGTGCTATATCTATAGCCGGGTACTTTTGTGCTGCTGCTTTCAGCCAGGCTATACGGTCAGGGAAACCTGCGTCTTTCAGATTTTTCCAGCATACATCGTGAAAAGCTTTTGAACGCCACGAAGTTCCCATACCATCGATCTGTACAACTATAAACCCAAGCTCGGCCAATGCATAAAGACTCCGGTAACCCGGACTAAAGCTTTTGGGAACAAAAAAACTATGTGGCCCGGCATAGATCATTTCAATCACCGGGTATTTTTTGGAGGCATCAAAATTTGAAGGACGAATAATCATTCCCCATATATCCGTTACACCATCACGACCCTTTGCTGAAAAAACTTCCGGAGCTTTCCATCCCGCCTTTACCAAATCAGTGGCATCGGTCTGTTGCAGTGTCATTATCTCTGCTCCATTTTCTGTGCGGTATAACTTTGTCACGGAAGGTAGATCAACCCGTGAATATTGATCTAAGAAGTATGTATAGTCTGGTGAAAATGTGGCAGAGTGATTTGCGTTGGAAGACGTGAGTCGCGTAAAACCTGATCCATCAAAGTTGATTCTGCAATAATGCGTGAGGTACGGATCCTGATCGCGATCTATACCACTCGCTTCAAAAATGATCTGCCGTTTTTCTTCGTTCACATAAACAGCACGTCTCATTACCCATTCGCCTTTTGTGATCTGATTTTTTACTTTCCCGGTGATGCCATCATAAAGGTATAAATGGTTCCATCCGTCACGCTCGGAGGCCCAGATAATTTCTTTTCCATCGGCTACATCATACCTGTATTTCTTCCCGCTGTAATCGATAAACGTTTTGCTCTGCTCGTCTACGAGCACATTTACTTCACCGGTTGGTGCTTTTACTTCGATAATGCGATACCGTTGATGACCACGTTCATTATACTCAAACGTAAACGCGCGACTGTCGCGCGTCCAGTGTATATCTTCAATCCAGAACTGATTCCGAAACAACGCATCGTCTATGGGCACATGTTTCTTTTCATCTACCAGAAATAATTGTGGTTGCTTTTGCGGCAATACATCGCCTGCTTTGAGATATTCACGTGAGCATAATTTCGGTTGCAACTGTTCTTTGGGGGATGACTCCACAAAATAGATCATATGCTTTTCTCCTGGCGTTACTTTATACGCCATCAGTTTTTTACTATCGGGTGACCACTGCATATAACTGGAGTAAAAATTACCGGCCGCTCCATCATAGCTAAGCTGATATTCTTCCTTCGAATTTCTTTTTCTGATATATACATTGTGGTTTTTAATAAAACCGATCCAAAGACTATCTGCTGAAGGAACAGGCTTATTAGAGCTTTCATCGAAAGTGTTTCCCCAATATGCATTATCGCTACCCTTATCTTTCATAACCTCTTCTACTATACAGGTATAGGAAGATAGATTGCAGCGCCACCGTGCACTGTCAATCCGGAATGTAACAGACTTCCGATCATCGGAAAAATCAATATGGTCAAAGGGCAGTGCTTTGGCATCAACTTTCTTCCCTGATTTCTGACTCAGTACTTTTGCAAGGCGTACTTGGTCAAAAAGAGGCCGCTGCTTTTTTCCAGGTACATCTACGAGTATAAATTCTTTACCCTCCCGTGTCGTGTTGAGGTACCAGATTTTTTCAGACTTCAGCCAATGAAAAGATGACGGATTGTTAAATACTTTATCCTTATACAACTTGCTTACTGCTTCAGCCCGCTCATAATCCTCTTTGGTACCTTGTGCATGGCTGTGATGTGCTATGGTAGCCAGTACTACAAAAATAAATGCAACTGTTTTTCGCTTTATATACATACTCTTGTTGTCGTAAAATGCTTTTATATTCTGGATGTTGCCTTACAGGACTACTATATATTCAACATACCGCTATAATACTATAAATACCTTATCAAAAAAAGCAAGTGCCCACACTCCCGCGTGGCACCTACCTGTCATTTAATGAATAGTAATATCTTCTATTTGTATCTGCTACAGGAAATCACAATTTACAGTAATGAGATATGCTCCGTCATACGTAAAATTAAATCCACTGGTATTGATTCGTACTTCGAAAGATGTAAACCCGGTTGCTTCGTTGAATTCCGTATAGGCATTGCCAGTAGGAAAATAACCAAACCGAAATACCTTTCCTTCAGAAATCCAGCTATAGGGAAATGGCACTACAGGGAACGAATATGAAACCATTTCACTCGTAATTTGTTCAGGTTTACCCTTCAGCCATGGGGTTGCTGTACTGAATTTATAGTCTTGCCCTGTATTCAACACTCGCTCTGCAAATCCGTATTTGGATGGATCAATCGCTTCTCCTGCTCCGTTCACAAATTTAAACTGAATGCTATTCGTTCCCGCATCGGACCGTTCTACGTCTATTGCAACATTATAGTTATACTGATTTATAACATATATACCATCTTCATTTTTCTCACGTTTATACCCAATGGCGTTTCCGGAAAGAAATGGAATGATATCACCTTCTACCACCCGAATAGTACAAATATCCTTGATCACTTTAGTGCCGGCATCATTTGACACTTCAACGTCAAAAGTATATTCACCCAACGGAACATTCAGTGTCTGCGCAGATAACTGTAATTGTCCTCCCATTTCATTTACCTTGAATACAGGAAACATTTCAGTTGTGACACGGGAAGAGACCAGCTCGAGTGTGGTGTCCAATTGCGAAATCTGACTTTTAAATATAGCGGTTTCATACTCCTGCAAGAGTTCTCTCGCAACTTCACCTGTAGCTTTATTACGCACTTCAAGTAATTTTACTTTAACAGGAAGTGTAGAACCATCACCCTGTACAGAGTTAGAATAGGTAACTTTACCTTGCTGTACGATCAGTGGATTTTGAGTGTAGGTAATGTTATCACTGATAAAGCCTTCCTTCGGGTCAGAGCATCCCATACTTCCTGCAAGCAGGGCGATCATTACATACTTATTTTTGTATATCTTCATAACCCAATGATTTAATGGTAACCAAAATTAAATACGTGCATATTTTCCATTGCATGGATCACACCGGTGTTGGTCTGTACATTGCTAGTCTGGCAATAATTTATAGCAGAGGTAGAAGATTCGCGAACACGATTGATTGCCAGTCGATATACCGGTGAGGCTGTCCACTCGGAATAATAACCATCGGTTTGTTCCTTCAACTGAAATTGTAATTCTTTTCCAGATATACTCTGATAATCTTTTGCTTCAACAGAAAGATCCGCCCAGAGAATAGGTTGTTCGAATAAATAGTTTCGTAACGTATCTGCAGTAACATGTTTTTTTAAGGAATCCAGAGTCCAGTTAGCAAGCATATATTTTTTGAAACTATAATCCGTTACCGCCAGCAATGTACCTGCCCTATTCAGTTCATCTTTCATGTTGTTATGATCAATGAGCAAGATCAAGGTATCAAACACTTTCCAGGAATGCGTGTTCAGATAGTCATAGGTAGTCATATCTACCTTGGGGTCGTGAACACCACCATCGGTGAGGTATTCATAATCACACGAGGCGCTGATGAAGGCGATGAGCAGCAGTGTGCCAAATATGTATTTATTCATAATAGTATATTTCGTCAGAATGTTATAATAAACTACTCCAGAATTCGGTTTGTTTCAATGCCGGGTTATTGGTAAACAAAATCGGGTCTACCGGCCAGTAATATTTACCTGCACTAAAATCAGGCTGCGACATATTTTCAAATTTGAAAACACCTTTATATTTTGCCATACGTACCAAATCATAAAAGCGATGGCCCTCCAGGTATAGCTCGCGAGCGCGTTCATCCATTACTTCTTCATATATATCGCCTGTGCCCGTCCAGGGATTAAGCCCCCTTGAATTACGGACTTCATTCAGTATATCTTCGGCCTGGCTATTTCCCAGCGCTGCATGTGCTTCTGCCTTTAGTAAACGTAGTTCAGTATAGCGGAATATATTCAACACATACGAATATCGTGCGCGCCACGACTCACTTCCGAGGTTGAAGTTGCAATACTTGATGATCGTTGCACTAGACGTACCTACATATTTAAAACCGAAAAGCAATCGCGCATCCTTTGCTTCGTATAGATTGGAAAGATTAGAAGCGTTAACAGACCATACCGGCTCTGAGCGCAAATCAATATGATGCCGCACATCACCCTCGATCCATACCCCAGTAACATTCCCTATATCTCCATCTATAGCTCCACCCCAGGCACTGCTGCTCTCGTTGTTATCCAGCAGCCGAGGAATAAAAAATACATTGTCTTGGGATGTGCCTTTATAAAAGCGATTGAGATACCCCGTTTGCGTTGCCGAGTCATAACTATAATCGCCCTGCGCTTCGAATGCATCAAGCGCATCTATGGTTCCCTGATATTCACCACGCCATGCTGCAAAGTGTGCTTGCAACGCATAGGCTGTTGCTTTTGTAGCACGTGATCCCTTTAAGCCGCGCACCTCGGTGGTGAGCAGCTCGATGGCCATGGCTATATCTGCGGTAATTTGCGCATGTACATCTGTCTCACTGGAACGGGGTACAAAAAAGGAAGCTGTCAGTGGATCGTTGTATGGCTCCAGTATTAATGGTACACTTCCCCAAATACGGCTCATATAGAAATATGTGAAGGCACGCAAAAAATATCCTTCACCAATCAAGTGATTCTTTTCAGTTACAGTCGTGAACGATTCATCACTCATTGAACTGATCCTGGCAATGACACGATTCGATTGATCAATTACGCGAAAGAAATTTGTCCAATCACGATAGTGACGCATGGGCCGCCATGTCTCTGCTACCGGTACAGATAATTCTAAATTATAAAAACGAACGGGATCATAATCATACCCTCCAACACTGGCAAATTCTTCTGTAGGAAGATCGCCATAGGCGAAGTACGCCATGATGTTAAGCAGTGATTCACGCAGCAAGGAATATCCTCCGTTTACACCAGACTCTGCTTCGGATTTAGTAGTCCAGAATTTTTCATCTACTGCTACACTCACCGGTTCACGTTCCAGGAAATCATTACAACCGGAAAGAATGCTCAGCAGTATTATAGTCAATGCTATAGATATATTTTTCATACTTGAAATTCGTTTTCGGTTATAAATTTATATCGATGCCTAAGGTAAATTTATGTGGGAGTGGATAACCATCACCACGCGTATAGCCAGAAGGATCGCCTACTTCCGGATCGGGAAGATTAGCGTTATGCCATACCTTTACATTTTCCCATATACCATATACTCTCAGCCGTTGTAATTTTATTTTATCCAGTATTCCCCTGGGAAAATCATAGCCGAGCTGTATATTCTTAAGGCGAAAGAATGAACCGTCATCAATAAAGTAGGAGTTAGCAATGTGATAATTATCGACATTGTTGTCACCGAAGATTCCAGGGAATGTCGGATTACCTTCAGGGCCTGTCCAGAAGGACAAGTCTTCAAAACTTGAAGCTGGTCCGGAGTGATTTCCCCAATCACTATAATAACGCTGTGAGCCATTGAATTTATCGGAGAAGAATCCATTCCATAGTTTTCTGCCATATACAAAATAGCAGTATGCACCCACAGTGATTCCTTTATACTCAAAGGTATTGTTGAAACCTCCGGCATACTTAGGATTTGGATTTCCCATCGTTACCTTGTCGAGGTCATCAATGTTATAGTCTCCATTCATATCGCGTCTGGCAGGGTCTCCTGCACCGAAGTATGTATAGCCATACCATTTCATACGCTCACCCGTGAGCGGATTTACAGGCACTTGCTCATCTGAATCATATACACCATCTACCTGCCATACACTATATTCATATATAGGCCTTCCTTTTGTGAGCGTATATTGTAACCAAGGTGGTCCTGCCTTAAATGTTCGTCCACCATTCGGCAATGCCGTGATCATATTTTTATTTATCGCCAAGGTAAAATTGGTGTTCCACCGCACCGGGAATATCTCCGGCAGGTTACTGGTTGAGAGCGTGATCTCAACACCTTGATTTAATACCGAAGCAACGTTCCTATAGCCTGTAGTATATCCGGTGGTAGAAGGCAATGATACTTCCAATGGTATATTTCTGGACTCGCGGTGATAGAAATCTACAGTCAACGTGATTCTGTCATCGAGCAAGTGCGTATCAAAGCCTATATTCCACTGTGGATCTTTCTGCCATGATAAACTGCTACCAGACGCGGTTGTTTGATAGTTGGTGAACATCGTTGGCTGTCCGCCATACGTTGTTACACCATAGCCATCAAGCCCCTGCCACCAACCGGTGGAATACGAAGTAAGCTTACGGTATGCGGAATATGGATCGCCCGGATCATATCCGGTTACACCATAACTTCCTCTCACTTTAAAGAAATTAACACCTAAGGCAGCGGGCCAGAAACGTTCCTTCGACAAAATCCACCCTGCCGATACAGAAGGAAAATGTACCCAACGATTGCCGCTGCTATAGCGTGACGTCCCATCCATCCGCCAGTTAGCAGAGAATAGATATTTACCATCGTAATCATAATTTATCCGAGCAAAAACTGCTGCGCGTGAATAGTCCGCTACATATGTATTGGAACTTGGATCGAGATAGCTCGGGTTGATAGACTGCAGTGTTTTATAGTAATCGGAGTTAAGATTGGTTGCCCGGAAGAACGTATGCTTGGTTTGGAAAAGCTTAGCACTTGATCCGAAGATTGCACCAACGTTATTTTTACCGAACGACTTTTCGAAACTAAAGTATTGTTCTACCTCCCAGTTTGTAGATGTATTCTCATCGAGATACGCTTCGGCTGTTCCGGAACTACTGATGGTGGACGCTTGAGCGAAATCTCTTCGGCTGTTCGTTATAAAACCACTGGCGTTTACATTCCAGTGCAGGAAACTGAATAACTTCAAATCAGTTTTAAAATTAGCGGAAGTATATACATCGGTATTCTTGTCACGTACATCATTATAGGCCCCGGTATATATACCCAGTTCACGATCGGTGATCTGCCAGAATGATGAAGGGAAATTCCAAGGAGCAAACGGGTATTTATCCTGGAGTCCATTCCCTCGTTTTCTGTCGGAGAATGAACCAATCAACGTCAGGTCCATGTGCAGCCTTTCCGATGGCGTTGCGCCCAGGTTTACCGTTGCCTGGTATCTTTTGAAACCTGTATTGATCAATGTTCCCTCTTCGCCATAATGGTTAAACGAAACGCGATACGAACTTTTTTCATTCATCTGGGCAATTGAAAAATCAAGATTGCTGAGTGTCCCATTCTGCAAAAACATGTTTTGCCAATCGGTATTATTATTAAAAGCGGGATTTAAACTGTCTGTGAGAAAAGGAGTAAGTTGCTCATATAGCAGCTCATTGCGCGGAGCGTATTTTTTAATCATATCCATTTTATACCTACGCTCGGCTACTCCGGCATATACTGGCATCATCTGCGGCTTCAGCGAAACACCGCCATATAAATTCAGACGGATTTGTGGTTTACCATCTTTGGGACGTTTCGTTTTTATAATGATTACACCGTTCGCTGCACGTGACCCATAGATGGTGGAAGCAGAAGCATCTTTTAACACATCGATAGACTCTATATCATTCGGGTTGATCATGGACAATGGATCGGTACCGGTAGCAGAAGAGCCAATCTCATTCATATCAAACAATACACCATCTACTACATATAGCGGGAATGTACGTGAACCTAAAGAAGGATCGCGAAGATTACTCGAGCCTCTGATCATTACACTATTTACAGCGCCCGGTTCTCCGGAAGATGCAAGCACCGTTAAGCCTGCGACTTTACCTTGCAGGGCAAGGTTAGCACTCGGCACAGGTATATTTTCTATATCCCTGGCACGTACGGTTGATATCGATGCTGTGGACAGCTCACGATCTATATTCTGATAACCAATAGCGACTACTTCTTTAAGAAGATGCGCGTCCGGTTCCATGCGAATTGTGAAAGTGGTTTGTGAGCCTACCGGGACTTCGTGAATTTTGAACCCGATGAAACTGAAGGTCAACGTTTCTTCCGGAGACACCTGCAAAGAGAAATCTCCATTTGCATCGGTAACAGTACCTCGGCTGGTACTTTTCACCAGAACGCTGACACCAGGAAGAGGAGAACCGGTTTCGTCAGTTACTTTTCCGGTAGCGGATACTTGAGCATGTACCAGTTGTGTCACGGTCATCATACATGTGACGACCAACAACAACCGCAAAGCGGGCTGTGTAATTGTTCTTCTCATAGGCAATTATTAGATTTTAGGTTTGATACCTACTAATTTATAGTTATGAGAAGCTATACCTGCCTCTGATATTATCTCATGATAATATTATTTTGTCTTGTTAGAACGACAGTTGGTATACAATTATGATATATAGTATTAAGATAGCTGACGCTGATACAATGTTAGCTGAGCATAAAAGAAATAAGTTACAACACCTAACATTAGTTATAAAAGTAAGCAATGCGGTTTCCTCCGATTTATATAGTAATTAAAATACTTTATATAAAAAGCGAATAGGTCTTCACTTTGACTATCTATAGCAGTTAAAAAAACACAAAGCCCGGCTCATACTGAATACTATATATCCAGATATAAGCCGGGCTCACTACATGCCACAAACTCTCTATCAGTATCCTGGATTATGCGACAAATTTGGATTCGCGTCCAGAACGGATTGAGGTATATCAAATATTATCCGGTGATCACCATTGGGTACGTGGGTCAACCATGACTTCGATGTAAATACACCAAATCGAATCAGGTCTTGTCTGCGATGAAACTCGGCAGCAAATTCATATCCCAACTCGTCCAGAAATCTACCGTATTGTATATCATCGCCACCTTCCGTGGTGAGCATTACACCAGCTTTATAGGTGCCATAATTATATTTACTTCCCTCTTGCAGCTCGGCTCCGGTTACGGTTGCCTTATCAGGATCCGTTGAGAATGCGCGTTGTCGTACGGTTGTCACGATTTCCGCAGCAGCATCAGCCTGGCCTTTTCTCAATAAACATTCTGCTTTGATCATGAGTGCATCTGCATATCGGAAAAAGGGCACATCATTACTAATGGCATTTCCGGTTACACCGCGTTCAATTTCAAATTTACCTACACGGTATCCTTCATATTCCTGGGTTTCATCAACATTACCAATTTGTTTGGTATAGTTGAGTTGTACATTTACCAATGCAGGGTCCATTGAATTATATACCGGGCTGCCGTCACTCGCAAACTGTGGACCACGTATCCATATATTCAGACGGCTATCATCCTCATCATACGTATCAATGAATTGAGGAATAGCACAGCTTCCACCCCAGGGCTGAGAGCCCAGATCGTATGTGGCAGCACTCGAAGGATGCAACGTCTTCCAGGGATAGTGGAACCAGCCCGAACGTGTCGCATCGAAAACAATCGAGAAAATCTGCTCATCGGAGTTTTCGTTCTCTACTATAAAATTTGATTGATAGTTACTTTCAAGCTGGAAACCTCCGTTAGTAATAATATCATCTACTTGTTCGATGGCTTCGTCCCATTTTGTTTGCCCTATATACACCGAAGCGTTCAGGTATACCTTTGCCAGCACCATGCGTGCAGCCCACTTGTTCATTTTACCATATACCTTTTCTTCACTGAGAACAGGGATTACCTCCAGTAGTTCGCTCTCGATAAAGTCGAAAACTTCTGCTCGTGTGTTCTGTTCGGGTAGAAAATCTTTCTTCGACAAATCATCCTCCGTTACTATAGGAACATTGCCAAAATTATCGAGGAGTAAGTAATAATAAAATGCGCGTAGCGCTCTTAGTTCCTCAACGAGCGTACCTACGTCCTCCATACTTTCATATGTACCGATAGCGCTGTTCAAAATATTCAGCGCATTATATACTCTGCTCCACAAAGCACCGGGCTGAGACTGAAATGAATTCCAGGTATGCATGTGCATAGCCTTATAGGTACCACCATCCACCCAGCCATTCGGGCGTGCAGGTGTAACAATAATATCTGCGCATTCTTCCTGTAGATCAAAAAAGCCATGCCATCCAAACATAACATTGGTAAGGCTGGTATATACCGGGGCAGTAAGTGCCTGCAGGATCTCCGGGGAGTTACCTAAATCTTTATCCGTTAATACATCGGTTGGCGTCTCATCGAGGTCGGTACAGGAGCATATAAAGCTTAGCAAAAAAAACGATGCTATAAATATCTTTCTATTCAATGTTTTCATAAAGTGATGCTTTAAGAATTAAAATGTGAGATTAACCCCAAGCGTAAAAGTTCGGGTTGTCGGATACTTGTCACGATCATCGTTACCCGGGGCCAGTCCTGTGCGGGTTACCTCCGGATCTATACCCTTATATCCCGTGATGGTTGCCAGGTTCGAACCAGCTATATATACCCGCGCATTTTTAAAGGTCTTCGTCTTGTCGCGATTGAAATTATACCCAATAGTGACGTTGTCAATCTTCCAGAAATCTCCATCTTCTATATAATAGCTTACGTATGATTGAGGACTCGCCAATGTAAGTCCATCAATTTTATCGTATGATGTTCTGAGCCTGTTATATACTATCGTTGGATTCTCATAGAACATTCGTTGAAAATTCAGAACCTGGTAATCAAAAGCACCACGCATGGTTATACTCATATCAAAGTTTCCATACTTCATGTAATTGTTCCATGCGAGGTACCACTGGGGCAATCCATTTCCAAGAATCTGGCGATCATCTTCTGTTGCATCTGCAATCGGCTTAACTTCACCGTTCGCTCCCTGGATAAGCCATGTACCTTCCCCTGCATTATCCGGATCTTCTTCCAACCCAACACTTTTATAGCCATAGAAACTTCCGATCGCTTTTCCTACTTCGATCTTGTGTGTAGTCATCTGGATGGGATCGCCTGTATACCCTGCATAGAAAAAGTCATTCTCTACTTTGAATTTTTCATTGGACAATGATTTGAGTTTATTCTTGTTCAAGGAATAATTGAAATTTGTAGTCCACTCAAATTTATCATTCTTCACCGCTATAATATTCAGTGATATCTCAACGCCTTTATTCGTCATAGTAGCAGCATTGGCGCGCGTAGTGCTAATCAGGTTGGGTGGTACCGGAACAGGATAGTCAAACACCAGGTCCTCCAGCTTGCGATCATAATAATCAATTGTACCGGAAACCCTGCTATCAACGACACTAAAATCAAGACCTATATTATACTCTATATTGGTTTCCCACCCCAGATCAGGATTGGTATTTGCAACCGGCTGAAGTATACTTACCCAATCAGTACCATTGAAATAAAATTGTGAAGCACTATATGCATAGCGTGTGAGTGATTGATAAGGGTCGGTTGATATAGATCCGGTTCGTCCATACCCTACCCGCAGCTTCAACATATTGATAGCCGCTACATCAGAAAGAAAACCTTCTTTACTGATCGTCCATCCTGCAGAAACGGAAGGGAATAGTCCCCACTTGTTATCATTTCCAAAACGCGAAGAGCCTTCGTAGCGAACACTCGCCAACACGTTATACTTGTCATTAAATCCATATCCTACACGTCCGAAAAAACCAATCAGTTTCCAATCGGATTTATAGCTATCAACACCTGCTCCAGAAAGACCTTCCTTTAAAGCTCTTCCCTGCTCAATGCTGTGATACGAAAAATTATCGGTTGGAAAATTAAAGTTAGTTATGGACGATCCTGAGTTTGTATAATCTATATAGCTATAGCCTAACAAACCTGAAATTCTGTGCAGGCCAAATGACTTGGTATAGTCTGCTGTTAAATCCAGGAAGTTCTCGGTCGTGGCACCATTGCCTACATAAGCAACACCATTTCTTCCATCACGAACATTGGAGATATGCTTCTTCGTTTGATATGTACCTGTCTCATTACTCCATTGATGCTGTGAGCCGACAATTTTCAATTCAAGATTATCCACGGGAAAATAACTCATGGAACCGGTTAACCATGTCCACTGAGATTTGTCGTCATATACCTGTTCTTTTATTAAGGACAATGGATTTTCATACTGGAATTGATCACCATGTTCAACCCAGTCTCCATTTTCATCTTTCACTGCATCCGTTGGATTTCGAATCAATGCTTGTCTATAGGTCCAGCCATTGAAACTTCCATACTTTTGAAGTCCTTTCAGTACGTTGAAATTTACTTTCAACTTGTCTTCTATAATATAGTGCGTCAGATCCATTCTTAATTTGAACTCTTCGTTGTTGGACCCGATGAACATACCATCTGCTTTTTGATAACTCACGTTCGCGGCATATTGTGTAAGACTTGTTCCACCACGTAATGAAATATTATGGAAATGATTGATCGGCTTACGCGTGATCTCATCCAGCCAGTCCGTGGTTGCACCGAGGTCATAAGAAGGATCAATCACTCCTTCGGTTATGCGTGCTCTTACGTCTCCCGCATCCATAAAATTAGCTTTCCTGTTAAAGGACTCAGTCGCTACATATCCGGAATACTCCACTACAGGCTGAAGACCTGCCTTTGCTTTTTTTGTAGTGATTAAGATGACACCATTCTTACCCCGGGTTCCATATATAGCGGATGCGGAAGCATCTTTCAAAACATCAATCGACTCTATATCATTCGGTGATATAGAATTCATATCCCCGGTATATCCGTCAATTAAAACCAAGGGAGCGGAAGATCCATAGATTGATGTGATACCACGCAAAAGAATTTCTACTCCCGCATCCGGATCACCTGAAGAAGTGCTCAAGGTTAATCCGGCAACTTTACCACGCAATAATTCACCAGCATTACGCACCGCTCCAGGAACAAATTCATTGGGCTTAACTTGCGTCACGGCGGTGGTTACATCTTGTTTGCGTTGCGTTCCATAACCTATAACAACGACCTCTTGCAATGAGGCTATATCGGGTGTTAGTCTCACATCGATTTGAGATTGATTACCTACCGTAAACTCCTCTGTCCCATATCCAACAAAACTTATCACAAGAACGGATTCCGGGCCGGGCACAGTGATCACAAATTTTCCATCGACATCTGTTGTTGTTCCATTGGTGGTACCCTTTAGAACGATGTTAACTCCAGGCATGCCTTCATTGGTTTCGGACAGAACAGAACCATTCACGGTCTGTTGTGCGTAACCATCCTTCGCGGCTATCAGCGTCAATACCCAAAACGCAAGCCGGAACATTTTCTTTGTAAAAAATTCCTTCATAGAATAGTGTTAATAGTGTACGTCATTTATATATTAAATGTAACACTGACACCATGCGATAATTCACGCTATATTAACTAATGCTAATAGTATATTATCCCTCGATTAAAGGTATCATTTAACACATTAACCGATGTATCTATATATGTATAGTATAAGTATCACAACAATTTACGTTGTGATATATATGATAAAAAATAAGGACGTATTGATAGCAAGCCAGAACAGTATGCTATGGCAAATAGAATTATCAGGTATATATTGAACTCTATACCGAAACAAAAAAAATACTATTAACGAATTTACTTTACTATTGAACAATAGCTTATAAGATATTATCCCATTGTGATATTATTTTATCACAAACTATATGCATGGAATGGGTTACATCTTCTGAACACAGCAATAATCATGGAAATAAAAAAAAGCCGGAAAAAATTCCCGGCCAGTTTGTTATTATCTCTTACTTAAATCTCTCCGGATCAAACGGGTCCAGTGGTATAGCAGTCTTTTCGTTATTCACCAGTGATGTCACTAACTGACCAGTGCCGGGTGCGAGGCTGAGCCCCATCATGGAATGACCGGTGGCAATTACGAGGTTTTTAAAACGTGTCGAGCGGCCAATATAGGGTAAACCATCCGGTGAGCACGGACGCAGGCCACGCCAGACTTCTTCTTGTTTAGGGACAGCTACATTCATCTCAGGGTAGTACGCAGGAATAGTATTCACGATACCTTTCACTCGCTTCATATTAATAGATCGGTCTACGCCGTTGATTTCCATGGTGCCGCCAAACCTCAAAGAATTTCCCATTGGGGTAACGGCTACGCGACCTTCCAATAGAATAGATGGTATATGTATATTCTTGGGAACATCATTTAGCGTAAAGCTATATCCTTTGCCTCCCTGAAGCGGAAGATCCAATCCAAGTTTCGAACTGAATATACCAGACCACGCTCCTGTCGCCAATATATATTCATCAAACGTCCGATTCTCGCCAGAAGCTGCCATACTTGCAATAGAATCACTTTTAGTAGTAAAGTCTGTAACCGGTGTGTTCGTATGGAATGTTACATTATTCTTTTTCAGATAGTCGATTAAATTCTTAACCAACTGCTGAGGTATCAGGTGTGCATCTCCGGGAAAGTATACTCCACCGCGTACCGTTACCTTTACTTCCGGCTCAAGTTTTTGGATTTCTGTAGCCGAGAGAATCTGCGCCTCAATGCCATTCTTGTTGGCTATATGTGCAGTCTCTGCTTCCTCCTTCTCTGTTTCTTTTGTTTGGTATAGCATCAGCAAGCCGCGCTCCTGGTAACTGAAATCAAATGGGTTGTCGTGCGCCATTTGCTGGTACATAGCTTTACTATATATACTGATATCTTTCAGTGCCGGGATTGCGCGTGCTACGTGATCGTGTGTGGCGTGTTTATAAAACTGAATGCCCCACTTGATAAGTTGTCCGTTGAGACGAGGCTTCACATAGAACGGGCTCTGCGCGTTAAACATCCACCGTATACCTTTCGAGATCATGCCGGGTGCCGCCAAGGGTATAATATGACTCGGGACAATCATCCCTGCATTACCGACAGAACAATTGTCCAACAGATCGCCCTGATCAAATATCGTTACCGTGTGACCAGCCTTTACTAAATAATATGCCGTGCTTAATCCTATAATTCCCCCGCCTATAATGGCAACGTTTTTCATGTGCTGATCTATTGATAGTTTATATATGATATATAGGTAAAACTATATTACCTGAAAGCCGTGTGCATACGGGTCTTCTTCATCATCCATGATGATAGTGTTATACCCGGTAACCACAGCCCACCCTTCGATACTGGGTATAATAGCAGGCTTGCCATGCAGATCGGTTTCTTCTTCCACACGCCCTATAAATTTAGAGCCGATTATACTTTCGTGAATGAAAGGCTCACCTTTCTGAAGTTTGCCTTTTGCGTGCCACTGCGCAAGACGTGCAGAAGTTCCCGTTCCACACGGTGAGCGATCTATAGCTTTATCTCCATAGAACACTGCATTACGGGCGGTTGACGATGAGTCGATCGGCTTGCCTGCCCATAGTATGTGACTGCATCCATTAATGGTCGGATCAT
The DNA here is from genome assembly GCF_900167975.1 of Ohtaekwangia koreensis. Classification (GTDB taxonomy): domain Bacteria; phylum Bacteroidota; class Bacteroidia; order Cytophagales; family Cyclobacteriaceae; genus Ohtaekwangia; species Ohtaekwangia koreensis. Next base: position 353,065 of record NZ_FUZU01000004.1, read on the forward strand.
CCGGATGAACAAAGGTATAGTTCGCATTTATGTTCTTCCGCAGCGTACGACTCCAGCCAATCAGCTGCTCAGCTTTGAAATGTTCCAGACCCGGAAAATTTTCCTGTACATCTACAATAGCGTAAAAATTACCACCATAGGACACGTCCATTGTTAATGATCCGAGATCGGGACATTCCGCCACTATATTTTCGGCTGCGAGGTATGCTTTTATATTCCTGATCTTTACTGACTTTACTTTCTTGCCTTCCTGTTTATAGTCTATGGTAATGATACCAGCCGGCACTTCGAGACGCAATGTGCCCGGAGTTTTGGGTGTGATCAATCCTTCCTCTATAGCGATCGTCACAGTACCAATTGTACCATGGCCACACATCGGAAGACAGCCGCTGGTTTCAATAAAGAGTATACCCATGTCGTTCTGCGGATCGGTAGGCGGATATAGTATACTTCCGCTCATCATATCGTGGCCACGTGGTTCAAACATTAGTCCCTTACGGATCCAGTCATACTCCCGAAGAAAGTGCTGGCGCTTCTCGCTCATATTTTTACCTTCCAGAATTGGGCCTCCGCCCGCTACCAGTCTTACCGGGTTGCCACACGTGTGTGCATCGATGCAAAAAAAAGTTTTCCTCAAGCTTGTTGCAGATTAAAAGTTTCTATGGCGTTGTGTGTCCATGTTCCGTTCACACATCGTAAAATGTTCAGTTCATTTTTATTTTTCAATTCGAGCGGCAGCAGGTCTTCAGGAAAATCCTGGTAACATACAGGGCGTACGAAACGATATATAGCGTCTGTTCCCACGGATGTAAAACGACTATCTGTACTGGATGGAAAAGGGCCTCCGTGATGCATCGCTTTTGTTACCTCTACGCCAGTAGGCACTCCGTTGAAGATCAACCTTCCGCAGCGTGCATGCAACGAATCAACTACATCCTGATAGTCTGGTAATTCTTCCGGCAATCCAAAGATGGTGGCTGTCAATTGTCCTTTCAGTGATTCTATCACGGCGAGGAGTTGCTTTTCATTTTCACATTTTACAATCAATGAATACGGGCCGAATACTTCTTCCTTTAAAACTGTATTTGCTATAAAGTTGTGAGCATCTACTAATGCAAGCCCCGGTGCGCCTTGTCTGTCCGTTGTCTCTGCTATACCTTCCACCAATCTCAGCACGCCTTTCTGTTTTAGCGCTTCCGATTTTTTATGTTTGTAACTGGCCGCTATACCGGTGTGCAACATCGTACCAGGAGCAGCCTGTGCTATTTCAGCTGACAGCTTATGAAGGAAAGGAGCGAGTCCATCTGTATCGATCGTGATGAGTAGACCTGGGTTCGTACAAAATTGTCCTGCGCCAAGCAAAATAGAAGAAGCCAGGGTGGGTGGCAATGTTTTATTCTCGCGCACAATACCTGGCAATACAACCACGGGATTTATACTTCCCATTTCAGCAAAAACAGGTATAGGCTCTTCACGCTGGTTTGCTATATCAAAGAGGGCTTTTCCTCCCTGGTATGATCCTGTAAATGCTACGGCCTTTGTAAGCGGATGCTTTACCAATTGCTGGCCGGCTTCTATACTGGTATCTGTTACTTCCTGAAATATATCTTCATGAAGATTGCATTGCTGTAAAGCGGCACGAATTGCATTGGCCACGAGGTTTGACGTACGTGGATGTGCCGGATGACTCTTCACTACAACGGTACAGCCAGACGCCAACGCTGATGCAGTATCTCCGCCCGCGGTGGAAAATGCCAATGGAAAATTACTCGCTCCAAATACTACAACCGGCCCTACCGGATATAGCATCTTACGCAAATCCGGTTTCGGTGCAGGTTTGCGTTCGGGATCACCAGTATCAATGGATGCCTGTAGCCAGTCACCCGCTTCTAACAATTTCGCAAATGACTTTAACTGATTGGTTGTACGTCCGCGTTCATTTTTCAAACGCGGTTCTGGCAGGCATGTTTCTTCCATGGCAGCCTGAATCAATGCATCCCCTAACAGATCGATCTGTTCTGCTATAGCGTACAGAAATTCTGCACGCTTCTGCGGTGTTATCTTCTTATATACTTGAAAAGCTTTCTCTGCACGATATAGTACATCTTCACGTTGGTCACTCATCTTTATACTTGTATAGCTTTTTCTTTCTTTTTCAGGTTGAGATAGTCAGGTAATGCTGGGCGATTTTCAATTCCCTCGCGGATGATATTAAGAACCTCTTCGCGTTCTTTACCAATAAGCGTCAATCGCGGAGCGCGCACAGTTTCGGTACCGATCCCGGCCTCTGCTTCCGCAAGTTTTATATACTGCACAAGCTTGCTATAGGTATCAAGTTCGAGCAAGGGCATGAACCAACGGTTAATCTCTACAGCTTCCTGTATACGACCGGCCTTCACCAGTCTATAGATCGCGACTGTTTCCGCAGGGAAAGCACACACTAACCCGGCTACCCAGCCTTTTGCTCCCATCACCAGACTTTCCATGGCGAGGGTATCAACACCACTCATTATGCTGAAGCGGTCTCCGAAGCGATTGATCATGCGCGTAACATTCACCACATCGCGTGTAGATTCTTTTACAGCATCTATATTTTTACAGGCTGCTAGTTCTTCAAACATATCCAGCGTAACTTCAACTTTATAGTCCACGGGATTATTATAGATCATGATCTGAAGATCAGTAGCTTCTGCTATAGCTTTGAAGTATGCAACCGTCTCCCGGTGATCTGATTTATAGCGCATGGGTGGCAACATCATCAATCCGCTCAGACCTGCCTTCGCTGCTGACTCGGCAATCTTTACCGCTTCACGTGTTGAACCTTCTGCAATGTTTAACACCACCGGAACCTTACCCTCTACTTTTTCAAGTGTATATTTCAGTAATGAATTCTTTTCTTCGTTTGTCAATACGCTTGACTCACCCAGCGTTCCTCCGATAATTATTCCATCCACTCCGGCATCAAGCTGTTTATCGATGTTCACACCAAACATATTAAAATCCAACGTGTCATCCTTTGTAAACTTCGTTGTAACGGCTGGAAAAACCCCTTCCCATGTAATCTTCATAAGCTAGTCTATTTGGTTATATATGGCACAAATTTATTACGATGCGTCAGGTAAGTTTTTACCTCGATTAGCAGGTAGTAATACTATATTATCATAGGGAAAAGTAATGAATTTATTACTTTTTAAAACGTAAAAAATACACTTGTTGTAAATAAAAAATCGATGATCAGTTTCGCAGCCAGTCTTTTAAAATCAAAGCCTGAAGTGCATCCGGAGTTTTAAAAGGGGCCATCTCAAACGTATGCAACATACTTTCTCCGACTGTTATTGCCACATCATGCTGTCGTCCGCGGTGTGTATATTGAAGTTTTATAACATCTCCTGCACGAGACGATTTAAGAATTTGCTCAACGTTTTGCCGGTTTGCGCTTTGTTCGTTTACCTTCAGTATGATATCCTGACTGCTAAGACCTGCGTGCCATGCCGGTGAATTCCATTCTACCTGACTGACGATAAGTTTCTCACTTTCATTCTGAAAAGAAACACCCAGGTGTCCTCCTGAAGCTTTATCTGGAGTTACATCTATTGACAATCCTGCATATGCAAGGTACTTACTATAGTCAATCGCTTGGGTGGTGGAAGCGTACTCAAAGATCTCTTGCAAAGAAGTACCGGCTACAGTCTCACAGGTTTGTCTGAACTCATCGTCTGTAAACCCACGTTGCTTCTCTTTGAAATATATAGTATATAACGATCGCATCACATCATCCAGCGATTTTCGGTTTTTGGTTTCATGCCTGATCTTCAAGTCCAGTAGCATGCCTAATACCGCCCCTTTGTTATAGTACGATATAGTGGTGTTAGCGGTGTTGTCGCTTCGGTTAAAGAACTGGATCCAGGTATCAAAACTTGATTCTGTAGCAGATTGAAATAATCTTCCTGGTATATTTTCATATTGAAGTATATCGCCTTGCAGAAACTTCAGCACATCATTTCGGCTGATCAACCCGGCTCGGTTCAGGATCAGGTATTCATAATATACTGTAAAGCCTTCGGATACCCAGAGCATGTTTGTATAATTTTCCTGGTCGTAGTTGAAAGGGCCCAACGCTATCGGCCTAATGGATTTGATGTTATACAAATGAAAATATTCATGCGTCAGAAAATTAAGCCATCGCTTATAGCCTTCAGTGTCCGCATTATTATAGACTGCACCGTTGGAAAACACAGCCGTTGAGTTACTGTGCTCAAGACCGCCTCTGCCCTCTCCCATGATAATGAATGTATAGTGTTTATACGGAATGTCGTTTACAACTTTTACAGCACTCTCGATCATCTGCTTCAGATCACTAGCTAATTTCTGCTTATTAAATTTCTCTGGTTCTTCAAATGCTATAAAGTGCGGTATCCCTTGTACATCAAAAGACAAGATCTCCTGGTTGCCAACGAGTATCGGACTATCGTATAGTACATCAAAGTCTGGCGCTATATAGGTATTGCTTTTACCGGGTACTAAATCAAGCCCTGTAGTAATTTTATTCCACGATTTATACGGTTTGATTTCGATGGTAGAAGGATGCTTTAGTGCTCCATCTATATACATGAAAACACCTGCCGGAGAAATATAGCCTCGTGCTTCATCGAGGAATGGGTCTGCTACAGATTGGGTATTTGCATAAACGTCATACCGGATGGTTACTGTCTTTACTTGTTTTGTTGTAACACGCCATGTGTTCTTGGTGGTCTTCTGCCATGAGAGTAGTTTTCCATCACTCGTCTCTGCACGAAAGCTCACTACATTCCTGGCAAAATTTACAAGCCAGTAATAACCTGGCGTCCACGCAGGAAGTTTGAAATCCAGGTATTCACCTTTCACATCCTCACATGTAAGTGTTATATGATAATAATGTGTATTGGGATTTTCCATGGAGACCGAAAATTTCATCGCACCGCCAACGGTCTGCGCCTTCACCTGGAAGACTGCGAATAGTATTATAATAGTTAAATACCAGAAGTATCTGCTTATGTTCATTACGGTTCAGCAACAGGGACTACTTGATTTTTTCTTTTCAGGATGAAGTAATATACCGGAATGCCCGCCAGGATTATCGCCAGTCCCGGAAATGTATACCGGGTCTCGAAGATGAGTAACAAGACCGCCAGTCCGGAGGCCACGATGATGTAGATGGCCGGCAATACGGGGTAACCAAGAGCTTTATAGGGGCGGTGTATTTCAGGTTTCGTCTTCCGAAGAATATATATACCGATGATGGTGAGTACATAAAAGATGAGTACACCGAAGATTACAAGCGCCAGCAGATCATTATACTTACCGGTTAAGCACAGCGCTGAAGCCCAGATACATTGTAACCACAAGCTATAGGCAGGCACTTCATATTTGTTCAGTACACCCGCTTTGGCAAAGAAGAGATTATCTTTCGCCATGGTATAATATACGCGTGCACCTGCCAGGATCAGTCCGTTATTACAACCAAACGTAGAGATCATAATGGCAATGGCAATGATCATCGTACCCGCAGGACCAAATATATACTCTGCCGCTACAACCCCCACACGATCACTTTTGGCAAAGGCTATAGCATCCAACGGAATTACCGCGAGATACATCAGGTTGGTCAATACATAAATTACGGTAACGATCAGGGTGCCCAACATCAGGCTGAGGCCTATATTTCGCTTGGGATTCTTTACTTCACCGGCAATGAAGGTGATGTTATGCCACGAATCGCTGGAGAATAAAGACCCTTTCATGGCAATGGCAATCGCACCAAAGAATGCAAGGCCTGATAACACTGAAGACACAATATGTCCATTCTCCATGGAAAGTCCTGATGCCGTCCACGGGTTCTGCCAATTCAAATTCCAGGTTTCTGCTTTTGCTCCCCATATAAAGCCGCAGAGTATCAAGGCTGCCAGCGAAATGATTTTAATAATTGTAAGAAAAGTCTGAATGAACGCTCCATTTTTAACACCTCTGCTGTTGATATAGGTTAGCAATACAATCACAGCGATAGACACAAGTTGAGATGCTTTCAATTGGAATCCGCCAATCGATAACAGTATATTTTCTTCACCCACAACCGGGATGAGATATGAAGTAAATTTAGCAAACGCCACACCTACTGCTGCAATGGTACCCGTCTGAATGATGGTAAAGAAAGTCCATCCGTAGAGAAAACCAATGAGTGGGCTATAGGCTTCCCGCAGGTATACATACATTCCTCCAGCTTTCGGATACATTGCCGAAAGTTCACCGTAACTGACGGCAGCGATGATTGTAATTATACCGGTGAGCACCCACATCGCTACCAGGTAACCTGCTCCTCCTACACTGCGTGTAATTTCAGAAGTAACAATAAAAATACCTGAACCAATCATTGATCCGGCAACGATCATGGTTGCGTCAAGCAAGCCGAGGCGAGGTTTAAAATCCTGTTTACTTTCGTTCGTCATGAAAAAATAAATTTTATAGGTGCGTGTTAATTTATGAGTATGGGTCACAACAAAATTAATCGCAAAACGAAGTGGTATAGGACGTTAATTACCTTCCTGTAATACGATTTTCACCTTTGAGGGAGGTTAATGCTATACATTGAAATTCACAAACACATGCACAACAGACAGACGCTGTAGCAACGAGAGCATTCCGGGAAGAAAATGTTCTTTTAAAACGACAGCAAAAATTGAACAGGTGAATACTAAAAGCTAACGCTATAACAAGAAAACAGAAAACACACCTGCCAAAATTCAGAAGTATACATGGTTTATCTAGTCGACTCCGACTGAAACCAATTTGTCATTTAGCGCTTTGCGAACGGCTTCTGATTTAGAATTGACGTTAAGTTTTTTATAGATATTCCGAATGTGTGTCTTGGAGGTTTCCACAGCTATATTTAGCTCGGAAGCAATTTCTGAATAGGTCTTTCCCCGTGTGATCAGTTTGAGTACGTCCGTTTCGCGACTGGAAAGTGGTGTATAGGGGTTCAGGTGAAAAAACTCAAGCACTGTTTTAGCAATAGAGGGGCTTAACACCGCGCCTCCATTTACAATGAGTTCCAGGGAATGAATAAACTCGGGCAGCGCTATATCTTTCAAAATATACCCGCAGATACCAAGACTTAGTACATCATTAATGACCTGAGGAGAATCTACTTCAGTAAATACAATGATGTCTGCCGGATATCGGCTTTTCAATGTTCGTATTCCTTCTACGCCATCCATATCAGAGACTGCTATATCAATGATCACGAGATTCGGGCAGTCACGATGAACTTGCTTTACAGCGTCACTATAAAATTTATAGGAATTCACCAGAGAATATGCTCCACTCCTTTCAATGGTAAAGCTAAGGCCTTCGCGAAGTTTATCATCTTCTTCAATCAGCACAATCCGCTTCTTCAGTTTTCCTATCATGGTTTTTTTATTCTAATATAGTATACCTTAAAGAACAGTACCAACTAAATAGACAAAATAACCAAAAACAATTACTAGCACGATCTTTAGCGGGATAAGCTGAATCACAAAAAAATGTCCACTATACGGTGACAGCGCTTCATGAACATCGCATATAGTATCAAAGAAATCGTTTGCTGAATGTATATAACCTACTTATCGTTCTTTTCCGTGTGTCCGTTTGTACAGTTCAATACATCCGTTTAACACTTCACTACAATACCCTTTCCAGGCTTGAATCTTATCCCCATCCTTGTACCGTTATTAGACTACAACAAATACACAGTATATGAAATATCTTTCGCGCCCCGCGTTACTCATGCTTCCGCTGATCCTGATGCTTGTACGATCAGCACTTGGCCAAACAGAATCGGCATCTTCCAGCTCTAACTATACGCATATAAAAAACGGACGCTATTCGTATTCATCTTCCCGCAATGGAATGGAATTTAATATAGAGATGCGAGGAACCGTTGAGGTAACTGACGATGATCAAGACATCAAATCTATCTCGGACGATGGCTATCTTGAAATCAGCAAGACTTCTTTCGGCAGTAAGCGAACGATTAAAATCGAATCGCTGGGCGGCGGCAAAATGAAAAAAGAATATTACGAAGGCCGCACACTTACATCCTGGGAACAAGGTAAATCATGGCTGGCTGAAATTCTTCCGGAAGTTGTTCGCTCTACCGGTATCTCTGCAGAGAGTCGCCTGAACCGATACTATAAACAAGGTGGCACCACGGCTGCGCTTGCTGAAATCGAAAGATTGGAAAACGATGCTATACGGATCAAGTATGCAAACCTGTTGATGAAGAAACCGCTGCAGCAAAGTGAGTATACTTCCGTTTTAAAATCGGTAACCGACAAAATAGATTCCGATCATTACATCACAGAATTTTTGAAGGCCAACATCAGCAAATTTCTACTGACGAAAGAAGGTGCAACGGCAGTATTTGCTGTTACCAATAAAATGGAATCCGACCACTATAAAACGGAGGTGATCAAACAGGCGCTCCAGGGAACAACCACAACTCCTGAAAACATCACGGTTATCCTTCAATCCGCTGCGAAGATGGAGTCCGACCACTATATCACGGAAGTGCTAACCACTTTGTTAAAGCAGCCTTCGTTTAATGATGCTATACTTGCAGAGTTGATCAATACCACGAAAGCGATGGAGTCTGATCACTATAAAACGGATGTACTTACCAAGACTTTGGATAAACCCGGCATCTCGAAAACTTCTTATCAGCGCCTGATTGAATCCGCTAAAGATATAGAGTCTGATCATTACCTCACGCAGCTTATTACACACCTGGTAAAAAACAAACTCACCAGCGAAACCATCACGGCTACATTTACAATTATAGGTACCATCGAGTCAGACCACTACCGCGCTGACGTGCTCACTACTTTATTACAAAAGCAAGGATTAACGGAAAGCCAGTTTAGCAGTGTGCTGAACTTATGTGGCGCTATAGAAAGTGATCATTATAAAACACAAGTGCTTCAAAAGGCGTTGTCATCAAATACGATCAGTGAAAGTCAATTGATCAGCATCCTGCAGACCACGAAGCGAATTGAGTCCGATCATTACGCAACGGAGGTCCTACTGACCGCTGCACCAAAAGTGAAAACCGGAAGTGGTCCGTTAAAAGACGCATACCGTGACGCGGCCCGCTCAATCTCTTCCGAATCATACTATGGCAGAGCTGTTCGCGCCATTGATTAAACGAGCTATATCTTTCATTACAGTTTCCCTGGCACCAAAGAAAGCAGACTAAAATGATGAAGATTAATAAACTATACATGATGAGCAATTCTTATTTTATAGGTACATTGGTCTGCCATGAATCAACCCGCTTATTATACCAGTATGCGTGAAGGTCTTCGCAGAATTTTTGTGACCATGTTCTTGCCGGCAGTCTTTTCGTTTGTTCTTTATGCCTATCTACACTTTAGCGAAACAGAACGTCCACCCGATGTGGAGAGAGATGCGTTGGGAATATTGTTCAGCATACTGCTGGGTTGTTTATGCGGAGTAGCTTTAAAGTATAGCAATCGGAAACTTGACCGGCTGATTCCATGGAGCAATCAATTCGCAGCACGATTGCTTACCGGATATACTGCCAATGTATTACTGGTTGGTATACTCATCTTCGGAACCGGCACTGCATTGATTTCTGTAGCAGGCCCCGACAGCATCTGGCGAGGATTCTCTTCCAAAGATGAAGACCTGGTGCTGAAAATTCTTATACTCCTGCTTACGATCATGTTCGTCTATAACATTGTGTATGCATTGCTCTTCTCTTACCAGCATTATGCTATCACACAAATCGAAACCTTGCAACGTGATCGCAGGCAGTTAGAGTTGCAGTTTGAAGCATTGAAAAGTCAAATCAGTCCACACTATTTATTCAATAGCCTCAACACTATATCATCACTCATCTTTAAAGATCTTCCTTCTGCAGAACAATTTATTCGTAGACTCGCACAGACGTATCAATTTATACTCACCACGCAACACAAACGATATGTAACGTTACAAGAGGAAGTAGACTTTGTTCAGTCCTATTACTATTTACTCCGGATCCGGTTTCAGCAGCAATTGCATGTGGAGATTAACTTGCCTTCCGGAATTATGAAGAGCAAGATCCCTCCCCTCACCTTGCAGATGCTGGTTGAAAATGCCGTGAAGCATAACCCGATCCGGAGTGACAAAAAACTTTTCATCTATATCAGTGCACAGGATAATTCTTATTTGAGAGTGGTGAATACGAAAACCGGTGTTATTGATAATGTAACATCTTTCCGTGTAGGACTTGAGAATATTCAAAAACGGTATCAGCTCTTTACGGATAAAAAAATAGAAGTACGCGATGATGAAAAATTCAGTGTGTCGCTCCCTCTTATTCATTTGAACGAAAAAACAGAAAGACCTTTCCTGAGACAAGCCTAGCGGCAAACCCGGAATAGTAAATTATATATGAAACAGTATTTTATAAATCATCCCGTTTTCCGGATTGTAGCACCTGCCGTATACGGTGTGCTTATATACCTGCTGACGTTGATGATCAACAACACCGTGGCCCAGGTGAATGACCTCTTCAAAAGCGAAGAAGTATATGTATTCATTGTGCTCACATACCTCACGTTTGAAAGTTGCCGATTCATCATTATCCTGCTAAGGAGATATACCATGCAAAAGCAAATACGCTTTCTGGTACTTATACAAGTTATTACCACAACCTTTATTTCGGTCGGTTTGGCAATGATCTCGCTCAGCCTTTATTTTCAGTACGTAGTTGGGTTCTCCATGAGCGATACCCAGGCACTCATCTTCATCCTTATATTTGTGAGTACAACGCTGCTCTATAACATTCTTTACTTGAGCCACTACTATTTGCAAAAAGAAAACACACTGAAAATACAGTCTGAGATGCAGCAACGTGATATACTGGAAATGGAGATGATTGAATTTCAGCAGGACATTAATCCTGAACTACTATACGAAAGCCTGGAGAGCCTGATTGGTATTATGTATCGTGATATCGATAAAGCAGAAGACTATATTGATTCACTGGCAAGTGCTTACCGGTATGTATTGACCAACCGTCACCAGGAACTTGTGGCGATCAATGCTGAAGTCGAAGCAGGCAAGAACCTGATCAAGATCCTGAATGAAAAATACTTTGGTCAACTGGTCTTTGAGACATCCTTGAAAGAAACAACATCGGATGCACGCCTCATTCCCGGTTCACTTCCAATCATCCTGGAAAGTATAGTCCGTAATAGTATCATTACGCGCTTTGAGCCGTTCGTGATTCAGTGCTATATGGAAGATGAGTATATCATTATCCAAAGTAAATTGAATGACAGGTTACTGCCAGATCAAGGAAGTAAAATTGCATTTAACAGGTTACAGAAATCATATTCACTTTACAGCGATCTGCCATTGATCCAGGTGAAGGCATATCAGGAAAGCTATATTAAACTGCCGGTATTAAAAGTTGAAGAAGGCATCGCTATAATTAAATAACATGAAGGTTGTTATCATTGAAGACGAAATACCCGCGGCAGAAAAACTTGAGCGATACCTGCTGAAATATGATGCGACTATACAAATTATAGCACAGCTTGATTCTGTACAGAGCTCTGTTCCGTGGCTCCAGGAAAACCAGGACAACATCGATCTTATCTTTATGGACATCCAGCTAACGGATGGCCTAAGCTTCCAGATTTTCCAACAAGTGCAGGTGCGTAAGCCTGTTATTTTTACAACAGCCTATAATGAATTCGCTTTGGATGCCTTCAAGGTTAATAGTATAGATTACCTGTTGAAGCCTATCACTTTTACCGATCTTTCTGCAAGTCTGCACAAGCTGAGTGTACTGCGTGAGCAGTTCAGACTATATACGGATCAGTCGCAACGGATCCAGCAGGCCTTTACGGCTTCACGAAGCAATGCGTTCAAAAATCGTTTCATGGTGAAAGTTGGTGAGCATATTCGCTCCATCACTACCGATCAGATCAGCGTGCTATATGCTGAAGGCCGAGATGTATACCTGGTAACGAACCAGAATAAAAAATTCATCATTGACTATACACTTGAATCATTGGAAGATGTGTTGGATCCGCAGGTGTTCTTTCGCATTAACAGAACCTTCATTGTAAATATCAATGCGATTAAAGATGTACTGATTTATTCCAACAGTCGCTTAAAGATTACACTGCTTCAGGAGTTTGACAAGGAAATCATTGTAAGCCGCGAAAAAGTCCAGGACTTCAAAACCTGGTTTGATGGTGCAACAAGATAATCCGCATCCCCTATATATGTGATCTGACAGGTATAACCTTACAGCAAGAAAGTCGTATTTACTTGGCTATACTACTATACCATGTCGGACCTCACCACATCTTTTTTTAAAACGGAAGCAGAGATTCTTCATTTGATCGATGGCTTTAAAAACAGAACCTTACCAATAGAGCAATGGACGCATGAAGCGCACCTCATCACCGCGCTTTGGTTCAATAAAAATTACTCTGAATTTGAGGCCATCTGTTATCTACGAAGCGGAATCATTACTTATAACATCAGCGCAGGTGGCGAGAATACACATGAAAAAGGATACCACGAAACGCTTACACTTTTCTGGAGCAAGATCATCCGCGATTTTATACTGAAGAATGTGAACCTGCCGTTGATAGAACTTTGCGATACGCTTTTCAAAAGTGAGTGGACTTCAAAAGAACTTCCGCTTCAATTCTATACGCGTGAGCTTTTATTTTCAGTACGGGCAAGAGCAACCTGGGTGGAGCCTGACAAACTAAGTCTTCGGTAGTATATATAGCATTTCGGCTATATATACTTTATTACACTGCTCTTCTACGCCTGTACATTTGATTGCGCTTTGCTTACACTACTGCTACTCTATCCTATCGAATTCTGAGGAAGTCTCTTCAGTTTCTTCCGGACATATCAATGATGCACCAAGGCCGGTGGCGGGCTGTGTGAACTCACCTTTCGGAAATCCCAACTCGGAATGACGATAAACCTTCGTCATGAATTTATCGAAGACCGGAAGCGCTGATTTCCCCCCCGAGCCAAAACTCCAGGATGGAAAATGAATACTCCGCTCGTCACCACCCACCCATACTCCGGTAACCAGATTATGTGTTATACCTATATACCAGCCATCGGAAGCATTATCGGTAGTACCCGTTTTGCCACCGACTTGATTGTTATCTACCACTGCGCTGCTTAGTACACGCGAACTTCCGCCTTCTTCTTCCACACCACCGCGGAGCATGTGAATCATTTTATACGCTGTGCGCTCATCAGTAGCCTGCTTTTTCTCGATGGTGAAATTCTGGATAACGTTTCCGTACTTGTCTTCAATGCGGGTGATGTAATAGGGCTTTATATATATACCCAGATTGACAAAACTGCTATACGCTCCTGCCATTTCGAGTAATGAGACATCGCTCGTGCCGAGGCCGAGTGAATATACCGGATCAAGCTTGCTGGTAATTCCCAATCGTTCTGCAAAGGCTGCTATATTTTCAGGCTTCTCGCGCTCCATGAGTTGCATGGTGATGGTATTCAACGACCGCGCCAAAGCTTGCCGCATCGTATATTTCGTGCCGGTTCCATACGTTCCATTCGAGTTCGGCACCCTATAGATCGTTCCGTTCACTTTAATAGAAGGTGATATATCCTGGAACATATCGCAGGGTGAGTAGCCATCTTCTATAGCTTTGCCATATACAAATGCCTTAAACGTAGATCCCGGCTGGCGCTTTGCCTGGCGTACATGATCAAATTTAAAATACGTATGGTTGATCCCTCCAACCCATGCTTTGATCTCACCGGTCTTTGGATTCATAGACACCATTCCGGTTTGAAGGAAACGGTTATAGTATCGCAAGGAATCCATCGTGCTGAGCAATGTATCACGATCTCCACGCCAGGTAAAAACACGCATGTGCTTTTTACGATTCAGTTCGATGCGGACTGAATCATCATCTTTACCATAGTGCTTCACCAGGTTTTTATATAGCTGAAGTCGCTTCACTTTCCGCTCAAGGAAATCCCTCATCTCTGTGCCCTGCGCATTTACCCACGGATTGCGCTGGCCCCAGGCTTTGTCAAAATCGTGTTGAAGTTTGCGCATGTGCTCAGCCATCGCTTCTTCTGCCAGGCGCTGCATGCGACTGTCAATCGTAGTATATATTTTCAATCCGGACTCGACAAGGCTATAGTTATGTTCCTTGCACCACGCCTGCAAATCGTTCTGAAGGATCGTCCGGAAATAGGTTGCTATACCGCTGTTGTGGGTGGGCACAGAAAAATTGAGCAGTAACGGAAGCGTACTGAGCGAATCATACTTCTGTTCAGATATATAGTTATGCTGCGCCAGTTTATATAATACATCATTGCGTTTCTTCTTGGCGCGTTCCGGATAATCAATCGGATTAAAACGGCTGGTCCCTTGCAGCATTCCTACCAATAGTGCTGCTTCCGGTATCGTAAGCGCCTTCGGCTGCTTATTAAAATAAGTTTCGGTCGCTATCTTGATTCCGTATGCATTATTATTAAAAGGCACCGTATTCAGATATAGGGCAATGATCTCCTCTTTTGTAAAAGTCTTTTCAAGCTTTACAGCAATGATCCATTCTTTTGTTTTACTGATCAGTAATTCTACAGGTGTACCCAGCGAAGACAATTTACCCTGGAGTTCTTTGCCTCGTGTTCTGAATAAATTCTTTGCTGTTTGCTGCGTTAATGTACTTCCCCCTCCTTGCGAGTTCAATGTTACAAACCCTTTGAGTACGCGCAGATACGACCAGAAATCCATACCAGCATGTTCATAAAAGCGGTGGTCTTCAGAAATAAGAAGTGTCTTTACCAATAGCGGTGGAAGCTGTTCAAAAGTTACCTGGCTGCGGTTATATGTAAAATACCGTCCGAGTGAAGCACCATCTGCCGAGATAACTTCTGAAGACAAGTCATTCTCCGGGTTCTCGATTTCACGCAAGCTTGGCAACGGCCCGAACAGATCAAATGGATTCTCGATGACGAGGTATACATACAACGGCATGCCTACTACAAAAGCGAAGAAGAGAATCCAGATGGCTTTGACAATCTTTTTGAACCAAGGCTTTTTGATTTGTAAAAAACGACTCATTCGAGACTAAAGGGTTTATGGCAGATACTTCGACAGGTCAATTATCGCCTGAAGTACTTTAATCTTTTCGGAGAAAACAAGGGGCTGGCTATATTTCAAATCTGCCTTCCGGGTATGAGCAACCTTAGAGATAAAAACGGAAAGAATTAGCAATCGCAGAATACGTCTAGTATTAACATATATAGTCTCAAAACGATTACAAAAAAAAAGGGGCTGCCAATAGTTTTGACAAGCCCCCCTAACCCAAATCAAATTATTAATTAGTAACCATCATTTTGCTCCAGTAAAGGATTCAATTGCCTGGCGTTAGTCGGAATCGGATAAAGACGTTTTCGCACATCTGTATCAGTTTTGAATCCCCACGAATTCTCGAACTTCCCGAAGCGAATCATATCATTCCGATGCCAATTCTCTCCTACAAATTCGCGTGTGCGTTCTTCATATATAAATTCAAGATCTACGTCCGCCAATGCATCGGCAGTCGTGCGCTTGCTGCGTACTTCATTTACCAATGACACGGGTGTATGTCCCTGGGTTGCCGTTCCGCCACGCAAAATTGCTTCCGCTTTCATTAGCAGTATATCTGAGTAACGGAAGACTGGTAGATCTGTATTTTGATTCCGGTTCGATGAAGTGCTATCCGGATAATACTTTATACTTCTATACCCCATGTTCCATGACTTCTCATCGTTACCAGTATCAAACGGACGCGAACCGCGGAGCTCAATATCAGGTGTCAGTTCAACGTGATATACAATAGGATCTTTTGCATCTGATCCGGTATACGTTTCATCAAAACCAATTTTGGTAGTATTCACGGTAATGGGTGTGCCATTGAAGAAATATTGCTTACCCGTTAACCAAAGTTGTGTACGGATATCATCCGGGTCATCGAAGTATGCATAGAACGATGGGATCGTACTCATCGGTGCACTCGGATCGTAGTTCAAACTATATTTCTTCCTTAAGGAACGTGGCAGCCAATACCGGTTATAAAGCATATAGCCATTGGGTGTTGTGGGATTAAAAGGAACTGCAAAGATGAATTCCTTTATGGACGGACCATTGTTAAAGAAAAACATTTTCTTATAGTCACTCTCCACCAGGTAATCTCCTGCGTTGATCACACTGTCGCATGCAATGATAGCATCGTTCAACCGATTCGTTCCGTTATATACCGTAGCATTGAGATACATCTTGGCGAGCAAGGCATAGGCGGTATATTTATTCGGACGGCCATACGTTGGCAAGCCAGTCTCACGGCTTAAGTATGGAAGGGATTCCTGGATTTCATTTTCTATAAATGTAAATACTTCTTCACGGGGTGTTGTGCCGGGTGGTGTAACATCACCGAATTTTGTCACAACCGGTATATTTCCCCACAGGTCCATCATCATATAGTATGTCAATGCACGCAACACGCGAAGTTCGGCTATCGCTTTAAGTCTATCGGCATCATCACCTTCACCGATGAGCTCAAGCACTTTGTTTGTATTGGCAATCACGTTGCTCAGATAATTCCAGGCGTCCAACACGAAACCGTGGTCGGCTGTCCAGGTATGTTTATGAAGTTGCTCATAGCGCCCTTGATCGTACCAGTTCCCACCACGTGCAGGCATAATGGATTCATCGGTGCTGAGTGTTTGCAAGAACCAATACTTGACTGCATAGTCAAAACGGAATGCGCTATAGGCAGCCGCTGCTGCCGCTACAAAGTGTTCTTCACGGGTAGGAAAGTTATCCTCCGTTAATTGTGTAGATATATCCAGCTCAAGATCATGACACGAATTGAGTGTTGTAGCAAGAAGGATTACGAGTATATATTTTATACGTTTCATTGGATTAATTTTTAGGTTCAACTCAGGCCGCATTAAAACGAAGCATTTACGCCTACCAGGAATGTGCGAGTCTTCGGATAAAAATTCCGGGCATCCACACCGGGTGCGGTACCACCTTGGTTGATCTCCGGATCTATACCTTTATAGTTGGTTATCAAAAACAAGTTATTAACCGAAACATATAGGCGTAATCGCTTAACGTCCTGTCCCAGGTTTTTGAAATTATACCCCAGCGTTGCATTGTCCAATCGCACATAATTTCCACTTTCCATAAAGCGTGAAGAGTAACGATACGAGTTAAAATCATTTACAGATTCAGATGCAGCATCCACAGGGATGTTGTTGATCGTTGCTGTACCGGGTCTGAATAAATCAGCGCGCGTTACGTTCATGATCTTGTTTCCAAAAACGCCACGGAAGAAAAGATTCAGATCGAAATTTTTATAGCGGAGATTGTTTGTCCAGCCCAGCAATAATTTAGGTTGCGCATTGCCGAGAACCTGGTAATCAGCAACAGACAACTGCGTTGGATCCGAAGTTAACGTGCCATCACTGTTTACATATTGCGAAACACCACTCTCATTTTTTCCGGCATATTTATAGGTATAGAATGTACCAATCGGTTGTCCACTCATCAAAACCTGGATTGATGCCCCGGATTGTCCACCGCCATCAGGTGTAAAGATCCGTATACTATCGGCTTTGAAAACATCGTTCGATAGCGTTACAATCTTGTTTTTATTATGCGCCAGGTTAAGCGTAGTGTGCCAGCTGAAATCAGCTTTGCTTACTACGTTCGAACTCAGCGATAGCTCATATCCTCTATTGGATACTTCACCTACGTTAGCAACCAGTTGTGAATACAAATACTGGTTTGTATTTACAGGGTAAGGATATATAACATCGGTTGTACGTTTGTCATATACTTCTAACGAGCCACTCACCTTATCTGATAGTATAGAAAAATCAAGACCTATATTGGCCGTTGCTGTTTTCTCCCAACGCAAATCAGGGTTTTCATTTTGAATAGCACTGATGGCATTGATCGTGTTGCCCAGGTATTCCGTTGTACCTACAAAGCCATAGAGCAATCTTGAAGTATAGGCGTTAAACCCTGATGAGTTCCCTGTAACACCGTAGCTGGCGCGCAGCTTCAGGTCACTAACTATACTTACATTGTCCATAAATGCTTCTTTGGAAATTCTCCATCCTGCACCAACGGATGGAAAGTATCCCCACCGGTGATTTACACCAAATGCAGATGAGCCATCTCTTCGCACTGATACCTGGAGCAAGAAGCGTTCGTCATAATCATATTTAACGCGAACGAAATTAGAGATCAACCGTATTTGATCATATAGACTTGGTCCGTAGTTCACACGAAAATCTTTGATCGCATAGGGATTACCGAGACCTAAGTTATTATAGGTTAAATCATCTGTTAGGAAATTGGTGCTGGAGGCTTGAAAGCCATCACCATTTGTATTCTCTTGCCAGGAGTAGCCCAGTACGGCATTCACAGCGTGTCTGCCGAATTCTTTATCCCAGGATATATAGTTCTCAAAAATGATATTGGTATACTGATACGTATTGCGCACGGCTAATCCATCTCTACCGGTAATGTTAATACTCGTTGGATTTTCCGGAGGATCGGGTGTACTTCTTACGCTCTCAAATGTATTGGTAAAGTAACTATTGTAGTACGCGCCATAATTTGTCGTTAACCTCTGATAGGAAGCCTGAAGATTATACTTCAGGTTGAAAGGCAATTGAAGTTGTGCACTGAACGATCCTAATATAGTATTGTACTTGGAACGCTCCTCTGCATTTTCCAGCATAGCCACAGGGTTGTAATCGTTGTTATGGTTATTGCTGGTAAATTCGAAATACGTATTATCAGCGTTTCGCACAGGAACCGTTGGCAGAAAACTTACCATCTGCGATAATACAGTATTGCGATAAGGAATATATTTAGCATCGCTGAATGAATTTGTTAACGAGATGCCTAGCTTCAGTTTATCACGGAATGCTTTCTGTTCTACAGCCAGCTTTGCTATAATTCTTTTCAGACCGCTTTCGCGAATCACACCCTCCTGGTTAAAGTAATTCAGACTCGCGATATAGGTTGTTTTATCGCCACCGCCACTCAGGGAAAGATTATGATTATGCGAAACCGCTGTGCTGCGTTGCACTTCCTTCTGCCAGTTGGTGTTTGCGCCAACGTCATCAGCCGGATTGAATGCAAGTCCGTTATCCGTTACAAAATTACGGAGTTGATTTGCATCCATCATTTCATATTCATGCGACACTTTGTCGATGCCAACATAGCCGCTATAGGTTAACAAGCCTTCCCCTTTTGTCGGACGTTTCGTCGTGACTATAATTACACCATTCGCGCCACGGTTTCCATATATAGCAGTGGCGGAAGCATCCTTCAATACATCAATAGAAGTTATATCATCCGGTGCAATAAGGGATATATCTGCACCTATAACACCATCAATCACAAACAATGGTGACTGCGCTCCGTCACGCAACGTAGAGGCTCCACGCAGAACAATAGCGGCTGCACGGTTTGGATCTCCACTCCGTGATATATTAAGACCTGGTACTTTTCCCTGCAGCAGTTGCCCTACATCACTGATGGCACCGCGATTCAAATCTTCTGTCTTAATAGTACTGATTGCACTCGTAAGATTTTTACGCGACTCTGTTCCATATCCAACCACCACAATTTCAGTCAAGGTGGTAATATCTTCCATCAAGAGCATATCAATTACAGTCCTTCCATTGACAGGAACTTCCTCTGCAAGAAAGCCTATAAATGAAAACACGAGCGTTGCACTTTCATTCGGCACGGTAATAAAATAATTTCCATCGGCATCCGTAGTAGCACCACTGCCAGTACCTTTTACCTGAATGGAAACGCCTGGCAGAGGGCCATCGCTCGAAGTAACTTTTCCTTTGACTTGCAGCGTATTTTGTGCCGCTACATCATCACTTAAAAATCCGGTTATACTAAATAACAGGATTAACCATAGGTACAATTTTCTCATAGGCTTCATTGAGTTTGGGTAAACAATCGTGAATTCAACACGATACGAACATGACAATTAAACAGCAGTTATTCCAACGCAATTCATACTTTACTTACGAAACCGGTTTCGCAGAGTATATTGCTATATGCAACTTCTTCGCAACACATTGCGAAGAAGTGCAAAGAGAAACTTAGATATATAGGTTGTAACACACAATTAATGATATTATTCCTCAGATGCTTGTTACAGGAGACATAACATTGACACTTTCTCGATGATTAAGTATACATACTACTACCCACAACGTTATTATATGTGTTTAGGCATAGTATTTTAAATTAAGCTTTAAAATATAGCTACATGAAAAAGCCAAAGCACACTATATTGCTCTTCACAGTAACACTGGCAGGTATATGGGGATGTGCTACATCTGATAGAGACAATGTGGACAAGGCACAAAAAATAAATGCGCAGAAAGTTACAAGTGAAGATGTATCTGAGTTTCTAACGGAGGCGGCAGACGCACGCATGATGGGAATAGAAGAAGGAAAGCTTGCCAGAGAACGTGCTACTTCCAAAGCTATACAAGAGTATGGCGAATGGATGATTCGCGATCAGAAAAAGTTATTGGCTGAAATCAAAAAACTTGCAGCCGAGAAAGAGATCGAACTGCCACAAA
Organism: Ohtaekwangia koreensis; assembly: GCF_900167975.1. Classification (GTDB taxonomy): domain Bacteria; phylum Bacteroidota; class Bacteroidia; order Cytophagales; family Cyclobacteriaceae; genus Ohtaekwangia; species Ohtaekwangia koreensis. The sequence continues at coordinate 373,792 of NZ_FUZU01000004.1, forward strand.
CAATAAGTGAAGATAAAAAAGACGGACTTGAAGACCTGAAGAGAAAGCGTGACAGAGATTTCGATCGAAAATTCTACAGGATGATGAAGATCGATCACAAACGCGATCTTAAGGAATTTGAAGAAGCCATAAAACTCAATGATGTTGAAGTAGCCGACTTTGCAGCAAAATATACTCCCGTTATCAAGGCGCACCTTGAACATTTAAAGAATATTAATCCTCAGCAAGCAGAACTTTGAGACTCGTAAAAAAGTAGAGCGAAGATAATAATAGAAGGATATATGGGGATCTAAATATTTATATTGGAGACTTAAGGCGTCAGGGTACAAAAAATAAAGGGTGTAATCTTCATTACACCCTTCTCTTTATATATTAAAATCTTTATCCTTCTAAATGTCTGGCGTGGATTGCGTTGTTTCGCGGAGCTCTGCCAGTTTTTTCTTCCCATAGGCCAACCGTGTTATCACGACATACAGCACCGGTACTATAAATATAGCAAGAAAGGTCGCTGCGATCATTCCACCAATAACAGTCCAGCCGATAGTTTGACGTGCAACAGCACCCGCACCGGAAGCAAGGGCCAGTGGAAATACCCCGAGTATGAATGCAAGCGAAGTCATGATGATTGGACGCAGACGAAGCTTCACAGCGTCAATGGTTGCCTCGATCAACTCCATTCCTCTGTCTACACGTTCTTTTGCAAACTCGACAATCAGGATCGCATTTTTCGCGGCCAGACCGATCAACGTAATCAAACCGATCTGAGCATATATATTATTACTCAGCTTGGGCAAAAACGTCAGCGCCAGGATGGCTCCGAATGCACCCAACGGTACGGCTAACATGATTGAGAACGGTACAGACCAACTCTCATACAAGGCAGCCAATAATAACAGCACGACTACGATCGATAATGCAAAAATGACAATGGTGCTGTTACCTGCGGCAAGTTCTTCGCGACTTAATCCAGAAAAATCGTAACCATACCCGGCAGGGAGAACTTCTTTGGCTACTTCCTGCAAGGCCGCCAATGCCTGTCCACTGCTATAACCCGTAGCAGCATTACCGTTAATCTCTGCAGATCGGAAAAGATTATAGTGTGATATAACCGGAGCACTTTCCACAACACTATAAGACACGAGCGCACTCAATGGGACCGATGCGCCTTCGCGATTCAACACATAGAATTGTTTCAGGTCATTTATATCGTCACGATACACTGTATCGGCTTGTGCCACTACTCTGAAGTTCCTGCCGTAACGGGTAAAATCATTTACATACTGACTTCCCATATAGGAGGACATGGTTGTGAAAACATCCGATAATGACACACCAAGCTTCTTCACTTTCTCCCGATCCACTTCAACATGATATCCCGGTGTTTTTGCTGTAAAGAAACTATATGCCATTTGAATTTCCGGGCGCTGATTTGCCTTCATCAGGAATTGTCCCAATGTGCGCTCAAACTCTTTTATATCCGTGCCCGCCTTTTGTTCGAGCATGAAACTGAAACCGCCGGTTTGTCCTAGCCCGGGTATAGCAGGTGGTGGTACAATGATGATGTTGGCTTCTTTGATTGCTGCAAACTTCTGCTGCAGCTGTGCAATGACACCAAACAATTGCTGTGACGGATCTTCACGCTCACTCCACGGGCGAAGCTGAATGAAGTATGTACCACTGTTAGGTTTGAATGAAAAGTTGATTGCGTTCAATCCACCTATACCTGTATAGTTTTTAATTGCAGGTACTTCGCGAATCATGTCTGATAATTTCGCCATCAGATCTCGGGTACGTGAAGAGGACGATCCTTCCGGTAACTCAAACGAGATGAACAGTCGTCCTTCATCTTCCGTAGGAATGAAACCTGTAGGTTTATTTTGAAAGAGTGCAAATGTACCTACATATATACAAGCGAGTATAATCAGCGCAAGCGGCATAAGACGAATGCTGTGTCGTACACCATGCGAGTAATTTTCAGTGGTTTTTCCAAACCATCCGTTAAACTTGAAGAAGAGTCTATTCAATCCGCGCGAATCTTTATTAACGTTCATGGGCCTCAGCATCAGTGAGCACAATGCCGGTGTAAGCGTTAACGCGACAAATGCAGAGATCAACACAGATATAGCGATGGTGATCGCAAATTGCTGGTACAAACGTCCAACTATACCTGGAATGAAACCAACGGGAATAAACACGGCCGCCAAAATCAAGGCTATAGCGATTACCGGTGCCGTTATATCTTTCATCGCCTTTCGCGTTGCTTCCTTGGCGGAAAGTTTTTCATGATCTATATAGTGCTGCACCGCTTCCACCACCACAATGGCATCATCCACCACAATACCAATGGCGAGTACAAAGCCGAACAGCGTCAGTGTATTGATAGTAAACCCTAAGGGTATAAAGAATATGAACGTTCCTACAATGGATACAGGAATCGCGAGTACTGGTACTAATGTAGCACGCCAGCTTTGCAGGAAAACAAATACAACGATGGTCACTAACAGTAACGCTTCTACCAGTGTGTGTACCACTTCTTCAATGGAAACCTCTACAACAGAAACGGACTCAAATGAAACTACATAATCAACATCGGCCGGGAATGCAGCTTTGAGTTCTTCCAGTGCTGCATACACTCCGTCAGCAGTAGCCAAGGCGTTGCTTCCGGGAGCCTGGTATATTAACAACATGGCCGCTGGTTTTCCATTGATCGCAGAGAACCGTCCGTAATCAAATCGTCCGAAATCTATACGGGCTACATCTTTGAGATATACCAGTGATCCGTCTTTCGGGTTTGTGCGAACAATAATATTTTCAAATTCTTCCTGCGTGGACAGCCGGCCATTTACGGTTATCGGATACTCAAACGTCTGAGAGTTATACTGTGGCATACCTCCTACCGTTCCTGCAGCCACTTGTAAGTTCTGCTCCTGAATGGCAGCCGTGATTTCGCGGGCTCCAATGCTGTACTGGGCAAGTTTATCCGGTTTCAGCCAAACGCGCATACTAAAATCCTGTCCGAGGGCATTGATATCCCCGACACCGGGAACACGCAGTAATGCATCGCGTACAAATATATTGGTATAGTTGTCCAGATATTCTACAGTATGCGAGCCTTTCGGTGAATATATACCCACCACCATCATGATGCTGGGATTCCTTTTTCGTACTACCATTCCCAATCTCCGTACTTCTTCCGGAAGTCTTGGTTCGGCGATGCTCACACGGTTTTGTACATCCAGTGTAGCAATGTTAACGTCCGTTCCAACTTCAAACGTAACGTTCATTTGCATTTGCCCGGTACTCGTACTGTTCGAGCTCATATACATCATACCCGGTGTACCATTCACCTGTGTCTCCACCGGAGTGGCCACGGTTTGTTCAACCGTCTGTGCATCGGCTCCGGTATAGTTACCCGATATAGAAACTACGGGTGGTGTTATATCCGGATATTGCGTCACTGGCAAATTAATCATCGCCAGGATTCCTACTAATAAAATCAGCAGGGATATAACGATCGAAGTGACCGGTCTCTTTATAAATACATCTGAGATCATGTGCTTTTATATTTACTTCGTTATTTCGCTGCATTAGGTTGAGGTGTTCCTGCGGGTGGTCCTACCTGAACCTTCGCTCCCTGGCGCAGTCGTTGAATACCTTCTGTTACAATCGTCTCTCCATCTTTCAAACCATCACGTACTACAACGGATTGCTGCAGTCTCGTTCCTAATACAAGTCTGCGTTGCTGAACAGAATCACCTTGCACTACATATACATAATACTCACCCATCTGTTCGGTAACAGATTTATAGGGTATAACAACCTGCTCGCCTATATCCTGATTCAGAACATTCACGTTGACTGTCATGCCGGGAAAGAGTTCGCGTTTCGGATTCGGAAAAGTTAACCGCACGGTAATCGTTCCGCTTTGTCTTCCTATCGCACGATCGATTGCCATAAGTTTACCGGGATGTTCGTACCGTACGCCATCTGAAAAAGTCAGTGTAAAAAGAGAGTCGATCGTACTGCTGCGAAGTCTATTGAATCTAGGAAGCTCACCTTCGTTGATCACAAAATCAGTCGCCATAGGATCTTCTGAAGATATAGTGTTGAGCAACGGTTGGCCTGGTGAAACCTGAGCGCCTATCCGCACTTGTGATATACCAATTGTTCCGTCAAACGGTGCTGTAATCACAGAGTAATTATAGTCTGTGGAAGCACTTGATAACTGAGCCTCAGCAGAAGCCAATTGTGATTCAGCAGTTTGATAATCTGCCCGTGCGTAATCTACCTGTTGACGGGCTATAGCTTCTTTCTCCAATAATCTTTCATACCGGTCGAGATCTTGCTTTACTCTTTGAAGATTTGCTTTTGCACTTTGAACATTGGCTTGCGCCTGACGTATTGCTGCCTGATATTTACTTCTGTCAATCTCGTACAGTTTTTGTCCGCGCGTTACTTTCTGCCCGTCCTTTACATATATACTGGTAATATACCCCGATACCTGTGGACGCAATTCAACTTCGTTGATCGGCACAACGGTAGCCGGGTATACATCTGTACCGGTTACCCTTCCCGAGGTCACTTTCAGAACGTTTACCGGAACTGCAGGCGGAGGGCCTTGCTGCTTCTTCTGTGGATTTCCACATCCATATAGGAACGACAGAATGGTAAGGGTTGCGAATAGCTGGTGTAAATGATATTTTATCATATCGGTATAGTTCAAGATCAGTTCACGTTAATAATTCCTAAAGCTTTTTCATAATCCAGCTTGCTGGACAGCACCTGGAAGAGTGCGTTGTAGTAATTCAATTGAGCCGTTTGCAGATCTGTTTCTGCCACTATAAGGTCTACATATGCTTTAATGCCTTCGTCATATTGCAGCTTAATCGTATTGTATACCTCTTCGGCTATCACCGCATTTTGTCGCAACACCTGCCATTCATTATAATCGCTTTTATAATTAGCCAATGCGGTTTGATATTCCGTATAGATGGCCCGTTGTGTGTCTTCCATTTGTACCTGCAGACGTTCTTCCCGGAGCTGAGCGCGTTTTACGTTTTGAATGCGCTTCGTTCCTGTAAAGATCGGGATGGTAGCCTGCACACCTACTGCTGATGTAGGATAAGCTTTATTATATAGTTCCGATAATGAGTTATTAAAGAACAGCGGATTATAGTTGATATAGGCTGATAGTGTTGGTAAAAATCCGATCTTATAATAATTTGTATTCAGGTGCAGCAGCTGCATCTGGGTTTGCAATTGTTTATACTCAACGCGCGAAACATACGAAGGCGTCTGTGTAGTATCGATCAGCAGACCTTCATTCATTAATGTAGCGCTGTCATAACTTAACGTCACATCCTTCTCAGGAGGTAAGCCCATCAACTGCTTTATATAGGCAAGCTTGGCATGCGTAGATTCGAGCGTTCTTTTCTTGCTGCTCTTCGTGTTGGCAAGCGATATACTGGCGCGCTGATAATCTGTTTTATCCGTGAGGCCGGCCTGATAGCGATTGAATGCATCTTTATATTGCTTTTCCTGCCGCACTATATTTTCATCGAGAATGCGCAGTTGCTCTTTCGTAAAGAGAATATCATAAAATGCTTTACTCGTTTCTACCACAGCTTCAATTTTAAAACTGGTTGTATTCTGCTCTGCCTGTAAACGGCTATATTTCGCTGCACGTGATGCCAGCAACACATCGTTACTATATAACGTCTGGTTGGCTTGCATCAAAATGTTTGAAGTATACTTTGTTCCGACTGTAATTACCTGGTCGCCAAACACCGTTGACTGCCTGCGGATATTATGCGCGGCTGCATATTGCGCAGAGATCTGGGGCAACCATGAAGAAAGACCTATGCGTACATCACGTTCAGCAATAGATTCATCCAACTGAGCCTGGCGAACGGAAGGTGTATTTTGTAATGCATACGCGATGCATTGCTCGAGTGTAAAAGTACCGGGAATGGTATCTGAAGAATTTTGCCCATATACTTGTATAGTCAAGAGTGACCACATCAGTATGGACAGTACTCTATACTTTGCCATTTTCATGTTCCATTTTATTTAACTTGATTTTTAAATTGCTTTGTTCAGGATAGCTTGTCCCTGCATGCGTAACACTTCTCCAACATGCATCAATTACATCTTTGATCTCCTCACCCTCCAGCACCACTTTTCTTAACCGGTGCATCTTTGCCATGGTGATAACACTCCCATGAAACAGAGCACTTAAAATTTCGGGCCGTAGTGGCATCAGCATGTTACCCTCAACACCTTTTCTAAAAAAGCCAAGGAGTGTTCCGCGAAGCACACAAGCATTGGCATCCGTGAATTCATCTTTATAGTACGGAGAGTTCACAAACTGCTCGAAGAATCCCAGCACATTGGGATTGTTGATATAAAAATCATACAGGTTGGCCCATAGGTTATAAAACTGCTCATCATACTTTTCGGACGATGCTTCTGTTTTGACAATAATCTCAACAATCTGATTCTTAATGAATTGATATAGTTCTACCAATAACACTTCTTTGCTCTCGAAGTAATGATAGATGGTACCCGCAGCGACATTTGCCCTTCCTGCAATCATGCTCATGGGAGTGCCATGAAATCCTTTTTCGCGGATTAATTCGAGTACGGTGTAAAAAATAATCTGTCTTTTATCGGGTTGCTCCATGCCGATTGAATGTTCATTCGGTTATTTGGCAAGTGTACGACATAAGCAGGGATTGAGTTCATCGCACATTTTGAAATCGTTTGATCTGGTGATGACCGGTAAAAACCGGGGGCGCATTTTTCTAATAAAATCGCGATTTAAACATTTGTTTAAAAACGTGACTTTGATCCATAATCATTGTCGGGAGACTAAGTATAAATGCTTTTCGATACCACGTGCAACAGCAAGTTTTTATCTACTACTTAACAAGGTATACTTAGTGGTCACTAAGTCCCATTCGCATGGCGATCATGTGCCTGATGAACCCGATTTTCTCGTAAGCACGTATAGCGGACTCATTGCCATAGTAAACTTCCAGGCTCATTTCAGTTATATTCCTTGTAATCGCCCACTGCTTTAACGTCTCTATAATTTTACTATTAACACCTTTTCCCCTATAAAGAGGTTCGACATACATAAAACCCAGGTAAGCATGAAGCGCATGTTTTAAAAATGGTCTCGCGTTCTCAATTCTTGCATAGCCACAACCAACAACAATATGGTTTATCTCTGCCACCACCAACTGAACATGCGATGCTTGAATCATTGCTTGAATATCGTAATAACGAACCGGATCATTTTTTATAGTACTGTCGAACGGGCGCTCTGCCTCAATAACACCTTGCTCGAACCGAAGCAATACATCCAGATCTTCAAGTGTGGCTTTCCGTATTGTTATTTCCTCCATATCTTCTCTACCTTTTAAGTGAGTATAAATATATCAAAGTGATTGCAAAATAATCAGGCCAGTCGTTGCTGTAATACTCAAGCTCCTGAAGCTGCAGGTAGATCAGGCAAAAATCTCCACTGAAATATACTCTTAAAACAAAGCGCTTCACATGTACATGTGAAGCGCTTTTGTCGTCATTGATAGATTAATGCTATAAATCAATCATCGTAGCGAGGTTTGAGTTTTGTATATACCTTCTTTTCAAATCCTACGCAAGTAATTTCCATATCACCATTCTTAAGAATCTGAATGATGCCTTCTTCATAATTGGTTGCACAACTCCCCATCGTTACGACCAGGAAATTACACCGCCATAATTTTTTACTTATCTTAACAATGTCTTTATAAATTGGCAAGTGCGTTACTTCGCATGGGAACTTTTCATTTCCTTCTTTCACAATGAAGGAGTGTAGCTGTGTCTCATTCTCGCTCGAAACCTGGATCATCAGCTTATCACTTGTGCGAACCCAGACTCCGATAATTTCTGATTCTTCTTCTCCCCTATAATTGACAGTCGTAAAACCCGACAAAAAAATAACCATAACAAACAATGAAGCCGAAATGACAGAGCGTTTCATAAGACAGCGATTAGGATTAAAATGAACTGACGAGGTCTTTTTGTCGTTAATTCCGGATGCTTTATAAAGGTAATCCATCAACTATACCCTAAATAAAAGATCAGATTTCCCGGCTTTGATTCCATTCATACATTATAAATAAAACGACTATTATATGTATATAAAAAAGATATACGAATCCTCATAGACCAGTATATCTTCTTCAATCTTCCAGTACTGCTTCTTAGTGCTTACTTGCCGTCTCCCTTCTTCTTTTCATTCACCGGACCAATTGCATCCTTGGGTTTGATCGTTTCATAATCAACTACTCCTGTACGTACAGCCCACTGTTGGTAATCGAAAGAAAGCTCACGTACTACCTGCGGGTTTTGATCGGCAAGATCTGTTGTCTCTCCGCGGTCTTTTTCAAGATCATATAACTCCCACTTGTTCTTTTCATAATCAGATACAAGCTTCCATTTACCTTTTCGCACCGCTCTGTTGCCGGCACGTTCCCAGAATATAGGTTCGCTTCTGTTTACTTCCGTTGTGACACCAGTCAACACGGGAAGTAAACTTTTGCCGACCAGGTTATGCGTTGTTGTACCCTGAAAACTGGATGGATATTTTGCCTGCGCTATATCATAAAAAGTTGGCGCAAGGTCTATTAAATGTCCGGTACCTTTTACAATGGTGTTGCCTTTAATCTTCTTGGGATACCATGCAATGAAAGGTGAAGATATACCACCTTCGTGCATATTGTTTTTATAAGACCGGAAAGGTGTATTTGAAACTTGTGCCCAGTTTTTATATACATAGTCAAAAGAGCCAGATGTACCAACCGGGCCTGAGTTATACCGCTTGCCTCTGGCTCCTAATGTATAAGTACCTCCTTCTGCTCCATTATCAGAGATGAAAATGATAAGCGTATTGTCATCCTTTTTCAGTGCCTTCAGGGTGCTTAATATTTTCCCTATACCTTGATCCATGCGATCAATCATGGCCGCATATACTTCCATTCTGGATGCCCATAGTTTCTGTTCGTCATAGGTAAGATTCTCCCACGCAGGAATATCATCACGCTGCGCTATTTTTGAATCCGCAGGAACAATGCCTAATTGTATTTGACGGGCATGTCGCTGCTTTCGAAGCTCATCCCAACCCTGATCAAATTTACCTTTATACTTTGCTATATCTTCGGGTAAAGCATGCAACGGCCAGTGTGGGGCGGTATAGGCTAGATATAGGAAGAATGGCTTTCCGGATTTGTCCTGCTCATCCAAAAAATTTACTGCGTGATTGGTGATCTCATCCGTGAAGTAATAACTATCCGGTTTAGGTTTTAGCTTTTTGTTATTCTCCAGTAATACAACCGGATAATCTCTCCCACCCAATGGCATCGGGTAGTCATTAAAATAGTTTGCTCCTCCTCCCAGTACACCATAAAATTGATCGAAGCCACGCTGGTTCGGCCACGAGAGACTATCTTTCCCAACATGCCACTTACCAGAGAGTAATGTACTATATCCGGCACCACGTAAAACTTCTCCAAACGTAAGCGACTGCTTGTTTAAAAATCCCTGGTACGCTGGCAAGCCCAGGTCTACGTCAAAATAACCTAAGCCCGCGCGGTGTGGATATTGTCCGGTGATCAATGAAGCTCGTGTAGGAGCACATATAGAGTTGTTATAAAATTCTTTGAAGCGAAGTCCTTCTGTTGCCAGCCGGTCGAGGTTCGGTGTATTGATTTCTCCTCCGTATGATCCTATATCCGAGTATCCCATATCATCGGCCATGATCAGGATAATGTTAGGTTTTTGTCCTTTTGATTTTTGTGCGTACGCATCCGGAAGCGTATAGGACGAAACTGCAAACAGTATTACACTTGCCATCCAGCTAATTCTATTTTTCATAGTTCTTTATAGTGCTTGATATATATTAAAAATTGATATCATCGCTATAGCATTGATTTCTCAACATGGCTATATTGGATCCTCAGTCCGTATCAATATATAGTACATACTGAACAGCTGATATAATCAGCGACAACAGAAATGATTGGTGCTATAGAATGCTCGTACAAAAGTCAATAGGAGACGAACAAAGAATGCGATAGCCTCTTCCATCCTGTATTAATTTCAATATGCAATACGATACTATGCTTTATCAGATTGATGCAGGACAAGCACCTTGTCGGTGGAAACAGGTTGCCAGAAGTTCATCGAGCCTATTCTCTCCCTTCTTCTTAGTAAAATCAACTTGGTGGCAATTGATTGTGAAACAAACATAACGATATAATCTATTAAATCAATAGACTTCATTTTTTATTTGATTCTCAAAAAATTCGCTGAGTATCATTATCAATGTATACTTCTCCATATAGAGACAAAGTCTGTTGTCTGGATATACTGTGACTCCCATCATCAAAAAATTAATTCCAGGAATTGTAAGTTTTTACTCCTTTCATGGTACTAATGGAGTAAATAACTTTAGCTGTGCGGGAAGAGGAACAAAAACGTATTCTTGAAGAATGGCTTAACCGGTATAAAGCGCTAATTTTTAAAGTGGTGCGTGCTTATGCGGTTACAGCAATGGACCAGGACGATCTTTTCCAGGAGGTCATTATCCAGGTCTGGAATTCCATTCCGGTATTCAGGAACGAGTCATCACCCTCCACGTGGTTATATAGGATATCGCTTAATACTGCTATCAAATGGGCACGAAAAGAACGCAGACAGTATAAGCCTGAGTCGCTGGACGATGCGCTGCAAAATATCATCCATGCAAGTGATATACCAATAGACGAGCGACTTGTCTGGTTGTATGAAGAGATTCGTACACTAGATGAAATTGACAGGTCTGTTACACTCCTGATGCTTGATGGTTTCAGCTATAAAGAAATCGCTGGTATGCTTGGTATATCGGAATCAAATGTAGGTGTAAAAATCAATCGTATTAAAAAACATCTAATCTCTCAATCACAAAAAAAACAATCTCCATGGAATTTGACGATATGAAAAAAATTTGGGATACTCAAAACAGCAGACTGCTATATACCATTGACGAAACGGCTCTGGGCAATCTTATTGCGCGTAAAAAGAAAAAGACCAACCACATCACGAATATAACGGAGTTACTACTGATCGTGGTGAACCTTGCTTCCGGAATTTTCATCGCCATTCTGAGCTCGTCCATGCAGAAAGGAAATATACTGATGTATTTAACATCGCTTTGGATGTTAGGTACTGCGGTATATATAGTAATCAGTCGGCTTAGAAGATTAAGACAGAGCCATCAGTTCGATCGCTCGATGCAGGGAGATCTTCAGTACACAATTTCAGTAGCCACTTACCAGGTTCGGCTCTCTTTACTGATGCGCTGGAATATGCTTCCCGTTGCTATACTTACTGCGCTGGGTGTCTTAAACGGAGGTAAATCTATAGGGATCATCATCGGGACATTGCTGCTTTTTATTCTGGTATATTATGCAAGCCGCTGGGAACATAACATCTATAAATATAGGAAGCTCGAACTTGAATCGCTGCAAAGAAAACTTCAAAGCGAAGATGTAGAGAATCTCACCTGAACTTATAACCCTTAAACAAGAACCAAATGAAAGTAACAGTATTGGCTATCCTGTTAATGTTAATGGTGTCGATGTTGGTTGGATGACGATGGTAGTACTAAAATCAGTATAGGCAAATTGCTACTTAAAAAATAATATATTCAGATATGAAATGTTTTGTAGCACGACTCTGTTAATAGAGTAGAATAATTATTATAACTATATAATAGAAGATAAATAAAGACTGTGCGAGAAATATAGCACAAGGTTTTGTATAGGTGAGTTGTACAGACTACAAAATAAAAAACCGCGTATCAACAGAAACGCGGTTACTTTCGAAGTAGTCCGTACGGGAATCGAACCCGTGTTACCAGAATGAAAATCTGGTGTCCTAACCCCTAGACGAACGGACCATAATGAATGGTAGGGCTTGTGTGAGTGTGTTTCCTTTTAGTGTTTCTCTCAAAAGGTGTGCAAAGATAGAGTTGTGTTGTGGATTTGCAAACCGGTGCGCTAATTTTTTTTTAAAACACAATTTTATTTCATTGGTTTTAGTCGCAGGGTACTTTATTTTTGGCTTCCGAATTTTTAACCAAACAAATACAACAATGACTAAAGTAGGTATTAACGGTTTCGGCCGTATCGGTCGCCTGGCTTTCAGAGCTGCTATCAATCGTAAAGATATCGAGATTGTCGGGATCAACGATCTTGTAGATCCTGAGTACATGGCATATATGCTAAAGTATGATTCTACGCATGGAAAGTTTGATGGCACTGTTGAAGCAAAAGACGGCAACCTGATTGTGAACGGAAAAAAAATCCGTGTAACAGCCGAAAAAGATCCTGCTAATTTAAAATGGTCTGAGGTAGGCGCTGAGATTATAATTGAATCTACAGGTTTGTTCCTCACACAGGCAGATGGCCAGAAGCACATTGCTGCAGGCGCTAAAAAAGTTGTGTTCTCTGCTCCCGCTAAAGATGACACGCCAACGTTTGTAATGGGTGTTAACCACAAGAAACTTACAGCAGAACATACTATTGTATCGAACGCTTCTTGTACTACAAACTGCCTTGCTCCATTAGCAAAAGTACTGAATGACAACTTCGGTATAGCAGAAGGTTTGATGAGCACTGTTCACGCTGTAACAGCAACACAAAAAACAGTTGACAGTCCTTCAGCAAAAGATTGGAGAGGTGGTCGTGGTGCATACCAGAACATCATCCCTTCCTCTACAGGTGCAGCGAAAGCAGTAGCGCTTGTAATTCCAGAACTGAAAGGAAAACTTACCGGTATGTCTTTCCGCGTACCAGTAGCAGATGTATCGGTAGTAGATCTTACCGTACGTTTGGCGAAGCCTGCATCGTACGAGCAAATCAAAACTGCGATGAAAACAGCTTCTGAAGGTGAGTTGAAAGGTATACTTGGCTATACTGAAGATGATGTTGTTTCTCAGGATTTCCTTGGAGATTCACGTACATCAATCTTCGATGCTAAAGCTGGTATCGCTTTGAATGATAATTTCGTGAAAGTAGTATCATGGTATGATAACGAATGGGGATATTCAAACAAATTGATTGACCTCGTTCAGGAATTGGCGAAAGTTTAATTTCAAACTATAGATCATCAAAACCCGTGGGGAGACCTTCGGGTTTTTTCTTTTATAGCCCATGGCACTGTTTTTATATCCCTATACGACAGAAAATCGGAAAATTGTAGAATAAATACGGCCTTCTCAGAAGAAAAACGATCCTGAATACGTTTCTATTCATTAAAGGAATATAAATGCCACGCCATGGAGGATTATTACAAAATACTCGGCATCACTCCTTCTGATAATTCAACAACGTTGCGTGCCGCCTATAAAAGGCTGGCCATGCAATACCACCCCGACCGTAATGCCGGAGACCGGGAAGCGGAAGAAATGTTCAAGCTCATCAACGAGGCATACCATGTACTCTCTGATCCACTGAAAAAATCCCGTTACGATCTGCAAATGAATCCGAGTATAGTCGCAGATATAGTCGATACGGTTTTCGATCCTCAGCATGAAATCAATAAACGCAAATACTGGAAGTGGCAATACGCACAGCAGAAATACTATAGAATAGATAAGGAGTATTTCAGAATTCAGGGTCTTGCTTTCCTGGTCTTTATAGTCATTGCCGGATTCTGCTTCGCTGTTATTCACACTACGTATTATTTTGTAGAGCAGCAACGTTTGGCAAAGTGGCAGGCGAACAGTCAGGCATTAGAACAAGTAAATGCATTGTTCGGCACTGGTAAATTCAATGAAGCATTTTCGATGGTGCTTTCTCTTAAACAGGAAGATCCGCTGGAGCTCCGGTTTATCTATGCTCATGATAGTTTGATTGACGCCCTGCATACTATGGCCGATCAGGAATTCAAGAGCCTTCGGTTTGCAGATGCAGTTGCACATTATCTCGTATTGAAAAAACATGAAGACCCGGTGCGGTTTGAAACCCTGGAAAAACTTGCGCTGTGTCAATACTATCTTGGCAATTTCCAGGAGGCACTTACTGCCCTCAAGCATCTTCACAACCAGCAGCCCGATAATCTTCAGTTGCTTTATCGCATCGGCATGATCAATCTTGAAAAACTTGATCAGCCCGAAGAAGCGCTTCAATATTTCAATCTTGGAAAAAAACTATTCAAACAGAATCTCAGCGAAATTTATGGCGAGGCGTTTATGATTGTGATGGACCCGATGGATGCTCCGGATATTTACTATGAAATATTTGAAGCCCGGGCACGAACCAATCTACAATTGAAACATTATGAAGATGTTTTAAACGATTGTACATGGAGTATGTATTTACGCCCCGAACGAGGTGAGCCATATATACTTCGCGCCATGGCTCACATTGAAGGACGAACACTCGAGAATGTATGCAGCGATCTGAAAAAGGCTAAACAGCTAGGCATACTTAACACCGAGGAACTCACGCGGAAGTATTGCCGCTGACGGGAAATCTGAAAATTGCCGGGGTAGTATTGACTCGGTATGATTCAATAAATTATCCGTATTTTTGTAGATACGACTATACCTTTTACAGCGTTAATAAGACTTTGTGTTAGAACTTTAAAGACCCCGAATATGAACACTCAATTGAATCAAGAACACCTCCTCTCCGTTAAAAATAGTTATTTCAATATTCTCGCTTTGTTTTTGGGGCAATCAAAGATTGATAGCCGTTTTCTGCGGTGCCTGCTGAAATGGGGATTTCAATTACGCCTGAGTCCGGAAGACCTGGCAAAAGCAAACGTTGACCTCACACATTTACAATTCACCAACCCAGCTGATAAAATTGAAAAACTCGAAGCTATCTATCACCTGGTATATATGATTTACCTGGATGCTGTTGTGGAAGATGTTGAACTCGAAGTAGCAACGAGCTACGCAGAGCAACTCGGCTTCCAGGCATCTATTGTAAGCGACTTGTTTAAATCCATCGCCACGGAGGCTTATGATGAGGGAGTTGCTCGAAATGTACGGCAAGAAGTTATGGACTTCCTTAAACTTCACGAAGCAGAGATATAGTCTGTACGCAATACTTTTCGGTAGATCCAGAAGTATACCTGCACTAAAATTCATATTTCCTTAACATCCTTTTTGGCAGAACCAATCAAGGCACGGTTAGCTTTGTGCCCTGACTACGAATGTTCTGGAACATCAATACCATCGGAAAGCGATTATTCCTTTCCTTCAGCATACTGGCGGTCAACGTCATTATCATCTCGGCACTCTCCTATCATTTCATCTCGAGAACCAAAAATATATATGAATTAACAAAGCGTATTGAAGACGAACGCATCCAGATTGAGCGCTTGCTAAAGCTCGATCTTGATTTTCTACGCTTTGAAATTATCAACCAGGAATTTTACAAGACGAATCAAAGTACCATCCTCGTCAAGCGCGATAGTTTATATACTATCATTTTGCATGAAGCAATTCTGCTGAACAACATCATGTTCGACTATAATCTGGGTGTTCGTAAGAACTTCGATACGATTAATCAAACCCTCAAAGCCTATAACGCTACGTTCTTCAAAATCAAAGAGAAGATTACCTACCGGGGATTTAAAGACTACGGTATAGAAGGGCGTATGCGGAAATTTGCACATGAGCTCGAAGAGCACTCCAACGAAGTAAGCATGATCGAAATCCTGACGCTTCGCAGGCACGAGAAAGATTACTTTCTCCGGAAAGAAAAGCCCTATAAAACAAAATTCAATACGCTCGCGGATTCTCTCATCCGAAAACTGAATTCCGAACATAGCTTCGTAGTACACTTGCTTCGATCGTATAAGGAGAACTTCAATCAACTGGCAGAACTCGATGAAGACATCGGCCTTGTGCCAACGCAAGGGCTACTGGGCGACTTGAATAAACGTACCAACGATCTGTCAGCACAACTTACTTCGTTGGTAGATCTTTCCGATGAACGCGCGGATGGAATTATCCGTCAGAGCCTCCTCACCTATATTGGTATTGGCGTGAGTGCTATCGTAATCTCATTTATACTTACCTATGTTACAGCCCTTCGCCTTACACGACCGATCAAAAGATTAAGTAACTCTATCGGTAAGTTCATGGTAACGCAAGGTTTGAATGAAGAGGAGTTGAAAGATGCATCCGTCACGAACGAGATCCATAATCTCTCAAGTGCCTATATCAAGCTTACGCGAAAATTAAAAACACAGTTCGATGAGATTCAGCGTAAATCACAATTGCTTGAAAAACGAAATGCAGAATTGCAAAAGCTGAATGAAGAACTCGACCGGTTCATCTATAGCTCTGCTCACGACTTAAAATCACCGCTTGCATCCATGGCCGGTCTTGTGCATCTGGCCAAACGGGAAATGAATGTACCTGAACACGATCATTACTTTCTGCGCATGCAAACCAGCATTGAAAAGATGGAAGGGTTTATCCGCGATATTACCGACTACGCGAAGAACAAACGGCAGCACATCAAGACTGAAAAAATAAATCTTCAGTCTATAGTGAGCGATATATTTCAAAGCTTTCAATTTATTCCACAGGCGGATCTGATCATAAAGAATATCCAGATCGGCTCAGGTGAATTTTATACTGATAAAACACGTCTCGAAATAATTTTAAAGAACCTGATCTCCAATGCTATTCGCTACGCGGATTTTGAAAAAGAGAAACCTTTCATTTCGATCGAGACTACGCAGGATAAAAATTTCGCGGTCATTAAAATAGAAGACAACGGTATTGGTATCGCTGATGAGCACATCTATAAGATCTTCGATATGTTTTATAGAGCCAGTGATTATGCGAAGGGCTCAGGGATCGGGTTGTTCCTGGTACGTGAATCTGTAAAGATGCTGCGGGGTACTATTGCTGTTGAATCGGAGTTATGCAAAGGAACTACGTTTATCTTAACTTTACCATCTTTGAACAGTGTGAACGTAAATCAAATCCCCGAATCACAACCCATTAAATTTTTAACAGCATCATGAGAACAATACACTTTGCCATCCTCCTGCTAATTGCTATAGCTCCTGCCACCCTTCAGGCCCAACAAAAAGAGATCAACAAGTTAATTGATGACTGGCACAAGGCTGCGGCTACCGCTAATTTCGATTCCTTTTTCGGAAGCATGGCCGAGAATAGTATCTATATAGGTACCGATGCAACCGAGCGCTGGACGAAACAAGAGTTCATTTCGTTCGCTAAACCACACTTTGATAAGGGCAAAGCCTGGGACTTTAAACCTTACGATCGTGACCTGCATGTAACATCTTCCGGAGATTTTGCATGGTTTTCAGAACTTTTAACAACCTGGATGGGTACGTGCCGCGGATCAGGAATACTTCGAAAAACGAGCGCTGGCTGGAAAATAGAGCAATATCATTTATCCGTTACGGTTCCAAACGAAGTAATCAAAGATTTTATAGCGCTTGTGGATAGCCACCAGATGAAGCAAGATAAATAAGGCTTGAGCCAGCTATTGCTAAAGGCTACATTTCCAATCCTTTATGGTAAAACTACAAATGTATGGTTTCAGCTTTCTTTAGGTTGAAATGGGGCCATGATTTTGACGAATTTTGAAACATCAAACTCCTTTAGCCATGCCGTACATGAAGAATCTTGACTACAGAGACGTAACAAATGCCCGGGTATCTTCCAGGCTCAAACAAGTATTAGTGTTGATTGGTGCGATCCTGATCGGGATGATAATATCTATAACGGTGAACGCTGCCTAGCAGTAGCCTCTCCGTTATTGATTGCTTTGTGGAAAACCATTTTTTAAACGCAAGATTAAAACCAACTTTTTAAACGGTTAATTTAGTTTCAGCAAAATCCCCGGTCAACGGGGTTTTTGTTTTTATATACCTTTCGTTCGCAGTTTCTGTATTTCCGTTCATGCTTATCTTTACCGCATGGAGTTCAACACGGATATTTTTCTCAACAACATTGCGCAGACAACCGATTCGCCTTACCTCATTACCATTGAACGCGCGGAAGGAATATACCTGTATGCTCCCGATGGAAAGCGGTATACCGACCTGATCTCCGGTATAGGAGTCAGTAACATTGGTCATCGCCATCCAAAAGTTGTCAAGGCCATCAAGGAACAAGTGGACAAACATTTACATGTGATGGTATACGGGGAGTTTATTCAATCCGCTCCCAACCTGCTGGCAAAAAAAATAACATCACTCCTACCTCCACACCTTGACTGTTGTTACTTCGTAAACTCGGGAACAGAAGCCAACGAAGGGGCGCTTAAATTAGCAAAGCGATATACCAGACGAACAGAGATCGTTTCGTTTCGGAAATCATATCATGGCAGTACACATGGCTCCATGAGTGTATCTGGTAATGAAGTAAAGAAGCAAGCATTCCGTCCACTACTCCCGGATGTAAAGTTTATAGACTTCAATGTGGCGCACGATCTTGAGAAGATTACTTATGCCACGGCGTGTGTGATCGTAGAAACGATCCAGGGCGATGCAGGTGTGCGCGTTCCCTCTCAAGGCTATATGAAAGCCTTGCGAAAGCGTTGTGATGAAACCGGTGCGTTGTTGATCTTCGATGAAATACAATGCGGCATGGGTCGTACCGGAAAACTCTTCGCCTTTGAACATTTTGGTATAGCACCGGATATACTCACAATCGCGAAAGCCTTTGGCGGTGGACTTCCTATCGGCTCTTTTATATCCAGTAAAAAGATCATGCAGTCGCTTACACACGATCCGATGCTTGGTCATATCACAACCTTTGGCGGAAATCCGGTATGCTGTGCGTCAGCACTTGCCACGCTGGAAGTGATTGAAGAAGAAAACCTGTTGGAACAAGTTGAAGCCAAGGGAAAACTCTTTGAAGAGTTATTAAAGCATCCGCATATTAAAGAAGTAAGACGAATAGGTTTAATGTTTGCGATTGATTTTGATTCGGCAGACCGCGTAAACCAGATTGTAATGAACGCAAAGGAACTGGGTATAATAACATATTGGTTCCTTTCTCATCCGTATAGCTTCCGCATAGCCCCTCCACTTACTATTACAGAACAGGAAATTAAAGAATCGTGCGCCACCATTTTGAAGGCTATCGAGAATGCGTAATTTTAATGCATGCCAGATCTGACAAAAAAGCCTTTCGACAGGCTTGACTATACTTATAAACTGTTCGTTGTTATCGCGCTTACCATTACGGCAACAATCCTTGCCCAGGATATAGTTATACCCTTTGCTTTTGCGGGTATACTTTCCATCGTGATGTTACCGGTTGTTAAAAAACTGGAGGAACGCAAAGTTGGAGCAGCGCTTGCCATTACGATCGTGTTGTTTACTACAATCATTATACTTGGATTGTTCATCTGGCTGATCGTGGACCAGGTGGTTGGATTAGTAAACGACCTCCCCAACCTGGAAGCTAAATTTGAATCGTGGGTGGATCAAATGAGTCGCACGCTAAGACGTGACTTTGGAGTAAGCACAGCAGAACAAAAAAACCTGGTGGGTGAGATGATGCGAAGTATCAGCGCATACCTCGGTGGTATATTAATTTCCACCACCAATACGATTTCTACGATGGTACAAATTCCAATCTATATATTCCTGTTCCTGATTTACCGCGACAAGTTCAATCTGTTTTTTCTAAGCTTATTGAAGAGTGAAGAGTTGATCTGGAAGAAAGATGTTGAGCGTATCATTCAAGGGTATATTTCAGGACTCTTCCTGGTAACACTCATTATTGCTGCCCTAAACACTATCGGTTTGTTAGCGCTCGGCATTGAACACGCGATCTTTTTTGGTATACTCTCCGGTGTTCTTACTATTATACCTTATGTAGGAATTATCATTGGCGCAATGTTTCCAATTATTATGGCACTCATCACCAAAGATAGTATCTGGTATACCATTGGCGTTGTCATCGTCTTTTCGGTGGTACAGTTTCTCGAAGGTAATTTTATCACACCACGCATTACCGGATCCAAAGTAAGTATCAATGCGCTCGCAGCGATCATTGCCTTACTCATCGGAGGAAAATTACTCGGCATTGCGGGCATGATCCTGGCCGTTCCGGGTATAGGACTTTTAAAAATCTTACTCTCGCATACAAATCGTCTCAAGCCTTTCGTGATTCTGCTGGAAGATACCAGCAGTAATCATCATGAAAAGAAGATTCCAGAAACAACAGCGGATATTGTAGTGGAGGAGATCGAAGAGGAAGGAGAAAAACGTTCTTCCTAAAGTTTCTCTATAACAAGATTGTGATTGGTATATATACAGATATCCGCAGCGATGTTGAGGCTTTCGCGTACAATCTCTTCTGCTGTTAAATGCGGAGCATGACGCTTCAAGGCAAGAGCAGCGGATTGCGCATACATCGATCCTGAACCAATCGCAGCAACTTGTTGATCAGGTTCAAGAACATCGCCTGTTCCGGAGAGTACTAAAATTTCCTCTTTGTTCACAGTGATCAGCATGGCTTCAAGTCTGCGAAGAAAACGATCCATGCGCCAGTCTTTCGCCAACTCGATGGCTGCACGTTTCATGTTGCCACCATAGCTGTTCAGTTTTTCTTCGAAGCGTTCGATCAGCGTAAAGGCATCGGCCGTAGAGCCGGCAAATCCTGCCAACACTTTACCATCCTGTAACTTCCGGATTTTGCGCACATTGCTCTTCGCTATATAGTTACCCATGGTTGCCTGACCATCACCTCCAATGGCTACTTGTCCATTGTGTATCACTGCGATTATGGTTGTTGCATGTATTTTTTCCATTGTAAATTCTTGTTTAAAAACGAACCACTAAAGTATAATTCGAACGCTATATATACTGAGAAGTATAGTAAGCAAAACTCCCTCTCGGATGGAGAGGGAGTTTATATAGTTTGATTAAATCAAAATTCTAACGGGATCTTCGAGGAGGCCTTTCAGCGTTTTGAGGAAGGCAGAACCAACCGCACCATCTACTGCGCGGTGATCACATGACAAGGTAACTTTCATTACGTTGCCAACGGCGAGTTGTCCATTCTTCACAACAGCAGTTTCTTTAATACCACCGACTGCGAGTATACAAGCATCCGGAGGGTTAATGATCGCTGTAAATTCTTCTATACCAAACATACCCAGGTTGGATATAGTAAAGGTACTTCCTTCCCAATCAGATGGCTGAAGTTTTTTATCGTGCGCCTTTTGAGCCAGATCTTTTACTTCTACTGCGATGTGAGAAAGTGATTTGTTATCTGCGAACCGAACTACCGGTACCAATAATCCGTCTTTCACCGCTACAGCTACACCGATGTTGATGTGATGGTTCTTACGCATCTTATCGCCCAGCCAGCTTACGTTAACATCAGGATGCTGACGAAGTGCAGCAGCCGTTGCCTTGATCACGATATCGTTGAACGAAATCTTTACAGGGCTGATCTCATTTATACTCTTGCGCGCTTCCATGGCCTTGTCCATGTTGATCTCCATGGTGAGGTAGAAGTGTGGCGCAGAGAATTTACTTTCTGCTAAACGTTTCGCGATGACTTTACGCATCTGCGATACTGGAATTTCTTCGAAGCTTTCTTGTCCTACTACTTGTGGTAACACTATAGGGGCTGCAGTCTTGCCGCCATCTTTCGCAACAGGTTTTGATTCAGCCGCAGCAGGTTTATAGTTCTCGACATCGGTCTTGGTTACACGGCCATGTTCGCCTGAACCTTGAATCTTCGTGATATCGTATCCTTTATCTTTTGCTAATTTTTTCGCGAGCGGAGATGCTTTGATTCTTCCGTTCGTGCTATGGTCAGCCGAAACTTCAGCCGGTGCAGAAGCTGCCGGTGTTGCTTCAGCAGGTTTGGAAGTACCTGTTGCAGGAGCAGCTGCGCCTGAGCCTTTTGCTTCATGTGCTTTCAATAATGTCTGGAAGTCGGCGCCTTTCTCACCAATGATAGCAAGCACTCCATTTACGGTAACAGCTTTACCAGCGTCAGCACCTATATATAGCAATGTACCGGTGTTGTACGACTCGTACTCCATCGTTGCTTTATCCGTTTCGATCTCTGCCAGCAACTCGCCTGATTTCACATTGTCGCCAACTTTCTTATGCCATGCAGCAATCACACCATCTGTCATAGTATCGCTCATCTTCGGCATCAATACGATTTCTGCTTTGATGTTCGATGTATCTATAGCCGGTGCAGCACTTGGTGCTGGTGCCGGTGCAGCAGCGGCAGCTTTTGGTTCTTCCGTTTTTCCGCCAGTAGCCGCAGCGTTGGATGCTCCGGATAACAATGCTGAATAATCTTCTCCTTTATTTCCTACAATGGCAAGGACATCATTCACTTTCACTGCCTGCCCTTCGTTAACGCCCAGATACAATACCGTCCCGGTGTTAAAAGATTCATAATCCATCGTAGCCTTATCAGTTTCAATTTCAGCCATTAACTCGCCGGATTTCACTGAATCACCCACCTTCTTATGCCACTTTGCTACCACGCCCTCGGTCATGGTATCGCTCATTTTGGGCATGCGTATTATTTCTGCCATTGTCGATTGTAGATTTTTAGATTTCAAATAGGAAATAACTGCCTTGCAAACCGTTGCAATACGTTTTTTTCCGCATTAAGCTTTCAAAAATAGAGTATAAAAGGTGATTTTCAAGTTCAGAAACCGATATTCCCTATCAAAATCTCAAACACCACTCCACTTCCGGTAGTTCGGTTTGCCTTCAGGTAGGAAGATCGAAATCCCAATTCAAACTTGGGAAGAAAACGCATGAAGTTGAAATCAAAAGTTGTTTCAACGCCAATGGATTGGTAGATGTCGTCTGTCAATCCATAGTATACATCATTTTTCTCCTGGTTATAATAAAACTGCTTTCCATACCCTTTTCCATAGTCATAAAAAGCGTTGAGTTTGATACGTTGAATGTTGAGAATCGGACCTAGTGCTATATCCGGGTACCACAGCGGAAATGAATAATTCATCGAAAGCGTATAAAACTTTTCATCGTTCGGATAGCTATACCCCCGCGGTTTAGGTATTCTGTTTCTGAAGGTATAGATGTCGGTTTCAATTCCTTGTAAACTTTTCTGATAGGCTACGCGCGAATACAGGTAATGATGTTTTGCCAGACCCGGAAAATAGAGCGTGCCGCGTAGCGCCAACAGTCGCCCGGTAAAATCGCTGGTGAAAGGTGTATTGTATAGATCAACATTCAGAGATTGACCCCAGCGGTATAAATAATCGCGATAGCTCGTTTTAAGTAGATGATAGTAACTCAACGTAAAATGATTGTATACAAAATCACCATCGCGAAGCTGATCTTTATACATATAGTCTAATGTATCATTAAGCGGTACAAAACGGTCTTTCCCTTTATAGATTACCGTGCCATTTCGTTTGATGGTGTTGATAAACGAAGATACCCGCGTTAATCCAACGGAGTTTCCAATCGATAATTGCTGTATATATTTTGATTTCGTAAGAACCAACGGAATGCTTAATCCGCCTTCCAGCGTTGTCTCATTCCACTCGAATTCAACAGTGTTTCCAAAGGCCTTTTCGTCATTGACACGGTCACCGGTTCGTGCTGTCAGGTTAATGATGGGATAAAAACCCTGGTAACTAATACCTGCCTGCCACATATTGGTACGCTCATTAATATCATATACATACCCCGCAGTGATAGAGGTAGTGTTCAGTATATCACGCGATGCAACTGCGGCTGTGATTTGCGCAAGATCATTTGTCAGAAGAAACCCCCAGCTATAGGGATTGATCATACCCTTCAACTTCGAATAGCGTTGTACAGGCAATACAGTTTGTGGAATGCTGTCAAATATACCGGGTCTCCCCTCCTGCTCTACCAGGTGTTGGTAAGAATGATCCTCGATCGTGTTGCCCTTATTGACGGACCATGCCGATGGGTCGAATGGAATTTTCACAACGTCCATTCCATCTTTCGCTTGCTCGTTATAGTATATCGTTTTCCCATCTTTACTAATGGATGGATTGTAGGCACCATATTTACTGGTTGTAACCTGATACCGCTGTTTTGTTTCCAGGCTGATCGCGTATATATTATCAATGCCGCTGATCGGTGAATTAAAAAATATATACTTACCTGCCCATACCGGATGTCCTATATTTTCCTGTGTCACCGGCACTATATCTTCCTCCGCTCCGGATTCAGCGTCAACAATTGAAATTGTTTTACCCTGTCGCGTAGATTTCAGTACAATGATCTTTGAACCATCTTCTGACCAACGCGGCATAGAATAAAAGTTATTAGCTGCATTGGGAAATTCTTTTAGCGGTCTGCCGGAAAAAATTTCCAGAACCATTAACGTGTTGGTATAGTCATTATCGGATCGAACGGTAACAATTTTATCACCTTTTGGAGAAAGGGCAGCGCTTCCAAAACGCTGGCGCTTTCCACCGATCACACGTTTTTGTTTTGATTTGTAATCGTAAATTTTAATCAGCGAATAATTCTTTACACGCCACCGCGGATTGTATCCATACTCATTCCATACCACCGAGGTATAGGCCGATGAAAGCATCCCGGCATCGTTGATAAATCCGGGGGTGAAGACTTTTTTCTCCTCACCATCCTTTAAAAGAACAAATTGATTAATGTCGCCAATACCCTGCTTCATCACCAGTATACTTCCGTCTTCCTGAGCCTGAGGGTATAGATAATCGGTATAGGCTGATGTCGTTCGTGGATTTACTTTCTCGAATGAAGTAAGCTTGAGCTGATCGACTTCCTTTTGCCATTCGCTTTTAAAAGTAGCAGCCATCTCGTTGTAAAGATCCTTTACATATAGTCCGGTTTCTTTCTTGATCGCATTTGAAAAAGCAAACGGTATAAAGGGAACACTCCACGAACGTGCCGTGATCTTTCCCCAGATCTCCGGGTCATTCATTTTCCTCCGCAGGTAACTTACCATGTTATACCCGAGCACATAGTGATTGGGTATATTATGTTTATAGGACCGCAGGTATTGCTTGTGATAATTGAATGTGCGGCCTTCGAGTATATTCGTTTTAAAGATGAGATTAAAGTTAGGGATCTTGCCTCTTCCACTATGCGTGAAGGCTGTTTCAGTGGCTACAGCATCGCCTTCCCAAAACCACTGCGGAGCTGAAATCTGTGCCATACCGGCCAGCGTTGGATTGCCGAACAAGTAATAGAACACTCTGTTAAAGCCACGTGTAGCATGCTGATATTGTACAATGTGGCGATACTCGTGCGATGCCAGCAGGTCGAGCCAATCATTCGTGCCGATAAAGTTATAGTCCTGCGGCGGCATGGTATAAAACTCAGACCTGCGTGGCAGAATGGATACGAATGCATTGGACTGTGAGGATTGATTTTGCAGAACAACCGAAATCTTCCTCGGTTCTGTGCCCAATGATTTTGCCTCGGCAGCATGTATATACTCTAACGTATTCGCCATGCGCTGTGCCTGTACATCAAAGCCCTTTGGAAATAAAACTTTGAAATGCTGGGTGTTAACCTGATACCATTTCAAACCTGTCGGGTTATTTTCAAGTACCGTCTGCGTCTGGGCATTGACAGCAATGGATACTATGAACAATAAAAAAGGGAGTGATATTTTCATCCGGAATACTTTACCGTATGAAATATGAAACTCCCTTTTGTGAAAAGCAACTATCGTTGCCTAATTCTGATCAACTCATTCGCCTACGCGGATCTCACTGCTTACCACTGCACTCGCCTGGAACAATCCCAACGCTCCATTCGATAAATTCGTACGCGGGTCAGCCGGAGGTTGTGTAAACATACCACCGTCATTGTTTAACAGTTTATCAAGGTCACGATAGAAGATGAATGCCTCCCGGCTCAGGCTGTATACTTCGGCACGCGCCAGGTCATTATTATTATAGAAGATCGGCAATGGGAAACCATCTATGCTCTCTCCTACCAGTTCATCATCGGCATAGTATACATCCGTTTCGGTATTGTATGTTAACGAATCGTTACGATACGTCTTGAAAAGATAATAGTCGCGTGTCTCTTTGGGTTCTTTCACAAACAAAAGCACTTCGTAAAATCTTCCCGGGTCTTCCGGATCTTCACGTTCATCCTCATCAATACGATATTCCAGTTTATCAATGGTTGTGATACTATTAAGTTTATCAGTGGCAGTATAAGTTTGTCCCTCTGCTATCACGGTTAAAGTATAGGTACGGTCAATGGCACCAACAAAAGGTACTTGCGGAAGATAGTAGCCTACTGAATCGGCATGATTGCGCGGGTTGTGAACAAAGTCAAAACGATTTCCCAAATCATCTTCCACTACGATGGTGGCATCAGTAATGCGTGGTGTTTTACCGGTAGTATAAAAACCTGACGACTTGGAAACTTTCACAAATTGATACCCGGTGTGATCCGTTACCTGTCCTTCAATCACAATTTTCGGCGTTGTCTCATCGAGATCGAGCACGACAGCTTCGTCACATGCCGTCACTGTTATCAGCAGCAGACTATAGATCAATGCTTTTTTCATAGAGGATGATGCAGCTTTAGTATAAAATATATTCTTATTTTCAGACTTCATGATTGCTAGAATTTAATGTTATAGGTAACAGAAGGCATAAATGGGAACAGGTATACCATGCGAGCTTCTTTTTCGGTACCATCGCCTATGATGTTACCATCACTATCCTGCTTGGTTCGGGTATATAATGTGAAGGCATTCTTGCGACTATATACATTGTATATTGAGAAGATCCATTGCCCTTTCCATTTACGGTTTGCATTCTTGCGCGGGTTAAGCGTTGCCGAAAGATCAAGGCGATGGAAAGCAGGAAGTCTATATCCGTTGCGCTCCGTTACAGCATCCGGCAAGTATGAACCATATTCATATTTAGCGGAAGGTACAGTAGTCGGGCGACCTGTGCTATAGGTAAAAGCGCCACCGAATGTCCATTTGTCATTGAGTTCGAAGGCAGCGTTCATGTTCACTACATTTCTGCGATCGTAATTAGCAGCATACTCGCGTCCCTGGTTTACACCTTCAATCTGACGCAGTGCTTTCGACCATGTATAGCTTACCATACCGGTAAGGCGCCCCTCTTTCTTATTCACCATGAACTCAGCACCATACGACCACGCATCTCCCTGGCGATACTCCGTTGTAAGATTCTTGTTCAACTGGATCTCTGCATTATCAGCAAAGTCAGTTATATTCTGCGCATCCTTATAGTATACTTCGACAGAAGCTTCGTACATATTGTCCTTCAGGTTTTGAAAATATCCAAGGGCAATCTGGTCAGCGATTTGTGGCTTCAGGTAGTAACCACTCGGGCTCCAGGTATTGAAAGGTAACGGAACTGTACCGGCAGCAATCAAGTGAGTATTCTGCACCATGCGATTATAGGACAACTTGATCGACTTATCATCTGAAAGTGAATACCGTATTCCAAGGCGTGGCTCAAGGTTGATATAGGTCTTCACAGTCTCCCATGATTTATAGTCCATTGAATCTATGCGTGTAGGATCAGCGTTATCTTTTGGATCTTCATACAGATATACTTTGCCGGGACCCATGTTCTGGAAAATCGAGAGGCGTAATCCTACATCCAGTGTAAGTGCTTCCGTGATTCTGCGTTGATTGCTTATATATATGCCGTGATCGAGTGCATACATTTTATCGAACTCCGTTCTTTCGAACATGGACTCGTCCGAGTTTGGTTCTACCAATGCCGGTGAGAATCTTCTTCCGGATAAATGATAACCAAAGGTGAATTCATTATTGACGTTGATAAAATACGTCAGGTCATTTTTTAAACTTACTTCCTGTAAGCTGGAAGTCCATTTAAAACCTTGTATAGGATCTTTAATCTCGAATGAATAATCAAAGTTACTTGCAATTAACGTAGTGTTTGAAAACAGACGTTCATTGAAGAGGTGGTTCCACCGGAATGTAGCCGTTGAGTTACCCCAGCCGAATCCTATATCGCCACCAGAGAATGAAATATTATCACGGCCGGTATATCCCGACAAGAAGAACCTGTTTTTATTATTCGCGCGCCAGTTGATCTTCGCGTTCAGGTCATAGAAATTTATTTTATTTTCAGTATCAGCAGCTGTCAAATATAGCCCGAGGTTTGAGGTCCTTCCGGAGAGTATAAATGAGCTCTTGTCTTTTTTTAAGGGGGCTTCAATCATCACGCGACTCGCCATCGTACCTATACCGGCAGTAACACCCAATCGTTTATTGTTACCATCGATAGTACGCACTTCAAGAATGGAAGACAACCGGCCTCCGAAACGCGAAGGTATTCCTCCTTTATATAGTTCGGACTCTTTAATAACATCGGCATTAAAAACGGATACGAGACCTCCCAAGTGAGATGCATCATATATAGGAGCTTCATCGATCAGGATCAGGTTCTGATCACCACCGCCACCGCGAACAAAAAACGCTGAAGTTCCTTCGCCTGCAGAGATTACTCCGGGTAACGCCTGTACATTCTTGATTATATCAACCTCGCCAAAGAGTGTTGGTAATTTTTTCACCTGACTCATGTTTAACGTGTTTTTGCTCATTTGGACAGCAATCACGTTTTCATCAATCGGTCTTTCTGATATCTCTACTTCATTCATGATCTGGGCTACTCCACCCAACTCTATATTTCTAGAAACATCAGCATCCAGTGTAATGGAAACACTTTGAGATGTATACCCTACAAAGCTATACTGCACTTCATATTTACCCTTGGGAACAGTAATAGAGTAGAAACCATAAGCATTTGTAGCGGTGCCTGCCTTCAGCTCGGGAATGTAAACGGTAACGCCTATAAGCTCTTCACCGTTATCAGTATCCTTAACATAACCATTCAAGGTCACTTTATCCTGCGATCGAGCCATAGAGCTCACCAGGGCTAACGTTACAACAATAAAAATTCGAATCATGTGAGATTGGGGTTTGTAATATTTGGGTCTTAGACAATCACATTGGTTATTACCCCCTATCACTCACTAAAAAAAAGTTATAATTACTTTAGCGCACTAAAGCATCAGGGGCAGGTCTACTAGCACGGGAAAAGAAAAGATTTGTTGCCTTACCAATAAAAAATTATTGTTAATACATTTACAGTGTCATTTTAACACTGAGAAGAGGGTCGGCAATCGATTTAAGTATGTTTAAAAAGCTAAGAGATCTATACCGGGAGTATAAGCCGTATGTGCGGGTTGACCTTATTATGTATGCTTCCCTGATCCTGATGATCATCATTTATTTTATTGTCAGCACCATGTTCTGATAAAGAAAAAGCACGAAGCAAAAATCTTCGGGAGTATTATTAAACGATAAACTCTGTTAAGTAGAGTTGTCTTTTGGTGCAACGCAATTGCTATAGAAGAATCTCCCTCACATTGTCTTTGATTTTTCCAGCTAATTCATCTGTAGGTAAATCGTTTATGTCACGGCCAAACGGATCTTCAATTTCTTCAGCGATTAACTCTACACTTAGCAACACATAGGAAACTAATAATACTGTTGGTATAGTAAAGTATTCGAATGTGGTTACAAAACCGAATGGCAGCGTCACGATATAAATAAAGATAAATTTCTTAATGAACATGGAATACGAATATGGAATAGGTGTATTCTTGATTCGCTCGCAGGCTCCTATTAAATCCGTAAAATCTTTGAGTTCTTTATCTATGTTGATCATTTGATCACCACTCAGTTTATTCGATTTATATAGCTCTGTTATTTTACAATAGAGCATTGCTGACACCTTGTTAGGCTTATGCTTTATATTCTTCAGCTCATCAAGAAAGGTATCGCTCACTGCTTCCAGTTCTGAAAGTTGAACACCCGTGCGAAGATGTTCTTTCATCGCATAAACAAAATTGGGAATCATTTTAGCAAACCACTCGCGGGTTTCATGATCTTCTCTACTTATATAGGCGTTTAATTTGAGAGCAAAGTTACGCGTGCTGTTTACAACACCTCCCCATTGTCTTCTTCCTTCCCACCAGCGATCGTATGCAGAGTTGGTTCTGAACACCAGGAATAAACCCAACACTATACCCAACAAAGAGTGCACGGCCGTTGTACCCGGAAATTCATTTGGCTTCAAACCGAGATAATCGACAATCACATAACATACTAACGTTGTAAATACACCCATAACGGTAATCACTGGCAGCATAGTTCTTAGTACGTGACGGCTATACGAATGAAGAATAAGGCCCATCCAGGTTTTAGGATTGTACTTTATCATAGGGTATGAAGCGGTTTCAGGTCGCAAATAAAGTCCAAGAAATATTCTTATGCAACGTAAACCATCGGCAGCCGTTTGCGTTACAATTATCAATTCAATATCTTTATAATATCATTTTAATATCACCCATTATGAAAAAAGAAAAGGACTTCTCGCCAATATCAGGTTATATGATGCTGGTGGTTGTAATCGTACTTGCTGTAATAAGCTTGATGTTAATGTCGTGGCATAGTCCGGTTGCTATTTTAACCATCGGGCTAATGGTGATCATGATGCCAGGTTTTTTCTTTTTGAATCCGAACAGCTCGGTTGTACTCGTATTGTTTGGTGAGTATAGCGGCACGGTTAAAACAAATGGTTTTCATTGGGCGAATCCTTTATTCAGCAGAAAGCCACTTTCGTTACGTGCCCGTAACTTTGATAGTGACAAGATCAAGGTAAACGATAAAGTTGGTAACCCGATACAGATTGGTGTAATCCTCGTATGGCAGGTGCGCGATACGTTTAAAGCAACCTTCGAGGTTGATAACTATGAATCATTTGTAAAACTGCAAAGTGATTCTGCTGTGCGCAGGCTTGCAGGACAATATGCATATGACAACTTTGATGTTGAGCAAGAAGTAACGTTGCGTTCCGGACATGATGAGGTAAATCATGCACTGGAAGAAAATCTGCGTAACCGCCTGGACATCGCTGGTATCCATGTAGTAGAAGCGCGTATAGGTTCACTTTCATACGCTCCTGAAATTGCAGGTGCTATGTTACGCAGGCAACAAGCTGCAGCCGTTGTATCGGCACGTTTTAAAATTGTAGAAGGTGCTGTGAGCATGGTACAGATGGCCCTGGATCAACTCTCCAAACAAGGAATCATTGAACTTGATGAAGAACGTAAAGCCGCCATGGTGAGCAACCTCATGGTAGTGCTTTGCTCTGATAAAGATGTGAATCCGGTTGTAAATACGGGAACGCTTAATCATTGATCGGCATAGGTCAACACTATATATGGCACGCAGATACTTCGAAGAAATACAACTTTTAAGACAGAACCGATGGATCTGGTATATACTTATAGTTCTTTCAGCCTTATTGATCATACCGTTTCTCTATGGTATGTACACGCAGTTAATTACCGGAGAGCCGTGGGGAGATGAACCTATGTCTGATAACGGGCTTATTATTTTTTTATGTGCGTTGCTTCTTAGTTGGGCCATGATAACCTGGTTATTATATTCCATCAGACTGGAAGTATATATAGACCAGGACGGAGTGCACTATAAATTCTTTCCGAACAAAGCTTCATGGAATGTGATCACGAAGCGTGACATTATTTCATATGAGATTCGCAGAACAAGAAATATCCTGGAGACAGGAGGTTTCGGATATCATCGTAATTTTTTCCGGAAGAGTCAGAGCATGGTGATCCGAGGATCAAAGCATATTCGCTTCATGCTATCGGGCAAACATAAATTACTAATCGGCACACAAAATCCAGAAGAATTCGACCGGGCGCTGAGGCGCCTGTTGTCAAATCATTTAACAGAATAGCATGGCGCAGAAGAAACCTTTTGTTTTAAGGCTGGACCCTGAAATTTTAAAAGCCGTTGAAAAATGGGCTGGTGACGAATTTCGCAGTACGAATGGGCAACTTGAATGGATAATCAGCAAAGCCCTGAAGGATGCAAACCGATTGAAATCAAAAAGTTAAACTTCTTGTGATAAAATCCTTTTATATTTCGATTTCGGAAATTTCTTACGAAGACGCTCACACGCATTCCACACTATTTTTCAACACACCTATAATTATTAATCGCTAACGATCCCTATGAAAACTTTTGGTATTATTCACATTATCCTGTTTTTCGTTTTAATGCTCGTGTATCAATGCGTGTCTGCGCAAGATTATGTTGTGAACGTAAAAGGCGACACGCTGACTGGTTCTATCAAGCCACTCACATTCGGACCTGATAAAAAAGTACAGGTGACAAGTGCGGATAAAAAGAAAACCGTAGTGCCTATTTTTCAGGTGAAGGCATATTCTTTGAAAGGAGAAGTCTATCAGCCTGTAAAAGGTCCTTCAGGGTATACATTTATGAAGCTTCTGAAAGCTGGTTACGTTTCCCTATATGCTTTTCAACTTGAAAATCAGACTTCCTATGATGGACGCTTTTTATTGAAACGAGATGGCACCGGAACGGAAGTACCGAACCTGAGCTTCAAGAAAATAACGTCACGCTTTTTCAACGATTGCCCTGCTATAGAATCAAAAATTGAAGATGGCACATATGGCAAAAAAGATTTGGATACCATCATCGATGAGTATAATGCGTGCATCAACGGAAGAACTGCCGAGCATACACAAGTGATTGCAACGCGCACCGAGCAAGTGAAAAAGATCAACTCCTGGGATATACTGGAAAACAAAGTAAAAGGTCTTACTGAATTTGAAGGGAAAACGAACGCACTTGAAATGATCGGTGAAATCAAAAACAAAATTTCCAAATCAGAAAAAGTGCCCAACTTTTTAATCAATGGACTGAAAGGTACACTGACGCAACCGGAACTCCAGGCAGATTTAGAAACTGCTTTAAAAGAACTGAACTAAGACATCGCTATATATTCTCACGGAGTCCTGACGACAAGATTTTTTTCACCAGGACTCCGTACTATATTTTTTCAACTTGTATTTTTACGGCTCGTTAGCATCAGCATTTTTTATACTTTGTTTCGCTGAGATATACCATGAATTTTAAGAAGACCGGACATATCCTGAAGAAGGCATTCGTTATACTCTTTTTTGCTCATCTCCTTTATATAGTAATTCTAAAATGGGTTGATCCTCCCATTACCATTACACAATTCGTGAGTTGGGTCAGTGGCAACGGACTGAAACGTGATTATGTTCGTTGGAAAGATATATCTTCAAATGCTCCACTTGCCATTATGTCTTCGGAAGATCAGTTATTCCCGGTGCACAACGGCTTCGACTGGAAGAGTATAGAAAAGGCAATCGAGTATAATGATCGCAAGAAAGCTTCCATTGTGCGGGGCGGTTCTACCATTAGTCAACAAGTGGCAAAGAATGTTTTTCTGTGGCAAGGACGAAGCTGGACTCGCAAAGGACTGGAAGCCTACTTCACGTTCATGATCGAAAAAATCTGGGGCAAGAAAAGAATCCTGGAAGTATATATGAATGTGGCCGAAATGGGCATTGGAACATTTGGTATCGAAGCAGCCTCCAGGCGATATTTTAAAAAATCGTGCAAGTACCTCACGCAGCGGGAAGCCTCGCTGATTGCAGCGAACCTTCCCAATCCCAAGAAATATAAAGTGAATCCACCGTCATCCTATATGGAGAGACGATCGGCCTGGATCATTACCCAAATGGTTTACCTGCGCAATGATGACGACATTGACATGTTGCTAAAGGGAAAATCTTTGAAAAAAGAGAAAGGTTACTCGCATTGAAAATTGAGTTGTGTCATTCGAATTTGGCCTCGTAAACGTGTGCATGATCCGTATGCAGAATAGAAACTTTGCAACGGCTATGGCCTGATGAAATTTTTAACGGCCGTTGAGCGGGAAATCAAAATTAACCTACACTCCACAAATCCACCGAAGTCCGCGTCACTCTTTTTCGTTATCTTTGCAGCTTGATTTTTTTTCAACAACATGATTTCAGCAAATAACATCTCTCTCCAGTTCGGCAAGCGCGTACTTTTTGACGAAGTGAACATTAAGTTCACTCCCGGTAACTGCTACGGTGTGATCGGTGCCAATGGTGCCGGTAAATCTACATTCCTGAAAATCCTGGCCGGAGACATTGACCCTACCCGTGGAAATATAAGCATTGAGCCAGGCAAACGTATGACTGTGCTACGCCAAAATCACCACGAGTATGATGAGACTTCAGTGTTGGATACGGTGATGATGGGACATGCGAAACTATGGAGCATCATGCAAGAGAAGGATGCTATATATGCAAAGCCTGATTTTTCAGAAGCTGATGGTGTTCGTGCCTCCGAACTTGAAGCCGATTTTGCCGAGATGGATGGATGGAATGCTCAGTCTGATGCTGCAGCTTTATTAAGCGGTTTGGGAATCGCAGAAGAAGAACACTATAAATTGCTGAAAGAGTTAAGTGGTAATCAGAAAGTGAGAGTCCTGCTCGCGCAAGCACTCTTCGGCAACCCGGATATACTCATCCTCGATGAACCTACCAACGATCTTGACATCAACACGATCACATGGCTGGAAGATTTTCTTCTAGAGTTTAAAAATATAGTGATCGTGGTATCTCACGACCGACATTTTCTTGATACGGTGTGTACACATGTAGTGGATATAGATTTCAGTGCGATCAAGCTATATACGGGTAACTATTCATTCTGGTATCAATCCAGTCAGCTGGCATTACAACAACGCTCTTCTGCGAACAAGAAAGCTGAAGACAAGAAGAAAGAATTGCAAGAATTCATTGCGCGCTTCAGCGCCAATGCTTCTAAGTCAAGACAGGCTACGAGCCGGAGAAAATTACTCGACAAAATCAACGTAGACGATATTCAACCTTCTACGAGAAGATATCCTGCCATTATATACCAACAAAAAAGAACGGCTGGTGATCAAATACTCCAAATCGAAAACCTCACGTATTCTTTGAACGGTGTTACGTTGTTTAAGAACCTCGACCTATATGTTAATAAGGGCGACAAGATCGCTGTACTCAGTAAGGAAAGTCTCGCGATCACTTCACTCTTCCAGATATTGACAGGGGAATTAAAACCTGATTCAGGAGAATTTAAATTCGGACAGACAATCACTACTGCGTACCTGCCTAACAATAACGAAAAGTTTTTCCAATCGAACGATAACCTCGTTGACTGGCTTCGCCAGTTTGCTGAAGATGAAAACAAGGATGAAGTATATATCCGTGGCTTCCTTGGTAAAATGTTATTCTCGGGTGAAGAAGTGTTCAAGAAATGTAATGTACTTTCCGGAGGAGAAAAGATGCGTTGCATGATCTCGCGCATGATGTTAACCGGTGCGAACGTACTGATACTGGATGAGCCCACCAATCACCTGGATCTTGAATCGATCACAGCTTTTAACAACGCGCTTAAAGATTTCCCTGGGACAGTAATATTTACTTCACACGATCACGAGTTCACGCAAACTGTAGCGAACCGTATTCTTGAAATAACTCCGAACGGCTATATCGATAAACTTATGTCTTACGATGAGTATATCGAAAGCGACAAAGTAGCAGAACAGAAGGAAGCGCTCTATGCATAAGCAAGCGCTTCCTTCCTTTTCTTAATTTATAGTATAAGGTCTTTACGGAATTATTGGATACGTCAGCCTTTTATAAGTATCTCGATAAAAAAGGTTGTCCCCTTCCCTACTTGAGTCTCAAACCAGATGCGTCCTTTCATTTGCTCAATGGCTTGCTTAGCAATGGCAAGACCCAGGCCCGAGCCTGATTTCTTGGTTGTAAAGTGTGGATAGAAAATACGCTCAGCGACATCGGGCTCAATGCCTTTTCCGTTATCCTGAAAAGAAATTAAAGCTGCATTGTCTTTCTTTTGTACTGCTATATGTACCACGGCTGCTTCACCGGGACGTGCGGCCTGAAAGGCGTTGAGAATAATATTTGAAAACGTACGCCCCAAGAGCTGCTCATCTCCCAATACATATAGTTCCTTGATTGGATTTTTCAGAATGATCTCTCCCGAATGACTATGCAAATCAACAATACGTTTAAGAAGACTTACCAATTCAACGGGTTGAATAACAGGTTCCGGCATTTTAGCAAAGGCACTGAACGAGGAAGCTATATCATTTAATGTATCGACTTGTGTGAGCAAAGAAGATACAGCCTTAGCAGTTTTTTCTGTAGCATTCGTTCCAGATTGTATATTTCGTTCAAGTTGTTGCAATGTCAGCTTCATAGGTGTCAAGGGATTTTTAATTTCATGCGCCACCTGCTGAGCAACCTCACGCCATGTACGCTCGCGTTGTGTTTGCTCCAGCTCTGCTTTACTTTCACCAAGATTATAGAGCATTTGGTTATACTCTTTTACCATCAACCCAATTTCATCATCGGCTTTCCACACCAAAGGTTGATTCGTTTTGGTAAGCGATGTTCTTCGCAGCGATTGTGTTATGAACTCCAGTGGAAACGTAAGCCACTTGGAAACAAAATATGCCAGTACGACAAGCGCTATAAATATCAACGCAAAAATATTGAGGATGTTTGTAAATATATTAATCTGCACGCGCTCCAACGATGCGCCTGAACGGAAGAAGGGAATCCCTAATATACCTATAGCATTTCCACTCACCGGAGATTTTAATACCGTATAGGCGACAAAGTATTGCAACTTCCCTACTTGTTCAGTGTCGATGAAACGATGCTGTCCCTTCTTTATACGTTGCAAGGCGCTGGAACTAATATAGTCTGACAACAATTCGTTTTCTTCAATCATTGGCTGACTGGTGGCTATCAGTAAACCTTTCGGACTATAGATGTTAATGTCCAGGTTATCAAGTTTTGCCAGGCTATTCACCTGTCCTTCAAAGAAGCTGTTTACGTAATCAGCACCGGCTTCCGACACATCACTTAACCTTCCCGAGATCTGCTCCCCTATAGTTCTTGCCTTGCGCAGGTATTCTTCATTCAATTGATTTTGAGATGACCTGCTGATAAGCTGTAACGTAATCACGCTCACAATGATTAGCGGCAGAAAAAAAGAAAGATTCAGGAGCAATTGTATACGTGCCGTAAAGTATAATTTATCGCCACGTATATAATTCACAGCACCCTGCACGACAATCAATACAAGGATGATCATTAAGCCGGTCACCATTAAGAAAGAAAAACCAGACAGTTTAGACGTCAGTGATGAGCGTTGTGAAGAGACTACTGCAATGCGTCCGTTTTCATCTTCCACAGCAATGTGGTCATATCCACTGAATGCTATACCGGACGTATGGATTTCAGGATTGCCAAACAAGGATATACTAAACAGCTGATCGTAGTTAAAATCTCCTGAGCTATATAACACCTTGTCACTTGAGAAAACAGCATAGCTTATATCCTGTTCGCGGAAGAATTGTTTGAATCGGTTATCAACCAGTAACTCAGGGTATACATTTTCAGGAATAATTTTCTTCAGCGAAAGCTGGAGGACAACATGGCCTGATATAGTACCTTGCTTGCGAATCGGCACACGAACCAAGTATTGCTGTGCAACTTCCTCTTCCGGACTATTGATGAAATATACATTATCATACTGTGTGCGATATGCTTCCTGGTCGTACCGCGCAATTAATCCTGAAAATGTAGTTGAGGTTAGATCATCCAGCGGTTGCCCGGCCGCGTTGAATAAAAATATATCGACATCATACTTATTAAAATAGGCGGGCAGAAATACCTGTCTTATTTTCTGGCGGATGGCGTCATAGCTTAGAAATATACTCGTGATTCGTTTCTGAATAAAAATATCCTGCGACACATTGGAGGCAGTCTCGGATAGCAAGTACTCTCCAAAGTCATCGCGATCAATCAAAAAGTTACTGGCAAACCTAAACTGATTTTCAATTTTCTTTTTATGAGCAAAATATTGAAGCGTATAGGCACCATTCGCTGCCATAAAAAACAGAGCAACGAACAAATAAGCAAAGGTCGCGAAGCTTAACCGTTTCAAGCTCCTGTATAATTTTAAAGCATATACCACTATGCAATAAAGCACCACCATCACGAGTGAAGATATATACTCTTGCCCGGTGAATTCATTTATCACTACAAACAATACTGTAGCCAACAGAAATGACACGATGATCTTCACATAACTTCCACCTGCTACCAGAAGACGAATGAAGGCATGCGAAAAAAGAAACGAGCATATACCTGCCATCACCACGGCTATCAAGGCAACTATACGAAGTATATCTACTTTCAGGGATTGTGCTATATCGAGTACGATCACAGAGTTGTTGGCGAGCGTCTGGATTACTACAAATGGAAAAAGCGCAGCAAAAAGTATACAGGCAGCAAATAAAAAAGAGATTGGCCACGACCATACTTTATGATGTACGAGTCGGAGTAACCCTTTGCCATGTATATAGTGTCTGAATATATAGAAGCAAAGTAAAAGCACTGCAGCCTCATTGAGTACAAGATCTGCAAGCGATGCATTTAAGGTTGACGAGGCAAAGATTTGCGGGTTAAAAAGATCGGATGAAACAAATGCAGCGGGGAAATTAAATCCCACCATCACTGTTCGTAAGCCCAGCAAGAAAAAGTAAAGAATGATAAATCCCACTTCCGGATACTTTATCCGTCTTGCTTCACGGTATACCAGCACGATTGCCAAAACAACAGCGATCGAAAGAAGTATCACTGCGGCCGCTGCACGCTCAGGAAAGAGTAAATGTTCGTTGAGAATATTTACTTTAAAAGGGCATGCATCTTTCACGCAAACCGGTATACCTACCGTTGCATTTCCTTCCAGGATAAATATATTTCGGGTTGGAAAGATTCGCTTGTTCCATTCTATGCTGAGGTAGTCATTGGTAATCGGGTACCGCTTATATAGTGGAATGACGCCTACCAGAAACTTCTGCCCCGCTATAGCCCACTTGCGTGCGAGATAATCGCTGTTACCAGACTTTAAGAGCTTGAGTATAAAGGGATCAGATACTGATGCAAACGTGGGGACAAACTTGTTGTTTGTCCAGTATACTAAAGAACCTTTATCATATAGGAAGAAAGAATATTCAGATTGTGTTGTTGCATACATAGCGGAGTCTGTGACTCCGGCTTGAATTATAGTGGAAGCTTCTTTTTCAATCGCTTCAACTTCCCTGGCAACCCCTTCGGATAACTTTTCCGCATACAGCCGTGGTGAAGGTTGCTGATAGGAATAGTATGCCGCCAGAAGTCCGGCTACCAGGAAAAGTATACATGCTACGATGAGTTTTAACTTCGATTTCAAAGTGCAATCTGCCTAAGGGTGATGATCGTTAAAGTTAACGATCATTCCGCGTTAATCGCTATAGCACCACAAAAATCTGTCCAGTCTACTTTTCATCCAGAGGCTTAATCCCCCCGAAAAAGTATAGATATAAAATGCGTGAGTATCTGTAATTCACAGGAATGAGAAGCACCATTAACGCAATGAATGTACCTATATGGAACCACTCGGAACTGTGGGAGAAGAAAAGATAGAAGATGATGCTCATAGCTACTAACGCGGCTACCGTAAATCCGTAGCTCACATACATAGCGCCTTGATAAAATCCAGGTTCAGGTTCCAGCCTCACGTCACAGTGTGGGCAGCGTTCGTTCATCACAGTAAACTTGGAAAGATTACTGGCGGGGTATTTAAATATAGGTCCTTTGCGACAGCGCGGACACTTACCTTGAAGCAGCGCTTTCAGATAACTCGGTGCGGGCATTCTTACTTGATTTATACCAGAAATAACCGAGGAGCATAACGGCCAGGTACGGCAATACCAATAGATATAGGATGCCCGTATTGATGCCGGCTGCGATGCCAGGATTTCCATTTGAATAATTATTCTCCAATGTGGAGCGGCACATAGCACATTGTGCCAGTACATCATTTACGCTTATGAAAAGGACGAGCAAAGCTGTTGTTACAATTCTTGTCATCATACTGCGTTACTGTTTAAAAATCTATTCCAAATTTATTGAAGACCTATCGATCGGTGTTATTGATAATAGGGACTGATCATCAGGTAGACGATCACGCCTGTCACCGCCACGTACAACCACAACGGGAATGTAAATTTAGCCAATGCTTTGTGCCGTTCAAAGTTGCCAAACCATGCGCGTGAAAATGTAAATAACACTAACGGAATGATGGCAATGGACAGCAAAATGTGTGTGATGAGGATAAAATAATAAACGTAGCGAATCATTCCTTCTCCTCTGTACACGGTTGTATCGCTGGTCATGTGATAAAGCACATACATTACCAGGAAGGCTACTGATAGCCCTATACATATTTTCATGATCGTTTCGTGAAGCTTTAGCTTCCCGTTCTTTACTGCTATTACGGCTGTAATCAACAGTACTGCAGTGATGCCATTGATGGCAGCGTAAATCGGTGGAAGGAACGAGAGGTCGTATCCCGGAACTTTAACTCCAAACAAGATCGCTACTACTACAGGAATAAGTATAGACACCGCGATGATGAGTTTCTTATACGGTTCTTTTTGAACATCCAGAGATTGTTCCATATATATGACAATTAATATTTTTTAAGAATGATGGCGATTTCTGTGAGTAGCCTGTCCATTTCTTCACGATCGTTTGAGACATACTGTCCTCGTATGATTCCCTTTCTATCAACCAGTATCACATCAAAAGGTTCCTTCAGAAAGAATATACATTTCTTCCAGGAGGAAAAATGAGGATCTGCATCTGTGATTATCTTTTGCTGGATCTTATCTTCAGGAAATTCTTCATCAATACGCATTAGTTGCGTTGCACCCTCTTTGTCAGGCTTCCCGAAAATCACCAATACAAGGCTATCATTTCCAAACGATAATGCGCTTGTAACACTATCCGGAACATAATACGGAATAGATACGGGTGCGCATCCTTCCTGTACATCAGGAGCGATCGTACCATATAGCGGCTCTACTGCAAATTCATTTTTACCAAAGAACTTGAGAAAAAGAAAAATACAAATCGGTAGTAAAAACGCGAGGAAGAGAAAAATTATTTTGTTGCCTTTCATATTACTCGTTGATCCCACCAAGGAAGGATCAACTTTTCATTTATTCAATTCTAAATGAAAGAGGCTTAAGTTCACACCTAAGCCTCTATATACTATATATTTTTTACAAATTATCTGACTGCAGAAATCGCCATACCTTCATATATAAATGCTACGAGCATCCATACGATAAAGATCATCGGGATCAGAATAGACCAGATCAATACTTTCACTTCGTAGCGTAAGTGCATGAATTCACCTACTATATAACCAGCTTTCACAATAGTCATGGTAATGAATATCCAAACGCGAAGGTCTTTGTATTCATGCGGAACCGTAAATGCTACAATAAATTCCAGGATCGTAATGACCAGCAATATGAGTGCAGTCATCCAAAGTTTTTTAATTTTTGCGCGATCCGGAGGCAATACATTTATATGTAGAGTTTCTTCAGTGTGTGCCATCTTTATTCTATTAACAGTTAGCGTTTCTTAAATTATACTAGATAGAAGAAGGTAAATACGAATACCCAAACCAGGTCTACAAAGTGCCAGTATAAACCGACTTTCTCTACCATTTCATAATGACCTCTTCTGTCGTACACACCCATTACTGTGTTATAGTATATGAGGAAGTTCAAACAAACTCCACTGAATACGTGAAAACCGTGGAAACCTGTTATGAAGAAGAAGAATGCGGCAAAATCAGGAGGACCGTATTGGTTATGCACCAGGTTTGCTCCAAAGAATGTAGTTCCTTCAACAACAGCTTTACCTGCTTCACTTCCATGGATAAAGTGTGACCACTCCCACGCCTGGCAGCTTAAGAAAGCTATACCACCGAGTATAGTCCAAAGCATCCACTTCTCAACAGCAACGCGATCCATACGATGACCGGCTTCAACTGCCAACACCATCGTTACAGAACTCATGATGAGAATGAATGTCATGATACCCACAAACACCAATGGAGCTTCAACTCCGTGTAAGAACGGAACAGCTTCAAATACTCTTTCAGGTATAGGCCAGTAGCCAGCGGAAAATTTAAATGCACTTACTGCACCTGTATATACCGGATGTGCTGAACGCACCAAACCGTATGTGATAAGAAGTGCAGAAAAAGTAAAAGCATCTGACAGCAAAAAGAACCACATCATTAGTTTACCATAACTGGCACCCATTGGTGATGCTCCGCCATCCCAGGCGCTCCGTCCCGGAGCTGTTGCTACTGAGGTACTTGCCATTTTAATTTATCGTTATTAGTTCAGTTTCTTAATTCAATCA
This sequence comes from Ohtaekwangia koreensis, assembly GCF_900167975.1. Classification (GTDB taxonomy): domain Bacteria; phylum Bacteroidota; class Bacteroidia; order Cytophagales; family Cyclobacteriaceae; genus Ohtaekwangia; species Ohtaekwangia koreensis. Next base: position 416,155 of record NZ_FUZU01000004.1, read on the forward strand.
GCATCAAGTATACTTCATTTTATACTCTGTGCCGTAAAATGTCTAACGTCTATTTATTCAATAGCAGAAAGACGAACAAATATAGCCAAAGAACATCCAAAAAATGCCAATACGTGGCACACATTTCTATTTGATTCATGTTTTTGGAATGCACTTTCAAACGGAACGCAGCCACCAGCACGATGATGAGAAAAATCACTCCACTCACCAAGTGAACTGCGTGCGCACCACTTAATACATATACAAATGAATGCGATACAGGGCCGCCTGTAAAATGCTCTTTCAATGCCACCATTTGATCGAACGCCATAAACTGGCCGATGACAAATGCTATACCGAGTATAGTAGTGATGCTTAACGCTATCTTCAACGCTTCAAGGTTGTCTTTGCGTGCAGCGCGCACAGCCCATACCATTGTAGCACTGCTCGCCAGAATAATCCCCGTGTTTATCCAGAATAAATCTGGCACAATAATCTCCGACCAACCCATGTCACCACGCTTCACGATGTAGGCACTGGTCCAGGCACCAAAAAGCATTATCACGGTTGCTATAAAAAGCCACAGTCCGAATTTCTTCGGATTCATTGCCAGTGGACTCTTTGCTTCTTCTACTATTTTAATTTCTGGTACCATACTGTTCTCCTTCCCTTCTTATCAAACTTTATCTAATAAGTATGCAATCTGTACAATCGGCAAATACAAAAAAGAACCGAACATGATTTTCAAAGCAGCTTTCCTGTCACCAGACTTCATCAACGAGAATGTCTGTGCGAAGAAAAGTACTCCACAGATGGTTGCTACTATAGCCGAGTTAACACCTGTAATTCCAAATGTAGCTGGTAACATTCCCAATGGTATCAGGCACATGGTATAGATCATGATTTGCACTGCTGTATTCAAATCCTTTTCTCCGCTTGACGGAAGTAATTTGAAACCTGCTTTTTTATAATCTTCATCGGCAACCCAGGCAATAGCCCAGAAATGAGGAAACTGCCAGATGAATTGTATTCCAAAAATAATAAGCGCTTCGTGAGATATAGTTCCTGTTGCTGCAGTCCATCCTAAAAGCGGAGGAAGTGCTCCTGGAATTGCGCCTACAAATACAGCTATAGGCCCTACTCTTTTCAGGGGTGTATATACAAAACTATATAACACCATAGACAGAATAGAAAGTGCTGTTGTTAGAGGATTGGTATAGATCAATAATAATCCTACACCGGATACAAAACAAATTGCAGAAACTGTGATAGCTTCATTAATAGTAACACGATCAGTAGGCAGCGGCCTGTTCATCGTGCGCGTCATTAATTTATCCAGGTCTTTTTCTATAATCTGATTAACAATTACGGATGATGCGGAAAGTAAGAAACCTCCGATAAATACCATCGCAAGGACAAACCAGTCAACACGAGATGTTCCCAATACAAAACCAAAAGCACATGAAAAAGCTACCAGAAATGACAATCTGAATTTCAGCAATTCCCAATATGCTTTAGCCTTTGCTCCGGCAAACGCTGCACCTGTTAGTTGATGTATTTGTCCTGCTATCATTTAATTTGTTACTACTGATTCTTCTTTCCGGTTTAACTTCAGCAAGAGCAAAAACTGAGCGCCAAAAGTTGTTGTGGCAAACAGCAAATGCAAGGGCTGAAGGTATGGTGGCACACCAAAATAAGCCATGCCCGTCCCTGTTAAAATAGTGCCCAAAATTAGCATGATTAAGACAAGGAGGAAAGCTTTTGAGCCTTCAGTTTTACGCAAATTGAGTATTAATCCAACATGCAGTACCAGCACGATCCAGGAGAACGAACGATGAAGTATAAACTCAACTCCAAGATTCGCAGTCCAGATTTCACGGGACGCCCACGTTGCTACGCGATCTATAGCTTCACGCACTTGTGTACCGAGCAATGTTTGCACTAACAGCACCGCTATACAGACTAGCAACCACCAAAATCCAAGGGGTGAATTAATCATGGTTGAATAGCTACTTCGATGCCACAGATAAATCAGCATGGCAACTATCAAAAGCGCCAGGAACATATGTACCGTCACTGTCCAGGGTGTGAGATTAGTGGAGACTACAAATGAACCGATCCACCCTTGAAACCCTACCAATATAAAAGTGAGTAATGAGATTACGGTGAGTCTTCGCTCGGTATTCCAGAACCTGACAGAAGACACAAACACGAGAAAAATTAAAAACCCAATGATGACTCCTACAATACGATTGATATACTCTATCCAGGTTTTGGTAGGATTAAAATCATTCTCCTGAAGAACAGAAGGATCCTGTAGCAACTTTTGTGCTGTATCCTCCATGCCGAGAGCATTCAGGTATTTAGCAAAGCGGATATTTTTCTTTTGGCGATATGCCGCGTAAATCTCTTTGTAATTACTAGGGAGTTCAGATACTGATTGTGGCGGTGTCCAACTTCCAAAACATTTGGGCCAATCGGGACATCCCATACCTGAGCCAGTGCTGCGTACAATTCCCCCTACCAAAATCAAAAGGTAAACAGCAATAAGCGTTGAGATCGTAAGTCTGCGAAAAGACCGCATGTCTATAAAGTTTAAGGTTCCAGATTTCAGATTCAGTGTTGATTCCCAACCTTGAACCTGAAACCTGAAACCTTGAACTGAGTTTTAATTAGTGTTTATTACCTTCAACAATGATCGCTCCTTCTCCATTAGAAGTCTCGAGCTTAATCAGCTCGTTCTCATGTGGAAGGTTAGATTCAGGTGTTTCAGAATAAGGAATGTGCTGAGGAATAAAATCTTCTTTTGCACCAGGCTTGCTATAGTCATATGGCCAGCGGTACACAGAAGGAATCTCTCCTACCCAGTTACCATGACCAGGATTGCGTGGTGTTGTCCACTCAAGCGTAGTTGAGTTCCAAGGGTTCAGCGGAGCTAAACGACCGCGCCAGATGCTATAAAAGAAGTTGAACAAGAAGATAAACTGTGCTATCAATGTTCCAATCGCAGCGATTGACACCAGCATGTTCAAATCGGTGAAGCCACTGAAAGTTTCAAAGTTTGTCCATGAATAATATCTTCTTGGGAAACCTGCTATACCTATATAATGCATTGGGAAGAACACCAGGTATACACCTACAAATGTGAGCCAGAAGTGTACTTGTCCAAGTGTTTCGTTCATCATACGTCCGAACATTTTTGGGAACCAGTGGTATATACCTGCCAGCATACCGAAGAACGATGCGCTACCCATTACAAGGTGGAAGTGAGCTACTACGAAGTATGTATCGTGCAATTGAATATCAATAGCAGAGTTACCAAGGAATATACCTGTGATACCGCCTGTCAGGAAGAATGATACCAATCCGATCGAGAACAACATGGCAGGAGTAAATACAATGTTACCCTTCCAAAGTGTTGTTACATAGTTAAATATCTTCACAGCAGAAGGTACTGCAATGATCAATGTGAGAAGCATGAAGATAGAACCTAAGAAAGGGTTCATACCGGTTACGAACATATGGTGTGCCCACACGATGAATGACAGGATCGCGATGAACAACATCGAACCAATCATTGCCTTGTAACCGAAGATCGGTTTACGTGAGTTTGTAGCTATAATTTCAGATGATAGACCTAAAGCAGGTAACAATACGATATATACTTCAGGGTGTCCGAGGAACCAGAACAAATGCTGGAACAAAACAGGGCTACCACCATCGTGTGCCAATGCTTCGCCACCAATGTATATATCTGACAAGTAAAAGCTTGTACCAAAACTTCTATCGAAGATCAACAATAAGGCTGCAGCGAATAATACAGGGAATGAAAGTATACCGATAATCGCTGTAAAGAAGAACGCCCAGATCGTAAGTGGCATTCTTGTAAACGACATACCACGTGTACGCATGTTGATTACAGTGGTGATATAGTTGATGCTCCCCAGCAGTGAACTAACAATAAAGAACGCCATAGCAACCAACCATAGAGTCATCCCCATTCCAGATCCTTTAATGGCTTGTGGCAACGCACTCAATGGAGGATATATAGTCCAACCACCTGCTGCGGGGCCAGTCTCAAGGAACAAGGAAATGAACATGAGCACACTGGATAAGAAAAAGAACCAGTATGAAAGCATATTCATGAAACCAGATGCCATATCACGGGCACCTATTTGGAGTGGTATCAGGAAGTTTGAGAATGTACCACTTAAACCTGCAGTAAGTACGAAGAACACCATGATAGTTCCGTGCATCGTAACCAACGCGAGGTAAAATTCAGGATCAAGTTTTCCTTCTGCTGTGATCCATTCACCCAACACTGGTTTTAACCAATCGAGGTTCATGTCAGGAAAACCAAGCTGAAGACGGAAGATCACAGAAAGTGTTCCTCCCAACAAAGCCCAGAATATACCTGTAATCAGGAATTGTTTTGCAATGATCTTGTGATCCTGGCTGAAAATATAGGTTGTCCAAAAGTTACCTTCGTGATGCTCATCATGCTCGTGGCCATGATCATCATGCTGGTGTACATTTTGATGGATGTGAATATCGGTCGTTGCCATGTCTTGATAATTCTTTGATTCGAAACTCTTATTCTTTCACTGCTGCTACGCCAGCGCCAGGATCTTTTTGCAAACCTGCCTTAATCATCGCAGCTTCTTTCAACTGTGCCGGTACGTTTTTCAAGTAATCCGGATTCTGTTTCAACCAAGCTTCCTGTGAAGCTTTCCAGCGATCGTATGACTCTCTGTCCTCTACCACAACCGGCATTCTCATAGAGAAGTGACCTTTACCACAGATCTCTGTGCAAGCCAATTCATAATTGAAATTTGGATTACCGGTTTCCGTTCTCATCTCTTCGGTAGTCTTTGTAGCCTTGAACTTGAATTGCGTTGGCATACCTGGTACAGCATCCATCTTTACACGGAAGTGCGGTAAAAACACACTATGCAAAACATCCTTAGCTCTGATCTTTAAAAGGATCTCTTCATCCACAGGAAAGTGAAGTTCGAGAGATTTGAAATCATCAAATGAGTTCTTATCTGAAAGATCAAGACCGAATTCATTTACTGCATCGATCAATTTATAGTTAACCTTTCCAAGTTCTTTATCTTTAGCAGGATAACGTGCTGTCCATGCAAATTGCTGTGCTATAACCTCAATCACTTCTGCTTCTTTTGATGCTGGTGCCGTGATGTCATTCCAGGTACGAAGACCTGTGAAAATCAATACCGCCAATACAATCGCAGGAACGATAGTCCAAGTCAATTCCAGGTAGTGGTTATCCGGAAAGAATTTAGCTTTTCTTCCTTCTTTATAACGATACTGATAGATGAACACGAACATAACAATACTGATGATCACAAAAGCGACAACAGTAACAGCCATTGTAATCCAGAAGAGTGAATCTGTACGCTTGCCATGCTCAGACGCAATTGGCAAAGTATAAACATCAAAATATGTATAGGAATACCAGAAAAAAGCGGCTAATCCCAACACCGTGAAAACGATGAAGAGTACACCGTGAACACTATTGTTCTCCCCCACATAACTTTCCTTTTTTCCTTTCGCAATACCTACCAGGGTGCTGAGCCTGAAGATCAGGAACAGGATCACAAGGACCAGAACAACACCTAGAAAAATAATCAAACTCATCATAGCGCTTTCTATATATTAAATGTGGTGATGAAGACTCTCTTGTAACATTGGATCATTCTTTCCGAACAGCGGTATCTTAGACAAGCTGTTCAGTACTACCAGAAGGAATACGGCTGCAAAAATCAAAGCAACACCGATCTCCAGTAATCCTACTCCACCTTCGTGTTTCAGAACGCCAGGGGTTACCATGTTAAAGAAATCAAACCAGTGACCAACGATAATGATTGGACAAACTAATTTGAGTGTAGACAATTGACGTTTTGAACCTCTTGTCATCAATAACAAGAAAGGAAGTACAAAGTTTAAGATAAGATTGAGATAGAATATCCAGCTATATGGACTCGTTCTCATCCGCTCAATGAAGTATACAGTTTCTTCAGGAATGTTTGCATAGTAGATCAACAAGAACTGACCAAACCATATATATGTCCAGAAGATAGAGAATGCAAAGCAGAATTTACCTAAGTCATGAAGGTGATTTGAATTTACAATTTTCAAATAACCGGCTGATTTCAAATGTGCAGCGATTAAAGTTATAGTTGCCAAACCAGTTACCCACCAGCTTGCAAATACATACCAGCCAAACATCGTTGAGAACCAATGCGTATCTATGCTCATTACCCAATCCCAGGCAGCTATTGAAGAACTTACGCCAAAGAAAATCAGGAATACGGTTGCCATTACGCGATTCTTATACCAGTATGCATTGGTAGCTTCGAGATCTTCTGCCACCATGTTCTTTCTGATCTGCAGGAAGAAGTAATACCACAATCCAAAGAAAAGCACCATACGTCCGATGTAGAACAAAGGAAACGTACCACCCGCTAAAGGCCAGAAAAAGAATGGAGCTTTTTTATTTATGATCGGATCGAAATCAGCACCCTTACTATCATACAAAGAACTGTGTGTCCAATGAAATATATCGTGATTCGTAACGAACCAAGTGATAAGCATTAATATACCTGCTAAAGGAATCCAGGTTCCCATCGCCAATGCAATACGTTTTACACCAACAGACCAACCAGCTTGAGCTGCATACTGAATGGCGACAAAGAATAATCCGATGATACCGAAGCCTGTGAAGAAAACATTGTTCATCCACAGTGTAGTAAACAGTCTTCTGATCCACAACGGTTTTTCATGATGCTCTCCTCCTGCCTCAACATGTCCGTGACCTTCCGAAGCAGCGCCATGCTGATCTGCAGATGCTACTAATTTTTGAGCTTCTGCTACTGATGCATGACCTCCGCCATGTGCTGCTTCATGATGACCACTGTCATTCATAGCAAACACAAGGCCCAGGATGAAAAACACTACTCCTAACGCAAGGAGCATGAATAGTTTCTTCCTGGTCTCTGATCTAAATACATATTGTTCTTCAACAACTTCTACGTGATGAGCCATTTCAGTTCCGTTATTCGTTAATCGTTATTCGTTAAAGTTTCTGTGTTGTCGAGTCGTTTGCTTGATCAAGACTACTTGACAACAGAGGCTATTATTTTTGCAGTGTTTTTACATACTTTGCGATCTTCCAGCGATCTTCAGGGCTGATCTGTGAGCCATGTGCCCACATCAAACCTTTACCATGTGTGATCACGTGGAAAATATGACCTTCTGAAATGTCCTTTAAAGCACCGGATTTATAATCCGGAACACCGTTATAATTACCTTTTTGTACACCATCGATTTTTACACCGGCAGCAACTTTACCATCACCAGCACCTTTCGGACCGTGGCAATGATCGCAGTACATTTCATATAGGGCCTTGCCGGAAGCAATAATCTCAGCAGTAGAATCCAATGGGTTCTTCATGTGTGAAGCTGCAAATGCAAGACTGTCCTTACCCAAACGATATGGGAGCCATCCGTTTTTATTACGGCTTACAGTATTCGCTGCAGGCTCGCGCATATTCATACGGCTTGGATTGAATTTATTGGAGTTGAAGTATTCAGCGTGTCCATCAGGGTATTCAATAGAAGTCACCCAACGTCCTGCATCTTCATCTACGATTTGAGTATAGGGTTCATAGGCAACGGAGTGATACATGTTAGGTGCATATTCTGTACCCTGATCTTCACCACCAGCACCGCATGATGTTAACAGCACAGCGGCTGAAAGTCCTACGAACAAGCTTGTTACAAAACGCATGGTCAATTTTCTATGATTATTCAAAATTCTTTTCGTTTACTTCAGAAGCTCCTGCATCCTTTAAGATGCGTGAAATCTCTTCTTTACTTTTACCACCATTCAATGCCAGATCGATGGCCATTACGTGCTTGTCATCTGTACTTCTCACATCAAACTGGCGAGGCCATCTGTAAGGCTTCAGGTCACTGATGATCATGAATGTTGCAACCATTCCTAACGCTGAAAGCAGAACTGTCAACTCGAATGTTACCGGAATGAAAGGAGGCAACGAAGCATAGTTCTTACCACCGATAATCATTGGCCAGTCATATCCCAGCATCCATATCTGCATAGTTAATGCAAGACTGGTTCCTGTAAGTCCGAATAAAAAAGCGGCTTTCGGAAGACGTGATTTTTTCAATCCCAATGCATCATCTATACCGTGAACAGGGAATGGAGAAAATACATCATGAATTTTCAGACCATTTGTGCGCACTTTACCGATGCCATCGAGTAGCACCTCCTCATTGTCAAATACGCCTACTACAAAGTTTTTATCTGCGTTCATTTCTTCAAGTCTTTATTAAGCGTGAACCTCTTCGTCTACATGCGCACCGTGAGACACTTTTTCAGAATCCGATCTCACAATGCTCTTCACTTCGGCCATGTTGATCACCGGGAAAAACTTCGCGAACAAAAGGAATGCGGTGAAGAATAAACCGAAAGTGAATACGTATTCACCAATGTCATACATAGTCGGGTGGAACATTGTCCAACTTGATGGTATATAATCGCGGTGCAGTGACGTTACAATGATCACGAAACGCTCAAACCACATACCGATGTTCACGATGATAGACAGTACAAAGGTTGCAACGATGCTCGTTCTGATTTTCTTGATCCAGAATAACTGAGGAGAGATTACGTTACACGTCATCATTGACCAGTATGCCCAAGCATAAGGACCTTGAACACGGTTATAGAATGCATAGCCTTCATATTCAACGCCTGAATACCAGGATATGAACAACTCAGTAATATATGCAACTCCTACAATTGAACCTGTTACGATGATGATGATGTTCATCAATTCTATGTGATAGATTGTGATGTAGTCATCCAGTTTAAATACTGCGCGAGTAATCAGCAACAACGTCAATACCATCGCGAAGCCAGAGAAGATCGCACCAGCCACAAAGTATGGAGGGAAGATCGTTGTATGCCAACCCGGAATAACGGATGTAGCAAAGTCCATTGATACGATTGTGTGAACCGACAATACGAGTGGCGTTGAAAGACCTGCAAGGATCAAAGCAACTGCTTCATAACGCATCCAGGTTTTAGCACCACCTTGCCAGCCGAAGCTCAAAGCATTATATACTTCAGCTCTGATCTTATTACCTTGTACAACAGCACGGTCGCGGATTGTTGCAAAGTCAGGGATAAGACCTATATACCAGAATACTAATGATACCGTAAAGTATGTTGAGATCGCGAACACATCCCACAACAGTGGCGAGTTAAAGTTGGCCCAAAGGGAGCCAAACGCGTTGGGAAGTGGAAGCGCCCAATAAAATCCCAACCAAAGACGTCCCATGTGAATGAGCGGGAAAGTCGCAGCACATATTACAGCGAAGATCGTCATCGCTTCTGCTGCACGGTTAATGGACATTCTCCATTTCTGACGGAACAGCAACAAGATCGCGGAGATCAGTGTACCCGCGTGACCGATACCAACCCACCAAACGAAGTTGGTGATATCCCACGCCCAACCTACTGTTTTATTTAACCCCCATACTCCTATACCGTTCCAAAGTACTGTGCACACACAGTAGAACCCGTAGACAAAAAGTACCAGCGAAATAGCCAGCGCTAACCACCATGATTTTGGCGGCTTATTCTCCACGTGCCGGCTGATATCGTGCGAAACATCTTTTACCGTTTTACCTCCGGTTACCAAGGGATCGCGAACTGATGACGTAACTTGCATTTATTTAAAAAAGTTATCCGTTATTCGTTATAGTTATCGTGCGTGTGAGTGTGTTGTCTTGCACATATATTGCTCACTATACATGAGCGATAAATGGCCTACGCTTTTGCTGTATCCTTGTTTCTTACTTTCGTAAGGTACCAGATATTTGGTTTCACTCCGATTTCCTCCAATACCTGGTAGGCACGTGGGTTATCAGTAACCTTATCAATACTGTGTGGTTTCTTTTCGTCAAGCGGTCTGATTTTCAAAAGCTTGGAGATTTTGCTTTCAGGATTATTGATATCCCCGAACACAATCGCTCCCGTTGAGCAGGCTGCAGAACAAGCGGTTACAACTTCACCATCTTTCAAAGGTCTTCTCTCCTTCTTCGCAGTAAGTTTACCAGCTTGTATACGTTGTACGCAGAATGAACATTTCTCCATTACACCCCGTGAACGTACAGTTACATCCGGGTTCAATACCATCTTACCTAAGTCGGTATTCATCGCTGGGTTAGCAGCTTCGAATTGACTGTTATCGTGATATTTAAACCAGTTGAAACGTCTTACTTTATATGGACAGTTGTTAGCGCAATAACGTGTACCGATACAACGGTTATACGTCATTTGGTTAAGACCTTCTGTGCTATGGGTTGTCGCAGCAACCGGACAAACTGTTTCGCAAGGTGCGTTATTGCAATGCTGGCAAAGCATTGGCTGAAATACTACATCAGGGTTTTCAGATGCAACCTCCACTCCTCTCCAATCATCCGCAGGTGCATCACTGCTATAGTAGCGGTCGATGCGCAACCAATGCATTTCTCTGCGATTGATTACTTCCTCTCTTCCAACAAGAGCAACGTTGTTCTCTACGTTACAAGCCACCACACATGCTGCACAACCTGTACATGTGTTCAGGTCAATAGCCATTCCCCAGTGGTGGTTGTTATACTCATGGCCTTTCCATAATGAAAGTTCGCCAGGAGCAACTTTATGTTCAGGATCCGTCCAGGTAGCAACCTTTGGATGAAACTCGCGATCCCAGTTCTTATCTTTGAATTCTGACAATGATGTTTCCTGCACTACAGTCGCACGTCCCATATAGGTATTGTGCGTTTGCGTTTGTGCAATCTGGTAAGTTTCAGAGGTCGGAATGAACGTTACGTTCGCGGTATAGTTCAGTGAACCATTTACGAGATTAACGAACGGGTATATATTTTGTCCGATGCCATCCGCTACTTTACCTGCTTTTGTCCTTCCGTAACCTACCGGGATACCAATAGTACCAGGAGTTTGACCAGGTTGAACGAGCATCGGAAGTTTTACACTCTTACCATTGAAAGTAATCGTAGCATACTTCGTAACACTCTCAGTAAAATCGATGTCTTTAGCATCTTTCGGTGCAACGGTTACATAGTGATCCCATGTAGCTTTCGTGATAGGATCAGGAAGCTCTTGTAACAAAGGGTTGTTGGCTTGTGAGCCGTTTCCGATGTTACCACTTTCGTAGATCACCAATTCCCAAGTGCCCGCTTTATAGTTACTTGCAATAGCATCTGCTGCAGCGCCTACGTTACCTGCAAAAGTTACTGCAGTTGCAGCGGCTGTTGCTGGCAATTCATATACACCATCATATAAGCACTTATCCCAGAAACTTTGGAAGTCGAAAGTCTGATCTTTATAGAACCAGCTCTTCCAGTTATTTTTTACAAATTCAAAGTAATCGGCTTTAGGTTCGTTAGCCCATACCAATAAACTTTCTTGCGCTGCACGCGACTTGAAAATTGGTGTGATGGATGGTTGACCTAAGCTGAAATGGTTTTTCTTTGGTTCTGCATCATTCCATGCTTCAAGGAAATGATGATCAGGTGCCACATACTTTGCAAGCGTTCCAGTCTCATCTTCCTTATAGCTTGTTGCTATGGAAAGTTCAACGCCTTTCAATCCTGCTGCAATTTTATCTCCGGTAGGGAAATCATAAACCGGATTACAGTTATAAAAAATAACTGCATCTATTTTACCGCCTTCCAGTTCACCAACAAAATTTGTCATGGCAACATCATCGCCTTGACGATAGTTAACCGGTGTATTCAGATCTATTGTTGTACCATAATTTCCTAAAAGATCGTTGATGGCGTTTATAACAACCTGTACTGATTTATCGTTAGAACCAGCTACGACTAAAGCGTTGCCGCGGTTAGCCCAAAGGTCCTCTGCTGCTTTCGCTATATAAGGTTTCTCAACGCCTCCGCTGATAACTGGCTTACCTGCTTTACCCGCTAATAAATTATAGAGTACTACAGCCACTGCACCTTCTTCAGAAGGTTTAATTTGAATTCTATGATCTGCGTTAGCACCTGTTATAGAAAGTACTGATTCGAATTGATAGTGACGTGACATGTCACGCTTATCTTCACTTACCTCACGAGTCAGCGCGTATTGCTTTGTAAATTCGATTGGAGAAATCCAGCTACCGATAAAGTCTGCAGCAATACTCACAATCACTTTCGCCTTACTGAAATCATATGAAGGAATAACGGCCGTACCGAAAGACTCTTCATTTGCTTTCGCTATACCAAAAGCAGAAGTCTGATCGTATTGAACAACTTGTGTTGTCGCATAAGTCGCTTTGAATTTCTCAATAGCAGCTTTTGTGCTTGGACTTAATATAGTATTGCTAACGATTCTGATTTGTCCGCCTTTTCCAGATATCTCATTCAGTTTTGAGATTACTTGTCTATCAAGATCTTCCCAGCTGATTTTATCTTTTCCGATTTTTGGACCGCGAAGACGAGCGTTGTCATAAAGTGAAAGAACAGAAGCTTCAACCTGAGCACTTGTTCCACCTTTTGTAACTGCTGAAAGTGCGTTACCTTCTATTTTGATGGGACGACCTTCACGGGTCTTCACTACGATACTGCAATAATCACCTCCATTTATATATGAAGAGGCGTAATAGTTTGGCAAGCTTGGATCAATATCTACCGGCTTGTTAACATAAGGAATTGCTTTTCGGATAGGTGCTTCACAGGCAGCCAATGCAACTGCTGATACACCAAAACCCATCATCTTCAAAAAATCCCTGCGCGAATGTCCCAGGTCTTCTTCCGGACCAGGCTGAGCAAATTCATGATGAGCATTCTTCACAAACTCTGGATTGTTTGCCAGCTGCTCGATGCCTTTCCAGTATACCTTTTTAGATTCTTCCATTTTAAAGTGAATCGTTATCCGTTATTCAGTTAATCGTTATTCTTCTTAAATCTTAGTAGTGACACTTAGAACATTCAAGTCCACCGATGTCTTCTACTTTCATTGGTGTTTTCTTGGACTGATTGTGAATCTCTACCAGGTTATCGTAATAAGCATTGCCTTTTGTATTAACATCGGTCTTACGATGGCAATCTATACACCATCCCATGGTTAACAGGGAGTGTTGACGAACAACATCCATAGTTTCAATTGGACCGTGGCAAGTCTGACATTCAACGCCTGCTACATTTACGTGTTGAGCGTGGTTGAAATATGCCAAGTCAGGAAGGTTGTGAATACGTACCCATTCAATTGGCTTATTCGTTTCGTATGCCTTAACAATTTTACCGATCTCGGCATCTCCTGTGATTGTACCTGTTTTGATCTGGTTGTGGCAGTTCATACAGATATTAACAGAAGGGATTGTAGCACTCTTATTCTTCATCACACCAACGTGGCAATACTTACAGTCAATTTCATATTGACCAGCGTGGATCTTGTGAGAGAAAGCAATTGGTTGTTTCGGAGCATATCCTTGTTGAACACCTACAGAGTATAGACCGTTGATCACAGCTTTGAAACCAAGTGCTGCAGTAAGGAATACAACTATAAATACAAAGCCTCTGCTTTTGAAGATTGAACCAGTTGTTACTGTTGGATGAACAACTTCTTTATCTTCTTCGGTTAAAGTTTTCTGATCGATGAATCTCTTCAATGCTGATACCAGGAATCCCAATACGATCAGCAGCAGTATCAGTATGATGATCATACCAACCAGTATAACATTGAGGTATGTTGAAGGAAGACCTGTGTTTGCTGCGGGCTGTCCACCTCCGTCTGGTGTAGTTTGAGCTGCAGCGTCTGGTGCTGGCTTATCTGCTTCTGCCTTTATATAGGCAAGGATGTTCATGATGTCTTCGTCCTTGAAAGAGGAGAAGGCAGTCATTTGAGTTTTGTTATACTCGTTGTAAAGTTTTACAGCGTATGGCTCTCCGCTGGCAATGACAGCTGATGAGTTCTTTACAAAAGACTTGATCCAGTCAATGGATGGTGTGCGATCATATACACCGGCCAATGCTGGACCAACCAATTTCTGTTGTACTCTGTGACAAGCTTTACAGTTCGCATTAAATAACGCCTGACCTGCGTTTATAGCAGCAGGATCTTTAGAAATTTCCTGAGCGTAATTGTTAAAACTAATTAATGCGAAAACGAGGACGAGAGTAAAGAACTTGCAAGCGGTAGAAGTGAAATGTTTTATCATGTTAGGTTCAGTGTCCGTTTTCAAAACAAGCGGCACAAATCTACTATCGGAACTCATTTTTTCAAATTTATTTGATTCGTTGCGCAATAAATAATGACGAAAATCTTACCTCAAATGAGGTTTTTAATACAATTCCATCACTGCGCGCGAAGGTATAAACGGAAAGCCAAGTTGACGTAGAAAATATATAATAAAATGTAATTTAGAATGATTCTTAAAAACTTTGAGGTATAGATTGGACCAACTATAGTCTTGACAAGTGTGTTTAAGTCTGCTGCATTAGAAAATCATTAAGAAGTTCCACCATAAAAGGGATGTAACATCACTTTTTCTTAAAGACCAAGTCGGCTTGTTGTACTGCTATAACCCGGTTAAAGAGCTCTTTCAAAAAATGATATTCTTCAGAGGCAAAAATCGTTTTCGAAATCTGCAATGAGTTATTAATGGTTAATCGATTTGGCATGTTTTGAATATCAAACAAGTAGCGGCCTCCGGCATTCGGTAATGCCAGACCAATTTTTTGAGGAAGGTCAACGGGCTCGATTGTCGTTGGATATTCCAGGTTGAGGATGAGTGTTTCATCCAGCGGTACTCCGAAGTCAACCGGATAGAGTCGCTCCTCTGATTTGAATGGATTCTGCTCCCAGCGGCCAATGATGAAAGGGTTGAAAAGGAAATTGGCGGCATTCATATTTTCATAACCAGCCATTTCAATATCCAATTTCACAACAAGAGGCTTATTTAGTACATCAGTATTTTCAATTTTAAAATCTTTGATCTCCAGATTATTCATCTTTTTACCAAGCTCATGTACAAACTCCTTATCACTCCCGGCATTATGAAGTTCTTTTCGTTTGGTCAGTGCAGCATAACCATTGTAGGTGGTTTGAAGTGTACCCTTAAAAATTCCATCTGACTCCAGCTTGAGATTTACCAACGTAATGCGCTTTGATTTCTCAGAAGGCTTCAGTTCATACCAATAAGATTCCTTCTCTCCCAGCACCCTCCCCTTGCCATTCAGGCATCGCTGTGGTAGTAATCCAAACGGAAGAAAATCATCGGTGGCATCCAGCAGATATACCTTATCGTTTATGTTTAGCTTGGCAACCACGTAGTTGAAGTCGCTTAGCACCGGATGAATCTCCGTTGCCAATCCGTTTTCACGAGTCGATAACATCAATGGTTCTACATTCAAGCCTGCATATTTCAGCGCAGCAATCAGAGTAAGATTGATATCGCCAACATTGCCTGCTCTCTTATCAAACGCTTTTTTTATTCCGAACTCGCTATACTTACCATAAACGTCATCCCAACGATACCATAATTTTATAAACTCATATATCTTCTTTGCTTTTTCAAGCGGATCGCTCTCTCCTGTTAAAAGCAACTCTACATGTTCGTCAACGATATCTTTACCACGCTTTATTTGCAATCCGAATTTTTCATCCCGACGAAGTTCTTCTTCAACATCCTTCCACTCTTTGGTAATCTTATTCTTGCGGCCATCAAAGTATTGTATTTCCGAGAGTTCAAAATTGATCATGGAGAGGAAGTTCGATTTTGCGGTCATATACTCCTCCTCTTTAAATGCCGGTATATCTTTCATAGCCCATTTAAACCTGGCGCAATCTGCACGGTATCCTCCTCCGGGAGTATAGCAATCGCGGATGAGTTCACTTTCGTTTTTGCTTAACTGTTGATATCCCTTCAGCGTAATATTAAATTTATAGTTTGCCGGTACCGTGGCCCAATACTCACTCATCACCTTGGGAATATCACTTTGAAATTCCCAGTTATGAAAATTAAAAATGAAAGGAGATTCGACGATATAGTGTACCTCGATCACGCTTCCAACGCGAACATTAGGAATAGCGAACTTTACTATATCTAAATACTTGCTCGCATTTTCAGTAAATTGATTTTTACTCTCCAGCTTCGTTTCTCGCATGGTTCCATTCTCATAGTTGTAGCTGGATGCCTTTACTGACCGAACGCGTTCAACACGTGATTCATTTTTATACAATGGTATCTGGAAATCAGCTTGGTCAAGTCCGTTCTTTTTCAGAATCTTGATCTTGGCGTGATATTCAAACAGTAAATTATTGTCGTTGCTGTTGTCAATGTAAGCTTCACCAAACTCGTTCAAAATCACGGCTACAGCAGCAGTGTCTTTTTCATACACTTTGATATCGAGATCCCGGTAGGTAGTCTGACCATATGGAAATCCATGATCTTGTGCGAACGAAAATAACGGGGATATAAAAAGAAGGGCGAGTAAAGAAAACTTCATACAGGTAGCGCAGGTTTCCCTGCAAGTTAATGAATATAGCACGTGCTTCAATACGTTTGCCTATACCACGGTTTCTATAAGTAGAATTGTATCGATACTATTTTATAACAGCGGTTTTTATGTTTATTAATTTTTGTCACCATTTTTGAAAAATGAAAATAGGTCTTCTTTCCGACACGCATAGTTACCTTGATAAAAAGGTGTTTGAGTATTTTAAAGATTGTGATGAAGTATGGCATGCCGGAGATATAGGAGAAAAAATCGTAGCCGATGAGCTTGAAAAGTTTAAACCTTTTCGGGCGGTATATGGAAATATAGATGATAAAAACCTGCAGGCTTTATATCCTGAAGATCTGCATTTCACCTGCGAAGGACTTACGATCTGGATGACGCACATCGGTGGTGCGCCTCCTAATTATAATCCAAGAGTAAAAAAAATTCTTCGCGTGCAGACTCCGGATATATTTATCTGCGGGCACTCTCACATTTTACGAATCAAACGTGACCCTGCTTTGCATGGAATGCTATACATGAATCCAGGTGCTGCCGGCAATCACGGGTTTCATGTTATGAAAACCATCGTCCGATTTGAAATCGTGAAAAAGGAAATTAAGAATATGGAAGTGATTGAATTAGGAAAACGCGGAGCACTTGTATAAGAAGTTTTGTTAAAACCGGTAACAAAGTGAAGCTCCATTTCCATTCAGGTTGAATGAAACTGTTTCTCCTTCATGCTGCTCCAGGTAGCGCTTGTATTTTTTTGCTCCTTTACTCCAAAGGATAACACCCGGAATTGTCATACCAAGACCACCAGCAATCATCACTACACCAAGTGCTGCTTTCGGATCGCCTTCTTCATAATTTCCGGTATTGGAATTATATCCTGTGCTATAGTAGGATTCTTCTGCACTGGCGAAAACTGCGATTCCTCCAATCAACATAGCACCACCTAAAATGGTAAGTGTGCGACCGGCATTACGCATACGCAATCCAGGAGGAGAAAAAGGTTTATACTCTCCCAAGCCAGCGGGATTAATAATTATAGGGCTAATCTGTGTTTCGCTTTTCTTATCGGAGGAAGCAAATGATTGATTGAACTGAGCCTGGGCAGATACGCCCATCATCAGTAATAGAATTACAACGAGTGTTGTTCTCATACAACAAAACAGGAATAAGGTTAGGTTAGGATTTAAAGGTTGACCAGTCGTTAATCTAAACGTACTGGTTCAACATTACTGGCATCACCAGCATCAGTATATCTTCGCTTTCGTCTTTCTCTACTGGTAAAATTACACCAGCTTTATTAGGAGCAGACATTGTTAATCTGATCTTATCGGAGTCTAAATTCGTCAGCATTTCAATGAGGAACTTGGCGTTAAAACCAATCTCGATGTCTTCACCTTCGTGCTCACAGCTAAGTCTTTCATTCGCTTCGTTAGAGAAATCCAGATCCTCTGCAGAGATCTGCAATTCGCTGCCCGTGATCTTCAAACGTACCTGGTGAGTAGTTTTATTTGCGTAGATGGAAATACGTTTCAATGCACCAAGCAGATCATTACGCTCGATTGTCATCTTGATATTATTTCCGGAAGGAATTACGTTATCGTAATCAGGGAAACGCTCATCGATCAAACGACAGATCATTTTGATGTTACCAAATTTGAAGAATGCGTTCGACATATTGAAGTTCAGGCTCACATCTGTATTTTCAGATGGCAACGTTGCCTTCAACAAGTTCAATGCTTTACGCGGGATGATGATCGAATTTCCATTATCCGATTTAACATCTGTTCTTCTATAGCGCACCAGGCGGTGACCGTCTGTTGCAACAAATGTTGTGTTCTTATCGCCAAGATTTACATACACACCTGTCATGGCAGGGCGAAGCTCATCATTGCTGGTAGCGAAAATTGTATTGTTAACCGCGCGAGATAAAACCTCGGTAGAGATCTCGGCAGAAAAGTCATTGGATACGGTAGGCACTTTCGGAAAATCCGTAGCGTTCTCACCGGAGAGCTTATAACGACCGTTGTCAGAAATGATCTCTACGCTATAAGTAGAGTCGTCAATTGAAAATGTAACCGGTTGCTCGGGCAGGTTCTTAAGTGTATCCAACAGGATACGAGCCGGTACCGCGATGCTTCCTTTTTCTTTTGATTCAACCTGGATCTCCGTGATCATGGAGGTCTGAAGATCAGAAGCAGTTACCGTTAAACTTCCTTTTTCCAGTTCAAACAAGAAATTCTCCAGGATAGGAACTACCGGATTTGTGGTAATTACACCATTAATGTTAGAAAGTTGCTTCAGGAGGTAGGCAGAGTTAACGATGAACTTCATTCGTGAAAAAGTGTTTGTGGTTGTGTAAAGCGGGGTAAAGTTATAAAGAAAACCGGATTATAAAACGACCTGAAAAATGCAAAAAAACAACAACTCAGAAAATCATTTGATAAAATATCTTTTCGGATGAAGAATTGTTCTGATTTTGTTCTCGTGAAGTAAGGCCCAATCGTTCTCCACCAACCCTAAAAATTGTCCGGTTCGATCGGGCGGAAATATTTTAAGTGAATATTTTTTGTCTGCAATATCCGTAATGGTTAACGTGAGCAAGGGTGCGGTTGCTTTTGTCACGCTATCAAGCCTGGGTGTCGCTTCGATGTATTCATCTACGGTGAGCAGCGACACAGCATCAAGGTAATTGTTGATCTTGGCAGTATCCGTTTCAACACCTTTAATTCCGAAGAAGCTTTCATCCATCTCTACGAGAAAATTATCGGCATCGTGATTCGGAAAATGTGCTTCCAGATTTTTGAAGTTACGCCAGTTAAAACCGAATACATACTTATCGCGCCAGCCACTTGCAGGCAATTCAAATATTCCGGAAACATATACCCTGTATCCCGGAATTGTCATTATATAAGGAACATCGTCTGAAGTCCCTTTAAAATAAGCCTGCGTCTTCTGATCATTTCCTGCAGCAAAAAATTCCTCCACTATATTTCCTCCTGATATTAACGAGACCTTTACACCATGTTGCGCCATCGCCTTACCGATGGAATCACGTTGTGATGCAACCACTGGTCTTTTTGGTCGGGCTTCACGGAGGGTAGCAAACAATACTTCGATCATATTACGATCTGCGTTGTAAGTACCATTCACTTTCCAGGCAGAGCCCATATATTTCAAGTCAATCTTTCCGGAAGGTGATTCAAGAACAACTTCATTCACAGCTTTTAAATCTGCTTGTCTGAAAATGTTTTCATCTATATCATACGTGTTATCTTTTTTGCCAAACCAAAAGACTACTGCTGTCGCCAACAGCAACACGATGAGAGAAAGAAGTAACCGTTTATTTTTTTTCTCCTGCATATCAGAATCTGGCAAATTTATTTTTTCTCCAATACGCACGGATCACTCCGAAAACAATTAGCAACAGAATCGGAACTCCCAGGTTTATCACCTGCCACTTTAGTCTTTCTTCCTTTACCTTCTCACGATCTAACGGACGGATCTTGATCTGCTTGCTGCGTGCCTGAATCAATCCATTATCTTCCGTAAGATAGGCCAACGCATTCATGAGCAATTCTCGATTGGCAAATGTATAGTTTGTAAACGGATAGAAACCCAATGGCTGTGGTAACCTGCTTCGTGGGTTCACTTCATTCCGGATGATATCACCATCTGCAACCACAATAAGTTTTGTATGCTTACTCTCTCCAATTACGGTTGCCTGATCAACACCCTCCGGCAGGAATCTGTTTTTGAATAACGAAGAGAAACTGCCTTCCAGTAAATACCCGACTGGTATAGCACTTTTCGAAAAATCTTCAGCCTTTACATTTTTACGCAATTCGTTTACGCTCACATTTACAGGAGCCGTAATGGTGCGCGTATAGTTTGATGTGAGTAGCAACGGAATCTTTTTTATACCGGGTGCTTTCACGGTATCTATACTGCTGGCAAATTTTACAATAACAGCATCGAGGTTTCGTGTGATCGGATGTTCCGCGTAATGATTGATCAGTGGAAAGAAAGGCCAGTCGATCAACTGCATCTGCGGCTTCCCTCCTGTTTCACCGGTAACAATCGGATAAGGTGCTGCACTTTGATCTTGTATTAAATCCGGATTGATGCGAACACCGTATTTAAAAAGCTGGTCGTCTAAATTGAGATCGTAAGGAACAGCAAAATAATTATCGACAGCAGCACTATCCATACTTGCATCCATTCTATCTAACAGAAACATGACTCTGCCACCTTGCATGATATATTGATCGAGCTTGAATTTGTCTGTAGGTGAAAATGCCATACGTGGCTTTGCAATGATCAGTGCATCATTTTTCTTCAGGTCTGTACTGGATGCTAAATCAACTTTATATACATCATATACTTCGCGTATATCTTTATTGAAACTCGCGATGGCTGCACCTTCTAACTCACCGTGACCGGTAACCAATCCGATTCGCTTGCGGTTAGTGTTTGCCAAAGTATAGATCGTGTTGATGAGTTCGAACTCTATATTTTCAATCGACTGATTAATTCTTTCATCGGATGTTTTTGCAGTGCTTCCTTTCAGCAACATCAATCCGGATTCCATTCCCCCAACGGAAACAATCGCTCCAGGAAAAATAATTTTTTCAACACGCTGCCCATCCTTTGTGTCGATGACGTTCGTGGGCTGAATGCCTCGGCTGGCGAGATCATTCATATACTCTGCTTGCGCTTTCTGGCCATTGGCCGTGGCCGGATTCGTGAATATATAGTTTACTTTATTGCCGGAATATATCCTGAACTCCTCCAGTGTTTCTTTGATTGATTTCTGAAATCTGCGAAAGCCTGCATTCAACTCTCCTTCCAGGAAAACTTCGATATATACCTCATCTTCCAGCGAGTTGAGGATTTCGCGCGTTTGAGGCTTGATACTATAGCGCTGCTCTTCTGTTAAGTCAACGCGGAAGAAATAATATGATGCAACCAAATTAAGAAGTACCACCAACACGATGCCGTTGGCAAACCATAGATAGTCTCCGAGTTCCTTGCTCTTCCAGTTTACCATTGTCTGCTTCCCAAAATTAATTTTGTACCCGACAATAACAGAAAGATTACGCTCAGAAAGTATAGTACATCACGACTATCGATCAGGCCTTTACTCAGGGATTCGTAATGATATAGTATACCAAGTTGTTTTATCAGCAAGGCGTTGGCCGACCATACGTTTAGCGTTGCCAGCGACTCAAATCCGGAGAACAATATAAAACACAGAAATGCCGCGACTATAAATGCAACGATCTGGTTAGGGGTAATCGAAGAAGCAAAAATTCCCACCGAACAAAAAACTCCACCCAGTAAGCATAGACCTATATACGAGCCAATGATACCAGCGGTATCAATGTTCCCTGCGGGATTTCCTAATCTATAGATCGAGAAGTAATATAGCAGCGTAGGGATCAAGGCCACGAGCACCAGGCAAAAACTGGCGAAGAATTTACCAAGAATAACATCCCAATCACTTAGCGGTTTCGTCATTAATAATTCCATCGTCCCGGCTTTTTTCTCTTCTGCAAAACTGCGCATCGTGATGGCAGGAATCAGGAATATAAATACATAAGGTCCAAGTGAAAAAAGCGTGTCCATGTCGGCATACCCGTAATCAAGTACGGAGGTTTCCGGAAACACCCACATGAGCAAACCAATGCCCATCAGAAAAACTCCAATCACTACATAAGCAATGAGGGAGTTTAAAAAACTACTGAATTCTTTTGAGAGTACCTGGAGCATGATTTAAAAACGCAGCAAAGTAAATTTAATTTTCGTTATGCTCCACGGAAGGCCTGGCTGTAAGCGAATGAAAAATATTTTCGAGCGAGCTTTCCTCCTGCTTTAATCCGATAAGTGATAAATTATTGTCAGCTGCAAAACGGAACAACACCGGTCGTATATCCATTCCGCGTTCAGCCACTACTTTGAATTTGAATGTATCGAGCGATTGCACGTTTAAAATGCCGGCCAGGCTTTGAAGTTGTTCGGCTGTAACGCCCCTCTCAAATTCTGCTATCACTACAACATGGTCGCCTTGCTTTTGCAGAAGATGTTCCACCGTATCGTCCGCTACAATTTCACCGCGGTTGATCACCACTACACGATCGCACAACGCTTGTACTTCCTGCATGATGTGAGTTGAAAAAATTACGGTTTTATCGAGGCTGATTTCTTTAATGAGTTTCCGAATCTCCACCAACTGGTTTGGATCAAGTCCTGAAGTTGGTTCATCCAGAATCAATACTTTGGGATTATGAATCAACGCCTGTGCTAATCCAACGCGTTGCCTATACCCCTTCGATAACGCTTCTATTTTTTTATTCTGCTCACGGGTTAGTCCACAACGCTCCACCATCTCGCTCACCTGGTGCCTCAGGGTTGTACCCGACAGTCCATATAGTTTACCAATAAAACTTAAGTACTCGTGAACATACATATCCAGGTATAGCGGATTATGCTCCGGCAGATAACCTGTTATTCGTTTCGCCTGCATAGGCTCTTCAACAACATCGAAGCCGCCTACAAGCACATGTCCATCCGTTGGCGGAAGGAAACACGTGGCGATTTTCATGGTTGTAGATTTGCCCGCTCCATTCGGTCCGAGGAAACCTACAATCTCACCTTGCGCCACTTCAAACGAAATGTTATTGACAGCGCGCTGCTGCCCATATATTTTAGTAAGATTCCGAATTTGAAGCGACATTCTGTTATTTCAAGTTTCAAGTTTAACGGTTTTTAACGGAATGCGGAAGTTTGGACAAGTCTGAATGCCCGGATCACGGATCGATTGTGTCCTGAACCGACCGATTATGGTATTGCCCATCTTCCGGGCAATTAACCCGTAACCGTAGCCGATCACTGATTTGCCCATTAACAAATCTTTAACACTTTACCATATGCAAGCAGTCTATTTTTGGTAGTTATCAATGTTACAAAAGATCGGTACGACCGATTAATGACCGTTGATCCGAAACGTTGAAATGCTGAAATTCGCACCGAAATAAATTTTATTATGCGCTACTCATTTTTTGCCTTTTGTTTTTTACTCTCCGCTTTTTGCTTTGCACAGCCAGGCTACAATATTAAGTTTAAAGTTGATGGATGGAAGGACACAACTGTGTACCTGGGGCACTACTATGGAGAGAGTACATATATAAAAGATACAGCACGAGCCAATACCAAAGGTGAGTTTGCCTTCGCTGGAAAAAAAGAACTTGCACAAGGTGTTTATTTCCTTGTACTGGACAAATCAAAAATATTTGAATTCGTGATTGGCAAGTCGCAGCACTTCTCAATGGACACGAAGACGGACGACTACATTAAGAACATGAAGATTACAGGAGATGCTGATAACAAGCTCTTCTTCGACAATATGCTTTTCAATATGGAGCGCCATAAAGAAGCTGAGCCGTTGATTAAAATTTTACAGGACAGTACGCTGGCGGAAGACAAAAAGAAAGACGCCCGCGCCAGTTTTGCAAAAGTAAATGAAAAGGTTGTCGCTTATCAGAATGATGTGATAGCAAAAAATCCGGGGACTATGACGGCTACGATTTTCAAGTCTGCGCAAGCGCTTAAAATTCCGGATGCCCCGAAGAAAGCGGACGGCACTCCTGATTCAACGTTTCAGCTTCGCTGGTATCGCGAGCATTTCTTCGACAACTTTGATTTGGGAAATGAAGCATTACTCCGGATGCCACGTCCCGTATATAGCGATAAGATCAACGAGTATCTTGACAAACTATATGCGCCACAGGTTGATTCTATTTCAAAAGCAGTTGATAAGATCGTAGCGAAAGCAAAGAAAAACCAGGAGACCTATAAATACGCGGTCTGGGCTTGCCTTCTGAAATATCAGCAGCCGGAAATCATGGGCCTTGACGAAGTATATGTTCGCCTATACGATAAGTATTTTGCTTCAGGAGAAATGGATTTCTGGGCAACCGACAAACTGAAAAAAAATCTGAAAGATTATGCGGATCGCCTTCGTAAAAGTCTGATCGGTAAAACCGCTCCCAACCTGATGATGCAGGATGCGAACTTCAAGCCGCGTTCGATGTATGATCTCAAAACGAAATATACCATTGTATATATATTTGATCCAGACTGTGGACATTGCAAAACTGAGACGCCTAAGCTTGTTGATTTTTATACCAAGGATAAAACCCGTTTCAACCTGGAAGTATATGCGGTGAGTACCGATACATCCATGGCCAAGATGCGTGACTATATAAAGACCATGAACATGAAGTGGATCACGGTAAACGGTCCTCGTACGTATAGTGGCACATATGCAGATCTGTATGATGCGGTGACTACACCAAGTCTTTTTGTTCTAGATGAAAAGAAAAAAATCATTGCTAAAAAGTTACCGATAGAGAAACTGGAAGAGTTCTTCGTGAACTATGAAAAATTCCAAAAAGCAAAATCAGAAAAGCTTAAAGGCCAGACTCCGACCAAGCTTTAAACCGGACAGTCTAAGGTTCAGATACGAACACTTGATACTTGTTTGATAATTCAAAAGGCCGAATTCTGATTGGATTCGGCCTTTTGTAACTTTTTTAGTATTTTTTCAGTCTTATATGCAACTATTGACCGCAAGCGAAGTATCTAATGTATAAGTTGCTCCTAAACACCAACCTTATAAATAAAAAAAGTTATGGCCTTTTTTGACAAACTCCTCGGTAAGAAAAAACCAGAATTGAAAGCGCGCTGTCCCATCACTCGGGAACCGATCGAAAACGGATTTGGCTATCTATTGACTACTTCACAGGTCGTTGCCTCCAGAAAATATTGGGACATGATTATGACAGAGCCGGAGACTATGTCGTATACCGTTTCACATTTTAAGAATGTGGCCAGTGGAACACAAATGCGAACGATGATCTTTGATAAATATAGCAGCATCGAAAAGCCTTGGATGATCTCCGATTCATGCATCAACCTGTTTGAACATATTGATAAAAAAACTGCTCGCGAAAACGCTAAGAAGTGGTGGGATAACGGTGGGCTCTATGCACCTGAGCAATCCGGAGCAGCATCCAACGCGTTGGATGCGAAAACGTATCAGGATTTTAAAGATTACGCTGTGCTCGAAGCAGGGCGCTCCAGAATTGTATTACAGTAGTTTCACATAGTTTAGGTTAGCACAAAGGCCTCATGTTCGCGCATGGGGCTTTTGTCTTTATTGACAAACCGTGCAACCCAAACTATATATCTATAGCTATATATTGACAGGACTATTTTAATTATGACGATCGATGGTGAACTGTACCAATTGGATCAACGATCGCTTATAGTCTGATTCTGGAAACTTGTTTAACAACAGAAGCGCATCCTGGTGATATTTATTCATCGCCTCCTCGGCATACTGAATGCCACCTGATTTTTTAACAAACTCGATTACTTCCTTTACTTTTTTCGGTTTGTTACTTTCATTTTTTACAATGCTGATAATCTTTCTTCGCTCGACCCAGCCTGCTTTTGAAAGAGCATAGATCAGCGGTAGCGTCATTTTCTTTTCTTTAATATCAATCCCGACCGGTTTGCCTATTTCTTCTTCACCGTAATCAAACAGATCGTCTTTTATCTGGAAGGCCATTCCAATCTTTTCGCCAAACTCACGCATCAGTTTGGTGATCTCCTCCCCTGCCCCGGATGAACTGGCACCCACTGCGCAACACGAAGCAATCAATGAAGCTGTCTTTTGCCGGATGATCTCGTAATAAATATCTTCCGTTATATTAAGCTTACGCGACTTCTCCATTTGAAGTAACTCTCCTTCACTCATCTCGCGTACAGCATCGGATACAATACTCAACAAACTAAAATCTTTGTTCTCAACAGATAAAAGCAACCCTCTGGCTAACAGGAAGTCTCCGACCAGAACGGCAACTTTATTTTTCCAAAGCGCATTAACAGAAAAGAAACCTCTTCGGTAATTAGCCTCGTCCACTACGTCATCATGTACGAGTGTAGCCGTGTGAAGAAGTTCGATGAGAGATGCACCGCGATAGGTAGACTCACTGATCTGACCACACGTACCGGCACTTAAGAAAACAAACATCGGACGCATCTGTTTTCCCTTGCGCTTCACGATATAGTTCATGATTTTATTGAGCAGCAACACCCGGGTTTTCATCGAAGCCCGGAACTTTTGCTCAAACTCCTCCATCTCGTGTGCAATAGGAGCCTTTATATTGTCCAACTTTAAAGACATGTGCGCAAGTATAAGCAATTCGGCCGATACGTTATATACCAGAAGAAAATTCAATGGCTCGTTCAATGGTCAGAACAAGAGTCAAACCCGCTATAATAAATGCTATTCGAGCAGAATTGTTTCTATTGAATGCAGCCATATGCTTAGGTCATTCCCTAAAGTATCTATTGACAATTGCTGATGAACTCTCGTATTTTAGCCCCATGAAGGTGATCGGAAATTACTGGGACGATGTATTTTTTGCTATCATCGTTTTCACAGTTGCAGTTATTATAGCGAGAGTGTTGCGTTTTATTATTGGCCGCCTTGTAAAGGGTGCTTCCAATAAATTAAAGGTCGATCCTACCAAGTATAACTTTTTGAAGAACGCGGTAGAATTCATTGTCTACATGATTGCGCTGACCATCGTTTTCAATTCTATTCCTAAGTTAAAGAGCTATGGCACAGCGTTGTTTGCTGGTGCCGGTGTACTCGCTGCCATTGTCGGCTTCGCGTCTCAATCAGCATTCTCGAATATAGTAAGCGGTATCTTTATTGTAATCTTCAGACCATTTAGCGTGGGTGATCGCGTACGGGTAGGCCAGCTTTATACAGGCGATGTAGAAGATATAACGCTTCGCCATACGGTTATAAAAGATTTTGAAAACAGACGTATTGTTATACCCAACTCGGTGATCAGCAACGAAACGATTATTAACTCCACCCTGGCACATGAAAATCTTTGCGTTTTTATTGAGCTCGGAGTTTCGTTTGACACCGATGTAGACCAGGCGATGCGCATTTTACAGGAAGAGGTTATGAAGCATCCGGATTGTATGGACAACCGGACACATGAAGAAATTGAAAGTGGAAATCCACAGGTTGATGTTCGATTGATTAACATTACAGAAACAGCGCTTCAGTTGCGTGCATATGCCTGGGCAAAAGATCCATCTTCGGGCTTTAATCTTAAATGTGATGTGCTAAAAAGTATAAAGAGAAGATTTGACGATGCCGGTATTTCACTCGCCTATCCGCAGCGACTGATCTATATAAAAGAAAGCAATACGCTAAAAAGTTAAAGGATGAATCCACAAAAGCCTTCTGATAATCATTCACCCACAGACTGCGAGATACTGGAGTTGATCTCTTATAATCGTGAGTTGCATGATAAATATACCGGCACATACACAACGGTTGAAAGTATATTAAATAAAATTCAGCCAGACCGGGTAAACTGGATCAATGTTGATGGTTTGAATAATCAGGACCTCATCGAAAAAGTTCAGACTCATTTTTGTTTGCACTCTTTATTAATCGATGATGTACTCAGCGATCAGCGGCCTAAAGCAGAAGAGTTCGATGACTATCTTTTCTTTACTTTAAAAATGCTATACCGTATTGACGGTACTGCCATTGACTACGAACAGATCAGTTTTGTACTCGGTAAGAATTACCTCATCTCCTTCCAGGAAAAAGAAGGCGATTGGTTTGATGGATTTCGTGACCGGATCAGACTCGACCAGGGACGCGTCCGTAAAAAACAAGCCGACTATTTGTTATACCGCCTTATCGACATCATCGTTGACAATTACTATAATGTATTGGATCGCGTTGGCGATCTGATCGATGAGACCGAAGAGACTGTTTACCAGAACCCCTCCACTCAAACATTCACTAAAATTCAGTATTTAAAAAAGGAACTTATATACCTGAGAAAGGCTCTGTTCCCTTTGCGGGATGCGCTGAGTAAAATCGTAAAGGGCGAATCTGATTTTGTAAAAGAAGAGAACATCCGTTTCTTCTCGGATGTATATGAACATGTCATTCACCTTACCGATTCATTGGAAACCTATAAAGACCTCGTTTCGAGTCTTACGGATATTCATATAAACGCGATGAACACCAAGATGAACGAAGTGATGAAAGTGTTGACAGTAATCTCCACAATCTTCATCCCGCTAACGTTTATTGTAGGAGTGTATGGTATGAATTTCCACTATATGCCGGAGTTGGACTGGCGTTGGGGCTACTATAGTGTATGGGGAGTAATGATTCTGATAGTAGTAGGAATGTTGGCATTCTTCCGCCATAAAAAATGGTTCTAACATCAATATATTGGTATATACTTTTGCAAGTATATACCAATATATTAGCTATATACTAGATTTTCTTTTCGAGCTCAGTGATCTTGTCCTGTGCTTCGTTCTTACCAAGAGAAAGTGCTTTCTTATAAAGCTCTATAGCTTCTTTGAACGTTTCTTTCTTTTTACGCGGTGCAAGTTTCGTACGGTTTGCAGCTTCTTCTACAGCCTGGCCTCTTGCAAAGTATGCATCAGCTTCCGTCATTTTACTTTGAATCATCAACTCCTGCACACGTGCTTCGATCAAAGCAAGCTCCTGAGTTTTTGTTTCGATCATTGTTTGCTTGTCGGCCAGTTCAGCTTCCTGCATGCTTACCGTTGTGATCAGGTTCTGATTCTCACTGCGGTATTTTTCAACTTGCTCTTGCAAAGCAGCAATCTCTTGCGTCTTGCCTTCAAGTTGTGCCTTCAGGTTTTTCAGAAGTTTAGCGTTGGCACTGTTGCTGGCTTTTGACGTAGCCAATGATTTTTCAAGATCATCCAGTTTATGTTGTGTATCTCTAACATAACCGTTGATGTCTTTCATGCGTGAAGTATAGTCTTCATACGTAGTTCCTTCTACCATGTTAACGCGGAGGAGTTGACGGCTGGCATCAATAGAGTCCATCAGTGTACCAACTTCGGTTAACGTTTGCGCCATCTTCTGGCTGGTCTCAAGTTCTACCTTGAGTGAGTCTACCTGCGACCGTAACGTGTCTTTTTCTTTTGTGTCACAGCTGGCTATCAGGATAACGATAGGCAGGGCATAAGCGAGCTTTCTAATCATAAATGATTTTTTTGAGGTTATGAAACAAAAATACGTTTGATTTCGCAGCCTTATCGTGGCACTATCACAAATTATTTTAGAACCGGCCAAATAGACAATAATTACGATGATCAGCCTTCTCAACATTATTCGCTTTTCCTTTTTGTGATTGCTGGAAGGGGTTAACTTTGCGACCGTTTTGTTCACCTCGCCATTATATTCATGCCCACGTTACTAAACACGCGCACGCGGATTGCAGATCTGGGCAAGCCTCACATTGTCATGATCTGTGGCAGATCAGGATTTTTTGCCTGGTTGGTATGGATGTTTATTCACCTTGTTTCAATAATTGGTTTTAAAAATAAATTCTTCGTCCTCACGAACTCGCCAGTGCGCAGTTTCACGAACGACAAGAGCAACAGATTAATCATCGCGCGTCCAGAAGACGGCGTTTAATAACTATGGCTGATTCAGCAGGTAAACATCTTACACCATTATCCGTAGGTGGTGTTCTGGTCTCTTTGGGAATTATATACGGCGACATAGGAACTTCACCGTTGTATGTTTTCAAGGCGATTGTCGGGACGCAAACCATCAATGAAGATCTCGTTCTCGGAGGACTCTCGTGTGTTTTTTGGACGCTCACGCTCATCACCACACTTAAATATGTATACCTGGCACTCAATGCCGACAACAAAGGTGAAGGAGGTATATTTGCTTTGTACGCACTCGTAAGAAGGTATAAAGCAGGCTGGGTAATTTTCCCTGCCGTGATCGGATGTTGTACTTTGATCGCGGATGGTTTTATAACTCCCGCCATCAGTGTGTCGTCTGCTATAGAAGGATTGCGTATTCTGAATCCGGAAATACCGACTGTATCAATCGTTATAGCGATCATGATCGCTCTCTTTGTATTCCAACAGTTCGGAACCAGCGTGGTTGGAAAAACTTTCGGCCCCATCATGACGATCTGGTTTCTGGCTATCGCTGTATTCGGTATACTTCAATTCTACGATCACCCACAGATTTTCCGCGCATTGAATCCTTACTATGCGTATCACCTTATCGTTGAATATCCGAAAGGTTTCTGGTTGCTCGGTGCCGTTTTCCTTTGCACTACGGGAGCAGAAGCTTTATACTCTGACTTAGGTCATTGTGGAAAAGACAATATACGCGTAGGCTGGGCCTATGTTAAAATAGCATTGCTCTGTAATTACTTTGGACAGGGTGCATGGTTGCTCGATCACCAGGGTGCTACACTGGGAAACAAGATTCCATTTTATGCGATCATCCCGGAGGAGTTCCTGATCTTCGGAATTATCATTGCTACGATGGCGGCTGTGATTGCCAGCCAGGCTTTGATCTCTGGAACATTTACGTTGGTGAACGAAGCGATGAAGCTGAAGCTTTGGCCTTCCACCCGCGTTCGCTACCCAAGCCAGATTAAGGGACAGATATATATACCGGCTATCAACTGGATCTTGTTGGCCGGATGTATAGCCGTGGTTCTCATGTTTCGTGAATCGGCAAAAATGGAAGGCGCTTACGGTCTCGCGATCATGATCAACATGTTGATGACGACTTCGCTGCTAGTCTTCTATTTCATGACCGCCAAGAAATCCATGTTCCGATCGTCAGGGCTTGCAGTACTCTTCTTTTCATTGGAGGGCATGTTCCTCGTATCAAACCTTGACAAGTTTCAACATGGTGGCTGGTTTACATTCCTGATCGCGGTGTTGTTCTTTATAATGATGTATGTATTGTTGCACGCACGATGGCTGCGTGAACGTCATACAGAGTTTGTGGATTTAAAACATTATGTTGGCATGATCCAGGATCTTCAGGCGGATACTACCGTACCGAAGGAAGCGAGTAACCTGGTATACCTTGCGATGGCCGATAGCAAGCGCTATATAGACTCAAACATTATATACTCTATCTTCAAGAAAAGACCGAAGCGGGCAGATGTATTCTGGTTTGTACACGTAGATACAGTTGATAGTCCTTTCACCAGTAAGTATGTAGTGGATACGATCATACCAAAGCGCTGCTTTTTTGTACGGATCAAACTTGGATTCAAAACCAACCACAGAGTAAATCTTTTATTCAATAAGATCATTCATGAGATGGCCGATGCCGGTGAGATTGATCTTACCAGCTCCTACCCTTCCCTGCACAAGTATAGTATGATGGCGGACTTTAAGTTCATCATCCTGCACTCGTGGGCTTCCTCCGACAGTGAGATTTCTTCCTTCGATCGACTGATTATACAAGGCTATAGATTACTAAAAGAATATAGTCTGAGTACAGAAGAATTGTACGGTATAGAAGCAGCCAACCTCGAGGTGGAGAAAGTACCAATACAGGTAGGACCTCAGGCCCGCGTAAAGATCAAACGCGAACGCGAAGACTAAAATGTTACAGGTATATGTTTACAACAAGCTGTAGACATATACCTGTATACTATATCTATAAATAAACTTACGTTCTTCTCTTGGCACCGCGTACAGCTTCTGCTGTCCACGGATCTTCCGGCCAGTGATGCTTTGGATACCGCATACGAAGTTGCTTCCGTACTTCATGATAGGTTGTCTGCCAGAAGCTTTTCAAATCCTGTGTTACCTGAACAGGTTTATAGCCCGGTGAAAGTAAATGTAGCAATACTTTTGTACGACCTTCATTGATCACAGGCGTTTCCAACAAGCCAAACATTTCCTGTAAACGTACCTCCATAATCGGAGCACGGCCGTCTTCAAAGTATTGCACCTGGATTAACGAACCACTGGGTACCTTGATCTTTACAGGAGCCAGTGTATCTAATATACTACTCAACTCCCACGGCAATAACGATGGAAGAATTCCATTCCAGTCCAATCGCTGCAGTTCACTTAGTCTGGTAATGTTTGTAAGGAAGGGAGCCAACCATACGGCTACTGTTTCCAATAATTTTTCTTCACGCACATTAGGCCACGCTTCTTCGGGGCGCCATTGTTTTATACTGTTCACACGCGCCTGCCATTCTTGTTGTGCCTCGCCCCAGCCAATGGCTTTTAATCCTTTCGATCGGGTCATTGTACAGAGTACATCAACGCGTTCATCTTCCGGTATCGCACTCAACGGTTTACTCTCCAGCACCAGGTTACCAACGCGTTTTTCAAGTACACCGACCACTATATTTCGTTCATCATCCCAGCGAACTACTTTTTGTTCGCGCGCAAGTGCTGTTAAGTCATTTACATGTAACGAAGCCGCGAGAAAGATTTTTCCTTCACCGCTTCCTGCATCAAGCTGCGCTGCGCAAAGCCACGACTCGCGCATAAGTGGATCATGCTCCTGTAATTTTACAATTCTTCCGTTCGCTAATTTATAGCGCTCGCTATGTTTACCTTGTTGCTGCGCGATTCGTTCCGGGTATGCTGCAACAAGCAACCGTCCTACATCGGTATCTTTTGGAATGGCATCATCCTTTTCAACTTTCAGAATTTTCCGCCAGTTATGCGCCAACCGCTCGATGCGTTCAAGTATAGCACGGTCAGCAAAAAATCGTTCACCCTTTCTCCATTTGCGTAACGCTTCTACGCGTAACGCTACATCTGCTCCCGATTCTTTTGCAAGGGGGTCGCGCTCTTCAAGGATTGCCGCTATATCTGTTGCCAGCGATGTGAGCTGTGCACCGGATGCTGCCAACAACAGGTGGGCTATACGCGGATGTGTCGGAAGCTTCAGCATTTCTTTACCTCGCGAGGTAATCATGCCGTTATCGATCGCTTCAAGCTGTTGCAATAATTCTTTCGCCTGGTTAACAGTGCCTGCGGGTGGCACTGTGATCCACGTTAAATCACGGGTATCTTTTACACCCCATTGTCCTAACTCCAACATAAGCGGTGCAAGATCTGCTTCCAGAATTTCCGGTGTGCGATTGGACACTAAAGTTGCTTGTACGGATTCACTCCACAACCTATAGCAAACTCCGGGTGCTAACCTGCCTGCACGACCAGCACGCTGATCGGCAGCGTCTTTTGTTACGCGTACAGTATCCAGTCGGGTAAGACCGCTGCGCGGATCAAATTTAGGAACACGCGATAAACCACTATCAATCACTACGCGAATGCCTTCAATGGTAAGAGACGTCTCTGCTATAGATGTAGCGATCACAATCTTTCTTCTTCCTTGTGGATGAGGAAGTATAGCTTCCTGCTGTTTTTGAAAAGGCAGATCGCCATAGAGCGGATGAAGACTTGCGTTCACTCCTTCTTCTTCCAACTGGTGGAGTACACGCACAATCTCACCGGCACCAGGAAGGAAAACCAAAACGTCACCTTCCTCTTCACGCAATGCTTTCTGGATTGCCTTTACTATGCGCACGGTAACGGGTATATATACATCATCACCCAGGTATTTTATCGTTACCGGATATTGTTTTCCATGCGATGTAACAATCGGTGCCCGCAGTAAACCTGAAAGATGTTCACCGTCCAACGTTGCTGACATAATGAGAATCCGAAGATCGTCACGCAAAAGTTGTTGTGCCTGAAGACATAACGCCAAAGCCAGATCGGCATGGAGACTGCGTTCATGAAATTCATCAAAAATCACAAGGCCGGCATCTTCCAAACTATTATCCGATTGCAACATGCGGGTAAGAATTCCTTCCGTAACAACTTCTACTTTTGTTTGCTTTCCAACGCGCGATTCAAACCGTACGCGATACCCGATCTTCTCCCCTATATCTTCCTGTAGTATACTTGCCATCCGCTGTGCTACAGATTTAGCCGCAAGTCTCCGAGGCTCCAGCATCAGGATCTTTTTTCCTTCTAGCCAGGATTCATTCATCAGCTCCAAAGGAAGTACCGTTGACTTACCAGCTCCGGGTGGAGCTTGCAGGATCACTACATTGGTTTCTGCCAGCTTCGTTTTTAATGTGGATAATATATCGAGAACAGGATACATGTATATATCTGAATGATTGCGCCTGGTATGATTAATATTAAGATGCTTTATCGCGTACCGCCCGGGTAAACATCCTCTCCATCCAGTGCGTCTATAAGTTTATGGATGCATTCGGTTATATAGGCTCCATTACCGGGACCGTACCAGTTCATGAGACGTGTTTCATAATGATCACGATCATAATACTGATCTGCCGTGATATAGCCTATATATCCGCCATTGAAACTGGTTACCATCACGCTAATGTTTTTCTTTGCAGCAAGCGAATCCAGTGAGGCCGTAAGTGCTCCGGAGTAATCGCAGGGTGTGCCGATCATCACTATATCTCCCAGGCGCAAAGCTGTCAGGTAAGTCGGATATTTACCAAAGGCAGCATTGAACAACCACGGGCGAATCTGCCAGTCCTTGGCAATTTTAGCCTCCGGTGAAGGAAGCTCTAACGGAACACGAATCATCAGTAACGTGGAGTCCGTTACCGGCTCAAGTTCATGATGCCGTGCTATATATTTAGTCTTCAATTCATTCGCCATCCATACCAGACAAGGCTTTCCGTACTCGGGAGGATTTGCTTTTTGACTTCCTACAGCACCTGCCATAAACATCGCGAAGCTATAGCCCGCGGCTTCCATCTCATCAACGAGTTCACCGGGATAGTCACGGGAGAGTTCGAGGTCACGCGAAAACAAACAGGTAGCATGTGCAGTATAGCTCATCAACAAAAATTTGGAACTGTCGCTGCGATGTATTTCGATCACCCGAAGTAATGAATCTATACCTCCTGTGCTGATCAGTCTATTCCGCACAGCGGTCGGCACAGGTATAGATCCCTTCCGGATGGTACCCTGTACCATATTCATGGAAGCACGCGCTATACTCTGCTTAATCTTGTCAACAATTAAATGAACTATAGAATCTTCATAGCTTCCGTATAGTATACCCGTAGCTTTCTCTCCCCAATTCCCGATACTGTTATGTGTGTGGACGGCACCGAGGTATGTATTGTTTATAGTGAAGCCTACCTCGGGCAATTCTTTCTCCAGTAATTCCGTTACGGTTGGAGGTATGATCAACAAATCAGCACTCACAATCGCGACACGCTGCGCACCATTATCCACGACCAGTGTGCGTATATAAATAGAATCGTGAACAGCTGTATATACTTTGCCTAACCTGTTGCCATAGCCGGCCAACGCTGTTGGATGCGCAGGCGTTATATTCTCCTTGGCGAAACCAAATGAAAAACCCTTTGTACTGCGAACAAATTCCGGGTGAAGACTATCGAGTCTACTCATCATGGCAGCATACTCCGGCTTTTCCTGTATGGGTTTACGTTTCAGCGGAACCACGCTCACGGCAACGAAAAGAAGTAGCAAGCCGATCACTGAAGCCAGGACCATTACGGTAATACGCAGAATCTTTTTCAACGCCATAAGCCGCAAGATACTGATTCTATCCGCAAGGTTAATATGTTTATTGTTTGAAGAATTTATGACCGGAAAGAAAATCCGTGATCAGATTACTATATACGTGTGCAGAAAGGAAACTCATTATCCAAGCGTTGAAATATAGGGTAGAAAAATGATCAGGCCGATAATCACTGAAATCACTGAAACAATCAGTACAGCACCAGCCGCTATATCTTTTACTTTGCCTGCCAGCGGTTGACGCTCTCGGGTAACAAGGTCAACGAGATTCTCGATGGAAGAGTTGATCAACTCAAGCCCTATCACCAGGCCAATGCTCAGCAAAAGTATACACCACTCAACCGCTGTTATATGAAAATAAAATCCTGCTGCTACAACCAGTGACGTAATGGAAAGATGAATTCTCAGGTTACGCTGTTCCCGGATTGCAACAACAATGCCCTTCCATGCGTAGCCAAAACTTTTTATAAGTGCGTTCATCATTGTATAATGGATGTTATGGCTTCCGCCAGCAAGTTGTTGCTTTCTTTCACAGGTATAAAACCCTGAAGACGCTTTGCTTCCCGTAAGGCTTCAGTAAGATCAAATTTACTTTGTTGTATGGTGTATGCAATGCCTTTTTTCAAAAGCCGTTCTGCCAGATATTCCTGTTCCGTCTGGCCGGGAGTAGGAACAAAAATCACATGTCCACCTAATCTCGTCAGGTCCATCACTGTACTAAAGCCACTTCGCACAAGTATAACCGATGCACTTTCAATAGCATCTTGAAGTTCTTCACTGTTCATAAAAGGTACAACGTCTGACGTTGTATCAAGGGCTGACATGTTCGTACCATCTGGTAATCCGCGAACGATCAAAGCTTTTATAGCCAACTTGTTTACCTGTTGTATAACGATCGTCTCCAATATCGAGCGTTGTGGCTCAGGACCGGAAAATATGCAAAGCAAATCATACTTTATACTTTGCTTACCAGAAGATGTGAATCGTGAAAGCGGACCTATAAATTGGTGCTTGATCGTAGTGTCAAACTTACCAAACGAAATCAAATCACCAGCTATACTTTCACCTCCGGGAAGATCAGGGATCCAGCACATGGAAAACTTTTTCATCATACGATGATTCATCTTTCGTACAAGCGGTGCCAGCCACCCGAAACGAAGCGGCATCAGTATATTACTTTGATGCGTAATGAAAACACTGGTTACCGCAGACGACCAGCAACCATAGCGATTATCCGAAATGACAAGATCGATTTTATCGCGCGCTATAATTTCCTCGGTCATTACATGTTCATCATGGATCACACGACTGAACCTGGGAAGTTGCTTCGCCATCGCCCACACCATGGAACCAGCAGCAGGATACACCGGTTTATAAGCCGGATATATATAGGTTGTTGACTGCGGGAATTCGTTTTGGAGTAGCAATAGCGAATCACCGCTGCCTCCTATATATACTATACATTGATGTTGGAGCAATTGCCTGATGATCGGTATACAACGGGTAGCATGTCCCAACCCCCAATCGAGTGGCGTGACGAGTACGCGTTTCATCCGTGCAAGGACTTGAAAACAAATCCTTCATTTGTAAAATGATCGAGCACACGGGGCAGAGCATACGTCATGTTCTTCTCTGCCTTTACACTATCGTGGAATACTATAATAGAACCGGGGCGTGCAGCACGAATCGTATTCCGCAGGCATGCTTCCGGTGACAGGTCTTTATTATAGTCAACAGAGAGAACATCCCACATCACGATTCTATAATCTGACTTCAGCAATTGAATTTGCTTCGGTGTGATGCGCCCGTATGGAGGACGAAATAGATCGGTTATAAATGTAGTCTTCTGTGTCCCCAGGCTTTTAACCATTTCGGTGTCACACGTTTTTATATTGTGTATATAGTGGTTGACTGTATTTTTCCAGCCATTAAGATGATTGAACGTATGATTACCGACCGCATGTCCTTGCATTAAAATACGTTTGAATATATCCGGATGCTTGCGGATGTTATCGCCTATGCAAAAGAAAGTAGCTTTCGCTGAAAATGTTGCAAGTGCCTGGAGTGCAAATTCCGTTGGACCGGTAACAGGTCCATCGTCAAAAGTAAGATATAGCTCATTTGCTTTGGTAGGAACGCGCCAGAGCAGCGAGGGAAAGAGCAGCGGAAGAAAAAACGGTGTGCGGTGTGGTGTAATCATCCTACACGACAGGAAAGAATGGTTATATCATCATGGTACCCATTGCGACCTTTGAATTCGTCCAGCGCTACTATGATATCTTCATGTATAGTACTCAGGTTTTTGGTATAGGTACTGTCTTCTTTAAAGTAGTCCAGCAGCGCATCAACACCAAATTCACGCCCTTGCTCATTTAGGGTTTCAGTCAATCCATCGGTATAGCAGAAGATGAGGAAGTCCTCGAGATCTGTCACAAAGCCTTCATTCAAAAAAGGAAGCGGATGCATGGCACCCAACACCGTTGATCCGTCCTCCAGCAAACGTATACCATGTTTACGGTCCAACAGTAAAGGAGGGTTGTGGCCGGAGTTCACATATACCATCGTTTTAAGATGTATATCATATATAGCTGCAAAGAAGGTTATGAACTTCTCTCCTTTTGTGTTTTCAAGTACCTGGTAATTCAACGCTTCAATGATGTCCGTCAGGTTTGGTGTTTGACGTATCAGCGTACGCAGTGATGCCTGAAAATTGGACATCATCAATGCAGCCGGTATACCTTTACCGCTTACATCGGCTACACAAATGAGGAACTGATTTTTATTGATCGGTATATAGTCGTAGTAATCTCCCCCTATGCGGTCGTGTGGAAGATAACTTGCTTCAATCTTCAGACGGTCTGTGTTCGGAAGCTTTTCAGGAAAAAGAAACTGCTGTACATCACGGGCAATCTCAAGTTCCTTGCGAAGTGATTCCTGCTCCAGTTGTTTACGGGCAAGCTTCTTGTTTTCAATCGCCACAATGATGATGTTACTCAATGCCTGGATGAAACGAATGCCATCTTCATTTTCATAACTTTCATCATACTTGTCCAATCCGCCAACGAACACCAGGGCAAGCGTTGTGCTTTGATGTGCTACAGGCACAATGATGTCGAACTCTGTAAATTCACACTCATCAAATTCCTTCAGGTGTGTTATATCCTGAATGGTTTTAAACTCGGGCAGCAACTTCGTTTTACCGTAGTGATGCTTTGTACCGAAATTCGCTTTGCATGACCAGTCATCGTCCAATACAAACAAGGCGAGTTTCTTGATACTCAGATTCGAACGAAGCGTGAAGTTATAGATCTTATAAAGAGACTCTTCAGGCAAGTTGCTGTTAATAGCCTGGGTGATCTCAAGCAATGCATTGAGCTCCAGTTCTTTTATTTCAAATTGCTTTCTAACGTCCAGTTCCTCCATAAGCGAATACTGTAAAGATAATTACAATTCGTTAACGAGTGACATAAAACCGTATAGTCATTTTTAACAATCTGCAACATTTATAACGGACGCCCTTTCCAGCGCTGTGGAATAAAATGCGCGAATACTCCGATACCGATAACATACAGCGGGTAAATGAACTGCAGCGTTATAAAAGCAGTTGAATTCCAGCGTGTTCGCAGAAATTTACATGTGGAGCGAAGAAATACATATTCCAGCAAAACTTTCATCAACAAAAATGAAAGTGCCGAGGCGAATAAACGTCCGTCTGCAAAAAAGAGTAAACCGTAACAAACGAGCGCAATAACCTGGACAGAAAAAATATAGACTGCCAGCAGCACCGTATATACAGATGTATTATGCCGCCACTTTCCCGCCCAACGTAACCGCTGGTGTACGAATTGCGCCACCGTGTTGCACGGTTCGGTTGTAACCACGGCATCTCCGTGCTTTACGAAATATATACCGTTGGCATAGTGAGCTGCAATCTTACGCATCAGAAATTCATCATCACCGGAAGGTATATGTATATTTCCTTCATAACCACCCACTTCGTTAAACACCGATTTGCGAAAGGCCAGGTTAGCTCCGTTGCACATCGTAGGAAATCCGAGTGCTGCTGAAGCTGCGGCCGAACCCATGAGACTGCTGAATTCTATAGCTTGCAGGTCGTGAAAAAAAGATGTTCGCGGCTGCATCTTTACACCACCAAAAACCATCTGCACTTCCTCCTGCTGAAAGTATATATGTATAGTTGATAGCCAGTTTGGCGACACGCGACAGTCAGCATCGGTGGTAACCATGACCGATCCTTTCGCGCATTCAACACCCTGCGTCAGCGCATGCTTTTTCCCGTGCAGTGTACTTCGTATGATTTTAAAATTACCCTTGGTATGGGCTATAAATTGTTGAACTATCGCGACCGTTTCATCGTCTGAATGATCGTCTATAACAATGACCTCAAACGCTGGGTGTTGTTGCTGAGCCAGATCGCGTAAAAGAAAAAGTATATTCTTTTCTTCATTCCGGGCAGGTATAAGAACACTTATAAGATGAACATCTTGTGTTTTGGGTTGCCGAAATGCCTGACGCCTGCGCCAACCTATGATCAGGCATAGTAACAACAGGCCATAACTGCATCCATACAGCACAAAAAGGTAAAGCATCGCTGCAATTTCAAAAATTTCCTGATGCTACCTATCTTGTGCCCGTGGGAAAAATTGTAAAGGAAAAAATTATCCTCGGCCTCGACCCTGGTACAAACATTATGGGATACGGGCTGATTGAAATACATCACCCGAAAATCAATCTCCTGCAGTATGGAGTTATTCATTTGAGTAAGTATGAGGGGCATGAACTGAAATTGAAGAAAATTTTTGATCGTGTGCTCAGCCTGATCGATGAGTATCATCCGGATGAAGTAGCGTTGGAAGCTCCTTTCTTTGGAAAGAATGTTCAGTCGATGCTGAAACTTGGAAGAGCACAAGGTGTTGCCATGTCTGCTGCGCTTTCGCGTGATATTCCAATCGTGGAGTATGCACCCAGAAAAGTCAAGCAATCTGTTACCGGCAATGGAAATGCATCCAAAGAACAGGTCGCTAAAATGCTCATGACTTTATTTTCAATTAAAGAACTGCCTAAACTTTTAGATGCTACCGATGCTTTAGCAGTTGCAGTGTGCCACCACTTTCAGAAAGGCACGCTCGGAACCAAGTCCAAATCGTGGGACTCATTTATTAAAGATAATCCTGGAAGAGTGAAGTAAATCACCGTTGTTCGTTAATGTTAACCTGTAACACTTAGCGGACAACTGTCATCAACTTCAATGAAGCGTTCATCAATTCTTCTTCCTGCTTCTCGAGTTCGCTTCGGATTTTACGATTCAATTCAATCAGTTTATTGAGACGATCTTTCGTTTCTTCTTTTTCAAAATCATTTAACTGAATGGAGTTCATATCGATATACATCGATATTTCTGAGATTCGCTCGTAGATCTGGATGATACCGGTTAATCCGCTTTCACCATACGATTCTTCTACGCTGTTGAGATTATACAATATGTCTTGCATACTTTTTTCATATAAGAGTGCAAAAAAGTATGCCAACGAAAGGGAGTATTTCTTTTCGTTGCTGTGCAATTACATTTCTGCTACATAAATCAAATAGATATAGCCAAGCGTTGAAGAAATATTTTCTTCATAATGGTCTTTGTTGTAGCGTGGTTAAGAATTAATGAGACACCTGTTATGACAATCCTTGAAAGAAGATATAGCTATACTAAAAAAGAAAAGGCTACCCTTTCGGGTAACCTCTTCACGCACCAAACCAAATAGTATTGAGAGAATTAATATCCAGCGTTTTGTTGTTGTGCCCGTTCATCTGGTGTCAACGGTTTTCCATTGATGAACACACGTTCTAAGTGTGCTTGTGGAATCGGACGAAGCTTGTGGAATTCCTGCACGTTTGCCGATGCTATACTGTGAAACTGTTTTACGCGTTCGTAAAATGTTTCTGTACGAACAAGATCATTCCAGCGATGCAATTCACCCAACAACTCGCGCGTACGTTCATTCAATATAAAATGAATAAACCTGCTCTCTGTAGAGGATGCAGAAGGAGGATATTGTTCGAGTGCCACATCATTGTCCCAATAGCTTGCATCGATCTGCAACGCAGGGGCTGTGCTGTTTACATCACCATAAGTGCCGCCTTCCGATTTATAAAAATGGAAAGGCTTAACTTCACCGGCCTTATAGGCAGCACGATTACGCAATATATTTATATAGTCTGCGGCTTTGCCATACTCGCCTAACCGGCCATACGCTTCCGCTGCAATCAGATATGTTTCACCCAGGCGGGCGATGAGCCCATCTCTTCCTGCAAATTCAGTTCCTACGTCCAAACGCGTAGGGTCCATCCACTTTATTAATGTCAGGAAGTCTGCATTATTCCATTTATTCTGTGGTATCCACAGATATGGTTTTGATTTGATCGCAGCATCGTTAACATTTTTATCCACGGTTACAATAACTGCTGTATCACCTACATTGAATTTATTGGTTCCCACTTTCGCCTGATTAACATAGCCTGCATCGGCATCGGCTTGCTCCCATTTAGGAATGGTAATAGGCGCTGTACGATCGTTACTCAAATATACCGTGCGGAAACTTTTATAGAACCGCGAGTCATTCTTCCGGTCAAAAATATCTATAGTATACGGTGTAGGCTTCAATCTTCTGAAGGGACGGCCATAGGTAATATCACGTTCCATTCCAGGCTTTCCATCGTATACCATTTGAAAATATAGATGTACTCTGTTTCCGGAGTTTGCCAATAACAACGCGTTATTGTTAAACTGAGCAGAGAGAATCACTTCGCTGCTGGCTTCGTTCGACACATTCCAGAGGTCAGCAAAATTACTTACCAGTGAATATGTACCCTGATTGATCACAAGGTCTGCATAATATGCAGCACTGTCAAGGTCAGTTTCTTTCTGGCCACGTTCATCGTTCACTGCGCTTCCTCGTGTAAGGTATACCTTCGCGAGAAAGTGACGCGCAGCACCTTGTGTTATTCTGCCACGGTTGGCCTGGGTAACGGGCAAAATTGCTTCGGCAGCACGCATGTCCTTAATGATCGCGCTATATATATCTGCTACCGGTGACTTTGGAAATTCAAGGTTTACACCTTCAGTCGCGGTTACCGTGAGCGGTATACTTCCAAACTGCTGCACCAGCATGAAATAATAGTAACCGCGCAGAAATCGTAACTCAGCAATGCGACTATTCTTTCCTTGCTCGGTTGATAATGCACCACCTTCCGGCTCTGCTTCAGGAATTAGTTTGATTGCAGTATTACAGGTATTGATACCCTGGTAATATGCAGTCCACATATCATGGAACATTCCGAATGTAGAATTCAACTGATTCGTATAGGCATCCACGAATTTATTCTGGCCATCGGAAGCCTGTATATATTCATCAACACCATAATTCCATAGTGTAAAACTTTGTTCACCGTTGAATTGAAAACGCAACGTGTTATAGGCACCATTTACAAGTTGCTCTACTCCGGATTCTGTTTTAAACAAATCATATGTAGCTTGAGAAACAGTATCTTCTTCCAGCATGTCGTGGCAGGAGAATAGCAATACAGAGGAAGAAAAGAGAAGTATTATAATTTTTTTCATACTTGATTTTTTTAATCTAAGACTGACATTTAAAAACCAACCGTTAATCCAAATACTATACTTTTCTCGCTCAGGTTATTACCGATAAGCTGATCATCTACGTTTGTGATGGGTACATTTAAACCACGATCTACACGTGTAGAGTTTGCATAGAATTCAGGATCGCCTCCTTTAAAGTCAGTCCAGAGAAATGGATTATAGGCGGTAGCATATATCCGAAGCGATTCCATCTTAAACCTTGAAACCATATTCTTCGGAAATGAATAACCCAATGTTATATTCCGGATCTTTACAAATGATCCATCCTGGAAAAGGTATGACTGTGGATAATCAATACGCTCCTGGTCTGTTGTAGGACGTGGATACATATTGGTAGGATTAGCAGGTGTCCAATAATCTACCAAAGCAGGTTCAGGATAACGGCCAGCCAATGCAGGTCTATAATAACCACTCGCTATAGTAGAACCCTGGCGTGTATATACCATGAACGACAACTCAAAGTTTTTATAGGATACTTTATTAACAATACTTCCTGTCCAATCGGGTACGTTGTTTCCGCGTATAACCTGGTCGTTGGCATTGATCAAACCATCTGGTCCATCTTTCACACCATCGCCATCGTTATCTGTAATTTGATCTTTAACTTTACTTTGGCCAGGAATTCTTCCATACGCAGCAGCGGCATCGGCTTCATCAGTTTGCCATACACCTATAGGTTCCCAATCATAATACGTTGTTACCGGGTGACCAATGAACCAACGGTTTCCAAGATCATCATTGGTTCCTCCATATAGTTCAAGAAGTTCTTCTTTGTTCTTGGAGAAAATAATATTGGTTTCCCATCGCAATCCATTGGATGCATCTATATTTATAGTGTTCAATGAAAACTCTATACCGCGGTTTCTTACCTTCCCTATATTTTCAAGGATGGAAGAAAATCCGGAAGCTGTTGGTAATTGTCTCCACATCATCAGATCATCTGTAGTTTGTTCGTATGCTTCAACTGTACCGGAAATCCGTCCGCCGATCAATCCGAAGTCAATACCAACATTGATGGATCTCGTTCCTTCCCAACGTAAATTAGGATTTGGTACAAACTGAGGAACGTATCCCCAAGCTGCAGTCTCGCCCCATACATACGGAACTTTATTCAATCGGCCAGGCACCAGATATGGAGGAACA
Organism: Ohtaekwangia koreensis; assembly: GCF_900167975.1. Lineage (GTDB taxonomy): Bacteria > Bacteroidota > Bacteroidia > Cytophagales > Cyclobacteriaceae > Ohtaekwangia > Ohtaekwangia koreensis. The sequence continues at coordinate 461,009 of NZ_FUZU01000004.1, forward strand.
CCTGCGTTTCCAACCTCCCCATAACCCACCCGTAGTTTTAGTTCATCTATAGCAGTAATGGTACTCATGAAGGGCTCCTGATGAATTTTCCAGGCGAGTGAAGCGGATGGAAAGAAGCCCCATTTATTCCCGGGCGCTAAAGGTGATAGCCCGTCATAGCGTCCGGTCAGTGTTAACAAGTATCGATCGAGTAAAGAATAATTAACGCGCGCCATATAGGACAGTATAACTTTTTCAGAGAAGTCGCTGCCAAAGGCATCCGGACCCGCTGCGTTCGTAGACCCTAAATTATAGTATAGCTGTGATGGATACGGTAAATTAGCAACGTTGGTGATAGAAGATTCGAAACGATCTTTCTGCATACTATACATGGCAGTAAGCCCAATGGTATGCTTGTCGCCAATCTGTTTGTCGTAGAATAACAAATTCTCCATAACCCATGTAAACCGGTTTTCCTGATTATACTCTGCCCAGGATGTACCACCTCTCCGATCAGAAGTATAGGGGCCTTGATAACGACCTCTCCTGTATTGTTTCAAGTCCGTTCCGGCATTAACCCGAAAGCGAAAACCTTTATATAGTTTAAGATCGGCATAATAACTTCCGAAGATGCGTGTGGTTCTTCTATCATCTATAAAATCATCAATTTCATTTAGAGGACTGAACACCAACGGATCACCCCCCGGTTGAAAAATTATATTGCCACTGGCATCATACGGAATGGCCAACGGAACCTGTCCAATAGCCCTGAAATATAGGGGCGATCCATAGTTCTGGGTTGATAGTGTACCGGTAATCGTTCCACCTACCTTTAGGAAATCATTTACTTTATAGTCCAGCCCGACCTTTGCATTAAAGCGGTCGAAGTCTTGTGCCATCTGTATACCTTCTTCTTTATAGTAACCGGCACCGAAGAACAGGCCTATATTTTCAGTTCCACCGGCTACACTGAATTGGTGACTTTGTTTCTTTCCGGTTCGAAGTACAAGGTCTCCCCAATCGGTGGTGCGTACTTTTTCGGAATTATATACTGGTATCTGCAAATTCGGATCATCCAGCAATGCACGCAGGTTGTTAAGCTTGGTTTGTATATCTGCTGTCCTTGAAGTAGATCCTTCCGGATAACGGTATGCATACTGCGCATAGTATTTTTCATAGTTCGCGCGTTCTTCTGCGGTTACAGCCCGCATCACCGGAATCCTGGCATCACGATCAACCCATTCATAACCATCCGCCACTGAATTCCATACTTCTATATCCTGCTGTCCAAAGTTCACGAAGTCAGCATTTACATCTGCCCATGGTAAAGAATATACCAGTCCCGCATTATTACGCAATGCTTCTCTGCGAAGCTCTGCATGCTGGCCTCCGGATTTCATGTCTATATCTGCTAATGGAGACGACACTCCGTAAAATGCGTCATAGGTAACTTTCGCTCTGCCCGATTTACCTTTCTTCGTTGTCACAATGATAACACCGTTCGCTCCACGTGATCCGTAGATCGCTGTAGATGAAGCGTCTTTCAATATCTCTATAGATTCTACATCACTTGGACTAAAATCATTTATACTTGAACCTTCGGGTAAGGGTATACCATCGAGTACAATCAGCGGATCATTGCCACCGATCAATGAGCGATTACCGCGAATACGGATAGTAGGATTATCGCCTGGCCTGAAACTGTTCTGTGCTATATCTACACCGGCCGCGCGTCCTTGCAATGCCTGTGATATGCTTTGCACGGGTACTGCTTTCAATTGCTCTGCCGATACCGATGACAATGCACCAGTAACATCACTCTTCTTTACACTTCCATATCCCACAACAACAATTTCAGCAAGCGAAGTAACATCGGGTGTCAATGATATATTAATAGATGACTGCGCACCTACGGTCACTTCCGTTGTAGCATAGCCGATCGAACTGAATACCAAAACGGTTTCAGGAGAAGGTACTTCAATGGAGTAATTACCATCGCCATCGGTAACTGTTCCATTGGGTGTACCCTTTACAAGTATATTAACGCCCGGTAATCCGGTGCCATCATCAGCCGACAGAATCTGACCTTTAATGACACGTGATTGAAATGCGTATGCTGTCTGCAGACTGCAGCAACATAGCAGTAACAAGAGTAATCCCCGACAGGGATCATGAAACATTTGTGGAGGAATGGATAAAAGTTTTTTCATAGATTTTGGGTTTAGATGCAATCGATTGCGCTTATCTAATGAAATTACACTATATCCAAGAACACACTATCCTGCACTATGCCGCTATGAAAACGTTTGAATTAGTCCAAAAATGAATATTTATGGAACTTACCGGAGAAATCCGGTATATATGCAACCTCTTAAAATCCAGCTAAAGGCTGGAGTTTCACTGGTCCTAAAAGACCTGATTGGTGAGGCTCCCAGTGAGCTGCGCTGAATATACCATTGACTCGGTTCTCTGCTTTTTTCGCGGGAAAATTTACATTGTAAAATTTACGCCAGAAGACTTTCAGCTTGTCCATATCAGCGATGCGATTTGCCATCAAGTTGGATACTTTTACTTCCAGTATATTTTTATCCTGAAGTATAGCAGGGTCAATCACGACACTATATACCGGACCTATTAATGTACCTATATATTTACCATTGAGCGTCACGGATGCTGTTTCTTTGACGCTACCTAAATCCAACTGCCACTGCGTGGCTTGCACATTGGGCTTTTCAAATTCAAGGGTATACGTTGCTGTACCGGAGAATGCCTGGTAATCATTGCCACTAAACAATGTCCACGATTTTAAAGTATCCGTCTTCACTGCAACTGGCAAAGCTGGGCCACCTTTCGTAAAGTTCACTTTCCATGTACCTGTGAGCGGGATTGAATTTCCGGCAGCTTTCCAAAAATTGAAAGGTAGTATATTTATAGCCTGATCATAAAGCTTTAAAAATATGGATTGCCGGGGTGCCAGTTGGATATATACCTTTGATTCGCCATTCTCGCGTTTTAATTTGCCTTTACCAATTTCTCCCGACATCGGATCAAGTACAACAACATCTTCCAAAGGCGTTTGTATCAGAACCCATCCTTGATAAGCAGTGTCCGTATTATTGGAGATGAAATATTCTATATTATTATCCGTTCCCTTTTTACGAATATAGTGTAGTCCCTGATCAACGATTGATTCTCGCCTCACTTTCGTGAACATTAAAAGTTGGTTCAGGTCACCGCCTATCACCACACGGCCCTCCCCTACTTTCATTTCACGCACCCCTTGGGAACTTTCAGTTACTTTCCATTCGTCAATCAGTTGATGGAATTTCTTTTCATTCTCATCATGTTGTGCAAATCCTGCAGTGGAAGATGGCAATCCCTTGTATGCAATAACGGTAGCACCAGCTTTTGCGAGAGCTATAATCTTCTCCATCGTTTTAAGCGGTATATATTCACATTGTGCAATCAGGATTGTTTTATATACTCCGTTTCCTTCTGTGCGGATCATTTGCTTTTCCACCACACTATTTTCAATCTGCTTGTCAGAGATAAAATCAAATGCATATCCTTTTTCATGCATGTATTCAGCGCTGGCGCGGAACGGAGTGTTCTCAAACTGTTTCCCTACGCCATCGAAATGTTCAATCATCTCCTTGCCAGGTGTTGAAAATCTGTCATAGATTGGAAAATATACCAGGATATCATTATCGGCCGTTGAATTTTGCAAGCGTGACTGACATCGCGCTATATATGTATTCAGCACATGCGAGTCGTCCCATAAAGTATTGCGCGGATTCATGTGCACAGCGGCATAAAAAAGCCATCCGGGCCATGGCTCATTCTGTGGTGAATAACATGTGCCGTGGTAGACGATATGATTTACCCCGTTGAGCAAGAACCGATCAACAGCAACCTTGATATCGCTGAGGTTAGATTCAAAATGTTCATTGAGCCATGTCGCAGATTCGGACGAAACCAGTTTTTTTCCGGTAACATTTCCGGCAGAAGATGCCATCTTGATTCGTAACGGCTCTATACCCTCTATCTCGGGTATATCAACGGCAGCATACAGATCCAGTATATTTGAAGGAGAACCATGTGCCTGGTTACGAATCAAAGCATTATTACGATGCGCCCACTCCTTCCATCGCAGTGTAAAATTGTTCAGCACCAATTCAGATATAGTCTCCCGATAATCACAGAGTATACGTTTATTCTTCTCATCATCATCTTTACCGAATAATGCCGGAAGATGATCTTTCAAATCATAGCCTCGTCTTTTCTTAAACTCTTCAAAAAGCAAAGGTGTATAATCGGCGGCACCACGTGCATCATCTACTTCATAGGAATCATTAAAAAACGAACGAAGCGACTTTATATCTTTCCCTTTAAATGCACTGTCAAAACGATGCAGGTAATTTTGTAATGCTATCGATGAGAAGTGATCGATGACATTGCCTTCTCCTCCGGGGCCGGCACGTTCTACCATCTTTCCATGCCATCCTTCAAATACAGCATATAGCTTCCAGTTTCCGGCTGGTGCAACCCAGTGAAGTATCCCATCACGATCTACTTTTGTTGTGAGATCAACTATATCTCCCTTTTCGCTATACGCCATCAACACTTGCAAAGGCAGCAGCCTTTCAAATTTTACCTGGTCGAGTGCAAGCGCCTGAAGGTTTTTATTTGCTGCTATAGGTTGAACGAGATCTTTGATGTCGATCTTCTTTTGATCGACACGTAAGGCCGGCTCCCGGATGGTACTCTTTCCAATGGTATTTTCAGTTGATGGTTGATCCTGTACTTCATGGACCTGATTTCCTACAGCGCGTAGATAAGGTTCCTGAATCATTTCGATCTTAGTTTGAAGACTTTCGCCACCCTTCAATTCATATACCCTATATTCCATGTCCTTGCACGCATCTTCGTCTGTTACCCACGGACCACCAAACGGCCAGCCGGTTCCTGTAGCCATATCAATTCCCATGTCCAATCGTTCCGCTTCTTTTAGCGTATGCATGAACAGCTCCATCCACTGCGGTGATAAAAAATCAACGAATTGTTTTTCATACCCGTAAACGCCATATATAGGGGTGATCTCCAAACCGCCCAACCCCGCTTTTTTATAAGTCTCCATCTCGGCTGTGATACCTTCTTTGGTTAACGCACTTCCCTCCCACCACCAACGGCTCCACGGCTTGGTCTCCTGTGTAATTGTCGGCCACGCTGGTTTGCTAACCTCTGCATTTTTACAGGCTGATGTATACATCGCGATAAGCAAAAGTAAAGCACATGACCGTACCATATGAAGTCTTAATGTATAGTTATCGTTAAAAAATTTCATCATCTGTAAAATTGCTACCATACTATATTTAGTCTGTATCGGTTCCAAACGGTGAGGCAGGAAGATCTGCTTCATTATATACATTGGCAGGAGGATTCTTGCTCCAGCCATACCGTACGGATACAGGTTCTTTCACTTCCGGGCTGGACACTACAATGGTGTTGCCTTCAATCTTCGCTGTAGCCCACACAAATTTACGATCACTCCCTGCTATCGCGAACCCCGTAAGTATATCTCCCTTTGCTTTTAACGTGGCCGCATAATCAAAATAAAGCCGTATAGAATTTCCCTCGACACTCATTTTTGTATACTGTGGTCCCGAATATACCAGGTCCTTTTCTCGATATACTTTAGCAAGTGCTATACGAGCAAGACGATGTCCGATTATCTGTTTATTCTTGGGATGAATGTCATTCGGATCATCCGGGTTTGCGTTATCGATGGCAACGGCCATGCCGGTGTTGAGTATAGAAAGATTTTTCAATTGTGCCTCCCGTACCAACACCATGGGATCATCTTTTACAGGATCGTTGATCAGCGCCTGGTGATTCGCCAACTGTACATATAGGAACGGGAAGTCCCCTTGCTTCCAATCACTTCGCCACGTGCCGATCAAGGTTTGCATTAACGTTTCATATAGCCTGGCCGTTGGACCATTCGATTCACCCTGATACCAGATCGCCCCCCGTATAGCATACGGAATCAAAGGAGCAATCATGCCATTATATAGCACCGCAGGATTATGTTGATCTTTATGAGGATCCGGATTTTTTGGTTCACGAGGTTTATCTTTCCCTTCTGCTACAGCTTTATCTGCTGCTATCTTCCAGGTTGTATACGCCTCGGTATATTTACGTTTAGCAGTGATACTCGTATCGTATGTTGCACATTTCTTTTTATAGTCTTCGAGGAGAAAGGAAAGTTGTGGGTGATTTTGCAATGCGGGTCTGCTGATCCAGGCTTCTGCAGTGCTCGCTCCGTAGGCGGCTGTGATTAAACCGATCGGAACTTTATACTTCTCAAATATATCACGCGCAAAAAAATACGCTGTCGCGGATAAATGTCCTATCGTCTGTGGAGAGACTACTTCCCATTTGCCGGCAACATCTGTTTGGGGTTCATCCTTCGGATTATAATCCACATCGTATACACGGATCAGTGGATAATTGGCATTGGCTACTTCTTCCTTCTCGTTGTATACGCCGCACCAATAGCGGTCTTCGCGTGCCACAGTCATATCCATATTCGATTGCCCGGAACACAACCATACCTCGCCTATATATATATCATTGTATGCGATGGTATTTTTACCGGATACCTTTAATATATAGGGACCGCCTGTTTTCATAGGGGCAAACGCAACAGACCATCTACCCGCTTTATCGGCCTTTGTGTGAAGCTTCTGACCGTTCAGTTCCAGCATAATTTTTTCATTCGCTTTCGCTGTACCCCAAACCGGAACGGGTATATCTCTCTGCAATACCATGTGATCGTTAAACACGTTTGCAGGCTTCACTTGCGCGAAGCTCAGCGCTATATGAAAAACAAAAACGAGTACCGCTGTAAACCGCATAGCCTAATCAAGATGAAAAACTTCAGGAAGGGCAATTGAGACCGGAGAGTTGTCCGGGTTCGTCTCCATGATGTCAGCCATATAGGCCCACCAGCGTTGCACGAGTTGTGTTTTACCAAGATCCTGCGAGCCCGCATCGCCCGTAATTTTCTGGACAGCAAACAACGTGTTGGTGTCCTCATCCAGAAAAATAGAGTAATCATGAATGCCTGCTTCCTGTAAGAGCGCTGTCAGCTCAGGCCAAATGGCATCATGTCTTTTCTTATACTCTTCCCGGAAACCAGGCTTGAGTTTCATTTTGAATGCTGCACGTTTCATGATCCAATGATTGAGGAAACCAATCTATGAATATAGGCAAGCAAAGCGCGTCCTGTACTATCCCGCTACGGGAAGTTAAACGCTATAGGTTAATTGCTAAGCAAGAGATGTAAATCGTTGAACGAATTCAAGATTCACATGCAATGGTTGCTATTCAGATCTGGTGGCTCAATAAAAATACAGTCATGCTCTTCGGCCCGTGTGCTCCGAGTACCAGCGACTGCTCTATATCTGCCGTTTTGGATGGACCCGCTATAAATGTTCCGAAGGGATGATTGGCGTTACCAATTTTTTCGTAAGCTTCCTGCATGGTGTGCAGTATACTATCCGTTGTAACGACTAATGCAATGTGCTGTGATATGAAAGGTAATGCGCGATCACCCATTCTATCAGATGTAATCCAGGCGGCTCCGTTTTCTGCAACTGCAAAATGTGGCTGAAGAATTACCAGGTCTACATTTTCAAAAGTATGTGGATCGCTATCGGGAGTGATCGCTGATCCTTCCACTTGCTCTACCAGGGATATAATTCTATTTTCAGGAGTATACTCTTTACGGATATAGTCATTGATCTCTTGCCAGTTGCTGGCGCGTACGGTCGTTCCTCCTATGCCACGCAGTACAAATTCAAATTTATCAATGGGGTCGCCCGCTGCATACGGAAAAGATTTCAACGCAGGCAATGGTGCCGGATGATCGGTAAACTTTTTATTGAGTGCTTCTAAGATCTTAGCTCTGCTTTCCATTTTCTTTCCGGTTTTGACGGTACCATTCGTTGAACGACTGCTTGGGTACAGCCGGCATCTCGCGTTGCTTATACCAGGGGTTGAATTTATTATTGACGATCGCAGGTATATATTTCATAAACCAACGTCCGGCTGCCCCTGCAATCTTATATATAGCAGGGCGTGACAAGACTGCGGCCATTCCATTTATACCCGCTGCCTTCACGGAGCTTACATGCCCATTCTTCACCAGCACTTGTCTCCAGTCATAAAGCTGTTCGTGGATGTTGATCTTTACCGGGCACACATTCGTACACGATCCGCATAACGTAGAGGCAAACGGAAGATCGGCATGATTCTTCATATCGAGGCTTGGTGCCAGGATAGAACCGATGGGGCCTGCTATAGCGTATTGATAACTATGTCCACCACTTCTCCTATATACAGGACAGGTATTCATGCAGGCACCACAGCGTATACACTTTAAAGCATTCCGAAAGCTTTCCTGTTGCAGGCGTTCACTCCTGCCATTGTCTACCAGTACAATGTGCATCGTCTGGCCCGGACGCGGTTTTCTGAAATGACTGGAGTACGTTGTGATGGGTTGTCCGGTTGCACTTCGCGCCAGTAAGCGGAGAAATATACCGAGATGTTTACGCTGTGGTATAATTTTCTCGATGCCCATGCAGGCTATATGTACTTCGGCAAGTTGTACGCTAAGGTCTGCGTTTCCTTCATTAGTACATACGACTATCTCACCGGTTTCCGCGACTGCGAAATTTACACCCGTGATCGCCACACGACTTGTGAGGAAGCGTTGTCGTAAATGTTCCCGCGCAGCAGCTGTTAAAAATTGTGGATCGGCGTTTCCTTTTGGTGTACCCAAATGTTGATGGAATAATTCTCCGATCTCTTCTTTCTTCCAATGTATACAGGGCAACACAATGTGACTCGGTGGTTCTCCTGCCAATTGGACAATGCGTTCACCCAAGTCAGTATCCACAACGGTAATGCCTTGCTTCTGCAGGTATTCATTTAAATGACATTCTTCCGTGAGCATGGATTTACTCTTCACAATATCCGTAACGCCATGCTGTTGTATAATGGAATGAACAATGCGATTATGTTCTTCGGCATTGGCGGCCCAATGTATTGTTATTCCATTTTGCTGCGCTTGTTTTTCAAACTCCAGCAGGTAATCATGAAGATTATCCAGTACATTATTTTTTACCTGTGATGCCAGCTCCCGGAGTTCCTCCCACTCAGCAATTTGCCACGCTGCCTTATCACGCTTCTCGCGGATAAACCACAACGTTTTATCATGCCAGTCTACACGTGGTATATCCTGATTAAATTTATCAGCAAGTATCGCGTGGTCGCTTGTCTTTTGTTCCATTACTCTGCTGAATTTAAGATCTCGGCTATATGAATTACTTTCACAGAACTCTTCTGACGTCTGAGTATACCTTCCAGGTGCATGAGGCACGACATGTCGTTACCAGTAATATAGCTTGCACCATGCGTGATATGATCCGCTACACGATCAATTCCCATCTTTACCGACACCGCTTCTTCGGCAACACAAAATGTACCGCCAAAGCCGCAGCACTCATCCTGGCGTTTCAGCGAGATGAGTTCAAGGTCTTGCACCATGTGCAACAGTTGTTCTGTTTTTGAAAAAGGTGGGGAAACGAGTTCGCTCATTTGCGAGATCTTTAATCCACGCTGACCGTGACAACTCTGGTGTAATCCTACTTTATGGCGAAAACGTGATGTGAGGTTTTCAACCTTGACTATATCTGTTAAAAATTCAACCAGCTCATATACTTTTCCACGAATCTCCTTTGCTGCTTTCTCATCTGTAGCATGCAAATGATCCTTCACGTGCAGGGCACAACTTCCGGAAGGACAAACTATATAATCATATCCTGAAAAATTCCGGACGAAGTTATCATTGCATCCGCCGGTAAGATGTTCAAAGCCAGAATTGGCCATGGGTTGCCCGCAGCAAGTCTGTGACTCGGGGTATACTACATCCACGCCCAGCTTTTCCAATAATTCCAGTGTAGCAATGGCTACCTGTGGATAGAACTGGTCTACATAACATGGTACGAATAGGGCTACTTTCATCTGTATAACATTAAAAAATATCTGCCTGTTTTGTACGGGCAGCATATGCGTGTGCGTGTGGCGCAAGGTCATACCTTACGAGCGGGGGTCTTTGTAAGCTATCCGGGAAATGATTGGCGTGCTAAAAATAATCGCGTTAACGCTAAATAAAAAACATTCTTTAACATGGAGTCAAATAACAAGAGAACAATGCAGGCAACTGTCTTGACGTGTCCTGAGCATAGTCATAAAAAAAGCGCTAATCTTCCGATGAGCGCTTCCCTTTATTTTTAAATTGTTCTTAGAGCGTATTGGGCTGGAACACTTTCACTTTTCCATCGCCTTCCGAGCTAACCACCAATAGGCTTTTCCCATTTGGACTCTCGCTCGCGGGAATAAATATAATTCCTTCCGGTGCATCACCTGTTGATAGCACTTGCAGCAACTCCGGTGACGTGACGGTTGTAATATCATACACCACAACGGCATCAGCACGCTCGAGTCCGACAAAGGCTATAGTACGGTCTCCTACTTTACCAACAACAACACCTTCCGGTTCCGCGCCTTTGTCATCGCTACGGGCATCATCATATGCCGTGGCACTTTTTTCAATAAGGTCACTTTCCAGTTTACTGCCGCTATCATGAACGAGCTCTCCCGTACTTCCATTCCAGATGGTGAACGAACGTGCACCAAAGTTATAAAGCTTATCATAGTCGCCATCTCCATCTGTATCGCCCATCGTTTTAGTAACATACAGCCGTCCTAACTTGGCCTCTGCTTTGAGTGCAGCACCATCCGGGAAAGCATTTGCATCAAGTGTAAGATCTTTGATCCTTACATTTTCTTTCAATGCAGTATATTCACGAACATCGCCTTCATTGGCAGTAATTATATAGTTTGTATTGCCCTGTCCAAAAGACGCTATAGCATCTGGAAGATACATACCGAGTACAGGATAATTTGCAAAGGTCACGCTGTTATCTTTATCGCTCGGATCAAGCGCGTTGACCGCGGTGGCGTGGTTTTTAAAACCTAGCGGGAAAATATTTGTAATGCTTTTGGAATCCAGGCTGATATAGGCTACTGCATTATTCTCCTGCAACGTAACCCAAGCCAGCTTGGAATCGGAAGATACCGCCACATACTCCGGCTCCATGTCCTGCGCGAAAGATGCGTCTTTACCAAACACGCGAAGTCCTTTTGTTTTTAACACATCAGCCTGACCGGCAAAGCCCGCGAAGTCAAGCGTGGTAGCTACAAAGTTATTCACGGTAATGATTGATACAGAGCCTACAGGATCAGCGCTATAGTCATCATTGGGTTCGCCTTCATTGGCGGAAAGTATATATTTACCATCCGGGCTAAACGTTACCATGTCCGGAAGTGCACCAACCGTTACTGAAGCTTTTTCTGTCAAGGTCTTGGTATCAAATACAACAACTTTTCCATTGTCTGTTTTCATTGTCGCCTCAATGGCTGCTGCCAGCAAACCATTCTTTACAGCTACACTGTTCACGCCTGCACCATAGGAAGCTATATCTATACTTTTAACATATACAAGCGCAGTCGGTGTCGAGAAATCGATCACATCGATTACTGATCCGTTCGCGTTATTCACTACAAACAATTGTTTTGTGGCAGGATCGTAGGCCGAAATTTCAGCAGCCGTTTCGCCACCGGTTAATTCAATTTCGTCAAGCTCGGTAAAAGTTCCAGGATCTTCGTTGATAGTGGGTCCATCATTATCATCGCATGCTACCGCCATCATCAGCGTGAGCATCACGGCAACATACTTCCAGTTTTTCCGCATAAGGTTTAGGGTTTATTAAACCGCAAAGAAAAGGAAGTAATCTCCTGATAGAGGTTACGGGAATTTTATGTATATATTATCAATGTAGATGCTATACCAGTTATACAGTATATCAACCGGCAGTCATGTACTATATTATTTCTTTAATGACAGCAGCAATATCTTCCAGGCATCTTCTATTTTTCCTTCGCTTAGAAATATCCTGGCCATGGTATGAACCGAATCAGCCCCTGCCTGAAGAGCTTGCTGAACGGGATACATCGCTATAAATTCCCGATCATTTGCTACATCTGGTAAGCGTTCAATATTTCCAAGCAAGCCAAGATCATTTCCTGTGAGTATTTTGCTGAACCGTATTTCCGGAGGAATATTATCCACTCCTATACCTTGTGTATTCAAAGGCTTCGGTACACTAAATATAGCATCACCTTGCACGCGGCAATACCAGTCGCCTCCCAATCGCGCGACAGCGTCAAGCTTAAAGGGATCTATCTTTCCATCAGCATCGAGCGCTTCTTCTTTGATGTGCATCAACACTACTTCACATATCACCAGGTTGCCTGCGCCTCCTTCTGTTCCCGTAGGCACAACCTGCAATACTTTACATTCCATTGCTATAGGTGCTTCTGAAACACGTGGGGGTTTTACTAAAGTGGAAGGCACTTCCGTAAAGCCTGCCTTCACAAACTCATTTATACCTTTGGGATATTCGGTACTGGCCAGTGAAGCTTGTTGTACCATGCTATAGTTAACAACGTTGATCACGACCTCCTGTACTTCCAATACATTGTCATAAGTATGCTTGGTTGTATTATCGCGCCCTCTGCGTGCAGGTGAAAAAATAAGCAAGGGAGGATTGGAGCCAAAGCAATTAAAAAAACTGAAAGGACTTAAATTTACATTTCCATCTTTATCTACTGTGCTGGCAAATGCGATGGGGCGTGGTGTAACGGCTCCCAGCAAATAGGCATGTAGCTTTGTGGATGGAATCTCTTTCGGATCGATCGTAAGCATTTAGGATATAATGATTTTGTTTGGTTCATCATCCGCTGTTGATGATACAGGAAAGGGTATATGTTTTTTCGGTAGAGTTATAAATGCATAAACAAACACGATAAGCAGAATGGCTGGCAACAAATGTGCACCAATCCTGAAGCGTAATCCGGTGTGACTATAACTCCACGTTGTAAAGTCCATAGATGTTTTAATAAGTATAGCCGTGACTGCCACCATGAAAAATATCAAGAATACTTTACCGGTAATTCTTTTGAGTATTTCACGTTGCACCATAAACCGAATACCTTCCGCTATCACTACTGCTATACCCACCACCAGGGATACTGTGAGCAATGCTTTGGGAAACGTGCGAAGGTAATGGTATTTGTAAATGATGAGCCCGATTTTCCCCAGCAAATTCGGACTGCGCAACAATACAGCATCCAACACAATTAAAGCTGCAATGAATAAGTAAAAATTGATTCTGTTTTTCATTTTACTTTCAAGGTTAGTATATATCTGCTGGTGATGCTATATACATTGTGCTGGATATGTTATAGTGCCGCAATAATTTTGCCGGAGCAATCTCCAAAGCCGATGCGTACACCAGACTTTTCGGCATAGCCGCGCAGTATCACCGTGTCGCCATCTTGTATAAAAATGCGTTCACTTCCATCAGGAAGGTGCAAAGTCTTCTGGCCGTTCCAGGTCAATTCAAGTAACGAACCATACGAACCCGGTGATGGACCGCTGATCGTTCCCGAAGCATAGAGGTCTCCTACCTGGATGTTACATCCGTTCACTGTATGATGCGCCAACTGCTGGTTAACATTCCAATACATATACTTGAAGTTAGACCGGCACAAAGTTGTTTCATCGGCATGTTCTGATTTCATCAGCACTTCCAATACTATATCAAAGTTTTTCTCGCCTTCAAAAGAAAGATAGGGAAGCACATGCGGATGTTGCTCCGGACCTTGTGTGCGAAATGGCTCCAAGGCATCCAACGTCACCACCCAGGGTGAAATCGTTGACCCGAAATTCTTTCCCAGGAATGGACCGAGCGGTGCATATTCCCACTGCTGAATATCGCGTGCCGACCAATCGTTGAATAACACAAAACCAACTATATAATTCTCTGCCTGATGCGTGTGTACGGATTGACCTAATTTAGTTTCACCACACGAAATGAAAGCAAGCTCTAATTCAAAATCAAGTTTGCGGCTTGGACAATATACCGGTTGATCACTATCATCCAATTTCACCTGGCCTTTCGGGCGATGTATATCTGTACCTGAAACTACAATAGAAGAAGCTCTTCCATGATAGGCAACAGGCAGATGTTTCCAGTTGGGAAGCAACGCATTTTTAGGATCACGAAACATGGAGCCTACATTTGTAGCATGCTCTTCACTGCTATAGAAGTCGGTATAGTTTGGAATCTTTACGGGCAATAGCATCTGTACTTCACCCATGGGGATGAGCGCTATCGCACAGTCGGCTGTATGTATCTTCAGATCATCTATATCATCGCGAAGAAGTTCAGAAATACGTTCGCGTACTTCGCGCACTTTCATTCTTCCCAACGCAAAAAAGTCATTGAGGTATTTTTGATTAAAGATTCCTGCTGGTAAGCCAAGACCATCGAGGTAGCCATGTTCATGAAGATATACCAGGTCGAGTACATACTCACCAATGGCAACGCCCGCGACCGCTGAAAGATACTTTGTTTTAAAAATCCCAAACGGGAGATTCTGAATCGGGAAATCAGAACCTTTTGGAATTTCTACCCAACTTTTCAATACCGGATCGTTTGCTTTTATCATAGGGTAAACCTAACAAGCCGAAGGGCAAAGTAAAAGCTTCCTGAAAAAAAGTTACTTCGAAACAAAACACTTTGTGATTACTTTCGCACCATGTCAACGCAAGCTGCTGATCTGCCCGCATCGTTTCTGCAAAAAATGCAACATCAACTGGGTGAAGCTCTTCCGGATTTTTTAAAAAGTCTGGCAGAACCCGCTCCTGTTAGTATTCGCCTTAATCCGCGCAAGCATTTTAATCATTCCTATACCGTGCATATACCATGGGCAGAGAATGGCCGATACCTGGCGGAGCGCCCGGTGTTTACGCTGGATCCTTTTCTTCATGGTGGTGCCTATTATGTGCAGGAAGCAAGTTCGATGTTTGTGGAGCAGGCTGTGAAGCAATGTATTGATCTCGATCAATCGATTCATGTACTTGATCTTTGCGCAGCACCGGGAGGTAAGTCAACGCACCTTGTAAGTTTATTGAATGATGAAAGTTTGTTGGTGTCGAATGAAGTGATCCGCTCACGTGCGAATATACTTTCTGAAAATATTCAGAAGTGGGGCTATAACCAGGTGGTGGTTACAAACAATGATCCGGAAGATTTTAAGCGTCTGCCCGGCTTCTTTGACGTAATGGTCGTGGATGCGCCTTGTTCCGGTGAAGGACTTTTCAGAAAAGATGCCGGTGCTATGCAGGAATGGTCGGATGACAATGTTATGCTTTGCAGCAAGCGTCAACGAAGAATTGTAAGTGATATATGGAGTTCGCTGAAAGAAAATGGAATTCTCGTTTACTCAACGTGTACGTATAATCCTGAAGAGAATGAAGAAAACCTGGTGTGGCTAAAGGAGTCGCACGATGTTGAATTTCTAAAGATAAAACTTGATGATGCCTGGGGTGCGGTTGAAGTTGAGCAGGATGGAATTACAGGGTATCACTTTTATCCGCATCGTGTAAAGGGAGAAGGATTCTTCATCAGCGTTATTCGTAAAAAAGAAAATGCAGATATACTTCGTATGAAAAACGCGAAGACTGGTTTTCAACCGCCTTCAAAAAAAATACTGGAACAGATTCAGTCGTGGGTGATTGACCCTGAAGGTATATCTTTTATTCAGCGCGAAGATGTAATCCAGTTTTTCCCATCGGTTAAAAGTCAGGAGATTGAAACGCTCTCCAAAAATTTACGATTGGTATCCGCTGGTACATTTGCAGCGGTAGTCAAGCATGAGAAGCTGGTGCCTGAGCACGCGCTCGCACTTTCAGTAAAATTAAATCATGCTAATTTTCCTGCGCTTGCTTTAAGCCGGGAAGATGCTCTTCGATACTTGCGTAAGGAGACATTGAATATAACCACCAGTCACACAGGGTTTACATTAATGCTATATGAAAATATAGCTTTGGGTTGGGGTAATGTGTTACCGAACAGAATTAATAATTTATATCCGGCTGAGTGGAGAATACGGATGGGAGCTTAGATTTTCCTAAAAATATGTCAAGGTGTATTATTGCGCATCTATACCTGTTACGCTGTTGTTTCGTCACCGACAAAGTATACATCAAGTACATGCAATAAAAATGACCGGCTGAAATCAGACCGGTCATAAAGCCAACCCCACGAGTCTATGGAATTTAGAAAATCTGCAGGGCTTGCAATGTCTCTACAATGCCATCCGGCAAAGCAACTCCACTAAAGAAAATCCCTACACAAAAAACTTTCTGATTATAATTTGAATATTTGATCGCCAGGGGTAATGAACTAACGGAGAGTGTTGCAAACGTCAATGCAAATACCATCGTCATGACTACCACTATAGCGGTTGATTGAAAAACAAAAATTGAAACTATACTGATTGCAATACCGAATGAGCTGATCCAGAACGAACGATCCATTCCTACTTTGTTCACCAGGTTACTAATGGGCCACGACACCACAGCGGACAGAACGAGTATATCCACGATCAATATTTTCCCATTGGATGTTTGCATCCATGCACCAGTCTTCGCTTGCAAAATTTCAGGAAACATATTGAACAATACAGTGGTCGCGATCCCCAATACAATTCCTAAAAAGAATATATACCCGAAACGTGAACGCTGCGTGTTGGTGGAGATTGAAGCATGAGCGTCTTCTTTATTATCCTGTTTGCTAAAAAGGGATAGCGAATTTCTCTTGAGTGCATAACCCGATATAAATACTACTACACCACCAGCCATAAAGGTTATGGGTGCTCCTAAAAAATCAATGATGTCAACAATGACAGGTTCTAACGAATAAATCAAGTTGGCTACGATGGTGAGTATAGCCATAGCTTTCGGTAATTTATCTACAGGTGTAAAAAGCTCCATCGTAGAGAGCGCAGGACTTGTAAAGATGCTCATCGCGATGAGCCAGAAAATAATCAATACAGGTAAAATCCATTTGAAGATTTCGTTCGGGTTGCTGAAGAGCGTAAAGGCAACCGCCATAAAGATCATGGCTGCGAAACTGATTCCTGCTGTGATCACCGGAATCCGATGTCCCATTTCAAAACGATAACGATCTCCCAACTTACCGGCTATGGGCGGTGTGATGGTTAAGATCAACCCTTGCGCAATAATCAGTAAAAGTGAAAAATCAGTAAAATTAAACTGCACTAACAATTTCGGTTGATACCGCTGGTAAGCGATCCACCCGATCACGATGGAGCCGTATAGTGCGGCCAGGCTCCACAATTGTTTCCATTGAATCAAATTATCTTTCCGATGAATTGAAAAAGCTTCCATAGACTTTTTAGTTAAGACGTAGCTATCTACGAAGCAGCCGTTGCAGTTGGATCTCGGTTATTATAAAAATTCCTGGCGCGGGCTTCTGTTCTGCCTCCTGTTTGCGCATTTTCTTTATTTTTGCGCGCTGGCTGTTATCGATTAATTGTCATTTAACAGCCGTAACACGAACGAATATGCTATCGACTAAATACAATCCGTCTGAAGTAGAAGGAAAATGGTACCAGTACTGGATGGAAAACGGATTCTTTCACGCAAAGCCGAATCCTGACAAAGAGCCTTATACCGTTGTAATACCTCCACCTAACGTGACAGGTGTGTTACACATGGGCCACATGTTGAACAATACTATTCAAGATGTATTGGTGCGCAAGGCTCGCATGGAAGGCAAAGAGGCTTGCTGGGTACCGGGCACGGACCATGCTTCTATTGCTACGGAAGCAAAAGTTGTAGCGATGCTGCGCGAACGTGGCATCAAGAAATCAGATTTGTCGCGCGAAGATTTTTTAAAGTATGCCTGGGAATGGAAGGAGAAGTACGGGGGCATAATCCTGGAGCAACTTAAAAAACTCGGAGCTTCATGTGATTGGGACCGGACTAAATTTACCATGGACCCTGATTATTATGACGCGGTAATTGACGTATTCATCGATCTTCATAAGAAGGGATATATATATCGTGGATTGCGCATGGTGAACTGGGACCCTCTCGGAAAAACTGCGTTGTCGGATGACGAAGTAATTCATAAAGAAGTTCAGTCAAAGCTATACTATATCAAGTATGCCATTGAAGGAAGTAAAGATGAATTCGTTACGGTCGCTACGGTTCGTCCGGAGACCATCATGGCGGATGCAGCCATCTGTGTAAATCCAAACGATGAGCGATATAAACATTTGAAAGGTAAGCGCGCTATAATTCCATTGATCAATCGTGCTATACCCATCATTGAAGATGATTATGTAACCATGGATTTCGGTACAGGGTGTCTGAAAGTTACACCGGCTCATGATATGAACGATTATGAATTGGGCAGAAAGCACAACCTGGAAGTACTCGATATACTGAATGAAGATGGAACATTGAACAGTAAAGCGCAGATCTTTATAGGTGAAGACCGTTTCATTGCACGTAAGAAGATCGCCAAAGAACTGGAAGCGAAAGAGTGTCTTGCAAAAACAGAAGACTATACCAGCAGCGTTGGTTTCTCTGAAAGAACGGATGCTGTGATCGAACCCCGTTTATCATTGCAGTGGTTTTTGAAAATGGATACCATTACCAAGCCTGCATTGGAGCATGTGATGAACGATGATATTCAACTCATCCCGGCAAAGTTCAAGAATACCTATAACCATTGGATGAGTAATGTACGCGACTGGTGTATATCTCGTCAGTTGTGGTGGGGGCATAGAATACCGGCATGGTTTGATGAGTCGGGTGACTATGTGGTTGCCAAAACAGAACAAGAGGCGATTGAATTATTCAAAAGCAAAAAGCCAGGGGCAAGTATAAAGATCACGCAAGAGACCGATGTAATGGACACGTGGTTCTCAAGCTGGCTGTGGCCGACTGCAGTATTTGATACGACTATATTTAAGGATGGCAATAAAGGGAACGAAGATCTGAATTACTTCTACCCTACCAATGACCTGGTTACTGCTCCGGAGATTTTATTCTTCTGGGTAGCACGCATGATCATTGCCGGATATGAGTATCGCGGTGAGAAGCCTTTCAAGAATGTATACCTCACCGGTATAGTACGCGACAAGCAAGGACGCAAGATGTCGAAGTCGTTGGGTAATTCGCCCGATCCGCTCGACCTGATTGCCAACTTCGGTGCCGATGCCGTGCGTACGGGTATGCTGTTCAGCTCTCCTGCAGGAAATGATTTACTCTACGATGACAAACTTGTTGAGCAAGGAAGAAATTTCGCGAACAAGATCTGGAATGCTTTTAGACTTGTAAAGGGGTTAGACGTTTCAATATCTATTACATCTAAAGAGAATGAAGTAGCGATAGAATGGTTTGACTTAAAGCTACAAGAATCTTTAATTGAATTTAATGATCATCTAAGCAAGTTTAGAATTTCTGATGCATTGCATTCAATTTATAAATTGATATGGGATGATTTCTGTGCATGGTACTTAGAAATGATAAAGCCCGAGTACGGGCAACCTATAGATAAACTTACTTATGATAAAACCGTTGAATTTTTCGAGGTTCTATTAAAGTCCCTTCATCCTTTTATGCCATTTCTTACAGAAGAATTGTGGCATGAGTTAAAGTACCGTGAATCAAATGATTGTATAATAGTTGCCTCTTGGCCTAGTTTTAATATTAAAGATCAGGAATCTAAGACTAATATTCTTGATAAAATGCCTCCAAAAATAAAGCTATCTGTTTTTGAAAATGTTAAACAAGGTATAGCCTTTGTCAGAAAAAAAAGACAAGAGCAGGGATTTAAAAACATAGAAAAGTCATTAATTATAATCGATAGTGGAAAACTTGGAGATGCAGCTATTGAAAAACTCAAATTCTTCATTGAAAAATTATCTGACTCAAAGATTGTTAAGGAAATTCAAGGTGAGACACACAAAGATTTTTTTGGCGATATGCACTGGCATATAGAGAAAAGAAATACAGACGTTGCAAAAGACCGTGAGGCATTATTAAAAGATCTGGAATATCAGAAAGGGTTCATGTTCAAAGTTGATCAAAAACTTTCAAATGAAAAGTTTGTAAACAGTGCGCCTCCACAGGTAATTGAAATGGAACGTAAGAAAAAAGCTGATGCTGAAGCGAAGATAAAAGCATTAGAGGAAAGCTTGTCAAGACTTTAGTTCTTGACAAGCTTTTTATAATAATCAAAAGCCAGTACCAGGTCGCGCTGTTTGGTTGCACCTTTATTTTCTTTCATATACTTCTCTACGGCTTCTGCATGGTGCCCGAACAACGCCAGTAATTTCTTTTTGGAAGAAGGAACTTCCAATGCTTTACCATCTTTCATATAATAGTATATATCTTTCTTCAGTATCTTATCGTCTGTACTGCCAACATTGAGCTGCACGTTGTAATCTGCTTTTTTCACAACGATGTCTGTCTTACGCAGTAAAGGCAACGTACCGTCTATCAGTACTTCGAAAAATCCAGAGAAGCTTCCGCCTTCTTCATCCTTGAAATCTTTTGCGTTGATGAAATATATAGGGGCTGTATACGAAGAATCAATCCACGAAAAACTTTTGATCTTATTTCCGGCAATCACCTTAACACTTTTTCCGGTTTTTATATCGAGTTCATTCGCATGTATATCATAGCGAATCGGGTAGCGCTCAATCAATCTATCTTTATCATACAACATGATGGAACCCGTTTTCCATTTCACATCCAGGTATGTATCGCCAATCACTTTACCTTCCGGTAACGGAATTCCAAACAGCATTTCGCCCGTCTCCAGGCCGCGCATATCTGAGAGTTTATCAATTGTATTGGTGGCACGAATGCTCGATGGCACTACAGACTGTGCATCACTGTTCTGTGTCATCACAAGTAAAGCCAGCAAAATAAAAAAGTATAGACGCTGCTGCATACGATTTTCGTTTGGGTCTCACGATGGTGAAACATTCTAATCTAATTTACAGCGACAGGCTATAGGAAGTCAATCCCCCGTCTTGCGTGTGATTTTCAAAGCATATTGTGATCGACTATGAAACTCCAAAAACAAAACCCCTTGGATTATTCGATCCAAGGGGCTTTTATTCAACCGATACCGGTTACTATATATACAGTATATTTTTAGAATCTTGCGGCCATTAATAACTCTATATTTTTATACTTCAATCCGAACTTACGCGCTACATGCTCGTTTGTAAGTCCGCCTTTATAGGTATATACGCCTTTCATAAACCATTTATGCGAGAAGATCATGGCCTCCACGCCACCTTCTTCAGCGGCGCGTAAAATGGTTGGGGTAAATATATTGCTGAGTGCATTGGTGGCAGTATGTGCTACACGTGATGCTACATTCGGCACACAGTAATGAATAACATCATGCTTGCGGAAAACAGGTCTACCCAAATCCGTAATCTCCGATGTCTCCACGCAACCTCCCTGGTCAATACTCAGGTCTATGATCAACGAGTCAGGCTTCATCTGGCTCACCATTTCCTCCGTGATAACATGGCGGGCTTTTCCTTTCTCTGCGCGTAAGGCACCGATTACTACATCTGCAGTTTTTAGTGTATCGCTCAACGTAATGGTATCAATTGTGGAAGTATATATCTGCATTCCCAGCAGGTGTTTGATCCTGCGAAGTTTATAGATATGGTTATCAAAGATCTGAACATCAGCACCAAGCCCGAGGGCAGCACGCGCGCCATACTCAGCCACTGTACCCGCTCCTATAATAACAACTTTTGTGGGTGGCACACCGGTTATACCTCCGAGTATAATTCCTTTGCCGTTATTTCCTGTGCTCAGGTATTCGGAAGCAATTAACATTACGGTACTGCCTGCGATCTCACTCATCGCCCGAATGATCGGCATACCGCCTACTTTATCTTCGATGAATTCGTAAGCCAGTGCTGTTACTTTTCTTTTCAGTAACGCCTGCAGGCATTCAACTTTCAGATGTCCTAACTGCAATGCTGAGATCAACGTCTGGCCGGAATGCATTAGTTCGATCTCCTCCATCGTGGGAGGCTCGATCTTTAATATGACATCGGCTTGATATACCTCTTGAGGACTATATACTATTTTAGCTCCGGCTTCGCTATAATCTTTGTCTGTAAACTTGGATCCCAGACCTGCTTTCGTTTCAACCCAAACATCATGGCCGTTGTTTACCAACAGCGCTACTGCATCGGGTGTTAAGCTGATCCGGTTTTCTTGTAGCGACACTTCCCGAGGTAATCCGAGAAAGAATGTGTGTCTGCGTTTTCGTACTTCGAGCATTTGCTCTTGTGGCACCAGACTGCTTTTGGCCAACGCCTCAAATCCGGTTTTCTTCTTTTCCGTCATGAACAGAAATGGCTATAGTTCTTTGTGTATTATTCTCAATCGCTATACTAACAGCAGCATACGCTGCCGGAATGAGAGAAGGTATCTTTTCCGGCCACTCCACCAGGCAACGATTTCCTGAATAAAAGTATTCTTCCGTTCCAATATCCCAAGCTTCCGCCTCATTTTTTATCCTATAAAAATCAAAGTGATAAATTTTCTCTCCTCCTTCGGTTTCGTATTCATTGACGATCGAAAAAGTAGGACTGCTCATCACATCGGTCACCTTCCATGATCTGCATATAGCTTTGATCAAGGTTGTTTTCCCTGCTCCCATTTCGCCATGAAAAAGCCAAACGGGAGGTCCGGACCATGTTTTCACGATCTCCTGCGCGATAGTATCCAACGTTTCAAGGCTTACCCCCTGGTAAACCATCCCCTCTTTGATCATGACACATTTTTCGAAGTTAAGAAAATTATAGGAATGATCATCTCTTCCAGACTTATACCTCCGTGCTGAAAGGTGTCGTTATAGAAATTAACGTAGTAGTTAAAGTTGTTCGGATACGCAAAAAACTGATCTTCCGTAGCGAATACATACGAAGTGGAAACATTGGGCTTCGGCAAAAATAATTTTTCGGGCCGGGTAACATGCATTACTTTATCGCCATCAAATCCCAGGTTCTTGCCTTGCTTGTAGCGCAGGTTGGTATTGACACTCCGATCTCCAATAATTTTAAAAGCGCGCTTCACGCGGATGGTTCCGTGATCGGTTGTAATCACAACTTTCACATCTTTCTCAGATATCTTTTTGAGTATATCAAACAACGGAGAATGTAAAAACCATGAACGTGTAATAGAGCGGTACGCAGACTCATCTGGTGCAAGTTCGCGGATCATTGCCATGTCCGTACGGGCATGCGAAAGCATGTCAACAAAGTTATATACTATAACATTCAGATCATTCTTAAAGAGGTTGTTCACCGTGTCGGCAAGACTTCTTCCCTCCTCCATATTCTTGATCTTGTGATACGACATTTTCACATTGAGATTATTACGTCTCAATTGCTTGGCCAGAAATTCATCTTCAAAGTTATTCTTGCCTTCTTCTTCATCTTCACCAACCCACAGATCAGGGTGAGTCTTCGCCATCTCCGAAGGAAGCTGTCCTGAAAATATAGCATTACGCGCATAGGCGGTAGTAGTCGGAAGAATTGAATAGTAATTCTCTTCCTTTTCGATATTAAAATATTCCGAGATGATCGGCTCTATCACTTTCCACTGATCAATCCGCAGGTTATCGATCAACACAAAAAATAATGGTTTCCCTCCGAGCTCCGGGAAGACTTTCTTCTTCATCAACTGATGCGACAATAAAGGTTTATCAGCACTCGGATTGTTCAACCACGATTCATAGTTACGCGTAATGAACCTGGAGAAATTTGCATTTGCTTCCGTCTTCTGCATATCCAGTACATCACCCATCTCCTGGTTATCAGGTTGATCCATCTGAAGTTCCCAATGGATAAGCTTCTTATAGATATCAGCCCACTGCTCATGGTTCATGTCATCCATAAAGGCCATGCTGATCTTCCGAAACTCCTGCTGATAGTTCAGATTTGTTTTCTCAATGACGAGACGTTTATTATCAAGTATCTTTTTTACAGAGAGTAAAATCTGGCTGGGGTTAAGAGGCTTGATAAGGTAATCGGCAATCTTGGAACCGATGGCCTCTTCCATAATATGCTCCTCCTCGTTCTTGGTGATCATCACCACCGGAAGGTTCGGCTTGTTCGTCTTTATTATACTCAGTGCTTCGAGGCCAGACATGCCGGGCATGTGCTCGTCCAGGAATACTACATCAAAATGTTTTTCATCGCTTAACTCGACTGCATCCGAGGCGTTATTCACCGGAGTTATATCGTATCCGCGTTGCTCCAGGAAAAGGATGTGTGGTTTCAACAAATCAATCTCATCGTCCGCCCACAAAATGCTATATCTTTGCATGATTTGAATTTTTTCGGAAGTTACGGATTATACTGTTACAGGTTATCCGTTAATCGTTATTCGTTGAATGTTTTTTATGAACTACCGGATAACAGGTATTTTTTTCGATTAACGATAATGAATAACGTACAACGCCATTCATGAATAAAAAGAAGATTATAAACGACCCGGTATACGGGTTTATTACAATTCCGAGTGAACTTGTTTTCGATATCATCTCTCATCCATACTTTCAACGGTTGCGCCATATCAAACAACTTGGATTAACCGAGTTCGTTTACCCGGCAGCACATCACTCCCGCTTTCAACATGCGCTCGGTGCCATGCACTTGATGGGTAAAGTATTGGACACGTTGCGTTCGAAAGGCGCTGAGATTTCTGCTCAGGAATATGAAGCTGCACAGCTCGCCGTACTACTTCATGATATAGGGCACGGGCCTTTCTCCCACGCATTGGAGTATGATTTACTTCGTGGTGTTAAACATGAAAGCTTGTCGTATTTATTCATGGAAAGTTTGAACGAGACTTTCAACGGAGCGCTTGATCTTACGCTGAAGATTTTCAGAAATAGTTACGAGCGAAAATTCTTTCATCAGCTTGTTTCCAGTCAACTGGATATAGATCGATTGGATTACCTGAAGCGTGATTGTTTTTTCACAGGCGTACACGAAGGTAACATTGGTGTAGAACGTATCACCGCGATGCTTCATGTACACCATGATACACTGGTGGTAGAAGAGAAAGGTATTCTGAACATCGAGAATTTTTTGAACGCCAGAAGATTTATGTACTGGCAGGTATATCTGCATAAAGTCTCTGTGAGCGCTGAACGCATGTTGGTAAATACAATCCGAAGAGCACAGACGTTGATGCACGCAGGAGAAACGCTGCACGCCAGTGAAGCACTGACTAAATTTTTAAAACGTGATTTCTCGTTGTCTGATTTCCAGGAGGATGTTACTTTACTTCGCTCCTTCGGACAGTTGGATGACAATGATATATGGGGGGCGATGAAGTGCTGGAGAAATCATCCGGATGAAATTCTTTCCATGCTTTCTGAAATGTTACTGACGAGAAATTTATTTCAGATCCGGTTGAGCCAGGAACCCATTGGGAAAAGTACCATTGAAAAAATTCGTGAAGCAATTGCCAAAGAGTATAAAACGCTTCGCGCAGAAACTTCCTATCTATACTCCTACGGAACCGTAACAAACGAAGCGTATACCGAAGGCCAACAGATCAGTATACTTATGAAGAGTGGTGAGCTTTTGGATATTGCGCATGCTTCTGATCTTCCAAATATTAAAGCCATCAGTAAAATCGTAAAAAAAAACTATCTCTGCTGGCCTAAAAATGTATCTTTGTAAGATTCGTTATCCGTTATCTGTAACCGTTAATTGTTTGTGCAAGTGACCATTCAATTCTACGAAAACAGAACCTGCTGATAAAGGATAACTCTAACAACGAAAACGGAACATGGAATTTACCATTAATCAAATAGCAGCCATGCTAGGTGGCGAAGTGCAGGGAGATGGCAACGCGAAAATAAACATGCTCGCGAAAATACAGGATGCAAAAAAAGGGCAACTAGCATTTCTTTCCAATCCCAAGTACGAGCAGTATATCTATACTACACAAGCTACCGTTGTTATCGTTAAAAAAGATTTTGTTCCTCGTAAAGAAATAAGCACGAATCTTCTTTTAGTAGACGATCCATATAGCAGCTTCACCGCGTTGCTTGAAGAGTATCATAAAATGATCAGCTTTCAAAAAACTGGTATCGAGCAGCCAAGCTATATCGGAGAGAATGCAGTGGTAGGTAAAAATATATACCGCGGAGCTTTCTCCTATATCGGTAACAACGCAAAGATCGGCGACAACGTAAAGATATATCCGCACGCTTTCATTGGCGATGATGTTGTAATCGGCGACAACTCTATTCTTCACTCTGGAGTAAAGATATATGCGGGTGCACGTATTGGTAACAATTGTGTTATTCATTCCGGAACTGTGATTGGAAGCGATGGTTTTGGTTTTGCACCACAGGGAGACGGCACGTACAAGACTATACCTCAACTCGGCAATGTAATTCTGGAAGATAACGTAACCATCGGTGGCAACACAGTTATAGATTGTGCTACATTATTTGGTGACTCAACCATTATTCGCAAGGGCGTTAAGCTTGATAACTTAATTCAGATCGCACATAACGTTGAGATTGGCAAGAACACGGTGATCGCAGCTCAAACCGGTGTATCAGGATCAACCAAAATCGGGGAGAATTGTGTATTGGCCGGACAAGTAGGTATCGCAGGCCATCTTATCATAGCAAACAACACAAGCTTTGGAGCAAAATCCGGCACTGCTAAATCTACGCAAGAGGAAGGATTGAAACTGATGGGCTCTCCTGCCTTTGATGTTAAGGATTATTACAAATCATACGCTGTATTTAAAAATTTACCAGACCTCAACGAACGACTTCGTGAGCTTGAGAAAAAAGTAATGGCACGAGTAAAGCAGCACTAGCCAAAGAGCATTCATAATTTTTTCTGAACGTGTGAAGTATATTTCCTGCTTATTTTAGCAGGAAACGGCTAAACCCTGTCCAAAATTGGAATATCTGGAGAATGGAATTAACTTTGCCCACTTTTCCAGACCATGCTTAATATAAAACAGCAAACAATTCAGAAGTCCGTGACCCTCTCCGGGGTTGGTTTACATACAGGTGTTCAAACGAACATGACCTTCTTGCCAGCCAAGCCTAATCACGGTGTAAAATTTCAACGCATTGATCTTCCGGGCTCTCCCATCATTGATGCTGACTGCGATAACGTTACAGATGTTTCGCGTGGTACAACGATCGAACAGAGCGGTGCCAAGGTGAGTACAATAGAACATACATTGGCTGCCCTCACGGGACTTGAAATAGATAATGTGCTAATCCAACTTGATGGTCCTGAGTGTCCGATCATGGATGGAAGCTCTATCGAGTTTGTTGAAGTATTAAAAGGTGCCGGTGCTGAAGAACAAAATGCACTGCGTGATTTCTTCGAAGTACAGGAACCACTTTTCTATCGTGAGACTGCACGCAATGTAGAGATTGCTGCGCTTCCTTTAGATGATTATCGTGTTACGGTAATGATCGACTATAATTCACCGGTGTTGGGAAGTCAACATGCTTCAATCACCGACATCCGCCAGTTCGAAAAAGAAATTGCGTCATGCAGAACATTCTGCTTCCTGCATGAACTGGAAATGCTATATAAGAACAACCTGATCCGCGGTGGTGATCTGAACAATGCGATTGTAATTGTAGACCGTGTTGTTCAGGATGATGAACTTGATAACATCGCGAAAATGCTTGGCAAACCAAAAGTTGCCGTAAAGCAGGAAGGTATTCTGAATAATATCGAACTCCGTTATAAAAATGAACCAGCCCGTCACAAGCTGCTGGATATAGTAGGTGATCTGACATTAGCAGGTCGTCCGTTGAAAGCACAGATACTCGCAGCTCGTCCCGGACACGCAGCCAATGTTGCTTTCGCGAAGAAGTTGAAGAAAGCCATGCAGGATGCTGACAAGAAAGGAAGACCAAAGTATAATCCGAGCTTGCCGCCTGTTATGGATATCAATAAGATATCAACGATATTAAAACACCGTTATCCATTCCTGCTGATCGATAAAATTATATACCTGGACAACGAAAGTGTTGCCGGTGTAAAGAACGTTACGATAAACGAACCATTCTTCCAAGGTCACTTCCCTGGCAATCCGGTACTTCCAGGTGTACTGCAAATTGAAGCAATGGCTCAGATCGGAGGTATACTTGTTCTGAACACTGTACCCGATCCGGAAAATTATTGGACTTATTTCTTAGGTATAGAGAATTTCAGATTCAGGAAAATGGTACTTCCTGGTGATACCATTGTTATTCAATGTGATTTATTAGCACCCATCAAGCGAGGTATAGCTAAAATGAGTGGCCGTGGATATGTGGGGAACACGCTTGTATGTGAAGGAACAATGACCGCCAGTATAGTCCGCAAAGATTCATGAGCCGATATCCATTAGCAAACGTACACCCCGAAGCAAAAATTGGTAACAACGTTATCATTGAGCCCTTCGCTACCGTTCAAAACGATGTTGAGATCGGTGACGGATCCTGGATTGGTCCTAACGCTGTGATCATGGAAGGTGCACGCATCGGAAAAGATTGCAAGATCTTTCCGGGTGCTGTAATTTCCGGTATACCACAGGACTTAAAATTCAAAGGTGAAAAAACAACTACTGAGATCGGAGATCGTTCTACCATCCGCGAATGCGTAACGATCAACCGCGGAACAGTAGATAAGTATAAAACCGTTGTTGGTACTGATTGCCTGATCATGGCGTATGCTCACTTAGGGCATGATTGCCTGGTGGGTAATCATTGTATTCTTGGTAATACAGTACAGCTTGCCGGCCATGTGATCATTGACGACTTCGCTATATTTGGTGGAGCTTGTGCCGTGCAGCAGTTTTCTAAAATCGGAGCGCATGCATACATCGGTGGTGGTTCTCTCGTGCGTAAAGATGTTCCTCCGTTTACAAAGGCAGCACGCGAGCCTCTCTCCTATGCGGGTATCAATACCGTTGGTTTACGCAGACGAGGATATACTTCTGAAAAGATTAATGAGATTCAGGAAATATATCGTTTCATCTTTTTGAAGGGGCTGAATAACTCGAAAGCCATTGACTTGGTAGAAAAGGAAATCGGTGCGAGTACAGAACGTGACTATATCCTTGATTTCGTTCGTAATTCCGAACGTGGCATCATGAAGGGCTACGGAGGTAACGATTAAAACGCTGCAGGCTCATCTATAGCTTGCAGCCTCAGTATAAAAGCAGACCGCGATGACCCAGCAGCCGATAGCCAACAGTCAACAGTTCATTGCTAAAGGTCAATCACTCACAATTCAAATTGAAGATTTAGGAAAACGATTCAACCGCGAATGGATCTTCCGTGGGTTGAGTTATTCTTTCAGCGCAGGCAATACGTATGCTATCACTGGCGCGAATGGTTCTGGGAAATCAACGTTGCTCCAGGTTCTCTGGGGACAAATGCCACCCAGCAAAGGTACAATCCGGTATATATCCGGAGACGTTGAGATCGCTCCTGAAAATATATTCAGCCGGATTGCCATCGCCACTCCCTATATGGATCTGATCGATGAATTTACATTGGAGGAGCAACTTCAATTTCATTTTAAAATGAAACGAAGTCGTAACAACATGACGATTCCGGAAATGATCGATCGCATGTACCTCACTCCTGCGCGGCATAAGTATATATCTAACTTTTCGTCTGGTATGCGGCAACGTGTAAAACTGGCTTTGGCATTTTTCACAGAGGCTGATATCATTTTCTTCGATGAACCCGGTACAAATCTCGACCACCAGGCTTTCGATTGGTACTTGCAAAACCTGCATTCAATACCGCCACAATGCGCGCTCTTTATAGCTAGCAATCAACCTTCAGAATATCCTGCGCATGCTCACAAATTGGATATAATGGGGTATAAATAAGTGGTTACAAGCAGTTGCTCAACCTTATTAAAGAAGTATCCTGAAAAGGACAGCCAACGACTCCGATTTTTTTGATTTTAAGAATTTTACGCTCATATTCGTAACTATAATAATTTTAAGCATGAAACATTTAACTAGACTTCTATCCCTCCTTATCCTCGTTAGTGCGGCTGTATTTTTTGCCAGTTGTGGAGGCGATGATGGTGACGATAAAACACCAGAAGAAACTCAACTTGATAAATTAAAAGGTACCTGGACGCTTACAGAATCTTCTGTTCAGTTTGATGGTGCAGGCGATGACCGGTTTGATGGTTCAGCTTTGAAACTTACATTTTCAGGTAACTATAGCGCAGGTGGAAAGTATAGCTATGCTGTTACTTCAAGCAGCCAGGTAAATGCCAGCCCATGGCCTTCAGGCGGAAGCTGGAAGTTTGGTTCTCCTGTTACCAGCAGTATTGTCCGTTTGGATAGTGAACTCGATGGATCAGCAGATGTAACAGTAGCGTATACATTGTCAGCAGATTCGAAAACACTTACGGTTCAATTTACATATGCCGGCTCAGGATACGTAGTTGGCAGAACTGAATCTGTAGGAGGTCCCTGGGAGTTTGTATTTACAAAGTAGACTTACCCGTATCTAAAATAACAAAAGGCTTTCTCAGATGAGAAAGCCTTTCTTTTTTATATCAATTCATCTATACCTGTAATCTATAGTATAGATCTACTTATTTGAGTACAATCACTGTAATACCGTCCCCTCCACGCTCGATGTGTTCGTCTTTCATTGAAGCAACCTCTTTGTACCGCTTCAAATGATCGCGTACTACTTTACGCAGAACGCCTTCACCTTTACCGTGCAGCACTTTCAACTCTCCTTGTCCTAATAATATAGCGGTGTCCATGAATTGATCCAGCAACGAAAATAGTTCATCAACACGTTTGCCGCGCACGTCAAGTGTATCACTAAAATTTGTACGCTTCTCATGAACATTTATACCGGACGTACGCAGTTTGGTCGCGATTTCTCTTTCAACAGTGCCTGTGATTTTCTCAAGCTTATCGAGCTTAGCTACAGATTTCAGTTCTCCGAATTGCACTGTAGCATTCTTACCCTGAATGCTTAGAATTACACCACTGCTATCCTGCCCTATAATTCGTACACGGTCGCCGTCCTTTAAGTCACCTTCTGTTCGCTTCTCAACCTTTACAGGTAATGGCTCTACACGCTGCGTGAGACTCTGCAGATTTCTACGAACCTTTTGAGTCTCCTGCTTATGCGCCTGGTTCGCACGAATGTGACGAATTGTTTTTTCTATTTCGCGATTGGTATCTTTCAACAAATTCGAAGCTTCTTCCTTTGCTTTGTTAATAATCTCCTTCTTGCGCGTTTCAAGTTCGGTGGAAAGTGTCTGGTATTTCGTAAGCGACTGTTTCAATTCGCTTTCATGACGCTCGAGCTTTTTTGTTTTCTCCGTCAACAGCTGCTTCTCTTTTTCGAGAGAACGCACGAGTTTTTCAAAGCCTGCGAGATCTTTACCGACAAGCTTTTCAGCTTCTTGCAACGTATTTTGCGGAAGGCCAATCTTGCGCGCAATCTCCAGAGCGAAAGAACTTCCAGGCTTTCCTATATCCAATACATATAGCGGTTCAAGGTTCATATCATCAAAACGCATGGCTGCATTGCGTATACCCTGCCGTTGGCCTGCGAATAATTTTAAGTTATAGTAGTGCGTTGTAGCAACGCCCCATACTCTTTTCCGAAGCAATTCTTCCAGTATAGCCTGCGCTATAGCGCCTCCAAAATTCGGATCCGTTCCGGAGCCAAGTTCATCCATCAGCACCAACGATTTGCTATTGGCAGATTGAATGAAGGTCTTCATATTTCGAAGGTGACTGCTATAGGTACTCAGATCGTTCTCGATCGACTGCTGATCACCTATATCCAATAGTATATCCTGAAATATACCAACGCGCGATCGCTCCGATACAGGAATCAACAAACCGCACTGCACCATGTATTGAAGTAACCCTACAGTCTTTAAACAAACCGATTTACCACCGGCATTAGGTCCGGACACGAGCAGTAACCGGTCTTGCTGGTCAAGCTCTATATTTAGCGGAACAATCTCGCGTTTGCCCTTCAAGCTCAGGTATAGCAACGGATGTTTCGCAGTATACCAGACGAGTTCAGGTTGCTTTTCAATGATGGGATGCTCCGCATGAATTTCCTGGGAGAACTTCGCCTTGGCGCGTATAAAATCGATCTGCGCCAGAAATTGAAATGCAGTTTTCAAAACCGGAAGCTGTAAACGGAATTCATCTGTAAGCTCTTTGAGAATCCGAATCACTTCCCGCTTCTCTGCATGCTCCAGATCGCGGATCTCGTTATTGGCGTCCAGCATCTCCGTTGGCTCCATGAAAACCGTCTGGCCGGTAGCAGACTCATCGAGTATAAATCCCTTCAGCTTGCGCTTATGTTCTGCCTGAAGCGGAATCACCACGCGCCCTTCACGAATCGTAGGCAGTGCACCTTCCGGAACCCACTTCTCCTCTACGGCCGTTCTAAAAATCTGGTCAGCCAACTTCCGTAAACGCGCCTGTTCATCGCGAAGTTTTTTTCGTAAGCGCCCAAGGTCCGGGCTGGCGGAATCACGAACCTGCGCTTTATCATCAATCTTTATAAAAACAGATTGCGCCAATGAAGCCGTTACGGCAACCGGTTCAACCAGCTTATATAGTTCAGGGTATATCTCTTTCGATTTATTCAGAAAGGCCTTGCATGCAATAATTGTTTCCAGGGAATATGCGAGGTTCAAAAATTCGTCAGCCTCGAGCCAATTTCCTTCGAGTGTAATCTTCTGTATCCATTCGGTGGGGTCGAAAAAATAACGTGAAGGAAAAGGTTCGCCCTTCTCCAGTATCTGTAAAAACTCAAGGTTCTGCTTTAATAAAATGCGGATGAAGTCAACCTCTGTGCTAAAGCGCATTCGGTCAACCCATGTAGCTCCGGAATCTGAAAGGCAATATGCTTTCAGCTTCTGTCGTATTTGTACGAAGCCTAATTTATCTTCAAACTCGTTCGGGTAAATCATTGTGTTGTCGGACGGACGGATGCTTTTTGCTCTTTGAGATTCAAAGAGTCAACAAGCGCTGTATATATTTGTTCCAATTCTTTGGGATGATCCATGTAATAGTTCATGGAATTTGCAAAAACAGAATCCGGTATACCTGTCTTTTTAAAAACCTTGCCCCGCAGGACATCAAAAACCTTTTTACCGGAGTCCGTTGAAAGATGAAGCCTGTTCACTTTCTCTTCCGTGAGCAATATCTCTTCAATGGTTTTCACCATCACTTCTTTCTCCAGGATTTCTTTTGGCGCTTTCTCTTTGGTTGAGCATGACAAAACAACCGTCATGAACAGTGTCACAACGGAAGCAGTCGTATAATATTTAAAACCTCTTGTCATCTTTTAATAGCCATCCCCTGCTTTAGGTGGGGCAAAATAATCATAATTGTTCTATTTTTGGAGTTAACGGTAATCTGTTGCACCCTAACCACAACCTGGTTGGATGTATAACAATAACTTTGCCATGGTTCTGTTACATTTTATAGAACCACATCACACTCACGCTCACACCTGCAGTTAACGATAACGTTTAACGACTCATGAAGGATTTGCTAAAAAAATTACGGAGGTACGAGATCCAGATACGCAAGGCAATCAACAGCCAGATGCAAGGGGATTTCCATTCCGTTTTTAAAGGCTCAGGTCTTGAGTTTGATGATGTAAGACCATACCAGTATGGCGATGATGTACGTACCATTCACTGGACGGTTTCAGCAAAAGGTCATGGTACATTTGTAAAAACCTATCGGGAAGAAAAAGAGCAAACGGTTTTCTTTATACTGGATGTGAGTGCTTCCGAAGATATAGGGAGTCCGGGAAAAACAAAAGCGGATATAGGCAGAGAGATCTGTGGAGTGTTGACGCTTTCTGCTGTGAAAGAATCCAGTCATGTAGGGTTGATCTGCTTCTCGGATGTAAAGGAAAAATTTCTAAAACCCGTCAAAGGTCATTCACAGGGATACGAGATCATCAGTACGCTGGCGAACTTAAAACCCAAATCACTGAAGACAAACCTTTCGAAAGCTATATCATTTGCCTTGAATGCGATCAGACGCAGAAGCGTTGTTATACTGATCTCTGACTTTATTGATGAAGGGTACTTTGATAACATGCGGGCCCTTGCCAGACGTCACGATCTCGTAGTTATTCATATCAGCGACAAGCGTGAGACTCGCTTACCAAAGCTTGGTATCATTCCGGTGATTGATAAAGAAAGTCAGCGCACGTTGTGGATCAACACATCGTTTGGAGATTTCAGACAAAAGATCAGCAAGCGACACGACCTTCGAAAAGAAGAGTTACAAAAATTCAGCCGCAAGAATGAGATCAATTTTATTTCACTCGATACCGATGAAGACTATGTACCAAAGTTGCTGCGTTTATTTAAAGTTCGGAATAAATCCTTGAAGACAACATGATTGGTAGCCTTGTGAAGACCATCCGGATTTTATTGTTCCCTATATTTCTCTGTATACTATGCTTCCTCTCTGCAGGTTCGGTATATGCACAGGATAAAACAAAATCTGTACGTGTAACCGCTGGCTTCTTTGAAGACAGCCTATATATCGGCAAACCTGTGAGGTTTTATCTTACTGCGCGATATCCTAAAGATCTGAATATTGTATTTCCGGATTCATCCTATAACTATGCTCCGTTTGAATTCGAGAGTAAAAATTACTCTCCCACCAACACGGAAGGTGGAATCAGTTACGATAGCGTAATCTATAACATCAGTACATTTGAGATCGGACGCCAACAGTATTTCAGTCTGCCTGTATACCAGGTGATCCCTGGCGACAGCATAATTTTTCATTCAAACCAGGATACAATCCTGGTTACCCAACTGGTAGATTTCAGCCTCGATACTATACCGATCAACAAGCTTCCTCTAAGGGCAAGTATAGCGTATCACAATGTTCCCAAGCAGTTCAACTATCCTATATTTATTATTGCTGTCGTGATCATTGTTATCATCGCGGCAGTAGCGTGGTTTGGTTTCGGCAAAAAGATCAGGCGACATTTCCGTATCAAAAGAATGGTGGAGGCTCATCGTAAATTTGTGGAAAGCTATATGCGCGAAGTCGCTGCATTACGCAATACTTTTTCAACGGTAACGACAGAAGCAGCCCTGGCCCATTGGAAACTATATATGGAGCAACTTGAAGCACGCCCCTATACCAAACTCACTACGCGTGAAGCACGAAATTTCTTTAAGGATGAATCGCTCATCAAAAACCTTCAGACCATTGACGGGGCTATTTATGGACATAATGCCAATGTAGTTGAACCGTTAGAAAATCTGAAAGCTGTTGCAGATCAACGCTTCCACTCAAAACTACAGGAGGTAAAAAATGGATAAAGATCTCACTCCATGGTATTCATTCGACTGGTTCACACCTTCAACCTTGCGTTCATTCACATGGGAGAATAAGATTTTTCTATACCTGCTGATTGCTATACCTGTATTATTTATACTCCGTTGGTTGCTGCGAAATAAATTCAATCAGAAATTACCCATCGCGGTAACGCAAAAAGATTTTCATGTTTCGCCTATCAACCTGATTCGCCTTTTGCCGGAGGTTTTATTAATGTTTGTCTTGGCATTTGTACTCATGGGTTTGGCGCGTCCGCAAAAGACAAATGAAAAAGTAGAGCAATGGACAGAAGGTATAGATATCATGATTGCGCTTGATATTTCGCAGTCGATGATGATTGAAGACTTTACTCCCAACCGCCTTGAAGCCGCGAAAGAAGTTGCGCGTAACTTTATAAACGGTCGTGTACAGGATCGAATCGGGTTAGTAGTTTTTGCAGGAGATGCTTTCTCTATGTCGCCTCTTACAACGGACTATGAATTGTTGCGCTCGTACCTAAATGAAATAACATTCGAGTTGATCGAAACAAAAGGTACTGCTATCGGAAGTGCCATGGCGGTTGTTACCAATCGTATGGGCGAATCGGAGACAAAATCAAAAGTATGTATCTTATTGAGTGATGGTGAAAATACATCGGGCAACATCGATCCCATTACGGCAGCAGAACTTGCGAGCGCCTATGGAATCAAGATATATACTATTGTAGTGGGTAAAGAGGGTATGGTACCTTATGGTAAAGATTTCTTTGGTCGCCCGCAGATGATCGAAAACACCATTGATGAAACTACCATGCGCAAAATGGCCGACATCGGTGGTGGACAATTCTTTCGCGCAGCAGATAACAAAGCTCTTGAACAGGTTTTTTCACGTATCGACAAATATGAGAAAGCCGAAATTAAGGAGACGCGCTTTAAGGATACTTCCGATTACTATGTGATATACCTGCATTGGGCCGTTGCTTTCTTCCTGCTGTGGCTGCTGCTGAAGTCTACGTTTATTACCAATGTGTTGCAAGACTAATTTTTTTAAGCTGCAGCTTTAGTTTCCTATTGCCAGAGTTTTAATGCAGGTTGCTCATTCGTGGATATATACTATAATTTGAATAGCCAGTGCATGGCTAAACTTCACTGACCTGAACACAAAATTTTAGTGCGGTATATTATCCGGGAAAAGAATTAGTCTCCCTGCAAAAATCACGAGTACGATTCCCAATACTATATTCATAACCCGAATTACGATGGGGGTCATGACCAGCCGTAGTTTATCGGCAAGCTTGGCTTTGATTGTATCCGTAATAAATACAGTCCCAACGATAGATGAGAAAAAGATAAAGGCTTCGCGATTCGTATTATAGTTTAACTGTGTGGTTGCAACACCAACGGTGGCAATCCAAAAGAAGAGTACCATCGGACTTAATCCGTTAATGATAAAACCTTTTGCGGCAAGCCTCCACCAACTGCGTGCTTCAATTTTCTGTGGATCGTAATGTACCAGCTTTTTACTCTTGATCAGCAAGTAATATAAACCAAACAAGAGCAATACTATACCACCTCCATATGCCAGGTAATGCCTGAAGCTTTCAGTCTCCATGAATTGCACCAAACCCAGGTATGAAACGAATATATACAGTGCATCGCTGAAGGATACACCTACCGCTACAAATACACCACTGGTAAAACCACGCTCGATGCTGGTTTGAATAATGGTGAAGAAAACCGGCCCGATCAAAAATGCGAGTACAATGCCGGAGATAATTCCGTTAAGAACGATTTCCATTGGTGTGATTTTGCAGAAACGTTTTCCAATCTTCCAGCTGCGCATTTTTTATTACGCGTGGAAATTTATTCTGCCCTCCTACCTTACCTTTTGATTCCATCCAGCTATAAAAAGTTTTCACCGGAACTACATCTACCAATACTTCTTTCAACGCTGCGCTACGCTCTACGGCATAGTCATCATTTAACTCTTTGAGATGTTGATCAATTTTTTCTTTCAATGCTTTCGGATCTACTTTATCATCTGTACCTATAAACCAATGGTGTCCAAAGAGTGAATCGTATGGTATACCGGCAACTGTAAATTCCGGAATGGTAATATTAAAATCGTTGGAAACAAGTTCTATAGCCTTGTTCATGTTATCCACCGAAAGGTGCTCACCACACAAGCTCAGGAAGTGTTTTGTGCGACCTGTGATTACGATCTCTGCTTCTTCCAGTGAAGTAAATTTGATTACGTCACCGATCAGGTATCGCCATGCCCCTGCACATGAAGAAAGTAATATAGCGTACTCTTTACCTTCTTCTACTTCATCGATCATGAGTGTCTCTGCGTCAGCATGTATCTCACCATTCGAATCGAAGTTCTTCGCTTCAAACGGTACGAACTCATAGAATATACCATTGTTCAATACAAGCCGCATAGTACGCTTGTTCGGATACGCCTGGAAAGCGATAAAGCCTTCAGAGGCAAGGTATGTCTCTATATAAAAAATCGGACGGCCTAACAATTTTTCAAATCCTTTTCTATAGGGATCGAACGACACACCACCGTGTACATATACCCGGAGATTCGGCCATATTTCATGTATATTATTAACGCGGTGATACTTGATGATCTTCTCCATCAGGATCTGGATCCAGGCCGGTACACCTACTACTATACCTATATCCCACTCGGTTGCGTTACGGGCGATTTCATCGAGCTTGGCATCCCAGTTACGGGTGCGCGCGATTTTCTTTCCAGGCTTATAAAAATGCTGAAACCAGAATGGAAGTCGTGCCGCCTGTATACCGCTGAGATCGCCTTCAAAGAAACTTCCCTTACGATTCAGGTGAGTACTTCCGCCAAGCATCAATATACCGGATTCAAAAAGTTCGGGTGCCAGGTCGTATTTCGAAAGCGTAAGAATCTGACGCACGCTCGTCTTGCGTATAGCTTGCGTCATATCTTTTGTTACCGGTATATATTTCGATGATGCTTCCGATGTACCAGAGCTTAATGCAAAGTATTTAACCCGGCCAGGCCAGCAAACATTCTTGACACCTTTCTGCGAAAGCTTCCACCAGTCACCATACATTTTATTATAGTTATGGATGGGTATATGGTTTTTATAGCGCTTGTAAAATTCTTTATCGCCTTTGCGGAATGCGTGAAGAATCTCCGCGAAATTATAGTGCTTTCCGAATTCCGTTTGACTGGCTGTGATGAGCAGCTCTTTCAATTCCTTTTTCTGAAGATCGTATGGCGAGGTATATTCCTGCTCCAGCATCTCACGAATTCGAATTCCTTTTTTCAGCAACGTTCCAAGGATCGCCATATTTTTGCGTTAGCTTTGATGGATTTTAACGCCAAAAATAGGAATTGGATTAACCATTCACAAAATGGATGGCATAAAGGATGATCGAACCGGACAAAAGCTGACCCCAAACGCACATGAGTATAAAAAGTAACCTTCAGTTCTTTCTTGAGAATTTGCCACCTGATTGTCAATTGATTGCGGTAAGTAAAACAAAACCAACAGAAGCGATCCAGGAAGCGTACGATGCAAGGCACCGTGTATTTGCGGAGAATAAAGTGCAGGAACTTGTTCCAAAATACGAAGCGCTTCCAAAAGATATTCAATGGCATTTAATCGGCCACTTGCAAACCAATAAAGTAAAATACATTGCTCCCTTCGTGCACTTGATTCACTCCATTGATAGTTTCAAGTTGCTGGAAGAAGTAAATAAGCAGGCTCAGAAAGTCGATCGTACCATACCGTGTCTCCTGCAATTACACATCGCTGAAGAAGAAACGAAATTTGGTTTCTCTGAGGATGAAGTAACGGCTTTACTTGCGTCTGATGAATTCCATAAGTTGACCAACGTTACCATTACAGGGCTGATGGGAATGGCAACGTTCACAGAAAACAAGGAACAGATTCGAAGGGAGTTCAGAGGTTTGAGAGGATTCTTCGAAAAACTTAAAGCTTCGTCATTGCCACCAGCTGTAAGTATGCGTCATCTTTCAATGGGCATGAGCAGTGATTACCAGGTTGCCCTGGAAGAAGGAAGCACGATGATACGGGTGGGCTCTGCTATATTTGGAGAGCGTAGTTATACATAGTGCCACAGAAGTATATACATTAAATATAGTCAACACGAAAGCTAAATCATGAATCAACGGAATACATTACTGGCAGCATCGGTATTGGGCGCACTGGCGGTAACCATCGGTGCCTTTGGTGCACATGCGTTAAAACCTTCGCTTGTAGCAGCCGGAAAGTTTGAGGTATATGAACTTGCCACACGCTATCAGTTTTATCACACACTGGCTTTGCTGGCAATCGGAATTCTGCAGCAATTTATACCGGGCAAGAAACTGGAATATGCGTCTTTGTTTATGTTGATCGGTACTGTGTTTTTCAGCGGAAGCCTATATTTACTTTGCTTTGTTACTCTGGGCGGTATAGGAATTATTACACCTATAGGCGGTGTGTTCCTGATCCTGGGATGGCTTTTCTTGCTGCTTGGTATAGCAGCAAAAAAATAAGGTCTCTTACGAGACCTTATTTTTTTGTTTTAATCTTTCGAAGAGACCTTATTGAGGCTGCTCTTTCTTTTCTACAACCTGCGTTGTGAAAGATATCTTTGCGTCATCTGAGTTGCTTGCATTCGAAACGATTGTAACAACTTTATCCTGACGGCCGATTTTACCGGCACTGTTAAATGCTATTGTAATTTCAC
This sequence comes from Ohtaekwangia koreensis, assembly GCF_900167975.1. Classification (GTDB taxonomy): domain Bacteria; phylum Bacteroidota; class Bacteroidia; order Cytophagales; family Cyclobacteriaceae; genus Ohtaekwangia; species Ohtaekwangia koreensis. The sequence continues at coordinate 501,227 of NZ_FUZU01000004.1, forward strand.
CTTTTCCACCGGGTTGGATCGGATCACGTGGCCAGCCTTTAGGAGTAGTACAACCACATGTAACCTGTACGTTTGTAATGATCAACGGTTCATTACCAGTATTGGTGAACTTGAAAACCTGTTCAACTTTATCACCCTGAACGATCTGACCGAAATCGTGCGTCTTTTTTTCAAACGCGATAACAGGTCCGCTAGCCTTTGCAGACTGGGCGAAAGCTCCAACGGCTAATCCCAGCATAACCACTAATACCAAATACTTCTTCATATCTTATTTTTTTACAAATTTAAACACTTCACTTCAACAATTTTGCCAGAAAAAGCGAAATTTCTGACATCCTTTTCGTGACTTTATCTTCGATCGCGAATTAACTAAACATGTAACCGGAATGGACGCAGAAATCGCCAGAGTTTATGGAAACCGTGTCAGAATAAGAGTTTGCGGGTTATGCTGGCACACGGACAAATTGTTAATGGTAAATCATAAAGATCTGAAGGAAAGCGATTTCTGGGCTCCGCCGGGAGGTGGTGTTGAATTTGGCGAGTCGTTGGAGGCTGGGTTGAAGCGTGAGTTCATGGAAGAAACCAATCTCATTGTAAAGCCCGGAAAATTTCTTTTCGGCTGTGAGTATATACAAGATCCGCTTCATGCTATAGAATTATTTTTTGAAGCTACCCGATTGTCAGGGGAATTGCAGACGGGTAAAGATCCGGAGCTTCCGCTCATCCAAGGTGCCGCATTTTTCACCATCAAAGAAATACTAGATATGCCGCAAGATCAGGTGCACGGTATATTCCGAATGATTCGCAGCGCCAATGATATCCGCACACTAAATGGATTTTACACGCTTTAATTGTGCTTCTGTACAATCTGTTTTGTGATTTACCCTCTAAAATCTTTATTATTGCAAAGAACCCGGAACTTTTTGCTTTTCAAAAAGTGGTTCACCCTTGATCTAACTTACAAGCGGAAAACAGGAAATTACTTTGCAAACAACCACGCTCAATTATAAGCTCATCAAGAAAGTACGGGATGAACGTTTCGATGAAGAGTTTATTCATCAATATCATTTGCTAATTCATCTTGGCACTCGTGACTTTCAGATCTGTGTGATTGAACCCGATGAAAGCCGGGTTCTGTTGCTGGAAGATTTTGTTCTTCCTAATTTAACTTCACACGATGAGTTACTTCATCTGCTTGATCAGTTATTCGATTCGCACGCATTGTTAAAGGCGGGCTTCTGGAAGAAGATAAGTATATCATTAAAGAGTCAGAAATTTGTTCAGGTACCTCAGGCGTTGTTCGCGGAAGAGTCCATGGCCGATTACCTGAAGTTCAATGCACCGGTCGATCCACTGAAAGAAGATTTCCTGTCCACGACAAACCCGGCTACCCAAGCTGTCACGGTTTTTGCCGTAAACAAGGATCTGAAAAACTGGCTCGATGGTCTATACCCTAACAACAGACCAATCTTTACACACCAGTCTGCAGCACTGATCGAAGGAACTCTGAAAGCTTCTTTATCCCGTAAAGATAATCCGCTCTATATATATGTAGATCGTTTCAAGTTACATATCCTTTCATGCAAGGATGGTAAGCTGATATACTATAATCAGTTTGCGATAAAAGAGTTCTCCGATTACGTGAAGTATATAATGCTGGTGATGAAATCACTCAACATGAACCAGCAAATAAGTCAGGTAGTGTTGTGGGGATATATCGGTAAGAATTCACCTCATTATAACGAACTCTATAAATACATCAACAATGTAATTTTCGGGAACAGACCTGGAAACTTATCCTTCGGATATGCATTTGATGAATTGCAGGATCACCACTTCTTTGATCTTTACAGCATCTACCTGATGGAGTAATTATAGTCATGACTAAACGTATTGCACTCTTCCCTGGCTCGTTTGATCCTTTTACCAAAGGACACGAAGATATAGTATTGCGTGGCCTGCAAGTGTTTGATGAGATCATTATTGCGATCGGTTACAATACACAAAAGAGCAATCGTTATTTTCCGATTGATATGATGATCGGGAAAATTCAGCAGACGTTTGAAAAATATCCTGCTATCAAAGTACTTACGTATTCTGAACTTACAGCAGAGTATGCGCGGAAACAAGGTGCTCAATTTTTATTACGCGGCCTGCGTAACACTACAGATTTTGAATACGAAAACAGTATATCGCAGGTAAATCGAAAATTATACGAAGATCTCGAATCGGTGTTTCTCATTACTACACCACAACTGGCATGGATCAGTTCGTCCATCGTTCGCGAAGTACACAAGTATGGCGGAGATGTATCGCAATTCATTCCCTATAAACTGAGCTAATCTTTCGCTCTATACTCAAACCAATTCATCAACAATACTATATCTATATTCCAACTGAAATATAGATATATTATCGTGTTGGCTTGAGCTCTACTTTTTCGTAGTATTTCTCCATAACGTAGTTAATGGATTTATAGGAATGCTCGAGGGCATGGTATACTTCTTTGCTGCTCATCCAACGGGCTTCTTCTATATCCTCTTCGGTAGCAGGGCGCATGCGTGAATCATCTACCAGGTCCATGATATACCAGCGTGTCTTCTTCATCATGGCATTTTTATTCATGGTATAGGTATGCCAGGTGGTACAAACTTTTTTTCCGAGGCGCACGGTAACATTGCACTCCTCCTCTACTTCACGAACAGCGGTCTCTTTATAGCGTTCACCTTTCTCCTTCTTGCCTTTCGGCAGATCCCACTTCTTCATTCTGTAAATCATCAGGAACTTGTCCTTCTTACGAATTACACCACCCGCTGCCTTTATTATTTTGAATTTGCTCCGGATATAAACTCTTATCGAATCGTAATCCATTACAGACAAAGCTAAAGAAAGCACTCCGGTAGGAATCTTTGAATCCAAAAAACCAAGAATAGTATCTATTTCCGATTCGCCCACATTCTTGATCCATACATGATGGATAAGACTTGCCTGTGTGATCGTAGTTATAGCCGCATCTACCGTATGATTAATACGGCCACCATCGGGCGTCTCAGTGGATCTCAAAATTCTTACTGGAATGTCGTTGATAAAAATGATCATACCGTACAGTTTACGCCCTCACCATGCCCGCAAAAGAATAAATTATTTGGAAGCTGGCAAGCGGTTTTAAAAAAGATTTTCAAACTAGGGCTTCACGCCTTGGGATGAGGGAAAATTTATTTTTGAAAAGACTCCTGATCGCGCTTCCGATACCCTGATTCAAATTTTAGTGATAACTTTCGGACCTATGCCTATTATAAAAGTACAGGAACAAACTGCCAGTAAAGTAGCTTCCATGCTACTACAAATTCAGGCCATCAAGCTCAACTTACAAAAACCTTTTACATGGGCTTCCGGATGGAAGTCACCGATCTACTGCGACAACCGGCTTTCACTTTCCTTTCCGGAGGTGCGCTCGGCCATTCGCGAAGGTCTGGTTCAAGCCATCCGCGAAAATTTTGCTTCCGCTGAATCCATAGCCGGTGTAGCCACAGCAGGTATCGCGCAAGGCGCATTGGTAGCCGATGCCATGAACCTTCCTTTTCTATACGTTCGTCCCAAGCCGAAAGATCACGGCATGGAAAATCTGATCGAAGGAAAAGTAACAAAAGATCAGCAAGTGGTTGTTATTGAAGACCTGGTATCAACGGGAGGAAGTTCACTGAAAGCGGTACAAGCTCTTCGCGACGCTGGCTTTAATGTATTGGGCATGGTTTCCATTTTCAATTATGGATTCGATATTGCCACACGTAATTTTTACGAAGCAAATACTTCACTCGTAAGCTTAAGCGACTATAGTTATCTGATTAACTACGCGCTCGATAAGCAGTATATAACAGAAGAACAACAGATCTCTCTGAAAGCGTGGCGGGTTGATCCTTCCAACTGGAAACCATAGTAAAATAGCTTCAATTTTCATTGAGCACATTCAGCTATATATATACCGTATATACCAGGACACTTAAACATGTTTAATGTCTCTTAATACGTTTGCTCCCTCATCTTCTGCGAAAACAAGTAGTACGAGCTTCCCAACATTTTCTGCTGGCTCGAAGGTTATTGTTATTGGTGCAGGTGCATTCGGAGGCTGGTCTGCTTTGTATTTATTGCGACAAGGATATAGCGTAACGTTAGTAGATGCATGGGGGCCTGGTAATTCACGTGCAAGCTCGGGTGACGAAACACGGGTGATCCGATCTACTTACGGTGCGAATGAAATATACTTTGATCTGAACGTCCGTGCACTCAGCTTGTGGAAGGAGAATGAAAAGCTCTTCGATAAAAAGCTCTTTTACAATACAGGTGTACTCTGGTTTTGTTATGAAGATACAACACCTCTTGTAGACGACTCCATTTCATTTGCAAAAAAACATCGTATGGAGTACGAATTACTTTCGCGTGCTGAGCTTGTCAAACGGTTTCCATTTATATATGCGGATGACTTACACCATGCTTACTTTGATCCACATGGTGGATATTTGAAGGCACGCGAATCGTGTCAGGCTGTGAAAGATCAGTTTATAAAGGAAGGCGGAGAATATATACATGCGCAAGTCGTACCAGGCAATATTTCTAATCAGCAGCTTGATGCGATCACTTTATCCAATGGTGCTACACTTCAGGCTGATGTCTACTTATTCGCCTGTGGATCCTGGCTCGGCAAAATATTTCCCCATGTGCTAGGTGATGTCATTACGTGTACAAAGCAGGAAGTATACTATTTCGGAGTGCCCGCACAGGATGCTTCACACTATGAAAATTTCCCGGTGTGGGTAGATGTCGATGGAAAAGATTTTTATTATGGCATTGCCGGTAACGCGCATCGTGGATTCAAGATCGGCGTTGATATCCGCGGTGCTATATTTGATCCGACCACGGGCGAACGAAGCATTACACAAGAAGTATTAACCAAAGCGCGCGAATTTATAGCACATCGTTTTCCTGACTTGAAGGATGCTCCACTTATTGAAAGCCGTGTATGTCCTTATGAGAATTCACCCGATGGTAACTTCATCTTCGAAATTCATCCGCAAGCAGCAAATATAGTCTTATTAGGAGGTGGTTCAGGCCATGGCTTCAAACACGGACCCGCGTTAGGTGAATTAGTCGCAAATAGTTTTGCTGGAAAAATAACGCCTCCTCAAATTTTCAGAAGAAAGTTAAAATAAAAACGGGTTCATATAGTATATATGAACCCGTTTAGCTTACGCTATATATCTGCTACGGATTAACCGGTGTAGTTCCTGTTTCCAGGAATGAAGTAGTGATATCGTTTAATACTTTCACTTTATGACTGAAGTCTCCTTTGATCTGCTCGCGAATCTTCTGCATATTATTTAACAGGTCGTTTGTGTCTTCAGGCAAAGCTTCTTCCAAATACTCGCGAATCCGTTTTGAGATTGTTGGCGATTTTCCATTGGTGGAAACACCTATTTTCAAATTACCTTTTGTTACTACTGACCCGAGATAGAAATCACACAAGTCAGGAGTGTCTGCCACATTGATGAGCAGCTTACGCGTGCGGGCAAATTTCCGGATGGTTTCATGAAGCTGACGATTGTCGGTGGCAAGAATTACCAGGTCTTTATCCCACAGATCCCACAACTTGAAATTACGCTCTTCCAACTTAACGTGCGCATGTTTTCGTGCAAGCTCTTTAATCGGTTCCTGAATATTACGCGCCACGATGGTGACGTTGGCTGCCGGACTGTTCTTTAGCACTGCGCTGAGTTTTTCCAACCCAACATTACCACCCCCTACAATAAGGGTGCTTAGTGATTCAAGTTTCAGGAAAACGGGAAAGAGATTGTTGCGTTCCATGACGTTTTTTAAGTGTTAAGAGTAAGACAATTATTGTAAGACATTATTATAAGTTTTATGTTATTCTGTTTTGTGATTGTATTTCAGAGTGAATCTATACTATAGATATAGAGGCTACGCCATCGACTTTGCTGCGAGCACCACCTTTTCAAGTGCTTGTGCATAACGCACTACTTCGCCTACGATGATGATGGCTGGAGCACTGATTTCATTCGCAGCAGCTAACGATGCAATGGAACTTGCAGTTCCGATTACACTTTTTTGATTCGGCAGCGATCCATTCTGTACAATGGCTACCGGTGTATCTGATTTGCCATGTGCAGCAAAAGTTTCCATGATGGCTTCGACTTTAGAAAGGCCCATGAGTATAACGATGGTGGCAGTAGACTGTGCTGCCAATGCTATATCTCCGGATATAGCACCTGCTTTGGTTGTACCTGTAACGACCCAAAAGCTTTCGCTGATGCCACGTGCTGTTACAGGGATTTTAAGGGAGGCAGGAACTGCTATAGCACTGCTGATGCCCGGTACAATTTCGGTATGTATACCATGTGCTTCAGCATATTCAATTTCTTCTGAACCTCTGCCGAATACAAATGGATCTCCTCCTTTTAACCGCACTACATGGCCATAGCGATAAGCAAAGTCAACGATCAGGTCATTGATCTCTTCCTGCTTGTATGAATGTTCGCCGGCACGCTTACCTACTGAGAAAGCAGGGATACCTTTGGGAATCCACTCCAATATTTCAGCTGATACTAATGCATCATATAAAACCACATCGGCTTTCTTGAGCGCATTTATAGCCTTTACCGTGATCAACTCAGGATCACCAGGCCCTGCTCCTACCAACGTAAGCCGTGGTTCTTTTTCCAATATGGAAATTGTCTCGATCATTTCGCTACTACTTCATTACCGATAGCCCGATACGCCATTACATCTTCGAGGAATTTTTTAGAATCCTCCAGATAGGCGATCGCAAATTCTTCAGTAGGTTCATTCTTATTGATACGCAATACATGCTCTCTGAAGTTTACCGGCATTTGAAAAAGACCGGTCTCCACAAAATGCTGTTGAAAATCGAGAAGCACCTGAATCTGTGTACTTGGTTTTACATCACGCGTAAGCAATAATGCTTTTGCAGTGTTGATGAATGCGCTATAGCTTTGGTATATAGCATCTGCATAATGTGCATCACGCAGCGCTTCCTTTGCCCACTCTAACTTCTCTTCAGATTCGTAGAACAAAGTGGCTACGAGATCGATGATCACACCAGCACACTCTCCCACTGCTGTATGCAGAATGAAGTTATGTTCTTCTCCCCAATCTATATAGTCTGTTGGCACCACACTCGTAAGATCACCCAACGGTTTCAATATAGTATAGAAGTGGTTTCTTCCAATACGCTTGAAGTAGTCATGGTAATATTCTCCTTCGAGGCTGTTTGCTTCGTAATCATCAAACAAAATACGCAACGCTTGCGGTCCGCGTTTGCTTGGGATCTTCAGGATCTTGTCTGAAATTATACCCTCGCCATTTTTTAATTTACCACCCCCTAATAATACTACCAGTGCCGGCAATACTTTGCCCTGCTTGTCTTTTATAGTACTACCATGTAAACCTATACCGGCAAGTCCATGCTGACCGCACGAGTTCGGGCAACCGCTGATCTTGATCTTGATATCCGTATTGAAAACCATTTCCGGATATTCCTCTCTGATAACTTTTTCAAGAGCCAGTGAGATCTGTGTACTATCAGATATAGCAAGGTTACAAGATTCTGTGCCAGGACATGCTGTGATATCAGCAACACTGTCGAAACCAGGTTCTGCCAACGCCAGTTTGTCAAGTGCTACATAGAGATGCTTCAATGCCTCAGGCCGAACAAAGCGAATGAGGTATCCCTGATTTACGGTAATGCGAAGTTCTGTTGCTGCATATGTATCTACTATATCTGCAAACTCGCGCGCGAGGTTTGACGACATATTACCCAGTGGAAGCTTTACATATACTCCAAAGAAGCCATCCTGTTTTTGTTTGATCACATTGGTTCTATACCAGCGATCGTATTTATCAGGATTCGTAATAACTGCTTCAGCAGTTGGTATAGCTTCCGGAAGTACAGGCTCAGGAAGTGTATGAAGATCTATAGTATATTGCTGAACTTTCACCGCCTGTTTTTCTTCTTCTACCAGCGCCATAATCTTTTCAAGACCGAGGTCGTCCAGTAAAAATTTAAAACGTGCTTTCATTCTGCGCGTGCGTTCACCATAGCGATCGAATACACGAAGTACAGCTTCTGTAAAAGGAATGATTTGATCTTCTTCCAAAAATTCATAAGCTGTTAACGCAAGGGTTGGATTTGCACCCAGTCCTCCGCCAATCATTACTTTGAAGCCACGTTTACCGTCTACAATTTTCGGAATGAATCCGAGATCGTGTATAAAACTAAAAGCAGTATCATCATCGCTGGATGAAAACGAAATCTTGAATTTACGTCCCATCTCCTGGCACACCGGGTTCCTCAAAAAGTACCGGAACATTTCTTGTGCATATGGAGATACATCGAATGGTTCATTCGGATCTATACCTGCGAGGTCTGATGCTGTGATGTTACGCACGGTGTTACCACACGCTTCACGCGTGGTGATATCATCTTTCTCTAACTTGGCCCACAACTCAGGCGTACGATCGAGGCTCACAAAATGTATCTGTATATCCTGGCGCGTAGTAGCATGAAGATTCTTACTCGCATACTCGTCTGATATATCTGCTATTCTGCGCAACTGTTTTGTAGTAACGCGACCGAGCGGAAGTTTAATCCGAATCATCTGCACGCCCGACTGACGCTGTCCATAAATTCCACGTGCCAATCGAAGGCTTCGAAACTTATCACTATCAATCTTGCCCTCGCGGAAAAGACGTATCTTCTTCTCCAGGTCAAGAATGTCCTGCGCTACTACCGGGTTGTTCAAATCTTCAAGTTCAGTGCGAAAGCTTTGCATATGGCTAAGGGCTGTTTGTTCGGTTATGCGTTAAAAGAAAAGAGCCTTTCCCGATTTGCAGGAAAGGCTCGTTATGTTCTGAAAGTTAAATCTTGTCTGAAACCATTACGTATCCATTATTCCTGCACTCAGCAGATGTTTACAGCAACACTTCTTTGTTGCGTAAATTTTCATCTTCATGCAGTTGGTGGTGGTGATCATGGTCATTAATCTACTACGAAAGTAGGGTATGTGATTTTAAAATCAAATCAATCACCTCAAAAAAATTATTTAGTTGTTCTAACGGTCATTAGCCACCAAGCTCGGCATCCAGGCGGTCGCCTATAAAAGTACGCTCATGCTGCGGATAATTGGCTGTTTTTTCCTTTGCTTGGGTATTCATACGGGCCAGTTCTTCAATTTCATGTACCACAAACTGGTGTTCCTCTACTTTCAAAAGATTGTCGTATGGACCTTTGTTGGAAATAAGTTTTACAAAAACCGGGGCTGTTTCGATGGCAATAAACAGCAGCATGATAAACCAATGTGCCCACGCCATGGCACTGCTTTCTTCCGTAATCCTGCTGAGAGCTTCCATACGCGCAGCCGGTCCGTTCATCCGGCTTTTCTCCAACGCGATCATTTCCTGGTGTTGCATGGAATCGCTTTTTGACAAACTCTTTTCGTAAAGATTTATACGAGCCTGGTTGCGAGCCGTTAATGCTGCAAGCTCTGCCTCTGCTGCATCAGCATCAGCCTTCTTTACTTTATATATAGGGCCAAGATTTTTCTTCTTGCTCCCTCCTGTTCCATCTGCTTCTTCGCGCGCAATGCGCACCAGCTCATCACGCTTTAATGCCTTGGCTGCAAGCTCTTGCCGCAAACCGGCAACGGCACGTTTGATGCTATCCTGTGTACTTTGAAAGCGGAATCGTACTTGTGCTTCCTGCTCACTGTATTTCTGTTGCTCCATTACAATGAGTTCAGGCTCTATTTCTTTTTCGAAGATCTTTAATTCAAGAGGCTTGGCGATCACTATAGAAATCAGAATTGCCAGGAGTATACGGGGTGTTGCGATCAGCAACTCTTTCCCGGTTTTCCCTTCCTTCCGCATACTGGAAACGATATACCGGTCAAGATTAAAAATCATTAATCCCCAGAGTATACCAAATGCTGTGGCAATCCAGGCATTATCAAAAACGGTATATAGCGCGTACGCGCCAGACATGGCTGCAAATAATCCTGTAAAGAAAATCGTAGCGCCTATACCAGCATACTTGCTGGTTTCAGAAGAGCATTTTTTCAGTATAGACAGGTCTGCACCGGAGCAGCGCAGAAAGAAGGTTGTTATTTTTTGCATGTACACTTTTAACGCGAGTAGAATGTTGTTATTGTTATTTCGCAGCCCAATTAATATGCCATCTGCGGAAACCTGATTTAAATAAACTGGAGGGTGCAACAAAGATATAAATTGTACAGATGTGAACACACCGCTGTACGATTTATCATGCGGTAGCGGGTATATAAATGAAGAACGTAGCTCCTTTGCCTGGTTCACCGATCGCCTTTATAAATCCGTGATGGTTCTCCACAATTTTTTTACAAATCGCCAGACCGATGCCTGTACCTTCATATTCATTTCTCCCATGAAGGCGTTGAAAAACCTGAAAAATGCGTTCACTAAATTGTGGATCGAAGCCGATACCATTATCGGTAATGGCAATCTGATAGTATGTGCTTGTGGTTTCTCCCACGGAATGCTGGATCGTTTCTGAAGATACTGTGGAGCAGGCTATATCTATGCGTGGCGCAATTTCCGGGTTTGAAAATTTTAAGGCGTTGGAAATAATGTTTGTAAAGAGTTGTTCGAATTGATATGGAATGATTCGAACCGTTGGTAAGGATGAAAAATTAATAACTGCGCCTTTTTGATCCATTGTTTCTGCCAGCTGCTCTAGAACATTTTGAAGTATAGCATTGACATCAGCTATTTCAAAATGTGATTCAGATGCATTCGTGCGGGAAAAAGAAAGTAAATCCTGGATAAGCTGCTGCATTCTTCCAGAGGCATTCTGCACGCGATTAAAGTAATCTTTATCCTTTGCAGAAAAGCTACTCTCTTTGCTCTCTGCGATACGTGAAACGAAGGTTTGAATTTTGCGCAGCGGTTCCTGCAAATCATGACTTGCTACATAGGCAAATTGCGCGAGTTCATAATTGGACCGGATCAGATTTTCGTTTGTAAGATGCAGCTCTCTGGTTCGCTGTTGTACTTGTAGCTCCAACTCATCAATAAATAATTTACGATCGTTGATATCGGTACTTGTACCGACCCACATCTGTATTACTTCATCCGCATCAACTTGTGGTGTAGCGCGACTCAATTGCCATCTATATACACCATCATGTCTTCGGAAACGATGCTCAAATATAAATGGCTTGCCCGTGGCCAATGCATCTTTCCATAGCCGAACGTTCTCTTCACGATCATCCGGGTGAACGATCTGAAGCCATCCCTCATTCATTAATTGCTCGTTCGTCAGACCCGCGTAGTCAAACACAGATTGACTAAAGTAATTTAGATTTCCCTGTGCATCTGCAGTCCATATCAATTGAGGCATCGAGTCCGCCAACATCCTGAATTTACGCTCGCTCTCTTCGATGGCCTGTTTATATCGCTTCTCCTCCGTTACATCCATCATGGTACCGAGCATTCGAACGGGGGCATGGTGTATATCAAAGATTACCTTTCCGTGCGTACGAATCCAATGCACCGATTTATCAGGACGTATAATGCGAGCCTCGTAGTAATATATACCCGTTAAGAGTGCTTTCTCAAAAGCTTTTTCAACCACGGAATGTATATCGTCCGGATGAACATGGCTTCGCATTTCCGGATGAGTAAGAATTTTATCTTCATCGTACCCAAAAATCTTGAGGAGTCTTTTTGAATAGATGATATCGAAGGTGACTAAATTAAGATCCCATGTAGCAAGCTGTGTCCCCTCCGTTGCAAGCGATAATCGTTCTACAGCGTCTTTGATTTGCTGCCGCGATTCTGCTTTTTCGGTAACATCACTAACCGTGACCATGATACCAGATACAGTTCCATCCGTCTCAAATAAAGGAGCATACTCGAAGTCAAGATAGAATTTCCGCGTACCATCTTTCCCATCTATATATGCGACCGCTTCATTTTCTTTGTAGGCTCTTCCGCTGTTATATACTTCGTTGAGTTGAGCAGGAAACTGCTGATCCTTCAACTCGGGAAATACATCCATCAATTTTTTCCCGTATACCTCATGCGCTTTCCTACGCCACAGCTTTTTCAAGAGGGATTCATTCGCCATGTCTATAATCCAATCCTTACCTTTCAGTATAGCCATAGCAATTGGCGATTGAGCTGCCAGGTTTCTAAACTGATTCTCGCTTTGTTGCAAAGCATATCGTGCTTCAACTTGTGTGGTCACATCCGTAGCGACCACGATGATACCGCTCACTCTTCCGTCATGCTCGCGTAAGGCCTGGTATACAAAGGAAAAATATGATTTCTCAATCTTCCCAAAACGTTTCAGGTTTACGGCAAACTCATTACCATAATAGGATCGCCCGGTTTGCAACACTTCATTCAGCAAAGGCTCCACAGCGGTCTTTACTTCTGGCAACGCATCGAACAAACGCTTCCCCACAAAATCGTTTTCATGCCGGTCAACAATTTGCAAATACGTTTCATTGGCAAGCTCTATAACAAATTCGGGTCCTCTTAAAATAGTAATACCTACTGGTGCTTGCATTACCGTGCTTCGAAATTTGTTTTCAGTCCCGCGCACTTCATCGCGTGCACGCTGCTCATTTATTTTGTGAGCACGCACCAACTCATCTTGTTTCTGAATGAGTTCATGTAACTCTAAAAGTTCCTGATATCCTATCGTTATTTCCTTGGGAATTGCAGGTATACCAGAAGCCTCTGCATCCTGTGCTTTAATTTCTTTTTCAACTGTTTCGAGAAGCTCACTAAATTTTTCAGTCAATACTTCCAGTTGTGAAAGCACTTCACCTATCTCTTCTGTTATACTGTTCTTATATAGTGCAATTAATTTCTCTGCGCATTCCTGAATTTTAGCATGAACTCTTTCAAGCTCCGAAACAGCAGCTATATGTATATAGCGTTCAGCTTTTTCATGAATCCATTTTTCAATGGTAGCCAAGTGATGAGAGCCCAGAGAAGTGTCATCTATAGCGGAACCTTTAATCACAGATTGCAACCTGATCTTAAACAAAATATGCCTTGTCTTAATCTGCTCGAATTCCAATGTTGCCATATCCATACCTGGGTTGTGTTCATGCAAGAAAACTTCTCACACCTAAACCCCGTAAAGTGAAAATCGTTTTAAAATGCGAGAAGAAATTTCTCTTTTGGTGTATGATTTGTATGCTCACCCCAGTTGATGGACAAGATCTGTTGTATGGCCATTTTCAATTGTGCGAATGACCCCGGCTTGCGCACATAATAATTTGCTCCGGATTCATATACTTTATCTACAGAATCGCTCTGTGCAGATGTTGAAAAAATAACGACTGGAATATTTTTCAGCTTATGCGTTTCTCCGTATTTCCTCGAGGCATTCAAACCCGTTTTTACGGGGCATATTCAGATCCAGAAATATAACATCGGGAGGCGGAGGCACAGTCTCTTCCAGCTTACCCATCAATTCCATTCCATCTTTGGCAGTAGTGAGCTGAGTACGGGTACAAATCTCACGAAGTGCATCCTGAAACAGCAAACAATCGTCATCATCATCGTCTGCCAGAAAAATGGATTTCGCTTGGGCTATAGTCATGTTTTAAAATACAAATTTATAGATAGATATCTAACCGATGTTTATACCAATGTGAAATATAGTTATGTCGTTACTGTTCTTTTTATTTTCCGTGTCCTGCCTTTCATTAATGCAATGATGTCGTCTTCAGAGGCAAATATACCGTGAATGTTTACTACATGTTTGGCAAGCCTGGTATAGTCTTTCTTCATCAGATACCACCAGATGTGCAGAAAATGAATGCCTTCAAAAACCAATGCTTTGTTATCAGCATATGCCTGTAAATTTGTTTGCAGATGCTCGGGATGAAGTGTCCAATGCATGCTTGGTTTTATATGATGGCTGATGTGATAACCATCATTCCAGCACTTATGGTTATAAGGTGTATTGATACAGGTGATACTGTTTTTATAAAAATTCTCAGGGTCGGCTTCATCAATAAAAGAATGCTGCGCCCAGTTCCCTACCATCATGATAATTCTTGAGATCAGCAACGGTAATAAAAACACCATTACTGTTGCCTGCCAGCTTACCAGGCAGAGCAATGCGCATACTCCGAAAAAAGCGAGTTCACCGCGAATAACTCTATTCCGTAAGGCCAGTTGACTACGTTCATTGAAGTACCATGCGAGCGATGGTATCACGGTAAAAAAGAATCGGCTGAAATATAGCAGGAAGTCACGGAGGCTATCGCGTTGATAATGCATGGTTGAACTTAAATCATTCTCCAAATTATTTTCCCGGTGATGCATAGCCAAGTGGTGGCTTGCGTACGTCTCGGGAGTCTGCCCAAATAAGGGGCCGATGATCCAGGGAAGGTATCTATTAAGCCATGCATACTGCTGATTAAAAAGTGGCCGGTGACTTGTGCAATGCAACATCAGACCAAACGGTCCTTTGAATATAAAATTATTAAAGATTATATATAGTATAGCAAAAAACCACCATACCCAGCCCGTGATAAATGGCATATATAGTAACACCGCTATCGGCAACATTGTAAATGTTATCCGAAGCGTGAGGTAAATAAAAGGAAGATCACGTTCGTCCTTTATAATTTTGAGCCAGAACCGGTCGAATGCTGTATAGGTATTGTCAGATAAAAAAACAGGGTCCCCTAATGTAAGACTTCTTACTACTGGTTTCATGCGCGATGTTTTTTGCCTATAATTAAAGTTAATGATACTCTCTGCGGTTTTACATTTTTACCCAAAAGCACCTCGTTCCTAACTCAAAGTCTTCAAAGAGAGTAAAATTTTACTCAACTTAATAATTTGACTCTGGATACGGCGGGGAATTGGAAGATAAACGCCACACTCTATAATACCTGGCCAAGACATTAAGTTTATTTATATTATTTTTGATTCATAGCTAAAAAATGCCTTCAGTCGAATGGATGCTGGTTCAAGCCGTGGCATATATTTTTACTTGAGTCAATATGCTATTTTGATAGTAATGTTAATTTAAGACCCCATTGAAAACCTTGTCAAATAAGCCGATCATTATTATAGATGACGATGAAGATGATCATTATTTTTTCCGAAAAATCTTCCAGAAGCTAAACACGCTGAACGAGCTTATTTTTTTCAATAATGCGCATGCAGCACTTGAGTATCTCAAGACTTCAGAGGAAAATCCTTTTCTATTACTTTGCGATATAAATATGCCGTTGATGAACGGACTTGAATTGCGTAAGCAAATAAATGAAGATCAGGCACTCAAACTGAAAAGCATTCCTTTCATTTTCTTTTCTACTGCGGCCAGCCGCGACCAGGTACAACAAGCATACGACTTGCATGTACAAGGCTTCTTTCTAAAAGGACAGAGTTTCGATGAAATTGAAATTACGCTGAAAGCGATCCTGGAATACTGGCGTCTCTGTAAATATCCACACGTCTGAAAATAACAAACCCCGGCAAATGCCAGGGTCTGTGTTCACAGGTTTAGGTGTAAGCTAACTAGGTATCTTTCTTAGCGTAAGAACAACAACTCTCTGTATTTTACTAAAGGCCAATCTTCATTGTCCACCAGCAACTCGAGTTTGTCTACAGCATCACGGATTGAATCAAAGTATTTTTCTTTGATCTCATCACAGTATGCTACCGCACGCTTATGTGTATCTGTAATTTTATTGATACGCTTACGATCTTCTACCATTGCGCGTACACCGTTCTTAATGGTGTCGATATGGCCAGAGATTTCGCGAATCGTTTGAACAACTGCTGCGTTGTCAACACCAAGTCCTTTCAGACCATTTGCGTTTTCAATCAACTTTGTCTGGTAAGCAATCGCAGTTGGAACGATGTGGTTCATAGCAAGATCTCCCATAACACGTGCTTCAATCTGAACACGCTTCATATAGGCCTCTTGTCTGATCTCCACACGTGCTTCTGTTTCTTTGTGCGACATTACTTCGTGCTTCTCGAATAAATCGAGCGACTCTTTAGTAAGGTATGCATCCAGTGCACGTGGTGTGTTTTTTACGTTACCAAGTTTACGCTTAGCAGCTTCTTCAACCCAACCATCAGAATATCCATCACCTTCAAAGCGGATGTCTTTTGATTCCTTAATATAGTCACGCAGTACATTTACAATCGCCAGGCGCTTCTCTTCACCTTTTTCGATTTGCTTGTTTACAGCAGCAAAGAATTTATCAAGCTGTTCTGCAACAATTGTATTCAAAGCAGTCATGGCAACAGCACAATTATCGCTTCCACCTACTGCACGGAATTCAAATTTATTTCCTGTAAATGCGAATGGTGATGTACGGTTACGATCTGTAGCATCAAGTATGATCTCAGGGATCTGATCGATACCAAGCTTCATGTACATGTTATCACCTTTCTCGATCTTTACATTTCCTTTCTTCTCAAGCTCATCCAGTACAGCGGTCATTTGTGAACCGATGAACACAGACATGATTGCAGGAGGCGCTTCGTTAGCACCCAAACGGAAATCGTTCGCTGCAGTAGCTATACTTGCACGCAACAAGTCACCGTAAGAATGTACAGCCTTAATGGTTGTTACAAAGAATGTAAGGAACATGAGGTTGTCACGAGCACTGCTGGTAGGAGCATACAAGTTTACACCTGTATCAGTGATCAATGACCAGTTGTTATGTTTACCACTTCCGTTCAAACCTGCGAAAGGTTTTTCATGGAAGAGAACTCTCAGGTTATGACGATCGGCTACGCGTCCCATCACATCCATCATCAACTGATTGTGATCGTTGGCTACGTTTACTTCTTCAAATAAAGGTGCTACTTCAAACTGGCTTGGAGCCACTTCGTTGTGACGTGTACGTACCGGGATTCCCAACTTCCATGCTTCGATTTCAAAGTCTTTCATGAAATCATAAACACGTGACGGAATTGATCCGAAGTAGTGATCCTCCATTTGCTGTCCACGTGCAGGAGCATGTCCGAATACGGTGCGGCCCGCCATCACGAGATCAGGGCGAGCATCGAAGAGAGCTTTGTCTACTACGAAGTACTCTTGTTCAGCACCCAACGATGCCACTACATGTTGAATATCTTTATCGAAAAGTTGGCAAACTTTAGTCGCTGCAAGATCAACTGCTTTTAATGCTTTTAACAAAGGAGCTTTTGTATCCAATGTTTCACCAGTATAGGAAACAAATACAGTAGGGATACAAAGTGTGCGGCCATATACAAACATTGGTGATGTAGGATCCCATGCTGTATAACCACGTGCTTCAAATGTACTGCGGATACCACCGCTTGGGAATGAAGATGCATCCGGTTCTTGTTGAACCAATTCGCTTCCTTTAAATCTTTCAATGCCGGCAAGTGCATCAAAGAATGAATCATGCTTCTCAGCAGTTCCACCCGTCATAGGTTGAAACCAGTGTGTGAAGTGAGTTGCGCCTTTGGCCATTGCCCAGGCTTTCGCTGCAGATGCTACTGCATCGGCCGTTACTTCATCAATTTTTTCGTGGTTCTTAATAGCCTGGCTTACTTTCTTATAAAGTGCCGGGGCCAGGGTAGCGCGCATTTGCTCCGGACCATACACATTCTCTCCAAAAAATTTGGATACGTTCGTGCTGGGTAGATCTGCATGCACGCGAGTACGTTCGCTCAATTTTTTAAGAGCTTCAAATCGTAGTTGCGCCATAGGTGGTCGAAATTTTTTGTTGTAGTTGTTCAAATCTATTGTATTTTTTGAGACAGGACTCAAAATCAACCCATAATTTTAACATTTTGTTAAGAACACGTTTGCAACTGGTTAATTTTTAAACTAACGCGGTAATTTTTTTAAATTCTGATTTACCAATGCGTTAATTCCAGCCTGTGTTTTTAACACACAATCCACTTTTTCTTAAACCACGTTTCAACTAGCCGTTACCTCTGATTTTTATACATGACTTACGTTTGGGGGCAAATGACAAAGCCCGTAAAAACTTCATTCATTGCCTCCGAACTTTCCATCACCCGCCCCTATAGACTGGTTCTGATCTTCCTATTTATAGCTTCACTATGCGTTGATAAAGGAATGGATGTTCTATGGATCAACGGACACTATACTGTTTGGCTCGATTCGTTTTTCAAAACGATCACTAACCTCGGTGACGGATTGATCTTTATACCGATTACGCTTCTGGCATTGTTCATTCGCTTTCGGTATGCGATTGCTGCGGTCGCGGCTTCAGTTGCCCACGGTCTGCTAATCAGTTTATTCAAGCGTCTTTTGTTTCCGGGACTTGAGCGACCACGAAAGTTTTTAGGAGATGACCTCATCCATTTTGTATCCGGTATAGATGTACACAATGCCAATTCATTTCCTTCGGGACATACTGCTACTGCATTTTGTGCAGCATTGTTCCTTGCCTTGCTATCGCGAAATAAGGTGATTGGAATTTTTGCTTTACTCCTTGCTACGCTGGTAGGATACTCCAGGATATACCTTGCACAACACTTCCTGATTGATGTAGCCGCTGGTGCCGTAATTGGTTCGTTTACAACATATATAGCCTGGCAGATTGTAGAATTCAACACCTTACCCGCGTGGATGAATCGAAAGCTGAATATACCCTCTGCCTTCACCAACCATAAATCTCAAACACTACGTTTAAAGGTGAAACGATAAAATAAAACTATATACTGATATCACCGGTTCTTCAGCAACACCGTAACCGGTCGCTCAAAGAGGTCTTTACCTTCATACACCACCTGAAAGTTTTCACCAGCGAGTTCAGCTATATGTCGCTTTTGTGTTACAATGTAGAATTGATCATGCGCATTGGCATAATCGTGAAGTGCTGCCGGTGTTTCAATTTTATTTACAGGTTTCTGAAAATAGAATATATAGGCAGGATTGAAATCCTTATATCCTACAACAGGTATTTCAGTGTGTTGGTTGAAATGAGCAACACTTTGCGTAACCGGATTGCGCTCATCAATTTCAGGAAAAGCGCTATAAAAAAAGATCATCAGAAAAACTACGGCCGTGAGGGTATAGATATAGAGCGCTGTGTCAAGGTCTTTTTTCCAGAGATATACCAGGGCTGCACCGGCCCCTAAAGGAAGGAGTACAAAATAGACTGCCAAACTGGAAAGGTCTTTAAGATTACTCTCGGCCTGTAAAGCAAACCACACACCGAAAGGAATCGCTAACGCTATTATTAAATATACCAGGGCATTGATTCGAAGCTTAAGACGCTTGACCTTCCCTTTCTTCTGCACCCAATAAAAAAAGTAACCGAGTAGTATAGCAAAGAAAGGCACAGCCGGCTCCGGGTAGCTGGGAAGTATAGTGCGGGAGAAAGCAAAGAAGATAACAACGACCGTCATGGCTATAAAACAAAACTGAACAAATGCGTCTTTCCGCTGCTCTTTCCAGATCATTCTAAGCGCTTGTGGGAAAAAGAATGAGAACGGCATTAACGCTCCGATCACAATGACAACGGATGCAAGTGGAAATCCTCCGTGGCCTTCCATGGAAGATGTAAAGCGATTTACATTGTGCTTGAAGAAAAATTGTTCGAGCCATGCTCCTTGTGTCTCCACACCTACCGCTATATACCAAGGCAGTACAATCACCAGAAAAAGCAATGTACCCTGAAATAGTTTTAGCTGCATCAATGTTTTCCATTTAAAGTTACGTTGTGCGAACAGGAAAATCAGTACAAGCAAACCAGAGAATATAACCGCCACGGGACCTTTCGCCAATGTGGCCAAGGCTATTGCAGCATAAAATATATAGTAGTAATTATGCTTCTTCTCCACATAAGCATATATAAAGCTTAACCAACCCAGTGTCATAAAAAAGATCAGGTAAGGATCAGGCACCGCCAAATGAAACTGAACGGCCAACTGCAATGAAGACACCAGTATCATGCCTGCATAAAAGGCAGCATCTTCATGAATCATTGTTCTGCAAAAAAGAAATACGACCAATACCGTAAGAATGCCCATTACAGATGAGAATATACGGGCGCCAAACGGTGTTATTCCCACTATACTAAATCCTGCCTTCATAAAATAATAGTGCAGCGGTGGTTTATCCGTACGCAGCGCTTCATTAAACGTGGGTACTACCCAATCTCCGCGTTGATACATTTCCATGGCACAGCCGGCATTTTTGGCTTCGTCAAGTATATAGATAGAAGTCCCCCATATATTAGCAGTATATACTACCGCAGCCAGCGCAAGCAGCAGCACGAGATTTTTATTCATTCAAAATGTTTTAACTATAATATAGATTGTACCAGGCTACGTATCATGTACCCATCCTTTGTAAAAGTCAGGACAAGCATATTTACACCAGTGCAATTTTAGATTAAAAAAAGATGTAGCCTGTTAAGCCGGTGTGAAGCTATCTTCATGAAATGTTAATCGCGTTATAAAGTCTGAGCAACACAAGCTTCGTTAATTTGTATCATGGAACTATCGGTAGTTATTACCTTACTGAACGAGGAGGATAACATCCGCCCTCTGTTTGCCGCTATCCGTAAAGCGCTTACACATTATGATTATGAGTTGATCCTGGTGAATGACGGATCTACAGATTCCACAGTTTCCAAAATCAAAGCGGAAGCTGATCACCGAACAAAACTTGTTTCCTTCAATCGCAATTACGGACAAACTGCTGCAATGGCAGCAGGTATCGATCATGCACAAGGCGAATATATAGTTACTATGGATGGTGATCTTCAGAACGATCCCAGCGATATACCGGCTATGTTGATGAAGTTAAAAAGTGAAGGTTGGGATGTAGTAGCAGGCAATCGAAAAAACAGACAGGATGGTTTGCTATGGCGCAGAATACCCAGCAGAATAGCAAACCGTATGATCCGTAACCTCACCGGAGTTTTCATCCGTGACTACGGCTGTACACTAAAAGTATTTACCCGTGACATCGCGCAACGCCTCGGGTTGTATGGAGAGTTGCATCGTTTCATTCCTATACTTGCTGTGTTACAAGGTGGAAAGATTGCAGACATGGATGTAAATCATCATGCGCGAATCCATGGGAAATCAAAATACGGAATTGGACGCACCTTGAAAGTTGCGAGCGATTTGATGCTGATGGTATTCTTTCAAAAGTACTTCAGAAGACCTATACATTTATTCGGCCCCATTGGAATCATATCGTTTCTGATAGGCTTCGCGATAAATTTCTATCTCCTGGTCTTAAAGATTATGGGGCAAGATATATGGGGAAGGCCTATCTTAATTCTTGGTGCTTCACTGATACTGGCGGGTATACAATTTTTAACATTTGGACTTATCGCAGAGCTGATCATGCGAACGTACTATGAGTCACAAAACAAAAAGACTTATACTATCCGGGAAGTATTTACAGGCTCAAGACCTTCGCGCATTTTAGAAGAGGAAGTATCGGTTTGAAGTGTACGCGATTTTACTTCATCAAAACGGTCGTCATATCCGGCTTGCAGCGTACCCATCCAGCGATCCCACCAAAGGAAATATAGTCCATAGTTTCCATGAAAATGCTGGTGATGCATATTATGATTAATGGAAGTATTGATCCACTTGCCTACCCTGCTTTTTGAAAATCCCTTCGGATAGAGCTCGTAGCCTAAATGTCCATATACATTATAGGTCATCATAAACAACAGAAATATACCTATGGCCAACGGGTGTACGGGAAATATGAAAGCCATGAAGGCAATAACACTCCCTTCGATCACGGCTTCCAGCGGGTGAAATGAAAATGCCGCCCATGGTGACGGGTTGGTCGACAGGTGGTGTACTTTATGGAACCATTTAAAAACACGTTTACCATGCATCCATCGGTGTGTCCAATAAAAGTAAGCATCGTGTATTACAATCATCAGAAATATACTTCCAATAAAGTATACAATGCCGTATTCATTGATATTGTAATAGGACTGTGTAAAGCGTGCGATCGGAGAAACAAAAACAATAAAGCCAATCGCTGTAAAGATGAATGACGTTAGAACGGAAAATAAAATCTCGCGCCAGTAGTCTGTGCCGGCCGGAAAGCGTTGTTGTATCTTCAACGCAAACCAGCTTCTTCTTTTAATCACGTAGTAAATCAGAAAAGCAACCGAAGCAATAATCATGTAACGCAGCAGTATAACGCTGAATAACATGTAGGGATTTTTATTGCCGGTTAACCAATCCGTGTTCATCTATAGTTTATTGAATTTTCAATCCATCTTCTGCTCCGGGTATACGATACTCGCTTACTTCAGTTTGTTCCGAACGGTCGAGGATCTCCCATTCTTCATTGAGTATAGATATAGCCTGGTGTGCGGTGAGATCGAACTGGCAAGGCACAACCGAAACATAGTTGTTTGCTATAGCCCACTCATCGTTATCTTCACCCTTGTCGAAGTTAACAAAACTTCCGGCCATCCAGAAATACCGGCGGCCATTCGGATCAAAGCGTTGATCAAATTCTTCAACCCATTTTGCATTGGCCTGACGGCAGATGCGAACGCCTTTCAGCGGTTGGCTTTGCTTGGGAGGGAAGTTAACATTTAATGCTACTCCTTTCGGCAAACCTTTATCCAAAACCTGTTTGGTAATTTTCTTTATATATTCTTCGGTATGCGAGAAGTCTGCATCATGTGAATAGTCACACAGTGAAAAACCAATCGCAGGAGTTCCTTCTATAGCACCTTCAATGGCTGCGGACATAGTGCCAGAGTATAGCACACTGATAGAAGTGTTACTTCCGTGGTTGATGCCGCTGACAACAACATCGGGTTGACGCTGGCCCTTCAACACAAAGTGTCTGGCCATCTTTACGCAATCGGCCGGTGTACCTGAACATTGATACGCTTTCACACCTTTAAACACCAGGTTCTCTTCCAAACGCAACGACTCCCCTACTGTAATGGCATGTCCCATTCCGGATTGCGGACTATCAGGCGCGACTACGAGTACATCGCCTAATTCTTTCATAACATTAATCAGTGTAAGAATTCCTTTGGAAGTGATTCCATCATCGTTGGAAACTAAAATAAGAGGTCGGGGCATATTGAAGTGTGAATATTAATATATAGTGCGTAAAGATAGTTCAGGTACCGAAGAGTGAGTTATAGTATGCCACAATTTTCGCCAGGTCGTACTTTTCATCGTACTTCAGGTGATTCGTTTTCATATACTTCTCTACTTCCTCGCCACGCTTGCCCATCAAATCAAGCAAGTCGTTTTTGTTGCCGTTGAACTCCACTATATCACCATCCTCTTCCATAAAGAAATATTTATAGACGAGCACTACGCGTGTATAGGAGCCAACATAATACGGAGAGCTATAGGTTCTGTTTTCGAGTGCTTCGCGTACGAGCAAAGTCATCTTCCCTTCTTCGAGCAATTCAAAAAAAATAGGGGCGCGGTAACCTGACTGAGTTGTAAAGGGCAATGCAAAAAACTGACGATAACGGTGAACGGTGTTATCAAATATTTCGAAGAAGAGCACTTTGCGTGCTGAGTATGCCTCTACTTTCTGATCGCGGTAGTTATACTGCAGCAGGTCTTGTTGAAGATCGTATTTTACCAATCCCTTCAATGTATCTCCCTGCAGCAAAACAATTTTGCCTTCATGCCAGAGTTCAAACGGCCATTGTTGTGCTTTGGAAGGAAAAGAGAGAACGGTAGAAATCAATACAAGACAAGAGAACATTTTCAGCGTGTAGGCCAAACGTTCCGGATAGTATGTTCTGTTCTTTTCTTTCAATGCAATCATTTAGTTCTCGCCTTCAATATAGTATGTCCAAGCTTGTCGCGCTTGGTTAACAAATAACGTTCGTTGTGTGGATTCGGTACAATCTCGATCGGAACATTATCGATAATTTCCAAACCATAGCCCATCAGTCCAACACGTTTCTTAGGGTTATTCGTAATTAGCTTGATTTTGGTTATACCCAAGTCGCGAATAATTTGTGCTCCCACGCCATAATCGCGTTCATCCATATCAAATCCAAGCTGGAGGTTTGCCTCCACGGTATCCAATCCTTGCTCCTGCAATTTATATGCCTTCAGTTTATTAAGCAGGCCGATGCCTCTTCCCTCCTGTTTCATATATAGCACTACGCCTTTTCCTTCCTGGTCAACAATCTCCATCGCTCTGTGCAACTGTGATCCACAATCACAACGGCATGAGCCGAATATATCGCCCGTTACACAGGAAGAGTGTACGCGCACCATCACCGGTTCATCTTTATCCCACGTACCTTTTACCAATGCCATGTGAACATCCAGTGTGTTGGTTTGTTCGTATGCAATTAATTTAAAGTGACCATGCTCCGTTGGCATATCCACTTCAATCTCGCGTTTGATAAGCGACTCCTTTTTCAAACGGTATTCGATCAGATCTTTAATCGATACGAGCTTCAGGTTAAAACGTTTTGCCACCTTCACCAGGTCTGGCAGACGCGCCATCGAACCATCTTCGTTCATGATTTCCACCAATACACCGGCGGGCTTAAAGCCTGCGAGTCTTGCGAAATCTATAGCAGCTTCTGTATGACCACTTCTTCGTAACACACCACCACGCTTGGCACGAAGTGGGAATATATGTCCGGGTTTACCAAGCTCTTCAGGTTTTGTTTCCGGATCAACCAGGGCACGTATAGTTTTAAAGCGATCGTGCGCTGAAATTCCGGTAGTACAACCATGACCGATCAAATCAACTGACACTGTGAATGGAGTTTCAAACACCGCTGTGTTTTTACCAACCATTAATTCGAGGCCGAGTTCTTCACATCGATCTTCATTCAAGGGAGCACAGATCAATCCGCGACCATGTGTGGCCATGAAGTTAACGATCTCGGGAGTAATACATTCAGCCGCACAAATAAAATCTCCTTCATTTTCGCGGTCCTCATCGTCCACCACTATAATTACCTTACCGTTCTTGATTTCTTCAAGGGCTTCTTCGATCGTGTTTAATTTGATGTCGTTCATGTTGTATAGTTCCCGTTATGATTTCCGCGAAGAGGAAATCGTTCTGTTACAGCTTCATTCCTGCTAGTGAATGGAAGCCTTTTTATCTCGCTCTCTTTAACAAAGACTTCGTGAAGTCTGTTCCAAATCATTTTGCAATTACAATTCCCAGTATCACCGCCAGGTCTTTTTCAGCCCCTTTCAACTGTTCATGAATCGTAAAATACTTCTCAAGGTCTTCTTCCGTTGTAGCCTGTTTCATCTGCTGCAGGTTTTCTTCCATCAGCTTTTGTATCATCCTGAATTTTAAACGCAGCACATTCGTATAGGCTACATCGTGCAATATTTCACGCTCGTGCGGAAAGTAAATATGATATTCTTCGCCCCACGATTTACTGGTCTCATATCGTGAAGTGGTTAACTCGGCTACCATGTTGCGTGCCGTAACAGAACCATGTTCCATGAAATATAGCGGATCGCGTACTTCACCACGCTCGGCTCCTTCGCGAAAAGCAAGGTAAATTTCCTTAAACACCGGATTCACAAACTCAACGTCTTCCAGTTCGGCCATCATGAAATCAATCAGGCGCTGATCATCATACGCGTTCTCGGCATAGTTCAGCAGTAAACGAATCGTTTCGCGTTCCTGCACCTGCACCATACCAGACGTATCAAGCTTCGTAGCGGTTGCCACATCCGGAAGTATATCTGCTACAGGGGCTTTTGCATCGCTGCGTGTTTTCTCCTGTTGTTGCTTTTGACGTTCTCCGATCAGGATCTTGTTAAGCTCGGTGAGCAGAACGGATTCCTGCATCTTTAGCAACTGCCCTGTTTCCTGGATATAGACCGAGCGTTTGATCGGATCAGGGATCAGCGATATACTCGTAACGATCTCGCGTATAGCTTCGGCTTTTTTTATAGGATCATGAACCGATTCCGATGCAAGCAAATCGATCTTGAATGAGATAAAATCTTTTGAGTGTGATTTGAGGTATTGCTTGAATTCGGTGCTCCCCATTTTCTTGGAGTAGCTGTCCGGATCATCACCATCGGGCAACAATACTACGCGAACGTTCAAACCACCTTTTAACACCAGGTCTATCCCTCGAAGGGCGGCCTTTATACCTGCAGCATCTCCATCAAACAGAACCGTAACATTTTCAGTAAACCTTCTGATGAGTTTGATCTGCTCCTCCGTAAATGCAGTACCGGATGAAGCCACAACATTGTCAACATCAGCCTGATGCATGGAGATCACATCAGTATAGCCTTCCACGATGTAACAAAAATCTTCTCTGCGAATGGCGTTCTTTGCCTGGAACATACCATAGAGTACATTGCTCTTATGGTATATCTCTGTCTCAGGAGAATTTATATACTTGGGCTGATCTTTTTCTTTCGTGAGGATGCGCGCACCAAACGCGATCACCTTCCCGGAAAGGTTATGTACCGGGAAAATTACTCTTCCGCGGAAGCGATCATAAAACCTGCCGCCTTCTTTTTTCACGATCAAGCCTGCCTTTTCCAGCAAGTCATCGGTATAGCCAATCCCCATAGCCTTTTTGCTCAGGTGATCCCATTCATTCAAGCTATAGCCTAACTCAAACTTTTCAAGCGTGCGATCATGAAAGCCGCGTTCGCGGAAATAACTCAGCCCTATACTTTGTCCTTCTTCGGATGTTGTGAGCGACTCTTTATAATAATCTTTCGCATAGTTCATCAGCGCATACAATCTGTCGCGATCGCTTTGCTGAAGAATATCTTCGGGTGTACGGGCTTCTTCTTTGAGATCAACCCCATATTTTTTGCCGAGATAACGAATGGCTTCGATATAGCTCATTCCCTCGTGCTCCATCACAAACGTGATGCTGTCGCCACCTTTGCCGCTGCTGAAATCTTTAAAGATTCCTTTCGCAGGAACGACATAAAAGGATGCTGTCTTTTCGTTTGTAAAGGGACTTAACGCCTTGTAATTCTGGCCACTACGTTTCAGAGACACAAAATCTCCTACCACATCAACAATGTCAACACGGCTCCTTACTTCATCTATTGTTTCGCGGGAGATCATTCTTAAAATGCTGTCCGGGCAAAGATACTTTAATCCGCCAAAGTCAAATAGTCCGGGTGCAAGAGTTTATTGTAACAGAATAAGGTTTGCGGACTCTATTATAGTACTATGGACTTATCAGACTTTCCATCTAAATTGCGCCCGTTTTCACGGATTTCGGATTTTGGTTCGAATAAATTGAATTAACGGAACTTTAATCCTGCATCTGAAATTTGACATTCTGAAATGATTACATCTGCCGACATACTGAAAGCTCTTTCTACAGTAGAAGATCCTGACCTGAAACGCGACCTGGTTACCCTGAACATGATTAAAGATGTGAAGGTTGAACCGAAAAAAGTAAGCTTCACGGTTGTACTGACAACACCTGCGTGCCCACTGAAAGAAAAAATCCGACAGGATTGTGAAGATGCTGTTGAGAAAGTAACAGGTCCGGATGTTGATATCTATATTTTAATGACGTCTTCCGTAACAACCTTACGGGACAATGCTCCGCTCCTTCCTGGCGTAAAAAATATAATTGCCATTGCCTCTGGTAAAGGTGGCGTGGGTAAATCTACGGTGACGTCTAACCTGGCCGTTGCGTTGGCACAAACCGGAGCGAAAGTAGGGTTGATCGATGCAGATATATACGGTCCATCTATACCCGTGATGTTCAACTGCGAGCATGAACAGCCCATGGTAAAACAGGTCAATGGAAAGAACATCATCATTCCGATAGAACAATATAATGTGAAGCTGATTTCTATTGGCTTCCTTGCTCCACCTGACAGTGCTGTAGTTTGGCGCGGCCCGATGGCAAGCTCTGCACTGAAACAATTTTTCAGTGATGCCGATTGGGGTGAACTTGATTACTTATTGATCGACCTGCCTCCAGGTACAAGCGATATACATCTTACCATGGTGCAGACTGTGCCTGTAACGGGTGCCGTGATTGTTACCACACCACAGAAAGTAGCACTCGCAGATGCGAACAAAGGTATGGCGATGTTCAAGCAACCGCAGATTAATGTACCGATCCTCGGTGTTGTGGAGAACATGGCTTACTTCACACCGGAAGAATTGCCGGATAATAAATACTATATCTTCGGAAAAGATGGTGGCAAGAACTTATCGGAAAAACATAACGTTCCATTTTTAGGTCAGATACCGTTGGTACAAAGCATCCGCGAAAGCGGTGACAGCGGTTTGCCTGCAGCTATGAAGGAAGGTCCAACGGCCGAAGCCTTCAAAGACCTGGCAAAGACATTGGCAAGACAGATTGCTATTCGCAATGCACAAAAGCCAACGCTGGTAACGGATGTGAAATAAAACTGCATCTGTAAATTCGATGCAGATTCGTTACCTTTAGGCAGAAGAAGAATAAAGCTGAAACAGACACCTGATGAATACGCTTGAAGAATTAGCCCAGAAGATTGAAACGTCACTGAATTCCATTCGCCCTTACCTGGAAGCAGATGGCGGCAATGTAAAAGTGAATGAGATTACACCGGAGCACGTTGTGAGACTTGAATTTGTAGGCGCTTGTGGTAACTGCCGCATGTCTACCATGACTTTTAAAGCTGGCGTTGAAGCAGCCATCAGACGCGATGTTCCCGAGATCAAAGGCATCGAAGTGATCAACCTGACGCCCATGGTAAATTAAGTACCGGCCGTTCGCTTGCGTGTATAGATTCTCGTTAACCGCTATATATATAACTTCGTTTTATTTCAAGACATGATGAGCAAGTACATTTTGCACATCATATACATTCACGGATTTATTAAACTTCTTTGTAATACTGGGATTCACTTCACTCGAAATCCAGATTTTTAATTCAGCATCCAGATCGAAAGTCCCTGCGGTTTCCACGCTGAACCTGGAAATATTCTTATAAGCAACAGACATATACTCGGTTTTACTTCCCGTTATTCCTTGCTTATCAACCAGTATAAGTCGTTTGGACGTAAAGATAGAAGTGTCACGAATCAGCTTAAAGCCGAGCTCAATTTCTTCACCTTCTATCAAAAGTTTTCCAAAATCCTTTACGAGTTCTTCTTTGCCTATTGCTCCTGCATTGCCAAGTATCGCTGAAAATAGTCCCATAGTATAGTTACGAATGTTCAATTTAAGAACAAAATTATACTACACAACAAGATCACTGAAAGTATATATTCACCAGTATACGCTCTATTCATCTTTCAAGCTATGAACAGGATTTATCCTGGCAGCCCGTATTGCTTGTGAGCCTACAGTAAGCCACGTGATGAGTAACACAAGTATACCTGTACCGATAAAATACCACCACTCCAGATCCACTTTAAAAGCGAAGCTATCCAGCCATTGTCTGACGATTAAGTAGCTGATAGGTAAGGCAATTATGATTGCAGCAAAAACAATTTTGGTGAAATCGCCTGATAACAGAACTATAATATTTACTACACTTGATCCCAATACTTTGCGTATACCAATCTCCTTGCTTCTTCGCTCGGCTGTAAAAGCTGCCAGCGCAAATAATCCCAGACATGAAATAAGTATAGCAAGCGCTGCAAAGTATCGCGACAAAACACCAATGCGTGCCTCCGCTATATATTGTGACTGATAATTGTCGTCCAGGAATTTATAATCGAAAACAAAACCAGGATTATACTTTTGATATAGTTTTTGAAGTTGTGTAATCGTTTCGTGCTCGGTGCCGGCTTTTAATTTTGCAACGATTTTATAGGTATTTAACGGCTCCAGCCTGATCGCGAAAGGTTTTACATTTGCATGAAGTGATTCAAAGTGGAAGTCTTTAACAATACCCACCACGGTTCGCTCACTGCCCCACATTTTAACAGTTTTACCTATAGGATCCTCAAGTCCCATTTGTCTAATCGCTGTTTCATTAAAAATTATCTCAGCGCTATCGGTACTTACATTCCTGGAAAAACTTCTGCCTGCGATCAGCCCCATTCCCAGTGTTTCAATCATGTCGTAATTAAAACCAACATTGCCGAATCCAATCCGGTCAGATGGAGATTTACCTTCCCACGATATATCATCCGTTGAACCAAACTGACCAATGATCGAGTTGTCCATACTTGACGCGCTCACAATGCCTGGCAGGTTTTTTATCTCGGATAGAAAAGTACCGGTGTTGGCCAGAATATTTTCAACTTTACCGGCCATATCGAAAGACAATGCATTGTCTTTGCTATAGCCTATATTTTTGTTTTGTACGAATTCAATTTGTCTGTAAACAACTAACACCGAGACTATAAATACAACGGATAACGCAAACTGGAATACGACCAATCCTTTACGAGCCCATAGTTCTCCCAACGAAGCATTGACTTTTCCCTTTAATACCGTAGCAGGATTAAACCCTGAAAGATAAAAAGCCGGGTAACTTCCGGACACTAATGCCGTGAAGATTGTGATTGCTGCTATCGACAGAAGAAGGTCTTTGCTAAAATCAAGTATAAGATGTTTACCGGTTATCGTATTGAATTGAGGAAGTAACAACTGCACAATAACCAAGGCTATAAACAATGATACCAAAGTTGTAGCCAGTGATTCGCCCAGGTATTGCCGTATTAGTATTTTACGGCTGGCACCAATGGCCTTCTGTATACCCACTTCCTTTATTCTTCGGGATGCTTTCGCTGTAGACAAGTTCATGAAATTGGTACACGCGATAACCAGTATAAATATAGCGATGATGCTAAAGAGCTTTACATATTCAATTCTTCCGCCAGTCTGTACACCATTTTCATACTTGCCGTACAGATAACCTTGTGAGTATGGTCTGATGGATAATGTGATCTCGGAGTCTTTGTATTTGTTTTTGATGAATATCGAAATCTTGCTTTCAAATTGACCGATGTTTACATCTTTCTTCAGTAGTAAGTAGGTATAGGGATCAACACTTGTCCATTCTTTTAAATGTGGATTATCAGCGAGGAATAATTCAAACGGTAGAATAACATCAAATTGAGAAGACGAATTGGAAGGTATATCTGCAAAAATACCGGAAACTATATACTGTTTGTCGTGCTGCCAGTCAACTGTTTTGCCAATGACATTGTCAGTAGTTTGAAACAGCTTTAGCGCGAGTTTTTCAGATATAACAATAGAATTCTTATCCTCTAGTACTCGATTCTTATTACCTTGAATAAGTGGATAAGAAAATATACTGAAAAAATCTTTTTCTGCATATAGCAACGTACCCTTCACGTTGTTATCATTCACAGAAAGTGTACTCTCACTATACCACGCAGGAGCAATAGCAGCAACCGCATGTTCAACCTCAGGCATTTCATCTTGTAATGCTTTTGCTAAAATACCAGGTGTAGCTTCGTTTGTGACAATGCCTTCAGAATTTTCCGAGTTACACATCACCTGGTATAACTGACCATCGTTTTCATGGAACTTATCGAAATTCAGTTCATCCTGTATCCAGAGATAGATCAGAAGTGTACACGCCATGCCAGAAGACAGACCAATTAAGTTGATAAAGAACGTGCTTTTGAATCGCTTGAAGTTTCTATACAAAAGAAGAAAGTGATGGTATAACATAAAGTTATGGCTTAGGTATATCTATACCTTACTGTCAATAGTTGTGCCATCATAAACAACGTTGATTGAATGAATTCGCGGTTTGTAATTTCACGCCTGTCCGCTTATGGGATTGGTTGTGCGCATATGGCTCAGTGCCTTGCAGTGGAGATATACCAACCCTCAAGTGCTTACGAAAATTGCCAAAGTATATAATACATAGAAGGTCAGTGCCTCTCGTTACCAACTACTGCTGGATCCGCCACCACCGGAACTGCCACCACCCCAACTCCCTCCTCCGGAGGAACTGCCACTCGATGAACCAGAACTTCCGGAGGAAGAACTCTCAACAAGCTGTGCAATAGTATACCGCGCCTTCTTCGTTTTTCCGCAAAACTTACAGGCATGAATGGATTCTCCGAAACCACTCGAAGAATAGGTAGCTTGCTCAATGGTCTGTTTACTGACAAGGCAATACGCAATGGTCTTGCATTCAGGACATGGCTGATATTTCGTGCGGTGGTTCAGGTAATGCCACATTTCTGTGGATTGGCAGTTGCTGCAGTGCCATACATCATAATCTACAGAACGTAACTGTTCTTCCATCTGCATACCTTCGCTGAGGTATATATACTCTTCTTTTCCGCGCAACTTTCGCAGCGCTCCCTGACATTGTTTGCAGTTGCGTGAATGATCCCGATAAATGCGCTTGCGTACAAGGTGATAAGGGAAATAAAAGATAAACGGAAGCGGAAAGGCCAATGCCATGAAAAACCAAAACAACTGTTGCTTCCGGATAAACTCGACAATCTCATGATACTGCTGTGCTTCTGCAAAACGATTTATCACTTTTTTCATTCGCCACAAGCGATAAAAGAGTGTCGCCATAAAATATAGGTATAGCGATGCAAAACACCAGATAGCAGCATTTTCAACGGAACTAACACCAAAAAACACAACGATACATATTGGTATACCCACAAATACTGTTAACCACACAAGGCGACTCAAGCGCATTTCAGGATACGGAGTATAGACTACTTTTTTGGAATCGGCAAAATTTCCGCTTACTGCTTTTACGATATATACTATCAGCGCAGCGGGTGCAACAAATACTGAAAGCAAGATTATAAAACCAGCCCAGTTACTGGTTGTGTCACTTTCGGGCTCTGCAAGTTCAACGGCATAGTCGGGGTTGGTTAAAACTTTTGACACTTCTTGTACCCCTGCCAGTATACCCGCATTGTAATTTTCGTTTTTAAACTCTGGCACCATCACCTCACGTTGAATGCGCTTGCAAGTAATATCCGGTAATATACCTTCGAGGCCATACCCGGTATGAAAGCGAACCGTACGTTGATCTTTTACCAGCAACACCAGTAATCCATTATCACGCTCTTTGTTTCCGATGCCCCACGCAGTGAAAAGCTCTTGTGCGAAGTCAACTATATCTTGCTCACCAATGGATTCCACGATCACGACAGCAACTTGGGCTGTCGTTTTCTTTTCAACCGAAGCAAGTAAAGTATCGAGTTGAAGAACCGTTGTGGCATCCAAAATATCATCAGGGTTTGAAACATAACTTCCATTGATAAGCTTTTGGTTCGGGATTGACTCAACCGTAGATTGTGCCGGCAACATTACCGCGGAAATCAAAAAGAATAAGGTTAGAATATATCGCATCGTTTATTTACTTACAGTTCCCTATAGCTGCACCTAAAAATCACTTCCTTTAACTTTATTGCCAGCTTTGGCAAAGAAACAATATTACAAGGCATAGTTTAAAGTACGCGGGCAAAGAAAACGCTCCAAACATCTTCTCACAGAAGGATTCCTTACACCCGTTCCAAATGTATGGTTACTCTTTGTATATTTCCCTGACAAAGTTTCGTGGCCTGGATTAAAATTGATTGTGTGAAACCTATATTCATATTAGATTTCTTCTTAAAAGTAATATCAGCGGGCTGTGTGCTTGCAGTATTATGTACACCACTACAAAGTATAGCACAGCAACGCTGTGGTGTTGTTGAGCATACAAATAACCTGCGAACAAATAAAGGTATCCCTGAAAACGATGCTCAATTTGAGCAGTGGCTTAACAATGCAACACAGCAACGGTTGAAGCGTGAAAAAAACGGAAACAAGATTCAATCTGTATATCAGATTCCTGTAGTGGTACACGTCATCCACAATGGCGAATCGGTGGGCAATGGTACAAATATTCCCGAGGCTCAGGTGCTTTCGCAGATCCGTGTATTAAATGCAGACTATCAGCGTACCAACAATGATGCAAGCAGCACTCCAGCAGAATTTCAATCGGTGGCCGGAAGCATGAGCATTGAGTTTGTGCTGGCGAAGAGAACTCCGGATGGTTTTCCAACCAATGGTATAGTACGCGTGAAGGGAACAAAATCTTCGTGGACTTCCAATGATGATGTCCAATTGAAAGCATTGAGCTATTGGCCTTCCGAAGATTACCTGAACATTTGGGTTTGTAACCTTACTGGATACCTGGGTTATGCGCAGTTTCCGGTATCAGATATAGCAGGGCTCCAGGAATACCAGGATGGATTAGCAGTAACGGATGGTGCTGTGTTTGCGTACCGCGTGTTTGGTTCCATTGAAGACGGGGCTTTTAATTTAAACTCAAAGTATAACCGGGGCCGCACGGCAACCCATGAATTAGGACACTTCTTTGGTCTTCGCCATACATGGGGAGATGATGGTGGAGCTAATAATTGCAGTGGAACCGATTATGTAAACGACACTCCCAACCAGGATATTGAAACTTATAACTGTCCGACACACCCGCAGGCATCGTGTAACGTAACCAAAATGTTTCAGAACTACCTGGACTATACCGATGATGCTTGTATGAATCTTTTTACAAAGGGTCAGGTGTCCAGAATGATTACGGTGCTGGAGAGCAGCCCACGAAGAGAATCATTGTTAACCTCACCCGGATTGCTCGATCCAAATGCTGAAGGCAACGATCTGATGATCGGAAAAGTTATTGCGCCATCGCCTGTTACGTGTAGTGACCGCGTTGTGCCTAAACTATTGATCAAAGTGAATCATAGTATAGAGACTATAACATCTTTTACAATCACCTATAGTATAAACAATGTCTCCTTAGAAAAAACATTTCCTGGCTACAACCTGGAGGAAGGTGACGAGACCGAAATATCCTTGCCAGAAATTCAATTGGCGGCAGGAGAAAATACACTTTCGTTCGAAGTAAATAAACCGAATGAAGGCATCGACATCAATCCATTCAACAACAACAAATCTACATCGGCAATCATTAATACACAGAAGGATGTAATACCACTCCGGCAAGACTTTGAACAAGCTTTTGATGAGGCGTGGACAATCGCCAATCCTGTTGGAGGAATGAACTGGCAGGCTGTTGATCTGAGTGGTAATACAGCTATATATATGAATGCCTTTACCAATACTGTGGCAAACGATGAATCGTGGTTGGTCAGTCCGGTGCTGGATTTCACATCGTCAACAGAAGCGAGCATGTCGTTCGATCTTTCGTATGCATACCGCTCCGGTAAATTTGATACATTCAAGGTGCTGGCATCAAGAGATTGTGGCACTACATTCGACATTACCTTACTGGAACTTACCGGTCCAACGATCGCTTCCCGCACGTCTACAACGGCATGGCAACCCGCATCCGCGGATGATTGGGAAGTGAATAAAAATATTTCACTTGAAGATTTCGCAGGAGAAGGTGAAGCGCGTGTTGCGTTTGTTTTCACTAATCAGAATGGAAATAATCTATACCTCGACAACGTTGAATTTTTCCAGTACGAAAATCCAATAACGGTGAGCAGCAGACTTGCTGTGTCTCCGAATCCTGCTTCCGCAGAAGTAAGCGTCAGGCTAAACTTGCCACAGCGTGAAGATGCAACCGTAACGATAACCGATGTTCTGGGAAAGATTGTCAGCAGTCAATCGATCAAGAATGGATTGAACCAGAACTTTACCTTCCAGGTATATGGAATTAACCCTGGCCTATATCTCGTGTGGGTAAAGACTTCCTCCGGCAGCTGGTCATCGCGTTTGCTGGTGCAATAACGTTGTCCTGTCTTATTATGATTATCGTTCTTCGTAAATCATTCGACTCAATACAGGCATTTCACTATCTTTCGGCAAGAAATATTTTGTAGATGCCTAAAAAGAAAAAAGTAGCCATCCTCTATGGAGGTCGCTCTGTGGAGCACGGTGTATCGGTCAATTCAGCCCGCAACATTTTTGAATTCATTGACAAGAAGAAGTTTGAACCTGTACCTATTGGTATCAGCACCACGGGCAAGTGGTATCTCACAGACGGTGTTAGCAAAAATGTAGAGAAGGGACAGCCGTTGGCTTTATTGCTGGATCCTGCCAAACCCGGTTTCATAATTCTTTCGAGTGGCGACCGCTTTAAGGTTGATATCATTTTTCCTGTTCTGCACGGCACCGATGGTGAAGACGGCAGCATCCAGGGTATGATCAAAGCGATGGATCTTCCGATGGTTGGTACCAGTGTGCTGGGCTCTTCCATGGCGATGAATAAAATTGTAGCGAAGCGATTACTGAAGGAAGCCGGACTACCGGTTACAAACTTCATGACGTTCCGTTATGATCAAAAAGACAAAATCAGTTTTAACGCGATCGCGAAAGAACTTGGTACACCGTTCATGTTAAAGTCGGCAAGCCTTGGTTCTTCTGTTGGCGTTTCGAAAGTGAAAACTAAAAATGATTTCAAGAATGCTGTGGAAGAAGCATTCAAGTATGACGATGAAATGATTGCCGAAGAGTATATCTCGGGTCGCGAAATAGAATGCGCTGTATTGGGTAACTATCCACCGGAAGCATCTTATCCGGGCGAAGTGGTGATCAGTAAAAATTATGAGTTCTATACCTTCGATGCTAAGTACGTTGACCCGGACGCTGTGCGCATTGATGTGCCTGCAAAATTACCGAAGGCTATTGCCGAAAAAATACGCAAGGCTTCTGTAAAAGCTTTCGAAGCATTGCACTGCGAAGACTTCTCACGCATCGATCTTTTCCTGGACAAAAAAGGGAATATCTATATCAATGAAATAAACAGTATCCCGGGCTTCACCAATTCCAGCATGTACCCTGTGATGTGGAAGGAACGTGGTGTTAGTTTTCCTGATCTGATTACACGGCTGCTTAACCTCGCACAAGAGCGTTACGACCGTAGTAAGCGCATCGAACGTGGTTTTCAATCCGGATTGAAATTCTGATGCTGTATATTTGCGTTAACTATCCTATCGAGAAATGAAACTCTTCCCTGGCAAATTTGCTCCCAACACTCTGGGTGGTATACTGATCAGTCTTGCGCTGGCATGGGCTATCATTTTTGTATTTATAGCACTATACTTTTTTACATACCTGCCCAGCGTAACCAATCACGGTCAAAGCATTACTGTTCCAAACATTGAAGGCATGCAGGTAAAGGAGCTTGAAGATTTCCTGATAAGAAAGGATTTGCGCTATGAAGTCAGTGACTCAACATACTCTTCAAAATATCCTCCGCTCACGGTATTAAAACAATATCCGCATGCTGGCGCTAAAGTGAAACAAGGAAGAAAGATCTTCATCACGATCAACCATGTTACCGCCCCAACGGTACCGGTACCTAACCTGATCGATGGGTCCGTGGTAAATG
This sequence comes from Ohtaekwangia koreensis, assembly GCF_900167975.1. Taxonomy (GTDB): domain Bacteria; phylum Bacteroidota; class Bacteroidia; order Cytophagales; family Cyclobacteriaceae; genus Ohtaekwangia; species Ohtaekwangia koreensis. Next base: position 538,568 of record NZ_FUZU01000004.1, read on the forward strand.
CTGAAGCTGTACTGGCCAGCAATGAACTGAAGCGCGGAAGAATAGAACTTGTATCAGGCCCGTTCAATGTTGTAAAAGAAATGAAATATCGCGGGGCGAAGATCGAACCCAATGTGCGCGTACCAAAAGGTTCTGTGATAGACCTCGTGGTGATGGATGGAGGAAAAGGAGATTATACCATGGATAATATGGTAGGACAGGAATTTGAAGATGCAAAAGTGTATATTTTGGGAGCCAATCTGAATCTCGGAACCGTAACGACTACAGATGATACGGTTGGCATCGTACCCGTGGTAATAAAACAAATACCTGAGGCTGGAGAAAAGATTAAGGCTGGTGATGTCGTTGATCTATGGATAGGAAAACCCGAATCCGTACCTTCCGATGATGATGACGAACAACTCTGATCATTATAGCGCTACCATTTTTTATAAAAAGGCCGTTCCCGGATGGCCTTCGAAATATCTTTATAGTATACTCTTCATTGCGCTTCTGTTCAGTACAACGGATAGCCTGGGGCAATTAACGCTCGACCACGTGCAGCGCAGGTCGAAGGCACGTGTCACAGCAACGCCGACAGCTCGTACAAAAGCAACGACTCCCCTATCACTTCCTTTCTGGGAAGACTTTTCTTTTACACCAATCGATATACCAGGCGATACAAATTCTAATTACCCACTGGATTCCATCTGGCACAACAGCAATAGTGTATGGATCAATGCAGGTGTTGGTATAAATGCTCCCAGTAAAAACGTAGCATCCTTTGACGGACTGGATGAACTCGGACTTCCTTATTCAGATGCAATTCTCACAAACGGATTTCGGGATAGCCTTACATCGCAGCCGATCGACATGAGTGAAACAAGTGTACCCGTGGCCGAACGGAATTCAGTTTTCTTCAGCTTCTTCTATCAGTGGCAGGGAAATGGAGAGCCTCCTGATCCGAATGATTTTCTTCAGGTAGAGATGAAAAACAGTTCAGGCAAATGGGAAATTGTACTAACCATCATACCGAAAGGAACTATGAGCCGGTCGGAGTTTTACGATACAATAATCCAAATACCGAACGATAACGCTCGCTTCTTTCACAACCAATTCAGATTTCGTTTTGAGAATTTTGGGAGAAAATCTGGGCCGTTTGACACGTGGAATATAGACTATATATACCTGGCCAAGAACCGGACCTTGAGCAGCAACTCTTTCCCGGATCGTGCTATCGCTTCGCAGGCAACACCGCTCTTCGGCAGATATACAGCAGCACCACTGGAACATTTTCTAAAAACAACACCATTTGACAGTGTCGAGTTCGATGTAAAGAACTTAAAGAAGGCAGTAGCTGAGATTGCGATTGGATATGAAGCCAACATGACGTTCAGAAATTATGATGACGGTACGTTTACTGACTATACCATTCCGTTTAGCGCTGGTGGTGTAGGACCCAATGGAGGATTAATGAATCCTTCAGAACGGGCACGCGTACGGATGGAAAATATACCTGACACCAATGATCCGCAGCAATTTAATCCTGCAGCAGATTCTATTGATATTGAACTTGACATTAAAGTCATCAGCGGTGACAACCTGGACAGTAGCAGACCTAATTTTTTACCAATCGATTTCCGGATAAACGACACACTCTCCACAACCTATAGATTAAAAGATTACTACGCATACGATGATGGCACTGCCGAGTATGCGGCACGTCTCAATACTACAACCGATAAACTCGCTGTAGCATTCGATATGCTCACCGATGTAGCGGATACGCTTGTAGGGTTTGATATATACTTTCCTGACTTTGGCTTAAACAGCAATCGCCTGGTAGATTTTTCAGTGTATGAAGATAACAACGGCATGCCTGGCGATGCCATCTATACCATCTCCAGCTATAGCTTGCAAGTACAAGACGCCATCAACAAGTTTCAACGCGTCAAGATCATCGAAAATGTTCGGGTTCAAAACCGCTTTTATATAGGATATACATCTCCTTCTGTTCGCATCGGCCTTGACTATAGCAATAACACTGGCGACAAAATATTTGTAGACATTGGCAGTGGCTGGTATCAAAACACCGATATCAATGGAACGCTGATGATTCGTCCTTTATTTGGGAAAGGTGAGCAGGGTCCCGTTACAGGAATTCCTGAAGAGGTCCTCACCATAGCAACGTATCCGAATCCAAACAACGGAGAGTTCTTTGTGGATAGCAAGATCGAAGTTCTACAAATTATTAATGTAGCAGGGCAGCCCATTCGCTACTCCATTGAAACGGTTGGCGAACAACAGCGCGTAAATCTGCAGCAAACTACTCCAGGCCTATATATCCTTAAAATCAAAAAAGGAAATTCAGTAGCAGCTCATAAAATTATCGTACGGTAATAAATATACTCTATCCATTTCCTCCTACGACCTCAATCACTAACGGTGTAGGGCTAAAGCAAAGTATAAAGATCAGTAAAGTGACCCAGCCGAGGATAACCCGCTTCGGATCAAGCGGCATTTCTATTTCACTTGGCGGATGTTCAATGCCCACAAAGCGGCTCACGATAAATCCGAATAACAACCAACCTGAATAACCATTGATTTGAGGGAAGCCCCAGCTTATAACGAATTGTGCTGCGAATAATATCAACGCATACATGATGCGATCGCGCTTTGATATCTTTAATGCTGCGAAGCATGAATAGTAAAACAAGACCAATGCTGGTACAGCCCACAGTAAGGTTGTCTGTGGCAGAGTTGGTGTCACCAGTCCTAACCCAGAGTAAAAGGTAAGCAACAGAAAAAATATAGTAGCAATCAACTTATGTCCACGCGAACCGAATAGCCCATACGTTACGTGGCCGCCATCGAGTTGTCCAATGGGAAGCAAGTTCATACTGGTAAAGAAGAGTGCTATAAAGCCAGCCAGTAAAAATGGATAGTGCATCAGTTCGTGCGGATTTGGAATGCGCGATGGATCAGCAACAAATTTCTCACAAAACATATACAGCAGGTTATCACCGATCTGTAAATCAAGAGCGCTATGATCCTTCATATACTCTGGTGAATATACATGCTTGGCGTAATCCAGTCCGAACTGTTTATACTCGGGGTGAAAATTGAAAACATACTCCGCAGGAGGTAGTGTTGCAAAGCCGTAGACTATAATTGCCAGCGCCAGTATAAATCCGGCAAGTGGCCCGGCAAGACCTATATCAAAATGCTGGCGGTTTGATCGCACCTTCTCTTCAATTCTGATCACGGCACCAAGGGTACCGATCGAAGGAATTATAGGATTGGGAGGAAACGGAATATAGTATGGCAATGATGCGCGTATCTTGTGATACATCGCTGTAAAATAATGACCAAACTCATGCACGGTTAATATCAACAGGAAAGGAATTGAAAACTGCATCCCGCTCAGAAAATCATTCCAGGTATATTCTCCATAGAAAATACTTTTCCCGAAACACCATTCAGCGCCTGCAAAAGTTGTCGTGATAAAGCTGGCTATAAATAATCCAACCTGAATTAAAACTGTACGCGTTTTACTAGGCATGGAAGTAATCGATTATGTGATTGGGTGTAATCACGTGCACGGTTTGAATTCCCAACGCATGTGCACCTCCTATATTATCTGCATTATCATCCAGGAAAAGCGTTTCCTGGGGTTTCAGATTATTCTCTTCCAGCACCTGTTCAAATATATCCGCATCGGGCTTACGCTTTTTCATATAGTGCGAATAGTACGTCTTATGAAAATAACGATCGAGAGATTTTTCACCAAAAACCGGTGTCAGGATCTGATCATTGATATAGTTAAGGTGAATGTTATTCGTATTGCTCAACAGGTAAACATTAAATTTCTCTTTGAGCGTGAGCAGTAAATCAAGTTTTTGTCGGGGTATACCCAGCAACATGGCATTCCAGCTTGCGTCCAATGTAGCATCATCTGCCTGAACAGAATACAAGTCACGGACAAATGAACGGAACTCATCATCTTCTATTTCACCCTTTTCATAATCCAGAAAACCTTTCGAAGAGATGAAAAGCTCTTTTACTTTTTCTTTCTTAAGACCAGAGATCTCGGCAAATGATTGTAGTGTATGATCTACTGAAAGATCCAATATCACACCACCTAAATCGAAAATGAGATTTTTAATAGAAGAATCCTGCGCCACAAAAACTTGTATTTGATATGAGATGCTAAAATAAGAAAAGGTTGCTATCAACGGCCAACTTTTCTTCCAATGGAATGGATGAGCTTACGATGCGACTTTTAACATGTATGCACTCTTCAAAATGAGCAACAAAAAACCCCTGGTTTGCACCAGAGGTTTCCGTTCTCCAAACGTACTTTTGCCTGACGTCAGATCACTGATAAGATTTTATTTGAAAGAAATCGAAAGATCGCTTGTTGCTTTTGGATTGTAAGGACTCAATGCATCCAATCGCTTGGCCAACACATCCCACGCAGCGCCAGGGGATTTTCCTCCGGATATAAATCCTTGTGAGTCGTTAAAGTATCCTGGCGCTGCGGTAGTCGATAAGTAAGCCGCCAAAACATTCTGATCAATACCAGGCCACACAGCGGTGATCTCGTTCGTGAATACATTTTTAATAGAGTATTCTTTTAATAATACGGAACGGTCATCGGAATCCAATGTGCTGGGAGGCAAGCCCACTTCTGCAACACCAATGTTTGCAGGGTCATTGCCTGATGCAACAAACGCCCAGTTAAAGCCTGGTGTACCGGAGAACAATATAGCGTTGGGATGATTGCTGTTACCATATACATCAACTACATCGCCCTTTTTACCGGCAAACATGTGCAGGCTATTGATCGCATACAGATCATTCAACGGGCTGCCTACTGGCAAACCTGCTATACTTACTTCCATGTGCGCATCGTAACCAAGTTCACCTGCTTCGCTATAGTCGATACGGAACATGGCATCGGGTGCATTTTCATTTTTAATACGATCGCAGTTATAGGGCTTGATGATCGCGATTCCTTTTACCGTACTTGCTTTATTCCAGAAGATCTGCAGCGCCTTACCACCATCCGTTTCACTTTCAGAATCAGCATCTGTAATGGTGAGTTCATAGTCCCAATCTTGTCCTTCAAAAGAAACATCTGACAAAACGATAAGGTTCTTAACACGATTGTCATCTTCACCAACATAGGTAATCGACATCACGCGATCAATTTTATACTTACGGATACCTGCTATAAATTCCTCCACCAGCTGTGATGAAGCCTCCCCTACTGCTATAAACGTCCCCAGGTTTACATATATATCATTTCCCTTTACGGTGTCTTCAGCACTTCTTGCACCGAGTCTTCCATTTGCAGTACTGCTGCTGATGGAAGCCGGTATATCTACGCTGAAAGAAGAAGGAAGTATATCTTCCTGTGACGTTTCGTCCTGGTTCATTTCGCAGGACGTTAACAAAATAGAGAACGCCAGACCCATGATTAAGACAAATGAAATCAGTTTTGCAGTCTTCATGATTTTTGCTGTTTAGTTAAGTGTTTTTTGGTTTCTGTTTTGAGAAAGCAAGTGATTAACCTGCCTTACATCCCTAGAACACACGGATTTGGATATACCCTTATGTCACCTTTCGATTTTTTTAGAATGGCCTTTTTTGACAGTGAAAACAAAGAAAATGTGTTATAGCCGCGAGCGATTACCGTTATCCTTATTCATTAACTATTAAGAAGTAATGATTAATTGCTAAGCTTCACTATTGGATGATCGTTGTGTCGGAAACAACTGTTGAGACTGCGAAGAAGCCGATGGCACCTTCGCTGAGGTTGGTACTTACATTGTCGCGTTGCACATCGAAAACGCCTCCCCTCCATTCGGTCTCGGAGAGTAAAGATCGAAGAAAAGCCTTGTATGCAGGACTTAATGAATATTTCCTGCGAACAATGGCAGTATTCAACGGAAAAGTAAAATCTGTTTTATCGGGTTTATATATATCGTTTACGTCAACGGTCTTCAGGTCATAGTATACAACTTTGCCTGCGCAGTTTGCGGCTGTACATGCGCTGGTATTCTCCCAGGTAAGTATATGATCGATAAAGTTTGCATCTCGCCCAGAAGGGCTAAACGTTAATATATAGGCGTCATCTTTCTGCTCGTAATGCAACGCAGGAAGCGTTTCTACCGGCACGGCGCTGTCCGCAGCAGTATATTCTTTTTCATTGTACTGAATCGACAAGCTATATATCCTCTCGGTTACGGCTCGTAATGTAGGGGTATAGTATTCTCCAGATCCTGCAGGTAATTCTGTTAATGTATATATCGTTGTTCCGTCTCCGATTGTTACCACAGCACCGCTGATCGGCTCAGGCGTTTCGTTTTGTGTTTTATAGGGACGCGTTAATTTGATTCTGTGATTTATACTCTCGTTGGTCAATATCCCCTCCACCACAACCAGGTTGGTATCGTACGATGATAGCGGAAGATCAGCAGATTCTTCACATGCTATCAGCATATACATGAAGAAGGCTATAACACTTTGTGCCCTCATAAGAATTTAAAGTTATAGGCTATAGATGGCGTGAATCTGAATAAATAGAAATGCGATGTTGTACGGTTATTCTCCAGCAGGTTGGAAGGTATCTCAAAATCACCATCGCTTGATTCCGTTTTGTTATAGTTTACAAAGAGTGAGTTTTTCCGTCCGTAGAGATTGAAAACAGAAAACGAGACACTATGCTTGAATCTCTTTTCAGGGTTCTTGTTCAGCTTAAAAGTAGCCGAGATATCCAGTCGGTGATAATCGGGAAGCCTGTCATTGTTCTTCTGTCCATATACCGGAACCTCTTCACCATTATACATATAAAAACTAATGGGTGAAGAAAACGGAGCACCGGTTGAGTACGTCCAGTTCATGCCAAAGTTCCAACGCAAAGAAAGATCATAGGCAAGCATCAGATTTACCTGGTGAGGTCTGTCATAAAAAGCATTATATACCCGACCTTCATTAACATCAGCAAATTTTCGCTTCGCGCGCGAATAGGTATAGCCTGCCCATCCACGAAGGCGACCTTCATCCTTTTTAGCAAGCAATTCAATCCCGTAAGCAGTAGCCGTACCGATGCGCAGTTCACGCTCTACCAAAGGGTTCAGTAACGTTTCGGCATGCGCGTTATAGTCAATCTGGTTGTCCATCTTTTTATAAAAAGCTTCCGCCATAACAGATGTACCCAAACGTTGCAGCGATCGATAGTAACCAAGTGTTACCTGGTTCGAATATTCCGGCTTTATATTTATACTGCTGGGAAGCCAAACTTCCAGTGAAGTAAACGGGCTGGTAGAATTCGAAATTAAATGAACATTTTGAACGTTGCGAGAGAAGCTTGCTTTGACCGATGCGTTCTCATTCAACAAATAGCTGATCGTGGCGCGGGGCTCTACATTCACAAACTGTTTATAGTTCTCCCCTTTCTTATAGTATAAAGTATCTATCGGGTTTCTGTTCTCATCGAAAACAAATTCAAAAGCTTCGCCCGTATTTGACCAAAGCGAAAATCGCAAACCATAATTTATACCCCATCGCTCTCCGAGTTTTACTTCATGGTTGGCATACAATACCACTTCAAACGCATTTCGAACAGAAAGCGAAGGTATAGATGCCAGCGTTGTATCCGACTTGAAATTCCCCGGATTGAAAGTGTATCCGTTTACACCTATACCAAACGTTACTTCATTTTCTGGCTTTATAAAGTAGCTGAAATCTGATTTCAGATTGATATTGGATATATGAGAATTCCACCTCGTTTTCGTATCAACATCGGTATATAAGAAGTAATCATACCCGGCTATAGCCAGCGTGGTGTTCATAAACAGGCGATCGCTGAACAAATGATTCCATCGGAGTGTACCTGCAGTATTCGTCCAGGAAATTCCCGTGTTGTTGTTAAAGTAATTGTCGCCACCGGTATAAAATGAAAAGAAAAAATGATTACGCTGATTCAACCTGACATTTACTTTGGAAGTGAAATCATGAAAGTCAAACTGTTTTATATCGCTATCCACCTTTTGCAAAATCCATTTCACAGTAGAGGCACGCGCGGAAACGAGAAATGAACTTGCGCTTTTTTTGAAAGGTCCTTCCACACCAAGCTTGGTAGAAATGAGGCCCGTACTTCCCCACACCTGTACATGTTGATCGTTCCCTTTCTTTGTACGTATATCCAGCACAGACGATAATCTTCCGCCAAGCGAAGCAGGCATATCTCCTTTATATAGCGTCATGTCATTTACGGCATCGGGTATAATGGTGGAAAAAACACCTAGCAGGTGGCTCGGATTATAGATCGGAGCATCGTCTATCAATACCAGGTTCTGGTCCCGGTTTCCACCGCGCACATAGTAAAATGTCGAGCCATCGGCATGCATCTTTACACCAGGTATAGATTCCAGTGATTTCACTACATCCATTTCTCCGAATAGTGCGGGCCGTTCTTCTACCACCTTGGGGCGTACATGGGTATTGCCCGCAGTAATTTCCTGAACCATATCCGGCAGCGCATTGCTTACAACAACTTCTTCTAATACCGGTAACTCTTCCTTCAATGCTATATCTTGCTGATAAGAGGCACTTAGATCTATGGCTGCCGAATATTCCTTGTACCCCAGAAATGAACTGGATATAGTATAGCTACCTTTCGGAACGGTAATAGAAAAGAAACCAAAAGCGTTTGTAACGGTACCCGTTTGAAGCTCTTTTAAAAGAACAGTGGCACCGATAAGGGCTTCCCCGGTATCGGCATCCTTAATATTTCCGCTGAATGTAAAAGTAGACGCGTTATTTTTGTCTGCACGTTTTTCAGGCTTCAGTATAACTTGTCCTTCTACCAAAGTATATTTCATCCCAAACTGCTCCGACAGATCATTTAGAATAGAAGTCAACGACTGATTGACAACTCTATAACGAACTACTTGTGCGGCTGGAATTTTTTTAGGATTGTACGAAAATCGAATACCGCCTTTCTGAGCAATGATGGAGAGCAGCTCCGTGAGAGACGTATTCACATCTATACTGAGTGTTACATCGGGCAGATTATTTTGTGCAGAGGCATGCAGGTATAAAAAGATCATCGGGGCTACCAGTCCCTTTAAAAGTTTTTTTTGGATGGATTGCTGAATACCTACTAGCATCCTGCTGCTGTGATTACAATCTGATTTCCGTTAACCTGGTAGGTAAGATTAAGCGTTGTTTCCAGCACGTGCAGTACTGCATCAAGAGACTGATGATCGAACGTAACCGTTACAACACAAGATGCAGGAACGTCAGCAGCAATGGTGATATTGGCCCGGTATATTTTGTTCAACGTTTCCACCACAGCACGAAGATCATCTTCAGTAAATATAATTTTGCGCGTATTCCACGACTGGAAGTTTACATCCTTATTTATACTACTGCTTACTTGCTGGTTGGCTTTGCTATATATACCCTTTTCTCCGGCAACAAGCTTCACTTCTGTTTTTGAATCCGGTACAGAAAGCTTTACAGTACCAGTCTCAACAACCACTTCTACTCGCGCCAGGCTATCGTATGCCAGCACATTGAACGATGTTCCCAGCACTTCTACTACAGCACTGTTCGCGTGTATGCGAAACGTTTTTTGAGGATTGCGCGTGACTTCGAAAAATGCTTCGCCCTGCAAAGTCACAGTTCTGTCCTTTTCATTGAAGGAGGAAGAATATGAAAGTTCAGAATGACTATTCAGGGTTACCTGCGATCCATCCGGTAAAGATATAGTGCGCGTTTCTGAAGCAGTTTGATAATGTATAGTATCATCTCCCGAAATAAAATTTAGGATGATCCAACTAGAAACCGCTACCAGTGCTATAGCCGCTGCAATTTTATACCAAAAGTTTAATGGAGATTTTTCTAAAGAACGAAGTTTACCTTCCGGCTTCTCTTCATTCCTCTGAATGGTTGTTATGAAATGATTCCACTCGTGATCTATATCAACTGTATGTATTGCTTCAGCCTGATGTGCATAGTGATTCTCGCTTATCTTGAATACTTTTTTGTATGCAAGATAATGGCGCTCATTTTCCTGTGCCTCTGCAATCCAGTCACGTAATACCCTCTCCTCTTCAGAGGAAGCTTCACCCGCCAGATGCTTTGTTATCAGCTCTTTTACACTATCGTTGAAATCATTTTTCACTCATCTATTCTGTTTTATAACACATAAATTCAACGTTACCCTTATTGTCTCCACATAAAAAATATCAGCGTAAGAAATTCGCCCAGATGTTCACGAAGTACACTCAGGGCTTTCGACATCTGCGCTTCAACCGTCTTGATGGAGATTCCCATTTTCTCTGCGATTTGTGCATACTTCAAGCCTTCCATACGATTCAACTCGAAAACCATTCTGCATTTTTCAGGCAATGATTGGATGCCGATTTCAATTTCACGCTCAAGTTCGGAAGTCTCCAGCGATGTGTTGTTTTCCACCAACGCCTCCTCTTTCACATTTTCAAGTATAACATGCTTTTTATTATCGCGGATGTGATTGAGACTTCGATTTCGCACCGCTGTATATAGATAGCTTCGATAATTCGTATCCGAAGGAAGTGTATCAAATTTTTCCCAAACGGTAACAAATACATCGTGCACCAAGCCTTTTGCCTCATCCCAGTCTCCTACATACTTGAATGAAAAACTGCAGAGTGGTTTGAATAACTCTCTGAACAATTGTTCGAACGTATTTAAGTTCTTATCTGCCAAGATTCCGATGGCTTGTTAGGCTTTATTAAACTTAAAGATATTAAAAATAAACATCTGCCATCGCTCGTTATTACGCGACAAAGACCAGAATAAACATTGCATTATTGAATCTAAAAAAATAAGGTCGCAGAAAATATGCTTAGCGGCCGAATTGTCTTATCTTTTAGAATTATTGATAGCACAATGCTATCCGGTCGATAAACCTGAACCTGTGAAAGTAAACGAACAAGTAAAATTTGCCAAAGACTATACTGGTTTCTACGCCAAGGTAAGAGAACGCGCAGACCATTATTTTACCAGCAAAAACTTATCGCGCAACGCAGACGCGCTCATGATTTTCAAAACTGTATTTTTCCTAGGAGGCACATTCAGTTTATACTTGCTCATTCTATCCGATTCATTTTCATTATGGACGATGTTCGCGATGGCGATCGGCTTAGGAGTTTTCTCTGCGTTCATCGGCTTCAATGTATGCCATGACGCTATACATGGCTCGTACTCTTCCAATACTTTTGTGAATACAGCCCTCGGATCAATCTTTAACCTGATCGGTGCCAATGTATACAACTGGAAGATCTCTCATAATTTAGTTCACCATACGTTTACTAACATTCATGAACATGACGATGATCTTGTGGTGGCGCCTGGCCTGGTGACGGTATGTCCTCAGGAATCACCATTGCCCATTCAACGTTACCAACATTTCTATGCCTTCCTGCTTTATGGAATGGCAAGTTTAGCGTGGATCTTCGCGAAAGACTATATTAAGTTTTTCCAAAGTAAAATTGGCAGTCACGCAACACCACGCCATCCGCGCATCGAGCTTTTCAAACTCTTCTTCTTTAAAATACTATACTATATATTGGTTATTGTATTGCCTTTGATGTTGATTGATTCCATTACCTGGTGGCAATTCGCGATTGGATTTGTATGTATGCAAATGGCAAAAGGTTTTGTGTTGGGATTAGTCTTTCAACTTGCTCATATCGTGGAAGGACTGGAGTTTCCTGAGCCTGATACATCCGGACAAATGGAAGATGCATGGGCAGCCCATCAGATGCGTACTACAGCCAACTTCGGAGTACAGAATTTCTTTACCTGCTTTTTCTGTGGTGGACTCAATATGCAGATCGAGCATCATTTATTCCCGAAGGTTTGCCATACACATTACCGCGCATTATCCGCGATTGTAAAGAGCACCGCGCACGAATATGGTTTGCCGTATTTTGAAAACGACTCTTTCTCTACAGCACTCGCGTCACATTACCGCCTCTTGCGGAAGTTCGGCAAGGAAGCTTTGGACAGCAACTCTATCCGGGCAAAGGAACTCGTAGTCTAAAACAAAATATACTTCCTTACCAATCTCTCTCTAGGGAGATTGGTAGGAATTCTTACTCAACTATTCTGTATTCAGTAATTCTTCTATAGTACTTCTGCAAAGGTTACCGATTTTGAATTTGCTCAACTCGTGTTAACTGAATCTAAAGAACTCTCTCTTCTCATACTACATAGGTATACGGTCCAGTGATTGGGACGCGAGTATGATCTGATCTATAAAGACATTTTTCTTAAACATTTTTAAGCTGCTCTCATCAGTATACTGATCTGTGACTCCGTAAATCCACCGAGGTACTTACGTGTAGTAAGACTTACATTTTATATAATTTTTCAAAAATCAAGTTTAACCTTACAATGATTGTATACATGCCGTTAGCATAAATATACCTTGGGCCTAATGTTAGATTTTTGCGAAAGAGTTTTCATAATCACTATACCCCACCTTGAAATACGGATTCGCCTCAAAGCATTTATCATTAGATAATAAATAAGCTAACATTATTTACTGAGAAGATTCACTGAAATATAACAGGAGCACTGATATATATAGCAAGGTGTTTCAGCAAACAAGAGAGTAATAAATAAATTAAGATATAAAATTTAGGAATTGGCTTTATGAAAAAAAAGATAGAAGGGTATATCCGGAAACATATAATTGTATTTTCTATAGGTTTAATAGCTACGTTGTTGGTGATAAACATTGTGTTTATGTTTCGAAACAAGGAGAGCATTGTTAAGAATAACAATATTCGGGAAGATGCGGACGCTATCATCAAAGATGTTGATCGGCTTATAACTTTTTTGAATGTTATAGACCTTGGTGTAAGAGCCTATGGTGTTACCAAGAAACCCGAAATGCTGGCGACTACAACAAACGGAATAAAATATTTATGGCCGCATTTTGAAAGCCTCGAGCAAAGACTTGTAAAGGAAGGCTACGATGTAACACAATTTAAGGTACTTGAGAAAACATACCGTGACTATGTCGATTTCAACATGAAGATGGTAGAAATGGCGGATCTCGATAGCAGCGAAGTATTTAAAAGCATGATGATGGAAGACCGGGGAATGATCGCCTGGACAAAAACACATGAGATCGGTGGAAAGATTATCGAATTTGAAAAGGCGAAGAGTCTTGCCGCCGAAGTGAGCTATCAGTCGGCTGTTGAAAACAATCTATACCTCCAATTTCTTATACTTCTGATTGGATTTCCAACTCTCGGTTTTATTGTTTATAAAATGATAAACGATAACCGTGCGCGGCAGAGATTATTGATTGAACTGGAAGAGAATAACCGGAAGTATGTATTTAATCCGGGCACAGATATACATTTCAATGACCAGCAGGAATTGATTGCAAACTCCATCCGAAACCTTCAGCATGCCAGTGAATTTATCGAACATATAGCGGACGGCAATTATTCTACCGAGTGGGCAGCACTGAGTGAGGACAACAAAGCAATCAATGAGACAAGCCTTGCCGGAAGACTTACCAAGATGAGAGACCAGTTGAGACAGATGAAGCGTGAGGAAGAAACGCGTCTATGGAGTAACGAAGGATTAACTAAAATTTCAGAAACGGTAAGAAATCATCAGAATGATCTCAAGGTTCTATCCGATGAGGTCGTAAGATTTTTAACGAAATATATGGGAGCTCAGCAGGGCGGACTATTTATTTTGAAGAGTGATGATGAGCAAGGCGAATACCTGGAGCTCGCAGCGTGTCATGCTTATGACAGAAAGAAATTTCTGGAGCGCAAGATTAATATAGGTGTAGGTCTGGTAGGACAAACATTTTTGGAAGGAGAAACTACGATGCTGACGAAACTTCCGCAAGGCTATACCTATATAACTTCTGGTATGGGCGAAACTACACCCAGTTGTGTTGTGATTGTTCCGATGAAATACAATGACAAAATCGAGGCCATTATAGAAATAGCCGGACTTGAGAAATTTGAGAAACATCAAGTCCATTTCCTTGAGAAAGCTGGCGAGTTTGTTGCCTCTGCATTACAGAGTGTAAGAACAACCGAGAAAATGAAAACACTGTTGGCAGCTTCACAACAACATGCCGAAGAAATGCGCGCCACAGAAGAAGAACTGCGACAGAATATGGAAGAACTGATTGCCACGCAAGAGACGCTGATGCGCAAGCAGGCCAATGCTGCTCAGCTGCACGAGAACTAAAGTATAGCTGTATAGCTAGCGCTTGCAGTCGCACAGACACCTACAAGTCAAAAAAATCATGAAAGAAGCAGGCTCGATTAATTTCGGGTCTGCTTTTTTCATAGATGACCGGCAACCAGGTACGCAATTCTTTTCAACTTTTTTGCCTGGTAATCTTTGTAAACCATGCAGAAAATATTACGTTTGCAATCCTAAAATTTAGGGCCCATAGCTCAGCTGGTTAGAGCACCTGACTCATAATCAGGGGGTCGCTGGATCGTGCCCAGCTGGGCCCACTTAAAAATCAGCCACTTACATTGTCCATGTAAGTGGCTTTTTATTTCCGTTACCTCGTGTCAACGTTATTTCGCGAATACTTTCTTATACTCCTGCTCATCAAAGCCCAGCGCGATAACTTTTCCTTCGCGCTCGATCAGGGGACGTTTGATCACACTGGTCTTTTCTTTCATCAAGGCCACAGCCGCGGATTCATTTTTTACATTGGCTTGAACGGCTTCGTCCAGTTGCCTCCACGTTGTGCCGCGCTTGTTTACCAGGCTCTCCCACCCTACCTGTTTACTCCAGTCCTTTAACTTTGCATCGGTGATACCTTTCGCTTTGTAATCATGAAATTCGAATTCAACGTTATGTTTCTTTAACCAGTCCAAAGCAGATTTCACCGTATTGCAGTTTTTAATTCCGTAAATGATCATAGCGGTTCAATAAAAAATATAGTAGTTTGTCTTTCAAATCCGAAGGTATGAAGATAACAAACATCACAAAACTAAGCTGCCTGCTGGCACTTTCTCTGTTCATCTCCTGCCAGTCGAAACACACAACTGAAACTGTAATGAAACCAAACGATCCACATTCATACGCACAACCCGGTATAGCCCGCGTAAAACATTTACACTGGAAAGCTTCTGTTGATTTCGATAAGAAGATGATCACTGCAGTGGCTACATGGACTATAGAAGCCAACGCTGATGCTGACCTCATTACATTTGATATAAAAGGACTCGCCATTGAGAAAGTAACGCTGAATAAAACTATAGCAACAGAATATAGACTATCGGAATACGATTCTATTTTCGGACAAGCACTTGCTATACTATTGAAACCCGGAACCACAGAAGTATCAATCTCCTATCACACCAATCCGGACGCGGAAGCGTTGCAATGGTTGAGTCCACAGCAAACGGCTGGAAAGAAGTATCCATTTCTCTTCACACAGTCACAGGCTATATTAGCCAGAAGCTGGGTACCTTGCCAGGATTCCCCCGGAGTACGCTTTACATACGATGCGGAAGTCACCGTTCCTAAAGATCTGTTGGCTTTGATGAGTGCTTCCAATCCACAATCAAAAAACGATACCGGCATATATACTTTTGAAATGAAGCAGCCGATACCCTCGTATCTGCTGGCGTTGTCGGTGGGAGACCTTTCTTTTAAACCGATCAGTTCACGATGTGGTATATATGCTGAACCTTCCCTCGTGGATACAAGCGCCTGGGAGTTTGCTGATCTTGAAAAAATGATTGCCGGTGCGGAAGAGCTCTATGGTAAATATCAATGGGATCGTTATGATGTATTGGTATTGCCACCCAGTTTTCCATTTGGAGGAATGGAGAACCCGCGGCTCACATTTGCAACGCCCACTATATTGGCCGGTGACCGCTCCCTCACTTCCCTCATTGCGCATGAACTGGCACACAGCTGGTCTGGCAATCTTGTTACCAATGCTACCTGGGACGATTTCTGGCTGAACGAAGGATTTACTGTATACTTCGAAACGCGCATCATGGAGAAACTATATGGTAAGGATTATGCAGAGATGCTGGCATCCCTCAATCTGCAAGGACTTCATGAAGAAATAAAATCGCTTACCGAAGCAGGCAATTCTGCCGATACAAAACTAAAGCTTCACCTGGAAGGAAGAAGTCCTGATGATGGAGTAACGGAGATCGCCTATAACAAAGGATATTATTTCCTGCGCACGATCGAAGAACAAAATGGTCGCGATAAATTTGATCAGTTTATAAAGGATTACTTTACAGAGAATGCTTTCAAAGTAATGACCACGGAAGAGTTTATTCCGTTTATCAAAAATTATTATCAGCAAAAATTCAATATAGCTTTATCGGATACATTGTTCAATGACTGGATATATACCGAGGGACTTCCATCTTATTGCCCTGCGCCTGTATCAGATCGTTTCAAGAAGGTTGACGAAACGCTTACGCAATGGAAAGCGGGCACTGCCATTCCACCTTCATCTATAGCAACCTGGAGTACACACGAGTGGTTGCACTTTCTGAAAAACTTACCAGATACACTTGATCAAAAACAAATTGCAGCGATTGACGACCTTGGTAAATTTACGGCCTCCGGGAACTCAGAGATCATTACAGCCTGGGGAGTGATCGCGATTCGCAATCAGTATAAAAAAATGTATCCGAAAATTGAAACATTCCTGATCAACACGGGACGCAGAAAATTCCTGATGCCGCTATACAGTGAGTTAATCAAAACGCCTGAAGGTAAAAAGCTTGCGTTAGATATATATAGCAAGGCACGTCCGAATTATCATTTTGTGGCCATCAGTAGTCTGGACAAGTTGTTGAAATAATATATAAAATAGAAATAGCATATATACCGCTGTTGGAAGTTTGCAGAACGATCTATAAAGGTTCTGCAAACTCTCCAGCAGCGATTTTCAAAAGCTTTGCAGCAGCGCAGCAGCTTTCTTCAAATGCGCAATCAGTGTTGCAGACTCCTCAAAATCCAACGTCTGCTGTCCATCGGAGGCAGCCTTCTCGGGCTCTTGATGTGTTTCATAAATTATACCATCCGCCCCTGCCATTACCGCTGCCAAAGCAACAGGCTCTACAAACTCGCGTATACCTATACCGTGTGAAGGATCTGCGACCACAGGTAAATGCGTTTTCTCCTTCAGAATAGGAATGGCATTTACATCCAGTGTATTTCTGCTGGCACGTTCATAGGTACGTATACCACGCTCACACAATATTAGTTTTTCATTCCCTGCTGCAAATACATATTCAGCAGAGTATAGTAATTCCTCGATTGTTCCGGATATACCACGCTTGATCATAACAGCCTTATCAACTTTACCAAGTTCATCCAGCAAATTAAAGTTCTGCGTATTGCGTGCACCTACCTGGAATACATCTACATAATCATACATCTCGACAATCTGGCTCACCTGCATTACTTCACTGATAATCTTGATACCAGCTTTCCTTGCCAACGTATACCACATCTTTAATCCATCTATACCCAAGCCTCTGAAAGCATACGGAGAACTGCGTGGCTTGAATACACCGCCCCGCATAATGCGCACTCCGTTCTTCACCAGGTGATCAATCGTCTTCTGTACCTGATCTTCATTTTCAATTGAACACGGACCAGCCATGATGGACAAATTGCCATCGCCAATAAGAACACCATCACCAAGATCAATATAGCTGCGACCAACCTTCCACTTTCGTGAGACAAGTTTATAATCATCGGATACACGATGTATATCTGATATACCCGGCAGCTGTCCGAGCTGACGGATATCAAAATCTTTTTTCCCGATAGCAACCAGGTAACTACCTCGTTGCGTTTTCACTTCCGTTGTTTTATACTCCAGACTTTTTACACGCGTGATAATAGATTCCTTGTCGGGGGTAGATATAGTGGGATTGAGTTGGATGATCATAGCACAGATTTTTAACGCTTACGTATTATTTATTCCTTAGTGATTTGACAAACTTTTCGATATCACCAGGTATATCTTTTGAATCTTTCAACAAGTTGATAAACGCACTTCCTACAATGGCACCGGCACTATATTGTGAAGCGTTGCTGAAGGTCGCATGATTCGAAATTCCGAAGCCGATGAGAAACGGATTCTTCAGATTCATTTTCTGCAAGCGCTCGAAATAGTTCGTTTGCTCGGCAGTAAAATTACCTTTGGCCCCGGTAATACTGGATGCTGATACAGCATATATAAATCCTTCTGTAACCGCATCAATTTTACGAATGCGATCTTCAGATGTTGTTGGCGAAATCAAAAATGTATTGCAAAGATTCAATGACTTGAATAAATCTTTATACTGTTCTTCAAACTCGTGTAGTGGCAAATCCGGAACAATCAATCCATCCACACCCAAAGCAGACGCATCTTTTGCGAACTTCTCAACACCATATTGAATAACAGGATTTATATACCCCATCAGAATAATGGGAAGCGTAACAGTCTTACGCAGTTCCTTGATTTGATCCAGGAGAAGATGCAACGTCATGCCGTTATCCAGCGCTACTTTATTACTCTCCTGGATAGTAGGTCCATCTGCAACCGGGTCCGAGAATGGTATACCGATTTCAATAATATCAGCACCTGATTTCTGCAACGCTTGGGCTATGGCCACAGTATCGTTCAATGCCGGGAAGCCAGCCGTATAGTATACATTTAGAATATTTCCTTTCTTCTTAGCGAATAGTTCTGTGATTCTGTTTTTCATTTCTGTAAGATGTTGAGTATAGGATGGAAGACGAATTGATAAATTATGTATAATCAATATTTACCCCATCGGATATAGGTCTCCAGATCTTTATCACCCCGACCCGAAAGATTTATAACGACAACATCATCTTTATCGAATTCAAACTGACTCAGCGCTGCTATAGCATGTGCAGATTCAATTGCAGGTATAATTCCTTCGAAGCGACTCAACTCAACACCGGCATTCATGGCCTCATCATCCGTTGCACTTACAAACTTGACACGTCCTACTTCACACAAGTGAGCATGCATCGGTCCTATACCCGGATAGTCTAATCCGGCAGATATAGAGTGCGGTTCTACCACCTGACCATCTTCCGTTTGCATCAACAACATTCTGCTTCCGTGCAACACGCCTACTTTACCCAACACCGTTGTGGCCGCAGACTCACCGGAATTGATTCCTTTTCCAGCGGCCTCAACGCCTACCAACGTAACATGTTCATCTTGCAGAAAATGATAGAATGCACCAGCGGCGTTGCTTCCACCGCCTACACAAGCAAATACATAATCCGGAAACGGATTGCCAATCTCTTCCTGTAATTGTTTCTTCATTTCATCGCTGATGACGGACTGAAATCTTGCGACCATGTCGGGATACGGATGCGGGCCCACCACAGAGCCAATGATATAGTGTGTGTCGGTAGGGTTGTTAATCCAATGACGCATCGCTTCGTTGGTAGCATCTTTCAAAGTCATGCTGCCACTCAGCGCAGGAACTACTTTTGCACCCAATATGCGCATGCGCTCAACATTGGGACGTTGCCGCTCCATATCAACTTTGCCCATATATACTATACATTCCATTCCCATCAGTGCGCATACCGTTGCCGTTGCAACACCGTGTTGTCCTGCGCCTGTCTCTGCTATAATCTTTTGTTTACCGAGTCGTTTTGCCAGCAGAATCTGTCCAATGGTGTTATTGACTTTATGTGCTCCGGTATGACACAAATCCTCACGCTTCAGGTATATCTTCGCGCCATACTTCTCTGACATTCGTTTGGCATGATAGAGCGGTGTAGGACGGCCTACATAATTTTTCAACAAGTCATCGAACTCTTTTTTAAAGTCATCCTGCTGGATGATGCGCAGGTAATTATTGCGGAGTTCTTCTACATTCGGATATAGCATCTCCGGAATGTAAGCACCTCCGAACTGACCATAATATCCGCGTTCGTCAACTGTATAATTCATGTTTTTTATTTTAGACATTGGACTTTGTATGTAAATGTGTGATCTGGGAAATCAATGAATTTAGCTTATCTATACTTTTCATCGCGGGCGCTGCTTCTACACCGCTGTTCACATCGAGCGCATGTATATTCATACCGTTGAGTGCCGTTACTGTGCCTATATTATCAGGCGTAATTCCACCGCTCAGAAAAAATGGTACCTGCTGATCATATTTTTTCAACAAAGACCAGTCAAACAACTGTGCATTCCCTCCATAGTATTTACCTTTTGTATCGAACAGGAAATAATCGGAAACTGGTTGATAAGGCTTCGTACCGTTGAAATCAAATTCTTCATCGACAGAAAAAACCTTGATAACTCCGATACCTTTACTTTTCATTTCCTGACATACTTCCACCGATTCATGCCCATGCAACTGCACGTAATCAAGCTGTAACTGTTTTGCAATACGAGTCATGTTTTCAACGGTCTCATTTACAAAAACACCTACGCGCTTGATTGAAGATGGAAAAAATTCCGGTAGCGAAAAATTTTCACCCACATATCGAGGCGACTTATCATAGAATATAAAACCCATGTAGTCGGGGCGCAATAAAGAAACCTCCAACACATTCATTCCATCCCGCATCCCGCAAACCTTCAGCTTTACATTCATATATATTCCCTATAGTATATTTATATCAACCACTCGCCGCTTATACTTTAAGCTTTCTATTTTAAGCTTTTGTCTTAATCCTCAATTCATCCATAAACTCCATCGCAGCGGTCTCCGGGCGGCTATGCTTCATAAAGTTCTCTCCCATCAGAAATCCTCTATACCCATGCTTCTTTAGTTCCAGTATAGTGTCCACGGACGAGATTCCGCTTTCAGATACTTTAACAATAGAATCAGGAATCATTGGTGCAAGTCTTTTGGAAACATCTATACTTACCTCAAAGGTTTTCAGGTTCCTGTTATTGACACCAATCAGATCGGCACCGGTCTCCAGATTTTTCTTCAGTTCATCTTCATCATGTACCTCCAGCAAAACTTCCAGTCCAAATGAATGTGCGAAGTCAGTTAATTCTTTTGAACGTTTCGGTTCGAGCACTGCTGCAATCAACAAGATTGCATCGGCTCCAATGGACTTCGCTTCAATAATCTGATATTCATCAATCGTAAAATCTTTACGAATGATGGGGCAAAAATTAAACTTACGCGCGGTCATTAAATCCTCATTGCTGCCACCGAAGAAAGGTTTATCAGTAAGTACCGACAACGCAGAGGCACCTGCCTGCATATAGCCAATCGAAGTGCGCTCTACGGAGGCATGTGCATTGATAATACCTTTG
Source organism: Ohtaekwangia koreensis (assembly GCF_900167975.1). Lineage (GTDB taxonomy): Bacteria > Bacteroidota > Bacteroidia > Cytophagales > Cyclobacteriaceae > Ohtaekwangia > Ohtaekwangia koreensis. The sequence continues at coordinate 559,914 of NZ_FUZU01000004.1, forward strand.
GAAGGAGATTTTCTTTTAAATTCTGCGATGATACCCGTCTTGTCTTCGCGGAGTATATATTTCTTCATTGAAACCGGAAGCGTTGAGAAGTATATACCTTTCTCCAGCAGCTTCACCGGGTACAGGCTTTTTCTTTCCTCTACTTCTTTGCGTTTCTGTTCAATGATCTCATCTAAGATATTCATAACGTTTTTTGTGTTGGGATGTTAGTGTGTACGTGGTTCTATGCCTGAAGAAGTTTTTTAAATGCTACGAGTGCTTTACCAGACGCCAACGCTTCTCTTGCTTTCGTTAGCGCAGAGGAAAGTCCTTCTTGTTGATGTCCCGAATATAGTGCCATGCCCGCGTTGGCGATCACAGCAGCATTTTGTGCTTCTGTTCCTTTGCCTTCGAGAATTTTCATAAACACTTTCGCCGATTCCTCTACAGTTTCCCCACCTTTCAAATCTTCATATTTCAATTGTGGTAATTCTAAATCTGCCGGCGTTGCCAGACGTTCGCCATGATTATAAAAATATTTAAAAGGACTCGTGAGCGATATCTCATCGTATCCATCCAGAGAATGAAGTATCACAAAATCTTTATCTGTATTCTGATATAGATACCCATACTGTCTGGCAAGCTCAAGACTAAATACACCTACCAGTTGTCGCTTTGGAAAAGCAGGATTAACCATTGGGCCTAACATATTGAAGAACGTTTTTACGCCGAGCTCCTTTCTGATAGGTGCTACATTTTTCATCGCGGGGTGAAACAAAGGAGCGTGCATGAAGCAGATGTTTGATCGATCAAGACTCCGCTTCAATTCGTCTACGTCACTGGTAAATTTATACCCAAAGTATTCCAGCAAATTCGAAGAACCACATGCTGACGACACGCCATAATTACCATGTTTGGCAACAGGCTGTCCTGCAGCCGCCACTACAAACGATGAAAGTGTAGATATATTAAACGTACTCTTTCCATCACCACCCGTTCCGCATACGTCCATCACGGGCTGATCGAATTTAGCAGGGAGACAAAGCTCGAGCATTGCATCGCGAAAGCCCTGTAGCTCATCAACGGTTATACTCCGCATCATGTATACCGTCATGAATGCTGTTGTCTGACTGGGATTATATTTGCCCGTTGCCAAGTCTACCAAAACCTGTTTAGCAGTTTCCTTGGTCAGTGAACGATGATCGATTAGTTCGTTTAGTATCTTTTTCATAATCATTACTTCATTGTATCCGTGGGCATTGTTAGTACCTATATTCGATTGGTATATATCTGTGTTTTAATTCTCAAGCCAGTTCTTGATCATCTTGGGACCTTCGGGAGTCATGATGGATTCGGGATGAAATTGTACTCCACGTACGTCATACCGCGCGTGTCGTAATCCCATTGCGAGTCCTTCATCATTTATAGCGGTAATTCTCAAGTCACTGGTGAAACTTTCAGGGAGCACGGCCCATGAATGATAATGCGTTGCCTGAAATTTCTCAGAAACTCCTTTGAATAAATATTCTGCTGAATCCTTTACTTCTACGATAGAGGTAACACCGTGAAGGACTTTCGGAATATTATATAGTGTGGCGCCATATACTTCTCCAATTCCCTGGTGGCCGAGACAAACTCCCAATATACTTTTTGTTGGACCATACTCACGAATCACGTCCTTCATGATTCCCGCTTCATCCGGAATGCCCGGACCTGGCGACAATAGTATCTTGTCGTATTTCTTCACTGCTTCCACACTAATCTTATCATTGCGAATGATGTCCACTTCATAGCCCAACTCACGTATGATATGCACTAAATTATAGGTAAACGAATCGTAATTATCGAGAACAAGTATTTTCATTTTCACTGATTATGATATTATGAGACAATTCTTCAAACTCTAAATCTTTTTGATCTTTCAACTATACTATATTTTCTCTGCCATTAATACCGCTTTGCGAAGTGCTGTGAGTTTATTATTTACCTCTTGCAATTCACTTTCCGCCTGCGATTTTGAGACCACTCCGGCTCCAGCCTGGTATATCAATTTATTTTCGTGGCTCAGAAATGTCCGGATCATGATCGCGTGATTGAATGATCCATCAAAACCGATAAAGCCAATCGCTCCTCCATAAAAGCTTCGGTTTGTATTCTCATATTTATTGATCAGTGACATTGCCATGTGCTTGGGCGCGCCCGACAATGTGCCGGCAGGAAAAGTATCGGCTGCCATACCAATGATCGAAGAGTCATTTTTCAATGTACCGGTAACCTTGGATACGAGGTGTATAACGTGTGAGTAGTACTGGATTTCTTTAAAGACTTCAACATGTACACTGGAAGCATTTCTGCTCATGTCGTTACGCGCGAGGTCTACCAGCATCACGTGCTCTGCATTTTCCTTTTCATCGGCTGCAAGTCTTTCGGCAATCGCTGCATCTTCCTGATCGTTACCCGATCTGCGGAACGTACCAGCAATCGGGTATATATGTGCTTTGCCACCTTTTACCTGAAGCTGTGCTTCGGGTGACGAACCAATCAATTTGAAGTTTCCATAATCAAAATAAAAAAGATACGGCGATGGATTGATAGACCGTAACGCACGGTATACATTAAACTCGTCACCTTTAAATCCGCATTGAAATCTTCTGGAGAGAACGATCTGGAATACATCTCCCCTATAGCAATGCTCTTTTCCTTTCTCGATTACTTTCAAAAATTCTTCGTCCGTGAAATTTGATTCCTCACCATTAACAAGCGAAAACTTATAGGTAGCAAAGCGATTACTGAAAATGATCTGCTCAATTCTATCGAGCGAGCCCGATCCTTGTGGTTGATAGGTGTGCTCGAACAAACTCAGCTCATTCGAAAAATGATCGACTACAATAACATAGCGGTAGAGTTTATATAATATATCCGGGATCAGCTTGTTCTTTTGATCTACGGATACATCTTCAAAGAAGCGTACTGCATCGTAGGACATATACCCGAAGAGACCGCAGTTGGGATATTTCGCTTCTGCATGCAGGGACACGTCAAACTTATTCCGGAAATCTTCCAGCAATGTTGTTACCTGACCAACGCCCGTGATAGTATCCTGCTTTGTAGAACCATCCGGATATTGAATGGACACTTCATTTTGTACAACCTGAAACGAGGCGATGGGGTCGCAGCAAATAAAGGATAAACTATTTTCATGACCGTGATAGTCCGAACTCTCCAGCAAGATGCTTCCGGCAAATACATCGCGTAGTTTCAGATATATATTTACAGGCGTGAGCGTGTCCGCGAGAAGTTTTTTCGTGTAGGTAGTAAGTTTATACTTCATTGTTCTCGTTGTGTTTATAGGCTTTTGAAGCTGTTATACTTTGATTTCTTTCAAGTTTGGGCAAAAAAAGAAGGCCTGCTGTGAACAGCAGGCCTTCGCGTTATTGTATTAACATAAAAAGGCTGTTCACATATCGTATCGCGATATATGCCACCACCAAGCTATGTTATTGAATTGTTTCATGTTTTATTCTGCTTTCTTTTTAGCAGGTGTTCTTTTCTTTGCAGGAGTAGCCGTAGCCTCTGCTGAATCTTTTTTAGAAGTCGCTCTTTTCAAGCGTGCTTTAATTGCATTCTTACTTCTTGTAACTCCGAAAGAGCCTATTGTGCGCTTTCCTTTTTTGCTTTTTTTATCTCCTCTTCCCATGAATAAATTGAATATTGATGCGGCAATAATAGTAAAGTCTTTATTGATTACAAATAATCCTGAAAAAAAATACAATTATTCAACAGCAAATTCCTTCCAACATTGAGACTGGAGAACGAAAGAACGTATCAAATCGGACCGCTATTTCCTTGCTGTAGGCATCAATGAGGGAAGACTCATCGCCATTACACCTGGATAAAGCTGGTGGATTTTTGTGAAGAACGAAGCTGTTGAAGCGGTCAGTTCAGAAAAGAAAATCATATCCGGCCGCTCATCGTACTGCATTAAATGCTGTTTTTCCAACGAGAATCTCCGTACCAGATAGCCTTTGTTTTCAAGATCACTAATCACGTCTTCACTATAATTATCCAGAAGCCACACTACACCCGTCATAAATTTTTTCTTTTGACATACTATATTCTCAACCATTATGCCAAGCGCCAAATCAGTGCGCCAGGGCATTTTCATCACGAATATTCTCCCAACAAAAGAAATGGCGAATAAACTAATTCTCAGGCCAGGCGTTTATAAAATAAAAAACATGTTATGGCCAAAGCATCAATAGAATTGATTCAGGCACTGCGCAAAACTGCCGACAACCTGGAGAGAACAGCGGAGTATCAGTGGGGACATATGGGCTCTTGCAACTGCGGTTTCCTTGCGCAGGAAATTACAAGACTTCGTAAAGATGAAATTCATAAACGCGCCATGCAAAGGTATGGCGACTGGAACGAACAACTCAATGACTACTGTCCAACGAGCGGTTATGCAATGGATGATCTAATCAGTGAGATGTTGTTGTTCGGCTTTGATGTTGATGACCTGAAACACCTCGAGCGCCTGTCTGATGGTAATGTGCTTGCATTATTGCCGCTTGAAGAAAGAAATCTGCAGCGCAATGTAAAGCCGGATGTAGTAAAGTATATACGCACGTGGGCGCTGATGCTGGAGAATAGATTATTAGATCAGATATATCTTCCTTCTTTTCTTACGAATACGGAGACTATTTTATAAAGATTTATCTGGGGATATAGTATAGGTGATAAACCCAGGGTTGCCTGGGTTTATTATTTAAGGAATTTATGTGCTTGAAGTGCGTGTGTTGTTGTGCTTTGCGCGGGAGGGTAAACTGCGGTTTCTATGAGTGAGTAGGCCGTGCTATAAATATGGCTACACATTTTCGATCATAGGCGATCGAAAATGTGTAGCCACTTTGTTGTTTGCAAATCTGCGATTTGCAACGCTCGGATCTCTGACTCAATAATCTCAACTTTCAATACATCAGCTATATACTTTGTGCATGGCGCAGGATTCATCATTAAGATTCAAGTTCCCAACCCACAAAATTAGATGATGGTTGTAAAATCTCGAACATCCCATATATACCTAACCGGACACTCCGTTTGAAAACATCAAACTTCTGGATGCGAGCCGGTATATATACTACTCAGAATAAAAACCCTAAGCGGATATAGAACATGTCCCCATCTTTGCTGTGTGCGAGTTCTGCTGCGAGCACGCCCATGTTAAAGGGTGTGAGCCAGATGCCTCCTCCTACACCTTTGTGCCACACCTCTGATTTACCATCGGCTGCACTTGGATCTTTTCCGGTCGCATCTTTATACCACACACGTCCTACATCGAAGAAGCCATTGATACCAACTGATGCCGGGAACAGGTAAGATCTGAAACTGGCGACTCGTAACCGTACTTCGTTGTTGCTATAGAAATCACGGTCACCATAGAAACGGGTTTTACGATAGCCTCTTAATTCGGTTTTACCATCAAGGATCTGTGCTTGGTATACTTCATACCTGCCTGTATTTATACCACCACCGGCACGCAACGCAAACGTAACGCGTGCGGGCAATCTAAAAGATTGGTAGAATGCTATAGAAGCGTTGTGTGCCGAGTAGTTATGAGCATCTGATTCAAAGCCTTTCATCCACGCAGAAGATTCCTTGATTAAAACACCACGCGTGGTGAGGTTGGCGTTGTCACGCTTGTCGATGATCCACTCGGTACGAACCCCGCCAAACGTCTTTACATTCTCGAATAAAGGATCTGTCTGTGTCGCTGCGTAGTCTAATATATAGCGTGGTGATTTTGTAGGTCTTTCAATTTCCATGCGCTGGTATGCCGGACCTATTTTAAAAAGTCCTGCACTACCAAACGGTCGCGTAAGCATGGCCTGCAAGTCAATCTGTTGCAGGCGGATCCGATAGTAATCTATAGCCGTTCTAAGATTTGAGTAATCATCTCGCTTGTCGTCAAATGTAGTCTCGTTACCCCAACCGAAAAAGTTATTCACAAAGTTAGGAGCCTTTACATCAAAGTCGAGTGCTATACCCCATTTGCCAAACACCTGCGAAAACCTTCCATCATACTTGAAATTATAGGAGGATGTGAGCGGAGCATAGCTTGCCAGAAAAAGCTGCTGACTTTTATAGGGAGTTTTGCGGAACCCGTGTGTGGTATATAAAAATCCTCCTCCAATAAATATACCATCGTCATAATTGAAGTTGGCGTAAACCAATGGTGCCAACACAGGGTATCGAAAAGCTCTGCGATCATATAGGTTCACAGCAGGATCATTCGATGTCTTATCAACCACATGACGCTTGTTGTTGATAACCACTCCGGATCGCTGATCGTATACCTTATAAGGACTATGCCATCCTTTTATAGCCGCTGTGTTCTTTACGGTGTCACTTCCATCACCACCGATTACGCGCACAGTAATTTTATTCTTTCCTTCCCCGGAGAAATTGAAAATATCATCGCCTCCTAATCCATACAAGCGAACTTCTTTTGTTTCGTCTGGAAGAAATTTGCGTTCGTATAGCCTGTCCGATTTCTCGCCTGATTTGTTTACCTTATATATACGTACCGATACATTTCCATCGGTCTCATGCTGTACATCGAAGTATTCACGCTTATCAGAACCGGTTATATCCACTTCACGCGCCAGAAATTTATAGTGCTCAAGCGCATACTCCTGCAAATGATTCCGTCTTGATTTTAGTTTACGAATGATCTCTTCGCCATGCAGTTTATAAATTTCTACAGGCAATTGTTTTACTGAGGCTTCGATCGATTCATCGGTTAATACCTTCTGAAGACTCTTCGCTTGCTCTATCCATTGCTCGGAAGATGGCTTGTTGAGAAAACTTCTGTCGAAGTAACGCGCATTGAACATAAAGCCAGGTGTCCAACGGACTTCATCATGAAACCCTTCAAACTTTGGCAACGCCCATTTGCGGCTCCATACTTTCGCAAGCAGTCCATCACTTACAAAAAGTGCCTGATCGCGATCGCGAGGTATAGGTCTATAGTATTCAGATTTCTTTTCCTTGAAAGATGCCCATCGCCACTGGTCGTCATGACGATCCCAATCCCCTATCACAATATCAAACAACCGCGAGCGCAGCACAAACTCCTGGTCAACATAATTATCATTGTCTTCTGTGAGCTTGGCTAGTACCTTATCTGTGCTGATGATCTTTTTTGAATTTCCGAAATACGATTTACTGCTTGCATCACCAGCCGGACGTTCTTCGAACAGCATTAATGTATTGGCGAATTCCTTCCGGTATATTCCGAAACGCGGATCATCAGGTATATATACTACAACCGGATTGGTGTGATATATACCGGCCACTTCGGCCAAGGGACTTGCAGCAATTGCTCCATACGGATGTGCGGCAGAGATCTGGTCTTGCACAATATCGGCAGCAAATGTTTTTTGCAACATGACGGGCACCGCCTTTTCAGGATATTTTTCGATGGAACGAAGTGTATATTCCTGCTCCACCGAATCGGCAAGTCGCAAGGAAAGTGTCTGCATGCCCCCACCTTTCTGAATAATTTTCAACCCACCGTTTACTGACCCGATGTTAAAGACCGGAACTTCTATATCCTGCTTCCATTCATTCCTATAATTCTTTCCGAGTACTTTCTTATGAAAACCGCCAGCTTCATATCGATCACTTGCATGCGTGCGCATAGTCTTAGAAAAATCCGGTAACGTCTGGTCGGTCAGTGCTTGTGGTATTACAGACGGCTTAACTTGTACGTTGTAGGCTGCATCATTTTTTCCGATCTCAAAAAAATCTATAGAAGCAGCGCCTCCCGAAGAAACATCTACTTTCACGAAGCCCATAGCCGGAGAAGCAAACCGTGAATAACCCTTTTGTTTTACGAATGTATATTTAGAACCTGAGCCACTGGTTACATAATGCACGCTGTCTTTCCATATATATTGTAAAGCATGTTCGTGGCCATTTACGTATATAGTCTCCGGGTATTTTTTCAGTAAACCCGCCATGAACTTTATATACCTTCTGTAAATCGGATGTTGTGTGTCTTGTATATCACCAATGAATTTACGGTACAGGGGGTATATCGAGCCAACACCTGGCATGGGTATATACAGATCGTGGTTGAGGTCGAGAAATGGAAAGAGGTGATCCTTCCAGGTGAATACGCCACCATGTTCACCATAGGTATAGAGTGGATGGTGTGCCGCGACTATAACACGTTTACCGGCATTCCGGTTAAATATATCTTCCAGTTGTATCAACGCATCTTCCGGGTATTTCACTTCGCATGGGCTGTCATCACCTTCCGGCTTGTCCCATGGATGCAGAAACCATTGTGAGTCTATAATTACCAGTACGGCATCTTTACCTAACGGTACCTCCACTGGTCCGGGACAACCTTCCTCCGGTTGGAAATGGATTTTATCATTGTGTAGGGAATCGATCCACGCTTCCTCATTATTGATTTGCTTGAGGCCGCCTCTTTGTCCTTTCTTCCAGTCGTGGTTCCCGGGGATGAAGTATATATCCGAGTTGAATCCTTGCAGTAAATTCAGTTGTGCTTTTAAAATCGATTCAGCTTCCGCCCGTCCTTTTTCATCGGCAGCAGGCAGACCCTTGGGATAAATATTATCACCCAGAAAGATTACTACAGATTGTACCGAAGGATCATACTTCTTTTGTAATAATTCCTTGAGGCCATTCGTTGGTAAGGTTGGTTCTCCGGCATCGCCAATCAGATAGAGGCTAAAACTCTGTTTCTGAGCATAGAGTGGAGCGGTAAAAAAACAGAACAGTAAAACGTAAATGGGTCTAAGTCTAATCATAAGTACACACTAATATTATAGATGAAGGAACTACATTACTCCTGCACAGGTTAATGGTATACCCTCCATTCTTCGTCAAACTAAATACAAATTTTGTTAGTTTTAGGTTTATCTTCCACGAAAGTATGATTGAAACGGAATTGGTTCTGAAAGCTAAGGCTTATGCCGAAGAAATCCTTAGTAATAAACTGCCAAAAAGTTGTGTATATCACAACTTACTCCATACACAGGAAGTGGCGAAAGCCGCTTACGAAATCGGTACCGCTTCGAATCTTACAGATGAACAGATGGAAACTGTACTTATATCTGCCTGGCTTCACGATATAGGTTATCTGAATGGACCCATTGGTCATGAAAAAGAATCTGCCAGTATAGCTGTTAAACTTTTACGGGATTGGAAAGCTTCGGAACAAAAAATGGAAGATGTACAACGCACGATCCTGGCCACAGCCGTGCCGCAATCTCCGAAAGATATCATGGGAGAAGTTTTGTGTGATGCCGATCTCCATCATTTAGCGAAAGCTGACATCCGAGAACGCGGTAAAAAACTTCGTGAAGAATTTGCTGCTACTAAAACGCTATATTTCGCCTCGGATGACGAGTGGCTTGAATTCAATCTGAAATTTATCAAGAGCCATGATTATTTTACCGACTATGGCAAGCGTATACTTCAACCTTTAAAAAAACAGAATATCAAACGACTTAAGAACGAACTGCGACCGGATACTTCGGGCAAGGGATTGGAAGAAATGGAGAAAGAGATTGAAAAGCTCCGGAAGAAGGTTGAGAAGGGTTCACGTCCTGATCGTGGTATTGAAACAATGTTCCGTACTACATTGGAGAATCATATCAATCTGAGTGGTATGGCCGATACCAAGGCCAACATTATGATTTCTATTAATACGATCATTCTGTCGATTGTGGTCAGTGTACTTTTCAGAAAGCTTGAAGAGTTTCCGCACCTTGTAGTACCTACATTAATGCTGGTGTTAACGTGCCTCTTTGCAATTGTAATGGCGATTCTGGCTACACGCCCAAATATAGCGGAAGGTAAATTTACACGCGAAGACATCCTTAATAAGAAAACGAACCTGCTGTTCTTCGGTAACTTTCACAACATGCAGCTGAAAGATTACGAGTGGGGTATGCGCGAAATGATGAAGGATTACGATTACCTCTATGGAAGTATGATCAAAGATATATACTTTCTGGGCAAGGTGCTGGCGAAGAAGTACAAGTTCATCCGCCTTTCGTATACTATATTTATGTTTGGTTTTGTAGCTTCTAACGTGACGTTCCTGTTCGTTACCATGCTCTACTATCAACCATACTCTATTAAGGATTTACTGCTACCTTAAACGGAAGCACGTATACAGCACAATCTTTCGGTCTGTTATTTTGATTCGGGAATCGCATCCAGTTCGTGAGCCTGGCTTCTTCTATCAGTCCGCATTTTTCCAACACGCGAATCGATGCTATATTCTCCAGGTCTACATAGGTGCCTATGCGATATACATTTCTTTGCTTCAGCAACAGCTGCATCGTTTCCTTACACGCCTCAGTGGTATATCCTTTATTCCAGTAATTAGGGCTTAATATATAGCCGAACTGGATCTTTCCGTTTTCGTTGATGATGCCTACGCTGCCAATAAGCCTGCCGTCTGCCTTCAGGCGGATGGTATAGGTGTAGTCCGTTCCCTCCTTCCATGCCCATATGGCATATTGTAAAAACGAACGCGTTTCATCCATCGTCTGGTGTGTGCGCCAGGAAACATACCGGGTGGCTTCAGGTTTGCTGGTGTATGTATAAAAAATTTCCTCTGCATCTTCGTACCTTAGCCGCTGAAGCACTAACCGTTCGGTTAAAAACTGATCCGGTAAATCAAGTCGTATCATTAGTCAAATAAAACTAGAAATGGCGAAAGACAGCAACATCGTTCATCAGTATTTCAAAAAAGAAATTGAAGGAATTAAAATCCTTGTAAAAGTAAACCCGATTCTTTTTACAGGCTCCGAGATTACCATTGATACCGATGGCCATGCCGAATTACGCGAACTTGAATTTGACAAAGATATATTCGAAGATCTAAAAGCGGATGAATTTGAAGATGCGAGCCCACTCGAATTTAATTTATATCTCAATGGATTAGTGTAACGCTACGTATACACTCGTAATCATTCATCATAAAGCATAACCATCTTTCGAATGCGGTCTTCAATTTTTTCGGAAGTAAGTTTTTCGCGCATGCGGTCTACCATGATGGGAAATGCAAACGGTGTTGGTTTCTCCGGATGTGTAATGACAATTCGTTGATGCGCAATACGATCGAGTGCTCTGCGCAGCCGCGCTTCCTCCAGTTGAAAATCCATTACCTCATCAAAAGCCTGCCGCAGCAACAGGTTGTGTGCATCGTAATCATTAAAGACATTGAAGAACAACTGCGAAGTTGATTGAAGGTGCCTGTCCTTTACCGGTTTACCAGGATACCCTTTGAATACAAGGCCAGATATAGCAGCAATGTCGCGGAATTTTCTGCGCGCCATCTCCGTTGAATTTATACTCGCCTGTATATCTATCATCAGGTTATCGATGCCTAGTACGTTAGTTTCAACCGCTTCCTCTATAGGTATAGGTTGATCAGAAAGCAATTCGAATCCATAATCGTTCATGGCTATAGAGAATGTGATCGGCTGAATCTGCGCAATACGGTGTGCCACCAACGCTCCCATTCCTTCATGAACAAAGCGTCCTTCGAAAGGATACATGAGCACATGATAGCCTTCATCGCTCTGAAAATATTCGATCAGAAATTCATGTTTACCGGGCAAATGAGAGCGCTCACGCTGCAGATCAAATACCGGTTTTAGAAATTGCATCTCTACATCGGTTTCTTTTCCGCGCACGACTTCGTCCAGCTTGTTACGAATGAGTTCACTCATCTGTGAAGACAACGGCATTCGTCCACCTTGCCAGGAAGGAACAGCGCCTGATTTTTTATTAGTCTTCCGAACCTGCGCTTCCATTTCCTTAATGCGTACGAGTTCCAGGTTCTTACCGGCAAACCAGAATACATCTCCGGGCGATAACCGAGATATAAAATATTCTTCGATCGTGCCTAAGTATTTACCCGAAACAAAACGAACGAACAATGAAGCATCCCCCACGATGGTACCAATCGAAAGACGATGCCGCATAGCGATCGCTCGGTTCTCAATCCTATATATACCATTGTATATAATTACCTTCCTGTATTCATCGTAAGCCTGAAGGGAATCGCCACCCGTAGTAATAAAATTCAGAATCCATATCCATTCATCCTCCGTCATGCTTGAAAAGCTGAAGGTTCCTTTTACTTCCTTGTATATCTCATCCGGGTGAAATCCCTCCGAGATGGCGAGCGTGATCAGATATTGCATCAACACATCGAACGAACGGATATAGGGCAATCGGTCTTCAACAATCTTCTTCTTGATCGCTTCGCGTATACCGGCAGCTTCCATAAGCTCAAGCGAATGTGTGGGCACAAAATATATACGGCTTACAGCACCGGGTTGGTGTCCGCTCCTTCCCGCACGTTGTAAAAAGCGGGCAACACCTTTTGGTCCTCCGATCTGTATAACGGTTTCCACCGGACGAAAATCTACTCCGAGATCAAGACTCGATGTACAAACCACTGCTTTCAATCTGCCTTCATGCAATTGATCTTCTACCCAACTTCGTAACTCCTGACTTATGGAACCATGGTGCATCGCGATGAGTCCGGAGAGTTCAGGTGCTTTGTCTAACATCTTCTGATACCAGATCTCAGCAAAAGATCGCGTGTTGGTAAAGATCAACGTGGTACCACTGCCTTTTACAATGTCCACTACCTTTTGCAGTAAATGTATACCGAGATGTCCCGCCCACGGCATTTTATCAACTGAGTCGGGAAGTATAGACACTACTTCAATTTTCTTTTCAATGTCGGCCTTAATGATACTATATTTCTTTTCCTCGTAATAATTACCGAGCAACGCATGCAGGGCTTCGTCCATGTTACCGATGGTAGCAGATATACCCCACACCTTCAGATCCGGTGCAACGTGTTTTAAACGCGATAGCGCAAGCTCTACTTGTACTCCACGCTTGGAGCCCATGAGTTCATGCCACTCATCGGCCACCAATACTTTCAGGTCTTTGAAAAAATCGTGATAGCCTTTTTGAGCGAGTAGTAAATGAAGACTCTCTGGTGTTGTAATTAAAAGTTCGGGAGGTTTTTCTCTTTGTCGCGCACGCTCTTTCACCGATGTATCACCAGAGCGCACGCCAACTTTCCACGGAAGTTCAAGCCCTTCGATCAAACGGTTTGCCGACAATTCAATTTCTTTTGACAGCGCGCGTATCGGTGTGATCCAGATGGCCTGCAGTCCATTGCTTTTTTGTTTCTTATAGTCGGGATGATTTCGGATGAACTCAAGCATGAGCGGCATCATGAGTGAATAGGTTTTACCGCTGCCTGTAGGCGCGTTCACCAATCCGTTCTGGCCGTTCAGATATGCCTTCCACGCATCGATCTGGAATGGAAAAGGTTTCCACCCACGCTCCGTGAACCAATCTTTTCCTACTTTTACTATATCAATGGCCATTGAAAATAAAATTAAAATTTATGCGCATGGCAAAAAACATTTTTCACTGCCCGCGGTTTTAGTGTGGTAAAGGTTGAGATGGGTAAATACTCTATTAAAGAACTTGAAAAGCTATCCGGCATCAAAGCGCACACCATTCGCATTTGGGAAAAGCGCCATAAATTAATTCAACCTTCACGAACGGACACCAACATCCGGTTTTATTCAGACGATGACCTGAAGAAGATCATCAATGTATCGCTCCTGAATAATAACGGCATTAAGATCTCCCGAATTGCAGACATGACGCTGGATGAAATGAACCGAAAGGTTTTGGAGATCAGCGAAATCCGGAATGATTCCAGTGTATATATCGATCAGCTTATTTTGGCGATGATCGATATGGAGGAAGAGATCTTCGAAAAAATTCTCGGTACAATTATACTTCGCCACGGATTCGAAAAGACTATCACTGAAATTATATACCCGTTCCTGGAGAAGATCGGAATTCTCTGGCAGGCGCATAACATTACGCCTGCGCATGAACATTTTATATCGAATCTTATCCGTCAAAAAATTATAGTAGCAATTGATGGCTTGCCCATTCCTGCCAAGACCGCGCGAAAGGTTGTTCTTTTTCTACCGGAAGGTGAGATGCATGAGCTCGGTCTTCTCTTCTATAGTTACCTGATGCGAATGATCGGATATCGCACGTATTACCTCGGACAAAATGTTCCGCATGACGACCTCATCAGCGTTGTAAAAACACATCAGCCTGAAATATTAATTACCTCCGTTACATCTCCCATCGATCCGATCGATCAATACCTGCAAAGGCTCACCAAAGATTTTTCATCCATCCGGATTTTTGCTTCGGGGATGCAGATTGCCCGTTACAAAGGACTCAAAGTCAATAACATTCAGACGTTCTCAACAGCCCTTGAATTGAAGGCATTTATTCAGCCTTGATCATTTTCACTCTACGTTTGAACGCTGAAAAATTTACTTCGCGTAAAATGCCTCTTTTGAAGCAGAATCCAAGGTTTTGATTCATTACCAATATTTTGTTTAACTTTTAGTAATTAATATTAAACATTATTGCCGTTTATATCCTTTTATACTTAAATTTGTTTAACATTTATAAGTAATACATAAACACAATAGAATATGACCGCTACTGAATTTACGCTACAGATTGCCGGTTTAAGAGGCACGCTTCAGACCTTTACCAGGAGGTTTACCAACGACCGCGAAGAATCGCATGACCTTGTTCAGGATACGATGTTGAAGGCCTTGATCTATAAGGATAAGTTCAGACAGGATACTAACCTGAAAGGATGGCTCTTTACGATTATGCGTAACACGTTCATTAATAATTACAGGAGAACGCAACGCGCGCGTACTTCAAATGATACCACAAAGGATCTTTACTTTTTAAATGTTGAAGAGGAGCACACGTTCAATCGCCCACAGGAAAGCATGGAGTTTAAAGAGATCTGGCGTAATGTAAATGATATTAAAGAAGAACTGCTGATACCTTTCAAGATGTATACTTCAGGGTATAAGTATCATGAGATATCAGAGCATTTAAGCATTCCTATCGGCACAGTAAAAAACAGGATCTTTCATGCGCGAAAAGAAATACAAAAAAGATTACAGGGTTATAACTAACTTCCTTCTTTTCTAATCTGTATTTATACATGAGTCATATTGCAGTTATAGGTTCTGGCTTTTCAGGATTGTCGGCAGCGTGCTATTTAGCAAAGGAAGGTTTTGATGTTACCATTTTAGAAAAAAATGATTCAGCCGGTGGTCGTGCGCGTCAATTCAAAGCGAATGGTTTTACATTCGACATGGGGCCAAGCTGGTATTGGATGCCCGATGTTTTTGAAAACTTCTTTGCATACTTTGGCAAGAAAGCTTCCGACTACTATACGTTGCAGCGGCTTGATCCTTCCTATAAAATTGTATATAGTGAAGATGATACACTAAATATACCTGCAGGTGTAGAAGCACTCTGTGAGATGTTTGAAAAACTGGAAGCGGGTAGCGGCAAAAGATTACAGCAGTTTCTCGAAGAAGGAAAATTCAAATACGACATTGGGATAAATGATCTCGTACACAAACCCGGATTGTCAGTAAGCGAGTTCTTCGATTTCAACCTGGTAAAGGGAGCTTTACGGCTTCATGTATTCCAGTCTATATCAACCTATATCCGGAAATTCTTTAAAGAAAAAAAACTTGTTCAACTCCTGGAGTTCCCGGTACTTTTTTTGGGAGCCACTCCGGAAAATACTCCTGCACTTTATAGCTTAATGAACTATGCGGACATGGCATTGGGTACATGGTATCCGCAGGGAGGTATGTATAAAGTGATTGAAGGAATGGTTTCGCTAGCGCGTTCGTTGAACGTTACTTTTGAATTTAGCAGTAACGTAGAGCAAGTCGAAGTAAATTCCACAGAAGCAACAGGTCTTGTTGTTAACGGAACGTTCAGGCCTTTCGATTTTATTATAGCAGGTGCCGACTATCATCATGTTGAGCAACATCTGCTGCCGGCATCGCATCGCAGATATAGTGAAGACTATTGGCAAAAAAGAGTATTGGCACCTTCAAGTCTTATTTTCTATCTGGGCATAAATAAAAAGCTTGACGGGTTGCTGCATCACACTTTATTTTTCGACCAGGATTTCAAACAACATGCAACGGAAATATACGAGCAACCGCAGTGGCCTTCTTCACCGCAATTCTATATTTCGTGTCCATCGAAAACCGAT
The DNA here is from genome assembly GCF_900167975.1 of Ohtaekwangia koreensis. GTDB lineage: Bacteria > Bacteroidota > Bacteroidia > Cytophagales > Cyclobacteriaceae > Ohtaekwangia > Ohtaekwangia koreensis. Next base: position 576,118 of record NZ_FUZU01000004.1, read on the forward strand.
ACCACAGTAGCACCGGAAGGCTGCGAAAATATATTTATACTGGTTCCGGTAGCACCCGACTTAAACGATACAGATGCTATTCGTGAAAAATATTTCGATAGTATTATTTCACGGCTCGAGCAACTCACGGGGCAATCTATTCGCGAGCATATTATTTATAAACGAAGCTACGCGCATCGCAATTTTATAGAAGATTATAATGCATTTAAAGGAAATGCATATGGATTAGCAAACACGTTAATGCAAACCGCAAATCTCAAACCTTCCATCATAAACAAAAAGGTACGTAACCTGTTTTATACAGGGCAACTTACTGTACCCGGACCAGGTGTTCCACCTTCTATTATATCCGGGGAAGTAGTGGCGCGAGAACTTATTAAAAGACATAAAGAATTAGTAAATTGAAATTATGAAGGCGCTCTTCGATAAAGTTTCGATCCGTTGTAGCCGCATCACCACCACTGCCTACAGTACCTCTTTTTCACTTGGTATATTTTGCCTGAGCAAAGAACTTCGTGATCCAATTTATTCGGTATACGGCTTTGTGCGTTTTGCAGATGAAATTGTAGACACTTTCCATGACTATGATAAAGCAACGTTGCTCGCGCGCTTTAAAGAAGATACCTATAGGGCCATTCGCGAAAAGATAAGTCTTAATCCAATTCTCAACAGCTTCCAGGCAACGGTCAATCATTTTCAAATTGAAGATGCGTTGATTGATCAGTTTCTCAAAAGCATGGAGATGGATCTCTGCGAAAAAAATTACACTCCTGAAAACTTCAAAGAGTATATTTTAGGCTCTGCTGAAGTTGTTGGCCTGATGTGTCTTCGTGTATTCTGCAATGGGAACGAAGAACAGTATAATAAACTCAAGCCATTCGCCATGAGCCTCGGCTCTGCTTTTCAAAAAATAAATTTCCTGCGCGATCTTAATGCTGATTTTATCGGAATGGGGCGCTCCTATTTTCCGGAAATCGATCTCAGTCATTTCAACGAAGATTGTAAAAGAAAAATTGAAGAAAGCATCGCGGCAGATTTTCATCATGGTTTTCAAGGGATTAAACAGCTTCCACGGCCGGCAAGATTCGGAGTATATGTAGCCTATGTTTACTATCTTGCGCTGTTTAAAAAAATCAGAAATACACCTTCTGAACGCATATTGAAAAATCGTATAAGAATTCGTAACCGTCATAAAGCAAGACTCCTCGCCTATTCTTACGTCAAACATCAACTTAACATGCTCTGATGGAAAAAGTAATTCTGGTAGATGAGCGGGATAATATAGTCGGCACCATGGAAAAACTGGAAGCACATAAAAAAGGATTGCTTCACAGAGCGTTTTCTATTTTGCTTTTTAATTCAAAGGGAGAACTGTTGCTTCAAAAACGCGCAGCTTCAAAATATCATAGCGCAGGGTTGTGGACGAACGCTTGCTGCAGTCATCCGCTTCCGGAGGAGAGCATGGAACATGCTACACGCAGAAAGTTACTGCAGGAGATGGGAATCGATCTGCAACCGGAATACGCTTATAAATTTATATACAAAGCACGGCTCGATAACGACCTTACAGAGCATGAACTGGATCATGTATTCACTGCCGTATTTGACGGAACGCCTGTGATCAACACCGATGAAGTTGAGGCGTGGAAATATATAGACATTGCTTCTTTGAAACAGGACATTGCTGATAATCCTGACCACTATACGTTCTGGTTTAAACTCATTCTCGATCACCCGGAACTGGCATTGCTCCCGGTCTGATTATATATATCATTTTTTCGAAACAAAACCGTGTTACGCTTGTTAAGAATTTAGAAGCGCAATACACGCACGTCTCATTTTAATCAGCAACAGTTGAAATCCTATAATCTCCAGGCCGCACAACAGATCATTGATGAACAGACTACCATCCATTGGTTTCGAAGAGACTTACGTATACAAGATAATGCTGCGCTATACTATGCGCTGAAAGAAAATAAAAAGGTTCTGCCTGTATTTATATTCGATACGGTGATCCTGGAGGCACTTGATGATTGGGCAGATAAACGTGTTGTCTTCATTCATCAATCATTGTTGCATTTACAGGAGCAACTTGAAGAATTCGGCACATCACTTTTAGTCGTACATACCGATCCGGTTCAATTCTATAAATCTGTTCGCCCCCAGGCAGTATACACCAATCATGATTACGAATCGTATGCTCTTACGCGCGATGCAGCGGTGAAGAAAATTCTTGAGGCTAAAGGCGTACACTTCAATACGTACAAAGATCAGGTCATCTTTGAAAAGAGCGAAGTACAAAAAGATAACGAAGAGCCCTATACAGTCTTTACACCCTATAGCAAAAAATGGAAAGCAAAGCTTAACGCATTTTTTCTGAAGAGCTACCCTACCGAAAAATATTTCAAGAACTTTAAAGCTTGTAAATCTATAGCATTGCCATCGTTGAAAGATATTGGATTTAAAGACGTTGATGCTATATTTCCGGAACGCGTTATTAAAACTTCCATCATTGAAAAATACGACAAGCAACGAGACTTCCCCGCGATTCGCGGAACCAGTAGACTAAGTATACATCTTCGCTTTGGTACGGTGAGTATCCGTAAACTTGCACAGGTTGCAAAGAAAAAAAATGAAGTGTGGTTGAATGAACTTATCTGGCGCGATTTCTACGCGATGATCTTATTTCATTTTCCACATGTAGAAGCCAGGTCTTTCCGACCGGCTTACGATCACATTGAGTGGAGAAATGATCCGGAAGAATTCGAAAAATGGTGCGATGGACAAACCGGTTATCCTATTGTAGATGCAGGCATGCGCGAACTGAATGCTACGGGCTTCATGCACAATCGCGTTCGTATGATCGTAGCAAGCTTCCTCACCAAACATTTACTCATTGACTGGCGATGGGGAGAAGCATACTTTGCCAAAAAGCTTTTGGATTATGATCTTGCTTCCAACAACGGTGGCTGGCAATGGGCAGCGGGTTCCGGTTGTGATGCTGCTCCATATTTCAGAGTTTTCAATCCGGCATTGCAAACACAAAAGTTCGATCCGAAAATGGAGTATATAAAAAAATGGGTACCCGAAGTGGGCACAGAAAACTATCCAAAGCCTATCGTAGATCACGTCTTTGCGCGCGATCGTGTTTTAAGTTCTTACCGAAAAGCTTTGAATAAATAGCATGGTATATATACATCATGTCAACAAAAATTCGGAAATATTTGTTAAGAAGTTCAGCGTCAACCAAGGCTATTGAAAATGAAAGTATATCAATTAAAACGGTCACAGGTGTTACCTATCACAATGCAACATGCATGGGAGTTTTTCTCATCACCTAAAAACCTGGCGAAGATCACACCGGAGCGAATGGGATTCGAGATTCTGTCCATTTCCGGTGGCGATAAAATGTATGCAGGACAAATCATAAATTATAAAATAAAGATCCTTCCATTTTATCGTGCCCGCTGGACTACCGAGATCACGCATGTGCAAGAGCCTTTTTATTTTATAGATGAACAACGCTTTGGGCCTTATGCATTGTGGCATCATCAGCATCATTTTAAAGAGGTGCCCGGTGGTGTTGAAGTAACGGACGATGTTCACTACGCAATTCCTTTCGGCTTCCTTGGTCGCCTTGCCAACGCTGTGTTTGTGCAGCGCGAGCTAAATACTATTTTTGAATACCGGAATGCAATACTCCAAAAGTATTTCCCTTCTGGTGATAAAACGATGCTCAAATCAGCTTGATATGAATTGGATTACGATCATCATTTGCGCTCTCATTGCTATCGGAACATTTTTGCTTTGGGAATTTATAGCCTGGTTTACGCATAAGTATGTAATGCATGGTTTTCTGTGGACCTGGCATCGCTCGCATCATACGGTGCATGATGAAGCACTGGAGCGAAACGATTTGTTTGCACTGGTTTTCAGCATTCCTTCGATATTTATTTTCTATTATTTTTCACTGGTATCATATAACCCTTATATGCTCGCAGTAGGGTTAGGTATATTTTTCTACGGAGCATTTTATTTGATCTTTCACGATATCATTGTCCACCAAAGGATTCGGTGGCGCCCTGAGAAGAAAAGCCGGTACCTGCAACGGATGATCCACGCGCACTATATTCACCACAGCAAGCACACCAAAGAAGGCTGTGAAGCATTTGGTTTTTTATATGCTCCAAAAAAGTATGAGCCCAAAAAGTTTTCCTTTAAAAAGGAGCGACAGGAAACGCAATAAAAATTGCGTCAAATATGGGGTATACTTTTGCTTACAAATGCCGCAACCAAGTCTGTTGGGGCCCATCAAAATGATCAATCAGCAATAAAAGTTTAGGGACAGTCTCGTTGTAATAAATTAAAAAATTATATTTAAAGCTGACAGGAATTCACCAGCAGACCTGGATTAATCAAAACGATTGCCCATTCATTGATTCATGGAAAAATATTTATACCTAACCCTCGATGTGCTCTCTCTTGCATTCCCGTTGATGTTCAGCTTTTACCGGAAAGCGCCGTTCTATAAAAAATGGAAATATCTTTTCCCTGCGATCCTGATCACCGCTTCTATATTTATTGTCTGGGATGAGATCTTTACCTACATGGGCGTGTGGGGTTTCAACCCGCGATACCTTACCGGACTATATATAGGGGCCCTACCGATTGAAGAGATCCTGTTCTTTATCTGCATTCCATACGCATGTGTATTCACCTACTTTGCACTCTGTTATTTGATCGAGAAAGATTATCTCTTCCCACACCAGGAACTGATTTCAAGTTTACTGATCCTGCTCCTGCTTGTGATGGGCATGTTCTATTTCGAAAAATTATATACCGGCATCACATTCGTATTGCTGGGACTCCTTCTGGCTTATCAAATGCTGAAACTCAGACCTCGCTATATGGGGCGATTCTATTTTTCGTATGGCTTTATACTGATCCCATTTTTTCTGATCAACGGCATCCTTACCGGTTCGTTTATAGATGAAGAAGTAGTGTGGTATAACAACAACGAAAACCTGGGTATCCGTATTGGAACAATTCCCTTCGAAGATGCTTTCTATGGTATGCTGATGATCCTGATGAATATTGTGATCTTCGAATACTTGCAGGATCGCGAACGATACAAAGCCCTCATGCGATCGTAGTCACAATATATAGCACGCTATGCATCAATCCTTAATTACACGGAACGTTATATTGATGCGGCTTCCCATTATACTACTTTGCTTTGGAACGCTGTGCTCCCAGGCATGCTGCGTTCTGCCCTGCATCAGCAAGAGGCTTCCATGCGTTAACGCCAATGATTGCTTTAAATCTTTATCGGTGTAATGCCGCAGCAAAAATCTCCGCGTTGCTCCAAAGGTAACCGAAGCAATCACGGGGTTTATACCCAACTCTTTTTCATTATCTCTATGCCATCCCATACTATCGCTTTGATCACGGTATAAATTGAGTAAAGCACTGTTGAAAATAACCGGACTTACTGTTTCAATACGCTGTTTAATTTTCAGCAATGCATCTGTCCAATTGGCCGGGCTCATGGTAATGCCGGAGTAGCTATAGTGTTTACCAGGATCGCCATACCAGGCCGTTAACCGCGGCTGCATAACTGTTTTACCGAAGATGCGTATGGGTTCCTGTTTCCAGGGAATCTCGTTCATTAATACATCGAAGTATACATCGCTTTCCTCGCGCGTAAACAGGTTGGGGAAGAAACTTACTTCACCATCCTTGGGCAATATGGCAGAGATGACTTCCATGGTTTTTGATTTATATACACAAAGGTGAAGATGCTATCAGACCATATCAACCCGGATCTTGCGTTTTACAGATATATCTATAGTACGATCATCCACACGAAATAAAAAACGACCCCGGCTTTGAACCAGGGTCGTCTTCAGAATAAAGTATATGTACTATATACTAGGCTGTTACTTCAGCTTTTCCTGATTTTGCTTTTTTGCTTTTCTTGCTTTTACCTTTCAAAGCGCTTTCTACAAATTTCTCAGCTTTCTTTCTTTTCTTTTCTTCACGCTTCAGTATATCTGCATAAACGGAAGCAATTTTTTTGGAATTACGATTCAAAAGCTTTTTCACTTTCTTGCTCGCTTCTGGTAACTCCAGGTGGCCGATGGCTTCACGCATTGAGTCGTTGATAAGGCTTTGCAAAGCCTTCTTGGATGTCTTTGTATTCTCCATAAAGTATATATGTTGAAGCTCTAAATTAACCATCTGTTACCAGAGTATTAACCAGTTAACAAAAACTTAATATTGGCTCAAAAAAACATCGATTTCGCATCAAAAAAGCCGTTTTTCCGGTACGCTTCTCGAAGCATGAAAATAAAACGAGCCTCGTTTTATTCGTAGCGCAGTGAATTTACGGGGTTTGTTGCCGCAGCTTTTATAGATTGATAGCTCACCGTGAGCCATGCTATAAAAATTGCGACCAAGCCACTGCCTATAAATATCCACGGGTTAATGTCTACTCTATACTCAAACCCACTCAGCCAGTTGTTAACAATAAACCACGCTGCTACAGCGGCTGGTATAAATGCAATGATTACCAGTTTTGTAAACTCTTTCGACAAGAGAATCACCAGACCTATAGGAGAAGCACCCAACGCTTTTCGTATACCGATTTCTTTCGTACGCTGTTCTGCTGTAAACGCAGCCAATGCAAACAGACCCAGACAAGCTATAAAGATGGCAAGACCAGAGAATACACTGAACACCTGGCCCATGCGTTGCTCTACACGAAAGAGCTCATCAAAATTCTCATCCAGGAAGTTATAGTCGAACGGCTCATTGGGAGCCTGGGTTTTCCAAAGTTTTCCAATAGAAGCTATAGCATCTTTCGAGTTGCCATCGTACCGTACCATCAATTGGTTCGCATTCTTCGTTAACATTATAGCCAGCGGGCGTACTTTTATTTTAAGCGATTCAAAATTAAAATCTTTATATACACCAATGATCCTGAAACGCTCGGGCGTTCCGTTATCATTGTATAGAACTTCTTCTTCAAGTGGATTGGTATACCCGAATTCTTTTACGGCTGCCTCGTTCAATATTATACCCGAAGAATCCGAAGGGAAATCTTTCGAGAAATAACGTCCTTCTTTCAATTCGAATTTAAGAACATCCATGTGATCATAGTCAGCATAATATAGTCCCATGATATGATCCTGATCGGATGAAGGGGATTTGAACACGGTAGTATTATTCACACCGGGGAAATTATTATTGGTATAGCTAGACTTTACGATGCCTGTTAAGTCGTTGAGTGAATTCTTAAAGCTCTCACGGTTGTTACCGAGGCGACCAGCATTTCGGATAACCACTACGTTGTGTTTATCGATTCCCATGTTGCGTTCCTGCATGAACGTGATCTGCTGGTATACGATCGTTGTAAAAATGATGAGGAATATAGAAAGCGCAAACTGGCAAACCACCAATGTGCTTCTAACGCCTCCACTTTTCATACCTGCTCTTACTTTTCCTTTCAGTACCTCCACAGCATTAAAGGACGTGAGGTAAAATGCCGGGTAACTTCCGGCAATCAATCCGACAAATAATACGAGGGCTATTATACCGGCTATAAAAGCAGGTGTCATAAATATAGTCATATCCAATTGCTTGCCTGAAAGTGTATTGAAGAAAGGTAGCAATATATAGCAGGCACCCAATGCCAGCACAATGGTAATAAGACTATAGATCATAGACTCCGCCAAAAACTGCGCGATCATTTGTCCGCGCAGCGAACCGAGCGTTTTGCGCAGTCCGACTTCTTTGGCTCTACCTGCAGAACGTGCAGTAGACAAGTTCATGAAGTTTATACAAGCTATAATAATGATAAAGCCACCAATGCCGGCAAAGAAGTATACATACGTGATGTTACCGGGAGGTTCTATTGTGTGCTGAGCTTTCGAACGTAAATGTATATCGGTTACTTTCTCTGCAAAATAACCGTAGGCACCACCCTGCTCTTTCATTTGCTTCAGTGATGTACCCATAAAGCGCTCTATTTCAGGGCCAACATATTTCACCACCAGTTCGCTAAACTTTTCTGTAGCTGATTCCAGACTTGCATTCTTGTTCAGCGTGAAATAAGTATACATTCCGTTGTTGAGCCACACGGTACTTTTCAAATGCTCAGCCGAACTTGCCGATACGAGCGCACTAAAGATCACGTGCGAGTTAGTCGGAGCATTGGCCGCTATACCGGTAACTTTATAGGTAGCGCCATCGCTTCCTACGGTTACCAGTTTACCCAACGCAGGTTCATTGCCAAAATATTTCTTCGCGAGGTCCGTTGTGAATACAATGGAGTTTGGTTCTTTCAGCGCAGTTTTGCGCTCACCTTCCAGAAGTTCAAAGCTGAAGAACTCGAAGAAATTGGAATCGGCATAAAAGAGTTTCTCCTCTGTAAATGCTTTTTCATTATACTTCACCGCCGTTAAGCCATAGCCATCCAAGCGGGTTGATTCGTCTATTTCCGGAATTTCAGAAACCAACGCTGCCGATAAAGGTGGACACGTTGTAGAAGTATATATTTCCTGACCTGCAATCTTTCCATGCAAACCAACCTGGTACATGCGGTCTGCCTTTGCATGAAACTTATCGTAGCTAAGTTCATCGGAAACATAGAGGATAATCAGCAAACAGGCGGTGACACCGATTGTCATTCCCAGGATGTTGATCAATGAAAAGAACTTATGCTTCAGGATATTCCGAAGTGCTATTTTAAAATAATTTTTAAGCATGCGCTATAGTTTATACGGGGTAATAGGCTATATATAATTTGTGTTTGACGTCATCGCGGATACAAAGGTTACAGCGACCTGGTTTTTATTCATCACGTAGCGTACTCACCGGATTCATCGATGCAGCACTGAATACTTTATACCCGATCGTAATACCCGATATCACCAGCATAACCACCACGGATACGATAAAGGTAAAAGTAGTCGTGTTCTGATAATAATCCCAGATACTATCCATCAATGCATCTACGAGGTAATATCCAAGCAAACATCCGAGCACAGAGGCAATCATCAAAATGACTATGAACTCGGTGTTGATGATGCGGGTTATATTTCCAATAGAAGCACCCAGTACCTTGCGAACACCGATCTCCTTCATCTTGCGAATAATGTTCAACGACACAAGCGTAAACAAACCTGTAGCAGAGAGTGTCATGGCTACGATGCCCAGAAAGACAAACATCTTTACTATATTATCATTCACTGTAAAGGCTTCCTTCATTTCTTCGTGTAGGTATCGCCCATTGTAAAGCCGGTTCGGAAAGATTTGCTTCCATTCTTTTTCCATAAAGGCATATACCTCCGTAAGCTTGTTAACCGGTGTGTTGACGATCACATGTGTGTATTGAGCCGGCTCAGTATAGCGGAGCATCATCGGTTCCATTTCGGCCCACAGCCCTACGGTATATACATCTTTTACAACGCCTACTACATATAGCTTTACAGTATCATGCCAGAGTATTTCCTTGCCAAGAGGCTTGTCCCATTTAAAGGTGTCAGCCATTTTCTTGGTAATGATAATTGATTCCTTGCGATCGGTTTCCGATTCCTTTTTAAAGTCACGGCCCTCAATCAGCGTAAGTCCCATCGTGCTCAGATAATCATCGCCAACGTCAATGATATCGACTTCAACCTGTTTCGATTCAAACTTCACCGGATCTTTATACCGCGATGAAAATATACTATGCTTCGATCCGGCTACAGCCTGAATATCTTTATTCTGAACAAGGGCATTGCGATACGTTTCATATTCGTTTCCATTTTCTACATAGGCAATGATCACACCCTCTTCGTTGAAGCCCAGGTCGAATTCGCGTTGATATTTTGAGTTCTCATAAAAGGCTATAGAACATACAATCGCCAATAGAGATATAGCATATTGCAGGCAAAGGAGCACACGGGTAAACATATTTGTGCCCCCTAATTTTAATTTACCTTTCAAGATTCCTACCGGTTCGAAACCGCTGATATAGAATGCAGGGTAACTGCCGGCTATAATACCTGTAAACACCAGTATACCGATCAGGAAGAACAGGAAGCCTGGGTCATCTATATAGTGTGAGGTGAGTTTCATTTCTTCCCATAAGGCGTTCCAGGAGGAAAGCAATACTTCTCCTAAAACAAGTCCAATGACAAGGGAGAGAAAACATATAAACATGGTTTCGCCAATGAATTGGAAGATCAGCTGGCTGCGCATACTTCCCATTACTTTACGAATGCCAATCTCTTTTAATCTCCGTGAAGATATAGCGATCGATGTATTCGTCATGTTGAAGCAGGCGATCAGCAATATCAGAACGGCCATGATGGTTGGTGCATGTACTGCAGCGCGTGAGTTGGCATCCCAGGTTTCATTCCAGGTATCGTTAATCTCATCTCGTTGTGCCATCCCTACAAATGGATCGAGTACATATTCTTTCACGATAAAATCTTCGCGCACTTTATTGTTATTCTCGCGATAGCCTTGCAGTTGTTTATGAATAACATCCAACCTGTCCGGATTATTTACCATCACGAAAAGCGAAGTCCAGTGCTTCCACTCATCTTCTTTTACATCTTTGGCATCATCAAAGTAATTATCATAATGCATGTACGACTGGAAGCGAAAGCTCGAACCTTGTGGTTGTTTCTTAAATATACCCCCTACCGTTAATTCCTTTACATCAGCGCCCAATACCTGTGTTACCTGCTTGCCTACGACATCAATGCTTCCAAATAGTTTACGGGCGAGTTCATCGCTTAGAAATACTTTTGATTTGTCTTTCAGATCGGCAGGATTGCCATCGATAAACTCAAAGGTGAACATGTCGAAGAAGTCAGGATCAACATACGCGACTCCTCCCGGAAATAAGTTATCTTCTACTTTATAGTTGGACCACGAGCGATTGAGTCGTGTCACCTTCTCAGCATCCGGTATATTCTGCCTGATAGCAGCTCCCATGGGCAAGGAGGTATAGCCGTATAGTTTTGTATTGTTTTCAAACTCACGCACCTGACTTACGCGGTAAATCTTGTCGGAATTTAAATGATGCGTGTTAAAGCTCGCGTCAAACTCCCAGTTAAAGTAAGCAACGATACAACAGCCAATGCCGATGGCCATTCCGAATACATTAATGAAGATGAAGAGTTTATTCTTCATCATGCTGCGCAAAGTGATGAGAAGGTAGTTTTTTATCATGGGGTTTTGGAGTCGAATTGATGTTAAGACTACACACGATAGTCTAAGGTTGCATGGAAGTGGCCAATAAATATGCCATTGCAAAAAAGTGCGTTTTCAGTACGTTCCGGACAGTATACTATTCGGAACTGTACAGCCCATTGTTCAATTTCGTTCAGCATAAAAAAGCCTGGCTATATCTGCCAGGCTATATAAAAGGAAAGGGACACCAGTATGTGACCGCCACGATCCACTGGCATCCCTGACTTTAAATATACTATAACTATATAAAGCGAAGCTTTATACTACACTACTAAATATGGAAGTGTTCTTTGATGTTCTCCGTTACTACTTTACCATCGAACAAGTTAATAATGCGGTGTGCATAATTAGCATCGTATGGAGAGTGAGTCACCATTACGATGGTAGTGCCTTCCTCATTCAATTGAGAAAGAAGCTTCATTACTTCTTCACCGTTGGCAGAGTCCAGGTTACCAGTAGGTTCATCGGCAAGAATTACTTTTGGTTTCGCTACGATCGCACGGGATATAGCAACGCGTTGTTGCTGACCACCGGATAACTGCTGAGGGAAGTGATTTCTGCGGTGCATGATATTCATGCGTTCCAACACTTCTTCTACACGCTGCTTGCGTTCAGCAGCAGGCACCTTCATATATAGCAATGGCAATTCTACGTTTTCGAATACGGTAAGCTCATCGATCAGGTTAAAGCTCTGGAATACAAATCCGATTGAGCCTTTGCGCAATTGTGCGCGCTGACGTTCAGAATATCTGGCAACTTCATGTTCGCCGAAATGATACTCGCCTCCGGAAGGATTATCAAGCAAGCCAAGGATGTTCAACAACGTTGATTTTCCACAACCAGACGGGCCCATGATGGCCACAAATTCGCCCTCTTTAATTTCGAGGTTAATGTTGTTCAAAGCAGTTGTTTCTACTTCTTCTGTTGTGTAGACTTTTTCAAGATTTTTCAGTTTGATCATGGCAGGTTTATTTTGTTATGGTTATGATGTTCGGTATATATATTAAGTTCTATTCTTGTAGTACTTTAATTCGCGATAAAAGTTACACTAATCCAGTAACAATACTTCGCTATCGCCAAAGTTCTCGTACGATGATGTGATCACTTTATCACCAGGCTGCAGACCTTCCAACACTTCAAAGTGCTCGGTATTCTTTCTGCCCAGTTTGATATCTCTGCGCACCGCTCTGCCTTCACCATCCATCACGAACACCCAGTTTCCACCGGTATCTTTATAGAATCCACCCACTGGCAATAACAACTCTTCAGATGACTGACCAAGTTCAATGCGCAATCTCAGCGACTGACCTCTGCGAATACCGGCCGGAGTTTCTCCTATGAAATTCATGTCTACAAAGAACCGTCCGTTCTCAATGGTCGGGTATATATACATGATCTCCAATGAGTAATCTTTGTTGTTAAACGTTGTCGAAGCATGCAAACCGGTGGTAATACGCGGTAAGTATAATTCGTCTATTGGTACACGTACTTTATAGCTTCCCACGATATCTATTTGTCCCAAACGTTGACCAGGAGTTACACTTTGTCCAACATCTAATTGAGGGCGCGACAACTGTCCATCAATCGGAGCGCGAATTACCAGGTTATCAAGAATTCGTCCTACACCTTCCAGGTTCTGGCTCATACGCTGCTCCAGCGCGTTGATGTTACGGAGTTGACGGATGCGGTCGATCGAGTCAGCCCTATATACTTCATACGTGATCTTCCAGCGCTGCAAGTTATATCTATAGTCAGCCTCTGTTTTTTCAAACGCCTGACGGGAGATCAGCTTCTTCTCAAATAGCGTCTTCTCACGTTTATACTGTGGCTCCAATGTTGCCAGTTGGCTTTCGATGAGTGCCATCGTCTGCCGCTCCTGCAAATCGTTCTGCGTTATCGCCAAACGGGTATCGCGGTTACGGTTTATACTTTCACTCAACTGCGCTTCCTGACTTAAGACATCCAACTCGCGGTTAAGGTTGCTTAATTCTAAAATTATATCTCCTTCCTTCAGCATAGCACCACTTTCTGCTACTACGCGTTTTATTTTTCCACCTTCTATAGCATCGAGGTATACCGTACGACTCGGTTCTACTGTACCGGTCTGCGGAATAAATTCCTGGAATACACCACGGGCTACATTTGAAATGGTGATCTTATCTTTCTCAATTTTTAGTTTTTGCCGCCTGTCAGCAAAGATCAGCTGGTATGCCACAAAAATCACTAACAAGGAAATTCCACCATAGGTAGCAAGACGCTTTACCGTCCACTTCTTCTTCTTGATCTGTTTGTCCATTCGTATTGTGTTATAAAGTCATCCGCTATAGCCTTCGTTTACCTGTCACGAGGTAACGTTATACGCTCAATCGGACAATGGCAGCAAGCCAACAAGTGTGCCAAGCGCCAGAATGCGAAATTGACCTGAATTCAACGCTATTGCTATACGATTCTCGTTCACATGTGAACGTGTGTGTCCGGATGCGAACGGACACGTTCTCTCGAAAATCCCTCGGAAACGTGTTTTTACCTTATTTTGACGCTGTAACGGTTTCGGTACACGCTTTGCCCGCTAGCGGACGACTCCTTGATATGTTTTACACCGGATGTATACGCTGCAAGCATGTTCAAGGAGCTATAGATATATACTTTTATATACTTTGACCTTAATTTAAACCCTATCGATAATGTCTGAGACAAAACACGGTAAGATTCTAATTGTTGATGATAATGAAGATCTGTTGAAAGCCGCGAAGATGCATTTGAAGCGGCACTTTGCTCAAGTTGACATTGAAAAAAATCCGGAAGCTATACCGGCACTCATGAGCAATGAAGACTATGATGTGATACTGCTCGACATGAATTTCACGAAAGATGTAAGCAGTGGCAGCGAAGGTTATTACTGGCTCGAACGAATTCTACAGATCGATCCTTCTTCTGTAGTAGTATTGATCACAGCGTACGGTGATATACAAATGGCCGTGAAAGCTATAAAGGCAGGCGCTACTGATTTTGTTTTGAAGCCTTGGGAAAATGAGAAGTTACTCGCAACACTATATTCCGCGATGCGTCTGCGTGAGTCGCGCGATGTAATTGAAAATCTGAAAATAAAAAATCAGGAGATCAACCAGGCACTCAACAATCGCTTTATCGAGATCATCGGACAAAGTCCTGCCATGCAAAAGATCTTTCAGACTATAGATCGTGTAGCAAAGACTGATGCAAACGTACTGATCCTGGGAGAGAACGGTACGGGTAAAGAATTGATAGCACGTGCTATACATAAGAACTCTTCGCGACAAGGTGAAAATTTTGTTGGTGTAGACCTCGGTTCGATTACAGAAACACTTTTTGAAAGTGAACTCTTTGGCCATAAGAAGGGATCCTTTACAGATGCAAAAGAAGATCGTGCCGGAAGATTTGAACTCTCCAACAACGGTACACTCTTCCTCGATGAGATCGGTAACCTATCCATGCCGTTGCAAGCAAAACTTCTCACCGTATTGCAAAACCGAAAAGTAAGTCGTGTGGGTTCGAATAAGGAAACGCCTATCAACATTCGCCTGATCTGCGCTACAAACATGCCGCTATACGAGATGGTAAAAGAAAATCGCTTCCGTCAGGATTTACTCTATCGGATCAATACCATTGAAATAGAAATACCTTCTCTTCGCGATCGCTTCGAAGATATACCGTTACTGGCAAATCATTTTCTGAAACACTACGCCAGTAAATATGAGAAAACTGTAAACAAGATCAGCGAAGGCGCCATGACGCGTATGCACAAGCATCCGTGGCCCGGTAACATTCGCGAACTGCAGCACGCTATTGAGCGCGCAGTGATTCTGAGTAACAGCAATGTACTGCAGCCTGAGGATTTCAATTTCACACCTTCTGCCGGCAAAGAAGACGGACAACTCAGCCTTGAACAATATAATCTCGAAGAGGTTGAAAAACTTTTGATCCGTAAAGTGCTGAAGAAATACAACGGTAACATCACGCAGGCTGCAACAGAATTGGGATTAACGCGGTCGTCATTGTACCGAAGACTTGAGAAGTACGGATTGTAAATAATCGTGTTGATGTTCAAAGTTTCAGGTGATATGAAACTATTCTTTTAACTTGGAACTTTGAACCGGTAATTTTCGATCTTATTCTGTGACTTTCGGCTTTAAAGATTTTCGTACCCGTGTTATTCTGCGGGTGATCATGCTCGGTGTTACCATGGCATTGTTGATGTACATGGTAGCACGACCAAACATGTTGTTCGCAGCCTTGCTGATGGGCACCATTATCGTTTTACAGCTTGCCGAAATTTTCCGTTTCGTAAGCCAGACCAACCGAAAGCTTACGCGCTTCCTGGAGTCTGTAAAATATTCTGATTTCATTTCCGGATTTGCATCCGATAATAAGCTCGGCAAGAGTTTTAAAGATCTCAACCTTGCTTTCAATGAAGTGCTTGAAGCTTTCCGCAAGGCACGTTCAGAAAAAGAAGAGCACGGCCAATACCTCAACACCGTTGTACAACAAGTGCGCACCGGTATACTTTCATTTGATGTAGATGGAAATGTTCAGTTGATCAATGCGAACGCCAAGCGTTTCATGGGTATTTCTTCTATCAAGAATATCAACGAGCTGATCGCGATCAATCCCAAACTATATCATTCCATTAACAGCGTTGAGTCTGGAAAGAGTGAACTTTACAAAGGCAGCAATGAATTATACCTTACCGTACAGGCAACAGAACTGCGCATTCGCGGAACTGATGTAAAGCTGATCACCCTGCAGAACATTCAGCCTGAATTACAAAAGCAGGAACTGGAAGCGTGGCAAAACCTGACGCGCGTGCTACGACATGAGATCATGAATTCCATTACCCCTATATCTTCCCTTACCTCAACGTTGCGGGAGATTCTGGATCATGACATGGAGAAAAAAGGAAATCACTACGAGTTGAAAGATGAAGGTGCCGATGATTTGCGTGAAGGACTCAGTACCATCGAAAACAGAAGTAAAGGACTCATCAAATTCATTGACGCTTATCGCGAATATACTTCTCTTCCCAAACCCAAGATTGCAACGGTACGGCTGAAGAGTTTGCTGGAACACGTTGCACAGCTCATGAAAACAGAGTTGAAGAAAACGAATATCAAGTTTCATGTTGAATGCCTTTCTGAATACCTCACGATTCAGGCAGACCTGGAGATGATTGAGCAAGTGCTTATCAACCTATTGAAAAATGCAATTGAGGCGTTGGGTGAAACTGAAGAACCATCGCTTGAACTCATCGGACGATACGATGGAGCTGCGGTATTGATTGAAGTTATAGACAACGGACAGGGTATCATCAAAGAAGCGATCGATCATATATTCGTTCCCTTCTACACTACCAAAAGAACAGGCTCAGGCATTGGCCTGAGCCTGTCACGGCAGATTATGCAAATGCACAATGGTTCTATTACCGTTGAATCCGAGCCGGACGTAAAGACTATATTTACACTCCGGTTCTGATCCATCCCGGTAGCTATCGGGATACTTTCTTAAACACGGCTGTAGCATTATGCCCACCGAAACCAAAGGTGTTGCTCATCGCTACTTTAATATCCTTCTTCATGTTGCTGCCTACCACTATATTTAAACCTTGTGGTAAAGTTGGATCGATTTGTTGTGTGTTGATGGTTGGCGGAATAATTCCATCCTGTATAGCCTTGATGCTGATGATGGCTTCAATCGCTCCTGCACCACCGAGTAAATGCCCGGTAGCAGATTTCGTAGCACTGATGTGAAGCTTCTTCGCATGGTCGCCAAAGAATTTTGAAACCGCTTTCATTTCGCTTTCATCTCCTACCGGCGTAGAAGTAGCATGTGGGTTCAGATAATCAACATCTTCAGGTTTCAGTTCAGCATCTTCCAATGCCCATTTCATTCCCAGCATAGCACCTGCACCTTCAGGGTGTGTAGCCGTAAGGTGGTAAGCGTCCGCAGACATTCCTCCACCGGCAACTTCTGCATATATACGTGCTCCTCTCCTCTTAGCATGTTCGTATTCTTCCAGCACAAGCGAGCCTGCACCTTCTCCCATCACAAAGCCATCGCGGTTAATGTCAAAAGGACGTGACGCTGTAGACGGATCATCGTTGCGTGTTGACAATGCCTTCAAGGCGCTAAAGCCTCCTATACCGGCTTCGTTAATAGCAGCCTCTGATCCTCCGGCTATAATAATTTCAGATTTACCCCAGCGTATATAGTTCATCGCATCAATGATAGCCGTAGTAGACGTGGCGCATGCCGATACCGTTGAGAAGTTCGGTCCCATAAAACCATACTTGATCGAGATCCATCCGGCAGCTATATCTACAATTACTTTCGGAATGAAGTATGGATTGATCCGTGGTGTTCCATCACCTTTTGCATATTCTATGATCTCTTGTTGAAAGGTATAGAAGCCTCCGTTACCGGAACCCCAGATTACTCCTACACGCGTTTTGTCAATAGCATTCAGATCGAGCCCTGAATCTTTTATAGCTTCAGCTGTGCTCACCAGGGCATACTGTGCAAATGGGTCAAGCTTTCTTACTTCTGATTTTTCAAAGTAATTCAATGGGTCGTAGCCCTTCAACTCACATGCAAACTTGGTTTTAAATTTCGTGGTGTCAAACTTTGTAATAGGCGCTGAACCACTCTTTCCGTTAATCAGGTTATTCCAGAATTCACCTACCGTATTTCCTAACGGTGATAGTGTACCCAGTCCTGTAACGACTACTCTGCGTTGTTGCATAGTTTTATTTATTTACTGATTTGATTTACTAAATTCTTGCAATGACGAACGATGATCTTCATCGGTTCATCAGATCGTTCTACGCGCGCAAACATAAGCGCTCCTTCCACAGAACAAAAGATCGTGTAAGCTATTTCATTTGATTTAGTATCTTTTTTGAACTCACCGGCTTTTATACCTCCTTCTAACAGGGATGTTATAAAGGTTATAGTGTCCATCAATTCTTTGGTTACCACTTTGCGCATAGGCGTACGGTAATCATCTGCCTCCACGGCCATGTTTAACATCGGGCACCCCCCAGGTATAGGAGGATTAAAAACATATTCCGCATAGAAATCTATAAGCGCGAACAACTGCTTTTTATAGGTCTGCTCTGCATCTACTTTTTGGCGCGCAGTTTCTTTTACTTTTTTTATAGAATATTTAAAAGCCTCGAGTGCAATCTCTTCTTTATCATTGAAGTTTCCGTAAAGCGCTCCTTTTGTGAGCCCGGTTGATTCGGTCAGGTCCGACAATGAAGTTCCGTCAAATCCCTTTTTATTGAACAAGGGAGCTGTTTTCTCAATGATCAGCTGGCGGGTGCGCTCTGCTTTTGTCATAACTGGTGGCAAAAATATACCAATTGGTATATTTTACAAAGATTATGTGCTTTTAGTTCCAGGGGGTAATAGGGACTTTCAAAGTCCCTCTCCTTTGGAGAGGGATATAGGGTTAAGCTAAAATTTAATTCTTAACCGACTCAAAGATCTTTTCCATCAAGATCCACTTTTCTCCTGGCTTGGCTACTGATAGTGGTTGTTGGTATTTCCACATGAGTTCTTCCCAGGCTTGCACTTTTTGATTCGTGCTATCGGCTTTTGATTTCTGTTCGAATGAGAATGTATTGTTTACTTCCATGATCATGAAGAGGCGATTACCAACACGGTATATCTCCATGGCAATGATACCTGCATCGTGAATGCTCTTCAATATTTCAGGCCATACTTTTTTATGATGATCCTCATACTCGGCAATGAGTTGAGGATCATCTTTCAGATCAAGTGCGAGGCAATAACGCGCCATCCCTACGCAGTTTTGATTTTATACCCGCTCCAGCCATAAAACAACACGACTATAAAAGACAAGGCTGGTATAATTAAGGATTGTTGTATACTAATGTTATCAGCGATCACTCCCATAAGGGGTGGTAATATAGCGCCCCCTACAATAGACATGATGATCAGCGATGATCCAAGCTTGGTATATTCGCCTAGGTTGCGTACGCCTAATCCAAATATAGTCGGGAACATGATCGACATAAAGAAGTTTGTGGCCAGTAAAGCATACACGGCTATAGTACCTTCTGCAAAGATACCTACGAAGCAAAGCATTGATGTGATCGCTGCATAGATCGTTAATAACTTATGGTCTTTTATATAAGTCATAATGAATGTTCCCAAGAAGCGACCCGACACAAACAATATAGTACCCGCAGCCATATAGTATTTGGAAGCATCTTCCTTGCTGGTACCCGGTATCAACTCTGTAACATAATTGATCGTGATACCCCATATACCTACCTGGCCGCCTACATAGAAGAGCTGTGCCAATACGGCAAACATAAGGTGATGTTTCTTAAATATAGCTTTATCAAAACGCAGGGAAGTACCTTTGTTCGGCTCCGGCATTTTTGTAATGAAGAACAGGAATGCTGCCATCAATACGATAACGGCTAGCATTACATACGGAAATATAACAGCATCTGCTGCCTGTTGCTTGAGTGCAGTGGTGGTCATCGCGGCTTCATTTCCCGAGAAGATAAACTGGCCTGCGATCCACGGGCCAAATACCAATGCAGCACCGTTAAATGATTGTGAGAAATTAAGACGCTGTACTGCGGTTTCAGGTTTACCAAGAATCGTTACATACGGGTTTGCTGCTGTTTCGAGAAAAGCAAGACCGCTCGCTATAACATATAGCGCCACCAGAAAAAAGCCAAACGTCATCAACTTCGCTGCAGGTATAAATAGCAATGCACCACATGCATATAGTATGAGTCCAAACAGTATACCTTTTTTATAGCTATACTTCTCCATGAAGAGTCCGGCAGGTATAGCGATGGTGAAGTATCCTAAATAGAAAGCAGTTTCCACCAACAGCGCCTGTGCACGACTGATCTCAAACACCGGTTGAAAGTGCGCGATCAACGCAGAGTTCATGATGTTGGCAAGACCCCAGAGAAAAAATAAACTCGTTACCAGAATGAACGGTATAAGGTATGAACGATTGGCGGTAGCTGGTTCGCTCGTAGTTATAGTCTCAGCATTTACGATTGGCATGGTATAAAATGGTTGTGGTGTAGTGACGGATAAATTTACTTAGGATATAGCGCGGTCGAGATGAACATAGCCACCATCAACATAAATCAGTTGACCGGTAGTATGACTCGATTTTTCAGAGAGCAGAAAGGCAACCGTATTGGCAATCTCTTCAGACGTTGTCATGCGTTTACCGAGTGGTATTTTTTCAGAGATGCGCAGCAATGCCTCAGCAGGGTCAGGCAATGTCTGCACCCACTTTTCATATAGCGGAGTATAGCATTCTGCTACGATCACTGCGTTTACACGAATATCATACTTCAGCAGCTCTACAGCCCACTCACGTGTTAATGCATTGCGGCCACCGTTGGATGCTGCATATGCAGATGTACCCCCCTGACCAGTCTCTGCTGTCTTCGAACCTATATTTACGATTGATCCTTTCGATTTCTTCAAAGCCGGTAAAGCATGATGTGCCATGAGGTAATAGTGCACCAGGTTTTTATGAAGCGAAGCCATAAAGCCTTCGTAACTTCCATTCTCCAGGCCAACGCCATCATTTACACCGGCATTGTTTACAAGACCATCGATCACACCATATTTTTTTAATACAGCATCAACGGCATTTTTACTTTGTGCCGGGTCAGTAAGTTCAGCTACTACCTGAAAACCTTTGCCTGAAATTTTTTCAAGCGTCACCAGATTGTCAGCTTCATTTCTTCCAACGATCACAGGCACAGCACCTTCTCTCGCCAAAACTTCTACGATCCCTTCACCAATTCCTTTCGCACCACCCGTTACAATGACTACTTTGTCTTTGAGATTTAAATCCATCCTTAAAGATTATAAAACTTCCTGGCATTTTCACCCATCACGAGGTGCTTTTCATGCGAAGAAAAAGTTGAAAGATACGTTTGAGCAATCGATAATTGAGCCTCGTAGGAGGCCGCCAGCAAACACACCGGCCAATCAGAACCATACATCAATCGCGCAGATCCGAAAGACTCGAACAACACATCGAGGTATGGAGTAAAATCATTTTGCTTCCAGTTTTTCCAATCGGCTTCTGTAACCATACCCGATATTTTGCAGTGAACATTTTTAAAAGCAGCAAGCGCTGCTATGTTCAACGCCCATTCATTTTTTTCTTGTGTGCGAATGGAAGGCTTGGCAAGATGGTCCACTACAATGTTTGCCTGTGGAAGCTGATGTATAAATTGCAGAGCTTCCGGAAGTTGATGATGATAGAGCAAAAGATCATAGGTGAAATTATACTCAGCGAGTTTTTGAACACCGAGTATAAATTTACGGTCGAGCATAAAACCTGAAGGCTCACCTTGTATGATGTGACGAAAGCCTTTGAGTTTTTTAAACTTCGAGAAGTAAGCAAGTCTTTCAGAAAGATTATCTGCGCGCAGATCAACCCAACCTACAACACCTTTTATAAAAGCATGCTCCTCCGCCAATGAAAGCAGAAATTCTGTTTCAGCTTCCGACTGATCTGCCTGCACAGCTACGCAACCTTCTATACCATGGGTTGCCAGTATAGGTGCCAGATCCTGTGGAAGGAAATCACGCTGAATCACCTTCATATCATCCGTGATCCAGGCGTCCTTTACAGGACTATATTTCCAGAAATGCTGATGCGCATCAATAGCCAACATGTTGAAAGGTATTCGGTGTATAATTCAATATATAGTATATGCAGAGAGGGTCTTTAAAAGAGCAGTCAGAATTATTTTGCTACCTGACGCTGCTCGCCCAATCCTTCTATACCGAGTTCGACTACATCGCCTACCTTTAAGTATATAGGAGGCTTGAAACCAAGGCCTACACCTGCCGGAGTACCTGTAGAAATAACATCACCCGGAAGCAACGTCATAAACTGACTGATATAATGAATGAGGAACGGAACTTCGAAGATCATATCATCGGTATTATTATCCTGCATCGTTCTGCCATTTACCTTCAGCCACATGTGCAAGCTGTTATAGTTTGGCACTTCATCTTTTGTTACCAGGTATGGGCCCATAGGAGCAAACGTATCGCAGCTCTTTCCTTTTACCCATTGGCCATTGCGCTCGAGTTGAAATTCGCGTTCGCTATAGTCATTGTGCAGGCAATATCCCGCTACATAATCCAGTGCATTCTTTTCATCTACATACGAAGCCTTCTTGCCGATTACTACGGCAAGCTCAACTTCCCAGTCCGTCTTTACGCTATTGCGTGGAATGATCAGATCATCCGTAGGTCCCACCAATGCTGTAGTAGACTTAAAGAAGATGATCGGCTCCTTCGGAATGTCCATCTGCGATTCCAGTGCGTGCTTGGTATAGTTCAAGCCTACACATATAATTTTAGACGGACGTGTAAATGGCGCCCCTATACGTACACCTTTTACTTTCGGAAGAGACGTATTTTTCTTCAGCCAATCTTGCAGACGCGCTATACCGTCTGTCTCAAAAAACTTCTCACCGAAGTCTTCACCGAAAGCAGATACATCCAGAATTTCGTTGTTAATCAGTACTCCGGGTTTTTCAGTGCCGGGTTCACCAAAGCGTAGTAATTTCATCTGTATAATTAGACGTTAAATAATATGACATTCCTGTACACAGCATTCAAAAAAAGTATATCTCGTTTTTGCATGCTTGTTTTAATCCTGCTAGTCATTTTGACTATAAGTAAAATTGACAACAGCATTAGTGTGGGTGTGTTCAAGTTGGGTTAATGGTGATTGGTTAAGAGTACACCAGAGGAGCAAATGTATAGCTTTACGTGAGTTTTCAGAATAGCATACATTACTTCCGGCAAACGGCTCCGGTAATTAATTATTCAAGCGGATAAAACCACCATCCAAAGGATAGTCAGTTCCGGTTACAAAAGAAGCTTCATCCGAGCAAAGGTATAGTGCCAGTGATGCTACTTCTTCAGGTTTACCCATGCGACCGATGGGCTGCGTCTTGGAAAGTTTCTCAAACATTTCCTTCTCTTGTCCCGGATAATTCTTGGCCAGGAAGTTATCAACGAATGAAGTATGAACCCGCGCAGGAGATATACAATTGCAACGGATGTTATCTTTCAAATAATCTTTAGCAACCGATAAGGTCATGGTAAGCACAGCACCTTTACTCATCGAGTATGCAAAGCGATCGGGCAAGCCAACACTGCTGGCAATAGAAGCTAAGTTGAGTATAACACCACCACCCTGCGCTTTCATCTGGTGAATCACCGCGAGCATCGTGTTATATACTCCCTTTACATTTACCTGGAACACTCTGTCGAAATCTTCCTCACCGGTGTTATCCAGTTTGCCTATGTGCGATACTCCGGCACTGTTCACAAGTATATCTATACGCCCGGCCTGCTGTGCTATAGCAGCCACTGTATCTTTTACTTGTTTCTGGTCTGCTACGTTAACAGCCATAGCGTAAGCCTTGCCACCCTTTGCATGGATCGCCTTGGCTGCATCGTCTGCCGTAGATTGATTAAGATCAAGAATAAAAACTTCAGCTCCCTGCTGCGCGAATACTTCTGCAACGGCCTTACCGATGCCACTCCCTCCGCCTGTTATGACGGCTGTTTTCTTTTGAAGACTAAACATGTGATTATGAAAAAAAATTAATGATGACCATGATGGCCGGTCAGAAAAGAATCCCACTCCCCTGCCTGACCATTCATATGATCTTTCAGGAAAATAGAATACGAGGGTTTATGTGGTTTTCTGCGCAACGGCATATTCGCCTCCTCAGGAGTATAGTCTCCTTTTTTGGCGTTGCATTTTTTACAAGCAGTAACCAGGTTCAACCAGGTGTCTACACCACCGCGAGCGCGAGGCGTTACATGGTCGATGGTTAACTCCTTTCGGGTGCCGCAGTATTGGCACTCGTGATTATCGCGTTTGAATATATTTTGCCGGGTAAGATTAACGCCCTTGTAGGGGGCGTTTACATATCGGTTAAGTCGAATTACAGATGGCATCGGAAAACTTTTACTGACGGAGTGCAATTTATATCCATTGGATGCGCGCACCATCTCACTTTTGTTGAGGAACACCAGTATAAAGGCACGCTCTACAGAGCACACCATTAGGGGGCTGTTGTCCTGATTAAGTACCAATACCCTGCTGTTCATGATTGAAAGATAGTGTCTATCTCTTTAGGAAGCAATGCCGCTGATCCTGTTCTTTTTGGAAAAAATCGGCTGAAAAGTGCCGTTAACAGCCGCTTTCGCGGGAAAGGGAAGCGGTGAAAGACGGGAAGTCGGGAAGACCGAAAAGTCGGGAAGCTTGTGACTTATAGGGCGATGTGCATTTATAGTGATGTATATATTTTCAAGTCCTATGCCTGTAAACATTACAAGAAGACAGTTGGTGAGAAGGAAATTATTCTTTCCGGCGGGCTTATTGAGTTTAGCATTTCTGCCTGCACTGTGCATGTGGTATTTAAACAACCGTAATGTATTCGATGACTTTCGGGTAATAGAAATTGTTTGGTGGAGTGAAGACATGTATAAATATTCACTCTATAAACCTCCCTATAAAATTCACCCTTCAAGGACATTTGTTGATATTAACCTTACGGGAAATGATGATGAAGATAAAATCAAACTTGATTTTGCCCAGCTTGAAATAAGAGAGCTGATGTCAACTCAAGACACTCTCAACGGAGTACATTTTCACTTCAACCCTCATGCAAGTATAAAGCTTTTATACGAACTCTAAACATTCTTCAAATTGAAAAAGCAAATGTATATGTTGCGAAAGATAGCGACATCTGGGTTTTCAATTTTCGTGAAAGCCAGGCAACAAGCAGCGAATCCTTTGACTTTTGCGGAACATATCGTTCAACCAAAGTACTTTATTTACAATCGGCACAAGATAAACTGAACAAGTTATTGGCAACTTTAAAACATTATTCAATACCAGCAATCCTATACCTCTCCATGGTCTTCGTTCTTATAAAACAGATACGACACTGGCGCAAGTCTTCCTATGCGTGAGCAGGCAACTTGTCCCTCCCTATCGCAAGCCCATCAAACTTGCCCTAACAAATAAGCTGAGGTCATTCAGCAATCCGGCCAAAAGTACCGACTACCAAATAAAATCCATTTTTAAAGGTATTTCTTAAACGGCAGGTTAAGGCTAGGTAAGGCGTTCCTTACCCTTCCTATACCCCCTGCATTCTCCGAGTCATAATGGAAGTGAATAGAATTTAATTCGGAGGTTTACTCCAATGATCAACCAAAGCATACGAGGCACCGATCAATTGAAGGAGCGTTTCGTACGCAAAGATATAGTCGGCACGCCTCCGCTCATCCCAGTGATTGGCCCCGGCACTGCAAAGACTTTCCTTGAGCATATCCCACAAAAAAGCGTATATAGTATGCGCATCGTGCGTGCTACAAAATTCCCGCATAACGTATTGTATACTCTGCAAGTCATCAGCGTTCAGCTTACCGAAAGGTTGGTTCATGGAATTCTTCATGCATGTTTCGTTTAACGTGGCAGCAAGTAGCGCTGTGGCAGAAAGATATACTATTCCGTAAACCGGGAATGATACCCTGCAGAATGAATACTTTAGAATTACATTTGATTTCTATTTACTGCTATATTTGAAACATGACAAACGATAACCGCACCATACACCAGGGACGAAATGTAAAACGCTTCCGCGAAATGTTAGGCCTTAAACAAGAAGCCCTTGCAGACCAACTCGGTGGCGACTGGTCACAAAAGAAAATCTCCATGCTGGAAGGTAAAGAAGTCATTGATGCCGCTTTGTTGGATGAACTTGCTGGTGCGTTGAAGGTGCCAGCTGAGGCTATTAAGAATTTTAATGAAGAGACTGCAGTGAATATCATTTCAAACACCTTTACCGAACATGCTATTCTCAACGGTATAAATTACAATCCTACATTTTATTCAATGGATGAAGCGCTGATAGAAATTAAATCTCTTAAGACTGAAATAAGAGAACTGTTTATCCGAAATGAAAAACTTACCGAAGCTTTGTTGAAAGAAAAGGATGAGAAGATTGCGTTGTTGCAAAAGGTTTTGGAGGGGAGAAAATAATTTTTTATCTGGCTACAAGAATTTGTCGAACGCTAAATATATAATAACAGACACCTTCAAAATTACAGGAAGGGGATTGGTATTAACAGGCTATATATCCGAAGGTACAATTTTCATCGGGGACACCATTGAATTCAGTGCGCTGAATAAAATTCGCAAAAGAAGGATTGTCGGTATAGAAGGCATGAGAGAAGCACAATCAATCAAAGTTAATACTGGTCTTCTCATTCAGTGTGAAAGTGATGACGAAATTGATGAGTTGAGCCCGCCTCGGAGACTCTGACGGAAGCACACAAGAAGATAAGGATACAAAAATAGTTAAGCTAAAGAGATCGTTACCTTTTACAAAAACACATGAGTGTACGAAGAGAAATCACAGAATATAGCGGTATACTTGATTAATAAACTTTGTGCGCTCAGTGTCGCTGAGTCCCCGAGGCGGGAGACTCCGCTCAGACGGCAATTTGTACTTTGAGGAACTAGAAGGTTCTAATGAGCTTTTAAATCTTGCATCGCAAAGAATGAAACTAAAAAGTATTCTTAGAGTCCAAGATCATTTGTAACCAGGATAAACAAAGACCAATTCAAGCAACCATGGAGAATAAAAAAGAAGGAAATGGGTACGCTCAATGGGGTAAGAAAATCAATTGGAAAAAGCGTGTTAAAGCTGTTTGTAAACCATGTTGGGAATTGAAGTATTGTCCGTATGGTCCATTGGTAGAGGACTTTCCTTTAAAAGAAAAAAGAGATGATAAAAGCTGTAGAATATTCGGGCACGACTGCCCTGTTTTTACCATGGCTGAGCCCTTTACGGAGACAAAGGAATTGCGAAATATATCTCGACAGATCCCAAGAGTCACCCAGTTCCGGGTCCTAAAACGAGAAAATCAAATTTGTAGTGTTTGCGGGAAGTCAGTAAAGGATGACGATATAGAATTTGATCATGTGATACCATGGTCAAAAGGAGGATCGTCAGAGGAGAACAATATTCGTTTGCTTTGCAGTAGCTGTAATAGAAAAAGGGGAAAGAAATTCGAAAAAGAGTATTTAGTCGAATCATTTATCGATCATTTAACTGAGCCGGATGATGATAAAGGTGTGTGGTTGTTGAGGGCAGCTGTGGCATTTGGACATGACTTTAAGAGAGACAATAAGAGAGCGCCAACAGCACAAGACTATGCAGACCATTTAGCTGATGGTGAGTTGACGGCTTTTGAGGACATAGCAGTAAATTACTTTAGTGACGTAACAGTTTTTTTTCAAGGTAAAAGACCTTATGAACTTTCGACAAGTCAATTTAATGCTTTGAAATTTAGATGGGGATTTAAGACGGGAGGAGTACATACAATTAAGGACACGGTAAAGCAGTTGGGGATAGACTTAGAGGACTATTTCCTTGCCGAGAGAAATTTGGTGCAACGGCTTGGAATAAGAATTAAAGAAACCAAAAACGTTTTAGACAAGTGGAAAAAATTATAAGAATAAGTGCCCCTAAGTCTCCGCAAAGTCTCTCGCCTCGAGGACTCTGACGGAAGCACACAAGAAGAAGATAAGATACAAAGATCGTTAGGCCAAAGAAACCGTTACCTCCTATTGCAAAAACACATGAGTGTACGAAAAGAAATCACAGAATATAGCGGTATATATTTTATAACTTTTACTTGCTGCCAATGGCTTCCATTATTCGAAATTTGCAACGGATATGACTCCATTTACAAATGGTTCGATTATCTAAAGAGAAAAGGTCACTATATTACTGGATATGTAATAATGCCTAATCACATACATGCATTGCTGGCTTTCCGAAATACGCAGGGGCAGTCTATTAACGCTATAATCGGAAACGGTAAACGTTTTATAGCGTACGAACTGATTGCCAAATTAAAAGAACAGGCGAACGATGATATATTAGACAAGTTATCGTCATCTGTAAAAAAGAACGAAAGACTACGCGGCAAGCTTCACGAAGTATTTGAACCATCCTTTGATTGGAAAGAATGTTCCTCAGACAAGTTCTTGCAACAAAAGCTAAACTATATACATGAGAATCCCTGTCGTGGTAAATGGAATTTGGTACAACAGTCACAAGATTACATGCACAGCTCTGCACAGTACTATATATCGGGCAACCAGGGTATATACCTCCGCCCTTGTTGGTGTTCTTCACCAACAAGCAGGTGAACGAATTATACCTGCAATCATTGGATATTAAGTTTTCTATGGTAACAGATATTCTCAAAATGTTCAATTCAGTGTGGGTATAATGTTGTTGTTGGTGAAGAACACCAACAAGGGCATGAGTTCTTGCGAATGTACCACTCGCCAAATCCCCCCAACAAATTGGTGCATTTCTGGAGATGTCAATCGTTTACGCTTTGTAAATAAGCGTTGGTTTGATGATGTCTACTTCTTTGTCATGGGTGAACAATAACCGAGGAAGATTTATTAGGCGATATTTGTCATATCCGTGTGATGAAAATGTTCACCGGGCGATATAATCTTTACAAAGAACAATCAATAATTCCTATACTTCACCTATAAACTATTACCAATATGAAAAGACGAATTTCGATCACGTTTTGCTTCATTCTTGCGCTCGTTTGTTTTTTTAATACTTCAACCTTCGCACAACTTAAAGGCGATACTTATGCATCAGCCAAAGAGAGTAAACGAGCTACCTGGATACTCACTCACTCCGATTCGCCTGGACTTGCCAGAATGAATGGCACAAAACCAGAAGGCTTATGCTACGACCTGATGACCGAGTTTGCAAAATATGTAAAAGATAAAAAAGGCATTGTCGTGACCTTTGAGTACAAAACAGATGATGCTAATGACTTTCCGAAATTCCTAAGTGTCGTGAAAGCTTCCAAAGGTGGTGTGTTTGGCCTTAGCAATACTACCATCACAGAAGAAAGAAAGAAATCGTATAACTTCAGCCCTCCATTTCTTAGAAATGTGTCGATGATCCTTACTAACAACAGTGTTCCAGAACTTACCGATATTAAAAATATATCGACAGCCTTTGCACAAATGAAAGCAGTTATTGTAAAGGGATCTACAAACGAAGCACGCATACTCGACATTAAAAAGAAATACTACCCCAACATGATTATCGAGTATACACCTTCATTCGCTAAGTCCATCGAGGCCATTGCAACGAATCCAAAAACATTTACCTCTGCTGATTTCACCTACTATCTGAAAGGGTTACAAAGTGGGGAAACTATTAAGCGTCATGCAGTCGGCGATGAAGATGGCGAAGAGTTTGGTATTATCATGCCGATAAGCAACGACTGGAATCCACTGCTTACCGAATTCATGAACTCCGGATTTATTAACAGCGTGCAATTCAATAAGATTATCACCAACCACTTAGGACAAAGTGTATTGAAGTTTACAAAGATTAGATAATTCCTTATTTCAACTATCTGTAGTGTTGAATTCAGCGCTCAAAAACGAAAAGAATATAGGAGGAGACATTTGAAACAATGTCCTTCCGATCTTCCAAACCTACTTTAATTTATGAGGTAGCGTCTAAGTAACTGTGTAAAGGTACGATTGACCACAGGTGATCTATAGTTGAAAAGCAGCTATCGATCCAGGTCAATCAGGTGAGAGAATTATACCTTGCGCTCAATGGATATTAAGTTTTCTATAGCACAGATATTCTCAAAATGTTCAATTCAGTGTGGGTATAGTGTGTTGTTGGTGAAGAACACAACAAAGGGAGGGTTTGAGTTTACCAACGAAGCATGCGTGTCACGATACGTTCAAGTCTTTCTTTGCTTTACTAGCGATTATCTTAACTCCAATGATCAGGTATATCATATAAATAATGGCAGTCACAGCTTTGTTATAGGGGTACTGTAATAGTAAACTAAGTACTCAACATTCCCCAAATACCGGATATGACAATGCCGGTCAAAATGATATATACTTTATGCTTCTTTTTCATATAATGTTCTATTACTTAATACAACAGTCTGACAATTCCTACTCTTCTACAGAATTGGTTAAAAACATCAATAAAAAAAAATTTACTTTATTCAGTAGGATGCTTCCTTGATTCAAAAGATCTAGGTATACATCCTTGTTAGCTGCATCAGCCGCTACAATGCCTAAATATATATGTTCAGGCATAATTAAACTGTCACCCATAATCCCTTTGCCGACAAAGGTATACTAGCCGAACTAAAACAATACCTGAATTTGCAATCTAATTTATAGTTATATATCTTTTGGCTACAGAATTAATCTATTACATTCGTTTACAAACGCTTGTATAGGCAACGATGTTCTTATATTGGAATGTTGGCGGTAATGCTGCCTAGAAAGATTCAATAATTGACAATGAATTCATTGGGTAATAAAACAAAGTTTGAGTCGAGTGACCAGAAGTTTTTCCAAAGGGCCAGATCTTTGCAAATGATGCAACTTGTTTGGTGGCCCTTCTGCTTCTTTATTATAGTGGCGTTTGTCTATTCACTGATGTTTCATGAGGGACAACATAGTAGAAGACTAATGGGAAAAGTTCTAGAAGGTATTACCCACATGAGTTCCGGTACAGTAGCACTCATAATCGTGGCGGGAATATTAGTTACCGTTGTAGTAGTTCTTTTGATTAGGGGGCATTATAAAAACAGAAAAATAATAGTGGAACTGAATTTTAATGACACAACAAATGAACTTACTGTAAGGTCAAAGACAGTGGACGAGAAACAGAATATAGATTCTATTAAATATAGTGAAATCAGGTTTTCTCCTGACCGGTTATCAGACGGTATGACCACAGCTATGTATGATGTGATTACTTTACTTAAAAATGACGGCTATCTAATAGGACATATTTTTAGCAAGCATTTTACATGGAATCAAGAGGACTTCGATGCAATTAAAGTTAAAGTATCCAGAATTGTAGGAGAAACTGATAAAGAGCGGAATAGGCAGCACAACCGCCAACAATAGATATAATGCATGTGCTGGAGCAATTTGAATTCACGTGTACAACTTCTAACCTTTATTTCGTTTCGGGGGACAGTGACGTGTAGGTTTTGTTTGTTAGTCGTCCTTCCTTTAACAAACAAAACTTAATCGCACACGCCTTATATCAAAACATTGTGGGCAATTTTCGCTGGACAATTTGATCCATGAATGCACTAAAAGACAAATACAAAAAGGACCTTGAACAACTCAGGACTTCAATGAACGAGTTTGACCCTTGCGGACTCATTGCCCTTGAATCGCCAGTTGACGAATACGACTACTTGACAAATAAGGTTCTAGGACTAAGACACCGTAAAGAATCAAGAGAGAAAATAAGAGAAACAATTTTGTTTGAACTGACAGACCATTTTGGCGAGCACATAGAATCGCTGGAGGAACCTTACAAGACAAAATTCTTCCAAGCTCTGGACAAATTTTTAGACGACTCACAAAATGTGGATTAGCGAAAACAGCCAACAACAAAATGTAAAATCCATGGCGCTGATAAGGAGGACATTTTTTCATTTTTGCTCAGCGCAACGGCTTATACATAAACGTTAGCTGCAATATGGCGAAATGAAACTAGACAAAATTATGATTGGAAAAATGAAGATCCCATTGATACTAGTTCTTCTTTTGGATTTAGTAATTAGTTCTTGTAGTCAAGAGAAAAAAGAGATTACAAGTGTCGGGCATAGTCTAAAGACTCACAATACACTATATTCCCGCCCTTGTTGGTGTTCTTCACCAACAAGCAGGTGAACGAATTATACCTGCGATCAATGGATATTAAGTTTTCTATGGTAACAGATATTCTCAAAATGTTCAATTCAGTGTGGGTATAGTGCGTGTTGTTGGTGAAGAACACCAACAAAGGCATGAGAGGATTCATAGATTAGATCCGCCACGGAAGCCTTTACTTTACCAGCCATGTATTTACAATTGCCTGGATTCTTGCGCATAACTGTATATTCCCCAAAGAAAACATGTATTGAATAATGATATTCTCCAATTCATCCGGCACAAACAAAATATCCATCAGGCTCAGTGAAATAGGAAGTTACTTTCGTTTCACCAAACCATTGACTGTGGTTTGGTATGATTGCCATGGTTCTGTCGGGAAATATCTTTGCGCTTTACCGTATGATTCGAATGAAAGAAATGCGTTGAAAAAGAATATCGTTGACAACATCAATAAAGACTATACACATTCACCAGATGAACTGAAAGAAATACTACTTCCGCTTCTGGCGCTTTTACCGAATGGCAACCTTTCTATAAATTTCTACTCAAGCGAGAATAACACTTTACTATACTACAAATCTTCGGCCGACAATTATCAGAGCACGCATCGCAACAACTGGTACATAATGATCTCGAATCCGGTTAACGTTCTGTCGGCTGAGTCCAAAAGGGAAGAGTATGAAAACTGGATTAGTATACGAAAGCAAAATAATGAATCCACATTTGATATAATTGACTACTCAACGGATAACTTCTACGATGGACAATCAGTCGCTTTCATTGCAACACAACTGAAATCAGAAATGAATCAGGAAAGAGTTGCTTACTTTGAAGAACGAATCAAAGCAGGCGAGCGACCTTTCGCTATCATTTTTAATTGTTCTCTTGAGAAGTTAATCACCAATACGGATGGCAGTATATCTGACCACTCCTGGGGCTCTGCAAACTATATTTTAGACGGACATCACAAACTTCAGGCATACCATAACCTAAAAATAGATCCGGCACTTGCTGAAATCCAACATATAGCAGAGACACAAGAAGAAGTAGAATTCAATATTGAAGAATTGATTGATGCATTACATCCGTGGCAGGTTGAGCACATTCTGAAAAACTGGTACGACAAAGAACTATATATCGATAAGTACTTAAAAAATCCATCGAGTAAACTTCATCATTTCATTAAAAATGGTTTCGTTCAGGAGTTCTATAAAAACGGACAGGTAAAACATGAGGCTCATTATAGTAACGACCACATAGAGGGTGAAGCGAAATGGTGGCATGAAAACGGGCAATTGAAGGAAGTTAAATTTTACGAGAACAAAAAAAGAACCGGAATATGGCAAAGCTGGTATGATACCGGTGCCTTACAATTTGTACAACCATTCAATGGTCTTGGAAATTATCACGGACACATGGTTTCATACTTTGAAAATGGAGCAGTACGTTGGGAGCAATTCTTAAATAACGGACAAAATATAGATGGTTACTCCTACTTCGCGTATTACAGAGGCGGTGAAAAAGAAGCAGAGCTAAAATATCTGAATGGCAGAATGATTGAACGGAAAAATTACAACGCTCAGGGTAAACTGATAAATTTTGAAGAATTAGACAGTTCGACCGGTAAATATATAAATCGGGTATAGCTGCTACCAATCCACAACCATTTCCAAAACGAGAAAACACACTATACCCCGAACCGAGCTAACCTCCCGAGATCATACGGTAGACAATCTTATAGATCTATATACCCTGTACAGGGTATATAATCAGGCACACTATAACTTCCCGAAGGTAAATTTACAAATATTCGCATCTGTTCTTTCGCATATTACTATGCAGCAACCATCTTTGGACAACAATCACACCGATCCCAACCAAGTATTACCACAATAACAAAACTGCATTCAAAAATAATGTGCCCGTATGGACACATTACATTGCCCATGTTAATCGGAAACCTTGAATGGGGCCAGCGTGAATAAAACCTTATTTACTCAATTTAAACTATGCGTAATTTTTACTTACTATTATTTTTACTATGTACGTTCACAGCCATTGCTCAGAATCAGACGGGCTCGGTTCGTGGCGTGACAAAGACGGGCGATGGGACTCCTGCTGAATATATAAATATACTTCTGAAGGGCACCAGCAAAGGTGCCGTTACCAAAAGCAAAGGCGAATTCGAAATCACCAACGTTACGCCAGGGCAGTATATATTGGTTGCTTCTTTTGTAGGGCTCAATTCTGTTGAGCTTGCCATTGATGTGCGCGCTGGTGAAACAACCGTAGTACCGGATATTACATTCCAGGAAGATGCGAGTCAGCTAAATGAAATTGTTATTACCGGAGAACGAAGCTACCAAAATGAAATTTCTTCTTTGGCTTCAAAATCATCTGCTCCGCTGAAAGATATACCGCAGGCTGTAAGTTATGTAACCAAAGAACTGATACAAGACCAAAAAGCTTTTCGCTTCACCGATATAGTCAAAAATATCAGTGGCGTTACCCAGGAATCAATAACCGGAGACCTGACTATACGCGGATTTGGTACCGGTAGTAATGTTATGATCAATGGATTAAGGATCAGCAAAGGATGGACCCCAACGCTTATCAGCAATCTGGAAAGAGTCGAAGTCATTAAAGGAGCCAACTCTGCTTTGTATGGATATTCTGATCCGGGCGGAACCATGAACAGCGTTACTAAAAAGCCGCTGGATGTATCGCTGCAAGCGATTAGCATTTCGGCTGGCAGTTTTAGTACAATGCGCGCGGAAGGCGATTTTACCGGACCGCTAAATGAATCGAAAACACTTTTATACCGGGTAAATATAGCATACCAGGATGCAGGATCATTCCGCGATTTGCAGGAAAGAAAAGATATACTGGTTGCTCCTTCTGTGTCGTTTGTGCCGAATCAAAAAACGAGAATAGATCTTGATCTGATCTATAGTTCCATTGATGGCCGTGTAGACCGTGGACAGCCTTTAATGGGTGCTTACGAAGGAAAGTCTCTTTTATACTCCACTCCTATATCGCTTATAGCAACGTATGCCAACAGCTATAATAAAGAGCAGGGTCTTTCTTTTCTTGGTTCGCTGAACCACAAGTTCAATCAAAATATATCTTTCAATACATCCTTTATAACCTATAGCTACGATCGTGATTATCTCGAACATCGTGTAAACAATGCATACGCTCCCGATGGTGAGGGCAATCAAAGACCAACACTGGTTGAGATGAGACTGCAAAGAGGTACGCAACGCACTACAAATTTCAACATGATGTCGTATTTCAACTTCGATGTTAACACGGGTCCGGTGAAGCACATGGTACTGATAGGCTATGATTTTGCCCAGCAAGGCACACCAGCCGGTACATGGCAAACAAGCCTGGCAGGAAATTACCGCAATGCTGCAAACACAAGAGCTTTAGGTTCATACAATCCTGCAAACTCAAGCCAATACCTGCTGGATGCAGACGGTAACCCGGTGCCCAATATGCCCAACTTTGATTTGGCAAATCCGAACTATATACCGCAGGACATCAGTACATATTTCACCACCACAGCCGAACGCGATCAGACACTATACTATACCAACGGTATATATATACAGGATCAGTTGAAATTCGGAAAGCTTCAAATGATGCTGGGGTTGCGAAAAGAGTTCTATGCAGATTTTGAAAACTATAAAAAGGACGATGAGAAAAAAGTAACACAAACCGCACTGATACCGCGCGTAGGACTTGTTTATTCTTTGACAAAAAATATTAATCTATACAGTACCTACGTTGAAGGTTTTCAGCCACAGACGGCCAGCATCATTGGAGATCCTGACATTTATGGTGGTCCGTTCGATCCGCTTACCAGTAATATGATCGAGTTCGGAGGGAAAAGCGATTGGTTTAATAACAGGCTAAGTATCACGACAGCGGTTTACCGCATTGAACAGAATAATATACTTATCAGTGCCAATGATACTTCCAATCCTGACTTGCTGGAACAAAGAGGTCAGGAGGTATCGAAGGGTGTGGAAGTTGATATCAACGGAAGATTGCTGCCGAACCTCACAATTAGTGCGAATTATTCTTATAACAATATAACGATAACCAAGAGTGACGATCCGGAACTGGTAGGTACGGGTAAAGAATTTGCCCCTCATAACATGGGTGGTGCCTGGTTACGATACAATATATCCAGGGGTATATTAGATGGTGTGGGCATTGCACTGGGCGGCCATTTTGTTACCGAGCAAACCACGGCACAGTACGCTGATCTGATACTTCCGGGGTATACGGTTTATGATGCTGCGCTATTCTATAAAATAGAAAAAGTACGGTTATCGCTTAATATCAACAACGTAACTGATGAGACTTACTGGATCGGTCGCGGAAGATCGAGCGTAACGGTGAATCCGGGTGCTCCCAGAAATTTCTTATTTAGTGTAGGTTATACGTTCTAATCCATTCAGCACTGAATCAAAAAAGTAATCGGCAAAATTCACCTCTGGCTCGGACTCGCATCCGGGCTGGTGGTGTTTATCGTTAGCGTGACAGGCTGTATATATGTTTTTGAAGAAGAGTTGAAAACATTTTTTTATGCCGACAGAGAAGTAATTACTATACCCGAACTTCCGCCCTCCGCCCTTGTTGGCGTTCTTCACCATAAGCAGGTGAACGAATATACCTGTCCGCCCTTGTTGGTGTTCTTCACCAACAAGCAGGTGAACGAATTATACCTGTAATCAATGGATATTAAGTCCTCTATTGAAACAGATATTCGCAAAATGTTCAATTCCGTGTGGGTATAGTGTGTGTTGTTGGTGAAGAACATCAACACAGGCATGCGTCTTATTAACAATTCTCATTTGCATCTGTTCTACCAAACCCAAGAGTAGCACTAAAACTTGCGGCTCAATCTATAGTTATATAAATTACACGCATGCTAAATCTATATTGCATAGCGGACGATCAACCGAAACCAAGAAACCTGAATCCGTTTCCTCTGCCCTATGCAGATAGTATGGAAGAGGAAACGTTCGAGAACCTCCAAGAAAAAGGTATCATTAGCGAAAGGTTTGACGTTTACTCAACCTTTCGATGGGGCACCGACCTGATCGAACAAATGCAGCAGACAATCCAAAACAAAAAACTTCACCACGATGCTGATGTCCGGGAACTATTAAAACTCTTTAACATCGCAAAGGAAAATAAAAGCGGTCTGATTGCTTACGGTGATTAGATAATAAGCAAGTGAGCAATTGGTGGTTGCATTCGAAGCAGAAAGAATTGCACTACTATTTTTTTTAAGGCTGTCACTAATCAATTTTTCTATATGCAACCATGGATAGCGTTTAATTCTTGAAGATGAGTATTCTTGACATCATAGAAGTTTTTTCAGATCTTTTAGTAATTAGCGACAAGCAAGCCGGGCCAAAACGGCCTAAGATTTACATACTATTTTACGTTCTTCTTCTGCCAAGTATTTTTTGGTTTGCAATTGAGATAAGATCGGTCACAGCTTTAGCTTCACCTATTCTGTTTCTTGGGATCTTTACTTTGATAGGATTAATTTTGACAATCGGAACAGTAATCGTTATCTATAAATTGGAGCTAATTGAGGAATTAAGAAAAAAGGACTTCGTCACGATTTTGATTCCTGTAACGTTATTAACTCTTTGTATTGCCAGTTCTGTGAACCGGACTTATGAAATTATGTTTTATAAGTAAAGGTCAGGCTCTACATGATGGCCGATTTATACCGCACATTATCAAAAGAAAATTCATTATTATACTGGTCGAATATATAACACGATAAAAAGAGAAATATGTCAATAACAAAACATTCTGAATTGGTTGGAATGCAAAAGATAAGCGAAGCTGTTGCATTGACGCTGAAGGAGATGAGAAAGTATGCACACCCTGGCATGACAACGAAGGAATTGGACGAGTATGGCGGACGAATCCTTAATGATTTAGGAGCAAAATCAGCGCCTTATTTAACGTATGGTTTTCCAGGATGGACATGTATAAGTATAAATAATGAATTTTGTCACGGTATACCTTCCGACAAGAAAGTACTTCAAGAAGGAGACTTAATTAACATTGACGTCTCAGCGGAATTAGATGGCTTTTGGTCAGACAATGGTGGCTCATTTGTTCTTGGTGCCGATATAAACAACCATCAAAAACTTGTTGATGCATCAAAGCAGATTCTACATAGGGTGATTCATAATATAAAAGGTGGTATACGTATATCTGATATAGGCTTTCTAATAGAAACTGAAGCTAAAAGAAGAGGCTACAAAGTGATTAAGAATCTGACGGGGCATGGAATAGGACGAGCACTTCATGAAGAACCAAGTGATATAGCGAACTATAGCGATAAATCTAATCTTACGAGGTTTAAGAAAAACTCCGTGGTTGCCATCGAAACATTTATATCGACAACTTCTACATACGCTGAAACACAAAAAGACGGTTGGACAATGGTTGGAAATAAAGGAGGCTTCATGGCACAACACGAGCACACTATTGTTGTTACCGATGGAACCCCGATTGTGCTGACCGAGATAAATGAAATATGGAATTGATGGAAGAGAGCGCTTGTAAGTACTGCGTAATAACATTGCCCTACAAACGCATATATGTTTTGTGGGTTCCGAATACACAAAATAATAAATATAACTTTGAGAAAGAAATCAATGACTGAATGACTAGATGACTAGATTGAGTAAGGCAGATAAGCCATTTATACAATTAAAAGTAAACGCAATTATTAATACTCGAACCTTGGTTCTCCTATTTCTTAAAAGGACTCTTATGACAAGACCGTTACTGACATTAATCGGACTCTTTACAATTAGTGTGACTTTTGGTCAAAAGGAAATAAATAACACGAGAACAGACAACCACAAACAAATTACTGGGACAAAGTTCTTCTTAATACCACCGCCTGGCTTTATAAGCGCTACAAGTTTTCAGGGATTCCAACAAATAAATAGCGGAGCATCTTTACTTGTAATGGAAATGCCAGGACCGTTTTCAGAATCGACTAAAGGATTTAACGAACAAGGATTAAAGACACAAGGAGTAATTCTTAAAAAAAAGGAAGTCATTAACATAAATGGAAGTCAGGGACTTTTTTTGACAGCAGAACAATTTGCATACGGGACGAACTACTCAAAATACATTCTAGTGTTTGGTGATAGCAAAGCTACTTACATGGTCAATGGGATTTTCCCTAAAGAATATACGGAACTGGACAAAGATATTCAGGAGTCAATGTTTTCAGTTGTTTATGAATCTAAACTATCGGTTGACCCTTTAAGTGCTATCTCCTTCACCGTGGACACAGAGAACACCAAACTAAAATTTGGTAAAAGCGTGACAGGAATGATTCTATATACAGTTGATGGAAAAGTTCCGACTGAATCAAATGATAAAACAAATTTTATTGTTGGGCTTTCCTTGGTAAATGTTCAGAGCATTGACAAAAAACTGATTGCAATAAATCGCATTAAAAGAATGCCTTATACACATATAAAACTTGACGAAAATAAAATAAGTGAAATTAAGATAGACGGAATTTCCGGCTACGAACTCGTTGGAGAGGGTGTGTCTAAACCAGATGGAACGAAAGAGTTAGTATATGAAGTCATGCTGTTCACTGATAATGGGTACTATATAATGGTAGGGACAACAATGGATGACTATGAAGCCAACCTCAATTTATTTAAGAAAGTCGCAAAAACATTTAAAAGGAAGTAGGCAACATATGCCTTATACAGTTATTTAATTTACGCATATGTACCTATCTATGACACGTTATTGGTTCGAATTCAATGGAAGCTTCAACGACTTACCCTATGGTTTGGTATTGGGCTCTGGTATAACTGCATATAACTAATCTAATGCAATCTTATCTTGCAGCATAAAGTATTCAAAGGAAAGGAGCTCCCAAAATTTAAAAGCCAAAAGGAAAATATAGGCATTCGTACATTGGACAAGAACATGTTATTCCTAATATATTAGACCCAACATTACGAGGTGTCTGGTTTTCGGGGATATGATTAAAGACCTTAAGTGTGTCGTGACCTTGCCCATTACTATCGTCAAGGAAAACCGATATATAGTATAATATTCTTAGCTTGAATACATGACCCAGACTTCCCGTATCTCAATCTTTGTTATGCTTTTTGTGCTCATTGCCTTGAATGCCACGGCACAGAAAATCACACCGTATCTTCAGTCTACGAAGAAAATCCTGACGTTTCCTTCGAAGGTGTTAAACGAAACGCGTACAATTTATATTCATTGCCCGAAGGCAGACTCAACAAACCCTAACAAGACTTATCCTGTATTGTATCTGATGGACGGGGAAAGTCATTTCGATATGCTTTCGCAGTACTCGGATTATCTTGGCCGGTGGGATGTGAACGTGATCCCGCAGATGATCATCGTAGGCATCGTGAACACGAAGCGAACACGCGACCTTACACCAACGGAAAGCATCATTAACTATTTTGGTCTTCCTGATACCAGCAAGGTCTCCTGGATGAAACCGAGTGGTGGCAACGAGCGGTTCCTGCAATTTATTCGTGAGGAGCTGATGCCGTATATAAACAGCCATTATAAAACAGAGCCTCATAAT
The DNA here is from genome assembly GCF_900167975.1 of Ohtaekwangia koreensis. Lineage (GTDB taxonomy): Bacteria > Bacteroidota > Bacteroidia > Cytophagales > Cyclobacteriaceae > Ohtaekwangia > Ohtaekwangia koreensis. Next base: position 616,890 of record NZ_FUZU01000004.1, read on the forward strand.
ATTCTCGCAGGACATTCCTTTGGTGGCTTGGCGGCTGTGTATTGTCTCTTCACGCATCCTGAGATGTTTCAGATGTATATTTCTGTTAGCCCTTCGCTTTGGTGGGATCGGGAATATGTATTGAAGCTTGCCGATCAAAAACTAAAAAAAGGAGCCGTGCTCAACAAAACACTTTTCCTTAGCGATGCGAATGAAGGTGTGTCCGACTCCAGTACGTTTCATACAAACGTGCTGAAGCTTGATGCTATACTAAAAGGAAAAACATTAACAGGACTGAACTATCAATATAACTACTACTCCCACGAAACGCATATGACAGAACCGCTTCCTGCCTATTACGATGCGTTACGGTTTATATACAAGGACTGGAAGAATCCTTAAGTCACGCTCTTGCTGGGGTATCCAGCTTACAGGGAAAGAGAAACCCCATACAGCGACAACCCTCATATATATCCATGACGAGCAGTAGTCTGACGTTACTATATACGTGCCCGTACTCTCTTATAAAAACGTCCCTTCCGAACTGTTCTTTTTTCTCCGGCATAATATAGTCCAATAGCAAACAACGCATTCTTAATAATGTTGTTCAGGTTATGAAATACCCACACTGCCTGGATCTCTACTTCTTTCAGGTTCTCAAAAATGAATGTACCGAAGACCAGGATAAAGAGGTTAAAACTAAAATAATATGCTACTGCTGTGTTGATCCAGAAAAAAGGTAGTCGCCTGATGCTTGATATCGGTATTGTATTTAATAAATGGTCATAATAAATAACTGAATAGCCTATTGCTAAAATACCGCATAAGGTTGCAACATAGCTTTGCAACGTGCCAAACCCCTGGATGTAACAGCAGTCAAGAATAAAAAAAGCAAAAGTGACTCCGAAAAAAGAATATATAGAGTGTTTTGTGCTGCGCAGCAAGCGCGCATACATCAGGCTTATGATTCCGAAACTAACTATAAAATAAAGATTGATTACCGGTATATTGGATATTCCATAGTGAGCTAAAATAAAACTTCCAGCATCCGCTATCACAGAAACTAAAAATAGAATTCCCAATAACCGGTATTGCCTGAACTTTAAAATGTGTCTCTTCCTCAAGAGGAAATAACCAGGCACAACGATTGAAAAGTAAGATATATAGATAAGTGCCCGGGAAATCTGGAGCACCATCTCGCTCATTACTTCGGACATACTGGCGGGCATGGTGAAGATGCATCTTCAAAACCAGACTTAGCGGCAGTTTTACCATTACTCGCAGCAGCAGATTTAGTGCTGAGAAGTAATTGTGGATTGTTGTTGTCATCGGCAGCAAAGGCAATCAATATATCGGAGGTACCATTCGCCCACAAACGCGAAAAAGTATTTTGACCAAAAAAATGCGACTGAACTGAACCTGTATAATTTGATATCCACTGTTGAGCCGTTTTCCAGCTTATATTTCCATTCTGCGTATACACTACGTTAGGTTTGATCCGCTTTCCCTTACTATCTACGCCAATAGGAAGGATGTGCAGTCGCTTCTGAAAATCTAAAGCATATACAAGGCTCACTCCTACAGGACTTCCATTATTCAAAACAGCTTTAAGCGAAGTCGCATTGATGGTATAGGTTCCACTTTTATCTGCACAGGGGCTTTCATAGTTCTCGATCCAGCGTTGGCCCAAAGTATATTCAATGGGTGCGCCTACAGTACTGTTAAATTGATTGGACTCACCACTCCTGGCGGCATCATCGCCTACCGATACAGAGCTACTGGTGACGTTCGTAGATTCATCTTTTACCGGTACGTTTTGTTCAACACAGGCAAAGCAGCTTATTGCCATCACAGCGAAAGTAATTCTTAGAGAGGTAAAATTTGAGATCATAGTAGATTGATTATCTACAAGTATATTCAATTAATGATCATAAAAATACACCCCATTGATTAGGTATATATCTGCCGTTATACCATGTACTATAATTACCTGTACAGTTATTATATATATACTACCCTAATTAGGGACACACACTGAATTATTCATGGCATTTAATTCAAAAATAATTCCAAACTATTTTGAAATTATCTTCAGTTCGTCTTCATTCTCAACCCTAATTATGTGCAACATTATCCACGTGCGGATTTTATCTGGACATTCCTTCCGAGAAAAGACGTTGAAAGGAATGCAATACCTCTCTACCAAAGCCGGACGTAGTTTTCACTACGACAACAGTAGATTCGACTACATCTGTTTTTTTGATACTGCTGAGCTTTGCAATACAAAAAACAGAAACAATGAAAATAATAGTAACAGGTTCATTAGGCAACATCAGCAAACCGCTAACAAAAGAGTTGGTACAAAAAGGGCACGCGATTACCGTGATCAGCAGTAAACCCGAAAAACAAAAAGACATTGAGGCACTTGGTGCGACTGCCGCCATTGGCACCGTGGAAGACATTGATTTTCTAACCACAACTTTTACCGGTGCAGATGCGGTATACTGTATGCTGCCTCCTAACGATTACTTCAATCAAGACCTCGACCTGGTAGCATACTACCAAAGAATAGGAAGTAACTATGCACAAGCTATTCAACAGGCTGCCGTAAAGCGTGTGGTTCACCTGAGTAGTATCGGTGCGCACCTTGACAAGGACTCTGGTATAATTCTGGGTCATCACCATGTAGAGAATATTCTGAAAGAATTATCGGGTGTGGGCATTACACATATGCGTCCTACCTATTTCTACTACAATTTATACAACTATATACCGATGATAAAAAACGTTGGTTCTATAGCAGCAAATTATGGTGGCGAAGACAAAGTAGTGATGGTTTCTCCCATAGATATAGCTGCTGCGATTGCGGAAGAAATTGTAACACCGCTTACGGGCAGAAAAATACGCTATGTATCCAGTGACGAACGTACCTGTAATGAAATCGCAAGTATACTAGGCGTTGCCATTGGTAGACCTGATTTGAAATGGACTACTATTACTAACGAACAAATGCTCAGCAGTTTAGAAGCAGTGGGAATGTCGCCAATGATAGCTCCTGATTTTGTTGAAATGTATGCAAGCCTTCACAACGGCAAACTGTCGGAAGACTATTATAAAAATAAACCAGCTGTTGAAGGAAAAATTAAAGTGACAGATTTTGCAAAGGAATTTGCTGCGATTTTTAAACAAGATTAACTATATTTTGGTATGGCAGGCTTGCAACTTCAACGGGTTAAAACGATAACCGACTATCATAGGCTCAGAGGTTTACCGAAACCGGAACATCCACTTGTCAGTGTGGTCAATTATGAAACGGTCAAACAGTCAACAGCTGATAATGCGACACGTTGGGTCTTCGATTTTTATTCTATATCCCTGAAAAGGAATATGCACGCGAAGATGAAATACGGTCAGCAGGAATATGACTTTGATGAGGGCACTATGTTTTTTATGGCACCTGGCCAGGTATTTGGAATTGAAGTTGGAGAAAACCAAGATCCAAAACGATCGGGGTGGATTTTACTGATCCATCCGGATTTCTTTTGGAATACACCATTGGCCAAAACTATCAAGCAGTATGAATATTTCGGTTATGCTGCTAACGAAGCGCTGTTCACTTCAGACAAAGAAGAAGCAATGCTCGCAAACATTGTACAAAACATTGAGCAAGAGTATCGCTCGAACATGGATAAATTTAGTCAGATGGTGATCATCTCCCATATTGAATTGTTACTCACCTATGCGGATAGATTTTATCACCGTCAGTTTTTCACTCGAAAAATAGCCAACCATAAAATTCTGGATCGTCTTGAAAATATTCTCACAGAGTATTTTCAAGACGATGATCTGATAAAAAAAGGGTTACCCACTGTTCAATACATTGCCGAACAACTCAATGTATCCCCTAACTATTTAAGCGGATTGCTAAAAGTATTAACCGGGCAAAGTACGCAACAGCATATACATGATAAGTTGATTGAAAAAGCTAAAGAGAAATTATCCACTACCAATTTATCAATAAGCGAAATTGCCTATAGGCTAGGCTTCGAACATCCACAATCGTTCAGCAAGCTGTTCAAAACCAAAACCAATCTTTCACCTTTGGATTTCAGGCAGTCGTTTAATTGAGGTAGCTTATTTTTAGATAGTATATATCTATTTTTCCTTGTGACCCGAGATCCAGATTTAAAAACAACGAGTTAATTTGTATTGATGATAGACGAAATTATATCTCAAAGTCGACCTAACAAATAAGAAGAAGGTTATCGACTTCCTAAATGGAGAAGCGTAAAATACAGAATGAGCAACGACATTGAATATAAAATGGTAAAGCCGGATGCATCGCTTTCTGAATTTGTAGAAAGTTTCTGGATGCTGACAAATCACTCGGAGAATGCGCGGGAGATTATTGTTTTACCCGATGGAAGAGTCGATATCATATTTGCGTATTCGGCAACAGAGCCCTTTGGGGCAAGCCTCGTTGGATTGGAAAGTCAGCCCAGTAAAATAATGTTCTCGCCCGGAAGCATCATGTTTGCGGTAAGCCTTAAACTGCTGGCCATTGAATATATACTCGATATAGATATACCGCACTTACTAAACCATGGCCAACACTTACTTTCAGGCTTTTGGGAAATTACACGCGAAGACTTGAATAACTTTGATGATTTCTGTAAAAAAGTATCAACCAAACTGAGTGCCTTACGAAAAGAAAACGTTGATCCCCGAAAACAGAAACTCTTTGAACTGATGTATACATCGAAAGGCTCGCTCACCGTAAAAGAAATGTCCGATCAAGTGCATTGGAGTAGCCGGCAAATAAACCGTTACTTTAGTCAGTTGTTCGGCCTCTCGCTCAAAGCGTACTGTAACATTTTACGCTTCAGGGCTTCTTTCCAACATATAAAAGAAGGCAAGCTTTTCCCAGAACAAAACTTTACCGATCAGGCGCATTTTATAAAGGAGATAAAGAAATTCTCCGGTGTGCTACCCAAAGAATTATCCAAAAACAAAGACGACCGATTTATACAATTTTCAACCTTGACGAAGAAATAGTTTTGTGTCATCACAAACTATTCTTTCAATATGTTGATCCAAAACAAGAAGATTGCAATTATCGGTGGCGGTCCCGGAGGCTTAACACTGGCCAGACTTTTACAGATCCAAGGCGCTGACGTAAAAGTATATGAGCGGGATCTAAACCGCGATGTGAGAGTGCAAGGCGCTACATTAGACCTTCACCAGGAATCCGGGCTTATGGCGATAAAAAAAGCTGGGCTCATAGAAGCTTTTGAAGCTAACTATAGACCTGGTGCTGACAAGATCCGCATCACCGATCATAATGCTACTATTTATTACGACCAACACACAGAGACGAGTACAGAATCGTTTAGCGATGTATACTTCAGACCTGAAATTGATCGCGGACCGTTGCGAGATATCTTATTGAACTCGCTACAACCCGATACCGTTGTTTGGAACAGTCAGTTTTTATCCATGTCACCAGTTGATGATCATTGGAAACTTGAGTTTCAAAACGCCACTGCTACAGCAGATATAGTTATCGGTGCTGACGGAGCGAACTCAAAAGTCCGTCCTTTCATTACACCTATAAAACCATTTTACTCAGGCGTTACTGTAATTGAAGGAACGGTTTATGATTCCAAAAAAACAACACCTCGAATTCATGAGTTTTTAAAAGGCGGAAAAATCTTTGCCATGGGTGGAGAAAAAACATTGATCGTAAGTTCTAAAGGTGATGGAAGTCTCGCTTTTTATACCGGCTGCAAAACAGATGAATTCTGGGTTCGTAACAGTGGTATAGATTTTAAAGATAAGTCACAACTCCTCGCCTGGTTCAAACGAGAGTTTGCAGATTGGGATATTGTGTGGCACGAGTTATTCGATAATGATAAAAGTTATTTTATACCACGTCCTCAATATTGCATGCCTCTCGATCAAATATGGGAAGCAAAAGAGAACATTACGCTCCTGGGAGATGCCGCACATCTAATGCCTCCCTATGCAGGCGAAGGTGTAAACATGGCGATGCTGGATGCCGTAATGTTAAGTGAATGTCTCACGAACAATAAATTTGATGACACAAGATCCGCTATAGCGCAATATGAAAAAGAGATGCGGGCAAGAGCTTCCGATATTGCTAAAATAACATTGGAGCAAACAGAATCTCTACATTCAGCAAACGCTATATCTAATATGATGGCGATGTTTGCACAGTAAACTTATATACTGGCACAATATCTAAAATACTTGTGCCGGTATATTTTATCATACGACAAGTGCTATCGGAAATATACTCTACTGATCCGTCCGAAAAGGCGATGCAGGCAGTCCTTCTTTATTATATAGATTGGCACCTTGTGGATTATCCATAAAAGCATAGCGAACAGCAACCGGTTTCTTTATTTCCGGATTCCACACAACGATTGTATTCCCTTCAATCTTCGCGTTGGCTGGTACAAACTTTTTGTCGGCCCCTGCTATAACTATATATTTTAAAGGTTCGTCATTCTTGGTTACAAGTCCACTGCCTGTGTTGACAAAGCGTAAAACGATCTTGTCACCCACTATCTTCATAGATTGATAGATGGGGCCTGAGTATACAATATCCTTCTCACCGTACGCTACATGTTGTGCCGCTCGTGCAAGTCGTTTCCCTACATCTTCTTTGTTGAGAGGATGAAGATCATTCCATTCACCAATATCCACTGTAACAGCCATGCCTGTATTTGGAACGGAAAGAGTTTTAAGTTGTGCTCCGCGCAATTCCGCCCAACCAGTTTCAGATGTGGATATAGGCATATAGTTGGCAAGCTGTACATATATAAATGGAAAGTCGCCCTGGCCCCAATGTCTTCTCCAATCTTCGATCAGCGTACGAAATTCAGCATGATAGGTATTTGCACGGCCGGTATTTGATTCTCCCTGATACCAGATCACACCTTTTATTGGAAAGTGCAGCAACGGAGCAATCATGGCATTAAATAGTCCGCCAGGTTTATACTGTATAAATGTGGTTGGCGGCAACGGATCAGCTACTGCTCCTACCCTATATTGCCACGATCCAGTTAGGTTCACGGCAGCATTAGCATTCGAAAGTTGATATACCTTGTCTTCTACAAAGCCACCCTTTCCAATGGTATTGATAACACGGATCACAATAACATTTTTTCCGGGCTTCAGTAAACCTGCAGGCACAGTATATCTTCGTGGCGGATAGCGATACCCGGTGGTTCCCACCAATACACCGTTAATATATACCGAGTCACTATCCACGATACATCCCAGCAACAGTTTGGCAGGTTGCCGCGCCATCGATGCGGGTATATCTATTTCTTTCCTATACCACATCACACCATTCAGGTTGTTTAATCCTTGTTCACTCCAATATCCGGGAATATTCATCACCGGCCAGTCTGTTGCAGTATACGTGGTGTCATACCAGCGTTTGGTACCATTATAGCCCGCATCGTATTGCCTGATATAATTATACCACGCTCGACTGCGAGCACGGTCAGTTGATAGTATACTATCAACTACAGCATCATTTTTGAAACGTTCGGCCTCTTTCAGCTGTTCCGGGAATTTTTTCAATGCCTCCGGAGAGAGCCAGGCATCTGCAGGGGAGCCACCAACACTCGCATTGATCAGTCCGATAGGAACCCTATATTTCTCATATATAGTCTTTGCAAAAAAATATGCAGCCGCACCAAACTTCAGAACGTTAACACGAGTTGCAGGTTCCCAGCTTCCGGAAGGTACATCGTCACGAAGTTTTTTAAATTCATATTGAGTTGATAGAAAGAAGTTTCGTATCGCAGGGTTCTCTGCTTTCGCAATGACATCGGCATACCGTTCCTTTACCCGCTCCATCGGCAATGCCATATTCGATTGTCCGGAACAAATCCACACATCTCCTATCAGAATATCTTTTACAACAACGGTACTACTGGCTTCGATCGTCATGGTATACGGACCACCTGCCTTCATGGATGGTAGTGTTACAAACCATTTTCCGGCTGCATCCGTGATGGCCTGGTATATCTTGTTGTTAAAGTGTACCGTCACCTTTTCACCTGCTGCAGCCCATCCCCACACCCTCACCTCTGCATCACGCTGCATCACCATTCCATCACTGATCAGACGCGGCAGCTTTACCTGCGCATGCACGAGCTGACAAGTGAACAGGAATACGATTATGAGTACGCGCAGGGCTTTCGAGGGAATCGTCATGACATAGCTTTAACAATGCCAATTTAATAAAATTGATGTCTTCTCATTCAACCCGGAGATGGTTGTCCTATAATTGGACAACCCTTCAGAGCAAGATGTGGCCGAATAAGTACTTCAGTACAGGTTCAGAAAAAAAATTGCACTGTAAAATTTGAAGGCGATAATATTTTTTGAAACTTTCAGGGTTATGTACAACGTCCTACCTACCCTACTGGCACTGTGTCTGTTCAGTCAATCATTGGCCCAAAAATCGCCTGACTACCGTAACGAAGCTCAGCAGTTAACCAAAAATCTTTCACTGAAGCATTTCTCTCCCCGAAATATTGATGATCAATTCTCCAACCAGGTATTTAACCAATGCCTGCGAAACCTTGATCCTAACAAACTTATCTTTGCTGAAGCTGACATCCAATCCCTGTCAAAGTATAAATCGCTGCTGGATGACGAGCTTCAAGGTAAAAGCTGGAATTTTTTAAACGATCTTACCAAACTATATATCAGCAGTGTGCAACGTACTGAAGCGTGTATTCAGTTTGCCACCGAAAATGCCTTTACCGAAAATAGCAAGGAGTACTATATACACGATACGGCACGCTGGGCTATTAATGAAATAGAACTAAAAGCAAGGTGGAGACTACGACTTAAGTATAAATCTTTTGACAAGTTGGCTGACTTGAAAAAGGATCAGAAAAATAATATACCAGACTTCTTTAACAAGTATGAAGCAAAAGCCCGGCTAAGTGCCAAATCATCTGCACTGCGTCCGTTCAAACAAATACAAAGTCATGCCTCTGGTATAGCTTCCTATGTGGCGTCTATATATTTCAAAAGTATCACTGCGGTATATGATCCGCATACCTCGTATATGTCAACAACTGAAATGGAAAACTTTCTGACCTCGCTGAGTACAGAAGGTTACTATTTCGGAATTACGCTGGGCGAAAACAATAATGGAGATGTGCTGATCGCAACGGTAACGCCAGGCGGCCCGGCATGGAAATCGGGAGAAATTAATACCTCCGACATCATCCTGAACCTCACCTGGGAAGGGCAAAAACAGCAGGATATAGGTATATCGCTCGAAGAAGCAAACGATATGCTTGAAGATGCCAATCACACCACGATGGAATTTACCTTAAAGAGCACAGATGGATTGGTGAAGAAGGTGAAGCTCAAAAAGGAAAAGATATCCATGGAAGAAAATTATGCACACGGATATGTATTGAATGGTGGCTATAAAATAGGCTATATATCGCTGCCTGATTTTTACACACAGTGGGGACATGAACTTGATGGCTCCAAATGTGCCACCGATGTAGCCGAAGAGATCATCAAACTAAAAAAAGAAAAGATCAACGGGTTGATCCTCGACCTTCGTAATAATGGTGGTGGTGCGTTGAAGGAAGCAATCGCTATGGCCGGAATATTCATCGATGAAGGTCCATTGGGAATTACAAAAGATAAAGCGCAAGTTGCTACACTGCTAAAAGATATAAACCGCGGCACTATATATGACGGGCCACTGATCGTACTCGTCAACAGCAGAAGTGCATCTGCTTCCGAGTTTCTTGCAGCAGTATTACAGGATTATAATCGCGCGCTCATTGTAGGCAGTACAACGTATGGAAAGGCAACGGCACAAACCTTGTCTACATTAACACCCGGTCAGGGAGAGCCATCCCTGGCATCGACTAAAACAGGTCTAGGTTTTGCGAGTATAACGACTAATAAAATTTATCGTGTAACAGGCGCCAGTGCACAAGGCAAAGGCGTTAAGCCTGATATAGTTCTTCCGGATATATATGACGTTGTGGTGGACCGCGAATCAGAATTGCCCTATGTATTGGCAGGCGATTCTTCCAAGAAGAGAACATACTATAAGCCCCTGCTTCCTTTGCCGCACGTCAAGCTAAGAAAGCAAAGCGAACTTCGGGTTAAATCATCTTTGTCGTTTCAAGGTGTAAATCAAAGTCGCGCGTACTTATCAGAATTAACCAATAAGCGTGAGCCTGTAACACTTCTATGGCAGCAATTCAGTAAACAACGCGAAGAACAGTCTTCCAAATATATAGCGCTTGCTGAAACGTTTCGTCAACCGAATATATTCTATGAAGTTGCCAACAGTACGGTAGACAAGCAACGCATGAATGTTGATGAATATGCAGATGCCTTTAGCAAGTTGTGGATGGCACGGCTCGCGAAAGATATATATGTCACCGAGTCTTTTCTGATCTTAACCGATCTTCTTGAAATGAATTGCCATTAATATAAAACTCCTTAACCCTTTTATAAATTTTTATGATTTACCGGATTACCGTTACACTGCTCCTGAGTGTCATTCTCGCAAATGCTTATTCACAATCTAAATCATTGGAGACCGCCAGTGAGTATATGGACTACCTGTCAACGCAGGAAAATGAATTATCGAAGAAGTATCTGAGCTATATGAGCGAAGTTGCTCATGGAAACCGCGCACGAAAATCAGAACGAAAAAGACAAGAGCTTATTTCTGAAATCAAGCAATCTATAACAATGGCCAATAAGCTTCGCCCCTATAAAGGCGATGTTGCGCTTCGGGATGCCTATAAAAAATATTGGGACGTTTTATTAAAAGTATTCAATGAAGATTATGCCAAGATCGTAAACATGGAAGAGATCTCAGAGCAATCTTATGATGCCATGGAGGCTTACCTGATGGCACAGGAAAAAGCTGGCGAAGTACTGGGACTCGAACATGATAAAGTGCGTGTAGCGTTCAAAGAATTCGCACTGAACAATAATATACGCTTGGTGGATACGGATTCACGCATGTCGAAAAAACTCAGACAGGTTGGCGATGTAAACTCCTACTATCACCAGCTATATCTGATTTTCTTTAAAAGCCACAAGCAGGAAGGGTATGTAACCAAAGCGGTTAACGACAAAGACATCAACGGCATTGAACAGAATCGCGTGACTATGTTGAAATTTGCAGAAGAAGGGCTTTTGAAACTGGATACGATGCGTGCTTTCAAGGGTGATGGTTCTGTTGTAACAGCCTGCCGCAAAGTGCTTCAATTCCATAAGAGTGAAGCTGAAAAAGATATCACCATACAAAGTGAATTTGTATTAAAGCGCAGCGAATTTGAAAAGATTCAAAAAGCTTTTACTGCCAAACCTGAAGGAAAGCGCACCCAGGCTGATGTCGATAACTACAATAAAGCTATAGACGAGTATAATGCTTCATTAACGGCTGTCAATAAATCTTCAAACGCATTGAATGACGGTCGCGCGAAAGTGCTGGACAATTGGAATACGACCGTAAAAAGGTTCATGGAATCGCATGTACCAAGATAGTCCATTACAATTCCGGAGTATATCGTTACCTTTCGCATATTCACTTGTATACTGACAATGGAACTTCTACACACCTTTAACTATATAATCTGGGATGTCAACAGCGACATATTTGTCATTCCGTTTGTAAACCATCCTGTACGATGGTACGGTGTGTCCTGGGCGCTGAGCTTCTTGCTCGGCCAGCAGATCATGTACTATATCTACAAAAAGGAAGGTCATTCCACCAAGGAAGTCGATGCCTTAACAATATATATAGTAATAGCTGCTATCATTGGGGCAAGATTAGGGCATGTGCTGTTTTATGACCCCATCCACTACCTTAAAGAACCGATCACAATCCTCGCGATTTGGGAAGGCGGGCTCGCAAGCCATGGCGGGGCCATCGGTGTACTTATCGCCGTATATATATTCGCACGCAAAACAAAAGTGAATTACCTGTGGATCGTTGACAGGCTTGTGATCGTTTCTGCTCTGGCAGGGGCGCTGATCCGTCTCGGCAATTTAATGAACTCTGAAATGGTGGGGCTGCCTACTACCCTGCCGTGGGGATTCATCTTTACACAAGTCGATGGTATACCCAGACACCCAGCCCAACTTTACGAGGCTATATATTGCCTTCTTCTGTTTATAGTCTTGTTCATGGCCTGGAATTCAAAGCGTGATACAATTAATTCAGGATTCTTGACAGGCTGGTTTCTCATCGTTCTTTTTACACTTCGCTTTGTTGACGAATTCTTTAAGATCAATCAGGCAGAATTCGAAAACGAACTGACATTGAACATGGGACAATTATTAAGTGTACCGTTCGTTATAGCAGGAATTATCATCTTATTGACAGGTAAGCGCATTCAAAAGACAGACACAAGCCCTTCGAAAAACGCAAATGGAATACTCTAAATGATCATTTAAGAATCACAGCACTAGTGTTTACTAGTACTATCATTAAAATATACTTTCGGAAATGAGAAGAGCCTATATACTCTTCTCTAATAATAATCATTTCCACTATGCCGGGCGTTCTTGTTCGGCATATTCAACCGTTTCTCTTCATACAATGAGTAATCAAAAAACGAAAAGAACTTATATTTAAATAATACCGTTTAAACTTTTTGGGATTCGCGAACATCCTGATTTAGTCAAATGGATTATCTGTGCTGCGGTTAAATATAGCATAGAGTATTTACAGCGGTAGTAGCACAATGCTATTTTGCAAACGGATGCTATCGCTGTATGGAGTCGATAGCAGGGAAATATACTTTTGTAAACCGGCCGTTTAAACAAATTTCTCACTGCTTTGCATTAAAAAAATCATGACGATAGGAATCTTTGTTATTTTTGCCAATTCTCTACCGACATGCGGTGGCTGAATTTCACGCTAGAACAAATGTATATGTACGATATCTGCTGCATAGGACACATCACGCTCGACAAAGTGGTTACTACCAAATCAATAAAACACATGGCTGGTGGTACATCGTTCTATTTCTCGAATGCCATCAAAAACATGGATGTAAGCTATACATTGGTTACAGCCCTCGCAGAAAGTGAGATGAGGTTTGTTGCTGATCTACGCGCGAAAGGTATAGATGTGAATGCACTGCCCAGTACTTTCACGGTTCATTTTGAAAACATCTATTCTGAAAACCTTGATCATCGTACACAGAAGGTATTGCAGATAGCAGATCCATTCACAGCAGAACAACTTGCCGATATACAAGCCAAGATTTTTCATCTTGGACCTTTACTCGCGGATGACATTTCGGTTGAGCTGATCGAAGATCTGGCCGGAAGAGGAGTTGTATCACTGGATGTTCAAGGCTACTTGCGCAAAGTTGAAAACGAAAATGTTGTGCCTATAGATTGGACCTCTAAAAAAGAGGCGCTGCAATATATAGATATCCTAAAAGCCAACGAACACGAAATGGAAGTGCTGACAGGAAGCAGCGATGTGCGTGAGGGTTCCAGGATTTTAGCAGACTGGGGTGTTAAGGAGGTAATCATTACGCTCGGAAGTAAGGGTTCTGTGCTTTATCACAACGGTATATTCTATGACATACCAGCTTATGTACCAAAAGCTGTCACAGATGCTACTGGCTGTGGCGACACCTATATGGCTGGATATTTATACCAGCGTATCCAGAGTAACGATCTGCAGGCAGCCGGAGAATTTGGCGCAGCCATGGCAACATTGAAAATAGAATCGTCAGGACCCTTTACAGGAACCCCCGAGGATGTTACGAGTATATTGAAACACAGTAAAAAAATAATGCCTGTAGATATATAATGGTTGTATTATTCGTTAACTGAAATATACCGTTAGCATTCTATAGGTCAAATCTCTTTTCAGTCAAACGGATTTTAACAACATATAATAATCTTCATGAAAATTCTTTTCGCGATCGTATCGGTGTTCCTGTCGGGAGCGCTTTCAGCCCAGGTGATTTCTCATGGGGATTTTCAGATGGTAGTTCCCTTCCTGCAACAGGAAGACTTTAAAGGAGCCTTCGAAAAAACGAACCAGCTGCTTACAACGACAAAAAACGATTCATCGGATGTACGCGGCATTGTCACCTATATGAATATATTTTCAGCGGCAGGGATGGTGACGCTCGATCAAATGACCTTTGAGGATTTTCAGACAAACGCAAACAAATATATAGGGCATCGCCTGGTGATGCCCGCTCATCCTTGTATTGACAGTACAGCACTCGGCTACAACACGTTGAAATTTGTTATGCACAACGGACTTTTAAAAGGTATGACAACCACTGCGAATAAATCAAAGTCAACTATACTTTGCTTCGAATATTTTGTTTACGCTGAACCTGTAAATCCGTCTCAGTTACTCGGGAGAACTGTTCGCTGTGGCGGAATACTGGAATCTGTTGAAATTAATCCGAACAAATCGAAAATCTGGATCTCACGTCTTCATATCAGAAACGCTTTTGCCCGTCCGATGGGTAAAAAATAATATATACTGGTAAATATACCGGCATAACCTAAGATCTGTACTAGGGCGTTTTGCCAAGAGCAAGCTTATATCCAGCATGTTGAGTTAAACCATTCTAAGACTAAATATAGCAGAGCCTATATTTAGGTGATTGCATTCAGTACCTCACTCGGTCAATATCCTGCGGATGTGTGACAGTGTATGCGAAATACTTTTAGTATCACCGTTCATGATTCCCTCCGGTGTGATCTGGTCGATGCGCACGCGCCCTGAAGCATGAATGATTTTGTCTTCGGTGAGTACAATGCCCACATGCGAAATCTTGTCATCCTGATTCTTGAAGAATGCTAAATCTCCCGGGCGCATCTCGTTGAATTCTTTCACTAACTTACCCTGGTTGGCTTGCTGTGATGAGTCTCTGAAAAGTTTATAGCCACAGATTTTATATACCATCTGGGTAAAGCCTGAGCAATCTATACCAAATGGATTTTTACCGCCCCATTGATAGGGAGCATTTATATACTTCACCGCTATATTCTTGAGAAACTCATATTCACGTTTAAGTCCGACATTTTTAGCTTCACCATTAAACGCGAACTGCTCTTCCATCTTGAATAATTCAGAGCTTGAAATGGGGATCATACTCCCCATCAAAATTGCCAGCGGGCTCTTGTTATAAAGCATACTGGACGTGAGGTCGGTGGTGATTTTAAATTCTGATTTATCCAGGTAATCAAAGTAATCTTTTGAAACCGGGTGATGTTGTTTGCTATCGATCCACCCTTCATACTGATCAAAGTGAATACGGATACGTAACCATTTTCGTTCTGGCGACTGATCTATAACTTCATAATGATCTCCAAACAAAAGCTGCGTTGCTTGTTCAGCTTTGTCAGAAGGTTCTGTGCGTACAGATAGTACACTCAGGCGGCAAACACCGTAGTCTATATTCTCCATTACGAAATTCCAGTTTATTTTAACTTAATCCGGTTCAATTCACGCTTGGCATCGCGTTCGCGAATGCTGTCACGTTTATCATGAAGCTTCTTACCCTTGCCTAATGCTATTTCCAATTTCGCCAGTCCGCGATCATTGATAAAAAGCCGTGTCGGTATCAGCGTCAATCCCTTCTCTTCAATTTTTCCTTCCAGCTTCTTTATCTCAGAACGTTTCAAAAGCAATTTTCTTTCACGTGTGGCATCATGGTTATAATGCGTGCCTTGTGCATAGGGAGTAATATTGATTCCCTTCACAAACATTTCTCCATTATTGAAATAGCAATAACCGTCCTGCAGGTTTACTTTTCCCTCGCGGATTGATTTAATTTCCGTGCCCATCAGTACCATGCCCGCCACATACTTATCCAGCAGTTCATATTCAAAGCTGGCCTGGCGGTTTCTTATATTAATATTATCTGAAAAACGTTGTTGTTTCATTGTAACCTTAAATTGAAATATCTGATGCGGTATACATTAAATATCATTCGTGATGTTAATCGGTTTCTTTTGGACTAACATTCTCAAAGAATAATTATGTTCCAATCTGATGTATACCTTATCTCGTAAAAATTCTTTTGAGCGTTTCTTTCTTTAAAATTTTTTGCCCCGTTGTACCACTGGCAATTATGCGGCCATTTACGGAGGCTTCATACTTGCAAATCAACTCGTTGCCTTTTAGCTGATCGATCCGGGCAGTAAAGATAATTTCTTCTCCGACAAAGGCAGGATTTTTATGATCAATACTCACATGTGTCCCAATCCCTTCTTCATCATCGTCCATGATCTCCAGCACAAACAACCGCGTTGTCCATTCAACCTCCCGGGCCAGCACATACGTTGAACAGACCGGGTGCACCACTTCTCCGTGGAAAGCTGCCACATCCTGCGGTTTCACGGTGTAGTGATATTCCCTGGTAAACACACTGATGTCCTTCATGATTGTAAAGCAGAAATAGAAAGCTGAAAGCAAATTTATAAAGTATACTTAAACCTTTACGAAACTTTAGCTTCCACTTTGAGCGCTTTACTTCGAGCTTTTCTCAAAGCGGCATGCGTGCCAACGGAGTTACATCCAACGAGCAAAATTCTTGTTTCAGATATTTATAGTGGGCCGCTACAGCAATCATGGCTGCGTTGTCGGTGCAATATTCGAAAGCAGGTATAAATACATTCCATCCCTTCGCATCACCTAATGCTTTTAATTCTTTTCGCAATCCAGAGTTCGCAGAGACTCCGCCTGCTATGGCTATGTCTTTTATTCCGGTCTGTTCACTGGCTTGTAACAATCGCTTCAATAACATCGTCACCAGGTGTTGTTGAATGCTGGCGCATATATCATTTACATGTTCTTCCACGAAATTAGGGTTCTTGACCTTTTCATCTCGAAGAAAATATAGGAATGCTGTTTTTATACCACTGAATGAAAAATCCAGTCCGGGCATCACGGTCTCCGAAAACTTATAGGCTTTCGGATTTCCAAGCTGCGCATACTTATCGATCAATGGACCGCCCGGGTAAGGAAGTCCCATAATCTTTGCGGCTTTATCAAAGGCCTCTCCTACAGCATCATCTTGTGTTTGTCCGATCACTTCCATCTCCAAATGACTTTTCACAAGAACAATCTGCGTATGACCTCCACTCACGGTAAGGCAAAGAAATGGAAACGAAGGTTTGGGCTCATCGATAAAATGCGCGAGCACATGAGCCTGCATGTGGTTCACTTCAATCATCGGTATATCCAGTGCCATGGCCATGCCTTTTGCAAATGATACGCCTACCAGTAAAGCTCCCATTAATCCTGGGCCGCGGGTGAACGCAATCGCATCCAACTCTGTTTTGCTCACGCCCGATGTTTCCATCGCTTCGCTCACAACGGCTATAATGTTTTGCTGATGTGCACGCGAGGCGAGCTCAGGTACAACTCCTCCGTATTTTTGATGTACCGCCTGTGAGGCGATAATATTATTAAGTACCTTGCCGTTTCGTATAACGGAGGCAGATGTTTCATCGCACGAAGATTCAATGGCAAGGATAACGGGACGCATGTGTTGATAGAATGAACCGGCAAGTTATCAAAAATAGAATTCGAAAGATACTGGCCTATCTTTTCACAGCGCTTATATTCCTGTTCATATCAGGTTTTTTAGTGCTGCAAATGCCGCCTGTTCAAAATTGGCTCGCTTCCAGATTTCTGAAAGACTTTACAAAGGTTGTCGGTTTCCCTTCCACGGTGAAAGGTTTCCGTATGCTTTGGTTCGACAGGCTTGAACTTACCGGAGTTAATGTATACGATCTCGAAGGAAACCGGATGATCGGTGCCAAGGAAATTCTGATCAACTTCAAACTTTCTCAACTTCTACAGGGACGTGATGTAAATATCGATGGCATATATGTCGATAGTGCACATGTATACCTCACCAAGATTCACGAGACGGATACTTCACGCGATCTGAACATCAATGTATTTATCGACCGGATCAACCAAGGCTACTCTTCAGGAGGCGGCACGGGAACAGGCAAGCCTCCCAAGATCAATATCGGGGAAGCATTTTTGAATCATAGTCAGTTTACCTATATCAACCAGGATCAGGATACGATTCGTAATGGCTTTGACTATAATCATTTTTCACTCGCGGTGGATGAAGGTCACTTGAACAGTTTTGTAGTATTGGGCGACACGACTGAGTTTTTTGTACGAACGTTAATCACTCAAGATCTGAAAACGAAGTTCAAGGTTAATCAGCTCTCTACGTTCTTCCGCATTTCACAACTGGGCATGGAGTTCAACGGTCTTAATTTACAAGCCGGAGAAAGTACTATATCGGATACTATTATTTTTCGATACAACGGGCATGGCGCGCTGAATGATTTTGTTAACAAGGTAAAGATCCATGCAAACTTTACGAAGACTATAATTGATCCGAAAGATCTTGATTTTTTTGCTCCGGGAGTAAACCGCATAACCCAACCGTTGACGCTCAGTGGTGAGTTTAACGGGAAGGTAGAAAAATTCAAGCTCAGCAAAATGCAGCTGGGTATAGGCAATACAAACCTGATGGGTTCACTGGATATGGAAGGCCTTCCCAATTTCAATGAAACGTTCATCAACCTAAACGTTCAAAATTCAAAGTTCGATCCACGCGATCTGTCTTTTCTTTTTAACGATCGTACACTTGATCGCTTGCGTCCGCTGGGTATACTTTCCATGCATGGACAATTTTTAGGATACCCTACCGACTTTGTTGCCAACGGTACATTCTCCGGTAAACTCGGGACGATACAATCCGATATAAACTTTAAAGTAAATGAAGACAACATTGACTTCTCCGTATATAAAGGCAAGCTGTCACTGAAATCTTTTGATCTCGGCACCTATCTGAACGATACAATTTTTTATCAACGCGTAAGTCTTAACGGACAGATCAGTGGCAAAGGATTAACGCAACGTACAGCGGATTTTCTTTTGAATGGCAAGATCAGCTCCATCGGTATCAAAGGGTATAATTATACTAACATCACTACCGATGCTCGTTTTGCTACCGGTTTATTCCGTGGGCTTGTAAAAATAAATGACCCGAACCTGGAGTTGACGGTTCTTGGCTCGATGGACCTTCGTGATGAACGAAATGAAATTAAATTCCGGGCGCAGTTGGACACTGCCTATCTAAACCGGTTGAAGTTATCACGCGATAGCCTCTTTCTGCATGGCACTGTTGAAGCTGACTTCCGGGGACTGACGTTAGATTCACTGCGTGGTTCAGCGAACGTACAAAACCTTGTGGTGCTATATCAAGGCAAAGAACTAAAGCTTGATAATATACAGTTGAATGCACAACGCGAAGAAGATCACCGGTTGTTTAAGATACAGTCTTCACTCGCAGATGTTGAAGCCCGTGGTAATTATTATTTTTCAGATATATCCTCCGATGTGCAGACGCTGGTGAAAGAAATTCTGCTGAACTTAAAAAATGACAAGCAACAAATTACAGAGTACTATAGCCAGAAATCGCGCAGACCTAAATCTTACGAAGCGCAAATTGCTATAGACCTGAAGAATATTAAACCGGTTACCGATTTATTCAATATTGATTTCAGTATCTCGCCACACACCAAGTTTGACGGTAAATTTACCAGCGGCCGTACTACAATCTTCAATATGTATTCGGAGTTTGATTCGCTCACGTTTGAGGGAAAGACTTTTATAAAGTCGAATATAGAGTTAACAGTATCGAAGATCTCGGATAGCACAAGTGTACTTTCGATGCTCACGGTTAACTCCGACAAACAAATCCTGAACAATAACCTGCAGACTAGAAATTTACTGGCTGAAGCCATCTGGAACCGGAACCATATAGACTTTGCAATGGATGCTGATCATGATGGACAAACAAACTATATGCGTCTGCGTGGTGGTGTAGACTTTCAACAAGACAGTACTGTTATCTCCATGTTGCCTTCCGAATTGCAGTTGCTGGAACGGAAGTGGAACTTCGCCAGTAACAATTATATAGCGGTTAATGGAAGCAACTGGACATTTTCAAATCTTGCTTTACAGAATGAACAGCAATCCATTAAGCTTGATGGACAGATATCAAAAGATCCGTCAAAAATAATTTCACTAAATATAGATAACCTCGAGTTGTCATTGTTCAATGTACTTACCAATAAAAAGATTGCCGGCATTACAGATGCTAACGTAAGCCTTAGTAATTATTATTCCGAGCCTGTAATACAGAATGACATTGACATTAAGGATTTTACGGTTGATGATTTTCTGATTGGTGATATCAAAGGCAAAAACCAATGGGATACTATAGCGCATAAGTTATATATCGATCTCTTTGTGGAACGTATGGGCGCACGCATTGTAGATCTTACTGGCGACTATAATCCTTCACGCAAAGAAAGTCCACTGGATATATCTGCCAAGCTTGATAAAGCAGAGCTCAAAATTGCTCAGCCTTTTTTGCAGGAAATTTTCACGCAGATCGGAGGAACGATCTCAGGAGAATTTAAAATTACCGGAGAGTTGACCGATCCTGAAATTCGCGGTGAAGGAAATGTAGCTGACGGACAGATCATGATCAATTACCTGAAGACGCTTTATCGTTTTACAGGAATCATTGGCCTCACTCCTACCTCTATATTCTTTAAGGATATTGAGCTTACCGACATCTTGCGAAACAAAGGAAAATTAAACGGTGCTATAACACATCGCGCTTTTTCATCGATGCAGATCAACATGGATGCTGACTTCCGAAACTTCCAGGTGCTGAATACATCTATGAAAGATAACAGTCTCTTCTATGGACAAGCCTATGCAACGGGCGATGTGAACCTGAGTGGTCCGATTTCAAATCTTCGTATATCTTCGAATGCCCGCACTGAAAAAAATACACGTATATATGTTCCGTTAAATGGCTCGTCATCGGTAAACAAGAAAGAGTTCATCACGTTCGTAAACTTCAAGGACACAACGTTTACGAAAACATCTCAGCAAACTATTCGCAAAAAAGTAAACATCACCGGTTTGTCATTTGACTTGAACCTCGATGTAACACCCGATGCATATTGTGAAATTATATTCGATATGAAATCCGGGGATATCATTCGCGGACGTGGTGTTGGCGATTTACGTTTACAACTTGATACCAAAGGTGAGTTCAATATGTTCGGTCCTTTCGAGTTCACGGAAGGATGGTATAACTTTACCCTATACGACATCATCAATAAAGAATTTCTGATCAAGAAAGGAAGTCGCATTACCTGGTATGGTGATCCTTATAAAGCCACAGTTGACATCGATGCTACCTATAACCAGTTAGCTTCTTTTGCTCCGTTAGCAACGATGAGCGATCCTTCTATAAACATTACAGAATCACCACAACTGCAGCGCAGGTATCCGGTAATGGTTTTGCTTTCGCTGGATGGCCCCATGCTTTCTCCTGAAATCAACTTTGATATCACGGCTAAAGATCTTCCTAAAAATATACAGACCAATACACAAGCTATTAACCTTGACCTGCTTTTTACAGCATTTAAAAATAAACTTGACGAGCAGGAATTAAAGCGACAGGTGTTTAGTCTCATCGTATTACGCAAATTCTCACCAGCCGAATCGCTGAGCACCAGCGGGTCCGTTGTAAACAGTTTGAGCGAGTTGTTCTCGAACCAGCTTAGTCACTGGATGAGTCAGGTTGATGAAGATCTTGTGGTGGATGTAGATATAGGTTCGATGGATGCAGAGAGCTTCAATACTTTTCAGCTGCGGATGTCCTATACATTCCTCAACGGACGTTTACGCGTAACGGGTGATGGAACGTACAATACTTCCAATAACGCGACAACTTCTACCGGCACGCAGCAAAATCCTTCGAGCCTTGCGGGAGACTGGACTGTAGACTATATGTTAACAGCGGATGGAAAATTACGTGTTAAAATGTATAGCCGCACAAACGTAAATCCGATTCTTAGCTCGGTAAATAACCAAACTGCTATGACAACAGGCGCCAGCATTATCCATACACAAAGCTTTAATGAGATCAGAGATCTCTGGGTGTCTGAACGTAAGAAGAGAAAGAAACAACAATCCCAGGAAGCAACTCCAGATGCGAACAAAGATGCAATCAAAGAAGAGGATGGCTCCGAATAAACTGTTTGTTATACTCTTCCTTATTCCGGGTTGTTTGTTTGCCCAGGGTGATTCGTTGCAACAACCTGTTAACAAAAAAAGACTGCGTGCGCTCACGATAACTTCTGTTGCAGTATATAGCGGTTCGCTCGCAGGACTAAACCATCTCTGGTATAAAGATGCCGACCGACAGTCTTTTCGATTCTTCAACGATAATGCAGAGTGGAAACAAGTAGACAAGCTTGGTCATTTTTACTCTGCATTCTATTTGAGCTATGCAGCTTCCCGTGGATTACAATGGAGTCATGTGCCTGCCAGCAAGGCAGACCTTATAGGCGCTATAGCAGGCTTCGCAGTGTTAGTACCCATTGAAATTTTTGATGGCTTCTCAGATGCGTACGGTGCCTCTACAGGCGACCTGATAGCAGACGCTGCCGGTGCTGCTTTCTATTTAGGACAAACCCGGTTGTGGAAGCAGGTTCGTATATATCCCAAGTTTTCATTTCAACGGACAGGCTATGCGGCAATCCGCCCAACGGTATTGGGCGATGGTTTGACGAGTGAAATCTTAAAAGATTATAATGGCCAGACGTACTGGTTATCGGTTGACATGGATAAATTTATTCACTTTCCGAAATGGCTAAACCTCGCTGCCGGATATGGAGCACAAGGAATGATCTATGCACGCGACCGACAAAATATAGAAGCAGGATATAGGGACCCATATCGGCAATACTACTTTTCGCTTGACTTCGATCTCAGCGCTATAAAAACACGATCAAAGGTTGTTAAAACACTAATCTTTGTAGCCAACATGATTAAAATACCGGCACCTGCAATTGAGTTTTCATCGCGTGGCACGCGATTCCATGCGCTCTATTTTTAGTGTTGGCGATGCTTTTATGAATGTGGCGCTAAATTATTTACACACATTGATTTATAATACCAGCTCTAATTTCTAACTTCCATACAGAAACCCTAATCCCACTTTATATGGTAGAAACATTACCCGGCATTATGTATTATGTTGAGCAATACGCTGAACATATTGGTGGTCAGTACACCGACTACGATCATACTAAATCTGTAATTGTTGTACCGTTGAGTACAAGTCGCTTTCAAACGGTGTTGGCAAGCGTACAAACCAGTCCGGTCTCGGGCCGGGAGCAAGCACTTTTCACATCCAAAGTATGTGAGTTCCGTGCTGACCTAGATCTGAAAGCACTGCTCGAACGCAATGCCAGCTTTGACTATAGCAAGTTCATTATCGAAGATGGCTACGTGAAAGTTGAAGCTTCATGCTTATCTGAGACAGTATCAGAAGAGCAGGTTCGTGAAATGATCCAGGAAGTAGCACAGCTTGCCGATCATTATGAAATGAAGCATACCGGAAGGGATATACATTAATTACGTATAGTCTTTAATGTGAATCTTTATCTTGTTAAAAAGAAATCATGATAGGGCAAATCTCTAGCTTCTACATGAAATCAAAAAAGCCTGAGTCTCACACTTCAGGCTTTTTGATTTTAATCTTTATCTCCTGGCCTTTGCAGTGATGGCTCGAGACCCGGAGCAGCGTTCACACTTTAGCCGATCCCAAATACGAGAAGCTTGCGTACTTAATATATACTTACCAATGTATTTCAAGTATATAGTGGTTTAGTGCTTCCATACTTTATGTATGGCTATATCTACTGAACTGATCTTAAGCCAAGGCCGCGAATTTATTTTCAAGATTCACCAGCCATTTTTTTCTTTTCTCCTGCGATACCATTTTTACCATATTTAAACTGATCCACTTACGATTTTTGTAGCCCAGTTTCCAGAATGTCCCAAACATAAAGGCTCGCTTAATAGCGTTTCCAAACAAGGTAAAGTAAAGTATTTTTGGTGTGTTCATCGTAGTGATGAGCGTCACTCCTTTCACTTTGGTCCATAAAGGTTTCATCCGGGTGTTACTCTCATTGGTATAGTCATACGCTACTCCGGGAAAAATTACTTTGTCTATAAACCCCTTCATTAATGCCGGCATCAGCTCCCACCAGATTGGAAAGATAAAAATCAAATGTTCGGCTTTCTCCAGTGTCTCTTTATATTCGATGACTTTGGAATCAACGGGTGATTTATCTCTGAAAGCTTTTAAATCCGCAGCAGTCATTACCGGATTAAAGCCATCGTTATCAAGATGAATAAGTACAACGTCATGTTGTGCCTGTTGAAGTCCTTTTGTTACGGCATTTAAAATTGCATGACAAAAACTTCCGCTATACGGATGATTAAATACAATTACGACTCTCATTTTTTAACTTGTTTAAATGTTGCAGGTGCAAAGCTGCGAAGGGCAGCACCGATGGAGCATTAACAATTGTAAAGAAATGATTATCGCCTGTTTCTTATTCTGCTGAGCGAGACGGGTGTAATGCCCAGATAGGAAGCAATGTAATGCAGTGGAATTCGTTCTAAAATTTCCGGACGCTGCTTTATCAATTCTTCATAACGTTTTTGTGGATTGTCTTTAATACGCGAAAGGAAAAGACGTTGATAGTATACAAGACGTTGGAAGGTGTGTTCCTCAACATACTTTTTAATACGGGGAGAACTATCGAGAATGAATTGAAAATCCCTTTTAGAAATACTGTGAATAACACAAGGCTCGATGCTTTCTAAACAAAATAAACTTGGCTGGCTTGTTCTGAAACTCTCAATTAATGACACGCCTTCTCCTTCCAGGAAGAATTGAAAAGTAACGTCTTTGCCGTTGTTGTTAAACCAGATACGCAGACATCCTTTCTCAATGAAGTAGGCGTTTTTTGAAATTTGCCCTTCACGTAAAAGCGTTGTTTTAGCAGAGATTGTCTGTCTCTTAAAAAGATGACTGAACTCGTTCCATTCATTTATGTTCACCGGTATTATTTATAAAAATGCTCACGTTACAGCATGGCGCCTCAATGATGCTAATATACTATATCGATTTCGCGTATGGTCTTTAATGTACGTTTATGTTCTGTCAGCTCTCTCATTTACAAACAAAAGCGCGAGGTATATCACCCCGGCAACGTTTAACGATACACAGATAACATTCCACCAACAATTCGTAACTTTGCAAAAGCAAGCCGCCTTATCGCTCTCGCAAGAGGGAGGAAAGTCCGGGCAACGTAGGGCAGCGTACTTCCTAACAGGAAGGTCCTTCCGTATAATGCAGGGGGAACAGAGAGTGCCACAGAAAACAAACTACCTGATCCGGCTTGCCGGTTTAGGAAAAGGTGAAAAGGCGAGGTAAAAGCTCACCGCTCGGGTGGCAACATCCGGGGCATGGTAAACCTTACGCGTTGAAAGGTCAAATAGGCTTCGGTTTGGGGCGGCCCGTTCCACGTCTCGATTCGTTGAGCGTACCGAAGCGGGTAGACTGATTGATTCCGGTTGTGAAACCAGGAACAGATAAATGATAAGGACTCCTGCTTTTGCAGGATGACAGAACCCGGCTTATAAGCTTGCTATTTTTAAACCTGCTCCGCGAAAGCTTGGCAGGTTTATTTATTTTAGCGCGGTGAGAATCCAATTGCACAGAGTATACTAAGGAGACACAGAGTTACACAAAGTTTTTTCCTTCGTAGCCTTGTATCTTCTTAGCGTTCTCTGTGCAATGGATTTAGTAATCACTATAACTTTCACACACAACTCTACGAACTCACAACTCGAAGCTTAATTAAAAAAGTATGGCAAAAATTCTCATCATCGAAGACGACAACAAGATCCGCGCAATATTAAAAGAGATTCTCGAAGAGAAAGAGTACGAGGTGCAGGAAGCTCCTGATGGACTGGAAGGTTTAAAAAAACTTGAGCAAGGTAACTTCGACTTGTGTATCTGCGATATAAAAATGCCGAAGATGGATGGTCTCGAAGTATTGGAGAAAGCCAAGGAAGCAGGCATCGGTAGCAACTTCATTATTATATCAGCACACGGTACTATAGATGTAGCGGTGGAAGCTGTAAAAAAAGGTGCGTTCGACTTTTTGCAGAAGCCTTTTGACTTGGGAAGGCTGGAAATAACACTGCGCAACGCGCTTGATAAAACGAACCTGGTAAAGGAGACGAAGACGCTCAAGAAAAAGATCTCGAAGAAATTTGAAATGATCGGTGAGTCGATTCCTATAGTTGAAGTAAAGGAGATGATTGAAAAAGTGGCTCCTACCGATGCGCGCGTGTTGGTGAATGGTCCGAATGGTTCCGGTAAAGAACTCGTGGCCCGATGGATTCATGAGAAGAGCAAGCGTGCAAACGGTCCGTTGGTTGAAGTGAATTGTGCTGCTATACCTTCGGAGCTTATCGAGAGTGAGTTGTTCGGACATGAGAAGGGTTCGTTTACTTCAGCGATCAAACAGCGGCTTGGTAAATTTGAACTCGCTGAAGGTGGAACGTTGTTCCTGGATGAGATTGGTGATATGAGTTTATCCGCGCAAGCGAAAGTATTAAGAGCACTGCAGGAGAATAAGATATCACGTGTGGGTGGAGACAAAGAGATTACCGTTAACGTACGGGTTGTAGCTGCTACCAATAAAGACTTGCGGAAAGAAATTGAAGAGAACCGCTTTCGCGAAGATCTATACCATCGCCTGAGCGTGATCGTGATTAAAGTACCGGCTCTTAATGACCGCAAGGAAGATATACCGTTGCTTGTAGATAAATTCCTATCGGATATAGCAGATGAATATGGTGCAAAGAAAAAAACGATCAATACAAAAGCACTCGCACAACTAAAAGATCATAACTGGACGGGGAACATCCGCGAGCTGCGCAATGTGGTAGAACGGCTAGTCATCATGAGTGGTGACGAGATCTCTACAGAGGATGTTAAGAAGTATATATAAGTCTACGTAAAAGTGACTCAGGATATATCGTATACAAGGCTATATATCCTGATTCATTCCAGTTCACTCAGATCCCAAGCCTGGGAAGCATCATACAGAATGGTTCCGTTCTTTACTTTTAACGGTGATGGTATATTATTCTCGTAAATAGAACCTGTACCTAAACCCTGCGGAATTGAAAGGGGATAACTTGCCGTAAACTGACAAATCGCATTCAGTCCAATACTACTTTCCAGCGCTGACGTAATCCACCAACCTATACCGGCTTTCTCCGCTATAGCAATCCATTCGCGGCAGCCGCTGATGCCACCATGTAAGGTTGGCTTCAGAATAATATAGGCCGGCTTCAGGCGTGTTAATAAATCCTTTTTAGCATCTCCTTCTATATTTATTAACTCTTCATCAAACGCTATCGGTATAGGAGATTTGCGGCATAGCTCTTCCATCTCCGGTAATCCTGCTTTGATAGGCTGCTCTATAGAGTGAATTTTGAATTTAGCGAGTTCCGTTAATTTGAAGAGCACTTCATCGGTTTTAAAACCACCATTGGCGTCCAGCCGTATCGTGAGCTGCTCACGGAAATAACGCTTGCGTATATACTCCAGCACATCACATTCTTTATCAAAATTCAATCCCCCTACTTTCAGTTTGATACAGTTAAATCCTTGTGATACTTTATCGCCGATCTGATGCAGCATGAAATCAAGATCTCCCATCCAGATCAATCCGTTGATGGATATAGGAGCTCCCTTTATAAATTCATTGGTAAAGATGATTCGTTTGCCACCGTTCTCCAGATCTAGTAAAGCTGTCTCCAATCCAAAGGTTAATGAAGGGAAGCCCGGTGGCATCAGATTGTGAAGGGATGACACATGGAGCGATTGAAGGCCATTAACCTTTTTGAGGGTTTGTTCAAGCACCTGTTCAAAATCCGGACGATCATCTATACTTAGCCCGGGAAGTGGCCCGCATTCTCCTATACCTGTGATTTGTGGTGCGGCATCATCCCACACCTTGATAAACCACGAAGTCTTGTCACGCATAATGCCGCGCGAGGTACGTGCCTTGAAATTGAATTGAAAAATCTTTTTCTGAAAGGATGCTTGTAGCGCCATGTTAAAAAAGGAAAAACGAAAATAGTGTTTTCGGATTAACTTTGAAGCGCTTATGAAAGAACTGAACATAAACGATTTTACATACGACTTGCCTGCCGATAGAATTGCATTATATCCGCTGGATAAAAGAGATCAGTCGAAGTTGCTGGTATACCGTAAAGGTAAGGTCATGCATGAGCAGTTCCGTTCGTTGGTAGACTTTCTTCCGGCAAGCACAATGCTGTTTTTTAACGATACAAAAGTTATTCCGGCACGGCTTCACTTTGCAAAAGAAACCGGAGCATCCATCGAAGTATTTTTACTTCATCCGGTTACGCCATCATCGCTGTTGGCTGAAGCCATGCAAGCCCATGAAAAGTGTACCTGGAAATGTACCATCGGTAATTTAAAACGCTGGAAGGACGATGTACTATATAAACTATTAGGCGATGCGACCCTCGAAGCCCGCCTCGTGAATCGTGAAGATGGTATAGTCGAGTTCCGCTGGAACCAGGGAATTTCATTTGCAGAAATCATTACACGTTCAGGCGAAACACCACTTCCCCCCTACCTCAAACGAAAACCGGAAAGCACAGATCGCGATCGTTATCAAACTGTATATGCGCATTATGAGGGCGCGGTGGCAGCACCTACTGCCGGACTACATTTTACGGACGAGGTATTACAATCACTTCGTGCGAAAGGTATTCAAACCGACTACTTAACACTTCACGTAAGTGCGGGAACATTTCAACCTGTAAAAGTTCAGAATGCAGTCGAGCACCCCATGCATACCGAGCAAGTACTTATTCGTAAAAGCAATCTTGATAATTTACTGAAAGATACATTCGTTGTTCCTGTCGGCACAACATCTATGCGCACATTGGAAAGCTTATACTGGTATGGTGTAAAGCTAAAGGAAGATCCGGATGCTATATTTACAATCAACCAACACGATCCATACCAATCTTATACTTCACTCCCGTCCAGGCAGGAAGCATTCAAATATATAGCAGCGTATATGGATCGTAAGAAACTGGATATTTTGACTGGAGAAACGTCAATCTATATTATGCCCGGCTATACGTTCCGTGTTTGCCAGGGCCTTGTTACAAACTTTCATCAGCCTGGCTCTACGCTGATTTTATTAGTGGCGGCTCTTGTTGGCGACCATTGGAAGAATATATATCAGCAGGCTCTGGAAAATGACTATCGCTTTTTAAGCTATGGCGACAGTTCATTGTTACTACCCTGACCAATTTATAGGATAGCAAAGACAGGTTATTTCTACAGTATATCTTTACGGAGTACACCGATCAAGCATTCGGCTCATATCCTGTTCATTTAAAAAACCGGAAGCATGCTCAAGCAGCTGCAACGACTCTGATAGTACTACCGTTGTAGGAAAGCTAAGGGTACCATTTTTCTTGCCCAGCAGCTCTGCCAGTTCATGGTAGCCTCTTGAAGGTTTATACCCATAATGCTTGTTAAGAAAAATGATTTCAGCTTTACTCTCGGCATCTAATGAGACAGCATAAAATTGCCTGCCGATTTTATCTGTAATCGCCGGTGCTGTAAAAGTCCTTTCTTTTTGCAGAGCACAATACTTGCACCATCCAGTATATATATAAATCAGCACAGGCCTTGGCTGAACTCTCATCTTCTCCTGCAGGCTATCAAAACTTATCCAATCGACAACCTGGGTATATCCAGTATGGCTGCCGAGCAGTAAAGCACAAAAGAGTATACGATGTACGATCATCGGTTTACAGTATATCGAACGCCTAAAAACCCTCGAATACCTTGATTGGGAGCGAATACATACGAAGGATCAAACGTAAGAGCATACGGATTGTCTGGGGTGGCAACAACTTGTCCATGGTCATCGAACTGCACATTTTTATCGAACGGATCAAACGACCGTGCGATGCTATTGCTGGGAGGTGTATAGTTCAACAAATTTTTTATACCACCGTAAATTTCCCATCCCTTATCAAATTGTTTAGTGATCTGAATATTTTGAATACTCCACCACGGCGAGTACGCAGCCCGATTGTCGAGGTTGCCAAGCAACGGTAAACGCATCGGTCCATAAACGTTGCCGGTATAGTCAATGGAGAATCCTGACGCATTGAAAATATACCCGATGCTCCATACTCCAGAGAAGCGCTCGGTCAATAACTGTCGCGAAGTAACACCGTTTTCTGTTATGGAAACATCCATCAGGGTTCCTCCTCCCAGAACCTTGAGACCGTTTTCCCATGAAACGTCCACATTGAGAGAGACTCCCTTCGAAACAGCCGATCCATCCAGATTACTATAGATTATTTTATTAGGATCCGTTTCATAATCGGGTATAATACGATTGTTAAAGTAAGTATAGAATGCACTTGCATCTAACCCGATAAAAGTATTATTACCAGTATATATTTTCTTCACCAGGTTGACATTGCCATTCCATGATGTTTCAGGTTGTAACGATTCACTGAATATAACCTGGCGTGCACCAGTAAGTGCAGCGTGATCTTCCGTAAATACATTGGCCACACGATATCCGTTTCCTACACTGAGGCGAACTACGTTTTTCTTGTTGGGCGAACTCCATTTATAGTTTGCGCGGGGTGACACTATATTCCCATGCAGGCTGTTATAGTCATAGCGGATTCCCAATAAAAGTTTGTTGTCTGCATTTATCATGATCTCATCCTGTACAAACAGGCCTGGCAGATGTGTACCTGAAGCTTTATTATTCCCTTCTATGCTTGCTGTAGCCGGAGTATTATCATCATAGAAAGTATAGCGATATGCAGCACCTAGCAACAAGTCATGCCGGGTTCCTGCGTGTTTACTCCAGGTAAGCTGACCAAAGCCTATATATTGATCTGCATTATAGGAAGTTGCTCCATAGAATGAATTTTGCCTATGGCCGTTTGTGCTGAATTGAAAATTTATAAGTTCTTTTACCGGAAGCTGATAAAGGCCAAACATTTCCCAACGGCTGGTATATATACTCTCGCCGTAAATCTCTTCACCACCACGGTATATCTTTTTCCACCGCATGTCTCCGCCCCAGCGGTCTTCGTAATTATACCGTCCGGCCAATGTAAATATGCGGTTATCCTCTCGGTTAAAGCTCCATTTATTGAAGATTGAAATTCTGTTTTGAAGCGTAACATCCGTAAAACCATCACCATTGTGGTCTGCCGGTTGTTGATAGTTAAAATAATTTATACCAATCAGTGACTCTGCTACATTTCCTGCCTTCACTTTAAAACCAATATCTGTGTTGACCTCGCCCCAGGAAGTACCAAACATATCTACAGAGACAGCAGGAGCAGCACTCGGTTTTTTAGTAATGATATTAATCAATCCGCCAACAGCTTCCGAACCATACAAGGTAGAAGCCGGGCCCTTTACAATCTCCATGCGTTCAATCAGTGATTGTGGTATACCTGTAAGACCATATACCGTAGAGAGGCCACTTACAATTGGCATACCATCGATCAGGATCATGGTATACGGGCCCTCTAATCCGTTAATATGTATATCTCCCGTGTTGCATACGTTGCAGTTTAGCTGTGGTCGTACACCATTTACATTCTGCAACGACTCAAACAGAGAGGGAGTCGGGTTTGCCTTAAAAAAGGCAGAAGAGTATACCTCTACAGGTACGGGACTCTCCAGGCGACTTACTTCTTTCATGGTTCCCGATATCACAACTTCTTCCAACGCAGATGTTGATTCGGCTAATGTAATATGAAGCACAACGGCCTCCTGCGCGGATACTATAACTTGCTTTGTCTTCGATTCATAACCAATGGCAGAGATGCTAATGGTATAGGTTCCATACGGGACATTGCCGATCGTAAACGATCCGTTTTGCCGGGTTATGCTACCAAGCGAAGTATTCCTGATAACAACATTCGCAAATTCCAATGGCTGGCCACCGGTAACAACTGTACCGGAAATTGTTCCGGTTTGGGCAATGCTGAGCAGCGAGGAGAATGTGAAGATAAGTATAAATAGATAATTCATATTTCTATGTTTAGAAATACAAATCTAAAAAGTTAGACTAATCTAAAAAATTAATTAGATATAATATTTGTATATTTCATCAGAAATGTAACTTTCATGGCATCTCCTACTGAAGAAAATTACTTGAAAGCCTTGTTTAACCTGGCCAATGAAAAGGGTGAGATCAGTGTTTCTGACCTTGGTAATATGCTGCGCGTAAGCACACCAACGGTTAACAGCATGGTTAAAAAACTGCATGAACAAGGTTTGCTTATCTATGAAAAATACAGGCCGCTTTCCCTTACCAACAAAGGAAAAAAAGAGGCTGCTCTGATCATTCGTAAACACCGGCTTACGGAAATGTTCCTGGTAGAAAAGATGGGATTTGGCTGGGAAGCGGTACACGAAATTGCTGAACAGATCGAGCACATAAAATCGCCTGATTTTTTTGACCGGATGGATGAGATTTTAGGACACCCAACCAATGATCCGCATGGATCGCCTATACCTGATAAAAATGGACGGATCGTTTGGAAATCTTATCAAAAGCTTGGGGATTGCAAACCAGGGGCCGTTGTCAAGTTAGCAGCCCTTACAAATTCATCTGAAGAGTTTCTCAAGTATCTTAATGATAAGAAACTGAGTCTGGGTTTATCGATCAAGATTGATTCTATAGAGCGCTTCGATGGGAGCATGACGGTTTCGTATCTGAAAAATCAACGTCAAACTTTAAGTGCGGTAGTATGTGAAAAACTTCTTGTGGAAAGTTAAGCGTTCATTCGGCCAAACATCTATAAAAAAATAGCAGGAGAAATATATCCTCCTGCTAAGTATATATACCAGGCGATACCTGTTACTGTTTCTTTATTTCTTCACCGTTCAAATCCACAATTCTTACTTCTACCCTTCTTCCCTCTTCTTTGGTAGTAGCTACATCTTTTGTTGCACCGTATCCCTTGGCAACAATACGTCTTCGTACAACGCCTTTGTGGTTAAAGTAATCCAGAATAGCGATGGCGCGTTTGTTGGATAATTCGCGGTTCATTTCCTCCGTACCTTCGGCAGAAGCAAAGCCGGAAATCTCTACGCCCAGATCCGGATATTTAGCCAACTCGGCCAGCACTATATCCAGCTGAGCTTTATACTGTGGTTTCAGATCACTCTTCCCTGCATCGAAGTATATCTTGGCTGCTTTGTTAAGCGCTGTTTTATCGAAGTTTGATTTTTTATTAGCAAGCTCCTTTTGTTTTTTCGCTTCCTCGTTGAACACAAAAGTCGGCAACGAGAATATAGTCTTTCCGTCTACTTTCTTTTGCTCAAATTTACTTTCGTCACTTTCATCGTAGTAATATGTGCGAGTAGCAACTTCAATTTTCGAGTTCTCCTTTTCATTAAAGTTTACATCTTCAATCGGATTTTTCATTTGGATAAGATCCGTCAGGTAATTGATACCTTCCTTATCCCCTGAAGCCATTAGGTCAAGCATCAAATCATATACATCTACATTTCCGGTCTGCACAAGTTTAGCTTCATGTGTTTTCCGTAAATTACTTTTCACATCCTGATCGGTATCGTAAAAAGCGTTTTTTACTTGTACTTCCTGTCCTACCACTACATCAAATTGCTTGATCGTTTTAAGATTGATCATCTGGTATAGCTCGTAGAAATAGCTCTGGTTGGGAATGTTGATGTTCAAGGTATACGGCAAAAATCCTTCTGACTCAATCACAATATCATAATCGGTGGCCGGAGGAAGAATTACCAGGTAATCTCCTGTTTCCGGATCCGGGTCGTACACGAAATCGAGTTTCCGGTCTGTCTTATTATCAATCACATAAAGTTTGGTCGGCATAGGTTTACCTGTCTCAGCATTCAGAATTTTACCCTTGATCATGGTCAAAGGTATATTCGCTGACTCGGCTGGCAGATCCATATAGTATATATCCTGACCACCTTGTCCACCTTTTCGATCTGAAGAGAAATATGCACGTGTTCCATCGGCAATGAGCGTAAAGTAATTATCATTGGCCGTTGTATTTACCGGGTAGCCCATATTCTCAGGCGAGCTCCATGTCTTATCCAATAACTTTGAAACGAAGATGTCGCGTCCACCCATTGAGTTGTGCCCATCCGAAGTAAAGAACAATGTCTTTTGATCCGGGTGAATAAAAGGTGCATCTTCATTTGCCTTCGAGTTCACGGGAGCTCCAAGATTCACAGGGTTACTCCAGGTTCCATTCGATTGTAATATAGTCTTGTATATATCCAAACCACCCAGGCCGCCGAGGCGGTCGCTGGCGAAATATATAGTCTTCCCATCCGGAGTAATGCTGGCCGTTGATTCCAGGAATTTTGGTGTGTTGATGTTGGGGGTAAGTAAACCCGGTTTTCCCCAGGTCTCACCAGATTTTGTGATCTGGTAAAGTCCACCCGGATCTGTCGAGCCGCCCATGAAGATGAGCATCTTCTGTCCATCGGGAGATATACCTGCAGTGCCTACGTTGTAATCATGCGCTATAGGAATTACTCTCGGTTCACTCCACGAGCCCTGGTTGTTATAGGCTATATAGATCTCTTCAATAAACTTATCACCGGTGCGCGTCTTCCCTGTATTCGGGCGAAGTGCAGTATACGCCATCACGCTTTCATCAGCAGATACCACCGGGTTATACTCGGTATACTTAGTATTGACCAGAGAATTGAAATAGTTGATTTTGAAATTGCGGGGCACCGACATTAACGCTACGGCATTATGGCTGGTCTGAATCGCTTCATCGGCCATTGCCAGTGCTTTCTTATCGGCTTTGTTACTTACCTCGCGGAATTTTGTAAAATTCTCGATCGCCTTTGAAAGGTTCTCATCTTTCAGATATATAGAACCCAACTCATAATATAATGCTGTAGGCCAGCCCTTACCATTTTTGATAGCAAACTCAAAGTATGGGATCGCTTTGATCTGTTCATTGAGCTCCGGTGATTTTTCATAGCACACACCTGTTTTATAGTGCACCATCGGATCTTTTTCACCTGCCTGAATGGCTTCCAAAAATTTCGGAAGGGCTGCATCATAACTCTTCACACTGAAATACCGTTCGGCCTCCGCCAATGCTTTGGAATTCTGAGCATACGAAGCTGTTGCAAAAAGTGAAAAAAGCAACACGTAAATGGTCTTCTTAATCATATGTTAACTGTATTTTACTTTCAATACTACAAAGATTATGCGCGACTATATCTTGTTTTTTAAGCTATACCTTACACTCCCCGCACTTGCGTGACGCGCCTGGCACCTATTTGAACGCTCATAAAGCATTACTTTCGATTAAAGTACTTAAAAAGTATAACGTCAAACAATTTAATATAACCTAAAATAATGCGCCTTATAGGATTTTAGTTGGATTATTACCAATTTTAGGACTATTGGGCGAATTGCATGAGGGCACAAATACTTCAATTTCTGGATGTTAAGAGCGGTGAAGGCAGTCGTGTAGGCCTTCTCGTGATGATGAGCTTTTTCATGGGCTTTTTTTTAGCCACAATTAGCGTTGCATCTCAAACGCTTTTTCTACAACATTTTGATGAAAAGGCAGACCTTCCTATGGCGCTTTTGGTCTCGGGTGCGTTTGGCCTGGTTGCAACAATTCTGTACAATTTTCTTCAAAACAGAATCTCGTTTCCTTCTTTGGCGATTCTTAGTCTTTTGGTAATCACCGTCTTAACAGCATTTATAGAGTTTGGTGAATCGTTCTTCAGCGACTCCAACACCATTTTCTTTCTCGGCTTTACGCAGATCATTCCCTTTTCTTTTATACTATATCTGAACTTTTGGGGAGCCTTCAGCCGTCTCTTCAACCTGCGTCAATCAAAACGATTAGTGGGTACTGTGGATATGGGGGCTTTGATCGCTTCGTTCATAGCATTCTTCTCCATCCCCCAATTGCTAGACCCCAAGATTTTCTTTGAAGGTTCAGAGGGTATTTCAGTTGAATCGCTCTATACTATATCACTCGTGTGTGCGGTTCTGTTCCTGATAACATTCATTTTCTTATCCATCAAATACCTGAGCAAAGGCAGAACGTTCGCAGAAGAAAAAGCTATTTATCAAAAACTTCGCTTCAACGACTTCCGTCAAAACCGCTATATATTTTACATGTCGTTGTTTGTGGTGGCATCCATGATGGCGCTGAACTTCGTTGACTATTCGTTCCTGAACGTTACAACACTCTTCTTCACAGACCAGGAGCGCCTGGGAAGTTTCATCAGCTATTTTGAAATGACCATTGTCATTTTCAGTTTCTTATTCCAAACCCTTGCCACAGACCGCATCATTCAGGAATATGGTATGCGTGTAGCCTTGCTCGT
Organism: Ohtaekwangia koreensis; assembly: GCF_900167975.1. GTDB lineage: Bacteria > Bacteroidota > Bacteroidia > Cytophagales > Cyclobacteriaceae > Ohtaekwangia > Ohtaekwangia koreensis. Next base: position 653,375 of record NZ_FUZU01000004.1, read on the forward strand.
TAGCCCATTGCTGATTGGACTTTTTACACTGGCCGCCATCGGCCTGGGTCTTATCTTCGGATATTCACCTACCGATAACCTGTTTGTAATCTTCTTCCTGGTTATTGCAGTCAGTAAATTATTTACGCGATCGCTAAAGGATTCACTCGACAACCCTGCCTTCAAGCTTTATCTGCTGCCGATTGAAAGTCACATGCGCATCGATGTACAAACCAAGATTGAAGGACTTGTAACTGCTTTTGCAAGTTTACTGGCTGGTGCGCTGATCATTCTTATCAACCGTGTTGAACTGTTCGACCTCCTCTATATATCTATCTTTACCTTCCCGTTGCTTATCATCTGGTATATCGTTGCAAACCGGATGCACGTCAACTATCGGTATACATTGCAGGAAACGCTTTCGCGGAATAAGTCCCGAATATCAGGCAAGTCGGAACGGAAATATACTGTGAGCACAGTGCTCGAAAAAGAAATCAACAGCACAGCTGAAGACAAAGTATTGTATGGCTTAACGCTGATGGAAAAGCTTGAGCCTGCTGTTTTTGAAACTACAATTACACGCCTTGCCAGCAGTGAATCATCTATCGTTCGGAAATACGCGTTGGAAAAAATTCAGGCACTAGGACTTCAGACTGATTCGAATAAAACTGAAATACGCTCGCTAGCTGAAAGAGCTTACGGTGATTTGGAAGACAGTGATCTTCTCTCCATCTCGCCTGAGAAACTTTTAAAGCTCAGCAAATCTGTCAAACAAGGCGACCGTATCCTGGCTACAAAACTTCTCCGGAAACTTATTAGTCAGAAAACAATTTTCATTCTATTGGAATTGCTTCGTGATGCAGATCCTAAAGTTCGGTATGAAGCGCTCTATACTTCACGCAAAGTAAAGCGCCAGGAAACCTGGCCTGTACTAATTGAATTATTAGGATCTCCGTCCTATAGCCATCACGCAGCCGCAGCATTAAAAGAAGTAGGTGAATCAGTATTGCCAACACTTGAATCTGCTTTCCATAAATCAGGACAAAGCGACCTGGTGATGCTACGTATCGTACAGATCATGGGCCGCATTGGCGGACGTTATTCTTTACAGCTGCAATGGAAAAAAGCAGATTACCCGGATAAGCGTATCGTGAAGCAGATATTGTACTCGCTTCGATATTTGAACTACCAGGCTCGCGGAAGAGAAGTTCGTGATGTACTCAACCTGCTCGAAAGCGAAATCGGTAAAGCGATCTGGAACCTGGCTGCACTGGATGAACTTTCGGATACTCCTGAATTTTTCTTCCTGAAGCAAGCGCTGCAGGAAGAAGTGTCCGATAACTACGACCAGATATATATGTTACTGTCGATCTTGTACGATCCTCAGTCGGTACAGCTGGTGCGTGAAAACATTGAGACACGCGAACCCGACAACATTGCTTTTGCCATGGAGTTGCTCGATTTATTTATCGATCAGGAGTTAAAACCAAAGTTACTTCCGCTACTGGATGACTCTCCTACTCCGGTAAAACTCAAACACCTTCAACTACATTTTGCGCGTGAAAGTTATAATCCCATCCAGGTTATAAACTATATATTGAACCGCGACTTCAATTTAAATAACCGTTGGACAAAGGCATGTGCTGTACACGCTTCTGCCTTCATTCCGGATTTCAGAATCAGCCGTGGTCTCATCGCACAGATGTTCAATAAAGACAAGCTTTTACAGGAAACGGCTGCATGGGTAATCTATCACAAAGACCGGAAAGCTTACAATGATATACTCGAGCGTTTACCTGAACGTGACAAGAAATTTATAGACTCTTCCATTGAGAACAACCAACTGTTGGATGGATTGAATGATGGCTTCTTCCTGTGGATCGAGATGGTGATGTTTATCAAACAGATGCCTAACTTTAAGGACATCCATGGAGCGTTACTCAGCGATTTGGCCGATAAAATAACTCCACTGGATCTGGATTTTGCAGAGAAGATCAAGTTTAATCACGATGCGCATAATGCTCCTTTGTTGTTGGTAGCTTTTGGCAGTGTGAAGCTCAAGAATAACGGTACGGAGATTACTACCCTCAATCAAGGCAGTATTTATGGAGAACTTTTCAGCGATGGATATGTAGTTCCTGTTCAGGAAATAGAAGCGACCGAAAGATCTGTTGTATTTAAAGTAAACCTGATGGACTTCTATTTCGTAATGGCAAATCACCATGAACTTGTTCAGGGGCTGATCCGAAATATAAATGAAGAAAATAAACACCCTATACCTCAACCTTAATCTTATAAATTAACCTATACCTCCTCACCCATGGCCTTTGATATTGACGTACTCATCGTGTTCGCAGATCGCGACAATGAGACTACCGGGAAGAACGAACCGGGCTGGGTTTCTCATTTCAAAAAATTCCTGGAGTTAATGCTTACGCAGGTACTTGGCGAAAAACCTAACATTATACTCAAAGGAGAATACGATACGATGACATCTCCGCAGCTTGACAATGCGGGAGTATTGATTCCTATACTTTCAAAAGATTTTATCCAATCCGGTGGCTGTCTCGATCACGTAGAAGCTTTCTATAAATCCATTGAGCCGAATGTTAAAAACAGGAATCGTGTTTTTAAAGTATTCAGAACTCCGCTCAATGTACTGGAGCAACCTCCGCGTTTACGCGAACTGCTCGGATATGAAATGTATCAGCTCGATCCGGATTCAGGTGAGATCCGCGAGTATACTGATTACTTCAGCACAGAAGCTGAGCGGCAATACTGGATGAAGATGGTTGACCTGGCGTATGACATCTATGAAATCCTCCTCTTCCTGAAAGACACCTCCTCCCCTGCAGAAATAAAGAATATATATAAAAGAAAAACGATATATCTGGCAGAGACTGGCCATGATTTGTCTGTGCAGCGTAACATCATCAAGCGTGAATTACAACGGCATGGCTATAACATTTTACCTAACCAGACACTTCCCGGAAATGTAGGTGATTTTGAAAAAGTGGTGCGCAGAGGACTTGATGAATCCAGTCTTTCAATCCATTTGATCGGAAGCGCCTATGGTGAAATCCCGGAAGGTGCAGATAAATCCGTTGTAGACATACAAAATAAACTGGCTGCCGAGAAGAGTATACAATCAAAAGAAAACAATCAGGAGTTTACGCGACTCATTTGGATCTCTCCAAACCTGACGCATGCCAGTGAACGCCAAAAAGCATTTATTGAAAATATAAAACGTGATGTAGAAGCGCAGGAAGGTGCCGAGATCTTACAAACACCACTGGAAGATTTCAAGAATATTATGCGTGAAGAACTGGAAGAGGCCAGCGATAAAAAGATTACTCCGGAAACAGGAGGACGTTCTATTTATTTCATGCATGATAAAATAGATCACAACGAAGCGAAACCGTTTATTGAAATTCTTGAGAAGTCAGGCTTCGAAGTATTGATTCCTGAATTTGAAGGAGAGCTTCTTGAACTCAGACAAAAGCATATAGAGAATCTGCGCAAACTTGATGGTGCAATCATCTATAAAGGAAAAGTAAATGAGCAGTGGGTGCGCATGAAGGCACTCGACCTTCTGAAGGCTCCTGGCTTTGGTCGTAAAAAACCAATCGTAGCAAAAGCAATTGTTACAGCAGCGGGCTCATCCATGAATGCAGAAAACTATAAAAATCAGAACCTGCGTGTCATCGATGGAAATTATGACACGACAGCATTGATTCAGAATTTTTTACAGGAATTTAAAGCCTAACCATGCGTGAGGTAACCGTTGATACGTTGACCGCAAATCCATTCCCGGGTCTGCGGCCTTTTAAGATTGAAGAAAGTCATCTCTTCTTTGGCCGTGAAGGACAAAGTGATGAGGTACTGCTCAAGCTTTCGAAGAATCGCTTCGTTGGTGTGATCGGCCCTTCAGGAAGTGGTAAATCTTCTTTCATTTATTGTGGTGTGATGCCGATCCTCTACGGAGGATTTCTGACTGATGCGAGCCCCAATTGGGAGGTGGTTGTAACACGACCTGGTGCAGGCCCTATCGATAATTTAGCAGAAGCACTTCTTAAAAACAATCCAGAGTATATAGCTGCCGAAACGGAAGAGAAGAAAATCAAACGCACCATCTTCTCAACATTGCTTCGAAGCAGTTCACTTGGATTGGTTGAGGCGATTGAACAAACGCGTAAGGAAGCTGATGTCAATTACCTTGTACTGGTCGATCAGTTCGAAGAACTCTTCCGCTTTAAAGAAGGACATGACAGCAACTCTGTAAATGAAACGCTCGCGTTCGTAAACCTGCTGATAGAGGCTGCCAATTATCCGGATGCCCCTATATATGTAGCGATCACGATGCGCTCTGATTTTATCGGAGACTGCGCGCAGTTCCCCGAACTTACGCGTAAGATAAATGATAGCCATTACCTGATACCTCAACTTACACGCGATCAAAAACGAAAAGCGATTGAAGGTCCGGTAGCAGTAGGTGGTGCTACTATAGCACCACGCCTGGTTCAGCAATTATTGAATGACCTTGGTGATAACCCTGATCAGCTTCCTATCCTTCAGCACGCCTTGATGCGTACCTGGAGTTACTGGTCTGCATACCGTGATTTCGAGGAAGAGAATGTTGACTTAAAACATTACGAAGCTATTGGTACGATGTCAGAAGCATTGTCGCAACACGCGAACGAAGCCTTTGACGAATTGGATGAAGATCAGAAACGTATCTGCGAATTGTTATTCAAAGCGATCACCGAAAAACGTGGTGAGAACTTTGGTATCCGCAGGCCTACAAGATTAAATGAAATTGCATCTATAGCGGATGTATCCGAACAAGATGTTATTGGTGTTATTGATTTGTTCCGTGAACAAGGACGATCACTGTTGACACCTGCCTATGGATCGGCCATCACCTCGAAGTCGATGGTTGATATATCACACGAAAGCTTGATGCGCATATGGGTACGGTTGAAAAACTGGGTAGACGATGAAGCTGACGCTGTGCAGATGTATACCAGGCTTGCAGAGGCAGCTGCGATGCACCAGGTAGGCAAAGCTGGTTTGTGGCGTCCACCAGATTTACAGCTGGCGCTTAACTGGCAGGCCAAGCATAAGCCCACGCTTGTGTGGGGACAACGCTATAACCCTGCATTCGAGCGCACCATGATCTTCCTCGAGTACTCGAAGAAGGAGTGGGAAACCGAGCAACGGATTAAAGAACTTGAACAGAAACGAAAACTTAAACGTGCGCGTATTGTAGCATTAGTACTGGGAACAGCTGTAGTTATTTGTCTCTTGTTTTTGATGTATGCCTTTGTTCAAAAGTCAGAGGCCGACAAACAATTCAATCGTGCAGAAGTTCAGCGTTTACAAGCTGAGAAAAATGCTGACGCTGCTCGTCTGGCTGAGAAAGAGGCGGACGAAAAAAGAGTTGAAGCCGAGAAAGCGCGCGAAGCCGCTCTTGCTGCGAAGGAAGCGGAAGCAAAGCAACGTGAACTTGCAGAAGCTGCCGAGCGAACCGCTATTCAAAATGCGGAACTCGCAAAACGCAACGCACAGGCTGCACGCAGAAATGCGGAAGAAGCCCGTGTCAACGCGCAACGTGCACAGACCAATGAAAAGATCGCCAAAGAGCAGGAGCTTATCGCGATTCGAAATGCAGCAGAAGCATTGCGTCAACGCTATATAGCGCAGGCAAAAGCGATGGCTGTAAAATCAAAAGAGCTTAACGATGTAGAACAACAAGCTCTTATCGCTCAGCAGGCTTTTAAATTTAATTCGGAACACGAAGGATACGTATATGATAACGATATCTATAACGGCCTGTACTTTGCGCTGAAAAAGCAAGATCACGCACTTACAAAAAGTCTGGAAGCACACGAACGTGGCGCAGCACGGGCGTTGGTTACAAGGCTTGCAAACAATACTATATATTCAGCGGGTAGCGATGGAAAGATCATACGCTGGAACGAGCAAGGCAATCAGTGGAAATCTGAAATACTGATCACGCAGGCAAACTATCAATACTATTCCCTGGATGTTAGTCCGGATGGAAACTGGCTGGTAGCCTCAGGGTTGAATACTCAAAACGAGTTGAAGAACTATGTTGAGTTGTTCAATCTGAATAACATGTCGGCATCTCCCAAGAAAATTGACGGGTATACTTACGCGATCGAGAACTTGAATTTTACTCCTGATAATAAAGGTTTCTTTGCTCGTGATAATTCTGGAAAGAGCATTCGTTATTCCGATTTGTCGAAAAGCCAGGAAGTGATAAACTCCAAAGTAAAGATCAACGCTATAGATCTCAGTACGGATGGAACTAAACTTGCCGGTGCGGGTGAGAACGGTAGCCTATATATATGGGATGTAAAAAACAATTATGCAGTAACGGAGATCAAAGATCTTGGCCCTCACCTTACGGCAGTAACTTTTGCTTCGGAAGGAAGACGAATTGTTATAGGTGATAATACTGGAGTCGTTAAAATTTTCGACAGCCAGACTGGAATGGTAATCCGTATACTCTCCGGCCATACTTCTTCTATCGAGCAGATACGTTTTAATCACACAGGTTCTTTCATGGCTACTGCCAGCAAAGATAAAACAGTACGTCTGTGGAATATAAACCGGTTGAAGGAACAACCTATCGTATTAAGTGATCACAGCGACTGGGTATGGAGCGTTGCCTTTACACCGGACGATGAGCAGTTGCTTGCCAGCGTTCACAGTTCAACTGAGACTGTAAAAGGAATCGAGCACACCATCCATGCATGGCCTACCAAGATTCCGGTTATGTCAACTATACTCTGCGAAAAAGTTAAACGAAATATCAATAAAGACGAGTGGGAAATTTTTGTGGGTGATGACTTGCCTTACGAATCAACTTGTGCTGCGTTGCCACCCAATAATAATTGATTGCGCATGAAAAGACTTCTACCCTTTTTTATTCTTGTCCTTCTTCTCTCCAGCGAAAGCTTTGCACAATTAACTTCATGTGCGCAGACCCTTCGTCTGGCTCGCTCTACATACGAGCAAGGACGCTTGCATGAAATACCAGCGTTACTTGAGAAATGTGTCGCCAGCGGGTTTTCTCAACAGGAAAAAGTAGAAGCCTATAAGCTTCTATGTTTATCCTATATATACCTGGAAGAACCGGAGAAAGCTGATGAAGCGATGTTGAACCTGCTCCGTACCGATCATTACTTTGAAATTAACCGAAGCACAGACCCTGCAGAGTTTATTGCACTCTATAACACGTTCAGAACAAAACCAATTTATCGCATTGGTGGTAAGCTTGGTGTTAATGCCAGCACACCCAATGTAGTAACGGCCGTAGAAGCCAACGATGGCAAAAGTGAGTATGGCTATAAGATCGGTTTACAGTTTCATTTTACAGGAGAAATTCCTTTCGGGAAAAATTTAGTATTGAACCCGGAGCTCGGACTCGTGCAGCGTAAATTTGAATATACCAATCGTGTAAATTTCACAGACACTACTTTTACGACACTCGCTCAGGAAAACCAAACATGGCTATCCTTACCCGTTAGCCTCCGCTATCAATTCAACAAAATAAAATTCAAACCCTATATAGCTATAGGAGTTGAAGCTGATTACCTGCTGAGCTCTTCCCTGAGTGGAAGCAGAACACGAAAAGGATATCAGTTCATTGAAGAGAAATCATTTGATATTACACCCGAGCGCGAGAAATTCAACCTCAGTGCTATTCTTTCAGCAGGAGCGCATTTCACATTAGGTGGTGGTTACATTATCACCGAAGTACGCTTTCTGTACGGCATTACAAAAATCAACTCCGCCAAAACTGCTTTCGGTGTCGACAGCAGTTTACCATTCGAATATGGCTATGCCGACAGCACCTATAAACTGAACTCTCTGGCTGTTACTGCAGGGTACGTTCACAACATCTTCAACCCGAAAAAACTGAACAAAAGAAAATGAGCTTACGGATTTGTCTACTAGGGCTTTTGATGTGTTGCTGGGCTTGTAATAATATAGAAGATGCTAAGCCGGAAAATCGAAATACATTCATCCGGTTTTACGAGGCAGCACACAATGTATATGGAATCACAGCTGAAGAAGTCGATGGCGGGTTTGTTATCCTCGGAAACGAGTTATTGGCCAATGGGAATCAAAACAGCTTGTTCATCCGTACGAATGAATACGGAGAGAAAATCGCAGATGACGTTGTGCTGCCGGATGGTTATGCAAAGGGGTTAAAGGTAGCATCTGACGGTTACTACATTATCGGTGACAGTATAAAATCGAACCTTGAATCAAGTGATATATCTGTGTATGACCTGGTTGTATACTCGGCCCGCTTGTTCAAGTTAGATCTAACAGGCACGATTGTGAAAAAGGTAGTCCTTGCTGATAAAAAGAACAGCTCCAATATTACCGATATCCACGGAGGCTCGGTTACATTAGGCGCTCAAAACGAAGTGATCGTACTTGGTTCATTCAAGAATGCTGGCCTGTCCACAACGGAGAGACCTTATCTTGCGGCACTCGATCCATCGTCACTGGATACCATCTGGTCAAAGACCTACGATGTTCTGGATCGGGACTATGTCAATTCCAAATCGCTACATATAGCACCTTCGGGAAAAATCATTTGGGCTACTGCATTGCTGAAAGAAAATCAAAACTTCTCACGCTCGTATCTCGGTATACCCTATATCCAGGAAAATTCTACGTTTGAAAATTTCTCACAATACGGCGAGCAGACCGATCAACAGTTATATGCTAACGACATTCAACCTTCGGAGTCTGTTGCTTTCGGGTATGGCGTGATTGGCACCTATGCATCCCCTACTGGCGCCAATGGAAATATGTTTTTCATTCGCGTAAACCAACAGGGAAATATCATAGAAGGAAGCGAGCGTTATTTTGATGGTGAACGATTTCTAACCGACAACACATCTGTGAATGCAGAGGTATCGTCAAGCGATGATACAGGAGATGCGCTCACGTCCACACGCGATGGTGGCTTTATACTGGCAGGCACTGTGCTTACAACGCCAAGCCTGGGTAAGGGTGGAAAAGATATTCTGCTGGTAAAGATCGATAGCCAGGGCAATGTACAGTGGACCAAAATACTCGGTGGATCCGGCAATGAAACCGTTAACAGTATCCGGGAAACATCCGATGGTGGTTTACTGATCTGCGGATCGAATGATCTATCGGGGTTGTCTTCCATCTTTATTATGAAAACTGATATGAACGGTGAGTTGAAAGACTGATCGTTATCGATATATAGTATAGTACAACCTATCCTGCAAGGAAAGCTTATATAGTTTACAAACCCTTATTATTCAAGTTATGAATAATTCTACCAAGAAGATTCTTCTCGTTTTCTGTCTTTCAATTATAGGATTCTGTGCCTTTGCACAGGAGCCCACTGCATATCCCACTGGATTTTCGGCTGCAACGCAAAGCGGTACTTCCATCACGTTGAACTGGATAGGCTCTTTAGGTGCAAACCTGCCAAGCGACTATGTAATTCTGGTGCGAGCACTTCCCTCTGGAACATTCACTGCTGTAGCCGATAACAGCGCTATAGCAAATGATAATGATCTGACGGATAATGCAGGAGCACAAAATGTTACCCATGCCGTAGGCGCCAACACCTATACATGGACCGGCCTTCCGCTGAATACTGATTTTGAATTCACTATATATCCTTATAAAACAGGTGGTGCTACGAATCCTGACTTTAAAACATCTCCCGCAGCCCCTACCGCTACAGCCTCTACCAAAGTTCCGACCGTAACAAGCCCTACCGCTACGGGTGTTAATGAAGTTGACGCAACATTAGGTGGTACTGTTACTTCAAACGGCGGTAATGCGTTAACAGAACGTGGTACCGTATGGAAAACAAGTGCCGGTGTTACCATTGCCGATAATAAGCAATCGGAAGGTGGCACCACGGTGAGTACTTTTACGCACGCTCGCACAGTCTTACCATCGGGCACTCGAATCTTTTATGCTGCCTATGCCACCAACGTAGCGGGCTCAGCACTTTCTTCTGAGTCTTCGTTTTATACCTACTCTACTTTGCCAGGTGGCCAACCTGCATCTGTTACAGCTACCGCAGTAAGTAGCACTCAGATCAATCTTACATTTTCAGCATTTAGCACGCTTACGAATACAAATGGATATGTAATTCTCCGTAGAGTTGGTTCAGGTCCTTCTACAGCAAGTGTACAGGACGGTGTAGCACCTACATCACTTGCATTAGGAGCAAGTACATATGTAACTACGATTACCAATTCAGGTACTACCTCTTTCAACGACACAGGACTTAGTGCAGGCACTGATTACTATTACTCGGTTATACCGTTCAACTGGAATACCACAAATTCTGAAACCTATAACTATAGGACATCAGGAGGTTTCACTACTGATAACGATGTTACATTCTCCGGTACATCTGATATAACTTTTACGGGAGGCACTACTGCTTCTATCTCGTATAAGAATTACCAAAGCGGGTCGATTGCAGACAATCAAAGTAACAGTCTTACCCTTGGCGATTTTACAATTCGCGATGGTGGTGGCTCCGCTGATCCTGATACAAAAACAACAATCGTAAACTCTATAACAGTACAAATTGCAAACTTTGCTAACGTAAGATCCATTGCACTCTTCAATGATGATACCGATACTGAAATACCGGGCACCGAGCAAACTGTTAGTGGTACGAACGTAACCTTCACGCCAACGACCCCTATAACGGTTGCTGATGATGGAACTTTTAACATTAATGTACGCGCTACATTTCAGCAAACTGTTACGGATAAACAAACCATTCACATCACTATTACAGGTGTATCGGCTGGTGCTGCAGGATCAGGTTTTGCAAGTGCGAATGCTGGCGGTGCATCCACTACAACTGCGGGTACAACGAACCAAATCAATGTGACTGCAAGTAAATTAGTTTTTCAGGCAAACCCACCGACTACACCGATCAGTACGAACTTCAGTCTCACAGTGCGTGCCCTGGATTCCAATCCTTACAACAACCTTGATCTTGACTATACCGGACAAATTGATCTTACGGGATCCGGAGGTTCAGGAGTATTATCAAGTGGTGCTCAACCGTTGAATCCGAGCCTTGTGGCAGGACAATATACATGGACACAACTACAGTTCAACCTGGCCGGTACCTATACGCTTGATGCTTTTGATGATTTGCATGGTGATGTATTAAATGATGCTACGGGCACAGTAGTGATCAGCAGTGCCGGTGTTAACATAACAAAACCAGCCACGCTTAATCTTTGCTATGGCGGATCATTTCAAACCTTGGGCAACATTGTAATTACAGAAGCTGACCCGGGTGATTTTGCCAACAACGGTACATCTTCTTTTTCGCTGGCATTACCAACCGGTTTTATTTTCGACCAAACCGTTACAACGGCACCGGTAGTGGGTGGTGGCTCCGATATATCTGCTCCAACAACATTAAGTTATCCAGGAGAAAACGTTGTTCAATTCAGCTATAACATTAGCGGAACATCTAACATCAATACGATCACGATCTCCGGTTTAAAGATTCGTTATCCGGGATCAACAGCACCTGCCAGCACGAGTATAACACGTATAGGTGGAACAGCAACCATTGCCGGTGACCCTGTAGGAACGCAACATGGAACTGTAACGGCAGCACTGGGCACACCTCCTCCAGGCTTAGGATTTACAGTATCCGGAGATGCCCTTGTTAACCCCAATGAAACACGTTTCAATCAAAGTTCAAATGCTATACAACTTGATGGATCGCCAGCAACACCCGGAGTCGGAGTATTTACAGGATCAGGAGTAACATTTACTGGTGGTAAATATAAATTCAACCCTTCCTCGCTATCTCCTGGAAATTATACCATTACCTATACCTATACAGATGCATCTGCACAGCAATGTTCGTTTACCTTCTCAAAAACATTTGAAGTTTATGTAACGAACATCTCTGGACTACAAACAAAGTATTGTGATAATGATGCGCAATCACCGGCTCTATCAGTTAGCCCGGTATACATCACCACACGATACGGTGCTGGCTACACTTTTCAGAAATTTGTATACTATAACTATGCATCATTTACACCGGTAGATCTTACAACACCAGCCGCGAATGTCTTTGATCCCAAACTATACGAATCCATTTATATCGCGACTCAGACTTATACTGGTATTTATGGTATATATATAGGGTTCACAGTATCGAACGGACTGTTCACCAGTACAGAGTGGCAATTCGTTACCATCAAGAAAGCACAAAAGCCAAATTTTTCGATGCCGAAAACATTCTTCTGTGCCGATGAACCTCCGGTCGTATTAACCGGAGATCCTGCCAATTCAAATTCAACAGGAACGGATTTCTTCACCGCTTCGGCCGGGAAGCAAACTTCTATTTCAAGTGGAGGAACGCCTACCGTCTGGACGTTTAACCCCGCATCTGTATCGGGAGTGACTACCGCTACACCTGTAAATTTCAATATAACCTATACCTATCAGGATCCGGCAACGCTTTGTAGCAGTACATCCGATCCTCAGGTGATCACAGTCAGTGCACGTCCGTCCATTGTCCCAACGGGGAACATTAGTCCGGGTACAACGATAGAACTTTGTCAGGGCACTACGGTAAGTTCCTTTACTGCATCTTCTATTCCTGGAACAACCTATAGTTGGTATTCTAACAATCCTCCTACCAACCAAGTGGGTATAGGAAATTCATTCCTTCCCCCTGTAAGTAATTTGATTGCCGGAACATCTAATTTTTATGTAACCCGAACGATCAACGGATGCGAGAGTACACAAGCACCACTCTCACTTGCAGTAGTGGTAAATGCAAGTCCAGGTGCGCCAGTATCAGATTTCAGCCGCGAGTATTGCGTTAATCAAGCTATACCAAACAGCGACCTGGTAGTGACCGGATCAAATGTGAAATGGTATGATGCTACAGATGCTCTTATATATTCGGGAAGTAATCCTTCAGCGGCTAACCTGGGAATCAATAATACAGTAGCTGCGATCTATAGCTTTACGGCAACGCAAACTGTAAACAGTTGTGAAGGTGCACGCACAAAAATTACAATTACTGTAAAACCTCTGCCTGGTCTTGATATCATTGCATCTATACCGGATGTAAACAGAATTTGTGTTACAGGAGGCTTTGTTACATTCGAAGCAAGAGATCAAGGTCTTACGGCTCCTAATGGATCATGGTCTGGTTCCGGAGGTATAGGCTCAGCGTTGGTGCCTAATCCTGGCGCAGGTACGGTTCAATTAAATCCTTCTTTGCTTTCACCCGGTGGTTATAATTTACACTTGGTATATCAAAATCCATCAACAACTTGTTCTAATACTCAAGACTTAGCAATTACTATACTTCCTACTATCAATCCTTCTATCAGTATAGGAACTGCTTGTAACGGATTCCCGGTAAGCATTACCAACAACTCAACGATGGTTCCGGGTTCATCAACGTCTACCATTGCCAGTACTGGTTGGACCTTTGGAGATGGAACATCTCTGGTGGCTGGTGATGGAAATGTACCTGCGGGAACAAACCTCGGAAAAACAACGGGTACATATTTTAGTCCAAACCATATTTTCGGTGGCCTTGGAAACTTCCTGATTCAATATACCATGACTACTTCGGATGGTTGTGTTGTTACACCTGCACCAATTCCAGTTACCATTAACCCGAATCCTAACTCTACATTTACATGGGAGAAGGTTTGTTACGATGCTGTAACAGGTTCCAATACTTCTTTCTTTGCCAATACATCCAACATTGCAGATGCGAATATTCAGTCATATACCTGGAACTTTGCAAAAGCAAATCAATTAACTATTGGTACTTCAGGAGTAGGGAAAAATCCTACTGTAAACTATACATCGGTTGGTGTTGATTCCGTGCAACTCATTGTAACGACTATTGCCAACTGTAAGGATACTGTGCAAAAACCAGTGTTCATCGTTCCTGCATATCCTGCGATTACAGAGACAAATTCATACTCACAAGACTTTGATGCCGGTACAGATGGCTGGATTGCTGGTGGTATAAAATCATCATGGGCTTATGGCAAACCATCGGGAGCTGTTATAAACAAAGATGCTTCTGCAGGTGGCGGTGGAAATGCATGGGACACCAACCTCACAGGCAACAGTAATAGCAATGAACAATCATGGGTGCTTAGTCAGTGCTATGATTTTACACAAGCTCAAAAGCCTATCATCTCCCTCGACATCTGGTCTGATACACCTTCCGGAAATGATGGTGCTGTACTTCAGTATAACGAAAATGGAAATATAGAGAACGATGCAAACTGGATTGTCATTGGACAAATCGGACAGGGTGCTAACTGGTATGATGAAAGTGGTATATCCAGTAGTCCTGGTAACCAATCTGCCAACGACTTGGGCTGGACTGGTATATATGGCGGATGGCGCAGAGCGATCTTCAAGTTGGATAACCTGATCGGCAAGCCTAATGTAGTTTTCAGAGTTGCATTTGCAAGTAATATACCGCGTAGAGAAGGGTTTGCATTCGATAATGTTTTCATTGGCGAAAGAACCAGAACCGTATTGGTGGAGAGCTTTACCAACACATCGGCTGCAGCGAATACAAAACTGCACAATGATGCCTTCAGTGCATTCTCCAGTAACTCAACGGAGGTAGCGAAGATAGAATTCCACACAGCATTCCCAGGCGAAGATCCGCTTAACAAGGCGAACGTAGAGATCAACAATTCGAGAACCGCGTTCTATGGAATCACAAACACATCGATGTTTAGTTTAGATGGATCCGTAGTAAATAATGTCGCGGGCCTTACACAATTATATAATGATCGCGTACTAACTCCTTCTGCCGTTCGCATCAACACCGTGTTGGTGAAGGATGGCGAACTTGTAAGGATTCAGACCAGTATCACGAATGCCACCAACCAGACGATTCCAACAGCCGGTATAAATCTATTTACCGCTATTGTTGAAAAGTCCATCACGGAAGCTTCTATGCTGGGAAGTAACGGTGATACAGAATTGAGTTTTGTGGCCAAGGAAATGCTTCCAACAGCGGCCGGTATAAAACTCACCGAAGACATTGCTCCACTGGGCACCATCGCTCTCCCTGAAGTAGTCTGGAATAACAGGAATCTGATTACCAGTGGAAACGGTGCTATCGTGGTATTTTTACAGAGCATTGAAGGCGGAAATAAAAATGTATACCAGGCGAAAATATTGGATGCTACTGTTGAGCCTGATCTCGTAACCGGTATAGAGCATGGATATGCGGCAGAAGTAAATGTTTATCCGAACCCAACACAGGGATTACTAAATATTCAATTGCCACAACCAGCCAGCCAGGCATTGCCGGTAAGTTTACTTGACGGCTTCGGACGCGAAGTATATACCAGTCAATTTAAAAATGGTGAGAATACGAAAGTCATCAGCACTTCGGAATTTGCCGGTGGTATATATATCCTTCAGTTAAAATCTGCAAAAGGAGAAGTAGTCCGTAAGAAAATCATTGTAGCAAACAAGCAGTAGAAAATCATTTTCCTATAAATTAAAAAAGGCTGTTGAACACAGCCTTTTTTAATTTATATATATTCAGGCATAGCGTCCAATACGCGGGTGGTGTTACTATTCCAATCGGTACGAAAAAGAAAATGACGCAAGCCGTTTGTTACCACCAGGAAATTTGCGCGAAGTGTAGCATTGTATACCGATGCCTGTTGAACCGTGCTGTCGTTTATAGGTATATCCGGAGCTTTACATTCAATTACCATCCAAGGTTTACCATCCCGATTGAATACGACAATATCAGATCGCTTTGAAAGTTTATTGTAAGAAAGTCCACCTTCCACTTTAATCAGCGCTTTCGGATACTGCAATTCATTTATTATATAATGGACGAAGTGTTGCCGAACCCATTCTTCGGGAGTAAGCACAAGGTATTTCCTGCGAAGAATATCAAAGATCCAACGTTTACCATCGGCTTGCTTCAGCTGATGATCGAAGGCCGGAAGATTGAGTTGAACCATACGGCAAAGAAACTATTTTTAACTAAAATCTTTTATAAGGCCATGTGAATTGTGAACACAACAATTGTGAGTACAAAATAACAATTCAAAATTAAACCGCTCATCATTACCAATCGCCAATGATTTGGTATTTTTAGAAGTATGAAAACAAAGAAAGAAATAGTAGAAAACTGGCTTCCTCGCTACACCGGCCAGCCGCTCGACAAGTTTGGAGAATATATACTGCTGACCAACTTTGACAATTACGTGAAGATGTTTGCCGAATGGCATAACACACCCATTACCGGACTCGATCGCGCGATGCGAAGTGCTACAGCAGAAGGTATCACCATTATCAATTTTGGTATGGGCAGTCCGAATGCAGCAACCATTATGGATTGCCTCAGTGCGATCCAGCCCAAAGCAGCACTCTTCCTCGGAAAATGTGGAGGTTTGAAAAAGAAAAATGATATCGGTGACTTAATCTTACCGATTGCTGCTATACGCGGTGAAGGAACATCGAATGACTACTTCCCTGCTGAGGTTCCTGCGTTGCCCTCATTTGCCTTACAAAAAGCAATCTCTACAACTATACGTGATTACAAACAAGATTACTGGACTGGCACAGTATATACTACGAACCGCCGAGTATGGGAATGGGATGAAGAGTTTAAAGAATATCTTCGCAAGATCCGTGCGCAGGCTATAGATATGGAAACGGCTACCATCTTCTCTACAGCGTTCTACAACAAAATTCCGACAGGAGCTTTGTTACTGGTATCGGATCAACCGATGGTGCCTGAAGGTGTAAAGACTGAAGTAAGTGATCTGACCGTTACACAAAAGTACGTCGAACTTCATTTGAGAATTGGAATCGATTCATTACGCCAGTTGATCAACAACGGTGTTACGGTAAAGCATCTTCAATACTAATCGCCTGCTCAGGCTATATCTTTTCGGATGGCCTCGCGATTAACACTGAAAAGAATGAGCATCCCTATAATAAAGTATAATCCCAGGGTGAGTGCGCTATAGCGCATGCTCCCTGTTATGTGATCGATGAAGCCATACGAGAATGTACCCAGCACGATGGACAAGTTATAGGTTACATCATAAAAGCTGAAGTAAGACGTGTGGTCCACTGTATCGTGGGGAATAAGTTTTGAATACGTGGCGCGCGATAAGGATTGAATCCCTCCCATTACCATGCCGACTACAAATGCCAGTCCGTAAAACTGATACTCTGTAGTTACATAGTAAGCTCCTATGCATACTCCCACCCAGATGACGATCATGATCATCAAGGAGTATAGATTCCCTTTTGACTGCGATACTTTTGCAAACAACCAGGCCCCTATAGATCCAACCAGTTGGATAATCACCACGGTCATAATCAGGCTGTCGGTTTTCAAGTGTAATACATCGGTACCAAAAAGCGTTGCCAGGTACATCACCGACTGCACTCCCATGTTATAAAAAAAGAAAGCAGCAAGGTATCGCTTCAGGTTTGGAAGGGTATGAAGGCTCCTCCACACCATTCTTATTTCCTCATATCCTTTTGTCCAGATATTGCCCACGGCTTTTCTTGCATACGGATTATCCGGAAGGATCGCGAATGGAATCATCGAAAAACCAATCCACCATACTCCTACTAACAGAAAAGAAAATCGCGTTGCTTCACCTTCCGTTGAAAAATAGAAAAGCTTATGGTTCATAATAATCACCGAACAGATTACCATGAGTATAACACTGCCGTAGTAGCCCATGGAAAATCCTTTTGCACTGGTAACATCATACTTGTCATGACTCACAATCTCGGGCAGGAAAGCATTATAAAAAACGAGGCTGCCGGAGTAACCTATACTTGCCAGAATAGAGCATGCTATTCCCCATTCAAGTGTGTTAATATCATCGAAGAGGTATAGGCCCATACAGGACAAGCTTCCCAACCATACAAAAAATTTCATGAACATCTTTTTGTTGCCGGTATAATCAGCTGCGCCTGAAAGTAGCGGAAGTATAGCTGCGACTATCAGAAAAGAAAAAGACAACGCGTATGAATATAGCACAGAGTTCTGAATGCTGAAGCCTATGAACTGTACCGTATCGGTACCGTTGGTTACCGCAATCGCTTTATAGTAAATTGGAAAAATAGCCGTGGTAATTACGAGAGAATAAACCGAGTTCGCCCAGTCATACATATACCATGCGCGCACAGTCTTCGGATTGTTCAATTGCGCTGCAACGCTTATTCCGTTCATAATAGACTTTTGATTATACAAGATTATGAATTCGGCTCTCAAAACAAAACCCCTTAACAGCATCCCCAATTTTTAAAACAAAGGCGGCTTATTGCACTGCTGCAGGGTTTATATCTGCATCGTACATTTCTATTTCACTTCCGTTGATTCACGAATAATAAGATTGCTTTTTATAACACGTTTTTCAGGTTTCAGATCCTGGTGGCGGATGTGATTGATGAGGATCTCTGCAGCACTTGCACCAATATCATGTGCCGGATGATCGATGCTACTCAGTGAAGGCTCTACAAAGCGACAGAGATTCTCATTGTTAAAACCAAGCACTGCTACATCTTGAGGAATACGGAGTCCGCTCTTCTTCATGATATGAATCATTTCAAGAGCCGCATAGTCGTTGATCGCAAAGATAGCGTCTGGTCGCTGTGGTAAATTGAGAAGGTAGCGTGTATACTCTTCTACTTTATCGCTTCGATAATGAGAATGTACTATATATGAATCCTTCACTTGCACATTATGTTTGCGTAGTGCATCGAGGTATCCGCTCAGGCGACTTCGACTGTTAAATAAATGCTCCGGTCCCGTGACAAAAGCAATGCGCTTACAACCTTGCTCAATCAGATGCTCAGTACCTTCCATGGCAATCTCGTAATTATTTGTAACCACCTGCGATGCTACTATATCTTCGAATACCCGGTCGAAGAATACAAGCGGTATACCTTTTTCGGTTAAGGACACGAAGTGATCGGATCGATCAGTTTCTGTAGAGATCGACACAATGATGCCATCTACTCTGCTGGAGACCAGTGAATGAAGATTCTTCTTCTCTGCTATATAGGATTCGTTCGACTGACAGATCATTACGTTCATGCCCGCCATGTCTGCTTGCTTTTGTATACCACCAATGGCACGCGCAAAAAAACGATTTATAGTCTCAGGCACGATTACTCCTATAGTATTGGTTTTTTGTTGCTTGAGATTTATAGCAAGCGTATTCGGTTCATATTGCAACTGACTGGCTAGATCAAGAATTTTTCGTTTTGTCTCCGGATGAATATCGGAGCGGCCGGCCAGTGCGCGTGATACAGTTGATTTCGAAATGCCCAACATACGGGCAATGTCTTTAATAGTAATGACTTTCTTCTGCATGAGCTTCAGGTGGAAATCAGGATCTCATAAAAATAGCATTTGTTCCCGTTCCCGGGAACGGTCTCGGAAAAATTTTGTAAAAAATGTTTCAACAAAAGCAGGAATACTTGAAAAAAAGTTGAAAATTAGATCAATCAATCGATTTCGTAATATGAATAAGCCTATACCAGTTACAACTATTTATTCAGAAAGCGCCTCAAAATTCCCGGGAACATCAAAGGATGCTTCAGACATAAACCTTCTCATGGACCGGATCCTTCAGAAAAACGACTACGCAGCCTTCCAGAAATTGTTTACAGATATGTACCCGCATCTGTGCGTTTTCTGTGTCAAGTTTGTGCATGTAAAGGAAGTGGCTGAAGAACTTGTGAGCGATGTGTTCTATACTATATGGAAGAACCGCGAGCAGATTACCATGACATCGCCTAAAGCGTATCTATATACTGCAGTGCGCAATCGCGCCTTTGATTATCTGCGCAAAATAAAGAAAACGATCTGGTGCGACCTGGACGAAATCACGCAGCTGGCCGCTGAAAACATTGACAGTCAGGAACTGCTGATTCAGCAGGAGTTTAATTCCCGCGTAGAAAAATCAGTCGCCAGTTTGCCCAGACAATGCCGGCTGATCTTCGAACTGAGCCGTGACCATGGGTTCAAGTATAAAGAAATTGCCACCAAGCTTAATATCAGCATCAAGACTGTAGAAACACAGATGAGCCGGGCACTGAAGCACCTTCGCGGTTCTCTGCGTGCTGCTTAAGTATACTTTGCCCTGATAAAAATTCATTCATTTTTTATTCAGGGTAATACGATCATAAATTCGTCTTTTCATTAGTATACAGTATTTAAATGAAAAGACTGAACACGCAGGAATGGTCTCTTATTAAGCGGTATCTTAAGGCAGAAACCAGCCAGCAAGATTTAGCCAAACTGGATATACTCTGGGCTGAAAACCCCTCGCTGAAATCAGAAGTTGATCAGCTCTCCGATAAACTTCCTTTACCATCATTGGACGAATTTGACGCAACGAGAGCGTTCGAAAAATTACACAATCGCTTTAAGAGAGAAGATTTGATTTAACTTATTTCTTCTTTCTGCCAGCCAGCCACACCAATCCATCTATAATGAATTGATTTTGATTATCGTTTTCAAATGTGAACGATAACGTTTTGTCCGTCCCCTTTTCGTAATCTATATCGTTGTGGCCCATATTTATATAGATCATTCTATACTTAGTATTAGTCCATGCAACAGGGTAGTAGCCATTGTGCCAGACCTCATGTTGCTTTGGACCGGTGCCCAAAGGAAAACTCGTGGAGTCAATTGACAACAATATTTTTATAGCAGGATTTTTACGCAAGTCGTTTTTCCAACTATACCATTCGTTTGGTGATGACTTAAAAGTTACCGGAAGACGTTTCGTTACCGGATGCTTTCTGTCTTCTATACGAAGTATAGCGGAAGTAGGTCGCCATGTATTTCCCTTATACTCACCCGCACCAAGGAAGTCTGAATGATACCAGTCCCAATTCTGAGGATAGGCAGACGGTGTAAGCGCAAAGCCAGCAAAGTGAAATCCCATCCAGGCTCCACCTTGTTCCATATACTTGCGAAAAGCATCGCGTTGTGTAGTTGAGTCCGGACGCGTATCTAAAAATAATACAACCTGGTAATGCGAAAGATACTCTGCATTCAGTTTGTTCCAGTTATTGGTGGAATCATATCGAAAATTATACTTTGCAGCAGCCTGTGTAAACCATCGGTTCGCTTCGTGTACATAGCTAATGTGCGCGGCATCATGCTTTGCCGTATAGAATGCCAGCACATTAAATTGAGTACTCTGTGCATACACAGCAGAACCCGAACAAACGCAAAGTATATAGCACGCTATACTATATACCAAACAAAGCAGGCATTTGCTTATATACATGTATAATATTTTTCATCTTCACTATTTATACAAGACTGGCGCAGCATTCAACATCGCGAATTGACGTTGGTGCCAGTATGGATAGATTACTGGCACTTCGCTGGCAGCATCAAGTTTCTTAACCTGTTCGGTAGTCAGATTCCATCCCACTGCACCGAGGTTCTGTTTCAGTTGTTCTTCATTTCGAGCACCTATAATGATGTTGCAAACCGTTGGTCGCTGCAAAAGCCAGTTTAATGATATCTGTGCTATACTCTTCCCTGTTTCTTGTGACAACTCATCGAGTACGTCAATGATTTTATAAAATACATCGTCTGAAACAGCAAACGCGGGAACCGGACTTCCGCCTTGAGCGATCCGTGCATCCGCAGGCATTGGTTGATTGCGTCTATACTTACCACTTAAAAGCCCGGAGGCCAGTGGGCTCCACACGATGGTGCCGACATTCTGATCAATACCGAGTGGCATAAGTTCCCATTCGAAATCGCGGTTCACCAGCGAGTAATACGCTTGATGCGCTATATATTTTGTCCAGCCGTACCGTTCGGAAACCGAGAGAGACTTCATCAAATGCCAACCTGAAAAATTAGAGCATGCTATATAACGAACCTTACCACTTTGCACAAGGGTATGTAAGGCACTAAGTGTTTCTTCTACCGGAGTATTGGCATCAAAACCATGCAGATGGTATATATCAATGTAATCTGTTTGAAGTCTCTTCAGACTTTCTTCACAAGCACGTATCAGGTGATAACGCGAAGATCCATAGTCATTGACACCCTTCCCGGTTGGAAAAGTAGCTTTTGTGGAAATCAATATTTTATCACGCTGTCCCAGTATAGCTTTTCCGAAGATCTCTTCCGAGAGACCGGCAGAGTATACATTCGCAGTATCAAACATATTTACACCAGCATCGAGGCAAAGATTTATCAAGTGCCTGGCTTCTTCTACTTGCGTAGCGCCCCAGGCTTTAAAAAAATCGCCGTGTCCTCCGAAGGTAGCAGTTCCAAAGCTTAATACAGGTACTCGTAAACCTGATGCTCCCAGTTGTCTATATTCCATGGTTGTTTATAACTTTTAAGATTATACTAACGCATACTTGTGATTAATCAGATATGCCTATATAAAACTAAAAATTAAAAAGAGAAACTACCATTTCATTATTTAAGTGGAAACCTTTGTATACATCCGGAAGAGTGACACCATATTGTAATACAATTTGAATTACTCATCTTTAAGGCATTTCACCGGATTGACGCGGGCTGCTTTAATGGCCTGTACCCCTACCGTTATCCAGGCTGTGAGCAAGGCCATAATGCCAGCTCCTACAAAGTACCATGCGGTAAGATCGATCTTGTACGCAAAATCACTCAACCAGAATTTTAAAAGTATATAACTCACCGGGCAGGCTATACAAATTGCCAGAATAACCATTTTAGTGAAGTCGCCAGAGAGTAAGTATACTATACCGAATTCACTTGATCCCAATACTTTTCTGATGCCTATTTCTTTTAGCCTTCTTTCTGCGGTAAAGGCAGCGAGACCAAATAATCCCAAACATGATATAAGAATGGCGAGGCCTGCAAAGTACCGCGAAAGCAATGCTACACGTTGTTCCGCTACATATTGCGCCTGATACTCGTTATCCAGAAATTTATACTCGAATATAAAGCCGGGGTTCACTTTCTGATAGTAATCTTTAATTCGTCCGATTGTTTCTGCTTCAGCACCTGCAGCAAGTTTGCTCATAACAAGATAGGTATCACCGGGTTCCAACCTGAAAAACACCGGCTTCACTTTTTCGTGCAGTGATTCAAAATGAAAATCCTTTGCAACACCGATGATCTGCATCTCTTCACCCCATAGCTTTACAGTCTTTCCTATCGGATCTTTCAATCCCATAAATTCGATCGCTGCTTCATTAAAAATGATCTTCGAACTATCCGCGCCAAACTCTTTAGAAAACGTACGCCCTTCCTTCATTTCTATCCCCAGCGTTTCCATCATGTCGTAATTAACGGTGAAGTTTTCAAATTCTGTAGCATCGTCCTCCGCTTTACCTTCCCATACAACACCATAGGTACCGCTGTTATGCCCTGTCATCGTATGACTTATACTCGATGAGCTCATTACTCCCGGTATCGCACGTATACCTGCGATAAAACTCTCGAGTGGTTCTTCTTGCCACATCTTTCCTTCACGCGGAAAATATAGGACGTTATCTTTGTTATACCCGAGGTTTTGAGATTGCACATACTCGATTTGTTTATATACCACGAGTACCGAAACGATAAAGATAACCGACAGTGCAAATTGAAAAACTACTAATCCTTTCCGTGCCCACAACTCCCCTATTGCAGTATTAATTTTTCCTTTCAGAACTGTAGCGGGATTAAATCCTGACAAATATAGAGCGGGGTAACTGCCGGCAGCAATACCGGTAAAAATGGAGACACCAATACAGGAAAGGATCAACGCTGGATTAAAATTCAAAGCGAGATATTTACCTGTAATAATATTAAAATGTGGAAGCGCTATATCTACGATAAGAATGGCTAACAACAGTGACAGGAAGCTTAACAACAGCGACTCTCCCAGGTATTGATAGATCAATGTCTTACGAGCCGCCCCTACTGCTTTTTTTATACCTACTTCCTTAATTCTACGCGAAGCTTTGGCAGTAGACAAGTTCATAAAATTGATGCACGCAATTACCAATATAAATATAGCGATGATAGAGAATAGCTTGACGTATGTGATTCTACCACCTGTCAGTACACCATTCTCATATTTACCATAGAGATAGTTTTTAGAATATTGCTTCGTAAATAGTGTACGGTGTGTTACGTTATTATCCGTTTTTACTTTTACCAGGTCTTTTATCTTTTGATCAAAAGCCTTTACATCCGTACCTTCTTTTAGCAATATATAGGTAAGTACTGACGTGCTGTTCCAGGTTTCAAGAAAACTTCTTCCTTCTTTAAATTTTTCAAACGAAAGAACAAAATCGAATTGGTCGGATGCATTGAGCGGCATTTTCTTAAATATACCGGTAACAAATAATTTTGACTCATTATCAAGTTCAATCGGTTTGCCGATAAGGTTTTCGGTGGTATTAAATAACCGGATTGCCAATGCATCTGATATCACAATGGAATTCTTATCCGTCAATACATTATCACGGTTCCCATCGATCAGTCTATATGAGAAAATTTTGAAATAGTTTTTCCCTGCAGACCGTCCCAAGGTTTTGAGATTAGTATCGTCAACCGAAAGCGTTATTCTATCGGGTCGGGTAACCGAAGCTGAGTACTCTACTTCCGGCATTTCGCTGGTCAAGGTTTCTGCCAGTGGCCCAGACGTAGTGGGAGATGTCCATATCCCATTCGACTTTACACGGTGCTCCTGCACCTGGTATAACTGACTATCCTTCTCTAGAAATTTATCAACGCTCAGTTCATCCTTTACCCACAGGTATATTAACAGCGTACAAGCCAAACCTGTGGATAATCCAATCAGGTTTATGAAGAAAGTGCTTTTAAACTTTTTAAAGTTTCTATAGATGAGGAGCAAGTTGTGTCGCAGCATACCTGTATAAGTATAATTGTTTTAATTCAGTTTACCAGGAATTTTACGTTCCCAATAAACCTATACGAAACAAATGCCATGATCCAAAAGCTGCATTTCCGAATCAATTTGCTCTTTACCCTACGTGTTCAAAAGGCAAGTGCCCATTCATAGAAAATAAACTGTTCGAAAGCGATCATTTGTGTCGCTATAGTTAAACAATTATGCTACCGTACTTGCTGGAATCACAAATTGAAATTATTCATTGTATCCGGGCAAACTTGTATCCTTTAAACGCTCCAGCTGCTCAGTTAAGTTAGCTTCACGTTCCTGTAATTTTTTTAGTGCGTTGGCCAAAGCAGAATTGCTTAGTTGATTCTCCTTATTAAGTTTTTCTTCCTGCTGTAGTTTCAGGTAAAGAGCCTTTTGTTCTTCTTCCAATTGTTTGATCCGTTCTCCTGATTCTATTTCCCTGCGCTGGATTTCTTCTTGTGTCGATGAAAGCTCTTCCATATTCTGACGCATTTCTTCTTCAGCAGCACGCATGATTTCAGCTTGCCGTTGAGAGTCCGTTAAAAGATGGTGCATTCTGTCGGTAGTTCTTACACTCTGCAAGGCTGCAGCAACAAACTCTCCTGCTTTTTCAAGAAATGATACCTCATGCGCTTCAAATTTATTCAATCCAATAAGCTCAATGATCGCTTCAATTTTACCGTTGTATTTCAGCGGCACTATCAGAACACAACCCGGAATGGTTTCACCCATCCCCGAACTAATATAGGCATATCCTTTCGGCACTTTCGTAAGCATTGTTGTTTCGCCTTCCAGAAAAGCTTGTCCGATCAAGCCAACGCCAATATCAATTTTACGCTCTATATATTTCTTACGGTCGTACGCATAACACGCCATCAGTTCAAGATATTCAGTTCCATTTGCATCATTCAACACAAATAATCCGCCCTGCTGCGCTCCCATATACTTGGTCAGGTATATAATAATCTCCCCGGAGAGATCCGATAAGTTTTGCTGATGGTTTCTTACGATCTCGGTAAATTTCGTTAAGCCTTCATTGCTCCATAACCGCTTCTCTTCATCCTTCTTTAGCTGCTTGAGTTGATCACGCATTTTTGTAAGTCTTCCCGCAAGGTTTGTTTCATTGAGACTTTGATTTGTTTCGTTTAGCTCTGCCCACGTAGCATCATACTTACCCTGCGATATACTTTCAATGAATTGACTTGCGTTTTGAAAATTGCGAATAGAGTGTTCGATTACTTCTTCCGGTCTATGAAATTCGACAGCAGCCCCAGGATTAAATACATATTGACGATTATTCTTTTCGAGATCAGACAACAGCGTAAGTCGTTCCTTGCCATCATTCCTTAATTTCACTACGATAAACACTAATGTCGGCAGGCCAATCAACAGAATAAAAATCTGTAGATATAGGTTATTGTCCATAGCTGCTTTATAGCTCGCCTCAGCTTCCTGGTTCATTGCATTTTCATATGTAAGGATTTTACTTCCTACATCTTTCCAGTGCGACCATAGCTGTAATCCTCGGTCCTCCTCAAGCATTTGCTGAAAAGCATTCATACTATCCAACTTTACCATCTCGACCATCTTAAAACAGTATGTACCATAGTCACTAAAATCTTTATGGAGCTCCTGCAATTCAGACACATCATAGGATTGTTCTTGGAGATCTGTCTTCAACATTTGAAATAAAGAATCAGTATTCGAAGTCGCTCCTTCCAGCGGCCCCAACATGGCGGGGTTCTTTGTTACTCCATACGCTCTAAGTCCCAGGTCCATACTATGCAAAAGATAGCTGACAAGATTATCCGTTTGTTTAATTATACCTTCGGATTGTTTACGAATCGCATTGTTCCTGGCGATTGTATCCCTGTTCTTGTAAATAGAGAGTGCATTTACGATTAGCAAAACTGCTACAAGCGTAACGGCCACTACGATGGTGTTCTTCCTGATAAACTCTTTCATTCAATGATTGGATTAAGCCTTTGACACTATATACATACCCACAAAGATGGTAGGAAGAATAAAGTCGTGAACACCGGGTTATCCATGAGGTTGTGATAGATTAAATACAGATTAACAACTCCGTATTTTCACCTAGCTACCAAAAATTGTTGCTACAGAGCACTTAACAGGTCAATGAAAACAACGGGGTAGCGGGATAAGAGACAAAAAAAAGTGAGAATTAAACGGTAACGGCTAAAATCTCTTCATAAAGACAACTGTTAATATTAGTGAAGCCTTTATGAAGAGATATAGTATATATAGCGGGTATGAACAGACTAAGCAGCCATGGCTGATTTTTGTAAAACAAATCGGTAGTACAAACGTGATCTGTCTTTTAACGTGCAATGGAATTTAGATCCTACAACGCCTGCAAATTCATTAAAAAGTTTTTGCCAACGTGGTGGAACGAGCGACTCGATATGCTTTTTCTTATTCTCATCTTCTGCTTCAATGGAACGAACAACATTGTCGCTGATATCTTCTTCACCGAGACAATCCAGCCCCGAGGCAAGCAGCTGTTCCTTGAATACAGCCATGTTTTCTTTCGATCTGAAATCAACCAATAGCAAATATCCTCCAGGCTTAAGAACACGCCTTACTTCATCTAAAAACTTCTCAACCGATCCATAAGCGTGACTTGATTCAACGTTGAGCACTACATCTACAGAATTATCAGCCAACGGTATACTTTCTGCACTTCCCTGAATAAATTTAAGATTAGACGAGTTGTGAAGTTTGC
Source organism: Ohtaekwangia koreensis (assembly GCF_900167975.1). GTDB lineage: Bacteria > Bacteroidota > Bacteroidia > Cytophagales > Cyclobacteriaceae > Ohtaekwangia > Ohtaekwangia koreensis. The sequence goes on from NZ_FUZU01000004.1 coordinate 681,092, forward strand.
TTGCCAGATCAACCGCACTTTGTGCCAGATCCATACCAATATAAAGTGAGGGGCTAAAGAAAGAGGTTACATGCTTGGCTCCGCCTCCTCTGCCACTTCCCACTTCAAGTATATGTTTTCCCCTTATTTCGGCCATGGAGGCGAGATAGTGGTACATACACAAAGGATAAAACTGTGTCCCTTGATGTTGTGTGATGCAAAGTTTGCTTTCTTCTTTTGTTGCAATATATCCGTAGTTCATGAATTGCCAGTTGCTGGCAGGGATATACTTCGCTAAGATCTCGTACGTGATTTTTGCGTTCAGTCTTTTAAACCAGGCAAAACGCTTTAGGACATAGATGATAAAATTAATCATTTAGAATAGGTGTTAGGGTATGTTAACGTTGTAAATCTAAGTTTTTTCAAAAAAAATATTTCTCGTTTTTTGGTCATCCTCTTACATTTAAGAGATAAATTATTGAAGGGGAAGATTTACCGAAATGATGCACTGTTGGATGTAGCGAAGTTCTCGTGTCTTTTTGTGACGTTGTCCAATCACCATCAGAAAGTTCATCATAAATCGCAATCCAGTTGCGATGATAGGTTCATATCACAGGTCTCCAATACGATATACTTATGAAGTAGCATCGTGATTGAACGTTGGCAAATGATATAGCATGTTGCGGATATAGCTTTTGTGGAATTCGAAATGCTAGTAGCTACATTGTTTAGTGTTTAAACATTTACCAATCTCTTGCACATAAAGTAAATCCGCATCTATAGCGCTTCCGTTTACACATTTATTAAATCGCTATAGGAAGAAAATATCTCTTTACTATTCAACAACAGATCACTAGATTTAATAACCGTTGTTCCGCCAGTGCATATACACTGGTTGGATCAGGATATAGTTTAATAAGTTATTTATTCTCCGGCCACCAGGAAGATCCCTTCCAAGCACGAAGCATAAGGTGGTGGAGTTGTAAGCGTTTGGTAATAACATTGTTCAAATGAAATTCTTGAAGAATCTTTCTATTCGAAATAAACTTATCCTCCTCATCGTACTTCCTTTTTCCATTGTTTTATACTTTCTGCAAAAGACCATTACAACACAGCTGGAGTTACGGAAGACAAACATTCAAATCGCTCAGAATCTTCAGGCAACTGCAAAAATTGGAGACCTCATTCATCAGCTGCAACATGAGCGCACAGCGGCAGTTATTTTTTCGTCAAGTCGTTCACCTGCTGACAAAGAGGCCTGGCAACAGCAAGAAGGACAAACCAGCAAGACACTCGCAGATCTACAGGAATTTTATCATCGCTTTAAAAACAACGGTAGGGATATTGATTCTCTTACCGCAATCATAAAGCTTCGAAGCAACGAATCCACACAGACCCAGCATAATGTGGACAGTATCAATCTCTGTTTGCTCAATATTATAAATGATATCGGTGAAGCTGCCGAAAACATTGATATAAAGAAACAATTAGAATGCCTCCAATTTTTATTGTACGCGAAAGAATTTCTGTCGCAAATCAGGAATGACTTATTCCTCGCTGCAAGTAGCCAGGGCTTTCAGGGAAATGGCTATGGCAATTTCTCGGCAGTAAAAGGAAAGTTTGATATCAATTTATATAAGTTCAAAAAGTATACTTCACCCGCGCTTCTGCAATATGTGCAAACAAGTTATATATCAAACCCATCAGTCGTGCAGACGCAATCTGCTATAGACTCTGCTTTTATACGTGGATTTACAACAATGACTGCGTTAGACTCCAAAGAATGGCTGGCGAATGTAAATGCTTCCGTCAATACACTCTATACAATTGAAGCCAAAATACTGGACACCATTCAGGAAAATATAAATCTGGAATTAAAAACCATTACATCATCGCTGATTAGGAATAGTATACTTGCCCTTCTCGTAGTATTTACGCTCCTCGTTATTTCGCTCATCACCATAAAAGAAGTTGCAGGGTCCATTGGTAAAATGAAAGACGCCACGGAACGCGTTATGAATGGCGATATAAACTTCAAGCTTGATATTTCAACGCAAGATGAAATGGGACAACTGGCCACGTCATTCAACCAAATGATTGCTGTATTTAAAGGATATGTGCAGCTTGCTGACGCTATAGGCAAAGGCGATTATCATGCTGAAATAACGGTGCGAAGTGACCTTGATATTTTAGGAAAGGCACTCTATAATATGAAGAAAAATCTTCGGACACTCTCCGAAGAAAAAGAAACGCGAGCCTGGCTCCTGGCCGGAAATCATGAGTTGAATAATGTGCTACGTGAAGAAAAAGAAATCCACATCCTGGCCAATGATATTATAGCACAAATAGCAAACTACCTGAAAGCACAGGTGGGTGCTATATATCTTCTGGAAAACGGCCATCTATATTTAACCGGTAGTTATGCACTTCAAACTACCACTGACAGAGAATCATTTGTATTAGGACAATCGCTTGTAGGCCAGGCAGCGCAAAGCAATAAGTATATAGTGGTTGAAGACGTACCGGAGGAGTATATGAAAATCTCTTCGGCAACAAGCAACCGAACCCCCGGAAATATACTCGTATTTCCTTTCATGTACATCGGCAAAGTAAAAGGTGTGTTGGAAGTTGGTGCCTTACATCCCTTCACTCCTCTTGCACTTGAATATCTGCAGATGATTGGAAACAATATAGCGATAGCATTCAACTCATCGCAGTCACGTGTGCAGCTCAAAGCACTATTGGAAGAAACGCAGCACCAGGCAGAAGAACTCGAATCGCAGCAGGAAGAACTCCGGCAATTCAACGATGAGCTCCTTGAGAAACTTGAATCTATTGAAAAATCGGAAGCAGACTTAAAAGCACAACAGGAAGAATTACAGGAGTCCAATGCGCTGCTTGAAGAAAAAGCCAATTTACTGGAGAATGAAAAAGAGCAGCTTGAAAAAGCAAAAGCAGTAGTTGAGGAACAAGCGCTGGAGTTTGAATCCGTTAGTAAGTATAAATCAGAATTCCTGGCGAACATGTCACATGAGTTGCGAACGCCTTTGAATAGTATACTTATACTCACACAGCTGCTTCTCGAAAACAAAAATGATTCACTTACTGAAAAGGAATTAAAATACGCACATGTTATTTACAACTCCGGGAACGAGTTGCTTACGCTGATCAACGATATACTCGATCTGTCAAAAGTAGAAGCAGGAAAAATGGATCTCGAGATTGACAAATTTTCATTCGGGGAAATTGTCAGTGACCTCTCCATGATGTTCGCACAGGTAGCAAAGAATAAATCCATCGAATTTAAAATCGATATTACACCAGGCTATAATAAAATCATTGAAACCGATAAGCAACGGCTGGTACAAATCCTTCGTAATTTACTTTCTAATGCTTTCAAATTTACTCCGACAGGTGGCACAGTCTCATTGGCCATTCATCCACCCCTTGCCAATGTAGAGCTACGTGCTATAAAAAGAACTACACCCGATGTTGTTGCATTCTCAGTGATTGATACTGGCATAGGAATTCAAAAAGACAAACAGGAAATTATATTTGAAGCCTTCCGGCAGGTAGACAGTACCGATAAACGCAAGTATGGCGGAACCGGATTAGGACTCTCGATATGCCGCGAACTTTCCGGATTGTTACAGGGCGAAATACACCTTGAAAGTGAAGAAGGTAAAGGAAGTACATTTACACTATATCTGCCGTTGATTCATCCCGAAAGCACAGAACCTTCAATAGCGACCACTGCATCCGCAGAAGCAAAAACAAAAGACATACTACCTTCGGCATCAAATCTTGAAAAGATCTATGCAGCAGTGGAAGAAGAGACCGATGACGATCGTGCTATACTGGAAGAAAACAGCCGGACGGTCCTCATCATTGAAGATGATAAAGAATTTGCACAGGTCTTACTTTCATTTGTACGCGAACGACACTATAAAGGTATTATAGCACATCGCGGAATCACGGGGTTGCACTATGCCCGGCAATATAAACCCGATGCTATATTACTGGATATGAAGTTACCGGATGTCGATGGAACAGAAGTACTCCGACAGTTGAAGAGCGATCCGAGTCATCGCCATATACCTATACAAATCATTTCCGGGTATAGCATGAAGAAGGAAGCGATGAAGCTCGGTGCGTTTGACTTTGTCAAGAAGCCGGTGCGAAAAGAAGACATGCAAAAGGTATTCGATAAGTTAGAAGACTTTGCAAATCGAAAGTATAAACGACTGCTGGTTATTGAAAGCGATCCGCAGGGTAATCAAGCCATGCGTGAGATGATTGGCAATGGTGATGTTGAATGCATCCCTGCATATTCATGCGATGAGGCTTATCGGATCATGACGGATGGTACAGTGGATTGCGTAATCATTGATCTCAGTATGCCGGATGTATCGTGCTTTACCTTCCTGGAAAAGGTTAAGTCGAACGAACAGTTGAATACTATACCGGTGATTGTTTATGCTGCTCAGGATCTCACTGAAGAAGAGAACAAAAGACTTACGAAACTTGCCAATACCGTGGTGCTAAAAACGGCATACTCGTATGAACGTCTGCTGGATGAAACCACGTTGTTCCTTCACCGCGTAGAAGCACATTTGCCTCAGGAGAAACAAAATATAATCCGGAAACTACATCGCTCGGATGCTTTACTGGAAGGCAAAACCGCTTTGATTGTAGATGACGATATGCGCAATATATACTCCCTCACCAATGTATTGGAGGAAGAAGGTCTAAACTGTCTCACAGCCGAAAATGGTAGAGAGGCAATCAACGTGCTGGAGAACAATCCCAACATTGATATTATACTTATGGATGTTATGATGCCTGAGATGGATGGCTACGAAGCCACCACCGCCATTCGTAAATCAGGAAAGTATAACCGGTTGCCTATTATAGCATTAACGGCCAAGGCAATGAAAGGAGACCGCGAAAAATGCATCGCAGCAGGTATGTCCGATTACATTACGAAGCCCGTAAATACACGGCAGCTGCTTTCGTTGATGCGGGTATGGCTATATAAATAAACCGTTATGGAAGAAAACTCAGATGTGTTTAAGAAATTGTTCCAGTCTATACAGGCACATTATGGCTATGACTTTACGGATTACCATGAGGCTTCATTAAAACGCAGAAGCATATTGTTCATGGATAATCATAGGCTTAACTCACTTGACGAACTGGGGGCATTAATTTTGCGAGATGAATATCTCTGTGAGAAATTTATACAGTATATTTCCATTCCTGTCACAGAAATGTTTCGTGATCCTTTATTCTATTATAGCCTTCGCGAAAAAATAATACTGCGGCTCGCTACCTATACATCTATTAAAATATGGATTGCCGGATGCGCGACAGGGGAAGAAGCATATTCAGTTGCCATCTTATTAAAAGAAAAAGACTTGCTGGATCGCTCTATCATTTATGCAACGGACATTAACCAACAGTCTCTGCAAGTAGCACGCGAAGGAATTTATCCGTTGGGAAGCATGAAATTATATACCGGCAACTATTTGAAAGCTGGGGGCGAAAAGGCATTCTCCGAATATTATACAGCCAAGTATAATTATACCATACTTGATCAGTCCCTTAAGCACAATATTATTTTTGCCCCACACAATCTTGCGGTAGATCAACCATTCAATGAATTTCATTTTATCGTATGCCGCAATGTGTTGATCTATTTCAATCAGCAATTACAAAATAAAGTTATTAACTTGTTCTATGACAGTTTATGTTCCTCAGGATTCCTCGGCCTGGGCAGTAAAGAGTCGCTGCTCTTCACCGATAAAAACGAATGTTTCGAGGAAGTAGATCACAAAGAAAAACTATATAGAAAGACATAAACAACCGGATAGAAATGCATAGGACAGTTTACTAATTCCGTTTGCTATACATTAATATATTTATCATGGAGGCGCCTAAAATTAAAACAGCAACAATTCTTCTGGTGGACGACCGGCCGGAAAATATATTGGTATTGGAGGAGTTGTTGGCAAAAGAAGGACGAATCTTTTTCAAAGCCAGCAGTGGTAATGAAGCCCTCAAGATCGCGCTGCAACATGAAATTGACCTGGTCATTCTGGATGTACAAATGCCGGGCATGGATGGTTTTGAAGTCGCGAATGTATTAAAATCGAAGAAGCAGACTAAAGATATACCTATCATTTTCGCTTCCGCAGAAAAGAAAGGAAACAACTTCGTTATAAAAGGTCTCGAAGAAGGTGCTATTGATTATCTCTATAAACCGCTGGACCGCGCTGTGACACGCGCCAAAGTAGACGTATTGCTAACCTTGCAATTGCAGAAGAAAGAACTGATCGAAAAAAATTTCATCCTTGAAAAAACTGCGCTCTTAATTGATAACTGTGTTGATATCATCGGAATCATGGATGCCGATACATTTGAGTTTGAAGAAGTAAACCCTGCATTTACGGCTATACTTGGATACCAGCCTGAGGAGATCTATGGAACTTCATTGACAAGAATTGTCTCCGTAGAAGATCAGCAAAAATTGCAGCAACTTCGTACACATCACAATGAACGAATCTCGTTCGAGACAAAGTCCTATAGCAAGTCGCATGCACTGGTATGGTTGCAATGGAACATTGTGAATAAAAACAACAAGTGGTTCTTCAATGCCCGAAATATCACCGCTGTAAAGGAAGCAGAAAAAATAAGAAACTCCCTTGCGATTATCGTTAAGCAATCGCGCGATGCTACCTATATACACAACAGCCAGGGAGATATACTCTCATGGAATGAAGGAGCACAACAGCTGTATGGATATTCTGAAGCAGAAGCACTCACGATCAAATTATGGGACCTCGTTCCGCAGGACCATCAGCATGAAGCACAAGAGCTCATGCACTATGTATTGAACGGAGAAAAAATCGAGTCACGCGAAACAAAACGTATTACTAAATCAAAAGCTTTATTGGATGTACTTTTCTCTTCCGCACTGATCATCGATTCTGGCAGCGGCGAAAAATCAGTCGCTATAACTGAGCGCGATATCACCAATGAAAAAATAACTGGAGAACAAATAAGACAACTTACGATACGACTTCAGAACAACATCGTTCAGCTCGAAGCCGCCAACCAGGAGCTGGAATCATTTTCATATTCAGTGTCGCACGATTTACGCGCACCTCTTCGCGCTGTCAGCGGATATACCAACATTCTCGAAGAGAGCTATAGCAAAGACCTGGATGAAGAAGCGAAAACTGTTTTCAAGACTATCCAGAAGAATGTTAAAAAAATGGGACAGCTCATTGATGATCTTCTGGATTTTTCAAGGCTGGGGCGTAAAGAGGTGCCTAAACTATTTGTGAACACAGCACAGCTTGTTGAGCGCATTCTTACAGATATAAATCACAATACACCCCATAAAGCAACGATCACGGTACATCCGTTGCATCCTTCATACGGTGATCATGCCCTGTTAACACAGGTTTGGATTAACCTGATTTCAAACGCGATAAAGTATTCGGGCAAGGCGGCAGAGCCGTGTATAGAAATTGGTTCTACTCAAGGCGAAGACGAGACTATATTTTATGTGAAAGACAACGGTGCAGGTTTTGACATGCGCTATGTAGACAAACTCTTTGGTGTATTTCAGCGGCTTCACAGCGTACGCGAATTTGAAGGCACAGGTATAGGGCTGGCAATCATTAAACGCATTATCTCAAAACACGGAGGAAAGGTATGGGCAACAGGACAAGTAAATAAAGGTGCGGAATTTCATTTTTCGTTACCAACCAAAAATCCTGGTGCAGCCCATTGGCAATAAAAATTATTAAACAAACTGCTTCAAAAATTCCACAGCTTCGTTTTTGTCGGTAAATAAACGTGTTGGAGTTGTGGGTTTATTTAAGCCAAGATATATATTACCAATGATCTTTGACATGGGACTGTCTACCATAACAGCAACGCCTTTGGTATACGAAGAGCCTTCTTTGGCTAAATAGTTACGTGCATCTTTATCTGCACTTTTCATGCCGCGTATATCACAATATACCGGATAGTTAATCTCGCGTTGAAATTTTATTCTGTCCGCAACAATTTGCTTGGCAGCTTCAAGGTTTACAACACTATTCGCTTTATAAACAAAATATACTACGCCACCTTCAATCCAAAAGCTGGCGTGCTCATTCTCAAATCTTGATTTATCCATTGTATTCGATACTCACTATAAATTTAAAACATTTACGCGATTTTCAGTCATTCATAGCAAGTATATATGCCGGTAATATTAAATGTCGTTAAAATGGCATACATATCCGACAAGACATGGATAAGAAATCAACTATAACATTATCTTTATAATAGTCACTTACCACCAACATTATGGCCAAATTCAAGCACAATAATTTTCTCGATACCGTTGATGAAGTTTTTACAGATGCGATGAAGAGTGGCGTACTTCATCTATACTCCGAAGACAGTCATTTTACAGGTAGACGCATTCGTATTGGCGAACGCGATTTGTTTCACTTCGGAACTACAGGCTATCTCGGCCTGGAACAAGACCCACGACTAAAACATGCAGCCATTGAAGCGATTGAAAAATATGGGACTCAATTCCCATTATCGAAATCATACGTTTCGTTTGTTTTGTACCGTGCACTGGAAGAGAGGCTCTTCAAAATGTATGGCAACCCTATCGTTGTTACTAAAAATAGCACCTTGGGACATATTGGCGTTATCCCATGCGTTGTGCGTGATGAAGATGCAGTGATCATAGACCACCAGGCACATTGGAGTATGCATAACGCATGTCAACTTTTGAAACCGCGTGGTATACCCGTAGAATTACTTCGCCACAGCAACCTGGAGATGCTGGAGGAAAAGATCAAGGAACTGAGCACTCGTTGCAGTAAAATATGGTACCTGGCCGATGGTATATATTCTATGTATGGCGATTGCGCACCTATACCGGAACTGATGCAACTCTATAATAAATATCCACAACTATATCTATACTTTGATGATGTCCATGGTATGAGCTGGGTTGGTAAACATGGAACCGGATATGTGATGGACCAACTCGGAACATTGCCCGAACGCGTACTACTCTTTGGTACACTAAGCAAATCGTTTGGTGCAAGTGGCGCTGTTTTAGTTTGCTCTGATATGGAAATGCACAGAAAAGTAAAAACGTTTGGCGGACCTCTGACGTTCTCTGCACAGCTTGAACCGGCATCCGTAGCGGCTGCATGTGCATCCGCAGACATACATCTGTCTGATGAGATCTATACCATGCAGCGGGAGTTATCTGAAAATATAAATTATTTCAATGATCTGCTAAGTAAAACAGATCTTCCTCTAATAGAGCGTAACAACTGCCCCGTATTTTATATAGGTACGGGGATGCCGGTTACAGGGTATAACTTTGTAAACCGTTTAATGGATGAAGGATTTTTTGTTAACCTTGGAATTTATCCTGGCGTGCCAGTGAAGAATACAGGGGTGCGGCTTACTATTTCCCGACACAATCAACGTGAAGAAATGAAAGCGCTGGTGGAAGCTATGGTACATCATTACCCAAGAGCATTAGAGGAGACAGGAACAACGCTCACCAAAGTGAGGAAAGCATTCCGTCTTCCTGTCCATGAGTTAGCGAAAGATATAGTCCCTGTAAAGGAAGATCTTGCACTACAGCATGAAACATCTATACATGCGCTGGATAAATATAGCTGGAATGAATGGATGGGCAAGCATAGCGTATTCGATTGGGACGGATTAGCTTTTCTAGAAGAAACATTCAATGCAAATGAACGTGACGAACACAATTGGTCGTTCCATTATTTTATAATTCGTGATCAGCAATCTAACGTTATCCTGGCAACATTTTTCTGTAAAGCATTATGGAAAGATGATATGCTGGCACCTGCAGCTGTTTCCAAACAATTGGAGGATAAGCGAAAGCAAGATCCATATCACCTCACTTCATCCGTATTGGGGATGGGCTCGTTATTTACCGAAGGCGAGCACTGCTATATAGATCGATCACACGCATTGATGAATGATGCGCTTCGTTTATTATTAGACCGTGTTGAAGCGCTGGATGAAGAACTTCATACTTCAATGATCGCGTTACGTGATTTCACACAAGATGATACATTGAATGAGTTTTTCCATAATCAGGGTTTCATTAAAGTAAATATGCCTGAATCATGTATCATTGAAAACCTGGATTGGAATACAGAGGAAGAATACCTGGCTTCGCTATCGGCTCGTTCTCGCAAACACTTTCGCAGTGATATTCAACCGTTCGAAATATACTTTGACATCGAACACAAACAAGAAGTGAACGACACTGAAATTGATCAGTTCCATAGATTATATGAAAATGTACGTTCGCGGAATTTTGATCTTAACACATTTTCATTTCCAAGAAAGCTGTTTGCTAACATGTCACAAAATCCGCAATGGGAATTTATAGTAGCATACTTGAAAAAAGAATACGACCCTCGTAAAGAACGTATACCAGTTGCTGTAATGTTCTGCTATAAAAATATGGGTAATACCTATGTTCCATCTTTTATAGGTATGGATTATGATTACCTGCAACAGTACCAGGTATACAGGCAGATGCTGTACCAAACTATAAAGCGTGCCCATCAACTTAATTTCAAAAAAATAGATTTTGGAATGACTGCTGCCTTCGAAAAGAAGAAAGTTGGAGCGACTATAATTCCAAAAGTGGCGTATGTGCAGCCGAAAGATAACTTCACACTTGAGCTGATTGGTGGCATCCAGAATCATACGATTCACGCCTGATCATCTTCGTTTAAGGGTTGGTATATTGTAGAGATTTTTACTTACCTGCTTTGCAGCAGGGGAAAGTATTACTCTATAATATTCCTTCGCCTTTATAAATCAGATTTCGCCTAGCATTAAACTCTTTATGTGATGCTTACTTTACACACGGTATAAATTTTACGATGCGACTATATCAAAATAGTATACATCGGCTAATATGAAAAAAAGCGCTCTCTTTATTGTTTCCGCCCTCGTGTTGGTGGCTATTGTATTGTTTATTTTTCAGCATCAACGAAAAGAAATCACGGAAGAAAAAATAAATAAAGAGCAAGTTGTATCTCCTGATTCCACCGACGAGCTCTGGTATAAGAAAAGCATCATCTATACCTTGGATGTAGAGGTGTTTAAAGATAGTGACCATGATGGCACTTGTGATTTTAAAGGATTGATTTCGCGGTTGGGATATATAGATTCATTGGGCGCTGATGCTATATGGCTATCACCTTTTCAACCCACTCCCAATAAAGATGATGGTTACGATGTAAGTGATTACTACCAGGTAGATAAACGCCTTGGTACACTGGACGACTTTACTGCTTTCATGCAGCGGGCTAAAGCTCTTAAAATGAAAGTGATTATGGACCTTGTAGTCAATCATACTTCAGATCAACATCCGTGGTTCAAGGAAGCAAGGAGTAATAAAAATTCACCTTACCGTCCGTGGTATGTATGGAGTAAAGAGCTGCCTGAAAATTATAATGTCGGCATGGTGTTTCCCGGTGTCCAAAAAACAATCTGGAGTTACGATAGTGTTGCCAACGAATTCTATTACCATCGATTTTATTCTTTTCAACCTGATCTGAATTCTCAATATAAACCGGTTCGAAAAGAAATAAAGAAGATCATTAAGTTCTGGATGGATCGTGGTATAAATGGATTCCGGTTAGATGGTGTACCCTTCTTCATTGAGATTCCGCAGAAGACAGGTGAAAAATTCGAGCATCAATACGAAATGCTTACAGACATGCGACACTATGTTAACAGCCTTGACAAAGACGCTATTATACTTGGTGAAGCAAATGTACTTCCGGATGAGAATAAAGATTTCTTCGGAGAGCATGGTGATGGTATGCACATGATGTTTAATTTTTTTGTCAATCAACATTTATTTTATGCACTCGCTACAGGTAAAACTGATCCGTTGATAAATGCTTTGGAGCGTACGAAAGAAATTCCGAAGAATGCAGAATGGGGACAATTTCTTAGAAACCACGATGAGGTAGATCTCGGCAGACTAAGTGAAAAAGAAAGAGAAGAAGTATATAAGAAGTTTGGTCCTGAAAAGAATATGCAGCTATATGATAGAGGTATACGCAGGCGGCTTGCACCAATGATGAACAATAATAAAAAGCAGTTGCAGCTTGCCTATAGCGTTTTGTTTTCACTCCCGAGTACTCCCGTGATGCGGTATGGTGACGAACTAGGAATGGGCGATGATCTCCGTTTGAAAGAACGATTGTCTGTGCGTACACCGATGCAATGGAACAATACCAAGAACGCTGGCTTCACCAACAATGATAAGCCTGTACTACCCGTAATCAATACCGGTGCGTTCAGGTATGCGAATATAAATGTGAGTGATGAGCAAGCAGATTCAAGCTCATTTTTAAACTGGACGGTAAAGATGGTGAAGCTTCGTAAGAAGTGTCCGGAGATATCTTTCGGACAGTGGGATATACTGGATACTGGATCAGAAGGTATACTCGCGATTCACTATCAATGGAATAATCAGCATGTAATTACCCTCCACAATTTCACTGAACAAAAACAAGAGGTCACGATTCGTGATAAAAGTCTTGACAATAAAACCCTGCGTGATATGATCACCGCTGAATATATACAGCACTCCAGGGATCGTCAAACTGTTTCTTTGGAAGGATATGGATATAAATGGTTTCGGGTGCAGTAATTAAGGCCCTGCATCATCGGCAGTAGAAGAGAAATAAAAAAGCTTCGAAATTTTTCGGATTTCGAAGCTTTGGCACAAAATTGTGCGGAGAGACAGGGATTCGAACCCTGGATACCCTTTGGAGGTATACACACTTTCCAGGCGTGCTCCTTAAACCACTCGGACATCTCTCCTTTTAAGGGGCACAAAGAAATTAAGAATTTAGTCCGTTTGCAAATTATGCTGTTAATTCTCCTGCTAAAGATAATCCAACCAACTCTTTTGCCCGTGTTGTTCCGTATTCCCCCAGCAACAACATGAGTTTGGTTAAGGCTGCTTCCGTGGTCATGTCTGCACCGGGAATGACTCCGATCTGTTGCAGCTTCCGGCTGGTTTCATAGCGTCCTTGCAGTACTCGTCCACCCGGGCACTGAGACACATTCACGATAATAATGTCGCGTTCAATTGCCTTTTTCAATTCTTCAATAAGCCATGGAAGAGTCGGTGCGTTACCGGAGCCATACGTTTCAAGTACTACAGCGCGCAGGCCTGCTGTATTGAGAATCGCCTGCACAACGGGCTGGCTAATGCCCGGAAAAAGTTTCAGGATGGAAATGTTCGTATCAAATTTAGCGCGAAGGTTCAATGCGTTTTTCCTGGAAGGCACATTGATCACTGAAAAGTTATAGTCAATTTTTACACCTGCCTTGGCGAGTGGCGGATAATTACCGGAATCAAATGCATCGAACCGAAGGCTCTCTACTTTCTTCGAACGATTGCCTCGAAGCAATTCATAGTCAAAGTAAATACATACCTCCGGTACCAACGGAATATCATCTTTACGTGCTGAAGCTATATCCAGAGACGTGATGAGGTTTTCACGCGCATCGGAGCGTGGCTCACTGATTGGAAGTTGTGCACCTGTAAAGATCACAGGCTTGCTTAAACCTTCCAGCATAAAGCTCATCGCAGAGGCAGTATACGCCATCGTATCCGTTCCGTGCAACACTACAAAGCCATCGTTCTCATCGTAGTATTCATGAATGATCTTACCAATCAATTGCCAATGCTCAGGCTTGATGTTGGAAGAATCAATTGGATTCTCGAATGATACTACTGTGATTTCAAGCAACAGATTTTTTAAAGAGGGCAAGTGCTCAACAATAGAAGCAAAGTCAAACGGAATAAGTACGCCATCCTTATCATACGTCATCCCAAATGTTCCTCCGGTATAGATGATCAGGATGCGCGACCGGGCTTTTCCCGGAAGGGCGGTGTTGATACTTATTTTTTTAAAATTCATGGGCGAGATGGTATATATAGTTTGGTTGTTTCAAATGTATAGCAATGCTATGTAAATAATTTTATAGCATTCGTTGTGGTAATAGACCGGACGTCATCAATGGATGCTTTTTTTATAGCAGCAAGTTTATGAGCGATCAATGGGATATAGGAAGGTTCATTGCGCTTACCGCGATGTGGTACCGGTGCCAGGTATGGACTATCGGTTTCGAGTACAATATGCTCGAGTAAAATTTCAGGAAGGACTTTATCCAAGCCTCCATTCTTAAAGGTAACGACACCGCCTATACCGAGTAAAAATCCAAGTTTGATAATGCGATCTGCCTGGTCTGCATTACCCGAGAAGCAATGAAAAATTCCACGCAGTTTCCCATCGGATATTTTTTCAACCAATGCAATGGTCTCGTCAATACTTTCACGACAGTGGATAACAACGGGAAGGTTATACTTCATCGCCCACTTCATCTGTATGGTGAACGCTTCCTGTTGCTGTTCCCAAAATGTTTTATCCCAATGAAGATCCGTTCCGATCTCTCCTACTGCGGCAAACTTTCGCTTCGATAACCATTCTTCCACGCGGTATAATTCGCGTTCAAAATCTTTTTTCACATAACATGGATGCAAGCCCATCATGGCTACACAAACTCCGGCAGACCGACTCTCGAGTTCAAGCATATCATCGATGGAGGTATGATCGATGTTGGGCATATAAATTTTGCGCACACCTTGTCGTTCACTTTCTGCCAGCATATCGATACGATCGGCTGCAAAATCGTTCAGGTATATGTGTGCGTGGGTATCAATAAAATAATCCATTCCTCGGGCTACTGTAAGCTTGCTTGATGTAAACTTCAAAAATAAAGAAATGGAAGTATCAATGTTGATAAAAACGGGAACAATACAGAAGATATATTATTGGAAGGCGAAAGGGCTTGTGTGAATTAGTAGTATAGAACAGCAAATCCCGGATTCTGATTCAGGATATTGATCAGCAATCCGGGACTAAAAGATCAAGAACGCTTCTGACCTATAACCAAAACAACAATTCCGGCAACGATCAGAATACCTCCGGTAACTGGCGACCAGTATATCGGTGTCTTCTCTTCTTTGTTGATTTCAATCGGTCCTACATCTACTACTTCTTTTTTAGTAATGATGTTAAAGCCTGTAAATACAGTCATCAGGATACCGAGGGCCAACACAATAATTCCTACGGTTTTCATAGCGTTTAGTTAATGTTATAGTAACCATGCCATTCCGGCATTTGCTATACCCAAGGAAAAAAAGTGCCTGCCAGAATTGTCTTTAAACAAAGCTTGAAAAGCCTATTCAATCCGGAAGTGGGTAGTGACTTCTACGTTTTAGATATCAATGTGATAAACGTCTTTTTCGTTACGCTGAATATTCTTAACAAAGAAACCTCCCGGCTGTGGGATCTCCTCGATAAGATCAAAATGCGTACATGATTTTGGTAACGCAGAAAATATCAGTAAAAAGTTATAAGTGGTGTTGTCTGGAATCAAAGTCCATAAAGGAGCAAAAGATATATTTTCGACATGGACTAAATCTGATCTTGAATTCGAGGAGCGATCGATCAGATAAGTCGTTCTCCATATTCTGATGAGCATGTCTTTTGAATCGTTCTCAAAGTAACAATGAACGTAAACAAAGGAATCTTCGAGAAATTCAGGAGCGATGGAGGACAGTACATCTGTATCAACTTTCGGTTTTGTTTCCGGAAGTACCTTCGGCAACGTCTTTGAAAAATGAATTGCTGGTATTTCAAGTATAGCGCTCATGCAGCAGCAACGAATCGGGGTTCAGATTAAACAAAAATTATCCAGAGAAAGCCTGTCAGCAATTTAATATGGACAGGATTATAAACAAAGTCACGCCTTGCAAAAGCACCTTTCCTGCAATTAAAATCAATAAAATAAAGGCTACTCTTTTTCCTTTTTTGTCTTGGCCTTTTGTCCGGAGAGAGCCCGCATTTTAGACTTCTCAACAATCTCGAATGCACGCTTTATACGACTGTCTATATTCTTCACGGAAGTGATATAGTATACCAGGCTTCGCTGATATCCTTGCGTAAATGTATTCCAGATTTCAGCGGCTTCAGCATCCTGAGCAAGTACAGCCTCAAGCTCTTCTGGTATAACCAATTTATTGGGATCCGTCAACCTAAATATAACCTGAACGCGATCGCCCTCTTTCAATTTTGCTGCCCTCCGAAGTATACTGCCCACCACCAGGTAACGGCTTCTGTCTTTTTTATACTGTATCGCCAATGCGAATGGAGTACCATTCATAGTGCCTTCTGTTCGGATCCGTCCTTTGGGAAGTTTTTCGAGTATAGCTTCCGGTACAAAAATTACGGTTGACTTCAATGTACCACGTATTACTTCCAAAGGTGCTGTAAATCTGAAACTTTTCTCTTCCATACAGTATACAATTACAAACCGGTTGGTAAAGATAATTTAAATCAGGGAGCCATCCAGTATATAGCAATGTTGCTGATAATGTATAACTTGCAGGCGCATTTTTAGTAAAAGCATTGGCATGAACAAATTAGTAATCGGAAGCTTTAAAGAGTTTGAACAATATGTTGGTAAAGAGCTTGGTACATCCGAGTATCTGCGGATCACACAAGATCAGATCAACAAATTTGCTGACGCTACACTGGATCATCAATGGATCCATACCGACCCCGAGCGTGCCGCGGTAGAAAGTCCCTTTAAGAAAACGATAGCACATGGATATCTCGCGTTATCTGTTATACCCTATTTATGGGAACAGATCGCAGAGATCAACAATATAAAAATGCTGATCAACTACGGCATTGAAAAACTAAAGTTCAATCAGCCTGTTATGGTAGAGGATGAAGTACGGCTAAAGGTAACACTGGAATCACTCACTGATCTGCGTGGTATATCCAAAGCTCAACTTCTCGCAGAACTCGAAATCAAAGACAATAAGAAACCTGCTTTTATAGCAAGCATTATTTTCCTGTATCATTTTAAATAACCTGCCCGGTGGAACAACCTATATTTGTTACCTATATTATTATTGGTGTTACTGTACTGATCAGCTTTCTTGGTTATAGCAATGAAGGCATTGTTCGGCAACTGATTATGAATCCTTACCAGATCAGCAAGAGACAACAATATTATCGTTTTGTAACCTCCGGTTTTTTGCATGCCGACCACATGCACTTGTTCTTCAATATGTTTTCGCTTTATTTTTTCGGAATAACGATAGAACAAATCTTCAGTGTTGTGTTTGGCTCTGCAGGTCCACTTTACTTCATCACACTCTATATTCTGGGTATCATTGTATCCGATATACCTTCGTTTCTGAAACACCGGAACAACCCTGGATATAATGCACTTGGAGCTTCAGGAGGTGTAGCAGCCGTGATCTTTGCGTCCATTATCTTTCAGCCGCTTGCGAACATTTATATATATTTTGTACCGGTTCCAGGCTTCATCCTGGGAATTGGTTATTTAATATTCTCGTGGTACCAGGGAAGAAAAGCAAATGATAATGTGAACCATGATGCGCATTTATACGGAGCCTTGTTCGGATTCCTTTTCTGTGCTGTGCTATATCCGCCATCACTACCTTATTTTGTTGAGCAGATCAAAAACTGGGATGTGCTAAGTAAGTATTTATAGAGGTTATGACACGATCACTATAGATCATGGCTTATCATCACCACCAGTATCAAAGTCTTTACTTTCCGCGATTATAAAATTCATTTCACGCTGTACGGATCGATACGCTATTCGTGTTTCAAGAATGAATAATATAGTGCTATAAAACAGCACCGATATCCCGATCATGCCCAACACTGATGGAATCCAGATATAGTGACTCTGTGTTACTTCAACAACGCCTATAGACATGCTCGTTGCTACAAACAACGCGAGCGCTACACAAATAGAACTGATAGCGCGTTGCAACAGCCATGCACGCCTGGTTGCCGAAACGATTTGCTTTGATAGCAACTGCTTACGCGCTTTTGAGAAAGCAGCCATCGTCTTTTCATTCGACATGACGTCAGAAATGGCACGGGCACGATCAATGGCTCTGTTCAGGCGCTGTGATGTAGTCAACAACAATGATCCTGACGCAAGAATCAACACGGCCGGAGTAATCATTGCCGAGAGTACGTTAAGCACAGCAGATAGTTCGCGCATAATGAATGTGAAATAGTTCAAAATTAATCCTTACCAGGATTTTCAACATCATGATGCCAAACGCCTATAATAATGTGCCAGCGTTGCTGATATATAGTGCCGCACGATTTATGCAGTGGTCACTTCATTAATTCGATTTTTCCATAAGTTCTGATACAGAAACTTCACGCGAAACGGTATATCCCCAAAAACCTATTTTGCCTTTTGTGCCATCACCTTTTGTGTTTTGAACCCATTCTTCATAATGTTCTTCAACATAGCTGGGCCATCCGTCCAGAATCTCAATGCTCATATCTACAAAGCCCACAAATGATGTAATATGCCACGACCACTTTTTGTTTCGCAGTACATCTTTATTTATACTATAGTTGTCATTCGGATCATTTGAAATCTCCGCCAGTATAATTCGTTTCTCCTTATTGGCTATAATGGCGCGCGCTTCCGCTATATCCTCCGGATCACTTAGTGGCAATATATAGGATTCACCCAAATGCAGATCCGTTTCTGTCACCAGGAAATAAACGAGGTTAGGATCAGCAACGGGTTTATTATCATCATCGCTACACGACAACAAGGATGTTATCAGCAGTAAGAACAAAATCTTTGTTTTCATATCGTTCAATTTTTATAATAGACCCATTCCACAAAGGGATGGTTGGAAACGATTGTTAAAATCTTTAATACAAGTTCAATCGTTTATTATACTTTACCTCTACAAAAACTTTGGTTTCAACCTGGATTACTTTATGATCTTATCACCGCTTATACTTTATTTGTGCAAATGAATAAAGTCTCCGCCAGTCATATTATTACCGGGTTGTTGTTCTCCATGCTATGGGCATCGGCTTCGGTTGCAGGTAAATTTGGAATATACTCTGCAGAACCGCTGGTACTTTTCACTACACGTTTCTTTCTAGCCGGTTCAATTTTGTTGGCCTTTACCTATGCAGTACAGAAGAGCAGGCTTCCCGTTGGAAAAGAATGGATGCAGTTAACTATATTCGGTGCATTCAACACAACGCTATACCTGGGTTTGTTCGTAGTCGCGCTTCAATTTGTGATGCCCGGTATAACTTCTCTTGCCATCGCATTAAATCCATTGTTCATCAGCATCATGTCCGCCATCTGGATGAAGCGCAGGGTAAAGTCTCAGGAATGGTTGAGTATCCTTCTGGGTATTACCGGTGTGGCCATTGCTGCGTATCCATTACTTCAAACAAGCTATGCAACTCCTCTGGGTTTAATACTCCTGGCACTCAGTATGATCACGTATTCGTTTGGCTCGGTATACTATGCTGCAATTCCATGGACGTTGCCACGCACCACTATCAATGCATGGCAGGTATTTATAGGTGGCCTGTTATTGTCTCCGTTCGCATTAATTTTCCATAGCGGTGATAATCATTTCGATCTGCGCTTCTGGTTGTCTTTAGGATGGCTTATTTTTCCGGTTTCAATTCTGGCGGTTCAACTGTGGCTTCGGTTATTAAAGTCCGATGCTGTGAAAGCATCGTTGTGGTTATACCTCTGCCCTATATTTGGGTTTCTGTATTCAACACTTTTACTGAATGAGCCTTTTACCATATATACTTTCGTAGGCACAGTGCTGGTAATGCTTGCTCTATATATAGGACAACGAAAGAAAAGCGTATAGTCAGAAATATCTTTCGAACGTGATACCGTATGTTATCAATAAATTCTCACGCCTGGTCTGGCTTAATTTGTTATAGGTAACTGCCGTAGTAAGGCTTAGCCACTTTCTGAGTTTCACGGAGAGACTTGTATTCGATTTAATGATATAATCTTTACGATCAGAAAGCGCGTGTTGTAAAAAATCGTAACCTTCTATTACAATTACTTTTTTAATAATCATTCTGAACTTTAGTCGAAAAGAATTTCGAAAAACTTCATACTGATTATTTCCTTCTTCGGGACTATCATATAGGTCACCTTTTTCATACAGGATACCATCGCTTAAAATCACCAATACATTCTCACGGTTCACTACATTGTAACCAAGACCTGCTCCGGTTTGTAATCGATGATTGATTTTTAAAGAGTAGCTTTTCTCATAGTTTGCAAGACCCCAGTAATAAAAATTCTGAAGCGTTTTATATAGGTTGAAATCAAGGCCTGAATAAATATCATCGTTGGTAAGATTGCCTAACTGCTTTCCATAGATCCAGCTATTGGTTGTATTGAACGCGACAGTTTTCTTGCTGATGCTAAAACGAAGATTGTTGTTTAATAAATAAGAAGTTCCATCATTGGTTTTGTTGATCGATCCGGTGGATGCATAGTTAATATAGTAATGCGTAGTATCATTGAACTGTGAAAAGCCGATGCTTGGTACAAAGGCTGTCGCCAGCACGAACACAATTTGTATAACACGAAGTACATCCCCCGCCATAACTGCAAGGGAATTAAAAAAAGATGCCAGTTAAACCTACACTATTATGGCTTTATGAAGGAAGTAAATGTTACCACTTTACCCTGTTCATCGAAACCATACTTTCTAGTGAGGCTATCGGTACTGATGTATAGCATGTATAGCTTCGTGTTTTTGTTCAGGTAAACACCTTCATCTTCCCAACCACGATAAAGATCAATGCTGTTTAATGTACGGCGAAGTTTACGGGGTATTTGATTCCCCTCCAGTCTGACGCTGTCACGTTGCGGCCCGATATCTCTTGGTAGCTCTTTATTATACTTGCTTTCAGGATTGGTGATATCCTTCTCATCATGCCGCACGGTATCGCTTTGTGCCAGCGCACACGAAATTCCGATCACCCAAGCCAAAACAACCAGCATAACTCTCATAGGACAATACAGTATATATCTGTTTGCCCTAAGAAAGCATGCCAGGCTGTGCTATAGATGAAGTTTGTTTATTTTCGCATGGTCTCGAACCAGGGGACAAATTCCTTCAGCATTGGAAAGAAACTACTGCCGTGTGTTCCTGACGGTATTGCGGTGAGGCTAACGGAAGTGCTTCCTGCAGCCCTGAAGCTTTCCAACGTAGCTTCGGAATTCTGATACGGGATGATTTCATCCTTTGTGCCGTGATATAGTCGGGTTGGTATTTTTGTGTTCCATCCTCGAATGCTATTCTCTGTCAATGCTCGTTTCAAATCCAGTTCTCCGGATGGTGACTTGAGGCGAGTATAAAATTCAGCATTCAATAGTGAGGGTACATGTGTCGTAAGTTTACTATTGATAAAGCTGCCGCCATAATTACCATTCATATAGGTAGCCAATGCCCTGGCATACTTGTCCTGAAAAAAATACTCGAGTGGCTTGTTCCACTGATATGTATTGTTGTAAGCCATCAACACAAATGCGAGGTAGCCAGGATATGTATAGGATGTACTCGTAGTAATACTATTGAGCATGTGCGTGAGATCATATCCCCCCGCTCCTGCTGCGACTGCCGTTACCTTCATGTTGTGCGCAGCATTATTTTCAATTTCTTTTGCAGCTGCCAGCGTTACAAATCCACCCTCCGAATAACCCGCCAGAAATAACTGATCATTAAACGCGATGTTCTCTTTTTCAAGAAATTCCCGTGAGGACTTTATCATATCAATCACTGTACCGGCAGCAAGCGCCTGATCGTAGTATGGATGAAATATAGCAGCAGACTCGCCATAGCCAATGAAATCTGGCATAATCGCTATATATCCTGCAGATGCGAAATACTCCATACCGGTAGGGCTACTGGAAACTGAAGGCGCTTCCGATTTCAGGAAGGTCGTTCCATGCTGGAGACTTATCAACGGTGCCTTCTGCGTTAAGCCTTGCGGCACATATATACTACCGGAAGCTTTAATGGACTTACCGTTGTACTCCGTCTCATACACCAACGTGTACGTCTTTACGCTGTACTTTACCAAAGGTGTAAATTGCTCTTGTCCCGCGAGCTGTGCAAACGTCTTGAGCATTTCCAAGGGAATATCACTTACCTGCTTAACGGACACCAGATGCGTTTCCGCTACGGCAGGTGTATGATTCGATACCGACTCATCGCCACATCCCAACATAAAACCGGCTGTCATCAATGCTAAATAATTTGATCGTAACATTCTATTTCTCCTTTTATATTCAAAAAGTATATATACTCTAAAATAGTTCGTCTTTTCAATCCATTCACCGGCTCATTCCAGCAAGCCAACCTACCATTCCATCTTTTGTCTTGACAAAGCTATAGCGACCAAAATTTGCCAATATTTCTACGGGCATTGATTTGGTCAGATACGCAAGCGGTATACTATCATCCTTAACTTCCGACAGAAGTGTGGCAGGCGCATTCAACTTGACAAACTTCCCCTTATCAGCAGGGCTCACTGATTTTCTCAAAATATAGCCTTGCCTTTTATCCGGAAGTGACACTCTATACCAATCCTTACTTTGTGCGAGGATCTTCACGTATGCGTTTTTAGCGAGCGTTACTTTTAGCGGACGTTTCTCATCGGGCCCGGCTCTTAAAACTGTTTTCTTCTCATGAACACGATAAGCTTGTACACTAAACGCGGTGTCCAGCGGCAGTGAGTTTACAAGTGCGTCCATAGTTCTGACGTAGTGAATCGGATCTTTACTTCTTACCTGGTATATACCAAAATGTAAATGTGATGGTGTCGTTCGCGCATTGCCAGTGTTGCCAACAAGCCCAAGCGTATCACCTTGTTTTACTCTTGCTCCCGTCTTTACAAGTTGCTCATCGAGGTGAGCAAAGTAATACGAATGGCCCCGTTTACCATCTTGCATCCACACAACTTTTCCACCCAGGGTACTGGTTCCTACGCGTGTAATTATCCCTGCCGCGGGCGCAACGATCGGTGTACCTTTGGCTGCAAATATATCTATACCTTCATGCAGGCGCTTGCCACTTTCACGGACATCACCATAAAAACTTCCTATCGACCGATTCGAGGCGCCAGATACCGGATTGATCAACACGGGTGTCATTGAAATCGTGAGCGTGTAGTAAGCATTCACCAATAGTTCAGGCTGTAGCCGAATGAGACATGTATAATCATGATCGAATTCATGCGTTAGCATCAGTGCAGAGTCTGCATGAGCGAGTGGAGTCCACACAGAATCTTTCCACACAAAAAGATCCAGGAAGATTTTTGAATTTGCACTGCTTTTTACAGCGCCACTAATCTTCAACACCTGTCCATCGCGCACAGGGAAACTATAGCAACGCGCTTCCACTTCGCTGGCTTGAAAAACTCCCGCCTCGGAAAAAGGAAGTGCAATGCTAACCGAATCGTTCAGAGCTTTTTGTCCCGCCTCGATCCACGCAGTTGCCATAGGCGATTTGTCCAGGTGCGCTTTTTCAAGCGATTCAATATATAGCTCATATGGTGTTTTATGGGAGAATGCTGTCTTTACATTGTGTAAACTATTACACGAAATGATAACGCATCCCAAGAATAGAAAAAGGATTTTTTGCATTACCATATTCAACACGGGAGCTAAGTTTTTAGTTTAATCCGTTGCCAATGATACATACAAGCCGTGGGACGTTCTTAAATTCTATCAGGTGTGGTTTTTTCTATACACTTTCGTTTAACTCGGAATTGAATGATGCGATGTTTTGAATTGAAGTGGTGGTTTGTATATATCAGCATTTTCGTTAGCGGCTCAACCTACTCTCAACGCAAAGCCGTTGATCTCGTCCGTGATAGTATTGATCACGAAAAGTTTATGTTTCTTATTAATGCCAATCGAGAGCAAAGCTATATAACGATTACGGAAGGCTTTGGAAATCTGGAGCCGCTACTGATGGAAGCGAAACTCTCACCAAGCTATTTTTTTTCAAGAAAGAAAAAGACTTGGGCTCTGTTGCTTAATCCACAAGTACAGATTCGTATGCAGAATACGGAATCATGGCCAATCAACACACCAAGCTATAAAGCACATCTCACGTTTTTTCACTCGATCGATTTCTGGCAACGTTCATTTCTGAAGAAGCTTTTTTTCGAGAACGCGTTGTGGTCTGTTACAGTTGGACACCATAGTAACGGGAAAGCCGGAAGCTACTATATAAACGATACTACTAAAGTTATTGACATGGAAGACGGCAACTTCGCCACAAACTATATGATTGGAAGTATATCTACGTATAAAGCCAAATTGATCCGCAGAAATATGGTTGCATTCCGGTCTATTAAAGGAAGTGTAGAAATACATCCACGTCCATGGTCGGTAGAGGAAATAAGAGATTCGTATGGAAGATATAGGTTTTTTGGAACCTTGGGTATGGGTGGCCCATGGCGGGAAGCGAAAAAAACCTGGGCCAACCGTTGGCTTCAGCAATCAAGTATAGAACTACAGGTTGGATGGATTGCCGGAAAGATGGATAGTAAAAGCCCGGTTGATGTCAGTAAACGCCTGATCATCGACATACATTATCAATATTACCCGGAATGGTTTGATGAAATCGCATTCTTCCTCCGTTATTATCGAGGACAGGATTATTATAATCTATACTTTGTAAACACTATATACGTTGTCAGTTTCGGACTTACTTCTAATATACTTAGTCCAAGGCAGGCAATAAAATTCTTCAAAAACAAGAACAGCTATTAGCAGGCTTATACGAATATATACTTTACAAGTACACCATATCGCTATGCTATGCTGTACTTGTAATACAGTTGTGCTTTATTACAAGTTTGATTCCTGAACTAATGCCTCGTCTAATGGTGTAATTGGAACTAGCGAATATCGAAGGGCTTTGGTAATGGCAATCTCGTCCAGTATATCTACCAGGTTCTGGTATCTTGACTTATCGGAGGGTTTGATCAGCAAGTACATATCTTTGATCTCGCTGTTCTTATCCAATAGCAATTTACGGATGCCCTGCGGAGAAAAATCAGTGACATGTACTTTTGGATCCTGAACACCATGATACCAGTATACTTTATTCTTCTCTCCAAGAATCAACGTGATAACACGTTCCGCTTTAACCATCGGTAATGGAGTAGTTTCCTTTACTTTATCAGGCACCGTGACTTCCATTATAAAAGGATCTTGCAACTTACTGGTTAGCATGAAAAAAGTAAGTAATAAAAAAGCAAGGTCCACCATTGGCGTCATGTCCATGTGAATAGACATTTTTCTACTCCGAACGTTCCCGCGATGATCACCGGAAGATTGTTGTGTGATTGCTGCCATAAAGTTTAAGTTTATACACTCTATAATTCATGGCTTGGTAAATCGTCACAGTTTGGGGCAAAATTTATTACTCAAATGTGTATAGTGTTAAACTATGCACTGGTCTGATTTCGAATATATACTTTAAACGTTGTACCGTTGCCGGTCTGGCTTTCTACTTCTATTTTTCCTCCCAATGCAGTTGCCTGGGTTTTTACGAGGTACAAGCCCATCCCTTTTCCCTCCACATGGGAATGAAATCGACTATAAAGCGTAAAAAGCTTGTCTCTGTATAGCGGCAGATCCATCCCTAAACCGTTATCACTTACCGTTATACAAATGTGCTCCTGTACAATCTGTGATTGTATACGGATCACCGGTGGTATATTTGGATTCCTATATTTAATAGCATTGCTAATGAGGTTCATTAATATACTATCGAGATACGGCTTTAAGGTGTAAACCACTGCTGCATTAGAAAAATCTTCCTCAAACACAGTGTGAGTTTCTTCAATTTCCTTCTCAAGATTAATTTTAACGAGCTTCAATTCATCGGCCAGGTTTATTCGGGTAATGACCGATGTATTATCTTTTCGCAATTCCAAAACGGTGTTTAAGTCTTTCACAACACGGTCCAATTCCTCAGTTGTAAACATAATACGATCGATGATCATGTTAACTTCATTTGGATCATTGCGGATTATTCCCAAAACATTACCGAGTCCTAAAATGCGCGCAACAGGAGCTCTCAGGTTATGTGCTGAAATAAATGCAAACTGCTCAAGCTGCTGATTATACTCCACCAGGTCACGTGTCCGCTCTTCTACTTCAGCTTCTAGTGTTTCATTCCGGAGTATAATTTCATCATTTTGCTTCTCGATGATCTCACGGGCGTATTGCAGCTCCATATTCTGTTCGGAAACAAGATCACGTTGTGCAGATATTTGCTGCTGTATTTGCAGAAGTTCTTCATTTTGATGCGCCAGTTCCCGGGTTCTCCGTTCTACTATATCTTCGAGTTTCCTGTTTTGTTGTGTGATTCTGCTGACTCGAACTTTATACGTGCCCATAACCACTGATATTATTATTATACTCGCCAATGATCTGAACCACCATGTTTCCCACCATGGGGGAAGTATACGTATTATCAACAGTGTCCCTTCCTCATTCCACAAACCATCGTTATTACTTGCTTTTACTTTAAATATATAGTAGCCTGGATCAAGATTGGTAAACGTTACTGAACGCTGATCTCCTACATAATTCCAAGTGTCATCAAATCCCTCCAACTTATAGGCGTATTGGTTTTTTGTCGGAGCCGTGTAATTCAACGCCACATAATTGATGGTAAAAAAATTATACTCGGGGGAAAGCGAAACCTCGAATGCTTCACTGATCTGTTGCGTTAGTATACCATCCTTGTCGCCCACTTTAACAGATTGATTAAAAAGCTTCAGGTCAGTTATGTATACCGGTGGTATATATGGGTTATCTTTTATACTGTCTGGATAAAATACATTTACTCCTTTGCCGCCAAAAAAGAATTGTCCCTCGTCATTTTTAAAACATACATTAGCCTTGAATTCGTTACTTAGCAATCCATCATTAACATCGTAGTATTTAAACTTGTTTGTCTCCGGATTAAACTTAGAAATACCCTCGGCAGTACTAAGCCAAAGATTTCCACTGTTATCCTCCAGAATTCCATAGACGATGTCATTCTTCAATCCGCTCTCTATAGTATATCGCTTGCTATATTTCTTATTGATAATCAGGTATAATCCGTTATTCGTGCCGACCCATAATCTTCGCTTTTTATCTTCGACGATGCAGTTTACCAAACCGCCAACAGAATGGAAGTTGGGATCCATGCTGGTATTGAAACTAACAATCTTTTGAGTATGCGGATCAAATAGAGCAAGGTCTTCAATGGTTCCTATCCATACGTTGCCTTCACTATCTTCGTGAATTGTTCTTATATAATTATTATATTCAAATTTGTCACTCCGATAATTTGTAAATATTCCTCTCTTCTCGTCTTGCAAAATATTTAATCCCTTATAAGTACCGGCTAGTAATTTTCCGGATTCTTTCAATTGCGCTATAGCGAAGACGTTAGCATCCGACATACTATTTATTCTTTCCGAATCTGGCTTATAGGTTATAAACCGATTATTCACTTCATCAAAACGATTAAGCCCTCCAGCCCATGTACCAAACCACATTTGCTGTTTGCTGTCTTCCAGAATAGAAAGTATAGGATTGCTGCTAAGGCTATTAGGATTATTCTCAGAGTGATTAAAGTAATGTACATTAGAACCGTCCTTCATCGCTATACCATTTTCAGTGCCCACCCAAAAACGTTTTTTGGAATCTTGCCA
The DNA here is from genome assembly GCF_900167975.1 of Ohtaekwangia koreensis. Lineage (GTDB taxonomy): Bacteria > Bacteroidota > Bacteroidia > Cytophagales > Cyclobacteriaceae > Ohtaekwangia > Ohtaekwangia koreensis. The sequence goes on from NZ_FUZU01000004.1 coordinate 708,844, forward strand.
GATTGCATTAACCACATCATTTTCCAGAGGTATATCCAATTCAGAAAACTTGTCTTTCATTCTATCGATAACACAAAGTCCTTTTGAATACATTCCAATCCAAATTCGACCTTGCCTATCTTTATACAGCACCCAAACCGAATTATCAGGCAAAGACGAAGGGTCGTTCTTTATGTTTGAGAAATTCTTGAAATTATCGGTTCGTGTATCGAGCTGTGAGAGTCCACCATTTTCTGTACCGATCCAAATATAGTCTCCGTCCATGCAAAGACTTAAAGTATTGTCCACCAGTGGTGCCGTATGGTTTTGCAATAGTGCCTTTGAGTAATTTTTAAATTTCCCTGTGGCTATTTCAAATTTACTCACGCCTCCCTCCGTGGCAATCCATATATATCCTTTGGGATCCCTTATAATTTGATGAACACCATTATGGATAATAGTGTTGCGATTATTTTTATCCGCTGAATATTTCTTAACCGAATTCGTTTTCTCATTCCATTTAAAGAAGCCAATATTCCGGACACCAATCCAAAATTCATCAGCTGCATCCCGTGATATGAAGAGTGTAGGATTTTCAGAACGGAAAAGTGTACTACGTTTCCATTGATGAGATATTTTATCCAACCGATCAATAAAAGCATTATGTGATTTGACACCACCAATCCATATATAGTCTTTGTCCTCCGTAATTACACCGATTTCACAGTTAAAATTATACTCTTTGATTCGTTCGAAATTATCTTGTTTGATATTATAGGTATGCAGTCCTCCGTTACTTGTACTAATCCAAAGAATTCCTCGACTATCCTCATAAAGATTGAGGATGGAATTTTTCAAAAGACTGGTAGTATCGTTAGGCAGATTCCGATATACTTTAAATTCATAACCATCGAAACGATTTAATCCATCTTCAGTGGCTACCCATATAAATCCACGAGAATCCTGGAGTATAGAAGTAACTCGTGAATTGGAAAGCTCAGAGTGCAATTCAATTTTCGAGAATTTGATTTTTTCAACTGACGTTTGAGCGAACGCCTGACAACAGAAGAATATAAAACAACAACCCCAGAACCCCTTCATGTTTTAATAGTGACAGGTGATAGTATCCAAAGAATCTGCGCTGTAATTCGAGCTGTCTAATTTGATAATTCTTACAACTCTCAGAGCATTTACAACATGTAAAGATGATTGGAACCGGGGAATACAATTCTCTGCATTATTAGTTATTCGTCTATAAATAAAATACTGATACGTATATCGGTATTTTTACTTAGATTTTTCATCCCGTACATAAATCTAAAGCACAAGGTACTTCTATTGAGTCATAATAAATGGGGGAGTATATAATTATAAAAAAAGCGAATATCCGGACAGAACAGAAGTCATACTTCGTCTACATCATTCATAATGTTTCTCGTCTTTCCAAATCGTCACCAGGGGTTGTTTTAGATTTCGGCACAGAAAAATATTGACGTTACTTTCATAGGGCATGCAATATTTACATGTTGAAACGCCAGCCAGTTCACAATACGCAAAGTCATCCTGATGATCTTCCATGGATCCCCCCAGAATGATTACGACTTCACCCGTATACTCACGAGGTCCCCACAGCCAATAATTATTATGCCCCCCAATAGATTTAGGCAAACCATATTGCTCACCAAAGAAATCGATCGCTCCACATCGTCCGTAATTATTCGAAACAATTGCGCATTTACTTTTATCAGCTTCACTCAGCGAGTTATATACTTTAGCGACATCATTCGCTTTCTCCTCCCAGCCAAACATGTCGGCATAGAATTGAGGCAGCTCTGACAATTTTTTGTTTTCACTTGAACTTGGTTCCATGCCAATAGCGTTCGCATATGAAATATAGCTTTGTACAGAAAGTACAGGCATTACCATGGGTACTAGCATAATGGAAGTAACTCCTATGATTGCAGGATATGCATAACGCAGCCATCGCACTGAAGCAGCAGTAATTTTTTGTTCAAAGAATATACCGGCAGCTGCAAATAAACATGCATATGCCGGAGATAAATATTCGCCTTTACTCGTTGGATTTATAACCAATATGATAAAGGCTGTAAGGTATATCCAGCCAACAATTTTAAAAGGGCGAAGTGGCTTGTAAAATAACAACGCCAATAGTCCTCCGATCCATATGGGAGTGCTTAACGGATTCAGAAATAGGAACTGATCAACTACAAAGTCCAAACGGTTACGTCCCGAATATTTTTCTGTGGACGCGTTGTGTATAAATTCAAGATGTGCATAATCATGATTGGTATTCCAGAGTATATAAGGAAGAAAAAGTATCATTGCCAAAATACCTGCTATATAGGGCCAGCGTGTAGTAAGCCACTTTGGATTTGTCAACAATACACCTGCAAAAATTCCTGCTCCCAAAAAAAGGACACTGATTTTATTGAGTAACCCTATACCTAATACTATTCCAAGTGCCAGCCAGTAACCCTGCCGTTGTGTATTACAAATTCTAAGAATATAATAGATAGCCAGTGACCAAATAAAAATATCAATGGAATTCATGGAATATATAGTGGTCATCCCCAGGTGAATTGGCGACAGCAATATGGCTAGGCAAGCCAGGAAAACGGCAAACAGCTTCCCTCCCATTTCCTTTACCAATAGCGCGGTTAAAATAATGGTACCGGCATGCATCAACGAAGGCAGCATCCGAATTGCAGCCAGACTATCGCCAAAAACGGAGCGCCATGCCTTTAGCACGAACAACGAGAAGGGCGGCTGGTCTACATAACCCCAGGCAAGATGGTCGCTACAGGCTATATAATAAAGTTCATCCCTGAAAAAGCCGTAGGCTCCTTTCAAGTTTATAATGAGGTGAAACAAAACTGTAAGGAGCGCGAAAGAGGCAATGATTATTTTCTCCGATCGTGAAAGAGGTGTTGTATTCATACATTAAATTTTCGGAACAAATTTGAATGAAAGAAGTCTTTTTAGCGGATTAAACCTATAAACAGGGTATTCGACTTTATAAAAACGTACTAATTCCCTTTTGAGACTATATTCGATTGCATTGAATTCGTGGATATTTTTCTTAAATACAGCTCAATTACTAAAAGATTTGGTACCCAACTTAGCCATGCTAATGTTGCATACGCTTCCGGCACGCTGAGGTTATACGTGTACGAGGTGATGAAGATATACACGCGTAAGGTGATGGCTGCAAATGTGAGCGCATAGCTCCTCCACATCCATTGCCTATGTCCTTCAATATCTTTTTTTCTGATACGATCGAATGCCGTTGCGGTGAACCAAAACCACAGACTACCCTGTATTAAAAAACTAGTTAATACCCAGGGTCCTCTGTCAATGAAAAAACTCATCACTATACCACCCGGTGCAGCAAAGAAAAGGATTCCCATGACGTATATATACCCAACGATTCGGTGCAACTTTCTGAAATGTCTTATAGATTTTGGATGGAGCTGGAAGAATCCTGCAAGTAAAATAATGCCACCAACCAGAACATGCGAATAGTATGCGGGCAGGTACCATCCCGTAGCAATGGCTTGTTGCTTTAGCCTGAGAAAACCATACTGCGGATCAAAGTTGCTATACTTTAAAGCATTCGCGGCAAGAGCAACACCAAGTAATACTACGATGAGGAATATAAAATTCCTGAACAGCGTAATGATACGTTGCATTTATACAGGGTTAGCCTTCAGCAGTGCAATGATTCTCTCCAAAAAATCGAGGTTATGGCGATCTTCTGCGGTAAGCAGCTCTTCAAATTCTTCTGGTTTGTCGTATTGAGGCTTGTACCAATTATTATACTTAAAGCGTGCTTCCATTTCCGGATCTGCAAAACGAAAACCATAATCGGCCAGAATTTCATTGCGCATATGCGTTACGGTTTCAAGTGAAAGAAAGGAGGTTTTCTTCTCTTCGTCATTTTCCCAGCGGGTAAAATCCCCAGATAAATAACTGCTGTCCAATTTCACAAACTGTGTCTGAGGAAAATTACGGTGAGATTTAGTGGGCTTCACGGATAGATCTGCTCCTAATGAAAAATAGGTGTAGGTAGACATATTATATTCCGCAAACTCACTTCCTTCGGCATTTTCCTGATCATACTTTACTTCAAGCACGGAGTCATTTAGTTTTTTAAAAGATATGTTACCAGAGGTATATAGATCGCTTACGGCCAATGTATCTTGCTTATTGTTCACCAACGTCATGCGGTTATAGGTATAGAACTCCTCTCTGCCATCGATATATCGTTCTGTGATTGTAGTGACAACTGCATTGATTTGATCAGTGACATTTTTAAGAAATGTTCCTTTTGTTTCAACAGACTCTGTCCATCCGTTAATCGGCATAGGCGTTGTAGATATACCGCCAATGATTTCACTGAATACTCCTGTAGACACCAGGTATGATGGAGGCATAACAATTCCGTATCCTGCATTACTCTCATTTGGAATTTCGCATAGCGTACGCACATCATTTTTCAACATCAGATTTTTTGGCAGAAACTCAAAGTTTTTAACCCACTGTTCGGAAGATAATGAAGGGAAGCCTTCGTGGTATTGGTATTGATGATCAATCCAGCCGTATGATGAATCTCGTTTTACAAGTGCAAAGGAATTATCCGCCGTATAAGGAATGATCATCTCATACGCTGGAGTTACAACGAACTGCTTCGTTTCCAGATTGAAGAATCCTACCTTACCATCTTTCTTTATCTCAATTAATCCAGGCACATCAAAACCAATAGTACCAATCAAATCATACTCCAATGGAATAATAACTGCACCTGTATCATCCACTAATCCCATGGTATAGCCTTTAGACTTCAATGCAGGCTCATCGTTTACAAAGTAATTATTCCACGAGCCGTTTACCACATAGAAGTAATTCATCTTCTCATAAGAGGCATACCAGATTACTGAGTCATAATGTTGCTGTATCTCTTTCGCCTTGCTATATATAGCTTCGCGTTTTTTTAGCTCGCGTAAGCGTTCAACACTCCATTCCATGTTGCTGCGCATTGTAGCAAAGGCTTTATAAAACTCTTCACCTTCAAACTTCGTGATAACAAACGAACTCTTTTTTGGCTTCAACCAAAGTGTAAGAGTCGTTTCTTCATGATAGTCACCTTCAACATTTTGTGATGAAAAATTAACAGGGACGATAACTTTTATGCCAGCATCCTCCTTCAATATTTGAGCAAGTTGGAAGGAAGGTGTACATACTATAAATTCGTTCTCCTTGTTCTGTAGAATTCTTATAGCAGAAAGAATCGATTCTTGTGATTGCCGCGCATCAAAAGATTCCAGTATTACCGGGTCGGGTTGAGTGAGTGTATTTTGAAAGGCTGTTAAGAAAGCAGCAATCTCTTTTTCAGGATCTTCTTTCTTTAAAATGCTGCAGGCTGATGCAAATAACGCTATACCAATCGCGATTTTGATGATTAATTGGCGATTAAACATACAGAATAAGAGGTTAGTTTACGCGAAGGTACAAAACTCCATTAAATTTTTCTGAGACGGTTTTGAGATAAAAAAAACTCCCTGAAAATATCAGGAAGCTCTTTTTTATCAAATAAATAATAGCATTAGTTATCGTTGAATCATAATCTTCTCTTTGAAAACTTTGCGATCTATTGTAACCTCTATAATGTAAAATCCTGCAGTCAGATTAGAAGTATCTAACACCTTCTTTGCATCTCCATCGTAACTAGGCACCGATAATTTCTGTCCTAAATTATTCAAAACTGAAAATGACAAGGCTTCTTCCCCATCAAGGTCTATATATACAGTATTGCTGCCGGGATTAGGGTATATCTTCAAAGTATATTCCTCCACAGGACTATTCACATAACAAACTTCTGAGTATTCAAATTTACCATCCAGATCAACTTGCTTTAAACGATAGTATGCTCGCCCTGAATTAATGCTTGAGTCTTCATAGATATACCGATTTGTATTATTAGTAGTTCCTGAAGCTTTCGTTTTACCAATAGATTGAAAGCTTAACCCATCCTTTGATTTCTCTATTGAAAAGTAATCGCTATTCGATTCGCTGGCAGTAATCCATGTTAGCTTGACTGTTCCAGTGCTGGTTTTACTACATGCAAAAGACAGCCACTCTACAGGCAGCGGATTAACAGGAGACGTAGTACCCAATGCAAAAGGACTGAAGCTTGTAATTGCTGCACTTGAACTAACTGTGCCTGTTGCTGCATTACCAGTAGTCCCACCGTTACCATGACTTACCCATGCACTTCCATCCCATCGTGCAACTACTAGAGAAGAAGGGTCTGTAACATATGCGTCTTGAGGGCAATCCGCAGAATTCCAGCCTAACGTAACTGCTACATCTGATGTTCCTATAGTGCGATCCAGTGTCCAGTATTCACACGCACTTACAGTATAAAGAGGTGAAGCAAAAGTTACTTCATCACCATACGGTTGGGCAGCATTAAAGTATTGAGCAGTAAATGCATCAGCCGCTACATTCGGTGCTGACATTGCTATAGGGCGATAAATTGAGTTGTTACCTGTAGGAAAATCAAATGCCGTGCTGCCCGTCTTGCGAACAGGCCCATCCACATAACTTGCACTACTTGCTCCCGATACCGAACTGCCTGCGTTAAAGTTCAGATAGTTAGCAGATGTTGTATTTATTATACCATTCGTCAACGTGGCTGCGCTCCCTATACTAACAGGTGAATTTAATGTAACCGTATTTGTACCAGATGTTTTATTTACAAAAAGTTGCTGAATAACGGGAATTGAATTCGCAGACGTGATAGTCTGATTATTACTTCCAGCAAGCTCCACTATACCTGTGCCTCCACCAAATGTGACTGCGCTAGGGCTATTGATTGTGATATCACTATAGAAGGAGTTTGTTCCCGCATACGCTGGTTGTAGTACTCCACTAGAAGCTTGAGAAAATGATATAGCAGCATTATATGTATCTGCAGTGGTACCCGCTAGACGCCATTGTGCTGAACTACTATTGGTAAGCGATGTGATTCCGTTAAATGTATTACCTCCAGTACAATTATTTGCTGTTGCTCCATATTTAGTAATGCTTGCATCACTATTATATATACCACCGTTGAGATATACCTGAGGAGCACTGAATGTAGCATTACCATTAAAAGTAGCGGAGGGACCAACAATAAGCGCAGCGGCTCCTGTAAGAGTTAGAAATTGTCCGGTTGTACCAGTTTGAGTAAACCTTTGTAAGTTTAACGTACCTGTGGAAAAGCCCGTAACACCGGTTGTAATTGTTTTACCGCTGGCCAGAGTTGCTAAAGCTAATGTGCTTCCACAAAAATTGATACCAATACCTCCTGTATTATTAACCAGTATATTGCCATTAAAGGATGTAGAGCCATTGTATGCTGCATATAATATTGAGCCGGCACTGCCGGTATTCGAGTATGTCACATCACCGTTATAGATACCCCCGTTCGTCATCTCTAGTGCTATGTCCCCAGTACTGCTATTGGTGATAGTTGTGGGGCCATTAAAAGTATTATTTCCACTTGTCCGCAGATAGCCGCTTCCGCTATTAACAATTGATGTTGTCGAGGCAAAAGTATTACCACCTGTACCTAAATTATCCGATGCCCCAGTTTTCTCGAGGTACGCTGTACTGTTGTGTGTACAGCCATTAAGGTATAGCTGTGGCGCTTTAAAAGTCACATTCCCATTAAATGTAGATGATGGGCCTATTGTTAAATTCCCAGTTCCTGTAAACGACATAGCCTGAGATGTTGAGCCGGTTTGAGTAAATCTTTGCAATGTTAATGTCCCAATTGAAAATCCTAAACTTCCAACCGTAATTGTCTTTGTACTTGCGAGCGTTGCTGTACCTGTACTTCCACAAAAGGTAATGCCACTTCCCGCAGTGGAATTTACTATAATGTTTCCATTAAACGCATTGGCGCCATTATATGCCGCCCAAATCCTTGAAGACCCTGAATTGGTAAAGGTTACATTCCCATTGTAAGTACTTGCTGTTGTTCGTTCAAGTAATATATCACCACTACCACTGCTTGTTATGGTTGTAGTGCCATTAAATGTATTGTTTCCATTTGTTCGCAAATAGCCGCTGCCACTGTTTATTATAGTCGCTGTGCTGCTAAAAGTATTGGCTGAGTTTGTTGCTAAATTATCTGTACCACCTGTCTTTTCAAGATAAGCAGTTCCGTTATAGGTACAGCCATCGAGGTATAGCTGTGGTGCTTTAAAAGTTACATCACCATTAAATGTCGACAGATTCCCTACTAATAATATGGCCGTGCCTGTTAGTGTAAGAGTCTGTGCAGTGGTGCCATTTTGTATAAAGCCTCTGAGTCGTAAACGTCCTGCGGTAAATCCTGTGCTTCCTACGGTAATTGTTTTTCCAGTTGCAAGTGTACAAGTCATTGTAGAGCTTGGTCCATTACCAAACGTTACACCAGCGCTTGCTGTGCCATTGGTAGAATTCACTATAATATTTCCGTTGAATCGAGTTCCTATTGCATTATCTGATAATGCAACCCAAGATGTACCTGTATTTGTTGCCGTCAAATCAGCGTTAAAAATATCAGCGGTAATAAACGCTGTTGCAAAATACCCAGTACCTGAATTCACCAACGTAGTTATACCATTGAATACATTACCACCATCTCCCAAATTACTAGTTGCTCCATTTTTTTCCACGTATGCAGTCCCATTGTAAGTGCATCCGTTCAAATATACCTGTGGTGCTTTAAAAGTTACGTTGCCATTGAAAGTAGAGGACGGTCCCAAATTGAGTATAGCGGTACCTGTCAATGTTAAAGTCTGGGTTGTTGTACCAGCTGAAGTACCTTGCGTAAACCTGCATAGATAAAGTGTACCCGCTGTAAACGTGCCTGCTGTTATAGTCTTACCTTCTGCAAGGAATGCAGAAGTTCCAGAATTGAATCCAAACCTGACTCCCGAGGTTGTGCCACTACCTGTACTGTTAACAATAATATTTCCATTAAAGGCATTCCCAGTAGTTCCATCCGCCATGTGAATCCGTGATGTACTTGTATTTGTTAAGGTCAGATTTCCATTAAACGTATCAGCATAATTATTCGCAGATTCAAAAGTCCCTGTTCCCGAATTTATCAAGGTAGTAGCACCATTAAATACATTGGCTCCCGTACCTAGATCACTAGTGGATCCTGTTTTAGTAAGTGTCGTTGTATTATTAAAAGTATTCTTTGAGCTTGTGGTACCGTTTAAAAGTATGGTAGGGGCAGAAAGATTTACTGTTCCGCCAAAGATTGAGCCGCCATTAAACGTAGCACTTCCAGCTGTACCACTAATGTTTGCAGTGATAGTAGAACCATCGAAGGTAACTACGCCTGTAGTGCTTAACACGATGGCAGCTGTCGCTCCACTATTGCTTATCGTTCCGGAGGAAAATGTTAAGGCGGTCGAACCCGAGATCGTCAGATTATTACCATTCAGATTTATAGTACCGGTATATCCACTGATTGATATACTTCCAATTGTTGGTGCTATATCCAGCGTACAATTTCCAGTGCCGCCACTGTCAAATATTGCAGCTATACCTGCTACGGGAACCGAAGCCCCACCCGCTCCCCCAGAAGTCGCAGACCAATTTGCAGTATTATTCCAGTTAGAAGATGTACTTGCTATCCAATAGCGCTGACCCTGTACGGTGTAGTGGAACAAAAATAAGAGTAGCAAAATAAATGCTCCCTTAAACATTATCAACCTACCGTTGATGCTTGAACGCTGTGGTTCAAGACTTACAATAATACTTGCTTGTTTCATTTTTCGATTCAGCATGAGATCTTGAACCTATATCAAGTCCTGCTTTTTGATCGTGAAAGATACGCCAGGTCTATATTCTTAGAAGTCAGTATTTATAAACAAGAGTATCTACGTTCTTTAAGTATAGTAGTATCCGTATTTATACTTAATTCAATGTACGTATTAAGAAGGCTTAGGCTATCAACAAAAAAGAAAAGGACTTCCGGTGAAACCAAAAAGCCACCGTGAAGTCCTTTAAAGGAAGATATTTATAGTTACTTATGTATTGTGAAGATTAACTGTGAATACAGGACGACCAACCTCTTTCACTACCCTATCTGAAAAGTGGTTTGAGAAAAGCCTGAAGCCATTACCGCTATTTTTCAGTACTGTTACTAACCCTGCACTCACCTGTCGTGCAAAATCAATAATGCGCTCGGCCGGGTCGTTACCCTCAAGAATTGTGACCGAATAATTTTCCAGGTTGGCGATCTTTGCCATTTGGTTAAAATATTCAGTTTGCATCACTTCATTATCAGAAGAAGTATCATGAACGTGCACAAGGTGTATATGTGAATCAAAATATTTTGCAAGAAGTCGAAGTGTTTCAAGTCCACGAGCACTTTCGTTTCCTGGAATTATATCCACTGCCGCTACGATGTTTGAGAACTGCTCGATCCGGAAACCATCGCGTACGGAAATTACAGGACAAGAGGAAACCATGATCGCTTGCTCTGTATGATTACCTGTAAAAACTTCAGTTACATTTTCTTCTCCGGATGTCCCCATTACAATCAGATCGATTTCCTCGGTTTTGAGATACTCATCTATACCTGATTTAAAATCATCGTCTACGATAGATGATGCAATCATGACGTTGCCAATAGAATAGCGAGTAGCAAGCTCCTCCATTTTTTGCTTCGTAGCATGAAGCAATTGTACGGTGTATAGATTTGCCTCATCATCTACTTTCATATTTATATCGCCCGTAGCAGAAAAGCTTTCACCTAGAGGGTGACGTGTAAAATTTACAAGGCTGATAACAGCATCAGAACGTTTAGCAATCTCTACGGCAAGCTTTAATCCAAGCTCAGCAATGGGAGAAAGATCGGTTGGAACAAGTAATTTTTTCATAACACTTTGTTTTTTCTTTATAAAACTTTCCGGGAAATCAACCGGATACTTGACAGCGTGAGTCTAACACTTCTCCTTAAGCAAGCCTGAAGTTATAAGCTATACCTGAAAAAATATTTTTACTACTTTAAAAGCCATTAGCGAAATATTATAGGACAGCAGTGGCAAATAAATTTTCGCTTTTTGAACAATGAAAGCGTCTTCACTCTCATTAGATATCGATATTGTTGTTTCGTCACTGAGTTCCATAACACTGCGTATTTAATTCCACAAATTATTTAAACAATTGCAGGAAAGTTGGTTGGGGTTCGCTGATACTTTTATAATAGGAATCAAGAATCATGGATACGATAGTGCGTTTGTCCAAGTCATCTTCCATTACAGAATGTGTTAGCATACCGTTTCTGTAAAGCGAATAATGACGTTGTCCGGATTCCAGTTTTGTTACTTTAAAATCGTAGGGTTGTCCCTTATAGTATACTTTATTCATGGTAGTGATTGTTTTACAGATGCGTTAAAAATTTGGTGCCAACCCTTCGGAAGGGATTAGGGAGTTTTTTCTGCAATCGAAACCATAAACCTTTCGTCAGTTCTTCCCCAAAAAACCACACAATGTTTATACAGTCGATGCCACGTTTTACTACATTGTGTAGCATGAATCATTCCACCGAAAAAGTAACACTCAAAAAAGCACTTCGACCGATACATCTTTGGGCGCTCGCGGTTGGCCTAGTTATATCAGGTGAATACTTTGGATGGAACTATGGATGGGGAGTTGCCGGCACCGTTGGCTTTCTTATAGCTACGCTTATTATCACGGTAATGTATATCACATTTGTGTTCAGCTTTACCGAGTTAACCACAGCGATACCACATGCAGGCGGGCCATTCGCGTATTCTTTTAAAGCTTTTGGACCTTGGGGAGGATTGATTGCAGGCTATGCTACACTAATTGAATTTCTTCTCGCCACCCCTGCCATTGCTTTTGCACTTGGGAGTTACGTTCATTTTATATACCCGACCGTGCCAGCCTTGTATACAGCTGTTGGCTGCTATTTGATCTTTACGCTTATCAACATGCTGGGTATAAAAGAGTCTGCTATCTTTTCGCTCGTGGTAACCTTGCTCGCTGTGGCCGAACTATTGATCTTTATGGGCATTGTTGCACCTCATTTTGAAATGAAAAATTTTCTAAGAGAGGCAATGCCTATACATTGGACAGGCGTTTTTGCTGCACTTCCATTCGCAGTATGGTTTTACCTTGCCATTGAAGGTGTGGCCATGGTAGCAGAAGAAGTTAAAGACCCACATAAAAATATTCCGTTAGGGTATATATCCGGAATCCTGACGTTAACTATACTGGCTCTTGGTGTTATGATTCTTTCAGGAGGCGCTGCTGACTGGCAGAAGCTTTCTGTCATTGATTATCCGTTGCCTGAAACTATCGGGCAGGTACTTGGTAAAGATAACAGTGTAACCAAATTATTTGCAGGTATCGGTATATTTGGATTAGTGGCTTCTTTCCACGGCATTATTATAAGCTACTCACGGCAGATTTTCGCAATGGCACGAAGTGGTTTTTTACCCTCCATTCTTTCACAGGTAAACAAAAAATACCAGACCCCACACTGGGCGCTGATCGTTGGCGGTCTTATCGGTATACTCGCCCTCTATTCCGGCACAACTGATAAACTTATCATTCTCTCAGGACTTGGGGCCGTAGTGATGTATATCATCAGCATGTTGAGTCTCTTCGCGCTTCGTAAAAAAGAACCTGATTTACCACGACCGGTAAAAGCACCGTTGTATCCGTACTTTCCCTGGATCGCCCTAATACTTTCCTGTTTGTGTCTGATTGCCATTGTATACTATAATTTCTGGCTGAGCATGATCTTCTTTGGAGGATTTGGTATTACCGCTATACTTTTTGTATGGAAGAAAAAAGATACCAGTCTCATGGAGAGTTCCGATTTGGTTGCATTGCCCGAAACGCATTAATCGATCGGACATGGCTTATCGTTATACTATACAAAATCGCACCTATACCTTTAGCGATTTGCGAATATTGCTTGCCAAGGCGTCTCCGTTTCGCTCCGGTGATGCACTTGCGAACCTGGCGGCAGAGCGTTATGAAGAACGTGTTGCAGCCCAGCTTGCATTGGCAGATATACCTCTAAAAAAATTTCTGGAAGAACCTGTCATTCCCTATGAAAAAGATGAAGTGACGCGGCTCATTATTGATTCTCACAATGTACTTGTCTTTAGTGCTGTGAGTAGCCTCACCGTTGGGGAACTCCGCGACTGGCTTCTCTCGGATCAAGCTACTACTCAAAGTTTACAGGCCATAGCAGATGGGCTCACACCGGAGATGGTCGCTGCTGTATCCAAACTGATGCGCAACCAGGACTTAATCGCTGTCGCTGCCAAATGTGAAGTAATAGCACGATTCAGGAATACACTAGGTATAAAAGGACATCTCGCTACTCGCCTTCAGCCAAATCACCCTACGGACGATCTCAAAGGAGTTGCTGCAAGTATACTCGATGGATTACTATATGGCAGTGGTGATGCTGTTATCGGTATCAACCCAGCAAGTGATAATCCTGCTGCTGTATTGGCGCTTCTTAATATGATTGACCAAGTGCGCGAACGCTTTGCTATACCTACACAGTCGTGTGTGCTGTGTCATGTTACCACAACGCTTCAGCTGGTAGAACAAAAAGCTCCTGTTGATCTTACTTTTCAATCCATCGGTGGTACAGAGAAGACGAACAAGAGTTTCGGTATAACACTATCATTGTTGGAAGAAGCCTATGAAGCTACACTTTCTCTTGGAAGAGGTACCGCTGGCAACAACGTAATGTATTTTGAAACAGGACAAGGGAGTTCGCTCTCTGCTAACGCTCATGAAGGTGTCGACCAGCAAACTTGCGAAGCGCGGTCGTATGCTATCGCCAAAAAATTCAAGCCGCTACTGGTTAACTCCGTTGTCGGATTTATAGGACCAGAATATCTATTCGATGGGAAACAGATTATCCGCGCGGCACTGGAAGATCATTTCTGTGGTAAACTTCTTGGGTTACCAATGGGTATGGATATATGCTATACTAACCATGCGGAAGCCGACCAGGATGACATGGACAATTTATTGACATTACTGGGTGTAGCCGGTTGTAATTATATAATGGGAGTACCCGGTGCCGATGATATCATGCTTAATTATCAGTCTACATCATTTCACGATGCGCTATATATCCGCAAAGTACTTGGTCTTCGGCCCGCACCTGAATTTGAACGCTGGCTAAAACGGCAAGGCATCGTTGATCGCGATGGCAATTTTTTGTCTGTTGTGGAGTCGCATCCGCTGTTGAAAGCGAAATGGTAAATTAATTCGTTTACCAACTCATTGTGCTGCCAGAAATAAAAATATAAGGTTGAGCACACATAATGTAGCATCAACAAGAAATATAAAATACATTTTACCTTTCAGCACTGGCCATACGTGAGGCTGATGATTATACTCTCGTATAGCGATTGGAAGATTCAAATAGAATTGCGTGCCATGTGCAAAGCTGAAAATTCCAGCGAATACAGCTTGCTGTAATGTAGTTGAAAAGATTGAAGGCTGCGAAAGAACTGCAAGTGATAAGATGGCAAATGCGAGATTCAATCCGCCTAAAAATTTGAGTGAATAGGCTAATATATCAAACGATGGCTTACTCCGATTTTTTTTTTTTATGATGAGCTTAGCCGCCTGACGTGACTTTATACCGAAATACCAAAAGCCAGCTCCAAACCACAAAGCATTCAAGACAAGAATGGTATTAAAGATGTATAGAAGACTCATTACACGCTGTTAGTTTTGTAATGATAGGAATAAAGATCTATATATTAAATCTCCACTGGCACTCCTGTTGAGTAATCTATTATTTTAAGATTCAATTGTTTGGAGATGGGTCGAAGCTTGGTGAGTAAGACCTCTTTACTATCCTTTGCCAGCAAATGAATCTTCTGTGTTTCGGAGAATTTTATATACCCATCGTATTTCTCCTTCCGAACTTCGGAATATCCAACGACATGATTCATTCTTTGAACAGTTTTATTCTTTTTTATAAACAAGTATTCTATCGTTTCAAATGTCTGTTTACTCCCGCTCTTCATCCCCAATATCCAGATGTAATCGAAAAATACTTTCGCTTCAAAATCTATACTCAATCGATAATGGGTAGTAAAGATCAGGAAACTAATAAAAAGTAGAGCAAGGCCTGCAATCAAACTTTCGAATATTACGAACATCGATGCAAGCAAAAGGCAAACTCCCAGAAAAACGATCGTCCAAGGAAAATATATCGTGTTTTTAAAATCGATTACTTTCATGTGATTATACAACAACAGTTAAATCAGGATCTCGATTTGCATTCAGTTTTTCGACACTAGCTTTGCTGATTTCAGATTTGTTCATTTGATGTTAGGTGTCTAAATATACACATCGCTATATCATATACAAATTATTCCTTACGGTAGACAACCGATTATCCAATTATGGTTGATTATCATGTTTTTAGTGAATGAATTCGATAAATATACCATCCCTCCTATTATCTTTACCTGTACCGGCATGACTCCTGAAAAGAAAACTACTATAGCAACAGATCCCTGGGGATCACTCAGGTCTTTCACTGCAGCTAGAATTGCGCTCGGTAGAACGGGTGTATCTGTTCCGTTGCAAGAAGCCTTGAAATTTAAACTGGCGCATGCGCATGCGCGTGATGCTGTATACTCTTTGTTAGATATAGCAGCATTGCATGCAGCGCTCGAATCTTTTACAGCACCTATATATCATCTGAAGAGCGAAGTGGTTAACCGGGAAGAATATCTAAAGCGGCCCGACCGTGGCAGAAGACTTGCAGTCTCCTCGGTATCGCTATTACGAGCTACCGATCACAAACCTGCCGATGTTGCTTTCGTGCTAGCAGATGGATTATCAGCAGAGGCCATTAACCTGCATGCTATACCCGTTTTAAAAAATGTTATCCAGTCATTAAAAGAATCAAATATAGCATTGGCCCCAATCTCCCTTGTCGAACAAGGGCGCGTAGCCATTGGCGATGAAATCGGATCATTACTGAATGCAAAACTCGTAGTAATCCTGATTGGTGAACGTCCGGGACTAAGCTCTCCCGATAGTATGGGTGCTTATATAACTTATGCGCCACGCGTAGGACTTACTGATGAATCACGTAACTGCATCAGCAACATCCGTCCTGAAGGGCTG
This sequence comes from Ohtaekwangia koreensis, assembly GCF_900167975.1. GTDB lineage: Bacteria > Bacteroidota > Bacteroidia > Cytophagales > Cyclobacteriaceae > Ohtaekwangia > Ohtaekwangia koreensis. The sequence continues at coordinate 725,050 of NZ_FUZU01000004.1, forward strand.
ATATATACTGATGCCGCTACCAAAATATTTTACCTCATACAAGAAGCACTTCGTCTTAAGCTATCGGGAGTAACGTTGAAGGATAATAGTAACTTGTTAAAAGGCCACTAGCTTCAGGATATAGTATAGCTGAAGCTAGTGGCTATGACTTATTCTGAACGCAATACCTTCGCGGGATTCGCGCCTGCTCCTCGGAAGATGTGTACACTGACGGTTGCTAGTGCAATGATTGCAAGTATAACTCCCGGCACTACAAAAAGATCCCAGGTGATGTCGATATGAAAAGCAAAGCTATCAAGCCAGCGATCTATACCATACCAGGTAATGGGTATCGCTATAATTGCAGCGATGAACACGAGTTTCATAAACTGACTTGAAAGCAACGACATAATGCTTGAAGTAGACGCGCCTAATACTTTACGAATGCTGATTTCACGGAGCTTCTGCGTTGTAGTAAAGCTGGCCAATCCCCATAAACCAAGGCACGCAATGACTATAGCAAGACCCGCAAACAAGCTAAAGATTTTTCCGAACTGCTGATCATCTTTATATTGTTTATCAAAGAAATCATCGAGGAAATAATAGTCGAACGGATTACCGGGAAACACTTCTTTATACTTTGCTTCAATCTGTTTTATAGACTCCTGTATATTACCTGATAGTCTTACAGAATAATTTCTTCGTGATACTTTATCCGATGCCAATAGTATAGGTATATGTTCGCTCTTGAGAGAATTCCAATGATAGTTCTTCAATACACCAATGATATCAACAGTGTCATCGCCCAGAATGATACGTTCTTCCAGGGCATGTCGTGCATCACCTAAGCCAAACGCTTTTAATGCAGCTTCGTTTACCAGCATTGCTCCTTTATCAGATTCGCGATTTGCATCCCACGATCTTCCCGATACCAGCTCCATGCCATACGTTGCCAGGAAATCCGGATCAACCCACGCTACATTTCCACTTTTACTTTCGCTTTGTTCGCTGCCATCTTTGCGCATACCCGTTCCCCAATTGAAACCGCCACCCGGTATAGATGCTGATGTTGTCACATTTTCTACGGATGCTATTTTCTTGATTTCATTTTTAAGCGTGATAAGTTTTTCTTCTACCGTTTCACGATTTGTTATCACACTCGGACCATTAAAAATCAGCATCTGTTCCATGTTGAAGCCCTTATCCTGACTACGCATAAATACAAGCTGGCGGTATATGGCAAATGTACCCGCTATCAGTATCAGCGAAGCAACAAATTGAAATACGACTAATACTTTACGCAACGAGAAACCACCGGTAACTTTGTCGGCTCCGCCCTTGAGCACTGCTGTAGTGTTAAAGGATGAAAGCACGAAAGCAGGATACGCTCCCGACACCAATGAACCTACTACAAACAATGACAATAACACTCCCCACAGACGGCCATCGGTGAAATCAAATACCAAATCTTTATCAACTATATCACCTAATACGGGCAGTAATAGTATAGATAGCAACACCGCCAGCACGATGCCTATAAAATTTACCAATACAGATTCAAAAATAAACTGCGATATCAGTTGTGTACGAAAAGCACCAATCGCTTTCTTAATGCCTACTTCGCGCGCGCGTTCTATAGCACGAGCCGTTGAAAGATTAATATAATTCACCCAGGCAATAGCCAGTATAAATATGGAGATGATGATAAAGAAATAGATCGAGTTAACACTCATGGTGGCACTCGATTCATTGTTGAAGCCAGGCGTTAAATGTATATCACGAATCGGTTGGAAGGTGAGCACCTGCCTACTGTTCGATTGAGCGAGATCTTTACCTTGATACTTTTCTATAAAGGCAGGCAACTTCTTTTCAACTTCTTTGGGATCAGCATGTGGTTGCAGTTCAACATACGTCACAAAATTATACCAGCCCCAGCCATTGTCGTTTTTATATTGTCCGTTCTGCATGATATTCTGAAAAGACAACAGAAAATCGAACGTAAAATGAGAGTTGTCAGGTACATCATCAATCACCGCAGTAACTTCATAATCACCATCAGCCCATCCACCAGATATAGTCAGGGGTTTACCCACTATATCTTCCGTATTAAAATATTTTTTTGCCATGGTTTTCGTAACCACTATGGAATTTGGCTTGTCCAGTGCAGTCGCGAGGTTACCCGACAATGCATTATATGTAAAAACATCAAAAAACGTTGAATCAACAAACTGAATATTTTCTTCGTGAAACGTTAATGGTTCAACCGCACCGGTATTGTTACTTACTACTGCTCCTCCATACATAGGGTGTGTTCGTGCATATGTTTTCACTTCTGGAATATCTGCTACCAACAACGGTCCCTGCGCATAGCCCGAGAGTGGTCCGGCACCGCGGTGTTCACCATTCGTATAGGTTGCAGTTACCGTACGGTATACATTTGAAGCATTGTTGTGATAATTATCATAGCTCAGTTCAAAGTCAACATACTTTAAAATGACCAGGCAAACCGCTACGCCTATAGCAAGACCAGCGATGTTAATGAACGAGTACAGTTTCCGTTTCAGCAAATTACGGATGGCAAGCGTGAGATAATTTTTAAACATACGGGTTGGGTTGTTGGAAGAATATAATGATCAGATGAAGCTTTTACATTTAAAGTTGCACGTGGCCTTGGTATTCTTGTCTTCCTTAGCACCTACTCCTCCCGCCCCACGTATTGTAAGAATACTTAAAGAATACACAATGGTTACAAGAAATGAACCAGTCAAGGTTCTCCTAATAACTGTTAGGGATTATCGCGCTTCTGTGTATTTTTGGCAATTGAATTCCATTGCAAATGAGTACGGAGACAATTTCATCTTCTAAAACCGATCACAAACCGTCCCTGAGCGGACATGTTGCACCCGAGCCGTATCGGCCCAAGAACAAAGTGAGGATTGTAACAGCTGCCAGTTTATTTGATGGACATGATGCTGCCATTAACATCATGCGCAGAATTATACAGGCAACAGGTTGTGAAGTAATTCACCTGGGCCACGACCGCAGTGTTGAAGAAGTGGTGAACACTGCAATACAAGAAGATGCACAAGCTATAGCGATGACGAGCTACCAGGGCGGGCACAATGAATACTTCAAGTATATGCATGATCTGCTCGTTGAAAAAGGTGCCGGCCATATCAAAATCTTTGGTGGTGGTGGTGGTGTAATTCTTCCTGACGAAATAAAAGAACTGATGGAGCATGGTATCACACGGATATACTCTCCGGATGATGGACGTGCATTGGGCTTACAAGGAATGATCAACGACTTGGTGGAGCAAAGTGATTATCCTACCGGTCTTGAAGTAATTCAGGATATAACACAGCTCAATACTAAAAATCATCTTCCTATAGCACAGCTTATTTCTGCTGCTGAAAATTATTATGACAAGCATAAAGATGTTTTTGAGCAGGTCAAGAAAAAAGCGTCTGAATCAAAGGCACCGATCCTTGGTATAACTGGTACAGGTGGAGCGGGTAAATCTTCCATGGTGGACGAACTGGTGCGAAGATTCCTGATTGATTTTAAAGACAAGACTATAGGTATAGTTTCCGTTGATCCTTCCAAACGAAAAACCGGAGGCGCTTTACTTGGTGATCGTATCCGTATGAATGCGATTAATAATTCACGGGTGTTCATGCGCTCACTGGCTACACGACAAAGTAATCTTGCGCTCTCTGCCTACGTGAAGGAAGCTATACAAGTGCTGAAGGCTGCAGGGTATGATCTGATCATTCTTGAGACTTCCGGTATAGGGCAAAGTGACACGGAGATTCTTGACCATAGTGATGCATCACTATATGTAATGACTCCGGAATACGGTGCTGCAACACAGCTTGAGAAAATCGACATGCTCGATTTTGCTGATGTTATTGCTTTGAACAAATTCGACAAGCGCGGTGCATTGGACGCATTACGCGACGTAAAGAAACAATATCAGAGAAATCATCAACTGTGGAATAGTAAGGTAGAAGACATGCCGGTGTTTGGCACCATTGCTTCGCAGTTTAATGATCCAGGTACAAATCAACTTTATAAACATATACTTGATACCATTGTAGCGAAGACAGGCGCCTCTTTGAAATCTACTTTTGAAATCACCCGGGAAATGTCGGAGAAGATCTTTGTGATTCCTCCCCACCGAACACGTTATCTCAGCGAGATCTCGGAGAGCAATCGTAGTTTTGATGGCTGGGTGAAAGAGCAGGCTGGTATAGCGCAGAAACTATATGCTATAGCACTATCTATTCAAACGCTTCAGCAATCATCGTTAGACGATAAAGATCGCATCATTAAAGGACTTCAAGAGCAATACGAAAAATTGAAGCTCGAACTTGATCCGAAGAACTATAAATTAATTGATGAATGGAAACAAAAGGTGCAGCAGTATAAAGAGCCACTTTTCAAATTCAAGGTGCGGGATAAAGAGATCGGTATACAAACGCATTCTGAATCTCTTTCTCATTTGCAAATTCCGAAGGTATCGCTTCCAAAGTATGAAGCGTGGGGCGAATTGTTACAATGGAGTTTACAGGAGAATGTACCCGGAGAGTTTCCCTATACTGCAGGTATATATCCCTTCAAACGCGAAGGTGAAGATCCTACCCGTATGTTTGCAGGTGAAGGCGGACCTGAAAGAACGAACCGGAGATTTCATTATGTAAGCATGGCTATGCCTGCAAAACGCTTATCGACTGCATTCGATTCAGTTACTCTTTATGGTAACGATCCGGATTATCGTCCGGATATATATGGCAAAATTGGAAACTCCGGGGTAAGTATCTGTTGTCTCGATGATGCCAAAAAATTATATAGTGGTTTTAACCTTGCTGATCCGAAGACATCTGTTTCCATGACAATCAATGGTCCGGCTCCGATGTTGCTTGGCTATTTCATGAATGCAGCAATTGATCAGCAGTGCGAAATATATATTAAGAAAAACGGTCTGGAGGATGAGGTAAAGAATACGATCCGTGAAATTTACAAAGGCCATGAAGGTGAACACCCTGCCTACCAGGGACCACTACCGAAGGGCAACGATGGATTAGGTTTGATGTTGCTTGGCGTTACAGGCAACCAGGTTTTGCCAACGGAAGTATATACTAAAATCAAAGCAGACACACTATCACAAGTACGAGGTACTGTACAGGCTGATATACTCAAAGAAGATCAGGCGCAGAATACATGTATATTCTCCACTGAATTTGCGTTACGTCTCATGGGAGATGTACAACAATATTTCATCGATCAGAATGTACGTAATTTCTATTCGGTATCTATATCTGGATATCACATTGCAGAAGCAGGCGCAAACCCGATCACACAATTAGCATTTACATTGGCGAATGGTTTCACGTATGTGGAATATTACCTGAGCCGTGGAATGAACATCAACGATTTCGCTCCCAATCTTTCGTTCTTCTTCAGCAATGGTATAGATCCGGAATATGCAGTGATCGGACGTGTAGCCAGAAGGTTGTGGGCGAAGGCTATGAAGAATAAATACGGTGCGAATGCACGCTCGCAGATGTTGAAATATCATATACAGACTTCGGGACGCTCGTTGCACGCACAGGAAATAGATTTTAATGATATCCGTACTACGCTGCAGGCGCTTTATGCGATTTACGACAACTGCAATTCGCTACACACAAATGCTTACGATGAAGCCATCACTACACCAACAGAAGAAAGTGTACGCAGGGCGATGGCGATACAACTGATCATCAACAAAGAATTAGGACTAGCGAAGAATGAAAATCCTTTGCAGGGATCTTTCATTATAGAAGAACTAACAGACCTTGTCGAAGAAGCAGTGCTCACCGAGTTTGATCGGATCACGGAACGTGGTGGTGTGCTAGGAGCAATGGAAACCATGTACCAACGTGGCAAGATACAGGAGGAGAGCCTATATTATGAAACACTAAAGCATACAGGCGAATATCCGATCATTGGCGTGAATACATTTCTAAGTTCAAAAGGATCGCCTACTATAATTCCGCGGGAAGTAATTCGCGCCACTACGGAAGAGAAGGAGTATCAGATTAAGATGCTGCGCACATTGCAATCATTCCAGCATACGAAGTCTTCGCAGGCATTGGAGCGCGTACAACAAGCTGCCATTCAAAACAAGAATATATTTGAGGAACTCATGGAAGCTACAAAGGTTTGCTCACTTGGACAGATCACGAAAGCGTTGTTCGAGGTAGGTGGGCAGTATAGACGGAACATGTAAGTCCGCTCGATTAAATACATTCTCCCGCAGACTTCGCAGATAGACGCAGATTTTAAATGCAATTTTATCTTCGCCTCAACCTCTGGATGCTCTACAGAAAGAAAAATGCACCTATATATAGGTGCATTTTCTGCGTTAATCTGCGAAGTCTGCGGGAGATAAAAACCAGCTACATATAGCTATCAAGCACTTCACTCCGCTCCGTAGCAATACTCTTTCAGGTAATCAGCAGCGTCATCAAAACCTGCGTTAAAAGCTTTTCTAAGACAACTGCAACCTTCATCTTGCTGTCCCTCTATTTCTACAAGCGCTGCACCTTTGTAAAATAACAGCGTAGCATTGGCGGGTTCATACTTCAGTCCTTTATTAATATACTGTAGGGACAACGCATACGCTCCTTGTTCGAGGCATAACGATCCCGCATAGAGGTAGGGTTGTACAAAGGATGGTTGTTGAGCAATGACACGATCGAATACGATCAATGCACTGTCCGGGTTGTTTTGATAGTAGTACGTCAGTCCAAGGAATGATTCTATTTCCGGGTTCGGCTGTTGTTGCAGTAAAGCACGAAGATCGGATTGAGCCTTTTTATACTCACCGGCATCCATTAGTACAGATGCTCTCCAGCGGATCAACTCGGGATTACCAGGACTTTGTTCGATGAATTCATTTAGATCCGCAAGCTGTGCTGTATGATCACCAAGTTCCTGGTTGATATATATACGTAGTAACTTAGCCTGTTGATCCGGCACACGCTCCAGGTATTGATTTACATCACGAAGCGATTTTTCAAAATCTTGCATACCATAATACGCGTAAGCCCGCTTATAGAGTACGCGATAATCTTCATCTGTCTTGAGTTTTGATTTATCAATGATCTTATCATATAGCTTAATCGCATCAGCAAATTTCTCCTGTGATACGAGTGTATCGGCATACGTTTCCCAGGCTACTGCCTCGTTTGCTTTGCCTTGACCCGCTACAAAAAAAGAACTCATCACCAGAAGTATGGTGATGAGTCTAGATATTTTATTACTCATTCGTTATGACTGTTTTCCAAAGCGTTTACGATCCGTCTCATTTAAATAGATCTTACGTAAACGAATAGATTTAGGTGTCACTTCTACATACTCATCTGACTGAATATATTCCAATGCTTCTTCCAAAGTATGTTTCAATGGAGGAGCAATTTTCATTTTCTCGTCAGAACCTGAAGCACGCATGTTGGTTAGCTTCTTGGTTTTAGTAACGTTGATCACCAAGTCACCACTACGGCTATGTTCTCCAATTACCTGACCTTCGTAAACAGCTTCACCTGGGTTGATAAAGAATTTACCACGATCCTGTAAGTTGTGCAAGCTGTAAGCGATCGCTTCACCTTGCTCCATTACGATCAACGATCCGTTGATACGACCAGGAATTTCACCTTTGTATGGTTGATATTCTTTGAAACGGTGTGTTACCACAGCTTCACCAGCCGTTACGTTCAACAGGTAATTTCTCAATCCCATTATACCTCTTGAAGGAATCAGGAATTTCAAAATCATACGATCTGCCTTCGGTTCCATATTCAGCATCTCACCTTTACGCATCGATACTGTTTCAATTGCCTTTCCGGCAACAACTTCTGGCAAGTCGATTGTTAATTCTTCAACAGGTTCACATTTAACACCGTCAATTTCACGGAAAATTACCTGCGGCTGACCGATCTGAAGTTCATATCCTTCGCGGCGCATAGTCTCGATCAATACAGACAAGTGAAGAACACCACGTCCGAATACCATGAAACTATCCGCCGAACCGGTTTCACCCAATCGAAGGGCAAGGTTCTTTTCCAATTCTTTTTCAAGACGCTCTCTGATGTGACGGGAAGTAACAAACTTTCCTTCTTTAGCATAAAAAGGCGAGTTGTTAATCGTGAAGAGCATACTCATTGTTGGCTCATCAATGGCGATGGCTTTCAATGCTTCTGGCTTTTCTGGATCTGCAACGGTATCACCGATGTCAAAACCTTCAAGTCCTACCAATGCACAAATCTCACCGGCATTTACTTCTTCTACTTTTTTCTTTTCAAATCCTTCGAACACGTAAACTTCTTTGATACGAGTTTTCACGATTGCTCCATCGCGTTTTACCAGCACTATCTGCTGACCAGGTTTTACTGTTCCGCGTTGTACACGTCCGATGGCCACACGACCGATGTATGCAGAGTACTCCAGTGATGTAATCATCATCTGGGTTGTTCCGTGATCAATTTTCGGTTCGGGAATATATTGTATGACACCTTCCAATAATGGCGTAATGCTGTCGGTAGGAGTTTTCCAATCTGTACTCATCCAGCCATTCTTGGCAGAACCATAGAATGTAGGAAAGTTCAGCTGATCTTCGTTAGCATCCAGGGCAAACATAAGTTCAAATACCTGCTCATGCACTTCATCAGGGGTACAGTTTTGCTTATCTACTTTATTAATAACCAGAATTGGTTTTAAGCCAAGTTGTAACGCTTTCTGTAATACGAAGCGAGTCTGTGGCATTGGACCTTCAAACGCATCCACCAACAACAAACAGCCATCGGCCATGTTGAGTACGCGTTCTACTTCTCCTCCAAAGTCACTGTGACCGGGTGTATCAATAACGTTGATCTTGTAATCTTTGTAACGAACGGATACGTTCTTGGCAAGAATAGTGATACCACGCTCACGTTCCAGGTCGTTGCTGTCCATGATCAGCTCACCTGGGGTCTCATGGTCTTTAAAAAGTTTACCTGCCATAAGAAGTTTATCCACCAAAGTGGTCTTACCGTGGTCTACGTGGGCAATAATCGCGATGTTCCTGATCTTGTTAACGTCCATAAATCGTCAAATTCCTCTTTTTTTTCTTGAATTGAGGCGCAAAGATAGCCTTTTTTACTGCACTCTCCACGCCTCTTTCACAACTGTTTTAATTTTAACATGGTAATTCACAGAAACATGAGTTATAATCTACGCGAAAGCTTACCATCAGTGAAGGTATTTTCGCTCTAAATGAAACATTATAAGGCCAAATCCGATTCGGCTTACTATAATTACTGATCACAATTTTTTTCAAAAAGAAAATGACGAAGCGCGTTAAATTTGATTTCGAGATTTATTTCACGAACGGAGGCGGCATAAAAGGCGAAGATTTCCGATTGGATATTGCCGGAGATGACATTACGGACAAGGAACTTGCCGACTATTTGGTTGATGATATGCGCCTGCTGATGGTGGGCGAAACCAAAATTCTCAATAAAGAAATAATCTCTGAGGCTCATAAACGAAAGCCCTTCAACGAGAATGCAGGTAAAAGTCTATTTGTAGATCTCAGTCATACTATTGAACATGGACTTGTTACCTATAAAGGACTCCCTGCTCCTATCGTCTGCGATTATCTGAGCCGTGAAGACTCCAAAAAATTCTATGAAGAAGGCGCGCAATTTCAGATTGGCAAAATTGAAATGGTGACGAATACAGGTACATATATAGATTGTCCGTTTCACCGATTTGAAAATGGGAAAGATCTTTCAGAAGTAGCATTGGAAGCTTTCGCTGATCTCCCCGCCATTGTCATTCGTGTACCCTTCAAGGAAACACTAGCAGTTACGGTTGATCATTTGAAAAATCATGAAATCAGAAATCGTGCAGTACTCATCCATACAGGCTGGGGCGATGCACATTGGAACACAGAATTATACTACGAGAATCATCCCTTCGTAACAAAAGAGGCAGCAGCATATTTGCGCGATTGTCACGTAAAGCTTGTTGGGATTGATTCGCACAACATCGATGATACCCGAGGAAAAACGCGACCGGTACACACTACATTATTAGGGGCAGATATACTCATTGTAGAGCACTTGTGTAATCTATCGCTGTTGCCTGCAGATGGTTTTACATTCAGTGCAGTGCCTCCGAAATTCAAAGGAGTCGGTACATTTCCGGTGCGGGCTATGGCAAAGCTGAATAGTATAGCTTGAGAATTCCATCATCATCAACTTAAAATATATACTTATGATCAAGAAACTATATATTCTGTTTGCATTTTTCTTCGTGGTTGCCGCAGCATCCGCGCAGTCGTTTGAAGGAAAAATTAGTTACCAAAATAAATATAAAAGTAAACTTCCAAATGTTACGGATGAGCAGTTCAATGCTATGATGGGAACCACACAAGATTATTTCATAAAAGGCTCCCAGTATAAAATCAACACGAACGGAACATTTTTTCAATGGCAAATCTATATTCCAAAGGATAATAAGTTGTATAACAAAATTGCAAATTCTGAAGCGCTGTTGTGGATTGATGCCTCCACCAATTCCGATGAACTGATCAAAGTTGAGACCAAGAAAAATGCCGTTGTAGTGTTGGGACATTCCTGTGATGAAATAACACTCCATTGTAAATCCGGAGTTCAGAGGTATTATTATAGCACAAAACTCAAGGTTGACCCTAAGCCATTCGCTAACTTAAAATACGAGAATTTTTATGAGTATATATCCCGGGCGCAAGCGTTGCCTCTAAAAATGAGTATTGAAACTCCGCAGTTCATTCTGGAAAGTATAGCAACAGAAGTAAAGCCAATGTCGCTCGATGCCAAACTGTTTACACTGCCGGAAGGCACTAAACTTGAAAAGAGTCCGTATTAAAGCCGAAGTATATGTATATATCAATTGCCTGATCACCGATGGTGACCGGGCAATTGACTATCGCTAAGTAAGTTTGGAGTAAACATTCTTTCAATCACCTCTCCCACCGGTTCTTCATTCTGATATACAACTCCCAGAAATGCTGCTATAGTTTTTGCCGCCTGCTTCTGAAAATATTGCGCTTCATTTTTCATTTCTCCCAATGGAGGAGTATCCGGACCTATCACTGCAAACCACATCTGACTGGAGCCTGTTATTAAACGGCCATGATTCTTCCATCCTTTCTTTCCTGCAGTGCCGCGACCATGATCGGTGGTTATGAGCAGAGTCGTTTTGTCCTTATAATCTTGTTGTGACTGAATCCATTCCCACAGTCGTGCAATCATCTCATCCGTACGGTGCGCAGCTTTCAGGTATTCATCATAACGTCCACCATGCCCGTGTTCATCGGTTTCATCCAGGCTGATAAAGAGTATATGTGGACGCGCCCGTTTCAGATACTCGAATGCATATTGAAATGTGAATGCATCGTATCGATCGCCATAAGGATTCTTCACTACGCGTTGCAAATCATTTAAAAGATTTTCCTGCGCGGAAAGTGAATCGGCTGTGGCTGCTTCCTCTCCACCATTTACATATATACCGGAAGACTGCTCCCGTACAACGGCAGGTATAACATCCCATGTAGAGAACACCGCTACGCTTCCCTTAAATGCAGGTTGCTCATCTATATAGTTAAGCACGGTATAATTGGGATTCTCGATTTTGTTATTTGACCGGATACGCTTGTCTACAAAACCGACCAGCATTTCGCTATAGCCGGGATATGAGAACCAATACGGATTAGCGCAATTGACACGATTACCAAGATTACGATTTCCATACAGCTGGCCTTCATTGCCGATAACACTCCAGAAGAATGGCAAGAGTTTTTCTCTCCGCACAACGTATGAGCTATCCCAAAACTGCTCCACAACTTTTTTATCCTTTACAAACTCTTTGTTATACAAAAGAGATGAATCTGCACCTTCAAATAATTCTGTCCAACGGAAACCATCCAATGTTAGCAAGATGACATTCTCTGTCTGGCGCTCCTGCGCAAAGACACAGGAGCAACAACCCACCAGACATAGTTGAAAAAATCTTTTAAACATGTCCGAAGATGCAACAACAGTATTACTTGATGATTAGTATAGATTTATACCTGTGTTAGATAATGATCACGGCAAAATGAAGAAGGGTACTATTTTTTCAAGTCCAGGTAATCTTTGAGTCTTCCTTCCGTATCGTACATTTTAAAATTGAGTTCGTTGCCATGAACTGTCACCATAAAATAGTGATGGCCCCTATATGTTTTGGCACTGAACCACGCGCGTGATGGCGCAAAATCCTCGAGGTTTCCGCCTCCACCGCCGCCTTGTACATAAATCACCCCATTCTGTTTATCAATTATATTATTCCGGATGGGCAACGTTCGTTGATACGTATGCAAATGCCCAAAGAAAACCATGTTAACATTATACTTTTCATATAGGGGAACGATCTTGCGAATGGCTTTATCTCCCAAATCTCCTTTACCACGCCAGGCATTACCATAATCATCTTCATCTGCAGAATACGGAGCGTGATGATGCGCAACAAATTTCCAGATGGCTGTAGATTTTTTTAACTGCTCTTCCAGCCATATATACTGTTTCCCTCCGGGAGCGAATTCTTCCGGACGATTACTGTTTAGCATAAAAAATTCAGCGTTACCATACGTGTATGAATAGTATCCTTCGGGTTCTGGCAGAACGTGATACTGATCATACCAGTATAGATCTTCTTCACCATTGCCTGCCACCGGAAAGACAGGCACACGCGAAGCGAGTTGTGTGACGCCTTGAAAGTATTCATAATTCCATTCAAACTTGTGATCTTCATTTCCTCCATCGGTAAGGTCGCCTACAAGCATTAAAAAATTAGGACGTTCTTCCCATACCATCTTACAAACACGATCATTTATATGAGGTCTCGCTTCTGTGTCCCCTATCACAGCAAATGCATACGAACTGTTTTCTTTCACTGCCGTTGAGAAAGTGAGTATGCCCGATTCCATTACTGAACCATCGCGTGCCTTTGCTTTTATAGTATAGAAATAAGGCGTTTCAGGATCCAGGTTGTCAAGCTTTACGGAATAAATATTACTCTCTTTAGCAGCTATATTTTCTCTATTTATAGTTTGTGTATTCAGGTCAATCTTCTTATCCATGGGCACTTGCTGTCCATATTCAATAACAAAGTCTGCCGGACGGTCCGTTTCCCATACTATATCTATTGAAGAGGTAGTAGCGTTGTTCAAATACGGACCTGCATTGAAATGAAATGTATTCGGAAAAAGCTTTCCTTCCACTACCATCGTTTTTAACGCCTCAAATCGCTTCATGATTTCATCTTTGGACAGTGCTCTGTCCGAGAGCCGCATCATCTTCAGTAAATTACCCAGGTCCATGTAAGGCTCGTTGTGGGTGTACGATGCTACTTCTAACTGATAATCTTTATAGTCTTTACGTTTTGCTGTTTTCATGGAGTTCACAAGTTCACCATTTACATAGAGCGACATGGTGCTGCCATCAAAGGTGGCCACGATGTGATACCAGTATTGCTTCCAGCCGCCTGATTTTATATCGTAGCTTAATAAGTTTGAGAATGGGTTATCTTCTGTAGAAAGACTAAAGAGAATATTACGATCATATATACCCAACAACCACGAAGGCGATTCACTTCCATATTTACTCTTAACGGCCGATAAAACACCCACCGGTTGATTGACGTGATTGACAACCCACAACTCAACCGAGAAGTTTCCCTTGGATAGCTTGCCTATATCTACAAAATCCTCACGTCTTTCCTTAGGCTCTTCACCGTAAAAGATGAGTGGTACGGTCTCTGTGCTTACCAACGGCTTAAATGAAATTGGCTCGTCTATGCGATTACCGGGATAGTTCTCAGCTTTCTGTCCCAGAGTATATTTAGGCCAGAACCACCACTCCTGTGCTTTCACGTCTATATTCAAAAGCAAAACAATACTACCCAACATCACCAGGCGTATCGCTACGGGGAGATGCAGCCGAAAAATTAACATGAAATCAAATTCAGGTAGAGAATTAAACTTTAAGAGATATACTTATGAACTATACTTTTGAATCATAGTATACCAGGCTATAATCGGACGATCCATCTTCATAGAGATCAATGATCGCATATACCGGTGCGAATTCATCGAGCGCCAACGGATTGCCCCACCAGTTACCCGATACAGCTCCGTTGCAAAGATATTTTACGCCCAGATACTCAACAGCGTCAACATAATGTACATGTCCGCTTAGCGCCATCTTAACCTGCTTGTTCTTAAAAAAAAGATCTTTGATACGCTGGTGATCGTCATGCATATCGCCTGACGGGAATTTTACTTCTTCAAGCGGTTTTCTCTTAGTATAGTATAACAACGCGCCCATCGAAAGAATCGGAACGTGATTAAAAATACATACTGGCATCGCAGGATTTTTACTCAACTCTTTTTCCAGCCATGTGAATTGCTCTTGATCCAGTTGATAACCATGATCGCCGTTGATGCTGTCGAGCGCTATAAATTTCCAGCCATTTTTTTCAAACGCATAATACCGGTTTGGCAACTTCAATTCAGAAATAACCCATTGCTTTCCGTAGCGCTTATCTTTTTTATAGGCAGCATCCAATGTCTCATCGGGGCCATACCATACATCGTGATTACCAATTGCACTATATAAAGGAAGACCGTTTTCAACTTTAGCAACTTTATTCCAGGAAGCCCAACGAGTTTCTACTGTTTCCACCGTCTGCTTGTTCTCATCCATCACCGTGTCACCGGTGTTGATAATCAACTCAGGCTTGTCCTTCATTTTGTTAATCTCACGAAGCACACGCGCCAGACATGTTTCTGCGTTTGCACGATCAAGCATGTGTACATCTGTAATATGTGCTATACGAAGCGCACGCTTTTTATTTTTACCTAGCGGTGCATCTACAGCTTTTGCACTTAACCATGAAGGGATGATACTGGTAACCATACCAGCGAGTGCTGTTTTTTTAATAAAGTCTCTCCGGTTTGCCATTGGGTCGTACAATTATTTTTTTTAGTTAAGAGAAACACCCGAAGCAGTACTCCGGGTGTGTTTCTCAAGTTAATCTTTTATAATATATATTTCGGCATTCCTGCTGTCGCCCATGGAGCCAAACTGACTTTCAATTGCTTTGCTGAGATTTTCGTTGTTCGTGGTTTCCTCTGCACTCGGATATAGCCATCGTTTTGGAATCACTCCATTGTTACCCGTTCCGGTTCCTTCTCTGAATTCCGGTATATCGGTTCTCCGTTGATTATAGTATGCTTCCAATCCGGAGTTCTGAAAAAATGCAATATACTTTTGAGTCAGTATCTGCTCAAGACCTGCGGCATTGTTACCAGCATATTTTACAGCCGTACTGTTCATATAATTTGTAACAGATGGTGTCACTTCGCCGAGTACAACATCATCTGCATTTGTAACTTTCAAAGACGATCCGTCTTTGATACCGTATAAATCCATAGAAGCAATAATACCATTTTCGTAAAATGACTCTGCATCACCTGAAGTCCAACCTCTGTTGATCCCTTCTGCTATTGTAAAGCATTGTTCAACATAGCCTAGCATCAAGGCTGGTTCAGGGCCGCTATAAGTCCCATAGTATCGTAATTGATTAGCATATGAATACTCACCTTTCCCGGCTTTTGAAGACATATCATCCAGACTTTCTGCTGAACTCGCTCCGATGTATGCACCAAAGTTATCGAACGCTATACCCGCTTTTAGTTTTGCTTCTGCAGGGTTGCAGGTTACAAATACGCGCGGGTCTGCAAGATCCGTCAGCGTCTTTACATAAGTCTCCGCCATGTTATAGCGGCCTTTATCAAAACCTTTACTACCCGGGTTGGAAGGATACAGACTGGTAGAACCGTTGTAAAAAATTTGCAGGTTATCGCTCGTGCTTCCCAGTAACGGGTATTTAGTGTTGTTTGTAACTATAGAATTGAAACGATTCTTTACATCAAGATCAGCATCACTGTCTTTTTTACTCAAGCTGATCAATACCCGTAGCGTAAATGAATTCACAATCTTCTGCCATGACTCCAGGCTATTGGTCATATATATATCTCCTGAAAGTATATCACCGAGTGGTGATGTAGGTGGTGGTGTACCGGCTGCAATCAAGGTAGCCAAATCGCTGTTCGCGCTCTCCAGCCATTCCAATACTTGTATATATATTTCCTTTTGAGTAGCATATACCGGTGTAGTATCATCAAGACCTTGCAACGATTCCTCCAACGGTAAATCGCCAACCTGCTCTGTCATGCTAACATAGAAATACGCTCTGAAGAATTTACCAAGTGCAGAATATGGATTAAGCGCTTTGGCTCCGGTGTTCAACGCTTCTTCTTCCATCTTCAATACATTCTTCAACGTTTGAAATTTAAGCGAAGCATTGGTCCAGCTATATTCGTTGTTACCATAGTAATTATAGTTACAGCACCAGTACTGATTCCACCGGTGTTCAAGCGACCACGGCTGCTCGAGCATGTCATTCTGTATACCCGTTAGCAAAAGAGAAGGCGGAACAGTAGTAGCCTGGTTGGGGTTCTTTTCGATCTCTTCAAAATCCTGGCATCGTGTAAAAACTACCAGGAAAGCAATCACCATATAATATCGTATATTTTTCATGATGCGTGAATTAGAAAGTGATGTTAATGTTTATACCGTAACGTCTTGTTGTTGGCGTCTGCAAGGTTGAATAACCGGAAAGGTTATTGCCATACTGATCTATATCAAAATCCTTGCGTTCTGCGAAGTACAGAAGATTACGTGCTACAAGCGATACGGATGCATTTCTGATGAATGTTCTCTCCAGTACAGAAGAGGGGAAATTATAGGTTACTATAACTTCTCTTAGTTTAGCATATGAGCGGCTCACCAGGTTTGCTTCTTCCTTCGAATAATAACGACTAATCCAGTCTTGTAAGAAAGTAGTTGTCGTATTCTGTGTAAACTGCAACTCATCGTAATTGGTAATATTACCACGATCGTCTGTTTCTATACTGCCATTCGCTACGCTCACACCGGGGCCGATCCATGATTTCACACCCTGATAATCGTAGTAGCGCGCTTCGCCCATAGCACCTTCGGTTGTATTAATAATGCGACCACCACGATACGTCTGACGCTGGATATAGTCTACGACTTTACCACCAATGCGTCCGTCAAACTGAAAACTGAAACTGATGTTCTTATAGTTAAACTTGTTATTGATACCCCACACCAAGTCCGGATTGAGATTACCCATATACTGTGGTATCGGATTTGCGATCGGTCTTCCGCTGTCATCATTGATCAGGTTTCCTTGCTGATCTTTCAGAAACACTTCTGCATAATATTTATCGATGCGATCTCCTTTGTAAATAAAACTGTTGTTACCGTTTACACTTCCATTGAAGAAGCTTGCTTCGATGCGATCTATTCCCGGAGCTATTTCTTCCAGGAACTCTTTATAGGTTGATCCGTTCACCATTACATTCCACGAGAAGCCTTCTGTATTCTGAACAGGTGTTCCGCTAACGGTAACTTCCCATCCTTTACGAAGTGTTTTTATACCGGTAGATACAATTGTAGTATATCCGCTCGTTTCAGATATCTGCTTGTTAAATATACCCGGACCGTCCAGGCTCTGGAAATACGCAACATCTAAGCCTAAACGATTCTGCAGAAATTTTATATCAAGACCAGTTTCCCAGGTAGAACTGAAAGATGGTTCCAGATCTTTATTGGCCAGAAGATCGCTATAGTATGCGCCTGGAATGTTGTTGAAGAGTTTTCCTCCACGATAAGCTTCTGTATTTACAAAGCTTGGTCCATCGTAAGGTGTAGAATAATCAGAACCATATCCTAACGGACTTTCTCCATCACCGGAGTAGCTATAGGACGGTGCAACCGTAGCTGTTGTAAGAGCGCCTCCTACACGTGCGTAAGAACCTCTTACTTTGAGAAAGGAGATAAACTCCGGCAGTGCAATTTTTTCTGAAAGGACAACGCTCAACGAAGCCGATGGATAAAAGAACGTATTGTTACCCTTTGGTAAAGTAGAATGCTTATCTACCCTCCCCGTAAGGGACAGCGATATGAAATCCTGGTAGTCAAGGTCTATATATCCGTAACCACTACCCACCTGCATGGTAGAATTAAAATTATAGGCGCGGATCGGATTTAATGAGTTGGTAAAGTTATATAGTCCCGGAACGCTCAGATAGTCTGTAGTAGTATAGCTCGATTTATAGGTAAACGTACGCAGGTTAGCACCCAGAGATGTTTTGAGCGTGAAGTCCGGTGATAGAATTTTATTAAACGTTAACAGGAGATCGGTATTGTTCTCAAAAAGCTGACGCTGATCTTCGCGGTAGTCTCCTTTAGCCTGCTCACGTCCGTATACTGTAGCCGAGTACGGGAATTTCTCTGTGCGAAGAATATCATACGTGTTGATCTGTGTACGGGCCGTCAAGTCAAGTCCCGGAGTCAGTTCTGCTTTCAGTGACATATAGCCATATACATCCGTCTTATAGTGTCCTCTTAACCAATGATTCGCCAGAAACCAGGGATTGTTA
This sequence comes from Ohtaekwangia koreensis, assembly GCF_900167975.1. GTDB lineage: Bacteria > Bacteroidota > Bacteroidia > Cytophagales > Cyclobacteriaceae > Ohtaekwangia > Ohtaekwangia koreensis. Next base: position 743,669 of record NZ_FUZU01000004.1, read on the forward strand.
TACCGGGTATATTCCGCATAGCTTTGTTGTATACCTTCTTTACCAGGTTGCCAAACTTGCTTCATATCATCAACATCCCAATCAGCACCACCCCAGATAATGATGTTATAGATCATACTGTTAGGACCATAATTCACATCGGGAATATTCTTGGTATACTGACGATTATAGTTGATGTTCGACTCGAACCTGATCTTGGGCGACAGGTCTACACCGGCTGCTATATTAAAGTTGTCAGCATTAAGATCAGTATTAGGCACTTGTCCACGCTGATAATTATGGGAGTATGAAAAACGAAGATCGTATTTGTCGCCTGATGTTGATACGGCTATATTATTCGTTGCTACAATACCAGATTGTAAAAAGCGCTGTAAATTATCTTTACCACGGGCAACCCAGGGAGTAGGTTTTATATTGCCGGTATAGGTTGTTCCATCTGCAAAAGTTGTAGTGTACTCGGTTTCCGGAGTATACTCGCCATCATACTGAGGTATTAACTGTCCTTCGAATTTTGGTCCCCAGATATCATAGTCAGAATCATTTTTACCTCCGCCTTTACCATTGCCAAATGCATATTTACCATGGTCGCCAGGGCCATATTCACTTTGCACTTTTGGTATTGTAAGGAAACCATTTTCTACCATCGTAGAGGAGTTGAACTCTACGGAGAAGCCACGCTTATCCTTTGAACCACGCTTGGTAGTAATTTGAATAGCACCATAAATTCCACGCGAACCATATAGCGCAGAAGCTGCAGGGCCTTTCAACACGGTATAATTTTCAATATCATCTGCGCTGATGTTCCAGGTATCAGATTGTATCGGTACACCGTCTACTACAAACAAAGGTTTCTTACCCCGCAGGTAAAGTTGTGGTGCACCTAAAAGTTCTGCTGAGGGAGCTACTGTTAAACCCGCTACTTTTCCTACCAACGAATTTATAGGGTTAGGCTCCCTTGCTTTAACAAGGTCAGAACCTTTTACGTCCTGTACAGCGTACCCTACCTTTGCTTTGTCCTTTTCAATACCCAGTGCTGTTACCACTACTTCCGATAACTGTGTAGCATCGGTAGCCAACGCTACATCAACGGATGATCTGCCGGCCAACGGTACTTCTTGCGAAATATACCCTACAAATGAAAACACAAGGGTTGCATCAGTAGAAGGGACAGCGACAGAATACCGGCCTTCGGCATCTGAGATTGTTCCTGCGGATGTTCCTTTTACAAGAATGTTTACTCCGGGCAGTGGTGAAGAATCTTCACCAGAAGTTATGCGCCCGGACACCGAAGTTTGTGCGTAAGCACAAACGGCAAAAAGCCATGCTGCCAACGCGAGCAGTACACGGCCAGATCTTTTTCCTAAAGAAACAGAATTCTTTAGTAGAGATTTGTTCATAGATGAAAGGGTTAGGGTTGTTGATACACAGCAAGCACGGTCGTTATACTATACTTTTATATATAGTAATAAGTATATAGACCTGGCTTAATTCGAATCAAAGGTTGGCATTAGAATTAAAGTAGCGTTTAGAGGAACGTTACGTATGAATTAAACTTTGCATGAGCAGATGAATCTTCTATTAACGATTTTACTATTGACAAAGAAGAAACACCGAAACAAACCGATGAAAACCATTTATAGACGTAACATTGGTATAACAAGGCCAAACAGCGATTTTAGTACACTTATCTGTACGCTGCTATTTTTTATGTTTACAATCAGTAAACATAACAGTAATGGTCGACAATGAAGTTGTATCGCGCATCGCGCAAAAAATAAGAGCTACACGGCTCGAAAAAAATCTCACTATACAACAGTTGGCCACACGCTCCAACGTCAGTAAAGGACTCTTGTCTAAAGTGGAGAACTCACGCACAATCCCATCGCTTCCGGTTTTTGTCAGCATCATCCAATCACTGGATATATCCTTGAAAGAATTCTTTCACGACATGGTATTGACCAATGGTAAAGATTATTTGCTGGTAAAGAAAGATGACTGTACTCCACTGGAACGCGAAGGGAGGTCAGGCTTTCACTATCAATTTATACTCTCGCAGAACATAACAAACTGTAGCATGGATGCCGTACTCCTCACACTTGAGCCAGGCGCAAAGGGAAAACCAACCACTACTGATGGGTATGAATTCAAATATATACTCAGCGGAAGCTGTGAATACCAGATTAATAATGAAGTGATCTTACTGGAAGAAGGCGACTCGATCTATTTCGATGCTTCTATTCCACATGTACCCCTAAATCACTCCAGGAAGAAAGTAATCATGCTGGTGATTTACTTTATTCTGGCAAAATAAATATAGTATATGTAAAAAATTGAATACTATAAGCGATCCATTAACTCTTCCGCAAGGCCAAAGCTTAAAGACATTCCAGCACCACCGAGTCCATTCACGATGGTAACGTTGGGTTCGGGTTCGATCACAAGACTTATATTGCCTTGCACTTTCGGATATATACCATGCCAGCGTTCGGTGATCCTGAAATCACCCAGGTCAACAAATGACCGGAGGTAGTCAACAATAACGTCATTGACATGCTCGGAATCAAAAGGCTCTACCGTGCGGCTATAGTGATGTGAGTCACCGATAATCAGCTCGCCTGCTTCATTTTGCGCGAGCAACACATGTACTCCATGTTTTTTAAAATCTTCGGATTGCTGGTCGTAGCGTTCATCAAGCTTTGCAAGAGACGAACATTCCGCAAAGGCCGCATAATGTCGTAGAGTAAGCCCTGCACACAACGTAGGGCCTATGCTCACTGGCTTGGCAGTAACTGCCTTCATCATTTGGAGCTTGCATTTTGTTACCGGCTGCTGATCGAATATTTCCGGGTATAGCGTTTCGAAGTCAGCACCGCTGCATACAAAAACCTTATCGGCACGCCAGCTTTCACGCGCAGTCTTTATATGTGGCACTGCTATCTCCGTTACAACGTGTCCGAATTTCAAAATCAATCCATACTTCTCCTGCAACCACAACGGAATTTTTCGAATAGCTTCACGTGCATATACAGTTCCCTCGGTATCACTCCATAAACCGCCATACAGATTTTTCGCGCGCACTACAGGCGACCGCTCTATAACTTGTGATGCATTCAGCAAACTACATTGATACGCTGCATCTTTATAGAGTTCCATAAATTCATTCAGCACATTCCACTCATCTTCATGATAGGCAACGTGAAGTGAACCATTTGTTTTGATCCAAAAGCCTGCCTGTGCCGCCACCTCTTGCCAATGCTGCCGTGCACGCAATGCACGGTTCAAACCAACACCCGGCTCCTGTCCGATCGGCCATACCAACCCAAAGTTTCGTACCGAGGCGCCCACCGCGAACTGCTCGCGTTCAAACAACACAACTCTATATCCTTTACGAAGCGCCATGTACGCATGTGCCAATCCTACGATACCGGCACCAACAATGGCGATGTCTGCTGAACGATCCATTCTGTATAATATACTTTATAGTGAAAGTAAATTTATTATCACATTCAAAGGTTGCCGTTTACATTGATTTAGACCGGCCCCGAAGTTTATCATTTTGTTAAGGTTGCGCTTTAATATTTTTCTTGCAACATTTAACTGTAAACTTCGAATCTAAACCTGTATATGTGGTCTAATTTTCATACTCACAATGCGTACTGTGATGGTAAAGGTGTTATACAGGACTATATCCGCAAAGCGGAAGAACTGGAGATGCTCAGCCTCGGCATCTCATCGCATGCACCATTGCCGTTTGCCAATAAGTGGTGCATGAAGCCTGCAGACCTGAATGCATACTTGAACGAGTTGCGTGATCTCAAGAAAAAATCTCCGGTAGATCTATATACCAGCTTGGAGATTGATTTTATACCCGGAGTAATTTCTCCAAATGATTTTCGTGATAAGCTTGACTATACGGTTGGGTCCATTCATTTTGTAGAACAACTTCCGGATGGAACACGTTGGGAGATCGATGGCACACATGCATTCTTCCTGGAAGGCTATGAGAAGATCTTCAACAATAACATTCGTGATACGCTCACGCGATATTATGAACTGACACGAGAGATGGTTGCAACTGCCTGCCCTACCGTCGTGGGCCATCTCGATAAAATTAAGATCCAGAACGTTGATGGAAAACTATTCAGCGAAAGCGATGCCTGGTATCAACAGGAAGTAAAAAAGACCATTGATGCGATTGCCGCGAGCGGGGCCATCATCGAAGTAAACACGCGTGGCTTATATCAAAAGAAATCAGCAACTACATATCCCGGCCCCTGGATACTGGAATATATACTTCAAAAAGCTATACCCGTTACGTTGAGCAGCGATGCGCATCATCCTGATGACCTGGTCAATCAGTTTTCGGATACCGCCATGCTTCTCCAAAAAATCGGCTTTAAAACCTTAACTATTTTACATGAAGGCCACTGGCAACCTTTCCCCTACAACGAACATGGCATCATTGTCCGGTGAGCATCCTATAACCCAATGGCTCCGGCAAACCAACGCGTTCTGGTTTACGATCTATACTTCGCTGGCAGCGTTTTGCTTATATACCTGTGTCTATGCCTTTCGTAAAACATTTGCCGCGGCCTCTTTCGAGGGAATTTTTTACTGGGGAGTAAGTTATAAAGTATGGCTGGTAATTTTTCAAGTGGTAGGTTATGGGCTGTCGAAGTTTATAGGTATCAAAGTTATTTCAGAATTAAAAGCGCACTCGCGATCGGTGGGTATCGTAATTCTTGTATCGGTAGCCGGTATATCCTGGTTTTTGTTTGCGCTTATACCTCCACCCTATAATATAATATTCCTGTTTACCAACGGCCTGCCCTTGGGCATGATCTGGGGCATGGTGTTCGGATATTTGGAAGGAAGGAGAATGACCGAAGTTCTGGGTGCTGCTCTGTCTGTAAGTTTTATTTTCTCTTCAGGACTTTGCCGCTCTACCGGAGCTTATCTCATTCGCGATTGGACAGTATCAGAAACCTGGATGCCGTTTGTTGCCTGTTGCATCTATAGTGTTCCCTTGCTGATCTTTTTATACTTACTCGATAAAGTGCCGCCACCGTCTGCGCTCGATGAGCAGCTGCGAACGCGAAGACAACCGATGGATCTTGCTGAACGCAAAAAATTCATCCGTACATTTTTGCCTGGAATAATTCTGTTTGTATGCTGCTATATGTTGCTCACCATCTTTCGCGATTTCCGCGATAACTTTTCAGCAGAAGTATGGAAGACACTGGGCCATGGAAACTCTCCCGAGATCTTTACAACAACCGAGGTACCGGTTTCCATTGCCGTGTTGATGATCATGGGAAGCATCATGATCATCAAAAACAATAAACTCGCACTGATGATCAACCATGTAATCATTGCACTCGGTATGGTATTGATCGGAATCAGCACACTTCTTTTTGAGCAGCATGTGATTGGTCCTACGACCTGGATGATCTTGATTGGTCTTGGACTTTACATGGGATACGTTCCTTTCAACAGCATCTTCTTCGACCGCCTGATCGCGGCCTTTCAATATATAGGCACTGTAGGCTTCATTATGTATGTGGCGGATTCCTTCGGCTACCTGGGCAGTGTGAGTATTCTGCTTTTCAAGGAATTCGGTTACGCGAAGCTAAGCTGGGTGGAAGTGTTCATTACATCGGGGTATATTATTTCCGTTGCCGGCACACTGCTCATATGCGGTTCCATGCTTTACTTCCACAATAAGCACAAACGATGGAAGAAAGAAGAAATAAGTTAGGCCGTCTTTTCACAAATCAATTTCCTTTAAAAAATTTTCATTTGTGCCCGGCCACAACTATAAATTTCGTATTTTGAGGGGTAAATTATACTCTTGAAATGGCTATCTTTCTAAAGAAACGACAGTTCCAGTTAAAATCATTGTCGCTATTCTTAATACCCGTTTTCCTACTCCTTGTATTGCTCTGCTACCTTGCTGCGCGAAGTCCCGAGAAACTGGCGAGTGAACGGTTCCCTGCCGTCACTATTTTCTTGGCACTCCTTGTACTATATGTTATACTGCTGATTCCCTTTACTAAAAAAACACGAACACGAATTCTGACGATCGGAACTTCCATCGCTGATCTTGCCGCTGGTAAATTTAATAACACCGTTACCGTCAAGGAACAGGACGAGATCGCAGACATTGCCTTGGGTATAAATACATTGAAAGATGACCTGATGCGTAAAACCGAATTTGCTGAAGAGATCAGGAAAGGAAATCTCGATGCTGCTTACAAACCAAACAATGCTGATGACTTGCTGGGACATTCCTTATTGAAGTTGAAGGAAAATCTACTGGTAGTAAAAGAAGAGGATCAAAAAAGAAACTGGACTACCGATGGTCTTGCAAAATTTGTAGAAGTACTTCGCTCCAACAAAAATATAGATGCTCTGGCGCATGACATCACGAAAAGTCTTGTCAATCTACTGAACGCAAACCAAGGCGCAATCTTTATACTTAACGATGATCATTCTCACGATAAACACCTGGAGATGCTGGCGTGCTATGCTTTCAACCGCACCAAGCACCTCACCAAAAAGGTAGCGATCGGTGAAGGTCTTATCGGCCAAACGTTTCTGGAAAAAGAGACCCTATATTTAAAAGAAGTACCCGAAGATTTTGTGCGCATCACATCCGGTTTAGGGGAAGCTAATCCAAAAAATCTTCTCATCACTCCGTTAAAAGTAAATGAAGATGTAGTAGGTATAGTAGAACTGGCGTCATTCAAACCCTTTCAGGAACATGAAATAGCTTTCGTTGAAAAGATCGGAGAAAATATAGCACACACCATTCTTTCCTTTCGCACAAATGAAAACACAAAGCGCCTTCTCGATGAATCACATCAGCAGGCAGAAAACATGCGCGCGCAGGAAGAGGAACTGCGCCAAAACCAGGAAGAGTTACAAGCTACACAAGAAGAGATCAGTCGTAAGTATAATGCACTGTTCAAGCAATTAGCCGAGTTGAACTATCAATCTAAATTCGATCAGCTCAAATCGATCAACTCTACGAAGAAGCGAAACATCGAGTATTACTTCGATATCATCCGCAACCAGATCCGAACCTTCGCAGAAAATAAAATGGTAGTTTCTGCAGTCAATGATTTCAAAAAAGCATTTGCCAAAATTCATGAAGGTATATCGGATGAAAAGTTGGCGACCATCAAAGACAGCCTGAGGGAATACTATGCTAATGAATTTATACCACGCATTAAAGACAACACCGATCAGTTGGAACGCGTCGAGCACTATTTCCCCGAGGAAATACGAGCGGACGTTTTGCAATACTTATATATCTCCAACAACCCGCATCCTACAGGACAAAAATCGCTTTTGAACAGATCTGAGGACGAGAGTGAGTATAGCAAAGTACATGCACATTATCACCCGGTAATGCGAAGTTTTCTGGAGAAATTCGGATATTATGATATATTCCTGATCGACCACATTACGGGCGAAATGGTATATAGTGTATTTAAGGAAATTGATTTTGCAACAAGTCTTTTAACAGGTTTATACAGCAAGACGAATTTCGGTCGCGTTGTAAAAGAAGCGATTGAAAGCACTGACAAGAACTTTGTGAAGCTTGCTGATTTTGAACCTTATGACCCCTCTTATCATACACCTGCTTCATTTATAGCCTGCCCTATATATGACGGAGATGAGAAGGCGGGTATACTTGTATTCCAGATGCCAATCAACAAGATCAACCAGATACTGACAGGCGATGCTAACTGGCACGATGACGGACTTGGCGAAAGCGGCGAAACGCTCATGATTGGAAGCGATTACAAACTCCGCTCAATTGCCCGTGAGTTGATGGAGAATAAAAAAAGATACTTATCCGGATTGAAGAAGATTGGCTATAGCGATTCGATTACTCTGCAGATCGACAAAATGAATACCAGCATTTTGCTTGAGACAATCAAGCTCACTTCCGTGGATAAGGCATTGCAAGGAGAGACAGGCACACAGATAGAAAAAAATAAGCACAACATTGAAATGCTCAATGCCTTCGCGCCACTCAATATACCGGATGTTCATTGGATCATCTTGTCGACCATGAAGGAAGAAGAAGCTTCCATGCGTATAAATGATTTGCGGAAAGGTGCTTAGTCTATCAACACAGCGAATATAAATATATATTGTAATTACGCTGATCTGTACTTCCGATCAGCGTGTTGCCACGATAGCATCACTTTGCACCAATCCGTTATAATACCGAATGATTTCAATAGCATGAGAAGGCTCCTGTGGACTAAGGCTCTTCTCCATCACGAACATCGAAAGCGAAACACCACCTTCCTTTAATAATGCGGGATATACTTTACTACGAAATGTTTTCAACGAAAGCAGGTTATCCTCCATGTATATATAATACAGAAAATCATCCGCATCAGACAGAACCGGAGATACATTATGTTTCTGCCTTCGGAGTATATCTATAGTACCATTCAGCACTACTTCATATAACCGGTGTCTTCCCCATGCTTCGCTTTCCCGGAGTGATACATACTTTCGGTTAATATTGTCCTTTACATCAAAAAATTGAAAGGACTGAATTCTATGAGCTGGGTATACATGTATATGATCGCTTGAGCGAAAAAGAATTATATCATGCGCGGCTTCCACTGCTATAGCGCCCACCAATACTTGCTGTGTTTGGAGTACCAGCGCTCCTTCGTGCCAGGTATATTCCTGCGCTGCGAGTTTACAAATAGTAAACGAAAGCAAAAGAAAACATATACCTCTTTTCACCTCATGTTAAAATTTGATTAACATGAAGTTAACGTTTCGTTAATACAACATCAAGCGACAGTCTTTATAATTTCCAGAACCTCGTGTACGTTCTCAATAAGATGCGTATGTTTTTCCTTTGAAAGTTCCTCTCTTGAAAAGGCTCCCGTTGTAACACCAATCACTAATGAACAACCTGCAGCATTCCCTTCTTGCAGATCGGAAGCGGTGTCACCAACTTTTGCAACACGACTCGAATTCTGCACGCCCGTAAGTTCCATAGCACGGAAGATCATATCAGGAAAAGGTCTACCATGGCCTACCTCGTCACTTGTAACACTAGCATCAATCAACGCTGCTTTTTTCCACCCGATACGATCCAGCAACGGGTCTGTGATCTGACGATCAAATCCAGTATCAACCACAACCTTTAGTTTACTCTCCTTCAACTTGCGAAACGTCTCACTTACACCAGGCTTCTCACCTACGGACGCATCAGTCCTATAAAATTCGATCATGGTCTGCACGAATACAGTATGTATTTCGTGAATCCACGCTTCATCGATCGCACGTGTACCTATATATCGTTTTTCCAGAAGTCCACGAATCGCTACGGGTTTGGGAATACCCATCACCGCGTTTGCATCTTCAATAGATATAGCCACGTTATGTATAGCAAGTGCTTGCTGCAACACACGGTGTACATCCTTATTATCCTTCACGGTAGTACCCGCGAGGTCAAATACAATCAATTCGATTGCCATACTTATATTTTTAGTGCAAGATATAGTTCTGACTGATCTTGTGTTATACTATTTACACGAAACGCTTAAACTTAATGCGTGGATAATACAGATCTTATTATCTTCGAAATAAAAAGACAGTGCTATGAACACCGCGGCTACCCTTGATGAAGTATTTGGTCTCTATGAAAAATATGGTAATGCCGATTACATTGGCGAACCTGTATCTCAACTTGAGCACATGTCGCAAGCAGCACAACTTGCTATCGAAGAAGGATACGATGATGAAGTTATACTCGCCGCATTCTTTCATGACATCGGACATATCTGTGTTATGGTGCGTGAAGAAAATAACATGGGAGGATATGGTGTTAAAAGTCATGAGAAGATTGGCGGTGATTACTTGCGTGAAAAAGGATTTCCGGAGCGTGTCGCAAAGCTTGTAGAGAATCACGTGCAAGCCAAGCGATACCTTACGTTCAAGTATTCTGATTACTACGAGCAATTGAGCGAAGCCAGCAAAAAGACATTGGAGTACCAGGGCGGAGTTATGCAGGCAGAAGAAGCTGATGCGTTCGAGAAGGATCCTCTTTTTCAAACCAGCATCCGTATGCGTCATTGGGATGAGATGGCAAAAGAAATGCATATGCCTGTTATCGATCTGGATGAACTCAAAAAGAAAGCGATAACGGTATTATCAAAATAGCATTTTGCTTCCCTGTATCATTTCCTATCTTGTAAGCTTACAGAGAGAAGAGATGGTAAAAAGAATTCATAACATTATTAAACGCCTTATACTTTACGTTCACGATAATTTATCTCCACGCCATTTCTTCATTCTCTCGAGTATTATTGTCGGCCTCTCTTCCGGACTTGCCGCTATCTTTCTAAAATATTTTGTACACAGCATTGAGACACTCGTCACGTACTACTCGCATAACTATGAAGAGTTCTTTTTGTTTACTCTGTTTCCAATCATTGGTATAGGACTTACTGTATTTTATATTCACCGGTTCCTGCACGGTAACTTCAAAAAGGGAAGCGCTGAAATTGTATATGCTATAACGAAGAAATCAAGTGTACTTCCTTCCAGTCAAATGTATACCAACCTGATCACGAGTGCGCTTACGGTTGGCTTTGGTGGATCAACCGGACTTGAATCACCCATGGTATCAACGGGGGCTGCTATCGGCTCCAACTATGGCAGAGTATATGGATTGTCCTATAAAGAAAAAACTATTTTACTCGCATGTGGTGCTGCGGCAGGAATCTCCGCAGCGTTCAACGCTCCCATTGCCGGTGTACTCTTCGCTGTTGAAGTATTGCTGACGGATGTCAGTGCATCCGCGTTTATACCGTTAATCATCGCTGCTGCCTCCGGTGCATTACTGTCCAAGATCATTTTATCGGAGGGTGTTATTCTTTCGTTCGCCTTGCAACAACCGTTTAATTACCACAACGTTCCGTTTTATATAGCGCTGGGTATATTAACCGGATTCATGGCGCTATATTATACACGCACCTTTGAGTGGATTGATGCGAAAATAAAATCAATCCGCAATATCTGGGTACGCGTGATTTCGGGTGGTCTGATGCTGTCGGTATTGCTACTCATATTTCCGCCCTTGTTTGGTGAAGGATACGAAACGATCAAGACGCTCTCTGACCTTCATCCTTCTGAGCTTGCACAAAATAGTTTAATCCAAAGATTCATTTCGTCCGACTATACATTGCTGATCTTCCTGGGATGCCTGGCCTTTTTAAAGTGCGTTGCTGCCGCGCTAACCATAGGCAGCGGTGGTAATGGCGGAAGCTTCGGCCCTTCGCTTTTTATGGGTGCTTATCTTGGGTTTGTATTTGCGCGTATCATCAACATGCTGGGACTATCCTATATACCGGAAACCAATTTTACATTGGTAGCCATGGCCGGAATGCTGAGTGGTGTTTTTTACGCTCCGCTTACCGCTATATTTCTCATTGCAGAAATTACAGGTGGTTATGAATTGATGATTCCGCTCATGCTCGTATCGGCCATCAGCCTCACCGTTGTAAATTATTTCGAACCACTTTCCATGGAAGCAAAAAAGCTTTCTAATAAACTAAAGTCACCGGTAGAAGATCGTGATAAAACTTTATTAAACCGTCTGGATCTTACTGAGTTGATTGAAACTAATTTCTCCACGATCCATCCGGAAGCTACGTTACAAGAATTGGTGAAAGTAATTTCAAATTCAAAACGTAATATCTTCCCGGTGTTGAGTAATGAAGAATTAAAAGGACTTGTCTTTCTCGATAACGTTCGTAATATAATCTTCAAACATGATCAATACGACAAAGTCTTTGTACAAGATTTGATGACAACACCACAAGCTGTTATACACGCGAATGAAAATCTGCACAGCATCCTGAAAAAATTTGACGAAACGAACCAGTGGAATTTACCAGTCGTTGAAAATAACAAGTACCTCGGCTTTGTTTCCAAATCAAGTATACTTACGAAATATAGGGAGGAGTTAATGCGATCGGCTTAATTTTAAGCTTACCCATTCACTACTAACTATTTAATGCTTGCGACTATACCTTCGCAGATATAGTCATCGCCGTGAAGTACATCTTTGGTGAATTACATACGTGGCAGCGGTATGTTTCGGGGAGTTCGTCAAAGGGCACTCCGGGAGGAATGTTTACGGTAGCATCGCCATAGCGTTGATCGTAAATAGAAAGACAGTTGCTGCATTGATAGCTTGACACAACTATACCAGACTTCTCTTCCTTGTTCTTTTCCGTTTGTTTTTCTCTTTCCGGATTGAGCTGGCGATAGTACATCTTACTTAACTCGATAAGCAATGCCGGAATAATCTCTTTTTTTACATCGCGTGCATACGTGAGGTATGCAATCTTGTTAGGATTAAAATCTTTCGCATATAGTATATTATAACGCTCGGTGTTTTCAAGCGATGTGTTGCGCTCGATAACAATGGACGTGAACAGAAAGCTGTCATGCTTCGTCTTGATGGTAAACGTAAGGCCATGCGTGCTAATGTCCTGCTGATCAAGCTCACGAACCAGAAAGCGTTTTAATTCCAAGGCTTCAGCATCGATCACTGGTAAATGCCAGTTTAATTCCAGCGATGAGTGACGACCATTGATACCAAATTTACCCATCAGCTTTTCCCAGCGAATACGATCGGATGCTTTTATACCTTTAATGATAAAAGCCTTCCACGGAATGATATTGATCTTTCCGACATTCGTCTCCTGGCACAACTTGCTGGCAGCACTCATAAAGTCAATGTCGTATTGATTGTTGCGCCAATATAGTCCAAGCCAGTATTGATTATTCAACATGGCATTCAATCCTTCGTAGTAAGGAAACGTGCTGTCAGGATATTTCAGCTTCTCGGAGATCACGCGATAGTTAATCCGCATTTTTCCCTGCAGAATCACGAAAAGTTCATCCATCCCGAAAGGTTGAAAATTTAAAATCAACTCCTCCAGTGCTTTGGAAACTTTCGCTATATCATGACTGAAGATTAACTTAGGCCAGCACTCTACTATATTTCCCTTCCGGGGATCACGAATATATAGATACCAGTAATTATCCTCACGGGAAGCGATGAAATTCAATTCACCCGTGAACAACGGAACTATACTTTGCACCGGGTCAACGATATTGATCTTGATCTTCGGCTTATAGTCGAAATTATCGATTACAAAATGGTATGTATCTTCCTTTACCCAGTTCGTGGTCTCCACAACGTTAACCGCTATATAGGAACTTACAATATTCTGGTATATAGATTGGTCACTTCCCAGTTCATAATCTATATGTATATCACGAAAGGCATAATCGATTTTCTTTTCGTCAGCGCCATTGGAAGGGAACATGATGTCCTGCCGCGAACCAAAGAGTACAAATTTATTATCAAGACTCTGCGAGATCTCCATGATCTTCAACAAATCCGCAGGCGACAATATACCTCCTTTAACAAACGCACGTATTAAGTCACTCTTCTTTGTTTCCATGATTCGAAAGCTCAAAGCTGAAAGTTTAAGCAGAAAGCGTGTGGCTGATCATCTGCTGAATCTTTCTTGTAATGAGTATAAATTTAGTAAGTATATTTTAATTTACTGCTGCCTGTTTTAGCCGTAAGCCAGTATAAGTGCCCGCAGCGCGTTAACATCAGGCCGATCCCCTTTTAAGCCTTAAGCTTTAGGGGTTCGGTGACTTCCTCTTTCAGTAAGCGCTGTATCTCTGGTTTGCAGCTTCCACAACCCATGCCGGCTCCGGAGGTTTGGCAAAGTACGGGTAACGAACGGCATCCTCCATCTATTAACTTCCGAAGGTTGCCTTCTCCTACCTGGTTACACGAACATACTAATTTACCAAGCATTGGTTCGGTCTTTTTACCAGAGCGTAGTAATTGCAATCTTCGTTCTGATAGTTCAATCTGACTTTCAATTAACGTTTTGAAATCTGCAAACTCAGATTTGTCTCCTACCAATACAGCGCCAACCAATTTATCATCCTTCACGATACATTTCTTATAGTATCGCATCGACTTGTCTATAAATAAAATTTCATCATACCCTTCGCTGTTCACAGGCGCTTCAGCAATGCCAATGGAACAAAGATCGAGGTTCGAGAATTTTAATATATTCATGGGCACAGAACCTTCATATGTACTTTGCACGTCTCCGTTCAGATATCGTGCAAGTACATCGGCCTGCTGTTCCGCTGCGGAAGTAATGCCGAGCAGTTTACCGCGATGTTCTGCAATTTCGCCCATCGCAAATATAGCGGGATCGTTACTTTGCATATAGTCGTTTACAACTATACCGCGCGCACTTTCAACACCTGCCTCCGTTGCAAACTCTATATTCGGACGCGTACCTACTGCATATACCACAGCATCTACCTTCAGTGTCTTTCCACTTTTCAGTGCGGCATCCAGCCTTCCCGTTGCATCGTTCGATTGTCCTACACCTTCCACCTGGTCATTGAGGTATACACGAATGTCCATTTCCTCCACGAACTCCAGTAACAGTTGCCCTGAAAGATTGTCCAGCTGACGCTCCATCAATCGTCCACTTAACTGGATGATCGATATATTCACATCCATCTCGCGAAGCGAAGCAGCAAGTTCAAGCCCCAGCAATCCACCACCGATAATTAGCACATGTCCCTGTGGCTTCAGGAATTTTTTAAGTTCATCAGCATCCTTTCGCATGCGCATCGTAAATACACCAGGCAAATGAACTGGTGCTTCCTTCGGTACAAAAGCGCGACTGCCAGTAGCGAGTATAAGTTTATCATACGTATGCTTCTTGCCATGTATATCTACCACAAATTGTTGTGTGCGGTTGATCATCACAATTTCATTCTCGCGATGAAGCGTAACGTTCAACTCTTCAAATTCACCAGCTTTAAATTTCTGCAGGCGCTCCCACGACAATGTTTCATTCACATATTCAGGTAACAACACGCGGTTGTAAAATGGATCTTTCTCTTTCGAGAATACATGCAGTTCATCACGCTGATTCAAGGCGCGGTAACTTTGTAAAAATCTATAGGCAGCAGCTCCCGCTCCCACTACAATTATTTTCTCTACCGCTTTTTCATACTTCCGTACTTCTACTGCTGCAAATTTAAAGTCGGGTTCCTTCGAAGTAGGATCAACCAGATTACTCGTGAGATTGTTAGCACGCGCGAGGTCATTCTGCAAAATTTTTCCCCAGTGCATTGGCAGGAATACAACGCCCTTCTTGATATCATCTGTAACTTTTGCACTTACACGAACGGAGCCTCGAAAATTATCGACCTCTACTATATCTCCGTCATTGATGTTGCGCAGCAAGGCATCATGCGGATGTATTTCTATGAACGGCCGGTCTATATGTTGCCGGAGTTTATTTACCTTACCCGTCTTGGTCATGGTATGCCATTGGTCGCGTATCCGTCCCGTTGTAAGAATCAACGGAAGATCGCTCGTTACCGGCTCTGATAAATTCTGCGGATTATCCAGCGCATGAAACTTTGCCTTGCGGGATGGTGTGAAGAACTGGTGATCACTAAAAAGTCTCGGTGTACCTTTATGACCACGTTGTGGCACTGGCCATTGGACTGTCCCCTCTTCTTTCAGGTGTTGATAAGTGAGTCCGCTAATGTCAAGATTTGTATTTTTTGTCAGGCGAGCATGCTCTTCAAATATATCTCCTGTAGATATATACTTAAAGCCATCAAAGCCCATCTGGTTGGCAAAGCGACAAAGAATTTCAACATCGGGAAGCGCTTCTCCGGGAGCATCCATTACTTTGTTCAGATAACTGATCCTTCGCTCAGAATTGGTCATCGTACCCTCTTTCTCAAAATGTCCCGCTGCAGGAAGTATAAGATCTGCAAATTCAAGAGTATCCGATTTCCGGGATATATCTTGCACCACAACGAAACGCGCCTTCTTCAACGCAGCCTCTACACGCCTGGCATCAGGCAAACTTACCAATGGATTTGTACAGATGATCCATATAGCTTTCAGTTCACCACGCTCCAGTGCTTCGATCATTTGTGTAGCCGTAAGCCCTGGTTTTTCGGAGAGAGAAGGAACGCCCCAAAATTCTGCAACTTCTTTACGATGCGCAGGATTTGCATACGAGCGATGTGCGGCAAGCATCGTGGCCAGTCCACCCACTTCTCTTCCACCCATCGCGTTCGGCTGTCCGGTTAATGAGAATGGACCAGAGCCTGGCTTACCGATATGTCCTGTGATCAGGTTTAAACTGATCAACGCTATATTCTTGTTAACGCCAATCACGCTTTGATTCAATCCCATCGCCCACAACGTAAGAAAGCCTTTCGATGCGGCTATATAGGACGCGGCTAACCGTATATCATTAACAGATACATCACAGTTCAACGCTGCTTCCTCTACGGTATACAGAAATACAGCATCGCGGTATTTTTCGAAATCTTCGGTGTGCTTGGTGATGAAATCATAATCTACTTCACCATTCTCAATCAATACCCTGGCAATGGCATTGTATAGATATATATCTGTACCAGGAGTGATCTGCAAATGCAGATCGGCCATGGCGCAGGTTTGTGTTCTTCGTGGATCTACTACAATGAGTTTTACATCAGGATTCGCTTGCTTGTGTGCTTCTATTCTCCTGAACAGAATCGGATGACACCATGCCGGATTTGCTCCGGCTATAAGAAAGCAATCTGCCAACTCAATGTCTTCGTAAGATACCGGAACAGAATCTTCCCCCAGTGTTTTTGCATAACCGGCAACAGCACTGCTCATGCACAAGCGTGAGTTCGTATCTATATTGTTTGTGCCGAGAAAACCTTTCACGAGTTTATTCGCGATATAGTACTCTTCTGTGAGACATTGACCTGAAACGTAAAAACCTACGGAGTCTGGTCCATAGGTTTGTGTGATGGATTTGAATACAGCCGCAGCTCGTTCCAACGCCTGGTCCCACGAGACACGTTGGTACGGATGACTCCTGCTATAGCGCATCTCCGGATATAGCAGTCGGTCACTCCGATCCTGCATGGCATAGTGAAGGTTCATTCCCTTCGAACAAAGCATTCCTTTATTCACCGGATGATCCTTATCACCTTCTACCGTAATGTTTCCTTTACGGTCCTTCTTCACTACCATGCCACATCCTACACCACAATAGGAACAGGTCGTTTTAAAACTTTCTTCAGGTCGTCTGGTCACAGTTGAAAACTTTTATACTATATATGATTGCGTAACTATACCACGCTCACCCCGCACATCAAGCCGCTTCTTGCTTTTTGAAGAAATCTTCTTCATCGATCTCTACTTTGTCCATGAGTAAACTCAACAGGCGTTCGCGGATGATTTTATACTCTTCTTGATTTACGATTTCCTTTTTATTACGTGGCCGTGGCAAATGAACTTCTTCAATCTCCCGAATGGTTGCCGCAGGTCCATTGTTCATCACGATGATCCGGTCTGAAAGAAATATAGCTTCTTCTATATCGTGCGTTACCATTACAATGGTTTTACTGCGTTGCGTCAGATTCCACATCTTCAACAATTCAATGTGCAGCGATCCTTTTGTTAAAGCATCCAAAGCACCGAAGGGTTCATCCAACAACAATACATCCGGATCAATAGCAAACGCACGGGCAATAGCGGTACGCTGCTTCATGCCGCCTGATATCTGCTTGGGATATTTCTCACGATGTTCCCACAGATTTACCATCTGTAAATATTTTTCAACCAAAGCGCGTTTTTCAAGTTTGCTTTTGGCAGGCAGTGCGGCATCTACCGCCTGGTATATATTTTCTTCTACATTAAGCCATGGAAGCAATGAATAATTCTGGAAGACAATGCCGCGATCCGGTCCAGGGCCTTGCACTTCTTTGTTATTCAAAAGGACTTTCCCTTTTGTGGGGAACACCATGCCGCTGATGGCATTGAGTATGGTCGATTTACCACAGCCCGAGTGTCCGATGATCGATACGATCTCACCCTTCGCGACTTCGAGGTTGATATCTTTTACGGCTACAAATTTTCCCTTGGGAGTGTTGAAGGCGATCTCTATATTTTGGATGGAAATCATTTTAGTATATTCAAGTGTGATGTATATATTTTAACCGTTAAGCATCGTATGTTACTTTCTTTTCGAGCCAGGAAAAACCTTTGTCAAGGATAAGACCTACTATACCGATGATGAGAATCGCAGAGATCACTTTTTCAAGACTTAGTGCATTCCAGCTGTCCCATACGAAGAAGCCTATACCGACTCCACCTGAAAGCATTTCACCTGCCACGATCACTAACCATGCTACCCCTATACTGAGGCGAAGTCCGGTAATGATGTGCGGAAAGCTATAGGGCAGTAAAACTTTTGTGAGGTATTTCCATCTGGAGAAGCCAAACGCTTTTGCTACGTTCTTGTGATCGTCCGGTAAAGAAGCAACACCAAATGCAGTATTAATCAGCGTTGGCCAAAGAGATGTTATAAAGATGATAAAAATCGTTGCTTTACTCGCAGACTCAAATGCAACCAACCCGATAGGAAACCATGCGAGTGGAGAAACTGGTTTTAATAACTGAACGATCGGGTAAAACATTTTCTTGCAAAAGTTACTCGCACCAATCAACAACCCGATCGGTATAGCAATCATCGCGCCCAGAAGAAATCCGGAGAATACGCGTACAATTGAACTTCCCAATTGTAACCCGATTCCTTTATCATTCGGGCCGTAGTCATAGAAAGGATCTTTCACCAATTCCCAAAAAACACTAAACGTTGCCACCGGTGTCGGCAATGCTTCTTTGGTGATCAGGCTGATGATATACCAGAAACCAACCAGTATACCAAAACCAAGTACGTTAAACAGTAAACCTTGTACCAGGGTAATAACCTTGCTCAGGATCATGCTTCCGGCCTCATTGCTTCCACTGAATAAATCCCGTGTGGTTGAAAGTGTTAATGCTATTGTCCTTTTCATTGAATTCGTATTGATATATAGAAGTATATAATCAGCGTTACGTTCATCTTTTCAGAAAAACGTAACGCTTCCTGTATTTTATTTTTTAGCAACCTTCAAGTACTCGTCTGGCTTGTTGGGATCAAACGTTACTTTATCAAGTGTCAGTGTGAACGGCTTCATATCATCGGTCGGTATCTTAATACCCATGCTTTTTGCAACTTCAATGTATAGATCCTGCATGATCAGTTTATCCGCTATAGCTTTATAGTCAGGGGCTGTCTGCAAATAATCGAAGCGAACAAATTGCGTCATGAACCAAATCGCGTGGGCTTTACGGGGAAGATTCGTTTCACCACCACGATGATATAGCATGTAGTCATCGGTATAGATCTGCGTGCCGAGATCGCAACCGAGGTTATAATCTCCCATCAATCTCGCCTCAATTACGTCAGCCGGTGCATTGATATATTGTGGTTTACCAATGATACCTGCTGCCTTCTTTCTGTTCGCACGATTGTCAAGCCACTTGCATGCTTCCAGAATTGCTTTCATCACATTCTTCAGATCCTCTCTTCTTGCTTCACTGAATTTCTTATTAACTACCAAAGCTTTTTCAGGATGATGTTTCCATATATCTTGTGTAGATATTTCTGTGAAGCCTATATTTTGTTTTGCTGCTAATCCGTTCCACGGCTCTCCTACACAATATCCATCCATATTACCAACCTTCATATTCGCTACCATTTGTGGTGGTGGAATTGTAATGATCTTGGAAGTCTTCTGACTTATACCAGCTGCTGCCAGCCAATAGCGTAACCAGATATCATGTGTACCTCCGGGAAACGTCATGGCAAATGTTACTTCCTTATCTTCTTTCAATTTGGCTGCCACTACAGGACCTGCCTTAGCCGTTTGTCTGAAGCCTACTTTACCACAAAACTCTTTTGATAATGTTATAGCCTGTCCGTTGTTATTGAGAACCATGGCTATCTTCATTTCAGAACCTTCCTTTCCTCCTACTCCGGTATATACCGAGAAGGGCATGCTGAACAGGCAGTGTGCGCCATCCAGTTCACCTGTTAAAATCTTATCGCGTACGTTGGCCCAGGAAGCTTCTTTTGTAACTTCTACTTTAACACCATACTTCTCAAACAATCCTAACTCTTTGGCCATTACAATAGGGGCGCAATCCGTAAGCGGTATAAAGCCTAATCGAATCACTTCACCCGTGCCAGTACCCGTACCGTTGTTAACCGGCATAGCCGATGTAAGCATGAGCAATGCCATAGGCACTAACAAAACAGTACAAATTCTTTTTATATAGGTTTTCATGGAGGATCGTATTTAGTTTTTGAAAGTGAATTCTGGTTTGATGGAAATCATCAGGTAAGCCCAGTCAGAGAAATCCGATGCACGGCCAACGTTCTTCACCTTCGCAGAAGCCATCGTAGCTGTTGAGAACATGGTTGAATAACCGCCTTCAATAGTTACAGCTTTCGTCATGGCGTAGTTGAATACAAAGTCGATTTCTGTACCGAGACTCTTCTTCATCGTAGTGCCATCATTATTGACAACGGCTGTTGGCAACACAAAACGGTGTCCATCAAGAGAAAGTGTGAAATTATCTTTCAATCTATATTTCGCTTTCAGATAATAATCAACCAGGCCATTCGCACCAAAACCATCGGCTACGTAGAAGTAATCCATATACCCCCAGAACTTATGTGGTGTTCCGTAAAGCGGATCAAAGCGCTGATATCTTTTTGTTGGATCGGATCCGTTGTTTCCTGAAGTTATATCTACACCAGGGCCAACGCTCAATTTTCTGCCTACTGCATATTGTGTTGATACCGATGCGAAGTATTCACTTAACGAAGTACCTTCCCTATATTTTCCACCCTGATAGAAGGCGCTGATTGCAAATCCTAACTTTCTTTTTGCTGTTCCGAATACATTACCACCAATTGTATAGCGGCTCCAGACACCGTGTTCATAGATCGGAGTTTTCTTCTCAGTATCCGTGGCAGCGAAATGAAATTTACTGAAGTCGTCTTTGAAAAAAAGCAGTGACGAGTTTCCGAAGAAATGTTTTCTGCCCAGGTATAGGAACTGCATGGATTTATACATCGCTCCCATACCATTGGTGCTGGCAGTATACCCGGTGGGTGTACCATTATATATAGTATTCGACTTACGTTCTGCATTTTGATTGTAGGCAACACCCAAGTGCGCTGTCCAACCGTTGTGATCGAACTTAACAAGTGCTGCATCATGTCTGCGTGCCTGTTGCAACCAATCGAGGTTTCCAAGAAGTCTTACATCATCATATACCAGTTCCTGACGTCCTACTTTTAACGTAAAATTTTTAATCACCTTTCCCGTGTCAACGAGACTGATCTCCGCCCACGCCTCGTGCAGCATAAGGCCATCATTTGCATCAGTTGTAATTCTGTTGATAGAAGAAGCATCCTGTCCCCATACGCGAACATCCTGTGCAGAAGCATATAGCTTAAAACGATAGCCAGAATAACCAAAGTTTAAACGCGTTCGTTGTGAAGTGAAAAGCGCACGGGCTGTGTCTTTAATTTGTAGTGTGCCCTGACCGTTGCGAAGCTCTGTGCGTGTTCGCAATTGACCGGATACAGTGAACTGCGCGAATGCGTGTTGCAGACCCATCGCGCAAAAAAGCGTAAGTAAAATTGGTAAGTAATTCTTCTTATACATAAATTTGATGGTTTAGTAGTAACTAAATGTGAGTCCCCTGGAAAGAATGTCGCAGTTCATAAAGGGGACTTTTCTATTTTCAGCAAGCGCCACCTGGTGGTACTTCTTTCATAATTTTATTCCTATTTATTTCTATTGTGGTATATATAGTATAGGGGTTAGGCAGCTTTTAATTCCTGTTCGGTTAGTATGGTAGTCTGGTCGTTTGCATGTTGTTTCTTCATCGCACCGGCTACAAGTGATATAACCGATACCACAGTAACGGCTACGCCAATGGTAAACAAGCTATCGCGATAGGATACTTCGTTTGATGTAAATAAAAATCCTGCGAGTACTGCCCCTACATTTCCCCCGGCACCTACTATACCCGACACGGCACCTATAGCTTTCTTATTGATAAAAGGAACTACAGAATACGTAGCTCCATTGGACATCTTGAGAAACAATGCAAACAACAACATGGTGACAATGGCCCACACCAATACATCCATAGTTGAGAAGAGCATAATGCCCAAGCCTTCAAACAACAGAAATATACTGAGGACAAGAATGCGTCCTTTCAATCCGAATTTCTTACCGGCTTTATCACCAAAAATTCCGCCGAGTGCACGGGCAAAAATGTTCATCATACCGAACGTACCCGCGATGATACCCGCTTCTTTTAATCCTAAATTAAAATTGTCTACAAAATATAGTGTAGCGATGTTATCGATGGTGATTTCAATGCCGAAGCAAGCGCCATAGGCAAGGAAGAGAATCCATACTCTATAATCTTTACAAGCCTTAAAAAAGCTTCCTTTCTCATCACCTTTTTTTGCTTTATACTCTGCATCTTTTTTTCGAAGGTCAGAAAGATTTCCTTCGGGTGTATCCTGTGTATAGAAATAGTATACAAAGCCCATGATAAACAATGCTACACCTGGAACAACCATGCTATAGCGCCATGCAGTTTCATCTATATATCCTATACCTACAAAGGCTGCGAAGATCAACGGCATAACCATCAGCGTTACGCCTCCTCCCATATTACCCCAGCCTGCAACCGTGGCGTTCGCAGTACCGACTACATTGGGAGCGAACATCACCGAAGTATGATATTGCGTAATGACGAAAGAAGCACCGATCACACCAATCGCCAGTCTGAATAACAGGAACGATTCATAACTATCCGCCAGCCCGATGAACATTACCGGTATAGATCCGAAAATCAGTAATACGGTATAGCAAATTCTTGGACCGATCTTATCGCAGAGCCAGCCAAAAATCAGACGTGCAAAAATGGTAATGGAAACCGATGCTATAATAATGTTGCCGACTTGTCCTTGCGTTAAGGCCAGGTCTTTTCGCACGATCGGCATAAGAGGAGCAATTCCAAACCATCCAAAAAAACAAAGGAAGAAAGTGATCCATGTAATATGGAACGCCCGCATGGATGGGGATTTGAAATCCAGAAGGTTGATTTTGGTGGCTTTGCCAGCTTGTGTGATCTGATCCATCATTTACGTATTTATTACGTATTAAACTTACGTATTTGAGTCAAATTTTACGTATTAATACGTAAAAATATTTCTGAAACGGATTGCTATACGTAAAAAATCGTTTGCATTGCTACGTGTTTTATCGTACTCTTTTCTATTTGCGGAAAGATGAGTTGGCTAAAAATGCCGACAGGAGGCCGCGAAACCACAGTTTCAGCACATTTACACACAGACCGATGCGGTTTATTACATAGAAATTGGATTTGATCTTATGGTTTTCCAGAGTAGTATAGCACCCCGTTTTAATTTTCATCTTCAATCATCATTACCGAATGAAAAGAGTACTACTATTAACTTCTTACTTTCTGATGACGTGTTCTGTTGCTTTTGCGCAGGAGACATCGCTATCGGGAAAAATTACAGATGCTGACGCACGGCCTTTGGCGGGTGCTACCGTCCATCTTCTCAACACAAATTTTGGCGCTGTTACAGATGCCAATGGAGAATTTACAATTGCCAACGTTCCCCTGGCGAAGTATATATTTGCCGTTTCGGCAGTGGGTTATGCCAGTATACAAGGAGAGATTACAACAAGTAAGGACGCACCACCGCTGGCTATTACCCTCACGGAATCTATAACGCAACTGGACGATGTAGTGGTAACAGCACAAAAGACAGAAGAGTCTCTTCAGAGAATACCGTTTAGTATCAGCGCCCTGTCTTCCAGAAAAGTAAATGAATATCGTCTGTGGAATATTAAAGATATAACTGCGATCGTTCCTAATTTATATTCTGCTAACCCCGGAGACAACCGGAACGTTACCTCCATCCGCGGAATAACTTCTACTTCGTATGATCCTGCGGTAGCTACCTATATAGATGGTGTAAATCAATTCAGCCTCGACACATATATAGCACAGCTTTTTGATGTAGAGCGCATCGAAATTCTGAGAGGTCCGCAAGGAACTTTATATGGGCGCAACGCTATGGCTGGTGTAATCAACATCATTACCAAAGAACCCGGAAATACAACGCGGGGTTTTGTTGAAGCAACGATTGGCAATTACGGTCAGCAACGTTATGGTTTTGGCGTACGTACACCTCTTATAAAAGACAAGCTGTTCTTTGGTGTTGCCGGTATGTATGATGCGAATGATGGCTTCTATGATAATGAATACACGAATTCAAACTTCGATAAGAAGCATAACATCACAGGCAATTACTACTTAAAATATCTAGCCACCTCCAAACTTTCTGTAACGCTTAACGCGAAGCATAGCATTAACCGGAATGATGGCGCGTTTCCGCTGGCAGGAAGTATGGAGGATGCGGTCAGTAATCCGTTCAAAGTAAATCAGAATGCTACTACTACTTTGGTAGATAATGTTTTTAACAGTTCACTGAACATCAACTACGCAGGCAATGCTATCAACTTCAATTCGTTAACAACGTATCAATCCAACTATCGCTACTATAAAGACCCGATTGACGGGGACTTCTCTCCAATTGATGGTGTTACCGTCATCAATAATTATGGTAAAGACTGGAACAACGTAAAAGTATTTACGCAAGAGTTTAAATTCTCTTCTCCGACCACTTCATCTTCTCCTTTGAAATGGACAGCCGGTGCTTATCTATTTCACCAGGATAACCCTGTGAAGCAAGCAACACACTTTGGGGACGATGCAGCCTATATAGATCCGAATGCAATGCCTGGTTCTGAAATTTTAAATACTTCTGATGGCAGCAGTGCTGGCGTTGCATTCTACGGTCAAGCTACATATACTTTATTTGAGAAGCTGGATTTTACAGCAGGCGTTCGTTACGACTACGAAAAGAAAAAGCAAAATGTACATGGAGAATTTTTTATGGAGGGGTCGAGTGAACCTGTCTTCGAAACACAGCAAGACACTTCAGCTTCAACGTCTTTTAACGCCTTCTCACCCAAAGTGAGCGTAGCGTATCATTTCACCAATAACAATACAGTATATATTACGGGCAGTCGTGGTTTTCGTGCAGGTGGTTTAACGCAGTTGTCTTCTGATCCTTCACAAGCTCCTCTATATGCGTACAAACCGGAATATAGTATCAATGCCGAAATCGGAATGAAGAACTCATTTCTGAATGACCGGTTACTGGTAAATTTTGCCGGTTACTATATTAAAGTAGACGATGCACAAGTGCCTACTTTGGTCTTGCCAGATGCCATCACTATAACGCGAAATGCAGGCGAGCTTACCAGCAAGGGAGTTGAACTGGAGATCTCCGCAATGCCTGTAAAGGGACTTCAATTTGATTACGCTTTAGGCGTGAATGATGCGACTTATAAAAAGTTAAGAGTTTCGCAGAATGGAACCGAAGTAAATCTGGATGGCAACCGCCAGATTTTTACGCCCAGACATACTTCTATGTTAGCCGCGCAATATAGCTATAGCTTCACAGGTTCACGCCTCACGTTGATAGCACGTGGCGAGTGGATGAATTTAGGAGATCAATATTTCGATCTTTATAACAACAATAAACAATCAGGCTATAGCGTGTTCAATGCCAAAGCAGGTGCAGCTTTCGGGAATTTTGAATTGATGTTCTGGGGACGTAACCTCGGAGACGAAGAGTATATTTCGTATGCGTACGATTTCGGGGCTGCGCATCTTGGCAATCCAAGAAACTATGGTGTAACCTTCCGCTGGAATTTTTAATACTGCCTTTAAACGAACGGAGTGTCGTACTTCATTATCTTGTACGATACTCCGTTTTAATATATATCTATGGAACCACTTCAACCTGCTTCACCTGATTCTGAAATCCTTCGCGGGTTGGTATCCATGAAAATGCCATTCGGCAAATACAAAGGAATTGTTCTCTGCGATTTACCAGTATCTTATCTGGAGTGGTTCGCCAAGAAGGGATTCCCTCCCGGGAAACTCGGCATGATGCTCGGCACTATATATGAGATCAAGCTGAACGGACTCATGTATCTCCTGCAACCGCTGCGAAAATAACAGCCCCCATGATCATCTATAGTATAGTCACCCGGCTACGCTGCCTTTCTTAATTCATTTTGTGATTTTCTGGTTACCTGAAGATGTATAAAATACATCATGGCTACCGTTAGCATCATGGTGCCTACTACCGTATAGCCAAGAATACTATAGTTCTCTAATTTACCGGATGCTGTTTGTACAACGATCAGGCCGGCTACAAATGTCGCGATGCCTCCGGAGATTTGCTGAATAGAAGAGTTGACGCCCATGAACGCACCACGATCGGCAGGCTCTGGTACCGCTGTCATTAGCGCTGATGAAGAGATCATACGGGAAGATACCCCCACAAACATAATCACACTCACAATTATAACGGCCCAAAATGGCGTGACTCCGAGGTTGCAATACACGACCACAATCGCTGCACTCAACATGGTACCCCAGAAGAACACGGTATATTTACCCACGGTATCGCTCAGCTTACCAATGATCGGGCCGCTGGCCATTGAAAAAATTCCGGTGATCATATATAGCATCGGAAGTTTATCCAATGGTATACCCAGGTTGTTTACACTAAATGCGCTGGCAAAGGGCATTAACATAAAGCCACCGGTAGCCAACAGTGTAGTTGCAGCGAATGCTTTCAGGTATGACTTATTCGAAACTGTTTTAGCCAAATGGACAATAGCGTTAGCTTGACTTTGAACTTGCAAGTGTGCATCGATCGGCTTCATATATAGTATAATCAAGATGCCGGTTACAATACTGACACCAACAATCAGCATAAAGGGCGAATGCCAATCCCATTTATTAGCCATATATAGTCCGAGGGGAATGCCCAATACCTGGCTGCTTGCAAAAGACATCTGGATAAATCCCATAACGCGGCCGCGCACTTCCATTCTGAAGAGATCGGTAATGATAGCAAAACTGATCGAGCTTATTACACCACCGAATACACCGGTTACTGTACGGGCAATCAAAAGAAAATTATAGTCTGTGGCTATACCGCAGAGAAACGTCCCAAATATAAATCCTGTATAGAAGAATAGTAAAAGTTTTTTCCTATCAAACCGATCTGCAAAACCAGCTGCC
The DNA here is from genome assembly GCF_900167975.1 of Ohtaekwangia koreensis. Classification (GTDB taxonomy): domain Bacteria; phylum Bacteroidota; class Bacteroidia; order Cytophagales; family Cyclobacteriaceae; genus Ohtaekwangia; species Ohtaekwangia koreensis. Next base: position 770,928 of record NZ_FUZU01000004.1, read on the forward strand.
AGTAATCCGGAAGTGCCTGCGCTAAAGGCATACGCGGAAACTACCATACCAAATTGTGCAGGTGTAATTTTCAGTGTCGGCATCAGTATCGCTCCCAAGGGCGAGAGCACCATGAAGTCAAGAACGATCGTAAACTGCAGGATGGTGAGTATAGCAATTATAAAGATCTCGTATTTCGTGAATGTCTTTTTTTCCATGTTGAAAAATCAGTAGTAAATACCTCTATATAGTGGAACAAAATATTAGTCAGGCAGCTCCTCACAATGAAAACCGGCCTTGCGTACCAACCTGATAACATCTGTTGTTGCTATTTGCTGCGCCTCAATTCGCAACACGCAATCTATATCACCACAGTCCACACTCCACCGGGTAATGCGTGACTCCGCATTCAGAACCACCGCTATAGCAGGTATATCTGCTTCCAGGATGTTGGTTTTGAAAATCAATATATCTGTCAGAATTGTGTTCATAAGATTTCAGATTTACGGTTATATAAATGTCAGGGTCGCAACGCTTTTATCACCAGCTTCAATGTCATGTTCATCATCTTTTCGTCAAGCACGAATTTCTCACGATTGCTGTGCAAACCTTTTCCTGATATATGAGTCTTTACGAGCTGATATAGCGGAGAGAAGGCAACGGACCAGTAAATTTCAAATGGAAGTTTTACAAGTTCTTTTCGCTTGATTGCATTATGCGCAAACTTTCCCATCATCTCAATGAAGTTGCTGTCCATCTTTGTAAGAGCGACATTGTGATAGGGAGAATATTTTATCTGTTCCATAAAATGCATACTCATCGGATTTTCAATGAGAAACTTTGCGCGGTTCATCCATTGTACTCTTAATCCTTCCTCGAAAGAGGCGTTAGGATCAAAGTTTTTTAGAATAGCGTCTACCATTTTTTTCATCTCTGCGATCCATAGCTGCAGGATCAAATCATCCCGGTCTTTAAAGTAGATATAGATGGTTGCCGGTGAAACGCCAGCTGCTTTTGCCAGCTTTTGCATACTCAATCCGTCAAACCCTTTCTCTACAATCATCTGGATCGCCTTCTGGCGGATCGCTAATTCCTTACTTTCGTCCCGTGTTCGCATTCTGAAGCAAATATAAATGAATGTTCATTCATTTATAAAAAACTCCCGACTTTTTTTACTTATCGGGGCTTCAGATCACGGCACAACCTTCCATCAAAGTATGTGTCGTATGTTGCCGAACATTATTTTATCTTCACTTGAAATACAACCAAATAAAAAAATATGAAGTTCTTTAAAGTAATGGTGCTGGTGCTTGCGGCAGTCTCCTTTAGCTATGCTGCTCCACCCAAGCGCGAGTTTTATGAAATCAAAATCTATGAAATCACAGGTGCTGATCAGGAAAAACAAATTGATGCGTATCTGAAAGATGCCTACCTCCCAGCGCTTCACCGTGCGGGTATACGTAACGTTGGGGTGTTCAAGCCTGTCCAAAAAGACACTGCTTATTTTGGGAAAAGAATTTATGTACTAACACCGTTCTCATCACTCGAACAGTTTACGACTCTTCCCGATGTTCTTCAAAAAGACAAGCTATATCTCGCTGCCGGTAAAAACTATATAGATGCTCCCTATAATATTCCGCCTTTCGCGAGGCTGCAATCTATATTGTTACGAGCATTCAGCTATATGCCCAAGCTTGAGACTCCAGCATTAGCCGGCCCAAAGGCAGATCGCATTTATGAATTGCGTAGCTATGAAGGTCACACTGAAAAGATCTATAGAAACAAAGTGCAGATGTTTAATGAAGGTGGTGAGGTAACACTTTTCAAAAGGCTCGGCTTCAATGCTATATTTTATGGCGAGGTATTATCAGGAAACCGAATGCCGAACCTGATGTACATGACCTCTTTCGAAAACCAAACTTCACGTGACGAACACTGGAAAGCTTTCGGCAGTGATCCGGAATGGAAAAAATTATCGTCTATGCCAGAATATCAGAACAATGTTGCCAAGATCAATATTTACTTCCTATACCCTACCGAGTATTCTGACATTTAATCTATCAGTATATATCTGATGAAATAAAAAAAGGACACTACTTCTGGTAGTGTCCTTTTTCTTTTTTTGACAGCGAATCAATAGTTTGGATATGGAGATCCCCAATACAAATTCACGTCATTGAAATAAGTATGATCGTTCGTGTCTGGCCAGTGTGTTTTATCGAAGCCAGGAGTTTGTTTCAGATACTCTTTATCACGATTCAATACGAACAATTCTTTATCAGGATCAAGGCGAAGTTCCGCAAATGGAACCGCAAATAATTTTCCGCCTATACCGAGGAATGATCCGAAATCGATCACAGCATATTCAATATGTCCATCATTCAGATTCACCATCAGGTTGTCAATCTTTCCAAGACTTTCTCCCTGAGGGTTCTCAACGCGATCACCAATAATAGATGACGCCGTTAATCTACGAACCGGAATGTTCGCATCAGGACCTTCATGATTCAGACCTGTACGATTGTCTATTTCATAATTCTTTTCCAGGATAGCCATAGTACCTCCTTTTGTTTAGTTAGACAAATGAATTCCTGAGAATAAAATAAATAACTATGCCTGTGAAGTGAGGATTTTTATAGGAGCTATAGGGTAAGGAGTGTTTTGCACGTGGTGAGTATTTTTTTACTCACGGGGAAAGCTTATACCAGGTTTTCTTTTACTGCTTTGTTAACCATATCGATCGCATTGTTTACGCCAAGCTTCTTCATGATGTTGAAGCGATGTGTTTCAATGGTGCGAACGCTTTTACCAGACGCTTCAGCAATTTGTTTATTCTGCTTGCCTTCTACGATCATCTGAAGAATTTCTTTTTCTTTTCGTGTGAGGCTATAGCTGTCGTCAACTTCGATAGTGGCGTCTTTACTGGTGGTGAAAGGCTTTGTATTGAGTAAACGATTTGCGAGTACATTCGAGACAGCGCCACTGAAAAACTTATTGCCGTTATATACTTGCTTCAACGCTTTAATAAATTCAGTTTTATCAGTGTCTTTCAGCAGATAGCCATACGCACCAGCATCGAGTGCCTGCAGTACATATTCTTCAGAATCATGCATGGACAGTATAACAGCTTTTGTTCCAGGCGAGTATGTCCCTAGTTTTGCAGCGGCTTCCAATCCGTTCATCTCCGGCATACGTATATCCAGCACCAGTATATCCGGGTGAAGCTTGCGTGCAGTTTCCAATGCTTCTACACCATTGCCTGCTTCGCCAATCACATCGATGTCTGCATCGGATTCGAGCATAGCCTTTATACCATTGCGGACCAGCACATGATCATCTGCTAAAACTATATTTATCTTGGTCATACTTCTCCTGCTGTTGCTAATGTTTTTACGGGGCTCCGCAATATCACTGTAGTGCCTTTTCCCAAGGTTGATTTTATATCGAGGTTGCCGTTAATATACTCGGTGCGTTCATACATATTAAAGAAACCACGCCCAGACTCTATATTTACACTTCTTGCTTCCACCAGCTTTTCATCAAAACCATTTCCATTATCCGTTACGGAAATCAGAAGGTCAAGCTCGGTCATTTGTAATGTCACCTCAATCCGCGAAGCGCCTGAATATTTAATAGCGTTATTTATAGCTTCCTGTATAATTCGAAATATATTGTTTTCCACTTTTTGAGGGAGACGAAAACTGGTATCACCTTCCATCGAGTATACCAATTCAATATCGGTAAGCTTACCGATCTCACGAATGAATACATTTAATGCCGCAGGCAAACCATAATCACCAAGCACAGTAGGCTTCAGATTAAACGTTACTCTTCTTACTTCTTTAATTACCTGATTGATGAGTTGCTGAATCTCAGACAATTTATTCTGCGCAACGTTCTCATCTTTTTTGAGATCGATCGATTCAATCTGGAATTTAAGTGAAGTGAGCATCTGTCCTATACCATCATGTATATCCATCGCCAGACGCTTGCGTTCTTCCTCTTGTCCTTCCAGGATTAACACCGAGCGAAACTTCTGCTGATTGATTTTTCTCTCAATCTCCGCTTTACTTTTCGCGCGTATATTTTGCTCAGCCAGTTTTTGTAGTGTTATGTCTGAACCGAGCACGAGCCACTCTTCTACTTCTGTCAGTTCATTCAGTGCAGGCACAATCATAACATCAACCCATCGATCTTTACCATTTTTATCCTGGTATCGAATTATACCCTGCCATGAATGGCCATCCGAAAGCAAGTCTATCACTTCTTCCATCCATTCATCATTCAACCTTGAATTTAAAAACAGGTCTTTCAAGGGAACGGATTTCGTTGTCAGTGTGCTGCCGGTTAACTCACTATAGAGATCGGATATAAAAATTACATTTCCGCCACGGTCAGTCTTCGCATAGATCTTGGGAGTCTCCATGGGAACGTTGACATGCGATAATTCTTCGTACGATTTTTCGAGTGAACCATATAGGGCTCCGATTTCCTTCGAGAGTTTCTTCGCGTTCTTTTCAGACGCGATCAACTGGTTAACCGTTTTATTTACTTGTACTGCTGTAGGCCTGAATACAAATAGAATTTCAAGTATAATTACGACAATAGAAATAATGAGTAAAACATATTCGAGTGTGCTTAGTCTGTGAATCTTCAGCTTCGCTTCATGATCATATTGGAATACAATCAGGTTCATGCCATCCAAAAATTCACGCTGGTGTTCTAATATAGTATCGATAGAGGCGCCTAATGTCTCATACGATACATCAGGGTCTTTGCTTAATTCCGTAATTAATGTAGCGGCGCTTTGGCGTATAGCCTGGTGGTTGGCATTGATTCTGCCAAACATAGCTGCAATGGCTGCGCTGTTTTTTCCAGGGAGACGTAAACTATCATTGCCGTTCTGTAGACCGTTGTGTGAGATTGTCCAAAGGTGAAGTGCCCCTTTCAACTCATCCAGAATTTCTACTCGCTCACTGCTGTCTTGCACAGGTTTCAATAGCAGCGCACATTTTGTAATGCGTTGACTCAACATCCGCTGACGTCCTGCTACGTTGATCACATGCGAATCACTCAACTGATTGTCAAGGTGATTTTGAATAAGGAACTGGCCAATGATGGATACCGTAGCAATAACACTCAGCGCCATGATATACCACATGCCCAGCTTGCTGAAGCGGTTGAACTTTAACTTGCCTTCCGGATTAAATTTTAGCGTCATTTACGTAGGAAATTTACGTAATAAATACGGTGAAATACTAATGCAATGTTTCCCATGCGGGAAATCAATAAAATGAAAAATGCCAGACGATGTCGCCTGACATTCTTCTACCTAAACCTAATTTTAACAGAATGCAATTGCTTAGCGGGTAAATCCTATATGGACAAATCCCTCTTCAACTTTTACCGGGAAAACTGCTATACTGCACTCATCGGCATTGAGACAGTCGCCCGACTTTAATGAAAATGTTTTCTTGTGAAATGGACATGCAACTTTGGGTTCACTTTCGTGTGAGCCAATCATACCGCGCGACAACGCCATCTGCATTTTATGCGGACAAAGATTCTGACATGCATACCATTCGTTCCGTCTTGTGAAATTGAAGACTGCGATCTGCATATCTTTATATTTCACGCAGGCTCCGCCATTCTCCGGGAAATCTTCCACACGTGCAGCCTTGAACCAAATCGAAACTTCGCCTTCTGCAGCCGGTGTAAATGTTTTTATTTCGTTATGTAGTTCCATCGTGTTAACTATATATATACCTTTTATTTATTCCAATCGATCGGAGCTTTTTGTCCGCGCATATCTACATACTGAATGGTAGGATCTGTTTCTTCGGCATTAATAAAATGCTTGAACTTTGCGCGAAGCTTCGGATCTTCTACTACTTTCTTCCACTCACAATGGTAGTTTGCAATCAGTGTACCCATATCTTTTTCAAGTTCTTCACCGATGCCAAGCGAATCATTTACGATTACATCATAGAGATATTCTAATCCGCCTTCCATTTTATTTAACCAGGTGGCGGTACGTGTCAACGGATCGGCCGTTTTTATATAGAACATCAGGAAGCGATCTATATACCGGATACAGGTTTCGGTATCTACATCTGTTACCAACAATTTAGCGTGCTGCGGTCTCGCACCACCATTGCCGCACACATATAGGTTCCAGCCTTTATCCGTAGCGATAATGCCAAAATCTTTTGACTGTGCTTCTGCGCATTCGCGGATACATCCGGATACTGCTCCTTTTAATTTATGCGGAGCACGCAACCCTTTATAGCGATCTTCCACATATACTGCAAATGAAACTGAATCCTGTACACCGTAGCGACACCATGTAGAACCGACACAACTTTTAATGGTACGCAATGCTTTACCATATGCGTGTCCACTTTCAAAACCTTCTGCAATAAGTTCTTCCCATATATCCGGAAGCTGATCCATGTGCGCACCAAACATATCAATCCGTTGTCCACCTGTGATTTTCGTATATAAATTATACTTCTCAGCAATGCGGCCTATAGCAGAAAGTTTTTGTGGTGTGATCTCTCCCCCGGCAATGCGTGGCACAACGGAGTAGGTACCCCCACGTTGAATGTTGGCGAGGTAACGATCATTGGAATCCTGAATGGTATCCTGGCTTACTACAAGTTCATTCCATATACTGGACATCAGCGAGGCAACGGCAGGTTTGCATACCTCACAACCGTCACCTGCGCCATGGGTATTCAAAAGCTGGTCGTAGCTTTTTATACCCTTCACTTTAATGATATCATACAACTCTTGTCTGGTGTAGTTGAAGTGTTCGCAAAGTGATTTTTTTATAGTGTGTCCAAGGGATTGCAGTGTGATTTTCAATAAGTCATTCACCATGGGTGTACATCCGCCACAACCGGTACATGCCTTTGTTGATTTTTTAATTTCGTCCAATGACTTTACACCACAGGATGTGATTTGTTCTACCAACGCGCCTTTGGTAATATTCTCGCACGAACAAATTTGTGCTGTATCCGGTAAACCTTTTACTCCGGCTGCTTCATCGTTTACTTTACCGCCTCCGCCAACGATCAACGTTTCCGGATTTTCAGGCAGTATCATTTTATTCATCACCATCTGGTGAAGTATATTATACTGGCTAGCATCTCCAATGAGAATACCGCCCAATAAATACTTACCGTCTTCCGATATGTTGATGCGTTTATAAGTACCCTTGTGTTTGTTCTTAAAAACTATAGGTATATGTGGTGTTGCATCACAGAACGGATCTCCGAAACTTCCTACATCTACCCCGATCAATTTTAGTTTCGTAGACATATCAAAACCAGTAAATTGTTTTGAAGTGTCATCCGTGATTTGGCGTGCTACTATATCTGCCATGTCATACCCCGGTGCCACCAATCCATATACCATATTGTTGTGTACAACGGCTTCGCCTATAGCATATATATTTTCATCGGTTGTGCGCATGTAGTTATCTACTACAATACCGCCACGCGGATGAACATTCAGCAACGTTGCCTTTGCCAGCTCATCGCGCGGACGGATGCCTGCAGAGATGACAAGCATCTCTATATCTAATTTTGTATCGTCAGCAAACAACAATCCTTCGAGCTTGCCATTGCCTTCAATTTTTTTCGTGCTCTTGCCTGTATGTATAGTGATTCCTAACTGCGTGAGTTTATGCGCCAGAATTTCAGAGGCAGCATCATCGATTTGCCGGGGCATGAGGCGTGATGCAAACTCTACTACATGTGTTTCAAGTCCGAGATCCAATAATGCTTTTGCTGCTTCCAGTCCGAGAAGACCTCCGCCCATAACAGCACCGCGTTTTACCTTTTGTGCATACTCGGTGATCTGATTAAGATCTTCAATTGTACGGTATACAAATACACCATCGCGTTCAACACCTTCTATGGAAGGAACGAAGGCGCTGGAGCCCGTAGCGAGTACGAGATAATCGTATCGGTCTGACCGCCCGGTATGTGTACGAATTGTTTTATCGATCCTGTTTATTTCCGTCACCAACTCTCCGGTGTGGAGCTCAATGTTATTCTCGGAATACCATGTTGCAGGCGCCATCAACAAATCATCTGCTGTTGAGCCAGAGAAATAACTACTCAGATGAACGCGGTCATACGCAGGTCGCGGTTCCTCTCCATATACAATGATCTCAACTGCGGCCGAACGGTTACGTAGTTTTTCGCAAAACTTGTAACCAACCATTCCATTTCCTACTACGATGATCCTCTTCTTCATTGCAATCGTTTTAAGTAATTCGAAGCCAATTTTTAAGTAATTATACGTAAATATTCAGTACTGGCAAGCAGTTTAAAAGATAATTTACGTATTATTACGTATAAAATTTAAGTAATGGCTGACGTGCAGAAGACAAAGACCGTAACCATGGTAGGAGCCGGTCCTGGTGATCCCGAGTTAATCACTGTTAAAGGAGTGAAAGCGATTCAAAAGGCTGATGTCATTTTATATGATGCGCTGGCTTCCGAAGAGTTACTTGAATTTGCCAAGCCTTCCTGCAAACGGGTATATGTCGGAAAACGAAAGGGCAAAAAAGAATTCTCGCAGGAAGAGATCAATCAACTGATTGTATTTTATGCGCAACGCTATACGAACGTTGTTCGGCTGAAAGGTGGTGACTCTTATGTATTCGGTCGCGGCCATGAGGAACTTGAATATGCTATGCGCCGTGGTATACATGTGGAAGTCATTCCAGGACTTTCAAGTGCACTTGCAGCGCCTGCTTCCTGTGGTATACCGTTGACAAAACGTGGCGTTAATGAAAGTTTCTGGGTTATAACAGGTATGTTATCGTCAGGAGAAATGTCAAAAGATATAGCCCTCGCAGTACAATCGTCAGCGACTGTTGTTATACTGATGGGCATGACGCACCTCGAACAAATCGCTAAACTTTTTCAACAGGGACGATCACCTTTAGAGCCGGCCGCAGTAGTTCATCATGCGACTACCAGGAATCAAAAAGTAGTACGCGGTACAGTGAGCACAATCTATCAATTGGTACAGGAACAACAGGTCAGTTCGCCTGCTGTTATTGTCATTGGCAATGTTGTTAATGAAAGTTATTTGCTCGATGAATTTACAGAAAGGTATATACAAACCGCTTCGGTGACCTCACATCAAAAATGATGGCGTTTTGATATACCGTATCATTCTCCTAACTTCCTCTCGCAATCGACAGTTTTGCTCCTGTTATACAGATAGCATAATTTTTATTGACCACTGGTTCTCAAACTTTTACGCATGCCATTTAACGAACGTCTTGACAAAGCCTTCATTACATTTGACGCCTATAATGCCAATGATCCTCATCAAGAAATAGTCAACGGAGAATCTCAACCGAAAGAATTAATGTATGGTCAGCGCATGACGGAATGGTTGAATAAGTTTGCTCCGGATGCTCCTGAATATTTACAACTTGCCGCGCGCTGTCAACATATAGGCCGTTGGGAAATACCACGAAGCTCGTATCCGATGGATAAGAAAGGTTATCTACAATGGCGCAACGCTGAGAAAGTACATCATGCAAAAATCGCTGAGCAAATTCTGCTAAGCTGTCGCTATGATACTGATACTATAGAAAAAGTAAAATTTCTTTTGTTGAAGAAAGAGCTTAAGACAAATCCGGATACGCAATTGCTGGAAGATGTAATATGTCTTGTCTTCATTCAATATTACCTGGAAGACTTTGCATCACTACATGACGATGCTAAGGTGGTTGATATTCTTCAGAAGACTTTGAAAAAAATGTCTGCCCGGGCAATTACCGAAGCTGGTAAAATTCCGGTCTCCACAAAAGTGGGAACATTAATTGCCCAGGCAGTAGGATAATATAGCGGGCTATATTTCCTTATTGAACATCGCGCGATGTTTTTTCCTTAACCAATTTTCCATTCTTATCAAAACGATATAGTCTTGTTTTGAGTGGATCCTGGAATTCAAGTAAATATCCGCTGCCTGACTTTTCTTTATATAGTCTTGCATTCTCCCAACCTTTATACGTATCCTCTGATAGTGTTTTGCGTAATTCAGCGGGAACATCTTTATGTTTTATCTCCACCATATCTTTCCCATATGCCGCCTGTGATGGAACATTATCGGGAGCAGGATCACCCTGTTTGATGGGATCGCGTACAGAATCGGCTCTTGGTACAGGAGCTTGTGCCTGTGCAGAAGCAATGCTAAAAACGATAGCACCGCAGAAAAGTAATATGAATTTGTTCATAATAATATGCTTTAGTATATACCATAAACACCTAAAACTGTGCCGCTACAAATTCGTAAACCTACCCTTTCGCAACGGGTGGGATGTAGATTTTTATACTCAGGCGACAACTAACCGTTGGAACAATACAATAAGTGCCCTTGATAAGTAAAGGCAGTAGAGGCGAGATGAAAATATTAAGGAAGGATAAATTGTATCCCGAAAAGCGAACGGCTTGATCTAAGTCAATAGAACTATATATCACGTATCGCCATAAAAAAAGAAAGCCCTGCCAGATAGTATCCGACAGGGCCTTTTCAGCATGATATAATTACGCTACATCACAAATCAATACTCCTTGTTTCAACGAAGCAATTTTGTCTTCACGCTTTGGTATAAATTCCTGTGCTACGTAACCTTTGAAGCCTGTTTCAACAATAGCTTTCATAATGGCAGGATAATTCAATTCCTGTGTCTCATCGATTTCATTGCGACCTGGTACACCTCCGGTGTGATAATGTGATATATACTTGTTGAATTTACGGATAGTAGCAATTACGTCACCTTCCATAATCTGCATGTGATATATATCATACAGCAGCTTGAAACTATCCGAACCTACTTTATCGCACAACGCAGCACCCCATGCAGTGTGATCGCACTGGTAATCATGGTGGTCTACTTTGCTGTTCAGCAATTCCATTGACATGGTCACTTTATACTTCTCGGCAATTGGCATGAGGCGTTTCAAACCAATCGCACAATTCTCAATTCCTTTTTCATCATCCAATCCATTCCGATTACCGGAGAAACAAATGATCTGATTTAAACCAGCCGCAGCTGCTTTCGGAATTATATCGGTATAGCTTTTTACGAGTTCATCGTGTAAAGCAGGGTTGTTAAATCCTTCTGTAATTCCTTTACCTGCTCCCCATGGCATCGCAGAAGTCAATCCGTATTTTTTTAGGATCGGCCATTCTTCAGGTCCTGTCAACTCTATAGAGGACAGCCCTATATTTTTTGCGGCTTTGCAAAGATCTTCCAAGGGAATACTGCTATAGCACCAGCGACATGCAGAGTGATTTACTTTTCCTTTCAGGTTTCCTTCCAGTGCCGCTTCGGCTGCTGAAAGACGATGTGAAAGTGACAGGCCTGCTGCCGCCACCGCTGCTGATCCGGCTATTTTCATAATGGCGCTTCTGCGTGATGATTTTTGACTCATATCCTTGATGGTTAAAGTTCGGTAAGTTTATCGTTTAAATTCTATCCAGTCAACTGAAAACATGTGCTGATTTGGCTTCTGATCTTTTTTGAACACAAAGTAAAGATCGTTCTTTCCTCCGGGATCTTGTATAGGTGTACTGATTTCTTTATACGTTTCCCAATCTCCTGTTGCGGTATAATTCAGCGTGCTTATAATCGGACCCTTTGGTGAATTAACATGCACTTCAATTGTCGCGCCAACTTGTTTGGAAGAGTAACGATACGTAAGCTGCTTTATTCCTTTCAGATCGATTTGATTGAAAGCAAAGTATGATTTATGATGAATGCTTCCCAGGAAATTATCATCACTGTTAATGTTGCGCAAACGATCAGCGTCTTCGGCTTGTACGCGTGCCGGTCGCAGAATCAACGCATCGCTTCCGGATAACGGCACTGCATCTCCTCCCTTATCAGTATATACTGCGTTCAGCGCATAACGGCCTCGCGCATCTTTACTCTTGTGTTCTTTAAAAGCTACCGTTCCGGATTCCGGAAGACTAACAACTTCCTTCTTATCATTCAGTGAGAGAACATAGCGAACAATAGCCGATGCATCTTCTTTGGAAAGTTGAGGATGTGCATTCATCGCATGATCGCCCCATACACCACCGCCTCCGGCTATAACTTTGCTCGCCAGTTTTACGACTGCTTTTTCTTTATCGGATTCATATTTCTTTGCCACCTCTATAAATGCGGGTCCTACTGATTTTCCATTGATCTGGTGACACGCTTTGCAATCACTTCCCTCCATTAACGATTTACCAAGATTGAAAGAAGAGATCTGCTGATGTCCTATTTCTTTGCCTGCATTTGGAAGATACTTGAGTGCGATTGATACATTCGCAGAATCTATAGCTTTATCTTCATTGTCGTGGATGGATACTTTATAGTGAAGTGGTGCATCGTCAAAAAAGAATGTAGTGTTATCTAATGTGGTTACAGCTACAGTCGGTATTGTATTTCCTACTTTGATGGAGAGTGTATCGGTGTCGGATTTTCCGGACGGATCAGTAACTTTTAAAGTCACTTTGAAAACACCGTTCTTTTCAAAGGTATATACCGGGTTCGCTTCTTCTATTGTCTTTCCATCGATTAACCATTCATAAGTAAGTTCGTCATCATCGAAATCAACACTGGATTTACTGTTGAAGTTTACTTTGAGTGGAGCAAGTCCTACCGTATCTCTTGTAGCTATACGTGCATAAGGCTTACGATTACCACCATTGTAGTCGATACGGACAAGTCGGGCATCTACGTTATCAATACCATATACTGAACCATACTCTAACATATAGAACGATCCGTTCGGGCCAACTTCCATATCTATAGGCCTTCTGAAATCACCGGTGGAAGGCATAAACGGTTCCATGCGTTTAAAATTATACTCATCATCCAGGCGCACGATATATACCCAGTTACGCATCCAGTCATAAATGAATAAGCTCTTGTCGAAATACTCCGGAAATTTAGTAGTCGAAGAAAGATCATCATTATAATGATATACAGGACCTGCCATGGCACTTCGTCCACCGGTACCTACATCTGGAAATTCATTCGACTTATCATACGGATACCAGATCATGGCCTTCTGCGCAGACGGAAGATTCTTTGCACCGGTATTATTCGGAGATGTATTCATCGGAGCATTCGGGTCGAAAAGTATACCTACCGACTTCGTTGCAAAGTCAAACTCCGGATATGGTTTGTTATCGCCTACAAAGTATGGCCATCCGTAGTTACCCGGCTTCTTTGCCTGGTTGATCTCATCATAACCGCGCGGACCTTTTGCTCCGTCCTTTCCGGAATCCGGGCCGATCTCTCCCCAATATACTATAGATGTAGCAGGATCAACGGAGATACGATATGGATTTCTGCAGCCCATCGCATAGATCTCTGGTCGTGTCTGCGGTGTTCCTTTTGGAAACAAATTACCCTCCGGTATAGTATAGGTTCCATTTTCTTCCGGGTGGATTTTCAGGATCTTTCCACGTAAATCATTTGTATTGGCAGCAGAGCGTTGCGCATCGTATGTAATGCGTCCTGGAATTTCGTCTATTGGAGCAAAACCATCGGAAGCAAAAGGAACAGTGTTATCTCCGGTAGATATATACAGGTTCCGGTCCTTATCCCACGCCAGTGATCCGCCAGTGTGCGCACTCACTTCAAGTTCCAGTGGAATTTCGATCAGCACCTTTTCTGATTTCAGATCGAGTACGTTGTCTTTACTGATTTTAAAGCGCGATACATTTTGATGTGCCGGCAACGTATTGGGAGTATAGAAAAAGTATATATAGTTATTTTCAGCATACTCCAGGTCGAGCGTAAGTCCGAGCAGCCCGTTGCCGAAGCCTTCCTTCGTATCCGGCATTACCGGAAATTGATAGAGGAGTTTAGTCGTGTTATCAGTAGGTTGGTATACATAGAACTTACCCGTACGTTCTGCAAAGAATACCCTGCCATCCGGTGCTATCGCGAGCTCCATCGGTTCGTTCAGATCGTTTGACAAGATCGTTTTCGTAAAACGGTTTTCCTCTGGAGATTTAACAGCATATGCCTTTGCATAATCCAGCTTGATGTTGGCGCCCATCGCATATTTTATACCACCGAGAAGATGCTTGAGAAATAATGGTTCGCTAAAGCTTTCATTGGTATGTCCACCTCCGGTATAGAAGGAACGTCCGCCATCATAATCATGATACCATGCGATGGGATGGTCAGCACCATTTTCTCCGCCTTCATACGTTTCTTCATCAAGCTTCATCAATGTTTTTATGCCACCGAAAATACTTCTGTAATTATACCATTCATCGGTGCGCTCCCAGCGAAGCGGTAGCCCCTTCGTTGCGAGGTGTGTTGTATCGATTACATCGATCGTTGCACTACGTACATTGGGATTACCGGGATGATTTAAGAAATAGGCACCCACCAGTTTATTATACCAGGGCCATTCATATTCTGTATCCGCGGCAGCGTGAATACCAACGTATCCCCCACCCGCCTGGATATAGCGCTCGAATGCTACCTGCTGATCCGCATTTAATACATTGCCTGTAGTACTTAAAAATACAACCGCTTTATACTTCTTTAACTGGTCATCGGTAAAGTAATGCGCATCCCTGGTTGTATCGACTTCAAAACCATTTTCAGTTCCAAGCTTTTGCAGGGCCGCAACACCGGCCGGTATAGATTCGTGATGCCAACCTGCTGTTTTGGTGAAGACGAGAATGCGTGGACCGGAAGAATCTTCGCATGCACTTAACCACAATGTTATACCTGCCATTAAAACCAGGGCAAGACTTTTCCGAACGAATGTTTTTATCATTTTAAATTTCCCGGGATTATTAACTATTTATAGGTATATGACTTTACCTGACCTTGATTTATGCCAAAGAGTATTTTTTTATCCATCACCATTGAACTCCTGACATCTCCAATAAGCTTAAGACCTGATTGCTGTTGCGTAACATATTTAAAATTACCGTTGCCATCACCTTCAAGAAGTATTCCATGGTTCGCATCGTACTTACCAAACTTCAGGCGTGCGTGCTGTATATTTCCTCCTAAAATTAAATCATCTTTTCCATCATGATTGTAATCCAACTGCATAATTACATAAACGGGAGATACCTGCGCTTCGACCGGCAACGTTTTTTTATGAAATTTTCCTTGTGCATCGCTTAGAAAAAGAGTGGTACGAAGACAATTCGCTGAAAGTTTGCTAACCCCGTTAAGCTCTTCGGGTGTAAAAATATCTTGCAACGTAGCATCAGCATAACTTTTATAGTCGGGGAAACGCTTTCGCTTCGAGCCGATTTGTTCCAGCAATTCATCGCGGGTAACATACGTATAACTCTTGCCTTGTATGAATGTGCAAAGAATTGGATCCACTGAACCGTTGTTGTCGAAATCCTTGAAATATAGTTCAGCGGGCTCGGCATCGCTTACTTTACATTGTGTATTTAGTCCGGTGTTACCCACGATGAGATCAGTCTTTCCATCCTGATTAAAATCACCGGTGAGAATTTTATTCCACCAACCTCGATATTTCTGGGAGAAGTAATCCGAAGTCTTCTCAATAAATTTTCCGTTCTCTTGTATCCATACTGTAACCGGCATCCACTCCCCTATTACGATGAGATCATTTTTCCCATCACCATTCAAATCCGTAAATGCCGCATCGGTAACCATTCCTATAGTTTGCAAAGCAGGAGCAAGCGTAGCGATGGCATCTTTGAAGTTTCCTTTGCCGTCATTGATCAATATATAGCTGGATGGAGTTTCAGGATACCTTCCGGGAATCACGCGACTCCCTACAAATAAATCCGGATAGCCATCACCGTTAACATCGCTAACACGAACACAGCTTTTGCTTGTACGCATCGGGGGTAAAGCGTCTGTATTTTTCTTGAAATTACCTTTGCCGTCATTGATATATAGTCTGTCTTGCAGGGCTTCATCTTCTGGCATAAAATTATGATAGCCTCCGCTGCATACATACAGGTCGGTATAGCCGTCTTTATTTACATCGGCAAATACTGCATCGGTATCATCGTTTTTCTTGTCAGCTTCAAACGCTGGCTGGTTTTTGCGAACAAACTGCCCGTTCTTCTGCTGAAGAAATAATTCGCCTGCCTGGTTTACACCTCCACCGGCATATATATCTTCCAATCTATCACCGTTTACATCGCCTTTCGCCAGGCATGGTCCTGAGAAGGACATGGGATTTACCATCAGCGGTTGTCGCTTAAAATCATTTACGCGCTCTTGCTCGTGAGCAAAGGGCAATATTGCTTTCTCTGTAAAGACTGGTCCTGGCGTTCGCGAGGGTATATATTTACTATCCGCATCGATCTCCCTTACAGTAATGAGTTGATCGGACTTTATATTCTTAATTTTTTGTTGCTTTCCGGAAAGCCAAATGATTTGCATTGAATCGATGTTGGCTTCTTTGCCCAGGCCAACATGCAAGGTGGGAGACACACTGGATTGATAACCACGGGATGGCATTTGCTCCAGGGTCTGTTTCGCGCCTTTTACATGCACTATAATTTTTGTGCCCAGGCCAACTGTATTTTTACCAGCTCCTTCCAGTTTTATTTTGAGATAATGATGTTGTGATTTTTTATTCGTTTCATTCTGGTAAATAAAAGCCGGGGCGTTGATGTTATTTACAACGAGATCAAGATCCCCATCGTTGTCCAAATCAGAATAGGCTGCACCATTGCTGTTGGATGTATTCGTAAAGCCCCAGGCTGTATTTGCTTTCGTAAAGGAGAGATCGCCATTGCTCCTAAATATATAGTTTGTAAGATTTGATGCCGGTATTTTATGAACGAGCTCCAGCACATCCTCCCGCATCAACCTTCCTTTTTGTTGTACATAGTTATCCATATACTTTACGAAATCCATGTTGGTAAAATCCCGTAAATAACCGTTGGTTATATAGAGGTCTTTCCATCCGTCATTGTCATAATCGGCAAAGAGCGCTGCCCAACTCCAGTCTGTATTCGAGACACCAGACAATTGTCCTATCTCAGAAAAAGTACCATTGCCATTATTTAGTTGAAGCATGTTACGCATATACTGGTAATAAAAACCAATACGTATGTTCAGATCGAACTTGCCATAATTATCGGGCGCCAATAATAATTTTTGCCGGTGATTATCTTCCGGAAGCATATCAAGTGTAAATATATCGGGTAGCGCATCATTGTTCACATCGGCTATATCATTTCCCATTGAGAAATTAGAAGTATGGCCGATCATGGATTTGAGCTTATCTGTAAATGTACCGTTACCGTTGTTGATATATAGATAGTCCGGAACGTTGTAATCGTTGGTGATGTAGATGTCTGTCCATCCATCATTATTGAGGTCTGCGAGTCCGGCCCCCAGCCCATACGTTAGCGCTGTGCTACTAATACCGGACTTTGCCGTAACATCATCGAAATGATTGTTAACGTTCTTAAATAAACGGACTCCGCTTGCCGGATCTTGTTCCTTTAACATCTGCGCAGTACTCGCTTCATTTAGTACGGGCAGCGCATTGATGTTGTGGTTGAGCAGAAACATGTCCAGGTCACCATCACGATCGTAATCAAAAAAATATCCCTGTGTAGAAGTAGAAGGACTGTCCAATCCGTATTTTTTTCCCTCTTCTTTAAATTGAGGGATACCGTTCGCGTCATTGCCATAATTGATATATAGCTCATTTACTCTGCGTTCGGGCCTGAGGTTTCCGGAGTAACAAATGTATAGATCAAGTTTACCATCGCCATTCACATCAGCCATGGTAACACCTGTTTTCCAAGGACCGTTGCGCGTATGTATTCCGGATGGTTGTGTGATCTCTGTGAACTTCATGCCGCCAGCATTCAGATATAGCTTGTCGGCAGCCATGTTTGCAGTGAAGTATAGATCGTCCAGTCCATCACCATTGATGTCACCGGCCGCTACACCTCCACCGTTGTAAAAATATTCGTAGATGAGCACGTTGGTGTTGAACGCTTCTGTGAGCGTGTTACTAAAATCAATATGCGTAACTGCGGGAGGAAGTAATTTAAAAAGTGTTTCTGCCGGAGGTGGCGCAGAAGGCGTTTCCTGCTTCGGAGAATCTTTGCAACCTGCTGCAAGCAATGCAACGGTCAACAGACTACTGATAAAATAATGCTTCAACGCGGTCAGGATATATTTAGAATTTAGAAAATCTATGCCGGTGTTTTCAGGCACCAGCATAGACTCTAAATATAGCTTACTTTACTGGGATTCGTATCCCGGGTTCTGATCTAACTTATCATTTCTATTTATTTCATCACGGTGTATCGGCAGGAAATACATCTTATCCAGCCAGAGGCGGTTTTCAATACCCGGATCTATATCCAACGGTTCATACTTATAGTTATAATTATCCGGATCATACCGATAAATCTTCACATCCTTACCAGCTTTAAGTGTAGCAGTGATGCTGATCCTTCCTGCTTTTTGTCCTAGCGTTTCAGACGCAATCATCCATCGCCTTGCATCATGATAGCGGTGTTCTTCGTATGCAAGCTCAACTCTGCGTTCATTCCTATAGCGGTCGCGAAGTACCGCTCCGGCATCTACAACGGCAGGCATACCCGCCCGGAAACGGATCTGGTTAAGCCAGGTGATCGCCTCGGCTTCTTCGCCAAGTTCAATGCAGGCTTCTATATAGTTCAACACGGCTTCGGTATAGCGAAGGAATGGCCAAGGTATTTGCTGTCGCGTGTTTTGATCTACTATAGCGGGATTCGGATCAATGAACTTCTTCATATAGTATCCGGTGCGTGTACCATTCCAGTCTTCAATGGAACTCTGCCGTGTATCGAGACCAAAGTATGATACGACAGAACCGGAACTGTTCACGATTTGATACTGCCCTGTTTGAATCTCGTTATAGGGATCTTTACCAGCAGCATCTGCAGTACGTGGTTTCCAAGGTGAGCCATCACGCAGAATGGTTGCATCCATTCGCGGGTCTCTGTCGGTATAGGGTGCAGCAGCATGATCCGGGTTATCCCAATCAAATGCAGTACCGTCCATCATCTCATAATCATCTACCAGATTTTGGATCGGTGTATTACCTGCCCAGTTGTGATAACCGTTCGGACCGTTGTTACGACCAACCCATGCACCGCCTTCATCTTTTGCATTGATAAAGTAGCGCGCAAAGATCAATTCTCTCTCACCACCATTTTTTGCCAACGCTATATTTGCATAGTTGGCTGTACCCTCCGTTGCAGACACTGGCGCTGCCAAATTGAATGAGTATCCTAATCCAAGGTCTACAACAGCCTTCGCAGCATCTTTGGCTTTCTGCCAACGTTCCGTTTGTGAACCACTGGAATAACCCAGTAAATCATAATTCTGGAACGAGCTCAACAAAGTCGACTTGGTTGCAGCTTTCGCCTGGTCATGCAGGTCGCTCGCGGCATATAGCAGAACTCGCGCCTTCAACGCTAATGCTGCAGTCTCAGAAGTTCTTCCCGATGGCATTGTTTTATCATCCAGCAGTTGTGCTGCTTTGTCACAATCGGCTACAATGAAATCAACACATTCTGCAAATGTATTCCGTGCTATAGTATAGTCTGTTTCACCGAGTTTATAGCTTCTGTCAACAATGGGGACACCACCGTAATACCGGAGCAACTGGTGATAAAAGTATGCACGCATAAAGTAAGCTTCACCTTGAAGCACACTCGCCTGAATCTGACCTGTATTTTCAAACTGTGGTGTCTCCAGGTTTTCGATAGCCAGGTTACACGCACGGATGCGTTGATACATGCTTGTCCAGTTGAGTGTATTATTCACCCATCCTATATCTGCAGGATTGGAACGTGATTCTGTAATTGTATTTATACCGCGGCCGGGGTGCGTAAACATAGCTTCATCCGTCAGGGATGCGAGCATCTGTTCATCGAATCCTCCATTACCCAGTCCGTTATATATATCCGTAACAAAGGCCTGTGACAAACCTGGATCTTTCCATACATCTTCGGACGGCACTTCATTCAGGGGCTTTGTACTTACGAAGTCATCATTACAACCTGTTACTGCGAACATGGCAACGACTGTACCAAGCGCTAAAATTTTAAGCTTATTCATATTCTTCATGGATAAGGTTGTTAAAATGTTACTGTTAAACCTGTATTCAGAATTTTTGCCTGCGGATAGTACTGACCTGTTCCGCCAGTAGACTCCGGATCAAACACATCGAATTTGTCGAAGGTTAACAGGTTTAACGCGTTGACATAAATCCGTAAACCGCTGATGCCAACTTTATTGCCAAAAGCAGATGGTATAGTATATCCCAACTCTATATTCTTGAGGCGAACATAGTTTGAGCTTCTAAGCCAGTATGTATTATCGTTTGAATAATACTGATTGCTTCTGTCTGCAATGCGTGGATGTTCACTGCTTGGGTTGTCGATGGTCCAGCGATTTTTATATACATCCAACAGGAAGTTTCCGATACTTCCGGATTCACCTGTACTTACATAAACCTGTGCACCGGTTGCACCCTGGAATAATATAGAGAGGTCAAAGTTTTTATACCGTGCCCCTATATTTAAACCTCCTTGGAAAAGAGGAATATTGGTTCTGTCATTCCGTACGCGATCATCGGGTGTTATAGCGCCATCGCCATTGTAATCTTTATACCTCATGTCGCCAGGGCGAAGTGTGTTGGTAATGGCTGAATAATCAAGTGTTTCTGCCTGAATATCTTCTTCTGTTCTAAATACACCATCATACTGATATGCTAAATATGTATACATTGGTTTACCCGTTGTTTGCTGCCAGCTTGGAGCACCCGGAGCTTCATCCCAGTATATAACTTTGTTTTTCGCATAACCGCCATTTACACTTACGTTGTATGAAAGCTCACCAACCTGTCCGTTGTAACCGATCAGGAATTCCCAGCCTTTGTTGTTTACCTTGCCTATATTTTCAGCAGGCAATGTCATACCGGTAGTTTGTGGTACGGATGCATTCTTACGCCACAGAATGTTACTGCGCTTGTTCCAGAATACATCAAACTGGAAATTGATCTTTCCGGAGAGCAATGCTCCTTCCAGACCCAAATTGAAGTTATTGGCAACCTCCCAAGTAACCGTTGGATTGGGAACCCGTGTTTCATATATAGTTCCTACTTCCTGTCCGCCTATTATATAGCTACGGAAAGCGTTTGTTGACAGGTACTGATATTCCTGAAGTTCATCACCGTCAATGGTTCCGTTCGCATTCACATCATAGTATATCTGGTCATTACCCAACTGTCCCCATGAACCGCGGAGCTTGAAGTAGCTTACAACGTTTACATTGTTCTTCCAGAAATCCTCTTCAGAGATTTGCCATCCGGCCATAACACCGGGGAAGAAACCATAGCGTGTATCTTCGGGGAACATATAGGATCCATCATATCTCCAGAGAAATTCCAACAGATATTTTTCTTTATAGTTATAGGCTACGCGACCAAAGTAATTTATACGGGCGCGTTCCCAGCCTCCACCATTCGCATTCTTTTCTGCATTTCCTCCCGCAATCAACTGATCGACTGAAGAAGAAATAAAGAATCTCCTATAGGAATTGAAGTAATCATTATCAATGGTCTCGCGGTTTGTACCCGCCAGAAAAGTCAGCGCGTGATCGTTGAAAGTCCGCTCGTAGGTAAGTATACCTCCAAGTAGAACGTTGAGCTGATCTTCATCGCCTTGCGACAATCTCGGTTCAGCAGGACCACGTTGTCCTTTCGATAGTTTCGGAGTCACGCCATCGTCTTCATAGGAAACTTTATCCCATGTATATAGATACCATGGAATCTCCCACTTTTTCGTACGCTTTATATATTTATCAACAGAAGCTGTTCCGGTAAGTTTCAAACCTTTTACCCAGGGTATAGTAACATCCACAGATCCATTCGTTTGTACATAGTAACGTGTATCACGATCGTAACCGGTTTGATTCGTTGTGATTACCACCGGGTTTTCGCCGTTCTCAATATCGGGTCCGGGTAATCCGTTTGGCCAGAAAGCTGGCTGTGTCGGTAAACCACGCATCTGCATTCTAAATATAGCACCGGCACTGCGTGTAGGATAAAATCTGTTTTCCTGGCGACCTAATATACCGATCGTTGTTTTTATATACTTATTGACATTTGCATCGAGGTTAATACGAATATCATATTGCTTATAGCCAGTAGCTGCATTCTTATAGTATGCATCCTGATTTTGGTAGCCAAGCGATGTGAGGTATTTAAAGTTCTCTGTACCGCCTGTGAGTTGCAGGTTGTGACGTGATTGTGGCGACCAATTCTTCAAGGTAGCATCATACCAATCCGTGTTCGGATGTCCCCAGGGATCCGATCCATCTTTGAACTTTTGAAAATCATCCGGAGTATAGGGAGCATCTACCACAGTTCCGTTCGGCCGGGTATAAGTTCCGGACTGTTTAAAGGCCGCGTTGGCGGCACTCCATTCATCTACCGGTAAATTAAAAATCTCCAACTCGTTTCTCATTTCAGCAAACTGTGTGGCGTCTGCGAGTTTCGGCACAACCGTTGGCCGTGACCATCCCTGATTGAACGAGTATAAAATTTCAGGCTTACCTGTTTTACCACGCTTTGTTGTGATGAGGATTACACCATTGGCAGCACGTGATCCATATATAGCAGCGGATGCATCTTTCAATACAGATATACTTTCAATGTCTGCAGGATTTAAACGTTCTATACCGCCTGACCTGGCCGGTATACCATCGATCACGATCAACGCATCATTACTACCCAATGTATTCGATCCGCGAATGCGAATGCTTGAACCATCGTACCCGGGTTCACCGCTTCTGTTTACGGCGATTACCCCCGGCATACGTCCGGCAATGGAGTTGGTTAAATTCAACGCTGGCGATTTTACCAGATCAGATCCCTTTACCGTTGCCACTGCACCGGTAACTGTTTCTTTCTTCTGCTCTCCATATCCTACTACTACTACTTCTGACAATTGCTGTACATCGGCTACCAATGCAACATCCACAGTAGTACGATTGGTAATGTCTACTTCCTGCGCTATATACCCTATAAAACTAAAGATCAGCGTAGTACTTCCGCTCGGTACATCGAGAGTATATCTTCCATCGGAATCAGTAGTTGTACCGACTGTTGTTCCTTTCACCAAAACGTTTACACCGGGAAGTGATTCGGTGCCGTCTGTTACCCGTCCGGTAACACTGAACAATGTGTTCTCTGTTACAAGATTTTCGGTTGCTGTTACTTCTTCTGTATCATCTTCTATACCTCTAACCTTGTTGAGTACAATACGGTCTTTAATTACCTGGTATTGTATATTCAACGGGCCGAGAAGTTTATTTAAAACTGACTCGAGTTTTTCTTTTTCCGCGCTAAAGGAGACTTCGTCCTTGAGCGAGATAAAGTTCTTACTGTAAACAAACCGAACAGAAGCATTTTTTTCAATTCTGTCTAATGCTTTGCTCAGACTTACCTTTTCGACCGTAAGCGTAACGCTTCGGTCCAAAAGACTTTGTGCTTTGCCTACTTCTGCCCGGGAAATACCGGTTAGAATCAGCATAACGACAATCTGGCTCAACGTAATTCGCATAATTTTGCTGAGGTTGACGTGCGTTTGTAGAATCTCTTGCATAATTTTGATTGTTTCGTTTTTACAAAATGAGATAAGTGCCCCTGTTCTGATTATGTATACTTCATAAACAGGGGTCACATTTTAATTGATTAGGGGTGCCGCAATCACTCCTAATCTCTTTTTTACGAATGGGGTGTAGATTTTATACTTACATAGTTAATTTGATTTAGTGGTTGTGTCTTCTTTCACACACCCCGTTCCATCGAGGTATATTGTGTCGTCTTTCAGTTCATAGGTAGCCTCAATCGAACGGCTCAGCATTTCTAAAATGTCGGCCAGGTTCTGATTGGTAAAGTCTGCCCTTAGCAGGCAGTTCTTCAGGTTTTCATTTTTAACTTGTATTGTTACGTTATACTTTTCTTCGAGCATGCGCAGCACGCGATCTACAGGTACATTTTCATATACTATAGTTGTTACCTGCCACATGGATAGTTCGGGTAATTGAATCGGTGCTTCCTTCAGTAAACGGTTCTCCGATTTAACATACGTAACACGTTCGTTTGGTGTGAGCAGAACAGATGATGAGTCGCGAGTATCTGTTGGTTTCATTTGTACGGCTACCTTACCCGTCATCACCGATACCTCTATTGTGGAAGCATCGTTATAGGCTTTTATGTTAAAGCTTGTACCGAGTACTTTGGTGGTAACATTTCCGGTGGTAACAATGAAGGGACGGTTCTCTTCCCTGGCGACATCGAAGAATGCTTCGCCTTTCAATTGAATGAAGCGTGATGCTTTTGAAAATGTAGTGGGATATTCTATACTGCTGCTTGGCTTTAGCCATACAGTGGTTCCATCAGAAAGGTCCTGCCGAAGTATAGATTGTGTTTTATTGACTACAGTGGCAATGGTTGCCTGCAGATTGGCTGGAACATCGGCAGCTTTGCGATCTTTATATAGTATACCTATACCAATAACTGCGAGCACGCTGATAGCAGCAGCCACTTTGAAAAACAGCCACCTTGTAGAATTATCGTGGTCGTGCTTTTTTTCGTCTTCCGGAAATTGATCCGCCTCATTCAGATTATTCTTGATCTGCTGCATCATCTTTTTCCTGAGCAATTCGTGTTGTTGAATGTCCAGCAACCTGATATCGTCAGCAGATGTCTCAAAAGAGTCGTACCAGGTGTTAACAAGGTCATTCTCTTCAGGCGTACATTTTCCTTGAAGGTATTTTTGCAGAAGCTCAGGTGTAATTCTTTCCATTGTTCAGGCATTTACTAAAACGATCCGTTTGCCGTGTTCAATCGTTTTAGAAGGTCGCTTACTAAATAGTCAGGTCTTACAGGCTGATCCCCTATACGCACCAGAAAATATTTTAAAAAAGAATTTGAGACTTGATCAGATTAATCCGATCGTGGATGAGATGACGACTATAATCTGTTTGATATTCATGCGCAAAACACGCAGTGCTTTGCCTAGCTGATGCTCCACCGTTTTCTCAGATATACCGAGCTGTGAAGCAATTTGCTTCATGGTGAGATTTTCCTGGCGGCTTAACTTAAATACCTGCTGACATTTAGGAGGAAGCTTGCTGATCTCTTTTTGTACCGATACATGAAGATCGTTTGCAAACACAAGTTCTTCTGTACAGTTATCAGCCTCCGATAATGTTTTGAGCTGGAGGTTGAAATATTGCTTTCGGATACTTTCGTGATGCAGGTGATTTATCACTTTATATTTCACAGCAGTATATAAATACGCTGTGAGTGATTTGATGTGAACAAGTTCGCGATTGATCCAGAGACTGGTAAATATATCCTGTACGAATTCTTCGGCGATTTCCCTGGATTGAATCCGCCTATAGGCTGTCGAGTATAGCTTGCGCCAATACCGATTATAAATCTCCTCGAACGCAGCCATGTTCTGCTGTTTGAGCAAGTCTACAAGATTTTGGTCAGAATAATCTTTGAACTTATTCATGAGGAACCTTGGTCTAGGGGTATAACAATATTAAAACAATTTCCTGCGGATTAACAGTCTTTTTTACACTTTTCACTCAAAAAAAGTGATTTGTAAACGGTTGCGACTCACTTTTTCATTGTTAATCAGTCGTTTAAGTGCTTAAAAAATGTTTAAAAGTTTTTTAGAAAAGAAGCCGCTCCATTTCTGGTAGCGGCTTCATAACTAACCCAAGACAACTATAATTCAATGACCAACTATGAAATCAGTTTGCACCGTTTGGCTTCAACAACGGGTTCGCATTGATGGCTTGATTTGGAATCGGGAAGATTGTTTTGTCAGCAGCATCGGCTGGTTTATCCCACCACTCCGAACCAAATTTATTCCATCGGATAAGATCTGTTCTACGATGACGCTCTCCTAAAAATTCTCTTCCAAGTTCATCTACAAATTCATCATCCGTTAATTTGCTCAGATCAGCTTCGTAGCTTTGGTCATCCCAATCTTCTGCTTTGAAATTTCTTTCACGCACAGCATCGAGTAATACAGCAGCTCCGGCTTTATCACCAGCCCTATATTTACACTCGGCCAGTGAATAGTATATTTCAGCAAGTCTGATTTCGGGTGCAGCATTGAACTGAAATAAATTTTGGGACATGGGCAGCCATGGAAATTTCAGCAAGCGTACTCCTGAATTTTCTTCACCCGTATTTACGTGTGAACCTTCCTGCCAGCGACCATTCGGTTTTTCGGAGAAACGTCCAACCTGGTCAACAAATTTCAACGGCTGACCATTCCACTCTTCTGTACCTTTCACTGTTTTGGTGCTATCGTATCCAAAACCTTTTGCTTTGTTAAATTCATACATCTGACCAATGAGGAAAAATCCTTCGTATTCACCACCGGTAGCAGTTGTATGGAACGGCTGTTTACGTTTATCGCTATCAGCAAATTTTTCATACGGTTTACCCAATGTATACGGAAGTTCGTCTCCGTTGAGATCAAGTGAAGGAGTTAAATGTATACCATTCCAGCCACCCCAATCATTATCCAATGAATAGCGCGCCTGGTAATGCATCATTGCATTATACATCCAGCCAAACTCATATATATTCTTAGCATGTGGAAACTCGAATATATTTTCCGGAGATTTGTAGCCTTTTACACCTGAACGGAATGGGCCTTTATAATCAGGATCTATTGTATAGGTACCATACTCGCCATCGATGATTGCCTGTGCATATTGAGCACATTCAGTATACATTGCGGTGCCTATCCATTTCTCTGCATTCAGATATAGTCTTACCAGCAATGAAGCAGCACCTCCCTGATCCCAACGACCAGACCGAGCGTTCTTCGGCAGATTGGGTAAAGACTCTTTTATTTCTTTTTCTATATATGCAAAAACTTCCTGAGCTGTTGATTGAGGTTTAATCGTTTCTATATCTTCAACAATCGGCACACTTCGGAAGAAGTCAAGTAAGAAAAAGTAAAACCAGGCACGTAACGTTCTGATCTCTGCTAAATGTCTCACTTTATCAGCCTCGGTTAATCCAAGAGTGGGATAATCCAGCCTTGTCAAATCACGAATCAATATGTTACATTGTCCTATACCTTGATAGGGTCCCGTCCAACTTCCATAAATTTGTCCCTGATCTGGGTTCCACGCATGATTATGTAAGCGTATCCAGTTACCATCATCGTATCCGTGCTTTCCTTTTTGCGTCCACACGAATTGATCAGCTGTTAACTCTTGTAGCAACCAACGGTCACCATCCCAACCGCACCAGTGTGCATGTTCATATGGGCGAACAAGTGCAGCGATAACTGAATTTTTATCCTGGTAGTATACATCTGCCGGCAATACATCGAATGCTTCTTCATCCAGATTTGTACATGACGTTGCTACCATTACTGTAATGAGTAAGGTATAGCGCAATATATTTTTCATCATACTTTTCATAAATAAGATTAAAGGGATCGTACTTAGAAACCAACCTGCACACCAAGTGCAAAATTGCGTACAACAGGGTATACGTTTAGACTGCCCATGCCTGGCTCAAGGCCGGTTACACCTATAGCAGCCGGATCAAGTCCGGTGAAGCCGGTTAAGGTAAACACGTTGCGCACAGTACCGTATACACGAACACTGCTGATTTTGCCCTGTCCTATTTTCGGAGACCAGCCGAGTGTAATGTTCTCGAGTCTGAAGTAGTCACCATCTTCAAGGAAGTAATCAGTAATTACTTTTCCGCTGGTGATATGTCCGTTGCGACCATAGGCATCTTCAAGCAGGTTCACATTTGGTTCAGCCTGCAAACCATAGTACATCTGGTATAGATTCATGATCTGGTAATCGAAACGTCCGCGGAAGAAGAGGGACAGATCAAAGCGTTTATAGCTAAAGGTATTACCGAATGATAATTCATACCGTGGCATACCATGCCCTATATAAGTCTTATCGCGGTTTGCATCTGCTTGCGTAGAAGCTACGATAGCTTCACCACCAACCTCTGCATTTTTCCAGATGAGTATTTTACCATCTTCATCTACACCGGCATATTTATACCCCCAGAAGCTTCCGATCTCGGTTCCTTCTTCGAGGCGATAAGCAGGGCCCGGGTTACCCGGTGAAGGAAGATCGCCCATATAGCGGAAGTCAGCCTTGAACTTGTCATCTCCGAATTTATCCATACGTGATTTCGTATAGGAGCCGGTAAGATTTATAGTATAGCTGAAGTCAGATGTTTTAATCGCGTTCCAAGCTATAGCCAATTCAATACCTCGTGCACTCTGCGTACCTACATTTACAAACATACGATCATGCAGATAAGGAGGCACCGGTACTAGGTAATCATTTATCAAATCACTTCCCTTACGAATGAAGCCATCAATGCTACCACTTACGCGATTTTCAAACAAGGCGAAGTCAAGCCCCAGGTTGTAAGAAACCTGTTTCTCCCAGCGAAGATCAGGGTTATAATTGTTGCCAGGTCCAAATACTTGAATCCACTGTCCCTCATCGTTCTGATATTGACCATAACCATCATATTTCGCCAGAGAAGTATAGCGATCAAATCCCGTACGGCCGGTTACACCATATGACACGCGTAGCTTCAGGTCATTGATAGCACCTATATCCTGAACTGCCGGTAATGAAGATATACGCCATGCGGCTGACAAAGCAGGGAATAATCCCCATTTGTTTTTATTCCCAAATTTTGTATTTCCTTCATACCTGAATGAACCCATAAAAAAATATCGATCATCGAAACTATAAGTGAGACGACCTAAGAACGCAATTGTCTTTTCTCTACTCTTCCAGGAATCCATGACATCTGCCATCTTAATTGGTTGGCCATTTCCATAGTTACCAAAACCAATATTGTTATAGCCATAAGAATCAGAAGGGAAGCGTCTATTTTGTAACCAATGACCTTCATTATTAAACTCCTGATACGAATAACCTCCCAGCACTTTAATGTCGTGACGATCAATTGTAGTATTGTAATTACCAAGCCACTCCAATGTATAGTCCGTCCAACGCTCGTCCTGCAAACGGGCACGGCCGGTAAACATGCCGTTGATCGATTCAGATGATTTCCCGTTATAATATTGTTTCAGCAACATGTCTTGCGTCTGACGTGCTAACTTAACTTCTGTACTTAAATTCTTAAGCAGATTTAGCTTCACATTGAAATCGAAAATAGAATATACACGCTCTGCCCGAAGCTCACGAGTTTTTAAGGCCTGTACAGGGTTGTAGGTATCATATCCCTGTAAATTATTATAAAAAGTAGGATTGTTAGGATCCATTATCGGAATGGTCGGATTCAGTTTTACGGCTTGCTGAAATGCACCGTAATTGTTTACCGGATTAGCAAAGTCAGTACCCAGCAAATCTTCATTTGCTACACGGTATGATATATTTCCCCCGAGTTCCAGGAAACCATTGAGTGCTCGCTGTACGAAGTTTGTTCGTAAGCCATATTCTTTTCTTCCAGAAGCTATATCTATACCATCTTTTGTACGATAGCTTGTAGACACACGTAGCGTTGTATTCTCATTACCACCTGACACAGCGATGAAGTGGTTCTGACCAAAGTTTCCAGTGTTAATCAGTTGATCATACCAGTCAGTGCGTGCACCGCGATCGGCATCACGTCCACGCTCCAGAAACTCTTCTGCTGAAAGTATATTTGGTCTTGCTGCAACGACATCATGTTCAATATAGCTATCGTACGTAATTGATGGCTTACCAGCTTTGCCTTTTTTAGTTTGTACTATAATAACACCGTTGGCGCCACGCGATCCGTAGATTGCTGCTGCACCTCCATCTTTCAAAACATGGAATGACTCAATATCCTGTTGGGCTAAATTTCGAAGATCGCCACCCGGCATACCATCGATGATGATCAGCGGAGCGTTACCAGCTTTGAATGACGATGCACCGCGAATCTGTATATCGGTACCACGGTTCGGATCACCAGCCGCAGGGTTTGAGACAGTAAGGCCTGCTACTTTACCATCGATCATTTGCAACGGGCTGTTGAATGCACCTTGCAACATTTCTTTATTGCCTACCGATACAACAGCACTGGTAAGTTCACGTTTCTCTTCTGTACCATAACCCACCACAACAATCTCTTCGAGTGTTTGTGTGTCGGCCGTTAATGTAACATCAATGATTGTACGATCAGAGACAGCGATCTCTTGTGTAGCATATCCGATGAAAGAATATACCACAACCGGATTATCGCTGACCAGGTCGAGTGAGTATTTTCCATCTGCGTCTGTAGTAGTTCCGTTGGATGTTCCTTTTTCAATTACGTTAACACCAGGCAGTGGCTGTCCGGCATCATCCTTTACAACACCGGAAATCTGTATAGCGATGATGCTATAGTTTTCACTTGCTGTACGTATGGGCTCTTCGGGTGGAGCGGCTTCTGTTAATACAATTTGTTTTCCGATCACCTCGTATTCAACCGTGCTGTTAAATACTTTTGTCAGCACATCTTCCAGTGGCGCATCAGCAGCATTTAATGTTACGTTCTCAATATTCTTTAAGAGACGCGGACGATACGTAAATTTTACACCGGCTTTAGATTCGATGGCTGCGAGAACAGATTTGATTTTAGCATTTTCTACCTGGAGGGTCACCTTACGTTTTAACACCTCCTGCCCGCTTGTATCCACAGCGTAACCGAACATGATCGTTGCGCAACTGATCATCATATGGATCACGGTGATTTTCATAAAGAATAGAAATGCTTTTCTAAAAGGTTTAGGTTTATTATTCATACCTTAGAATGTTTTTGTTAGACAATAGGCAAAAACTTGATGCTGCGCGAGTAATCGCGCAGGCATGACGGGCTGATGATAGTACCAGTATCATTAGCCCATTTTTTTATTTATATATAGTAGGGGTCTATTTCATAGCGCGCGGGTTTGGTGGAACATTAAAATTTCTCATTGGCATCCTTTACTCGTGATGGTAATTGCCGCATCCTGAATTTTATATTCAGCTCCGATAGCTTTACAGATTATTTCGATTCGCTGATACAAACCTTCGTCCGACATAGAGGTTGTGAGACTACAATTCGAAAGGATATCCGGATCATATAGTATATCAACACCGTAGTTTGCCTCCAGGACTTCAAAAATTTTTGTCACCGGAGTGCCATCATATTTCATTTCAAAAAGTGTTGGCTTTTCAAGTACGATCTTCGGATCATCCACAAGCTTCTTTGTTACTTTCATGATTTCACTATTATACACGGCCTCCTGATTTGGCGTGAGTATAACTTCCTGATCATGTTGAATTACTTTCGGATTGGTTGAAACGGAAACTTTACCAGTCTTTACTGCCACGGTGGTTTGCTTTGCGCCTTTGTACGCCTTTATCGTAAAACTTGTGCCCAGTACTTTTGTGATCACTTCATTCGCATATACCAGGAAGGGCCGAAGTGTATCGCGCTTCACATGAAAGAAGGCTTCACCGGCAAGATATACTTCACGTTTATCGTCTTGAAATATATCGGCTACACGCAGTTCGCTCCCAGGTTTGAGCGTTACTTCACTTCCATCTTCCAGCGCTATCAAGCGCGGAGTACTGGTTTTATTTTCTATCAACTGTATACCGGAAAATTTCTGACCGAAATTTTCAAGCGACAGAGGCAACTTTTTAGTATTTGAAAAATGTGACGAAAGAAAGATTACGCCTCCTGCCATGATCAGCAACAATACTGTTGCTGCAATCTTCCACGAATAATGGAATGTTGATTTTCTTGTACGTTTTATTTGCGACTGAAGCCTTGACCAAAGTCGTGCC
Organism: Ohtaekwangia koreensis; assembly: GCF_900167975.1. Classification (GTDB taxonomy): domain Bacteria; phylum Bacteroidota; class Bacteroidia; order Cytophagales; family Cyclobacteriaceae; genus Ohtaekwangia; species Ohtaekwangia koreensis. The sequence continues at coordinate 802,825 of NZ_FUZU01000004.1, forward strand.
TGCGTAATTATAGTATATTCTTCACCCGTCTCCTGTTTCGGGTTATCAATGGCTTCATACCACTTGAGTATAAATTCCTCTTCCTGCGGTGAACATTCGCCACGGGTATATCGCTCTAATAGCTTGCTGAATTCTTCGGGTGTCATAAACAGTAATAGTAAAGACACAGAAGTGGTCGGCTATCCTAAATTCTTATGTAAATTTTTTTTAATGAGCAGATGAACGTTCTTATTGATCGATAAAAAGAAGAATAGCAAGTATAAAATCGCGGAGCTGTATACGAAGCTCTTTCAACGATTTCGTAAGGTGATATTGAATTGCTTTCTCCGAAAGCTTCAGTCTGTTTGCAATTTCAGAAGTGGAGCGACCTTCTATGCGACTAAGTCGAAATACTTGCTGTGATTTTTTTGGAAGTCTGCTCACAGCATGTTCTATAGCTTGCGACAAGTCATCATAGATCACCGTGTTCTCCGTGTCATCTTTTTGTTGTGGTATAAAATTCTTGTAGTAATCCCAATATTTACGCTGCGTAACTCTTTGCCGGATGTGATTGATCACACGGTTACGCACTGCGGTTTGCAAATAGAATGAAAGATTGGTAATCAGAAATGAATCTCTCTTCTCCCACAATGTTGAAAAGATACTTTGCACAATCTCTTCAGCTTCTTCACGAGATTGTACTTTGGAATATGCCTGGTTATATAGCGGCCGCCAATGCTTTTTAAAGATTGCTTCAAAAGCATGCTCACTACCAAGGCGTAAACCTTGTAGCATTTGTTCTTCTGTTGTATAGAGGTTCAGGTGCGACATTCAGCAACTCCATACAATTTTAAATAAAATTTGATACAATCGTTTTCGGACACGGAAAAAATTTACACTTTATCTCACAACATTATTTTTCACACTATATAGAGTGTTGACTTAACGTACGTTACAACATCATCGTGATATAAGAATCCGTGTCCGTGCTTTTTAATAAGTGTTACAATGACGCGAATTTATATCGACAACTATATATAGCTATACATCAACCTATATTTGAAGGTCTTCAAATTTCACAGCATCATTCACTCCGTAAAGAGTTGACAGGATTTGCGCGGGCTGCCTTCCACGTTTCATAACTTACAGTAACCAACGTAACGGCTAGTAGTCCAAGAAGACTGATTAAGAATATAAATGGACTGATCATGGAGCGATATGCAAAATCATTCAGCCAGCGGTCTGCTAAAAAGTAAGCTATAGGAATAGCAATGATGGCTGCCACCAAAAATATTTTTACAAACACCCACACAAACATTGTAACAACCTGCCGAACAGCAGCACCCAGCACTTTGCGAATGCCTACTTCTTTTGTTTTCTGCTCCGCAGTATAGGAAGCTAATCCAAATACGCCCAGCGCTGTAATGATGATGGCGAGTACAGCAAAACTTTTTGCAAGAGAAGATACTCTGCTTTCTGCCAGGTACATTCTGTTGAACTCATCACTCACGAACCAGTAATCAAAACCAACACCGGGAAAGATCTCTTTCCACTTTTTTTCAATGGACTTAATTTTCTCCTGGAAATTTCCTGCAGGTAACTTTATATAGGCAATGCGATCGATGAAGTGTACATGAGGATTTAATACTAAGGGCTCGATGGGTTGGTGCATCGAACGAAATGGAAAATCTTTTACTACACCAATTACTTTATAAGTCCGATTACCATTACCGTTATTATCATCAACTTCCATAACGGATGAACCGATAATTTTTTCAAGCGGCTGCTGAAGCGCTTTTACTGCGGCTTCGTTGATAATCATAGAACTTGAATCTGCTACATTGGCTGCATCGAAATCACGACCCGCTATAAATTCCAGTTGATATGTTTTCGCGAAGTCAAAGTCTATATTGAGTTGGTTCCATTGAAGATCTTTGTCGTGTAGCTCTGGAAACTTAAGCGTTGTTCCAATCCATCCGAAATAATTTAACCGTGGCAAATGATTAGCCATCGTTACATGCTCTATATCTTTATCCTGTAATATAGCTTGCTTGAAGGCTGCAAATTTATCCTGTGGTGCTGTTCCTCCATACCGAATGGAAAGTAGCTGACTTCCTTGTGCATTGAGTTTTGTATTCTGCATGTGCTCCATCTGCCTGATCACGATGAACGTGGAAATGATCAATACCAAAGAGACGGTATATTGAATGGTCACTAATCCTTTCCGGAATAATTCTGCGCCAGCACCTTTTATTACTTTTCCTTTTAACACTTCGACCGGTCTGAACCCAGAGAGATATAGGGCCGGATAACTTCCGGACACAAACGCCATAAACATTACAATAACGCCTACGATCAGTAACATAAATGGATTCAGTAAGGATGCCACTGTAAAAGATTTATGTGCTAACTGATTAAAAGGTTGTAAGAAAATAATGACGAGCAATACCGCGAGTATAAGAGACCCTGCTGTCATCAGTATAGATTCACTGAAAAATTGCCACGCGATTTCACTTCGTCTGCTGCCCAGCGATTTACGAAGCCCTACTTCCTTTGCTCTTCGTGCAGAACGTGCTGTGGCCAGGTTCATATAGTTTATACAGGCGATCACCAATATCAATATAGCGACAGAGCTAAAGATGGCCAGGTATTTTTTATCACCACGAATCCCATTCTCCCACAAATTCTTCTGATCAAAATGCAGGCCTGACATCTTTGCCAGAAATGGTTTGAGTTTCCACCCACCGGCAACAAAACCAGAATCGGCTTGTGCCATCTGATTTCCCCACATCTGCAAATCTTTTTCCAGTGGCTTGATGTCAGACGAATGTTTTACAACAATATAGCTCTCGAAAAATTCGGCCTCCCGAAAGGATGTGCCCTCCATATATACAGTAAAATTATTGCGTACGCTTCGCAGTGCATTTACGTTAATTATATATTGCGGCTTAAAATGTGAGTTCGAAGGAAAGTCTTTATATATACCTGTAACGACAACATCGATCTCTTTACCATCGGTAGCCCAGTTGTGCTTTATAGAAACCACTTGTCCTATAGGATCAAGTTCATTGAATAATTTCTTTGCACCGGTTTCGCTTATCACCAGTGTATTATAATCTTCAAACATCTTATCTTTGTTTCCCTTCAGAAGATCGAATGCCAGCACAGCGTCAAAGCCGGGTTCGGCCCAGCGCACCTCTTCAGTCAAAATAATTTTATCACTCGCTTTGTGATGGAACGATGTAGGATACCCTATATTATCAATGCGTATACCGTGTGTAACTTCGCTGCGTGTTTCCTTCAATTGCTTTAACCAATACCCTGGTGCTACGGTGTTGTCAAATTCTTGTCCGCTGGCATTGGTAAATGTACAGCCGATGCGATATGTATCTTCATGATACGGATGCATGGTGTCGTATTGTAGCTCGTCACTGATATATAGGAATATAAGAATAGCGCAGGCAAGTCCTAACGCGAGCCCGAACATATTCAGTACAGCAAAGAGTTTTTGGCGTTTGAAATTTCGAAGCGCGATGAGCAGATAATTTCGAATCATGGCCGTAGGTTTTAGTATACTAAAGAAACGATACCAATGTGATAAATGGTTATCACCCACCTGGCAGGATTTTATCAGACAAAAAGTAATCTATCTTTTCTTGAACTTATCGAGCCATCGGTTGGCTTCTTTTTGTCGTTGTATCTTTCCTTCAGATAAGTATTGATTCAACTTTTCGTTCATCGGCCCTTTTGATGTGAGGTGATAGTAACCGCATTCATCACATAAATATACCGACACCGGTCCCATACCCGGGGCATAATCAAACGCTGTCCTTGTTTCAATCAGAACGTCCTCAGCAATTTCTTTGGAGAGATAACATTTTTTATGTGTGATGCAATTTGACATATAGGTTGCACTGATTGCCAGAAGAGATTCGAAACGCAAAGTTACAGTAAAGTATATAGCGCGCGGCATTTCTTATAAAGAAGCTATTGATACATCGACAGCACAATCAGCCAGGTGATTCAAAAGTGGTGCACCATCTATTATGATAAGCAGATATACTATAGATATATCTGGAGTTTAAACTTTTAACGCATCCGGTTTACTCTGACTGGAAATTCTAACCATATAAACCCCACAGAAATCGATTGAAAAACCGGAATTATACCCTACTAAAAGATATTTTATACCCCTCTTCGCGTGAATGATCCGTATTCTTTAACAAAATGATCCCATCGCTCTTTTAGTCACTTTTTACCTTCATGCAAACGATTTAAACCAACGTCAAACATGAAAAACATCTTTGCATTTCTAATCATGGCGAGCCTCGTATTGGCATGTCAAACAGAAGAAGTTCAACCATCTAATACCGAAGTATTGGCTGCGTGGGGATCCAGCGCTCAGTACGCCACATGGTCTAATGGTGGTTATACACTTTATAATAACATTTGGGGATCGGGGGCCGGAGCTCAATCAATCTGGGCCAACTCCTATAGCAACTGGGGCGTGTGGGCTAATCACCCGAACACGAATGGAATCAAATCGTATCCAAACTGTACACGTTATGTCGGGCGCACACTCAGTTCTTTAAACACATGCAGCACCAGCTATAATATTACAACGCCTGCTGGCGGTGCATGGACTGCAGCGTATGATGTATGGGACAGTGGCAAGCAGCACGAGATCATGCTGTGGATGAATTATACCAGCAACCCGAACGGAAGCGGCAACATCAAGCCTATATCTTATAATTGGAATGCCAGTGGTAATCCCGTTCCTACACACACCAATGTTTCCATTGGAGGCCATACCTGGAACGTATTCCGTGGCAACAATGGAAGTAATCATGTATACTCTTTCCTGAGAACAAGCAAGACAAACTCTGCAACGATTAATCTAAAAGATATTATGAACTGGGTGAGAGCCCGTGGGTGGTTCGGAGATATTACAGTAGGCGATGTACAATTGGGATATGAGATCACATCGTCAAGCGGTGGCCTCAATTACGTTACCAACAGTTACTCGGTTTCGTTTAATTGATTCATCGCTCGTTTGATTTTCTTCATTCTATAGGGTGATCACATTCTTTGTTGGACGGAGAATCACGCAGCGCATAACACTATGGATGTATCAGTTGTAAGGTTTTATTATCTTGCGCCCCAATTAACAAAACAGATTATGAAAGCTGCAGAAATCCATACAAAAAAGGGTGTGATGAAGATTAAGTTCTTTGAAAAGGATGCCCCGAATACAGTAAACAATTTTATTACACTTGCCGAAAAAGGATTTTATAATGGATTAACGTTTCACCGCGTGATTCCAAATTTTATGATCCAGGGTGGATGCCCGAATGGCATTGGTAATGGTGGCCCGGGTTATCAAATCAATTGTGAACTGACGGGTGATAATCAATATCACGATCGTGGTGTTCTTTCCATGGCACATGCGGGAAGAAATACAGGAGGCTCACAATTTTTCATTTGCCACAGCCGCCAGAACACAGCACATCTTGATCGTAATCATACTGTCTTCGGAAAAGTATACGAAGGTCTTGATGTAATCGACCAGATCCGTCAAGGTGATGTAATGGAGAAAGTTGTGATCAGCGAAGTGGAAGAGTAACACATTTTTCAATTCATTAAAAAGCCCGTGATTTAATCATGGGCTTTTTCATTTAATGGATTGGAGCTTTCGTGTACCTATCTCGCTATACTATACTTCTTGTGTCATCGTAAGTAATATCACTTCAACTTATCAACCACTGTTCTTGAAACTTTAAGGGCAGTTCCATGCTTTGTTCCGGAAGGAAAATTTACTTTATCTGATATATCCGTCCATGAAATTAAATCTGACGAAGTAACTGCACCCATTTTGTTTGCGCCGTATTTATCAAAGTATACAATCCACTGGTTATTTATTTTGAGACTTGTGGGACCTTCAACCCATTCCTTCCCTGTGATCGGCTTTCCTGGTTTGGTATACCCTTTTGTCAAATCATTGCTTGTCGCGATACGGATGTTCTTCTGAGGCGGTTCAATGGTTTCATCTTTCAAAAACATGATATACTTTTTACCATCCACTACAATTGTTGCATCAATTACATTAAACCCTTGGTTATATAGCAGCGCTGTTTTGCTGAACGTTTTGAAATCTTTTGTAGTAACATAATAAATGCGGTGATTGTAACCGTTCTCTTTTAAGCTTTGAGTTTCAGTAAAACGCCCGGTAATGGTTGTAGCCCAATAGATCATGAACTGCTGGCTGCGGGAGTCATATACTATCTCGGGTGCCCAACAGTTGCGTGCATCTTTCTCGTGTTCCATCACAGGTATATATTGCTGCTCAGACCAGTGGATAAGATCTTTTGAACTGGCATACCCGATTCCTTTTTCATTCCAACTCACTGTCCAAACCATGTGAAATGTTCCATCTGGTGATTGTATGATACACGGATCGCGCATCAGCTTATCTTTACCAGCCGTGGGTTTCAAAAAAGAACTGTCGTGGCGGAGCGTTTGCCAGGCATAGCCATCTTCACTATATGCTAAATGCAAACCATCTTCACCATTTCCTTTGAAATAGGAGAACAAGTATATATCCGCGCTAGTCGAAGATTGAGCCTGGATATTTAAACTAAAGCTGAGGAGTAAACCTAAAAATAGTTTATTCATTCTTTACGGGTTTTTAGTTCCAAAATCAAACCACAGCGTTCCGCTGATGGGAGTATAGTTCATCATGATATTCTTCTGACTTTGCGGACCCATAACTTTAGCATCCTGAAATTTGGTACCAATCGGTGCTATAGCCTGAAGAAAACTAATGTCGCCTTCCGGGAAAGGAGGATTATTAAATTCATTATATGCTCCTTTGGGTCGAAGGGGTTTGAGCATCTGCAAGAATGTATTTTCATTTTCGGTATAGATTGTGAAAGGTGCTTCCTTCGAAATCACATTAACCCAATAGAGCTTTGCATGGTACCCTTTAAATTCTGGATAGTCCCAACTTTCTCCTGTCACCGTGTTGTTATACTTTTTCTCCCATATACCAAACTGCATTCCTTTTAACCTGTTCTTCCAAACGCGATAAGGGCCTTGTCCCAGCCACTTCATTCCTGTGATCTTATCTTCAGGATACTTAAAGGAAATTCCCATAAAGTCGGCTTCACCTTTTTGAGAATAGCTGTAGTCGAGTTTCGCAGATTTGTCGGAAGCAAACGTCCACTTTACCGTAAACATGGTTTCACCTTCATATATAGGTTCTACTATATATTGACTGCCTTCCTTACGGTGATTGAATTGCTTGAGCTTATGTGTAACACCGGCCTGCACAGGTCCCTTTGATAAAGATATCGTTGTACCTTTTTCAATTACTTTCTCCAGATAGCCTGTTGCTTTATCAAATATATACTGCGTGTCACCGCTTGTTACCGTTAACATTGCAGATGTTTCCTGTGCCTGAACCGTTTGAACAGCCAACGCGGGAAGGACTTTCTGAATAAATTCTGCAGGAGATTTCAACGGCCATGACCAGGTAAAGATTTCACGTTTATGAGGATCGGACGCTGTCAGGTATAGCACGTCACTATTTCGCCAGTGCGCAGGAAGCGATACCTTCAAGAACCCTTTTGTTCCTGGTGCCAGGGATATAGTTTGCGATTTCCCTTCGGAATCAATTTTCTCGCCAGTATCATTTGTATGTGGTGAAGCAAGGGATACAAGTTTCCATCGAAAGTTGCATTTATCAAGATTCGTATAGCTATAGCGATTCTCCACCGGGATGGAGCCATCAAAATCGGAAGGCAACGATTTCACACCTATATATACCGGTGACCAGATTTCTTTTACAGCAAAAAAGCTTCCCTCCTTTTCGCGGTGTGGCCCGACAATTCCGTCTGGTGCACTGTTACTATTTGTATCTATACTATCCTGACGATCGTGACGTACGACACCTTCATCATGAAACGACCAAAGAAATCCACCTGCTCCGAAGGGATGAGACAACATGGCACTCCAGAAATCATCCAGTCCGGCAGCATGACCACCATCGTATAAACCATGCATAAATTCTGTCGGGAAATAAATTTCATTTCCATACAGTACCGAGTTCGTCACATAATTATAGTCCGGGTAATGCTTCGTATCTGTACCTCTGAATTTTTCCCACGGGTGATAAACAAATCGTTGTTGAATATCATATTTAGGAAAGTCATCATCCAATGCTGTATTCCATCCGCCTTCATTACCATTCGCCCATAATACTATACTTGGATGATTAACATCGCGCACCACCAATTCCTTTACGAGTTTCCTTCCTGCCTCCGTATCATATTTAGCTTGCCAGCCCGTGAGTTCATCCAATACAAAAAGTCCTAGCGAATCGCACACATCCAGGAAATGCTGATCGGGTGGATAGTGCGACATACGCACTGCATTCATATTCATATCTTTGATAAGATTCACATCGAGCAGACTAATCTCTTTGCTCAGCGTGCGACCACTCTCCGGCCAGAAGCTATGGCGATTCACGCCTTTGAAAATGATACGTGCACCGTTAACATATATACCATCATGCTTTCGTACCTCCACCGTTCGAAAACCAAAACGTTGGCGAATGGTATGGACAACTCCCCGCTTATCTTTTAAAGAAACAATCGCCTCATACAAGTTCGGATCTTCCGGACTCCACAGTTTTACTCCAGGGAAAACATTGGTAATTGAAACTATATTTTGTTTTGCTGTTACCTGGTTAGAAAATACGTCACCTTCTTTTTCACCATTTAATTCCTGCACTTGCACATCTACAGTGTGGTTTGCAGATACATTTCCAGTATATACATCCATACGAAATGATCCATCCGCTTCTGCGTCAATGGCTACCCGGTCAATATAAGACGCAGGCTTTACTTCGAGGTAAACGGGTCTAAATATACCTCCCATCGCCCAAAAGTCTCCGTCAGACTCTGCATGGTATATAGATTCGTTTGCCGAGATCTTACTGACTTTTACTTCCAGCAAATTTGCTGCACCCGGCTTAATCAAACCAGACACATCATACTTGAATTGATAAAAGCCTCCCTGATGTATTGGTCCTGCAAGTTTTCCATTGACCTTTACTTCTGTATCCGTCATGGAACCTTCAAACACAATGAAGATCTTTTTTCCACGCCACTCTTTTGAGGTAGTAAAAGTATATTTATACAAGCCCTGCTCACCTATCTTCTTTACACCCCTGCCATAGGTATATTCACCAAAGCCTTGTAACTCCCAGTTAGAAGGCACCGGAATGGTTGTCCACTTACCGGAGTTGCGTCCCTTGGTACAGAAAAAATCCCACGGTATAGTATGGTCCTTATCTATACCAGAGAGGTACTGGCGTTGTGTGTTAACAGTGGGCTGTGCATACAGGTTTAAACACAGCAAAATTGATAATAACGTGAGTATAGATTGTGAGCGTAAAATGATCATCCTTTACTTTTTTTTCAGGAAAGATACTACCAGATCTGAGAAACCTTGCGATCGCGCGGTATTGTTATGATCGCCTGGAGTGCGTTTATATACTGAATTTGGAAAGAACGAAGCAAGTGTCTCCGAAGATCCGTTGTCTTCATCGCGATCACCACACAATACAAGTACTGGTTTATTTATTCTCGATAACTCCTCCACACTTGTCGAAGGTTGTGCTTTTTGCAAATAAGCAAGTGCACGCTGATCAAGCCCCGAATCTTTTACATACTTGACCATGCCTTCCAATTCCGGAACGGATTCGCCCATCAATGCTTTGTAAAACATTTCTCTCCGTGGCCACGCAGGATTTGTAAAGTCTGATCCCATACCGCCAAGCACAGCCCGCTCTATACGAGTATCGAAGACCAACAATCGTGATACTATAATAGAACCACGTGAATATCCTACAACGCTATATTTCTTCAAACCGAGTTTAGTAGCAAGACCCATGATGTCTCTTGCTTCTGCATCTTTCTCATACGCCTCAGGCGTATGCGGTTTATCAGACAAACCATTTCCGCGTTGATCCAGTGTGATTACTTTGAAACCTGCTACCAGCAAATCATTATAAAGCGCTGTTCGCTTCCACGATTCACCATCGACAATAAATCCATGCACGAGTATAACGGGCTCGCCAAAGCCTTTAATCTCATAGTGAATTTTAACACCATCGAAGGAAGTAAAGAATTTTACCGAATCAGTTTTAGCTTGTCCATATACCTGTGATGTAGCGATCAACAGTATAAGACACAAAACCAGTCTGTTCATAGAAGCATATTAATGTGATGATCCTTATTTCGCCTGCAGCGCTTCTTGCGCACATACAAGATACGAGAAAGGAGCATTCCAATTAATAGCAATTTCATTAGAGGCATAAGAACAATCATCATCGGTATAAGCTTCATCCGGAACAGAAGAAGCATATTTACAATGATCCTGCATACCCGGATTCGGTCCACCTGCAATCAAGCCCGGGATCGGGTCAACAACACCATCCGCTATAGACGGACGATGGTGAGGATGCATCGGTGTTTTATCGCCATGCCCGGTAACGAACGAATACCCGGTTCCATTTTTTCCAAGGAGAAAATCAAGATTAGTTAAAGCATAGTCGAGATACTTTTTATCATTCGTGATTTTATAGGCCTGGATCAGTTCAATTCCCTGGTTGGCCGCCACAGAAGAACTTCCCCATGTATAGTCTTTAACAGATTTGCCCATCACAGAATTGAATGCGCGTGTATCCACACCGTTGATCAATGCATCGGCAAATTTTACCACTGAACTTTTCATCGCTTCAACCTTTTGCTGCGCTGTTGTCGGCAGTGATGACTGAAAACGAATCAGTGTGTAATATCCCAGCAGATGAACCTGTCCCCAGGAAGGAAGCTGAACTGCTTCTTCCGGCAAAAGATTTATACTTGGAAAGTATTGTTCATCCTTGGTGGTAGTATATAACTCCGATGCAGCCCATGCAAATTCATCTGAGAAATTCTGATCACCATATCCACCGGTTGTTACATCAGGGTCAAAAGCACGATTCATGGCATTTTGCTCATATACTATATTTGGATTCTTCTGTGCCCATTGCCACGCCTTTGCTGCAGCAGTCAAACATGAATCAGAAAGTCCAGGAAGTTGTTTGTCAAATTTCTTGAATACACGAGCAGCTTGTGCCGTTACCGCTGCAAAGTCCAGGGTAGCAGCCGTTCCCTTTTGTATTACATACCTGGGGCGGGTTGCTTTATCCGGCATAATCATGCCATCGAATTTTTCGTTGGTGAGTTTGTGATACACTCCACCATCACCAGGATCCTGCATCGTTAACATCCACCGAAGATTCCAGAGTACTTCATCGAGTACATCGGGTATATCATTTCCGCTTTCCGGAATAGACAATGCCAATGCGTCAAAGTATACCGGAAAATCTTCATAGGCAGATAACAACGTGCCCATTGTAATTCCACTGTTCACTATATATTTATTATAGTCACCGGCATCGAGCCATCCTTTCGGAGAAGAGATGATGGCGCCTGCTGCACGTGTATCCGAAGCTGCGGATGCATGAACGATCACTTTATTATCCGGATGCGAAAACGCCCTGTGCCACTTACCTGCATACTGCTCCGGAAGCGCAGTGGATAACCGCTGAAAATAAAATGCTTTGATCGAAGCCTTTGCAACGGCATCATGTACATGCTGCTTTATTTCAAACGAATATGATTCACCTGTTTGAGGAACTACAACGGCATAGGTACCCGGTGTAGTAAACGAAGAGAAATCTGCAATCCGGGTTTTCTTGTCGGAGAAAATTGACTTCCGGACTTCGCTTAATTTTCCGCGGTATACTTCTTTGCCTGAACCCTTCGCTACTATATAAAACTCTGTGGCGTTGTCATCAAGTACCACTGCGGATTTTGGTGCGTTCGGGTAATAACCGATCTGGTTGAGGCGGATGTTTTCTTCTGATGTTTTTTTTGCATTCTGAGTACATCCATAGTTAACAGTTAGTATTAAAAGGATGAGGGGTAAGGTTCTTTTGTGCATGGTTCATTCATGGCTTTATCCTACCCAAATGTATCTAGTGTTTGGTTTGAAATAATCTATTTTTTGATGGTCGGTTACAAAACGGAACTTCATAACATGATGAATCGGAGAAACATTAGCTATATCTTCTTACATCTACGACATCAAGAAGAATACAAGCTTTGCTATAACGATAACTGATTCAAGTCTGCAACAACATATTTAAACTTGGAACTTAACTCAGTAGTACTAGGTATATAAGTATCATCAGAAGTAAGCTCTCTTTTTATAATTCCTATGTCCAATGGATCATCACTTTTATACTCGGGTGTCGCAAAGGGAGGTATTTTACCGCATTGCTGAAGCATATACAAGCTGTCGCCAGTATTAAGGTCAATGACAAAGTACACATTTAAGTAATTATCATGACCATTACACTTTGCAGCCTAAACTGACTGCAGCACTCTAACAATTGGTATATCTTCATGAAATTCGGCCTTCTTATACATCGTCAAGTCTACCGGCTTCATCCGAACGTTCTCCAAGCAACTTGTTAAAAGCACAACTATAATAATCGACATGTATTTAATTGAAAAATTGTAGTTTTCAAATGGATAGAGGACTAGCCTGCATTAAATTATCAAATTATTTCAGAACTATCCTGGTATACAAAGTATCCTTACCAATAAGCCGCACAAAGTAAAGCCCTGGAGAAAATTTTCCTATGAATGTATAACTACTACTATGCTCAATTTACAAAACAGCAAAAAATTACAGTTGATTCAGGTATTTTCTGATTGGAGAGTTTTCGGCCTCGAAGCATCAGAGTCCTGGGAACCAGAACCAGTGACTCTGATGGGTGTAAATATTTAATCAAATAAAAGTTTAAGTTCTTTTAACTTATTTTTAAATGCAGCGCTATTGGTGTCAATTTGGGGATTTATAAATTTTGAATTCAGACCATAAATAAATGGGCCCGGTCGATTGCTCCAGCCAGTTTGAAAGTATGTTGGTGGATATCCTGCAATCGAACCCTCAATTAGAATTTTCTGGTTGTTAATCTTATCAATAACAACTAAATCAACACAAGGATATATTTGGTCTTCCGCCAAATAGACCCTTTCTACTATTTCATCAATAACTTTATCTGTTCCCTCTATAACATTCCCCTTATCTATACTCCACCTAAGACATACCTCAGATGGAAGCTTATCCCCAAAATGTATCTCCGCATAAACAATTAATTTGTTTAAAGTTTCTTCTACAAATTTTTGAAACTCAATTTTATTCATGACGTTATTTATTACCTAAGTTATAACAATTATTGTGAACTATGCCTAAAGTTATCTTGGCCGAATTAAATGCATTTAGTTTACCTGGTTCAACATAAACGGCAAGATGTCCATCCATCGTTCGTATTTGTGCTAGTCCATTTGGACCTATTATCCTTGTAGGCACTGCTATAGCAATGGTATATGGTCCGGAAAAACTACTGGCTTGCCAAAATGATAATCCTTCTGGTGTCATCCAAAATCTTTTTACATCAGGTTTTCCACTGTTAGAATCATATCCAAAATTGAATCCCTTTATAACGAAACTTCTCATTTCTTTATCACTAACATTTCTATACAGATAAGTGTATTTTGTCTCTTTATACTTAGTAGCAGATTCGTCACCAGTCATTAAAAATGGCAAGACACCAATACTTGATCCTGCACCTATTGAAGTCAATATTTCTCCTAGTACACCAGCTCCAGCAGAAAGCCCCCAAGGAATTGGGAGTATAATAGGAGGCGTCCCAGCCTGCTGCTGTCCTTCATCCTTTTTCGTTGACTTAGCTTTATATCCGCTAATAGAACTCTGACTATAATAATACTGTGTAGCGGGATCAAAGACCCTGCTATAACTATACACTGGCTGAAAATCATTAAACTTTTTGGATTCTCCCCATGCGGTTTGATTCCAACTACTCGTAACCATTGACCATACCGCGGGACTGAAACCTGGATTGCTGAGCCCTGCACCATCGCCATATCCAGCTTGCTGCATCATCAACTCACGCATCATCTTAGCATACGTTTCCTGATTATCGCCCCTATAGGATTCTGCACCGCTAGGATCATTAAACATTACAGGATTATTAAAACTATAATGGTAACCACTTAAAGCGGCATACTTGCTCGCTAATGGATCAACCCCCGTAAACCTTGCTATTGCAGGATCATAGTTTCTATAGAACATTTCATACCAGCCGCTGGTTTGGTTCAACTCGGATGCGGCGTTGTAAAGAAAATTATTCTTAGAATCTTCACGTGTCCAACTCATATTCGTTTGAAGGCCGTATGGATAATACTCGTTATACTGAACTACGTTGGTCTTAGTATGCGTGACCTTCAGGTCATCAAAATATACCCAGTTAGTACCTTCACCTTCATAGCTCAGGTATACATACATAAAGCCAGCTTCCTTAATTTTTATCGGGTCAAAGTATATTCTTTGCTTGTTCATGTTTGCTGCCTCCGGAACAGGTTTCCAACCCATGTTTAACAGCTTGTAGTTGCGATCAAGCAATATATAGTTCAGATACGCGGTAGGTCTGGCGTCACCAAGGTTACCATGACTTCCGTAAGCAGTGTAGGCCGCGTCAACTCCACTGTAAATTGCTCCGCTTTCACCTACAGCACCAGATACTCCGCCAAACGCACCGGCAACAGAAGTGATGAGCCCGGTAAGCGGCTGATTCGTTCCTCCAAAACCAGCACCACCTTCAAAATAAGAGTACACTTCCATGTCAAGTACATCGCCCGGATAAACCTTCATGCTTTTTGCCGGTCCTGTTTTATAACTATTGTTCATTCTGATAACGTATTGACCAGAAGGAGTATTATTTGCAGCTGATTTGGGTACCCAATACATTGTACTGGAATTTATATTCGTGAATTCCTGGCTATCGGTTGTCACATTTTCAAACGCTGCTTTAGCCGGTGGCTTGGTCGGGTTAACAGAACTGAATACCACTCGAGTATTACCGAGATGGTCCGCTATAGCATACTGATACTCAAGACTGCTTCCTTTTTTCACTACTCGTCCTTCCGGTGAAGCAAAGAAACTAAGAATGCCATTTTCGTAAACAAATCCTGAAATATAGTCTGTTGTCATGGCCGGAGTTGAACTTCCTGCAGCATAAGTTTTCATGGTCAGCTTTGTACCCGTTGCATCATAGATATACTCAATTTTGCGAGTATCGCTAAAAGTAATAACGGAGACTTTTCCTAATGTATTATAGGTTACACTACTGATCCCTTTATTCCGATCAGACGTCATACTTCCTACAGCATCGTATGTATAGTCATTCGATGTGCTGCTGCTTCCGTTATTAAATCCCGCTGAATTCCCCGTGGCATCAGTTACTCTTAATAGCTGATCGCCCAACGCTGGATTATAAAGGTACGCAAGATTGTCAATGAGTTCATAGGTATATGAAGCAATAGCCCCCGTCAACTTATGTCTTCGTTGATTCCGTGCCAATGTTGCTACATTACCGTTCAAATCATACGTCAGGTTTTCACTGACAGAACCAACTTCCATTGACCATCCATTCCCGGTATTCATTTGAGAGATCGATGTTTTCAGGCGGTTGGCTTTATCGTAAGTATGCTTATAGCTTCTCTGATCAGCGATTCCCGATGATGCACCCACTCCTTTCCATTTCATCGCACTGATGTTCCCGTTGTAGTTTACACTGGTAGCGGCCGTCAATCCGGTTTCTACTTTTTCATATAGCATCTCCATGCCAAAGTAGTCATTCGCCTCATCGTTAGTAACCGCATCCGCTGTGAGCTGAGCGTTATTTATAGACGTTAACCAACCTTGTATGCTGTAGCGCAGGTCGATGGACTGCAAAAATGAAGTACCGGAAGTGTTGTGCAGTTTTTTATCCACCAATTGCCCTAACTCATTATACTCATACTGAACGACAAGTTGATCTGACGGTGCGCTGTTGTTATTCTGGTATACACGAAGCAATCGCCCCATATGGTCGTAGTCAAACTTATTGATCACTGTAGTTACTCTTCCGCTTCCGGCATTGTGGTATACTTTACTTATCTTTTGTTTGCCCTCAAAATCATATACTATCGTAGCCATGTTATCTATCGTAGCCATGTCTATCGCTGCTGAAAGATGGTTATTGCTCCGTAGTTGTATAGGACGTCCTTCAACATCATAGAACATATAGTTGTAAAGCCATGTTGTGCTTCCAAGTACAATATACTTCGATCCTGTGGCTCTTCCGAAAGCACTGGACGCTGGTGTGTTCTCGCCGGCCAGGCCTTGGGAAGTATAGGTATCATTTGTTCCTTTAAAATCAAAGTCGTAGGTGTCGTAGTAATCTACGGTTAGAATTTCAGTGGATGAAACCGGAAATGACTGATTGGTATAACCGTGCAAAGCAGCACCTCGAACTTCATAGTACTTGTCGGTATCGAGCGCATACAGCGGATCAACAACATTTGTCTGAATAGCCGTACGAGATATATGTGTTGTGTTCTGATACAATCCCTTCATCACGGGCCGTCCTGCACGATCATACTTTATAAAAAACCACTTATTAGCACTTCGTATATTTCCGTCCTGCATCAGCACCAATCGGTCAAGTCTATCATAGCAATAATATACCCACGCCTGTCCGGGTACTTTCTTTTCTACAAGCCTTCCCAGATTATCATATACAAATTCATGGAAATATTGATCCTTAATAGCTTGCGTAAGTGTCCACGCATTTGCTTTTAATACCGCTATACCTTTTGGAGAAACGAGGTACTTAAGCTCACCCTTGAAATTATATATACTATAGGTTTCAAGCCATGGAACCAGGCTTCCACTAACAGTTTCATCCAGCTGTACACGTTTAAGAATTGTACGACCTGCCTTATCAGTAAAGGTTTGTACTTTTTTTCCATCCGCGTCTGTTACTTCTGCCCTCAATAATTCGTTTATGCTATAGAATTCAGTGCTTGTTCCATCCGACTTAAATAACCGTACTTCATTGGCATCATTGGTCGAATAATTTATTAAGGTTGAGTGTCCGCCTCCTGGTTGCCATTGCTGCCCCACAGCACCTTGCTCCGTGACTAATGCAAGTGGCGATTTCTCGATTATTGATTTGGCAAAGGGAAACGCGCTATCTGCAATCTTATCGGATGTTCCATTCGCATAAAAAGCGGCTTGCTCACTTACAGGGTTCGCTTTAAAAATGCCATCGCTCAGACCAGACGTATAGGGTAAATACTCAACTGGATTCATTCCACGGTTGTCATATACGGATACCGATACTATATCTTTTTGTAATGGGCTTCCTTTCTGAATATTTTGTTGAATGGGTCTGCCCCATCCATCATAATATACTGTTGATTGCCTCTTTTGATCTGCACTCAGGCCATCGATAGTTGTTACGTCTGTAATACCGCGTGTGGTAACGAATTGCTCTTTGACGTAATTTTCTCCTGCAACCATGTTTTGTGACTGCACAACCTCTGTATAGGGCCTCGTCGATACCTCTACTTCATTTGTATAAGATGTTCCAAACTGTTTCTGATCTACCAGTACTCTGAACTTTGTTGTCGCAGTAAATAAATGACTATACGTTTGTCCTGTACACGATATATATTTCCATGTAGCACCGGCATCAGTAGAATATTCCCACCTAAGTATAGCTCCTGAATTTCCTTTTAACGTCAAAGTTGCAATGTTTCCTTCCATACAATATATGGACTCTATCAGGTTAGGAGGAGGAGATAATACCCCTGGCTTGAGAATTTCTATGGTGATCAAATTCGATTTATCTGAACATGTATTGTTGCTATTAGCAACAGACGTACTAAATGTTGCTGTCTCTGTAAGTCCTGAGTATGTATAGGAGGTACTTGCTCCGAGGTATTCTACAGAACCATCACTCAACTGTTTTCCCCAACCAGGCATTGTCGAATAGCCACTTGCATTAATGGTACCAGTACCACTCACTAAATGGTAACTTACAGGTTGGGAGGTACTAATTGATCCCGCTTCCACTGCTGTATTTGCCGACACAACAATCGCATTGGTATATCCAAATCCGTTAGGACCTCTACAATATGCCCTGTATGCTTTGGTTGCCGGGGGAGTAATTACATAATCGTAGTATGAATTAGTCGTAACAATTGTACTCTCAACCGTAAAAGTGCCATTAAACGTACCCACTTCCCACTGTACTACAAAAGCATTGCTTGAAACAAGCGTCAATCTCCCGGCCGCAGTTCCACAAACCTGAGATGTACCATTGCTTTGTATCTGATAAATCTGACCAGAACTATTAGAGGCTAAAAGACAAGCCAAGCCTGCAAAAATTATAAAGTAAAAATTTTTCATAAAGACAGGCCCTAATATGGTTTGTGTTGATAATCATTTTTCTTAACAATGTCTCCATCACGATTGTAAACAATCTTCACGCGTCCCATGCCATCATAGGTAGTATAGGAAGTGTTCCCTTGAGAATCTGTCTCTATAGAAGGGCCATAGGGAAAAACATAAGTGGTTGTCTGAAAGGAAGCATGAGATGGATAGAACGTCACATCATCTATATTTACTGCTACGCTAGTTCTGACTTCAACTCTAAAACCTGTACTCGTCATTCCTGCAGGCACTGGTATGCTCACAGAATAATATTTCCATATGGAAGATGCTACGAAAGGCAATGTGGTTGTAGCAGTTACATCGCTAGTCAATGTAATCGATAATGTACCCGATGAACCAGGCTTAAGCCAACATGAAAATATATAGTTTTGGGTTGAAAGATTCGTCACACCCGTACTAAGAAAATAAGGTCCAGTTGTACCGGTAGGTAATACTATACCCTTTGATCCAAATCTTCCTTCAACAAGACTCGGATTCCATGGAGCACTGAAACTTCCTTCTGTACCACTTGACTCAAAATCACTGAACAAAAACTCCAGAGGGTTAGCATTTCTTGCCCGAATTACGGGCACTGTTCCTGAGTAACCATATCTATTCAATTCAATAATTCTATCACGCCCAACAGATGTACCTACATTGCCATAAATATCAAAGCCCGTTAGCGTTTTTCCGAGTGTATAGTTAACCTGATCAAAAGTAAACGTTGTACCGGTCGTAGAAGACGGAGTAAAGGATGTTATACCATCTGCCGATTCAAATGTATATAGTTTGTGTGGATAAACCTTTCCACTTATGGTCTGAAAATATGTAAGATTCCCTCCGATATACTTTTCAATACCAGCATCCGTTCTGGATGACACTGTCTCAATTGGCAATCCCGTTCTATGTGCCGTTAAAAGATTGTTTAAGGCCGTTGTTTGAGCATCTGAAGGAGTGGAAATTGAATAATCTCTTACGTACTTTAAGCGAGTTATATTCTGACTCTGGTCGCTATTAGTGTTTACTATCTTTTCTACTTCCCGATGATTACCTGTGCTGTAAAAATAATCTATCGAAGTTTCTGTTTTTTTGGCAAGGTCTGATGTGGCAAAGAATGTTTCTGTTGATTTTTTCAGTACCGTCTTTACATCTGTATTGATAGCATATTTACTATATACAAACATTTTACCATCAACATAAGCAGAACCGTTATAATAATAAGTCGGTAATTCTTCCAAGGCCAGGCCGTAAACTTTACGGATCGCAGCCGAACCGTATATGCGCTGATACTCGTATACAACTTCCTTCCGCTTCACGCCATCATCACGAAAACTACTTACTTTCTTTAATAGTCCTCTTGCAAAAGTATAGTTAGGATTTGGTGGATAAGGGTATTGATTTATTCCTTCAGTTACAGGTCCAGTCTCATAACATAAAGATCCTCCTGTTGAAGGCCGCGCTATTAATACATTACTTGGTTCCCATTCACTGTTGTTAGCACTGACATCTCCATGTGAGGCCGACAAATCATACTCATAAACAGTATATCCGCCATCTTTTATTTTCTCTATTACACGTTCATAAGCAACGGCGCTTCCTGCCAGCATATCTGAGTTTGAAAGCTCTTCGCTTGCTTTAACGGTAAAATAAGAATTCAGAAGCACAGTATTTATTCCAGGATTAGCTAATTGAATATTCCTATATCTTGCTCCTGCTGTTCCTAAATATTTATCAACCCTAACACCAGGTACGCTATATAAAGGCTTATGTTGCAATTTCCCACTGGTCTCACCTGTGGCAGTAATGTATTCGTATTCCTTAACCATATCTCCACTGGTAGAAATACCATTAAATGAAACTATTTTTCTTATCCGGATCCCTGCTCCCTGAACTGCTATCGTACCGTCCTTGTAATCGTGCGGCTCATAAAAGAAAACTGAATAGCCTTTATGTGGATAAGTGACTCGTTTTAAGGTTCCTCGAGCAGCAGTCTCATGGTATAGCATATAGTTAGGACCAGGATTTAGCTTATGAAAACTCCAATCATCTTTTTCAGTCGAATTGTATGTTGGATAAGCTGGCTCCGTTGGAATCGCTCCGCCATTATAGTCAAACTTATGGATGTACGGCGGAATACTCGCATCACCGCCATTTTCGGTAAGCACTTGCAAAAAAGTACGATTATTATAGTTACTATACTGAAAAGAAGCCAATTTGGATAACTTAAGAGTTCCATCACGTTTATCATAAACTTCAAGTTTATTCAAAAGCCCTACAGCTGTTCCATCGTTAACGGATGAGAAAAAACGAACCTCAGTAGAAGGGCAGCTTACTTTTGACGGAATCTTAAAAATGTAAGATCTGTTATACTCTACCTTACCATTTGCGCTAGTGGCATTTGTGAACGTTACCGGATACAAATACTTCAGCTTGTTTTTATCCGGGGCTAAGTCATTAGTTAAAGTACTTACCGTACGATATGTGAAATCTATCGCACCATAAACTGGAGAAGTTATTTTGGTTAGTTTCCATCCAGTAAGGTAGGTTATTGAAGCTAACTCCATTTTAGATTTTCTTACCCAGTAGTATGGGTTAACAGCCTTAACCGATTGAGTAAGTCGCTCCACTTCATCAAATTTGTACTGAATGCCTTTGTTATCCGTTACGATAAATGAAGTAATAGTTCCGGTTACAGTATTAGGAGTTACTATAACATCCTGATACGGAACAACCTGTGGCACCTTATTTTCATCGAAATAAAACTGAAACGATAACCCGGGAGCGCTCACGTAAAATACATCAGGCTCTGTATCCTGATCATAATTTATACCATTAAGAAAATTATAATTAGAAATTTCATCCGTACATGTTGCCAGGTTATTATCCGTTGAAGGAGTAAAATTTTTAATGCTAGCTGGCAATGAAATCGTACTTCTTAACCAACCTCTTCTGTTATCAGGACTGACGCCATAGTAATCATCTGGCAAGCTCCGCATTTGGCGGGTAATTCCATATGACTGAACGGATATATCCCAATTCTGACCAACCCAACCACCGTCATCATTAACCCTAACACCATTAGCGGTATATAATAAGGTACCAGGTACACTTACATCACCATCTGATATCGTAAAGAGCGGTATACTGACATTTAGTTTGCCGGTAAGAGGATCAACTGAGTGGCTCCCTTGCGCTAAAGCGAGGTTTGTATGCAACAATAGGAAGCATAGGTAAAGAATAGGTTTCTTCATACAGGCAGGATTGAAAGAGTATATTTTTATTTAGTAATGATTTGTTGCTGATGAAACGTCCATTCGCTCCCAACTGTCTTATTCAAACACCTAGGCAAAACAAACCTTTATAATTCCGTCACAAGATATTGAAATGTTACATCTGATAGTACAAATTATAAATATAATTATACTCTGAGTTATTAAGAAACTGCCCGAACAACCATATACACCTAACACAAATATATTAACACTACTTAACTACCACATCATTGGTGACTGGTGAATTTATCTTAATAAAAAGTATTTCTGAAAGAAAGATATAGCTGAATGTCGTCATCCAAAAAATAAGCGTTACGAAAAAAACACCTACCCAAAAAATTATCTATTTATTTCGCTACTCCTTCAGCTCTCAAATACAGAATTCCCGCATTATCCAGAGCACCCTTAGTTACTTACAGTTTCATTAAATCAAAATTCCATTTTTACTGTTTAGCAACTTTTTTTCAGAGAGTCTATTATCTTTAGTTGAGGTGAGTGCATACAGTATGTTAATAACATACTGTATGCACTCACCTCAAAAAATACTGATGAATTATTTCAGAACTATCCTGGTATACAAAGTATCCTTACCAATAAGCCGCACAAAGTAAAGCCCTGGAGAAAATTTTCCGGTGATCTCAAATGAAGTTTGTGATGGATCAATCGTGTCAGTCAGAATACTTTTGCCATTAACGTTCGTTATTTCAACCCTTGAAAAACCGGGAGATGGTAATTCTATAGTAAAAAAATTTGTGGCAGGGTTCGGAAATGCTTTCAAAGATCTGTTTGATTCAGATGCTATAGCCGTCACGTTGTCTCCACTTTCAACCAGTATATAACTAACGGATCGTGCCGGTGCTGTGATCTTTACTCCTGCGCCAATGAGCGCGCTCTTTGCTTTTACAGATTCTACATCAGAAGGGCCGCCAGAAGCTAATGTTGTACCCGCACCATTAACATATACCTTTCGGGAGAATTCACCATTGTCTGGTCCTCCGGTTAAAGTATATACATAATACCGACTGCCATAACCAAAATTCTGGAGATTAACAGCTACTGTTTGCTCCGAAGTACCTTTGTTAATAACAACGATACCGGATTGCCCCGATTCAAACTTGGAGGCATACGCTACCACATCACTACTTCCTGATACAGATGCGCTAACCATATCACTTCCAAAGTATTTCTGAAAATAATACATATAATAATAAACGGGCCTTGGGTTCCACCTTACTTTATTATCGGGTTCATCTCCCTGGCTGAACATACCATGATCATTGCCGTCTCCCCATGAATTTGCCAGGTCCCATCGACTGGCTTCACCATATTTATTCTTTATCAATTCCCCCAATACCAAGGCTGCGTGCATTCCATTTATATAGGACACTTGTTGTTTGGAGCCTTCCGCAAATATATTCCACTCGGTAAGTGCTATAGGTTTCTGTGTAACACCCGCTGTAATCATGGCATTGGTTACATATTGCATCATATCGTGTGTTACAGTGGATGCTGTAGCTAGTATCTCTGCTGCTGTAGAATTAGTCTGATACGGTGTATAGTAACTATGAATAATATAAAAATCAGGTGTGTTTACAGATTTCTGAAATACTCCGGCATTCCAGGTTTTGTCGGTTGCAGTGGCCCAACTGGCAGGCTCTTCCTGGAGTAGTTGTGCACCTATATATATAGTGGTTCCTGTTTCGGAAGCTGCTGCCCGCATTGAATCTGCAAAGACTTTAAAATGTTCACCGTATAGGCTCCCCGTTATAATCTGTGGCTGTCCATCTTTATTATCCGCTGTGTTAATGCGATAGCCTGCCTGCCAGGTTCCGTTGCTTTCATTACCGATTTCCCAAAACTTTGTTTTACCATTATCGTAACGAACCCATTCTGCTGCAAGATGTGCAGCTGCTGCAACAGGGTTAGCAGCCTTGCTATAGCGCGCGTATGAATAGTTTATGGTAATGATACCGGTACTGCCGGTCATGCTCAACATTTGATAATAATTATCCAGAGTCATTGTCCAATTAGCAGTATTGCCACCATACCAGTAAGGATCCGAAGTAGTTCCTACACCGTTCGCATCCAGTATTACTTCAGGAACATCTGCAGGAAGGTCAGTTTTATCCTTGGCATTCCAAAAGTAGAGGCTGCTGATGTTACCGCCTGGAAAACGAAGAAGATTAGGAGATAATGTTTTTATATGATTGATCAATGAAGGCTGATCTACCATTTGTGACATGTATATATTTGCGTTATTACCAAATATATACTTAGACACTGGTGCTATAATATCGGAATGGTTTACAATAACAGTGGCTGTGCTGCTTTTGGATGGTTTTTGAAGATCCTCGTAGGAAGAAGGATTCGTTATGGACTTGGGATCTGCGTCATTCAAAAAAAACCCTTGTGGATTTTGGGCGTATGTCAAGATACTCAGCATCAGCAGAAGTATAGTCAGGCGAATACTCTTCATGATATAGTATTTATTAAAAAATATTTTTTGAACTGATTGAATACTCTGGTAATTAAGAAGAGGCCGTCTTGTGAGACAAGCCTCTTCAGGAGTAAAAAAAACAGCTATTATTTAGTTATTTATCAACGATCCTTAAATTATCTAACGCTACATAGTGCGATGCAATCACTGTTGCATCCTCTGCACCGTTGCTGAAGTCTACACGCACATCACGGATCTTGGAGATATCACTTATTCTAACAATTGGGTCGGCCTGTGTATCGCCATTATACTTATAGAAATCAGAAAGTGGAATATAAAACGTTTTCCATCCTTCAGTTTTAAGACCCGTTGTACGATAGGTATCAGTGTCCCATGGCTTGAATTTATATTTGAAATGGTCGCCACCATCAATACCTATATCTATTACATAATATCCGGCCTTCCAGGATTCAACAACATTTACTTCCATTTTGAAATATTTATCTTCATGCGATGCTGCCGGAAGACCGAAATCAAAATAGCATGTTGAAATTACCCAGCTTCCGTTATAACCGGTTGCTGGAAGATCAGTTTGCTTAATGCGTGAGTAGCGGCCGGAAATCACAGGTAATTCCGAATTGTCGGGATCGATCCTTTCTGCATCGCCCCAGCAAACATCAGAGCCCCAACCCGTGGCAGGTATATCAAAGTTGATAAGTCTTCCGTCGGTTTCATGTGTACGGAAAGTAGACGTAGTCTCTCCTCCTGCTCCAACAACGGTCACGGTAGATGTTGTTACATCCTGCGGCATGACAAATGTTACTTCGCTATCTGTAAAACTTACTATCTCTGCTTCTGTTGACCCCACGAGCACCTTGGTAATCAGAAAGAAATAGCTACCCAATACTTTATTCTCTTCACCGGGTATACCAAACTCATTATACAAAGCGGTTATTTCAGGCGGTGGTAACACAACATTAAAATCTATGCTTACTTGTTCGCCACTAGCAGTTACCAATGTTATTTTATTGGTAACTTCTTTGGGCGCAGCATCAGGTACTGCAATGATAATGTTGTTATCGGTTACATATACCGGGCTTGGTATAACCGTTACGTCATTGAACATGACGGCACGTACCGATCCCAGGTTAGACCCTTGTATAGCAATGGTCTGATTGAATTCTGCACCTGTAATCGTGCTATCCTTTTCTATAACCCGGATGTTGGTCACCACGGGGGAAGCTACTTCGTTTTCTTCACACGAAAGCAGCACGGTTGCAGCAATGCACACCGTTACTATCACGTTGACTATATTTCTCTTCATGTTATTCGTTATTAAAAGGAATATTCATCCCGTTAGTTTGCCAGTTTACTGAAATCAAAATCTACTGCTGACTTTCTAAGTGAAGGTGCTTTCACCAACTCAGCATCCGGATACGGGAAGTAAAAATTATCCTCGGTAGCAGGGAAGAATCGTGTTATGTCCACACCATCGGCATCTTGTGTAGGATACGTAACAGTATATTGACGAGGATTATCTGTACCTGCAACATAGTCTATAGTATATGGACCTTTATCCTGCTTGCTGATGATATCCAGGGTTCCATCGGCACCATTCATATTGAAGTATGACAGGCGAACAAGTTCATGCCAGTATCTTCCTTCCATTGCCAGCTCGATGCGCTTCTCATTAAATATATCCATAAATGTAACCGTAGTGAGATCGGCCAGTCCGGCACGTGTACGAATAGCGTTCACATATTGCAATGCCTCCCCATCAGACGTTACTGAACTATTTCCCAAGATCGCTTCAGCATAGATCAGGTATACTTCTGCCAGGCGCATCATATAAGTATTAATATAGGCTGTCATGAACTGACCATTTCCACCATTGTCATCAGGGCCACCAATGATATACTTCTTGATGTTTGCCACATCATTTATAGTATAGGTTACGGATGCGTCTGAAAAGTATTCCAGTTCAGGGTAACGATCACCATTAAACATGAACGTTGGCTTTCTGCGAATGTCATCCTGGTTAGCCATATAGTATTTCACCAGGTCTGCTGACGCACCGTGTGCACGTCCCCAACCATCGCCTTGGTTACCGATCAGTTCCGGGCCAAATGCCATATAGGCTTGGAAGGTATTGTTCACACCCCATGGTTCGCGTATCGGAAGCCATAGTAATGCAAACAGCGTTTCATTATTTATACTCTGTGCATTGTTATTCGTGCTGAGGAACAGATCGCTATAATTCTGCAACAGTGTGAGTCCGCTATTCATGATCACATCCTTTGCATAATATTTAGCACTGTCGAGATCTGTCTGATTGCGTGAGCCTACACCGGCTCCTATACCTGCATGTGTCAGGAACGCGCGGGCCAGCATACCTTCTGCAGAATATTTTGTGAGTCGTCCGGGCTGTATTGGTGTAGTCGGAAGGTTTTTTGCAGCATACCGAAAATCTCGGATAGCGAATTCCCATATACTGGACACGGTGTTCTTACGAATCGTAGTGTCGCTCAGTATCGCAAGATTGTCATAAATGATCGGTACTTCTTTCCAGATGCTGGTCAGGTATGTATAGGCGAGCCCGCGCATGAAGCGTGCTTCTGCTATAGCATGATTTTTCACAGCAGGTGTAACGTTGGTGCCATAGCGGTTAACATTCTCGATCACCATGTTGCTTTGCGCAATAATCTTGTAGAATGAAGCATACGCGCTGAGCAACGGGCCGTCTGTTGCACTTACTGCGAACTTGTAATAATCATCGTAGTCGTTGGAGAGCATGTTACCGGCACGTGCATCACCAATACCAAACGATGTTTTATCGTTAAAATCAAACCACACAATGTTATACAAAGGCGCGGTGGCCATTATTACCTCTTCGTCTGTTTGATAGTATATACCATCCGTGAGTGTATCCATCGGAGGTCTTTCCAAAAAGCTATCGCTACATGCTGCTGTCAGTATGCTGAGGGGCAGTGCGAATGCTATATATTTCCAAAGTCTTGCCTGTTTCATGGTTTCCATAGATTATATATACAGGGATTAAAATTCAATTTGAAGACTGACATTATATTGTCGAGTAGTCGGATAGCGTCCATAGTCAACACCAACAAATCCGCGCCCCTGATTACCAGAGAAGAATGTACCTACTTCGGGATCGTATCCGGAATATTTAGTGAACGTGTGCAGATTCTGAACATTGGCGGCAATGCGTAAACCATTCAGATGAACTCTGGATACCAGTGCTCTCGGCAATCTGTAGGCGAGCTGCACGTTCTTGATCCGCATAAACGATCCATCCTCTACAAACCACTGTGATGGTCTCGAGTTTCCATTGGCATCGGTAGACGAAATGCGTTGTACGTTATGGCCGGGATTCAGAATCTGCGGATTATCGGCAGCATTATTACTGCTTACACGTGCATAATCGAATACAGAACTGAGTAATCCATTTCCTGTATTGCTACCATTGGGATTGCCGTTTCTGAATTTCACAAAGTTGAATATATCATTACCAGAAACACCTTGCAGGAATATCATCAGTTCAAAGTTCTTATAGGTAAACGTGTTGGTAAATCCGAAATTAAATTTAGGCCATGGGTTTCCTATGATGACACGATCATCCTGGTCTATAACACCATCGTTATTCTGATCTTTATACTTGATGTCGCCAACCCATGATCCGTTGTCGGCATTAATCTGGTTAGATGTTGTAGGAGTCTGACGCGCGTGTCCCTCAATATCAGATATACTCTGGAACAATCCTTCTGCCTCGTATCCATAGAACTGCCACGCAGGCTGACCAACTACTACACGGGAATCGAAGCCAGGCATGAACCACGCATCATTAACAAGTGGTGTGCCGCGGTACATCTCCGTTACTTTGTTATGATCCATCGAGAACACAAGTCCACTTTTCCAACCAAGAGCGCCTTCTGTATTAACCGTATTAAGTGTTATACCAAAGCCTCTGTTCTCAAGTGCTCCTATATTGGTATAAGGAAAAGATATATATCCCGGGGAATAATTCTGATTACCTCCGGTATAATATGGCAGGTTGTTTTGCGAAATGAGGTTGTCTGTATTCTTCAGATAGGCATCAGCAATCAACTCGATGCGATTGTTGAACATATGCAGATCAAAACCTACGTTAAAGCTTTTTGTGCTTTCCCACTTGAACTCCGGATTTGAAAAGTTACCCACCAGATATCCTGTTCCCCAGGCTGTAGGTATAGCAGACAATGCTCCATAGTACGTTGCTCCACCTGCTTGTTGATTTCCAGTAAGTCCGTACTCTACTCGTAATTTCAAGTCGTTAACAGAAGAGGATATACCAGACATGAACGATTCTTGCGATATACGCCATGCAGCAGAAACAGAAGGAAAATATCCCCAACGATTTTCCGGACCGAACGATGGCGAACCATCTGCACGCAGTGTAGCCTGTACGATATATTTCTCATTGAATACATAGTTCAATCTTCCGAAGTATGATTCCATGGCCCATGAACCCTTCGAACTGCTATTCGTTGCTGTCTTTGCATCTCCTCCTGGTAGTTCATGAACACTATTTGAAACAAATCCACTACGCGTACCGGTAAGACCTTCAAATGTTCCCTCTTGTGCTTCATGGCTCACCATAGCTGTTATAGCATGCTTGCCGATATTGAGGTTATACCGCAGCAACATGTTCCATAACCATCCTATGTTGTTGCTGGCAGTGCGTGTAGACGTAGCTGTTTCATTTTCAAAGCCACCAAAAACATAGCTGGGTTTGTAGATATAATTATTAGTGAACTGCGCATTGCCATTTAGCTCTGTTCTAAACACAAGTCCTTTCACGATATTTATATCAGCATATATACCTCCTATCGCTTGTATTCTTCGAAACTTATTTTCGTTGATCAACGCGAGAGCTACCGGGTTTGTTTGGCGGAATTGTGTTTGACTAGGGCCGCCCCATGTACCATCTATATTCTTCAACGGTACTGCTGGCGACTGACTTATCGCTATATTGATAAGATCATCATTGGTTACCGTGAGGTCCTCATTGGTAATGCTGGTGTTGAAGTTCGTACCTATCTTCAGCCATTTCCGGGTCTGGTTATCGAGGTTCATGCGTATACCATACCGTTTGAAAGCAGAACCAACCGCTACACCATCCTGATTGAAATATTCACCGGAAAGATAGAAGGTAGTCTTATCTGTACCTCCGCTCATCGAGAGCTGGTGCTTCATCATGGCTGCGCGCTGAAATAACTCTTTCTGCCAGTTTGTTCCTTCACCCAATAGAGAAGGATCAGAGAATTCATCCGGCACCGTGTAATTTGCCAATACAGATTTTATATCGTTCTGATATTCGGCATACTCACGAAGGTTCATAGTAGGAAGAAACTTCGGTATATCCTGTAAGGTATAAAAAGTGTTATAGCTGAATTTTGTTTCTCCTGGTTTACCACGTTTCGTTGTGATCACAATTACACCATTGGATGCACGCGAGCCATATACCGAAGTGGCGGATGGTCCTTGCAGAATGTTGAGAGACTCTATATCATCGGGGTTAATACCCGACAAAGGGTTTGATGTTGTTCCGTTCGACCCCATGATCTGCACACCGTCAATAACGTACATGGGTTCGGTATTACCATTGATCGAATTTATACCACGTATCTTCACAGACAACGGTGCCCCTGGCTGTCCACTGTTAGCTGATACATAAACATTCGCAGCTCTTCCTTGTATAGCTTGCTCCAATGTTGTATTAACAGTCTTTTGTATATCAGAAGCCGTGAGTGAAACTTGTGAACTCGATAAATCGGTCCTTTTCATTTCACCGTATCCGACTACTACAATTTCCTGAAGTGTCTCAACATCCTCCTCTAACGCTACACTAAGGTTTGTTTGATTTCCTACTGGTTGTTCCACGGATCTATACCCAATGAAAGACATTACCAATACATCTTCAGCTCCTGCTTCAATAGTGAAGTTACCATTGGTATCAGAAGTTGTTCCAATTGTAGTTCCCTTCACTAGAACGTTAACTCCAGGCATTCCCTCGCCTGCTATATCCGTGATCCTTCCTGTTACTATCTGCTTCTGCGCATACACGCCCGTTGCAAATGCTAACAGAAACAGTATCACGGAGACTCGTAATAGTTTCCTGTAAAGTTTTGTCATAGGTTAATTTTGGTTTAGCGGTTACTTTGTTTTTGCTTTTATCTCTAGTCCTTTCGGAGTCGATTCTGTTTTAAAAGGAAGTTGGGTTGAGGTCTTTCACTTGGCGCGAACTGAGAAGGATTGATTTTGAGGGACGTCCCTGTTTTGTAAGATGGCTGCATCGCTTTCCTTCAAATCCAAATGGAGAAGGACAAGTATTCGCCTGAAGTGACAAAATAATATTCGATGGCTGCATTTTTCCCGCTAGATTGTTCTACACCGCAATCGTAATCCGACATAAAATTATCGTAAACGATTGCAATAAAGGTAAGCGATTCAACACCTAAGCTGAGGTATGGATTTGTTTAGGAGTATGGGTGCAAACGTTAACAGGAGGGGCTAAAATGTATCAGAAGTACGTATTATTTGTTAACAACCCTCCAAAATATTCAAAATTCACGGGGTGGATCTAGTCCCTCTTAGTGGAATAAAATGGTGTTCCGAGTACACCAAAATGTACCGAAAAGACCTTTAACGGAAGGATGTTTAATGATGAATTAAAGGGAGATAATCATCAAAGCGTAATGGCCAGTGATATAGAAATAGCGATTATCAGGTAGATGACCACTTCCAGAGCAAGCATCCATCTCGATTTCTTCTTAAGGTTGTCCATTAGCAACGATTGTTTGGGGTAATCAAATGTACAGTCATCACCGCCTTTACAACGTCATGAAATCGTTATGAATTAGGTGGGATTTGTTATCTGCTTCATTATTTCAAGAAATAAATGAAGAATTGGTCATCAACCTATATCCAAGCGAAGTCATGCAATAATTATAAGTATATATGATTAAGAGGATATTTAAGATACCAATCGTTGATTATAAAACTTTGCTCAAAGAAAAAACTAACCCTTATAAACACTAGCAGTAACACACCAGAACTATAAATAGTGAAGTCTACTATCTTCGAGTATGTGCTATATATGTTAAGGAGTGCCAAAGGAATTGCGGGAATGTTTGATAATTCTCATTAAATGATAGATGCTCCAGCGTTGAAGTAGCCTCTTTATTAACCTAAAATCAATTCTAACTGTATAACTGCAACGGACACTCTGGTTAAAACTGCTGGAAAAAGTTAGAAATTGGTGAGAGCCATACATACTATATTCAACAGGTATGTCCGAATATCAAAAATATGCGAAGAGAATTTTCTTATTGTCCTATCTTTCACAATCAATACATTAACATTAAAATCAGTTGAATACATCATCCGTTATAGCTGAAACAAATAATTTGGTTATCCGAAAGCTCAATGCCGAGGATGACATGTTTATCCTTAAACTGCTGAATACACCACAGTGGCTGCAGTATATTGGAGATAGAGGTGTAAGGAACGCAGACGATGCCCGAAAGTATATTCTTAACGGCCCCGTAACCAGCTATACACGTTTTGGGTTTGGTCTTTACCTCGTGGTCTTAAAAAATAAAAATACCCCTATCGGTATTTGTGGCTTGTTGAAGAGGGAGACGCTGCAAGATGTAGATCTGGGCTTTGCACTTTTACCCGAGTTCGTGGGAAAGGGATATGCCTACGAGTCTGCTTCAGCAGTTTTGCAATATGGTCGCACCGTTTTAGGGTTGAAGCGTATTGTAGCGATTACAACGCCATCGAACAGCAATTCTAAAAGTCTCCTTACCCGCCTTGGGTTTGCCTTTGAGGAAAATGTAAAGCAGAATAATGAAGAGCTTATGCTGTTCGCAAGCAACTGATCTCGCTGCGCACTATACGATTAGAGTCTATACTATAAAATTTTCTACTCTCAAATCGTAATCATCAGAAGGTGTACATATATAACAGATATATTCCGGAATTTCTATTTCTCTGAAAAAACCGGTCATTGATGTGTTTTCAATTCTCCCAACATTATTATGTATAGCTACCTGGTTCAGCGGAATTTGCAATCCAAAGCCGTAAGCCTTCAATAAACTTTCCTTTTTTGTCCAGAAATCAAAAAATGTTTTTTCAGGGTCATTTGCCGATGTAATTATACCCCAATCAGTAGAAGAGAATAATTCGCTATACTCCCTCCATTCGAAACTTCTGATTTTTTCAACGTCTACTCCTATAGCGCGCTGGTTCGAAAATACCGCTACAACTTTATCCTCTGAATGAGAAACGTTAAAGTCTACAGCAGCAGAAAGTTGCAATTTACCATAAGGGCCGCGATGTAAAGTTTGTAGTATATCTTCACCAAGATTTGCTTCGATCAATAAGCGTTGTAACATTAAACGTCCGATAATACTTGGAAACTTTTTATCCAAAAAGTGGTAGTCATCATCACCCAAAAAATGTATATTTAATTTATTGCTGGCAGATTCCAAGTTCGTTGTTCTTGCTACCTCCGATACCGTCGAAATCAAAACTCTGACCATGCAATGTCGCTTATATGTAATAAATATACTTGATCTCTAAAAACTTGTCGCGCCTATAAAGGTAATGGTTTGCATAGTGCCGTAAAATTGTAGTATAGCATTACCGTTGTTTTTTCGGATTGAAATGAATTTGCATAAAACACGAACTGAAAAAAAGTTGATTTTTATTTTATCAGTGTAACATTTTCAATGTTTAAGGTTAATATATATTCTTAGAATACCCCAAATTGTAAAGACATTCAACACTATTAAAGTTTTAAAAATTATGAAAAAGGAATTTAAAAGACCTAACGGTAAAGAAATTTACGTCACTATTACTTTCGAAAAGGCAAACGATCTGGTCTATGTTGACTGGAATGGTTTCCTTACCGTAGATCAGGTAAAAGCAGGTTCTGAAGAATTGCTGAAGATCATTAAAGAAGTTAAATGCAATAAAGTTCTGGTAGATAACCGTAAAGTTTCAGGTCCATGGCAGGCAGCGAACGAGTGGTATCAAACGGATTGGAATCCACGTGCTGCGAAAGAAGGACTCTCTGATATGGCAGTAATTATGTCAGACAACATTTTCACACAGCTCTCGTTGCAAGGTTTTACAAAAGCTACGAAAGGCGCGTATACCGTGGCCATTTTTAACTCTGAGCCTGACGCAAGAAAGTGGTTGAAGGAACAGGTTGCTGTAGCAAAATAGATTTTAAATTCAACTATATACATCTCTGAAATCCTGCCGGAAGGCAATGAATTTCAGAGATGTTTTTTTATGCTCTCTTCCAGGTAACGTTGAATAGAATTTTCTTTCCCTGTGCATGTATAGGAGGCGTGCTCAGCGTGAGATATTCTCCTTCAATCTTGCCATATCTGATTTCATCGTGGCCAACCCAATTGGGGAACAAGCTTCCTTCCACTTCATGAATTAACTCCCCCGGAGTCCGCTCGTAATATTTACCCCAATACGCAGCGTAACTAAGATATGCATCTTTAATTTCTTCGGCAGTGCCGCCTGTTAAGGATTCGGAAACGAAATTGCCACGTCCGCTCTTCATTAATTGGGCATTCATATATCCACTGGCATCATAAGTTAAAATGCCAACAGGGTTCTCACCAAAAAAATCAACAGGCTCGTTGTCGCCATCCAGGTATTTCCACGATATAAGTTTCCAGGTTCCTATAATTTTTTCTTTTACGGATTCTTTCATTTAATATTCTTTAGCAGTGAAACATGAATGCGTTAAATACAAAGTATACATGTAGTGATTACCACCACATGTATACTTTGTATTACGTCAGGATTAAGAAACTAAATTATAAAAGAGTTTTAACAGTTTGAAGCGTCTTGCTATAGATCTCTTCTTGCACCAGTTGTGCTACAAACACTGCGTCTTGTTCGATATAGCGGTGTCCGCCTGAACGATTTATAAGTTTAAAAGAAGCAGCCGTTTCTTTTTCCCACTCTTCCATCTGATGTCTCTTCACGCGTTCATCTTCATTTCCGTGAATAGCAACAATCGGAATGTCTAATGGCTCTTCTCTAACAAACTCATAGTGATACAGGAACTGCAAGTCGGCACGCAGTATATTAATAAGAAGACTCTGGATCTCCACATCACCAATGTTATTGATATCAAGGTGTGGATACATCTGAACAAGTTCTTCGTTGGACAACGTATAGTCTACCTGTTTTTTATCGTACGCACCAAGTCCGGAAGTTGACGAAATGAAAAGCGTTTCCGGTAAGGCAATTTTCCTTCTGCGTAACTCGCGACTAATTTCATATGCGATCATACCGCCCATACTGTGACCTAGGAATATATAGGGCTTATCCAGTAAACCTGTAATCAAAGGCATGATGTCGGACATAAAGGTTTTGAAATCCACATACGGAGTTTCTTCCATCCTTCTACCTCTTCCTGGCATTTCTACAAGTACGAGCTCGGCTGTTGATTCATCGAGAAGATTTTCCCAACCATTAAAGAGCGATGCACTTCCTCCGGCATCATGAAAACAGAATACACGGAAAGACGCTTTCGGATTTGGTTTCGGAATAGTAAACCAGTTATTGGCGTTGTTCTTTGGTTGTATAGTAGTTTCAGTGTGTCCATGAATCTCTGCCGCCAGAACATCCTTCAGGTAAGAAGAATAATCTTGTATACTAGGATGCGACCAGAACATGCCTACCGGTAATTTAATCAATAACTCTTTCTCCAGGAGATTACGGAGTTGTACAGCCATCAATGAATCAACT
Source organism: Ohtaekwangia koreensis (assembly GCF_900167975.1). Taxonomy (GTDB): domain Bacteria; phylum Bacteroidota; class Bacteroidia; order Cytophagales; family Cyclobacteriaceae; genus Ohtaekwangia; species Ohtaekwangia koreensis. The sequence continues at coordinate 837,814 of NZ_FUZU01000004.1, forward strand.
CCCATGCCTTTAAAGGTCATCGTATTTTTGATCCGATTCGGAGAGATCTTAATTACCTTCGATACATGATGTATGATCATCTGCTCAAGCACGTGCTGCTTTTCATTCTCAGCTTTTATCGTTGCATAGTTTTCAAGGAAAACAAAACCTTCTTTCTTCTGACCGTTACTATTTGCCTTGGCTGCTTTTCGTTCAGCAATACCTTGCAAACCCGTAATGCTCATCACCGGAGTGTTATCAAAATTAGAGATGGTTATATCTGCACTGAACTGCCATGTATTTGAATTCTTCTCATGCTTCACCAACGGATGGAATACAAGGAAGCCTCTTAACTCACGACTATAATTTACAGCAGCATGCAACATTATACTGTCGATTTTATCGAACCGTACATCCAGGAAGTTACCCTCTTCAAGTATACTGGTAAGCTGTCCATATATAGGTTGGAAGAAGCTACTCATCAGGGCCGGATGTATTTTATACTTACTTGCCGTAAGATGAACATTCGGGTCAGCCTTGATAGAGAACAATACATTCGGGAAAGGTCTGCTTCCAACTTTATCCAAACCGGTTAATTGCTGGAAGTGCTTGCCGTAATTAAATCCGATAGAGCGGAGTAAATTATAGTATGTGATACCTTCGGTATATGCAGGTGCGTGATATTCTATTTGATCGAATATCTCTGGAACGTGTACGGTTTCCTTTGTCACGCGAATGTTTCCTTGTGCAAGCTGGATCCATCCTGATTCCCGGTCTTCTTTTTTAAAGATATATACCTGGCCCTTTTGATTTTCATTGATCGTCAATTTAACCTGTATATCTACACGTCCGTTGTCAGACAATGTTATATAGCGGGTAAAATCAAGATCTTCTATGCGTACGGGCACATCGTTGAATATTTCGGCAACCGCCTCCAATACGATTTCAATATAGCACGACATCGGAAGTTCCACCCGATCCTGAACGAGACGTTCGCGCAAGTATGGGAATTTGTTCAGGCTCACAGCCGATTCCCAATAATATGTATTCGCGATGTTAGCCAGATTAATTTTACTTCCTAGCAATGGATACTTTGCTGTTACATCCTTTATAGTCTCAAGTTCTTTTGAAAGATCTTCTATCTCAAACCTCTCGCGCTGGAAAGGGTACAACGGAAGTGTAGCATCCGGTGCCTTACTTGTTCCATAGTATATCTTCCAGTTAACCGGATATCCTTTGCTATAAAGATCACCCAAGTTCTTAAGCATGGCTTCGAGCTCAGGATTATCACGCTGTAGTGATGCAAGGGTAATGATCTTCTTACGATTATACTCTGCACACTCGTTTACTGCGTTTACCAGTACCGGATGCGGATTCGCTTCTATAAATATAGTATGCTCGTCCTTTAATAGGGTTTCAAGTACGGATGCAAATTGTACAGTACCCCTCAGGTTATTTACCCAATAGTCTGCACCCATTTCCGAGCCTTGCATTACTTTATTATATACCGTAGATACAAATGGTATCGTAATTTCCTGTGGTACTATATCTTTCAATTCCTGACGCAGTGGTTCTTTCAACGGGTCCATCTGTGGACTGTGTGAAGCTACATCTACTTTTACAAGCCTGCAGAATAATCCTTTTGCTTCGAGTTGTACCAATACTTCATCGATGGAGGCTTTATCACCTGCCAATACCGTTGATTTATGACTGTTGTTAACCGCTACAGAAAGTTTACCTCCATATGTAGCGGCCACTTTCTCCGCATCCTGACGGCTTAGTTCTGTTACGGCCATTGCTCCGCCAGTACCGCTTACCGTTTTCATCAGGCGACTACGTTCGCAAATAATTCTTGCTGCATCTTCAAGTTTCAGTGCTCCTGAAATATAGGCAGCGGCTACTTCACCCATGCTATGTCCGACAACGGCTTGTGGTTGTATACCCCACGACATCCATAGCTTGGCAAGCGCAATTTGCATCGCGCATATAGCAGGTTGAATAACGTTGATCTCGGTGAGGCGACTAGTCTCTGGTGTAGCATTGATCTGATCAATCAACGACCAGTCTGTAAACGGACGAAAAGCTGTATCACATGCAAATATAGTATCTCTGAAAACTTTCTCTTTTACCAGGAGTTCGCGTCCCATGCCTAACCATTGTGCACCTTGTCCCGGGAATACAAAAACAATTTTTGCTTTGTCAGATATAGGTTTACTTGGTATTACCTCTGATTCGTCTTCAATGAAATTTTTCAGATTGGATAACATCTGCTCAGGTGTGCTTCCTGTAAACAGCATGCGGTGGTCAAACTCAGGCTTACGCAGCGCTGTGGCGATGCATATAGCTTTAAAAGATTCGTCATCGCCTTGCTCAATTTCTTTTGCATATGCCCGTGCATAGTCTTTTAATGCCTGCGATGATTTCGCGGAAAGTGGCAAGCAATATATTTCAGGAGTAGCTATAGTCTCTGTGGATTGTTTCTTAACCGGACGATATTCTTCCAGTGCTACGTGTGCATTCGTTCCTCCCCAGCCAAATGAATTTACTCCGGCTTTAAATGTTTCTCCATTGTTTACCGGCCACGCAGTTAAATCTTTTTGAACTTCGAGTTGTAATTCCTCGAATGGAATATTCGGATTTGGATTATTAAAGTTCAGGTTCGGAGGTAACGTTTTGTGTTGCATGGCGAGCACAACTTTAACAAGCCCTGCTATACCAGCCGTTGCTTCTGTATGGCCGATGTTTGTTTTTACGGAACCTATACGAAGTTTATTTCCGGTTCTGCCTTTTCCAAAGAACTGTCCTATCGCAATCGCTTCGTTCGGGTCGCCCAGCTTTGTTCCGGTGCCGTGAGCCTCTATATAATGTACGTCATGCGGATCTATACCAGAGTTGGTATATACTTTCTCGAAGAGTGATATCTGACCTTCCGTGCTGGTGGCAGGAAGTGTATCGTTGAATCCATTGTTATTAACCGCTGTGCCGCGGATTACTGCATATATCTTATCACCATCGCGTTCAGCATCCGACAATCTCTTTAATAACAGAACGCCACCACCTTCACCACGAACAAAACCATCCGCGTCTTTATCAAATGTACTACACTTGCCTTTCAGGGATAAACCTCCAAACTGTGTAAGCTCTATATATTTGTCAGGATCAAGAATATGGTTTATACCGCCTACCACAGACATTTCCGATTCGCTGCTCAGCAGATTCTGACAAGCCATATGCAGCGCCACCAAAGAGGCAGAGCAACCAGTGTCAATCACCAGGCTTGGTCCGGTAAATCCCAATGCAAACGAAACGCGGTTAGCCACTACGTTGGATGACATGCCGACAGCGGAGTGCAATGTAGCCTTGGCATTTTTTGCTTTCCGATAGTGTTCGAAGTCTGTCCAGATGTTACCGACAAAAACGCTTACGTTTTTTCCTTTTACTTCATTGAATGGTAACGTTGAATTCTCAATCGCTTCCCATGCAAGTTCCAACATCAATTTTTGAGATGGACTCATCTCGCTGGCCTCCGCGGGAGATATATTAAAGAATAATGGATCGAAGTCGTGAATGTTGGATAACAGCGATGCGTGACGTTGATGTGTTTTGCGATCTGCGTGTGGATCCGGATCGTAATATTTGTCTGCATCCCAACGCTCCTTGGGTATTTCTGCTATAGTATCTTTTCCGTTTTTAAGGAGTTCCCAGAATTCCTGGAGAGAATTTGAATTCGGAAAGCGGCAAGACATTCCAATAATAGCGATTGATTCTTGGTCGGGAGAGTTTTTCGGAGATTTCATAAAACTGGTTTTTTATTTGGGTGGTACAACAAATTTATTCAACCCTATACTTACAGACCGTTTAATAAAGTGGAAAAGCTTACTTTGAGAAGGTTTTAATTGAAATCGTTTCCAGAAAAAACATAAATAAAAAGTTTCTGCTACATAACAGCGTACGTATGCATATAGTACGGTTTCATCTATACATGTAAAAAATAGAAAAGCGGAAGGATATACTACTAAATTTTGTTTTCAGGTATAATCTTACATTCACGATATATGAAATATCGGTTACTTACTTTGCAAGTACTATACTTTATAAAAAGTATACTTTCATCAGTTAAAGTATAGTATCATTTCTTGATTCGTCTCTCGGCTGCGTATGCAGAAGGCAACATTTTATACTCTTCCTTAAAGTATTTAGTGAAGTACTTAGGGTTATTGAAACCAACTTTATAGGCTATTTCTGAAACCGTAAGCTGACTTTTCTCCAGCATTTGTGCGGCCTGCTGCAGGCGGATCACGCGGATAAATTCCAGCGGACTCTTTCCCGTTAGCGCCAACAGTTTCTTATAAAGGTGTACACGGCTCATACCGAGCTCACGACTCAGGTCTTCTACAGAAAAATTAGTATCCGATATATTATCCTCCACGCACTTGATTGCACGCTCAATAAGTTTCTCGTCCAGTGAAGTTATGTTCACATGACTCGCCTTTATCTCAATCTGTTTTCTGAAGTCTTTCTGGAATGATTCGCGTTTCTGAATCAGATTTCGAATACGCGATTGGAGAATTTCAAAATTGAAGGGCTTGGTAATATAGTCATCCGCGCCAATTTCGAAGCCCTCCATCTTTTGTTCCTCGGTAGTACGCGCGGTAAGCAGAATTACCGGGATGTGCGACACACGTGTATCATTCCTTACTTTACGACAAAGTTCAATGCCGTTCATCTCCGGCATCATCACATCACTCACAATCAGGTCAGGCAATGCAGAGAGTGCCTGGTTCCATCCTTCTTTTCCGTTTCGGGCTTCTATAATTCTATAGTGTAGGCGAAGGTTATCCTTCAGGTAAAAACGGAAATCTTCGTTATCCTCTACTAATAAGAGTGTAGGAGCTTCCGATTGCTGGCTTTCGTCCCATACAGGAGCAACGTCTTCATTCACAACTGATGCTGTTTCATGTATAGTTACACTCTTCACTGGAATGGATACCGTGAAACAGCTTCCTTTGCCTACTTCACTTTCAACGGTGATATAGCCCTCGTGTACGCGCACAAACTCTTTGGTGATCGATAATCCTATACCACTGCCCTGGTTAACCATGCTGGCGGGCAGATCGCTTTGAAAGAAGCGTTCAAATATTTTTTCCTGTTTATCCGGTGATATACCGATGCCGGTGTCAATCACTTTTATTTCCAGCCACTTTCCTTCGGCTTGCTGAAATTCATTTACGAGTACAGAAACGCTGCCATGTTCGGGTGTAAATTTGAAAGCGTTCGACAGAAGATTGAAAAGAATCTTCTCAAGTTTATCCTGATCAAATATAGTCTCAAGTGACTCCAGAGACGATTTGAAATCAAGCTTGATATCCTTTTTCTCTGACATATCAGAAAACGAAAAAGTTGTTTCGCTGATAAATTTGATAATGTCGCCCTCGAATGGATTGAATTTTATTTCCTGTACTTCAAGCTTTCTGAAATCGAGCAACTGGTTTACAAGATTTAACAATCGCCTGGCATTGCGATGAATGAGTTGAAACTGTGTGCGCTGATCATCACTGGCCGCCTTCATCAGTTTTTCAACTGGTGTAAGGATTAATGTGAGCGGCGTTCGAAACTCGTGACTCACGTTTGTAAAAAACTTGAGCTTCATCATGTCAAGTTCGTGCATCCGTTGTGCTTCCTGGCGCTCTTGTTCAATTATAAACTTGAGCCGCTCACGCTGTTGTATAAGCCGTCTGGTAATCAGCAACGCTGCCATCAGCAGGCATATATATACTACAAATGCAGCTCTCGTTTTCCAAAACGGCGGAAGGATTGTAATCTTCATAGACGTCCCGGCTTCGTTCCACACGTCATCGTTGTTGGACGCCTTCACGCGAAGTATATATTCACCAGGGTCAAGATTCGTAAAGGTTACGCGCCTGGAGTTTCCATCCGTTGCAAGCCACTCTTTGTTAAATCCCTCCAGCTTGTATTTATAGCGACTCTTCTCCGGAAGAAAAAAGTTCAAGGATGCAAATTCTATTGAGAAAACATTATCGCTATAGGAAAGTCGTATTTCCTTTGTGTGCGTGATGGCTTTTTCAAGGATTACATTTCCCTTTATCTCTTCTCCTATCTTTACTTCTTTGTTGAAAATCTGCAAGCCGGTAAAATGCACCACCGGTTTTTTATCGTTCATCCGGATATCGCCCGGTTTGAATATATTAAAACCGTTTGGACCACCGAAGATAAGTTTGCCTTCACGTGTTCTATAGGCTGCAGCCTCGTTGAATAATTTTCCCTGTAAACCATCTGACTCATCGTAATTTCTAAAGCGAAATGAAGCAATGGTGCCGTCTGCATTTCGTCTAATAGTTAAATGGGACAATCCTTGTGGTGTGCCCATCCAAAGATTACCGCTACCATCCTGTAGCAATGTAAGTACGGTGTTATGAGGCAAGCCATCTTCCTGACGAAGTACCCTAAATGTTTTCTTCTGCTTGTCAAAGAGATTTAGTCCTTCTTTTGTACCAACCCACAATGTACCATGCCCATCATCCAACATTGTAAAAACATTGTTATGCGCGAGGCTGTTTGGATTATTTACATCATTTAAATATTGCGTGAAGGTTCCCGATTTACGATCATAGAAATCAAGACCATACCCGGTGCCCATCCATAAATTCTTATCGGCATCTTCAACGATAGCCGTTACATAAGTAGAGTGAACAGAATTGACAGCGCCTGATGGATAGTGTATAAAAGAATTCGTGCTCCGGTCAAAGCGATCAGCCCCTGCGCGTAATGTTCCAATCCAAAGTTGTCGTTCAGAGTCCTCAAAAATATCCCAGATGTTGTCCTCACTTATACTCTTTGGATCTGTTGAATGCCGATAGTGTATAAACTTTTTTCCGTCAAAGCTATTTAACCCTGCGTAGTATGTTCCGATCCAAAGCTTTTTATAACTATCAAAAAGGGTACTTACAATTACATTGCCGCTTATGCTATTCGGGTTTCGGGGGTCATGCGTATATTGTCGGAAGCGATCATTTTTCGGATCGTATTGTATCAAGCCCCCCCCATTCGTTCCTATCCATATATTACCATCATCGTCTTCGGCGAAAGAATTGATATCATTAAACGGCAAACTGTTTTTGTTACCTGCTTCGTTTCGGAATAACGGGAACCTGATTACATTTTCATGATAATAATTGACACCTCTTTTATAGGTACCAATCCAGATAAACCCATCATAATCTTTATATATAGTCTGTATGCTATTCTGGCTTAAGCTTTTATCATCATCTTTATTATGTAGTATATATTGAACAGAGAAATTCTTTTTGTTGATAATGTTAACGCCTCCATGATCGGTTGCAACCCAGATCATCCCTTCATTATCCTGCACCACCCCACGGATAATATCTGTGTTCAGTTGCAGCTTTGCAGAGCCCTTATGAAAATGATGCAGGGCCGGCTTAGAAACATCAAAGTAATATATACCTTTATTTGAATTCGTAAAGTATATCCACAAGTCACCATCGGCATCTGCGATCAGGTTATAATCCAAAAGCTCATTCTTGTATTGTCTGTGAATAGTGTAGTTCCGGTATACTACAGCAAGTGTTTCTCCATCGAGCTTTTCAAGTATACCATTTTGGTGCAAGATCCAGAAATCTCCAGCCTTATCATGTGCCATGGAAGCCACCCTGCTGCTGTGTATCGCGGTAGTATCCTTTTCGCTTTGATTGATGCGAATCGTTTTTTTCTGCGCAGGTATATATTTAAACAGGCCGGACGTAACGTGCATGAACCAGTAATCTCCGTTACGGTCCTTCACAATATCGCTGATCAGTCCGTCAGGAATAGTATAGTGACGAAGAAGGGGATTTACGTTACGTGTAAATTTTTCTGTTTCAGGATTGTATACGCTTATACCGGCATATGTGGTAACCCAAATTTTCCCGGAAGGGTCTTCAAAAATTTTAAAGATGTCATTGTCTCCAATGGAGGAAGTATCGCGAGGATCGTTTCGGAACACTTTTGCTGTGCTGCCGTCAAATCTATTCAGGCCCGAGATAGTACCAATCCAGATAAATCCCTGGCTGTCCTTCAGAAAGGCTTTCACCTGACTGTTGGACAAGCCGTGGTTCAGATCAACGTGTGAGAATCGATATTGACCGTTTTGTGCGTACACACTGTTAAAGGCCAATAATAAAACAGCAAAACAATAAATAAACAATCTGATTGACATGGAGCTTCACCTCTGAAGATGAAGTGAAATATAAATAATTAAATTTTTATACACTCCATGAAAACAAAATGTTCGTACTACAATTGTTTTTATAAATCTGTAATGGGTTTATACTTCGGCACCAATGCTTTCATCACGCTCCATGCGATAAGATAAGCAACGGCACAAATTGTAAACATGATTGTATAGCCGGTTTCAATATGACCGAGGGCCTTGTAATGATCGAACAATGCACCGCCCAATTTTGTAAGGAATACAGCGCCAATACCTCCGGCCATACCACCTATACCAACAACAGATCCAACGGCTTTTTTAGGAAACATATCTGATACGGTTGTAAATATATTTGCGCTCCACGCCTGGTGTGCAGAGGCACCTATACCGATCAGCAGAACCGGAAGCCAGAAGCTTAGAGTTCCCAGCGGTTGCGCTGCCAGTACAACCAATGGAATCAACGCAATCACAAGCATGGCTCGCATGCGTCCATCATATACTAAATATCCTTTGCGGATAAAGTACATGGGAAACCAGCCGCCCATAACGCTGCCCACCATCGCCAAAGTATACAATAAAGCAAGTGGAAGCACGATGGCCTGATCAACTATACCATACTGTGCTTTGAGATACGCTGGCAACCAAAAAAGAAAAAACCACCACACACCATCCGTCATAAATTTGCCAAAGGCAAACGCCCAGGTTTGTTTATAGCCTAACAACTTTACCCACGATACTTTCTGTTTTATAATTTCTTCATCTACAACGGGTGCTTCACCATCTTCATCGCTGTTGATATACTTGAGCTCAGCAGCTGAAAGTTTTTTCTGTTTCTCCGGTTTCTCATAAAAAAATAGCCAGAAGAATAACCACAAAAATCCGATAAATCCAATAACGATGAAGGCAGCTTCCCATCCCCAGTTTCTGTAAATCCAGGGCACCGTGAGTGGTGCCAGAATAGCTCCTATATTTGCACCTGAATTGAAAATACCGGTAGCAAAAGAACGCTCGCGCTTCGGAAAATACTCAGCAGTTGCCTTAATCGCGGCCGGAAAATTACCGGCTTCACCTATAGCAAGTAAAGCTCTTGAAAACATAAACCCTGCGACAGAAACGGAAATCGCTCCTATACCCAGCCATCCAACCAAAGCAGAAATACTTTCGCCCAGGGGTATAGCAACAGCATGCACTATAGCTGCGGCAGACCAAATGATAATTGCCCATCCGTATCCCCACTTGGTATCAAGCTTATCAATAAAGCGCCCTGCAAAAAGCATGGAGAGTGCATAGGTAAATTGAAATACAGCGGTGATGTTTGCATAGTCGCTGTTGGTCCATCCGAAAATTTCTTCGAGCCGTGGCTGCAGAAGACTTAACACCTGGCGGTCGAGGTAGTTAATGGTGGTTGCAAAGAACACCAAAGCACAGATCGTCCATCGATATTTACCAATCGCCTGGCTTACGTTTTGAGTTTTTTCCACAGTATAAGGGTTTGGGTTGTTGAATCGTTTTAAGGTTGATGAATTACATTGTTATCAAAGCGTTTCGCCTCTTAATCTCTTTACTATACCTAATATCTCCTGTACATTGTTTTCGAGTTGCTTCCAATTCTTTTCTGCAAGAATTTCTTTTGTAAAAAGTTGTGAGCCCATTCCAACACACATGGCTCCTGCTTTAAACCAGGCCGACAGATTTTTTTCATTGGGTTCTACTCCTCCGGTGATCATCAATTGCAAATCGGGAACAACCGGCATAATGGAAGAAATAAACCCTGGGCCGAGTACAGAGCCTGGAAATACTTTTATAACCTCTGCGCCATTTTCTTTTGCGGTCACAATTTCCGTTAGCGTAGCACATCCCGGCATCCATAGTTTACCATGCGCGCGGCAAACTTCTGCCATCTCCAATTTCACAATGGGAGATATAATGAAGTCAGCACCAGCATCTATAAATTTCTTTGTAGTGGCTCCGTCCATCACCGTACCGATGCCAATCATAAGTTCCGGGTAGTTACTCCGTTGTTTCAGCAGGTGAACAAATACATCGTACGAATTTTTCTTACGGTTGGTAAATTCAAATACGCGTACACCACCTTTATAGGCAGCCTCTACTACACGCTGCGCTTCTTCAGCATTATCATGCGTAAACAAAGGCACCACCCCTATACGCTTCATCGTATCTACTATCTGCTGGTTTGTAAATTTCATCTCAAAATATTTTTATAATTCTATACTATATTTAGTCCAGGCTTCAATCCAGTTTTATACTTTGGTATTGAACCGCTTAAATTACCTCAACAACTTTCCAACATTCTCGCCTTTTACCAACTGCTCAACCTCATCTACCGTTACAGTATTTACATCGCCTTCTATCGAATGTTTCAGTACGCTCGCTGCGGTTGCAAACTCTAAAGTATCAGTATCGGTTTTAGAAGTTAACACGCCATAGATTAAGCCCGCCATAAAAGCATCACCTCCCCCTACACGATCTACTATATGCGTCATCTCGTATTGCTGCGATTGGAGTAACTCTTTGCCATTCCACAGGAGACCGGTAAGTCTGTTATGAGATGAGCTTACCGAATCGCGTAGTGTAGTTGAAATTTTCGTTGTATTGGGATACGCTTGCTTGAAGGCTTTGCAGGCGGCTTCAAATGTATCGCCAGATATACCAACACAGTTCTCCATATCTGCTATACCGGCAATGATCACGTTCGTTGACTCGATCAGCGATGGCATTATATCGCGTGCAGTCTTTCCATACTGCCACAGATTTCTGCGATAGTTTATATCACCGGAAATCGTGAGGTTCAATTTCTTTGCAGCCTGTATAGCTTCTTTACAAACATCGGCAGCACCTTGCGAGATAGCCGGAGTAATACCGGTCCAGTGAAACCACGAAGCATCTTTCAATACTTCAGACCAATCAATCATTCCAGGTTTGATGTGGGAAAACGCTGAGTTGAAACGATCATATACAATACGCGAAGGGCGTTGCATAGATCCATTCTCCAGAAAATATATACCCATACGCTCGTCACCATATATAATATAGCGCGTATCTACACCATATCGTTGCAAGGTTTGTGTTGCCGTTTTACCAAGATCATTTTCGGGGAAACGTGTAACATGGGCTGTATCAATTCCAAAATGACTTAGCGATGCTGCTACGTTAGCTTCCGAGCCGGCATATAAAGCTTTAAAACTTTCGGCTTGTGTAAACCGCGCGAATCCCGGTGTTGAAAGCCGAAGCATAATTTCTCCGAATGTGATTACTCTTTTATTCATTCCTCTTTCGTGTTGTTGTTTTTATAGTCCGGAAGTCCGAAAAGTCGGAAAGTCCGGAAGTATGTTTATAGTCCGGAAGTCCGAAAGTCCGGAAGTAATGCACTTAATATTTATGCGTTAGTCTTATAAAAAGGATATGCTATATCTCAAAATATACCCTGCCACACTCAAGTCGTCACCACCATCCTCTTCCCGACTTCCGGACTTTCCGTCTTTCGGACTTCCCCACTTCCCTCAAACCCCGGTAAACGCACTAAACCCCCCATCCACGGGTACTACTATTCCAGATACAAATCGTGATGCATCGGAACAGAGCCAGAGTAATGTTCCATTCAGTTCATCGGCTGCACCGAAGCGGCCAAAGGGTGTACTGCGTATAATGGATTCACCTCTTGCTGTCAGGCTTCCGTCAGCATTGGTTAATAGCGTTTTGTTTTGTTCTGTTAAAAAGAATCCCGGTGCAATTGCATTTACGCGAATTCCTTCGCCAAACTTCTTCGCCATTTCAACCGCCAGCCACTGCGTTAGATTATTGATAGATGCCTTTGCCGCAGAATATCCGACAACACGCGTCAAGGGACGAACCGATGTCATCGATGATATATTTATAATTATACCTTTCTTTTTGGCTACCATCACTTCACCAAATACCTGCGATGGCAATACCGTTCCGGTTAAGTTCAAGTCCACTACTTTTTGAAAGTCATCGATTTTGAGATCGAGAAAATTCTTGTCGGGAAGAATCGTAGCTCCAGGCATATTTCCTCCTGCACCATTTACCAGTATATCAATTGTTCCGTACTGGTCGAGTATAATTTTCTTTGCTTCTTTTAACTGCTGTTCATTCAATACATCGGCAGAGACTCCAATTGCTTCGCCTCCAGCTTCTTTTATCTCCTTTGCTAATATGTCTGCAGCTTCTTTTCTTCGTCCGAGGATAACCACTTTAACACCAGCTTTTGCCAATGCTTTGCTCATGGCACTACCCAATACTCCGGTTCCTCCGGTTACAACGGCTACCCTATTGCTCAAATTGAATATATCTTCAATATACATGGATGTGATGTTTAAAATTTTATCGCTTGTCTCGTACGGTTACTTTCATAGCATGCTTCAATCAAGCGAATAACTTCACGTGATTCTTCCGGTTTTACTGCCAGCGGTTTATTCTCTCGAATGACTTCGTATATATTGTTGTAGAAGTCCATATAATCACCTGGCAGGGTTTCGATAACACCTTCCACATGTAATCCATCAACGGTAGTATTCAATTTTCCCCAGTATTGTTTTTCTTCTGTGCCCCAGCCCGTTGTACCAGGTATCTTCTCTTCTTTCAATGCTTGTTCCTGTGGATCTATACCATACTTGATAAACGATCCTTCTGTGCCATGCAATATATACTGTGGTCCTTGTTCACGAACGAGGTAACTTGATTTTACAATGACATGAAAATCGCTATACTGTAACCGTATATCATAGTAATCATCTACTTTACCTCCGGGACGCTGTATGCCGATGCGCGCATCAATTTCCCTTGGAAAGCCAAACAGGTTTATAATCTGATCAAGCATGTGAGAGCCCAGATTATATAGTATACCTGTGCCTTTACCGGTTTCTTCTTTCCAGGTGTTGGGCTGTATATAATTTCGGAAGCGGTCGTAATGCACTTCCAGTTCCGCTATCTTCCCTACTAATTTATTCGCGATTATTTTTTTTACGGTAAGAAAGCCTCCATCCCAACGCCTGTTTTGAAATACAGTAAGGATCTTGTTTTTCTTTTTTGCCAGTGCAATCAGTTGATCCGCTTCTGCTGCCGTTACGGTAAAAGGTTTTTCAACGATTACATGTTTGCCAGCTTCGAGCGCACGCGTCACATAATCTACATGTGTATCATTGGGAGTATTTACTACGATCAGTTCAATTGCAGGATCTTCAAATACTTTTTCTACGGTGTTAACAATGCGTGCATCAGGATAGCGCTTGCTCGCATGTGTACTCTTGCGTTGAACGATGGTATGCAAGTTAAAATGTGCGTGAGCCGCGATGAGCGGAGCATGGAATACTTCACCTGACATTCCATACGAAAGTAATGCTGTTACAATTGGTGCTGAGGTCATTCGGAGATTGTGATCGAATTGGTTCTTAGGATAGACGTTTTTATTTGCTTGATCCCCTGAAGTGCTCTGTAAACATTACCTTCAACTTTCACCCAATCCTTCACAGCCACATCTTCGCGGGTAAACAATGATTCACCTAACCTAACACATAAAGCCCCTGCATCAAACCAGCCTTGCAGATTATTTTTTACAAGCGTAACACCACCCGAGGGTATAAAAGATATTTCAGGGTGAACGTTTACAACCTGTTTCAGAAAAGCCGGACCGAGAATATTACCCGGAAGAATTGTAACCAGCGATGCTTGCAATGCTTTTGCCTCTGCTACATCGTGAAAAGTAGAGCAGCCCGGTATCCATACTACATTGTTTTCATGACATACCCGTGCTACATCTGCATGCAGAAAAGGTGATGCTATAAAATGTGCGCCTGCCTGAATAAAACGATTCGCTTGCGAGGCATCGAGTACTGTGCCTGCACCTATAATTATATCGAGTTCTTTTGCTTTTTCTGCGAGCCATGTAAACATGCGTAAACCGCGTGCATCGCGCTGATGTGTGAATTCAAACACATTACATTCACAGCGTTTCAGAATCTTCATGACTTCCAAAACACGGTCTATATCCTGGTGATAAAAAAATGGGATGACACCATTTGTATTCAACGTATTAGAAAGTTTGGAGAGTGTCGTTGTTACCGTGCGGTGCATGATTAATTATATTAATTTCGTCCTTTGCTTTAAAATTAAAAGTGTGTAAATTGCGCAATCGATTGCGCAAGATACGTGATTTATCAATATGTCAAACAGATTTCTAAAAATTCATCCGTCTGATAATGTTTATGTAGCATTGACAGACCTCAAAGCCGGAGAAAAATTATCCCTCAATGGAGGATCGCTCACGCTGGTGGACGATATTCCGGCTAAACACAAGTTCCTTGAAAAACCCTTACAGCCAGAAGAGGAAGTTATTATGTATGGAACTGTGGTTGGTAAAGCACTCTCCCCTATTAAAGAGGGTGGTGTTATCGGCACGCACAACATCAAGCATAAGGCTGCTCCTTATTCCGGAAGAACGAAAACTTACCAGTGGACACCTCCCGATGTATCGAAGTTCAAGGAGAAAACCTTTCTCGGTTATCACCGCGCAGATGGTCAGGTAGGAACTGCGAATTACTGGCTTGTTATACCTTTGGTATTTTGCGAGAACAGAAATGTTGAAGTAATCAGTAAGGCATTTATCGAAGAGCTTGGTTTTAGCAAGCCTGATGCTTACAAAGATTATGTTCACGAATTGGTAAGTCTATATAAAGAAGGAAAGACCGATAAACTCTCGTCTGTTTCATTTCAACCTACCACAGCGAATGGCCATTCACGCATCTTCAAAAATATAGATGGTATAAAGTTTCTAACGCATCAAGGTGGTTGTGGTGGTACCCGTCAGGATTCACAAACCTTATGCGCTTTGTTAGCAGGCTATATTCACAATCCAAATGTAGCCGGTGCCACTATACTTAGTCTCGGTTGTCAGAATGCAGAGATCAAAACACTGCGTGAAAGATTTCAAGCGCTTGATCCAAAAGGTTCAAAGCCCGTTATCATTCTTGATCAGCAACAGTCCGGCACAGAACAAGAGTTACTAACACAAGCTATACAGAAGACATTTATAGAGCTGATCGAAGCGAATAAAATAGAACGCAAGCCTGCTCCGCTTAGTAAACTTGTTGTTGGCTTGAAGTGTGGCGGCTCCGATGGATTCTCTGGTATATCTGCAAACCCTGCTATAGGGCATACATCAGATCTATTGGTAACACTTGGAGGCAGTACAATTCTCTCTGAGTTTCCCGAGCTGTGTGGTGTTGAACAAGAGTTGATCAATCGTTGTGAAGATGATCAGGCAGGTGAACTCTTTATTAAACTGATGCGCACATATTCCAACGCTGCTGAAGCGGTTGGTTCAGGTTTCGATATGAACCCGTCACCTGGAAACATTAAAGATGGTTTAATCACGGATGCTATAAAATCTGCTGGTGCTGCTAAAAAAGGAGGAACAGCTCCAGTAGCAGATGTACTGCAATATGCAGAGTATATCAAGAAACCAGGACTCAATTTATTATGCACCCCGGGTAATGATGTTGAAAGTACAACAGGAACTACAGGATCAGGTGCACAGATTATTCTCTTCACTACAGGACTTGGTACTCCAACGGGCAACCCGGTATCTCAAGTGATTAAGATTGCTACTAATTCTAAACTCGCTCAGCGAATGCCTGACATCATCGATTATGATACTGGTGGAATTATTTCAGGTGAAAAAACGATCGAGCAAGAAGGCGAGGATATCCTCGATTTCATTATCGATGTTGCCAGCGGCAAGATTACTGCTAAGGCTGTTGAATTAAATCAAGACGACTTTATACCTTGGAAAAGGGGAGTATCTCTATAGATTAAACACGCTATTTATGCTATTGAAAGGGGATTATAAATTAATCCCCTTTCTTATTTGTACTTATTCTAAATAGAATCCTACATTTGAGCTGTTTATAATAAGTCTAAATTACTATGCCACTTTTTACCCGATTCCCTGCCATTTTAGTCTTTATCCTTGCTAGCGCGACTGCGTTTGCACAAAGCGGTTCTATTAAAGGTGTTGTAAAAACCAGTGATGGACAAGCAGCTCCATTTGTAAACGTAGCACTGAAAGAAATCAATAAAGGAACTACGACTTCCGAAGATGGTTCTTTCGTCCTGAAAAATATTAAGGCTGGAAGCTATACGCTCATTACTTCTTTTGTAGGATTTCAACCACAGGAAAAACAAATTGATATCGCTGCAGGTGAAGTAACGGTTGTTGATTTTACATTATCCGAGAACTCGGAACAACTTCAGGAAATTGTGATCAGTGACTCACGAAGTCTGAATGAGAAGACTGTTGAGATCGGTAAAGCAGGAATAAAACCGATGGATCTTCCCCAGAGTTTGATTGTTATTGACAAAACAGTTTTGGAAAATCAACAAGCTGGTCGCTTAAGCGATGTACTGGTAAACACCAGTGGTATATATCTGATGGGCGCAACGGGCGGAGTACAGGAAGAAATAGCAGGACGTGGTTTCAGCTATGGTAGCAACAATACATTTAAGAATGGTGTACGCTTCAACAACGGAGTGATGCCTGAGATCAGCTCACTGGAGCGCGTTGAAGTATTGAAAGGAAGCGCTGCTATACTATTCGGTAATGTTACAGCAGGTGGTGTACTGAACCTGGTGACCAAGAAACCAAAGTTCCAGGATGGTGGTGAACTTTCCTTCCGCACTGGAAGCTATGATTTTTATAAACCATCGCTTGATATATACGGATCTGTAAACAATAGCAGTAAGGTAGCGTATCGTATGAATACGAGCTATGAAAATGCACGCAGCTTTCGCGACAATGTAACTTCTGAAAGAATATACTTCAATCCATCGTTCATCATAAAGGCTGGTAAGAAAACTGAAATTCTCGTTGAAGGAGATTACCTGAAAGACAATCGCACACTTGATTATGGAACAGGTGCTGTTAATTATGAGATTGCAGATGTACCACGCAGTCGTTTCCTAGGAGCGAGCTGGTCTTACTATAAAGCAGAACAAAAAAGTGCAACGATCACAATCAATCACGCGCTAAATGACAATTGGACACTGAATGTTTTGGGATCATACCAGGGATTCTACAATGATCAATACGGTACTACGCGTCCGAATGCATCGAGTCAGTTTGTTCGAACCGATGGACGTTGGGTACGTGGATTACAACGAAGTGGTACCGATCAGGATTACTACATTGTACAGGCTAATCTCACCGGCAAATTCTCGACCGGCTCTATAAAGCACCAGGTATTGTTTGGCGCTGATAACGATAAGTATGAAAATACAGCGCAAGCGTATGCTTATGAAAATCCCGCCATCACAGGCAACAACAAGAATGTTTACGATACGATCAATGTATATAATCTTTCTCTCTAT
Source organism: Ohtaekwangia koreensis (assembly GCF_900167975.1). Lineage (GTDB taxonomy): Bacteria > Bacteroidota > Bacteroidia > Cytophagales > Cyclobacteriaceae > Ohtaekwangia > Ohtaekwangia koreensis. Next base: position 855,425 of record NZ_FUZU01000004.1, read on the forward strand.
CAACAGCGCACGGATATACCGACTATGCGCCTGACCAGTACAACCGAAAATCCTTCACAACGCGTGGGTGTATATGTACAGGATCTGATCAGCATACTTGAAAACGTAAAACTTTTGGCGGGCATTCGCTATAGCTATATGGAATCAGGAACGGATAAGACAAAGACCTACGATGATGCGTTCAGCCCTCGTCTTGGTATAGTATATCAACCGCTAAAAGAGATGTCTGTATTTGCCAGTTATGCGAATTCATTCACACTCAACACAGGACTTGATGTTAATAATGAGCGCCTGGCGCCTTCTGTTATCGATCAATATGAAGTCGGTATCAAAAACGAATTCCTCAAAGGGTTTCTTTCAGCAAACATAACTGCATATCAGATTGTGAACAGCAACCTGGCACAATCTGTACTCCCTATACCTGATGATGCTATCAATAAAAGCAATCCACAGGAATTGGCCGGTGAAGTCACCAGCAAAGGTGTAGAGTTGGACGTGATGAGTAAACCAATCAATGGAATATCGATAATCGCTGGCTATAGCTACAACGATACAAGGTATACCGAAAGCTCACAGTATATTAACAACAGCCGTTTACGCTATAATCCTTCACATACTGCCAATGCCAGCGTATACTATACGTTCAGCAACAGCTTCCTGAAAAATTTCAATGTAGGATTTACAACATTCTATATTGGTGAACGTGTTGCTGGCAGATCTACACGTACAACGGTAGCCAATGATACTTACAAACTGATGGCGATTCCGAACTACTTTCTGTTTGATCTCTCAGCAGGATATTCATTTGATCAAATCTCTGTACGTGCGAAAGTCTCTAATTTGCTCAATGAGCTCAGCTATAACGTACATGACGACAACAGCGTGAACCCGATCGCACCGCGAATGTTTACAGCGACACTATCCTATAAATGGTAACGTATTGCGATATCAGATTATTCACGAGCCACCTGGAACACAGGTGGCTTCTGTGTTTTAAATCGCAAAGTATATATACATCCTTGTAACAATATTTTATGAAGAATTTCTGGAGAAACATTCATCTTTACCTGAGCCTGGCAGCAGGAATAGTGATTATGATCGTCTGCTTTACCGGAGCCACTCTGGTCTTTGAAAAAGAATTACAGATGTCCATTTACCCGGAACGGTATACTGTAACCCCTGGCGAGAAACGCGTAGACCTCGATGCCGCAGTTGCTACTTTGAAACAAAAGGTCAAAGGCGCTTCGATATCCAGCGTGAAAGTATATAGTGACCCGGAACGTTCGCTGGAGCTAACGTATAGCGAAGAAAAGAAACATGCTGAAGGTGGTGAACACCAGAAGATGAAAGAAAAAAAATCTCCCGAAAAAGGTGATCACAAAAAAGAAGGCGGCAAAAAGCCGGAAGCGGGTAAGGGCGGTGGTGGAAGCCAGGCCTTCTTCAATCCATATACCGGAGAGCTCATCAGTTTATATACTCATCGCAATTCATTCTTCTTTACTATGTTTTCATTGCACCGCTGGCTGCTGGCGGGCGATGTTGGCAAGTTGATAGTAGGCATAAGCACCTCTATTTTCCTGTTCATTATACTCACGGGCTTAATTCTCTGGTGGCCAAAGACAAAAGCAAAGCTAAAGCAACACCTCACAGTAAAGTGGGCAGGTTGGAAGCGTATCAACCATGACCTGCACATTGTTATTGGTTTTTATACCTCTATATTTCTATTTGCTTTTGCATTTACGGGATTGGCATGGTCGTTTGAATGGTTTAACAACGGTATATATTGGGTAACAGGTACAGAGAACAAACGTCCTGAACCTCCTGCTTCGATCGCTGCTGCTACTGCTCCTGTTACGATGGAGCAAATTCTCGCTGCAGCAAAACAACAGGTTCCGAATGCAGTATATTATTCTATTAATAAACCTAAAGATTCCATCGCCGCGTATGCCGTAACGGTTATGCCTTTGGATCCCGTTCATGAAAAGGCATCCGACCAATATTACTTTGATCAATATACTGGCAAACTGTTAGGGACTTCACTCTATACTGATCGGAATTTAGGACAACGCGTTCGCGGAATATTTTATCCGATTCACGTTGGTTCAATTGGTGGACTGCCTGGAAGGATCATAGCATTTCTTTCATGCATAGCAGGTGTTACATTTCCGATAACCGGTTTAATCTTGTGGATCAACAGACTCAACAAGAAGAAAAAGAAACTTAAGAAGTCATTGAAAAAAGAAGCAGCTTCCGCGATTCATCTGAAGCGTAAAGACACTGCGACTGTGGCTAACGGCTAAAGCGAATGGCCGTCATCTGATAACGATTAACAATTGCTAAACCGGGCTATATATAGTCCGGTTTTTTATTCAATCGTGAGAGAAACGCCTTTATTCTTTACGTGAGCTATGAGGTTGTCTACATCGTAATGTACGAGCACGTTGGGGATGCAATAGGAATACCAGTTCAATAGTGTAGGATTCGAATATATATTTTCGAACGAAGTCAGATTCTTTTGTAGTGTTAGCTTGGTAAAACGGTTATCAACTACTGCAGCATGCAAAGCCGATAGAGCTGCAACGCCCCTCGCGTTAATATGAATCGATGCCTTTGACAATTGGCTGTCGTTCTTCACAAAATCGATTAATGATAATACATCCAGTGTCCGTTGCCCTATCAACGATTTACCGATGTGCAGCGATATCATGGCATTGCGATACTCTTGGTTATAGTATTTTGGATCATTGAAGGAAGCGGGGTCTTTCATCTCTCCCAGCCCACGCAGGTCGGCCATCACAACGGCCTGGTTATGCTCCAAGTATTGTTTCAATAGCGCGACACTGTCTGCTATCTTTTGCTTGCCTTGTTCATGAAGCCACAAGACAACTTCCGTTACTTCACCTTTTGGATATAGCGTCAGCACCGGCAAAGGAATGTCACCGTCTCTTCGTAGAATACTTTTATATATAGTATACTCCGCGCTAGCAATAGTCCCAACGGATTCCACTTTTATAGGTCGCTGGCTCAGATCAATTCGTAGGGCGGTCTTTACTTTTTCTGTAAGATCGCTTGTAGCATTACGCTTTTGTTTTAGCACTTCCGCGGTTGCAGCGGACCGCGCTATATCATTTACTTCATCCTTAAATGCAGCGTTTACCTGGCCGGCAGTTGTACAACTTAATTCCTTCACCGAAAGCGTTGGAAGCTTTTCTTCTTCTTTTACCAGAACATCTTTACCCTTGAGCCATTTGTGAAACCACATTACGGCTGCTTCACGTTTTGGTTTAGATATACCATGTCCGTCATCCACTGTAAACAAGCTAACTTTTTCGGGAGCACCCAAACCGGAATAAACCTGCTTGAGCTCGGCATAAACATCTTCCGCTCCGATATAGTCTACAAAATCATAACGTCCGGCAAGAATGAGCAAAGGCTTTGGAGCGAACATGATCAGAAAATCACTGATCTCCAATTGCTCGGCACCTTCATAAGGTATATGCTGGCAGCCATCACTGGCGCCAATCAATTCCAGGTTACGTTCTCTTCGCGCTATATAACTGCAAGGTGCAGCAACTTTAATGCGATCATCGAAACCTATATAATATGCTGCCTGCGTTCCACCCCCAGAATTGCCCAGACAACCGATTCGGTCTTTGTCTACTTCAGGGCGCGTTACCAGGTAATCCAATCCCCGTACATTATCCCACAACTCATAGGCTACTGCACCACTTCCAACCAGGTTAGCAGCACTATTCACCAAAGTATGCTCGGTAGTTCCGCCACGTGTAAGCGGCTTCCCTCCTATATCTGTCAGCTGATATCGCTCTCCTTGTGAAATGGGATCAATCACCAGTACCACAAATCCATGCTGCGCAAAAAGAATAGCCGTCTTTTGATACGACTCCGTTGCTTTTGCATCGGCTTCATGTCCGCAAAACAACAACACGGAGGGAAAAGGCCCTTTGCCTTCCGGGATATATAGATTGGAGGTCACATGATGATTCGGTATACTTTCGTATATAACCTTCTCTACTCGATAGTGCTTTTGCTGAAGTATACCGGTGACCTTCGCATTCAACGGTGTCACCACCGGTAAAGCATTCAGTATTTTTTTGTAACGTGCTTTACAGGCATCGCGATAAGCCAGCAAGGCTTCGCGTGACTGAAGTGCTTTCTGCAACACAGTTCTCCGTTCGTCATACTGTGCATGCATTTGCTGAAGCAAGTATGCATTTAAAGTAGCTTCAGCCTTCCAGTCAAAAACACTATACTGCTTTTGCCCGGCAACAGACAAGCTATAGAGACAAATAAGTATAGCACTTGTAAATCGCATCTTAACTTAGAAATTCTTGTCGGATGGGATTGAAACTATCAATGAGGCGGACATATTTTGTAAGCAGCTGTATAGTATGTTTCTTATTAGAAGGAACGCTGAACATATCGCCTGCTTTCAATCGCTGATCAGGCTCTCCTTCACAAAAGAAAATAATTTCGCCTTCCGCAACGTAAGTTGTTTGTTCGTGTACGTGGTAATGTGGAGGCTCCGGCTCACTCCATGGTCCACTGCTGAAATCGATCACGACCATCATCAAGTCATTGGTATGGATGAGACGTCTTTCAACACCATCCTTCACTTTCGTGATTATTGCATCTTCTGATTTTAAAACTGGCATCGGTTATATAGAGGTTCTATTGTTATACTTACAAACTATAAATTCACGAATCACTTTCTTACTTATGCTTACCATCTTTCACTATCCAATCTCGAAAAATATTTTCCAATGTAAAAGTCTTCATCTCTTCATCGCTTAGCTGGTGCGACCAGTTGACGCGCGCTTTGTCATTGGCTCCGGGACCTCTCGATTTATACTCCGCATAAAAAGATGTAGACTCGGCATCTTTCTTATCCCAGTTATGCCAACCCTCAGGCTTGATCTGCTTATCAAGGTAGCAATTTATAAAAACAGTTTTAGCAAAAGGTCTCCAGGGGCGCCCCAGGTAAAACGAATTCGCAGGAGCATCACCAGTAATTTTGCAATTGATAAATACAAATCCATAGCGAACGGTGTCCAACGTAGAGGCTGCTGTAATATATCCGTTGTTTTTACAAAACACTGTGCAATTATCAAATACTGCTGTTGACCATCCAAATATAAAATCAACAGTTCCCTCTATATAGCAATCTTTATAGTACTGCCTGCTTTTCTCTCCATGTGGATAAAGGGTATCCTGATTCCCAAGAAATCTACACTTGTTAAAAGTTACGCGATCGCCATCAATGCGCACGGCAACAGCCTGTCCGACCGGACCAGCGGAGTTTTCAAAGGTTATATTCTCAGCTGAGAAATCATCACCGAAGACAAAAAAAGTCGAAGAGCCGGTGGTGCCCATTTCTTCACCAAAACGATTTTTCTTTTGCGCGAAGTCGTCATTCGTGATAATTGTTTTCATGGCATCTTCGCCTATGAATTTCACATTGGTCTTTGAAGTTGCCAGTATGAGTTTCTCTTTATATACACCGTTCTTAACAAAGATGATAGTTTGATTCTTCCGGAAGTCAGGAACCGCATTGATTGCTTCTTGCACAGTTTTAAAATTACCTGTCCCATCTTTCGCCACAACAAAGTCATACTTTACCTGCGCCTTCGTTATGAAGGGCACTACAACGAAAGCCAGGATTGAAACTATATATTTGATTTTCATTTTGCTGTCAGATTCCATTCATCACTTCCTTTTAAAACATTTCTGGATGTATACAACTGTGATTCTTTCTTTGTCAATTGATGCGACCAGAGTACACGCGAAGCAACATTGGCACCGTTACCTGTTGAATTATATTCCGCATAAAACGTTGTCTTCTCTGCATCGGGCTTACTCCAGTTATGCCATCCTTCGGGAAGGATATGGCTTCCTAGTTCACAATTAACAAAAACAGTTTTTGCGTAATTTCTCCATGGCCTACCCAGGTATACTTTCGTTGCTTCCGGACTGGCGGTAAGTTTACAATTCAAAAATACATATCCGTATTGCTTACCTTCCGTAGTGGAAGCCGCTGTTATATACGAATTCTTTTTACTGTGAATCGTACAATTCTCAAACACAGCGGTTGCAGCTCCAAAAATAAAATCAGTGGTTCCTTCTATATAGCACTCCAGAAAATACTGGCGACTACTATCGCCTCCGGTATAGATGGTATCCTGATTCCCCAGGAAACGACAATTCTTAAAAATGCAGCGGTCACCCTCCACATGTAACGCAACAGCCTGCCCCACCGAACCTGCCGCATTTTCAAAGGTTATATTTTCGGCGTAGAAATCATTTCCCAATACTTTAAAGGTATAGGAGGTAAATGTATTGTGAGATCCCTTGCCGGAATAATCATCGTGCGATATAATTGTGGTATTCGCATCTTCACCGATAAGGGATATGCGATTGGTCCAGGAATATACCTCCACCTTTTCCTTATATATACCGGGTTTGATTTGGATCACGATCCTTTTATCAGGAAAAACCTTGCAGACGTTGATAGCTTCCTGTAAGGTTTTATAGTCACCACTGCCATCTTGCGCCACAACATATTTATCCTTATAGACCGTCTGTGAAAACGAATCGCTTATCGACAAAAGAAGAAATGTAATTAAAATGATCCTTCGCATAGCTCGTTACTGTATATATCCCTATCCAAATTAATTTCATTGTTACCGAACCGGCTCTACTCTGAACCAGTCGAAGTCCGCGTATCCGGAGTCGTTAATCTGCGTAGCACGTGTACAAAAAATCCCGGCCTTGGCACCAATCCATCGCCCTGCCTCCGCCTGGAAATCTTCTTTTATACTTTCAAATTTCCGTCCATCGGTACTATAGCTAAATTGACACTTCGCTCCTTTCCGGACTGTGACTCGCGTGTATATAGTCTTGTCCTTTAATTTCATTATAACCGTTTCAGTTTCCGCTTTTCCCTTTGCGGCATCTTTACAGGTTACATATATAAGTTGCATGCCTTCTTTTGTACTTTTCAGTGCGAGGTATGCATAACTCTGCCCCATGACAACGAAGCCTGCCCGTTCATTTTCAAGTTTTTCATTGGGGGTGAAAGTATATTTGGTAGTCATCATAAACTCCTCGGCTGGAAACTTCTGCAAGAGTATATTTGGAACATCCCAGTAATTCTTTGCTTCATCCGAAACTTTATCAGAATATAAACGGAGTGATCCGTTCGCTACGTTCATGAATGACCATGTAGCTTTTGGATTTGCCTGCCATTGCCACTGACGGCCGAGTGCATTCCCATTGAACTCATCGCTTTCCATCGGTGTCACGATCGGAAATGTTTTTGTCATGGCTGGCTTCTTATAGGTGAGCACCGGCTCGCCTTTACCATCGCCATCTTTATCGATGCCGATCACCGGCCAATCATTGATCCACTTCATAGGCTGAAGATGCACCACACGGCCATACGCTTCCTTATCCTGAAAATGCAAAAACCAATGTTCACCGGAAGGTGTATCGACCCAAGCACCCTGATGCGGGCCGTTGATCTGAGTTGATCCCTGATCCATCACCACCTTGCGCTCATATGGCCCATATATACTCTTCGACCGGAGTACAAGTTGCCAACCGGTAGCAACTCCACCTGCAGGGGCGAAGATATAGTAATAACCATTTCGCTTATAGAGCTTCGGGCCTTCAATGGTGGGATCGAGCTCGTGGCCATCATATACCAGCTTGCCCTCATCTAATGTTTTTGTGCCCTCTGCATTCAGTTGCTTTACAGCGACAATGCTTTTTATACCAGCGCGGCTCCCGGCATACGCGTACCCGAGATATACTTTTCCATCGTCATCCCACAACGGACAAGGGTCAATTAATCCTTTACCACCTTCAACCAGTACAGGTTCACTCCACGGACCCGTTGCAGTTTTTGATTTTGTAACATATATCCCGAAATCCGGATCGGGATAGTATATATAGAATTCATTATCATGATAGCGGATGGCGGGTGCCCATACACCATTACCGTGTTGTGTCTTTTCAAAATGCTCGAAAGGTGGCTGGCGTTTTAATGCATGACCAATGATGGTCCAATTGACAAGATCTTTGGAATGAAGTATAGGAAGCCCCGGTATACCATCAAAACTGGAAGCAACGAGGTAAAAGTCTTCGCCCACGCGACACGCATCGGGATCAGAATAGTCTGCATTCAATACTGGATTCTTGTACGACCCATTACCCAGATCGGATACCCACACTTTAGAGATGTAATTACTACCTTCTGATGATTGCGCCTGCACGTTAAAAAAGAGAGTCGTGCAAAAAAATAAAAGCTTAATCCTGTAAATCAACTTCATTCTACTGACTGTTTTATTTTTGAAGAAATGAAGATATAGGATTTTTACCCACACAGCATCCTATACCTCCATTTCTATTTTTATCCAGTGATCATTCTCATTGGCTTTACTACACAGAGAATGATCCTGAAAATAATTTACTCAACTATTAATCGCTGACGGCTTGTTTTCTGTCCGTGTTTCAACGTCATTATATAAACACCTCTCGAGTTGCCTATATTCAGGTTCACTTCATGTGTACCGGCTTCATATATTGCTTCTGGTGAGGTAACCTCTGTTTTTCCCAACGTATTGTATACCGCTACGCGTACAGGGCCTGCTTGCTTCAATTCAAATTTCAAAGTAACCAGTCCGTTGGAAGGATTGGGATACACCTTCATATTCAACGCATTGAATTCGGAACCATCTTCCGCTACCGGAGAAGCAGACCGTGCACTCGATCCGCATGATGCTGCAGCAGGGCTGTTTCCGGTTACTTCCATCCAGTCTATATTTGCAAACTCAGCGGCTACGCTTGTCTCCAATCGAATCGTATTCACACCGGAATTTAAACTCACTGTTGCTGTCGCAGTTGTCCACGTACTCCACGAACTTGTTTTTGGAAATGAGACACTGGAAAGCATAGTAGAGCCATTGACCAATACCCTTCCCGTTGTAGCACTGGTGGAACCGGCATTCGCATATCTCCAGGTTAATGTATAGCTGCCACCGGAAGGTGTGCTTACACTCCAGTTAACACCTTTTGAAGCCGAGTTGGAAAGATTTATATAGTACCCATTGCTTGCGCCTGTATATGAATTTTGCCGTGAACCATCCGCACTGCAATATCCGGATGTAGGCGAAGCTGCATCTTCGAGGCGAATCGTGGTTGTACCGCCTCCGCTTCCCTGTGGTGTTGCCTGCGCAGCATTTGAATTATAAGAGGTCGAACTGGTGATTCCTTTTATCCAGTAATAGTATGTAGTTCCATTTACAGGAGTTGTATCAGTATAAGTTCTTGCACTTGTAGCGACCGTGGCTATACGCACGCGACCCGCAGGATCAGAATCTGTATCACGATATACTTCCTGGGCGGTGAGTGTGATGTTACTGACTGTCCAATTCAATGCAACTTGTGCGTTTCCTGCCGTGGGTGTTAAAACAATCTCTGGCGTTCCGGTAGAAGCTGTGAATGTAGCAGTCACTGTTTGATTCGCATTCATCGTTACAGTGGTTGATGTTGCTGTGCCGCTTGCACCACCACTCCATCCGGTAAATGTAAAGCCGCTGGCAGGCGCTGCCGTAAGCGTTACCACGGTGCCTGCCGTATAGGTTGTGTTGTTCGGACTTTTTGTAACACTGCCACCCGCTGTGGGGGTAATGTTGACGGTGAGGGTATACGTTGTAGGGGTCGTTGTAGTGCCAGATTCAATGGCCCCTATATCTGGTGCTGATCCGTTATAGGCAATGCCGGTAGAGGTCGCCCCTGCATTGATCAGATCACTTCCTGAAGCCAGGTTTAAAAAACCATTTGCAGTAGGGCTACCGTTAGCACCAGGCGTAAGACTTACAAAGTCTGCGCTGTTCACAGAGAAATTGGCAGTTGCGTTATTGGTCCAAAAACCATTGGTAGTTCCAGACTGTGTTCCTACAATGCGATCATTGGTATGTGAACTTGAAAAATAAGACAGGTTGTTTTTAAAAGTAGAAGTACCGCCATCAAAATTAAAATTACGTTCAGTGTTATTATAGCCAGTGTTGTTCGTCATTTCGATTGTACCCAAATTACGATTATAGGTGAAGCCATGCTTGCCATTGTTAAAGGCTATACATCTGCGTACCATGTGATTCACAGAAATATCTTCACCTCCCAATTTAAATCCGTTTTTGTCACCATTACCAGAAGTACCACCGCTGGTAAGTGTACCATTGCTATGAGCTATACAATTTTCCAATAGTATAGGGCCTATCGGTCCCGTATCGGTCTTAGTATACAAATCCCATCCGTCATCTATATTATGATGTGATACACAATTTCTAAACACATTGCCCGTACCACTGGTGAGTTTGGCAGCAAAGCCATCAGCATCCTCATTGTCCGGATCTTTGTTATCATATGCTTCACAATTCAGTATAAGATTATTGGCAGGCCATTGACTGATGCTGGTATAGGATGTATTATACCGGCTGAGCTGAAGACCGCTATCATTGTTGCTGCGAAAAATGCAACTCTCTACGGTGTTGTTGTTCCCGGAAAGTAATATACCATTGTCACCGGCTCGTTCAACGATCAATCCCTTCAGATGCCAGTAAAGCGCATCGAGCACTATACCTCTGTTGGATGTTGTTACGGCTTGTCCGGAAAAATTCAATACAGGCACTTCACTGTTATAGGCAAATATCTTTTTGGTTGAACCAGAACTTCCATCATTACCGCGTGCGATAACAATGGTGGCGGAGTAATTATAGGTACCACCACGCATATATATAGTACCGCCTGATGTGACCAACGTTATCGCTTTTTCCAATGTAGTAGGCGAAGCAAGCGTACCAGGATTACTTGCTGAACCTGTGGGAGCAACATAAAGTGTTGACTGTGCAAATCCTTGATTCGCTATCAACCAGAAGATGAGAATGATAAATTTGTTTTTCATAACGATTTATTTTTGTGTGGGTCGTAGTCATCTTGATACGCGGCATTTACATGCAGCTTCGGACATAACTCTCCTTCACTTTATCATTTACATCTATTGAATACAGGTAAATAGCATAACGTGCAATCGATTGCACAATCAGTCTTTAAAAAAAGCAACGCCGTAAGGCTATTGCTCTGTCAGTTGATTCAAATATACTTCCAGGTTTGTATAGGTCTTTTCCAATGTATAGTATATATTATCATTTGCATTCGCAGGATCAAGCTTATGCTCAACCTCCCATGCATCCGGTATACCATCACGATCTGTATCGGCACTAGGCGGTGTTGATTTCAATATAGGCCACCCGCCAACATCATTCTGGGAATCTATAATACCAGTCTTATCTTTTCCCATGGTTGACTTACCGGTTTGTACTTCTTCAACAATCCTTGCGTCAACTATATCTCTTCTGAAACTTGCACCCGCGTTTTTTAATACCAGCTTATAAGCACCCTCAGCCGATTGCTCTTCTATAGGCTCTACTGCAAAAGGCTGCGATGCTCTTGCCGAATCGGGATGTTCCACTTTTACACCGCCATTCCAGTTGTCTTTTGCTATCGCTATATTTCCTTCCAGGCAATTACCTTGTACATAAAATTTACCAACAGGAGAGGTTGGATTAATCATCCATTTCTTTTTTGAAGATGTTGCCGGACCAGGTTTATAGTAGTTGTTAACAATGTTATAGCGGCCTTTCTCACCACCGTAAGTACTGTTGAGTTTCCAATTGTAGATTACGTTGTTTCTGAAATCCACCAGCTCATCAGGAGGATTCGGTGTTGTGGATGATCCGCTGAATCGTGGCAAGCGATTGGTGTGACTCGCAATCAGATTGTGATGAAACGTTGCCTTCTCTCCTCCCCAAATCCCGCCATAACCATGATCACCTTTCTGATGTATAGATTGATTTAAACTCTCCGACACTATACACCACTGAAATGTAAAATTCTTGTTGCGATAGAAAGACGCACACTCATCGGTTGACCAGCTTATTGAGCAGTGATCGATAATTATATTACGTTTACCCTTCGTTCCTCCGAAGGCATCAGCCTCCTGCTTTTTTTCATCACCAAGTCTGAAACGCATATAGCGTACAATAACATTATCCGCTTGGATGCTTATAGGATAATTCCGCAGACATATACCATCACCCGGAGCAGACTGGCCTGCAAGGGTTACATTTCCTTCATCGATACTCAGTGGAGATTCCAATGCGATTGTTCCAGAAATTGCGAAAAGTATAGTACGTGGACCTTTTTTGTCAATCGCTTCACGCAAACTGCCAGGTCCCTTGTCGTTTAAGTTGGCTACTATATATACCTTTCCTCCTCTTCCGCCCGTGGTAAATTTTCCAAATCCTTCTGCACCGGGAAATGCCAACGAAGCATCTTGTGCAAAGGCTCCTATACTTATCAACACCAAAATGATACTATGGTAAAACTTCATCACTATTCTTTCTATTTGTTTTGAGACTCTGTTATCGAACGAACAAGATCGTTCATATATACTTCGATATTATCGTATGCTGTGCTAAGGTCCCTGCCGTTCGCCTGAGACTTTGCGGGATCCAGCTTGTGGGCTATTTTCCATTCGTCTGGTATGCCATCGCCTGCAGTGCTAACAGGTACCGGAGTTGAATTCAATATTGGCCAGCCACCAACATCGCTTTGTGTGTCGATGATACCATTCGTACTTCCATTCGAGCCGGGAAACGAAAACGTTCCCTTTCTCACATTATCAATTACGCGTACATCAACAGCATCACGTTTCAGTGATGCACCGCTATAATACAATACGCGCTCGTAAGCCAGTTGTGCAGTATGGGTTGTTACTGCATTGCTGATCACATGTGGTTCCGATTTTCGCATGGCAGCTTTATCTGCATCGGACACCGTCCCATAACTTCCGTGAAATTGATTATACACTCCGTATGTCCAGTTATCCGCAGTAGCTTGTGGGCTACCTTCCACATAATTTCCGTTGATATAGTATTTACCCCAGATGTTATATACCTCTGTTCCTTCATTCTTATTTTTATCGATGGATACAATGCGCTCCTTCTTTACCGTGGCCGGGCCTGGTTTATAGTAACAGTTTACGATATTCACGTTCATCGCTTCACCACCGTAGCAACTGTTGTTCCCCCAGTTATAGAGTACATTATTCCGAAGATCAACCAGGTCCGTTAATGCAAAAGCCTTACCAGCTTCTTCGCCTAGCCTGGGGTTGCGACTGTCGTGGTGCGCGATCAAGTTATGATGAAACGATGCATTTTTACCGCCCCATATACCACCGTAGCCATGCGCGCCTTTGCCATGCACGGAGTTCCGAAGGCTTTCCGAAATTATACACCACTGCAGCGTTGTGTTTTCATTGGCATATATAGATACACACTCATCGGTTGACCAACTCATAGAGCAGTGATCTACAATTATATTCTTATGAAATCTTCCCCCTATAGCATCGCCTTCCTGTTTTGCTTCATCGCCCATTCTAAAACGCATAAAGCGAATGATGACATTATCAGCACTGATACCCACCGGGTAATTTTTGAGACATATACCATCGCCAGGAGCGGTTTGTCCTGCAATCGTAATATCACCATTGTTAATGTTCAGCTTTGATTTCAATTCGATTGTACCAGACACTTTGAATACTATATAGCGGGCGCCTGCCGCCTGAATCCCTGCGCGTAAACTTCCTTCTCCTGCATCGTTCAGGTTGGTAACGAAGAGAACTTTACCTCCGCGTCCACCCGTAGCGTTACGGCCAAACCCTTCTGCGCCCGGAAATGCATACGCGTCTTCTGCAACCTGCACAGGCTTATCAGCATCGGGATTACTGTTGTTATCGGGCTCCGCTTCCGAGCTGCTACAACTCGGAATCACGATACCCAGCGACAACAATACCAACGTCACCACCACACGCACAAAGGAATGTATATATAGCTGCATCGTAATGAAGAGGTGTGACTGTATAAAAGTCACACCATTAAAGTAAATTATAGTTTAGCACGCCAGCGCGGATCACCACTTGAATATCTGCCTGAGAATCCGCTATCCTTGAAATTGAAATTATTTTTGGCAGGATCAGTCCAAAGAGCATCTTGTCCACTTGTATAGTTACCCAGTGGAAACCCAGCAATTTCGTAGGTAGCGATGAATGAGAAATCAGAAGTGCTAAAGGTACTCACCACTTCGATCGTAGTATTCGGCAATCCTTCCTTGCCGCGGACCGCGTATGCCTTCGTTCCGGCTTCATCCCATCCGTGGCCGAAGATCGAGTTTTTAATTACGATTCCACCCGTTACGTCATTATTGCCAGCACCACCTCTATATCTGAATATATAGTTACTGCTGCCTGCTTGTACTAAATTTGCAAACGTACATGCATCAATCACGATCGATTGAGAATTATTTCTGGAAGTAATCCCCGCCTGCAGTTTATTGAATGTACTGTTTTGCAACAATATATTATTAACACGTGCCGTTGGAGTAACTGCATTCGGGTCGGTATCTGTAGTAAATATACCATAGCTACCCAGGCTGTCCACGATGGAGTTGATGATCTTAAAATTATTCACCACTACATTTGAACCACGGATACGCATGATACCACGGATTGTTCCGATCTCACAGTTCTCGAAAAGTACTTCGTTAACGGATATATCATTTGCAGACGGGTTGAAAATATAGTCACCGGTGTAATCATCACCTCGCAATTCAAGATCTATGAAATGGATATGATCAATGGTAGAACCCGCTGCTATATTCCAGTTCGTTGTTGTAAACAGCTTCGCCCGTTTCGCACCAAAACCGTGGGCAGCACGAATGGTGATAGACTTGTTCAATGCTACCGTTGGCAAATCAAACGATGCGCCACGTTTTACCAGGATGATCGAACCATCTTGAGCAGCAGCCACTGCGTTGGCAACAGCTTGCGGATCTTCACTTTCGCGAAGATCTATTACGCCAGCAGCAGTGGGATCTATATCTGCAGTAAGTGTTTTATACTCTGCCCATCCACGAAGCGTCTCTCCGCTATAGATGGCAATCTGGTATCCGGTAGCAGCATTCAAATTCCCTATAATCGCTTCTCCATCTGCCTGGTCTTCATCGGACACAGCAACCTCCGATAACGGAGTTGTGAGTTTAAGATCAGTGCCAGCAAATATTTTTATACCGGTAACCGGCAAACCGGCAACAGTCCATGTAACGCGTGCGGCTATATCCGTAACATCATAAGAGGCAGGTAAATTTAAAATAGTAGGAAACCGTTCTGTACGTACGCTACCCAGTTCAGATATTTTGCTATCAAATTCAGATTTTTCGGCGTGGGCTACAGCACGCACCTGGTATAGTGTATTCCAGAAGAGTGGATCACCATTCAACAATTCCTCATTGATCACAACATAGCTCGTATCGGACTGTATAGTGTAATCGATCGTCTTGAATGTATCGCGGCTCACTTCCAATGTATAGGAGACAGCTTTTTTCAAGTCGCCCAAACGAACAATGATAGAATTGCCCTCTGCAAAGAGGTCTTCCTGCAGCACAGGCCTGAAGAGGCGTGTTTCAGGATATACCTCTTCATCATCGCACGCTGTCAAAAATGCAGCGACAACACCAATGGCAAGGAGTATAGTATATATATTTAATTTCTTGATTTTCATATCTCAGACTTTAGGTGACAGAATGTTTTTAGGTTGTTCAAAGGCCTTATCCGCCACCAAAACCATAGCCATCATTTTTCAACGTACCTTTACTGTTCTCTATTCCAATCGTTGGGATCGGGAAAATATAGCGAACTGTTCCATTCGTATAGTTCGCCCAGTCGCGGGTAATCCATTCATCATATGTAAGTGTGTTATCATGAAGATCGATCAGGAACGGGCTTCTTGTCCAGGTTTCATCTGGTGCAGCCAGTATCTTCTTATTAGGGTTTAACACTTTAAATTTCCCGCTTGCATCGCGCTTCCAGTAAATATAGTCCGGTAGCGTTCCTGTTCCATTGAAAGCGTCATCCGCCATCTTCTTTAACCCCTCGACTGTTTCCGTCATTTTTTGAGAATATATACCCCAGCGGATCAACTCATACTTACGAATCATTTCGCCACCAAATTCCCATGCCCGCTCATTAACAATAGCGTTGAAGAATGACTCTTTTCCACCGGAAACATTGCTGATATACTCATCCACTTTAGTCGCCCAGTATGCTACAGGAAATGCACGTTCGCGAACCCTGCGCAGTGCACCTTGAGCATCACCTGTCGGACCATTCAATTCGTTTTCTGCTTCTGCAAACATTAATAGCACATCTGCGTAACGAAGCATAGGCCAATTTATACCGGTACCTTTTGCTGTCGATTTACCAGGAGGCGTATCGAGAAAATGACGACTCCATTTACCTTGCGCTATGTTGGTTGGACTTGGCGATGTACCTGCGCCAACAAATTCCTCTTCAAAGTTCATATTGACTTTATACAAAGCACAGGTTACATCTCTACGAACATCTGTTGTATCAAAAGAATAGTAATAGGTTGGCGGAATTGCCATGTAGTTATTACCGGATCCATAGTCGTGTAAGGATGTTGGGCCACCTTGTACAGTTATACCTATATTCCACCCTACATCGCCATTGCCAACGGCAAACGGCACTTCAAAAAGTATATCGCTGTTTACCGGGGCAATGAACTTACACTCATTCATGAATACTTGTCTATAGTCTGCAGGAAGCGGACGATCTTTCAGATCCATAAGCTTCTTGCTATAGTCTTTCGCAATCTGATAGTATTCGAGGTAATCGCCTTCACGTGCCATAGTCAGGTCGGGTTTTAAAAACCAACCACCGCGCTGTAACGCAAGCCGTGCGATCATACCCAACGTATATTCACGGTTTACTTGTTCGATACCATATGGAGTTTGATCGGCCCAGAACATGCCTGCTTCTGTATCGATCATATCCTGGATTAACTGTGAAAGAATTACGTTCCGGTCTTCTTTCGGCAGGTAAAAATTACTTCCTGCTTTCGGTGCTTCGGTAATAAAGGGCACATCGCCGAAATAAAAGATGAGCATGCTATACCAGTATGCCCGTAATGTATAGGCCTCACCCAACAGATGGTGCATCGTTTTGGAAGTAACAGCATCCGGAGAATTGAAAGCGTTGCTTCCCAAAATTCCTTCAATAGAAATGTTAGCATCACGGATTGCACGATAGGCGAATGTCCAGACTATATCAAGGTCTTTGTTTGTCGGTGATGCTTTCAGGTCCCAGATCTGATAACGGTCGGCAGCACTGCTCCATCCGCTTTGATGTTCGATATCGGTGTTCCCCACCATGTTGTTGGACAATCGCGAACGAAATGCATCTTGCCCAAAATAAGAGTATATAGCATTAACTCCCTTCCTGGCATCATCTACATTCGAGTATACAAATTCTGTATTGAACGTTGACAATGAATCGGGCTCCAGAAAATCGTTACAAGCACTTAGCATCAGTACGGTTGTAACCAATAAAATATTTTTGATTTTCATATTCTGTTGTAGTCAATCTTAAAATGAGATATCAACTCCGATAGTATAGGAGCGGCTTCTTGGAAAAGAAGAATAATCAACACCAGGTGTCAATGCCGCATACTCTGAGCTTCGTGAAGTACTTACTTCAGGATCGTAGCCTGAATACTTCGTCCAGATATGAAGATTGTTACCCGTTACATATACTCTGGCGCGCGACATGCCTGCTTTGGAAATTATACTTCTCGGCAAAGAGTATCCTATAGAGAGATTATTCAGACGGATGAAAGATCCATCTTCAACAGCCCAAGAATGTATAACGGCACCCGCTATACCATAGCTGTTATGCGACCACATGGTTTTACCGGCATTCATCTCCGCTAATTGACCAAGATCAGTCACTACTTCACCTGGTGTTCCGGTATAGGAGCCCTCTACATCTATATAGGTAAATCGATTATCAGAATTCATGGTGTTCAGCATATTGCCATAGGTTACGCGTCTGAACTGGTTGTACTGAATCTTGCCCGTGTTATAAACATCATTACCATATTGGTAGTTGAAGAATACTGAAAGGTCGAATCCTTTATAGCTGGCGTTAAAACCTAAACCGCCTTGCACTTTTGGTAACGTATTTCCAATTACTTTTCGGTCATCTGCGTTGATCAAGCCATCCGTTGCATCGGGTATACCATCGGCATTCGTATCTACGGTGATCTGATCTACCAGCTTGAGAAAGCCCGGACGGATATTCGTATTGCCGACCACTGCACTTGAGTTGGCTACGCCACCTTTCAGTATATATTTACCGGTAGCAGCATCATAACTTTCAAAGTCATCCGTAGTATACATGCCAGCTGTTTCGTATCCATATATATCGCCAACTCGGCCACCTACTTTGAAATAAAAATCATTGATGTTGTTCAGATCTGTGCTGGCCCAATTGGACTGAAAGAAGCGGCTGTCTGTACCGTCAAGCTTCTCTATTTTTCCGCGATTCATACCAATGTTAAAATTGGCAGAGAACGTGAAGTCATTTGATTCTATAATATAGGTGTTCAATCCGAGTTCAATACCTCTGTTAGACGTACTTCCTATATTATCCCATTGGGAAGGGAAACCGGTATTAGGAGGTATAGCGGATTGTAACAACAGGTCTTTCGTAGTATTATAGTATACATCCAGGCTACCTTCAATTCTTGACTTCAGCAGAGTGAAATCAAGACCGGCATTCCGGTTAATGGTTGTCTCCCACTTTATATTCGGATTATACAGTACTGTGCTACTCGGCGTATAGTATACATTATCTACATTTCCCCAGCCAGGTCCGCGTGTTGTCGTGCCTGAGAATAAGAACTGCGCTGCTCCTGCATCGATACGATCGTTACCGGTTTTACCATAACTCACGCGAAGCTTTGCCTCGTCTATAAAAGTGAGACCAGTCATGAAACTCTCTTGCGATAATTTCCAGGCAACAGCTACTGCCGGAAAATATCCTACACGATTTTCCTTCGCAAATCTGCTGGAAGCATCCGAACGAAATGTAACAGTAGCCAGATATTTACCTTTCCATTGGTAATCCATTTTTCCCAATAGCGAGAACCGATTGGAGTTGATCTTCTCCGTAGTTTCATGACGATCCGTTCTACCGAACGCCATGTTGGCAAAAAGTTCTTCAGGAGCAATCGATGCCCTGAAATCTTCAGACCTTACAAAATTACGCTTGCCACCTTCTGAAGAAATTTCTTGCCCGACCAGAACTGTAAGGCTATGTTCACCTATATTTTTTACGGTATAGGTAGCTGTGTTGAACCAACGATAAGAGAAATCATTGTTCTCGGTTTTCTCACCCAGCGGTAAACTACTTCCGTTATTAAATGACTCGCTGGTTAACGGTCCGTAGAATCGAAGATTCTCATCGAATGTGCGGGAAGTTGTGAATGTACTTCTCAGATCAAGGTTATCCAATATATTCCAGGTAACGCCACCATTGAACACATAGGCATTTGTTGTTCTGTTTCGCCAATCTTGTTTGGCAAGTTCTTTCGGACTTACCAGACTCAAGAGAAACGATTGAAAGTCATCATCAGAATTTACTTGCGTCAGATCAATATCCATTTCATCGGCTATACCATTTACAGGTCGTGTCTGTACGGCATCTTTAATGTTGATTTGCGCATTGCCTGAAGTACCTGCACCATCCACTTCTGTATTCGTAATACGTGCAGAGGCTTCAAACTTTAATTTATTGGCGATCTGATGATCTACTTTAAAATTAATTACGGTGCGGCTATAGCCTGAGTTAAGCATAAGCCCTTCATCCGTATTATTAGTAAGACTCAAACCAAGTTTGGTCTTCTCTGTTCCTCCGCTTATACTTAAATTATGATATTGAGACAATTTAGGATCACCGAATAGTTCATCCTGCCAGTCTGTTGGCTTCTTTGATTTATATAGCTCGAGATCGTCATACTTACCAAAGTACTTTTCAAAATCATCTACGTTTGTCTGAGAGCGCAGCTTGGCATATTCATAGTTCGCCATTACGTATTCATAAGGCGAAAGCACTTCATATTTTCTGTTTTTGGGTAGTTGTTTGGATTGCAAAAAGCCGCTATAGGACACAATCGTTTTTCCGGCTACAGGCCGCTTGGTTGTTACAACCACAACACCATTGGCCCCACGTGCTCCATATATAGCGGTTGCCGATGCATCTTTCAAAACATTTATACTCTCAATATCGGTTGGAGGTATATCTCGTATACTTGAAACGATGAAACCATCTACAACATAGAGTGGCGAATTATCCTGTGTGATCGAGCCGCCTCCGCGAACGCGAATCACAATTTCTGCATCCGGAGAACCATCGGTAGTCAATACATTTACACCGGGTAGCCTACCCGTTAGCGCCTGTGCCGCACTGGACACCGGGATCCTGGAAAGATCTTTACCCGATAATGTAGCGACTGATCCGGTTAGATCGGATTTCTTTACAGTACCATATCCATAGTCTACTACAACAACTTCATCGAGCGTTGTGAGATCAGGTTGCATGGAGATGTCTAGTGTCGTTTGATTTCCTACCGTGATCTCCTGCGGTTTCATTCCAATGAACGAAGCCACTACAATGGCATCAGCAGAAACGGATAGTGAGAACTTACCCTCAGCATCTGTCACAGTTCCATTGCTCGTTCCTTTTTCAATGATGGAAACACCCGGAAGAGACGATCCATCATCTGACTTTACAATGCCAGTGACAGTCCTTGATTGGGCAAGCAGCGGGATGGAATCTGCAGCTATGGCAACCAGTGCAAGCAGCAGCGTTATCATCCATTTTTTTAGGTGTATAGGTATACTCATAGGCGGTTAAAATGATTGGATCAGATTTCACTTTTGTGCCGATTGCGCATACCGCAATAAAATGTAACGGAAAGCATATTGGGGAATTCATAACATTGAGCAATCGATTGCACTATTTAGTAAAAGTAACAACATTTTTGAAATCACAAAATCGTTACAAACGATTTTTCAAACGTTTTTTACAAAGAACAATCGAATGCGCATTATTTAGGTATTTTACCGTTAATTCCAAAAAAATAGCCGCCCGGGAATAACCGGACGGCCACTAAAAATGAATACTACCGATTATTTTCGGGTGATCTCAATCTTAACTGGATTAGCCAATTCGAGGGATACTTTATTAATATAGTCCAGGAATTCCTTTTCGTTTTTTATTCCATCCGGCTCTCCTATCCAAGCCGCCAGAAAGTAATAGTCAAGCTTACCTTGTTCAGGTCTGAGCTTTACTACATGACTGAATTCATCTTCTGTAAATTCAATAATATTTGAGGGCTTGAATAAGACGGCAAGTCCAAGCTCATCATTATTGAGACTTTGTTTGCCATAGGTCGCCAGGTATGCCCAGTGTTTTGCATCACCTTTTCCGGTGAAAAGTTTTGCCAAGTTATCTTTCACGATGCCGGTTGCTATATTATCAGGATCGCTGGAAATATCGAGCAGTGCATGCGTAAGGCGTGTACCTTGATGAATGGATAACCGTGACTGCACATCGTGCTTCTTATCGGCTACAGCCCAGCCAATGTAATTTGTAAGGATGGATGAATATATATTTCCATTTTCAGTGATGCGGCAATTAACAGCATCTGTCTTTTCAACCCGTATAGCGGTGCCGTTGTGAAACGAACCTATAGAACCTATACCTAATGATTTTCCTACTTTCATAACATCCATACCCCAGGGCTGCATGTTGTGGTAAGAATCAAATCCATCCTGACCTGCGAGTTGCAATGCTACTTCCGGAGTTTTTTTACCAAACACATCGGAAGCATTACGTTGGTCGAGATAAAAACGATATCCTACTTTATCAGATTCCCACCCTGGACCTTCATAGCGTATAAACCATGAATGGTCTTTATGCTCTGGTGGCACTTGCAGAAAATCAACATTCTTAAAAGTACCCCCTATATATTCGCGATTCTTCCACTCGCCTCCTACTTTATGAGAAAGCTCTGCTTGTGTACGTTTCGTATAGTTACGTGGTATAGTTGCTGTAGGATGAAAGCGCACTACGATATCCCGCGATGCTGATGCTTCCAGTTTATCAAGTACAAAAACAATTCCTTTATTGTCTTGATCCTGCTCATTATACTGGCTGGGTATTTCTTTACCTCCCGCTACTACAACAAAGGCTTTACTGTTGAATTTCTTTGATTGCTTGCTTACCTCATCAGGAGACAAGACAATCAAAACATTTTCGCGAGGTACACTGATCGTATTGGTGATCTTTACTTTAAAAGATTCCGGAAAATCCTTTTCAAGCGTCTGCGCAAAAAGACTGTTCGTGAAGAGTATAAATGCGAGGATGATACTATATTTCATGTGGTCCTATTTTTTTGTCATCAGTTCGATTTCAATGCTTGCTTGTATGAACGGACCAACGCCCTTCAGGTCATCGGTACGAAGTGGCTCGCTGATATAGTATTCAAAGCTTCCATCACGATATGGAATACCACCTAAGCCGCCAACACTTACCGTCTTGACAAGATGTACCGTGCCGTCAGCATCCGTCTCAATGAAGTTTTTCAACATGCCTTCAAAACCTTTTTTAGCAAGTGCACTATAACTTTTATCAATATACCCCAGACGTGAACCCTTTGCAAGTGCATATACAAACATGGCGCTGGCCGAAGCTTCGAGGTAATTTCCTTTCGTGGTGGCTTTATCCACAACTTGATACCATACACCCGATGCCGGGTCCTGGTAATTTTTCAGTGCTGCTGCCAGGCGCTGAAGTATAGCAACAAGTTCTTTTCGCCGTGGATGATCTTTCGGTATATAATCGAGTACATCTACCAATGCCATTGCATACCAGCCCATGCCACGGGCCCAAAAACCGGGGGCACGGCCTGTTTCGGGATCAGCCCAGCGTTGCTTTTTACTTTCATCCCACGCATGGTATAGCAGGCCAGTTTTGCTATCACGAACATGTTTTTCCATCCAGACAAACTGATTAATCACATCATCGAAACCTTTCGTGTTATTGGTGATCATTGCATACTCGGCAGAAAACGGTTCGCCCATGTATAGACCATCGAGCCACATCTGATATGGATAACGATGCTTGTGCCAGAAGCCACCTTCTTTTGTGCGTGGTTGCCAGTTCAGTTGCTCGTGCAACAAATCAGCTGCTTTCTTATACTTCTCTTCCTTTGTTTCGCTATACAACGCTAACACTACACGTCCTGGAGTAATGTGATCAATATTATACTCTAGCAGATCATATGTACGAATAGAACCATCCGCTTGAACGAAATGATCCATTATCTTTTTCGCATAGGTAAAGTACTTCTTGTCACCGGTGTGTTGTGACAGCACATCAAAACTTTTGAGAAGAACACCTTGCTCGTAGTCCCACCGTGTCGGGCGGTTTGCCACGACTTCCCCCGCTCTCTTTACAACTATAGAATCGGGATAAGTTTTGATCATGGTCTCCGCCATGCGTACGCCCCATGGTTTCTGCTGCGCTATACAAGAGTACATCAGGCAGCTGGTAAATGCGAGGAGCAGAATTTTTACTTTCATCATTTCAAAAATTTTATTACGAGGGATATATTTCGTTATTTCTTTTTAACCACCTTCTCAGAAACTCCTGCACCCAGCAGAATTTCTTTCTTTGCCTTTGATGCATCTGTGTTTAAAAGGCGAATGTCTTTCGACCGACTGCCGCTCACACTCAGCAATACATCGTTGGATTTATACTGTATATTTTCAAGGAGCAGATTTTTGCTGTCGTGAACCTCTACAACATTTTTATCATCACAATAAAGCGTAGCATTTTTCAGCGTGATGTTGTCACCTTCCGTGCATTCGAAACCTTTTTTACTTTGGATCGATACATTCTCAATGGAAATGTTTTTGATATTCATTTCAGGAAGGCCGCGAACGAAGATGCCGGTTTCAGCGCCTTTGCAAACTATATCTTTAATGTAAAAATCACGGAACTGAGGTGTTGCCTCCGATACAGGCTGAAACTCTATTGACGGTTTCTCTTCGCCTGCAAACATCGCGAGTGGATCTTTCGCCATATAGTACATATCGAACAATACAGCCGCTCCACCAATGTTGCTCATGCTGATATTATTGGCATAAATCTTTTCAACGATACCACCTCTGCCTCGCGTAGTCTTAAAGCGAAGCCCTACATCGGTACCCAGAAAATTACAGTCATATACATATATATTGCGTGCACCTCCACTCATCTCGCTGCCGATTACAAAACCACCATGTCCATGAAATACAGTGCTGTTCCTGACAATAACATCTTCTGTCGGTACACCACGCTTTCTTCCTTCTTCATCACGGCCCGATTTAATACAGATCCCATCATCCCCTACATCGAACGTGCTGTTCTCGATCAGCACATAGCGACAAGACTCTACGTCTACTCCATCACCATTCTGTGCATTCCATGGATTACGAACTGTAAGATTACGAAGTGTAAGGTGTTGTGTTAACAGGGGATGCAGACACCATGCAGGAGAATTCTGGAAGGTTACTCCTTCCAGCAATACGCGTTTACAGCGGACTATATTTACCATGTTAGGACGCAGGAACTCCTTTATAGTCTCTGCTTTCTGTAAATCATATCCTTCCGCTACGACACCCGGCCGTTTTTCCTTAGAGCCCGCCAGTGCGCGCGCTGTTGGATACCAGGTGTCTTTCTTTTCATTCAGAAATCCTCCGGACTTCACAAGGTATTCCCATTCGGGAGGTGTAAGCTTACTTTTCTTTACCGGGCGCCATGCCTCGCCTGCACCATCAAATATACCTTCACCTGTGATGGCTATATTGGATGCATCGGTTACATATATAGGGGAATGTGCACGGATGGCATCCAGGCCTTCCCAATTGGTTTTTACCAATGGATAATCGTCAGGGTTATTACTGAATTGTATTACTGCTGCTTTCACAACATGAAGGTTGACATTGCTCTTCAATACAATCGGCCCGGTAAGCCAGAATCCTTTCGGAATCAAAACTGTTCCTCCACCGGACTGGCTACACGCATCGATCGCATCCCGAATAGGTTTTGTATTCAAGGTAATGCCATCCGCTTTCGCACCGTACTTGAGGATATTGAACGTATCCTTCTTGAAAGATACTTCCATTACTTTCGGAAGTTCATATACATACTTACCGCCTACTGGCCATGCCTTGATTTCTTTCGATAGATCCAAGTTCAATTCACGAATACCTTCTGCTACCAGCGATGCCATGATGGAAGCACCGTATACTGTAAAGTGCGTATTGTCTTCTTTACCATCCGGGTAATGTTTCCATATACCCTTGTCTACATTTAAAAATAATTTTTTGGATTCTTCAACGCCATGTTGCACGATGGCATCTTTACTTTTCGCATGAAGATCAAGCACAGGCACTTTCATTTCTTTACCTACTTCCTTGACAACGCCTGGATAGTCACCATGTTGATCTACAAAGTTTCCTTTCTCATCAAATTTTCTTCGCATTACCGGAGTGATCAACAACGGGCGAGCGCCTTTGGATTTAATTTCGTTTATATACCGGATCAGATTTTTACGATAGTCTGTCTTTGCCGGTGCATAGCGTGTTGTATCGGACTCCTTCGAATCGTTGTGTCCAAATTGGATGAACACCCAATCACCTGGTTGCAGCTGTTCATATACTTTGCTCCAATGCCCCAGCGTGCGAAAACTTTTTGTACTCCTTCCATTGACAGCATGATTCTGTACTTCCAGATTTATATACTCTGGAAAAATCATTCCCCATCCCGTCTCGGGAGCAACCTCAATCGGTTTGTTTGCTATCGTTGAATCTCCAATCAAAAAGATTCTCGGCTTCTTATCGATCACGATAAAAGAAAGAAGCGTGCATGCTGCAAGTGCTATAGAAATTTTAAAGATTACTCTATTCATGATTATGTATTTACCTCGTGCCCCGACTCTGCCTCGCGATCATTTATACTTATTTTATACTTCGATGTTGAATGAGAAAATCCCGCAGAGCCTGCGAATGCTCATGCGGGAATTCCCAATCTTAACCCAAATACAATGCATCTATATTTTATAAATCAATAACCTGGATTTTGCAGGAAGTCGTCATTTTGATTTAAATCAATAGCGGACTGTGGAATAGGACGCAAAATTTTATCCTGTCCATTGGTACCTTTAAACGGATCTATACCTTTTCTGAAATATTGATCACGGATCTCTTTGTTATATAATTCTGTTCGCTCTTTTAATTTACCTGTACGTTTCAAATCGAACCAGCGTTCATACTCACCAAACAATTCACGGGCGCGCTCATCAAGAATAAAATCAATAGTAACTTGATTTGCATCTGTAAGCACAAGGCTTCCGGGCGTACGCTCGGCTCTTCCTCTTACCTCATTTACACGCTCCATTGCAGTAGTGGCATTACCAAGCTTTACATACGCCTCCGTTGCGATCAGGTAGGTCTCAGCCAATCTTGCCAGATATATATCTCGCGTGCTGCTTCCGCTACCTGAGAATACAGAAGTCGGATCATCGAACTTACGTATAGCCGGAGTATTGTTATCAACGTTTACATTACGTTCCCATGTCAGTATTTCAGATGTTGCTTCTTGGTAAGGTATAATTTTAGTCTTCCCACGGTGCGTTACATCTGTGGCACGCCATGCAGCTGTGTCTGCCACTTCCCACGACTGCGGAAAATAAAAGCGAACGTTCATATTTGCACGCTCTGATTTTGCTTTATCATAAAAATCATAATAGCGTTCATAGAATATATTCATGAAAGAACCTTCCCATCGAACATCATTTTGATTAAACAACCTGTAAACATAAGTAGTAGGCAATAATGTATAGGAGCGATACGGATATCCAAACTTTGCTCCTTCACCACCCAGGTAAGGTCCATAGTAAAGACTTTGTAGACTTCCTCCGTTACTAGCGTCAGATAAGGATGTCTTATCATATTGAATTGACCAAAGCACTTCTGTATTATTTTCCTTACCTGGCCAAAAAAGATTTTCGAATGATACAGAAGATAAATTGTAACCACTGATCGCATCATCAGCATATGCTGCAGCTTTTGTAAAATCATCGGCTGCCGCAAATGTCTCATACCCTCTTGTTAAATGTACTTTTGCAAGATAATGTTTTACTGCACGTGGCGTGACGCGACCAAATTCCTGGCCGCTGGCAGATGCCAATAGGTTTAGAGATTCCTCCATCTCTGCTAGAATAAAAGCATATACTTCCTCAGCAGAATTTCTTTCGAAGGATGTAACCGGTGTTGTAAGCATATCTTCCACCAGGCTCACTCCTCCGAACGATTGAACTAACAGAAAATAGTAATACGCTCTTATGAATTTAACCTCTCCCATACGCGTTGACGTCTTCGCGGTTTGCTCGGTTAAATCATTATAGTGTACTGCTACATTACAACGCTGAATGGCTTTATAAACTGCAGTATAAAAGTTCAATACAGAAGGTTCTGTTGGAGAAAGAGAATTATACTCACTTATACCTTCTGGCTGTGCATTTCTTCCCTCTACATACATATCGGTTCCGGCCATGAAAAGCCACGGCTCGCGGTATACATCGCGTAGTGTTGAATAAACGCTTTTAACAAGGTTCTCATATCCGTCCGCCGTTTTATAAATTTCATCTGATAAACTATCAGACTTATTCTCTTCTTCGAGATAGTCGTTGCAATTTGACAGCGTGAATAAGAAGATAGCTGCCAGTAATATATTTCTGATTTTCATAATGATCTGTTTTTAAGAATTAAAATTTGAGATTAACTCCTAATTGGTAAGTAACTGAACTGATACCTCCATTGGCATAGGAAGCATCCGCCCACTCAGGATCAAAACCATCATATTCGGTAAATACAAATGGGTTAAGGACGTTTGCATAAATTCTCAAGCTGCTGATCTTGGCCTTACTTAAAAGATCCCCTGGAAGATTATACCCTAACGTGATGTTTTTAACTTTCACAAAGCTTGCATCCTTATAGAACCCTACGTTTTCCGTACTCCAGAATCTTCCTGAATTTTTTGGTTGAGGATACTCATTAGAGGCACGTGTTTCAGTTATAGGGTTCTCTTGCATATACCACCCCACATTGAGTTTGGCTCTTCCGCGATCTTCAAAGTTGAGAAACTCCTGATGAAAGGGACTTAACACCTGAACACCTTGGCGGGTATATAATGAAGCCGTAAGATCGAAGTTCTTATAGGTAACTGTGGTTGAAAAACCTCCTGTCCAATCCGGCATCGGAGAACCTATTATTCTTCTATCAGTCGGAGTAATAGTGCCACTATTATCGAAATCAACGACGCGTGCTTGGCCCGGCAATTGACCATACGAAACAGCAAGCTCTCTTTCACTTTCCTGCCATATGCCATTAAATACATAGTTATAGTTCACGTTGATTGGTTCACCATAAAACCATTTGGGAGGAAGATCTTTTCCATCAATCAAATCAACGATCGAGTTATTATTTTTCGCAAAGTTGAAAGTAGTTGTCCAGGTTACATTATCAGTGCTGACATTCACAGTAGTTAAACCTACTTCAATTCCTCTGTTCCGAACACTACCTATATTTTGTACGATCACGCCATAGCCAGATTCCAACGGTAAAGGTCTTTCTATGATGAGACCATCGGATACTTTGTTATAAAAATCGATAGACCCTATAATCCTTGCTTGTAAGAATGAGAAGTCCAAACCAAGATCCAACTCTTTCGTCTTCTCCCACGTGAGTGTCTTGTTAGCAATTCCATCCGGGGCAATGCCCAGCGCCGAAGCTCCACCAAAATCATAATAAGTTGTAGTACTTGCTGTAGCTTGTGTATCATATGGCCCTACATTCTTATTATTACCAGTTACACCGTAGCTTGCTCTGATCTTCAGATTATCTATAGCATTAACATTTGTAAGGAAGTTTTCTTCAGATATTTTCCATGCTATAGCCGCTGATGGAAACGAAGCCCACTTGTTTCCTTTAGAAAGAACTGAGGCTCCATCCCAACGATTAGATACTGTTAATAAGTACTTGTCTTTGAAAGAATAGTTGAGACGCAGTGCATAAGATAATATTGTGGACTTGCTATAGGTTGCTTCATTTATACGGTTCGCTGTTGGAGCTAGCCCTGCGTTGTAATAACTTTTTGCATTGGAAGGTAATTGATCTCCAATCAGTTTACTTGTTTCATCTTGAAACAAGTTCAAAGAGTATAGTCCCATAAAATTGAAACTATGTTCATTGATTGCTTTATTTACAGATACCTGATTATCCCATACATATGAGAATGATTCAGTATTGGAGATCGTTGCCTTCGCTTTCCCCCCTACACGACCTTCTGAATCTACACCCAGAAATTCACCATACTTTTCATATTTATACCGCGGTGCAAAAGTTGTTTTTAAACTGATCCAGCTTGCAGGAGAATATTGTAAGAATACATTTCCTATAGCGTAGAAGCTTTTTGTTTCTCGTGAAGCACGCTCCATATCCAACAATGGGTTGGAAGAACTTGTAAAGTCTATATGTGTTATCTGATCTGGTTTACCAACGTTGATGATATCTTTTCCTGGCTGCACTAATAATGCACCACCTTCTGTCGCATAAGGCTTAACCAGTGGAGACATTCTGAATGCATTCACCATTGCGTTCGGGCTACCTTGTTCGTTGTCAACAACAGCCATATTCATATTCGCCCCTGCGCTCCAGCGCTCACTCAAGGTATGATTTATACTTGCCTTAAAATTATATCGCTTATAGTCTTCGTGTACAATGTTACCTTTCTCTTGCTGATAGCCAACACCAAAATTATATCCCATTTTATTATCACTCATGCCGGAAACAGATACCCAATGGTTCTGTTGCGTTCCATCTTGTATGAGAAGGTCAGGCCAGTTGGTGAAATCTTTTTCAGCAATTCTTCTGGCGAGTTCAGTACTATTCTTTGAGTTGTCACCAGGGTTCGTTGGAATCGCAGTTCCTTTTACAATTGCATCAGTGATAAAAGAATCTTGTCTGAAATTCCACCACTTATCGCCTGGCATAAAATCAGGCATGCGTACTGATTGACGAAGCCCTACATATCCATCATACGATATAACTGATTTCTGTTTTACAGAGGCACCTTGTTTGGTAGTTACCAGCACAACACCGTATGCACCGCGTGATCCATAGATGGCCGTAGAAGAAGCATCCTTTAATATATCAATACGCTCTATATCCTGAGGATTCAGGAAATCAATTCCTCCTGTAATCACACCATCTACTACATATAGTGGATCACCACCTTGTAAAGATTGTTGTCCACGGATTTGAATCTTGAAATTCGAACCTGCACGCCCTGTACTGTTTGATATATCTACGCCCGCGACCTGACCTTGTACAGCTTCCATCGGATTGAGCGCACCGCGCTTGGTAATTTGTTCTGGATCTACAACACCGACAGAACCAGTGAGGTCTGTCTTCTTTACTGTACCATATCCCACTACCACAACTTCCGAAAGCTCGGTAAGATCAGCAACGAGATTTACATCGATGGAAGTTCGTGAACCAACAACTGCTTCTTGTGGAGCATACCCTATAAATGTGAATACCAATACGGCATTCTGATCGGGCACTGTTAATTTATATACACCGTCAAAGTCTGTGGTTGTACCTGTTGATGTTCCTTTAACAAGAACAGATACACCAGGCAATGCGCCTCCATCATCTGATGATGTAACTTTTCCTGTAACGGTTAGTTGTTGTGCAGATACCTGAAAGGACATTGTTAATCCTGTCAGTAACAGTAGGCATACATTCCAGCATATATACTTCCGAAAGCGGAAAGCTGGAGGTAATTTTGTTTGTAAATAACGAATCATACTATTTGGGTTTGTTTGAATAATTGCTGCTTGAATAAGTATATATGCGGTATTTTAAAAGGCCGCAATCGACTTAACTGCGCAATCGATTGCATTTTAGGAAGGATTTTTTATTCCACCAAATGATCTTTTAAATATTTTATAAAAACGTCATTATAGGTACTAAAAAGAAGTTTTAGTACCTATAAAAGATGGTCCGACATCGATTGCTGCCATTAATTATTAAAAATACTTCGTCTATCGAAATCGGTTTATAAATTTATTTTCTTTTATATTGCGCAACCGATTACACATTATGTTGCACACTTCCAGACACGCCATTCATCCATCGCAGTACAGAACATTTACTACCAGTCAACTGCGCGAAAATTTTCTCATCGAAAACATTTTTGTTCAGGATGAGATCTCATTAGTATATACGCACTACGATCGTCTTATCGTTGGTGGTGCCAATCCGGTTTCAAAGCCGCTGACACTGCAAACTTTCGATTCGCTGAAAGCTGATTTTTTTCTTCAACGAAGAGAGATCGGAATTATAAACGTAGGCGGCAAGGGGACTATCACTGTAGACGGAACCACCTATACCCTTGGCAACAGGGAAGCCTTATATATAGGACGTGGTTCGAAAGATGTAGTCTTTCATCCTGATCAAGCTACGAAGCCACTATATTATTTCAACTCAGCACCTGCTCACGCAGTATACCCTACCCGTACGGTTACATTGGAGCAGGCAGATACAGTAGAGATCGGTGCGCTTGAAACATCCAATCAACGTACCATTCGTAAGCTGTTGGTGAACAGTGTGCTTCCTACCTGCCAGGTGCAGATGGGGCTCACTGAACTTAAGACCGGAAGTGTATGGAACACTATGCCCCCTCATACACATGACAGGCGCATGGAAGCGTACTTCTATTTTAATATACCCGATAATCAAACCGTTTGTCATTTCATGGGCGAGCCTCAGGAAACCAGACATATCTGGATGCAGAATCACCAGGCTGTTATATCACCACCATGGTCAATCCATAGCGGAGCCGGAACCAGTAACTATATATTCATTTGGGGAATGGCCGGAGAAAATTTAGATTACAGCGATATGGATGGAGTAAAGCCAACAGAACTACGATGAAACTTTTTGATCTAACCGGTAAACGTGCCCTCATTACAGGTGGTACGCACGGCCTTGGTATGGCGATGGCAAAAGGCCTTGGATTAGCAGGCGCTAAACTTATTATCAACGGACACTCGCCCGATAAAATGAAAGATGCGCTGGCTTCTTATGAAAAAGAAGGTATAGCTGCTACAGGATATCTTTTCGATGTAACCAGTGATCAGGCTGTAAAAGAAGGCATCGACAAGATTGAGAAAGAACAGGGCCCTATAGATATACTTGTAAATAATGCGGGTATAATTAAACGTATACCAATCCTCGATATGGAGGTTGCCGACTTTCAACAGGTGATCAATGTTGACCTGGTAGGACCTTTCATTGTCTCAAAGCATGTAGGAAAGTATATGGTTCAAAGAAAGGCAGGCAAGATCATTAACATTTGTTCGATGATGAGCGAGCTCGGAAGAAATACTGTCACGGCTTATGCTGCTGCAAAGGGTGGATTGAAAATGCTTACCAAGAACATGGCCACCGAGTGGGCAAAGTATAACATCCAGGTAAATGGAATCGGCCCCGGATATTTCGCTACTGAACAAACTGCACCGATCCGCGTGGACGGACATCCTTTTAATGAATTCATTATAAACCGTACACCTGCGGCCCGTTGGGGTGATCCGGATGATTTGATGGGTGCTGCTATATTTCTATCCTCTGCTGCGAGTGATTTTGTCAATGGACAAATTATTTATGTGGATGGCGGTATATTAGCAACAATAGGAAAGCCGGCTAATGAAGCATAGGCTGAACAGAATGTAAACGGAGCCGAAATGAAAAAAGAAAAAGCTACTATACACGATATAGCCCGCAAGCTGAACATTACGGCTTCTACGGTTTCCCGTGCGTTGAAAGATCATCCGCGCATTAGTGCGGAAACAAAAAAAGCAGTACAGAAAGTTGCAGCAAAATTAAACTATCAGCCGAATAATATAGCGGCTGCTTTGCGCAATGGCAAGAGCAATATCATTGGTATCATCGTGCCTACAGCAGACAGAACGTTCTTCTCTTCTGTAGTGCGCGGTATAGAAGAGATCGCGAATACAGCAAAGTATAACGTTATGATCTGCCAGACCTACGACAACTTTGATAAAGAAGTGTCTACGGTAGAAGCATTGTTAAATGCACGGGTAGATGGTATCATTGTTTCGCATGGTAAAGAGACGCAGAACTTCGAACATTTTCTGAAAGTAAAGGAACGTGGTATACCTATTATACTCTTCGACCGCTCGAACGATGAGCTTGAAGTGAGTAATGTTGTGATCGATGATTTTCTGGGAGCTTATAAAGCCACAGAACATCTTGTTCAACAAGGATGCAAACGCATTGCTCACTTTACCAATGCGCGCAAAATCAGTATATTTAAAGAACGCCTTCGCGGATATCGTGAAGCACTACTAGACAATGGTTTAAAGTTTGACGAATCGTTGGTGGTAGACAGCAATCTTCAATTGGAAGATGGTCGCAGCAGTATGGAGCAACTTCTTAAACGTAAAGATATACCTGATGGTGTGTTCTCTTCCAGTGCGTATGGTATATTAGGTGCCATGCAGGTTTTGAAAGAAAAAGGATTTAAGGTGCCCGAAGATGTAGCGCTGGTAGGATTCAGTAACGAGCCCTTCACTTCATTTACGGAGCCGCCTTTGTCAACGGTAGACCAACACCCTATGCGCATGGGTAACGCTGCCGCGGAAATCTTCCTGGAAGAAATGGCTGCCAAAGACAAAAAGTTTATTCCTCAAAAGATAGTTTTAAAGCCTGAGTTGATCATTCGTCAATCATCCCTGCGAAAAAAGCCGAATTAATGTATATCAAGTCATTGTCCGTTCAGGGAATTGCCCCTGAATAACGTCTTGTTTATAAAGTATACGCATCGTATGAAAAAATTTATAACTGAAGATTTTCTCCTCTCAAACGATTTTGCAAAAACGCTGTATCACCAGTATGCAAAGGATCTTCCCATCATCGACTATCATTGTCACCTTTCTCCACAGGATATAGCCAACAACCGGCAGTTCGAGAACATTACCAAGGTATGGCTCGAAGGCGATCACTATAAATGGCGGGCGATGCGTGCGCTGGGTATAGATGAGAAGTATATCACCGGTAATGGGTCGGATGAAGATAAATTCAAACAATGGGCTTATGCTGTTCCGTATACCTTGCGCAACCCGCTATATCATTGGACGCATCTTGAACTAAAGCGATACTTTGGCGTTGACGAACTGTTAACGGAAGATTCTGCAACAAGCGTCTATAAAAAGTGTAATGATATAGTAGCGTCCCCCTCTCATAACACACGTAATCTGCTGACAAATATGAAAGTGGAAGTCGTGTGTACAACAGACGATCCGATCGATTCGCTCGAGCATCATCAAAAAATCAGGAAGGATAAATTTACAACCACTATACTTCCAACATTTCGTCCTGATAAAGCATATGCTGTCGAAAATCCAACAACGTATATAGCGTATCTGGAAAAACTTTCAGCAGTGTCCGGTATAGAAGTTACCAGCTTCGATAAACTCATTGCTGCCCTGGAAAATCGTGTGGAGTTCTTCCATGCACAAGGATGTAAGTTATCAGATCACGGACTTGAACAATTATACTTTCCGGAAAATAAGCAAGCACACAACATCTCCACACTCTTCGGTAAGCTTCAGAAGAAAGAGAATCTTTCTACAAGTGAAATTCAGTTCTTTAAGTATTCCGTACTGATTGAACTGGGTCGCATGTATCATAAGAAAAACTGGACACAGCAATATCACCTTGGGGCTTTGCGCAACACCAATGAGCGCATGCTGCGCATACTTGGTCCTGATACGGGGTTTGATTCGATTGGAGATTTTTCGCAAAGTGTTGCACTGTCCAAATTTTTAAATGAACTCGACAGCACCAATCAGCTTGCGAAAACTATACTATATAATCTGAACCCAGGCGATAACGAAGTGATGGGTACCATGATCGGTAACTTTAATGACGGATCAACCAAGGGAAAAATCCAGTTTGGTTCTGCATGGTGGTTCCTCGATCAAAAAGATGGCATGGAGAAACAGATCAATGCACTTTCAAATTTAGGGTTGCTGAGTTGCTTCATCGGGATGCTTACGGATTCAAGAAGTTTCCTCTCTTATCCACGTCATGAATACTTCCGTAGAATTCTCTGCAACCTGATTGGTAAAGATGTAGCAAATGGCGAGCTGCCGGAAGATGAAAAATGGCTTGGTAAAATCGTATCGGATATATGTTACTATAACGCAAAGAACTACTTCAAATTTTAACTATATATTTCAACCACATCAATCTGAAAGTATAGATGCGGGTTCACTCTTAAAATGTTCATTCAGGAAATTATACTATATGCTACAAAAATTAAATCGCACCACAGCCAATCTACCACAAAACAGACCGGTAAAAGTATTACAATTCGGAGAAGGTAATTTTCTTCGTGCGTTTGTAGACTGGATCATTGATATACTGAATGAGAAAGCAGACTTTAATGGAGCCGTTGAGATTGTGCAGCCAATCAGTAAAGGTATGGCCAAGATGGTGAATGATCAGGACGGTCTTTACCATGTCGTCCTCAATGGGCTTCAGCATGGTAAAACAATTTCTGAGACACGCCTCATCTCAAGTGTAGCCGGTGCGTTTAACCCATACGAAGATTTCGGGCGCTTTTTGAAAACTGCAGAAAATCCTCATTTGCAATTCATCATCTCCAACACAACGGAAGCTGGCATTACGTTCAATGCGAATGACACAAATGCTTCGGTGCTTGCCGATAGCTTTCCTGCAAAAGTTACGCAGCTGCTCTACCATCGCTTCAAGCACTTCAACGGTGCCGCAGATAAAGGTCTCGTACTTATACCTTGCGAACTAATCGAAAAAAATGGAGACACCTTAAAGCTAACGATACTTCAATATATAACACTCTGGAACTTACCCAACGAATTTAAAACCTGGGTTGATACTGCTAATACATTCTGCAATACATTAGTAGATCGCATCGTGCCCGGATATCCAAAGGATACTATAGATGAAATTCAGAAGTCTGTTGGTTACGAGGACAACCTCGTGGTAACAGCAGAGCCTTTTCACCTGTGGGTAATTGAAGCTACTGATGCAGTACGCAAATCTTTCCCTGCAGAGAAAGCAGATCTCCAGGTTAAATTTGTGAATGACCTCACTCCCTATAGAACACGTAAAGTAAGAATCCTGAATGGTGCGCACACTGCGCTTGTGCCTGTTGCTTACCTGCGTGGATTAAGAACCGTGCGTGAATCTGTAGATGATCAGTATACCGGAGAGTTTATCCGTAAAGCTATATTTGACGAAATAATTCCGACTCTCGATCTTTCAAAAGAAGAGCTTACTCAATTTGCAAATGATGTGATCGAGCGTTTTCAAAATCCTTTCATTCGTCACGAGCTCATCAGTATATCATTGAATTCTGTTTCAAAATATAAGGTGCGTGTGCTTCCTTCTGTTATCGAGTATACCAAACGTACTGGTAAGCTTCCTGAAAAATTGCTTCATTCCTTAGCAGCATTAATCCGATTCTATAAAGGTGAAGTAAAGGGAGAAGCGATTCCATTGAATGATACTCCTGAAATATTAGAGTTTTTCAAAAAAGCGTGGGCTACTAATAATCCTGTTCAGGTTGTTAAAGCAACATTATCGAATAAAACTTTTTGGGATCAAGACTTAACCCTTATTGAAGGATTAGAAAACAAAGTATTGCACTTTGTTTTGAAGTATGAGGAAGAGTTACACTTCGCTTGATATACTAAATCCATTTGCTGGAGTTTGCATTCTTTGAATGACAGGCTTCAGCCCAGGTAATCATTTTTGATCAGCTATATATAGCGCTAGAGCTGGGTGGTGTTGTAAAACTATATTCTTTCATGTTATACGATTGCGTTCTACGCAATACATTATTATAGCATATATATCGTTTTCGATGTTGATGATCCTTATGATCTCGCTTCTTCCAACTCCAAATGACGCATTACTAATATATAAAAATCGATAATTACAGCCTCGAATCGTACATATTAAGTTCTTAATACTTAACCATGTCTCATTATCTGGGCTATTATATACCCACCCATACCCGATGCTGGGTTAAGTTCAAATAAAAAAGCTTTTTTTAACCTCATAACTTGAGGCACATCATTATGAGCATAAGTCTTAAGATCTAGGAGAAAATTTTGATAAGCAAAAGCAGAGAAATCCCATCCTATTATATCCTCGAAGATTAAGTCAATTGTATTAGCATCTTGAAGTATACCTATTATTAGTGTATTTTCTTTTACGCGATGCTCAATCTTAAAAATTGAGGCATCATGATAATCAAATTTTTTCATAGTTATAGCTTACATAGTTATTCTCCTGATTGGAGGTGTAACCTGGTCATGACCATAATTTTTTTCTTTATAGACATTTCCGTTGCCGTCATACCATTTTTCTTGGAGCATTTCTTATTTATTGCAATATGAAGATTCCCTTTTTTAAATCCCTCGAATCACCCCCTATATATACTTCAAATTTACCAGGCTCTACACCAAATGACATGTCCTTACGGTAAAAAGATAAATCGTGTTGCGTAAGGGTAAAGGTGATTTCCTTGGATTCACCTGGTTGGAGCATGATCTTTTGAAAGTTCTTCAACTCTTTTACCGGGCGCGTTACACTTCCTACAAGATCGTGTATATATAGCTGCACGACTTCTTCACCTGCACGCTTGCCTGTGTTGGTAACCTTACAGGATACCTTCAACTCATCCTGCTGCGTGATCTGCGGGCTGCTTAGTGAAATGTCTCCATACGTGAATGTAGTATAGCTCAGTCCGTATCCGAATGGATAAAGTGGTTCGTTGGATTCATCCAGGTATTTGGAAGTATATTTATTGTTAGCATCCATGGGTCGACCTGTATTCTTCATGCTATAATATATAGGCACTTGTCCTACCGAACGCGGGAATGTAACGGTGAGCTTGCCGGATGGATTATAATCACCAAACAAAACATCCGCTATAGCATGGCCTGCTTGTGTTCCAAGAAACCACGTCTCAACGATGGCCGGTATATTGTCGTTGATCCAGTTAATGGTAAGTGGCCGTCCGTTAGACAATACGACAACCACCGGTTTTCCCGTCTTCTGAATTTCCTCCACTAACTTTTGCTGCACACCGGGTAAATCCAATGCTGTGCGACTGGCGGCTTCACCGGTCATCAATGCAGCTTCACCAACAGCAAGTACTACTACATCAGCCTGTTTCGCTGTTTGTATCGCTTGTGAGAAATACGTTGTTGTATCATCGTTTATATTACAACCACGCGCATATAGTACCTGCGTAGAAGGAGTGACAGCTGCTTTGATACCTTCCAGTAATGTAACAGCTTTTGTCCAATCACCCGCTGCAGACCAAGAGCCGATCATCTCGCGTCTTGCATCCGCCAGTGGGCCAATTACTGCGATACGTTTTATACTTTTGGACAATGGTAAAACTTGTTTTTCATTCTTGAGCAGCACAATGGATTTACGGGCACCATCTCTGGCTGCATCCAGAAACTCTTTCTTCATAACGGTAGACTTCTCTCGTTCTACGTTGCTATATCTATAGGGATCATCAAACAATCCCAACTCAAACTTCTTTCGCAGGATTCTGCGTACGGCCTCATCGATGAGTCCTTCTTTCAGTTTACCTTCCTTCACTAACTTCTCCAAGGCATCGT
Organism: Ohtaekwangia koreensis; assembly: GCF_900167975.1. Taxonomy (GTDB): domain Bacteria; phylum Bacteroidota; class Bacteroidia; order Cytophagales; family Cyclobacteriaceae; genus Ohtaekwangia; species Ohtaekwangia koreensis. The sequence continues at coordinate 894,301 of NZ_FUZU01000004.1, forward strand.
TGTAAAATCCTGCCTGCATGTCCATATCAACACCTGCTTCCAATGCAAGCGCTGCGGCTGAAGCAGTGTCCTCAGCTATACCATGTGGCAATAGTTCCATAATAGAAGTATAGTCTGTAACAACAAAACCTGTAAAATTCCACTCCTTGCGAAGTATATCGGTCATCAGGTATTTATTACCCGTAGCGGGTATACCATCCAGTTCATTAAAGGAAGTCATAACGGTTGCAGCACCAGCATCGATAGCAGCTTTGTAAGGAGGAAGATATACTTCCCGCAATACTCTGTCAGACATATCGGTTGTATGATAATCCCGGCCTGCTTGTACTGCACCATACGCAGCGAAATGCTTTACACAGGCAAGAACAGAATTCAACGCTCCTATACCTTCGCCTTGAAATCCCTTCACACGCGCTTCTGCAATTCGTGAACCTAAATATGTATCTTCTCCAGCACCTTCTGCCATACGACCCCACCGTGGATCGCGCGCTATATCACACATAGGAGCAAATGTCCAATGCAATCCTTCGGCTGATGCTTCTTCTGCTGCTATGCGCGCAGATTGCTGCATCACGTTTAAATCCCAACTGCATGATTCTCCTAATGGAATCGGGAAAATTGTACGATGCCCATGAATCACATCGTATCCAAATAACAACGGTATATGTAGCCTTGTCTCCTTTACAGCAATTTCCTGAAGCTTGCGCGTATAGTCTGCACCAAATGCATTGAAGATCGCTCCTACTTTTCCCGCCTTTATATCATCTTTATAGTTCTCGCGTATCGTAGGACCTGTAACATCATAATCGCTGGTGAATAATGTTAGTTGACCTATTTTTTCTTCCAATGTCATTAACGCCAATACCGAGTCTACACGACCATCCACCTGGCTGTTGGCAGACGATGGACTTGTATTACTATTTTTCTGACAGCCGGTAAAGATTGCTACGACTATCACTAACAAATATATTCTGTTCATAGCAGCGTGATATTTCTTCATTCTAAATTCATGTTTATTGGCACCTCAGCAAGCCTCTCAAAAATGAGAGACTTTGCTAAAGTGGGGCTCCTCCTCAAGTATATCCCTGGCTGTGGATGGATGCGGAAAGACCCCCGCGCCTTATGTTATTATTCGTTTTTTGTAAAACCAAGTTTTGTTCTTGCAGCTTGTACTTCAGGAGCAGATTCAAATAAATCCCAGAGCAACTCACTCCTGTGGTTTTCAATCATGACAATGATTGGTCCTTGATCAATGGCCAGGTATGAACTAGCAGTCCAGCCATCGGATATATTAAACGCATCATAAAAGCCATACTCTCCCCACAGACGATCTCCAAGTGTATAATAGAAAAACTTCAATGCCCGCATCGATTCTTCCGGTGTGTATGGAAATGAAGACAGGGCTGCCGTTGGCGTTATAACACCTTTGTCATTTACAGGAGAGTGCGCATCATAACCAGTAGCATTATCACTTGACGTCAAGCCCCAGCATGAATCGCTGTAGCCTATATATTTTCTAGGATTTGCAACACAGTACGAATAATTGATGCGCGATGCATTTACATTTTGTTCCCAATAATTTGCAAACTCATCTGAAAAGTGAGGATCCAATCCGAGATATGAATAATGTACCCAGAACAATGGACTCGGTGTACCCAATGGCAAAACATATCCATAGTATGTATTACCTGTTTTTATAGCACCCTTGCGTCCGTATCCATTCGTATATACAGTCTTTGGTATACTATGTGTTGGTGATGCAGCCGCCAGAAAATAAGTTATCTGTTCTTCAAAATAACCGTACATCGGAAAGTTCATGTCCCAATTATAGGTTGGCGACCAATGCCAGTATAGTACATCTTCATTATTCTTCCGGTACCAATCCCATTCAATATCTTTCCATATAGTATTGATTCGGTTGATCAGGTTGTTACCGGCCGTGTCGGATGGCTGCAGATACTGACGAAATGTAATAAGGCCTTGCACGAGAAATGATGTCTCCACTAAATCGCCACCATTATCCTTTGTACTGAAAGGTATAGCATCTCCGTTGTTACCGTTGATCCAATGAGACCACGCACCATGAAAACGATCGGCTCCTTCGAGGAACGTTACAATTTTGTTGAGGCGTTGAACACCTTCTGAGCGGGTAATAAAATTTCTTTCGATACCAACGATGATCGACATAATTCCAAATCCCGAACCTCCACTAGTCACCGTACTACCGGAAGTATTACGCTCTCGCGCCATGCCACTCACAGGGTCTGCAAAATCCCAGAAGTATTTGAAGGTTTGCTTTTGCACAAGTGTAAGAAGCTCTTCATCTGAAATCTCAGGAAAGTCTGGGGTTTCATCTATAGCGGTATAGAAGGGTTGCTCGCCTGGAGACAGTACACCACCATTACTTCCGATTACACCTGCAGCTATTGTAAGCTGATGTTTTGACAGGTCTCTTAATTTATTAGCAAACGTAACTATGACTTTACTGTTTTCTTCCTGTAAACTTATTGTTGCAGGCACAGTACTATTTGTAACATCTTTCACATATATATTCTGTGACGTAACTGTGGAAGGATTAAGCGGCGAAGAGAACTTGATCTCAATCACAACATTCTCGCACGGAATGTTCATTGTGGCGGTTGCTTCGGTTACTTCATTTCCTGCTATCTTCAAAGATTCTATTTCCAAAGCATCTGGAAAAGTATCCTGTTTATTATCGTCTTCACTGCATGCCAGCAAGAATACAATTATTGCTACTATGCTTACGCTTCGTCTCATCATTCTCAACCGGTGATAACCTAAGAGGCTTCCGGCAAGCCGGAAACCTCTAAACCTAACTAACCTCCAAACTATATATATCAATATCCGTTATTCTGCGGAATCGCGTTATTGGTAATATCAATCATTACCTGCGGAACAGGAAATACATCGTTCTTTCCACTTACAAATCCTTGTGGACCTAAAACCGTTGCAGCCTGACCAGTACGTACGAGATCAAAGAAGCGATCGCCTTCCATGGCAAGTTCAAGTCTGCGTTCGTTCCATATATCCTGAAGTGTTGGTGCTTCTATAGGATCAAGATCAACACGCTCTCTCACAAGATTCAATGATGTTGCAGCACCCCCTATATCTCCCTTCTGAACTTTTGCTTCAGCATCGATCAATAGTATTTCAGCATAGCGTAGTACGCGTATATTTTGTTCAGCACCTTCATTCACGCCACTTACTTGTCTATTACGAGGTACATATGACTTACCATTGTAACGCGGTATATTAACTCCTTCGAGCTCACCGTTTCCAACACCTTCTATTACATCGCCATCTTCCGTAACATCACCTTTATATAGGATAGTCACTTTCTTACGGACTTCGTCACCGGCAGCATCAAACGCAGCGGCTAAATCATCGGAAGGTATATTGAAACCCCACCCAAATCCATTTGTACCGCGGACACCTTGTACTTGAGAATGCTGGCTATTGCTAAGATCAGCGTTACCTGCCACAGCAGATGCCTGGATTTCAAACAACGATTCTTTACCATTTTCAAAAGGTATACGGAATACGTCATAGAAATTTTCCTCCAAACCATAGCGATTGGAGTTGATAATAGCCGATGTCTGTTCGAGTACCTTATCCCATTCGCCCCTATATAAATATACTTTTGCAAGTAAACCACGTGCGGCACCATTCGTTGCACGACCCACGTTAGCAGCATCATAGCTATCCGGAAGTACTGCTATAGCATCTGTCAAGTCCTGGATGATCTGCGCATATACTTCATCTTTTGGAGTACGTACCGTTGAAGCTTCCAGTACATTATCAATTGAAGTCGGCATCGGCACATCACCAAACGCACGCACCAGGTCAAAATAAAATAATGCGCGTGTAAATTTAGCTTCACCCAATAAACGAGTCTTCAGGGTTTCATTCATTTCAATATCAGGAACATTGCTCAATACCTGATTGCTGAGATTTATACCTTCATACCGGCCATTCCAATAATCTGTTATTGTGCCTTGATTGGAAGTAAACGTAAACTTGTCAAAATCATTTATAAAAGATGCATCACCCTGAGAACTGCCTTTAATGGAGTTGTCAGAAGTAATTTCCTGCATGATTACATAGGCAAATGCAACCATTTGCCAAGTACGCATGCGTGCATAAATTGCATTCACGGCAGACACAGCATCTTCCTGAGTCTGGAAGAATTCTTCGGTAGGCTTTACACCCTCCGGGTCTACATCCAAATAATCACTGCATCCAAAGGGTGCCAGCAATGTTAGTATCGCTACTAGAAAGATTATATACTTTTTCATGGTTATACTCTTTACTATAAACTTATGTTAATCCCTAAATTGTAAGTCGCAGCCATTGGATATACATTGTTATCTATACCTTGGCTGGTTATGTTTGTTGTATTTTGTTGGTTTACACCTGGAATAGCGGTTGGTATTTCCGGGGAGAAGCCGTTGTACTTAAAGGCTACCAAAGGGTTGGCCGCATTGGCATATACTCTAAGTTTCGTAATGCCTATACGCGAAGTTGTTGTTGCAGGGAAAGTATATCCAACCTGGATATTCCGAATCTTAAAGAAGTTACCGGACTCCAGGTACCAGGAGTTAGCCTGCTTGTTAGCATCTGCTGAAAGATCAGCGGATGGATAATCATTGGATGTACCTTCACCATGCCAACGATGCTCCAGGAAGTCGCGATCATAATTTTCATTACCGATCTGACGATAACGTTTCGCGTTATAAATTTTATTTCCTCCTTGTGCGTATAGATCGATCGTGATATCAAAACCTTTATAGGCTCCATATAGGTTTACACCATAATTATACTTTGGAATAGCGGACCCCAGGAACACACGATCTTTATCGTTGATCTGTCCATCGTTGTTACTGTCCTGATATTTAAAATCACCGGGTTTGGCATTGGGTTGTATAATTGTGCCATCGGCATCGGTATAATTTTCTATTTCAGCGTCATTCTGGAATATACCGATCACTTTGCGTCCATAGAACTCACCAACGCTTTGTCCAACGACAGTATAGGTAGTAGGTGTTACGTTCACATAACCGCCATATATACCCACCGTACCGGGACGCAAAGCATCTACCTTGTTTGTATTATATGCAAACACACCTCCTATACCATACGTAAAATCACCTACTTTATCCTTCCAATTCAATGCTACCTCAACACCCTTGTTTATAATATCTGCATTGTTATCAAGATAGTCTCTGTTTGAAGTTCCAAACACACCGTTGACCGTTACAGGAAAAATAGCATTGCTCGTTTTTCGATTATAGTAATCTATCTCAAAATTCAACTTGTTATTTAGCACATTACCTTCAACTGCAAAATCTACCTCCTTTGTTGTCTCCCATAATAAATTATCGGGTACTATAAGAGTAACGCTCTCACCTGTTTGTGGAGTTCCTCCAAATACAGGGCTGTAGGTACCACCTGTCGAAGTATAGCTTACAACAGTGTTACCAGGTATACGGTTGTTACCCATTTTACCCCAGCTCGCCCGTAGTTTCAGAAATTGGAAAAAATTCTGATCGTCCATGAACGATTCGTTGGTCAACACCCAACCCAAACCAAGTGAAGGGAAATAGTCATAACGATTATTCTTATCAAACACTGAAGTTCCATCTCTGCGTATCGTAGCGGTCAGAAGATATTTTTCCTGGAATGCATAGGTCAATCTTCCAAAATAGGACAGTGCTTTAATGTTATAGCCTGCATCTGTAGTCGACTGCGAAGCATTTCCCAAATTCAAGTACCATGTATTTTCTCCAAAGTCTTCAACACCTTGGCGTATTCCCGTAAGAGAATAAAAGCGCTGCTGCTGTGCGTTCATACCAGCAAGAAGCGTAAAGTGATGATCAGAGTTTAATGTAAAATCGTAGGTAAGTGTATTGTCCCAATAGTAACTAAAGTAGTTATCGATTTTTCTTGTCAACGTTTTTGTTGTATCACGTTGCGTTGATGAAACAAAATACGGAGGAACATACTTCGTATTTTGGCTATAGCTTCCATCTACTCCGTAAGCAGTTCTAAAAGTTAGCCCTTTGGCAAGGGTTACATCTGCTGACACTGCACCTACTAAACGTATACCTTTTGTCTTATCATTGTTATAGTATTGAGAAGCAGCAGGGTTTGCGAAATCACCAAAGGCTTGAGGACTTGCAAATGTATTTTCATCAATACGAACTGGTATAGCGGGTGGTGCTATATATGCACTCGTGAACAATGATGCAGGAGCGTTAGTTGATTTAAAGTTCGACAGGTTTGCATTCACGCCAATCTTCAAGAACTTTGTTACTGTTGACTCCACTGACGTTCTTAAATTTAAACGTTCGTAATCTGTTTTGCTTGCAAGGCCTTCCTGTTTGAAATAACTGCCGCCCATTGCATATACACTTTTTTCACTTCCACCGGTAACACTCAAGTCATGGTTTTGTATAGAAGCTCCACTTCTTAGAATTTCATCATACCAATCTGTAGAATATGGATAAGCTGCGGGGTCACGTGGAGTAAAACTTGTTCCGTTGCGGCTGGCTGCAATAGCATCTTTTTCATTCAGTAACTGTACATAATCAGAACCTGAAGCCATGTCCACCATGTTGATCGGATTCTGAACGCCAGCATATCCTGAATAAGCAATTTTTGGCTGCTCGTTCTTTCCACGTTTCGTTGTAATGATTACTACACCATTCGATGCACGAATACCATATATAGCAGACGCTGAAGCATCTTTCAGGATGTTCATACTTTCGATATCGTTGCTTCCAAGGAAACTGATGTCATCCACTAATACACCATCAACTACATATAGGGGTTCAACTCGTGAACTAACAGAACCTAATCCGCGAACGCGAATTGTTGGTGCGCTGCCAGGGGTACCGTTGGTTGTTACCTGTACACCAGCAACTTTGCCTTGCAACGCTTCAGCTGCTGTCGATACGGGTATCTTATTAAGATCTTCTGCCCGCACTGAAGCGACAGCACCTGTAACATCTGATTTCTTCTGAACACCATATCCAATTACCACCACTTCAGTCAGCGATGTTATATCAGAACCCATCGTCACATCTATTACCGTTCTATCACCAACCTCTTCCGTGATGGTTGAAAATCCCACGAACGTAAACACCAACGTGTTTTCAGAAGCCGACAACTGTATCGAGTAATTACCCTCGGCATCGGTTGTCGTACCCTTTGTTGTACCCTGAACAACGACATTCACTCCTGGCAAGGTCGTTCCATCTTCTGCGGCTGTTACCTTCCCGGTTATCTGCTTGTCTTGTGCCCAAACTGTTGTCCACAACAAGCTGGGCAACAGCACTGTCAATAGTAGTTTTCTTATCATAAACTTGCGTTTTGTTGGTTGCGCAGAGCCGAATTTTACATTTGTCAAGCTCTTCACAGAACTTTTTTTAAAAAATGAGACCAAATGCAATCGTTGAAGGGATGATTTTCAACGACAATTTTTCCAGATAAAAAACATTGATTTCAAACGATTCCAAAGAATATTTATAGAAGTATCAGACACTTCTTCCAGAAAAAAAACAAACGATTTTAAGATGTGAGATTAAGGGATAGAGAAAATTCAGTTGGACGTTTTATTTCCTCGAACTCCAGATGAGTCCGAGGTCACTACATTTTATTATAAAGCCAACTTCCCCACAAGAGGATTAAAGCATTTAGACTAAAGCCTCACTTTGCTTTTGTTATTGGATACACAACTGGTGTATTACAAACGCCCAAAATTGGTTTTGGGATTTCCAGGAAATAAAGAACGGTTTAACGACACTACTTCTTCATGAGACGGTGGCGTTGTACGTTTCATCAGCGTAACGATTGAAGAATCTCTGATATAAGCTGCATTTTCTTTTACTCCTTCAAAAAGAGCTTGGTTAAGTTCTATTCTATCCAGCTCTGTGCAATAAGCTGGCGTGCCAGGTTGATGTCTCCAGGATGCCGATAAAGTACCTGCATCAACAACATCAAAACCTGTGTCGTTAATTAAGTTGGATATTACCGCTTTCATCTTTCCATCATCTCCGGATATAGCCATTGCTATCCGTCCTTCGGCCCCTTCAGGCTTGCCTCCGTGTTCGAGACTATACGCCAACAGATTATTGAAAGCCTTAATGACGGGACGTCCTATTTGTTCTGAAACCCATACACTTTCAACCTTACCGTTGTTGAGTTCTTCGATCTGTCCATCACGGAATGGATAATAATTAGAGGTATCAACTACGATAACATCTTCCGAAATATTAGCAAACAACTCTTTTGGCAGGCTGGGAATTGCAGCAGTCGGTATAGATATGATAACGACATCAACATCTTTTACTATATCATATAGTGTTGAAGGCAATGCACCTAATTCGTGAGCACGGGTTTTCAGTTTATCAAATTCCTGTGTACTATATATTTTTACAACATGGCCTGCAACAGCCAACTTTTTTGCTATTGTCCCGCCTATCGCCCCAGCACCAATTATTCCTATTTTCATTTTTTAATATTTTAAAGATCAGTCAAGCAATCAAATCCCCTATTCTACCTGGTATCAGAACCAAATCAGAAGCAGGAATAGCATTTAGACGTTGCAAAGTTAACAATTCATACTTTCCTTTGTATAGTACTTTCCCAAAGGAAAGTACTATGGCAAAAAGTGGAAATTAAAATGGCACAAAAGAAAACGTACTGCGATTGTCTTAATACAGTGAAGCCCGTCCGAGATGCTCTTGATGTAATCAATGGAAAATGGAAATTGCCTATTATCATTTCTGTGGGAGTTGGTAATGATCGCTTCACTGACATACAGGAAAGTATACCTGGGATTACTCCTAAAGTGTTGGCCAAGGAGCTTAAAGATTTAGAGCAACACAAATTGATAAAGCGTACTGTGTTGGATGAATATCCGGTTAAAATCTCCTACACGTTAGAGAAGTATGCAAATACTTTAACACCCATTATCTATTCGCTCAAGGATTGGGGAATTAACCACAAAAAGAAAGTAACAGAGCAATAATGCTCTTCCAAAAGTATACCGGAGCTGACTACTATAGAATATGGTTGCACTACCACTATATATAGTAGCCCCGAGTCGAACCGGAATTGCTTCAACCCTCTACTTGCTTCACCACTTTGCGCTGCGATTTCTTCGAAGCTTTGGAGCCTGGCTCCGGCAGAAGGATCACTTCATCCCATCGGGAAGCGTTGGGTTTATGTCCTTTTTTCTCCAATTCAAGTATGCGGTCAGCAACTTTATGCCTAAAGCCCCAGAGGGTATTAACTCGCAATTCCAATTGCTCAGCTAGACTTTCAAGGGTATAATCTTTATGTCCTACAACGGTGAGGTAGGCGATGTAAAAGGCTTTTTCAATCGGAAATTTGATGCTGTGAAAAATAGTATATGCTGTAATCGATTCGTTATAGCCACAACGGGTACATCTCCTTGAAAACTTCTGTGCGCCATCGAAGTACTTTTCGTTCGCGCATTTGCGACAATGAAAATCTTTTGTCCATTTCAAATTTTCCAGAAAGCGATAACACGCTAGCGTATCCGGATATATAGTCTTGAACTGGTTATAGTCCATCGTCTTTTCCATCAGGCGCTCGTTGAGAACTTCCTTGATGCTATTCTTTAATTTCCAGTTGTCAAGATCAAGTATAGAGTTGATCTGGTTGATCTCATACGACTGCCGCTCGAGTTTGGTGTTCGTTTCTTCAAGCTGATGATTCTTTTCATTCAGCTCCAGCGTTCGTTCCTGTACTTTCTGTTCGAGTTCGCGATTTACTTTATCCTTCAACCGCATGTTCACTTCATGCTGGTGAATGATTCTGCGCAAGGCACGATCGCGCATATCTTTGAGAATCCGGATCCTGTCTCCCAGGGCGAACGTCAGGAACAACATCTCCAAAACAAAACTGAAGTGCAGGCTATAATGCAAAGGTGTTGTAAACGGAAGGGCATTGAAATATACCAGCGACCGTATAAAGAAACCCATAAATAAAATTCCGTAGGCAATTACAAAAAAGCGTGCTGGTCTATATCCTTGCCGCCACACTTTTATACCAGTATAAAAAATCAACGACAACGGAATGATCTCAACGTTTCTATAGGTCAGCAGCTGTGGCAGGAAAAATAGTTCAACGATAAACCATATCGATCGCGCTACAATCATCCATCGTATCGCGAGATCAAGAACGGGTACATTTGCCTTCGTGCTTAAGAATCTCCGCGTGAAGATGAGGCCCCAGATGATTACCAGGTACAACGTTATCCCTACTGCATAATTATTCCATTCCGGATGATTGGGCCACAGGTATTGAAAACCGATACCGTCATAACTCATCGCATAGGCCGCTACACTCAGTATATAAATGATATAATATATATTCTTGATCTCGCGGATAGCCAGGTATACCAGGAAATTATAGAGGCTGATGATGAGGATCATCCCGTAGAAGGTACCGAACAAGAAGTACTCATTCAACGCATAGTATACAAAGCGGTCAACCGAACGGAAGGCTATACGGATGTCTGCAAACTCGTGCGAGCGTACATTGAAGTAATAGTACATCGCAGTATCAGACTTGATATCGAGGATAATTTCGAAATTCTTGTGACGAAGCGTCCGTTGTGCAAAAGGCTGTTCATCGCCCATCAATACATTCCGGTAGGAACCATTCTCCTGCGGAACATACGCCTCTATATGATCGATCGTTTGATCGTAAAATTCCAGAAGCCATACTTTACTACTCTCTGCTTTGTGGCGAATCGGCAACCGAATCCAATACGAAGCATTTGTTTTAAAGTCTTTATTCTGATAGTCAGAATGCTTTTGAAACCGGTTAGAAAAACTATTGGAAGAGATCTGATAAAAGGAAAGTGAGTTGGTAGTATCCAGGTAATACTCCAATTCATACGGCATGAAATTCCGTTCTATATAACTATCGTCTACCTCAAAAAAATCCTGTCCCTGAGCAGTGCAACAAAATAAAAGCAACCACACGGCTAACATGTACTTCACGTTGCAGGCGGTTGAATATGGTTGTCCAGGTTTATACATGCGTTGGAGTTAACACAAATCCTGATGATTACGTTTATGAAAGCAACAAATTGTGCTCTGGCAAATTTATTTATCGGACTTCTCTCCAGAGAAGCCGGCAGTATCTGCCACTGAAATATCGGAAGAATTTTCGGATCGACAGGACGAATTCTTTAAACGGCATGCAGCCGCACTACGTCATGAACGAAATACTATACCAGTCGCTTCTTTTAAGCGACCAACAAATGGCTATAGCCTACAGAAATTAGAAATACATTAGATGCTATATATCTTCGATCGAGTTACCATACCCTACAATAATAACGGAGAGTATAATTATAAAGATACCCATCAGGATGGTGGAATATGTTTTCTTGCTAACACCTTTCCATTCTTTCAATAATATTCCCCACATACTGGAGACAAGAATGATAAAAGCCATGTGCAGGATCCAGGAGCTGGCCCCATTGCCCAATTTACTTTCCCCCATCCCATAGAAGAAAAATTGCAGAAACCACGTTGTACCGGCAAGCGCCGCAAATATATAGTTGTTCAAAAGTGGAGTTCTGTTATTGGTGTAGTCACCAAATGTTTTGTTTTGAAAATTAAGCAGTATACACCAGATGAAGTTTGTTGTAAGCCCTCCCCACAGTAACACCACAAAAATTACGTTGTTCTGAAAAAGCGGATTGCTGCCATTCGCTACAGCTGCCACTGCCATCGGTTTTCCGGCTTCTATACCAAAGTTAAAACACGCGCTCAACACACCGGATATTATAGCCACTACTAAACCTTTGGAGAGATTGAATTCCTGAATACTGTTTTTCTTTTGCTCGTCTGTGAGTTCTTTCTCTTTTAGAATACCTGCACGCCCGCATACAAATATTCCCGTAAGACAAACTACAACACCTGCCAACACAACTTGTCCACCTGTACTGCTAAGCATCGCTGAAAAGGTATGCTCGGTGCTGTTGGTAAAAAGATCGCGATATATAGGGGGCACCAGCGAACCGAACGCAGATGTCAAGCCGAGTATAACAGACATCCCTAATGATAAACCAAGATAGCGCATACCCAAGCCGAACGTTAATCCGCCAACACCCCAGAGCAATCCCATAACGAATGTCCAGAATATAATGGAAGCATCTGTAGTCCTGATGATCTGCATAAAACCAGGCACCGTTAAATAAGCCGCCAGCAGTGGAATAAAGAGCCACGAAAATAAACCACCTACAATCCAGTAGCTTTCCCACGACCATCCCTTTACTTTTTTATACGGGATATAAAAACTACCCGAAGCGAATCCACCTATAAAGTGATAAATGATACCTGCGATTACCTGCATAACTAGATTGTATTTTACCGAAAGATTCAATTCTGCTAATGGAAACTGTCCTGAACTATCCTGCCGATCACATCGAAACTTAACATTCAGGTTTGAAAAAGTATTTTCGTTAGTATTTTTATTTAAATGAAAAGCTCATGACCTACATGGTGAATATACGGAATAGTAATGCCTTTACATCAAAAGGTATTCTTATGCTTTGGTGTACTATATTTCTGTTAAACAGTGCATGTGAAGAAAAGAAATCTGCTTCTGCTGATTCGATTACCGTTAAGAAAATAGACCATGTTAAACCACGGAATGTAATTTTTATTTTGTCGGATGATCATCGTCATGATTTCATGGGGTTCACCGGCAAGGTACCGGGACTACAAACTCCTAACCTTGATAAACTTGCACGCGAGGGTGCGCATTGTGTTAACGCGTTTGTGAGTACTTCACTTTGTTCACCAAGCCGTGCTTCCATTCTTACAGGTCAATATGCGCATACACATACTATTGTTGACAACCAGGCTCCGATGCCGAAAGGATTAAAAATGTTTCCGCAGTATTTACAACAGGTGGGCTACCAGACGGGATTCTTTGGCAAGTGGCACATGGGCAACCAGGGTGATGAACCTCAAAAGGGATTTGATCATTGGGTAAGTTTTAAAGGACAAGGTTTATACTATAATCCTGTGTTGAATATAAATGGAAAAGAAGTCGCCTATGAAGACAGTACCTATATAACCGACTTGCTGACTGACCATGCGCTCGAGTGGCTCAAGGAGAGAGAACAGGACAAGCCATTCTTTTTATACTTGTCCAATAAAGCGGTGCATGCCGAGTTTATGCCTGCGAAGCGTCATAAGGGAAAGTATAAAGATCAGAAGATTGATTATCCGAAGTCTATGTTCCTTACGGTTACAGATACCAGCAAGAGTTTTGATCTCAGTAAAAAACAACTCACACCCGAAAAACCTATACAAGCAAACCTGCGGGATATACCGGAGTGGGTTCGAAGACAACGGTATAGCTGGCATGGTGTAGACTATATGTATGATGGTCAGATAACCTTTGAAGATTTCTATCGACAATACCTGGAAGTACTCACGGGAGTTGATGAAAATATAGGCCGGCTGCTTGCCTATTTAAAAGAAGCAGGTCTTGACCAATCTACTTTGATAATATATATGGGCGATAATGGTTTTTCATTTGGTGAACATGGGCTGATCGATAAGCGACACATGTATGAAGAATCCATGCGTGTTCCGTTACTGGTAAGATGCCCCGAAATGATTGACGCCAACACGAAGATCAAGTCGTTGATTCAAAACATCGACATCGCTCCTACTATCCTGGAGTTTGCAGGTATACAAAAGCCGGAGCAGATGCAGGGAATGTCATTTGTGCCACTGCTACAGCAAAAGGAAATTGCGTGGCGCGATAAAGTATTCTATGAGTATTATTGGGAAGATGCGTTTCCGCAGACACCTACTATTTTTGGAGTTCGCACCGATCGCTACAAATATATTTTCAATCATGGCGTTTGGGGAATCAACGAATTGTATGATCTCGAAAATGATCCGTTGGAAGTAAACAACTTGATTCGCAATCCGGAATACGATTCACTGGCGAAAAATTTAAAAAATGAAATGTGGACATGGCTGGAGGAAACGAAAGGGGAACAAATTCCACTGAAGCGAATCCATGGCAAGAAGAACGACCATCTGTATCGCGGTACGAATTGAATAAATCGAGAAAGCCTATAACGACACTTCTAAGCGTTCACTACCAGTAAAAAACAGGCGATACCTTGCCTGTAAAATCGATTACAGAAGTGATTAGTTTTATCAATTAGTTTTATCTTTCGGATTACAACTACCGCACCTAACCGCATACTAAATTATGAACAGACGTCTGGTTTTAAAACAGCTTGCTATGGCTACTGCGGGCGCCATGCTCTTACCCGCCTGTGGCGTGGATCCTAAAAAAGTATCCATTGCACTTAACAATCTAAAAGTTTCCGGTGATGAAGAAGATCTGATCGCTGAGATTGCCGATACCATTATTCCTGCAACGGATACGCCAGGCGCCAAAGCCGTAGGTGCTCATCTGTTTACATTGGTAATGGTAGATGATTGCATGGAAAAGTCAGAGCAGGAAAAATATCTGAAAGGCCTGCGATCATTTAATGATTCAACGAAAAAGATTACCGGTAAATCATTCATCAAGGCATCGCCTGAAGAGCGATTGGAAATCTTGACAGCGCTCGAAAAAGATAGAGATAATCTACCGGAAGAAACCAAAGTTTTTTATTCCCGCACAAGACAATATATAGTACAGGGATATACCTCTTCACAACATTTCCTGACGGACGTAAAACCTTATCAATTAATTCCTGGTCCGAATTACAAAGGATGTATACCTGTAACAGAACAAAAACCTGCATAACCAAATGGCTAACCTTAATATTGATAATATAAAAGAACGCACCTACGATGCGATCGTGATCGGTTCCGGAATTAGTGGTGGCTGGTCTGCAAAAGAATTGACTGAGCGCGGATTAAAAACACTGGTACTGGAGCGTGGACGTGATGTAAAACACAACGTTGATTATCCTACCACGAACATGATGCCGTGGGAGTTTAAACACCGTGGCCAGATTCCACAAGAGATACAAAAAGAAAATCCGGTTGTTAGTCGTTGTTATGCTTTCCGTGAAGATGCTCAGCATTTCTTTGTAAAAGATAAAGAACATCCCTATGTACAAGAGAAACCTTTTGACTGGATCCGCGGATACCAGGTTGGTGGTAAGTCTTTGTTATGGGCACGTCAGACACAACGCTGGAGTGAATTTGATTTTGAAGGTCCGGCTCGCGATGGCTTCGCAGTAGACTGGCCGATCCGGTATAAAGATCTTGCACCATGGTATAGCCACGTCGAAAAGTTTGCAGGTATATCTGGAAACAAAGATGGCCTAGCAGAATTACCGGATGGTGAGTTTCTTCCTCCTATAGAACTTACGTGTGTTGAAAAACATTTTAAAGAGCAGGTAGCGCAGCACTATAAGAATCGCCACGTGATCATTGCGCGTTGCGCGCACATCACCGAGCAGCAGCCTATCCATGCGGAACAAGGACGCGCGCAGTGTCAGCACCGTACGTTGTGTCAGCGCGGTTGTCCATTCGGAGGATACTTTAGCAGTAACGCATCAACACTGCCATGGGCAGCACGCACGGGTAAACTTACACTTCGTCCCAATTCTGTTGTACACTCTATCATCTATGATGAAACAAAAGGTAAAGCAACCGGTGTACAAGTTATTGATGCGCTCACAAAAGAAGCTGTTGAGTACTATGCACCGATCATTTTTGTGAATGCTGCTGCTATAAATACCAATCTGATTCTGTTAAACTCGAAGTCTAATCGTTTTCAAAACGGATTGGGAAATGACAACGGGTTGCTGGGTAAATATGTAGCGTTCCATAATTATAGAGCAAGGATCTCGGGTGAGTATGATGGCTTTCTGGATTCAACAACAAAAGGCCGCAGACCAACCAGTGGATATATACCGAGATTCCGGAATGTATATAAACAGGAAACTGATTTCCTTCGTGGGTATGCCGCAGGCTTCGATGGAGGACGTTACAATGAGACAAGCCACGATGGACTTGGTGCTTCATTAAAAGAAAAACTTGCAGAGACTAATTTAGGTCCTTGGCGAGTAGGCTCTCACATGATGGGTGAAACAATTCCGAAAGAAAGTAATTATGTTGCGCTTGATCCAACCTTAAAAGATGAGTGGGGAATGCCGCAGCTGAAAATCTCTATCGACTATGATAACAACGATGAGAAAATGATCGCTGACTTTTTCGAGCAGCTAACGGAAATGTATACCAAGGCAGGGTTCAAGAATATACAGACCCACGATTCCAAGCAGGCTCCCGGACTTGATATTCACGAGATGGGTGGTGTACGCATGGGACGTGATCCAAAAACATCTTTACTGAACGAATGGAACCAGCTTCATGCTTGTAAAAATGTTTTCGTAACCGATGGTGCCTGCATGACTTCAACGTCTACACAGAATCCTTCGCTTACCTATATGGCCTTATCTGCGCGTGCTGTAGATTACGCAGTGAAAAATTTGAAATAGTTAATTACTATACGCTCCATAAAAAAATCACCTGACTCATAATCGGGGGATTTTTTTTGATATCTGGTTCATGTTATTAACAGGAATATTCCTTCTGTATAGAAGTATCCCTTGAATGTCCAGTTTTTGACGAAAACTGGACAGATACCCATTTCTTGTCCAGTTTTTACAATGCTGAAAGCCAAATGTTCAATAAATCAGCTTTCCGCGACATTTGTATATACTCAAAACGCTTATCGCTTTGGCTTCGCGCTCATATAAAATACCAGCTTTCCACCTTTTACGATTTCATCGTGTGTTAAGAAAGGACGTGTTAGTAGTTTATCGTTCAGTGTAACTTTCTGTACGTAAACATTTTTTTTACTCTGATTTATAGCCTCGATCTCGAAAGTCTTACCATTCTCCAACGGAAGAACTGCAGATTGTATAGCCGGACTGCCCAATGCATATTGATCAGAGCCCGGTGCAACCGGATAAAATCCGAGAGAGGTAAATATATACCAAGCACTCATCTGCCCACAATCATCATTGCCACCCAAGCCATCGGGTGTGGCGTGATATTGTTTCTGCAGGATCATTCGTACGCGCTCCTGCGTTTTCCAGGGCTGATCTGTCCAATTATATAAATAAGCTGCGTGGTGTGCCGGTTCATTACCATGAACATAATTACCGATGATACCTTCCCGTGTGATGTCTTCAGTATGCGCAAAAAATTCGTCCGGCAGGTTCATGGTAAAGAGTGAATCCAGGTGTTGAACAAAACGTTTCTTCCCTCCCATCAATGCTATCATTTGCTCCGGATCTTGCGGAACATATAAACTATAATTCCAGGCATTTCCTTCTATATATCCCTGACCGTGCGTGCTGAGTACATCAAATTCCTTTCGAAACTTTCCGTCACTCAGTTTTGGACGCATATAGCCGGTAGAGGCATCGTATACATTCCTCCAGTTTTGCGAGCGCTTTGTAAACTCATCATATATAGCTTGCTTGTTCAGCTTTTTGGCCACCTGTGCAATGCACCAGTCGTCATACGCATACTCCAAAGTCTTTGAAACAGATGACCCACTTTTGTCCTCCGGTACATATCCCGACTGAATATAGTATTCCAACCCATCATATGATTTATGACGCGCAGTCGCGACACACGCATCCAGCGCCTGATAAGCATCACCTTGAAAATTACCTTTGATTATAGCATCACTAATTACCGATACGCTATGGTATCCAATCATACACCAGTTCTCATTTGCATGATGCGACCACACCGGCAACATTTTGTGAACACTCTGATCATAATGTGCCAGCATCGAATTTACCATGTCGCTGTTTCGCTTGGGCTGTATAACATTAAACAGCGGATGCAGCGCACGATATGTATCCCACAGTGAAAATGTAGTATAATTTGTAAAACCCGCTGCTTGATGATTGTTCTGATCCAAACCACGATATGCACCCGTTACATCCATATAGGTTGTCGGTCCCAGAAAAGTGTGATATAGGGCAGTATAAAAATTAATCAGATCATTCTTGTCAGACGCCTTTACCCGGATACGCTGCAATTCCTTTTGCCATTGCTGTTGTCCATCATGTTTTGCTTTTTCAAAATCCCAATGCGGAAGCTCGGTCTGCAGGTTTTCCAACGCACCCTTTGTACTCACCGATGATAATGCAAACTTGATCTTTACCTTCTCACCCTCCTGTGTTTGAAAATCAAAATACATGCGGATCTGTTCACCCGCTATATCTGGAAAGTTCTTGGTCTGATCAAACTTGCGCCAAAATCCTTTATATACATCCGGCTTAGAAAAATCTTTCATGCCGTACTGCTTGATAGGTTTTGAAAACGTCATGGCGAAATATACCGTACGTGTGCGCGCCCAGCCATTGGTCTGGCGATAGCCTGTAACAAGTGTGTCGTTCTCAACACGTACAAAAGTCCATATATTTTTACCGGCATGATTATAGATACCATACATCAGGTCGAGTATAATATGCGCCTGGTCAGCTTGCGGAAAAGTATATTGATGAAAGCCTACCCGATTAGTGGCGGTTAGTTCCGCTACTATATTATCGTCATCCAGTTTTACTCTATAGTAATTAGCTTCGGCCTTTTCATTGCTGTGAGAAAAAGCAGAACGAAAGCCACTCTTGGGATTTTGCTCTGTACCTGGATTCAGCTGCAACTTCCCCACAGAAGGCATGATCAGGAAATCACCCAGATCAGAGTGACCAGTACCACTGAAATGCGTATGCGTAAACCCTACGATGGTAGGATCATCATACTGATAGCCTGCACAATATTTATATACCAGCGGATTATAGTGATCGTCTGCTTCATACGGTATCGTATCTGTTTCAGGACTCAGCTGCACCATTCCAAACGGAACAGTTGCCCCGGGGTATGTATGTCCCATCTTATGGGTGCCTATCAACGGATTCACATACTGGACAAGGTTATCTTGCGCAACGGAGTAGCTGTACGCCAACACCACCAACACAATAGTAAGCAGATTCTTTATTTTCATCAGGGAACAGTATTTAGCTTTTTACTTAGCTTTAACTTTGAGTATTTACTTCAAGTTTTTTACGTCAAACTTTCACTTTTTGCTTTTTTTCTCCCGCGAAAGCGAATACGGAAAATCTTCCTCGCCTATACCACGTTGCTTGTCGGGTTGCGCTGTCATTGTAAAATCAATCGTCACTCCTGAGGTTAGTTCCAGGTGACTCACCCAGTTCTTCGTAAAAGGTTTACCATTCATGGCAGCAGCAGATATATACTTGTTATCGTTACTGTTGGCTGGTGCGTTTATTACTACCTTCTTGCCATTCTCAAGATTTAGCGTTGCTTTCTTAAATAAAGGAGCGCCCACTATATATTGATCTGTTGCAGGGCACACCGGGTAAAAACCCAATGCAGAGAAAACATACCAGGCAGACGTTTGTCCATTGTCTTCATCACCACAATAACCATCGGGTGTTGGCAAATATAGGCGATTCATCGTTTCGCGAACCCAATATTGTGTTTGCCATGGCTGACCTGCATAGTTATATAGATAGATCATGTGCTGGATCGGTTGATTACCATGCGCATATTGTCCCATATCAGCTATCTGCATTTCGCGGATCTCATGGATAACACCACCATAATAAGTATCATCAAACACCGGTGGCAACGTAAATACCGAATCGAGTTTGGCTGTGAATTTTTCCTTGCCTCCCATCAGGTCTATCAAACCTTGAACATCGTGAAATACTGACCATGTATAGTGCCAGCTGTTTCCTTCGGTGAAGGCATCGCCCCACTTTACAGGGTTGAAAGGCGTTTGAAATTTGCCATCCTTATTTTTACCGCGCATCAGTCCGGTTTGTTTATCAAACAGGTTCCTATAATTCTGACTACGCTTGGCAAACAATTCAATTTCTTTTTTCGGACGATTCAATGCCTTAGCCAGTTGATATATAGTAAAATCATCGTATGCATATTCGAGCGTTCGTGCTGCATTCTCATTTATACCTATATCATAAGGAACATAGCCCAATGTATTATAGTCTTTCACTCCGGCTCTGCCCACAGCGGTCATCGGGCCTTCGTTGTTCGCGTTCTTCAAAACAGCTTCATATAACGCATTGATATCGTAACCGCGAATACCTTTTATGTAGGCATCGGATACAATGGATGCCGAATTTGATCCAATCATAATATTCCTATAGCCTGGACTCGCCCACTCCGGAAGCCAGCCTCCTTCTTTATAGGCATTCACTAGTCCTTCCTGAATATTTGCACTCAACGATGGATACATCAGGTTTAAGAATGGAAACAACGACCGGAATGTGTCCCAGAAACCTGTATCGGTAAACATATAGCCTGGAAGTACTTGTCCGTTGTAAGGACTGTAGTGAACCACTTTTCCTGCCGCGTCCAATTCATAAAACTTCCTTGGGAATAACAATGCGCGGTATAGGCATGAATAAAATGTACGCAGTTGATCCGCTGTACCACCTTCCACAACGATACGGCTAAGCTCTTTATTCCAGGCGGCCTGACCCTTTTGTTTTACGGCTTCAAAATTGTCTGTCCCAATCTCTTTCAGGTTCAGTTCGGCTTGTTCAAAGCTGATGAAGGAAGAGGCAACACGAACATGTACTTGTTCATCCATTGAAGTTTTAAAACCTATAACGGCACCGGCATGATCGCTGGTAATTTCACTTCCACTCTGGAGCAGATACTTATTCCAGGTTTTGGCCAACGCAAAAGGCTTGTCGAAATAAATGACGAAGTAATTTTTGAAGTTCTGTGGTACACCACCACTGTTACGCGTTGTATATCCGATAATCTTCTGCTGCTCCGGTATAATTTTAATATAGGATCCGCGATCAAAAGCATCTATAACTATATAGGATGAATCGGACTTGGGATAGGTAAACCTGAAAATAGCGGCACGCTCTGTTGGTGCAAGCTCTGCGGTGATATTATGATCCGCCAGGTATACACTATAATAATAGGGCTTCGCTATTTCTGATTTATGTGAGAACCAGCTTGCACGTCCCTCTTCACTCAATTCTAATTTACCGGTTATCGGCATGATGGAGAATTGTCCATAATCATTCATCCAGGGAGAAGGTTGATGTGTTTGCTTGAACCCTTTGATCTTGGAAGCGCTATAGGTATAGGCCCAACCATCGCCCATCGGGCCAGTCTGTGGCATCCAGAAATTCATGCCCCAGGGTAAAGCAATTGCCGGGTATGTATTGCCGTTGGACAATCCAGGATTGGAAGCTGTTCCGATCAACGGATTAACATACTCTGTGAGATCACTGAAAGGCTTAACAACTTCTTGTGCACACACAGAAATTGTGAATGAAGCTGCTAACAGGCAGCCGGAAATAATACGAAGAATCATGCACGAAAATATTAAACCAGATATTAATTCCTAATAACTATGAGGATTCCCTGCACAAGAAGTCCACAGTTGGTCAATATCTTTTTTGGTATCGTGCCAGGCTTTACGCGTGTGCCAGCCGTGTGATGCACACGGCTGGTCATTCACATAATATATCTATATACTATCGTCTCTCATTATATACGCCTACCTCTGTAATAGAAGGCGTTTCGCTGAATTCATCGATCACGATTTTTACTTTACCTCCCCACACCCGATCGAAACGATGCATCTTGAATTTACCGGCAGTAGTTGCCGAGAGCAAATTCTTCCAGGTGCCATTCGCAAAATACTCTATATGATATTTACGAATGCTTCCATGCTGTTCATATATCGTAAGTGTATTAAACGGCTTCTCCCGATCGAACTCCACTTCAAACCAAGGTTGCTTAACGGTAGGGTTAGACGCCCACGATGTACTAAAGTCGTCATCGTTCGCGAAGTCCATAATCCACATATCATCGCCCCAGCTACTGGTGCTTGGCTGATGCTTGGCAATGTTGGAAGAAATTATAGGAGCGTCCGCTGAAGGTAATTTAGCGACAGGGCCCTGGTTCTTCCATAGCTTTCCAATTTCCTTTAATGCTCCTATAGCATTGTCATCAATCAGCCCATCACGGTTCGGAGCAACATTCAAAATAAAATTACAATACGCGTTGTTGAAAGGTATAATATTATCATTTACCATTTTGGCAGGGTCTTTCACAGCTTCACGCGGAAACCTTGTTTTCCAAAACCAGGCGCCATTAATCGGTAAGCACGATAATGCCGGCAGTCTATTAGTCTCTTTCGATATGTGTTGCCCTGCACCTTGCTCATATGATTTTATGTCCGTATAGTATAATGCTTCCGCAGGATACTTGGCAGCGTTCAGATCCATCACCAAACAGTTTGGTTGAATGGATTTGATCAGAGAGTATACTTCTTCGAAAGGTATATCATCATACGAAATACGCGACCAGGGTGCATCCCAGCCATCGATGATCAGGGCAGTGATCTCTCCATAATTGGTCAGCAGTTCTGTGAGCTGTGCTTTTACCGTTTCAATGTGCTTCCTCGTAATTTGTTTTGGGCGAAGCTTGTGATGCGTATCCAGAATGGAATAATATAGCATTACCTTTAATCCGTTGGCACGAAAGGCATCGGTATACTCTTTCACTACATCTCGCTTTAGCGGACTGTTCATCACATTATAGTCTGTGGTTTTTGTATTCCATATAGCAAACCCGCTATGATGCTTGGTGGTGAGACAACCATAGCTCATGTTAGCAGACTTTGCGGCTTTGGCCCATTGATCACAATTTAATTTTAACGGATTAAAAATCGATGGCGATGCTTCGGGATCGGCCCAATCCTGATCCATAAACGTTGGTATATTAAAGTGAATAAACATGCCGAAGCGAAGGTCTACAAATTCCTGCTGCAACTGCGCCAGCGATTTTGACGAAGTGCTTTTTCCGGCAGTTTCCTTTTGTGCTACAGTGGGTTGAAATGAAAGGCTAATAAAGAGAAAGAGGGATGCTAATGCACCTCTGACTATATTTTTACAAATCATGATGGGTTGTTTATATACTTAAAGGGTTCAAGTTAAGAAACTACATCTTAATTTGAAATAAAGAAACCGACCGTGTGCCGTGCAACACACAATTTATATCGTGAGACTAAGTATATAGTATAATTGTAAACTCTTAGACAGTGCTTTTCATAGACTTCAGCAACAGATCACGCACTTCCTCTTCCTTCACTGTTGGCAAAGAAGCATATATATTCCGAACGGGCTCATTACTTGATTCCTTTTTGAGAAAGACCACGTCATCTGCTTCTAAACTTATAGCACGAAAAGCAGCGGCAGTAACAATGGGTATAGCAACAACAACGTCAGTGGGGTTTTGCTTTTTTATACTTCGCAGGCATGCAATTATAGCATTACCTTCTTCCAATACATCATCGGCAATAATAACGGTTCTATTCTCAATGATCGGCCGTGGTTTATTTGCATAGTAAAAATTAAACTCACGTTCGATGCCAATTCGCGATAGTAAAATTTGGTGATATATATAGTCTTGTGGTATACCATGAATGTCTTCCAGCATAAGCACCTCGTTCATGCTTACAGAACCAATCGTTTGTGCGCTGTTTGCCGGATGCTTGATTTTACGGCACGGTATAACAGCGAAAGAAAGCTGAAGCGCATGGGCAACATGGTAACCGACAACAGCTCCTCCATGTCCTAACCCCACCACCAACGCATTCGAATTTTTATAGAGCAGCAGTTTCTTGCTGAGCAGATAACCAGCTTGCTCGCGATCTTGTATCGTCACCTCTTCCCTTACCATTTGCGTCCTTTTATCTGATAAGTAATTTACCGCTTTCCTTTATTGCAAGTATCCGGGTTGACGCAATTTATTTTGCATGCTTAAACATGGACTTCATCTTGGGATGTTTTTGAATAAATCCGGTCTCAATTCACTACTAGCCTGCCGGAAGCCACAGGTTTTGAATTGCGAAAGATGCGGTAGATATAAAATCCGCGTGTCAATTCTGCAATTGAAAAACGGAACAATGAATTATAAAGGTCTTGGCTCTTCAAAATTTTTCCGGTCATATCATAGAGTACCATCTTGAGGTTGTCCCCGTTCGTGAGCACTTCAAGCTCCTGCTCTTCAGCCTTTACAGGATTAGGATATACCAGGTAAGTTTTATCATCGCCATAATATAATACCGATGTATCAGAATAGACAGCGCGACCATCGCTCAAAAGGATAGCAGCTCTATATCTTATTACACCACCCCGGATCGATTCATCTATATATTCATAGAGCAGGTTACTGTTTACCGGCACGACATCAAGAGGTGTAAAGCTCCCGTCAATCTCCTTTTCAAATTGAATACCAGTCACATTATATACTGTGCTTATATTGAGCGAAAGCTTTGCTGTTTCTGCTTCCGTCAGCATGGCAATAAAATTCCGATAATAACAATGCACACCTTGGTCACTGTAATTATAAGCTACACCTTGCAATGCAACCTTGTTATCAATTACCGGCTGAATAGCATAATATAGGGACGCAAACTGATCTTTATCAAAAATAAAAGACGTATCAGCTGATATATAGATCGGTTCCATATACTTTCCCTGCATCGACAACACTCTATATTGTGTTGCACCGGGAATTTTATTCCACGTCAGCAATACTTCATCATCGCAGTTATAACCAACTTTCAAAGGTATTGAAGGCGCAATGGTAAATGTATCGGAGCGATAGTAATCATTACCAATTTTCATTCGTGCTACTGCTACACCCAAGCCAGCAGGCGTTTTCCAGGTATAGGCGTCATCCGCTATAGCGATGTTTTCAGCGATCGTCTCGTAGGGGCTTCCATTCACACTAACTTCAAGCGTTCCTGTATCTTCAAACGAGCTGTTCCATCGAAAGTATATTTCACTTTCAGCCTCGGTCTTATCGGAGCCTGTAGGATACGTCCATTGAAACACATTAGCAGTATCCAACCAATAAGCAACGTGAAAGTCCTGTGTATCGGTCGCCAAATTTTTTGACGTTACTTGTAATTGATACGTGCCGGCAGCGGGATCGTCAACCGTTATATATTCGACAGTATTCAGATGATCAGGTTTGCGTATTGCAGCTTTCGAAAGTGAATCAGCATGCGGATAATGACTGAGTACCCAGGGATGCCACTGCAAGTTCCCATTCGTAAGTTTACCGTCGAGATCATTTACAATTGCTATTGCATCGCCAGCGGCTGCAGCGGGATCATTCCAGGTTACGGCTACACGCAAGGTCTTTATACCGGAAGGAATATGAATGTCCATCGTCTTCGTTTCATTTTGACCGATGTTGTCATTCTTAAAGAAAGCGGCTTTCACAAGCTGTATGGCCTGGTAAGCATTGACAGCCCCGTACCCGGAAATGAAATCGATCCCTCTATTTTCCACATCATCTGCGGAAGCAATCAATATAGCTTTCACCAAAGCCGCAGATGGAAGCTGCGAATATATATTCTTATAGGCATGTTGCACAAGTATACTAATTCCCGATACCATCGCGGCAGCGTCCGATGTTCCTTCAGATCCAAACGCAACAAGTTCAGGCTTAAGACGTCCATCATATGCAGGGCCTCTTGAGTTCAATGTGCTTACTTCTCTGGTTTTATCGGTGGCGCTTACGGTAAGTACATTTTTTGCCATTTTCATGTTGCCGCTCAAATTCGCGTAGCCGGCAATACCTGCATAGGTTCCCGATGTACTTACAGTTGAACCGGAATTACCAGCAGAAAATATATGTAGCAACTCCGAATTATTATTAACGCTTACATCGTAAGCATGAGCTTCTGCTCCATATATATTGTCAACGCTTACTCCGTACGAATGATTTTGCACGGAAATGCCCAAAGAGGAAAGTGTTGCACCATCATCGGGTAGCAGGTTCGAGAAACTTGACGCGGTAATGCGGCTTGCCCATGCGGCTCCTTTTGAAGCCGGTATTGAATTTCCGCCACCTGCGATGATCGTAGCCATCTGCGCTGCGTGTAATGATCTCTCTTCGTCCGTGAGCATTGAGGTAAATGCCCTACCCGCAAGGTCTATATCTGTTGTATCAAATGATCGCTCTTTGATACACACATTCAATCCTTCACCACTCAATTCGTGGTATATATTATGAACTATATTTACCTTATTAACACCTATATCTTGAAAACTATTGGATGTTTCTTCGATTATTTCCTCAGGTGATATACCTATAAATACTACCACATCACATTCTAATAGTATATCAAGGTCGTTTTCTGCATTCAGTCTAAGTAAAATTGTATTCGAAGCTGCGTGTTCATTTAAAATTTCACACCTGGATATATGTTCGCGTATATACTGTTTAAACACATATACATCAACTACCTGGACAGAAAGTATATTACCGGTAATATCGGTTTTCGTAAATGCTGGCGCTAGTTTCCAGCGATTGTCGTTTATATACTCACCCCGCAATCGTTCTCTCCCTTGTGCATTTTCATTAAAAAAACACACGTAATCTCCTGACGGTAATGCTCTTGCAAACTTTATAGCATGCGTCCGCTGCAATTCATTTATTTCCTCACGCGATGCCTTCACTAAAATGTGCTGCAACTTATTTTGACTATATATAGTAGAGTAAATAAATATCAACGCTATACTTACTACCAACCTCTTTATAATATAGTATACATTCATCGGACGTAAAAAAAGATATATTTAACTACAAAGTGAATTAAAAACTTGATAAGTTAAACCTAATTCATTTACTTGTTGCTATTAATTAACCATTACCTAAACTTAAAAGTTATGAGAAAGATGTACGCAACTTGCTGCGTGGCTATTCTATTTGCCGCGCTTTCTTGTCAGGAACAAGAAGAAGCAAAAAATGAAGTTTCACCTAAAATTGTTGAACAACTAAATGCCGCAGGTTTTGACACCAGTGAAGGATTGTCAAAACTAAGTGATGGCACTTATCTTGTTGAAGGTGATATCAAGTTAACAGAAGCCCAGATCTCCAAACTCGATGGTGCCGTGAACCTCAGTCCTGGTGCAGATGAAGAACACTACCGCACAACAAACCTGGTAACCAGTACACCCCGTACTATATATGTATACCTGGATGCTGGTTTCGGTACCTATATGCGAAATTCTTTTAACACAGCGTTGAGCCGCTACAACGCGCTTGGTCTTACGTTGAACTTCCAATCTACTACCAATGCCTCTGCTGCTGACATCCAGATTTTGTCATTCTATGAAAATAGCAATACACTGGGTTTCAGTGCCGGCTTCCCTACCGGTGGCGATCCTGCAAGTCCAATTCAATTGAACACATATTACTATAACAACACATCACAACGTGCTGATGCTGCTACGGTAATTGCGCATGAGATTGGTCATGCTATCGGGTTTCGTCATACAGACTATATGAGACGCAGATATAGCTGTGGCTCTGGCGGCACCGAAGGTACTGCTGGTGTTGGTGCTGTTTATATTCCAGGTACACCAACAGGTCCATCTGCTAATTCATGGATGCTGGCATGTTCCAACGGTACCGATCGTCCGTTTACTTCAGCCGATCAAACTGCTTTGACAACTGTATACTAGATTAATAAGTGCTTAAAACTGCCGCGGTCTTCACGGGATCGTGGCAGTTTTTTTAAGATCCTTTCGTCTTTGTAGTGTATGCTATAGTACCAGTATATATTCCAGAAAAACCACTCTTGAAAAAAATTCATACCTCCGATTTTCAAAATCGTCCACGCCATAGTCACATAGTCATTATAAAGCCATTAAAAAATGACTTTATAAATAGATTCTTAAGAAAGAATACTGACTGATTACTTGGATTTGATTTTTTTGATGTATTTTTGGACTGAAAAACGGATAGAGTCTAAAATTTTAATGAGCCAGTCTCTGCACATGACGAAAGATGAAGCGATACGCGTTGAGGTGTTGAAAGCGGCGCGTGCACTTTTCCAGCGGTTTGGTTTATTTAAAACCACGATGGAGGACATCGCGAAAGCCACTGGTAAGGGAAAAAGTACACTTTACTACTACTACGCGAGCAAAGACGAAATCTTTGACGCTGTGATCAGTGAGGACATGGAAGAAGTAATAAACCTCGTCACGATTGCCGTAGATAAGGTGTCGTCCGCTGAAGATAAACTCAAAGCTTTTACTTCTATAAGAATTAAATTATTAAATCAGAAAGCGAATTTATATAGTATCATTTTCGGTGAGATATCCGAAAATCCAAACCTTATCAGGAAACTCAAAAAGAAATACGAGAACAGAGAACTTGAAACCTTGAAGGATATCTTGTCGTATGGCGTACAGACCAAGGAGTTCAAAATTGAAGATGGAGACCTTGACGACCTTGCATACGTGATGCTCTGCGCATTTCGCGGAATTGAGATGGGAATATTTGAAGATAACCGCATCAAGAAAATAGGTGATCGCATGGATATAATTCTTGATCTATTAATTCACGGTTTCAAAAAATAATTTTTTTGGACAATAATCGACCAAAATACGATTTTGGTCGATAAATCAAAATAGTGAATCTATACCTGACATGGTCTTTTAACCGTGCAAGAGACTATATCAGTGAAAGGCAAGATGTATATGAGCACGAGCTGAAAGTCTTGCAAAGGCGTTTACATTATATAGGCAGTGTTTGCTTGTTACCAGAATACTTATACTTCCTAAATCTGCTCTGTAATCGTTTTCGTAAAAGTGGTAAAGCGGTTGCCTGTTTATATGCTTCATTGATTAAACTAAAAAATAATTCACATCTGTGACACTTTTTTGAACGATTAGGGGTTAGGACTCGGCACCGGTATATATAGAGGTTTAGGGGTGTTTCTTTTACCGGTTGCCAGTCCTTTATAAAAAAGAGCATTCTACTATAGATGAAGGATTTGTGAAGTTGATTAGCGGGTATACCGGTTGCAGCTGAGATGGGGTATGTCACTGCAGCCGGTGATATCTGATAAAAGAATCACGAAGTACAATATAAAATATACCAATACGTCTAGCGTGATAAAACTTTAGCATGAAAAATTTATTTTACTATCAAAACCTGAACAGAATCAAAGCGGTACTGTCACTTTATGGAATCGCTTCTGCGCGCGTTAAGCCTGAGACAGATCTGGTTCATGATCTTGGATTCCGTAATCTTGAAATGCTTTCATTGATGCTTGAGATCGAAGAAGCACTTCACGCAGAGTCGCTGTTCGATGGGCCCGATGGAATGAAAACGATCGATGATATACTTCTCAACATTGAGAAGAAGCACCTGGTGCCCGCATAACGATTGTATATATGCGTTCGTTTGTATTCGTGCTGATGCTTCTTTCTGCCGCCGCTATAGCGCAGCAGCAGCCGGTACAAATGTTCAGACTATATGAGGAGAATGATCTGTTTACTCCTAACAGTACAGACAGAGGCTATACTAACGGGGCGCGTCTCGATTTTTTCTATAGGAGGCCACAACCAGGGAAATCAATCTTTAACAGCTTCCTTAAAGGCTGGCGACAACAGTGTCAATACCTATAGCTGGAGTGTCATGCAGACCATGTATACTCCGGAAAACATTTCAACCACTAGTCCAGATCCATTTGACTATCCATATTCCAGTGCACTGTTCATAAGCAGTGCGCTGCACTCGGCAAACCCTGTGAGGAAATATATACTTCAAACCGAGTGGATCGCAGGTGTGATGGGTAAATACGCTTTCGGCGAGCAGATTCAATCCTTTGTTCACAACCATACCAACAGCCCGAAACCCATGGGCTGGGATCATCAATTGTCACCAGCACTTCTGATCAATCTGAATTTACGATTTGAGAAATCGCTTGTTCAGAAAAAATTCATTGAGATACTATACGGAAGCGATGTATATATCGGGACTTTACAAGATGGTGTTAAATTTCATTCGACCTTTCGTATTGGAAAAATGGCTTCATACTTTTCAGGATATATCGAGCAGTATTCATCATTCAACAATACTCCCAGACTCAAATCATACTTTACCGTTCGCCCTGCTTTCGATATTGTACTTCACAATACGATGATCGAAGGCAACGTCTTCAAGCGTGGTATATTTACCAGTGATAGTCAGGAGAAAAACATCCCGGTTCCGAAACCTGTTGTGAATCGGTTTCTAAAGTCAATAGATATAGGATATGTTATCGCTTATCGAGGCGTTGGTGCGTCCTTCACCTACAAACTATCATCTTCAGACATTCATAATCTACCGGCACACGCAGTAGGAAATATCTCTATTTACATTTTACCGTAACCTAAATTTCAAAAAAATCGTAGACAAATTATAGTAATATATAATTACAACATGTGGCGAAAGTTGGTGGGGCCGATCTTTTTATAAGTATAGGAACGGTTTTTTATAGCTACAACTTCGATCATCTCAGTTTGCATATCCCCAGCTTACTCAATCTTAAAATTATTTTAACCCTGAATATATTCTGACATGCGTCTTCTCTTTTTTAGTTTAATTTTTATTCTAACCGATTGCTCTTTGTTTGAATACCATCCCTATGAAGTAATCGTTCCCGATGACGAGCAGGATCTGAATGCAAAAGCTATTCAAACGATTCAAGCTACTGTTCCACAAAAGGATACCATGACGCTTATACTCATGGGAGACACGCAACGATTCTACGATGACGTTGACGATTTTGTAGCAAGCGCTAATACATACGCTGCAGATTTCGTGGTACTGAACGGTGACATTACTGATTTTGGAATCAACGATGAGTTCC
The DNA here is from genome assembly GCF_900167975.1 of Ohtaekwangia koreensis. Taxonomy (GTDB): domain Bacteria; phylum Bacteroidota; class Bacteroidia; order Cytophagales; family Cyclobacteriaceae; genus Ohtaekwangia; species Ohtaekwangia koreensis. Next base: position 925,120 of record NZ_FUZU01000004.1, read on the forward strand.
ATTGGGTTCATGACATCATGAAAAAATTAAACAAGCCTTACCTGGCGGTGATCGGGAATCATGATGTATCGGGGAACGGCGAGCTCATATTTAAAAAAATGTATGGCCCCCTGAACTATTCATTTATTAAAAACGGATTCAAGTTTATTTTTCTGAACACAAACTCCCGTGAATATAGATTTAACGGACACGTACCGGATACAACATGGCTTAAAGATCAATTGAATGGTGACGACTTCAGTCATGGCGTTGTTTCATCGCACGTCCCTCCTTTTGACAATGATTTTGATCCAGCGTTGGAGAATGCCTATGCCAGGATATTACGGCACTCGAACAAAGTAAATGTGTCGCTGCATGGTCATTTGCACAGTTACTCAAATTCACAACCATACGATGATGGTATTCAATATATAGTATCAACCAGTATGGATCAGCGTATGTACCTGATCTTAAAATTATGGAGCGATAAATTCAGCGTGAAGGAGGTTTATTACTAGTATGAAAAAGAATTACAAATTATTCACAATAGCTATAGCATTATTTTATTTTGTTACCGGCATAACCCTGGCACAAGATAGCACGGCTATCAAGCCGAGGCCCAAATGGTATATTCCTGATGCACTGGATCTGCAATACGCAGGGAGCATTGGTTTTTTATCTGCCGGAGCGGGATACGATATCATTCATAAGAAAGCGAGCATTGATATACTCTTTGGTTATCTACCCAGAGCGATTGGTGGAAATGATATATCCACAATCACTTTAAAATTCACAGCACTTCCCTGGAAGATACGAGCCGGAGACAATACAACTATTTACCCCATCACGGTCGGTACATTTTTCAGTTATACCATGGGGGAGAAATATAGTTCTGATTTGCCTTCCTGGTACCCAGATGGATATTACTGGTGGAGTGAGGCAGTACGTGTAAATATATTTATAGGAGGTAAAGTCCGCCATAAGTTCTCGAAAAATATATGGGAGGCTTACTACGAAGTCGGCACCAACGAATTGAAACTGGTAAGCTACGTTCAGAACACCGGGTATCTTACCGTTTGGGATATACTCCATGCCGGTGCAGGCGTCCGCTTCTACCTGAACCCATAAGTACGAGACATCGATAAACAGAAAAGTTATCTACGAAATAGTATTTCTATAGCGCTCGATCAGTCCGCTAATTTTTTTGTTTTTGGTCAAGAGATTGTACCCGGCAATCCCAAGCGCGGCTGTTAGTATACCTGCGAGAACATCAAGAACATAGTGATGCCCGGTATATACAGCTGCAAACCAGATCCCTACCGTAATAGTGACGAACACTATATTAATCCATCCTAACCTGTACTTTAATCCTACATAAGTAACAATGAGCGGATAGGCAGAATGCAACGATGGCATTGCTGCAAATACATTCGAGCCTTTGGCATAGAGTGAGGTAAATATATTAATGCCAAAGAATTGATCGAAACGCACCAAGCCGGCTGTATTTCCGGGAGTGCCTGCATGAAATTCAAAACCGAATTGGTGTACATACCAGGGTGGTGCCGCAGGGTATATATAGTAAACGACAAATCCCAGTAGGTTTACCAGGAGAAAGGTAAGTGCAAATTCGAGGAACTGACCTTTGTCTTTGTAGAACAGATAGCCAGCAAATGCCAATGGAACAGGAATCCAGCAGAGATAAAATATACCTGTCATCACATCTACAAAAGTATAACTATGCTGCAGCCAGAACTCGTTAGGTGTAAGGGTAATGTTGTCTTGTAGTATACCAAAAATGTTTTTCTCGGCATCGTACAAACTTTTAATATGAACAGGATTGAAAGCATAGTTTGGAAATGCTTTCATATAGTCGTAGATAATCCAGTAAACAATAAAGATCGAGAAGCCCAGAATGAATTTACGCGTAACAGAAGACGCCAGGTAAAGCGTACTGAACAATGCGATTAAGAAGAGCTGATCGGTTTTAAAACCAATTAGACCCCACGATACCAAAAGATATATAGCGGAAGCAACACACGCTACCAGCACATGTCGAAGGGTAAAATTAAACATGGACTGGTCCAGGTATTTCGTATTATTTCTCAAAATCAGATCTGAATATTTTATCCCATAAAGCAGAGCTCACACCATATCCACGGTCAGGATTTGCATAGTGATGCTGCATGTGATGCTGCTTTATTTTTTTCATGATGGGATTGGTAAACGTTAAATGGTGCATGGCATAGTGTGAAATGTCATATACCAGGTATCCAAAAATAAAGGCAGCAAAAAAAGCACTCACGTATTCATAGGGAAGCAACCAGAGGAACAGGAAATAAAAACCTGTGGCCAGTGGAATGCTTACGGAGGGAGGCATTACAAGACGAAGACGATCATTAGGATAGTCATGATGAACTCCATGAAAAATAAAATGCATTCTTAGTCCCCATTTTGATTTCGGCACAAAATGAAAAACAAACCGGTGAAGTATATATTCTGTCAATGTCCAAAATAACAAGCCACCCAAAAAGGTTACTATAAAGGTTGTTATATTATTGTGGGCAACGGCAAACGCTTTCCATGAAAAGTATATAATTACCGGTACAAAAATAAAAATCGGCACAGAGAAATGTACTTTGGATAATTTCTCCATCCAATCCATTTTAAACATGCGTGTGGATTCCTGTGAATTGGAAACAAAATTCTTTTTCATAGCACTCATGGTTTAAACCGTTCTATTATTTCAGCTCCTGTATCCGGGTCTACTCCCGTCACTTCTGCACAGACTACATTTGGAAGCCAAAATGATCCGCCTTCTATTTGTAAGAAAACGCGGGAGACCTCTATATCTTTCTTGTTGATCGTTGCTATAATATGATAGCGATTGTCGCGCTTTGATTTCACGAGGTAAAACGGAAGCTTCTTATAGGACACAAAGCGTAATTCATACTTATTGTTTCCAAGATTTTCAGTCTTCAAACCGTAAGCATAGTTACGTTGAATAAATGAAAGCTCTTCCTTCTGCCCTTCCTCCTGATACCGGATCCAGTATGGATGCACCGGCTCGTCCTCGTCCAATAATCCCTTGTCACCAAAATTCAATACATACATGATTGTATTTGTATTGGGCGTACGTTGTATATAGAAAAGTGTCTGCTGATCGGTCGGAGGAATCGGGAATTTTTCCTGACCTTTACAAACACAGGTCTCATCGGGTGGAGAATAGTTTAAAGCACCAACAAAAAACAGACTGATCAGAAAATTCATCATGTCTTATTTCGATTCTTTTAATTCCAGTGAGCGCTTCGCATCACGTAATCTGTTGATTGCCGTAATGTTTGTTAGAATCGCCATCACTGTTAATGGTACAGTAAATATGGATATCGTTTCGAATACCTGGAACGGAATACCGGGGATGAATAATTTATAATTACCTCCCACTATATTTGCCGTTATACCGCATGCAATGGCGGTTACCCCTACCGTTACAACACGTTCCGGACGCTGCATCAATCCTCCTTTGCATTCAATGCCTAATCCTTCTGCACGCGCTCTCACATAACTTACCATCATGGAGCCGATCAATGCTATAAATGCAAACAATGAACTCAGAAAATAATGATGCCCAATCAGGTAGTAACAGATTCCCAGGAACATAATCATCTCGCTATAGCGGTCCAGTACAGAGTCATACAATGCTCCGAATGTGGAGCTCATATTTCCCAACCTGGCAACTTGTCCGTCAAGCATATCGAATAGTCCTGCAAATAAAATCAGCCCTCCTGCCCAGCCAACATACGACAGGTCTCCACGGTTCCCTTCCTCCACACCAATTACAAAAATAATAGCGACCCCTACATTAAGTATCAAACCGGTTGTCGTTACTGCATTGGGCGTGAAACCGATCTTGATCAAAAACTTAACAAAAGGATTAATGACCTTATAAATGAGTTGTTGAAGTACTATACGAATCGGTTGTGATTCCATTCCTGTTTTATTTAAAGGCTTCTGCACTATATCTCCCATACAATTAAAAATCAAACTTAAATCTTCCACGGATTCCCCACTTAGGAACTTCCGGATGATCGTAATACGACAAACGTCTTACCAGATCAAATCTGAGTAGCTTAAAAATATTCGCTATACCAAAGCTTGCTTCCATATACGGTTCATTCGTTAATGAATATGTAGTGGGCACTCCCTGATCGTTTACCGGGAATACGAATTGTGAAGCATTGTGGTATGGATCATTCTCATTGCGCAGACTTCCATATAATATTTTAAACGTAGCAACCTCGCGCCACTTTAGCTTTTTAAGCAATGGTATTTTATTAAAAATGAAACCGTTGAAGTAGTGATCGAAGTTTACGCTGACATACTTATCACTCACGAATTCCAAGAAGTTCATCAGGTTATACGACTGCAACTGATACGAATACGTCTGGTTAGCACGATGGATCGCCAGCAAAGGAAAAGGTACTTTACCCATTATATATCCTCCTTCAACAACTATATCGGTATATCCGAATTGTGACAGGTATACTCGCTTATATATATTCAGGGCGAGGTTCTGATAATTATACTGGCTGTTGAATACACCCTTTACTCCACCAATGAAACGCATCGTAAAAATCGGATACCGGTTCGGGATAGGGATACGATACGATTTACCTTGGTAAAATTGTTCACCCGGAGCCCAGCGCAACTCAAGTGAAAGTTCCGTTGTTGTAAGCTCCTGTATCGTAGTAGAGGTTTCGTTATTCTGAATGGTATAGTACAGCCCGCCTGTTGGCATCTGTTTCCAGTTTTTAAAACCGAGTCTGTATGAGAAATGATTATCGAACTCATTCAGATAATCCACCGTCCAGATGTCGTTGTATAGCCATTTGTCGTTAACACCGCGTTTGAATGATAAGAGGAAGTTATCTTCCTGCACGAACTGAAGTTCCTGTCCCGGAATTTTAGTATCGTGCTGATAGGCCACACGAAGTGACTTCACAGGAAACTGCCAGATCGATTTTCCGGTAAACGAATATGTAGCGCCCAGGTAGTATTTCCATTTCTCATCTTTAAAACCATACGCTCCATACGTTTCAAGATATAGTCTTTCGCTGAAGCGTGTGGTTGTTCTTCCGCCGATACGAAGACGGAATCCTTCTACCGGGTTGAAGCTATAGAACGTGTTTACAGGTCCCAGCTCCCACCAACCAAAACTCTTATATCCTGCCAACAGCAGCGTTGCTATATCCATCGTGCGTTTGAACGATGGCATTTTTTGGAGGCTATCTATATTCTGATATACTTTGGATTCTGCACGCGATAAAGAGTCGTGACGATGTTCAAGCCAATAGCTTTCATCATTAATATCCTTATTGGCAGGCGCCTCTGCAGTTGCAGAACTTTGTTCTTTGTTTTCATAGAACGAATCCTGGCGTTCGTTGTTTATTGTAAAATTCTTGTAGGAAACCAACCGTTCGCCATATATACCACCTCGGTCTTTGGAGAGACCAAAGTCCGCGCGCATCCGGCTTTTCACAACGTGATACTTGCTATCTTCCCCTTTTTCAAAATCCTGTTCTACATATAGTTCACGTACCCAGTTCAAATTGATATTCTTATTGACAGTCATATCAACTTTTTGCACGGCATAATTACTATCGAGTGTTACAAAAAGTTTTCCCTGGAATAAAAAATCGCTGGCATTCCGGGGAACGAAAACAAGTTCTATAAGCTTCGGCGTTACATCTTTAAGCGTATCCGTGATATAAAATTTATAGAACGTTGGCGCAGCATCCGCTATAGGACTTAAGAACTGGTTGGTAAGTATGGTGATATTGTTATCGTATATATCTATATCATTGTACAGATAATTCAGATAAGTACTTAAACCCTGGTTATCGACATAATCATCGAAGCTTACTTTTTGATGCGCCTTCTGTACAGTTTTTTTCTTTTCAGGAGATTTGCGGAAGTATTTATCGGAAATGGTTTCCTGCAAATAGATCGGCAACAATGCTTTTCCTTCTATAGCAGTTGTATCAACGTTATCAAACAACCATTTATACTTACGGAACAATCGTCTTTCTTTAAATTTATTAGAGACGTTGCTTAAAGACATTTGTAGTTTTTCGTACTCTTCGTACTCCACAAAATTATAGCTCTCGATGCGGTTTTGTCTTTTGTGGTCGATCATCTCGCGCACAAGATCAACCGCAGGGTTGTTCTTATTACGATATTTTTCGCGCTTGTTATCAACGGTAACTTCTACTTCGTTGAGGAGTGTAGCTTCAGGTTCGAGACGTACATCGATTTTATTTTCTTCGCCAGGCTTTATAGATCTGGTTACGGTTTTATACCCTATAAATGAGAACTGCACTTGTGTATACGGTTCTGTTGTTTGGATCTTGTAGTTTCCGTCCATGTTGGAAACAGACCCTACGGTGGTTCCGGCAAACACTACGTTTACAAATGGAATCGGATCCTTACTTTCCTTATCGATGATCGTTCCGGTAACTGTAGTTTGTGCCTTCAGCCCTACCGATGCGAACACAAAAAGTATACTCAGGATCAACGCTCCCCTTTCAATCGCTACCATTATCGTGTTTCGAACCAAGTTCATTTAAATACAAAATATTTTTGCATGGGATATGTATACGCAACGCTGGCGATAACAGAAGATGTTACTTTTGAAACGAGATAATTTATCTTCATATAGTCAGCGAATACAAATACCAGAAAGGTTGTGAGAAATACATAACCACACCAGACTAGTCCATACCTCAGCATTTGGTGTCCAATTGCTTTTTCAGAATTGAAAACCCATCCTCTGCCTACTGTAAAATGTGTTACAGCTCCGGCACCATTGCCTATTACGCTTGCTATAGTATAGCGTATAGCAAGGCCTTCAACACAAACTACCATTACAAGTGTATCTACTACCCAGGCCAGAAACGATGCGCCTTGCGCTTTTAAAAACGTTCGCATAGCTAGAGTACGAATCTTACAAGGAATTGCATAATGATGTTTGTATATATGCCGGCTGCTATATCATCCAGCATCACTCCCCAACCACCGGCTACTGCTTCCAGTCTCCGGATGTATAGTGGTTTCAGTATATCAAATGCACGAAAGAGTATAAAACTCAGAATAATCGTGCTCCAGTTCAGGGGTAAAAAGAGCAGACTTACGCACATTCCTGCAATCTCATCAACGACTACACGACTACTATCCTTTCCCCACTCAGTCTCCACACCGTTCGCTGACCATACACCGATGTCTATAATAATCAGTGTCACCAGGAGCATCACTATTGAGCCAAACGTTTCTGCTTGCAAGAGAATCAAGGCACCGCAGCAAACCGCTGCAGCTACGGTGCCTCCACCTTTCAGCTGTCCTATTCCAAAACAGGAAGCGATAAGTTTATGTACACGGCTCACAAAGCCTCTACCAGTTCCTGGTAATAATCTAAGCCCAAGTGTGTAATCAAATCTTCACCCATCATGTGGCGTAATGTATTCTGCAACTTGATAAGCTGTTTGAATATATCATGCTCCGGACGAAGGCCTGGCGCTGTTTGAGGTGATTTGAAATAGAATGATAGCCACTCTTGTATACCACTCATCTCAGCACGTTTTGCAAGATCCATAAACAAAGCAAGGTCAAGCACGATCGGAGCTGCGAGTATAGAGTCGCGGCATAAGAAGTTGATCTTGATTTGCATCGGGTAGCCAAGCCATCCGAAGATGTCGATGTTATCCCAGCTTTCTTTATTATCTCCGTGTGGAGGATAATAGTTGATACGGATCTTGTGGTATATATCTCCGTATAGTTCCGGACTTTCTTCAGGTCTTAATATATCTTCCAGTACACCCAATTTGGATACTTCTTTTGTTTTGAAGTTATCCGGATCATCGAGTACAAGTCCATCGCGATTCCCTAATATATTCGTAGAGAACCATCCGCGTATACCCAATGAACGTGCATGTAAACCTGGAGCAAGTATAGTCTTCATCAAGGTCTGACCTGTTTTGAAATCTTTACCTCCTACTGGTACATTATACTCTCTTGCAAGTTCTACCAGTGCTGGTATATCGCAGGTAAGGTTCGGAGCTCCGTTAGCATATGGAACACCTTTCTTAATCGCAGCATACGCATAGATCATGCTCGGTGAAATCAAAGGATCATTGTTACGAAGTCCGTCTTCGAAAGAATAGATTGTTTGATGTACCTCTGCTTCTTCGATATATTTTTCAGTTGATCCGCACCATACCATTACCAGGCGTGCGCAGTTATTTTTTACTTTGAAGTCCTCGATGTCCTTCATCACTGCCAGAGCAAGGTCATACTTGGCAGCAGCTTCCTTTACATTTTTACCATCGAGGTTCCTGATATAGGTCTTGTCGAATACAGCTTTCATTGGCTTAATGCGTTCAAGCTCAGGTTTGATTGATTGCAGCAAGCCGAGTTCAAGCACGCGTGCATTTACTGCCGCTTCATATACATTGTCCTCATATACATCCCATCCACCAAAAACGATATCATTCAGATCAGTCAACGGCACGAAGTCCTTAATCTTAGGATAGCGATTCTCAGTTCTTTTACCAAGACGAATATTTCCTGTTTGAGTCAATGAACCTACAGGTTGTGCAAGACCTTTCTTTACTGCCTCTACACCTGCTATCATTGTGGTCGCTACTGCTCCAAGACCTGGGATAAGTACTCCTAACTTACCGTTAGCTTCTTCAATTTGTTTTTTCATAGTTGTTCAACTAAAATTTTACTACTCCTGTATATAAAGGGCTCGTTTTACAGCCACTTATTTTCTTTATACCATTGTAAGGTTTCATCCATTCCGTTCTCAAGTGTATAACGGGGTGCGAAACCGAGGTCATGTTTCAGCTGGTCTATGTTACAAGACCAATCCAACGCAATAAGTTCATTCAGTTTCTCACGACTGAGTATCGGGCTCTTTCCACGCATCGCTCCGGCACGTTCCTGAAATACTGCGATCGCTTTTACAACAGGCAACGGCAAATGTATTTTCAGTGTATTCTTCTTCAATATCTTCTTTACAATATCTCCAAGTTCATAGCGATCATAGCTTCTGCCATCGGCTACTATATAGGATCTGTTGTTGATCGTACTGCTTAATGCATTAATCGATATAGCAGCAAGGTCCTTCACATAAATGAAACTCAACTTCTGTGGTACTCTCCCTATATATGGCTCCAGTCCTTTATTGATGATGTTGATCATGATAAATATGTCACGCTCACGCGGACCATATACTGCTGTCGGGCGTAACGATATCAACGGCAAGTCTGTAAATTCCGACAGATAGGACTCAGCAACCAACTTACTTTTACCATAACTGGTAAGCGGATTAGGTTCATCATTTTCCGTAATGGCACGCCCCGTGCGTGATGGCCCTATAGCAGCGAGGCTGCTCATGAAAACAAATTTCTTTATCGGAAGATTTGCTTCGCCTACCGCCAACGCCAGGTTCTTTGCGTACGTTGCATTTACCGTTACATACTCTTCATAGTTCGCTGCTTTTATAGCACCTGCTGCATGAATGATGTAATCATATTTTTTTTCCAGCAGTTCTGCCTTCAATGCTTTCACATTGGTAAAGTCGAGCGCTGTATAGTGTATAGGTAAAGATTTTAAATGCGCAATCTGACTGGAAGGTCTAACGGCTGCATATACTTCAAGTTCTTTTTTAAGAGCAGCCTCAATAAGGTGAAAGCCTACAAATCCACTTGCTCCTGTTATTAGTACACGCTCTTTCATATAGCCTTCTCAAAAATCCTGTATCGCTTGTGCGGTACTCCATTAATTTGCTGAATGGCTTTATTCATCAGGTCGTTGTGTTCCAGTACCCAGGATGCCTCTGCGTGTTCGTACTTCTTCTTTCTATACGCATTTATAATGGAAGCATAAAAACATGCCTCTATACCTGCCTTTCTATACTCTTCCAATACACCAAGCGTAATGATCCGGATGCCATTTACTTTCTTGAGTCCAAATAAAAGTTTGAATATTCCGAAAGGAAATAATCTACCCCGTTTTACTTTGATCAACACTTGATTGATATCAGGTATAGCCAGAGCAAAACCAATGTGCTTATTATCTTTTTCAGCTACCAGGCAGAAGTCAGGATCGAGTACCAGATTCATATCTTTCGCCATGTAATCAAACTCCTCTTCGGTCATCGGAACGAAACCAAGATTACTGTCCCAGGCTGAATTATATACTTCTCTGATCTTCGCTACTTCTTCTTTAAAGTTTTTCTTGTTCACCTTGCGGATAGTGATCCCGCGGTTCTTCAATCTTTCAGTAAGTATATCCTGAAGCTTGACAGCTTTATCGTTGTAGCCATCTTTGCCGAAATAGTACGCGAGCAAATCTACACGCTTTCGAAAATCAAGTTGATCGAGCAACGTACTATAATACTCCTTGTTGTGCGTCATCATAGCAAACGGAGGTGTATCAAAACCTGAAACGAGCATACCGCAGGTTTCATTGGTAGATAAATTTACCGGTCCTATGATAGTAGTGGCACCCTTTGCGCGCAGCCACTCCGTTGCTTCCTTAAACAACAGCGATGAAACCTCTCCGTCATTGACACAATCGAAGAAGCCAAAAAAGCCATCGGTTGCGTTATTGAAAGTGTTGTGATTCTTATTGAGGATAGCAGCAATTCTTCCTACGACCTTTTCATCGTTATAGGCAAGGAAAAGCTGTACCTGCGAGTGATTATGAAACGGATGCTTACCGGGTGTAAGCAGATCGCGCTGTGCTATAAATAATTCAGGAACATAGCAGGGATCATCAGCATAAAGGTCATGTTGAAAATCTATAAAAGCCTTTATGTCTTTCTTACTGCTAACCGGAAGGACGCGTTTCATTTAATCGGCTCTTTAATATTAGCTATACCTACGCGCTTGAAGACTTTTGAAATTTTTTCAATTGCCTCTTCAATCTGGCCGAAGGTATGCGTTGCCATGAGCGAAAAGCGAAGCAGTGATGAATCGGCAGGAACTGCCGGAGAGACTACCGGGTTAACAAATACGCCTTCTTGTTGGAGCATACTTGTTACGAGGAAAGTCTTATTATTATCTCTTACGAAAATCGGAATGATCGGACTTTCAGTGGGGCCTATATCAAGTCCTTCTTCACGAAGTAAGTGCATTGCATAGTCAGTATTCTTCCACAGGTTATCCATGTGATGCGGCTCTGTCTCAATAAGATCAAGTGCTGCAATTACGCTGGCTGCCGAAGAAGGAGTCATACTCGCGCTGAATATAAGTGAGCGTGCATGATGTTTCAGGTACTCAATTGTTTCAGCGTCAGCGGCAACAAAACCACCCAGCGATGCGAGTGATTTACTGAATGTACCCGTTATCAAATCAACTTTGTCAGTCAAATCAAAGTGAGATGCTGTACCTGCACCTTTATGACCTATCACACCAAGACTGTGCGCATCGTCTACTACTATACTTGCACCAAACTGATCGGCTACCGATACAATCTCTGCAAGTCTGGCGATGTCACCTTCCATACTAAATATACCATCCACTACAATTACCTTGATAGCTTCTTCTGGCAGTACACTTAGTTTTTTATGAAGGTCTTGTGTATCGTTATGAGCATACTTTATAACGCGTGAAAATGAAAGACGCGTACCATCGATGATGGAAGCATGATCATATTCATCGAGGATCAAATAATCATTGCGACCAGTAAGCGATGACATTACGCCCAGGTTTACCTGAAAACCTGTGCTGAAGATCAGGGCATCTTCCTTACCGGTAAATGCTGCAATTCTTCTTTCAAGTTCAATGTGTATATCCAACGTGCCGTTGAGGAATCGTGATCCCGCACAACCCGTTCCATACTCTTCAATCGCTTTCTGAGCAGCCTCTTTAATATAGGGATGGTTCGTCAGACCTAAGTATGAGTTTGAACCAAACATCAACACCCGCTTGCCTTCAATAATTACTTCTGTACTTTGGGCAGATTCGATAGGTCTAAAGTAAGGGTATATACCTTGTAATCTTGCCTCCTTCGCAGTGGTGTAGTTGGCGACTTTTTTTTGTAGTGGTTTACTCATGGTTTGACGAAAGTTATACGAACCTGGTGCGAATGATTTTCCGTTTATAGTCGTTCGCAGCTAAATTTTATTGTATAATATTTTTCGAACGATTTCGTTTTTGGGTCTAAAAGTACTAGAAGTTCCTTTACGTTGTTTTAATGCAAGGATAAAAATTTTTTAACATAATTTTTAATGTTTATGCAAACGTCTTACCCGTTCCGGAAGTTCCATATTTTTTCAATAAATGGCCTAAATTGACCCTTAAATGGTTGTTCTAAGCCTTTATTTTGCTCAAACAAGCATTTTTATTGAAGCATAAATCGTGGAATCCGGCTATTTACAACGTGTGCATTGAGTGTGCTTTTACTAAGACAATTAAACGTTGACTTACCCCCAGTCTTCCCTTCTTTTTTAGCTCTTCCGAGTCACCGGCAGGTCATCTATTCGTTTGAACATTTATTATTTTTCCAGTATAGCAGTTAGGCCTTGCCCGCCCGCAGCACAAACCGAAACGAATCCGCGGCCCTTCCCTTTTTCATGCAAGAGTTTTGCCATTGTTGCAATCACGCGTCCGCCAGTGGCCGCAAAAGGATGACCTGCAGCAAGGCTACTCCCGTTCACATTCAATTTACTACGGTCGATGCTTCCCAGCGGCTGATCGAATCCAAACTTGGCGCTAAGCTCTTTACTCTCCCATATTTTCAACGTTGCCAGAACTTGAGCCGCAAACGCTTCATGAATTTCATAGAAATCAAAATCCTGCAAGGTTAAGCCAGCCTTGTTAAGCATACGAGTGGAAGCATATATAGGAGCTAAAAGAAGATTTTGTCTTTGATCTATATATTCTATAGCTGCCAGCTCTGCAAAGGTTATATATGCGAGTACAGGAAGTCCTTGGTTATTTGCCCACTCTTCAGTAGCCAGTAACACACACGATGCTCCATCCGTAAGCGGTGAAGAATTACCTGCAGTGAGCGATCCATGCTCCTTATCAAAGGCAGGTTTTAGTTTTGCAAGTTTCTCAAGACTACTGTCTGTGCGCAGATTATTATCACGCGATAATTCTGCATAGGGAGTCATCATATCATTAAAGAATCCACGATCGTACGCCTTCGTCATTTTCTGATGACTCTCCAGTGCAAATGCATCTTGTTCTTCGCGGGTTATACTATAAAACTTCGCTGTAATTTCAGTGTGGCCGCCCATTGATAAACCTGTACGTGGCTCTATATTCATTGGTGCGACCGGGTATAGATCGCTAAACCTGATCTTCAGGAACTGACTGATTTTTTCGCCAACGGTTTTCGCTTTGCGAGCGCGAAGCAAAATCTTCCGAATATTTTCATTGAGTACAAGCGGTACGTTACTGGTAGAGTCAACACCACCTGCTATACCTGCATCGATCTGTCCGAGGGCAATCTTGTTCGCTATATATACAGCAGATTCTATTCCGGTATCACAAGCTTGTTGAATATCACAGGCAGGTGTAGTAGGATCCAATGAAGTTGCCATAACGCTTTCGCGCATGATGTTTATTTCCCAACTGTGTTTAATTACTGCGCCACCCGCTACTTCTCCTAACCGTAAACCTTGTAATCTATAGCGCTCGATCAATCCGTTGAGTGCAGCAACCATCATATCTTTATTACCTGCCTCGGCATATAAAGTATTCTGACGCGCAAAAGGAATACGGTTATAACCGACTATAGCTACTTTCCGTACCTGCTTTGTTGCTAGCATTACTAAAATGTTAAATAAGTTTCAAGATTACTGAAAAGTTGCGGCATATTTAAATCAACAATAAATTTTAGATAAAACAATTGAAATTGTATATCAAAAAAACATATCTATACAATACGCTTCACTTATAGTACAGTGTCGTTTCAACAATTATAGTGAGAGGGCTCACCTTCACCGTAACAATACTTATGTGGCTATATCTCAGAATAAAAACGGTGTATCATGCTACATTATTGAAATTATATGCATCTATAATTACCACTCGCTATCGGATTATTCGCTTCAGCGGAATGTTACCGCCAACGGTGATGCGAGTCGCTTTGAAAAATTACTCAGGTATAGATCCCATTCATCCGGAGAACTATACTGACCACTTTTCTTCCACCCGAATCCAGCATAATACACGATTGCATTCGCGGGTTTGGTGACAACAAATATGTGACTTTGATCTTTTACAGACGTCCTATATTCTGGCAATGATGCAATCAAAGAAGGATCTGTTACAATACCCGTTCCTAATTCAGAATCATCAATCGGCTCCCAATAGCGAACCCACCCTTGTATTGAGTCTTTCTTCACCGTTCCCTTTTTATCGTGCAGTGTTATACCCACGGTAATATTAGGAAGCGGTTGATCACTCTCCAGGTATACTTCGTGGCGGCTAAGGTTACTCCCCAAATCAAGGCTGATTATTTTCTTCTCGTTGATCGAGTAACCGTTTGCATCCCACGGAGCATACAACAATTCAAAGATGGTACGAATAGGACCTGTTGCTATAGTTTTATAGCTCACAAAATTCCTGGAAATATAGAGTGAGTCTTTATCACGTACACCTATACCACCACATCCTCTGCTGTTGCCTACATGATATGGATCGTAGCCTTCACCATGATCGATGTGATAGTACCCTGCGCTGTCAAGGTTCTTTTTATACCACTTGTTTATAATAGGATATGTAATTCGCTTAAACCAGCAGTCCATACCGCTTGTCAATGTACCTCCTGGCTTACCTGACTCCGTGATTTGTTGCGCCTTAGGGCCGTATGTACGAAAGGCAACGCGATCATTTTCCCAGGCATAGTCATCAATGCGCTCAGGCACAAGACGAGAATAGGTGGTAAACAAAGAATCCGAAGGAGCCAGAGTATCTTTTATTGGTTCAATGGTAAACTTCTTTTCTTCGTTGGCTTTTATGTTGGTTTGAAACAGCAATTCATCCGGTATACCATCGCTTTCTTTATCTATAGCTTGTGTTACCAAAGCCTGATCGCCTTCTTTTATCCGGATGTTTTCAACGCCATATTCTTTCACCCAATCACGAATACTATCGATCGGAATAGATATCGTTTCTGCCGTACGGTCAATGTCCAGCCTATTCTTTACGGTTAAAGTCTTTACAGCATTTTTCTTTTCACAACCTGTGACTGCCAATGTGATTATTATCATTGCCGCGAAGGTTGAGTTTACCATTCTATGATTATTCGTCATTATGAGATAAATATATAATATGGATCAAGCTACAAAATTTTTACTCAACGATAAAAGGCTTTCTAATACACTATAGTAAAGTATACACAGTCTTACACTACAGGTAACAAATACGTTTGAACGTATATATAGACAGATGCAGGGTATACTCCCGACATTCCAATTGATCCTTCAGGAAAGATTTTTTGGTAGAATAATATAAAATGATGCTCCTTCACCCGGAGCAGACTTGGCATAAATTTCTCCTTTGTGATTGAGCACAATTCTTTTACAGAGCGCCAAGCCTATACCTGTGCCCGCGTATGATTGCCGGTCGTTCAGTCGCTGGAAAATTACAAATACCTGCCTAGCATACTCTTGGGAAAAGCCAATACCATTATCTCTGAATTCTATCCTGATATAGGGCAGGTTGACCGTTAAAGCCGGGTACTCATGAACTTCTTCTAAAGGAAGATCAGAAACTGTTATATATATTTCAGGATTCTGGCCTGGTTCAGAGAACTTCAGGGCATTACTTAACAGGTTTGAAAATAGTTGATTCAGCTGCAATGGAATACCTTGCACGGCAGGCAGTGGTTCAGTATAAATGCGTGCGCCCTTTTCTGTGATCAACAATTCAAAATCGTTTTTTACGTCTGAAAGTATATTATTCAAGTCAACGGTTGTAAAAAAATCGCCACCGAGTGAGAGTTGTGAGAAATTAAGTACGCCTTGAATCAACGCCAGCATTCGCCTGGCTGATGCGGCTATTTTATTCAGATATCCTCTTGATTTATCATCTTTTTCCTTCAGGCTGCTATCCAGTAACTCGGTAAACGTTGCGATCTTACGAAGAGGCTCTTGAAGATCATGCGATGCGACATACGCAAATTGCTGCAACTCTATATTCGATCGCTGAAGGTCACGGGTACGTTCGTTTATTTTCTTTTCAAGACCTTCAAGTGAAAGCTTCCGATCATGTATATCTGTACACGTACCAACCCACATCGTTACCCGGTTGGCTGCAT
This sequence comes from Ohtaekwangia koreensis, assembly GCF_900167975.1. GTDB lineage: Bacteria > Bacteroidota > Bacteroidia > Cytophagales > Cyclobacteriaceae > Ohtaekwangia > Ohtaekwangia koreensis. Next base: position 941,431 of record NZ_FUZU01000004.1, read on the forward strand.
TCATAATGGGCATGGCATGCGCCAAGTGCCACCGAAACTCTCCGGAGTGTTTCCTATACCGTACCTCCTGTTGAAATGTTAAGCCTTTGTCTACCGAAGCTTTCCATTTCTCCAGAAAATTATCCAGGTCTTTATCATGTATAATGGATGACCACCAATATCCTGTGCCCGTAGGTAAGCCGGTATAATCAAGCCATTGTTTATTCACATAGGTAGTTTGACCTACTGCGTTCGTAGTCCACGCCATCTGCGGAAGTGATTCAAGAATAGCATTCAAAAAGTCGCGTGACTCTTCTACTTTTTTTCTCGCCACAACTTTATCCGTAACTTCTATTGCCAGAATCATTACACGATTTATACTATCGTTGCTTTCTCTTAGCGGTTCACATACAAAATCGATGAATACTTTTTCTCTTTCCCCATTGCGCTGCAACGTTATCTCGGATTCCTTTCCTATAAAAGAAGCACCTGTCTGGAACACATGGGTAATAATCGGTTCATATACTTCTCTTTCATCCACCAATACTTCCCAGTAGGACTTTGTTTCAAATTCACCTCTTGTTTTACCAACGATCTTCAGAAAGGTGTCATTTAAAACTTCTGCAACGATCGGATTATCCCTTACAATACATATACCCACCGGAGCCTGCATCACCAGCTTTCGAAAGTTCTGCTCACTCTCCATCAATTCCTTTTTTGCCAAAACAGTTTCCGTCACGTCCACGGCTACATGATGAATCCCATATATTTTATCTTCAGAATTCCGGAGCGCTTTATAGGTATAGTTAAAGTAAAAATCCTGTAACCTCCCATCTACCCGAAGTTGCGCGAGGTCTTCCTTGCCTTCGTATACTTCACCCGTTTGATAAACCTTTCGAAGCTCGCCTAGAAAATGCTGTCCTTTCAACTCCGGTATAGCATCTTCGAATGTCTTGCCTATAACAGATTCGTCCTTACCCCAGAATCGGATCATCACATCGTTCACATACTGGATACGAATATCAGGCCCTATATATAGCCCCATGGCAACCATGGAAGTCTCCGTGATCAGTGTACGGAAGCGTGCTTCGCTTTCAATGAGCAGCTTATGAGAATTCTTCTGCTCGGTAATATCCAACGCGGTGCCTAGCATTCGGAAAGGCCTGTGCTCGACATAAAATACTTTACCGTTGATACGCACCCAGTGAATACTTCCATCTTTAAAAATAATTCGGGCTTCGTAAAATAAAGTACCACTCTCAAATGCGTGAAGGTGTGCTGCGCCGCGTATCTTCTGATCATCCGGATGGATGACGTTGATATAGTCTTCAAATTTACCAGGGGCGTCAAATCCAAAAATCCTGTCAAAGCGAGGTGATGTTACTATATATTTAGTATTGAAGTTAAAATCAAATGTACCTATACCTGCAGATTCGATTGCAAGACGCGCTCTCTCCTCGGCCTCCTTTATTCGTTCGCGTGCCAGCACTTGCTCCGTTACATCGTATCCCATTGCCAGCACGCCCGTAATGTTCCCTTCCGGATCGCGAATAGCCTTGTATATAAAGTTTACAAACACCGGCTGCATAACGTTATTTATTTTCAGATAGGCAGCACTTTCTTTACCCTCATAGGTTATTCCGGTAGCATAGACTTTCAGCAGTTCTTTATATACCACCTGCCCTTCCATTTCCGGCATCGCCTCCAGGAGCTTTTTTCCGATGATAGATTCATCCTTTCCCCAGAGATGGAGGGATGCATCGTTTGCTATTTCAATGATTAAATCATGACCCGTCAACAGCGCTGTAGAAACCGGGGCCTCCTTCAAAAGGTTTCTGAAGCGTTGTTCAGTGTCCTCTAATCTTTGAAGAGCGTCTTTCATTGATAATTGTCCTGGTTGAGGTGGGGCATATTATTCTTGTAAAAAATTATACCGTACGCTAACATGCTACATATGAAGCGATTCAGGGTTGTCCAAATTATCCATGGTGAGAATACGTTTGGCTGCAACCGTTCTTTTTGAATTTCACATTGAGCGCCTTGGGAAATAACATACCCGGGATTTCATTGATCACGTTATACCGCCATTCATGGATTAGCCAAGGGGATACGGGGCGAATGCACGTCTAAGTATACATACAATATTCTACCTTGCATGATATTCAGCTTTAGTCCGTATACCTCATACCGGCTATATTTTTCACAGCTGCCTGAATGCTTTACTCCTAGCCAGTATGTGTGCTCCAACGGCATGCGACTACCGCTATACAATAGCAATAACGTTAACAAGTAATACATACGCCTCCATGAAAAAGTATTTATCATTTATCTTCTTCATTGCCCTTACGCAAAATGCATTTGCGCAAAACCCGGCAATTCCGCACTTGATAAAAACAGAAGCGACAACACAGCTCATCGTAAAAGGAAAGCCCTTTATTATACTCGGTGGCGAGTTACACAACTCCAGTACTTCGGGTGCCGACTATATGCGTCCGCTCTGGAAAAAGATAGCTGCCAAAAATGTTAATACGGTGATCGCTGCTGCATATTGGGAATTAGTTGAGCCCGCAGAAGGAAAGTTTGATTTTACTTTGATCGACAGCATGGTGATAGGAGCTCGAAAAGAGAAGCTTCACCTCGTTATACTTTGGTTTGGCTCCTGGAAAAATGGGTATTCGATGTATGCACCTTCGTGGGTAAAAAATAATCCTAAAAAATATCCACGTGCCAAGGATGCCAAAGGTAAAACGTTACAACATCTTTCTGCATTGAGCGAAGTTACAGCAGAAGCTGATGCTGGTGCATTCAAGGCTATGATGCAACACATCCGATCGATCGATGAAAAAGAGCAAACGGTCATAATGATGCAGGTGCAAAATGAAGTTGGACTATTCAACACACCCCGCGATTATAATGACGCTGCCAACAAAGCATATCGTGCATCGTTGCCCAAAGATTTAGCAGACTATATATCTTCACATAAGGGTAAGTTACAACCCGAACTGGACAGCGTATTAAAATTGCGCGGGTATAAACTTAACGGAACATGGGAAGACGTTTTCGGGAAAAGTTTCTTCGATGACCGTCACTGGAAAGCACTCTCCTATCTCACCGAAGAATTATTCACTGTGTATAACTATGCTAAATATATAGGTAAAATTGCTGCCGCCGGAAAAGAAGCTTATCCTATACCGATGTATGTGAACGCATGGATCAAACAACCTGGTGCAGGCGGAGCGTGGCCTGGCAAGTATCCGAGTGGTGGGCCTATACCACATACACTGGATATATGGCGTGCAGCAGCACCTGCGATCGACCTCATTGTACCGGATATATATGTACCCGACGCACGCTATACCATCGCCCAGTATCATCGTCCAGGCAATGCGTTTTTCATTCCGGAGATACGACCGGGAGTACGCTCTGCCAATGAAGCCTTCTGGGCTTTCGGTGAACACGATATATTTGGATATGCGCCCTTTGGAATTGATGATGTTGATGCTGGCGAAGATCCAATAACACAAACTTATCGCACCCTGGACCAGGTAAAGGAACTGATCGTTCAACACCAGGGTAAAGGAACCATGGCGGGTATATTGGTGGACACCGTTCAGCGTACGCAACAATTAACGCTGGGTGGTTATGTAATCAAGGCGGAACTAGGCCGACAGGAAAATTTCTCAAATATACTCGGGAGACCGGCACCGAAGCCTCCTGTTATTGCCGGGGGAATTCTGATCAATACGGCACCGAACGAATTTTACGTTATCGGTAAAGATTACCTGCTGACATTTATACCTGAGAAAATAACAGACAAATCATTACTGCTCGACATTGAATATATAGAGGAAGGCAAATTTGTAAATGGAAAGTGGCAGGTAATCCGGAGGCTAAACGGGGACGAAGGAACCGGTGGTGGTGACTATGGCTTTGGTTACGCCCCTCAACAGCCAGCCGCTACGTTGCGTTTCCAGCGCCAGCCTGACGGAGCCTATAGCATTCTGAAGTATAAACTATATAGTTATAAGTAGAATTCATGCTTGTAGCATGCAAAAAATAATTTACACGTTCATGTATTTCCATGAAAGCCTATAAAAAGAAAGATTTCCCTGTATGGAAAATTCGTCAATTCCTGGAGCCTGGTCCGATTGTATTAGTAAGTTCTCATTGGAAAAAGCAGGATAATATTATGACGATGGGGTGGCATACCGTGATGGAATTCTCGCCTTCGCTGATCGGATGCTTTATAACTCCTGCGAACTATAGCTTCGAGATGATCCGCAAGAGCAAAGAGTGCGTGATCAATATACCAACGGAAAATCTCTCCAAACAAATTGTAGGGATCGGCAACTGCTCCGGGGATACGGTTGATAAATTTAAAAAATTCAAACTCACGGCAGAGCCTGCCTCGCTGGTAAAAGCTCCTTTAATAAAAGAATGCTACGCCAACTTCGAGTGCAAAGTAATTGATACAAGCCTTCTGAAGAAATATAGCTTCTTCGTGCTTGAGGTTGTAAAGGCTCATGCTCCTGCATCTCCAAAGTATCCTGTAACACTCCACTACCGGGGTGAAGGTAACTTTATGGTTTCCGGAAAATCAGTCAGTTATCGTAAAATGTTCAAACCTCAAAATCTATAAAGAGGATTTTTATCTATACTATATATGATTAAATATAGCGACTGATATGCGTTCGAACTGAGATGATAAAGGCCAATGACAGAAGGATTACTAGTCTTTACACTACTGATTTTTTAAAATCGTGTTTAACTCCTCGAGGATCGGCACCTGGGATTTATTGATTTTCTCCAGCGCCTCATCAATCGTAAACCATCCGCCCTTATCTACTTCGGGAAATTCCTTAAACTTACCAGACTTGACCGGCCACTCCATTGAAAATAAATTTGATTTCACCTGAGCGGGATCGACATCCTGCTCAATAGCAAAGATCCGGATGGTTTTACTATTACTCCCCTTCACCGGCCTCAAGGTTATAAAGTCACCTGCTATAGATATACTTGTTTCCTCCTGAAATTCACGCTTCGCTCCTTCGAGCGCGTCCTCGTTTTCGTTCAATTCTCCTTTGGGAACAGACCATGCACCCAAATCCTTTCTGGCCCAGAACGGTCCGCCAGGATGTACCAGAAAAACTTCAAGCGGTCCATTTGTGAAACGGTATAATAACACTCCTGCTGTTGTCTTTGCCACTGTTTTTATGTTTAACACATCCTGCTTCTACCTATATACAAAATCATGCGCGAAAATTATTACCGGTATACTCTATAAATATAATGTAATATCTGCGCCAAAAGTCTTCGCCCTCAGTTCCAGCCTTAAAGTCTTCTTTGGATCAGTTCAAAAAAAGTTTCAGACGCCATTAAACCTTTTGCAAAATCAACAATCAAAGCGATATAAAACATCAATAAAAAATTAATTCACGTAATCACACTTATTATGAAAATTACCAAATTATTCCTGTTAAGTTGTTTAATATGCATTGCGGGTGCTTGTAATGATGATGACGATGATGATTCATCTGCCATGACATCAGAAGAAGCAGCCGATGTTGTCGCGTCATCGCTCGCGATAAATTCCTCGGGACTTGCTACTGTTGTTGATGCTTCTGTCGCTGCAGCGGATGCTGCCGTTGAAGCAAGTACGGGTGGACGAACTGCTGCCTGTGGTTACTCCGACCAGGAATCCTTTACCGCTACAAGTACACCCGGTGCTATCATCACCTACGCCTATAACTATACCTATAGCTACCTGCTTACCTGTGGCGTGGATGTTCCGCAGAGTCTTTCCGTCACATCCAGCTATACTGGAGAGTTTGATGCGCCACGTCTGGCTTCTCAACACACAGGAGCAAGTGACTTTACCGTTACAGCGCTTGATGAATCTGCCAGCAGTTATATAATCAACGGAGGCTACAACAGGGCAGGAGCATTTCAATCCAAGGTCAGAAATAAAAACTCGAGCACCAGCACGGTTAACTTTATAGTAGATGCCCTTACAGTGGACAAGACTAACCAGAAAATTCTTAGCGGAAGTGCATCCGTTGCAATTACCGGATCGGTTACCGGCAAAGGTTCCTTTACGTATACCGCATCCGTTGTATTTGAAGGCGATGGCAATGCCACGGTTACCATCAATAGCAATGTATATAGTGTTGACATCATCACCGGCACAGTCGTAGCACAATAAGTTAGTTATTCACCTTGATCGTATAACAGTATGAAAACATCACACATAAACATGTTCAAGCTATATATATTCCTGGGAATGCTGCTCTTCATCGTTACGGGCGCACAGGCTCAATCTGAAGATCTCTCCTCCCTTACCCCTGAAGAACGTGCAACCAAATGGACTCAGTGGATGAAAAAAGAATTGAAGATTTCGGCAGAGCAAGAACCAACGGTGCACGAGATCAATCTAAAGTATGCACAGCAAACAGAATCGATACGGGCGCAGGACGGAAGCAGAAAATCAAAATTCCAGGAAGTTAAAGCAGTCGATAGTGCTAAAGACGAAGAATTGAAAACTGTGTTGACTCCGGATCAATTCACGCTATACCAAGACAAAAAACGCGAGATGCAGAAAAAGTTTATGAAAGCAGTTCGTGATAAAAAGAGTGGCCAATAATTAATGTCTGTAGTGTTTGACCGGGATAATTGTCCCGGTCCTTTTTTATATTCCCTATACCAACTACCAATCACTCTGGAATGAAAAAGTTTTTTTTTCGATGACAGCTTTTATCCCGTGATTTATAATCGTGAAATAAATAATATTGCAGTCATTATAACCGTCATCTTTTCAATCCGTTAATTTTACCATGGCATACCCTCCATTCGAAAATGCAGTATCTGTTGATGGTTTCGTACGCGTTGAAAAAACAGGAAAAGAATCACTCTATAAATATCAACTCCCCGAAGCATCTTCGTCTTCAGAAGATGACACAAAAAAAATTGCGATCGTCATTGGGAAGCATAAATACTATAGCCTCTTCAGTGTCCAATTGATCGCTTATCCGCAGCATGAAAATGGTTTGATAAAGGGACCGATTAAATTCGTCAATCCGATCCATCACGTTTGGAATAACAATTATCCCGATGATCTGAAGTTTTACCTGGCCGTCATCAAGTTCCAAACACTATATGAAAAATCACCTCAAGATATTGAGAGTTTAAAAGCCCTGGTCAGAAATCCCCTTCGATATGATTTCTATTTACACGATCATTCGCTAAGCGAAAAAGTTACGCCACGTTCTATCACACCAGTAACTATAAGTACAGAAGCTGCAAAGGTGAACGTCATTGTTGATCGTACCGAGACATTCTATACTATTAAATGCGAACTTGTCATTGGTAAAACAGTCTACTCATTTGAGCGCTGCACTCTTCGTTTCGATTATTTTATTGTATGCGAAAATCAATGGTTTCTATGTGAGAATATAGATACTCTTCATGTTATAGCTTACTTCAAGGAATGCGATGGTTCGCTCACACTGTCCTATGATACATTTCCTAATTTTCAGCACGATGTATTGTCAAGGATAGAGATGCATACTTCGGTGGAGTATCTATATCATAAAAAGGCCACGGCTTCTCAGATTAAAAAATCAGGTATAGGCCAATCCACGGAACGAATTATATACTTATCAGACCTTGATAATTTCGTCACCATTAATCCGGTGATTCGATATGGCAACACCGAAGTGCCCATTCTAACAAAGAAGCAGATCTATATACATGATACCGATGGGAATCAAATCAGTGTATCACGCAACGCTGCAATGGAGGATGACTTTATTGCATTGCTGATACGACAGTCACCTGATTTTGCTGAACAGTTAACCAATCCGCTCCTATATTTCTATGTTCACAAAAAGAAATTTATAAAGGAGGACTGGTTCCTTCCTGTTTTTGAAGACTGGCGGAAACACAACATTACGATATTAGGGTTTAACCAGTTGCAGGGAAATAAACTAAATCCTCATAAGGCAAAGATTACAGTGCTTGTTTCCAGTGGCATTAACTGGTTCAACGCTGACGTAAAAGTAGATTTCGGAAAAGACCGTGCTTCCCTGAAGGAGCTTTATAAATCTGCAAAAAATAAAAGTAAATATATACAACTGGATGATGGCACATTGGGTATCATCCCTGAAGAGTGGCTGCGCAAATTCGCTGCATACTTTCAGGCTGGTGCAGTGTCAGAGGAGAATACTATACATATCCACAAAGGCAACTATGCTATACTTTCTACGCTTTACGATGAACACGAATTACAAGGTGATGTAAAGGAGGAGATCAAATATTTTAAATCACAGCTTGAAAAGAGAACTGACATCAAGCCTGTAGCAATCCCGAAAAAATTAGCGGCTCAGCTCAGGCCCTATCAACATGAGGGACTAAGCTGGTTAAATTTCCTGGACGATTATGCTTTAGGTGGATGCCTGGCGGATGACATGGGCTTGGGTAAATCTATACAGATCATTGCATTTATACTTTTATTGAAAGAGAAGCAAAAAATGCACTGCCATCTTTTAGTGGTGCCTACAACATTGCTATATACCTGGCTGGAAGAATTTAGGAAATTTGCTCCCAACCTCTCTATTCTTGTTCATCATGGAAATAGTCGGGCTCGGCATACTTCACGCTTTCATCAACACGATGTTGTAATTACTTCGTATGGTACGCTGGTTACGGATGTAACTTTTCTGCGTGAGTATTTTTTCGACTATATATTTCTTGACGAATCTCAAAACATAAAAAACCCTTCATCACAACGGTATAAAGCAGCACGATTGCTCAAGTCACGAAACAAGATCATTATTTCAGGAACACCATTCGAGAATAATGCTTTTGATCTCTATGCGCAATTCTCTTTTGCGTGCCCGGGCTTACTGGGAACCAAACAACATTTCCGCGACCAGTATGCTATACCCATCGGCAAATTTAAAAGCAAGCGAAATTCGCTGGCGCTTCAAGCCAAGATCAAACCTTTTATATTACGAAGAACGAAGCAGGAAGTAGCCAAAGATCTCCCCGAGAAAACGGAAATGGTTTTATATTGTGAAATGGCGCTGGCACAACGGATGGTCTACGAGGCGCACGAGAAAGAATTCAGAGATTTCATTGCTGCCAGCCAGGATGATGAGCTTGCCAAAAAAGGAATTCATATACTGAAGTGGCTCACCAAGCTTCGGCAAATATGCAATTCACCTGTGCTCGTAGATGAAAGTACATCTCCGGAAGGATCGTCAACGAAAATTGAAATCCTGATGGAGCGGATCATTAACCTTTCCGGACAACATAAGATTCTCGTGTTCTCGCAATTTGTTTCCATGCTGGATCTGATAAAAGAAAGATTGTCCAATGAGAATATAGGATATACATACCTCACCGGAAGTACACAAAAAAGAGAGCGTGTAGTAGATCAGTTTCAGAACGATCCGGATGCTCGTGTCTTCCTGATAAGCTTAAAAGCTGGCGGTACAGGACTAAATCTAACGGCTGCGGAATATGTATTCCTTGTAGATCCCTGGTGGAATCCTGCTATCGAGAACCAGGCCATTGACCGGATCTATCGGATAGGACAACAAAAAAATGTCGTGGCTGTGCGCCTCATCTGTAAAGATACTATAGAAGAAAAGATCATGATCCTGCAGGAGACCAAAACAAAACTTGCCTCCGATCTGCTGAATACGGGTGAGAGTCCTTTCCGATCTTTTTCAAAAAATGATTTTCTTGCGTTGGCAAACTCCTCTACACGAGAAATGGCAGACTGATGCTGCCATTTCATAGTATATAGTATAAAGGTATAAGTATATAATTCAGGTTGTTGTTTATCCCAGTAACGCTATTTTATAACAACCTTCTCAATCGTTCTGAATGTACCGGATATAACGCTTACAAGGTATACACCTCTCTCCAGACGGTATGTCATTTTCAATGTATAGAGATCAACTTCTGCATTTTCATTTAGCGCAGCATAATCTGCGAAATGCGTTCTGCCCGAGACATCTGAGATTACTATATAGGCCTGTTGTTCTTCGCCATTTTTTATACGCACTAAAAGCTTATCGGAAAGTTTTGCAGGATTCGGATAAATCACCATCGATGGTCCGCTTTTATTGTTGTTAACGATTCGCACAACTTTTGAATAGCTATATCTTAAATCATAATCCGTTTGCTTTAAACGATAGTAAGAAACACCTTTTAACGGATGGTAGTCAATTTCCTGATACGTTAACATCATGTTGCTATTACCCGCACCTTCGACAGATGAAATCGAATCGAAATGAATTCCATCAGCACTTCTTTCAATGGTGAAAAATGCGTTGTTAATTTCGGTATAGGTTGTCCAATCCAATTCTACTACCGCATCGTTCAACACCGCTTCAAATGATTTGAGTGTTATAGGCAATACCTGGTTCTTAAAGCCAAGAGCAAAGTATGTTGGATTGGCAAATGATGTAACACCGGATGTAGCGTAGCCTGTGGGTGATGCTGGCGAATATACCCCGGATCCAACTTCATCGGACCAAGGACCTGTTGGAGCAGTAGCCCTTACCACGCGTGCGTTACCCGGCACGGCAATCGGCTCATCCGTAGGCGCGTTTGTATTGAAACTCAATTCAACCGTAGGTGAATTCATTGTTCCTGAAACCATATCTATAGCATAGTAACGAGCCGGAGATAATCCTTCTATCGTTGCGGGGTAGCTTCCGGAGGGCGCTGAGTTTATCATTTGCACACGTACAACGGGTGCGGTAGAGGTCGCAGTTTGCTGAATGGTAACCGGACGATATATACTTCCCCTACCTACCGGATATACCCTGCTTGTGCTGGCCGTGTTTGGATAACTGATGGAAAGTATACCATCTATAAAAGATGCTGCACTGCCGGACACCGGTTGTACAGTGGTGTTCGTAAGACTGACCGTGTTGCTTCCGGTAATAATATTTCCACTGGTCAACGTCAGCGATCCATTTACAACAATATCGTTATTCAATGTAAGTGAACCACCATTCGAGCGCGTCAGTCTATAGAATGAAGTTGCACCGGTTAATGTCTGGGCAGAGGCACTGGTAAGTACCACAGAACTTGTTCCTGCGTTGAACGTACTGGCGTTGTTCCAGTTTCCGCCAATGGACATGGTACTGGTATTGGCATTTATAGTGCCGCCTGTGCTGTTGGTAAAATTACCGTTTACTGTCAATGCATTGGCGTTCGCATTATATATAGCAGATGCTCCACTGTTGGTATAGGAGCCTCTCACCGTGATTGCACCGGAGCCCGCGGTATAGGTTGCATTATTTGTCATTGATCCGGATACAACTATAATTCCAGAGCTTGCGGTAAATGTACCGGCCGTGTTGCTCAGATTTCCGGTGACACGAATCGCTCCTGAACCTGCATTTAATACAGCACCGTTGCTCAGGTTTCCGCGTACACTTACACTATCACTGCTCGCTGTAAAGGTTGCACCTGTACTGTTTGTAAAGTTACCGGCAATCCATAATCCACCGGTACCGCTTCCAGATGTAAAGGAAGTGCTGGCGCCACTATTCGTGAAGTTCCTGCCAATGAAGATTGTACCTGTGCCTGCTATAAATATACCGTTGTTTGTAAAATTACCGGTTGTACTTCCCAGTGTAATGTTTCTATTATTAACAGCATTGGTAACGGTACCTGCGGCAATGGATAAATTACCGTTCACAACCAAGTCTACATTTGAAAGAACTTTAGTGCCTGTATTGGCGAATGACAAGTTATTATAGGTTGGTTGCGTTGGCAATGTCAACGCGCCATCGTATTCAACGGTACCACCACCTGCCGCAGTGAAGGTTGTAAAATTACCGGAAGGAAATGTTGATGATTGAATCTGTATCGTGCGTGCCCCTGCGCCACTCGTGGTTACCGTTCCGAAGTCATGGCCGGTAGTAGAACCAAGGTGTAGTCTGCCTCGTACTTCCAAAGTCGCCATACGCTTGGAATTAGAAGTAACCGTAACCGTATGCCCTGCGCTGATAATTACAAATGAACCTGCCGGAGGCCCCAGGTTTGTTCCGGGAGGATCTATATCCCAAACACTTCCATCCGATTCCCAATTACCCGATGCTATACTGGTATAGGTAGTAGGATTCACAAAGGCAGTTGGTTCACCGGCGGTGTAGTCACCTGTCAGGTCTATATTGGTAAATGTAATGATCCGCGTTGTGGTATTCGGGTTCCCTGCGGTTGTACCGATTGTCCATGCACCACCACTGAAACGTGCGTCTCTATAATTGGCTACAGTTCCCATTTCATCCGCGGCTACATAGGTATAGGTGTGCGTCAGTGAAATCAGGTTCACTATAGAATGACTCACACTCCAGTAATAGTTAATATAGGCCGTACCTGAACCTGTTGCACTGGGATGTTTGCTGTTCACCGGTCTGATTGTAATGTTTCCTCCTGCTGATCCTGTTGTCAGAGTATAATTGGCAGGGGTATATTTACTACCCACACCAATCGGGAAGATAAAGTTTCCAGAAGAAAGAGAACCTGAAAAAGCTTTCGTAACACCACTGTCTGATAACCGGCCTGATGTAACTATATAGCGAGCAGAAGTTGCTCCGCTTATCGCGGATAGACTTGTATTGGAAAGATATAGCGCGTATGATCCGATCGTAAGCGAACCACTGGTAAACGTAAGAATTCCCGTTATTTCCTGGTTTGCACCAAAGACTGCTCCCGATGCATTGTTCAAAATTACATTACCAAATTTACCGTTTCCATTTCCGGTGATTGTCTGATTGGATGTACCCGCCAATGTAATACTTCCGCCTGCTGTACTGGTATGTATAGCAGCGTTTGAAACCGTGCTGATAGCAGTTATCGTATTGGCTCCGCCTGCGAGCGTTCCGCTCGTCAGCATGAGTATACCATTCACACGAAGGTTTGTATTCGCCTGCAAGGCTACTACTCCTCCTGAAAATGTATTATTAATAATGAGGTTTCCGAAGTTTGTAAGGTTGCCACTTACACCAGTGATCTGCTGATTGGAAGATGTACCATTAAGTGTTGTGGTTTGCGTTGCCGATCCTGCCTGGTATCCGCCCGTTGTTGTTCCTGTAGTATTGGTGGTGTTGGAGTTTATAAAATCACCGGCAATGTTTACATCAAAGGAACTCGCATTGAAAATATTTCCGCTTCCAATGTTGAGTGAGCCACGAAGCGTCAGTCCGTTAAATTCAAGTTTTGCTGTGTTGGTTGTTCCCGTAACCGCTACATTATATACCGGTATAATAGAATTGATATCGATAACCTGCGATGTATTTCCTGTACCAATCTCTATAGTACCGCCCGTTACGGAATATGCGGAAGGTTGAAGGTATAGATCAGCAATAGATGTACTTCCGGAAGCGCGTATAACCCGCAGCGTTCCACCCGACATGCTAAACGAGCTTCCCGTGTTTAAGATCTCAAATATACCCCTGGTGGTTACCGAAGCATTGGTAAGCCCTACCGATACTATACCTGAACCAGACTGATTATATAGCAACGCACCTTGCGAGCTTGCAAAAGATCGTCTGATCTGCCCCCGTACATTCAATGCCCCACCGGAAGTTGTGATTGTTGGTTGGCCTGTGGCAGCATACTCAATCGCGTTATCATTGGAAGTGGTTCCTATATTAACAGCGCCGTTTAATATTTCAAGTGTACCTGCCAGTAACAGATCGTGCCCATCTGAACCGGTTAGTTGAAGTGTTCCTCCATTGGCCGACAATCGTGCAGTAGCGGGAATCGAAAAATCTGAACCATTGGCAAAGGTTACGGTTTGCGCGCTCGTAAGTCTGAATGTACCATCGTTTAACACCAGGGGTACCGTTGTGCCAGACAATGTAAAGGTGGATGCATTTACTTCGAGCACCGGTGTCTGTGATGTACCCTTAGAAACCGTGAGTATATTGAAGTCTGTTACCGAACCTGTTCCCGTAATGGATGTATTGGAAGATCCTGTAAAGGTAGTATTACAAACATACGATGCTGTGTTCGAAAGGTCGAGCGTTCCGTTATTAACCAGGTTTCCTTCTATGGAAAGTATATTTGTGGTGGCAACACCTGTGCCTGCTATTGTGAACGATGCACCTGAACTGATCGCGATGTTACCATCAATCTGCAGCGTTTGCGCAGTGCCATTCATAAATTGAAGATTACCTCCTGTTACCAGTAGGTTTCCATTGACAGTAAGTGTTCGTGATGCCGCTGCATTTAATCGTACAACACCGGTAGTGGATGCACCTTGTACCGTAATGTTACCATAAATTCGTTCATCCTGATTCGGCATCGCTATATATCTTCCTGTTGCCGGACTCAATAATAAATTCTTATAGGAAGTGAGTGGCAAAATAGTGGGACTAACCGAGCTTACCGGTATAGAGAAATCTTGCGCACCCGTTGTATAATATTCAACAGTTCCTCCGGTAGACCGGATAAAATTACCAAAGTCACCTGCCGGGAATTCTGCGGTGGCAGTAGCTGAGGATATTCTCAACAAGCCGCTTCCGGATATCTGAACGTTCTCGAGTCGTCCGAAATTATGACCGGTATATATACCTACATCTAGCGTACTTCCAGCATTTATCTCCAAACCACCGGATGATTGTCCGTTGGAGGAAATGGTAATAGTATGATTGTACGTGGTACCATCTCCTATAAATACCTGGTCGCCTGCTCCTGGTATTGTAGTTGCATCAGGTCCCGAGTGACTAACGTTAGACCAAGGTGTAGTTCCTGCTCCTGTGTTACTCCAGTCGCCACTGCGTTTGCTATAAAATATCTTTACTGTACCAAATGCTATTGGTCTGCCTGCTGTATAGTCGCCATCGATATAGCCTACATTTGTAAACGAAATTATATTCGAGGTTTCATTTACTTGTGAAACATTATTGATAACTGTCCACGTAGTAGGATTATACCGCGCAGGTACATAATTCGCATCGTCACCAGCCACCGATACGCTTGACTCAACATACTGATATGTATGAGACACAGCCGATGCACCAACACCTGTAAAACCAGAGCTCACAACTTTCCAATACCAGGAAAGATTATTGGTATTTCCGGCAACAATGAATTGATGCCTTGAGTTAACAGGCCTTGCGGTTATAGTACCATAGGCTGTCGGTGCGGATGTAAGTTGTATAGTAGCCGGTGTATAATTACTCCCTACACCAAATGCAAACGTAAAGGCGGACAGATTGCCAAAAGTTTTCCGTATACCACGGTCTGATTGAAAACCTAATGTCCGGATCATTTTAGAACTGCTAAACGGATTACCAGTGGTTGTTAGCGCAGTAGCAGAAGTAGAAGTTAACGACAATTGATAATACGATATATCGAACAAACTATTCCCGGTACCGGCAAGCGTTAATATACCGCTGATCGTAAGATCAGACGTTATGGTTGCACCTGGCGTGCTGGCATTATTCAGAATGAGGTTTCCAAGAATCCCGTTTCCATCACCCGCTATAGTTTGTGTGGTAGCGCCACTCAATGTAATGTTACCGGTTCCGGTATGTATAGCTTCATTATATATATTGCCTGTAACCTGAATAGTTTTGCCACCGTCATTTAATATACCTCCGGTAAGTGTCAATGTTTGTGTAACCGTATAGGTAGTAGCACTACCTCCTAGTGTTAACGTGCCGGAAGCTTTACTCACCGTCAGGTTATAGAGTCCTGAAGTAATCGTTCCATCATTCGAGAAACTCTGATCTGCTGCTCCGTCAAATGTAGTAGTGTTAGAACTCGGTGTATAGGTAGCTCCACTGCTGATTGCAAAATCTCCTCCTATCGTAACGCTCTGCCCATTGGCATTAAATATAGGATTGTTTGTTCCGTTAATAGAAAAATCATTCAACACTACCAAAGGCTGGGCCGTGGTAACCGTACCGCCTACGCTCCCTATGCCGGTCAATCGTACTGTAGTAGGAGTTCCTGTCCGGAATATATTAAAATCCCAAAAAGGTGCTACGGACGCGATAGAAAAGGAAGTAGCTGTACCGGAGAGTATAGCATTTACCGTTCCTCCGGTAACATTATAGTTTGAAGCATTACACCCGATATGTATACCGCCATTCGTTGCATCTCCGGAAGAAGTGGAAGGCTCCGGATTGCTCACATTTATAGTTCCTCCCGACATGATGAATACCTGTTCCGGAAACGGCAAAGAAAAGCGGGCATACCTAGAATCAGATGCCGTAGTACCGCTGGCATTAAATGTACCTCCGGTCATGGTAAAGGAACCACGGTGCGTTGATGCAGTTGTAGAAGGTCTGAATTTCTCGGTAGTAAATGTACCTCCCTCAATGATATACTGCCCTTCTTCACGAATTACAGTTCCTTGTCCACCTACGCTGGTAAAGCTTCCAGCTGTGATCCTGATCTTTCCATATACTACCAGCGCAGCACCATTAGTGCTTACAGTCGCACCATCAATCCACAACATGGGACTTGATGTTGAAGAGCCGATATCATAGTTGGTAGTACCTGATCCATACACGCGTGGAACGTTGATGTTAGCACCTAATTTCAGTGTACCATTCGTGATGGTGATCAGCTGTCCGTTCGAGTAAAAATTAAGGTTAGCCGAGTTGGTTGAAGTAATCGAAAGTATATTGGTAGAGCTAAGACCTTTGTTAACCGTCAATGTATAAAGGTCGGTTGTTCCGTTACACGCGAGTGTATTATCCGTTGCGCCCGTAAATGTTACGTTGGCTGCTCCCGTTGTTGATGCGCTATACTGTGTTCCATTACTGAGATCAACGGTACCGTTGTTCGTTACATTGCTGAGGAATGTAATATTGTGAATAGCATTGAATGCGCCTACCCCAAACGTTGTATTGGCCCCAATGGTGGCAGTTCCATTTACAGTAAGGTTAATACTGTTCGTAATCTGCGTACCCAGTGCCACGGTTAATGTACCCGTTCCAGTGGTTCGTGTTACCAAATTACCAAACACTGTAAAGCTATAGGCTGAAGCATTGGAAAAAGCAACGGTAAGGTTACCCGCCGTAGAGTTGCTGAACGCAAGGTTGGGATAATTTATAGAAACTGGTAAAGTACCTGTGAAATCAAAAAATTCTACTGTAGCACCGGAGGCGTAATTGGCCAGGAAGTCGTTGGTGGTGATGGTTGGAAAATATCCGGCTCTGATCTTTAGCGTACCAGATCCGGTAAGTGTACTGATCGTGGCCATCGTAAAGGTTGAAAGATTCAACGTACCACCGTTGTGAATGTTAATGGTAAGACCGGTAGTGGTTACGTTGGCAGCAAGCGTTACGGTGTATCCATTTAAGATGTGCACCACGTCATTGTTACCCGGAACAACACTTCCCGTTAAACTGACCCCGGTAGGATCGGTGGTCCAGGTGTTGGCAACATTCCATTGCCCACTGCTTCCTCCATTGGTATAGGTATATAATGTAACAGCAAAAGCCCCGGACGTGCATGCTAAACTGCAAAGAAGGGTGACTACACAATAGATTAGGTACTTACGCATTTGAATTCAGGTATGAGTTTTAATCCATACATGAACTTCTAAAAATCCTTAGGGGTGAAGATTAAAAGTAGTTCAAGTCAAGCCCCCTATATCAATATCTATTCCACCAGTCTATGCACAGACCGTTCCCATGCTTCCAATATGAAAGCAGGGTAAGAACAATATTAAAATTCGTGGCAGATAACTGGAAAATAGTACGGAGATGGGCTCTCGGACAATTCAAATCTAACGTTTAAACCCGTATTTTCATAGACACCAGATAACATTTTTATACCTTCAATAGGGTTACTTGTTCTCAATGAGGGAGTTTTGTGATCGATTTGGGAAAGATATATAGTAGCCCGGTAAGCATGGCGTTGCGCTGGTGAGACCTATACCGGGTAGGCATGGCGTTGGGCTAGTGAGACCTATATCGGGTAGGCCTGGCGTTGGATCTCGATAAATCCTATATATAGGAGGCCGGTCCTCACGGAGTCCGGCCTTTGATATTGACATGTTATTCTGGTGACGGCCCTGTGCCGGGAGCGCTGGTCGCTTTTCCATTTCTATCGAAGTAAAAGCTCTTAGACTCAGTACCTGTACCCATGTTAAGCCAATAACCGTTGCTGTTCGTGCTCTTATATACCTTTCCATCTTCCCATCCTTTGTAGCGCGATCCCTGCAATGTACTACGAAGAGATGCCGGTACATCAGACGATTCAATAACCTGGTAGTCCTTCGGAGCATATTGATTCCCGGATTGGACATCAGACTGTGGCTGCTGAATCGTTGATTGGTTTACACCCGTTGAATCCGTTGTTTGCTGTGCGTGAACTGTTGCAATGCCTACTATAAACATAGCAACAAAGAGGCCTGTTAGTTTCATAGATCTTTTTTTCGGATTCACAATAAAATTATGCCCTGCATATCAGAGCAGCCCATGATTTGAGATGAGGAATGAGATGGACATAGTTTGTATTCCGAAGCAATCCACAGATTGGCCTGCACAGATAATCCAGGATGAACAAGTCAATATACACCCTATTACTATAGACCCTATAATTGAAAGTCCTGTACTATATGTGCAATAAAAATTCCCATTGTATCATTCGCTGGTTCGCGTAATGCATACACAAAGTATCCCTTCAAACCTACCTTCTCCTGATTGAATTGGTAAATTTCGTCCACCCAAAAATCACGTGGTCTGAAGCATAGGCGGCTTTCCACACACATTAATTTATTGCCAATAAGTTCGAAGTTGTGGTTGTATCCGCGCTTGTGCAGGCCATCAATGATGTTGGCAGCGAAAGCCATCTCCTGTACAATCGTGTCGAGTAATTGATCGGTGCTTGAAGTGTCCATGGTATATACGTTACAGCTGAAATCCACATTCTACAGGGCAGTTCACAAAATAGCTTAAAAAAAATCGTTCCCTTGTCCCCTGTCGCTTTTGTTAACAGATCAGCATGTGCATAACATCATACGAGACTATAGGAAGAGTGTGAGGTATATTTCACTCTTTATCATGGCATGACTTTTACATCTCTATCCTATAAATCGATCAGGATTGCCACGCTTGTGCATCGAGAAATACCGAAGTATACCAGCATTGAACGAATCGTCTCCAACCGAAACGGCAAGATGTATATTGACTTTTTGCAAAACCGGCCGAAGGCTACATTGGCTGCACCCTATTCGCTTCGTCCGAAAAAAGGTGCTACGGTTTCCATGCCGTTACATTGGGACGAAGTAAAGAAGGGTTTAAAGACGACTGATTTTACCATTTTCAACGCAATCGACAGGTTAAAAGAAGTTGGTGATATTTTTAAGCCTGTAATTGGGAAAGGCATTGATCTTAAAAAAATCACTGCGTCGGGCAAATAGTTATAGTTTTACAATTATAATCTAATTACTTGCCGGATGTATAGGCCTGTTTCATAAATTCCTTTACTTCACCATTAATATCTTCAGCACTTGTTATGCGCAAATGATGATTATACTGAGACGTACCCGGTACCTGTGCTATCTTCTGGAAACATAGATTCTCATGATGCGGCTCCTGAAAAGGAAATACTATATCCACAAAGTCGCGACCGAGTCGTGTGATATAGGCAATCCTTGTTTTAGCAGCCAATGCAATCATTGACTTTGTTGGATGAATCGTTATATCCCCTATCTGTTGGTAGCTCCGTATAAATTCCCAAAACAATGTGACGGTATGCTCCGATTTGTTGTCAAGAAAATCAGCAAGCACTTTATCTCCGCAGGAATGTACCTGATTGGTGTTAACAAATTTCTGCTGGCAGGCCGGGCATATCCACATATAGTATATTTTTAATGATATCGTGACCTAAAAATAAAGTTCAGTAAATACTTAGAAGAACACCTTAATGCGCATGTCCTTCTTCTTCACTATTCTTAATCTTTGACAAAATGGAATAGGCACCTGTTACTACCACTTGGCTTTGTTCGTTTAGCGTATCTGGTACCGTTACTTCCGTATACCCTAATTCACTGTTGCCAATCTGAATTTCAACCATGGCAAAGTGCTGACCTTCCTCTGTTTCGTGTTTCGGTTCATTGCCTTCTTTTTCTGTATGCGCTTCATCCGCTACCGGAATGAATATATACTTTTTACCCTGGAAATCAATGATCGCTTCATCCGGCAACGCAGATACCAGTGCACCTCCGGTTTCAACATTTGCTTTGAGATACATTCCTGGAAGCAATTCTTTATCTTCCTTATCAATATGACAATGGATGCGGACACTCCGATCCTGGCCGATCTCTCTGCCGATCAGATATACTGTGGCCATGCGCTCTTGTGTTTCGTTTGCAAGCGTGAACCTTACCCGTTGTCCAATCCGTAATTTCAAAACATCCTTTTCAAAAACAGTAAGCTCTGCGTGCAAGTGTTCAGTGTCAACAATCTCAAAGAGTATATCGGAAGGACTTACAAACTTTCCAATGTTTACATTCACTTGCGTGACATAGCCACTGATTTGCGCATATACATTTCCAGTACTGGTAATATTACCTTTCTCTAATTCCGACAGATTTATATTGATCAGTTTCAGCTTCGCTAACAATCCGTTCTTTTTGGCGAGCCAACTTTGATAATTTGATTTCGCCTGCTGCAGTGTCTTCTGTGCATTTACATTTTCCTTCGCCAGCTCCTGTTGGCGCTCATAGTCTGCTTTCGAAAACTCGAACTGATTGACGGCCTCCAGATAGTCTTGCTGAAGTTGTATATAGTCTGCATTTTCAATCACAGCAATCAGCTGACCTTTACGCACACGTGACCCTTGCAGTAGCGTAGTGCTTTTTAAAAACCCTCCCAACGGAACCGACACACTCACAAGTTGCTGGGGAGGTACATCCAATATACCGTTGGCCTTGATCGTTCCACTGATCTGTCTGCGTTCAATTTTACCGAGTGTAATGCCTGCGGTTTTAATCTGTGCTTCTGTTAATGTTGCTGCATTCTCTTCTTCTTCATGATGCGCTTCGGTTGCTTCAGGTTGTTCCTTGCTTCCGCATGAATATAGCAGCGTGACTATAATGGTTAATACTATATATTTTAAAAGTCTCATTGTTATTCTATTTGAATGATGTCTTACTTTATACTTGACGATATTCATCATGACTAATCGGTATATTTTGTTTTATTGAATACCCGCCAGAAACTCCAGGTGTATAACGGATTGGTTCAGGTTGTTCAAGCTGTTGAGATAATTTTCACGGATCTGCATAGCATTTCGCACCGCCAGCCAATACTCCGTATAGTCTATCTCACCATTCTTGAAAGCAATGTCGGATTGCTTCAATATCAACGCTGCATTCGCCAATGCTGCGCCTTGGTAAAAATTCACACTGCTCTTGTTTTTAATATACTCCTGAGCGCTTTGTTGCCATTGTGCCAACATTACGGTTTGACTCAATTCAAACTGCGTTTGCACTTTTTGTCGATGTATAGCGGCAGCTTTTACTTTCGCAGATTGAGGACCGAACCACAACGGTATAGCAAGTCCAACCTGGAAACCCTGGAAGCGATCGCTTTTGGTAGCGAGCTCGCCACTTGCATTTACCGGTGTCCCGATGAGCGTCTGGTTGAAGTAGCCTATACTCAGGTCCGGAAGCACTTTAGCACTCGCCACTTTTTTCTCATTGGCAGCAATCTCTTTCAACTGTTTAAGATAAGCCATGTTTGGATTTCGACTAATCGAAACGCTGTCCAATGGCAAGCCGAGCTTTCGTTCAGACAACTCCGTAGCTGCTATCGTAACGGGATGGCTACTGTTCATGAGTACCGCCAACTGCTGCTGATAAATCTGAATATCGGCCTGGATCTGCGCAAGCTGATTCAGCACCTCATTGCGCTGCGTTTCCGCAGTTGTCTTCTCCAGCATACGCGTTTCACCGGTACGATATCGAAGGTCAGTTGCCTTTACAAAATTAGTATAGATGCTGTCTTGCTGCTCAAGCAATGCCTCACGCGCCACCAGGTATAAGAGGTGATGGTATACTTGCCTTACCTGATATACCAACTCATTTTCAGTAACAGCTTTTCGAAATTCTGCGCCTTTCACAAGTGATCTATCCAAAGCATTCTGTGAGGTGAATACCGTAGGGAATGGTATACTCTGCGAGATCGTAATGTTATTATCCGTCTTCACATAGCTGTTGTACTGCCCCTGCATATACATCACGTTTGTTTTACCGATGTCCGTTGCCGTGCGCCTGATCTGCTGCTGGTATTCAATATCCAGCGAAGCTGCTTCTATATTTTTATTTTTCTGAAGCGTTTGTTGAATTGCCTCTTCAAGTGTAACCGTACTTTGCTGTGCTATAGCAAACCCACCGGAACAAACCATGATTCCCATCAGTACTGATTGCGTGCACGTTATCACCCTCCGGTATATATCTACAATACTATATTTCCGTTTCATTGTCTTTAGCCTTTTTTAAGTGAATATTTTCAAAGTATATATACAAACATGGCAGCACAATGAGTGTAAGGATAGTCGAGCTTATCAAACCACCGATCACCACCGTTGCCAGGGGTTTCTGTACCTCTGCTCCCGCACTGGTTGTCAGCGCCATAGGTAAGAAACCCAGTGAGGCTACTGCAGCCGTCATAAGCACAGGGCGCAACCGAACTGCAGTTCCCTTCAAAATGACTTGCTCCAGGTCCGTGAGCCCTTCCTTTTTAAGCCTGTTAAACTCTGCTATCAATACAATACCATTAAGTACAGCAACACCGAACAACGCAATGAAGCCCACCCCTGCCGATATACTGAAGGGCATTCCTCTCAGAAGCAAGGCAAGTACACCACCAATGGCAGCCATGGGTATAGCTGTAAAAATGAGAAGCGATTGTTTTACGGAATGAAAAGTAAAGAACAGCAGGAGAAAAATAAGTGCAAGCGCTGCTGGAACTGCTACAGACAACCGGTCTTGTGCCGCCTGAAGATTTTCGAACTGGCCGCCATATATAGGGTAATAGCCTGGTGGAAACTTTACCTGTTGCTCGATTTTTTGTTGTATCTCTTTTACAACACCTGCAATATCTCTCCCGCGCACATTGAAGCCGACTATAATTCTTCGCTTGGCATCCTCGCGCTGAATTTGATTTGGACCGACTTTAAATTCTACGTCTGCCAATTGAGTTAAGGGTACCTGGTTTCCATCGCGAGTGGTAACAAACAGATTCTGAACATCAGCAATTTGTTGACGATGTTGTGTATTGAGACGCACCACGAGGTCGTAACGTTTTTCACCTTCATATACCAATCCCGCTGATTGTCCTGCGAAGGCCGTGTTGATGGCTTGGTTAACGGTCGCTATACTTACACCATACTTAGCAATCTCATCACGGTTTATCTTTACTACGATCTGTGGCAGCCCTGTTACTTCTTCAATATATAGATCGCGAGCGCCCGTTACATTTTTTACTACGCCTGCCACTCGCTTTGATAAGTCAGTGAGTGTCTCGAGGTCTTCACCAAATATTTTAACCGCTATATCTTGCCGGACACCTGTCATCAATTCATTAAAACGCATTTGTATTGGCTGTTGAAATCCGAATGACACACCCGGAACAACTTCAAGTGCCTCACTCATTTTCTCAGCCAGCGCATCACGGGTATGTGCCTTGATCCAATCTTCCTTAGGCTTTAGAATTACCATTAAATCGCAGGCTTCAATTGGCATTGGATCCGTTGGAATTTCTGATGACCCGATTTTAGCAACGACTTCCTCTACTTCATTGGGAAATTCCTGTAGCAGAACAGCAGATCCTTTTTGTGCTGCTTCAATCGTATAGGACAAACTGCTTCCTGTGAGAACGCGTGTCTCAATGGCAAAATCTCCTTCATCCAGTGTCGGCAAAAATTCTCCGCCCATGTTTGCAAATAAGAAGAGACTTACCGCGAAGAGTATCACTGCTGTAGCAACCACTATAAATTTGTACTGTAGCGAACTTCGAAGTGCAGGTGTATAGATGCGATGGAAAAAATCCATCATCTTATCCGATAAATTTCTCTCACGTTTCGGACTCTTGCTCAGAAAGAGTGCAGACATCATCGGTATATAGGTGATGGAAAGAATAAAGGCCCCTATTATAGCGAACCCTACCGTTTGTGCCATCGGTTTAAACATCTTCCCCTCTACTCCTACAAGTGCCAGGATCGGCAGATATACTATTAAAATTATAATTTCACCGAACGCGGCCGATGTTCGTATGCGTGATGCAGCGGTATATACTTCTTCGTCCATCTCGCGTTGCGTTAACCGCTTTGTTATCGTACGAAAGCCAAGGTAATGCATCGTGGCCTCAACAATGATAACGGCTCCATCTACAATCAATCCAAAGTCTATGGCACCAAGGCTCATCAGGTTTCCGGATACACCAAAGATATACATCATGGAAATAGCAAAGAGCATGGCCAGCGGAATTACCGATGCTACTATAAGACCAGCACGCAGGTTACCGAGAAACAGTACCAGCACTACAATTACAATCAACGCACCTTCAATGAGATTTTTTTCAACTGTTCCAATCGTCCTTTCTACGAGTTCACTTCTGTCCAGGAATGCATCAATCTCAAGTCCTTCGGGAAGTGTCTTTTCAATTTGTGCTATACGCTCCTTTACACGCTTAACGACAGCATTGGAATTTTCACCTTTCAGCATCATCACGATAGCGCCTACTACTTCGCCTTCATTATTATAGGTCATGGCGCCAAAGCGATTCGCATGTCCAAACTGAATGCTCGCTACATCGCGGATCAAAACCGGCATTCCGGTAGTTGTATTTTTAATAACAATCTTCCCTATATCTTCCTCTGTGGTGATGAGCCCTTCGCTCCTGATAAAGTATGCATTCGGTTTTTTATCTATATAGGCACCTCCGGTATTTTGATTGTTCTGCTCAAGTGCTGTAAATATCTGTTCGAGACCAAGATCATAGCTTCGGAGTTTATCGGGATCTATAGCAATTTCATACTGCTTTAAATATCCACCGAAGCTCGCAACTTCAGCTACACCTTCGGTACCTAGCAGTTGCCTGCGTACAATCCAATCCTGAAAACTGCGAAGTTCCATTACTGTATACTTCTCTTCGAAACCTTTTTTAGGGCGAATTATATACTGAAAAATCTCACCAAGGCCCGTTGTTACAGGTGCAAGCTCCGGCTTCCCTATACCCGGAGGAATCTGACTGGTTGCGACCACCAGCCGTTCATTTACTTGTTGCCGTGCCCAGTATACATCGATATGTTCTTTAAATACAATCGTAACGACTGAAAGTCCGAAACGAGAGAAACTTCTGATCTCATGTATACCCGGTATAGTAGCCATAGTTTGCTCTACCGGAAACGTAACGAGGCGTTCAATGTCGAGTGCCGATTGTGATGGCGCTACGGTTATGATCTGCACCTGGTTATTGGTTATATCCGGAACGGCATCAATAGGCAGCCGGGAAATTGAATAGGCTCCTCCTATAATCAAGGCTATTATAAAGAGCCCGATCACCAGCTTATTGTCAATAGAATACCGGATGATTCTGTCTAACATAGTTCTTGTCTGAAATAGTAAATATCATTGAAAATAAAGGTCCATTCATGACCTGTAGTCTATACAATATATCATAAAGGTATAGCAGTCCACTTGTGTTAAAGAAGACTTACCTTATATCTATATACTGTACTGGTTTATGATGACGGCCGGATTATGCCATGCTGTTTTTTACGAAAGCCTTGGCGGTTGCCAGATAGCGTTATGGGAACTCAATAAAGATCGTTCCTGATAGGGAATTGTAAATTTTGTATTGTGACTAAAATGACGCGGTATAGCAATTTCCAAAACGGTGAGCCGTATATGGGTAGCACAGCAAGAGCAAATGCAGAGCGGTGAGCAATGATCTGCTTCTGCCTGATGCTGCTCATTGTCATTCAAACTTACCTGCGCTGATCCGGATGATAATTCGTCCGCACAGG
Source organism: Ohtaekwangia koreensis (assembly GCF_900167975.1). Lineage (GTDB taxonomy): Bacteria > Bacteroidota > Bacteroidia > Cytophagales > Cyclobacteriaceae > Ohtaekwangia > Ohtaekwangia koreensis. Next base: position 967,435 of record NZ_FUZU01000004.1, read on the forward strand.
TATAGCGATCCATACATGGATAACATGCCAGCACCAGCATGTAAAGTGAAAATATGATCGCTGTAAATCGCACAGCCCAAAGATAGCGGATGAAACGATGCAATAGGATTGCATGTAGATAAAATTTAACTCGCTCGTCCCCATAACCGGCTATTAATCGAATCCCTTCGACTTATTAACGCGATCAATATTTTTTAACGAGGCGAGTAAACCATCTTCCAATTGTAAAGTCTAATGCCTATAAAGAATTATGTATGATTGATACAAAACACCGCTGGCTATTTCTTCTGGTCACTATAATTGTGCTGCTGAATGGAATTATGCTTTCAGCCTCCATTTCTCAATCACAAGCAGATCCGCCACCGTCCTATCGCTTCCCCTATGCACAGGCAGGTCTAACAAGAGAGCAGGCAGCCGCTCACCTAGTCAGTCGGTTTACATACGGTGTTGTACCGGGACAGATTGAAGATATAGTAAACATGGGGCTTGAGAATTGGTTTCAACAACAATTGACGGCTAACCTAAAGGATGACAAAGTTAATGCGCTGTTGGATGACTACGATGCTCTAAAATTAAGTAATGCCGACATCGTAAATACTTACTTTAAAAACGCACAAATTTTACGTATGGCTATAGCTGATGGCGTGATCGACAGAGATTCAGCAAAACTTAACAAAGGTGAATACCGAGATCAACTGAAGGATTATGCCAAGAAAAAACAGATTAAGCCAGAACGCGAGCTTATCCGTCAATTTAGTAGTCAAAAAATAATTCGTGCAGTATATACTAACAATCAGTTACAGGAAGTACTTGCCGAGTTCTGGTTCAATCATTTTAATATATCCTTTACCAAAAAGATCTGTGCGCAGTTTATTCCTGGTTATGAAAGAGATGCTATACGTCCACACGCATTGGGAGCGTTTGAAGATCTTCTCGTTTCAACAGCTAAATCTCCTGCCATGCTTTTATACCTCGACAACTTTAGCAGTGTTGGTACAAAAGATACTATAGCAGAAAAAAAACAAGAAAAAAAAGGAAGAATGAAAGGGCTTAATGAAAATTATGCCCGTGAAGTTATGGAATTACACACGTTAGGTGTTGATGGTGGATACACGCAGAACGATGTTACAGAAGCGGCAAGAATTCTTACCGGCTGGACACTATACCCTATAGGAAAAGAAAATTTTGGGAATAGTTATAAAAAATTACTGGAAAGAGAAGGAGAAGATAAATTGAAAGCGCGTGGTTTTATACATGATGGAGATTTTCTATTTACCCCTAATCGTCATGACACTGGTAAAAAAATAGTTATGGGTAAATCATTTCCACCAGGCAAGGGATATGAGGAAGGGCTGCAATTGTTAACGTTCCTTGCACATCACCCTGCTACAGCAAAATTTATATCCACCAAGATTGCCACCAGATTTGTTAGCGATGAACCACCCGTGAGACTGATTGAAAAAATGGCTAAGACCTTTCTTGAAAGAAACGGAGATATAAAGCAAGTCTTAATTACCATGGTATCTTCAACCGAGTTCTGGGAACCGTCTGCTATACGGGCAAAAACAAAATCACCACTTGAAGTAGCTGTCAGCAGTCTACGGGCCCTGAACGCAGAAGTATACAAGCCGTACGAAATATATACCTGGATAACGCGAATGGGCCAGCCGCTATATTTCTACCAGGCTCCGACTGGTTTCCCCGACAGGGGCCAATACTGGATCAACACCGGCTCATTGCTAAACCGGATGAACTTTGGCCTCGCATTAGCAGACGGACGAATACCTGGTGTAAAATTTAATCTACTGGCGCTGAACAAAAACCATGAACCCGAAAGTGCGGAAGATGCATTGATTACCTATAGCAAACTTCTATTACCAGAAAGAAATGTAGAGGAGACTGTAAAACGCCTTACACCATTACTCAACGCCCAGAACCTGGATCAAAAAATAAATGAAGCTGCAGGGAGTGCAGCTTCGGATTCAACCATGCGTATGGCTACAACGGATAGCCTAAGCGGCGAAGCACTCATGTTGATGAATCCACTGACACAGACAACCGGGCAAAGTAAATATAGACTGTCCCAGGTAATTGGTATTCTACTGGGATCTCCTGAGTTTCAAAGAAGATAAATAACACACAAGAAAAAATATAAACACATGGTAACACGAAGAGGTTTTCTAAAAGCTGGTGGACTAACCTTGTTTGGCATTGGTATAGGAGGAGTTCCATCCTTTATGGCGCGCGCAGCTTCGAGTAGTAAAATCATGGCACCGTATCGAAAAAATAAAGTACTCGTCTGTATATTCCAGCGTGGTGCCATGGATGGACTTATGGCTGTAACGCCTTTTACTGATATATACCTCAAGGCTGCACGCCCTACTTTATTTATGTCTGCCGCAAAAGAAAAAGCTGACAAACCTTTAATTGATCTTGACGGACGTTTCGGGCTCCATCCTTCTCTGCAGGTTTTTGAATCACTCTTTCATGAAAAGCAGCTTGCTATAGTACACGGCATGGGCTCACCAAACACTACCCGTTCACATTTTGATGCACAAGACTATATGGAGTCGGGCACTCCCTTTAACAAGAATACTCCCAGTGGCTGGCTCAATCGCGCTGTTGGGTTACTCGGGCATGAAGCAACGCCCTTCCAGGCTGTTAGCGTCACTTCATCTTTACCTCGTTCGCTATACGGAAATCATGCTGCTCTGGCGATCAAAGACTTAAAAGATTTTACCGTTCAGTTAAAAGGTAATCCGGCTGGTGCATCTGTGGCGGCTAAAAGTTTTGAAGAGCTATATGACCAAACTTCCTCTTCATTGTTAAAAGAAACAAGTAAGGAAAGTTTTGACGCTGTTAAAATGCTGCAACTTGCCGATGTTCGTAACTATACTCCTGCCAATGGGGCAAGTTATCCGAACAGTCCTTTAGGGAATTCATTAAAACAGATTGCTCAACTTATAAAAATGGATGTTGGGTTGGAAGTTGCTTTTGCTGAATCGGGAGGATGGGATACTCATTTCAATCAAGGCACTTACAACGGTATGTTTGCACGCAATGTAACGGATCTCAGCAATAGTATCATTGCTTTTTGGCGTGATATTGAAATGTATCAGGACGACATCACCGTTATGACAATGACCGAATTCGGAAGAACGGTAAAACAAAATGGGACCGGCGGTACGGATCACGGCAGAGCTTCCTGTTCTTTCATTTTAGGAAATAATGTACAGGGTGGAAAAGTACATGGTACGGTAAATCCTCTCGCTATAGAAAACCTGGAAGATGGTCGCGACCTTGCTGTTACTACTGATTTCAGAAGTATATTCAGTGAAGTTGCCAGCATACATTTAAAACTGGAAAACAAAAATACATTGTTCCCGGACTGGCATGGAAATACGATTGGTGTTATGAAAGCATAGAGAAACTGTTGCTTGGGGTGCTGTTACTTAGCCGGCAAGGGAGGTGCTTATGCTTTGAAAGTAATGGTCGCTTCTATTTATGCTCCAAGAAGACTATAGATTTTTATTACCTATACGCCATTGAGACTTCGCTTGCTTGTGTACTGCGAGGCATTCTCGAGTGCTTTCAGTATATCTTCCAGACGCATGGGCTTGCTTACATAAGCATCCATACCGGCTTCGATGCACTGCTCCTTATCGCCCTGCATGGTATTCGCAGTCATAGCAATGATAAACGATCCGGACTTCAATTCATGGCGCAATATTCGCGTGGCTTCGAGCCCATCCATTTCGGGCATCTGTACATCCATCAGTATAACATCGTATTGTTTCGAGCGCATTTCGTTCAGCACTTCCACGCCATTGTTAACAACCTTCGGAGTATATCCAAGCTTATTCAGAATTCGTACAGCAAGTTTCTGGTTTACCATATTATCATCTGCAACCAGAATCGTAAGCGGATTGATGCTTGCAAACTCTACCGAGAGTTGCTTTGCAGTTTGTACACTCCGCACTTGTACCTTCCGCTCGTGGCGTAGGGCCTGAAATATAGTCTCATTCAATTGCGTCTGATGAACTGGCTTGGTAAGTATATGAAAGAATAATTCAGAAAGTTCAATCGTCTTGTCTGTACCCAGCGAAGAAAGCAATACAATTGGAAGTGAAGGATACCGGCTTCGGATCATTTTTCCCAAGGCAACACCATCGGTTATCGGCATGTGATAATCCGTTATGACCAAGTCTATCGAATGTCCTTCATATAGTATATCCATCGCCTGAGCCGCTGATTGAGCCACAACGGGAATAAGTTTCCACTGTTCCAGCTGCGTTTTCAGAATCATACGGTTCGTTTCGTTGTCATCCACTACCAAAACACGCTTCCCGATACAATCGTTGGGATTCAGGTATACATATTTCTGAAATGCTTCTTCTGCGGAATTGGTTTTGATCGTAAAAGAAAAAACGGAACCAACGGATGGCGTACTGGTCATAGATATCTCTCCACCCATTAACTGCACAAGCTTCTCGCATATAGCAAGGCCGAGTCCTGTGCCGCCATACTTACGGGTGGTAGATGAATCAACTTGCGCAAATGATTTGAACAGCAGATGCTGTTTATTTTCCGGTATACCTATACCTGTATCGCGTACCGAGAACTTCAAAAATAATGCATCATCCTGCGAAGCTATATCTTTTGACGCCGCTATATTTACAAAGATCTCGCCTTCAGTGGTAAATTTTATAGCATTGGACACAAGATTTAATAACACCTGCCGGACGCGTGTACTGTCTCCTATAATTTTACTCGGTACATTCGGCTCGATTTGGTAGATAAGGTCTAATCCTATTTTTGCGGCTTTCCCTGCAAACACATCGAGTACACTTTCCACACATGACCGGAGATCAAAAGAGATCTGCTCAAGTTCCATTTTACCGGATTCAATTTTAGAAAAGTCAAGTATATCATTGATTACGGTTAGCAGGTTATCACCACAACTACGAATGGTTTCTGTATACTCGAATTGCTCTGCCGTAAGCGGAGTTTCCGCCAGCAGCGAAGCCATACCGATAACCCCATTCATCGGTGTCCTGATCTCGTGACTCATGGTGGCCAGAAATATACTCTTGGCTTTGTTTGCTTGTTCAGCTTCATTCCTTGCATCTTCGGCTTCCGCTTTCTGTGTGGTAAGCTCGCCATTGATCTCTCTCAAAAACTGGGCTTGAGCTTCCAGGATCTCCTTCTGCCCTACTACTTCTGCGGTGCGCTCGTTCACGATCCGTTCAAGTATATTTCGTTGGCGCTTTACGGAGTTGATCCTGACCCAATAAAACGTAAACGCACCACCAATAAGCACCAGGGCTACCGTTGCACGGAACCAGAACGTTAGCCAGAATGGTGGTGTGATAATAATGTCTATAGCAGTACCTTCGGTATTCCATACACCATCATTATTTGAAGCTTTCACATAGAAAGTATATTTGCCAGGGTCGAGGTTGGTATACGTTGCGAAATGTTTATTCCCCACATAGTTCCAATCTTTATCGAAGCCCTCCAAACGATATGCGTATTGATTATTCTCCGGTGATGTATAATTCAATGCCGAAAACTCAAATGAAAACACAGACTGGTCGTACGATAATCGAATCTCGTTAGTCTCCCCTATATGTGATTTTAGAATTTTGTTATTGCGACTTGAAACTGATTTATTGAAGAGCTGAAAATCGGTGATGACTACCGGAGGTATAGCAGGGTTATCGACAATGCTGTCCGGGTGAAATACATTGAAGCCGTTGTTACCACCAAAGTACATCTGGCCATCGCGCGTACGAAGTGAACTGTTAAAACCAAAGGAATTTCCCTGTAAGCCATCGGCAACCGTAAAGTTTCTAAAAGTTTTCTTTACAGGATCAAATTTACTTAACCCTTTATTTGTACCAATCCATAAATTACCATGCAGGTCTTCTTCTATACTCATGGTCGCATTACTTGGAAGTCCGTCCTTGATCTGATACGTGGTGAATCTTTTAGTTTCTCTGTCAAAACGATCCAGCCCACCCGTTGTGCAGAACCAGATATACCCCTTGCTATCCTCAAATATATCCTGTATCGTATTGTTGCTGATGCTGAACGGATCACGTTCATCGTGCGCATAGTTGGTGAACTGCTGCGTCTCGGGATCAAAGCTATCCACACCACTTAATTCTGTGCCAATCCAGAGTATACCTTTACTGTCTTGAAAAGCAAGAAATACCCGGTTGCTGCTGAGGCTTGTTGAAGCAACAGGATCATGCAAGTAACGGGTGATTTGCTTTGTCTTTCCATCCAGTTTATTGATACCACCCGAAAAAAAAGAGATCCATATATTATTATCGCGGTCGTTTATTACACCAAAGACTTCGTTTACGGTCAGGCTATTCTCATCACCCGGTATATGTTTATAGTGTGTAAATTTTTGTTTAGCTCTATCATAGAAATTCAGACCACCGGCCCACGTGCCAGCCCAAACATTTTCGTCCTTATCCAGCGCAATAGCCGTTGCATAATCACCACTCATGCTATTGGATTTCGCATTGTGCTTATAGGCTATAAATGTTCGCGCTAGCGGATCAAAAGCATTTATACCACCACCATCTGCGGCTATCCATATAGTGCCACTTTTATCTTCTGCAAAGCCACGAACATCATTGTCGCTTAGACTCTGCGGATCGCCCGGATCATGTATATAGTGCGTAAACTTTTTTCGGCTCCAGTCCAGGAAATTTACCCCTGCGCTTGCTGTGCCCACCCACATGTTATTCGCGGGGTCACGATAGAGTACGTGAATTGAATTTTGAATCAGGCCACTCGCATCATTGTTACTGTTACCATATGTAGAGATCTTACCGGTTTTCTTATCCAGAATGCAGAGTCCACCATTTTCGGTGCCGATCCAGATACGACCTTCTGCATCCTCGTTCAGCGCCATGGTCTCGTTATTGCTCAGACTATATTTGTTATCCGGATCGTTGCTATATTGTTTGAATGTACCGGTCTTTTCGTTGAATACATTTACACCACCACCCTTTGTAGCTACCCATATATTACCTTCCTTATCCATGAAAAGATCCCGTACAAATTCCGCGCTTAGCGAACCTACACCATTACCGGGCTTATAGTGTGCAAATTTATTTTCAGAGACATTAAACCGATCCAGACCTTCTACTGTACCAATCCATATATTCCCCTTCAGATCTTCCTGTATATCCGTAATCTCACTGGAAACGATACTCGAAACATTGCCGGCTTCATGTATATACTTGGTCAGTTTACTGCGAATCCTGTCCAGTTTACAAAGTCCTTGATCAGTTCCAATCCATATATTTCCAAGCCGATCTTCGTGTAGTGCTTCAACGTTGTTGCTCGGGATATTATACGGTTCACGGCCAGCTTTATATTGCACGAACGAATCGGTTTTACGATCGTATTTACTTAGACCAGAAAAAGTAGCGATCCAAAGAAAACCGTCTTTGTCTTCGAGTATATCTGCAATAAGGCTTCCACTAATGCTTGTAGAATCGCCAATTATATTTTTATATACTACCAGTTTATTACCATCATATTTATTCAGTCCATCGCGGGTTCCAAACCATATAAAGCCCCGCTTGTCCTGAAGAATACACCGGATGTGATTGTCCTCCAGTATAACAGTTTTAAATTTCAGGTTATGTTGCGCTTCCGCACCAAAAGACAGCAATAATATCAGGATTGTTATTCTGAAGAATGAAACCGAAGTAACCATGCGCTGGAAATATAGAGTTGGAGATTGCCGGAGTATACTGTCTTAAAGAAAAAAATTTGATTGAATGCTATTGCAAGAAGCTCTTCAATTTCTCGACAAGGTCGCCAATCATACCACAAAGCGCATCAGGAAAAAGCGCAAATAACCTAAGAGGAATGCGTAGAAAAAATTGCTGTCGTCTAACTATATGTTGCAACATAGATGATCAAATTCACAACAGGACTCGCTACGAGGCACTGGCACCATTTTTTTTATTGGATTAAACTTTAATGAAGCCAACATGGCAGCACTCGACAATACTTTACAATCCGGGAATCCAATTATCAGGCATACCTATACGGCTGATCCAACGGTGTTGGAATATAACGGCACAGTATATCTATATACAGGTCATGACGAAGCACCACCGGGAGAACATCGCTATATCATGAACAAATGGCTTTGCTTTTCTTCGCAGGATCTTATTCACTGGACAGAACATCCCGTAAATTTTAAAGCAACAGATTTCAAGTGGGCGAAGGGTGATGCATACGCATCGAACGTGGTTGAGCGCCATGGTAAATTCTATTGGTATACTGCGGTTACACACGGCACGCTTCCTGGTAAAGCTATCGGTGTTGCAGTGGCGGATTCTCCGGTGGGTCCGTTTACCGATGCAATCGGTGCTGCACTCATAACAAGTCAGGTTGATGGTATGCTTCCCGATACTGATAATTTTGATCCGTCAGTTTTAATTGATGATGACGATCAAACCTATATATTCTGGGGAAAGAATATATGCTATTACGCCAGGCTTCATAAAAATATGATCGCACTGGAAGGCCCTGTCAAAAGATTAACTTTGCCTAAATTCATGGAAGGCGCTCACATCCATAAACGGAACGGTTGGTATTATCTATCGTATGGTTATGATTTTCCTGAAAAAGTAGCGTATGCTATGAGCAGGCAAATTGATGGCCCCTGGGAGTTTAAAGGTATACTAAATGAAATTGCTGGCAACTGCGAAACGAACCGTCCTGCTATTATCGACTTTAAAGGAAAGTCATATTTCTTTTATCACAACGGAGGTCTCAAAGAAGGTGGAAGTCACAGACGATCCGTCTGCCTGGATTATCTATATTATAATAAAGATGGCACCACGCAACGCGTGGTTATGACATCAGAAGGTGTTGAACCGGCCTGATACATATACTATTATATCAAAGCCTTTATTCATTCCAGAACAAAGGCTTTGATACAAAATATATACACTATTCATTTTTTAATGATTTCACCGGGTCCGAAGTTGCTGCACGGATTGATTGATAGCTGATGGTAAGCGTAGCAATGAGCAACGCTGTTATGCCTGCCAGTATATATACCACTATACCAATTTCAGTCTTATAGGCATAGTTCTGGAGCCACCAGTTAACACTATACCAGGCTATAGGAGAAGCCAGTACAAATGCTATGATAACGAGCTTTCCGAATTCACGGGATAGCAACATCACGATGCTGCTTACAGAAGCACCCAATACCTTGCGTATACCGATTTCCTTTGTACGTTGCTCGGTTGTAAATGCAGTAAGTGCAAATAATCCGAGACAGGCTATAATGATAGCGAGGGTAGCAAATGTACCTAAGATTTTTCCAAGCCGTTGCTCCGCGCTGTACATTCGTCCGAAATCATCATTTAAAAAAGAATATTGAAAAGGTTGATCAGGCGCTACGCGCTTCCATATCTTTTCAATGTCATTGATAACTTCCTGTGCGTTTGATGCTTTAAAACGGAAGCTCACAAAGCCATCGCTTGAATTCATGAAAAGTCCTAATGCAGATATACTTTCTTTCATGGAAGAGAAATGGAAGTTTTCAACTACTCCGATAACAGTCCTCGATTTTACCTGTGAAGGATCAGGCGATCCATCCGGCTTCTGTCCGCTGAAATGACTGATTCTTTTTCCAATCGGATCATCTCCTAAACCGAATTGTATGACACCCGCTTCATTCAGTATAACCGCTGAGGAATCAGAAGGAAAATCAGAAGAGAAGGCGCGACCTTTCTTTATTTTCATCCCCATGGTTTTCACATAGTCGACATCTACAGACCAGTTCTGAAGGCTCACCATGTTTTCGGCTACGGCAGCATTGCCTTCTCTCCAGAATACATTATCGTTTCGATACGTTCCTTCTACCGGCAGGTATCCAGATATACTTCCACTTTCAATGGAAGTCATCCGAAGTACTTCATCCTTAAAAGACTGTACATTGGGTCGCAGTGCATAGGCATCCTGAACTATAATCACCTGATCTTTTTCAAAGCCAAGATTCTTATTCTGTATATAGTTGAGTTGTTGATTCACTGTAATTGCTCCTACAATCAGAAAGATGGAAATCACAAATTGGAATACTACCAACGCACTGCGGATCAATCCGCTTTTCATACCCAGTGATATATTTCCTTTTAACACATGTGCAGGCTTAAAGGCTGACAGAAAAAAGGATGGATATACTCCTGCCATCAAACCGATCACGAGAGCAGCTACCAACAATGTCCCATAAAAAAGCGGATCGCTCCAGGGAAGATGCAGGTCTTTTAATGCCAGAGAATTAAAGATCGGCAGTAACAACGCTGATATACCCAATGCTATGAAAAATGAAAATATAGTAATGAGCGTAGATTCGGTGAGAAACTGCCTTATTAAATGAGAGCGCAGCGAACCCATCACTTTTCGTACACCAACTTCTTTCGCACGATTGGCTGAACGTGCTGTCGACATGTTCATAAAGTTGATGCAGGCAATGATCAGTATAAATGCTGCGATAGTGGCAAAGAGGTATATATAGGTTATGTTACCGTTGTTTTCGAACTCGCCCAATTGGTGCGACTTCAAGTGTATATCCAGCAAAGGCATTAACGTAATCTCATATATATTCCCAGCAGCCCTGAATTTTTCCATCGTGAAATCGTTGCCTAACACCTGAGCGATCTGAGGTCCTACATGTGTCTCGATAAAACCAGCCAGCTTTGTTTCCAATTGTTTTGCATCTGTATTCTCCTTTACCAGGATATAGGTTTGAAAATTATTACTCATGTAGGCTGTCGATTGCGCTTCCTGGGCTACCGGCCAATCCCCTACCATCGGAATCAGTATATCAAAATGAAAGTGTGATGCCTCGGGAATATCTTCATATACGATTGTAACTTTTGTGCTATATTTATTATCCAGGATCAACGTCTTCCCAATTGCACTTGTATTTGGGAAATATTTATCAGCAGTACGCTTGCTGATCGCGATACAACCAGGATCTTTTAATGCAAGGGCAGCATTGCCTTCCAGTACAGGAACGGAAAAAATATTAAAAAACGAACTGTCTGTCCAGATAACATTTTGCTCTTTGATATTTATAGCACCGTCCTCCGACTTTACTAAATAAGAACCATAGCTTCTAAAGCGTACAGCGGCTTGTATCTCCGGATAGTCCTGCAACAAGGTGTGTGCGGTTGGAGCAGAGCTGGATGCTAAATGCATATAATTTCCTCCGAACTTAATCTCATTATGCACCCTGTATATACGATCTGCTTTGGTGTTAAATGTATCGTACTGAAGTTCATCTATAATAAACAACATAATAATGAGGCATGCCGAAACTCCGATGGCGAGGCCCGCTATATTTATAAAAGAATAGAAGCCTTGCTTACGCAGATTTCGTAAGCCGATGATGATGTAGTTTCGTAACATATTTTTTGCCTTATGATTTTCTTCCTGTAAGATCTGTTTTTGTGTCGCAAGCAATCCGGAGGTGTGTCCAAAAGACTTAAGCACGTGATGATATGCATCTATAAACCGGACGCTGTGCTTCATCTCTACCTCTACAGCAGAACATATATGATCAATCATTTCCTCTTCTATACCATCTACTACTATACCACGGTATTGCAGATCTTTAATAATATAGTCGATATGATCGTTGGTTAATTGCATTACGCGATTACTTAAAGTCTACCTGCAAAACATTCTCCATGGTTTGAATGAATCGGATGAATTCATTCACCCGTTCCTTTACCAGGCTCTTTCCTTCTGTCGTCAAAGTATAGTACTTACGAACACGCCTGCCGAGCATAACCGTCTCTGTCTTCAATAAGCCATCTGCTTCGAGTTTATGCAATGTAGGATATAGTGCACCTTCGGTAAGCAGTAAACTACCGTCCGATAATTCCTTTACACATTGCGTGATCTCGTAACCATACATTTTGCCATGGTCCTTCAATACTTTCAATACGATAGTCTGGAGTGTTCCTTTTAACAATTCGGGTGAATGCATAATAGTCTTATTACCTAAGTAAGTTAGGTATTAGACGCGATTCATAAAAATAAGGTTACACGTTAAAAATGCCGAATGTGAAAATTTATCTGGCGGCAGACTTATTGTGCGATTTTAATTACCCGACCTTCTTTGGCGGACTGCCTGGCGGCCTCCAGAATTTCAACAACGATGAGATTGTTTTCCAAGGAAGATAAATCCGTAGCGTTCAGTTTTACTTCGCCACGCACTACTGCAGCCAGGTATGCAAACGGATCGTGATAAGGTTTCTCCAACACCGGGCTAACTATATATTCTTCCGGTTTATCAGCGGCAGTCTTTATTTTACTCCCCTGGCGATCTGCGATGATATATCCTGTTTCACCATATAGCTCCATGTCCTTACGACCGAAAGGCCAGTTCCAGGAGGCTTGTATTATACCTTGTCCGTCCGGATATGTAACGATAATCGTTGCTTCATCTTCCACCCGCGGATATATACCGGGCTTCAATTGTTGTGTTGTAGCCGAAACTGTTAAAGGTCGTTTTCCATTCTTCAGCCACGTCAGCAGGTTTGCACCGTAGCATCCAAAGTCCATCAGCGCACCTCCACCATTCTTTACCGGATCTGTTAACCAATCCAGAAATTCTTTTCCAACACCAATTTCTTTTGGCCCTTGATGCCCATCATGAATAACAGCCTTACGAAGTTTACCCAACGGTTGTGTTTTTATGAACATCTCCTCCACATTCCGGTTACTGCCGTACCATGTAGTTTCATAATTCGTGAGTACATATATACTATATTTCTGTGCGAGCGCCTGGATCTGCCGTGCATGATCGAGGCTTACGGCGAGCGGCTTCTCTACCATCACATGAATCTTTCGAGGTGCACAAGCTTTTACAATTTCAAGATGATCGAATGTGCTACTGAAACCAGTTACGGCTTCCGGTTTAGATTTATCCAGCATCTCGCTTACTGAAGAATATAGTAACGTAAGTGGAAGATTATACTTTTTACAATATTGCTCAGCCAGTACCCGATCTGGTTCTGCGATTCCTACAATCTCTATATCACCATCATCAGCCCGATCGAGAATCCATCCCACATGTCCATGCGTTAACCCTGCTACACCTATACGAAAAGGTTTTACTTTTTGCTGTGATTGTCCGGTAACCGAAGCAAGCATCAGGATAATAAAAATGGATTTGAACATGCGCTTTTCATTTGGAGTATATCCCCAGTTTAGTAATTATCAAGGGAACACACAATGCTTTAATGGTTGACTGGCGTGAATGTTATCTGAACACTAAATAAATAAAAAAGGCCGAAGAAATTCTTCAGCCTATAGTATAGATGTGCTCCTTGTAAATTTCTAACTCACTTCGACTTTACTTAGGACGATGTGGGGTCAAATACTCATTGAGTAAACCAGCAGCCATTTCTTCAGTGACTTGAAGATGCCATTCATTTTTGGGCATCACTGCGACTATAGGTCCCATTTTGCAGCGGTCTGTACATCCGGTTTTAATAATCTGGACGCGTGACTTTAGATGGTGATGCTTGGCCTCACCCTTAAGCTGCTTATATAATTGCTTTCCGCCCGACTTTTTACATTTACTGCCACAGCAAACATAAAACACGCATTCAGGTGAGCGGGAGAAGTGTTTCATCGTTTCTTGATTTAATATGCAAGGTAACGATTTAACCTTACCTCAATAGTTTGTCGTGTGTGTCCAAAGGACGATTGGTTGTGGATCTGAATTAAAATAAAAAGGCTGTCATGGTATATGACAGCCTTTTTAAATATTCTATTAGTAAGATTAATCTTTCTTCTTGAGATCGTGGATCTCGCGATCAATGTCAAATATAGCGTCCTTCGAATTCATCTGATCAAAAATTTCGATACAGCGGCGAGCCTGTTTCTCTTCTTCATATTGTTCATCGAGGTACCACTGTAGGAACCGCGCAGTCTGGTAGTCGCGTGCCTTCTGGCAATGCTCGGTCATCTTGTTGAAGTTCTCAGTAATCTGGATTTCTTGTTCCAGCGACATAACCAAGATCGAGCGGAGATCCGTGAAGTTACGTTCGATGTTACTAGTTTCCGGAGAGACAGCCAGACCACCAGCATGCGTGATGTAATTAAAGATTTTCATCATATGCTCACGCTCTTCATCGGCTTGCTTTCTGAAGAACTCTCCTGTTCCACGGAGACCTTGTGCATAACACCAGGCCGACATAGAGAGGTATAATGCAGATGAATGTGCTTCCACTGCCATTTGTTGATTAAGAATCTCCTGAACACTTTCCTGTAAAGATGTTTTCTGACGAAGTATTGATGTTGAGTTCATTTTCAAGTTTGTTTGTCTAATAAGAAGAAGTTACTTCCTTGACAAATATATTTTGTATGAGCACAAGCTTCCAACTAAAGAAGGATCTATGTTGGTAATTTAGAAGAAGTCTACTTCAATTCAGACAATTCCAGTGTGGACTGTGGAAAGATGGAGCTTCGAAGAAGAAGGTCCTGTAACTTAAGTTCGTACATCATTTGACCATATAAAGATCTCAGCCTTGCAAAGTCACGAAGGCTAACAACCACAGCTCTACCTTTGCCAGAAAGCGGTACGCTCACGCAGTCGCAATCATTTGAAAGATCTGTGATGTAAGCTTCTATATCGGTGCCAACCATAGAGGAATATGTGAGCATAAATTCGCAGGTTGACTGCTTAATGTCTTGATCACCAATCACAAGCGTGAAAGAATTCCCTGAGTGGGTAAGTGAAAGAGGAAGAACTTTGTTAAGAAGGAGTTCCAATTTATTCGGATTTGATACTCAAAAATACCATCTATATTTTACTTATACCAAATCTAATTAGAAAAATTCTAAATAACATTGCAAAAAACATTACAAGCTGGATAGATGAAGGTCGCTTCACCAAGAAGGATTCTTACCATTGTCATTTGAAACCCAAAGAAGTAAAGAAATCCTCTCCACCAGAGATGATTTTATTAAGTCACCTATGCCCTCCACGCGCGATACCAATGTAGAGGCCCTTGACCTATCAAATATTGATAAGAGAGCATGCAAAAAAGACGAAGCCGGATAAAAGTGAGCTCAAAGGACAAAGTAAAGAGTATATATAGCTTATGTAGAAGGAATGCTTGATGACGAATCGAGTCATCTGAATACAGAACTTATAAAAATGAAATACGATAAGGCAAATACAACTTTATTAAAAGAGAAAGCATCCTTGGAAATGGATAACGACAAAGATATATACAAAAGGTAACAGAACATTTAATCTATTCAGGCACTCAGATAAGTTTATGAAGAGATAAGCGTTCCTATTAGGCAAAATAGCCGAGGTTGAACTTCTAAGGAAAACTGATTGTAAAGTTTTATCACTTAGAGCATTGATAGCAAAGGAGCCTTCGTGACTGAGTGGTCTAAAATAAAAAAGGCAGAAGAAAGTCTTCAGCCTTTAAGATGTGCACTCGCAGGGATTCAAACCCCGAACCTTCCCGACTG
>NZ_FUZU01000003.1 GCF_900167975.1 Ohtaekwangia koreensis
CATCGCAGCTCGTTTGAGCAACGGTGCCTGTAGTAATTACAGGCAACACCGTATTGTTCAAAATCTGAACCACAGCTTTACTGGAAATACATCTTGTAACTTTATCAACCGCCACTACAGTATAATATCCTGCAGCAAGCCCAGCGTACGTGGCGCTTGCTTTATAGTTTGCAGCAGTGGTATCAGGGGTTCCAATATTTCCATTGAACCAATAATATCTAAAAGGACCTGTCGAGCCTGACCCCGTTGCAGTAATTGATCCATCGACCGGTGAACATTTAACCTGATGGGTGTTGATGATTGTGGAGACGGAAGGTGTGGTAAGGTTATCAACCACCGTTACAGTTTCAGTATCAACGCATCCATTGGCATCTGTAGCCTGAACAGTATATATACCGGCAGCGAGTCCAGAAACAGTTGCTGCGGTACCAATCTGGTTTACCGCCAGTGTATTATTTCCTTTAAACCATTTCCATGTATAGCCCGCCGTTACACCTGCTATATTTGCACTCGCAGTTCCGTTCGGAGTTGGTGTACATGAAGTTTGCTGTGCAGTAACCGTTGCTGTAACAGGCTGTATAGCTTTCGATTTGATCGTTACCAAAACCGTTGGTGAAACGCATTCACTCGTATTGTTGGTTGCCGTAACCAGGTATGTTCCGGCAGTAAGACTTGCATACGTTATACCGGTGAAATCAGGTGATGGCTTTACACTCGATCCGTTATACCATTGAAAAGTATATCCTGTAGTTACTCCACCAACATTAGCAGAAGCACTACCTGAATTAGGGGGTGTACATTTTGCATCGACTGTGGTAACAGAAACCGCCGGCTTTATCGTTGCATCGGTGACGTGACCTGATTGAGATGACTGGCATCCGGTTGTCTTCTCAGTAACCAAAACCGAATACGTCAACCCATCTGTATTGGACAACTCATGGCTCACGGATAACACTGTTCCCGTCAGCACAAGGGGACCTGCATACCATGCATAATTAAAATTACCAGGGGGTTCACCGCCATTGATAATGGCGTGCAATTTTCCATTGGGATTTTTGCAGTTGGTATAGCTTCTGTCTTCTACGATCTGAACGTTCAGTGTACGGGACTTCACGCCAACGGCAATGGTTTTAGAAGAAGAGCCGCATAATAAACCTTTATGAACAGCAAAAACAGAATAGGTTCCTTCTGTCAAACCCGTATAGGTAGATCCTACATAAGCTGCGGAAGCAGTTGTTCCCGTAGTAGCACTGTTGAACCAATAGAATGTATAGTCTGCAGTTTGCTTTACACCACTTACCAGCCTGTACGCTTCTACCGCGCCTGAAGGCAATGAGCTGTTACCACATTTTATATTATCGGATATAAGTGCTGTCTCAATTGCAAATGGATTTGGACTCACACTGGCAGAGGCCAGGTTGTTTGAGTAATCGCATTCTTTGAAATTGGTACTTGGAAAAGTCAACGGTGTAGTACTGCCGTTATCATTCAACACTACATATAGTGTAAAGGTACTCCCGGTACCTTGTACCGTAAGGTTACTGGCCGAAAAAGTATCACCAATGTTAAGGTTGTTCAGGGTAAGGGTAACCGTATTTAGTTTTACGGCACCGGCAACACGCGGATCTCCGCTATAAAAAGTTACGGGAAAAGAACCTGAAAGTCCAAGGTTACCAGAGTTCTTTATTCCAAACGAAACTGTAAAATTCTTATCGGGACATGTAGGCTTGTTAATCGTAATGGCGGTGTTGGGATCAAATATTATATCAGGCGATGCATAGGTTGGACATCCTTTTGAATCCAGGAATGGCGACTGATTTAAAAATGAATTTAATGCACGTTGTTGTCCTGCATTACAGGGAGATCCTGTTGAAAAAACAAGATGATGGAGCTGCTGTACCTTTGGAATTGTAAGATCGTCATTAACGTTCACATTGAAGTATGCATGTTGATTCCATACTTTACGCGAAGGCACCCATGATTCAAGGCTTGATGAGTATGTACGAACCTGTCCGTAGGCTGTGCGTGAGCCGTCATTTATATCATCATTATTATTCGTTGCGCAGGTTACGCATATCTCGGTTGATCCGTCACCATCTACGTCCACAACAATGGGATACTCACTGGAGGTACGCGACCGGCAAAGTGTTTGTGTTAATATTGCACCCGTTTTACCATTGATGATATATAGATAGCCTTCATCACGATATACTATTTCATTTGACTTGTCATTATTAAAATCAAAAACGGTTGATCCGGTAAAACCAGATGTCATCTCGGAAATATCAGATGACCATAGCAGTGTCATGTCCTCCTTCAAGGCAAATAACTTCTTTCCTGAAACGAACGTGGTGTTTAGTTTTCCATCACCATCAATGTCAGATATATTAAGGCGTCCCGTTCCTTCAGGCCAATTGTTGGGCGTGGCATATCTCTTATAGGCGTTGTTCTTAACGTCCCAGAAGAAAGCATGCGTAGCTCCGGTGGTTGATCCGGTAGAACCGCTGGTAAGAACATCCAGATAACCATCCTGATTGTAATCCGCCACACTGGACATACTGGTTACATAACCAAAGCTGGATTTCTTAGGAAAATAATTAGATGCGGCAGGGATTGATTTTACAAGCGTTAAAGATCCTGCATCTGCAGTACGGGCACCAAGGTTAACGGAATATATACTTCCACCCAAAACAAGTTCGAGTCCGGTGCAGGATGCGCAATCTGTTGTAGTCAACATATCAACGGCTACAGGTCCGCCATCTATATCGGTCCATGATCCACTTCCTTTTACAATTCTTAAACCTGTGGCCGCATCCAGAATCTCATTTCTATAATACAATTCAACTTTTCCGTCACTGCCAAAATCGGCAAGCCCTAGTGTTATCGGCAAACCGTATGCTGCTGTACTCCAAAGCTTAACGCCTTTACAGTCGTACGAGGTTATATAAAAAGTTGTCCCTATTTTTTCCGCTATAAAGATCTCCGCACAACCATCACCCTTTACATCGGCAATTACGTGGTCATAGAATTCAGCGGTACCTGTTATCGCAGCAGTATACTTAACGCTTAAGTTCTGTCCGTTTAATATATAGAGCTTTTTGTCACCGGGGTGTAACGTCACAACTTCTGGTATACCATCACTGTCCAGGTCACCAATCGCCATTCTACCATACGAATAAGTAGACCGGTCCTGAGAAGCTGACTCCAGTTTCATACCGAAATTGGCAACACCCGTGGGGGGAACCTGACAGAATTTGTCTTGACCTATATAGAAGTCTTTACAAAGTGAATTTTTAGCGCAGTCACCATCAAAACAGTCAATAAATCCGTCACCGTCATTATCAACTCCATCACCGCAACTTGATTCCTGTGCGAATGATGCGAAGTATAGCACCAGACACAGTGCGGTCAGCAGTAGTTTTTTACTCATAAGCTCAACTATAGACATGAATACAACCTGGAAAGAGAAAGTGAGAGACCGATCTTTAATTCAGGTTCAAATACCCCAGAAAGGTATTTTCTTTTAAAATGATAAAAATTGAAAGATCAGAAACATTCAGAGTCACGTAATAATTGGTATGTGTTTTACGATTTTTTACTAAAAAATAAGGCAAGCTTTATATTAAATTTATCATTAACGCAAACCATGTTAGCGAAAGTTAAACCCATTTCACGACCAAATAGTCAACTGAATACTAAATGTATCGTTATTCTTCTCTGCCTCCTTTCAATTGCTGCTATTGAAAATGTCACTGCTCAAGTAGTAAGAGTTGGGGTAAAAATTGGGGGACAATATGACTTCGTAAAAGTCGATCAAAAACGTTTCAAGGATACTGTAAAATTAGCTCCGGGTATAGGTTTCAACGCGGGACTTGTGCTTTCTTTCAAAGTAAGGAATCGGTACTTTTTGCATACTGAATACCTATATTCTACAAAAAGCAAAACTATAACGGGTAAATTCGATCCTGATCTAAAGGATAAAGTGACGTATCATTATTTTGAAGCGCCTATTTTATTCACCATGCACTTCAAAGGGCAGCTCGGAGAGAATAGAAATTTCAAATGGTATCTGGGGGCCGGGCCGAACATTGCCTACTTATTAGGAGGGCGCGGTGTTATATCTTCCGGTGAATTAGAAGAGAACGGCATTAGTTCACTATCCTATAAAATCAAATTCACACCGCGCGAGGACCGCGATCATATAGACGAGATTCACTACACCAATGTCAACAGAGTTCAATTTGGTATAAATATAGGTGCCGGAGCATTACTGGAGCCCATTCCCAAGCACAAAGTAATGATAGACCTGCGCTATACTTTCGATCAGACTTTATTTGGAAAGCAAAAGGCGGATTACCTCGTTCCTCATGACTATGATGATGACCTCCGGTTCAGAAACAGAGGCGTGCGAATCTCCCTGATGTATCTTCTTGAATATAACATTAGTAAAAAGGCACGAAACACAGGTAAAAGCACTATTAAAAAGTCATGATCTTACTTTTCTGGATATTCTTCCGGGTAAGCTTGTTACTCCTGAAATGCAAACTATATATATACTATAGTCAAAAAAAAGACTACGATATATAGAAGCACGGGGAATCGTACGTTACTATCAAATTTTCTCTTCAGGACTTATGTTCTGAAGGTCAGCGCTTTTTTTGCCGGGGAACAACGAACGGTATAAGAAGATGCTTGTCAACTCCCAACAATCAAAAGAAGCAATAAGAGCATCATTACTATCACCATTGTGGTTTTAGTAGCATAAAGAAGTGTGATCGTTTTCATTCTTGTATCGGATATTCTTCTCCTCACTTTTTTACAATAGTCTGTTCCTTCTCAACCTTGATGATCAAAGACCTTGTTTTATTGAGATTCGAAAGTTCTCAAGGCTGGGCGTAGAGTATAATGACCACCATCACTATACTCACACGCACCAACACATAACAGTGCACACACATTTTTAATCACAACATTTCAGTCTCTTATTAACCTTACCATCTGCCTAAACATAAACCATACATAATGACACAATATCTAAACATCACCTTGCAATTTTATTGGCAAGTGAATCCGTTTAGTATATAGCTGGTCTTGACTGCTGTATTCTTTATACTGAGATCGCTATCCAGTATAGTTTCCCGTATCCAACCTTTGGTTGCATCCCCGGCAGGTATAGATAGAATCGATTGATAGGTACCATCAGAGGTAATATCGAGTGAAGGACACATCACCGGTGGATTATAGTTATAGTATCCATTGCCTGGCCCCCACTCCCATACATAGTATCCCATGTTATGTTGATCAGCTTCTTTCAGCAACGTCTCGTAATCAATCGATCCTTTTGTTGAGCACGACTCATAGTCTGGTTCTTCATCGCCAGGCCAGCCACCGTATGCTGCCAACTCCCCTATAATAAAGGGAACATTCAGGTCGGCAGCTTTTTGAAGCTGGTCTTTTATAAAAGTAGACTGCACATATTTAATTGCCTCCTTCGACCAATAGGTATGCACCGAGAACATCACATTGTGATCGGGATCATGCGCCATTAAATCGGCTGCAGTATTTATGAATATATCCAGATTTTTTCCGCAGCCTGTGGCATCAATAATAAGCGGTGGACGAATACCTGCATTGCGCATATTCGTGATGGCGGTTTTGTAAGCACTCAGGAATTGTGACTCGGTCACATTATCATCTCCCGCCTCATTGGCTATGTTAACCAACAAAGCATGTTCATATTTTTGTACCAAGGCCACTACATCAGAGCGCGTCCAATAGTTAACCACTTTTGTGAGTTGCGAAAAATCACAGGTGGCGTCATGCATCTCTACCATAGGAATCATCTTCTGTGCGATGCAGTTCTTGATAAGATTTTCGAGTTGATTCAGAGATGTAGTCGTACCGTTGTCTGATACGGTTTGCCATACGATACGCACCGAGTTGGCGTTTGTCTTGGCGATCTCCGGAAAGTATCCGTCACCATTGGGATCCCCCTGATCAAAAACACTCATCTTGTTAACACCCTTTAATACAACAGTATTTCCACAAGGATCGGTAAGATGATCACCACTTACCTTAAATGTTTCCTGAGGCGATGTACTACCGGATTCTGAATCATCATCACTTCCACACCCTGAAAGGTATAGCAGGCAAACGAGCGGCAAAAATTTTAAAATTGCAATGGGAATTTTCATGAGAGTAACGGGTTGTTTGGTAATACAAAGCAATGCGATCATATAGCATAGATCAATTCCCTATTTGGGTAATTATACTATATTAAGAACCGTATAAAAAATAGCGTTAAAACTCCGGCAGGTTCACCAAGGAATTATAAGAAGGTATTATATACTGGCCGGCTTTTCTTGAAATATTACTAAATGATCTTTGCACGTATGGCCTTGGCAACAGCCTCAGGGCCACATTGGACGTGGAGCTTCTGGTATATATTTTTCAAATGCTTTTTCACTGTTTCAGGGGAGATCAGGATTTCAAGAGCAATCATGCGATACGAGAATCCCCTGGAAAGAAGTTCAAGTACTTGCTGCTCACGCTCAGAGATCCTATACTCATTTTTTGGAGCCGGTATCGTTTCACGAAAAGCGTTCAACACGCGGTGTGCAATACCGGGTGACATGGGGGCTCCACCCTCGAACACTTCCTTTATTGCCTGTACCAGTTGAGCTGAAGAATCTTTCTTTAGCAGGTATCCATCGGCCCCGTTGCTCAGGCATCGAAACAATTTATCATCATCATCAAATACGGTATGCATTAACACGCGAATCTCAGCGTGCTTTTCCTTAATGAGCCGCACCCCTTCTATACCACTGCGCTCAGGCATATCAATATCCATGATCACAACGTCTGGCCTATCCGTCTCTATTTCACTCACAACAGAACGACAATCGGGATGAGAACCTGCCACAGCAAATCCCTCAGTTTTACCAATGAGCAATTCCAGTAAATCACGCAGCTTGGTATTGTCCTCGTAAATAGAAACACGGATGGTTTGCATGGTATATAGCTATAAACGGAGTGCGGGTTAATCTTCAGTAGTATACAAAGCAAATTGGTTCATGCTCCATTAGCAATACCCTTTTCGGGTAGTCAGCCAATCGGAAATTCAAGTCGAAGTTTTGTTCCTTTGCCGGTATCGGAAAGGATATTTAGCGTTCCTTTCAGGCTCGCAGCACGAGCTTTAAGATTCAAGAGTCCATTCCGGTCACGCGGTATCTCCGGGTTAAACCCTACACCATCATCTTCAATGATCATCAATAACTTTTTGCGCTCCACCACAACTTGAACAGATGCATTGCTACAATGTGAATACTTGATGAGATTATTGACGGATTCTTTGAAGATGAGGTAAAAATTCCTGCGTTGCTCCATCGATAATTTGATATGTTCAAAATGCTTGGGCATGGCGAAGTTATAGTGGATCTGCTTTGCTTCGAATAGCTCAGACGCATACCGGGTCATGCGCGCAATCAGACTGGAGAGTGCATCATTTCTTGGACTGATGTTCCAGACTATATCATCGAGTGAACTGCTGATCTGCTGGGTCTCTTCTACCATTCGTTCTATAAATGAAGCTGACGGATGCGTTTGTGAGAGCTCCTTTCTGGCCAGTGTTCCCATGATGCTGATACCACTTAGCGAAGAGCCAAGTTCATCATGAAGATCCGCTGATATACGGTTGCGCACATGCTGAAGGCGAATAATCTGGTTGATACGATACCGGTAAAATGCATATAGCAACGCAATGATGGTGGCAATGATCAGAAGTTTAAACCACAGTGTCTCATAATATGCCGGCATTACTTCGATGCGAATGCTAGAAGCCTCCGGGCTCCAGTTGCCGAGGACATCACCGGTTTTCATGTGAAGTATATATGTGCCAGGGTTCAGGTTTGTAAAGTATGCCTGGTGATTGGTACCGCTATAATTCCATTCCTTGTCAAAGTCCTCCAGGTAGTATGCATATTCGTTGTCGTGATGCTTCCTGTAGTTGAGTGCTATAAAATCTACGCTGAAAGCATTCTCGTCAGGAGCAAGTTCAATTGGCTTTGAGAAATCAACGAAGTGCTCCTTACCATGAATTTTAAAGCTGGATATACCCAGCACAGGATTTTCAACAGGCCCAAGAATGCGGGCTACATTGATGATATTTATACCATTCTGATGACCAACATATAGTTCTTTGCCATCCTGACTGGTATAGATGCGCCCCATGGTATTGTTGTTGATCAGACCATCATTTACCGTGAAGCGTTTTAATTTCCGGGAAGTTGCATGATAGCAGTAAAGCCCTTCATAATTACCAGCCCAGACATTGCCGGCATGATCCTCGGCCAATCCCGCGATCTGCCTGTCAACAAATCCATCTTCGCCTGTGAGCACCAATGAAATTTTCCCGTCACGATCGGTTTTGGTAAGGCTTCCCCAACGGGCTGCCCACACGTTTTTTTGTTTATCGAGAAGAAGCGAGTTCACCGAACGATCCTGGATTCTGTCATCTATATCTGCAGGCTCTGCAAGCACAAAATTACCCGCACGTTCATCGCCCCTATATATACCTTGCATCGTGCCTAATAAAATAGTGCCGTCTGTATCCAGAAGCATATCATTGATCAGGTTGTTATTCTGTATCAGCGAATGCTGCATGGCATCCGGCCAGGGCGTTGCGTTTTTTCCGGTATTGAAATCCAGTATACGAATGCCTTCATCAGAGTTACCAATCCACAAGCGATCGTGTTTATCAAACAAACCGTACATAAAAAACGGCACCGAAAAATAACGATTGGCCTGCTCACTCAGCGGGGTTGAAATAAACCGTTCCTCTTCCGGATCATAAACAAATATACCGGGCCGCTTATAGTTCCAGCGGTTGGTTCCAATCCACAAAGTCCGATCTGGTCGTTGCGTAATCCACCTTGTATCTCCGCCATCCGGATAGCGGATCAGTGTAAATTCATTGGTGACTTTGTTCCATTGTACAATCCCCGTATGTGATAATCCGAGATATACTATATTGGGATACTCTATATCTGCAAGAATGACATTTACCGTGACCGGAAAAGATACTATACCTTTAGGGAGCCACAGTGCCCGAATTACATTACTGACTGGATTATACTTAATGATACCATCGGAAGTGCAAGCCCACACTATACCATCCTGCTTGTCGCGAACGATAGCATTGACTTCATAGGGATTCGGGAGCACGTCACTGAAAAAATAGAAACGTTTTTGCTCGGGCCGGAATACGCCAAGTCCAGAGTTATCACCAACCCATAAAATTGCATTCCCGTTTTCATCGACTCCATTTTCAAGAGCATTGATTTGGTTGGCGATGCGCCCGGTACTATAATGCTCATAGGTATTGCTGTGAGTATCGTACCGGATCAATCCCATGTTATAACTGCCGATCCAGAGAATTCCATTTTCCCCGGCACGGGCATCCGAAAGCAGTACAGGCTCCTGTGGCGCAACGTCATGGCTATCCGCACCAAAAACACAGTATAATGTATCTTTTAGCGGATCATACCGGAATAAACCATTATCCCTTCCAATCACCCACAAGTTTCCATCGGTATCCTCTGTAAAGGAAGCTTTGGTCCATACATACATGGTCTTCCGGAATGCATAATGTTTTGTCTTGCGGGTTTTTAAGTCCATGCGGTTTACGCCTTCACGATCACTATACCAGCCGTTGTTATTTTTATCGATAAAGAAAAATCCGGTAGTCTCTATATCTGGTTCCTGAGTTTTAGGAGAGCACTCCATTTGTAAGGAGATAGCATCAATCCTGCATATACCGTTGCGATCGGAAGATATCCACACATTGTTCTCATGGTCCGCAACAACGCCCGTCACAAAATTGGTTTCAGGCGAAGTATAGGGCTGGAACGTTGCACCATCATAGCGTACCACACACTGACGTGTACCGAACCACATAAAACCTGAATGATCTCGTGTTGCTGACAGCACTGTATTTCCGGGCAACCCGTCTTTCGAACTGATTACTTCAAAAGTAATTGCAGGCAATTGCGCATATACCGGCTTATATCGGGTAATGAAAATACACAGCAGTGCAATTATAAAATGTATCCGGAACGATGAGCGAAGAGTCATTGATTTTTTCCAATCGTGTACTAAGTTACAGCAGAATATTGCAGTATCACTGCGCTTGCACTAAAAATCATTTTACAAATATTTCATAAATGACTTAAGCAACGTAAAAAAAACCAACACACCTGCTATTTAAAATTACGAATGGTATACGTTAGGGTAAGCATAAAATAACGTGTCAACACATTGGTTTGCCGGTCTTCAATATAGGTCTCTGTTACATCGCGGCTGATGCTGTTGTTTTGATTGAGAATATCAAATGCATTCACTTTGACTTCAAGCGCATCATCTTTGAGGAACTTATAGCCCAGCCCCGCATTCCAGAACCAGATGCTTTGATCATACTCGGCTGATAGACCTTTATATAGGGTGTTGTTAAGATTGCTTGTGAATACAAATCCTTTCCAGAAGATCCAGTTAAGCCGCAAGGATGAGGTGTGACTAAAGTAATTATTATCGGATTGCTTTTGCAGCGTATTTTTTACAATGGTATAATTTGCTGTATACGACAATGTGAAATCAATCTTTTCGCTGATGTTGCTGCTCAATACGAGGCCCTGGCTGATACCATAGTTATTGGCCAGGTTCTTACTGCTGTTGATCATTGCAGGCGTACGATTATAGGTAAATCCAGTATTGAGGTTCATATTTGATTTTAGAAACGCAACGGGAAGACCATACGTCACCAGCGTTCGGAGTGTACTATATCCACTGATATTAATAGGGTACGACAATTGTGTACCACGCGTGAGTGCGATGTCGTTGACCACCGTATCTTTTACAGCAATATAGGATGCATTGGTGATATAGTCTTTGGTAAGACTGCCGCTCAGTAAAAACAACAAACTGGTAGATGCCTTCGGATCTGTTTTACCATAGCGTATGGTGAGGTTGTGGCTATAGTCTTGTGACAAATCAGGATTACCAGTCTTTAGGAAGAGTGGGTTCCGGTTATCGATTACATTTTGTAGCTGTGAGATGGAAGGTGCGTTGGTGGAAGTACGGTACATGACGCGCACATTCTCGCTTTGCGTAAACCTGTAATTGAAAGTCGCCTGCGGCAGTACATTCTGAAATGACCGATTCACCTCGAAGGCAACGGGAAACTCCTGATCACTCGAAAGACTGGCATGCTGAAAATTAAGCCCAGTATTGAAATTCAATTTTTTATTATTGAACCTATAACTCACTCCCCCCCGATTCGATATATATTTATTCTCAAATGCATTGGTGAGCAGTGTATCGAGTTCGGTATACCGGCCTGTTTCCGATGCGAGATTGTAGGTATTCTTATCGGTTGTGCTTTTGGTAAGCGAAGGCGTATAATTAAATTGTAACTGTCCTCTTTTTCCAATCGGTTCGGTATAGGCCAGAGTCGATGAAAGCGTATAGCTATTGGTATACTGATCGGATTGCTGATCTATAATGGAAGACTCCCCGGAAGATTCATATTCATTGAGAGAGTATAGATATGAATTACCGTCACGGTTATTGACATCGGTATTGACATTCCACGAAAGTGACCTCCCTCTCTTTTTAAACCGGTGCCGGAAGAGAACGCTATTCGAGAAGACAAATCCTTCATTATTGGCATTGTTGGTATTGGTAATCTTGCTTTCCAACGCGCTTGATGCTGAAGAATAATCGCCTTTCAAATTTGCCTTTGAATCATTCTTCTGAAAACTAAATTTAGGTGTCACCACAATGGAATTGGCCGTGTCAATAGTATACTCCAACCTGAAATTTAGCCGGTGGTTATAATTGGTACTGTTGGTGCGACTACGCTCATCATATACCAGACCACTGTCCTGTTGGGTGATATACATCCGATTCAGATTGGTGATCTGCTCGTTATCCGCCTGATTAAAAAAGTAACTTCCCGTAACTTCTGTTTTAGCATTCCATTTATCACTATAGTTTAATCCAACGGAGTGGGTAGTGGAAATACCGTTTTGTTGTCCTACTGAAAAATTGTTGCTACTTCCACCCCCGCCACCACGCTGCCCTCTTCCACCGCGGCCACCACCTTGCGGACTACCCGAAGAGCTTGTGACTCCCAATAAATCTTCATTGCTAAAATTCTGCTGGTTGATATTATTGCTAAGTCCTACCAGCGAAAGTTTACGATCACCTTTAAACGCATTTATATTTCCTCCGGCAGTATATCTTCCATCCTCTCCTGCCCCCGCATATACCCTTCCGAATTGTCCATTGTTCTTTCCCTTCTTGGTAACGATGTTCACCGTCTTACGCGTTTGCCCATCATCGAAACCCGTGAACTGCGATTGTTCACTCATCCGATCAAACACTTCAATTTTATCGATGATCTCTGCGGGAAGATTTTTCAAGGCAAGTGTTGCATCATCACCGAAGAATTGCTTTCCGTCCACCAGAATTTGCTGCACCGCCTCTCCTTGCGCTTTCACCCCGGTGTTGTCGGAGGTCATCCCCGGCATCTTGCCGATCAGGTCTTCGGCTGTTGCATCGCGGTTCGTTTTAAAAGCGTTGGCATTATACTGAATGGTATCACCTTTTTGTTCAACCTGTATAGATGTACCTTTGATCTCAATGCTCTTCAAGGTTGTTGCCGACTGATTCATTTTGATCTGTCCCAGATCGACTACGTCACTGTCGACACGCACACGAATACGTCTTGGCGTATAGCCTATATACGAGATCTTCAATATATACCTTCCGGCAGGTATAGCATTGAAAGTAAATTTCCCGTCAATATCTGTAACAGTACCTTTTTGTTTTGTGGAGTCGTTGAGTTGCTGCAAGAGCACCGTTACACCAATGAGTGACGTGTTGTCAGTGCTATCGGCCACTACGCCAGAAATGCCCGGCTGCTGAGCAAAACCGGTGTTGTAAATCAGACAGAGGAGCGCAATCCAACGTTTCATAAATATCGTAGAGGGATTAAAAAAGGGATATTAATCAACACAAATCAAATGAATAGTTATTCAGCACGGTTCTGTTTATGTAAGCGGAATAAAATCACCCATTTCGCGCAGGCGATTCCGGCAGAGGTGTAAACGATCTGCGTCTCATTTACAACATCCACAGTGTCAACGAAATGAAAGATATCTCATGCGTGCTGTTCGACCGGAACATTCACTCTGTTATATTTGAGGTTGAAAATGAAGGAGATGAAGGAGACAAAGCCGGGACGCATTCGCGATTTAATTTTTACATCCGACAACTCCTGTTTCATTGATTCTTACTGGCGGAAACGCTTCAAACATTCTGGTCGCACGATACGCTACGAACAACTCATCCATGCTTTTTGACCAACCAAAAATTGAGAAAAAAAATACTGCGCGTCCGGTTCTTCCACCGGGCACAGTCATCGATTATAAAATAGCTTTCTTATTCAACTTTGTTTCAGGAAAGTCAACGCGATTTGACCTGGAACCTGTTCTTGTATTTGAGAAGAATGGTGTTGTAGAGTATAAACGAATTTCGCTTCAGGCGGAAAGAGGTCTTGCTTACCTGCAACCTCTGGAAGATTCTTTTTACAAGGACTTGATGGAATTCTCGGACAATCAGTTGTTGGACTGGATGACCCGTACCGGCAATCGCTATATACGGAATCACTCCGGCTCGTGGGCACATGTATCTGCAAAGGAATTGATAAACCTGCGGAAGCACTATATCAATCTGCTGCACAAGCTATGGCCTACCTTGAGTACATGGCCCGCTATATTTATACTGAAAGCCGGGCGATTTCTGAATTATTCACAACTTCCGGTTAAGCTTGGCAAAGAACCTGCACGATTTAGTTTTACAGCAGATCGCAACGGTGATTTGATTGTATTGAAATTAGTGTTGTGGCTCGATGGTAAAAAAGCAGATCTCCGTTTACTCTCCGGCTTTATGCTCGAGCACGAAGGTATACTATATCTTCCCCCCGACCCTGCAGCACTGGCATTGATCGATCTCTTTCGCAACGGTCCACTGACATTTCCAATGTCTCAACGGGCAGATGTGATGCAGCGCTATATAAATCCGTGGCTTGAGAAGTATGAAGTGATCATCTGCGACAAGCTGGGGATTGAATTTGTGAGCCCCGAGTTGCAGCCACGCGTTATGTTGAGTGAGTTGAATGAAAGCAACCTGATGATCCGTCCACAATTTTCATATGAAGACGTAGTGGTGGATTATAGTGAAGAGCGTAGTCATGTAGCGGACTCAGCCGAAAAACTACGTGTGATTAAACGTAACGCTGACGAGGAGAAAAAACTATATGAATACCTGCGCACGTTGCATCCGTCCTTTTCCAGCCAACGCAATAATCAATATTACTATCTTCCGTTCGCAGATGTTATGAAGCATGGCTGGTTCATTGGCATGATGCGCAATGTACAACAGGAAGGCTATGCAGTGCATGGGTTACAAGAGCTTAAAAAATTCCGCTATACTACACATATACCACGCTTCAACATTACGGCCAGCAGTAACACCGATTGGTTCGATCTGAAGGTAACGATACAATGGGGCGACCATATGGTATCGCTCAAGGAAATCAGGCGTGCTATCCTCAACAAACAGGATACGATCATGCTGGAAGACGGCACTCTCGGTCATATACCCGAAGAATGGATCAGCCAATATAGTTTACTCTTAAGAACAGGAACAGAAGAGAACGGTACATTAAAAGTGAGCAAGCTTCACTATACTTTGCTCGAAGAGATCCTGGACAAGATTGATGACAACACAGTACAGCAAGATATAGCAGCACGTAAACGCAAATTGCTGGAATATGACACTATACAAAAAGCATCACTCTCAACGGAAATAAAAGCAAGCCTGCGTCCCTACCAGTTATCCGGATTTCATTGGTTGCAAACACTGGACGAATTGGGATACGGGGGCTGTCTGGCCGATGACATGGGTCTTGGTAAAACGCTCCAGACTATATCTTTCCTGCAGTATCTGAAAGAAAAATATCCGGGCAGCACGCAACTGGTGGTTTGTCCTACATCTCTTATTTTTAACTGGGAAAATGAAATTCAAAAGTTCTGTCCTTCGCTGCGGCACTATACTTACTATGGACTGCAGCGTGAATTTACAGAAGCACATTTTTCAGAGTATGATATTGTACTCACTACCTACGGTGTGGTGCGAAACGACCTTGAAAATCTAAGCGGTTTTCTATGGCAGTATATAATTCTGGATGAGAGCCAAGCCATAAAAAATCCGGATGCACGTGTTACCAAAGCTGTACAACAACTACATGCCGTGAACCGCGTTATACTTAGCGGTACTCCTGTGCAGAACAATACATCTGATCTTTTTGCACAGTTTAATTTTCTGAATCCGGGCTTGCTGGGCACGCGTGAATTCTTTAACCGTGAATTCGCACACCCTATAGATAAGCAGGGGAATAAAGAAAAAACACAGTATCTCAAACGACTCATTCATCCATTTACCCTGAGGCGCACCAAAGAGCAGGTAGCCAAAGACCTTCCTGACAAGACGGTAACCGTGCTGTGGTGTACGATGGATGCTGCGCAACGAAGGATATATAACCAGTATCGCGACAATTACCGTAACCTGCTATTGAAACGAATTGATGAAGAAGGTATAGCCAAGTCCGGTATATATGTACTCGAAGGTTTATTACGCCTTCGCCAGATTTGTGATCACCCTGCCATGCTGGATCATATTCCCGGTGATGATGAAGACGCCGTAAAGAGCTCTGTAAAGATCGAAGAACTTACACGCGAGTTGCAGGAGAACGCGGGCAATCACAAGTTCCTGGTGTTCTCTCAGTTCACCGAAATGTTACACCTTATCAAAAAGGAATTTGATGAAACGGGTATAAGTTATTGCTACCTGGATGGAAGCACTTCACTTGCAAAACGTAAAACTGAAGTTGAGAGATTCCAGGAAGACGAAACCGTTAAGGCTTTCCTCATTTCATTGAAAGCCGGTGGTGTTGGTCTTAACCTTACGGTAGCCGACTATGTCTACCTGGTAGACCCGTGGTGGAACCCGGCTGCCGAACAACAGGCCATCGACCGTGCACATCGTATAGGCCAGAAGCGAAAAGTATTCGCCTATAAAATGATTTGCAAGGATACGGTAGAGGAAAAAATCTTGCAGATGCAGGAGAAAAAGAAAATGCTCGCAGATGAACTGATTCACGAAGATGCTGGATTCGTCAAAAATCTATCCCGTGATGATATAGAGTTTCTATTTGGTTAGGCACACGGCTTTTACAATATTAGTCCCTATACAAGGCCATCTTCCAACGGAGATGGCTTTTGTCTTTTATCGTTTTACGCCGACTCGCATATATACCTATACCATCTTCATAGCACTGGATAGTTCTGACCCTGCGATTGGGTAGCGGGATGGTCAGAGCCCCCGCTGGTCTTGCCAGGGATTCTACAATCTGAAAGGCCTCACGCTTTTTTCCTATGACAGGATGAACTACGCTTCGAACAGTCAACGAAAGAACAGACCGGTAAAATCGCGCTGGTGTAGTCTTGTCATAAATCGGGTAAAGCATTACGAAGTTGGTATGATTATTTATTCCCTTCACCAGCCCGGAAAGCGAAAGGAAAATTGATGAGAGTTGGGAAAAGATATTTCCGGAATATATAGAAAGCTTCCGTGTTATACCGGAGACTTCTTGTTTACATCGACACAAATTTCAGTTACATCTATATAAATAAAGTATTCGTCACATATAGGAAGAAATTCTTTATGGATCA
The DNA here is from genome assembly GCF_900167975.1 of Ohtaekwangia koreensis. Taxonomy (GTDB): domain Bacteria; phylum Bacteroidota; class Bacteroidia; order Cytophagales; family Cyclobacteriaceae; genus Ohtaekwangia; species Ohtaekwangia koreensis. Next base: position 16,851 of record NZ_FUZU01000003.1, read on the forward strand.
GTTTCGTGTATTTATTTTAGGTAGGTCTATATATCGTGTAAACAGTTTTTAACTCTATGCATTTTTTTTACAGATCCTTCAAGTATACACTGGCAATATTCTACATCGTTGCCTCAGCCTATTCAACATTTGCTCAAACCGTTATTCACTACGACAGTGGGTATACGCTTCGTAACAACCAACTGGGGCACTATTACAAAATGGCAAACTTCAGTAACGAAGCGTTGCTGCGGGAGTTTACATATTGGAAAACTGTAAACGGTGCTGTTACAGAGTTCCTGAATTTCAGAGTGATGTTTCCGACGGGATTCAACAAGAATAATACTTCCACGAAATATCCACTTATCGTGATGATGCATGGTGCCGGTGAATCCGGACGCTCGTGGGAAGGACATTATAATTACGGACCGGAAGATGCGCGCTTCGATAACAACAGTACGAACACTGCATATCCGGGGCCCTCACACGTAGCGGCTGTGCTCCGATCTCCTTCTGATGCGCGTTCATTTCCCGGCATTGTCATTATACCGCAGGTAAGTCACAGCGGCAGTTGGCAAAATGGTTGGGAAGACGGAGCGCTTGGCGCCAATATGCGCATGACCATTGGTGTGATTGAATATTTCATTCAACAGTATAATGTTGATCGCGATCGTATCGCTGTACACGGACTGTCCAATGGAGCGAAGGGTACATGGGATGCGGCAGCCAAACGGCCTGACCTTTTCGCCGCCATGCTGCCGATGTCTGGTGTAGGAAGTAATTTCGAGGCGATGTCGGATATACTCGTGACTATGCCCATCTGGTTGTTCCAGGGAGGCACGGATACAAACCCGAAACCACAGGCATCACAAGATTTGGTAGACCTGCTCAAAAGCAAAGGTGGCGATCCCATCTATACTGTATATCCAACCTTAGGTCACAACACATGGACTACCGCCTACGCGGAGCCCAATTTCTTTTCCTGGATTCTGCAGCAAAATAAAAAGAGTATATATGTATTTGGACGCCAAACGGAGCTTTGTGAAAACGGTGCTATAAAACTTGGCTTCTCGGATGGCTTCCTTGCATACCAATGGACCTTTAACGGAGCAGATATACCGGGTGCTACATCGCGGTTCTATACCTTGAATCAAACTGGTATATATACCGTGAAATTTAAAAGAAGCGAAACCGAGTGGGACGAATCATTCCCCGTAGAGATCACACCCAAATCTGCCTCTACCTATTCTCCTGAACTCACCAATAGCGGAACACGGATTATACCCATTGATTTCACGGGAACAAAAAATGATACACTTAAACTTATAGCACCCGAAGGCTTTCCTCAATACTACTGGTATAAGAACGGAGCCCCGTTTGATACCACAACGACCCACACAAAAGTTGCTTACTTCCTGACAGGTTCAGGAACGGTAGGCACAGCCGCGCAGGCCGGTGAATATGCTGTAAGAGTAAAAGAGAATTCAGGGTGTGAAAGTTTACTATCACCGCCCGTCACTGTAAGCTATACCAGCCCGCATGTTATACCGAATGCTCCAACCCTGGCAGCAAGTGGTATATCTGCTGTCTCTGAAAAAGAAGTACAACTCCAGTGGACCGACAACTCTGCCAACGAAGAGTACTTTGAAATCTGGAGAAACCGGACCAACACGAATGGCTATACCAGTCAACCTTATAAGTTGGTTGCCACGGTACCGGCCAATACAACAAGTTATAACGACACGAACTTGCGTCCGCTGGCCCGCTACTTTTACCGCGTTCGTGCTGTCGGCTCAGGCGATGGAAAGTTTGCCACCACCGAAGTGAACATTACCTTGCCAAATGATGCAACCAAGCCAACGCCACCTGAAAATCTTACCGTCACCGATATTGAAGATACCCAGATTTCCATTTCATGGGATGCTTCCTCCGATAACGATCAAATTGCAGGTTATGAAGTATACCTTGGTTCTACTATTGTAGATACAGTTACCACCACCAGCTATACTTTTACAGACCTCACACCCAGCACAACCTATTTTATTAATGTCCGCGCAATAGATTCCCGCGGCAATTTTTCAGATTTTCCCGGTGAAGCTATAGACGTTACCACGTTGGCTCCTCAAAATGGATTGCTATACTCCTATTATGAACCGCTGAACGTGCCCACGACCTTTACATTGGCGGAATACTTCAGTACGCCACAAACGCCTGTAAAGCAAGGCGTGGTCAGTAACTTTGATATATCTGTGCGAAACCGGGACATAAAATTTGCTTTCGTATTTGAAGGGTATATCAAGATCAACACGGCAGGCAACTATATATTTTATTCAAGGTCCGATGACGGAAGCCGGGTATATATAGACGGCGTTCTTCAAATCGACAACGATGCGCTGCACGATGGTACTGTTGAGAAGAATAAAACGATAAACTTCACCACAACCGGCAAGCACGCCATTCGCGTGGAATACTTCTATGCGAACAGCCTTGCACAAACATTAGCCGTTACCTACGATCCGCCTGGCACTGGAACCGGGCTCGGCAAGCAAACCATCCCTGACACCCTGCTATACCGTACCTCTGCCACTCCGGTCTCATACTACTCGAAAGCATCCGGTGATTTGAATGATGTCGCCACCTGGGGAACGGCAAGCAACGGAGGGGGTACTGCACCGATAAACTTCACAGACGCCTATCAGTATTTTTACATCAGCAATCGCACAGGAACCACTACACTATCTGCGCCCTGGGCGGTGACAGGTGCTGGCTCCAAAGTTATCCTTGGATCGAACTTAACTCTTACGCTAAACGAAGCATTGACGGGAACATTGGAAGCTGGTGATAACACGGTGATCAACCTCAATCACGAGACTATACCTACACTCGGCACATTGGCGCCAACGTCCACGGTAAACTTCAATGTTACCGGTACTGTGCCGAACAGTGCTTATGGAAATCTAAACCTGACCACCGCGACAACAACTAAAACTTTACCGCTTAGTTCCATTGCTGTAAGGGGTAATCTTACCGTTGCTGATGGTGTTACCCTTCAGGGAAGTGAAGCGAATAAATCTATAGTAACCGTAGACGGGGACATGACTTTCCTCGGATCGGCTAGCGGACTTCCATCCGGTCAATTATATTCCCTGGCTTTCAGGGGTGGCAAGAATCATACATTAACACTAAGCCCGGAGGAAGGCTTGAATATATACCAGCTTATGCTGGACTATGGTGATGCGTTAACGCTTGAGAAAAGTTCATCCGATCCGGTCGATATTCAAATTGGTAACAGCAGTGGTGGCGGATTGATACTCAACACGGGCGCTATATTTCAAGTGGATAATAACAATCTATCGCTCACCGGTAATGTAGCCATGAATCCAAACGGTGAAACCGGGGTGATTGCAATGAAGGGTGGTGACCTTACGATCAACACAACCTCTGCATTATCTTCTACCATTGCCTTTGCTGAGACTGCCGATAGTATTCACAACCTTACTTTGTCATCGACCAATGCCGGTAAATTTAATTTACAGAATTCTGTTAAGGTCAAGAACCTGGTGACGCTCACCAAAGGCGAACTCAACAGCTATAGCGGCAACCTGGTATTGGTGTCCGATAAAAATGGAAGTGCGCGTATAGGTTCTCTTCCCTCCGGAGCAAAAATTATTGGTGATATTGTTTATCAACGGTATATGGATGGTGAGGGCAAAATATACCGCTATATAGCATCGCCTATAAAAGAGTTTCGCGTTGCCGACATCCAGAACTATATACCGGTAACCGGTTTATTCAAAGGACAAAGCTCAGGTCCCGGTATCAATTCAGCAACGCCATCTTTATTCTACTACAACGAGCCTGCTGGTGGATGGCAGAGTTTCCCTCCTGAAGGCGGCTCCAATGACGATACATTACGCATCGGCAAAGGATACTCGATCTTTGTTCGTGAAGCAACAAATCCTACAACGTGGGAGGCTACGGGTAATCCGTATCAAGGTAACTTTGTGTTCCCCTTAACCGGAGGAACACTCGGCCAGGACAATGGATGGAATTTACTGGGCAACCCATACCCTGCTCCTATACAATGGACAGGTGCTGCCGATACAAAATGGAATTCACTCCAGAACGTAAGCAACACGGTACATGTACGCGAAAATTTTGGTACCGAGTATAGATGGCGGGTATGGAATGGTACCACTGGAAATCTAGCCAATGGTATTATTGCACCGGGCCAATCGTTCTGGGTACAAACAACATCGAATGCTCCTGCATTGAGTATAACTGAAAACGCCAAGGTTACCACAGACGGTTCTTTTTACAGGGATGACAACGCTCCGGAAGCTATCGAAATCAGCATGACCAATGGCACCTTTACCGATGAAACCTATATCCAGCTTGCGTCCACCGGAAGCAACCGGTATAGCAAAACTGAAGATGCCGTCAAGCAATTGAACACATACTTCAATCTCTCGTCACGATCAGAAGATAGTGTTGCTCTTGCCATCAACAGAATCTCAACAGATTTCTGCCAGCAGAGTATACCCTTGCAAATCGATAACGCATCCAATGGCGGCTATGCGTTGAAATTCAAAGGTGTTGATAATACGATCACGAAAGTATATTTGAACGACAAGTATCTCGACAAGAAAGTGGAAATCACCAGCGACCTGGTATATAGTTTCGCAGTCACCAGCAATGCGCTGTCAAAAGGATCACGGTTTGAAATTATACTGGACAGACCGGCTGTTACATCAGTAACTTCGATGAGCGCATCATCAGGTTGTGAAAGTGATCCTCTCATTACACTTGAAGATACACAGCCTGATGTAGGATACCAGGCATTTCTGGGAGATATACCTGTATCGGAGAGACGAATATCAAATGGTGGCATAGTTGAACTTCCGCTTAATTATAGCCGAATACACAGCGGTGCTTTTGATATTGTCATTAAGGCCGGATATGGATCCGGAGATTGTCCTGCCGTTGCTATGGCTAAGACGGTAAACGTGGTCATCGACTCTTTACCCAAGCCCTATATTACCGTTGCTGGCAACACACTATCTACAACACATCGGAATGGACAGCAATATCAATGGTCGCTGGATGGTGAACTTCTGGCAAATGAAACTACTTCGTCCATCACCCCGATTGTCTATGGAGAATATGCAGTCACTGTCACCTGGGGAAGTTGTCTGAAAGCATCGGATACGATTCGCTATATGCCAACCGGCAGCGAAGTTTCATTGGAGAAAATGGCAACCGTCTCTCCCAATCCGTTTACAGATAAACTAACGATCATGCTGCGGGATCGGTCGGTAAAAACAATATCCATTTCTAACCTGGTAGGAAAAGTGATCACTGAAAAAACGATAAGCACGCAGGATGAAAGTGTAACCTTCGACCTGACCGATATAGCGCAAGGCACCTATATATTATCGATTGGTGATGCACGGTATAAAGTCGTTAAGAAAACGTAAGTCGTCAATCATTCACAAACCTTTATACCTTAATGATTAAACTTGATTGCATACACACTGGGCCAGAACTTGCCCGTGACGTAAACATTTCGGCTGGCAGAATCATATGCGATACCGTTCATCTCCAGTGAATTTTCATTCCTGGAGCGAGCATCCATTGCAAGAGAAGTCAAATCTATACGCCCTGCTATCGTACCGGTAGCAGGGTCTATTTTTAAAATATAGTTTGTGGTATAGAGATTGGCATAGATAAAGCCGTGGATATACTCGAGCTCATTTACATTGCGCACAGGGCCGGTATGATCGTGAACATGAATAGTCTTCACCGGTTTTAACGTGGCCGAATCAAGATAGATAAGTTTATCCGTGCCATCACTCATAATGAGATGTATACCATCCGTTGTAAGCCCCCATCCTTCCGGGGTGGTCAATGCAAATTCTCCTGTCTTGCGAAAAGTCGTTGCATCATATATATAGCCCTTCTTTTCCCGATAGGTTAGCTGGTATAGCTTATGGTTCAGGAACGTGATGCCTTCACCGAAAAGGTTTCGATCAATCTCTACTTTCGGGTCAATCTTCCCGGTCTGCAAATTCAGGACACCCGCCAGTGATCGCGTGTTCGGCATTTCGAGTGGCGAGCCTGTGCTTTCATATAGCATCCCTTGATGCATAAGCAATCCTTCTGTAAATGAATTTGTATCGTGCGGATAGGTCGCCACCACACCATAGTTTATAGCAGGGGGCGCATCCGCTGATGCCGGCTGTGAAGTCTTATCCTTGCGATCTGTATTGCATGCAGACAAGAGCGAAAGGAGAGTTACCAGCAATGGAAAGAAAACACGAAGTATGCGCAAAGGAGTATTGTTTAATGCGCCTCGAAGATACAGATTAAGTTTAAAATTCCGCCCGTATTTCAGGTACCTATATCTTTCATGATATATCCTACACCGCGAATGTTTTCGATCTTTAATGCCGGGTCATTCTTTAAATATTTCCGGAGCTTTGAAACAAAAACATCCATGCTGCGGGCTACAAAAAAACCATCGTCTTCCCAGATCGCTTTCAGGAATACATCGCGCTCGATAAGCTTTCCGGTATGCCGGAAAAACATTTGCAATAGTTTACACTCTTTATAGGTCAGGCGTGTATCCTCACCGTTGGCATGGAGTAACAGGTTATGAATGTCAAGCATGGAGTTACCGGCCTTCAGGATTGAAGACCTGTTCGTGGTAGCCGCAAGCCCGGATGAGCGCTTTAAAATCGCCTCTATTCGATACTTGAATTCCTGTATACTGAAAGGCTTGCACACATAATCATCCGCGCCAATCTGAAATCCACGGATGCGATCATCAAGTTGATTTTTAGCCGTCAGAAATACAATCGGGATCTGCTGATTATACTTCCGTACTTCGATGGCAAGATCAAATCCATCTTTCTCCGGCAACATGATATCAAAGATGCACAAGTCAAATATACCATTGTGAAAGGCCGTTAATCCTTTCTCACCACTCGCATACAGATGTACCTTCCAGCCATGCGCATCCAGGGTGTCCTTGATGAGAAAGCCAAGACTTTCATCATCTTCTACGAGCATTATTTGAGGACTTTCGCTCATGCCTTCGGAAGTATAATTTTCACTTCTGTCCCCTTATTCAATTCACTAAAAAGATTTACCTCACCGCGATGAGCTTGTATAACGCTCTTCACAAAACTTAATCCCAATCCAAAACCTTTTACCGTATATACATTGCCTGATCGCACACGAAAGAATTTTTCGAATACTTTGCTTCGCATATCGGGAGCTATACCGATACCATTATCCGAAATGTCGATTTCAATTTTATCGCCGAGATCTTTTGTGCGCACCAGAATTTTAGGTTGATGTGGAGAATATTTCTCCGCATTATCAATGATGTTGGTGATGGCTTGAAGTAGCAGATCTTTATCGCCCAGGATTGTAGCATTACTTGCGTTAAACTCAAGCTGGAGTACACCGCTCCGCTCCTGCACCTTGAGCAAAAAAGCCTCGGCACAGTCTTCGATCAACCGGTGTATATCCATTGCTTCCAGCACCGGGCGTTTCATATACTCTACGGAGACGCCACTCAGCACCTGGTCTATTTTCTGGCGAAGTCTTTCGTTTTCCTTTAACAGGATATCGATATATACCTGGTCTGCCTGACCAGCAATCTTCTTCTGCAAAATTTCACCTGCAATACGGATGTTAGTTACAGGGGTTTTGAATTCATGCGTCATGTTGTTGATAAAATCACTCTTTAGCTCTGCGAACTTTCGTTCGCGTAAGAGCGATGCGATCGCATAGGCGAAGAATCCCATCATCAGCAAAAGAATGATGGTGGAGAAAATCCATACGCCCAACTGTGCGGCGAGGTAACTTTGTTTCTTGGGGAAGTATATAGCAAAGTTTTTCTCAGCATGACTGCGTTTATAACCTGCCACTTCAGCTTCCAGCCTGCGTGTTGCCTCTACGTAGTTCCCGTATACCAGCGTATCGTCAACAGCATTATATACTCCGAGCTCATAATCCACGGAGAGGCTTCTTCTGGCAAATTCCTTTTTCACCAGGCTATCCAGGAGTTGATCGTTGAGTTCACTGTTGGTGGCAACAAAGAAGAAACTTGATGACATCTTTTTCACCTCGGCATCCTTGGCAACGGAATCGGCCACTTTCTTTAAAGCCACCTGCACTGTATGATCGAATTGTTTTTCGGCTACATCAAACGCCTTCCGAAACCAGTATACCTGTACAATCATCAGACAAATAAGGACCAGTGTTCCCGCCAGAATAATTCCCCGGAGATGCTTGCTTTTCATACACTAAAAATAGCAGATTAAGAGTCTACTTGTAAATCCTTTTCCATTTTTAACACTGCATTAACACTTCTTTACACTGCTTAACCCTAAACCAAAGCCCGCTGCGGTAGCATTGTGAAAAGTATTTACATGTTCCTTAAAACAGACTACCGATTCTTCCTGGCAGCGTTGCTGCTCATCCTGACAGCCTATATATGCATGGCGTTCGATCCTGCAGACAATGGCTTTGGCATCCTTACCCTGTGGGTTGCACCACCGTTGCTCTTAGCCGGACTCCTCCTTCCTATACCCGGTATCATCGGCGTGCAGAATCTTGCCTCTATAGTCTCACGCGCCATCCTGGAAATGAATACGTGGAAGTTTGCTTTCGGTATACTTGTGTTTCTGATTTCATTTTCAACCTATATCATGACGCTGGAACCCACTGCAAGTCTTTGGGACTGCTCTGAGTTTATAGCCTCTTCCTACAAGCTCGAGGTTCCCCATACTCCGGGAACGCCATTGTCATTATTGATTGGACGAATATTTACAATGTTCGCGTTCGGAGATGTACATGCAGTCGCCTGGAATCTCAACATCATGAGTGCCTTTTTCTCGGCCCTTACTGTTTTACTGGTCTATCATATTATATACCTGCTAGCCGCCCGTATACAGATGCAAGGAACGTATACAACAGCGTTACTCATCATTGCATCAGTATGCGGAAGTTTATGTCTGGCTTTTTCGGACACATTCTGGTTCTCTGCTGTAGAAGCAGAGACCTATGGCCTGGCCTGTTTTTTCATGCTGCTGATTCTATGGATGATTCTGAAGGGAACAGATCTATCCGAATCCCTGCGTTCGCGGTGGCTCGTTCTTATAGTATATATCGCGGGCCTCTCCTATTGCATCCATCCCATGTGCCTGCTCGCTTTACCGGTGCTTCCTTTTGCCTGGTATACAAGCCAGAAACCATTAACGTTCTGGAATGCGGTATTACCCATTGCGCTGGGAGGATTTATAGTTTTGTTTATCAACAGATTTATAGCTGTAGGTATATTTGAACTGGCCTTTTACCTGGACCTCTTTGCTGTAAATTCATTGCACTTACCTTTTTATACTGGCGCCTTTACACTGCTGATCGCACTGATCGGATTGTTTATATTTTTACTGCGGAAATACGCCATGCATCAGGTATATACCTGGGCGGTGATATTTCTGTTGACCGGTTTTCTGCCTTACGGTATGTTGTTTGTCCGGTCAAATCACAATCCCCCCATTGATGAAACAAGCCCTGAAAACTTATCGATGATCAAGGCTTACATGAACCGGGAATCCTATGGCTCACGACCGCTTTTGTACGGCCCTTACTTTGATGCCCAGGTAGAAGATGTACAGCCCGGAAAAAAGATATACCACAAAGGAGATAATTCGTATGAATTTTCCGGCAAGCTATCGCAGTATATCTATACTCCTGCGCGACAGACGCTCTTGCCGAGGATCTATAGCAACGAAGCCAATCACATTGAAACGTACAGGCAATGGACAGGATTGCAACCGGGTGAAAAACCGGGCTTCCGTGAAAATATACTATACCTGCTACGCTACCAGCTTAACCACATGTACCTGCGGTATTTCCTTTGGAATTTTGCCGGCCGCGAAGGCGATATTCAAAACAGCCGCTGGCTTACACCTTGGGATGGATTGTCCAAGCAAGTTCATCCACAACAGCGAGCCAGAAATCAATATTGGATGATACCGTTGATACTGGGTATAGCGGGCGGCGTGTTTCAGTATCAAAAAAACCGAAAAGATTTTATTGCGATCAGTATCTTCTTTTTACTAACCGGAATCGTCCTTGTTCTTTATCTCAACTCAACTCCCAATGAGCCGCGCGAACGTGACTATATTTATGTAGGTTCTTATATAGCGTTTTGCATCTGGATCGGGCTCGGTGTCCATGCATTTTATTATATACTAAAGCAATGGCGAGCTGCCCTAATTGTGAGCAGTATTATTACCACGCTCGTTCCGCTCTGGATGCTCTATCAGAACTATGATGACCATAACCGCAGCGGGCGAACGTTTCAAATCGACAACGCGCGAAATTTACTAAACAGCTGTGCTCCCAACGCAATTCTCTTTACGGGTGGTGACAACGATACATTTCCCTTGTGGTATGTGCAGGAAGTAGAAGGGTATCGTACCGATGTGCGCATTATGGTGCTGAGTTATTTCAACACCGACTGGTATATCAGTCAGTTACGAAAAGCATACTACGAATCAAAACCATTTGAGTTAACGCTTACGGAGAAAGACTATGAGCAATACGGGCCCAATGATGTACTATACTTACAGGAAAGTATACCCAACGGAATTGATGTCACCAAATACCTTGCCCTGTTAAAGGCCGGCCACCCTGCCCTGCGCATGCAAACCCACACCGGAGATGTATACTCGGTTCTTCCATCCAAAACACTCCACCTAAAAATAGATAAGGATGAATTTCTTAAAAATGATCACGGACATTTTTTATCTGAAGCCGAAATCAGCAATGAGCTGTCGCTACAGGTCACGGAGCATTATCTTCAGAAAAACGCATTGGCTTTTCTTGACCTGGTAGTTAGTAACGCATGGACAAGACCTATATATTTTAACTTTACCTCACTGAATACTTTTGGTCTGGATCTCAAGCCATATGTTGTGCAGGAAGGAACGTTGTTTCGTCTCTTCCCGATTAAACCAAGCAAAGACGGCATCGCCATGAACACAACGCTGATGTATAAGAACCTGGTAGAGAAATCCGATTACGCTAATCTTTCGAACCCGAAAGTATATTTCAACTACGAAGACTATCACCTGCGAATAATCATGCCCGTTCAGCAATCTTTTAATATGCTCGCACAAGCACTTTATGAAGAAGGCAATCATGCACTGGCCGAAAAGGTATTAACCGAAGCAGTTGATAAAGTATACCTCGACCACCTGACGCCTTCTATTACCAACCTCCAGGCTTCGCGCATGCTGCTCGCCCTGGGTCGAAAAGATCTGGCAGAACATCTTTCACAGAACGTCTTTCAATATTATTATGCTGCCGCGCAGCAAGATGATGCTGATCCGGAAGATCTATACCTGGCCGAAAAATCTGCAGATATACTGAGCCTGTTGGGTGAAGATATATACCTGGAAAAAGTGAACAGCCTGAAAGCCTTAGCAGGGTATGTGGAGTAAATATGTTTTTATTCTGTTAGCGGTTCTTCGGACAAACAATTTCCCAGAGATGACCATCGGGGTCTTTGAAGTAGCCGGTATATCCCCAATCTTCATCTTTTGCCTCTCGTGGAATGGAGCCTCCGGTACGTGCTGCCCCTTGCAGGATAGCATCGAGCTCTTCGCGGCTATCGGCTGTACAGGATAGGATACATTCCACTGCGCTCTGTGAGAGATGGGGCTCGGCTTTTGCCAAAGTAGAGAATGAAGCAAACTGGTTGCGTTCAATGAGGAACAATGATAATCCACCATCCAGCTCAATGACGATGATACCTTCGTTAATACCGGGTGTCGGCAAGCCAAGTCCATCGCGATAAAATGCCAGGGATTTCTCCAGGTCGTTTACCGGAAGTGAAATCACATTGATCTTTGGTTTCATACTTTGAGTATTAGTCCTTAGAGATGTTTAAAATATATAGCGTTTGCAAACGCGTGGTATAGTATATATTATTTATTCGTCAGCTTTTGTGTGGCGGCCTGGTCTACGAACCAATGCAACGATCCGCCTTGCGGGCGAATCAGCTGTGCCGGGTACTCGACTATATTTTGCGCATCTTCATGGATGTGATGCATCGCTTCTGCTTTCGATGCACCGTATACCAGGAAGGCAACGTTCGCAGCCTGGTTAATACACGGAGCCGTTAGTGTGATGCGGAACATCTTTACTTTATCGATATATATTTCCTTCACCAGCGATTCTTTTTCGTGCAACACCGCGGTGTGCGGAAAAAGAGACGCCGTGTGCGCATCATCACCAAGGCCCAGCAATACCAAATCAAACCGCACAGGTTTATCAGAAAAATATCCCAGCAGATCTTTCTCGTAGTCTTCCGCTGCTGCTGCCGGCTCAAGTTCTGTTTTCATCCGGAAGATTTGTCCCGGTGAAAGATCCAAAGGATCGAATAAGGCTTTCTTGGCCATCAGATAGTTACTGTCGGGATGATCAGCAGGTACATATCGCTCATCTCCAAAAAAGAAAAATACCCGTGACCACTCGATCTGCTTGCGATACTTATCGGTGACCAGAAGCTCATATAGCTTTTTGGGAGAACTTCCTCCTGACAACACAAGTGAAAATCTTCCATGCAGATATATAGCTTCCTTCGCCTGTGCTACCACAAAATCAGCGAGTGCGGGAAGAAGGTCATCCGCGCCATCAAAAACGTGAATCATCTTACTATTACTTTTTAGCGTTTTTCAACGGAAGTGTAAACCAATGAAAGCCATCTTGCGCGATGAGCGCCTCGGCCGTTTCCGGCCCCCACGAGTCAGCCGAATAATTCGGGAAGCTCAAACTCTTTTTACCAGCCCAGGCATTCAGGATTGGCATGAGCAGATCCCATGCGGCCTCTACCTGGTCACCCCGCATAAAGAGCGTCTGGTCACCCAGCATCGTATCGAGTAACAACGTTTCGTATGCCTCCGGAGTATCGCCAGTATAGGTACCGTTGTAATCAAAGATCATATCTACGGGGTTCAACGTCATATCCAATCCAGGACGTTTGGCTTGCACCTGCAGGCGCACGCTCATCTCTGGTTGAATGCTGATGATTAACCGGTTCTGCTGCCATCCTTCTATAGCTTCTGAAGGAAAAATCATGTGTGGTACATCTTTAAACTGGATGGTAATAACGGATGAAGATTGATGCATTCGCTTGCCGGTACGCAAATAGAATGGGACACCGTGCCATCTCCAGTTATCAACAAAAAATTTTATAGCGGCAAACGTCTCCGTGTTAGATTGTGGATTTACACCTTGCTCTTCGCGATATCCTACAACTTCTTTTCCTTCAATCCATCCCTTGCTATACTGACCGCGCACAGCGTTCTTCTTGATGTCTTCGGGGTTGAACTTGCGCATGGAGTGCAGTACATCTACTTTACAATTCCGCACTTTGTCTGCTTCAAAACTTACCGGTGGCTCCATGGCTACCAGGCAAAGCAACTGAAGTATATGATTCTGGATCATATCGCGAAGTGCTCCGGCATCATCGTAATAACCACCACGACTTCCCATTCCGAGTTGCTCGGTTACCGAGATCTGTACGTGATCTATATAGTTCCGATTCCACAGGGGTTCAAATATAGAGTTGGCAAAACGGAAGGCGAGAATATTTTGAACCGTTTCTTTGCCCAGGTAATGATCGATGCGGTATATCTGTTGCTCAGAAAAAACGCTGCCGAGTAATTGATTCAGTTTACGTGCAGAGTCAAGATCATGACCAAACGGTTTTTCGATTACGATCCGTGACTTGGTGGCGTCAACGGCTAACTTATGTTTTGATATATTTTCGGCAATCGTGCTAAAGAAGCGTGGCGCTACTGCCAGGTAATAGATTACATTGGGATCTATACCAGCCTCTTTCTTAAATGTAGCAATGCGCTGCGACTGCTCTTCGTATGTTTTGGAATCGTTGATATCGGAGACCTGGAAATGAACATGCTTGGCAAAAGCCTCCCATTTTCCCTGATCAGGTTTTCCACTTCGTGAAAACTGGTTGATATCTTTTAAGAGTACTTCTCTGAACTGGTCGTCTGTGAAACCGGTACGTCCCATCGCGACAATGGAAAAATGATCGGGCATCCATCCATCTACAAATAGATTATAGAGAGCGGGTACTAGTTTACGCGAAGTAAGATCGCCTGTTCCTCCAAATATAAAGAAGATGGTGGCCTGTGATTTAATAGAGTCTGTTGCTGAGCTCATTCCTTTGTACGGGTTGATCGTAGATTAGTGAAGCAGTTTATTTGGTGAACCATTGTGTATGGAACACACCTTCTTTGCCGATAAGCTCATAGGTATGTGCACCAAAGTAATCGCGCTGTGCCTGTATAAGGTTCGAAGGCATGCGCTCACTGCGGAATGCATCGAAGTAACTGAGCGAAGCAGTATAGGCTGGTATCGCTATACCTGCGGCCGTAGCAGCCGATACAACCTGGCGCATGCCCCCGATCACGCCATTTACTTTTTGTGCTATACCTGCATCCAACAGTAAATGTGGTAACTGATTATCTTTTTTATAGGCCTGGTATATATCTTCCAGGAACGTAGAGCGGATAATACATCCTCCGCGCCAGATCAACGCAATGTCGTCCATCTTTAATGCATATCCATATTCAGCAGAAGCTTGCGACAGCAAATGCATACCTTGTGCATAGGCGAGCACGGTGCTGAAATATAGCGCCTCTTCCAAAGACTGTATAAATTTAGTTTGATCAGCAGTGATCTTCAACGCACCATCTTTATAGAGTGCTGATGCTTTGGTTCGAAGCGCTTTATACTTGGAGAGATCGCGCATCGATACAGCAGTATCAATAGTAGGGATTGGCAATTGTAAATCCATCGCTACCTGCGAAGTCCACTTGCCTGTACCTTTCGAGCGCGCTTCATCTTTGATATCATTGAGTAACAGATGCGATGCTCCGGGTGCCTTGAAGCCAAATATATCGCGCGTGATTTCGACGAGGAACGATTGTAAACGTCCTTCGTTCCATTGTTTAAAGATAGATTGGATCTGATCGCCTGGTAGGTTCAATCCTTTTTGCATTACCTCGTAGGTCTCAGCAATAAGTTGCATCAAGCCATACTCGATACCATTGTGTACCATCTTTACAAAATGTCCGGATGACCCGGGGCCTATATATGTAACACAAGGATCGCCTTTTACTTTGGCAGCTATAGCTTCAAAGATGGGTTGTACAACTTTATAGGCTTGTGGATCACCACCCGGCATCATGCTTGGGCCTTTTCGTGCACCTTCTTCACCGCCTGAAACGCCCATACCAAAAAAGTGAAGTCCTTTATTCTTCAACTCCTCGGCTCTGCGATTTGTATCTGTAAAGTGTGAGTTCCCTCCGTCAATGATAAGATCTCCTTTGTCAAGTAAAGGAGCGATCTCCGCGATAGCGCTATCAACAATTTTACCAGCCGGTACAAGTAACATTACCGCGCGTGGCTTCTGCAAGCTGCCGATAAATTCCTGCAGTGAAGTGAATCCTTTAACATCACCCTTTACTGCTTCCTTGCCTAAAAGTTCTACTTTGGATGCATCTTTATCATGACCTGCCACTTTAAATCCGTGGTCTGCCATGTTCAAAAGAAGATTACGTCCCATGGTACCAAGACCGACCATGCCGAGAATATAAGAATCACCTTGCATTGTTATATAGATAAGATTTAATGTAATACTAAGCTTTATTTCCTGAACTACTTTTATTTTTCGACAGCACTCTTTACGGTCAACTATTTACTTTTATTTTCATGATAACACTAAAGGATTAACTCACGCCTTTAGCTTTTACCTTCCAACTGTTTGACCTTCTCGAGTCTTCGCTGATGGCGTTCGGCTCCTGTGAACTTTGCTTTCAGAAAAGCAGTGATGAGTTCCTTTGCCATTTCGTCACCGGTAACACGTCCGCCAAGACAAAGTAAATTCATGTCGTCATCTTCAACTCCCTGATGAGCAGAAAAATGATCATGGATTAATGCTGCGCGCACACCGGGAATTTTATTCACCGCGATGGAAGCTCCTACCCCACTTCCGCATATGGCGATGCCGCGTTCTACTTCTTTTGCAGCCACAGCTTTTGCCAACGGCACAACAAAGTCGGGGTAATCATCTCCATCATCACGTACGTGGGCACCGAAATCCTTTACTTCGTATTGTTGAGATAAGAGAAAATTCCTGATCACTTCTTTCAAAGCGAAACCTCCATGGTCTGCAGCGATTCCTAGTTTCATCTTGATTCTACGTATGCGTGTTACTAATCGGGTTTTAAATTAAGCAAAGGATTGGACTCCATCATCAAAGCGGAGATTTTTATAAAGGATGTTTAATAATCGCCTCCGGAAAAAAACCGATTCCTATACAAATGCACTATTTTTTTGCAAGAATCATTTTAAACGATTCCATGTTCAGCGAGCCGTTGAATACTGTATTGATGACACTTTCATTATACCGTAAGTATACTATAGCTCTGATAAACTATAGACAGAGAATTAAAGTTTCGTAAACAGTATAGTAAGAATACGAGGGATTGTATTTCGGTCATCGTCATCAAAGTATTCATCTATATCTGCAATGACGAGTCCATGTTGCCGGGCGGCCTGTATAAAATCGGAAAGGTTGTGATTGAAACATTCAAGTATATGCCGGCCTTCCGCAGTATCGAACCTGGCCTTGGAACCCGAGTATTGTTTGAACGGATGGAGTTCGCCAACGTAAACATAACCACCACGTTGCAGTACGCGGGAAGCTTCCCGGAAAATGTGATCGAGGTCCTGTATATGTTCCAGTACCAGACTAAACGTTATGAGGTTATACGACTCTTGCGCGAATGCCCAATCCGTTGTAATGTCGGTTTGTTGAAACTGAACACAGAGTGCCGTGATCCTTTGTTTTGCTTTGGCTAACATTTCTTCGGATAGATCAACGGCAGTGATATGCTCTGCCTTCTCAACAAGCCATTGTGTATTCTTGCCCGTGCCACATCCAACTTCGAGTACACGACCAAATGGTATATTGGCTAACGTTTTTCGTAATGCGTGGGCTTCAAGATCTCGGGTCTTGTTATCGTTGGTATCATATTGTGTGGCCCAAAGGTTATAGGCTTGACGCGTATCCATCATCTATGCAGTATACTTTCTAAAATAATTATATTAACGCCAGATCAATATATTAACGCTGCATTTACAGTATAAGATTCACCGTCCGTGGAATATACCAGAGCAAATATGTTCCTTCAAACATGCGCTCAAATCTCAGATATACTTCTGCCTACATTACCATCCCCTACTCCCTCGTCTTCATCTTCGTCCGTATCGCTATACTCCAGCGAATGATCTTCTTCATCGGGCGAGCCTGAAATTTCCTCCTGCTGGAGTGACTTCAAATCCTCTTCTTCTTCGGGCTTTGAAGTGCTTTTCTTTTCCTGTGTATGCTCCGATTTCTTCTTTAATCCCTTCATAATTGTATGTGCTCGTTTGCAGCCATACCCGTAAAATTGCGTTCCAACAAATCCATTGAAGGAGAACCATCGCTACACAATCGTATTCAGAATTCTTGACAGAGATGAAGTTTTAGGGATATACACCTTTGTTATTATCCTTGCTTTGATTCAAAATGTTTATCCAGAATTTCAATCACTTCGTTCTTGAAGAGTTGTTTACTGCCTTCAATCATATCCATATGATTCACTTCAATGAAGTGTAGCATCTGGCCATAGTCGGTGCGCTTGGTAAAAAAATAATCGCGAAGCTCATCGATGAGGTAGTGCATCTTCTCACGGTCTTCCAACTCTTCATAATACTGACCTTTCACAAAATTCTTTAAACCGGTTTCAGTAAGAATTTTACTAATCAACATCTGACGTGTGTTCTGCACCAGGTTGATGTGATCGATGCGGAATGTTTCCAGCGGATCAAACTCTAATTGTACTTCACGCAGACAAAGTTGAATATGCTGGTCTATCTCTGCAAAGAATATAGCAGAGTCAATGTGGCTGTTCTCTTTTTCAAGTACAGTCTGGAATGCGGATCTATACCGCTCCAGGTTTATACCCGAATGCTGCAACTCGATCAGTTTACTTTTAATCTGTAATGCTTTCTGCGGTGCTACTTTAACATTGAAGCGATGCTGAATATACTCTTCAAGTCCCTTGTCGGAGAAGAGTCGCTCAATCAAACTTTTTCTTGCTTCCTGCAAGATCTCACGAACCTGGAGCGGTACCAGGTTCATGTCCCAATCCTCAATTTTCCGGATGCCGTTGAATGTTTTTACCGTTCTCATACACTAATTATTTTAGATATTCAAAACTACAATAAACTAATATAATTAGTAATAAAATCATTAACTATTTTATTGGCTACTGACTACCAATACTTTATAAGCACATCCGGTTAACCTTAGAAATTGTTCTCTGAATAATCAGGCATTCAGCAAGTGCGGTTTTTGCTTGTATACATGCCAGATAAATTCCCCGAAAATAGTATTGGCCCACGCAAACCACTTGCGTGTAAATTTCTTCGGATCGTCTTTGTGAAAAGATTCATGCATCAATCCCGTGTCGCCATGTGTGGCCTTCAATGTACGAATGCAATCTTTTATCTCTTCATCACTTGTACTTGTCAATCCGCGCATGATGATACTCAATGGCCAGATCATGTCCATGCCGGCATGAGGTCCACCTATACCAGAGGCGGCCTTCCCTTTGAAGAAGAATGGATTATCATCCGAGAATAAAAACTTTCGTGTGTTGAGATATACCGGGTCATCCATTTTCACTGCACCCAGGTATGGAAGAGAGAGAAGGCTCGGTATATTTGCATCGTCCATCAGGTTATGACTGCCCATGCCGTTCACTTCAAACGCATAGATCTTTCCATATACTGCATGATCAACGGTGCTATAGATCTTGAGTGCATCCGACACCTCTTGTGCCAATTGTGACAGTTCATCGGCCAACGCTTTGTCATTTGAAATTGCGAGCACCATTTCAGAAGCTTGCTTTAAACTGACGACAGCAAAAAAGTTAGATGGAATTAAAAACGGAAATATAGTCGCATCATCGCTGGGGCGAAACATCGAGCAGATCAAGCCTACCGGTTTCACCGGATAGCCATATCCTGCGAGCGGAACACCATCCGTAGCCCAGGCTGTTGTGCGTTGAAATGTATAGGGCCCCTGGCCATCTTTACGTTGTTGCTCTTTAAATACTTTCAACGTTGCCTTCACTGCCGATTTCCAGGATGCATTGAACGGAGTTGTATCTTTTGTCAGTGTCCAGTAATTGTAAGCGAGCCTGATTGGGTAACACAACGAATCGATTTCCCATTTGCGCTCATGTATACCCGGCTGCATGGTAGTAAGGTCATCTTTCCATTCGCTTACTTTAGCGTTGTCGTCATAGAAAGCATTGGCATATGGATCTTTCAGTATACATTTTGTCTGACGATTGATCACGCCTGCAATTAAATTTTGCAGCGCAGGATCAGATTTCATAAACGGAAGATAAGGCCAGATCTGCGCAGTGCTATCGCGAAGCCACATTGCATCAATATCACCGGTGATAATATAGGTATCAGGATTATTACCTTGCGCTTTTAAAAATACTGTGGTGTCCAATGTATTGGGAAAACAGTTTTCAAACAGCCATCCAAGTTCTTCATCCTTCACTTTGGATCTGAATTCTTTAATAGCAGCTTCAACCGATTTGCTTGAAAAATTTCTCGACCCGACAGCAGGACGCTTCGAAGTATACTTTGATTGATCACTACCGGATACGGGTAATGTATTGATGAGTAAACCCGTACTCAGTAACCCGGCACGCTGTAAAAATTCAAGTCTGTTCATTTGTTCGGATGAGTTTTCTGTAATCTATATAACCCGATGATTTTCGGGTGGCGGCAAAATAGAATATCACGCCAAGAAAACAAAGTTAAAGAATGTCGTTTTTCATTTACAAGTCGTTCGTGTCTTCGTGTGTGTACACACTTCATGTCAACCTTTTATTTCGACAAATGAAAATGCAACATGTCCACTGCCTTCCTCACCCGAGAAGCCAGTAAAATGATTTAACACAGGCACAGTTTTATCAGCTCAGTACATAAAAAATATCATGAAAAGAATAGCAGGATTTTTTATCGGAATGTTTATCATCGGCATTACCGCAGTAAACGCTCAGCAATCAAAAGACTCGACAAGCACGCAACCGCGAACATCCACGCGTACCGAGTCCAACCAGTTCAACCAGAAAGACTATACACTTGTACAACCCTCAGAAATACCGTCATCGCTCCGCGAAACACTTAAAGACAACCGGTATACCGGATGGGAAAATGGCAAAGTATATAAAGATAAAGACAACAACGGTTACTGGGTTCGGATTGCCTCAGGCAGTGACGTTCAGAATTTCTTCTTCGATAAAAACGGAAAGGCTGCTGACAAAGGGCCGGGTGTTGGTAAGTCACCTCAATAAGCTTCTCACGAAAGCCGGTTTGATCACCGGCTTTATATTCACTATATATTTCAACCTTGAAAATTGATGCCGGCTATAGATGATTGCGTTGAAAGCATTTGTAGCAGCCACTGGCAAACAGCGGCATCACCGAAGACGAAAAGATTTGTTTTATTCGTAAGCGTTATCTGTTATCATTACAGGATCGTACACGATAGGCAGCAGGCATCTGCGCACATGGAAGGATGAGGGCCAACGTTTTAAAAGCATTTCAAAGCTGGAATTACAGATTGTATTTTTCAGGTCAATCCATTTCATTAATTGGTACCTGGATGCAACGCACAGCCGTATACTGGCTGATCTATGAAAAGACGCAATCCTCTTTTATGTTGGGGGTTGCTGTTTTCGCTGCGCAGTTTCCTTCATTTCTTTTTTCAATCCTGGGCGGTGTAATTGCTGATCGGTATAACCGCTATAAAGTATTACTCTTCACCCAATTGGCCTCACTCATACAAGCAGCACTGCTTACAACGCTTGTCCTATTGGACAACTATATGGTTTGGCAGATTCTTGCATTGAGTGTTTTGCTGGGCATCATCAATGCGTTTGATGTACCCGCGCGACAAGCTATGGTATATGATATGGTGGATAACAAAGAACATTTGCCCAATGCTATAGCGCTTAACTCCTCCATGGTGCATACCGCCAGGCTTATCGGGCCGGCAGTCTCGGGCCTTGTGTTGCAGCAATACGGTGCAGCAATCTGTTTTCTTGTCAACGCTTTGAGTTTTATAGCCGTAATCACTTCGCTACTGTGTATGAAACTGCCACCGTATAAAAAACGTGAGCATGTTAACAACGCTTTCATTGATCTCAAGGAAGGCTTCGGCTATTTAAAAAATACACCTGCCATCAGCACGATCATGTTAATGCTGGCCTGTATAAGCTTGCTGGCGTTGCCCTATATAACATTGTTGCCGGTATATGCGAAGGAGATATTTTTAGGAGAGGCGTCAACCTTCGGATATCTGAATAGCTTCGTGGGGCTCGGTGCTGTATGCGGAGCGTTTTTCCTGGCATCGCTCAAGTCAGGAACGAACCTGAAAAAAGTTTTATTCTTCAACACCCTGATCTTCGGCCTGGGACTTATTATATTTTCACATCTCACACATTTACCTATAGCGTTACTGGCAATCGCCTTTACCGGTTTTGGTATGATGTCACAAACTACCATTAGTAACACATTGATTCAAACTACGGTCGCCCCTGCTATGCGTGGCCGCGTGATCAGTTATTACGCCATGGCTTTTTTTGGCATGCAACCTATCGGCGGTTTATTGGTGGGAACACTATCGCATTACCTGGGCGCTCCCAATACTATATTGATTGAAGGACTTGCTACCTTACTGATCGCGTTGATCTTCTTTCCTTTTTTGCGCAGAGATTTACTGAAACGAAAACATAAGATCAAGATTGACCAGCTCGAAGAACGATCAATCGAGACTACCTAGATCTATAGCTATAGGTACAAAACATTACTGATACATTATTGCCAGACCAAATGAAGCCCGCGATCTTTTCCGTATAGCGGATCGTGCGAAGGAAATGGAACAGCAGCGATGTTCTCGAGCACTTGCGGGCGATCTTCCGGTGCACCTTTCTTCAGGTCATAGCTGCGTCCATCCGGATAGGCACCAACAACTCCGAAGTTTCCTTCGTCACCCAGGTTCTTATGGCCTACTCCTGCCGGGATCACAATAACATCTCCTGCATGTACATCTACTTTCTTTCCATGTTCTCCGCCCAGGTGAAGCAATGCGGATCCGCTATATATACCCAACACTTCATGTGAGGTACTATGATAATGATGAAATGAGTATACACCGTTACGCCAGGAGTTTGTCCAGTGGTTGGATGCGAAAGTCTTCTCCAGCCATTCTGCACCAGCATCGCCATTCTTTGAAAAAACATTCCGGTATACCAGTAGTGGATATTTACTATTTGGAATTGAGCCATCGTCTGAAAAATAGAGCGCCTCAGGTCGTATAATTGGTGTTGCCATAGCTTTTACGGTTTCATACCCGTGTGAATAAGCTTGTCAATGATAAAAATCGTTCCTGTTTATATTGATGGCATAACAATATGCTATGGTTACAAGACTCCTTGCCACGCAGCAACGTTGGTGGTTTGACACAAAAAATGCTTGTGCTCTCAATTTATAACATGTGCTATATTTTTATGAGCAGCGGGACTGGTGCTTTTTTACTCCGGCTTTATCTCTATAACAGAGCGGTTGGGTGGTATGGCGGCACGACTATATATACATCTCCAGCGTGATCCCTGTTCAACACCTTCTACTGTATTGCCATCTTCAATAACAGATCCATGATTAAAAATATACTCTGCGTACGAGTATAACAATCCAGCGATTTGGCCCGGGTCATACTGTAAAAACTGAATCTGGAAATCCGGAAGCCCCAGAGCCTGAAGGCCTAAACTATCCATGAGCATCCCCTTCCCTTCTACATTGAACAACCGTACATTGATGAGCGCATATAGATTTCTAAATCCATGTTCTTCAATCTGCTTCAAGTACTCTTCCGGTTCGATTAGTTTCTCACTCGCAGGGAAATATATAGCAGTTGGCTTGAGCGCCTTTACAACAGCGGTCAGGAACTTCTGGTAGTACTCTACCCGGTCCTGATGCGTCAATAACATTGACATGAGGTCTCCCACCATCAAGTCATATTTACATGTACCGGCGGTTGCCTCAGCATTGTGCCAATGCCAGGCCTGTCGGTATGCGCTTGCTAATGTCTGCTGACTGAATTCTTTTTCAGGTTTGAATATAGTACCCTGTGCGGGCAGGTCACCCTCACCATACCTTACGATATAATCACGGAAAAAATATTGTCGTGAACGCTGATTTTCCTTTGAACCAATGTCAGTTGACGAAAATAATGGAAAATTCCTGACAATCTCCTGCTCTAAAACGGCATCATCCCATGTCGGTTCAGATGTAAACAAAAGCTTTGCAAAGAGCATCTGCATCTCATTGGAAATCATTGGTTTTTCATTCGCCGACTCCTTCTTTTTACTCCAGTTGAACAGGGCCATTCTAGTTTTGATTTATTTGAACATTGCGTTAATTCTTACATGTGACAATTATAGCGGTCGAAAAGTTACCAAAGTATAAACAGTTATTACCTAACTTTCAAAAATCAATTTAACCTGAATAACCTTTATCAAGCATGAGTAAATCTAAAAAAACAGTTGCTGAAAATCACGGGCAGAAAGTTACATCCAAGGAGCTCGCGCTTATCAAAAGACTGATTAAAGAACATACCCCCACTGTTGAAATTGCAAAAGCTGCAGGGCGTTCTTTAACTGCTTTACGAAAAATTACATTCCGCGCAGGATTATCGTTGCGTAAAAAAGTCGCCAAGGTTAAAGCTACCGCACCGAAAAAGGCTGTTAAAAAGTCTGCGAAAAAAACATCGAAGCGCGGTCCTGTACTTATTCACTAGCATTGCAAGAATCCGGCTATAGATGTAGTATACTATAGATGGACTTCATCTATAGTACACACGTTTATTATACTATCAAGTATCGATCACCTTCGTGATTGACCGATTAGTGTAATGTAAAAACAGCACTTCTTTTTTGTGGCAACCAAACTGAAATGCCACTCCATTAATACTTCCTCCAAACGGCTAGTTTTTCTCCATGGGGGCGGGAATGCTCGGATCCTATGAAGAAGAGTTGCCGTTGGTCACTACTCTTTACTATTCTGTAATCACCTTTTTAGCTCTGCGTTAATAGTACGTTGCTACATATTCTGTTTGCACACCCACCTGTAAAAATGCGTGTGGCATCTTCTTCATTCTTATAAGTTGCCCTTATACAGTGATTTCGTTTAAAGGCAGGACACTTTTGAAGTATTTATGCCTGCAATGTGGTATACATTGCTATAAAATTAATTCGAACTTCAAACCTTGAGAAAGGTGTTGCACAACACCCGGTATATATAATTTTTCGTATCGATGATACTGTGAATCGTTTTTGTATAAACCGGTTGCAACTTTCAATCGTCTTTATCAGAAACTTAACGTTTGGGACATCACGTTCACATATTTCTATCATTTCAATTAGCAAACATTTTGTACATTTTGCCCGAAGTTGAAAAGTGAAAGAATCAGGTTATGGAAAATCTATTCATGGAGGAAACACAAGATACTCCTCGTGTTGCGTTAAGTAAAAGCAAAGAAATTTTTGAGATAGCCGGCAGATCGTTACCCGAAGACGCAGTTGATTTCTACAATCCTATTTTAGATTGGATCGCAGAATATGCGAAGGCTCCCAATACGGTTACTAATTTTGCATTCAGGCTGGAATATTTTAATACTGCTTCATCCAAATTAATTCTCGACTTACTTCATGCACTAAAAAGTGTGAGAGGAATAAAAGTCCTCTGGTATTTTTATGAAGATGATGAGTCTATAGACGATGCCGGGAAAGAATATGCCGAACAAGTAGATATACCTTTTGAATTCAAAACTATACCTTAACGTAATTCACAAAGGGTTTACTTGGGATTATGCCAATCCTGGTTCCAGATGTCAGTATACTTCTCGGGATGTGCTTTGAACTGCGCATGTACATACGGGCATAGCGCGATCACTTTCAGATTATGTTCCCTGACATAATCAACCATGGTCGACAATAATTTTGCCGCTGTCCCCTGACCACGCAGTTTTTCCGACACTTCAGTATGATATACTGTTAAGTTTGATCCTACTATGCTAATCACCATTTCGGCAAGCCGTTCGTCACCTTCCTTTACAAAAAATGATCCTCGCCCATGGCTGTTTATTTCGAACTGAATTTCGCTCATACGTTCTGATTACTCCTCGACAATTTAAACACATTTCGTTTAACGAAGGAATACAGTTAATCATTAAATTTGATAACGATTCACAAATATGTTAAATGTATGGCCGATGCATCAGTATACAGGCACCATGATAAACTCTTCTGTTGGCGGGATATAGTACGATTAGAAGATTTACAACGGAGCTGTTACAAAGCGTCCGATACTTTATACTATATCTATGGCTCAACAGTCCTATCCGGAAATAAGATATGCCGGGCTGTAGGCATTTAATCCTTGTATAATATTTCTAGTATGTCCAGTTAATGTCAAGTTCAGAATATCTTCATCCGAGCTATCTACCCATAGACCGTTAACTTTTTCTTTGATAAATCTCGAGTGGCCGGGAAATATCTCTATGCCACATTTTTCATAGAATGCGCGGCTTGATAAATCACAAAAGCCGATGGCTTCAATACCTCTTTCCTGCAAGTAATCGAGTATACTTTCAATAAGCAGTGAGCCGTGACCTGTTCTTGGTTTCTGGGAAACAAATCCAACTAATTCTGCGATCGTATGAACAGAGTCCGATATGGAGATTTGAAAATTATAGTTGATGCGCGATACCGACAATACCGTTGACGTTTCATCAACAAGCATGTGAAATTCATTATTGTAAAACAGGTCAACGAATTCAGAATGTGTCAAATGCAACCACTCTTCGATCTGCCACAACTGCAGAATTGCAGCGAATTGAGATAAAGAGAGTTCTGAGGGCTTCTTTACAACATACGAAGTCATATCATCTTATTGAGGATCAAAGATGCAACAGAAAATTATATAGCAAATCAAAAAGTGTTAAACATCATTAGGATATATGGGTAAAAATGCGGCACTTGAAGGCCGAATCCGTTTTTGATTGATGAAGTGCTAGGCCAATTGTATCAGCCTTGTTTCCGGCAGTAGTGAATATGAAGACAGTGAATCTTTACCTGCCATTTTTTCTAACCAACGACTAACTTCGACTTATTGGGCATTCGCGTTTTTTAGATCCCAAATTTTTATTCACGGTAAATGAAACGGTATATTAGTTAATCTTTAAAAGATCATGCAAAATGAAGAGCTAACTTCCCATACTCCACTTTGTCATTGGTATGTGTAGCCTTGAAATTGTCATTTATGAAAATGAAAAGAATACATCTGTTTGAGTTTGAAGATTTGTCCTGGTTTCCAAACTCGATGAGAGCAAGTCTGACCAGGCTTCTCACGGTGATGCATAATCTTTTGAATACACAAAAAGATGTGGCAAAACTGATCCTCCGGTTATTTGATCATTCTGCCCCAACCTCGATTATAGATTTATGTTCTGGAAGTGGCGGTCCCATGCCCGGGGTTGCAACCCTGTTAAAGAATCATTATTCGATAAAGAATTTAACACTAACCTTAACAGATTTATACCCCGACAAAAATCTGGCGGGTAAATTAAATAATAACGACATTATATATTTACCTGCTCCGGTTGATGCCACTGACGTACCCGTTACCTTGCAAGGTATCAGAACCATGATATGCAGCTTTCATCACATGAAACCTGACACAGCGCGAAACATATTGGAAAATGCCAAAGACAGCAAACAGCCTATATGCATCTTCGAAATAAGCAATAATAGTTTTCCTGCATTCTTGTGGTGGATCGCTATACCCTTCAACTTTATAACTGCATTTTTCATCACACCTTTAGCCAAAGGTCTAACCTGGCAGCAAATTTTACTTACTTATATATTGCCGGTAATACCGTTCACTTTTGCCTGGGATGGTGCTGTGTCCAATGCACGCACCTATACACTAACGGATCTGGACATTCTCCTGGAAGGATTGTATTCAAATAACTATCGCTGGGAGAAGGGAACGATCAGCGGCAAGTCAACAAAGCTATATTTACTAGGCTTCCCCATTCAAGCCCATGAAAAAGTTGTGGATTGAATGAAGACGCATTAGATTACAATACAGAAAGCAAACTAAAAATTACGCTTAAGCTAAAGTACCATGACTGATTACTCACATATATATTACCGGATCATTTTATTAGTTACCATGTCACTTGCATCCACGAAAGCAATAGCACAAAAAAGCAGTCAACTGGTTCGGCTTGCTATCATTGAGGTTGACACAGCCCACCTTGATGTATATAATGAATTTTTAAAGGAAGAAATCGAAGCTTCCATTAAAAAAGAACCGGGTGTCATTACCTTGTATGGAGTGGCGGAGAAAGAAAATCCGGAACGCGTTACGCTTTTCGAAACCTATGCTGATTCAAGTGAGTACAAGTCTCATCTTGCTACTCCACATTTCCAAAAATATAAACAGGGCACTCTTCAAATGGTAAAGCATCTTGAGCTGCAAGAAACTCAGCCAATTCTTTATATCCGGAAACCTGACCTTGCAAAAGCACCTGCTCATAATCTCTTCATACGGCTTATCAAAATGGAAATAGACTCAAAAGAGATTGACAACTTCAAAAGACTAGCACAAAGTGTGATGTTACCCGGGCTCCAAAAAGAGCCGGGTGTTCTGGTAATGTATGCCGTGGCCAGCAAGAAAGAACCAACCAGTGTCAGTATACTGGAAGTGTATGCAGACTCAGCAGCATACAAATCACATTTGAATACATTGCATTTTCTCAAGTACAAGAAGGAATCAGAAAAAATGATAAAGTCATTAACGATGATTGATGTAAAGCCCATCGCGCTCGGGTCGAAGCCACAAGAACGCGGAAAACGATGATCTTATGAATAAAAAAATGCAAACATAAAACATGTGCTATACTATAGGTAATTTTAAAAGTGAGCAAGTAAGTTTACTGCTCAACAACTTGGAATAATGAATTATCTTCAACGTCTGCCCTCCTACTTCGCATGGTTTGCCTTTTGCGCTTTGATTGGATGTTCTGGAAAAAAAGATATACCAGGACCAGTCAAAATTTCAGTCCATGATCCCTACTTGTATAAAACTATACGAGTCTTTGCATATAAGAGTCTGGATCAGGTCGATTTAGCTTATCCGAAAATGGATGCTGGAGGGAACGTTTCAATGAAATTTACCTTGCGAAAACCAACCTTTGCCTTTATACAGCTAGGCGACAAATACAGTGAAGTATACTTAGCGGCAAAGACCGATATCACTGTATCCGGTGATGAAGATGCTCCAGAAAAACCTTTGCATTTTTCAGGTCACGGTGGAGACTTATCCAACTACCTGGCACAGAGTGCGCTCATTACAGAACAAATAAAAACGAAAGGCGGTAACTATATAACTCAGTTAGAACCACCTGCTTTTTTACAGCGTTACGACTCATTGAAGACGGCTTTAACACATTTTTGCGATGCCTACATCGATAGCCTTCATCCGTCACCTGATATCGCAGATTTACTGAAAAAGAAAAATGATCTTAAACTTCTCGCCCTCGCCTTGGAGTATACATATACCCTTCAAACAAAAGCGTTATCGGCAGAGAGCGATGTAAAGGAATTTATATTGCCGGATCGACTTCAGCAGGCAATTAGGGATATACCTTTTGATCCGGTTTTCCTGAAGCTGGGTATATTTGATTATCACATGATACTGCTTATGTATCTGCATACAAAAATTTATAGTCCTATATGCTTCCAGGATGCCTCAGTCAAACCGAAGTATATTGAAAACAAAGCGGACCTCGAATTAAAGAACGGTGACTACCCAGCGGAGATAAAAGAATACCTGATCGCTTTAAATGTTAATCACTGGCTGAGCACAACGGGCATTACACCCTCTATCGATTCAATTCTTACTTCGTTTAGAAATACCTATAGCGATTCAAAACACTTGCCCGCCTTACAGAAGAGTTATGAAGAATGGCTGACCATCACGCCTGGCAAAACGGCCCCGGACATTGCAGGCAAAACGATAGAGGGTATGCCGGTTTCATTGCGTGACTTATCCGGAAAGGTAGTATATATTGATATATGGGCAACGTGGTGCATGCCTTGCCGTGAGGAAATTCCGTACGCCAAAACGGCTTCAGAAAAAATTCGCTGGTAATAGCAACATTGTATTTCTGAATATTTCTGTTGATGCCGATCTGCGAGCCTGGATTAAAATGATCGAAGGCGATACGGAATGGGAAGGTATACATATCAACCAGACACAAGAACAAAGACAAGCGCTTTGGAAGAGCTATAAAATGTATGGCGTGCCGACCTACATCATAATTGATCGGGCCGGAAAAATTGTAAGTGTACAAGCTAAAAAACCATCCGATCCCGAATTACAAGTTGAATTAAAAGCGTTATTAAAATAAGGTTGCTATATTTTAATGCTGATGTTTCTTGCCAGTGCTGCCATCTGTTGCTGCCTCATTACCGGATTTAGGCAACTGCGACACTTTGTAGTCAGCAATCAATGCAGGGTCACCAAATATATAGAATAACTTTTCTTTCATTGTTTGTGCCTGTATTACATCTTTAATCATGTCAACATATTCGTGGAAGTTGATATGTAGCGGGTTATGCTTGGTTGGGATGTTATGGGTAATGCCATATTGAACTATAACTTCTTCCCGTTGGTATGTCCCAAACATTCTATCCCAAAAAATGAAGGTAGCTGCAAAATTTTTGTTGATGTACTGAGACTGTGACCCATGGTGAACACGGTGATTGGACGGGGTTGCAAAAATATACTCAATCCAGGGATGAAGTTTTCGGATATACTCTGTGTGTACCCAGAATTGAAATAAAACAGCAACTTGGTTGGTTAAAAATATAATAACCGGATGAAACCCGATCAACGCCACAGGTAGTATAAATATAATTTTTACGTATTGTACCCAGCTCAAGCGAAAAGATACTGTCAGGTTATACTGTTCACCGGAATGATGCGGAATGTGAGACGCCCAAAAAAACCGAATATGATGTGAAATGCGATGTGTCCAGTAACTGCAAAAGTCGAATATAATATAACAAGGAATAAAAGTCCACCAGTTTAACTCCATGCGCCATGGCACCAGGTTATAAACTAACACAAACAAGAAGAAGAGAAGGGTTTTAATGCAAACGCCTATGGCAACATTCCCCAAGCCTACCAGGATGGATCCTATAGTCTCGTTGGTCTTATAATAATTTCTTTTTTGATGCGTCGATACAAGATACTCGATTAATACAAAAAGAAACATGACCGGTGCTGCATAAACGATAACATTCGGGGAGCTCTTTTCAAGCGTCTCCAAATCTTGCAGCGAAAGCTCGGCTGCTCCAAACAATTCATCCATTTATCGGGGTGTTAAGTTCTAGTATTATAATATTCTCTATAATACTATGCCGGTCTATCAATGACTAGCGGTTTCATCTACAGATAGGAAGCACTTGAAAATTCATTCCATGACAAACATTACTCATTAGGCTTAACAGGAACAGGTTTGGTTAAGAGGCCATTTATCTACATTACTTGCAGACAAAATCTATCATTCATTTTACAAACGAATATGCTTGGTATTTATTAGGCATCTTACAAAGATTATCTACAAATATACACAACTGTATACGTCTTAGGTGTAATGATACAACATCGTATGAAGCCTTTATACCAAGCTGCATAAACATGCAGCATACTTTTCGGACAGCCATAACGCAAACCTATATATTAACCAACTGCTTTCTGCGTAATCGTCCTATACAAAATGTTACCAGTTCCCTCCTCATTGGTTGTAATCATTTTAGAGTGAGTGCCGCAGATATGCATTACTGATTCAGTTGCATCCTGTGTAAAACCGCTTTGCGGATAGGCACAGAACAAGCAGAATGCTTGTGTTTCGCAGAACTTATTCCAGAGCTGCTCCAATCGTACTGTTGCCCCTACATGCCCCCTTGCCCATAGAACTGCTACCATCTCCCCGAAGGCGCGAACCGGACGTCCACCAAGTCTTGCTTTGGCGATAATATCGGAAACCAAATGCACAAAAAGCGTTTCGTCAGGCCAGTCGTTTACCATGAACTTAGAAAGCGTTGCCTCCGCGTCCAACGGAATATACAATTCGTTTTCAGATGTAACATCAAATCCAGCAAGCTGCAATTTGTAGTTTAAGGCCCGCAAGTGAGACGCCGTGGCAATGACAATTACACATTCTCCGGCATTTATACCACCTGCCACAAACCCCAGTAACAACTCCAAAAAGCTATCATCTGTTTCATAGATTTGAACCACATGGTCGCAGGGTGCTATCTCAGCCCAAAAGACATCGCTGTTTTCTTTTTGCCAATCACTATTCACTTGAAGTGCTCCCATAATTTTTTAGTTTCATTAGATATCAGATGACTATACTGTTGCTTGTGAACATGGAAGATATATATGAAAGGTGGAGCCCTCGTTTATTTTACCTTCGGCCGTCATCCTTCCATGATGTCCTCCAATGATTTTTTTACAGATCGCAAGACCTATACCTGTTCCTTCAACCTGAGATTTACTGTGAAGTCTGTTAAATATTTCAAAAATCTTCTCAGCATGCTCAGCATGGAAACCAATTCCATTGTCTGAAACGGTAATGTCGTAGAAGTCCTGCGAATCGTGCATGCCTGGGAGCTGTGTATTGCGTACTATACTGCATTGAAATACAATTTGAGGAGTAGAGGATTCTTTGGAAAACTTAAGTGCATTACTGATCAGGTTTAGAAACACCTGGTGAAACTGAAAACGAATCACCGGTAAGGTTGGCAATCCTTTATTTTCAATGCGGGCACCGGTTTGTTCAATCTTTACTTCAAACTCCGTTATTACTTCCTGGAGGAGTTGATTCAAGTCTGTTAATTCAAGGCCACTCTCGATGTTTGTAGTTTTGGAATATAAAAGTATATCCTGGATAAGCGCGCGCATCCTGTTGGAGGCAGACTGAATCTTATCGATATAATCTTTGCTCCGGGATGAAAGCTTATCTCCATCTGAATACACAACGCGATCAATAAATGTTTGAATCTTCCGCAAAGGCTCCTGTAAGTCATGACTGGCTATATGTGCAAAAGACGAAAGCTCATTGTTGATTTTTTCAAGCTCATGATTTTTCATGATCAGTGCTTTCTCTGCCTTTCTTAATTCCAGGTTTCTTTTCCGCAAGTCATCGGTTCGGTTAAGCACCATTTTTTCAAGAGAAGATTTTATTTCCTCCTGAACAGATATATCTTGAATAATTCCGGTATACCCGGTGAATCGATTATTAGCATCAAACTGCGGAATGGAGTTAGCATAACAAACGATGGTCCTGCCAGTGGAACTTTCTATTCTGAATTTAGCTTCAAAAGTCTTTTTTTCAGATAGCGATTTTCTCCACGCAGTTTCTATATTTCTTCTATCGTCCGGATGAATAACGTTGAGCCATTGGCTGCCCCAGACCATCTTCATTTTTTTTCCCGGTCAGCTCACTCCATTTACTATTGAGAAAAATACATAACCCATTCTCATCTGTAGTCCATATAATTACCGGGACCAAATTACTCATCACTTTAAAGCGTTCTTGATTTTCACGCATTGCCTTGGCAGCAAGTTTTTGAGCCGTGATATCAATTGTAAAACAACGGGTATGGACAAATTCACCATCCTTCCATAGTACACTTGAATTAATGGTGACAAAGCGAGATGATCCATCTTTACAGAGCAGCTCTGCTTCGCAGTTTTTAATTATTTCTTTCTTGCGAAGCTTACACAAGATTTCTTGTATTATTTGTTGATTCTTATGAAAGCGTGTTATAGGTTGACCTATATATTCATCGGGCTCATATCCCAACATCGTTAGTTCTTCGCGATTAGCCCAGATAATGATTCCATCTTCATTTACCCAATGTAAACCTATCGTTGCATTTTCAAAGTAGTCATGCAGCGACCGTTCAACATCAAGTTCTGAACTAATGTCGGATGCATAAAAAATAAACCCACTAACCTTTTGATTGTAATCAAACTCTGGCCGAATGTCTACCTCCATACAACGATATTCTCCATCGTGTTGAAAGGAAATGGTTAGGTGAGCAGGTTCACCAACCAAAGTTTTACCTAAATACCGTTGAATTTGATTAAAGATTTGTTCACCTATAATTATCGGAAAGGAGTTTCCAGCGGGATCATCGATGCGGGAAAACCATTTTCTAAAACCTTGATTAGCGTATTGCACCACCATGTTACAATCAACGCGGGCAATAAGCGCTGGTATAAAATCAATAAGCTTATCGAAAGACACTGATTGTTCCGAGAGATTTTGCTCAGATAAAGAAACATTGCTTACTTCTAATCTCATCTCACAGGGGTATACCGTTCCCCTATAAAAGTGCTGGACAATCGAGTACTTCAAGGGCAATTGTTATAACTCCTAATAAATCATGCCAACAATAAAAAATACTTCTAGAGTCCCGTCAAATACTCAAGAAAAACTTAAGTTCATACTAGTTTGTGGAACTGTTTACTCAATCAAAAGGCCGGATTCGACCTAGCTTTTACACCGCATCCTTACCGGTGTCTATAGCTAAAACAACAGTATAGTTTACATATATGATGAGTTACTTCAACTCCAAAAAAAGGTTCGATAATTTCAATAGACTTCCCGGACAGGATATACCAGATAATACCGCGATGGGAACAACCGATTCAAGGTTATACCACCATAAACTGAATATACCCCGGCTGCATCACCTTGGAAATGATACACAAAATAAAAGCTGTTGGAACTCACTCTTCCCCTATCGACTATAGGTTTGAACTTCTTGCTTTTAGTCTTGCGAAAGACACCCATAAATATTAAACTCGAATGTGATAAATATTGGCATTGGGCAATCGATGCGCATCGCTATGGCTATATAGCAGTGATTTATATACCGTTATTATCTGAGAGAGTAGACCTTATTGATTGTTCATTCCCGTCTACATTCACTGGTAGCGAGCAATAAGATTGGGCAGTCGAACCTGCCAGGAACAAGGAAACAAGGACGTATTATAAACTATAAAAGTATTATAAACTATAAAATATCTCACCATGAAAATTCGGGCTGGCCTGTTGTCCTTCTTTTTGTTATGCAGCACTTATATATATAGTCAACGTTACTGGGTTGCATCTACTTCTTCGAACTGGAATAATACGGCTAATTGGTCTGCAACTTCTGGTGGTATAGGAGGAGCTTCTGTTCCGGGCGCATCAGACGCCGTTGTATTTAATGGAGCGGGTGGCCTGCAAGGAAATTGTATACTGGACATAGCCCCTACTGTATCCTCGGTTACTGTAAATGGATATAGCGGCACGATTGATCTGAACGGATTCAACCTGATAAGCTCCGGAACGACAGCAGCTACTTTTACAACGGGTTTAATCACGAATGGAGGCGCACCAGCAACCATTACCATAAATACTACAGGTATAGCAACTTTTAACGGCACACACTTTGGTATAAGTACCGCTATAGCTCCTCTTGTAACCTGTACGGCCAGCCAGGTATATCTCAACGGCTCTATATTCTTCGGCACAACATATCTTGAGAAAACGGGTGGCACAAATAATTTAGGATCCGGAGGAAATACATTTCATGGCACCACCACCCTTGCAAATTCCGGAAGCGCATACCTGGCAACAGGATTTAGTTCTCCCGATGTTTTTAATGCTGATCTTACCGTAACCAATACAGGTTCATCCTTCATTGGTCTTGCTGACAACACACTCAATAACATGTTTAATGGCAACATCATCGTTAACTCTTCCGGTAGCGGTTCCGGTTTTTTTTCAGGAATATTATTTGCCAACGGTCCTGGCGCAACCGGCACAAAATCCTCTTACCTGGCTAACGGAAAAACAATCAGCGTGGGCACGGGCTACACATCCGGTACACTTTCATTGGCAGGATTTCATCAGGCAGATGCCGCTACAGCGCTAAGCTTAACGACCACAGGTTCAAGTGTACTATATATTGGTCCTTCTACCGCTTTCGCCGGCAACGTAATGTTTAAAGCTCCACAGGTATACCTACAGGGATGCACCTATAGTGGCACTGCTTATCTTGAAAAAAGTGGCGGCACCAATAATCTTGGTACAGGAGGAAATACATTTCAGTCTGCAGCAACCATTGTCAATTCCGGAAGCGCATTCCTGGCTACCGGATATAACAACGCGGATACTTTCAATGGTGACCTTATCGTAACCAATACCGGAACAGGATGGGTTGCTATGGCCGATAATGCAAGCGCAAGTATATTCAATGGGAATATCACAGTTAATTCTACCAATGCAGGTGCCAATGCAGGCATTACATTCGGCAATGGTCCGGGTACGAATGTGGCAGCTACCCTTGCCAGTGGTAAGACTATTACGGTAGGCTCCGGCTTCTCGGCTGGCAAACTTTTACTGAGGCGATTTGTACAGTCTGGCAGCACTGCACAAAATCTTACCTTCACAGGAACCGCAGCTTTATACCTGGGGCCGTACTCAACATTTAATGGCGCTGTCACATTTATCACACCACAGGTATACCTGCAAGGTGCCACCTATAACAACACCAGCTATATACAGAAGAATGGCGGCACTAATAACGCAGGTGCAGGCGGAAACATTTTCAATAGCACTACTACACTGGTAAATTCAGGAAGTGGCTGGCTGGAAACTGCTACAACAACTGCAGATATTTTCAATGGAGACGTAACGCTGACCAATACAGGTTCTTCAATTATTTCAATGGCTTCAGCTACTGCCGGAAATATGTTTAATGGAAACATCATTGTAAACAGTACCTCTGGTATAGGAATCAGATTTGCCAACAACACTACCACCGGAGCGGCAACATTGGCAAGCGGAAAAACCATAACCGTTGGCAGTACTGGTTTTAGTGCGGGAACATTAACATTGCAAAAATTCACACAATCCGGTAGTACTGCACAGAATATGGCACTTACTGGAACGGCCACATTAACCTTGGGGCCGTCTTCGGTTTTTAATGGTAATATTATTTTTACAGGCCCTCGTATTCTTTTGAATGGAAGTATATATAATGGAACCGCTTCGATCACAAAGAATGGAACAACAACCAATACTTGTGATGGTGGCAATGTATTCAACGCTACCACGAGCTTGACCAACAGCAGCGATGCAATATGGCTTTTTGCCAATATCACGGGTGATACATTTAACGGCCCGGTTACATTCTCACAGACCTCGACTGGTGCATTGCAACCTGCCTATAATGGCACCAATTCTTTTTACGATAATCTCATCGTAAGTAGTGCCAACGTTGTGACACTTGGATCAGGTACAGGTGTTGTTCAATTTGCTGGCAGCAACAATCAAACAATTACTTCTGCAAGTTCAATTCCGGTGATCCAGCGATTGACGATGAGTAAAGCATCGGGCGCCAATACAATTACACTAAACACGCCTATAAATATAGGGTCAACAGCAACACTCACTACGGGTATAATTAACACAACGACTTCCAACTACCTTAATTTCTTAGCAGGTAGTACGGTTAACGGAGCGAGCAATGCAAGCTATATCAATGGACCCGTGCGAAAGACGGGCAACACAGCGTTTATATTCCCGACCGGCAATGCATCTACATATCGCTCCATTGCTATATCTGCGCCCGCCGTTGGCAGTGATGTTTTCACTGCTCAATATTTTAAAACCAGCCAGGCCTTTGGTGATCAAAGTACATTCACGGCTCCACTGGTAAGAGTGAGCGGCTGCGAGTATTGGACACTTGACAGAACCGTTGGAACTTCCAATGTAAATGTTACACTTAGTTGGAACAGTTCGGGCTGTACCGGTCCCTATATAACGGATCTGTCTGCATTGCTTGTAGCGCGGTGGAATGGAAGTGCCTGGGTTACGCAAGGTAATGGAGGAACGAGTGGAGATGCTACAGCCGGAACGATCGTTACTACTCCGGCAGTAACAACCTTTAGTCCTTTTGCACTGGGTTCAACTTCTCCGAATAATCCCCTACCTGTAAAGCTACTCTCCTTTACCGCTGATCAAAAAGGAGACAAAGTATTGCTGGAGTGGAAAACTGTATGGGAGAAGGATAACGATTTCTTTGTCATTGAGCGATCTTCTGACGGATTGAATTATCATACCGTAGGTAGACAGCCTGCTTCAGGTAATAGTAGTATCATACAACATTATATCATGGAAGATCATACACCTTACCTGGGAAGATCTTACTATCGGATTAAGCAAACCGATGTGAATGGTGCTACTGAATATTTAGACACAAAAACGATTACCATACGGAAAGAAGAGAACATTTCGGTATTTCCAAACCCGTTTGATGGCGAGAATATAAATTTTCTGGTTACCGGATTTAAAGAAGGTAAATGCAATTATCTAATCCTTGATATCTCAGGAGTTCAGAGGTTAAGCGGAGAAGTCCTCATTAGCGGAAAAGAGAACGATCCTTACAAAGAAAAATTATCGGAGGCACTCGCTGCAGGTATATATTATCTTCAACTATATAAAGATAATTTTTCAAAAACCATAAAACTGATTGTCCGTCCGTAGCACGGTTTATGGTTATAGAAGACACCGTGCACTCCGTGTCTTTATACAACGTCTCCCCTAGAGCATACAGCGCGTCAGCATAAGAGTATGTACTTTATTTCATATGTCATTGTATGTGTATTTACCTTGCGCGTCAATTACCGTGCTTTGGTATCTTTAATCAAGTCAGGTTAAGTATATCCACAATCTATTCAAAGATAATTCGCTGCATATATAGATTGAATTTCGACATGTCATGAGTCCGCTGTGTTATCATTGAGTAAAGAAATTTTCATGGATAATAGTAGGAAAATATAGCCACCGATGTTCTTATATTTGGGCAATTGTCTCAATACCAAAGACTCGATTATTAAAAATGAATATGAATTCACCATTTATTGAAATAATAGAAGCTACCACACCAGATCCAAATCTTTTGATGTGGAAATTTGCAGATGAAGATAAAGAAATTAAGAATGGAGCAAAGCTTACTGTTCGAGAATCTCAGATAGCTGTTTTTCTAAATGAAGGTAAACTCGCAGATGTTTTTCAGCCGGGGCTTCATACGTTAAGCACTGAGAACATTCCTGTCATAACTCGTTTGAAAGGTTGGAAATATGGATTCAGCAGTCCGTTTAAAGCAGATGTATATTTTGTAAATACCCGGCAGTTTGTTAACAACAAATGGGGCACACCTGCACCCATTATGATGAGAGACCCGGAGTTTGGTCAAGTTAGGGTTCGTGCCTTCGGTACATTTGATATTCAAGTAAAAGACCTTGCTATATTCTTTCGTCAATATGCAGGTTCATACCAGACCTTTAATATTTTCGAATTGCAACATGAACTTCGGGATTTTATTGCACCAAAATTCGGAGAGGTGCTCGCGCAGCAAAATATATCCGTTAAAGATATAGCAGGAAGTGTGACAGAATTGGGTAAGAAAATAGAACCATTTCTAAAACCATATTTCGCTCAATTCGGAATTGAGTTGATTTCATTTACCATCACAAGTGTTACACTACCCGATGAAGTTTCAGCTCACTATGACAAGATAACCAATATGAATATGGTATCCGACATGGACAAGTTTACCAAATTCAATACTGCGCAAGCTATAGGTGAGAAGGGAACTGCTTTAAATGAAGCCACTACCAATGCTATGGCCATGGGAATGATGATGAATAAAATGCAACACGTTAATCAACCTCCGGACGACATTACCGCCAAACTACAAAAATTAAAAACGCTTTTTGAATCTGGCTTGATAGACGAAGCAGAGTATAAAGCAAAAAAAGCAGACCTGATTGATAAACTATAAAAACTGAGATGGAAGAAAATAAAAAAACTCTTTCACTGCTGGAACGAATGAAACAAAAGGCCGTGGAGCAGAAATCGTATGGAGGAGAATTTACTGAAGAACCTGCAAAAGTGAATGCAAGGACCTGCCAGAATTGTGGCGCGGGAAGATCTCAACAAGATGGACTGACACATTGTGCTTACTGTGGATTTGAATTTCTATCGGTAAAGCTTACCGATGGCATCAACATCAAAAAAGAAGATAATACTCAAAACATTTAAACTGTGTCAGTATTTTTTAATAACGAATTTGAAAACAGCCGACTACCAGTTGTAAAAAAAGAAATGCAAGAGACCAAAGAACGTTTCTTTGCATTCATCGGCAAATTGGAAGATAAACTAAGAGAATTCACAGCTGCATCTATTCCTGAACTGGTAGCACTGAATGATACTGATACAGATCAATTCAAGCGGGGGTATCACAGAATGAAATCTGCAGTGCTAGGACAACTGGACAGCATTCAAAAAAAAGCGCTCGATGTCAAAGAAGAAAAAATCACTTGCTTCCCGTTCCCAAATGACGATCATGAAATTTCAAAGATATACCACCAGTTTAGAAATGAATGTTACGATCGCTTTTTTCAGTTAGACGAATTATATAGCAAATGCCGTGAGCAAGTAGAGAGTACTCACCAGGAAGACTTTGAATCCAAGTATCAAAAAATTCTAGATGAGTATGAAACTCTCAAGGATAAGTTTCGCTGTGAGCAATGTGGAAGTCCCGTGACCATTGATAAAATATATTTTACAACAACCTATATTACCTGCCCCTCCTGCCAAACACGAAATACTTTTGAACCGAGCTCGCAAGCCAAGATGCTGGAGCATATTGGAAGAAGCCTCGCCGAACAACGAACAAGTCATCTTCTCAAAGAGCATGATGAAATTCCTCAAAAAACTCAAACCCTATACCTGCAACGACATGAGATTGAATTGAGCCTCATTCACGAAAGTGATAAAAGGATCATCGAACAAAAGAGAGCACAGATGCAGGAGATGGAAAAACAGAAGCTCGAACTTGAAAGTAAACGTCCGGCTTTATACCAAACGTATTTACGGGCAATGTTTGATGAATGGAATAAA
Organism: Ohtaekwangia koreensis; assembly: GCF_900167975.1. Taxonomy (GTDB): domain Bacteria; phylum Bacteroidota; class Bacteroidia; order Cytophagales; family Cyclobacteriaceae; genus Ohtaekwangia; species Ohtaekwangia koreensis. Next base: position 57,181 of record NZ_FUZU01000003.1, read on the forward strand.
ATTAATCCAGCGTTGGCTGATGAACACGAAAAATTTTACAACCGATTACTAAACGATTATCATAAATAAATTAAAATTCAATTATGAGTAATTCTCTATTAGAACCCGTTCACGGAGTATCATTGTACGACTATGCAGCCGCGGCCGCAAAAATGGCTACGGGCATTGATCAAAAAGAAATTTGTAAAACATTAGGAATCGAACTTGCTGTATTTGAAGAGGCATCTGCCTTGTGGGTGGCGCGAATGCAAGAAGACAGTACCTTCGAAGTATCTATACTTTTCGGACAATACTTTGGTGAAGCTGATAAGCATCCAAAACTAAGCGGACTTCAAGCTCAGGTGAGTGAAGAAGGAAAAGTCAATCTAGAGAAAATTAAAACCGACCGATATTTTTATGAAGAGTTGAACGGTGCCCGACAAGCTGCCTATGATTATGGCTATGATGGCGCGCAATGGATACAAGATAACTTTGGAATTTCGCTTGGCGATTTTCAATCCGTAGCAATGAAATGGTCAGAAGTACAAAATGAAGAAGTGAGAAATAACAACACCGATAATGTTCATCATTTCATTGATTATCAGCAAAAGAAACAAGAGGAGTATGCTGCAAAATTCGCCTCTGAACAAGGAGGCAATGTTGCTGATGATGTAGAATTCTAAACGCGCTATACTCCTATAGTTATATCGGGGCTTCCGGGCTATAAACATGTTAACCCTCACAATTTTGAGGACGATGAAAATCGTCCTCTTTTTTTTACTTTACAAAAAGATTCCGTTCGAATCACCTTCTAACTGCCCAGGAAGTAAAAGGACTTGAATACGTTGATATATACTATATAGCCATTATGTCTACAATAGAAGTACCCGTGCAATCAGTCAAAGTCAAAGCCAAATCGAAATTGATTCATTCGTTACAGGCAATCACGCATTCGCTTCCGACCAACCATGACTCAATATCGGACAGCCAATATTTGCTCATCATCAAAATCACGTCAAATAGCCTGCTTTTTTCTGGCAAGCAATTGGAATGTATACCAGCACTAAACAATCCGGAACCTATATATGCTCAGGTCATATTTTCTTGTAGCCTGGAGAAATCTCCTGCGCAACAAAGTATTTTCAGTTATCAATATCACGGGGCTCACCACCGGCATGGCCGCGGTGTCGTTGATTTATTTATATGTATATACCGAACATAGCTTTGATTCTTTTCATTCCAATAGTGAACGTATCTATCGTCTTCCTATCAGCTATGAACAGAACGGCGTGGCCTATAGAGCCGGTGCGGGAAATCATCCAGCACTGGCACCTGCCCTGAAGGCGAACTTTCCGGAAATTGAAACGATCGCACGCCTTTCTTCCTCGACTATATCTGTTCCGGCCACTACGGTTTCATATGAACCTGCCGGAGGATCCGCTATCAACTTTGACGAAACAAAACTCTTCTACGGTGATCCTGAAGTCCTGGATATATTTGACTTTCCATTAGTGGAAGGTGACAAAACCAATTGCCTGAAAGAACCATTCTCTTTGGTGATGACCCGGAAAACGGCTACTAAGTATTTTGGTGCTGCATCAGGCGTTGGAAAGACTGTGCGCTTAAATGGAGTTGCCTATACCGTTACAGGTGTGCTAAAAGATTTGCCTCCCAATACTCATGTAAACTTCGACCTGCTGGCTTCGTATCCGGTGAGAAATTTCGGAGCTGAATTCTGGGCATGGCCGGAGTTTCTTACTTATGTGCGACTTGCTCCCGGCGTTGACCCCCGTACACTGGAGAAGAAATTTAATGCGTTCCTAAAGCCTTACTTCGCGCGGCAAAAGTCCGAATATGGTTATGGAACCGTGATCGATCTTCAGCCCATCACCGAAATTCATTTGAAGTCGAATCTGGAAGATGAAATGGTTGGAAACGGAAGTGAGCGCACGGTATACTTTGTGGGCCTGCTCGGTATTTTTATTCTTGCTATAGCTTGGATTAACTATATAAATCTCTCCACTGCTAAATCTATAGATCGGGCCAAGGAAGTTGGGATGAGAAAAGTTTCAGGCGCTACACGCGGTCAGCTAATACTTCAATTCTTGCTCGATGCAGTCCTGATAAATATAGTTGCTGCGTTGCTCGCTATAGCACTCGTGATGATGTTGCTTCCTGCCTTCGAACAGTTGACCGGCTCTCCTACCGGCAGCATTCTTATTGCTACAAATGAACTGCTCAATCCATCCTTCTGGATTTTGCCTGTGGCTGTCTTGTTGACGGGTGTCATGGTCGTGGGACTTTATCCATCACTGTTACTTTCATCCTTCAGGCCGGTGAGTGTCCTGAAAGGTAAATTCACCAAATCAGCAACAGGGATAATTCTCAGACGAGGTCTAGTAGGATTTCAGTATGCTCTTTCCATTGTACTCATTGCCGGCACGCTAACCATCTCACGGCAGATCGACTTTATGCAACAGCAGGATTTAGGATATCACTCTGAAAAGATGCTCATCGTCAAAGGTCCTTCAAATGTTGACTCTACGCTTGCCGGAAGGTTTATGCATTTCAAAGATCTTCAAAGTAAGTTACCCGCCGTGGTGAAGATGGCGCGCTCCACCAATGTACCCGGTCGCACCTTGCCGTATGTAAACGCCGTTAGGTTGTTTGGACACGGCATGCTTGACAGGGTTTCGGCCTATACCCAGACGGTGGACGACCAGTTTTTTTCAACCTATGAAATTCCGCTTCTGGCCGGTAGGAATTTCACGGAAGACGATAGGTTCTCTTTCCCTAATCTTCCCAATGCCTCGTCTTTAATACCACCTCTCGACCGCACCTTTAGGCCGGAGAAAAATAAAATCATCATCAACGAGTTGCTTGCTAAAAACCTGGGTTTCGAAAATCCAGAGGATGCTATACATCAGCGTGTTCGTTTTTCGCTATGGGATGAATTTACAGGTGAGATCATCGGTGTGGTTAAGAATTACCATCAGACTTCATTAAAGGAGAGCTATGACCCGATCTTGTTCTTCTTTGGGTCCTATGAACAATGGCCCAGCATCTCCTTGCGCATCAGCTCCAATAATCTTCCTGCGACATTAGATAAAATAAAATCCAATTACGCAACAGCCTTCCCCGGCAATCCATTTGACTATTTCTTTCTCGATGATTATTTCAATCAACAGTATGCACCTGAACATCAATTCCAGCAGGTATTCTCAGTCTTAACAACCTTAGCCATCATCATCTCCTGCCTGGGTCTCGTTGGTCTGGGTATCTTTTCAGTTTCACAGCGCATAAAAGAAATCGGCATTCGCAAAGTATTGGGTGCATCGCTATACTCTATACTCTCGCTTTTTACGCGCGACTCCATGAAGCTGGTGGGGATAGCATACGGCCTGGCGCTTCCTTTAGTATGGCTGGGTGTACGATGGTGGCTTGAGACGTTTGCGTTTCACATTGATATGGAGTGGATAATCTTTCTTGCTCCCCCAGTATTACTACTGCTTATTTCTCTTGCTGTAATCACGGCAATAACTTTAAAAACTGCATTAGCCAATCCCGTTGGCTCTCTGCGAAGTGAGTAAAGAAGTATAAACAAATAAATGATTCGAAGTAGTAATACCACCACAGATAGCATGCCTATGACAACTTCATTTATCATTTTAGTGTGATAATTGCCGGCCATTTTGCAGATTTGTGTGCTAAAAAATAACGAAATGAAGAAATTTGAAGAATTGAAAACGCTGGTATCGTCTTTGGAAGAGGATATGGACAAGTTTTACAATAAGCAAAATGGCGCAGCGGGAACACGCTTAAGAAAGGCCATGCAGGACATGAAAAACCTGGCGCAAGAAATTAGAACAGAAGTGCAGGAAACAAAAAACAAAGAAGCTTAGTCGTCACTTCATTTCTGACTTAAAAAATAGAGAGATAAAGATTGATTTATCTCTCTATTTTTTTGTCCTTTTTCACCGGGTATAATCATGTTTTATTGTTTGGGCTTCTTCTTGTTGCAGTGTTTATTTTATAATCCATTCGTAAGCGAAGAAAGTATAGCACAAACTGAGATCTTATCGGCTCCAGGCAACGATACCCTATATATAGTCGGTACCTCCATTTAAGAGTAGCAAAAAAGCCGCCTCAATACTTGAGGCGGCTTCCTTCACGCTTGTTATTTATAGTGACATAGTCAATTTAGATTTTAACATTCAACGCCATGCTAAACATAGTACCGAGTTGACTAAAATGATATCCATCGTATGTCATCCGTGAATATCGCTGATTAAAGGTAATGAGATTTGATTGAACCTTGACGGCAGCAGGATCATTCAAAATTGCATCACCTTCTGCGTTAAGTGAAGCAAATTTCCATTCAGGCAAAACATTGAAAATGTTATTTGCATTGAAGGTTGCAGAAATCACCGGATTGAACTGATAGCTTATACCCAGATCGGTGATCGCTTTAGTTAAAAACTCTATTTGCAGGTTCTTATTCATGCCTGCATTTCTAAACTTAGTTGGCCCAAATACAGTATTTGTCAAGGTGAAATTAAACTTACCAAGGGTATAGTCTGCTCCAAGTATTACCTTGTATTTTGGACGCGATGAAAACATCAATGCTTCCTGTGTAGCATTCAACACGGTTTGCCCTGCCTCAGCAATTATAGCTGGGTTCTTAACACGGCCTTCCCTTTTGTTTTCCAAAGTATAATTACCTGCAAGATTGAACCTCAAGGTGCCGCTTCCAATAACAATGTTCTTATAGCTTGCAACCAGATCAATACCAGACGTGCGTGTATCCACCGAGTTGGCGAAGAAACTAAGCCCTACAATATTATTACTAGTTAGTACCTTATCTAAACTGGCATCCGGATTACCACTAGGCCCTATATCATTGCCCAGTACAATTCTATCCTTTACTTTAATATTATAATAGTCAACAGTAAAATTAAAATTCTCACCGGGCTTTGCTCCTATACCGATTGAAATGTTAGCAGACTTTTCTGCATCAAGCTTAGGAACGCCAATGAGTTTTGCTTGAGGAGATACGTTATTAACAAGACCGGAAACCTGAATTCCCTCTCCAGGCACAAAACCATACTGAGCTTTTTGAACATTTATCTGATGTAAAGATGGAGCCCTGAAGCCCGTTGAGACAGAACCACGAATCGTAATCTTGTCACCCCAAAATTTATAGCGCGTGCTAAGCTTATATACAAAGGCATCGCCGAAATCACTATAATTTTCGTAACGTCCTGTAGCATTGACTAAGAAATTTTCTGTTAAGTCAATACCAAAATCCAGGTAGCCTCCAAAATTGTAGCGATTCGACTTGAAAGAATTCTCTGCGCTGTTACCCGCGAACGAGTCCGCCCCTCCAGCATCATAGGATGCAAGATCACCCTCTATGATTTCAAAATTTTCGGATCTGAATTCCGATCCAAAGGCTACACTTACTTTTTCAGAGATCGATCTTGATATATCAATATTGCCTACATTATGAGAAAAACTGTAACCACCTGCTCTGAAAATGATCGGGCTCTTTTCCCGATATAGTAAATTTCCCTCCGAGTCGGTGAGCCCGGTTGTATTTCTGTTAAGAGAATTAGATATAGTATATAATTGTCTGTTCCCACCGGTCGTGAAACTAACATCAGTCTTCCATCCGTTCTTGTTTGTTTTAAAACCTATAGTGCCATGATAGTCATTCAAGTCACCATCAAATGTAGGAAGGTAGCCCAAGTACTGTTGCCCCGCCGGAGTTAGTAAACCGTAATCAGTAGGCCGCCAGTATGGAGTTCTATAATTGGCGAAGCTGTTTACTTTTTTATAAATATAGGCTGCATTATAGTATAGCTCTGTATGCTCATCAAGATCAATTCCACCATTAACCAGAAATTTGGAAGCCGTAGTTTCAGGTGATCCGTTGATGTTACCGGCATCTGGCTTAATAGCGAGGAAAGCTTTTACTTGATTAATGTCGGCTCCAAAGTCAGACGCTTCACCTTCGGCATCTACTATACCAGGGCGATTTGCAAGACCGGTTTTTGACAGGTCAATTGTATAGTTGATATACCCTTTGTTAGAAAGGGTTGCTCCATTATTCAGACTTACTCCGATCATTTTGCCATCACCTTCTGATGTTATTCCTGTTCTCAATGTAACAGAACCGCCCTCTGTATCATCCTTGAGAATTACATTCATTACACCTGCAATTGCATCCGATCCATATTGAGCAGAGGCGCCATCGCGCAGCACCTCAATTCGCTTAATAGCATCCACGGGTATAGCCGAAATATCGACACCACTTTCTCCACGTCCCGGGGAAGTTTGAGTATATATCAAGGCACTTGAGTTTTTTCGTTTGCCGTTAATGAGAATCAGCGTGCGACTCGGGCCCATATTCCTGATCTCATAGGGATCTAATAGCGAGGTCGCATCATTTACGGGAGTTTGCACCGTATTGAAAGAGGGTACTCTATACTGTAACGCTTTGTCAAATGTCAACTGCCCTGTACTTTCAAGATCTTTAACCGATATATTATCAATGGGGAGAGACGTATCGGTTATTGTGCGTTGGGAAGCACGGCTTCCCACTGAGATAACTACTTCTTCAAGCTGGCTAGTCGCTTCCTCCATTGCAATTGTCATATCACCGGATTCGGGTATAGCAACATCAACGGTCGCAAAACCGATGAATGAAAAAGATAAATGCTTGGCACTTTTGCGCACAGGTATAGAGAATTTGCCATCCGAGTCAGTATATGTTCCGACTGGACTATTTTTGAAAGTAACAGCAACACCGGGTAAAGGAATTCCTGCACTGTCTTTTACAACACCAGATACTAATCGTGAGCTTTGCGCAATACTTAGCTGGCATGATAAAATTAGCAGCATAAAAAAATAAATCGCTGTTAACTTCGTATGCAACTGAAACAATGCTGCTTGTCGTTGTAACCTGACAGCAACAGATATGCACCTTACATGCATAGTAGAAAAAATCATAACTAAAGTTTAAATGATTATTATAAATTATTTTAACGAGCCTGCCGGATAGTATTTGCAATAGCAGGACTTTGGTATATATTCATGTCGCCTTGGACAGGAATCAATTGAAAGACGCTTTAATGAAAGTTTCTCATCTATAGGTATATTTAGATTAAACACCAATTTCCACAGTATTTGACAACGCTGCTATAAACTTAGACAAGAGGTGGTCGCAAGACAATCCTGAATTATACCTATACGGGTATGCGGAAAATACGTAGACTTAACAGAGCATATTTATGATCGGCCAGTCTCTAATAAACAGTCCAATAATTCAACTACTATATATACCAGAAAGACAACACATAAAAAGTCTACAAAATGAGGCTTCTCAGTCTACGACCTGCACAAATAGTCTCATTACAGGCTCACATGTGTGCTGTATTCTCCTTGACCAAATCTATTTTTACAAGGCGTAGTTCTTCCCGAGGGTTAACGGGCAATCGCTGGCGTAGAATTCTACACATTTCTTTTTATTTACCGTGAGACGATGTGTATATAGGTTTGAGCATTTTATAATGGGACTATTTGGCGAACGAATGACTTTTTGTTAAAAACTTTGCTGTGTGCGTGCTTTATATATAATGTGTACTAGTACACACGGTTGTTTTATAGTCACAAACATCAAAGCATCTCATACTATAGCATGTTATTTCGTGGCTTGAAGGTGCCGGAATGAAAATCAAAGCGATGATATATCAATTCCCATTAGCAGCCGGGGGATGTGCAGAGACCCAGATGCCATCCAATAATCACCATTCGCTTCCACGCATTCCAGGTTTGCCTAGTATACTAAAATCTATTCTGTCTGAGTCTGTTTAAAACTTCCAATAAACACCGCCGGTTGATATTGCACACGTTTACAATGCGGGATGTCTTCCGCTTGTCCAAAATATACCCGCCGTGCCGCTCACCACAGATCTCATGCATTCCAGATAATCACCTGTTGTTTAATTGTATTCTAAACACTTTATTATTGGCTCTTGATGCAGGCAATTTGAAAGTATATGTAAACTGTTGCCTTATCAAGGAATCAACCAAACACAACCAAATAAACGCCATGAAAAAAATGCCCCTTTTGATTCTTCAACTACTAATGCTCACGCAAGTATATGCACAACAGCCTGTCCTGCGCGCACCAGATGGTTTTGATGTTACCCGCAATCACACTATACATGGAAAAATTGATTCGATATCGTACCACTCTACAACCGTGAGTGCATCGCGAAAAATGCTGGTCTATACACCACCTGGCTATAGCAAAAAGAAAAAATACCCCGTGCTATATCTGCTGCACGGAATTGGTGGCGATGAAAAAGAGTGGTTAAAGTCCGGAAGCCCACAAATTATTCTTGACAATCTATATGCTGAAAATAAAATAGCGCCCATGATTGTTGTGCTGCCTAATGGACGGGCGATGAAAGATGATCGTGCAGTGGGAAATGTTTTTGATAGTGTGAAAGTGAAAGCGTTTTCAACATTTGAAAAAGACTTGCTGCGCGACTTGATTCCATTGGTGGAAAAAAAATATTCTGTCTTAAAAGATCGGGAACACCGAGCTATCGCAGGCCTGTCCATGGGCGGTGGTCAGTCACTCAATTTTGGCTTAGGTAACCTGGATACGTTTGCCTGGGTCGGTGGTTTTTCTTCTGCACCCAATACGAAGGTTCCGGAAGCACTCTTCCCCGCTCCTGACAAAGCGAAGGCACAATTGAAGCTCCTTTGGATCTCCTGTGGAATCGATGACAACCTTATGCTCTTCAGCCAGCGCACACATGACTATGCGAAGGCTGCCAACATCCCGCACATTTTTTATGTTGAGCCCGGTGGACATGACTTTAAGGTTTGGAAAAACGATCTCTATATGTTTTCGCAATTGCTTTTTAAAACACCCAATCCCAAAGCGTTTGAAAAATATACTGTGTTGGGAACGGCAGCAGCTACCAATGTAAGAGCTGCAAAATATCCGCGTATACTTCCGGGCAGTCGCGTATTGTTTCGACTCAAGGCACCAGACGCAAAGAAGGTGCAGATCGATCTTGGTAAGAAGTATGACCTGGTAAAAGATGCAAATGATTTCTGGGAAGTAACCACAGACTCGATCTCCGAAGGATTTCATTACTACTCTCTACTCATTGATGGTATTGCCGTGGCAGATCCTTCGAGTCAAACATTTTATGGAATGGGTCGAATGGCGAGTGGACTGGAGATGCCTTTCCCGGGAGATGACTACTACGCTGTAAAGGATGTTCCTCACGGTGATGTGCGCACCAGACAATATTATTCCGCGGTGACGGGTTCATGGCGCAGGATGTATATCTATACACCACCGGGATATGATAACGCCAGCGAAAAGTATCCGGTGCTATATATACTTCATGGTGGTGGCGAGGATGAAACAGGTTGGGCAACGCAAGGAAAGACAAATCTAATCCTGGATAATCTTATCGCTGAAAAGAAAGCAAAGCCCATGCTTATTGTCATGATGGATGGGAATCTCGGCACCGGAAGTATAGCTAATTTCGGAGAGCAATCACTGCGAATGTTTGAAGACGAATTAAAGCAAGTCGTTATTCCATTCGTGGAGAAAAGCTATCGCGCGGAAACGGATCAAAAAAAGAGAGCGCTCGCAGGTCTTTCCATGGGGGGATTACAAACCTTATATGCAGGCGCCCGAAACACCAATTTATTTTCATACCTGGGCGTGTTCAGTTCAGGATGGTTTGGCAATCAACCCAACTTGTCTCAACCTCAATATGATTTCATGAAAGGTAACGCCTCCACGATCAATACTGACCTGAAAAGTTTTTGGATCGCGATGGGTGGAAAAGAAGACATCGCTTATAACAACTGCAAAATCATGTGTAGCAAGTTCGATGAGCTCGGTATCAAATATACCTATAGCGAATATCCTGGCGGCCATGCATGGCCTGTATGGAGAAACAATCTGTACAACTTTTCGCAAGTGCTTTTCAAGTAATCGTTTTATTGGATTGATCATGACAAGTTTTACAAAAAGCAATCGACAAACAGATTGCTATACCTATATATAATACACTTTTAAATCATTCACCCAACCCCAATCTTACCATGTTTAACTTCGTAAACAAGCTGACTAAAATTGTCATGCTGGCTACCTTGCTCTTCATCAACACATTTGCCATGGCGCAGGATGGCACTATATATCCGCTCGCAACGCCTGCAGAGCCTAATGCCATTCCACTCGGCACGGGTGGTGTTCAAGGACAACCCGCGCCTGAAACGTGGTTTCGCCAGTGGGGCGACCCGATGGCGCGAAACATTTCCAAGGCAACGCTCACTCCGTTCCTACCTAAACCTGGCAAAGCCAATGGTGCTGCTGTGATCGTTGCGCCTGGTGGTGGCTTCAGATGGTTATCACTGAGTAACGAGGGCTGGGAAGTGGCGCAGGCTCTTGCTGATCAGGGTATAGCTGCGTTTGTGCTCAAGTATCGTCTCTTCCCTACTCCGGAGTCACTTGATGGTTTCAAAGAGTCGATGAACAGAACTTTCGCTTCTGTGACACCCGCTGCCGGTGACAGTAAAAAAGAAACAGCACCTGCCAGACCACCGATGGATTTATCGAACCAACTTCAGGATGCTGAAGCAGCCTATAAGATGATTGTAAGCCGCGCTTCTGAATGGGGCGTTGACACGGCTCGCCTGGGTATGATCGGCTTTTCAGCGGGCGCTGGACTTACGATGCACTGCACGCTCAATTCGAAGTTAATGAAACTACATTTCATCGGTCCTATCTATGGCGGCATGGGTGCCGTGGATGTACCCAAGAATGCTCCTCCGATGTTTAGTGTTATAGCCAGCGATGACTTTCTCTTCCGCGGACAGTTTGGAGTAATTGATTCGTGGTATAAAGCGGGCCGACCTGTAGAGTTTCATCTATACCAGAATGGTGGACATGGCTTCGGACTCGGAAATCCTGACCGAACCAGTAATCACTGGTTTGATGCATTCATTCACTGGCTGAATGTGAACGACTTCCTGGCTGCAAAGCCGAAGAAATAGAAATATAGCGTAACACTTTAGTATCAACTGGTCGGCATGTTAAATGTCGGCCAGTTTTACTTTATAGATGAACCTGCAAGTATATTTCTTAACGAGACTTCGAAAGACTCAACAGGTTTAACGAGATGCTATTTACACAAAGGAATTTCAGCAGTCGAATCCGATGTATAAGACATCTTATAGGAGTGCCTGTGCAAGTGATCAGTATCGAACCGAAGGGCTTTCATCGGTATGCGCTCTATTTCATTGCTGCCTTCTACAATGCGAAGAAATTGATTCGGTTCAATATTTTGAAAAACCTGTTTGTTACCCGGATGCCATTGAATTTCGATTTCGTCAATCATCTTTGCACGACCAATGCCTATTTCTCTTCGAAGTGGAGAAGCTCCGAAGCTTCCACCTGAATTAACATCACGATATATACTACGCTTTATTCCGTCTTCTGTAATGGTAATCTTGATGCGAGCTCCTATAGCACAACGATTTGCTTTTGTACTCGCCAGGTCAAGTACGATCCACCGGTTTCGTTCATCCTGATTCGGGTTGAGGTAAAAAGCATTCTGAAAAGCATCTCCCTTGTAGGCACCGCCCAACTCGATGTATATATCCTGATCACCATCATTGTCTACATCTGCAAATGAAATGGCATGTCCTTTTTGAAGGTGTCCTACTCTTGCCGGCGAAGTAACGTCCACAAATCTTTTTCCGCCTATATTTTTGAAAAGCTTATTCGGAACGATCGATTCGAGTTCAGGATTACCGGTGCCCAAATACATATCGAGATACCCATCGTTGTCTATATCACCAAAGTTTGCCCCCATGGCAAATGCTTTCTTGACCAATCCCATTTCTTGAGAAACATTGGTAAATGTTCCGTCCTGATTGTTTTTATATACTATACCTGCACCTGACCTTCCCGTTGAGATGTTCAAAGCTTCGGCAGCTGAATATGCAGCGATCGGCCTGTCGAATGTAAAGTCTCCAACAAAGATGTCGAGCCAGCCGTCATTGTTATAGTCCCAAAACCATGTCGGAAATGTTCTGCTAACTCCGTCAGCGGCAACACCTGCCTGTTTCGTAACATCTTCAAACATTGGTATATTTGCGGAAGCACCTTTATTCTTCAACAAAAAGCGCTCACCTGACAGTGATGTCACAAATATATCTTTCCAGCCATCGTTGTTATAGTCGCCCGAGGTAACACCCTTCACAAAGCCTGTTACATCAACATGAGACTGCGCAGCTACATTGGTAAAGGTACCGTCCTGATTGCTCAGAAATAACTCGGCAGGATGTGGGCCTGAGATCGCATTCCCTTCCCATGATTCATTGCCGATGAATACATCTAACCAACCATCATTGTTGAAGTCATTCCACGTTGCCGTTTGTGTTGGATGAAGTGACAGGAGGCCACTCATGATCGTAACATCGGTGAACGTGCCATCACCATTATTTTTGAGAAGCGAATTGGGTTGTTTGCCATAGTTGCCGCGAAGCCAGGCTCCTCGTAAAACAAATATATCTTTGAAGCCGTCATTGTTATAGTCCATCTGCATCAGGTTCAAGCCACCGGTTAATTGTTTTAATCTTGTCGCTTCACTTCGATCGGTGAAAGATCCATCGCCGTTATTTTTAAAATAATGCATCTGCTCATCCACGCCCCATGCTGACGTTACTATATCCAGTAATCCATCGTTATCAAAATCATCCATGATACATCCACCGGCCATATTGTTTATATCCAGCGAAAGTGGAGAAGCTATATCTTGAAAAGGTTTTATAAAAACACCCGAGTCAATCTCCGGCATTGAAACTTCGAGACCCGGAACGAGCATCGACTGTGAAACGCATGCAGGATATTCGCCAAGCGTCATATAGGCTATATTGAGAAGCCATCGATACTCCAGGTTCTGAGGATTGTCCTGGAGTAGTTCTTCATACATGCGAGCGGCATTGCGTGAACCATCCGGCAATTGATGAATGCCTCTACCTTGAATGGGTAAGATGCATGTCTCAGGTGAATGGTTCCGGATGCAATTCATTCTTTCTCCACCGCGTAGGTATGCGAGTGCCAAAAGCACTTTCATGCGATCCATCCCCTGAATGTTTTCAGTGATGATCTTTTGCACCTGTGGCTTGAGGATCAGCACAGCCTCATCTTCGCGTCCCAATGCAATCAATGCTCTTGCCTTGCTGTGCGTAAAGAACATGATATCTTGCGCACTACCGGAAGCGTTGATCAAAGAATCATAATACCGGACGTGCGCCTCGGAAGCATAGTAATTATCAAATTGACTATAGTTTGTTTGTAACTGCTTGAGCAGATTCAACATTTCCTTGTGAGAAGCCTCTTCCCTGCTACATGAAATAATCAGGCAGTAGAGAAGTATATATACGATGCCTGTAATTTTCCTCATGGAGTATTTATACTATTCGTACAATTGGTCAACGCTTTTCAGGTGTCCTTCCCGAAGTTGTAACCTTGGAAACATTTCTATTCTTAACGAAAGCTCTGCTCGAAGATGAAAGATATCCACTGCCTATATATAGTTCTTCCTTTCTCTTTTTTCCATTGGCCAGTTCAACGATAGCATATTCATCATCCGGCTTTACTCGCACAACAGACTGAACACCACTTGTTATTTTACCAGGCTTCATATATACTTTAAGGCTATCTCTATTCTGCGTGACCAGGAACAGTTCTCTTCCTTGTTTGGAAATCAACTTTGCTATAGCTTTAGCATCGCCATCGACAAAAAATCCAGACTGTGTGACGGGGACAGCTTTGAAGTTTCCTTTACCATCCCCCTGAAGATAGTTGCCGATGCCAGCGTCATAGTAACCCGATAAGACTTCGGACGCATATGAATTACCGACTGAAAGTATATCCAGATTTCCATCTTCATCCAGATCGGTTATCAACATTCCGAACATGGGTGAGAATTGCGCTTGAGGGGGCAGTGGTTTTATTTCAAAATTATTGTTGCCGTTATTTTGGATATATACCGATGAGAGCATTGTACTTTTCAACACCATCGAATTCTCCAATTTCTCTTTGGAAAGCAGATCCTGTATACCCATGCCGCCATATAGCGAATAGCGAAGTGCAACACCGCGCAGGCCTGGAATCTGGCCGGTAAGCGCCTCCCGCGGATGAACGGGATGTTCCTTGCCCTGGATATACCGGCAAAGAATAGGGTCAACGGAACCGTTGTTATCAAAGTCTTTTGCATATACCGTAACAGGTTCATCATCGGATGCTTTATAGATCGAATTGCGCCCGAGGTTACCGGCTATATAATCTATATCACCATCGTTATCAAAGTCGCCACCGGATATACTATTCCACCACCCTGCTGAATTCTCCAGTGTTAAAGGGGTAAACGATTTTCCTTTTTCATTTATAAAAAACGTAATCGGCATCCACTCTCCCACCAATACCAAATCTGTCCAGTTATCATTATTTACATCAGACCAAATTGCTGAAGTTACCATACCGATGCTGCCAAGCACGGAAGAGAACGTTGATGTTTTGTTTTCAAATTTTCCATTTCCGTTATTGACGAGAATATAGCTCTCGGGTGCTTCCGGATAACGCAGTGGAACAACTCTTCCTCCGACAAAGAGATCAAGATCTCCATCACGATCAAAATCATTTGCTGCTACACAACTTCCGCTGCTGGTAAGTTCTGGCAAAGCGTTGGTGTCATGCACGAATTTTCCTTTGCCGGAATTTCTATAGAACCGATCCTGATAATTTACTTTGTCGCGTTTAAATTCAGAGCTTCCACTAACACAGTATAAATCCAGGTCTCCATCATAATCGGCATCAAAAAGAAGAACGCCCATGTCTTCAGCAACCTTTGCAGGAAGAGAATCTGTTTTAAACGAACCATTTCCTTGCTGCAGAAAAATTTTAGCACACTTGCCAGCGGACCCTCCCAGTATAAAATCATCAAGTCCATCACCATTCACATCACCAACGGTGATGCCGGGTCCACCCTGTGAGTGCTTGTGCGGTAACAAAAACTGGCCTTCCAGAAAATCAACAAATTCTTCTTCATGATGTTTATAGTATATACCAACTGCCTGATGGGATTCTGTTAACACAGTTGCAGAAGGAACACTGTTCTTAGCAGCGGCAACTGCATCGCTCATCTTTACGGTGATGACTTGATTCACTGGAACATTTCGCAAGGTTTGACTCTTCCCTCCCGGCCACATTATTTTGATTGAATCAACTTTACCGGAAGGCACTTTACCAAGACCAACGTGCTCGATATTTTCAACCGTAGATTTGTAACCACGTATAGTCTGGTGTTCGGCATAATGTACCTGTGCATTAGCGTATAGTGATACCGTTGTGCCGTATCCCGCGAGGTTGCCCTTTTCTCCTTGTAGTTTGATTCTTAAAAAATGATGATCACTTTTGGTTTCAGCCGTAATCAGATCATTCCGATATACAAATGCTTCATCGTTGATGTTGTTGGTAACCAGATCGAGATCGCCATCATTATCCAAGTCAGCATACGCAGCACCATTTGAATAGGATGGTTGATCGAGTCCCCATTCTTTAGCTTTATCTGTGAACGTCAGGTCACCATTGTTACGGAAAAGGAAATTAGGCTTTCGCACTCCCGGCAGCTTTTCCACTTCCTGGCGAATGTGCTTCATCCTGTTTCTATCGGTGCTAAACATGGCAAGCTCTTTACCGTATGCTATAAAGTCCTGGTCTGTAACATCCTTGCGATAGCCATTACCTACAAACAAGTCGCGGTAGCCATCATTGTCAAAATCAGCAAACAAGCTGCTCCAGCTCCAGTCGGTAGCATATATACCGGAGAAGTATCCTATATCACTGAATGTATTGTTACCGTTATTGAGCTGTAACACATTTCGGATGTACTGATATTGGTATCCCTTCTCGCGAAAAAGCCGGAAGCGATCATAACCGACTGTTGAGAACATGGTCTTTTGCCGCAGGTTGTCATCCGGCAACATGTCCAACACAACAATATCATTCAATGCATCATTGTTAATGTCTGCTATATCTATTCCCATCCCGTTCTGCTCCTGGTGTTTGAGCATCGAACTTATCGTATTTACAAACTTGCCATCGCCTGTATTGATATATAGATGGTCGTTAGACATGAAATCATTGGCTATATATAGATCAGGATATCCATCGCGGTTGATGTCGTTCACAACGATACCGAGCCCCCAGCCTTCTGCCTGTACGCCAACCTCTGCCGATACATCTTTGAAAACCGGAAGACCGTTAACCACACCGTCATTGCGATAGAATTTATCTACACTTTTACCGGTACCATCATTTCGCAGTCCCATGATCTGGTTTCGGTTATACGACTCGAGTGCGTTGGTTAGCATATACATGTCCAGATCGCCATCCAAATCGTAGTCGAGGAAAGCGGCCTGCGTTGCGTAGCTGGAATCTGCCAGTCCTACTTTTGCAGCGACTTCTTCAAATACGGGAATTCCCGCTTGGTTGACGCCTTTGTTGAGGTATAAAAGATTAGGCACCGGAGGCCTGTTGGTATAGGGTTGAATCGTGGATATATATACATCCAGCAGTCCATCCTGATTGATATCAACCATCGATACTCCTGTGCACCACACCTTGGTTTTTATGGAAGCGCTTTCGCTGATATCGTCAAATTTGAAATTACCTTTGTTCAGATATAGTGCGCTCGACACCATATTGCCCGCAAAGAATATATCGGTTAGCCCATCGTTGTTCACATCGCCAACGCCAACACCTGCACCGTTGTAGATATACTCGAAACTTAACACATTAAAACTGTCTGTTTCGGTTAGTTCGTTTTTGAAAGCTATACCTGTAACAGAGGATGGAAGTAACTGAAATAATGTTTTCTCATCCTGACCATCACAACCCGGCAATAGCCAGCCAAGCATTACTATAGCAAGAACATATTGAATACGAACGACATTGAAAACTCTTATCGTCTTGCATTTTTTTTCTACAGGCATAATAAGTTAGGGTATCAAGTTTGCACGTACTGTAAATATGAAAAGGAGCGAGAAAAATACTCGCTCCTTTACAATGTCTAACGCCTGGTAACAGCTTACCAACCTGGGTTTTGATCGGCCTGCGTCAACACAGCGTTACTGTTTATTTCCTGCTGTGGTATAGGCGCCAATGCATGTTTTTCGGCATAGTATGAGAGCGGTTCTGAAGGCAGTTTACCCAATGCCCGCCAGCGAAGTATATCTCTGTTTCGGATCTGTTCGCCTGCCAGTTCAACTCTTCTTTCATGAATGATTGCCCTGAAGACTTCCGAAGGAGAGTTCACCGGATAGTTGGCTGTTGGGTATGGAGGCATTTCAACACCTTCTCTTGATCTTACTTCGTTCAAGTAATCAATAGCGTCACCATCATTCCCCAATGCATTCTGAACTTCCGCCATGTTCAGCAACACTTCAGCATAACGCATTACTCTCATATTGATACCCGATCGTTGATCTTCGTTATCGGCCTTATAGATTTTTTGATACTTCTTCCAGCCCCAGTTTTCAAGCACTTTGGTTCCGTTCGAGTACTCATCGCCGATAAAATAGAATGTATCATTATACCTGGGGTCGTCCTTTGGATCACCGTCCGCTACCTTTTCATACTCTTCCATCAAAGACGTTGATGGAATGAGATTTCTCCATGCGTTAGGACCGTACTCTTGCCCACGGAACGTTACTTCTGTGCTCGTTCCTTGTCCGGTGGCATCCCAGCTTGATCCTCCGTTAGCCTCTGTAAAAGCAACTTCAAACAGGGACTCGGTATTGAATTCATTTTCTTCTCTGAAGTTCTCTATGTATGGAACATCGGCCCAGTCATTAAAAGCCCCTCCATTGATGATTTCCGCCAGCAATGGTTCGGCCAGGTTGTACTGCCCCCGCTGCATGTACACGCGCGCCAGGAGGTTCTGAGCTGCTTCCTTGTTGGCTCTTCCCACATTACTGTCATTGTACTCTGCTTTCAAAGGAAGGTTCGCTATAGCAGTTTGAAGATCGGAGATGATCAAGTTATATACTTCATCTGCGGTTGCGCGAGGTTTATCTTCACCGATTGCTTTCGCGTACGTTTCCATTAGCGGCACTCCACCCCACACCGTAACCAGGTCGAAATATGCTAATGCTCTCAAAAATTTAGCCTCGCCTACAACGCGCAATTTCAATTCTTCAGTAACATTTTCGGTAGCCTTCGGAGCGTTATCGATTACCTGGTTGGCCTGATGGATGAGTCTATACCATCCACGCCAAACTTGCATGAGCACGCCATTGGAAGCATCATGGGTACCTGTTAATAACTGTCCCCGGTGCGTTTCAAGCTGACCACCACCCGAAGCGACATCGTCACCTCTCATGTCGTGCAAGAAAAAATACTCGCGGCAAAAAAGGTCCAGGCTTTGCAGGCTTGAATAAACTGCATTTACACCGCCTACGATCTGATCGCCATTTTTGTAGAATGACTCAGGCGTGAATTCATTGGGATTAGACTTGTCCAGTATATTGTCGTTACACGACAAGGTGAACGCCAACATCCCTATCAGTGATAATATTAATTTTCTTTTCATTGTAATGCTTAATTAATGATCAAATGAAAACCCGTTAAAACCCTACTTGTAATCCCACTACGATACTTCTTGCCTGCGGAAACTGGCCGTAGTCAATTCCTGTGGTAAGTCCGTTGGTGCTTACATTTCGGTTACCAATCTCAGGGTCATAACCGCTCTTATACTTAGTGATGGTAAGCAAGTTTTGCATGGTGGTATAGATTCTCAGTCTTGTGACAGCACCCGCGGTAAAAGAACCAGGGGACGAAAAGTTATAGCCTAGCGTCAGGTTCTTTATTCTAAAATAGGAACCATCTTCCACGAAACGGTCAGAAGCCCTGGCATTTTGATTGGGATCACCAGATATAGCGCGGGGAACATTCGTGTTAGGGTTCTCAGGAGTCCATCGGTTTAACACCGCTGTTCCGGCATTAAATAATCTGGTCATACCCTCCAGGTCATATTTTACGATGCTATAAATTTCATTTCCGGAAACGCCCTGCAAAAACAGCGAGGCATCAAATCCTTTCCAGTTCGCAGAGAAGTTAACACCATACGAAAAATCAGGAAGAAAGTGCCCGACATTGGTTTTATCTTCAGCATTCAATACGCCATCACCGGTAACATCTTTAAAGCGGATATCGCCCGCTCTGGCATTGGGTTGCATCGGATGTGCTTCTCCTTCCTGAAATATACCATCCACTACATATCCATTGAAATAGCCGATAGGCTCTCCTACTTTTGTGAGCGTCAGGTTATCACCATACCAGTCGCCTTGCGCGATTGTAGTGCCTTCTTCTCCCAGGCTGAGCACCTCATTCTTTATGAACGAGATGTTTCCGGAAGCGCCGAAGGTAAAATCACCGGAGGATTTTTCGTAACCAAGTTCAATTTCATAGCCTTTATTTTCAACCTCACCAACGTTGTCAAACGGGTTTACATCATAGCCAAAGGAAAGCGGAATCGGACGTGAAATAATCATGTCTTTTGTCCGGTTGTTGAAATACTCAACTGACAGCGTCAACTGATTATTGAGAACACCTACATCCAAGCCTATGTTTGTCATATAGGTGGACTCCCAGGTCAGGTCAGTGTTAGCAAGAGCCCGAATGGTATATCCTGTTACAGCAGCACCACCAAATTGATAGATCTGATTGCTGGATATGGTAGAGATCCATGCATAATCTCCGCTGCTGTTATTACCCGTCACTCCATAGCTGGCGCGAAGTTTCAGATCACTCACGATATCATTATTTGCTAAAAACGATTCTTCACTGATACGCCATCCGGCAGATACAGCCGGGAAGTTACCCCATCGGTTAGCAGGACTGAATCGTGATGATCCATCGCGTCTGAAAGAGGCCCCTAGTAAATATTTGCCATTATATTCGTAGTTCACTCTTCCGATATAGGAGATCAATGCCGACTGAGACCTGTCGCCATTGAAACTTAACTTGGACAAGCCTACTGGCTGGGTTATGTCATTCGATATTGGATTTTCACCGGCTCCTGTGACCTGTGAAAAGTTGTTTGTCTGCTGCTCGGCAACAACTGTTGCGTTGATCGAATGCTTTCCAAAAGTTTTATCGAACGTTAACTGATTGGTGAGCAGTACTGATGTAAAGTCCTGTCTGTTCTGATTTAGCAAGGCAGCCGCACGGTTTGAATATCCACCGGTGTTATAGGCAGCCGAGTGACTTCGTTGGGTATACGCAACGTAGTCAACACCCGCTTTGAACCGGTACGTCAGGAAATCAAAAATCTTAACATCAACATAGGCATTACCTAAAAGCTTTAGTCGCTGCTGATTTTGTTTATCCTGTAAAGCAATCCGCACGGGATTTTCCGGATCAGATCCATCTACGCTCTGAGCACCAAAAAATCCACCGAAGTTATCAGGGTTATATACCGGGAAATAAGGAGAGCTTCGGAACATATGCTGAAGTTGTGTTCGGCCGCCGGCCTGTTGCTCTACTTTACGTTCGTCATAAGCTATATAAAAGTTTTGTCCAACGGTTACTCTTTTAGATACGTTGTGGTCTGTATTTAACCGTACATCACCTCGTTGGTAGCCTGTGCCCAACATGATCCCCTCCTGTTCGAAGTATCCCATGGATGCAAACATTTTAGATGCCGCTGAGCCGCCTGATAATTCAACCTTGTGCTGCTGAATGCGGCCTGTTCTAAACATCTCATCCTGCCAGTCAGTATTTGTTTGTCTGAAGGTCTGCGATGTCTGTGAGTTGATGGGCTGATCCAAGCCACCCAATTCAATTCTATCGGGAACGCCAGAGCCAACTACTACATCCGGATCGGTGCCATTGGTTTCGTTCTTATATATATCAGCATTGGTCATTAACTCCGTAGCAAAGTCTATGTATTGATCCGTATTTAACAGATCGAGCTTTCGCCATGCCTGCTCCACTCCGTAATAGCTATCAAAGTTCACGCTTAGCTTTTTATTGTGAGCACCACTTTTTGTAGTGATCAACACCACGCCGTTGGAAGCTCTGGAGCCGTAGATCGCAGCAGCACTTGCATCTTTTAACACATCAACCGACTCGATATCTTTAGGGTTGAAGCTGTTCAGATCTGAAGTCGGAAATCCATCAACTACGAATAAAGGATTGGCGTTATTAATGGTACCAACGCCTCTCACCCTGATGATTGGAGCTTCACCAGGTGCGCCATTGTTAGTCACAGAAACACCGGCGATGCGACCTTGTAAAGCCTGGCCTACGTTTACTACGGGCTGTGCACTTATCTCTTTAGAGGACAGGGATGAAATAGCTCCTGTGAGAGATGCCTTTTTCTGTGTACCATAGCCGACAACGACAACTTCACCCAATTGTTGAACATCTGGTTTCAAAGCGATATTGATGTCCGTTTGATTGCCCACGACAACTTCCTGCGATACAAAACCGATAAAGCTTATCACCAGTACAGCATCAGCATTCGGAACATCCAGAGAAAATCTACCATCGGTGTCAGTCGTTGTTCCCAGGGCTGTTCCTTTTATCAAAATATTTACGCCCGGAATTGGACTTGCGTTATCATCTGTGACGCGGCCCTTCACAACTATATCTATATCAGAATTTGATATTGGACTCGTTGCCTGGTCAGAATATACTTCCAGAACAGGTTCATCAGCGCTGCTGTCTGCCTTCAATGCGCCCATCTCCTTTCGGATAGACTGAGAACCAGAAGTGGACAAGATCGAGTACGTTGACTTGTTAACCTTTATATACTTTAATCCAACAGGAATCAACACAGCGTTCAATGTCTTTTCGACATTGTTGCTGTAAGAAATTTTTCCCACTATCTCTTTGCCGTCTATGACCGCAGACTCATAGACAAAAGAGACCTTAAAGTGAGTTTGGATTTCCGAAAGTACCTCATGCAAAGAGCGCTTTGCCTGGTGCGAATAACCATTTGTTTTTTTCGCGTCTGCATACAAGTTCGCCTGAGCATTCGTCAAATGCGTAAAACTTAAAAGTGCTATGCTAAAACAGCACCATCTTAAGTAACGATTAATAAAGTAGTGTCTCATCATGATTTGGTTTGGGTTGTTAGTGTTCAATAGATATATACTACTAATGATGTTTTGAGTATACCGTGACCAATTGTCCCTGTTTCTCAACTTTGAGATCAAGGGTTTCACCAATTGCATACAATATCTCATCGACCGTGGTGGCCGATATTTCACCGGAGAGTTCTCTGGTTTCAAGTGCGGGATCTGAAAATGTAACATTCAGACCATAGGTGTCTTTCAATAAAATGGATATTTCGCGCAACGGAGTCCGTTCAAAAAATAGTTTGTTTTCGACCCACGAGGTATAGCGTTGTTTGTTGACGCTCTGCGCAGACAATTCTTTATTCTTTACAGTAGCCAGTTCACCCGGCTTTAAAAAGAGTGCTTGGCTAGTATCGGCTCCATCGAGTTCGAGTTTTACTTTCCCTTCCGTAAGCATAACTTCGGATGAGGCATGACGTGTGTTTACATTGAATTTTGTACCTAAGACTTCAACGTTGAGTTGATTAACACCATGCACAACAAACTTCTGATGATTCTTCGTATGGGTTACAGAGAAAAATCCTTCGCCTTCTATCCATACTTCTCTCGCTGTATTTTCGTCCCAGTTCGATGCGTATTGAAGTACAGAGTTGCCGTTAAGTATGACCTTTGATTGATCAGGAAGTGTAATGGTGCGCTGTTCACCAAAGGCCGTCCGGATTTCATGCAGGCGATTTGATGCGCTATACCACCAGAGGGAAATCCCTATAACAAGCAGCACCGTAGCGGCAATTTTATAGAGTAATGGTATATATGAAATAGATTTTTCTCGATCGCGTTCTTTCTTCTGAATCTCGCTCTTAATAGAGAAAAAAATCTGGTTCTCGATATCTTGCAGTTGCTCTTCGGTATGGTCCCTTGTAACAGAAGTATCTTTCTGAGCGTCAGACCAAATTTTATCCAGCAGGGCGATCTCCTCAGGAGTCGCAGTTCCGGATTTATAGCGCTTAATCAGTTCGGCTAATTTTTCGTAATTCATAGGCTGGTCGAGAGAATGGCTCTCGAAGTGAAGACGGCTGCCATGGAGGGTAACCCTAAAACTGATTTGTCAAAATAATTATGAGGCAGAAGCCACAAAGGAAATTTCAAAGGCACTGAGCCTGATGTGGGTGTTGGCTGTTAAAGAACAGCTAGGCAGAAAATAAGGATCTCCGAGAGAAACATAGCTAAGCGAATACGTAGTCTTTTTATAGCCTGAGTGATGTGATATTCTACAGCTTTCGAAGACAACTGTGTTTTCTCGGCAATCTCATCATTTGAATATCTATGAAATTTACTCAATCGAAAAACAGCCTGTGTTTTTTCCGGCATTTTGTCCAACTCATCGTTGATGACGCTCATTCCCTCGTTGAATACAACAACATCTTCCACTGCATTTAGCTCTTCCGAAAAATCTTCCAAGGCTAATTTGTAGTGCTTTTTCCTGCAGGCTACACTATCAAAGTGATCGTAAATTTTATTCCGGATCGCAGTTAATAAGTAGGCCTCTGCATTTTCTACTTGCTTGATGTTTTTTCTATTTAACCACAACTTTACAAACACATCCTGCACAAGCTCCTGAGCGACTGTTTTATCCCGCAAGTGATTATAAGCCACGCTATACAGCTTCCTCCAAAGAGCATGGTAGATCTCTGCAAACCTTTCTTCGGATAGTATTTCGAATGACCTTATCTCCCCCATACAAACCTATAAATGCGGAAGTAGAACAAATTCAGGCGTGTGTTTCACGCCCTTTGACAAGCCCAAGCTGAACGGATTTACGTACTTGTTATTAATCTTCTTCGAGCCGCCGGCACTTGAAATAAGCGTACTTTATACAATTCTATATTATTGCAAGTAAAAAAGCAAGTAACGATTGCACATTCGTTTGTTTTACGACCCAGACAGTTCATTTGTTTACTGCCGTTTATGCATTTACTTTTAGCAAGGCTGCTTTTAAGTGGTGGATGGGTATCTGAAACACAGTTTGATTTAAATCGTAAAATCAGCGATTTCCCAAATTTCACTTTGTTGATATTAAAGTCATACTTCACAAAATCATGTTGGGTCTAAGAATGACCACAAACCTGGTTTGGCGCGGGGCAAGGACGTGATTACGACATTCATGGAAGCTATCATTGTTCCCGCTATATGACTTAACAATATACCTTGAACTCCAGACAATTGTATCTAAGTATATACCGGTTATATATACCAGTTCTGGTAATTGCAACTATTCATTTGCCAACGCAATGGCTACGCGTAGGCTTTTATCTGCAGACATTTCTGACATCGTGTTACCGCTCGGCATTCCACTACCCGGACCACCCCCCATAGGAGGTCCGCCCGGTGGCATGCCACTATTCATGCCTCCCGAAGAAGGTGAAATGCCACCCACCGGTGGAAGCCCTTTTACTGTCAATTGTATTCCTAATGATTTACCTTTCACTGTATGCATAAACGTCTTGAAGGGAAGCGCTAATTCATAAACTAAACTACCCTCAGCAGTCCAGCCAATGACAACATTGATCCCTCGCGAATTCTGCAAGGGTATATCTTCTTCCTGTTTCGCAAAATTGAATCCTTTTACCCGTATAGTGTTGGACTGGCTTATGATTGTCTTTTCCATGGTGACAGTATCACGGCCGCCAGACTCGCGCGTGGGTGGCAAGGAACGGTCAGCACCGACAAAAGGATATAGTAGCGTGACATGTCTTTTTTTGCCTCCTGCTGTATCGAGGGCAACCTGAAATCCAGCCAGGGCAATTTTGGTCTGCGTATTTTGATCGGCAGCAACGATACACATATATAGTCTGTCCCCATCATTGCGAATGGAATAGCTCAGTTTGGTGCCGGCGTGGTAATATTGCATTGGCTGTTGCCATTCTTCCAGCTTGCCGTCAATGGTAATTGGTTTGCCGGCCCACTCACTTTGCCCTACTTTTTTGGACGATGCACAAGCACAGAGTGCTATGCTCCCCAGGACGATTATTCCATTAATTATAGTATGCATATATATGTTATCTGAATTTTTTTCCCAGTCCCGACACGGCCGCTACATTAAAAAAACCAACTACCGGTGAGCCATTACCATCGAGGTTGACCACGTTACTCGATACGTTTGCCAGCGGCGTGGACATAAACAATTCAGAAAGACCGCCATTGCGATCCGTCTGAGTTATAACTTCATTGAGGTAGTTAAAGGATGCTTCGGTGACTGAGTGTATCTCTACATATATTGAGTCTCCCGGGTCTATTGAAGAAACCCGCATCCCGTCTTCATCTTCATCATTGGCATTTATACCGGTGCGCACCGGAGTAATGAAGGTAACGCCGTCAAACTCGCTGCCGGCAGACTGTGCCGCATCATAGGCTATGTTGAGCTCGCTGCTCTTATTAAGTAAACTCCCATTTTTATAGGTTCGTATCCAGTAGGTGTCTCCCTTCCCAGCGATGTCTTTAGCCCAGAACTCGGCTTGATAAAAATCTTCGTCACTCTGTGGACCGCCAAGATCATCCTGCTTTGAGAACGTAATGCTGTCCATGGGAGGAACACGCTCCATCTGGCTGGTTGCTATAAATACTTCACTTTTATAGTATACTGTAAGTGTATAGCGTGTGCCCACACTACCAATGGTCTCATTGGACTGCGGTCTCCAGCGATAGGCACCATCCCGGGAGAGTGTATCCTCCTGAAATATATATACCTGCCCTGCCTCATCGGTGACGGTAACGCTCGCCCCTGATACAGCAGGAGGCAGAGACTTGTTATCGAAATAATCCTGTGTAAGTGTCAGCGAAATAGTCTGGGTTTCCGATTTATTATTTATCCAGGCATCCACATTGAGGATGGCTTCGGTTGTACCGGTGTCCACATCGATAACATCATCGCATGAAATGCAAAGTGCCGTTGTCCCGATGAATAAAAAAAGTATATATATAGTCTGGCGTATCAGCATAATCAGAACTTAAAATTGTAGGATACAGAAGGGACCATGGTGCCAATAATGGAGACTTTGTGAGCTTCTGCCTGTAGCGGCTGGCCTGTGGCCACCCGATCATCCGATTGTGAGAAGTAGGTAGAAAACGCATTCTTGCGCGCATAAATGTTATACACCGAGAACACCCAGTAATCATGGTTCCTGCGTGTTTTACCATTTCTTCGAATCGTTTTTCCCTCCATGCGGAGGGAAAGGTCTAAACGGTGGTAATTACTGATGCGCACATCATTGCGCGCGTTGGTAGAATTATAGGGAATAAGTATACCCTGTGATGTATAGCGTTGGTTGGGATAGGTCGTTGGAGTTCCCGTTGTAAAAACAAAGTCTGCAGTGGCCGACCAGCGCTTGTTGATCTCCAGGATGCCGACCACCTTCAGGTTATGCGTTTGGTCGTAGCGGGCAGGATACCATTTGCCTCGATTGATACCATTTACTTTCAACTCGGAACGACTCAAGGTATAGCTGACCCACCCGCTAAGTCGTCCCGACTTTTTCTGCGCATATACTTCAAGACCGTATGCACGTCCTTGTCCATTTAGCAAATCACCTTCCAGATAACGATTACTCAACAGGTCAGCACCGTTAATATAGTCTACTTCATTTTCGGACGTACGGTAATACGTTTCCACAGAAGCTTCATATTGACTCTTCTCTCCGAGTGTACGAAAGTATCCCAGGGTAAACTGATTGGAAACGGTAGGTTTTAAGTTGTTGGTACTGGGCGTCCACACATTCAAAGGATTTGATGCCGTTGTGTTCGAGATGAAGTGTATATATTGTGAAGTACGGGTATAGCTCGCTTTCACTGAGCTGTTCTCATCGGTTTCATACTTAAAGGATATCCTGGGTTCGGGAGTAGTATAGGAGGCAATAGTCTGACCACTGCCATACTCTTTTTCGCTTACCACTGATCTCCTTTTACCCGGTATAGTATCATTGTATGTATAGGCTGTTCCCGCGCCGAGGTAACGAAAATGAGAGAGACGCAAGCCATACGACACATCCGCCCTAGGAGAGAGTTTAAGCTTGTGGTTGATATAAGCTGCCGATTCAAGGGCATACTTTAACTCCAGGCTATTGTCAACAGTTTCACCATTGGTAACACCCACTGTGCGGGAGGGATTGAAACGAAAGTAGGTTGCTTCCAATCCAAAATTAAGCTCGGATGTCTCACTGATATAGTAACTGAAGTCAGGCTTGAACAGGTAGTTGGAGATGGAAGAATTCCAGTCATATGAATTCGACTCGTCCTGATCAAAGCCAAGCCTATAGTTGTAGTTGCTATATACTCCAGAAAAGTTTGCAAATAGCTTGCTGCTGACAATAGTGTTCAAACGAACGGTAGCCGTCTTATTACCCCAGTTAAAAATGGCGTCGTCCGACAAACTGAAATTATCACGCCCCAGATATCCCGACACATACAAGCGATTTTTCTGATTGAGAGTATAATTGGTTTTGAGCGTTATATCATAAAAATTAAGCCCCAAGTCACCATCCAGAAATGGGCCTGCCAGTACATCAATATAAGATCTGCGTGCCGCTACAATAAAGGAAGACTTATCTTTTACCAAGGGACCTTCTACCGATAGCCTGGAGAAGATCAGACCAACACCTCCATTTACTTCCACTTGTTTACTGTTACCTTCTTTCATCCGCACATCGAGCACGGCACTGGTGCGGCCTCCATAGCTGGCCGGTATAGCACCCTTGTAAAGCTTTACATCTTTAACGGCATCCGGGTTGAAGACTGAAAAGAACCCCAGCATGTGTGATGAATTATATACCGGTGCTTCGTCCAGCAGCACCAGGTTCTGCCCGGTGCTTCCACCCCGAACATTGAAACCGGAAGACCCCTCTCCCGCCTGACTCACTCCGGGAAGAAACTGAAGACTCTTTACAATATCCACTTCGCCCAGCAGGGCAGGCAGCTTCTGAATAGTTTTTATATCGAGCTTATTGGTACTCATCTCAATGCTCTTGATACTCAAAGAGCGCCCTTCGTTTTCACCCAGGATTTCAATCTCTTCCAATTGGGAAGACTGCTCCTGGAGTTCGATGTGAAGTTTCAGGTTTTTATCCAGCAGTATAGTCCGCGTCACCTTGTTATACCCGATAAAGCTATATTCGATTGTATAAGATCCTGCTGGTAGCGTTAGCGAATAAAAACCATAGGCGTTTGTAACGACCCCCTGCCCGGTTTCACGAATAAAAACGTTCACGCCAATAAGCGACTCCCCGTCTGCGGCATCTTTAATGATCCCGTCAATAGTATATTTCGACTGCGTATACCCATATCGTTGCTCCAAAATAATTGCAAGAAAAATTATCCATGCCACCCTGTATATATTCATGCGTTGTTCGTTGATTGATGTTATTCCTTACGTAGTTTCAGCCGGTTTGCTCCTATTATATACCCCGCGGAAACACTGCCGGTAAAGCCACGAATAGCCTTGACTGCTCCTGCCGACTCGAACTCGGATGAATGGATATAGCGGATATGTACCCCGGTGAGAATACGCTTGCCAAGTCTGCAATCTATACCCGTACCGAGCGTAGTTTGAAATGCCATGCGTGCTTCTGCCTTGATTTTATTTTTGATATAGTTCGGATCTATATTAGTACCAAACCTGCCGCCGAAAACAAGAACAGCGATTGGACCGGTACCTAGCAAAATATAGGGACGAGTCTTTCTGCGATGGAAAGCATACCGGAATCCAACCGTAACCGGTAAGATCATACCTCCGCCCGCCTCGATGCGTACGCCATCCATTTCCTGCTTCTGGGGAACTTTGATCCAGCCTATATCTACAAACCAGGCCATCGAGTCATTCATCCAGGAGGTCATGTGTATGTCGAGTACCGAATGTGCATCGCTGATATCCATATAGGTCTTATCTTTTTTGGTGCGCACCCCAGGCAGCAGATAAAACCCGCCTGTCCGAAACTCAATGGACACGCGGCGAGCCCATCGTACGCGCCGTATTGAATCCTCGACTTCCATCCTGCGCACTTCGGCATTATAGAGCGGGTTTTCCCATTTTTTATAGAGAGGTGTTGCCACTGGCTCAATCTCCAGAACCTGGTTTGCCAAAGTCATTATCTCTTTAAGCGATATACCGGTTGCAGCGATCGTGTGGGTGGACACGACCCGCATTGGAAGACGACTGACAAAACTATCGGCCAGGCATTTGCTGGGAACATCATTAATGATATATACCCGGTTACGATCAATGTGAAAGTTGTCATACACCTCACCGAGTATAGTTTGTATAAAGTCAACATTATCGCTGAGTTTCGCCTCATCATGACATGTCCAGGATTCCTTGGCCGGTGAAGGCAAGAGCATAACTACCGGTCGGTTTAGTCCTTTCCAGACAGAGTCTTGCACGGGTAAAGCCTGTAAGCTTCGTGCATCGCTAAACAGCCAGAGGATGAGTGGCGCGTTCGCCACCTGTGCATCGGTATAGGCATGAGACAACCGGTATGTACGACTGACGTCACCTGTGCTCGTCACAAAAAACCGTTGTGCCTCAACCGGCTTGTATATAATCATCAGGATGAATACAAAAGACAAGACAATCCCACTTTCCCGCATAGATTATAAAGTACTAGGACCGAAAATTGCAGAAACGTAAAATGCAATGCGCAAAAAAAAGACTAATAGGAAAACGAAGCTGACTTACGGGATGATTTAATCGACTAGCCGTGCTTTGGAGGAGGCAAAAAAAGACTCAGCGACACATGACAATCCCGAGCTATATAGAATGAAATATATACTTTCATGCCAGGAACAGAAAGACAATATAGTATACATTATAATAACGTCAAGCCGGTACCCAACGCAGTCATAGGTTTAAACTCCGGAGTGATTAATATACTTTTGCTGCCTGTGAAAATTACGGTATCCTGTAGCTTCAGAAATGGGTCTAGCGAAGCCTGCCTTCTACTACCAACCTTTGAAATTGTTCGGTATATGACTCCCCTATAGGTATATAGCGGTTCCTGATATATACCTTGGCGCTACGAAAAGATATGATTTTGCTTACCGATATGATGTAGGAACGGTGTACACGCTGGAAACTCGTCGGGAGCAATTCTTCAAATGCCTTCAGCGTAGTGAGCGTCAGAATGGGGTTTGCTTCATCGGTATAGATCTTGAGATAATCTTTATATCCTTCAATAAAGTAAATAGAGGACAGTGATACTTTGATGGTATTGTGTTCTGATTTTACAAATATGAAACCATCCAAGGCGGGTTCCTTCGGTTTGAGCATTTCAAAGGCCCGATCGCTTGCTTTTAAAAAGCGATTGAAGGGTACAGGTTTGAGAAGATAGTCCAACGCGTTGAGCTCGAATCCCTGTACAGCAAACTGGTCGTAGGCGGTAATAAAAATAAAGGCAGGCGGTTTATCAAAACTTTTCAGGAACTCTATACCTGAGATATCCGGCATATTTACATCCAGGAAGATAAGGTCAACCTTGTCTGAGCGCAACATTTCGATGGCACTGAACGGTTCATGAAATAATCCTTTCAGATGAAGGTATGGTATTTTTTTAATATAGGACTCGACCAGCTCGAGCGCCAACGGTTCATCATCAATAACAATACAGTTAATTTTCATAAGCCCTTCCCTTGTGACTGAGATCAATTTTTAGTTCGACCATATAGTAGTCCTTTGAATCATCAATATCGAGTTCATAGCGGTTACTATAAATCAGATCAAGTCTTCTTTTCGTATTGGCAATGCCGATGCCACAATGCTGGTTTACTGCGGTATATTGTTCAGTGCCGGCCCGCTTCGTATTCACCACGTTGAAGACAAGGGAATGGCCCGTGACCACCAGTGTAATATCAATGGTACTCGGTTTACTATAGGAAATGCCGTGTTTGAATGCGTTCTCTATAAAAGGAATTAAGATCAGTGGTTCTATCCGTGCCCGTTGCAAGTCCCCTTCATAAACAAAGTGTATGGAGATATCCCTTTGATCTGAAATTCTAATCCGGTGCATGGCGATGTAATCCTCGGCATGGCGTATTTCTTTTAGTAAAGGAATTTTTCCGTGATTGGTTTCATACAGCACATGCCTCATGATGTTGGACAATAACATAACGGCAGCCCCGGTCTGATTCGACTTTTTCTCGGCCAGTGAAAAAATGTTATTCAAAGAATTAAACAAAAAATGAGGGTTGATTTGATACTTCAAGAATGACAATTCTGCTACCATCTTCTCTTTCTCAATACCTTCTTCTTTGAGCATTTTCATTTCGGAGCTCCGAACCAGCTCAAAGCTGGTACTAAGTCCAAACAATAAAAGCATTGGAAAAATATAGAAGGGTACTCGAAATATACTTTGCTGTGGTACTAAACTGTCAGGCATTGTCGTGACATTGTAAAACAAGGCATGTAGAATAGCGCTAAAAAGAATACACACCATAATACAAGCTATATAGCAGGTATATTTTCGTTCTGTCAAATATCGGGGCACAAGCAAGTAACTATTAATAAAATAAAATGGAATTGTGCTTATTGCTATTGTTAACCAATATCCCCCCAGGTAATCAGTTAACTCACCTTCTGCAAGACCAAGCAGTGGCCAAGGAAAAATGGCAAAAAGAAAAATAGATGCATGAAACACGTGGCGGTATTTACCAATGGTACGACTCACTGAAGAGATGTTTCGTTGATGGTGCATTTGGATCACCTAAAATCGGAATTACAATTTGAGTTACATGAATTAGTATACCAAATGGCTGAATGCGTCTGCCCAACCCCTGTGCAGAAGAACCAAATTAAACGCGCATTGCAAAAATCACCAGTCATGGAGACTAGACATCCCGCGTGCTATAGCAAACGGAGGCGCAGTAAAAACCTCTCGAATCTTAGTCGATAATACATTACCTGTCATCGGCAATAAGCACCTGATTAGTCGACTATTCAAATAGTTGCAAATAAAAGCCCCTGCGTTAATCGTTTAGTTTATAGTCTATAGGTATGCCAAAAAAAAATCGCTGTAGTAATATATAGCTATATCTGCGGCATTGACTTTAATCTAATCTTAACCACATGAAAAAAGTAAGCAGTGTATTTTTTCTCCTTTTTATCTACCTGACCCTTCATGCGCAGCAGGACTCTTTAAAAATCAAGATCGATTCGCTGTACCAGTATTACGACATGAGTCTGGAAGAACTCAGCCATGTAAAAGCAAGTGGCGTATCAAGTGAGCTGGAGACTTTCATCAATTCCCTCATTACAGTGGCCTCGCAAAAAGCAATTTCAACGCGCGAAAGTCCGAGTGCTATCTCACTAATTTCAGAAGAAGATATAAAAAAGTCAGGTGCCCGTGATCTGATTGATGTGCTACGACTGGTGCCGGGATTTGATTTTGCCTATGATGGATCAAATACCATTGGCATCGGCATTCGAGGTAACTGGGCAAACGAAGGAAAAGTACTCTTGCAGGTTGATGGCGTGCAGATGAACGAAATATTTTCCGGTGCCACACAGTTTGGAAACAATTTCCCTATTGCGAGCATCAGTCGCATTGAGATCATTCGCGGACCTGGGTCTGCTATATATGGAGGTTTTGCCGAGCTTGGTGTGATCAACATCATTACCAAAAATCCGGATGAACTCAACGGCGGCTATATCACCGGAACATTTGGACAGATGCAACACGGCAGCGCCAGGCGGACGCTAAATCTGGGTATAGGCAAGAAAGTAAAAGCATTTGAGTTTTCACTAACCGGTGTTATGGGCGAAGGAAACCGGAGCGACCGCACTGCCTTTGTCAGAGGTGT
The DNA here is from genome assembly GCF_900167975.1 of Ohtaekwangia koreensis. Classification (GTDB taxonomy): domain Bacteria; phylum Bacteroidota; class Bacteroidia; order Cytophagales; family Cyclobacteriaceae; genus Ohtaekwangia; species Ohtaekwangia koreensis. Next base: position 90,193 of record NZ_FUZU01000003.1, read on the forward strand.
ATCTACTACCATAAGCTCTCGCGAAACCATGGCAAACAATTCAGCAACCAATCCTTTCTTTTGGAATGGCAAGATTGGATATAAAGGATTTTCGCTGCGGTTGATTTATGATAACTATAAAACAGATGTGTTAACCTTAACCGATGAATCCGGTAAACGCTTCCTGTCAAGATATACCAATGCGCTATCTGCTGAAGCAAAGTATACCTGGAAGGCCTCCGATAAACTAAGTTTGACACCGTCATTGTTTCTTACTTGGCAATCGCCAGGGGTTAGCAACCTCTCCGATAGTCTGAACCTGATTCAAGACCGAGGGCATCGCTTTCAGAGTTCCGTCACGGCTGCCTATGACTTCTCCCGGAAGATAAACATGGTGACCGGGGCAACGTATTTTACAGATATAGGCACCAATGATGCCGACTCCATTACCACCATCAGTAACTATGTAAGTTCGATACAGTATCACACCTATGCCCTCTTTAGCCAATTGACCATCAAGCATCGCATTGCCAATATCGTATTAGGTGCACGCTATGAAAACAATTCAGAGTTCGGAGATGCTTTTGTTCCCCGTATAGCCTTTACAAAACGGGTTGATCGTTTTCATTTAAAGCTTTTATATAGTAATTCATTTCGATCGCCCTCGATACAAAATATTGCCAGGGGTGTTGCGAACACCTCCGGTGCTATAGGAAGTATAGGACCGGAACATACCAGGGTAGCAGAAATTGAACTAGGATATCAATTAACAAGAGATATACTGACAACAGCCAATTTCTTCAACACTTCGATAAAAGACCCAATCGTCTATATAAGTGATCTTAACCTCTATACCAACTTTGACAAGTCCGGTAGTCAAGGCGTGGAACTTGAAGCAAGAATGAAGAAACGATGGGGTTCTATTACTGCCAACTATTCTTTTTATACTGTGGCCAACCAAACCAGGTTACAGATATATAGTACACAGCAATATATACAAGGCGATACGTTGCAACCTTCGGGAGGAGATGCAAGTAAATCTACACTCCTTGCCTTCCCAGCACACAAAATCACCCTCACTGCAAACGTGACGCTCTCCAAGTCGCTGTCGATAAGCTCCTCCATCCTCTGGAACAGTAAACGTTACGGCTATGACTTCCAGACTTCGGACCAGGGTACATATGAAATTTATCTAAAGGAAGATGCACCCAAATTAATGAGCAATATATTTCTGACCTGGTCAAGCCCTGTTAAAGGACTTGATCTGGGAGCCGGTGTCTTTAACCTGTTCAATACACGGTATAATTACATGGTACCGGTTGGCTCCCGAACAGCAGCACCGCTGCCTTCCGGTTCACGGGAATATACTATACGGTTATCCTTTTTACTGAAGTCGAAAACACCACAGTCATGAGAAGAACTGTAACGCTAACCATACTGATGCTTCTGGGAATCATCGGCATATCACACAAGTCACATGCGCAGGAAAAAGATTATCGAACGCAGGTTTTGTTTCTTTACAACTTTATCAAATATATCAGTTGGCCTTCACCCGCTAATCAATTTGTCATTGGCGTTGTAGGAGACTCTCCTATCCTTGATGAGCTCCATAAGCTTGCCGGTATCCGAAAGACTCCCGATGGGAAAACAATTATCATAAAGGTTATTGAAAATATGAATGCAGTCTATGACTGTAATATGATATACCTCTCTGACATGCGCAGCAAAGACATTATAAAACTAGTAAGCATCATTCAACTCCAGCCTGCACTAATCGTAGCCGAGCGAGACGGCTTGGCAAAAAAGGGGGCCGAAATTAATTTCTTTATTCAGGATGACGATAAGCTCGGTTTTTCAATCAGCCGGAAAAATATAGAAGGTAAAAAATTGAAGGTGTCGGGTGAACTTCTCCGGCTGGCAGAATTGGCAGATTAATCAAAGTGTCATGTGTCCCTGTAGTTCATGCTCTCGCATACTTGCATAATATATACTGCAAGTATGCGCTTCTTCACCAACTACCTACCTGATTCTATAGGCTATAAAGTCTTTTTGAGCGAATGAATGCCCAACTGAAAAACACCACGATCATGACTATGAAAGGGGTCACCATTGGAAGCCAGTTCATTCCCTTTCGTGGCGGGAGAAACTCCGGTTTAAATTGCGTCCAGTCTTCGTTTTTGGGATTTGAGCTCATGAAGATTTTTGGATAGAAATATAGCCTGGTACGCTCGTGAAAATCTCCAGCATTGTCGAGAAGACGCAAGTAGTCTATTAAGCTGGTCTGTGCAAGATCGTTCAATTGTATTTGCGCATGCATCGTTGGAATAGCTAATGCGATAGCCCTGCTGATTTTATCACGTTGCAATAGTTTTTCCCGCATCGCCTTGCTTTCATTGACTGATTCATCATCACCCATCTGCTGCATGGCGTAATACCAAATCCAAAAATTTTCGTCCGGATTTCCATACTGCTTTAGTTGCGGGTAGTGCGCATAGAATTTATCCATGGTGACCTTCTTCTCCACGTCCCACTTTTTATGATAGCTATCACGCTGTTTGATAATATTGCTGAAAGCCTCTGGAACCGGATAGGCTGAAGCGACAAAGTTGTTGACAACAGCAGGAGCGAGAATCGTAAGGGCTACCCATATGGTAAGCAACGTAAGAATATTAAATCCTGAGCTATGCTTAAACATTGAAAGCCAAAACGAGAGGGCAAACCAAAAAGTGATATATAGTAGGCTCACGATAACAAACGCGCTCAATACCTCAGTCATTGGAAGCCGCAAGACTAAAGTTGCCATCAGAAATAATAGCAAAAGCATGCCATAGACAAAAAGCATTCTTATCAAAAATTTCGAGAGTATATATCGAAGAGCAGATGGGGATTGTACGGCAAGCAGTTTCCATGTTCCCGATTCATTGTCTTCTGAAAACACATTAAACGTGAAGGCTATAATGATCAGTGGAAATAAGTATATAATAACAAAACCAAAATCAAGGTTTCCGGATTGTAGTTGAACCGGATTGGTGAGATCCGTATCATACTTCTGAGCTTCCAGTGTACGAATCGTTACACTTTGTATTCCCGGATTGATGTCTCGTTGTCCAATAGAAACTGCGGCAAGCTTTTCAGGTTTGCTTATCAAGGGAAACCGGAGGTAATATAGTAAAAGTCCCATCTCGTTACTGGCGGCAACGTTGCGTTCGATGTGAGTTCGCTGGTGCTCGGTTACCTTGGCTATAGTTTCCTCTTGTCTGAAAAGAAATTGCCTCCCTATAAATATGGAAATGATTCCTATAGTCAAAAGCAGCATCAATGCAACCACGTTTATGCGCGAGCGCAGGAATTGTTTTATAAGCAATACATACATAGTTAAATCGCTTTTAAAGTTTTTGAGATCCGGTTTATAATACCAACGGCAACAACGCACCAAAGAATGAGTGCTATAAAAGATATCCCTTCGTCCTTTACGGAGGTTATCCATTCTGAAGATGTCGGCTTGAAATCCGGCACTTCCCTCCAATGATCACTGCTAATGGCATGCGGTTTATCATGGGGAGCTTTCTCATTACTGATAAGCTCCATTTGTAATTCGTTCATTTTCTGCGCAAGCAAATACCGGTATTCTTCTGCCTGATTTTGAAATACCTTGTAGGACTCAAAGTCCGTTCCTGATAAAGCCATTGAAACATTATGAATTGCGCTGAATGGATTCAGGATGGCTGTCATTTTCGTGATGCTGTTTTGTTTATCGTATACAGTGAGTAGCTTTCTTAAATGTGCCTGGTATATATTGGCACTTATCTTTTCGCCTTCACGCATAACAAAACCACTATAGTTGAAAGGTAACTTCTCAACAGAGTCTACCTGGTGGACCATGAGCACTGAATCACGAAGATGTTTGTAGTGAGGGTCATTAGGATTATGGCTATCACCTTCTTTGAGGACATCTTCTTCGATTGCCGTTTCAAACTCTATCTTCGAAGGAGCCGGATAAAAATAACTACCAAGTGCCTGCATTGTTCTGGGAAGAATTACAGCCAGTAGCAACCAAAGCGCTAGTAACTTCAATAAAGCACTCTTGGATGTTCCACTGATAGCAGACACCACTATAGTAATAAGACAAATTACGGCAAGAAAAATGACGTAGCTGACTATAGTCACCGTATAGCGAAGGAATAGCTCAACAGTATGTGAGGTTTCAGTATTGATCATAAATATGAGCGTAATGACAAAAGCGGGAACGATGATTAACATGGCTAGTCCCATCAAGCTCAGGGATTTTCCCATTAAGATTTCCCTCCATCTCGCACCTTGTGTAAGCATTACTTTCAGCGTACCGTTTTCGCGATCAGCGGAGACAGCACTGAATCCAAGAAACACGATTGCCAATGGCAGAATGATCTGAAGGAGCATGGCCACGCTGATTTCACCAAATCTTAAAAGCCCGGTGGAGAAGCTCGCTTCCGAAAAATTGATTGTGTTTTGTTTGTGCGCTTCCAGGTATATAGCATTTCCGGTATAGCTTTCCAGTCCAAAGTCAAAAATGCTCAGCGGATATTTTACACGAAAAGCAAATGATCCAAAGTGCGCCATGCGGTGAGGATGCTTGTCTGGATTGTTCTCCCAACTTTCCCTTACAACACGTTGATAGTACTCACGAATGTCATTTTGAACGGTATAGGTTCGCCATCCTGTATAGGCTGCAAAGCATATCAGCACCATGATAACAGTGAAGATTCCATAGGCTGCCTTGGAATGAAACGTGCTGCTCCAGAATTGTGTGGCAATCAGCATGACAATTTTTGACCGCATAGTTTTCAGAATTTATAGGTAGCCGTAAGCATGTAGTTTCTCGGGGCCCCAGGAAACAGTCGTAAGTAGTTTTGTGCGCCTAGCCAATACGTTGTATTGAAAACATTGTTGATGTTCAAGGCCAGTTGCATGTTTGCTTTCAAGGGCGTGTAATAGATAGCCAGGTCCATTATTGTATAGCCAGGAACTTCAAAGGCGCGGGTAAACCACGGTACTTTGCTGCCGCTATATTGTGCACCAATGCCAACACCCAAATCGCGAAGAGCGCGTTGTGGAAAATTATAACGCATCCAGATGTTTGCGCTGTTGACAGGCGTATTCTCCTTGCGCTTGCCATTGAGCTCTGCATTACTGTCCTCAACGATCCGTGCGTCAATGTGACTATAGGAAGCATTGATCTGCAGATCTGGTAAAATATAGCCAGAAAGCTCCCACTCTATTCCACGGCTTCGGTCAGCGCCACGTTGAACAAGCGAGTCGGGATATGCAGGAAGATTTGCGTTGATGAGAATATTTTCCTGGTTAATTTCATATGCTGCTATACTCATCATGATTCTTCCTTCAAAGAATTCACCTTTTGCACCGATCTCTTTGAGATCACTGATCAACGGTTTGAATCTGGCGGCCGACTGCGCAGACCAAAAGAAAGCTCCCGTACTCGGCATTAATGATACGGTGTTCGACTGAGGTTGATATCCTTGTAAGTACGTAGCGTAGACGTTGACCTGTCTGGTGATTTCATAAGTCATTCCGATTCTTGGTATCAAAGCGGAGTTATCGAAAGATGCTTCACCCGGAGCTTTATAGTTTGTAATATCTTCAAACCATTCATTTCTTAAGCTCAGCAGTGCTGACCACTTTCCGATCTTCACCTGTTCCTGGATGTACACAGCATTTGTGCTGGTCATGGCCGATGGAATTGCTGTTCGGGAGTTCATTATGTAGTCATCGACATTACGAATCGTATAGGAAGGATTGCTTAGATTGAAATGGTTAACATTGGGTTTGGGTAATGTTCTTCCCTCTACGGTTATCGTTTGGTAGTTGGCGGCATTGGCAGGAATGAATGCGTTGGCAACGGTTCCATCATTAAGCAAATATCCACGCGCAGCATTTTGTCCACCACCTTTTGTTTTATTCCACTGACTCAGATCATAGCCCGTTAGCAACCTGTGTTTAACGATCCCGGTATTGAAATCAAAATTGAAATACGCTGTAAGATTATCTACGTTCCAGTACTGCTGCCGCTGAACGAACTGCATTGCTGCCAGGTTTGTCACGGGCTGGTTATTGATGTCAACTGCGAACGCATTGGTAGTGCGGTGTTCCTGCAGATCTTCCGTCCACGTCTGTTTCATGTAGGATGCGTTGAACCCAATCTTATCAGAGAACTTATGAGAGACACTGGTCATGATGATCATCTCTTTCGATTTGAAGTAATCATTGGCAGCACCAAGGTTCAGGCTGGTGGATGTACTCTTTAAATTCGTTAAGCCTGCTGTTGCACCAAAGATCGGCTGACCACGATCCAGAGTTCCGGTATTGTTACTATAGATCATCTCTACGTTGATTGCAGTTTTGTCGCTCGGTATATAGCTTATAGAAGGAGATACAAGCAATGCATTATTCTTTACAAGGTCGCGGTACGAACGCCCCTGCTGCAGACCACCGTTGATCCTATAGAGCAAAGTTTTTGACTCATTTAGCGGACCTGTAAAATCTATAGTGGCTCGCATGGTACTAAAGCTGCCCACGCCCATACTGACTTCTCTGCGTTCGGTAGCCAGTGGTTTTTTAGTGACCATATTGATACTGCCCCCCGGATCAACACTTGAAAACGTAACGGACGCTGGCCCCTTCAATACTTCAATGCGTTCAATGTTAGAGGTGATGGGTTGCAAAAAATAATATTGGCGTGTACGCATACCGTTGACGATCTGCCCCTCTTCATTCTGACTTATTCCTCTTACGTTGTATTGATTGTAAAAACTGGATGGCGCCACCCCACTGACGTTCTTCACAGCATCTGCCAATTGAAAAGCTTGCCTGTCGGAGATCAGTTCTTTTGTTATAGTGGAAAGTGATTGTGGGAGTTCTTTATTTTCGATTGCCGATTTTGTCGCAGAGAAAGAATAATTACTTTGGTAATCGCGATCAATTCTTCCGACTACTTCAACGGTCTGAAGCTCCTGTGTATACTCGGTTAGAATAATCGTTCCTAGATCATATTCCTTCAGTTCATGAAACGTATATGACCTGCTATACGGGTCGAAACCAACAGAGCTGATCTCAATATCATATACTCCTATACCCGGCAGCTGAACCTCGAAAGAGCCGTCCTGTGCTGTCGTTACTCCGCTGACATCGTTGCCCTTTCTCATGGCCACGGTGGCCCCCGGCACAACGGCTTGTGATTGGCTGACAACTTTCCCTGTCACAACGAGTTGAGCGAGTACAGTGGAGTTCAGTATTGCAACCAGTATATATAATAACAGTAAAATTCTTTTCATGCTGATGGTGTTAGATTGTTTCCAGATAGAGTTGTTGAAGCTGACTTGCGTTGATATCGCGCGTGGCTAATTCGTGCACCAGCGACCCTTCGCGCATAATGCCTATTCGAGTGCCCACATTAACTGCGTTAAAAATGTCATGGGTGGCCATGAGTATAGATCTACCTTCGGCCACAAACTCCTTACAAAGTATTGTAAACTCGGCAGTAGCTTTTGGGTCCAATCCTGAAGTAGGTTCGTCCATAAAAATGATATCGGCGTTTTTAGAAAGCGCGATAGCGATCCCCACCTTCTGACGCATACCCTTCGAGTACGTTGATAGCCGCATACTTTGCGCTGCCTCCTGCAGCCCGCCCTTGACAAGAAATTGTTTTAGCTCTTGCACAGTATATTTGAAACCCGCAAGCCGACTGAAGAAATCGAGATTTTCGATACCGGAAAGATTTCCATACAACTGCACCACCTCGGGTATATATGCAATCCTCTTATTGGTCTTATCTCTGCTTGATTTTACTTCTTCTCCGTTGATAAGCGCCTCACCCGTTGTGGCATCCATGAAGCCTAAGAAAATATTGATGGTCGTAGTTTTGCCAGCTCCATTCTGACCCAGCAGGCAGTATATTTCTCCTTTGCCTACGGAAAGATTAAGCCCGTTCAACGCTTTTCTTCCATTGAATTCTTTTGTGAGGCTTTTAGCCTGTAACATAGTGTTTTTGTTTTCGTTAGAATAATTTCCCTGATCGCAAATAGAAACTATATATATACCTCATACTCCTGCGCAGCAATGCAGACATGCAAAGCCGGCCGCAGCAGAACTGTTTCTTCTGGGAGGGAATAAAAATTGAACAATGGATGAGTGCCGTAAATGGCAAAAGGCTTAGAAGCCTTGAGTATAGTTATGCAAGCGTTGGAGGAGCCCGGGACGATGATAAAACAGCTTTGTAGCTTTCGAGATTTAGTTTATAAAATTCGAAATACTCTGTGGAAAATCCGCCATGGGCAGATACAACGTAGGATAGTATAGTTTGATCGCCACCAAAGGCAAGATCACACATTTGGCATTTAGTAGAAACAATTAAGTGAGCGTCATGCTCACAGCCTTCCTGTGTGTCGTTGTGATATATTGATCGATGGCAAGGGTCTTTTTCCTGATCGTGTGAATGAGTAATAACAAGCTCATGACGATGTATAAAAGAATGAAGTAATTCAAACTGTAACGAACCAGCTATATAAAGAATTGACAAAAGAAGCATGAGCACCTGAACGTGTTCACGTCTTTCTCTCTTCAAAATTCCTTTGCTCATCATTTTTAATTGCACGCAATATAGATCCCGCTTTTCTTAAATGCAACAACATTGCATTTAAACATTATAGCTTTTGATGGATGGTATGATGAGATAACAAAAGTATAAACCGATGGAGAAACGTAAACAGACCGCGCATTATGACACCACCCCGATCATCCCTAAAATCATCTAAGCGCATTTAACTTCTTAAAGGCAAATGCGGGTGCAAGACGCGATAGTATATATAGTAATCTCACCTTACCTACCCTGATTTCATTTTTGCAGGCGTCCAGTTGCTGAACCATTTCATGCACCGCCTTTTCCGGAGTAATTGCAATACTGGGCGGGTTGCCATTATGCCACGGAGTGGCTACTGCCGGGAACAATACTTCAGTCACCTTAATGTGCCTGTCTTTCAGTTGTTGACGTAATACCTGGGTGAACGCATGCAAGGCTGCTTTCGTAGAATTATAGAACGGATATATCGTGCGCGGTATATATACCAGTCCGGTGGTCACATTTATAATGTGGGCGTGCGTTTGCCTGACTAAAAGCGGATATAGCAATTTGATGAGCACTACGGGCGCCAGGAAATTGGTGGACACTTCCTGGTATAGCTTTTCAACCATCGACTCACCTTGAACAAAATCCTCTTTATGTACAATTGCTGCATTGTTGATGAGCATGTTGAGTGATGGATATTGACGCGTGAGCCAGGCTACCATTTCTTCGCAAGCTATGCGGTCTGCAATATCACATTGATAGGTGATTAACTTTGGGAGTGCCAGCTTCGCCTGCTTTAACTTTTCTGTTGAGCGCGAACAAATGATTACGGTATTGCCACGTTCCAAAAAAACCTTTGCCATTTGCAATCCCAAGCCTGAGCTGCCACCCGTAATTAAAATAGTGTTGTTTTGTTTTGTCATAATTATATAGTCTTATGACTCAAAACTAACCAGGTCCTATACTGTAAAAATTGATATAGGTTAACCCGCCATCTTTTTTCGGATGCGGCTTAACGACTCCGGTTTTATACCCAAATACGAGGCTACGATCTGCCAGGTGAGGCGATGCTCAAGCCCAGGAAACTCTACTAGAAAATTCTTATATCGTGTCTCTGCGTCAAGTAGTAACAAGTCACGCTCACGTTTTTCTTTGACACAAAAACCTTTCTCAAGCATCCGGATCAGAAATAAATCCCAGAACCGGTTGGTATCTTTCAGTCTCAGCCATTCCTGGTAGGGCACTTCGAGCACTTGAGAATCTTCCAGCGCTTGTATAGCGAAATAAGACGGCGTCTGGTGAAGCATGGCCGAGTATGATGCTAGTACATTATACTCCAGAATTACACTCTTGGTAAATTCATTGCCTTTTGCATCGAGATATACATATCGAAATAATCCTTTCAGATTGAACGCCATCTTCTTGGGAATTTGTCCGCTTGCCAGATAATATTCATCACGTTCAACGCTTACTGATCTGGAAATCGCTAATAAATCCGCGGCCTCCGTAGCAGGGATTCCATAGCCGAAGAGAACATCAGTTAGTTGTGCGTTAGTCATAGCCGGTTAACTATTTAATGTTTAAATATATAATTATACCAGCGAGATATCTATAACGCACTATCCTATTTTAAACCAACGGGGAATTGCCTGCTTGCATCGATATCTAAAATAAAATATTCGATTGTTGCCCTTTGATGGATCATCCTACTGAAATGAACGGCAATCTAGGCGAACGACCATCATTCCCCAGAGATACTCACACATTCTTTACCGCTTTAAAATAATTTTTTAGTCGTGATTAAAGTAAATATCCTATAAACTTATCCAAACATTTCTTTCCGATGGTTCATTAATCCAAAAAAGCTGTATCAATAGTCTCAGCTGGGTTGATTACGTTTTTGTATCCCTGCATCCCTTTGTTTTCCTTCGGATGGTCTGCATATTTGGTATGTATATGTAAAACGAGAACCGCAGCATAATTATAATCGCCCGGTGAATAAAAATAGCAGTCAGAATCTATCGAACTTAAGGATCACCTAAATGATACAAAGTGAGTAATAAAATACAAAACGGCGCGCATCCATTTTAGAAAAAATCATCGCAATAACTCAAATCAAAGAACTGTTGATTGATCAAATTAGTCGGTAGTTCAGGTTCTTGAACCGAACGATCACGCACAAAATTTATAGTACCTCCGTTGCTATCAGTGGCAAATGAATCCTAACCTGTAACCATCAATATATATACATGCAGTTCAATATCTTACTTGCTCTGTTTATTGTTTGCTGCTACAATTCAGCTACCGGACAGCAACTTTTCATGCAGCGCTATCCGACCGAGACGCACAAGGCAGCATATCAAAACTGGGATGTAGAACAGGATTTGCAAGGTAATATGTACTTCGCCAACTCGTATGGAGTTTTAATCTTCGATGGTATTTCCTGGGAGCTCCTGAATTTACCTGATAATGCGTATTGCTGGTCGCTTGCCATCGACAAAAAAGGAGTCATATACGTTGGTGCAGAGCACGAATTCGGATATCTTCAAAAAACTCTGGATGGCAAATTCAAGTATGTTTCACTCACGGAATTACTTCCGGAGAAGAAGCGCTCTGACATAAAATCTATAGTAGATATTGGAGTGCAAGGGCAATCCGTTTTTTTTAGTGATCAGTTGCATTGCTACATATACCATGATGGAAGAATTGACATTTTGGACGCACCCAATATATATTTTATCCCATTGGACGATTCGTTGTACTGGGTAGACGCTAAAACATATACTGTATACCTTTATAAGAACGATACCTTATCAAATGTAAATTTAAATCTGGAGGCCAATGATATCGGACCAATGGATAGTTATAAGGAAAAATATTTTCTGATTTTAGATCAGGCAAATCGAGTGTTGTTAATAGATCCTTCGAATGGAAAGAAACAAGTTCTCTCTGAAGGGATTAATACAACCTTGAAAGGTCTCCCTATAACACGGATATGTATGTTGACAGATAACAGACTTGCGCTACTTACAGACCGGGAGATAATGATTATTGACTTGAACGGAAAAATTCTTGGCAGGGTCACTAGCGCGATGCTCGGGGAAAGTAATTTATGGTCTACGATATTTTATGAAGATGCTCGCCATAATTTGTGGTTTTCAACAGACGAATTTATAGGGCTGACTATTACAAGCTCTCCCCTTGCCTACTACGACAAGGCCAACGGTTTTAAGGGCGTTGTATTTGCTTTAGGGGGTCAAGGTGACGAACGATACGTGGGTACAGATATAGGACTATATCATCAAAAGCAAAACGATCAATTCAAGTTAGTACCGGGTACAGATGGCCTCATTTGGAATATTTATACTTTAAAAGATCGGTCTTACCTGGCACATTCAGATGGTGTTTTTGAAGTTGTGCATCAGCAAGCGACCAAATTGACAACGCATTCGTCGGTTTTATCTCTGTGCATTCTGAAACAAAGTCAGGGAAGTATAATCATGGGTACTGCTGACGAGGGTATATGGTTGTTAACAAAAGGCAAAGCTTCCTGGAGGAAGCATAAAATAAACGGCTTCGAAGAAGAGACCCGCTATATACAGGAAGATCGTGCAGGCAACCTATGGATTTCACATGACGGAAAAGGTATCTGGAAACTACGGCTCAATGAGAAGATGGATTCTGTCATTGAAAAAAAGTTCTATACTACATCTTCCGGGCTTCCTTCTAATCTTTATAATAGGGTTTTTAAATTAAGGGATCAAAAAATCATTGCAGGGACAACAGACGGTATATATTGCTATAATGACGCGAACGACATTTTTGAACCCGATAATCGATTCACCAAGGCATTGCATGGAAATACAATCGTCTCACTGGCAGAATCACAGGAGGGACAACTGTACTTACGTGCTTGGGAGTCAATGGATGAAGCGGGGTCGTTTTCAGGAATATTGGTAAGGGCGGCTGACAGTACTTACGCATTGCTACGTACACTATTTGATAAGATTACGTGGATTGATACTGGCGTTCCTTTAACAGCTACTTCAAGCGGAGCCTGGTTTGGTAACAACAACAAAGTCGTTTCCTATAATCCGAATCAACAGACATTCTATCAGGAACCACTTCAGCCGGTAATTAAAAAAGTAATCGCTGCGGACTCTACTATTTGTTTCGATTGTCGCACGGATGGAGCGATGGACATCCCGTATTCAAAAAACAGTTTGATGTTTTACTTCAATGTTATTTTTAATGAAGATGTTGAAAAGAATGAATTTCAATATAAGCTGATTGGTCTTAACAAAGAATGGTCTGCATGGACCGATGCAAACGAAGCACACTTCACGAATTTACCAGAAGGTGACTATACTTTCCAGGTACGCGCCAAAAATGTTTATAACAGTGAAAGCAACATCGCGAGCTATACATTTCGTATAAACCGACCTATTTATAGAACGGTTTGGGCATACATGGTATATTCTCTAGTACTTGCCCTTACCATGTATTGGCTTACTGTTTTGCGAACAAAAAGAGTAAACATGCAAAAAAGAATTCTTGAGCATAAGGTTCATGAAAAGACAAAAGAACTCGTGGCGATGAACGAAGAAATTCTTTTACAAAGTGAAGCCCTTGAGCAGCAAGCCGAAATACTGAAGGCATCGAATTATACTAAAGACAAATTATTCTCTATTATATCCCATGATCTGCGCGGACCAATACGCCAGTTCGGTGAAGTATTTAATATGATCGAACGTGGATATATATCAGCGGAAGAATTTCAATACAAACTTATGCCTGACTTGAAAGAAAGGGCCAATTATGTTTCTACGCTAACAGACAACTTGCTGCAATGGGCAAAAGGACAAATGGGAGGTATTCAGGTAAACAAATCAGAACTCAACGTTGCCGATATAATTCATGAAAATAGTAGCCTACTCAGTCCCCAGGCTCTAAAAAAATCAATTACACTGAAAGCTGAAATCACCGAAGGGCTTCAGAACGTATATGCAGATCAGGATATGATAAAACTTATCGTTCGCAATCTGGTTAGCAATGCCATAAAATTCACTCCCGAATTTGGTGTTGTCGAAGTGAGCACCAAAACAGATCATGATTCTATATTTATATCGGTACAAGACAACGGAACAGGTCTTTCTCCAGAGGACATTAATAAGATTGTTGAGAAGGAATACTTTACTAAATATGGAACCTCCGGAGAGAAAGGATCCGGGCTTGGACTTATGCTTTGTCGCGAGTTCATCGAGAAAAATGGCGGTGTGCTCACTATAGAAAGTCAGCCAGGGATAGGAAGTACGTTCACATTCCATTTGCCGATTTACAAACAGGCGGTTCAAACCACATAACTAAAACTATATTTCCATGCGCTGAAAGCGAATGAAACGCTGACATCGTCACTGATGTATAGTTTAACCACATAAAGTCCTATAAAAATTAACACCTATACTTCTCTGTATCTTGGATCTCCCGGATAACAAATCACTCACCCGCCAAGTATAAAATTATACCCCATTGTAACTGTAACGTCATTGGTATTTGCTTCCGAGGTGCTGCGCCATTGATTAAGCACGTTCAGGTTGAAGGTATGTTTTCGCTGTACTTTATATACGGCATGGCACCTTACATTGAAGACATGATTGTCCCATTCATTAACGCTACGGCTTGCGTTGTAAGAGAGATTAGCTCCCGTTGTGATTCTCTTCTGTAGTATACTTGCACTTATGCTGGCTATAGGACCAACGGTTATAAACTCATCTCGACCAATTGTATTATAAGAAGCATTTAACCCGGCGGAAAAATTTCTCCCAGTGGTCATGCGTGATAGTGTATACATAACTGATGCATTATAAAACTGCGACAGATTTCCATTGCGTACCACACCTCCTTGTTCATCGGCAGTCTCCTGAAAACTGATATCTACACTTATACCTTTCATTTCATCTTCCGACTGCGAAAGCATATAGCTTGCTGACGCACTTGCATTTTGAGAAACTTGCGTATAGTCAAGCGTGTCCAGGTTCTGGAAGTTATCCAGCCTGTTGATGCTTAAAAACTGCGGACGAATACGCATGAAGGTCTGAAAGTTTGAATACGTGAACGCTGAGGTCAGTTTATCAGACGGAGTATAGGATACATTTACCGAACCAATGAACCGTGTCGATGAACCTGACTTGGCGTTGTCGAGGTTATCGCGCTGGAAGCCCATGTTCATCGCCAGTTGCACTTTGCTTTTGAACAACGGCTGGGCTGCATTCACAGTAATATTTTCAAGGTCATTATTAAGATAGTATGTACCCAGCGTTCTATATCCCGGATCGATACGCTCATACCCAACACCCAGTATTGTACTGGTAAATGTATACTGCAGCGATGACTTGAAAGCATGAAAATAACCGGTGGACTCTTTTGAATCGATCGCGCGGCTAAAGAGATTACTCCCCTCCGAATCCGCTGCCCTTACATCTTCTGTTAAAGCACTCGTGGCATATTCAACGGCTATATCCATGTGCTGCCATACACGCGTTCCGGCATTAAAACTGATTACCGTATTGGCCATTGGGTATATCTGCAAACTATCAGGCTTGTTCTGAATTGAATTCACATCATCCCACGCATGAAACGCAATCATACCCAACCGGTAATTATTCTTTTGATACTCTATTTTGCTCCCCCATCCCATGCGCTCATAAGCAGCCGGTGTAATACGGTTGGTTGTATCATATTCAACAGCCTTCTGCAAACGACCATATATACCACTAACCTTTAATCCGCTGTCCTTAGGTTCTACATCAACCCCGGCCCCGGTAAATAAATAGCCATTTACGGTATAGGGAGAATATGTTGCTGCTATATTTCCAATATGTGCTGTTACTGATTTATAGGACGGATGTATACTGAAACGGTTTGGCGGCACCGGGTACGAATAATCACCACCAAAGCTGGTGAGCGTAAACGAAAACGGCAGGTTCACGAGCCCATACAGATTAAGATTCATACTACCATTAACAAAGTATGAAAACGGATCACGGCCGTAGCCCCCATTACCATTATAATATATACCATTGGCCGACAAAGCTCCGTTAAATTTGAAAGGTTTGCCTTTACCAAACTGATCACGCAGATTATCGAGACGTATGGATTGCCCATATGAAAACGACCCTATGGAGAGCGCTAACAGAACTAACAAACAACGGTAAGAGTAGAAAGGATTCATTTTTTCTGAACTTTTATATCCACAAGTATATAGGACTGTAAGCCATCATAATGGAACGACTTGATCTTGATAACGCCCTTACGATTGTCCTGTGTTTTGAATAGTACGATGCGTGGCACTTGCACATCATCAAAAGGCTGAAGTCCTTTAGCCGTTGATGTAATGTTGAGCGCTTGCAAAGGAGCGTCTGTCGTCATCTGATCAAAATCGCTTTCGGAAAACGAAATTCCGCATGCACACTTATCGAGAGAGTTAATGAAATGCGTTATCTGCCCCTGCGGTATCGGATCAAAGGTATATTCTTCCACAGAATCCGGGGAAGTGAATTTATTAAAAGTGAATGTAGCGTTGAGTCCGAAGTATGCTATATCTACATATTTCAACAAAGAATCAGGATCATTTTTGGTGACGACTCTCCGCAAGCTTGTGGAGTAAAAACTACCAATAGAAGCATGCGCTGTGTTGATACCCAGTTTAATATCGGTAAAGGTTCGAAGCCCCGTATTGGGCTTAACTACGATATCTTTGGTGATAGTCATGGTCTCTTTACCGTTGGAAGCTTGCAAAGTAATGCTGTAGGTACCGGCCTTTGAGAAATATATACTGGGTTGCTGTACGGTTGTGTTACTGATCTGCCCACCACTGGATGACCATTGCCATTGCAGACCTCCTACTGTGTTGTTCGCTAGCACAGCGCGTAGCGGAGCCTCGTAGTCATCATCTTCAAAGTCAGGAATGATTTCAAAGTCAGGAGATAATGCAGGACTTACCGATATAGTTTGCACCAGTGAATCAACTGCGGGGCCATTCTCTACAATGAGTATAATCTTATGATCACCCGGTTCAACAAACTGGATATCCGGAGGATTTTCTCCTGTATACTCAGCAGGATTACCTTGTTCAAAAACCCAGCGGAATCCAGTTCCCCCTATGGTCTTATTGGTGATCCGAACTGTTACCGGTGCTATATTGTTTGTTAAAATTTCTACAGAGAAATCAGGCGTTACGCCATTATATACTGTAAGCGATATTGTTTTACTCTGGCGATCATCTTCACTCCATGCTTCAAGGGTAATGGTATGCGCACCCGCTTCAGTAAAGGTAATAATACCAGGGTCGCGCAAGGAAGACGTTGCCGGCTGTCCGCCTTCAAATGTCCAGGAATATTTTTCAGCTCCGGTAGTATTGTTCGCAATGGTAATACGAGCCGGTGTAGTATAACTTTCATTCCCGATGGTATAAGTAAAATCGATCGTAACAGGCACCGTCTCTTCCTGGAAGCATGCATACAAACAAAACACGATCATCGTGATGCATACCTGTACTAACAACCTGCTCCAATCTATACCTATCAAATTCTTCTTCATATAGCACACCATAACATTATCGTTTCACAATAGTATAGTTCCCATTACGCTCGTTGAACCATGCCCGGATCGTTGCCAATGCTTTTGGATAGTCTTTCTCTACCAGGTCTCCGCTCGCACTAACAGCCACCGGGTAATCTTTAATGACAGGTGCGAGTATCTCCATAACACGGTACGCACAATTGATCGGTCGCTCCGATTCTGCGTCCGGTGATGAACAATTATTTTCTTCACCGTATAATTCTTTTACCAGAAAATCAATCGTTGTACGTGAACCTATATATATCAGGTCCGGGTACAACTCATATATAGTATCATCGTTGGAGCCCAGCTTATTGGCTTTGTCCATAACAGTTTGCTCAGAGAGCACATCACCCATCCGCGCCATCGCGACATATGCTGACCACACATCTTGTCTTGACAAAGGAGTTTGCTGATTTTGAAGATGCGTCTTTATAATATTCAACTGATCACGTATGTCGAGTTTACCAATGAGTTTGAATAATTTTCCACTATAGGGTATAGAGCGATTTAACTCTCTGATATCTTCCAATACTGTTTTATCAAAGTCTTCATTGCTGAATCTGAACAACGCATTGGCTACCTGCCCGTTTATACCGGTGTCTTTATCACGCCAGCCTTTCAGGAGTATTTTTACTACTTCTTTCCGTGTCTTTGTCTGCTTACTACTTTGTCCTAAACGACTCACTAAATGATAGGCTTCGGAGCGCACGGCAAGCAATGTATCCTTCAGATAAGGAGACAATACCTGTATATAGCGGTTCTCTCCTATAGCCGGATCAAATGTGAATGGGATTGTAGATTGTTCACTAGCTATAGCAGAGAAATACATTTGCATGTCTTGCTGCGCCGAACTCGTAAATCCACAAAGTACTAATACAACAAGTATACTTCCTTTCAATATTGTAGTCATTTTAATTTCATCAAAACATTACTTTCTTATTGGCCTGCATCCCATTTTATTAAATATTCTCTCCACTCACACATGAAAGCATATATATCTGAAGAAATTACCTCCAGCTTCCCTTCATCATAGCCATAGCTAATAATTGATTTATCCCTATGGAAATCAATAATGGTAGCATCGTATCCAAATTCATATTCTGACAATTCGCCCTTCATGACTTTATCCAGATTGGGCAACACATCGTTGATAATATAATTCGTATCGCAAGAATTAAGCTCGCTTAACCACCAGTATTCATTTTCAAACGAAACAGCAGGTCGATGATTCTTGTCGCTACTTTCAATAGTATATTTAATCATTATAATTATGGATTTAAAGAGGGGAAAAACGAATTTATTTTACCCGTAACATCGTCATAATAGAACTCAATTCTGATCTTACCATCTTTCGAATAGCCAAAATATTGGTTTGATGTATTAGGCACTAGACCACGATTATTTCTAACAGCATGTTCTGCTTCTTCCAAAATTCTTGCTTCATCCCAACTATCGGGAAAGAAAGTCGATTTACCACCATTACCAGTTTTAGCAATCTCTATCCCGTTAGGTCCTTTGGCAAATACTTTTGCTTCGTATACTCCGGCCGTGTTTTTTGGTATTGTGATTTCGATACGCGCGTTGCCTCCTAATTCATCAATGGCACTTTTAGAATGACATCCCGTAAATTTAAAAGTTCCATTCGCCTTAGCGTCAAATTTAATTTTACGAATATGGTCGATTCTACTCTTAAGCGCGAGATTTACATCTATTGTAATTTCTTTAAACGGTTTTTTAAGTATCCTTTCATTTAGAAAGGCGATAAACTTTTCCTTATCCTTAGTGACGGAAATTTTCAGTTTTACTTCAATCTTGTCGAGAACACTTCGAAACTTTGGGCTCGCAGCAATCCAGGTTGCAGTCCCGGTAATCAGTCCGCTTGCTGCTGAATTTTGAATAACAGGTTTCCAGTCCATTTCAGTTATTACATCAGTCATGCCTGGATCTTTTCCTTGTTGCTTTATCTTGGTATATGCTATCCCATATTGTTTACTTGTTTCGGTGGCAAAGCCTGTTACAGCTCCACCCAATGCGGATAATCCAGCCTTAAGTTTTCTGCTCGCATTTGGTGATATAAAAGAAGGCAGGTTAGCCATTGCACAAGATATACCAGCCGATACAACAGCTTCCGTCTTACTAAATTCTTTATAACCTGTAATGGCAGAAAAATCTGCAAAGGCAGGTTTATTTGATTCTGGTATAGCATCATCGAACTGCATGGTTATCCATATAGCGGTATAGTACATGGAAAAGTCAAGACTTGCTCCTGTTAAACATTGCACGACTTGTGCAAGCAATTCATTGTCTTCATCATTCTCTAGTATTGGAATGACAAGTGCAGGATCGTGAATGAGATCCCATTGATACTTATGCAACGCTATACCATCCGGACGAGTGTCCATCAAGTTGTCGGTTGTACCGGTTGCTAATGATGCATAAGTTTTATAGGTGTGTTCAAGTCGGAAGGCTCCGTGTCCTAATTCATGAGCGATTGTTTTTATCAATGACCCGCCCCGCGCCAGATCCATGTAGATGAACCCTGCCGTTTTCTTTCTCGGCATATACCCGAGCTTTGTTTTGCTCTCTGAACCGGATACAAGAAAAAGATAGTATGTATCTTCCTCCAATACTTTCTTCTGCTCATACTCGCTGATGAGCGTTTCCATCTCAGCAGTATAATTGGACAGGAATTCGCTATCGCCATCATCGAGTCCATTATCGTCTACATCGTATGCACTGGCAAACGGTAGATCTGTCTGTACCTGCCACTGCACAACTGCTTTACCATATATAGCGTTTAACTGCGACTGTATTTCTTGTGGCGACACATCCAATGTTGTTGCGTTCACCGGCACGAGCACCAACTTGCGTATCACTTTGCTATAGCTGATCACATTCAGACTTCCGGCTTCCGTTAAGATCTCTTTGCCGTCAGCACCGGTTTTCCGTATATAGGCTGTAACTTCATTCTTATCACCGTTTCCATAGCCGTGCACGCGAACATTTACTTCCTGTGGATTGGTACCGCGCTGGGCCTGTAGAGCTCCCGTTGTAGAACGGAATACAAGATCTTGTGGCAAAGGACTACCCTGCTGAGCCGAATATGCTTTTACCAGGTCGAACGAACCGGTTGCTACAGCTTTCCACGGAATATAGTATAGCTCCTTACCCTTTTGCTTTGCATCATAATTCGACTCATGATACGGTCTATATCGCAAGCGATCGAAACCATATACTGCATTGTCTGCCTGTGCAAAATCGATGGTATACGCTACGCTATCGATAGCATCAGGAGACTTGCCTTCAAACTTTTCCTGAATCTCTTTAAATGTCTTTTCAGCCTCATCTCGTTTCTTTTTGGCTGCTTCTTTTTCTTCAGGAGATGTTGCCGCAGTATAGGCGGCATTGGCTTTATCGTATGCCTGCTTGCTCTCTTTTAGTTGTGTAACATCCTGGCGGATTTCATTGGAAAGCTCCGATGGTAATTCTTCTTTTGCCTCTTTTACAACTTTGTCGGTAAGACTGCTCAATGCAGCAGAGTCCATGGTAATGGTGAGACCTTTCAATCGTGATACCAACCCTTCATAGCCGCGGAATTGATCGAGTGTCTCATCGATATCTTTTATACCATCACCTTTCCCTCCATATTTCGTTACTACCTCTCCTGCTATGAGTTGATAGCCGGTATTTACCTGTATACCACTAAAGGTTACACTCACTTTTGCCTTTCCTAAAAACGGAACTGTCACGTATCCTTTACCGGTATAGGTACCCGTGCCGCTTACTTCCTGTATCTTCACAGGAAAATCACCCGCGCGAAAAATATCACCAACCTTGAGGTTTTGTATCGGCTCTTTATTGGATATATCCGGATCGGGTACAATACTACAGTTGACAAATGTTTCTGAATTTCTCGCCGGTACTTCAACAGTTTTGATTTCACTGAATGTTGGCTGATCAGTATTGCAGAATGCGCCCACGCGATATTCATATACCAGTCCTGGTTGCATATCGTATACCAGCGCCATGGCCTGTTCTGTTTTCTGATCGAACCATGTAGCATCATCTTTACTCTTTTCTCTATAGGTAACAACATAAGATCGGTGATTGCGATCGGCCACCCAGTTAAACTCCAGATTACCAAATGTACCGGGTGTCGCTGCTATACCTGCCGGAGGCGGACACGTATCCTGATAGGTGAACCAGTATATTTCGCTATAACCTTGGTTTCGAAATACATCGACATCTTCTATACCGCTGCGTGCACGCGCGCGTACACGCCAGCCATAGCGTTTACCAACGATCAGCAACGGTTGTGACGGACCATAGAGAAGGGTTGTAGTGCGTGTAGTCGTTTCATATAGCGGAGCTGCCGATTGAAAAACAATTTCCGGTGCCAGTGATGTGTCCCATAACTCAACCAGTTGGAAATCATACTCAGTTTGAAAAGCAGAGTTCGGAGAATTCAGGTGACGCGGTGTCCATTGGAAGATAATGTTCTGCGGTTCTTTATAAGCAATCGCTTCACCTTTACGTGGTACATTTAGTAATGGAGGATCGCTCAAACTTATCCATGCCATGGCACATCCCTTACCACTGGCTACCTGTCCGGAAGACACTTCTATTGCTTCGAAACAGAATTGATAAAATCCTTCGGGGAGGCGGGCCTGCTGCATATACTGTTGCCGCGTGATGCCCGAGAAGTCCATGTTCTCAGGATTAAAATACGGAGCGAGATCTGATAATGAAAGGCGCACCGGCACACCCGCATCCAATGCTATCACCGGTAAATCTGCATACGCCTTCGTCCGCAGTTGTACGGTCTGACTTTCAATGATCATTCGAAGCCGTACATTCAGAATTGGCTTATTCAGATCGCGGTTCGTAAGAATCACTACGAGCTTCTCCCGACCGGAGGCATAGTATTCACTTAACTGAAGTGTATAGGGCGGACGAAGTTGTGTATTTACCTGCACAGGAAATTGCGCCCATGCGGTTTGGCACAACAACAACATGAATATACTTTTGAATAGTATCTTCCGTGTAAAAACACCTGGCATAACGTTAACGATTTTCAGTATATATAGCATGGACATCCAATTCATCGACAGAGAAAATTTACTAATAGATCGTTACGCGAAGTATATAGTTTCCTTTGGCAGTTTCCAGCAGCAGGAAATATACTCCGGAAGCAAGGTTCAGATCATACGGTAACTCATAGCGCGCACTGCCGAGTGCCTGACGATCATCTACAATAACATTGCTTGCCACCGAAATCATCCGCAAGCGAATCGGAGTCTGTTCGCGTAACCCAACGATGGCCGAAAATTTACCATCGGTTGGATTCGGGGAAACGGTAAACTCTTCCAGGAATGGTGACTCATTCTTCGTATCCTCATCGAATGTACCGGCTACAACCACAATTGCCTTGGTGAAATCTTTTTCACAGCCCTGCAAGTAGGCGCGCATATATATATTGTACGTTCCTGTATCGGCGAAGGTGAGTTCGGCTTTGTTGATCAACGAAGCCGTAAATTCAACTTCATCCTCTGAGGCCCACCACGTAACACTGTCGGGTTGAGGATCGCTGATGTTAACGAGTGTAACCAGTTTATCTTTAAAGGCCTGTGTGGTAACGATAAACTCTGCGCCTATAATTACCTCTATGCGTCTGATGGTGATATCATCTTCACCGTGGCAATCATGTGAATCCACTACATGTACAGCATAGGTCCCGTTCGCTGAAAGTGTGACTGCGCTGGTCTGCGCAGTAAAGCCGTTAGGGCCACTCCACTGGTATTGTGCTGCGAGGTCATCAATCGATGCATCGGCTATATATACCTGATCGGTGCATAGCGTGCGGTCTCTACCGAGGTCAACATTTACAGGAGCCGGATCAATCAACTCATATCTTCGATAGTTTATGCAATCATTATCATCGGTGATTTGTACGGTATAGATACCCGCTGACAGTTGCTGTATATCTTCCGTCTCTTCACCATTGCTCCAGCTATACTTGTAAGGGGGTGTTCCGTCAACCACGGTAATATCAATGCTTCCGTTTTCATAGCCAAAACATTGTGGGTTTGTAAGCAAACTATCTACCTGCAGCGGTGAGGGGGAAACAACATTGCCATTGGCTGTAGCAGTACATCCTCTAACATCTTTCACCAGGACAAAGTAACGCCCTTCGATGAGATTTATATTCAATGCTGTCGTTGCACCATCCGACCAGCTATAGGTATAGGGCAATGTACCTCCGGTAGAGGTAACTTCTGCACTGCCATCCGTTCCTGAGCTACAGCTTATCGGTGTAGTCGTAACAGCTGCCGTTAACACATCGGGTTCTACCAATAAAAAGGGATCCGATACTTTAGCAATGTTATTCTTATCGAGAATTCGCACCCTATATATACCTGTCTTCAACTGCGTGGCGATGCTATCCTGTTGTGTAATCGACTGAGGAGTCCCTCCTAGATCTTTGAGCCATTCATACCGGTATGGAAGATCATTCTGATACGGCACACCACCTTTTGCATGTGCCACCAGTTCGCCATCGTCATATCCATGACAACTTACAAAATGCCATTCGGCTATCGCTACAACCAGAGGTGGCGGTTCAATGAGGCGAAATATATCACTCACCACAGCACATCCTTTGCGATGATCGGGATGTGCCAAAGCATATTGGCTATCGTATGCGCGCAGTTGATAATATCCATCTCCAAGACTATCGATGTTCGCCTGATAGCCTTGTCCAAGCGGTGCGTTGTTATAGAGTGAATCGGGCAACAGGTTAACAGGGTCAAACCACTGCACGGTATAGCTTTGATCCGGAAATGGCGTACCGCCCACAAGTATAGTCTCTATATATCCATCTTTATAGTGATAGGCACGTGGATCGGTAGTTTTAGAAAAACCAACGTGCAGCGAGTCAGTCGGCTGATTTACCAACACCGCTTTGGCGCGGGCTGCATCAACACACTGATTGCCATCCATCACTTTAAAACCATATATACCGTAACGAAGAAATTCCAGTGTATGCGTTGTTGCCTCTGCAAATGTTACCAGCACCGAATCCCTAGCACCACCAGGCAAATACTGAAAACGATAATTGCCAACACCACCATCGGCAACGAGATGAATTTTACCGTCACCTCCATCGTGACAATGTACTGCCTCCGGTGTAAGCGTTGATGTAATCGGTCTGGGCCTCATCAACTCAACGTTGCGTGCATGGTTTATTGGATTGTCCGTAAACGTAGGCACCTCTTTAAATTTACCGAGTAGCCTGATCTGATAATTTCTGTCCGAAAAAAGTCTGCGTGGCCAGGTGAAACTGTTATCGGCCTCGAGTGTAACATCAATAAACTGATCGATCGTCACTGAATTGTCTGCTGCATCGGTAACCAGAATCGTGAGACTTTCCGGCTCTCCGATCCCACTTACATGCAAAGGCCTGTTGAAAATTACTTTGAATGATCCGTCTTGTGGTTTATCAAAGCAACGATCGGGATCTGGTGTAACGGACACTATATTCGGAGCAGAAAGCCTTGCCGAAAGTGTGAGCGTTTCGGATTCAGCACCGTTACAATCCACAATGATCTTGAAGAATATATTGTTGTTATGATACTTCCAGAATTCATCGCCGAGAATATCATAACCGGATATATTTAACCGACTTTGTCCTTGAAATTTAGCAGGAAGGTTTGTCCAGTTCACACCATCCAAGCTATATACCCAGTGGTAGAAAGACGCAGGATTTCCGCGAGGCCCCAGTAGCACAACTCGATTACTGGTATCCGAGGGCAATATATAGGAAGTGCTTGGCCCGTACTTCAATGGGAATTTAATCTTCTTGTATACAACCCTAAGGCTACCCGCAGGAGCATCCGGAAAAAGATTGAACGGATACGTAACATCCAGACTATTTGTGAAAGCCGGCAAGTTAAATGTATGTGACGTGTTAAATGCGCGGACGATACGGCCAACAACGGTTTGACCTGAAGTAGTTAATAAAACAGAGCGTACATCAGATTTTAATAAGATAACGGAGTCCTTTCTGTTTACCGCGGTGTTTCTGGACCATGAGTCCAGGTAGCCCGCGAAAACACGATCGCTGCCAGTGGTAAACATGGCATCCAATGCATAGGATGTTCTCCTGCGATTGGTACCGTTGTTTGGCATTGACAAGGTTGTGGTGAGACGATTCGATGCCGGTTGAATATCTACAGTAAGTTCGCTGCTGTTAAATCCTCTGAAAACATTTCGGTATAGTCTGTTCACACATGGGTAATCGGTATTGAGATCCAAAGGCAGGTATATATTTCCTTCATCAATTCTTCTATAGCCACACGAACGGTATCGGGGACTTTGCCTGTGCGCTTTACCAAACGCGATAACACGTCTTACGCGGTTATCACTTCGAAATGAAAATTTACGATAGAATGCCACCGTACCACCGCCACCATG
Source organism: Ohtaekwangia koreensis (assembly GCF_900167975.1). Lineage (GTDB taxonomy): Bacteria > Bacteroidota > Bacteroidia > Cytophagales > Cyclobacteriaceae > Ohtaekwangia > Ohtaekwangia koreensis. Next base: position 115,883 of record NZ_FUZU01000003.1, read on the forward strand.
TCCGTTGCTTACAATGGTTTGCGATGTCCCATCTTCAAATTCCAGGATGATATCATAGCGGCTTCCACAGCCTGAACTCAGATCGCCTCCATAGTTTACACCACCGGATACAGTGATCATGTATTCATTCGAAAAATCAGTCTGCGCGGCAGCCTGATAGAAAACTAAAAACAAACAGAATTGTAAAAGTCTTTTCATAGATCCTTACCCAATAGCGTGTACTAATATTTAACCTCCAACCATTTAATCTTGCTCACCTCTCCTTTTCTGGTGACTACCCGTATACCATAGCTATACTCGGTATTTACGGCTAGCTTCTCGTCTACTGTGCGTTTCTCCTCGCGCTTGAGTACACGCCACAGTGTAGCAGGAGATCCCTTTATAGCTTTATAGAGCTGATACTCCTCAACGTTATCCTGCGAATCGCGCCAGAACAATTCGATGTAACGGTTTTGCCGGTCGATGTATACATCAAAAGCATTCACCGTTATATCACCGGGTCTGCGAATAACTTTTATGCTTACCGGTGCTGAAGGTTTTGATTCAAGACCGCTGGAATCGCCTGCCACCAATGTATAGGTATATACAGTACCGCCCGCTACATCGGCATCCTTATACTCACCACTTGTGTGTGCTCCAAATTTTTTAATCTGCTTCCACTCCTTCTGCTCTTCACTCTTCCTGTAGATAACGTGTGATGCCACATCATCATCATGGCAATCAGACCAGCGCAGCAATACTTCATTTCCCGTCAGTTCACATTTTGTAAACAACGGACTGGTTGGAGGAATAATATCCGGTTTAACCGCGGCTACCGGTGTTGAGAAAGCCGATTGATTATAGCGTTGATCCAACGCCGTAACCGTATAGTATACTTTGCGATTGGTGATGCGCATGCTTACGCTATCTGTAAAGGTCGTCCCGATATACACTGTATCGGTGAGCGGTGTGGGTTCCGCTGTCTTTACATATGTACGGAATATCTTATATCCATATATATCTTTCTCGGTATTGGGTGCCCAGGTAATGGTGGCAACACCGAGTGAATCGATTACAGCCCTTATGCCCTGAGGAGCCTGGGGAGGTATACTATCCACGGGCTGCACCAGCACAGACATGGATGTGCGCGACTCTCCGCTTACAGCATCGGCCGTGATGGTAAAGTAGTTTGTTGGGAAAAGTTTCGTATACCGAAGTATACGTTGGGTAGCCGGTATATTTTGTATTACTGGTATATAAGGGCCTTCTTCGGTCGGTGATTGACTGAGTGTAAAGCCGCGAATCAATGCATTGCCGGCTCGTTCGAAAGACCAGCTGAGTTCCAGTTCACCAGCTTCATTGATCACCGACTTGGTGATATGGGGCACATACTCGAGTATCTTTTGACCAACCCCGGATACTTTCGCAGAAGGCGGGCCTATCTCGCTAAACGAAGTTACTCCGCGCACGCGATAGTAATAGGTAACGTTATTCATGCCCAATGCATCTACGTAGTGAATTCTGCCGGAAGGCTTTACCGCATCACTCTCACTCATTTGCATGATGGGGCGCTCACTGATCCTGTAGAAATTCTTGCCGTCCGAGGAACGCTCGATATAGTATGAGTTATAGTAATCTTTAAGTGAGTTATAGTCCCAGCTGATCACTGCAGTTTTGTCACTGAATTGTGCTAATACTTCTGTCGGTTCCGGGAGTGGCTTGTAATCTTTCAAGCCAATGAACACTGCTGCCGAATCAATCACCAATTGGCCCGATGGAACTTTTGATTTTATCCGATAAAGATACTTTTCATTTTCTTTTACATCGGTATCGGTCAGCCCCCAGCCTGCCAGTTGTGCCATGGTAAAATTCTGATCGGCCGCATAGAGTGAGAGTGCAAAACGCTGTTCAAGCTCCTGACCTTTATTGATGGACGATAGTATAGTCTCTTTATCCGTACTGCTTACTTCGAAGCTTTCACCGTACAAGGCCTGTGCTATAATGGCTGCATACTCGTTGCTGTTGGCAGGTACAATCCATGCACTTTGTTCGGCAGGCTTCAGTATACCTATATATTTACGTTCCGGTGTTCTCAGAATAACGCTGTCGCGGATAACGGTATACCGCACTACCTCGAAACCATGTTGGTTGGACAGCTTCCATGCACGCGGCTGATTTACAGCCCAGCGTATGAGGATCTGTTTTTTCTGCGCGCGACCAATAGCTTTTACGAAGTTTGTTCGCTGGCTGTACCCGGTCAGGGCCGTGCAGCAAATAATCAGTAGAGTGATGAATATATAGAGGCGATCTTTTTTCATTTGATCGGATTATTATACATGAATATTGCTGAAGAACCTTGTTTACCATTCGGAAGTATATATTGGAACTTCACAGGATAATTACCGGCACGAATCATCGGATAGCCGCCCATGATAATGGATGCATAACGATTCTGCTGGTCTGTACCCAGGAATGTATTCACCACCTGTGTTTGCAGATCTATGAAATCCTGATGGTATACATCCGGCAGGTTGTATATATAGGGAACTCGTGTTGTAGTAATACCGGTTGGTTCGGAAAGCTCCGCCTGCATCTGGTAGAGCGACATGATGGGCAACGCGCGTGACGGGTAGAATCCGAGTGTTGCTGTATCACGGTGCAATCTGATCTGGCCCGCGATCGGGTACTCCTGGTATAATAACGGATATATATCTTGTCGATAATAAGCATCCTGCGGCAATGCAACGACAACGGACAAAGCCTGACGGCCGCTATATTGTGTACCGATCAGTTCCACTACATCGAACCCTTCATAGGTAGCAACCTGTGGCTGAAGGCTGATAACATCAGAAGATATCTTTCCGATCAAAGGCTGCACGATAGTCATGCTCTTGATCTTGTCGCTATACAATGCATGCTTGCTGGTGTGGAAAGAATATTCGATCAGGCTCTTGCCAAGATCGGTCTGCTGTACTTCAGAGGCCTGGTTTTGACGAATAGTTAGATCGCCGGCATCGTTTTTGATGACCTGCTCGACAGTACCTTGTTGTGCCGATGAAGAATCGCGTGGCGTGGCAACCATACCAATGGTATAGCTGGCGTTAAGATCCAATGCGTCTAGCGTGAAATCGATTCGCTTTTCAGCAGCATTATATACCACCTCCTGTTTCTTCATGGCTTGTCCCGTCTTACCGTTTACGATCTCGTAACGCCATGCATCGGAGAAGAGGTAGGACTGACCGCGTTTCAACTGTATATACCCTTCCTTACTTTCATCGCGATAGTAGTTGCGTTGCTCGGCCACGGGGTAAGCATATTCTATATTGGACAGTGGTATATTATCCGGAGCATCACCCGTGGTAAAGGTGATCTCTTTGAACTCCAGTGCTTTTTTACCTTCTTCATATACCGGTTGCCAGGTGCTGCCTTGCTGTAGTTCGAAGCTAACTTTTACAACAGCCTTAAGCTCTTTGTGTGGCGGCAATGTTTCAGCAGAATAGAATGTAACCAGGTCGCGGTTTTTATTCCATTCCAACCGTCCAGCAATAGCCGTACCGTTGTCGGCCACGGTAAACTCTTCCAGTTTTATGCGGTATGACTTGCTGCCCTGATCATCTTCCACATAGAACGGATGTTCCATGCGCATATTGAAAGCTGCCTGCGGTGCTGCAAAAACATCTACATCTTTTGTCTTATCGATTGGTTTGAGATCCGCGATAACATTTAACGCCAGCGGACTTCCTGAATCATTTACAATTTCACAGTCGCTACCCAGTGCAACCTTCAACCGAAAATTACCGCTCACCAATCCACCGAGTATATCTACCTTCACTGCCAGATATCCTTTAAACATGGTTGGATTTGGCAGTCGTGCCTGCAGGAGAACCGCTGAGCCTCCGCGCAATACAGAGAACTTCTTATTGATTCCGAATATCTTGATCTTCACGCCAACTTCGCCCTGCATATAGGCATAGGCTTGTCCATTCGCATACCATCCTCCTATACCGATCGGTTCTATTTGTCCTGCGCAATGTGCATCTCCATAGTCGCGAAGCATGATATCGAAACCAGCACCCGCCTTGAAGCTGGCATATAGTATAAATGAACGCATCTCACCGGTTTCAACCGAGAAATTTGTTCCGAAGGCAAAACCTCTTCCATCCTCCAGCGCATTGGCATCGCGCATATAGTCGAGCTTGGCCATCTCGATACCTAACATATCAGCAATAATGGTGGGTGGCGGTGGCGAATCGAGCACTTTACTTCCGGCCATGAAATACCCGCCGGTTTTCACACTAAAACTTCCTATACCGAACTGAATGCCCATACGATCCACCGGAGTACCCATATAGATATACCAGCTGTCAGAGTCTATATGCATCACCGACCATCCTGCGCGGTTGTCATTGCCTATACCGCGCAAGAGACCTCCGGCAACATTCACATATACATCGAAGGTGGAGTGAAAACTCTTGTTGGTAAAATCCATCATCATCCCTACATGCGCAGAGATCATTCCGCTTTCGCCCATTTTCTTGGCATCGCCCAGCAAAGCTGCTGCTGCCTGCGAAGGTTCATTTACTTTGAGTGTCTCGAGTGTTTGCGCCAGTAACGGATTATCTTTTACAAACGCATCTTCATACTTGGCGAAGTTGGCTTGCTGTTCGGTAACAAAGCCTTCAATATTTTCAGTACCCGGAATTTTACCTATGAACTTGGCATCTCCGAAGAAACCTATATAGCTGATACCATAGCTCTTGGTAAATCCTATTTCGAAAGACGCTTCACCATCTACAACACTTCGTGTCGCTACGTTGAAGAGGACAGCAGCTTTGATACCGAAATGTATTTTATCATCCGGTATGTAATCCATTACAGTTAAGGATGATCCTGCAACAACACCTTTTGCCTGACGCTTCATGTGATAGTATGCACCACCGCCAAAACCATGTATACGCAACGGACCGACTACTGGTATTCCATCGCCATACGAAACAGAACCTTCTACATACCAGTACCGATATGTAGTGGAACCAAACATAGCTTTGGCTTTTACTTCTACTTTTACGGGAATGAACTTCGCCTGCAACTGACCGGCTATACCATCGCCATAAATAGGATCGTCATCGAGTATACTCAACGCACCTTCAATCTCCAGGCTTCCGCTGATGGTGGCCTTGATCTGAATTGCACTGATGCCTATACCATCGTACTTCCACGACTGCGATCCATCTTCGCGTTTTTCTAATTTACTTTTTACTTCAAGACGTGTAGTGGCTCCGAATTGTCCTGACATCAGATTAAGCTTGAGGTTGAAACCAAGCTTTGCTTTGCCGCCTTGGGCGGTGAGTCCGATGTCGTTGATGGATACAGGGAAGTTTGCAAATTTCAATTCACCCTTGTAGCCGAAATACTCTACCTCTATATAGGGAGTTTCCGTCATGATGTGAAGGGATTTGAATTCTATACCTTTAAATTCGCCCATGGCATCCGAGCCGTCTTCGTTCTTGGACACCTTCATACTCATGCGGCCGTGAAGCATCGCCTCCGGCCTGAACTTGTTATCGGTAAGTTTTAATTGCACGTATGAATTCGGATCGATCTCAACGGTAGCATTGAGTGCAGAGAAACTAAACTTGTTGCGTACGCTTACTTTCAACAAGTATTCATCCGGCATCATAACAGCTTCATAGGCAAATGTATCTTTCTCAGCAATGGGAAGCCCGAGCATACCTTTGAACGATGCACCGGTAAGGTTATTCGCTTCCAGCTTAATTTGCATTTCGTCCACTGATAATTTCCAGCCGGAGGCTGTACCTTTTTCTATCGGCAAAAGATTTTTACCGGTGAAAGATCCGGACAAACCATTGTTATCGATCAACATATCCAGGCCGGTGAAAGAAATTCTCTTATCAGGCTTCGTCTTATCTTCAAAAGCTTCCGGTAATACAATCTCCACACTCTTTGCATATACACCACGCCACAACTCGGTGTGACCTGCTTCAAGGTATTCTGCTTCGTAACCTTCCGGGTATGCAACGGATGGGCTATTGCGCAAATCACTGAAGTCAAGAACTGCTGTCTCAATGCTGAAGCGCATGTCCTTAATCAAAGGCATTTCAAAATCCGGCAGGGTAAATTCTACCAGTATATCATTCCAGTCCGTTACAACCGTTGTGAATGAACCTTTTACACGCTTGTCAGCATTTTCATAACGCTTTCCATTGGGATCTACGGGAATGAGAAGAGTTCGCGGAAACTCTATATCGGCTGCCAGTCCTACTTCCTTGAATCCATTACAATCAAAGCTTAGATACGTTTTAGAATCCGGAGCAGCAGCTTTGGGATTCGTACTGCCCTTGAGAATCAACACACTGGCTCCGCCATTGAAGCGTATCGGTATATCTCCGAGCAGCACAAGTTTTGCATCGCCAACGATCCCTCCCTCATAGGTGAGCTTAATACCTTCCAGTCCGAAATATAGCTCGCGTGGTTCCTGCGGAATATCGAGTTTGGCAAAAGCCGTGAACTCGGCATAACCTGCCTTGAATTTCACTTCGCTAATAGCAATGGTAATGGTCGTGCTGTTGATAACCTTCTTAAAGCCGATGGGAAGTTCATGCAGTTTGTCAGAAGTCAATGAGGTTACAAAGGTTCCTAACTCATTGAGTTTATCGATCGCAGCTTTTGCCTGTTCACGGCTAAAGGCTGCATCGCCATCTTCACCTATATATTGTTTCAGATAAGCTTCTGTTAATTCACTTTCTGAAGAATGAAGAGAAAAATTTCTTTCGGTATACCCCGTACCTACCGGAAAAATCCGGTATTGTTCATTTGATTTCTGTCCCCGACTGGCGGCAACCAAAGTAGAATCTTTTTCAAGACCAAAGGCTTGCTGACCGGAAGCAAACAGCAACAAGACTAAACAAAGTGCCCGTACAGACACAATAAAGTTCTTACAACACATGGAAGTGTAATGTTATTGACTAATAAAGGCGTTGTGAATTATAGCAGCTAGCGATTCAAGAGCAAGGGAGTTGCAATGGAATGATAATGAGGATAGTAGAGTGTAGTCATATGTTGGTCAACGTTTACAGGTTAGGGTATATAAACATACTGGTAAATATATATGAAATAGGCTATAACGTGATGAACGGTAGATCGAAAGACGACAAATATACTAAAACAATCGCCAAATTGACGTTTTATCTACCAACATCTGTGGATGCCCTATACCTCAACTGATCTGCGTAATTTTTTCTATGATTTAATAAAAAAGAATCCAATGGCATTTAAGCAACTTATTATTATGCTCCAAACATATCCTACAATATCAACAATTAAATATAAAGGAGTTTAAACAGCTTATAAGAAAGACTACGGAAGTACATATGGTGAATTACTAGTTCCAAAATCCAAAGTAGTCAACATATATAGCTGGTCATTCTATTCGAACCAAGCCTTATAAAGTTTCTCAACTACTTGTCCGATTACTTCCTGGGGCAGGCTTCCAAATTCAAACAATACTTGAGGCTTACGCGGTATGGAAGTTTTGTTGCTATAAAAACCACTGGTAGGCGTTACCTCAATATCGCAAGACTTAGCGCGCTGTATAATTTCTTTTTCGCTGAGACGTGTATTAATGTGCAGCAGTATATTTAGCCCCGAGGGAGTTTGATTGTACTCAATACAATTTTCCGGTAGTCGTTGTAATGCGCTCATACAAGCGTCATACTTTCTTTTATATACCGTGCGCATTTTTTTTAAGTGTCGCTCCCAAAACCCCTTTTCCATAAACAAGGCCAACGTCCTCCTTGTAAAATAGGGCACTGTGTTGGTAAGGTGCTGATAGGATTCGTACGCAACTCCGAAGTTTTCAGGTAACACCATATAGGCCACCCGTAGTGAAGGCATTAACGCACTGCTGAATGTACCTATATAGATAACGCGGTTGGCTTGATCAAGTCCCTGCAGTGAAGGCATGAGATTGGTTTTATAGCGGAACTCACAATCAAAATCATCTTCAATAATATAGGCATTGTTCTTTTGCGCCCAGTTGAGCAATTGTATGCGGTGGCTTACCGGTATAGCGACTCCGGTTGGATACTGATGCGAAGGGGTAACATATAGCAGGTCGCCTCGCTCCTTTCTGACCTGCAAAAGATCAATACCCTGCTCGGTGACGCGTATAGGCTTGACGTTGTAGCCGAATTCCTGGAACAAGAAACGCGTTCTGGTATAGCCAGGTTCTTCAACGATAATTTTCTTGCAGGTATTGCGCAACACAAATGCGAGCCAGAAGACAAGCGAACTGGCTCCCGATCCGATCAGCAATCGTGCGGGCGTTGCGCGCACGCCCCGGTATTGAAATAAATATTTTATGAGTTGCTCTTTGAGCGGATCATCCTGCTCATACTCCTGGTATTGAAAACTGATTCGATCCAGCGCCCAGTTGCTGCACTTGCGCCACTGCTTTACTGGAAAATGACTCTCATCCACCAGGCGTACAGAAGTGTTGTAAGCTGCAGATCGTTTTTTGCTTTTTGATTCTTTATTCTTGGGTGGCAATGGGTCAGCGGAGGGCAATTGCCAATCCGATCGATCGATCTTCGTTACATATAGTCCTTTCCGAAATACATTGGTAACATATCCTTCCAGCACCAGTTGTTCATATGCTTTTAGCACGGTGTTGTTGGCTATACCCAGCTCTTTGGCCAGTACGCGATAAGAAGGTAATCGCTGGTTGTACGCCAATCGCTTCTGCAGTATTGCAGCTTTGTAGAACTCATAGATCTGTTCATATAAAAGCTTATCCGTGTGATGAATTGTTGGGATCATATCTGCACCCGTCAAAAAGTTAAAATCTGCATCCAGGCATGGGTGCAAAGATACGCTACTTTTGATATATCAAAATCACTGATCAAACACTATAAATGATACTGATATGAATCCAAAAAGAACCAACGTAATTCTGTGTCTGAGCACATTACTCATCTTATACACAACGCTGCCACTATGCGCGCAAATACCCAGGGAGTTCAAAATGATCAACGCCAGCATTAATACCAAAGGTGACCTGGTAATCACGGCATCCAAAACATCCTCGGCAACCGACTTTGATTTTCTTGCGGGCAAATGGACGATGGACAATAAACGCCTGAAGACACGGTTGAACAACTGCACCGAATGGATAGAGTATAAATCGGATGACGAAAATTTTGGTCCTGTACTCAACGGCATTGCTAACATTGATATTTACCGTACAGCGTATAACCAGGTAAATAACAAACCGTACGAAGGTCTCACCTTGCGACTCTTCAATCCACAGACAAAATTATGGAGCTTATATTGGGTAGATAGTAATGTAGGTGTGCTTGATCCCCCCGTGGTAGGTTCCTTTGAAGGAAGCATCGGTACATTTTATTGTAAAGATATATTTCAGGGTCAACCGATTATCGTCATGTTTACGTGGGACAAAACTGATCCCAATAACCCTGTGTGGAGTCAGGCTTTTTCAACCGACAATGGAAAGACCTGGGAAATGAACCTCACCAATACATCACACCGCATAACACCGTGATTTATAATAGGTATATATATCCTGTAACACCAGCTGCCCATCAACTGCATATCAAGACCATGACCATACACCAGGCCACCCCACAAGACATTATACCCCTTGCCCTATTGTTTGATGAATACCGTGTATTCTATCAATACCCCAGCGATATATCCGGCAGCGAGCTATTTCTCGCTAACCGGTTGTCGTGTAGGGACTCCGTTATTTTTGTAGCACGCAGTGCAGACCATACGATGATGGGTTTTGTACAGCTATATCCGCTGTTGTCGTCTGTGCGTATGAAAAAACTTTGGCTATTGAATGACTTGTATGTGCATCCCTCCTTCCGTGGACAAAAAGTTTCTGTAAAGCTGATCGATCGCGCCAAGCAACTTACGCGCGAAACACAGGCAGCAGCACTACTGTTAGAAACAGCCAAATCAAATACCATCGGCAACAAGCTATACCACAGAACGGACTTTGTACTGGATAACGATCATAATTATTATTCATGGAGTCATTGAGCACGCTACGCGTTATGAGAATAATTCTTCTTTCGCTCTTCGTTAGCGTTACGGGAACGGTATATGCCCAACCCGCTATACCCGTTGTTACCTCGTCTTTTCTTCCAGGCATAATTTGTACTGATTCCATTGAGTTTAACGCAGCTTTTTCACTGGACGGCAATTCCTTTTACTTTACGCGCTCGGCTAACAAGCGAACACAGTTATACACAAGCACCAAAACAGGGAATGAATGGTCCACACCAATACCGCTGCCATTCTCCTATACAAACTACTCCGATGCAGATCCCGCCTTCTCACCTACTGGTGAATTGTATTTTATTTCCACCAGACCAACGTATTTAAATGACACCACCAAGGATTATGACATTTGGAAAGTAACACGAACAGATTCCGGACAATGGTCCGAGCCAATCAATGTAAAGGAGCTTAACTCCCCGGAAGACGAATACTATATATCCTTTACGCAAAAAGGTGATGCTTGTTTCTCTTCATCACGCCAAGGCGGATATGGACAGGAAGATATATACTTTAGTGAGCTTATAAACAACACGTTCACAAAACCCTATAACATGGGCAGCACGATCAATACAAAAAATTCAGAGTATGACCCTTTTATAACAGCGAACGGCTCTGCATTGATCTTTACATCGTCAGGCAGATCCGACAGTTTTGGAAAAGCTGACCTATACTGGTCCATACGAACGAAAAATGGATGGCAGAATGTAAAACACTTCAGTAGCGTGATCAACACTCCTGACAGAGATTATTGTCCCTATATCTCACGTGACAATAAATATTTCCTTTATAGCGTTAGCAGAGATATAAAATCTACAAATCTGAACCATCTTCCGGCGGCATTGACACAAGCCGCACATAGTAAGTGACCAGATATTGTCTGTCCATTAACTATACAGCTAATTAAGGATGCATCGATTTATACCTCCGACAGTATAAATACGTATCCTTACAGACGCTAAATTTATCTACACATCCTAATTCTTGGATGTCGTAAACTCCACGTGTACTTGATTCGTTCTTGTTTTAAATAATTTTACTCAGCGATTGTGAATGTTCGAATCCGAGAGAAAATGCCATCTCACTTACAGACAAGTTTGTTGGAGTTAAGGAGAAAGTATATTGATCGGTAGGATTTTAAAGTATGTGATATTAAATTTCGTTAGCGACCTTGGACAAAGGTGATTGTAAAAAGGCTAAGCAAACATGTACACAAATCAAACTCAACATAGACTTTGACGATGGCACAAAACAAAGGCGAACAGAAATTAAACGAACAAGGACCGACACCTTTCGCTCAAACTTATTTTCATGGCACAAAGACTGAGTTAAAAATTGGCGACCAAATTCAAGTTGGCTTCAACTCAAACTACGGACAAAAGAAAAATGCGAAGTATATCTTCCTGACAGCAACATTAGATGCTGCTATCTGGGGCGCTGAACTTTCCTTTGGAGAAGGACGCGAAAGAATATATTTGGTAGAGCCGACCGGAGCAATTGAAGATGATCCTGACTTAACAGATAAAAAATTTCCTGGGAATCCTACCAAATCCTATCGTTCCACCCATCCATTTAAAGTTGTGGGCGAAGTTACCGTTTGGCAAGGACACCCTGTGGAACAAGTTAAAACAATGAAAGAACATCTTGAACAACTCAAAGATCAAGGTATAAATTCACTTAATGACTAGATGTGAAAGTTGAAAGCGAAATGATTTGAGCAAACTTCAAGGAACAAAAAATACCTGTGACCTGCTACGTTATTCGCGTCCTTCTTGTTCCTCGGATTTGATGACGAAGGCTTTTAATTCAATAATCTTACCACCGCGAAATCGCCAGACATCGCAGTAAGAATACTGGACATCTCTGCCTTCTTCATCTTTCATTGTTATCTTGCCGAGTGCTGTCACAAAATCTTCCTCTGCGATTAAGTTCTCGACCATGAACTTCGGAGGTTCTGTGTAGGTCGCTGTCATCCACTGGCGAACAGCTTCCTTCCCGCGTAGGGTCTTGTCACCTACAAATCTCCATATTGTGTCGTCAGTGCAATGCGACAGGAACCCCTCGTTGTCTCCACGCATAATAGCTGTATTTGCCTTTTCCAATATTGCTTTATTACTCTGGGACATATTTTATTTCTTAAAGTTGTGTTCAGATGCAAAACATGTAAGTGATGAAGTTTACTACGCCATAACGATTGCTTTGTATAAAATCATTCCACACTATATTTTACATTTGAAGCTCGTTATAAAAAAACAATTCCAACCTTCGATATATATACTGATATGCCTCAACAGGCGTGATCTATTCGGTTAGCTGGAAACGATAACCGGATAAGTTCTTTTTGATACAATCGTCTATTTCAAAGACGAATAATAAACATATTGATATACACCACTCATGGTATACGAAGTAGTGACTGAAGTATTTCATCCTGCGGTGTTAACCTGATGTTTCTTCTTAAACAGTTTTTCAATTTCAACCCCTGTAAGTACAACAAGTGAGGCGCCAATACAAGCAGCAAGTTCACCCATCGACAAGGGTTGTGTTTTAAAAAGCTCATTTGCGAAAGGCAGGTAAATAACACCAAGCTGAAGAAGAAACGTAAGTAAGACAGCTCCAAGTAAGGGCCTGTTGCTAAATATACCGAGCTTAAATAATAATTGACGATCACTTCGGATTCCCATTACATGACCTAATTGTGACAATGACAAAACAGTGAACACCATCGTTTGCCAATGAGGCATTTTGTTATTCACGGCCCACGCTTCTGTTGCTAAGGTAATGACAGCCATCAAAAATCCGACCCAGGCAATGTGCAATCCGATCCCGCCTGCGAAGAGACTTTCATTGGTTTTCCGAGGCGGACGGGTCATGATATCCGGCTCTGCCTTCTCACTTCCCAAGGCAAGACCGGGTAGCCCATCCGTTACAAGATTGATCCATAGAATATGAATAGGCAACAGCGGGATAGGCAGTCCGACAAGTGGAGCTAGAAACATTGTCCATATCTCTGCGCTGTTACAGGTCATGATATACTTTACAAACTTCCGAATGTTATCATATATATGCCGGCCTTCCTTCACGGCCTTAACGATGGTGGCAAAGTTATCGTCCAGCAAGATCATGTCTGCAGCTTCCTTGCTTACGTCAGTGCCTGCAATCCCCATGGCAACGCCGATATCAGAAGCCTTTAGCGAAGGGGCATCATTCACACCGTCACCGGTCATTGACACAAAGTGTTTCTTTCTTTGAAGTGCCTTTACGATCCGTAACTTTTGCTCCGGCGATACCCTTGCATATACTCGGATTTGTTCCACCTTCTGATCAAACTCCGAATCGTTCATTGCCTGCAATTCCTTCCCGGTAACAACCAGATCTTTTTCAGTAAGGATGCCGATTTGTTTCGCGATTGCCGCTGCCGTGGCCGGATGATCTCCTGTAATCATCACGGTCGTTATGCCGGCAGTTTTACATTCTTTAATTGCAAGCCTGGCTTCTTCCCGTGGCGGGTCAATCATTCCTGTTAACCCCGTAAATGTGAAATCCCTTTCTACGGTTTGGCTATCGAATGGTGCTGGCATTTTATCTGCTACCTTGTAGCCGAATGCAATCACGCGCGTTCCTTCTGCGGACCAGTCGGAGGCTTTTTCGAGAATTCGGGGAACATCATGCTGATCTTCTAATGTAGCGGTCAATGACTCCACTGCACCTTTGCATATAATCAGGTATTTATTGTCGAGTTGATGGACGGTAGTCATCAACTTTCTTTCAGAATCAAATGGAAGCTCTGCTACCCGCGGTAATTTTTCACTTAGCTCGGAAAAGGATTCAGCATCGTGATGCTCGTTGAAATATTCGATCAGTGCAATTTCTGTGGGATCACCTGTGAGTTCCTTGTTCACATTCTTTTTAACATCATGATTCAGTGCTATGCTACACTCGAACACTGATAATTTGCCGAACAGCGTCTCACTATTTTCACTTTCAGATTTGGTTACTTTCATCTTATTCTGTGTGAGCGTTCCGGTTTTGTCTGAGCATATAAACGTTACCGATCCAAGCGTTTCTACTGCTGATAATTTTCTTATCAACGCATTCTTTTTCACAAGCCTTTTTGCTCCGGCCGCAAGGGCAACGGTGATCAGGGCAGGAAGTGCCTCGGGGATCGCTGCTACGGCCAGAGAAATTGACGTTAGCAACATGTTCAATGGATCTTCATCCATGAGATATCCAACCCCAAAGAATAAAACACAGATCAGTATTACCAGATAGGAAAGCTTCTTTCCAAAGTCGGCCATGCGCTTTTGCAAGGGTGTAACTTCTTCGCCTTGCTGAAGCATCTTCGCTATAGCACCAATTTCCGTTGACATGCCTGTGGCAGTGACAACGCCTTTTGCCCTACCATTTGTGACAAGAGTGGTCTTGTAAGACATATTGAGTCGGTCACCCAGCGGGAGATCTTCTTCCTGAATTTGTCTATTCGTTTTTTCAACCGGAACGGATTCACCTGTCAGTGCAGATTCATTCACCCGAAGTCCGTGCGCTTCTACCAACCGAATATCTGCCGGCACTATATTGCCTGCCTCTAATTCCACAAGGTCGCCAGGAACGAGTGCTGCCGAATCAATCGTAACGAGTTTACCATCTCTTCTTACGTGTGCCTTGAGTGCAGAAATTTTCTTGAGCGCTTCCATCGCTTTCTCAGCCTTATTCTCTTGTACAAATCCAACAATTGCGTTGAGAACAACAATGACAACTATAATAATCGTGTCGGTAAGATCTCCTGCAATTCCTGCCACTATTGCTGCTGCCAGCAACACGACAATCATAAAATCTTTGAATTGATTAAGAAATATTTTCCAGGCCGGCTTTCGCTTCTTTTCGAGCAGCTCGTTGGGACCAACTTCAGCCATTTTAGCTTGAGCTGATTCAGTTGTTAAACCATCCATGGACGATCCATATTTCTTAAAAACTTCTTCGGTTTGTAGTTGCCACAAGTTCATACTAGCGAAGATGGCAGTTTCAGATCAAAAATTATAGGGATGTCTGATGGGAATTTAAATTTTCTTTTGGCCGCTTGTATATATGCAAGCCTCTTTGCAAGTCCGTATTGAACTTGATCGGATATACATTAAAGTCAGAGATAATTACTTTAGTTGCTAAAATGTTTAAATACTAATATATTTATACAATGAATAAATCAACAGGCACAGACTCCTTTAAAGCTGCTAGCCGAAAATATTCGGATACCAGTATTCTGATGCACGAAGCTATTTCCCGAAAAGCAGGTCTCTCTGGTACGGATCATAAATATCTTGGCTTACTAATTCAGGAAGGCCCTATGACTGCCGGTGAACTTTCACAGCGGACCGGACTAACCGGAGGAGCTATTACGGGGCTTATGGACAGGCTTGAAAAAAAGAAGTTAGCCAAACGTGAATTTGACAAAGAGGACAGGCGCAAGGTCTTCATCGTTGCCAATGAGGCAAACGCAATGAAATTATTAGCTCCGCTTTTTAAAGAACTACAACAAAAAACTGCCAAACTCCTGAATTCATATTCAGATAAAGAAATCGAAATCATTAAAAAATATATGCTGGACGCTACAGAGGTAATGAACGAAGTGTTAGAAAATCTCAAAAAATAATGGATATGAATACAACGACTCTTCAAGATCTCACAAAGGCAGAAATCTGGTTACTGGTGACTACACTTGTTTACTTTCTTTTAAACGGTGCACAAATTTTCGAAACCGCTGTTGTCGTTCCCAAGTGGTCAGCTTCTCCTCCTGAGTCGTTTGCCCTCATTAGTGGACCCTATGGCATCAACCTTAAAGCGTTCTGGATTATAGTGCACAGTATACATGAAATTACCTTCTTCATTGCCCTATATTTCTGTTGGAAAATTGACCCCGTTAGAAACTGGCTTTTGTTGCTGTTGGGTATCCACTTTGCAGTGAGGGCATGGACGCTGCTATATTTTGCTCCCAACATTATCGAGTTTCAAAAAATTTCAAATGATGGCTCGTCTGCCTATCATGACCTTATCGTTAAAACAACATTGTGGCGAAACTTAAACTATATTCGGGTTGCAATATATATAGGGATCTCTGTTGGACTTGTACCCTTGCTGTACAAGGTTATGAATTTAAAGGCAGGCATTTGAAACCAATAGGTAACGAAAGCTCACACAGTACAATCAAATACATCTCACGCGGTCGTTAATATATACCTTCAAGGCGGCTCCAGGATTTACTCCATTAAATAATCGTGCTTTTGCAAAACATATACATAGCTATCTATATAGGCATATTTGTTACGCTTGAATAAGATGAAAAAATTATAAAATGTTCTCCTACCAAGTGATTGGCCTTTTAAACAAAGTAAAGTTGGTCTTTTGAACAAAGTTGTACCCAATAGTTGACTCTACCTTTGTTTCAACAAAACGCAAATCACTATATGAAAACAGCAACGAAAATCACTAATTACAACGGATGTTTACAACAACATCTTGGCTCAGGATTCAACTCGATGTCAACGGCAGCGCAGGTAATCAATGGGATAAATCTCGAAGGGAAAATTACAATCGTCACTGGCGGTAATACCGGCATTGGATTGGAAACTACAAAGGCGCTTGCAGGAGCAGGAGCGACTGTTATTGTTCCGGCACGCGATGTGGAAAAAGCAAGGAAGAATTTAATGGATGTCCCAAATGTTGAGATTCACGCGATGGATCTTATCGATCCAAAATCAATCGATGCTTTCGCAGAGAAGTTTCTTTCATCAGGGCGACCGTTGCACATCCTTGTTAACAACGCTGGCATTATGTGGGTGCCGTTGCGTAGAGACAGCCGCGGCATTGAATCTCAACTTGCTACCAACTACCTCGGGCAGTTTCAACTAGTAGCGCGTCTGTGTCCAGCTTTGAAAATGGCGAATGGGGCGAGGGTCGTTAACGTCTCTTCTCAAGGTCACCAGTTTGCTCCGTTCAATTTTGACGACCCTAATTTCATTCATCGTAATTACGAAACGTTGCAAGCTTACGGACAATCGAAAACTGCGAGCAACCTGTTTACTGCTGCGCTCGATGCGAGAGCTCAGGAATTCAACGTTCGTGCTTATGCATTACATCCAGGCTCCATCCATGGAACGGAACTCGGCAGGGAAGCATCGCTTGAACTCTTTCTGCAGATGGGCTTTTGCGATGCAAAAGGAAATATTTTACCAGAGGTATTGGCTTCACTAAAAAATATTCAGCAAGGTGCTGCCACTACAATCTGGTGTGCTACCTCACCCCTGCTGAGCAACATCGGTGGCGTATACTGTGAAGACTGTGATGTTGCCGAGCTGGCTAGTGGCTCACACGGGGTAAATGGAGTTATGTTGTATTCACTTGATGAAACCAGTGCAACCCGTCTCTGGAAAATGAGCGAAGACATGACTGAAATTACTTTCAATATCGAATAATCCTCAGTGAACATTATCAAAAAAAAGAATGGAGCTTTCTTTAAACTGAAGCTATATTTCATGTGACGTGGATCAGAAAATCTCGTTGGCCATCCTGCTTTATAAACTCATTGGATGAATCCATTCTATGAACTAAATTTCACACTATACGACATGGAACACATATCGAAATACCTGACGCCTGAGATTAAGCTTTCCTGCTATGATGACAAGTTCTTCAAGTCGGAAGTAGTATTCGATCAGCATATGCTGATCTGGTTTATCTCAGGGGAAACAAAGATTGTACAATCGGAAACAACGTGCACGTTTAAGACCGGTGACATTTTCCTGATTCCCCGTAACAAACCATCTACGATCATCAACTACCCCAAGGACGGACTCCCTCATAAGACTGTGGTGATGTCACTTACTTCAAAGATACTTCACGAGTTTTATTCAAAGGTCAACATCAATGTAAAGGCTATATCTATACCGGGCATCCGAAGTTATAGTGATCATCCCTTGCTGCGAAGTTGCCTGGCATCGCTGATCCCTTACTTTGAAATCGAAGGCGTTTTTCCGGATCATATAGCAATGCTGAAAATTACTGAAGCAATCAGTATCCTTAGGACAATTGATCCGGGTATAGATGGCGTGCTCGCCAATTTTGAAGATCCACATAAAGTTGAACTTGTCAGCTTCATGGAGAAGAACTATATGTTCAATATGCCCCTCGAAAAATTCGGATATCTTACAGGAAGAAGTCTCACCAGTTTCAAACGCGATTTCAAAAAAGCGTTTGACACCACTCCACAAAAGTGGCTGACACAAAAGCGACTGGAACTCGCACACTATGAGTTGGCGGAGAAGAAACGCAAACCTGCAGAGATATGCTATGAAATAGGATTTGAAAATTTATCGCACTTCTCTTACGCTTTCAAAAAACATTTCGGATACGCACCAACGAGTGTTATGTAAACAAGTCACCGCAGGTGTGATATTTAGGCAATTTAGTATAACAGCAGGGAAGTATATCTATAAGTGATCAATAATGGTTACTACAGCAAAGTCCGTATAGCAGTCTGCTATTTTTTATTTTGGCTGTATTGCACTTCCAATGGAATTGGAATTAAATTCTTGGTATCTATAGCACTGGGGGTAAGATAACTCATCTTCAATTTAAAGTCTTCATTCTTATGCAGATATTCAAGGCGCAGCGGATAAAATCCTTTAGACAACGGGAGTATGTAGCTATAGGTTGTCCGGGTGTAATTGCCATCCCATTGTATCAGCAATCGGTTGCCAAGGTATAGTTTGGAATTCTTGTCTGCATCAAGAACAAATATATAGTAACCTTCTTCCTTTGCTTCAAGCAGCCCATCAATAACCAAAGCGTAATTCTTTTTTCTCGGAAGCTTATCAATATCAAAATCGCTGTCAGTTATTCCTGCCCTGGCCGGTTTTATGTTTTTGAGCTCCGGCCATGTATCCCAATCTCCTTCGTAATAAGAATAATTAAAACCACCGGGCTTTACATTTTTTTGTTTTGCTATAGGGCGAAGCGGCGCTTCGATTGTGAAATCCCCGGTTGTGCTTTTATCATGATTGCTTCGCATGCTGAAGCGCTTATAAGTTACTTTAGCAGGAGCGGATATTGTAATTTCAGGCTGCACTTTTTGAGAGGCTATGGTAGGAGCTGTCCCATCCAAGGTATAGCGCACTTTTGTGGTGTCGTCAAAGTACCAAATCTTAATGGGTTTGTCTTTCAAAACAAGTCCGTTCATTGGATGGAATTCTATATTGCTGGTAAGGCCGGCATAGCTAAACTTTAAACCATCGAATGTAGTCTTTAGTCGAACCGAACTATGCGTTTCATCGGGATAAGCCACCAGTTTCCAGCTTAGACTTGCAGGTGCTATTTTCTTCAACACTATATCCATGGTGTCAATCTTCATTTCTTTGAGAGAGACGCCCTCCCGACCGCCGATAAAAAGTGTCGTACTCAAACCTGTTAAAGCAGGCAACTTGCTGGCAGCCATTTTAGGCACATAACACTTGTCCCACCACAGGCTTGGATCAACAGCTATATATGATTTGAATGTGGCTGGCTCCTTCAACATGGCATACATGACAAACATGCCGCCTAGCGAATGACCCCAGAGTGTATTGTCTCCATTAGAAGGATAAGCTTGGTTTACATACGGGATCAACTCTTCCTTGATAAAACCAAGAAAGTTATCTGCGCCACCGGATGTTTTCCAACCTTCCAATCGAGTCGGTGTAAGATCTTTGTTACGGTCAATACCCAGTACGCTCACAATGATAGTTGACGGCATGAACCCCTGCCCTTCTACAAAATTCTGGACTTGCGTGATTAACCCCGTATTCCAGTTGCCGCCATCAAGCACGTACAACACATCATACTTATCGCCGCGTCCTGGCTTATAGTTAGAGGGTATAAATACCTGTATAAGTCGCTTTTGATTTAATATACTCGAATGTATAGAGTCAAGCTTGCCGTGATAAGTCACGTTACGAACAGTATCCTGTGCGTAAGCGAAATTCCCCAGATAACTAATTGTTATTGCCAGCATGAAGACAAAAAAAAGATGTATATCTTTCATGCTTAACGAAAGCTTTTTACGCTCTTTGCAAAGAGCAGCTGCAACGTAATTTTCGAACACAGTAGGTTGTTTTTTCAAAATATAGTATAAAATTATTGGCCGATTAGAAGACCTAAAGTTGAAATGAGATCATTCCTTTATCTCCCATCGGCACTCAGTTGCTCCCGATGGCTAAATTTGTGCCAACGAACAAGGTTGCTGAATTTTACTGTATCCGCCATTCGCTTTGAATAATGATGTCCGGTTCAGCTCACTCCATGTTCGTTATCGATACAAAAACAATCCAGGCACAACGGTTATAATTGTAAGCCTATAGAGCTTGACAAATCTCAAATGCATCTTTGATTAGGAAAATATTGATTGACAAATAATCGACTGCCCGCAATGACCTTGAGCTTACAGACGGCCACGAAAAATAAAATAAAGACGCATGTCATAATTTTCAGTTTGACATTCTTGTTGTTGACGCTGTTCCATGGGCTATATCTTTTGATAAAAATAAAGTATACTAGCTATCCAGAAGAGTCGTACTATTTTGAGGGGGGAACCCCGACAAGCGGACAATTACTCGTCACTGGATTCTCAAACATGGGAGTCATCGTTGAAAGTCTAATCACTTCACTGATCGTTATAATTCTCAACTACTTTATCAGGATAAAAAATAAGGGATTACTTGTTACCTCGTTTAGGTTGACTTCTCTGGTGACCTTAATATACTTTGTATTTAGATTATTATCGGCCAGAAACTACGACCGGGAATACTACGGTATTTTCTTTAAAGAATTAAAACAAGAGATCCTTATTTTAACCTTGCTGTTTTTCATTGGCTATAGCTTCACAATCGCACTGACAAGTAAATTTAAAAAGGAGATTTAAAGTACGATACGTCTTTGTACTAAGCAAATATACTTTAGTTTAAATTGATGCAGATAACGATCAAAACGGTGCTATATTTTTGCACGGAGCTAAAAGTAAATGTAATATCCGTGACAAAGCGCCGTAAAACATTAACGATACGGTCTATACCCTTCTCTACACAGTTTGTTTAAAGTATTTTGAAAGATCATGGATGGCCTCTTCCATGGTGTTGGGTTTCTTCAGATAATCTATAGCCCCCAGTTCTTTGCAAAGGTCGATGTCTTTTTGATCGTGGCTTGTCGAGTATATAATAACAGGAATAGAAGCAAATCTGGGATCTTTTTTTATATTCTTCAGACACGCCTTCCCGTCCATCGCGGGCATATTAATATCCACTACAACATAATCCGGAAGCTGCTCGCATTCTTCAAGGAATTCAAGGGCGGAAACACCATTCATAGCATTCACACATTCTATATGTGGATCGAATGAATGAACGACTTCGCAAAACAGATCAAAGTCATCGATATCATCTTCCGCATAAAGTATTACCATACCTGTGATATATATTAAAATAAAATTATTGCATACGCCTCTATATCACCATCCATCACTGTCAGAGATCACTATGCAACAAATCATGCCTTTGATATATAGCGCGTTAATTTTAAATCTACTGCACTAATCCCAACAACTCACTGTAGAAGTTAATACCCATTTATCATCAATCTGCATACATCACGGGCATTTAAAAATTTCAAAAAAGCTATACCGTAAAAAATAACAACATCAACATTATATATATATACTGGCTATAATTCGGACCTCATTTCAGAAGGCGTTAATTTGAATAAGAATGAATTTAACGGTGCTGGAAAAACCAGATTTAGCACCCTTATGTTAGCTCGCTGGAGAACAAGGACAACAACGCCATATCCCCGTATTTCGCTCGCCTTTGAAGTGAGATGCGCTTAACCCAAAATCAAAAAAGCACACTCACTTCTCAGACGAATTACATTCCGGAAAAACAACATGCAGTATCGCACGGAGTAATCCTGATTTTTTAATGATACCCAAATGGCTTAACCCGACCATATATAGTCAATGCTTTCCGTATCAAGTATTGATACTATACTATATAGTTTAGTATCAATACCGCGTTCCTCATACCGGAATAATCTTTACAACATTAGCAAATGAAAAATCCTCGGAAGTTTTCTCAGGCAAAGAAATGATCAGACCATTTTCATTTCGTTCGAAAGTCAGCGATTGTTTTGACAGCAACCACTCTACCCTCTGAATTTCCTTTCCGAAATGCGCGCTTTGTTTTGCTAAACTTTTAATAACGAGTTTCCCATTTTCAGGCCACCCCATTGACGTTGCGTAAAGGATATCGCCCTTCGTTGTAAAGCGAATGTCTTCAGATGAAAATTGTTTTCCTTTCCCTTCGTTAAAACCTGGCCCACTTAACTGTGCCTCCTCTTGTTGCGCTGGACCTTCACCAAATATTTTCCACGGTCTTGTCGCATATATACTTTCGCCATTCGCTTTTAACCATTTGCCGATTCCCTCCACTACTTTTCTTTCTTTCTCGTCAATCGTACCGTCTCCGCGAACGGGTACATTCAACATCAGATTTCCATTTTTGCTGACTATATCTACCAGAGTCTGAATAACCGTCTTCGCTGTCTTATAGTCACCACGCTCATACAATCCACGATCGTAATGCCAGCCTCCTATACATGTATCAGTTTGCCATGGCAATGGCTGAATATTGTTGGCTTGTCCTCTTTCAATATCCCAGACCATTGCCTTGCGCTGATTTTCATCCAATATTTTTCCATTGACTACAGCACGAAGCTCACCGTGTGCGTTAATGCTTTTATTATATAAATGCGCTGCTATACGCAAACCAACATCACTGACTGGCCAGAAGGGAAGCTGGGAGTCATCGAAGTAAACAACATCCGGATCGTACTTATTGATAAGGTCGATCGTACGGTTGTAAAACTTCTCCATATATGCTTTGCTGGGTTCATAGGCTCCATTGCCCCACTCCCATTGTCTGTGAATAGAACTATCCTCTAAACTATCTACGCTCAAGGGAT
This sequence comes from Ohtaekwangia koreensis, assembly GCF_900167975.1. GTDB lineage: Bacteria > Bacteroidota > Bacteroidia > Cytophagales > Cyclobacteriaceae > Ohtaekwangia > Ohtaekwangia koreensis. The sequence continues at coordinate 138,998 of NZ_FUZU01000003.1, forward strand.
GGTTTTGTGCATAGAGCTCCTGTGGATCCAATCCGTCCCACCATTTTCCTTTTCCATCTGCTTTGGTAAGTTTCCCATCGTATGGAATGCCGCTATACTGACCCGTTTTATCGGAACGCTGTGCAACTTCATACCAACGCCACGCATGAGAGGCATGAACACTTACACCAAAGGGAAGGTTGTTTGCTTTTGCTGCCTTCGCCCAGCCTTTAATCAGATCCTTCTTTGGTCCTACCTTTGTAGCATTCCAGTCCTTCTGATACTTGCTGTCGTACAAATCCAAATTGTCGTGATGATTTGCCATCGCCATAAAGTACTGCGCCCCGGCATCTTTGTACAAGCGAACTAATTCATCCGGATTCCATTTGTCGGCTTTCCATTCGTTGATCACATCTTTGAATCCGAACTTGGATGGATGACCATATTTCTGAAGATGTATCTTGTATTGCCATGAACCTTCCTGATACATTCCTCGCGCATACCAGTCCCCTGCTTCAGGCTGACATTGAGGCCCCCAATGCGCCCACATGCCGAACTTTGCGTTCTGATACCATTCAGGTGTTTTGTAGTTCTGCAGCGACTCCCAGGTTGGTTTGAAGGGACCTTTTGCAAGTGGTTCATTGATATATTTCTGTTCAAAAATATTATTAGCGAATGCCTGCGATAACCATAATGACGGCAACGTAGCTGCCAATCCTTTGAGTGCTGTTCTGCGTTTCATTTTATGATGTTACTTTGGTTTGCTGCTTTACATTTAACAAGGGGAAGCCTTGTCATTACAATTGAAAAATTTTATCCATCACAATCCACTTCTCTCCATTCTCAGCCCATGGCAATGGCTGCTGAAATCTCCACATTAGGTTCTCCCATTCTCCTACTTTGTCATTGGCTTGATCCATGGCAGTCTTACGTTCGAAGCTGAAGTTATCGTCAGCTTCGATGATCATGAACAGTCGGTTACCGGTACGGTATATTTCCATATTGCTGATACCGGAGTCAGTTATACTCTTCATAATCTCTGGCCATGCGTTTTCTCTTTTGTGCCGGTTCTCATACTCAGCAATCAAGGTTGCATCGTTGATTAGGTCGAGTGCTAAACAATATTTTTTCATTTTAATAAGATTCGTATCACGATCGGATTCAAGAATTCATTACGCTATTTCAACCATTGCTTTTATCACACCCGAGGTCGGATCCAGCCATGCTTTGAATTCATCTTTGACTTGATCAAAAAGCACTCGATGTGTGATGAAGATTGTTGGATCGATCTTGCCTTGCCTGATCAATGAAATCACATACTCAAAATCAGCTCTGGTTGCATTCCTGCTGCTCATGAGTGTCGCTTCTCTTTTATGAAACTCCGGATGGCTGAAAGATATATCTCCCTTCTGCAGGCCGATCAGAATATACCTTGCACCATGTGCCATGTATTGAAACGCATTGTTGATTGCTTTCAGATTTCCGGTGGCGTCCATGACTACAGTTGGCATCTCACCATTGGTGATTGATCTTAACTGCTCTACAACATTGCCGTCCATGGCATTGATGACATGCTCAACCTTCATGGTTTCTTTACAGAACTTTAAACGCGCCTCGTTGGTATCAAGTGCAATTACTTTTCCTCCTCCTGCACGCACAAACTCCATGGTGCCCAATCCAATGGGGCCAGCGCCAACCACTAAAACAAATTCATCTTTAGCGATAGCAGCCCTTCTCACCGCATGTGCCCCGATAGCCAATGGTTCGACCAACGCTAAGACCTCTAAGCTTAAACCTTCACCATGAATTAATGAACTTGATGGTACAGAAAGATATTCCACCATTCCTCCGTCCTGATGAACACCACATACTTTCATATTCACGCATGCATTTTGTTTCCCAGCCCGACAAGCGATACACTTGCCACAAGAGAAATAGGGAATGATTGTGACTGATTCGCCAATAGCAAAACCAGGAGCGTCATCATTTGCAATCAACTCACCTGAAAGCTCATGTCCTAAAATGCGTGGATATTCGAAATAGGGTTGCGTTCCTTCAAATGCATGTAGATCGGTTCCACAGATTCCGACTCTCTTAATTTTTATGATGGCTTGTCCTGACGCTGCCTGCGGCTGCCCTGCAGTCTTATATTCGAACTCACCTGGTTTGTTACAGACTAATGTTTTCATGCTATATATAGTGATCAATCGTAATGGTCGTTGATTATCGCGGTGTGAGAATAAGATTCTCTTCGATCAGGTTTCTATTTTTGAGTTCCTGCCAAAATTGCGCTGGAATGTTCGCGTGAATCATTGCCAGATTGGACTGCACACGTTTTGCATCGGTGGTATTTAAGGCGATACTTTTTACTCCCGGAACGTTGAGTCCAAATTGAACGCATGCTTGCGCAGGTGTTACGCTAAATTCATTGCATACAGCAAAGAAATCTTCTCTCCATTTGAATAATGCATCATTCTCAGGTATACCCCTTTCAATCAAGCGATAGTCGAAGTAATTACTTCCCACAAGAAAGCCTGAATGAAATACTGCTGAGTTAATAACATATATACCTTTGCTTTCCATTTCCGCGACAAAATCCAATAATGCCCGGGGATGTTTTTTTATGGTCATGCTATTGGCAATCATGATCCAATCCAACTCGACATTCTTCGCGATCCGTTCAATGACTTTCCAATCTTTCGAACCCACACCAATGGATTCCACCTTCCCTTGCCTTTTCAAATCATGCAACGCTTGGTATGCATCGAGTACATCCTGGTATAATTCGTCTGCATGGCGCGTATTGCTTGCCTTGGCAATGTATTCATCGGGATCATGTACAGAAACCATTTGAGCATGATATCCATTGAGGAATTCATTGCCTTGCTCGAAACAGTGCATGATCCCTTCATAACTTATTTTCTGAACCGCATCATGCTTCAAGTTTTTCCAAACACCCGGTTCAAAAGTCGGCTCATCCGTTGTAAGCTCCGTGCGAAACCAACCTAACTTGTTACTGATGATGACATTTTCGGGCGGAGCATTTAACTGCTTAAGACATTTTCCGAGCGTCTCAAGCGCCAAGCCTGCACCATATTTTCCGGCAGAATCGAATACTACCTTTCCCTGCGATAAGCGAAGACATTCACTTACAATATTGAGTTTCTCTTCTTCATCGAGGGCCACGAATAAATTGCCTAAACCGCTGGTTCCAAATATTACCGGAGGAAGGCTGATCACTGCTTTACTGGTCCCTTTATCCTCTTGCTTATAATATTCTTTCATCTTGGTTTGCAGTTAAATGGGGTCGACTAAAAGAATTAATCCTGTAACAATTCCGACTTTAAAGCAATATCTTTTGCAAACGAGGTATTCGTATCGCATGCGATTGATATGCTATACAAATTTAGGATCACGCAAATGTTTGCCATTTGCTTAAAAAGACTTTTTTTTGTCTAAATCCGACTTTTTTGAAACATAACTTTATCGCATGGGCAAAAACTTATTAGGCTATAATTTTTCGCTCCTACACATCGACCATGTTAAGCTGAACAGCAAATGGAACTATACCAATGTGATCAGTCCATATTTCAGAATATACTATATCAACGAAGGGGAAGGATTTATCACAAACAAACAAGACAAGATAAAGCTTGAGCCTGGTTACTTCTACATTATTCCAAGTTTTACACTGTGCCATCTGTTTTGCAAGGAGCATCTAAGCCAATATTTCCTTCACTTCTTTGAAGAATCCACCGAAGGCATTTCACTTTTTGAGGATAACAGGAAAGTAATCAAAGTCGCGGCATGTGACACAGATGTTACAAACTTCCAGAGACTACTGGAAATTAACCCCTGCCGAGGTATAAACCGTTCAGACAATCCGAAGGTCTATGAGAAGCATGCCTATTACAAAAGCTATCAAGAACTCAACAAAACAGTTAGTGACGCTGTCCACTTTGAAACGCAGGGTATAGTACTTCAATTAATTTCGCGGTTTCTAAACTCACGCAGCTTTAAAAGCAAGGCGCCAGATCCTATACCTTCAAAGATCTTAGAAGTAATGCGATACATTCAAGTGAACCTGAATGAAAACTTGACCGTCAACTTTCTGGCCAATAAAGCAAACTTGCATCAGGATTATTTCTCAAGGCTATTTTTAAAATATACCGGACAACGACCTTTAAACTATCTTCACGAGAAGCGAATCGAACGTGCTCAGTATTTGATTGCAACTACGGAGCTATCCTATATCGAAATTGCAGAGAATGTCGGGTTTGAAAATTCATCACATTTCTCAAAAATTTTCAAGAAGGTCACCAGTCTTACACCCGGAGAGTATAAGAAACAAAATAGAGTATAACCTGCGCAGCCAAGGTCACACATTTACTTAATATGCATTATCCAGTGCAAGAGGTATAGCCAATCTGCATCGGTCTAATAAACATGATATATATCATGCAATGCCGATCATTTTTATGTTACGTTTATGATTATATCCATGATTCTTGGATCAGAGAACACAAAATAAATCACCCGTAAAAAATTCACCAAGCACGTCTGAAACATGAAATTCTGTAGTTATAGTTACATCCATGCCGGGCAAAGCCCTTCCAGCACAAGTATTAATGATGGCATGTAAATCAAAAAAGAACCATCTCTCCAAATGGGCAAATAGACTATATATCTATTACTCTTAAATTTGAACAGTTGTTGACCCATTGATCCCCTTCACCCTTCCTTTTAAAGAGTTCGTAAAAATTCTATCGCAAAAATCTTCGGGACAGGAAATCATTGAACGCATCTTTATATTTGTCTGCTATAGGAATCGAAGCCTTTTCTATATGTATAGCGCTCCTTTCAATGGTGTTGATCTTGTCGAGGTTAACGATATAGGAACGATGCACACGCATGAACTGGTCGGCAGGCAATTGTTCTTCAAGAGTCTTCAAACTCATCAATGACATAACCGGACGTGTCGCGCCAGCGGTGAAGATTTTTACGTAATCTTTCAAGCCTTCAAAGTATAAAATATCTTTCAGATCAATTTTCACCAATTTATACTCGGAGTTAACAAGAATACTATCTTTTGTTACGGCTGTTGACGGGCTGCTTTTGTTCTCCACCATATCAAACCAGGTTTTGGCTTTCATAGCTGCTTTCAAAAACTCCTGATAATTAAAAGGCTTGAGAAGATAGTCGAGCGCATTTACTTTGAAACCCTCGAGTGCATATTGTTCAAAGGCAGTAGTAAAGATCACTTTTACTTTATCGTTTAACGTTCGCGAAAATTCTATTCCATTGACGTCTGGCATCTGTATATCGAGGAACAAAAGGTCGATTGACTGGTCCTGCATTTGTTGCAACGCTTCTAAAACACCATTACACTTTCCTTTCAATTCCAGAAAGGGTGTTTTGCGAACGTAGCTTTCCAGTATATCAAGCGCGATGGGTTCATCATCTACAATGAGGCATTGAATCATACCTGGATGGTTAAAGTGCAATCGAAATACACATCGTCCTGGTGGATGACAATAGTATGGCTGTCCGGATATAACAAGTTGAGTCGTTTTTTTAGATTATCCAAACCTATACCGGATCCGCTCTGATCATTTTCCCGCTTCGGAAAAAAAGAATTCCGAATATAGAAAACGATTTGCTTCTGCTGCACGATGGCCATGGTCATCGTAATTTCAGATGGCTTGTTCAGGTTAATGCCATGTTTGAAGCTGTTTTCAATTAAGGGTATAAATAGTAACGGTGCCACCATAATGTCGTGTGTACTTTCCGGAAATTTATACTGCACAATTACATTAGGTGTAAGCCGGAGTTTCATCAGGTCAATATAGTTAACCATGAACTCAAGCTCTTTGCGAAGCGGCACATAGCGTTCGTTGCTATCGTACAAATGATAGCGCATGAGCTTACTAAGACGATGCACAGCATCCTGCGCTACCTCCTGGTTTTGAATGATCAAGCCGTAAATTGTATTCAACGTATTAAAAAAGAAATGCGGATTAAGCTGGTTCTTAAGATTCAGCAACTCCGATTTCAAATGTTCTCTTTCGAGTTCTTTGCGCGAATCTTCCGACCTGAACCACTCCCCTGTACTTCGTACTGCCACACTCACCCCTGTTATCATCGCAAAAGATATTATAAACCGTATAATGATTTCGTTTTCCTTCGGAACATGTTCTTGGCGTATCGGAGGCACCACATGTGTTCTTATTTCTTCGAGTAAAAAAATAACAACGGTATACAACACTATATTTATCACTACGAACTGCCATGTCTTTTTTAAGAAGAGAAACCGTGGAATAAAATAAAAATAATTTATATAAAAGATCAGTGCCGATGCCGTTGGAGGAATCCACCCTCTGAAGTATTCTGTAATATTCGCGGGTGCATGGTCCGTAGAAAGTAACGGAAGATTGACAACAATTCCCCACACCAGTATATGTAGCATAAGAGTGAGGTAGCGTTGATTTTTCCGATCCTTTAATTCAAACATGGCGGTAAGGGTATATTTTATAAATCACATCTGCTTTTTTGAAAGACTAAAATTGCAAACTAAAGTTGGCCCCGCCAAAATCCTCTCCCAAGGAAAGAGGATTTTGACCTATAATAGGGATGCGGGATAAATATAGTCTGTCATCTATTCATATCGCAAGGCTACAATCGGGTCCAGTGACGCCGCTTTACGCGCAGGATACCATCCGAAGAAAATCCCAGTGATGGCACATACCGCAAAGGAAATCACCAGCGACTGCGTTGTAACCACTGTTGGCCAATGCATAACGTTTGAAACGAGAAGTGTACTGCCAAGCCCCAGTGCCACACCGATCAATCCGCCGGTGATACTGATGAGAATAGCTTCCACTAAAAACTGTAAAAGTATATCTATACCTCGTCCACCCACCGCCATGCGCAAACCAATTTCACGGGTACGTTCCGTTACTGATACATACATGATGTTCATGATACCGATCCCTCCGATCACTAAAGATATACTTGCAATGGCCACCAGCAATATCGTTAGAATTTCACTTGTGGAACTAAACGTAGAGATCAGCTCTTGCTGCGAGCGCACATTAAAATCGTCTTCATCGGTAGCTCCAAGTTTATGAGACGTGCGCAGGATCGATGCCATTTCAAGCGAAGCCTGCTCTGCTATTTCCTCACTCCTGGCAGATGCTGTTATTGACTGCAAATGTGTTGATGCCTGAATGCGTTTCTGCACGGTAGTATACGGTGCAAGAATAACATCATCCTGATCCTGTCCGAATGTATTCTGCCCTTTCTCTGCCAGTACACCAATTACTTTAAATGGTATTTTATTATACCGGATTGTTTTACCAAGGGGATCTTCACCGTTCTTAAAAAGATTCTCCACAACCGTCTGTCCTATAACAACAACTTTGGAGGCAGATGAGACATCTTTGTCGGTAAATATACTTCCTCTCTTTACCGACAGCTTACGAATATTCAGATACTGCGGATTCACACCATAAATAGATGTAGGCCAGTTGTTCGCTCCGAAAATTACCTGGCCACTGCCATTTACCTGTGGCGATATATCCGTCAGCATTGTATTCTTTTCTTTTAATGCTTTATAGTCTGCAAGTGTTAATGTTTGCGACTGGCTGAAATCTTGCCGCACACCACCCCGTGAATCACTACCCGGTTGCACAAAGAGCATGTTAGAGCCCATCCCGGAGATTTGATTCTTGATGCTCTGCTTGGATCCTTCTCCAATCGCTAGCATCGCGATAACGGAGGCAACACCTATAATTATACCCAGCATGGTAAGAAATGCGCGCAGCCTGTTGCGTTGCAAAGCCTTCCATGCTATCTTAAAAAGATTGATTGCTTTCATATACTATATATACTAATCCTGCATTTTAAATATATCTTCCACGGGCAGCTGCGCCAACGCCTGTGCCGCACTGGCAACTGATTCAACGTGATAATCTTTCACGATGTGACCATCGCGCAAAACAATAGTGCGCTTACTGAATAGTGCTATATCTGGCTCATGCGTTACAAAGGCAATGGTTTTTCCCTGGGAATTCAATTCCTGAAACAACGCCATGATCTCGTACGAGGTTCGCGTATCGAGGTTTCCGGTTGCTTCATCTGCTAATATCAGTACAGGGTTATTTACCAGCGCACGCGCTATAGCAACACGCTGCTGCTGGCCACCGGAAAGTTGATTGGGCGTGTGATGAAGTCGTGATGACAATCCTACCAAACGCAACGCTTCTACTGCACGCGCCCTTCTTTCTTTGGAAGATATTGCTCCGTTATACATCAGCGGAAGCTCTACATTTTCCAGCGCTGTAGTACGTGGCAGTAAATTATAGGACTGAAAAATAAATCCGATCTTTTCGTTTCGTACACGAGCCAGTTCATTCTTTGAAAGATTACGAACCGGTATACCATCAATTTTATAGGAGCCTATGTTGGGTTGATCAAGACATCCCAATACATTCAGCAAGGTTGATTTTCCAGAACCACTCGTCCCCATGATGGTTACAAATTCTCCCTGTGCAACCGAGAAAGATATACCTTTCAACGCACGTACCACTTCTGTTCCCATGATAAACTCGCGCTTGAGATTTTCAATTTCAATAATCTTCTTTTCCATGATTATTTCTTTTTATTTCCGGGAGGCTTCGGCATGAAAGGACTTTCACTTGTAGTTTCATTCTCTGCTGCGGGTTGCGCTGAAACAACATTCATGGAGAGTACAACCTCATCCCCTTCCCTCAATCCTTCCAACACTTGCACTAGTACACCATCACTGGTCCCAATGTGAATTGTACGCTCCTGAATGTTATCTCCCTCTTTCACCCACACTGTTTTCTCTTCGCCTTGTTGATTTTTTATATATACATTGTAACCAGTCTGCACATTCCGTACATGCTTAACTATATTCTGCTGAGGTGCGGCATGGCGTTGCTCTTGGTACGCATTCAACACTTGTGGATCGGGTTTAAAATTTAATGCTTTTGATTCCAGTGTTAGTACATCTTTAATCTCCAGGGTATATATTGAAATACTCGCTGTTAAACCCGGCATCAATTTCCCTTCCTGATTATCGGCTTTAATAATCACTGTATAGGTAATCACATTCGACTCCTCTACTGGCTCCAGGCGCACTTGCGTTATCGTGCCGGAAAATTCATCTTCCGGATATGCATCCACAGTAAACACTACACGCTGCCCCAGCTTTACCTGCCCAATGTCGGCTTCATCGACATCCGCTTCAACCTGCATCTGCTTCAAATCCTGCGCAATGGTAAAGAGGGTCGGTGTGCTATAACTGGCAGCTACAGTTTGTCCTACATCTACTGAACGGGAAACCACTACGCCATCAATGGGTGAATATATACTTGCGTAACTCAGATTCGTTCTTGCTCTGCTGAGATCAGATCGCTTTTGATCCGCTATACCTTTTGCATTATTCAATTTATAGAGTGCCTCTTCGTAGTCCGTATCGCTCACAACGTTACTATCATGAAGTTTGGCGATCCGGTCAAAGCTCTTCTGCTGATAGTCCTGCTCGTTCAATGCTGTATTCAGTGCGGCCGTTGCCTCTGCCACAGTTGCCTTTAATGCAGTCTTATCCAATTCAGCAATCAGTTGTCCCGCTTTCACTGTTGCATTATAATCGACATATATATGATCGATCACACCTGATACCTGTGTTCCAACTTCAACTTGCGTTATCGGTTCCACGGTGCCTGTTGCCGTTATCACCGTGCTGATAGTGCCTGTCTTCACTGCCGTAGTTTCCACCACTATAGATGCATCTTCGGATGAAAACCAGATCTTATAGACCGCTGCTGAGACTATGATGGCACCCCCTATATAGATCAATATCTTTTTAAGTTTCGTATTCATGATTTAGAGTTTAATAGTATTTCCCTGATAAAACTGAAGCAGCTGGTAGTACAGTATAGCGGTATATTTAGCCTGTACATATTTTTGTCGTGCTGACAAATACGTATTCTGACTGATGAGCAGATCGACTGTATTGGCTGAACCAACTTCATACTGCTGCTTTGCCAGATCGTATGCAATTTTAGAGGCTTCTACCTCAGCCGATGTTGCGTCCATTTCGCTTTGTGCAGCCGTTGCACTCTGGTGAGCATTCTCAATTTTCTTATAGAGTTCCTTTCGGGAAGAAGAGACATCCAGTTCTGCAGACTGAATCGCGATACGCGCGTTCTGCACATTGGTGCGTGTTTGAAGATTATTAAATATAGGTATACTTAATGACAGACCGAGCCGCTGATTGAAGTTGCTGTTAAACTGCTCCGAGAAAGTATAACCTTGCGTGTTGGTATACCCGGAAGATAAACCTCCCGTTAAAGATACCGTTGGCTGATAGCTCGCCCGTCCTATTTTATAATCGAGTGTAGCAACGTCCATTTGCAACTTACTCGATTTTATCTCCGGCATAGAAGCAAGCGCCTCCTTGTATACAGTATATTTATCAGGAATCACAATCATCGCTTCATGTTCCTGTGAAGGAAACGTCAACTCAAAAGATTGCTCCGGCTCAAGCTCCAGCAACTGTTTCAGGGTTAACACCTGCTGATCGAAAGAATTTCTGGCTGTCACTAAAGTATATTTGTCACCGGCCAGTTGTGATTTCACATCGGCTAAGTCCTTTCGTGCAATCGAGCCGGCATCATAGAGTGCCTGCGAGCGTTGTGCCTGTGCTTCCGAGGCTTTCAGATTTGTCTCCGCAATAGCAATCCCCTCTTTATAGTATAGTGCCTGAAGGTATGCTTCCGTTACCTGCAGCGATATATCATTCTTCGCCTCTGCCACATAGTATGAATTCTGCGCGACCAATAAATTTTTCTGCCGAATGGTATTATTGATTTTATTTCCGCCATAGAGCGTGACCTGTGCATTGAGGCTTACGCTGGTTGAATGAATGGTTTGTGAAACAAATTCATACGTGATCGGGTCTGTACTCGTACCTTTGGTAAGTGATTGTGACCCGCTTGCACTCAACGAAGGAAAGCGTGAAGCCTTCGACTGCATAACGTTGTTCACAGCAATATCTTCATTGAGTACAGATTGCTTTACGGTAATATTATTCGCTACTGCATACTCAATGCAGCGTGCAAGATCCCAACCCGCTTCGGAAGTCTGTCCATATGCGTTGGTCATCAGAAAGAACGCAATTGCTAAACTATATACTAACCTTTTCATTGTTTTCATGTTCCTGATGTGAAATACGGCAAGGGACAACCATTATTTTCCATGAATAGATGTTCAGGGCAATTGTCTAGAAGATTGCCTCCTTTTTACGGACGAGATTGTTTGCCGGAAGGCATCAAATACAAGTGATCACTGGCAGCAAAAAAATTATTTCTCCCATACGCCGTTTCACAAAAAAAGAATATCCAAGAAATGTATAGTACCTTTCTATACCCCAGAGGAAAAAGTATAGTAACTCAAAACAAAAAGCGTGTGATTCCAAAGAATCACACGCTTTCTCATGTGTGGTAAAGACTTATCGTCTCGGGCCTCGGCCCATTATTTCTTTTCAACAGTTAAAGAGCCTGTCTTTGTCTTTATCAAATATAATCCGGAAGGCAAGGCTGAGAGATCAACCTCAAGCTGGGATGCAGATAGTATCTTGATCACCACCTTATCGTTCACTGCTATACCTTCCGCACTCAACACGTGGATTTGATCGAGAATCAGATTATTATCATTCCTGTGACTGGTAAGGATTACATTACCAACGGTCGAGCAGTCAACCTTTCCATCAAAATCAATTTGCTTCAACCGGTAATAGCTGGTATCGCTGTAATATCCGTTGCTGTTGAAAGTCATTCCACCGGAACTATAAGTAGCCACGTTCGCTATATTTTGAGTTACGTTGACGCCATTTCCAGACTTGTCATACCATGTCGATACGGTGCTTCTCAGAGTCGGATTGCTTCCATCAGAATTTAAACGTTTACTGTCAAGGCATAGCTCCAGGTTTGCAGAGCCGCTACTCACATCACCGAATTCGGTCTGTGAGAGAACTTCTGTTGAGCAGGTTATGACCAGCAGGATAATCATAGAGAAGGAAGAATACGTTTTCATAAGCACGGTGTTAGTTAATGTTGTTACTCTTATTCTTAAGGCGCAACGTGATATGTAACGTGATACAAATTTCGATACTTAATGTGACAAGTTCCCCTATCACCTAAAAATGGACTTTTGTTAAAATCTATTTGGTAAACATTCCAGATACGGGACACTTTCTTACCAAAAAAAGAGCCTTTTGATTTTTGCTATGCAAAGGATCAGGCGTTGAAGCCTCCATCTATAGTCAGAAACGATCCTGTAATATACTTTCCTTCCTGGCTGGCAAGAAAAGACACCAAGCCGGCAATGTCATCTCCCGTACCATATTCAGCAAGCGCCATCCGGCTTAGAAGAAAGTTTGCAAGCTCCGTCCCGGCGGGGTTCATATCGGTATCAACAGGGCCGGGCTGAACCAGGTCAACCGTTATCTTTTTACTTCCCAGATCCCTGGCCAGGCCACGCGTAAAACCTTGCAACGAAGATTTACTCATAGTATACAATGTAGTCTGCGGTCCTACTGCGTTATCACCCATGTTACTGCCAATGGTAATGATGCGTCCGCCTGCCGGCATATACTTCACGGCTGCCTGGGAAGCAACATATACTGCCCTGACATTTACCGCCATGATCTCATCGTAATCTTCCAGCGTATGATCTTCAAATGGTTTACCTATATATATACCGGCATTATTGACCAGTATATCTATTCCACCAAATTCCTTTACCGTTTGCTCTACAGCCTGTGTCACATCGTTTGGAATGGCGCTGTTGGCCTGTATCGCTATAGTCTTACCTCCCGACTTATTTAACGTGGCCGATAAAGCAAGAGCCTTTTCTTTTGAATGATTATACGTAAAGGCTACGTTAGCTCCTTCTTCTACAAATCGCCGTGTAATAGCCGCCCCTATACCACGACTGCCTCCCGTTACTAAAACAGTTTTGTCTGCAAATTTTTTCATTTTATTATCTGTTGTTTTTGACTGATTCAAAAGTAGGTGCATAACATCTATATTTGCAGGTAACCTGTGAATTGTTAGGTACTAACAAAAAAGTAAGAAATGAGAAAGGACACCTCTACGAACGCATTGAATGAAAAACAAATAAGAGACAGTTGCGGAATGGCCTATTCGCTCAACATTATAGGTGGGCGATGGAAGCCTGCTATCCTGTGCCGGCTCTCCTATGGACTGATGCGCTATAGCGAGTTAAAAAAATCCATTGAAGGTATCTCTGAACGTATGCTGGTGGCTCAGCTCAAGGAGCTTGAAAAAGATAAAGTCATTGAACGACTTGTTTATCCTGAGGTACCGCCCAGGGTGGAATACAAGTTGACTGCACTAGGCCTTACCATGAAGCCCATGCTCGCGGCGATGTCCGATTGGGGCAACTTGCACCGTCAGCAAGTGAATGCTGTTGATGAGCAAACTAAAGTAGTATATTAAATATATTATACATCGTGAGACATAGATATACCTTTGGTTTTAACAGGGTATATATTGGGGATCTGTTATTACTGACTCTAATGGAGTCGGCATGTATTGCCGCTACATAATCTTGCTGTTCACAGCATACGCAAGGGCCTCTGCGATCGTGCGTACATTCAAACGTTCGAAAATCTGCCTTCGGTAGTACTTCACCGTATCAGGAGCAACGGATACCTTGTCGGCAATCTCACTAATGGATAGACCTTGGGCATACAAATGCAGGACCTCTATTTCCCTTTTGGTCAGCTTTGGCTTTTCTGATTTATGCCAGCCTTTATCCTTCAAATCAAATTCCCAGATTTCGTCCGAGCCTTGTTTGAAGATACAGATGTTACCCGCGCTTTTGTGATGCGATATAGACACGATACACATTGCCTTCCACATCCTTTTGTCCTTGGTAAGAAGTAAGGGCGTAAGCTTATGATTGATGAGCGTCTTTTTACCATCGGCATTAAGAAGATGAAAATCGTAGGTTATACTATATAGTATTTTCTCTTCCCCTGGTAAATCTTTAAAGAAATCAAATCCAGCTTCGTTTATAATATTTAATAATGCCAAATCATTTTCAGGAACATTCTTGAAATAGAAATCATAGCCGAGCTTCATTACTTCCTCGGGTGAATGTCCGCATAAGAAGATCGGATTTTCAGAAACATACTCGAAAGTCATCGTCTCGTAGTCGATGATATATATGCTCTCGTAGGTTAATCGGGCAAAAGCTTTTACAGCGTCCAGGTAATCATTCTGCTGAAGACGCTCCTGTTCGGAGACCTTCCCGATGTGGTTCTTGGTTAGCAGAGTTGAGGCACTGTTAATTTTCATTTTTAAATGGCTGAGTTCAACAAATCTACACTAAAGTGTAGGCTTTGAAAATCGTTTTGTGCAGACTTTTACCAGTGAAATGTTCTGTAAGTGGAAATATACTCCCCATGACCAAACCAACGATGCTTTATAAGGCGATCAACTGCAGAAATTGCAATATGGCAGTGAGCGGAAATTTTTGTTCTGACTGCGGCCGACCGCGACAGGTTACCCGGATTGACTGGCACTATATTGTGCATGAAATTATGCATGTACTACATTTCGAGAAGGGTATCCTACATACCATAAGAGAACTGCTGCTTAAACCCGGAACAAGCATTCAAACCTTTATCACCACTGACAGAAGCAGGCTTGTCAAACCGGTGTTGTTTATCGTAGTAACCTCATTGATATATACCACCATCGATCATCTATTCCATATTGAACAAGGATACGTTAATTATACCGCCATAAACCATTCTGCAGTCAGCGTAATTTTTGCCTGGGTTCAGAGTCATTACGGTTATGCAAATATCATCCAGGGTATATTCATTGCCTTCTGGCTAAAACTCGCCTATCGAAGGCATGGCTATAATTTCTTTGAAATCTTAATTCTGTTATGCTTCGTGATGGGGATGGGAATGTTGATTCTTTCTGTTTTTGCCTTGATTGAAGGACTAACCGGAATACGTACCATGGGTATATCTGTGGTTGTGGGGCTGTGCTATAGCTGCTGGGCCATTGGGAATTTCCTGGATAAACGCAGCGTGATAAGTTACTTTAAGGTAGTCACGTTTTACTTGCTGGGGATGCTTACGTGCATCATTTCCATGGTCATGGTAGGAGTTCTGATCGATCTTATAAAACGTTGACGTGACAAACTATTGCAAGCGGAAGTAAAGTTGTTACCGGTAGTATATACCTTCGACAGAAAGTACAAATCGAATATATACTTCAACGGCGAACGGATGAGGTTCCTTCCAACGCTGTCTCTCCAGTGGCTGACAACAAAAAAGCTCCACTGAACGTGAAGCTTTTTTCATTTGTATTTTAGCGTGAGTTAATGTCGTTGCCCTAAGCATCTGGTATCTCAGGCTCTACCAGCTTGGCGAGCTTTTCCAGCGATTCCTGCCAGCCCAGATAGCACATCTCTGCAGGTATTGCCACCGGAATTCCTTCCTGTACAATTTTTATTTCTGTGCCCACAATAGTCTTGCGGAGTGAAACCGAAGTGGTCATTTCTCCTGGCAGATTGGGATCATCAAATGTATCGGTATACTTTAAAAACTCATTCGGTTTTATGTCCAGGTAAGTGCCACCGAAAGAATGACCATTCCCTGTTGAAAAGTTTTCGAATGACATCTTGAACGTACCGCCCTTCTCTGCACTCATGTGGTGGACTGTACAAGTAAATCCGTATGGAGGCAACCATGAAGCAATCGCTGAAGCATGTGTAAATGCGCGGAATACTTTTTCAGGTGATGCTTTAAGTACTCGATGTAGTGAAACACTGTTAGACATAAGACTATATATTTTCGCTTTCCTACTCGTGAGGCTTTTCGGATGCGCCCGTTTTTTCAAGTGGTTGCTGCTCCACTAACAATATTGCGTTGACATCAACACAACAAAGGTGAAGAGAAGATTTAATTCACGCGCAGGCCAAATACGTCAGTTTCAAAGGCTGATTGCGACTTTGAATTTCGTTTACTTGAAAAACTTCACCGGCCTTTCTTTAAAATCACGTGTGTTGCACGATTGCCGTACGAAGTCTGCGTGACCGAAAAACCCAGGGCCGGCAAGTCAATTCCCGCGAATAGGTGTTCACCCGACCCAAGCATCACCGGGGCGAAAGCAAGATGCATTTCATCTATATACCCGGCTTGCAAGTATTGACGAATCGTTGAGGTACCACCACCGATACGTATATCTTTTCCATTAGCAGCTTTCGCAGCTCTCTCCAGCGCAGATTGAATACCGCCGGTAACAAAGTGAAATACCGTTCCCCCCTTCATGCTTATAGATTCTCTTGCATGATTGGTCAAAATAAAAACCGGAACATGATAGGGAGGACTATCACCCCACCACCCTTTCCATTCATTATCTTGCCATGGTCCGCGAATCGGCCCGAACATATTTCGTCCCATGATCCATGCTCCGATGTTTTCAAATGACCTGTCAGCAAAGTCATTATCAGCTCCCTCTGTTCCATCCTCTTTGCCCATCATTTTCTGAAACATCCTGGTAGGAAATATCCACTCGTGAAGCTCCTCACCTTTCTTGCCGAGCGGGTTCTCAATACTTTGATCAGGTCCGGCTCCATAGCCATCCAGTGAAACTGAAAATGCTGCTACTTTGAGTTTACTCATTATTGAAGCTTAATTAAAGTTTTGAATATTTAGCTACAAATTCGTGAATCGACTTTGCTCATCAAAATACAAATCAAAACTATAAATTCCGTTTCGGAAGTTAACTCCTATTTATCACATATAAATATTAATATGCTCAGAGCTGCATTAGAATCCATCTATTTGATCTAACATACAATGAATCATTATCACCTGCGTCTCTTTAACATTCTTTGTGCCAGTGCGGCAATATCTCTTGTTAGTTGTGTCGGGGAATGACAGTCGCAGTTACTCAGACCAATCACATAAATATCTTCATCCGGGATATATACCCCCATGGTTTTAAATCCGAATATACTTCCACCGTGCTCCCTAACAGGTGTGCCATTTGTTTCTCTGATGTGCCAACCGTACCCATAGGTAAACTCTTCTCCACTGTTTAATCTGTATTTGGAAAATGTCTTTTTTGTACTCTCCACACCAAGCAGTTGATTTTTGGTTAACGCGTTCTGCCATTTCAACATGTCTCCGGCGGTAGACATTAACGAGCCCGATGAAAAGGGAACGCTAAAATTAATGACGGTTTTATTTACATAGCCGTATTCCTTCTTATGGTATCCATAAGCCCTTCTGTTGATTACCCTCCTATCGGTGGCGTAGTATGATTGCGTCATTCCGATTTTTTCGAAGATATAGTTCCTGATAAAGCTCTCGTAGGTATCACCCGAAACCAGCTCGATGATGTAGCCCAGAAGAATATATCCGGAGTTGTTATATTCAAACTTGGCGCCAGGAGCAAAATCAACCGGTTCATTCTTAAAGAAGTCTACCATCATTTTGGGAGTCATCTCCTGTTGAGAAATACTTGAAAGGGATTTCATCTTTGTAAAATCTTTGATTCCCGAAGTATGGGTCAACAACTGATGAATGGTGATTTTATCTCCGGACGGATAATCGGGTATATATTTGAGCACGGGATCACTCACTTTCAATTTACCTTGCTCCTCGAGCATTAATATAGCAACAGCCGTGAACTGCTTGGTCATCGACCCCAATTGAAAAACATGATCCGGTGTTAAATCAACATCTAGTTCCAGGTTCGCTTTACCAAACGCTTTCTGATAAACAGCTTTCCCATGCTGGGCTACCATAAATACACCCCCAGGGCCGTCCCTCTCGTTGAACTCTGTCAAAACTAAACTATCAATCCTGGCCTCGAGACTTTGCGCAAAAACTATATTGAAAATTGAAACGATACTGGTTGTCAGAAATACCAGCACGCAGATTCGGTGTACCTTAATGTTCATTATTTAGAGAGATGTTTCGTGTGATGTATACTTGTTTACCCGTGAGACACGCACCGAAAACTGAATGTTGCAGTCATTACAGATTTTTACGTTTTCTAAAGCAAAGTATATGGGGAGGTACTGCTATACGAAATATAGAATTGTTCAAAGGACGCTAGGTCCATCCTTTTCGCCGAAGTCTCTTTGATTGGATTATATACTATCAATCTCTATTATAGTCATCCTATGATTGCGCGTCCTTCCTTTAGGCGATGTGTTAAGGCAAATTTAAAAAGGCTAAAAAATGAACTTAGCAGGTTCTTGTAGAAACCAATCCGAAGTGTCTTTTGAAAAATAAGTACTGATCGAAGTGTAATGCTATTCAACTTTACAATTTCAATCTCATAGTTTCCGCGCAGCGATGATTTTATAACAGTCAGAATTTTATTTTTATATACTTCAAAATCACCATTATTTGACAAAATGAAATTCATATCAAATAAAAAAAATTCAGTATCATCGCCTCTCACTTCAACAGAAAAGACAAAGTTTGGATCATCGTCTTTGGCTCATCACCGGATATAGCGGCATGACTGACGTTGTTGTGACGTATAACTATTTTACTTGTTGATCAATCACACAACACCGTCACCGGATATTTTTTTAGCTGGAATGCTTTTGCGTGCCCGTCTAAATCACGGAAAATGGAGTCAATTTTCTCAAAGGTACTGGCGTACCCAAACATCTTACTTTGCTTAAGTCCTTCAACAATTTTGAGTGATCCCACGTTTTCAAATTTATTGTTGAACTTCTCGAAGTCTTTATGATTAATGGCTAACTGAAATAGTCCAAAAAAGTAATTTCCCGCTTCGTACTTCCATACTCGCTCGATACCGGGTTGACGCTCCTTTATCAGCTCACTAGCGTATGCGCTATCGATCTGTCCGCCAAGAATGTGTTTTTCCATTAAATCCTCAACAGTCGGTTTTTTATCTGAGTTAAAGGTAGTCGCCACTAATATATAGTCGCATTGTCCGCGTTGCTGTTGTATGGAGATACAAATGGCAGCCGCATATTTTCCACTGGCAAGCTGGAAGGTCAGTGCCTGGTCCGGGCTAAGATATAAATTGTCTGTTTCTATCATAGGCGCTGTCTGCGTAAATTATTTTTACTCCATCCGTGGCCATTGTCTAAGCGGGTTACATACAACACGACCTATACACCGGAGGAATGTCCACATGTTAAACGAAGATAAATATTTTTAGTCATCTGCAATCCTCGCCAGTTAATATATGGCATTTACGATTTAGTGTTTTATATACTTCTGCATCCAGCTCCAAGACTGCCATGATAAATTTACTTCTTTGTAGAGTTAAACGTTTGATCACAAAAAAACAGAATATATATTCTTACTAGCCATCATTCTGAACGCAGCCACCGGATCGGACTTGCCAGTGCTGCCCGCAGTGCCTGAACGCCGATCGTAAGCACAGCCAGGGAAAGTGCAGCAAGGCCCGTGAAGAGAAATATCAGCCATGAGAGTTCAATTTTATAGGCAAACTCTGACAGCCATTCATCCATAGCGTACCAGGCAAGCGGCGAGGCGATCACAATGGCTAGTAGTACAAGAATAGCAAAGTCACGGCACAGCAGCCGTATTATACTCATAACAGATGCACCGAGCACTTTGCGGATGCCAACTTCCTTGGTCCTGTTTGCTGTGGTGAGCGAGGCAAGCCCAAATAATCCCAGGCACGCAAGAAAAATACAGACGTTACCCGCTGCACCGATGATACTGGCCCAACGTTCTTCAGTCCTATAGAATGCATCAAATTTCTGATCCAGGAAACTATATCGGAACGGTAGATCTGGTGCTGTTTTCTTCCACGCCGACTCCACCAACTTGAGGCCGTCAGGATGACCGGGCTTTAGTTTGACAAAGAATGAAGAGGGCTTAAACTTCGCAGGTTGTACAAACCATTGAGAACGCACCTTGCGCTTGAGGTCTTCATAGTGAAAGTCGCGTACAACGCCGATGATCGTATGGGGAGGGCTATCTTTTCTGAAGCTTGGCACCTGCATGCCCAGCGCCTTTTCAGGAGTAGTGTTCAGGGCACCGACAAGCGTTTCGTTGACAATGACGGCATGGACCGTATCGGAGAAGAGCAGGGCGTTGAAATTGCGTCCGGCAACAAGGTCAATGCCCATCGCCTCCAGGAAGTTTGCATCTACCGGGTACTCAATAACAGTTTCCGGTCTGCCATTGAGATCACATCTTCCACCCATTTGTCCTTCATCCGCCCCCAGGCCGATCGAAGAAGCTGCGATGGCACTGACGGCCGTCTGAGCTTGGAGTAGCTGGCTGAAGCGCTTATAATCGGCCCCTTGAGCGGCAACCATGACTACCTGTTCTTTTTCAAAGCCAAGGTCCTTCGTGTGCATGAAAGAGAGCTGTTGCAGGATCACCACCGTGGCAATGATGAGACCTACCGACAACACAAACTGAAAGGTTACCAGGGACCGGGTGAAGAAGTTTGAGCCGGCCAGCCGGATCTTATTTTTTAAGATCTCAACCGGCTTAAGTGCCGAGAGTATCAGCGCCGGATAACTTCCTGCGAGCACACCGGTGACCATGATGGTTGCCACCAGCAGAGCGATCATTTCGGGGTACTGCTCAAAGGAAAGCGTAAGCGATCGCCCTGAAACTTCATTAAAAAATGGCAACAGCACCTGAGCAATGCCCAGCCCCAGTAAGGCCGAACATAACGTAAGCAGCATGGACTCGGAAAGGAACTGAAAAATCAGTTGCTTTCTGCGGCCTCCTGAAATTTTGCGCGCCCCTACCTCTTTGGACCTCCTGACAGAACACCCAATGGAGAGGATAATGAAGTTAATACAGGCAATGGCCAGCACCCCACCTGAAATACTGATCAGTATCCATATATTTTTCGGATCAGAAGCTCCCGAATCGATGGTGGTATTGGTATGAACATCGGCCAGGGGCTGTAACCCATAGCCGCTGGGTATTGCTCCTTTTCCATCCCAGAGTTGTTGTTTCTTTAAATCAGCCGCTTCACCAGGAAAGTAGACTTTGCGAAATGCAGCCAGTCGCCCGGGATCATCCATCAGGGTGCTGCCGGGACGAAGCAGTACATATACCGAAATACCGATGGTCATCGTCCAACTGCTGGCACTTTCCCGGCCCCACGGCGTGCTCAGAACCCGATCAAAACTTCCCAGCATATCAAACCGAATAGTTGAATTGGCGGGCAGGTCTTCGACCACTCCTGTTATGACGAAAGGTTTATACTCTTCATTTTCCCGTATCTCTATTTGCCGGCCAACCACGTCCGTGGTTCCAAAAAACTGCAGGGCTTTCGAGCGCGTGAGCACGATACTGGCAGGATCGTTCAGAGCCTTGGAAGCATCTCCCGCCAGGAGCGGAAATGTAAAAACGGTAAGGATCTGCCGGTCGGCAAAAGTGAGTTTTGCCGATTGCAATTTACCTTCCACCCGAACCAGTGACTCACCAGGCTCTTGGATGCGAACAAAATTATCAACGTCAGGCAGGTCACTCTTCATGGCCGGACCGATCGGGGTAGCAGATGCCGTAGCACTCCCTTGGCGCCCGGTAAATTTCCACCATTCGTATACCCGATAAATATGGTCCCCCTTTGTATGAAAACGATCATAGCTAAACTCGTGAACGGCATATAGGAGGAACAAACTAAAACAGGCAAGTCCCAAGGAAAGTCCCAGAACGTTAATGAAGGTCAACATTTTTTGTCGTTCGAGATTTCGAAGGGCAACTTTGATGTAGTGCAAAATCATACGCCGTGTTTTAAGCTGTTCACGATCCCCTTATACAATAAGGTTGCCATATAAAAAAATAGCAATAAGGCCACTAATTCATCGATATATCTTTTACGGTAAGATCGCATGCGAACAGGTATGTTCGCTGGCAGACGGTTTTTACAGAGCAGTAAATCTTGCCGAAGTGCGATCAAGATATATACCGGCTTGATAAGTTTTTTAAAAGACACGCAAGTCATCTTTCATAAGCGCGGTTTCAGACAACAACTGGCCGGTGCGACTATATATACTGTATTTTGAGACGTTTGCATCGCTTCAATGTGAAGACAACACTTTGCCTTTATCTTCTCTTCCCGCAGCGTTGTTTTGACTACTATTTTGTCATTACTCTCTTCTCTTTTTGCCATGAAGGGTTCACTATACTTGCCGGACGAACCAGCTTAGGTTATTCCTCAAGAAGTTGCATAGAGTATTAGATCAATCAGTTCTTCAAGAAAGCATTGCCCATGCAGTCCGATGCAAAGAGCGAATATAGAAGGGTCCGATTAGAGATGTTAAAGCACACAATCAGAAAAGTCATGAAATTATTATCGTTTATCAGAAAAAGAAGTATAGCAGGTGTGATCACCGTGGTATCACTGCTGCTCATTATCAATGCGGGGTTGATTTATTATAAACAAGACCATCATCGTACGCAACACCGCTATTATACAAAAATCAGATCTGATCGGCACTCAGGTTGGTCTGCTGGTATACGAGCTGTTGCATAACCTTGAAATGGGGATAAGAGGATACGGTGTTACCAAAGACACAAACTTACTTAGTCCCGCCCTGGATGCGATAAATGTGGCTGATGACAGATTCGGCGAGATCAAAATGGCATTGGATAGTCAGCAATATGATCCAACGCAGCTTGAGGATTTACGCAAAGTATATAAAGAATACATGGACTATGTGTTGGAGATGAAAAGAGTAGCTGACCTGGACAGCATGCAGAGATTCAAGGAAATGATGAAAGAAGACAGGGGTTTACAGGTATTTATGAAATGGATAGAAAAAGGAGTTCCCATCATCGAATATGAAAAAGCGCTAAAGGCCCAAGCAAACATTGAGTACCAATCCGCTGTGAACAATAACCTATACCTGCAAGTATTTATCCTACTCATAGGCTTACCTACACTTGGTTATATAATCTACAAGGTCCAAAGCGATGACCGGCAACGACTCTCGTTGCTTGTAAAACTGGAAGAGAATAACCGAAGGTATATCTTTAATCCAGGCACTGAGGTTGCAGTTACCGACCCTGAACACGTAATCGGAAATTCTATTGTAAATCTTCAGCAGGCAAGTGAGTTTATTGAAAATATCTCGGAAGGTAAATATACTGCTCAGTGGACCGGACTCTGTGAGGCTAACCAGGAACTTAATAAAACCAGTCTTGCCGGACGACTCACCAACATGCGCGCGCAGTTAGAACAGATGAAGCGTGAGGAAGAGCGCAGGCTGGACCAATGAAGGGCTCACGAATTTTTCTGAGATCGTGCGTAATCATCAAAGTAATTTGACAGAATTAACAACCAAGGTAATTCAGTTTCTTACACAATATCTCGGCGCCCAACAAGGAGGTCTGTTTGTCTTGCGAGAAGACGAAACCGGTCCATACCTAGAACTCACCGCCTGCTATGCATTCGACCGAAAGAAATTCGTAGAGCGCAGAATAGATATAGGTGTAGGACTTATCGGCCAGACATACCTGGAAGGAGAAACGACCTTGCTCACAAAATTACCGCAAGGATATACCTATATAACATCCGGTATGGGACAAGCAACACCTGCCTGTCTGGCAATTGTTCCTATGAAGTACAACAGTAAAATAGAAGCGATCATTGAAATAGCAGGCCTTGAAAAATTTGAAGATTATCAGATCTCGTTTCTGGAGAAAGCCGGTGAGTTCGTAGCATCTGCCCTGCAAGGTGTACGTACTACAGAAAAAATGCAGGAATTACTCTTGGTCTCTCAACGACAGACAGAAGAGATGCGTGCCACCGAAGAAGAACTGCGTCAGAACCTGGAAGAGTTGCAGGCGACACAGGAAGCAATGGTTCGTAAGCAGGAAGAAATGAATCGCATGCATGACCATGGAAACCGAACGAACTAAAAGTTACCAAAGCGATACATTGCTATAACTCAAAACATCGTATTCGAAAGCTTGCGGATTTCTCTGCAAGCTTTTTGTTTTTGAGATGGAATAGCTCCAGAGCAAATCCATCGTGTAACCAAGTATATATTTTATTGAGGGATCCTTTTAAGTAATACGTCTTGAGCCGTTGCCCACCACGCATTAAACCATTGACATCTGGAATGGAGTATTTCCACCACGGAAGTGAGGATTACTTTCTATACAATTTCAAATATACTCTGCGGAGATTGGGAGGTACTATATTAGAGTTTATCGCGTATAAACGAGTATGGAACTTACAATAATTCTGGTAATCGTACCGTCCATTGGTGCATTTGTCTGGATGGGATATAATGGCAGCAAAAAAAGTAAAACAATACGACCAATAATTCTAATCGGTAGTATATATAGTCTCCCACCAGCGATCCCGCTAAAATATTTGTTGCATATGTTTCCCAGGTTTACAGAACGACTCTCGGCAAATATAGCACACCGCTATCAGATATTTTGCAATGACCACATATCGTTATTGTCATTGAATTCCATCTCTAAAAGTTTTTTGTATTTCCGGATATTGTCTCTGTGAACAGACGCGTTAGACAAGTTCACCTCACCACCGATTTTAATGGTAATAAACAGACTTTTGAATTTTCAAATCAGGGTATTACGTAAACAATAAGTCTATACTAAGAAAGTATATAGTGTTTGATAGCATAAGCTTGTCATTAATGACTCTCTTAGCGGGCGACCAGGGGTATGACAGTCAGGCATACCACCCAAATTATATCTATTAGAAATATTCGTTGTCACGACTTCTATAAATACTTTGACTTAATGCACGTTAGTACATTACTATATCATTAACTTAACAAACCGTTATTAACAGAAATAGCACCCTGCGGCACCCAAATCGACACTATAGACAGGCCCTATGTATTCATAAAGACAATCGATTTGATCTATAGCCGTTAACTATGGACTTTAGTTGCGTGAAAACAAATTTGTAACTAATCATTTATCTATCCTTATGGACAATAACACTCCTACACAGCAAAAGTCACTAAATGTCAATGACAGCGAAGTGAAGTGCCCCTTTCATGGTGGAGCGCTCAAGCAAACTGCCGGAGGTGGAACGCGTAACCGCGACTGGTGGCCAAATGCGTTAAAGCTGAACGTCCTTCGTCAACAGTCTTCATTGTCGAACCCCATGGGTGAAGACTTTAACTATGCCGAGGAATTCAAGTCGTTGGACCTGAAGGCTGTTAAGAAAGACATTTTTGAGCTTATGACCACCTCACAGGACTGGTGGCCTGCGGACTACGGGCACTACGGACCATTCTTTATCCGCATGGCCTGGCATAGCGCGGGTACCTACCGCGTGGGCGATGGTCGTGGTGGTGCAGGAGCTGGCCAGCAACGTTTCGCTCCTCTTAACAGCTGGCCTGACAATGCCAACCTTGACAAGGCCCGCTTGCTGCTGTGGCCCATCAAACAGAAGTATGGACGTAAAATCTCGTGGGCAGATCTGATGATTCTTGCTGGCAACTGCGCCCTGGAATCAATGGGATTCAAAACCTTCGGCTTCGCCGGTGGTCGTGAGGATGTATGGGAGCCGCAGGAGGATGTGTATTGGGGATCAGAAACCAAGTGGCTTGGTGATGGCCGCTATACAAAAGACCGTGACCTGGAAGCACCGCTCGGCGCTGTACAGATGGGACTCATCTACGTGAACCCGGAAGGCCCTAATGGCAATCCAGACCCCGTAGCATCCGCACGCGACATTCGTGAGACCTTTGGCCGCATGGCTATGAACGATGAAGAGACTGTGGCCCTTATTGCCGGTGGTCACTCCTTCGGAAAGACACACGGTGCTGCTGACCCGGGCAAGTATGTAACTGCAGAGCCCGCTGCTGCTGGCATTGAAGAGCAAAGCCTGGGCTGGAAGAATTCCTTTGGCAACGGCCACGGCGTGCACACCATTACCAGCGGCTTAGAAGGCGCATGGACTACTACACCTACAAAGTGGAGCAACAACTTCTTTGAAAACCTGTTCGGCTTTGAATGGGAGCTTACCAAGAGTCCGGCTGGTGCACACCAGTGGAAACCGAAGAACGGTGCAGGTGCCGGCACAGTACCTGATGCGCACGAAAAAACCAAGCGCCACGCTCCCACGATGCTCACCACGGATCTGGCCCTGCGTATGGACCCGATCTATGAAAAGATCTCGCGTAACTTCTTAGAGAACCCTGATAAATTTGCTGATGCCTTTGCACGCGCCTGGTACAAGCTTACCCACCGCGACATGGGGCCGCGTGCACGTTATCTTGGCACCGAAGTACCACAGGAAGAACTAATCTGGCAAGATCCTCTTCCTGCAGTAAATCACAAGTTGATTGATGAAAAGGACGTTACTGATTTGAAGGCACGCATCCTGGCTACCGGCCTGTCGGTGTCAGAATTAGTATCAACAGCCTGGGCGTCTGCTTCGACATTCCGCGGTTCTGATAAGCGCGGTGGCGCCAATGGCGCACGCGTACGCCTCGCACCTCAGAATGGCTGGGAAGTCAACAATCCGCCTCAGCTTGCTAAAGTGCTGTCGGCCTTAGAAACTATCCGGAAAGAATTTAACGCAGCTCAAACCGGTGGTAAGAAAGTATCCATTGCCGATCTGATTGTACTGGCTGGCTGTGCCGGAGTGGAGAAAGCTGCTAAAGCTGCTGGTCATGATGTGAAGGTTCCCTTTACGCCAGGCCGCGTTGATGCAACACAAGAGCAAACCGATGTACACTCCTTCGAGGTTATGGAACATGCTGCCGATGGCTTCCGCAACTACGTGAAGTCTCACCATGTGGTGGCCGCCGAAGCGTTGCTCATTGACAAGGCACAATTGCTTACCCTGACAGCTCCCGAAATGACTGTGCTGGTAGGTGGTATGCGTGTACTCAATACGAACTTTGATAAATCCAAGCACGGAGTGTTTACGAAAACGCCAGAGGTACTCACCAATGACTTTTTTGTTAACCTCCTCGACTTCGGCATCACTTGGAACGCCATCAACGATGAGCAAAAGGTATTCGAGGCTCGTGATCGTAAAACAGGCGCTGTAAAATGGACTGGTACCCGTGTAGACCTCATCTTTGGGTCTAACTCTGAACTACGCGCCCTGGCAGAAGTATATGGCGTATCTGATTCGAAAGATAAGTTTGTCAAAGACTTCATCAACGCCTGGAACAAAGTAATGAACCTGGATCGCTTTGATATAGCAGACTAACTATTCGGTATAAGTAGTTTGTTCTAAAGGAGGTTCGCTATTTAGCGGGCCTCCTTTTTTTATTAGCTCATACAATGATGCTATAAGACTGGACTTACACTATATCGGTTAATTTATTGTGCTACTAGGTGGATGAAAACTTGATATTCTTCGGGCACATACAGAGACTAACATATACTATATATGCTTAGTCCTGAGCCAATCTCATAATACTAAACTTGCATCTTCAGGAAAAAATGCTCAGCAGATTTAGGTTACATCTGCTGAGCTTAAGTAAGCAACCGAAGGACGCCTATAGAATCAAATCATCAACAACCTTGGTATACTTGATATATAAGTTCTCCGGAGCAGGTTAAACAATAGTTGGTTTCGCACCGAGTTGTTTCAACAGGCGCGCATGTCCAGCCAGTGCGTTAAAGAAAGTTCTGGAGCTCTTGTAAGGCAATCCAAATTCATGTGCAGTTGATTTCACGATGGAAGCGATCTTATTGTAATGCACATGACAAACGTTGGGAAACAGGTGATGCTCTATCTGAAAGTTAAGACCTCCAACATACCAAGAGAACCATTTGCTCTTATTTCCAAAATTTGTAGTGGTCATTAACTGATGTACAGCCCAATTGTTCTCTAGTGTTCTTGTCTCATCAGGCAATGGGAACTCTGTACCTTCAATCACATGTGCCGGCTGAAATATAATCGCCAGGATAAAGCCCGCTATATAGTGCATGGCTACAAGGCCGATTAAAATTTGCCACCACAACAGAGGAGTCACAAGGAGCGGCAGGACAAAAGCGTAACCGATGTAAAAAAGTTTCGTTCCCAACAATATCGACCATTCCTTAGCAACACTCGCTTTCTGCGCCTTCACCATTCCATTGCGCTGATATTTATAAAGGCGTGAAAAATCTTTATAGAAGAGCCACACGATTGTCATCAGACCGTATAGAAACCACGCGTAAATAAACTGGTATTTATGCATCTTTTTCCAATCCGAATGTGGCGTTAAACGCAGTGCTCCGCGAGGGCTTATATCTTCATCTTCTTCATGAACATTGGTATACGAATGATGTAAAACGTTGTGCTGCACTTTCCAGTTGAATGCATTCGCTCCTACCAGATTCAAGGAATATCCTATAAAATTATTAACGTGTGTATTCTTCGTATAGGCACCGTGATTGGCGTCATGCATCACTGACAATCCAATACCCGCCAGGCCAAGGGCCATTAGTACAACCATCGACATCAAACCGATCACACTGGTAACTGTGCCGGTAAGGATCAATGAATAGGGTACGAAATAAAGAAGAAACATAAAGATGGTTTTAATTACCAT
Source organism: Ohtaekwangia koreensis (assembly GCF_900167975.1). Taxonomy (GTDB): domain Bacteria; phylum Bacteroidota; class Bacteroidia; order Cytophagales; family Cyclobacteriaceae; genus Ohtaekwangia; species Ohtaekwangia koreensis. The sequence continues at coordinate 167,594 of NZ_FUZU01000003.1, forward strand.
CTGCCCGTTTCCGTGACGTGCAATGTTGTTGGTGTTAAAATACTCGTTGACTCGTTTGTTGAGGGTCGAAACAAAGTCGTGATTGGTTTTTGCAAATTTTATTCTTTCCATTATTAGTACAACCATTATATGAGTGAGTACGTTCCTTTTCCGATTAATATAAATGACTTCCACTAACGCTGAATGGATGCACGATATATAGCAGCAGTTCATGAAGTGAAACCAGCGAAAATAGTTCGCTCCTATTCCGGAAAATCATTCGGTGCAGCACAGCGTCTCCAATACTCCATGATTGCACTGATGGTCTTCTCTAGTTCAGCCATCGAATTCTGTTTTACGAAAAAACCTTGCACGGACTGGCTATACGCTTCGATAACAGATTTTTGATTTAACGCTGTGGAAAAAAACAGATACGGTATACATTTATTGTTCAGTTTTGAATCGGTTTTAAGTTTCTCGCGCAAAGCAAAACCGTTTAGCTTTGGCATGTTAATGTCAGAGAGAATTAGAAAAGGTAACTCATTGGTGGCGTTTATATGATCCAATGCATCCTGGCCATCAAAAAAGAAAAGAATCTTATTCTGATAATTTAGCTTCTGAAATATTTCCGTGAGAAACTCCTGATCATCGGCATCATCCTCGATGACGATAACCGGGCCGTTTTTATTTACAATAAGTTCTTTTTGCACATCCTTCATTATTGAGCTTGTTAAGAGTTTGGCGGTATCGGTTCTTGCCTTGTGCGGCGCTAGTATTTTATAACCTGTAACTTGATGGGGTAACTTTAAGTGGTGCTTCCTAAACATATCGATCGGTTATCATCGACCAGGGAGATTTTAGAAGCATACTTACGTTTTCGTCAGCTTAATCTAAAGCTATTGGCCAGAATGGAACGGATGTCAAAATGGGTAGCAAGAGCACATGGCCACCCGGAATGTAAAGTGATTCGTAAAGGCCTGTGAATATAGCCCTTTTGATCGACTATCCCTAATACCTCCAAGACCATCTGGTTGCAAGGAATGGAGCTCACATCCACTGACACACTTTTTGACTTACCTTGGCATTCCAAATCCTTAAAGCTCCATTGAACCAATTTGTTGATCAACTTTTCCTTGTCCTCATCAACGGTGGAATCGTACTGGGCGTCTTTGTAATCATCTTAGTTAACAGCAAAGGTGGACGTAAAACCAGGGCTAATATGTTCCTCTCCATCCTGATCGCTGCACTAACGTTCAGCGTCTTTCATTTGCGTTATGCAGGTGAAGTGATCACGCATTTCTCGTTTAAGGCGTATACGCTTGGAGACCCGACTTTTTTGCTCATAGGTCCCCTCCTGTGGTTCTATGTCATTGAACTTTCAGGTGGACGGGTCAAGTTTAGTGCCGCTACGCTGGTGCACTTCATTCCATTTTTTATCATTGTTTTTTGTTCCCTTTCCTTTAGATCTTTTTTAAAGGATACGCTGATCACGCGCTTGTTGGATAGTCATCCCAGGCTACCGTTTACAATTTTCTGGATGGTGATGGTAGTCCAATTTTCTGCCTATCAATTGCTGATCCATCGGAAATGGCGAGAGTATCAACAACTGATCAGACAAGAGGTTTCCAATACCGAAGACATCAATATATCGTGGGTTCGTTTCTTCACCGGAGTCTTTCTAATCATTAACCTGTCCTTTTTTCTAAGCTTGTTTGCCGTCATTCATCTTCACGTTATAAATCTGGTATGGAAATCGGTCGGTGTTATTTTATCATTGTCGATTTTTGCTCTCGGATACAAGGGAATCTTGCAGAAGGAAATATTATTTCCTGACATCCCTGTCACACTCGCATCGGCCGAGCCGTCAGCGCCAAGAGAATCGGAACCTAAACCCGACAGTGCACTGATTGAAAAGCTTCAACAGTATATGAAGAATGAAAAACCATTTCTGGATCCTGAACTTTCATTAAGCACACTGGCAAAAGCAATGGGACTCAATAGGAATCAATTGTCTCAGTTAATCAACAACGGTCTTGGAGAAAACTTCTACGATTTCATTAACAAATACCGTGTTGAAGAAGTAAAGCGATTGATGGTCGATCCTCAAAAACAGAACTATAATTTGCTTGGTATGGCGCTTGAAGCAGGATTTAAGTCCAAGTCAACATTCAATCTTATCTTCAAACGCTTTACCGGTCTTACTCCCACGGAGTACCGGAAAAATATTCAATCATAAAAAGTTATGGACATGAAGACATCTTTTGCACCACATCTTACAATCCGTGTCTTACGGCCCGCGATTGATTTTTATCAAAGTGCATTCTCGGCAGTCTTGCTCCGTAAATGGGATAATCCTGACGGCACAATTCACGTAGCCGAAATGGAGATCGATGGTGCGATCTTTCATCTTCATGAGGAAGTTACCCCTAAAAAACAATTGAGCCCGGAAGCGCTTAACGCTACTACTCTTCTGATCGGTTTGTTCACACCTGATCCCGACAAGTTATTCCGTGATGCTGTTTCTGCTGGCGCGCACGTAGTGAACGCTATGGAGGATTATGACTATGGATATAGGCAAGGCACCATAACGGATCCGTTTGGTCACCAGTGGCTGATTCAGAAAAAAATCTAGCCCATAAGTATCCGCCTGGACGTCCAACAGGATCCTATAAGCGCAGTCTGATAAGCGATTACCGAATGTTGCTAAAAAAACATTATGGACCACCAGCAAAGCAAGCCACTCATTGAGTTAAGCCAGGTCACCAAGTCCTACCCGGTTGCATCGGGAAGCTTCAGTGCCTTGAAAAACATCACGCTAAAAATTGATAGCCGACAATTGATCTCCATCACAGGAAAATCAGGAAGTGGTAAGTCGACACTGTTGAATCTTATCACCGGTATAGACAGACCAACGGAGGGAAGCGTCATCATTAATGGAGTTCGTGTGGACAAGCTTTCTGAATTCGAACTTGCTTCGTGGCGGGGAAAAAACGTAGGCGTAGTTTTTCAGTTCTTTCAACTACTGCCAACACTTACCATTCTGGAAAATGTAATGCTCCCGATGGACTTCTGTAATACCTACCCAAAGAAGGATCGAAGAGAACGCGCTTTGGCTTTGCTTCAAATGGTTGGCATTGGTGAGCAGGCTGAAAAATTTCCTTCCACGCTTTCCGGAGGACAACAACAACGTGTGGCCATTGCAAGAGCTCTTGCCAATGATCCTCCTTTGATTGTAGCTGACGAACCCACAGGAAATCTGGATTCACAAACCGCCACTGCCATCTTTGAATTATTTGCAAAACTTGCAACCTCTGGCAAAACGGTTGTCGTAGTAACACATGAGCGTGAATTCTCTTCCTACTTCGAAAGCACCATCAACATTGCAGATGGAGTGATTGTAAAAGCTGCAGCAGTTCAAGTATAAACCTTCCATAAAATGAAACCAAGATATAGGAAGGTCATTCGTGACCTTACTTCAAGCTATTCAAAAAATCTCATGCTCGCCCTGGCAATAGCAGTGGGGGTCTTTGGGATTGGTTCTATACTGGGTGCTTACAAAGTCATCAATCGCGAGATGGCCGTAAATTATCTAAGTACTGAACCTGCTTCGGCCACAATTGAATTTGAAGGAAGAATTTCGAATGGACTACTGGACAGTATCAGATCTTTTCCGGGAATAAAAAAGGCTGAGAGGCGCGCCACAATCACAGCGCGTATGAAAGTCGATGAACGCTGGTATCCAATTCTTCTTTTTGTCATCGATGATTTTTCGAAGATGGAGATTAGTAAATTTTTACCCGTCTCAGGATCACAAAATCCGGATCACCAGAGCATGCTTGTCGAGCGGTCCGCGCTTCCCGTGATGCATGCCCAGGAAGGAGATCAAATAACAATCCGAACTCCGCATGGTCAAGCACAGCGGGTAAAAATCGTTGGACAAGTACATGATCCCGGATTAGCACCCGCCTGGCAAGAACAAGCCGGATATGCCTATATATCACTGGAGGCATTGCATCGACTTGGTGAAAAACAAAACTTCGATTTACTCAGACTTCAGGTAAGCGACAATGAATATTCAGCAAGTGAGATTACCAAAAAAGCAGAGCTGGTTGCAGACCTGCTTAAGACAAAAGGAATAACGGTTCATGAAATTCAGGTTCCCCCTCCAGGAAAGCATCCACACCAAAGCCAGATGAATGCCGTGCTTACAATCTTTACCGTGTTCTGCTTCATGATCCTGATGCTTGGATCTATACTCGTAGCAACCTCCATGGCAACGCTGATGGTAAAACAAATCAGACAGATCGGTGTTATGAAAACCATTGGCGGAAACTCTTATCAGATCGCAAGCCTATATTTCCTGATGCTCCTGGTAATTTGTGTCATTGCATTAACGGTAAGTATACCGCTGAGCAGACTTGCAGCATATGGTTTTTACACCCAGATCGCTGTACTTCTCAATCTTGAAATTACGGACACATCTATACCCTGGTCTGTTCCGCTCATCCAAATATTATCCGGTATTACTGTCCCCATGATTGCTGCAGCTTTTCCATTGGTTCGCGGCAGCCGCATATCCGTGCGTGCAGCACTTGACAACTATGGCGTTTCAGCTACGTCCAATACTGCTTCGTTCCTGTCAAGACTTCCAATCATAAACGCATTCAATGATACCTTCAGGCTTGCGTTAAGAAATGCATTTCGTCAACGCGCTCGTCTCGCCCTTACCCTTGGACTGCTGGCCGCGGGTGGCGCCATGTTTATGACAGCGTTGAATGTTTCAGAAGCATGGGATAAAAACCTCAAACGTATTTACGTGCAACGACTATATGATCAGGAAATAAAACTAAATGACCGCATCAATCAAGATAGTATTCTTGGTCGCATCAAATCATTAGAAGGAGTCACTACGGTTGAAGGATGGGACTATTCATCAACTTCTGTTGTGAAAGAAAGTAAATATGAAGTGACCAGGACTTATCCTGACAAAGGTCACGGCAGTTTTTCAATTCTCGCTTTACCGGTGAATACAAAACTTCTAAATCCCACCATCACGGAAGGACGCTGGCTTTACGCTGAAGGCACCAATGAAGTCGTGTTGAATCAACTCGCGCGAACATCGGAAATGAAAATCGGCGATCAGATATATCTTTCACTCGAGGATAAACCTACCACATGGAAAATCATCGGCTTTACCGAGGATGTCGGATCATCCGCAGCGGCCTATATTTCGATTCGATCATTTGAAAAATTGAATGGATCTGTCAATCACATTAAAATGATTCGCATTGGCTATGCTGATCGATCAAAGGACTACGCCTGGAATAAGAATCGAGAAGTCGATCGCGTCCTGGAAGAATTAAACGTAAGAGTAAGTTCAAGTACTCCGGTTTGGCTTTTGCATAATGCTGTGGCTGCACATATGAAGGTATTGGTAAACTCTCTGCTGGCCATGGCAATTCTTATGGCGGTAGTAGGTACACTCGGATTAACCTCTACAATCAGTATGAACGTGCTGGAAAGAACAAGAGAAATCGGAGTCATGCGCGCGATCGGGGCAACACCAAAAAAAATCAGAAGCCTCATCATTTTGGAAGGCCTCACCATAGGCATCCTCAGCATTGTACTCGCATTCATTATCTCCCTTGGACTCTCCTACTTCATGGGCGAATTCATTGGACGCATTTCGTTTCGCACTCCGCTTACACTGACGATATCAATAGTTGCAATAGTCATCTGGATAATGATCGTCACCATAGGTTCATACCTGGCTTCTATTCTTCCGGCAAAAAGAGCAAACGTCATCACCACCCGGGAAGCATTGTCCTATGAATAACAAAGCATCACGGCTTGTTATTCATGCTGGCCGGTATATACCTACTTTGCAGGATTATAAAAGGAAGCGTAACTTTGTGATGATACCAAATGGTATCTTTTATGCACAAGGCAACAGTCACCAGGCTTTCCATTCTTCAAAAAGCATTTGAACTTATCTATACCAAGGGCTATCAAACTACTCTACCCGGTCTATCCGAATGAGATAAAAGTTGCAGATGTAAAAAATGTTATATATACTCCATACCAAGGATTTATGGGACCTTGCTGTCACTACCAGGTAAATAAAGAGAGATTCATTTTACTGGAAGAGAAAATAACAGATGTAAATCCCGACGAAGTAACCGATTTTAAAAGTGTTTCTATTGACTCAAAAGACGGAGAAACCGAATTGACAATTCAGTATGTTAAACAGTAGTGTTGTTTTTGAAAGACATTATTCCCTGAATTGGCTTATAAGATATATGAATCAAGATTGGGACAAAGTAACAACTGATACATAGGACTATTAACAAAGATGAAAACAACCTATACAAGCGCTAGACATCGCTGAAAACTGTTAAAGAAGTTTATTACTTTCGGTTGCCTGATCCGGATTTACTATACAAATGAAATAATGCTAAATCAATTCAGATATTTTTCTTTATGAATTTTATAAGAAAAGGTAAACTGATAATTCGAATACACTAACTTGGTTACATGAAAAGACATTTTTTGAAGAGCCTGATCTTGGTTTTGGCTATATGCTCCTGTAACGAAGAAAAGGAAGAAACGAGTATCACGTTTATCAAAGGCGATAATCCCGTTTGGGAAGGTGAATTCACAGCGGCTGATCCTGATGTAGTCCGGGATGGTGATACACTCAGAATGTACTACTCAAGTCTGGTCATAGACGGCAATGAGAAATTGATCATCGCTGGTGCTAAATCCGTTGATGGGAAGCAGTGGATTCCATCGGATAACAACCAATCAGGAAAAGAGAGCATTGCGCTTGACGCAAATCCTGGTAACTGGAATAATCATATAGAAGCCAATTCAGTGATAGTACGAGATAATAAAGTGTGGATGTATTATTGCGGCTACAAAGAAGAAGCGGAAGTGTCGGGTACAATTGTAGCAAAGGGCCAAATCGGTCTGGCTACCTCTGAGGATAAGATTAATTTTACGCCTTCTTCATCCGACCCAATACTCGAAATTGGTGACGAAAACACAAAAGATGCAAACGCTTTGTTTTCTCCTACTATATTGAAAGAGGGTAATACCTATTACATGTTATATGTCGGTTATTGCATCGAAAATTGTTCACCCGCCTTTATAGGTATTCTTGGTGCGACATCTACAGATGGGCTTAACTGGACAAAGCTCTCCAATCCTGTATTGGCTGGAACGGATAAAAACCTCCCGTGGGCTGAAGTCATCAAAGAACCTGATTTAGTAAAGGGGCCTGACGGATTATACTATCTTTTCATTTCGGGCGATCATAGCATCGGTGTTGCCAGAAGTGAAAATATACTTGGGCCATATGAAGTTTATCCTGACCCCATTATTCAACCAACGTTGGATTGGGAAGGCACAGATGTTATTGCTCCTTCTGTAATAATTGAAAACAACAAAGTTCGCATTTGGTATATGGGCGTAACGATCACAGATGATGGAGCAGACTTCGCTATTGGGTATGCCGAATCTGATTTTCCGATGAACTGGTAAAAATTCTGATCATGCAGTATCGAGTAAGTCATCTTCAACTACTTGCTTCGCTATTTCAAAATCGATCACGAGGCAGCTGCTTCCAAATGTACCGGTCTTTATATTTATACCACAAACCTGATGTTTGCGGTACCTGCTTATATTTTTTGTCCTTCCGATTTGATTTGTATAAAGTCTTCATATTTGGTAAAATACTCTAGTCCTAAAACCAATAGCATCGAGCTTATAATATATACTTTCTGCATTATGACTGACAAACCCGTATACCCTAAACCAAAAAAGAAAAAGAAACAGTAATAACTCAATAAGCAAATAATACAGCAGAATTTAAGTAAATGAAGTTTTGACATCAGGATAAATACAGTAATAATAAATAAACCAGTCAATGTTAAAATGATTGATATAGTCCCTAAGTCGTGCAAAGGTGTTGCGATCAAGAAAATAAATATTATGTTGGTAGCACCTATATATTTTAAGGTATTAGCACATAGTCTTGACGGGATCTTTTTTGACATATTGATAAAAAAAAATCCATAACCAACCGAGTGGAATGCCATTCCAATAAGTGCCCAAATCCAGCCAGAGTTTTCTGAACCATTTATCGCTTTTGTTGCAAACAAATTGCTTAGGTAATTCTTTGACCAGTCAAACCCTATAGAATTTTTGTCAAGCAATGAGCCGCCTGGATAGGCCAACGTTGCTATTACTATTAATATCGCTGAAGTAACCAAGCATATCGAAACGGAATACTTCTTAATCATCTGTTTAATATTCTGGTCAAAAATTAGTTATGGATAGTTGTGGCAAAGTCGTTTTCAATGACCGCTTGTTAGCGGCTCGTTGTTCTTTTTTCGTCACTTACATATTCCAAAATATCACCTGGTTGGCAGTCTAAGGCTTTGCAAATTGCATCTAAGGTGCTGAAGCGGATTGCCCTTGCCTTCCCTGTCTTTAAGATAGAAAGATTAGATAATGTTAAATCAACTCTTTGAGAAAGCTCATTCAAAGAAATTTTACGTTTTGCCATCATCACATCTAAGTTTACAATGATCGGCATAGCTAAACAGTTAAGTCGTTTTCGTTTTGGATCTCAACTCCCTTTTTAAAAATAGTCGCAATAACATAGATTACAGCTGCCATCAAGATAAATGCCTGACTGTCTCCCCAAAACTGGTTTAGGTTGTCAACAGTATAACCACGGTGTTGTAAATTTTCTGCTGTTTGTCGGGCTATATAAGTTAATATACCTATAGAAAAAGTGCAGTAAGATATTTTTGTTATCTCTCCTGAAACGATGCTGTTGAATGGTTTTGATAAATCTAGTTTGTGCATAAGCATGACAACTATATAAAATAAGTATGCTTTCAAAAGTGCGGCGACCAGGATAAAACTATACATTCCGAAGAAAGCCCATTTACTACGACTATACATTTCACTTAAGTCCAACTTCTGATACAGGTTCTTGACAAATTCAGGTTTGTAAATACTAAATACAAAATTGACTATCAAACCACCGGCTTCTATGCACAAGCCAACGAAAATGACCCACGCAACAATATATAAGCCTTTAAAGAGGAAGTTGTTTCTTTTGGACATAATTCTTAAAACTTTAAGTTATGCCAAAAGTAATAAAAAATTACTGATAAACAATAAAAATATATTCTAATTAAATAAATATGTTTTCATATTAATCACAACGATATATTGCGATTTGGGATTCGTGTCGCTTGATTTCACTTTTCTTTGATTGATCGGAATGAGGATATTGATTCTCCCTGTTCAATGGCTTTGTTGGTATATAACCCTAAAAGTATACTATACTACATCTTCAGGTATATTTTGTCTTGCCCAGTAGACTGGAGGGTCGGTATTGCTTAGTCTGTCCAAAAATAGTGCTGCCTGTCAGAAGTAATACAAGGCTTAAAAAAAAGAAATCGTATGATCATCCTGTTTGTAATTATTAGTTTTAAAAACTTTTTTCTCAATGTTTGGTTGTTAGTCGTTTTACAATGACCGCCAACAATTGGCTAACCGCATGTCGCATATATTGCGATATATATGAATGTCGTTTATATATTCCTTTTGTCCGTCATGACTTTGCAATGCTAGTGGCCAATCAGTTGAGCCACCCAATATCCACGAAATCTGAAGCATCTCAAAATTGTACCATTAATTTCTCAAGCGGTATTATCGATTTATAACGTATACCTCACTTAAATAAAGGATACGCAATGAATTGTACATATATAGCACACAATACATCCTCTACTATGATATATTACGAATACACTATTTGCAAGTATATACCTTGAAATAGTGAGAATTTTGAGGATATGGTGAACCGAACAGGATCACTTCGAACCAAAAAAGCCTGAAATATTTATAATTTCAGGCTTTTTGATGCTATGTAGATTCGAACCTTTTTGTAAGGGATTTATTAAAAATTCAAAGACTGGGATAACTCTAATCCTCCTCCTTTGAACATTTATAGCAACTAATTTTTAAAATGTGTGCCCCTTATCCATAGTCCGCTTGCGAACGTTTTTGTTCAATTCCATAACTTGCTTACTTGACAAAAGGCTGATTACGTTCTTGATTCCACATCATGGTCTGTGGCATTGGGATTGCAATGTTGATTGCTCCGTCAACTATTTGCTGGTGGACAATAGATTTAGTAGTCTTAAACCTATGATGAATGTTATATAACTATTTCACCATTGCTCTCCGCAACCTTCTGAAGAATAAGACGCACACAGTTATCAATGTGGCAGGCCTTTCTTTGAGTATTGCCAGCGTGTTTTTAATTACCCTTTATATTAGAGGCGAGCTCAGCTACGACAAATTTCATGACAAAGCTGAAAACCTTTACAGGATTTCATGGGAAGACAATAACCCACAAACGCGCACGCCACATCCATTGGCACAAGCGCTCGTGCAAGATTTTCCAGAAGTCGAAAGTGCAGTAAGTCTTAGCCCGCTATGGGCATCAGGGCTCACGCGTGAAACGCACTCTTTTAGAAATCCTGAAAAAGACGCGCGCTATGACGAGAAGAATATATTATCGGTAGATAGTACCTTTTTTAAAGTCTTCAGTTTCCCGCTGGTGAAAGGTGACCCTGAAAACGCTTTGAAGAAAGTCAATGGATTACTCATTTCTGAATCGATGGCTAAAAAGTACTTCGGTGAAAGCGATCCTATCGGGAAACATTTGAGCGTTGACGGTGATCAATATCTTGTCGAAATAGTTGGCGTGTTCAAAGATGTGCCGGTTTATTCTCACTTTCATTTTGACTTTCTCGTTTCATACGTACGCGAAAAATTCTTAGACCCTGGATCTGAATATTATATGTGGAAAGACTTCGGACACTTTAATTACATAAGACTTAAACCAGGTACGGATGCGAAACAGCTGGAAAGTAAAATTATGGAATGGTCCAGAAAGTATATTAATTGGAGTGACCACGATTTAAAGTCCCTTGCCAGACAACATTATGGATTCAAACTGCAGCCCGTTACCGATATTCACCTCAAGTCTAGATTGCGTTGGGAATTAGAACCTAATGGAAATATTGACTATATCTATATTCTTACAGCCGCAGGACTTCTCATCCTTATCATTGCTTGCATCAATTTTATAAACCTCACTACGGCAAAGTCAGCGGAGCGCGCAAAAGAGATTGGCGTACGTAAAACAATGGGAGCACTCCGCTCTCAACTATCATTGCAATTTTTAACTGAATCAGTCGTTGTATCGATGATCGCTATCGTGTTATCGATAGTTATCGTTCAAATCTCTCTACCATTTTTCAATGACGCTACTGGCCTGTCATTTCAAATACAGTATAGCCAATATCTTTTTATTTTTATTGCTTTTGGCATTTTTATCGGTGTGTTGTCCGGAATATACCCGGCACTTTATCTGACGTCAGTCAAACCTCATTTGATTTTGAAGGGGAAGTTCATTCTCACCAACACTGGAGCAAGATTGAGAAGGGGACTTATTATTTTTCAGTTCTCGATGTCGATGATATTGATCTCTTCCACGATCATCATTTTCAATCAGCTTAATTTTTTAAAGAATAAAAACCTTGGCTTTGACAAAGACGAGGTCATTATTGTTCCTAATAAGCATGATGATGGTATGAAGGGGTTTGACGTACTCAGGAATGAGTTGCTGAAGATGGAAGGTGTAACGTCAGTCTCAGCAAGTTCGAATATACCGGGCCGCCAATTTAATCAACATTCAATTGCATTGGCTAAGAAACCCCAGGATCACATTAGTTCTTCGGAGGTATATATTGATTATGATTTTTTTCAAGCATTAGGAATCAAACTTAAAGATGGCAGGTTTTTTCTTCGTGAAAATCCGGCTGATTTAGCAAGTACTTTTATCATCAATGAAACAGCTGCAAAACAATTGAATGCGAATGGCTCTGTGGTAGGTCAAGAAATTATTTGGGATCGTGATGAATATCTCATTCGCGGAACTGTGGTGGGCGTTATAAAAGATTTCCATTTCCAATCGTTACATGAGCCTATTCGACCATTGTTATTTGCACTCTCAACAGAACAATTTAATCACATTCTGATTAAAATTAATACGAAGAATTTCGACCAAAAAATTGCTGCGATAGAAAAGGCTTATAAAATAGCAGAGCCTTACTTCGGATTCGAATTTACATTTTTGGAAGACAACCTGAATCAACAATATATCGCTGAACAGAGAACAGGACTTATTGTTGGTGGCTTTTCAATTACTGCCATATTGATTGCCTGTTTCGGCTTATTCGGAATGTCAATACTCACTTTTCATCAGCGAATAAAGGAATTAAGTGTAAGAAAAGTATTGGGAGCAACCTCCATGAATTTATTTGTGATGCTGGTAGAAAATTTCACAAAGTTGATTTTAGTATCGGTTTTAGTATCTATACCCATTGTCTGGTGGGGTATGGATGCATGGCTTGACAACTTCGATTATAAGATCAATATCAACCCTGTGACCTTTATCATCTCCGGGCTGGTATTGATTTTGGTATCGTGGATTACACTAAGTTATTTTGGTGTCAAGGCCTCTAGATTGAATCCTGCTGACACATTAAAAAATGAATAGTAATTTATCAAGTTAGCTTCTTGTGTGCAATTTAAAATCTAGATCGGTGTCTATGATGAGATGCCAGTAGTCATAAAATATAGTCTAACTCCATACGCCGAAACTTTAGAAAAAGTGATACCTGCATTAAGAGATTGGGGCGCTAATCATGGAAAACAAATTTTGGGTAAATAGAGGTTATAAGTAGACTTTTGAATTTGTAGGAAGCAACAAATTAGTCGAGTAACGTTGAAGTATATAGGCAGAGGCACCTCGATAAGAGGGCCGACTACGCCTGCATATGCTTGCCCGGAGTTGATACCGAATACACCTGTTGCGACAGCACGAAATTGTTACACCTATTCCGATCAACATTGCCAGAAAAATCCACAGCATAAGGTAACAATCTAAAAATCGTAATTTAGATTGGCTCATAATGTATAGTCTTAATGGTTTAGAATGCAGACGAAAGCTCAGATTCGTATTTTAAATGGGTATAGGTAATAAAATCCTGGATACGCTTCGAATCTGGATATAGTAGATGTGCCTTCTTTAAAACGCGGAATGCTTCATAATAATTTTCTTGGTTGATGAAGTCAACAGCAACGTTGTAATAATGAAGTGCAGCTAATTCATGTAAAGAAATAGACTTAAAAACGATATCCTTATTAAAAGGCGCAGATAAGGACTCTTGTTTAGTTACCTCCTCCGCTTCGTTTTCGAGATACGATGCAACTCTTTCCTCCACTTTTTCGAAATCATTTACAAAGCCATGCGCAGGGTCCGTTGCTTCAAATAAAATACAATCTCCACTGTCTAAAGTGACTGTCAGAAATATATGATACCTAGTCTCGTATATGTTTGGCCTATATCCAAGTTGGGATAAAAGACAAGCATATAGTGCAGTTCCGGAGACACAGTTATATTCTCTATTGCTGAAAATATTACTAAAGGTCTCTGAGTGCTTATAGTGTTTCAGATATTTTTTGTGGACATCGTAAAAAACGTAGCGCAGGAATTTCGATTCGTCCTTGAATTTGCTGCGCTTGGTTTGAAGCTTCTGTGCATACGCAAACAATTCATTTCTGACATTTGTATATCTAACTGAGTCTATCCTCGGATCATATGCCAACAAAAATATAAGTGGATTACAATCATTGTTGCTGCTATTCTGAAAGGCTTCCTTCTCAAGGTTAGAATCGAACAAAAGACAATAGCTTAAGCCGGGTATATTCTGACCTACCAGCGAGTGACTTTTGAATAAAAGCAAACTAATGACTAGTAAACTTCCTTTCATATTTTTCGCATGCCTGCCGGCGGCTATAAAGAGTTAAAGTCCAATTCTTATTCTTATTCATTTAGGAACAATCCCATTTCCTCCGTTTTCATGTAGTCATTTGTTTTATAGATAAGATCGCCTTCAGTATTGGTGATCACAAAAAAAGGAAGTCCAACCTTTAACTCTGGAAAACGCGAGTCTACGCTATACGCTTTAAACTCTGGCGTGGTGTCATAAATCTTTAGTAGCACGGCATTCTCAAGGGAAGCAATTAATAGTTCATTCTCGTGTGTCATCTTTTCAAAGGCTTTACAATTCGTGCACCAGTTAGCGTAAAAATCAATGAATACATTTTTACCGGTCTTCTTCGCTTCGGCATACGCAACTTCTTTATCAAGATACCAAGTGAGCTTGCCTTTCTTTTCTGTTCGTGTGGTAACGACCTGTGTCGACATAGCGTCCGGTGCAGAAGGAGTCGAAGGTATTGGCATGAACCCGCGCGTGAGTATCAATGCACCAATAACAGAAGATAATATAAGCAACGATCTTTTTATACGCTCATCCACCAAGCGTTCTGATGATTGAAAATAGTAAGAGGATATAACAACAATGAGCGAACCTATACCGATGAGGCCGATCGCTTCATCAGAAAAATTGTAGATCAACAGAGCTTTTTCAATATAGGTCCATCCGAAATATACAATGACAATGCCCAGTATATATTGAACATACATCATCCATCTACCCGATTTAGGAAGGCTCACGCCGAATACGCCAATGAGTAAAAATGGAATGCCTAGGCCTAAGCCAAATGAAAGCATTTTGAAAGCGGATGCAGAAGCACTTAAAAAAGAAAATTCACCGCCCATATTACTGGCAAGTCCAATCAGAATACTCACTACTACCGGGCCGACACAAGACGATGCTAAAAGTCCCGCGCCCATTCCTAAAAGAAATGTTCCAAACACCCCATTGTTCTTTGTATCAGTCTGCCCGCCAAACAAGGAGATATGAATAAACCCTGCCGCAGATATACCCATAATTATAATCGTTATACCAATGATAAGATTTGTTATGGGTAAGCGCATTACCTGATTGAATGCACCACCACTAAAGGAGGCCACCACACCGAATATCAAATACATTACAGCAAGACCAATGAAATAACTCAAGGGGTGAACAAAGTGTGACGAGCCAGCTCCGCGTGCTTTAATAACATTTGCCGTGATTGGATATAGCGGATATACACAGGGCAATAAACTCGCCAGCAATCCTCCCAGAAACAAAAAGAAGTAAGAAGTGATGGAGATATTATCAGCAGCAAGTTTGCCTTCAATCCATGAATTCATTTCAGCAATGCCAACCTGGGCAAAAGCCCAAGCTGGTATGCATGTCAACATCACAATGAAAATTAGCAGGAGTATCTTCTTCGAAGCCATCTATATCTTATGCTTTAATCAGAGAAAATGCATACAGAATTTCGCGGCCAATCTGATGAACACGTTCCGCATACTTGGCGGCTTCCTGAGGTGTACCATCAAAATCTTTTGGATCATCATACGGCGTGGCTATACGTACAGTGGCTCCTGATACAACCGGGCAATTCTGGTCTGCTTGTGAGCAAGTCATCACGGCACCAAATCCACTCTTCGGATTTCCTTCGCCATCGTATTTTTTGGAGAAAGCTTTTATAGCAACGGCTTCATCAGAAAAGCGTACTTCATATACCGGGTTTGTGCCTTCGGTGGTTCTCTTGATTTTGAAACCGGCATCTTCCATTGCTTTTACTGCACGAGGATTAAATGCGGTTGCTTCCGTACCACCGGAGTAGGCAACTACATTCGGTATACCGTAGTAAGTCGCTGCGGTCTGCGCCCAAATTTGCGAAATATGACTTCTACGCGAGTTATGGGTGCATATAAAAATCAATTCTGCCTTCTCCCCAGCCTTTACTTTGCTTTCAACAAAGAGCGCAAGCTTCTTTAAGGCCTTCTTTCGTTCTTCAGGGATTTGATCAAACTCTTTACTATAAGCATTGATGTTTTTCGATACAGGTGCATAGAAAGCAACTTTCATTTCAGGTGTAAATGACATGAGTATGGCAGTTAAAATTGATAGAAAAATGATTCGTCTCATATTGGTTTAAGTTTGATATATATACTTTTTATTGAATGGCAAGTTCAAGTTCCTTGGCGGCCAGGTGCCGTTCCGCTTCAAGCGCTGCCATACAGCCCGTCCCAGCAGCGGTGATCGCTTGTCTGAAATTTTTATCCTGCACGTCTCCACAGGCGAAGATTCCTTCCAGGTTGGTCTTCGTAGAACCTGGTGTTGTCATGATATAGCCTTGTTCGTCCATATCTATATACCCTTTAAAAATATCCGAGTTTGGTTTATGGCCGATGGCTACGAAAAAACCTTCAACAGCGATGTCTTGTGTAAGGCCTGTGATTGTGTCTTTTATGCGTACACCGGTTACCTCTGCATCGCCCAGAATCTCTTCGGTATCTGCATTATAGTATATTTCGATGTTGGCTGTCTTCTTAACGCGTTCTTGCATGATCTTGGAAGCACGCAGTTGATTTTTACGTACGATCATATGAACCTTCGTGGTTAATTTTGATAGGTATAAAGCTTCTTCACACGCTGTGTCACCTCCACCAACAATAGCCACTTCTCTGCCTCTATAGAAGAAACCATCACAAACAGCACAAGCTGAAACACCACCACCGTTTAATCGCTTCTCCGAAGGTATACCAAGCCATTTGGCCGAAGCACCCGTGGATATAATTATACTTTCAGCTATAACTCGTTTTTCTTCATCTATGGTAACTATATAGGGGTAGATTGAAAAATCAACTGCTGTAGCTATACCCATCCGGATATCGGTTCCGAATCGGGTTGCCTGTTTCTTTAAATCTTCCATCAGATGCGGTCCCATTATACCATCGGGATAACCGGGAAAATTTTCAACGTCATTTGTTGTCATCAGCTGGCCACCGGGTTCTGGTCCGGTATACATCACCGGTTTCAGATTGGCCCGCGCAGCATAAATTGCAGCTGTATAGCCAGCAGGCCCCGAGCCTATAATTAGTGTTTTAATCGTCTCCATTTTTTGTGAGCAAAGTTTTTTTTGAATGGCTGAAGTTGATCTATAGGTTAACTGCAACATCCCGGAGCGCAGCAACTTTCAGGCTTCTCGCCGAAAACGGTTATGCTGAAAATGCCCGTGTGGCCATTTGTAAATTCATGAATCTCTTCAACTGTTAAATACTCTTTCAGAATCTCTTCCGGAAGCGTGATGCGTTTTTCCTTTTGCACTATAAGGTTCGTAAAGCCAGCCTGTTCAATAATTGACAAGTATTCTTGTTTCTGAATGGCCCCCGCTACACATCCTGCATACATCTCTGCGCTTTTCTTTAAGCCTTCAGGAAGTTCTCCTACCAGCACAATGTCAGAGACACTGAAGTGTCCACCTTTCTTCAGTACCCGGAAGGTCTCAGCGAAAGCTTGCTTCTTATTGGGCACTAGATTTAAGACGCAATTACTAACAACAACGTCTGCTATATTTCCTGCCAGTGGCATGTTTTCAATATCTCCCTGCCGAAACTCCACGTTGGTATAGCCTAGCTTATTGGCATTGACCTTTGCCTTTTCAATCATCTTGTCAGTGAAATCTATACCTATAACTTTTCCTTTTTCTCCGGTAAGTGATCTTGCCACAAAGCAATCATTACCAGCACCCGATCCTAAATCAACCACAGTATCGCCTTCTTTTATCAGAGCAAATTCCGTAGGTAAACCACAACCAAGTCCTAAGTCTGCATCCGGATTGTATCCTTTTAAATTGGTATAGTCGTCCGCCATTACTTTATAGTCAACTGTTGAGCAGCTACTGGTTGCACCACAGCAACTTGCAGCATTACTGTCTTTGTCTTGTTCAGCAATCTTGCTGTACTTTTCTCTTACTATTGTCTTGAGTTGTTCGGATGTCTCTTTTGAATTCATATAGTTAAGATTAGATAGTGTATTATTGTAATATTACGTTACGATCAAGCATAAAAAATGACTAGCAACAGTCACTTTTCTTCACGTGCCTTGTGAATATATTCAAGAACATGTCTCTGGCTTCCTCCCATGCCGCATCATCAATGCAGTAGTTAATTTTTGGGCCTTCGACCTCTCCCTTGATGATACCTATTTGTTTAAGTTCTTTCAAATGCTGTGTAATGGTTGACTGAGACAATGGAAGTACATCTACCAAGTCATTACAAATACACGTTTTATTATCCAGTATATACTCTAAAATTGCTACTCGCGCCGGATGGTCGAAAGCCTTCGCGAATTGAGCGATCTTGTTTTGGCGTTTTTTGAAAAGTTCTGATTTTGTTATTCCCATGCTACCGTAATAACGCAATATTACGTTACTTTGTTACAAAGTACAGCAACCATGCCCAAAGAAATTTTTGATTTGTCCGAAATAGCTCGTTTTAAGCAGAAATTCAATTATGAACTCAAACCAATAAAAGACATGTTACTCCACCGACGGAAGAAATGTCTACAGATCAATGGATGGATTTCGTGGAGCAAACCCGGCAAAGTATCTTGAATAATCCTGATCAGTAACAATAACCCATCACACATCCGGACAACTTTGTCCACCAGCGGGCAAACTCATTCTCTAACAAAAAGTTAATTATCATAGGATCAATGAGTTTGGGTTGGCATTTGTCTTGCCTGTGCAACACAAACCCCTTCGTATGCTATTGAAAACCTTCGCGCGTAGTTTGAAGAAAAACAAATTCTTTTCTTCTCTCAATGTTCTTGGACTCTCACTCGGTATGGCTGTATTTCTGCTTGCCGCTCTATACGTAAAATTCGAAACGAGCTATGAAGATTTCAATAAAGATGCAGCTTCCATTTATCGCGTGAACCTGGATGTATATGTGAATAATGAAAAGGTACTGTCGAGTGCAGAAAATTATCCTGCAGCGGGCCCTGCCCTTGCTGCCCTACCCGAGGTAACAGCCTATACACGCTTGTATAATCTTGGCTATAAAAACAATGTGATCATCACCAATGAAGAAGCTAAGCCTGACGCCATTGCCTTCAAACATCGCAGCTTTCTGTATGCCGATTCATCTTTTCTTTCGATGATGGGATATACACTTGTTGCGGGCGATATCAACACGGCACTTGCTGCACCTAACTCTGCCGTCATCACTAAACACTATGCCACACTATATTTCGGCACCGAAGATCCCATCGGCAAAACGCTACGCATGCGTGATGATGATAACAACAATGAACTTGTGCATGTAACCGGTATAGTAGATAAAGTACCTGCCAATACACATTTGAAGTTTGATATACTTTTCTCCTATAAGACATTATTCTCCAGGCAAGCCAACAACCAACCTGACTACGGTATAAATAGATTTGACAGAAGCTGGCTCCGAAGTGATATGTATACCTTCATCCGGTTGATGCCGGGCACGGATGTTAAAGCATTGGAGGCAAAGCTGCCGGGCCTGGTACGTAGCCACACGGCAGGCATGAAGCCAAATAACGAGCGGGATGTTTTATCGCTTCAACCTCTAAAAGGCATTCACCTCACCTCCCACTTGGCCGAAGAAGCAGAAACCAACGGAGACGAACGTATCGTATACTTCATCGGTATTATCGGACTCTTTGTTCTTGCTATAGCCTTGATCAACTATATAAATCTGACCACAGCCCAGGTGATGGAACGTGCCCGTGAAGTGGGTGTACGCAAAGTGATGGGCGCCATGAAGTATCAGCTCATTACTCAGTTTTTAGCGGAAGCCGCCTGTATTAACATGTTCAGTATACTCGTTGCCTATGCAGTTGTCGGTATAGCACTTCCCTTCTTCAATACTATATCCGGGCTGTCCCTTCATGTGTCATACCTGTTGCAGCCGTGGTTTCTAACCTTGCTTGCTATACTTTGGATTGCCGGCACATTGCTCTCCGGATTTTATCCGGCTCTTGTGCTCACTTCTTTCAAGCCTGTGGCTGTTGTAAAAGGAAAGCTCAGGCACAGTGCCGGTGGTATAGTGCTTCGTAAATCACTTGTTGTATTTCAATTCATGGCATCGGTTTCACTTATCGCCAGCACCTTAATTGTTTTCAACCAACTGGAGTATATGTTGAAAGGTGACATCGGGATGAATATAGATCATGTATTAGTAGTGGAACGTCCGAGTATCGGGCCTGGTCAGCCCGGGTTCAATGCAACCGTGAATACTTTTCGCAATGAGTTGAAAAGCAATGCTGTCGTTGAATCCTTTACAATGTCATCCACCGTACCTGGCAAGCAGCGCGAATACAAGACCGTTGTTAAACTATATGGCGCTTCCGATGATCAGCTGTTCACGGTTCGCATGAACAGTATGGATTTTTCTTTTCTGGAAGTATATAACATGAAGCTGCTGGCAGGACGCATGTTTTCGGAAGACTTCGTGCAGGATCCTGATACTTCAGTAGTAATCACAGAATCTACCGCCAGATTATTAGGCTTCAAAAAACCGGAAGATGCAGTAGGCCAAACGCTCACCATTCCCGACTGGTATAGTCCTGTCATTGTCGGAGTCGTAAATGATTACCACCAGGTATCATTGAAAAGTCCGCTAGAGCCCACAGTCTTCTTTTGCGATCGGTATGATGGTGAGTTCTATTCCATGCGTGTCAACTCAAAAGATATAGCCGGCACGGTTAACCAGGTAAAAGCTGCCTGGGAAAAATCATTCCCCGGCAACCCGTTCGAGTATTTTTTCCTGGACGATTACTTTAACAGGCAGTATAAAAATGAGCGTCAGTTCGGCATGCTCTTCACAACGTTCTCTGCACTGGCGCTGGTGATTGGTTGTCTCGGCCTGCTGGGACTCTCAGCGTATACTGCGGCACAACGCACCAAGGAGATTGGAATCCGAAAAGTGCTGGGCTCAAGCGAAGCCGGGATCTTTACCCTGCTATCGGCAGAGTATATCCGGTTGATCAGCGTGTCGATTGCTCTGGCCGTACCGCTGGTATATATACTGATGAATCGCTGGATTCAAAGCTTCCCCTACCGTACTTCGATTACTGCCGGTGTATTTATTGTAGCTGGCGTCACCGTGTTACTGATCGCGCTCTTTGTAGTGAGCTTTCAAACATGGAAGGCGGCCCGCGAAAACCCGGTTGTCTCCCTAAGAAGTGAATGATCCTATAGCAGAACATGACTATAGTTAACATGGCTTTCCATATTAACTATAGTCAGTTTTTGTTAACCTCGCGGTGGCGTACCGAAATATACTCGATACTATATCTCCGGAATCTATTTCAATCGGTAATGCCCGATCGCATATCTTCCGAAGGTATCTCCATCTTTATTCAGCGGTCCGTAGAACATGGCCAGGCCTACATCGCTTGTCGCGAACTCACCATCCACCACTTGCTCTTCAAAGCCCGCTCCATTCAAGTGTAATGCATAGTCTACAGCTTTACTCCCGCTCACATACGCCACCACTAGATAGTATTCCTGGTCAGGAGCGTCCGAAGGGATCGTAAGCGATTCAAAACCTGATGTATTTTCAGATATATCATAGATCTCATATTCTTCCACCATGTCGTCTTCAATCACGACATTATAAGCTATAAAGAAGTCAAGGTTATAATCATCAACATCTTCATCATCCATTTGCCAGGTCAGGTCTATCTGTAAATCATCCGTAGGGGCAACATCATTATCTTCGATCTCCAGGATAAATGTATTCTTTGTTTCATCATCGCTGATGGCGACATTGTTTCCAATCGCCTTTAATGTCAAGGTGATCGTCTCGGTCTCTTCAATGATTTTTTCATCGATGATCTCTATCTTAATAGTTGCATACTCTGCACCTTTATCTATAGTCAGAGGCGAAGGCGTAACGATTTTATAATCGCCGTTCAGCGCTGCCTCTGTCTCAAGATCAAAGTATAGAGAAGTAGATGCCGAAAGAGCTTCCGGCAATAGTATTTTAATTTCCTGTACACCTGCATCTTCCGATACAGACACCGAACTGGTTTCAAATCCGGCTGTGCCGGTTTCTTCATCCTCATCACTGCACGCTGTTGCGAAAACCATACTCACCAACACCGTGCCCGTTAGCATCTTTTTTACAAGCTTCATCTTACTATATATTTTAGGTTAAAACTTTCCGTATGGTGGAAAGACAGTTAACCGCTATAGCGCCACTATTGCTGTAATTTGGATATTGCCGGAATATCTGCACGATCAAGTAAATACGAGACAACCATGGCTGGATTCGCTATGAAAATCACGAGTAAAATATAGCCCTTACCAGAAAGAATTATACGAAATATATTTACGGGTACAGGATGCTACTTTTTGGGAAGTAACGACAAGAGAAGCTCAGGTTCATCAGTAGTTATAAAATCAACTTTGTGCTGAAGCATTTCGTTCATTGTGGTTGTATCATTTACGGTCCAAACATTCAGCGTTAATTTCTTTTGCTTTGCCTCCGTGATCCAATCCGGATTTTTTTGCAGTACGCTGAAATGATAATCCAGTCCATAAAAATTATCGTTGGAAAGTTCTGCTGGTGTCTTGTCTCCCTTTAAGTACGAAACCTTTGCATACGGGGCCAGCCTTAGAACTTCCTTACACACATCGTAGTCAAAGCTTATATAGTCAACCCATCCTTGTGCGTGCAGGCGCTGTACCAAGGCCACCACCCTACGGCTAAGCGCAATAGAACTTGCCTTACCCAACTCGGAAGCTTTTATCTCCAAAATAAGTTTAGTCTTATTTTGTTGTACACCCGCTTTCAGGAAATTTTCCAAGGTAGGCATGAGCTCTCCATTGGAAAGCCTAATACCCTTCAACGAATCATATTTTGTTTTGGCAATGGATATACCCTGGATAGATGCATCATGATTAATTACCAGAACAGAGTCTGCCGACATGTGTACGTCAAATTCACTGCCCTCGCATCCCAAGGCTATAGATTGTTTTAAAGCAGCAATCGAATTCTGACTCGCCCCGGTATTTTTCCAAGCACCACGGTGTGCTATTACTTTATTATGAATGAACTCATCACGCACAATATGAAAAGTATCGGTCAATGGTCCCTGAGAAGTTGACGCGGTTAGCACAACCTCAAAAAACATCTGACTGGATTTAAGCTTTTCCGGTTTGATTAAAAGCTGATGATCTTTGCCGATCTTAAAAGCATCCTTATAGTCACCCTGAATGGCGACAGACTTTAGCAAAGCCTGAGCATCACCTTTTATCCGGATATAGCCTATAGCTTTCGTTTGTGTTGAAAATGTATAGTTCGTTAGGTACAGTGCAGCATCGGAATTTTGAGCAACACAATAATGCACCGAGAGCAATAGTGTAAGGACAGAGATTAGCACAGCTTTATTCATGACCAAAAATAAAGTTGAACGGTATCTGTTCCATATTATTTTTTGGTTAAGCATTTATTTCACGATGTAAACCCAGGCAAAATCGATGCTGAACGGCACACTTTGCCGTCCGGTTTCCCACGTTACAAAGTATATATACCTGCTAGTCCTTAAACAGAGGGATACTGAGAATTACCCAGGGCCGCGTGTGCTGGAAGTGTTATCCAGGAAACAGCATCTTCCATGTTACTAAAATAGGCATAGGGTATATCTTGCTTTGCCATCTCCATCATGCTTTCAGCGGAGATCTTCACTAACAGATCGTCTGCTGTAACAAAGCTTACGTGCGAGTGGCCGGCAGCAATAGCCATTGTCCGCCACTCGTCTGCAAGCCATTGCTTGTCTTCCGTCATAAGCATACCCTGGCTTGTGAGATCATACACGATCCTTCCGGTGTTAAACTTCTTCATGGCGTTGATGGCTACCATCATGCACGCTCTGAATTCGTCTGACGTAGGCGTTAACTTCCATGAGGCTATCAGGATGTGATGGACTTCGTCATACCAGATCGTCTTGCAATCATTGTCGTAATACTTGATCATAAGGGTTTATTTAGTTATGCTAATTAGATTTTCTAAAACCGATAGTGCGGTATATTTATATTGTTGTGCTCACGCAAAAAGCAAAAACTTACTCGCTATAGACTCACCGTGCATCGTGTAATGATTTCATCAGGTCACCGCTATAGTTCAATACCATACCAGTCGACACTAAAACTTTATAGGATTAACTAGCCTATAGCGCATAGTTTTCGCTCATTAAAACTGCATCTAATTCATATAAAATATAGTACCGATTTGTATCAAAAAGGTTAACAAAACACATTCTCACAACCACACAAAACAGTTTTAGCCTCAAAGCTATTTTAGTGGACAACATGTCCACCATAATTTTTGCGTTGATCCGAATCCTAGCAATATATAAATGCAGTTATTTCTGCTGATATGTGTAAGGGTTTCTACCTACATTTTTTATTTCGGAAGCTGCTTTGGAGTGAAAGCATGTGCGTAACTTTCTAGCATTAGCATACCTTAACTACGGGATAAGAAAAACCTGAATTAACATGACTGACAAAAACCGAATACAACCTAAAGAGTACAGCAATGAAAATGCTTTATAGTCTGATAGCCATCTGCATGTGTTCTTCCTTTTGCATGGGACAATCTTCAAACCGACAACTTGCAACCCCTGATTTTAAAATTCCCTTTGGACCTGAACTTGTCATTATTGACGGTAAGCCTACGCTCTACTATGAGCTATACATCACAAATCGCTCTACCGATTCGTTGTTGCTGCAAAAGCTTACCGTACTCGATGCTTCCGGGTCTTCAGAGTTTATTTCCTGGAGTGAAAAAGAACTGCGGAGCCGGCACAGCATCGTGAAACAATCCCACCAATCCAAGCGGTCGATCCTGGCCCCGGGATCTTCCGCTATAGTATACATTGAGTTCGCATTCAAGCAAACGCCCGCGATACAAATAATACATCAACTCGATTATCAACTTCTAAAGAATGCAGGAACCGAAGCGGGCTCAGCGCGCAGCGCCATCACGAAAGTAGCATCAACGCCTCCCTTGGTATTAGGCGCTCCCGTTGCATCCGGTACATGGGTAGCTATATATGAACCCTCCTGGGAACGCGGACATCGCAGGGTTATTTATACCGTTGGCGGAAAGGACTATATCCCCGGGCGTTTTGCGATTGATTTCATCCGCCTGGATGCTACAGGACATTATGTAAAAGGTGACAGCGATAGTATCCGAAACTGGTATGGATATAGCAACGATGTTTTAGCAGTCGCTGATGGTGTGGTAGCCTCATCGCTGGGTACATTTCAGGAGAGCCTCACCGTATCAGCGCATCCAAAATTTCCAGCCGAAAAGGCAACCGGTAACTATATATCCCTTGACATTGGTAACAATCACATTGTGTTTTACGAACACCTCAAACCAGGCAGCATCAAAGTAAAAGCAGGGCAAAAGGTAAAGAAGGGTGAGGTCATTGCTTCCCTTGGATTTACAGGGCAAACTACCGGACCACATCTTCATTTTCATGTAGCAAACCAAAACGCTCCACTCGGAGCAGAAGGCCTGCCCTATGCATTTGAAAACTTTATTCTTCGGGGGCGTTATACCGATATAGGGAAACTAGGTTCTGAGCCATGGATACCTTTACCGAATACAGATCAGGCAAATAAAAAAAGTGAACGGCCTGCTCCGAACACAGTGATCGTATTTAAGCCCTGATATATATAGTAGTCTGCCGGTATATTACCAGTGCCTATTTCCCTATATGTATTCTATATAGTCCTGCACCATGCCGGTTGATTTCAGGAGCAAATTCATTTGAAAATTTACCAAGCACCTTTCCGGACCACAAATCAGTAATTGTACAGGATGAATTTATACCCAACGTTTTTAAGTCTACCGGTATCTTCGCGATAGCTCCAGGAGCATCCCCGGAAGGATCTTGTGTGAAGACTAAAAACTGAACGGTAGCACCCGCATTTTGTGTAGCCGCAGCGTTGTCTATTCCTACCAGTGCCTTAAAGCGTGTGAACCCTTCAGGAATATCATACGCAACTATGGAGTTTGAATGAACACCAATTCCGGATGTATATTTTACTTTGTTCACGATAAGATCACTTCCGGAAACAGCCTTGTTTACCTTCGGTTTTTCCCAACCTGAAGTCGCGCTGGTCCAGGTCAGATCTGTAAGGGAAAGCTCTTTCTTATCACTATATAAAACTGGTTTGATCCAATCAGCGTGGTCCCAATCGCTATTGTCTTTTCCGTTTAATACAACCAGGTATAGCTTCCTTGCTCCGGTTATATCAATGTCTATCGCTTGACCTTGGCCTGGTGTATCACGGCTTATAATTTCACTCTTCCATATAGCTCTTTCTTCCACCGCCATCACTTGATCTGCCTTGTTAAATACAGCAAGGTATTTATCTCCGGTACCTTTGTCATCGGCTATCCAGGCTGCTTTATCGGGTTCATTAAAGAGTGGCTTGTTGTTGGTACTTTCCTTCAGGACTTTCAGAACATTTTTATTGGTTAGCAAAGAAAGGGTGAAGGGATCATTCTCCGGTAGGTTGCCACCAAACATCAGCGGAGACTTGAATATAGACCACAACGTCATCAAGGTATATTGCTCATCACGCGTAAAGTTTGTCATGCGCGGATCACCTCGTTCTGCACGAACACCAAGTTTACCAAGCGGAAGCATATCGCCGTCAGGCCATGCTCCTTCTTTACGCCATGCGTTCCAACGATCGAAAACTTCGAAGTGCTCTTTTAGCTGATCCCAGCTGTCCCAGAAATCACCAACGGTACGCCACATGTTTGCATGCTGCTGTACATGGCTTGCATGCGCTACCGGAGTTTCCCCGGGAGATGTACTAAGTATAATTTTCCGGCCCGTACGATCTATAGCTTTACGAATCATCTCCACCTCGCCTTCAAAATATATAGGCGAAGAAAGATCATCAACCTTTATGAAGTCAACACCCCAGGAAGCATAAAGCTCTACAATAGAATTATAGTATTCCTGTGAACCTTCCTTACCGGGAATGATCGTGTACATATCCTTCAGCCATTTGCATTGATCCTCGGGAGAATATATATCACGGGCAGTAACCTGTGTACCTTTGATTGGCAGGTTATTCTTAACCGCCACAACCGGTATACCACGCATGATATGTATACCAAACTTCAATCCTTTGCTGTGGCAATAGTCTGCTAATGGCTTGAATCCTTTTCCGTCTGCAGCAGAAGGAAATCTGTTTACAGCGGGAAGAAATCTTCCATACTCATCAATATTATACTGTGGGTCGGTCTCATTATACCCGTGCGCTTTATCATTGGAAACGAACCAACGGATATCGACAATAATATACTCCCATCCAAAGGACTTGAGATTCCGCGCCATGTAGTCTGCATTCGCTTTTACCTCCGGCTCTGTTACAGTCGGCCCGAAACAATCCCAACTGTTCCAGCCCATCGGTGGCGTAGATGCCCAGCTATGAAAGTCTTTTTGTTTCGCAGAGGGATGTTGTGATTGTCCCTGGAGTTTGGCGAAACTACAGAGGAGTAGAAGTATAACTAAAAAATGCTTCATCGACCTGGTTGTATAGCGGCGTTAATGTTTTTATTGCAGCAACAACGCCCGCAATGAAATATTGGGAGGCATTATTACAAGCGCCAATATAAAGTGTATTATTTACATTTCTAAACCAGGCAGTGAAAAATCTTTAGGCTTAATACCTCTTCATAATAACTTTTGTTGTTTCAGGAAACCATCACTTCTCGGTTGCGTTACCATCATCGGCCAATGTAGGATTGCCTTTCCGGGGCGTATCCAGGATTGATACAAGAATAGAAACCGCGAGGATAAACGCTATAATGAGCAGCGAAATATATACTGGAATTTTGAATATATCGGCAAGCGCCATTTTACTACCTACAAATATGAGAATAACGGCAAGACCATACTTTAAATGTTTGAAATACTTATCTATACCCGCCAAGGCGAAATACAGTGATCGCAAGCCAAGTATAGCAAAGACGTTGGAAGTATACACGATGAATGGATCTTCTGAAATGGACAGTATAGCGGGTATTGAATCCACGGCAAAGATCAAGTCAGTGCCTTCAATAACGATCAACACCAGGAACAGCGGTGTAGCCCAAAGCGCGCCATTATTCCGCACAAAGAATTTATCGCCCTGAAAGCTATTGGTAATCGGGATAACTTTTTTAACCAGCCGTACAAACACATTTCTTTCAGGATCTATTTTGGAATCAGAAGAAAACATGCGTATCCCGGTAAAAATCAAAAAGCCTCCAAAGATATAGATCAGCCAATGAAATTTATGGATCAATTCTATACCGGTAAAGATAAAAATTGCCCGCATCACCAGAGCCCCAAGAATTCCCAGGAATAATACTTTGTGCTGATGAGCAGCAGGCACCTGGAAATACGAGAAGATCATAATGATCACAAATATATTATCGATGCTCAGCGACTTTTCGATCAGGTAGCCAGTAAGGAATTGCAGAGCGAGGTCTGAATCAAAATAATAGTATATAAAAACATTGAACAGCAATGCGAGCACAATCCATACCCCCGTCCAAACCAGTGCTTCTTTTACGGACACCTCGTGACTCTTCCGGTGAAATATACCGAGATCAAGCGCGAGCATTCCCAGGACAAAGGCATTGAAACTAATCCACAAAATTGCTGTATCACTCATAAAGTAAGATTAAAGGTCAGATTTTTCATCCAGGTTATAACAAAGAAGAACGTGTATAGTTTTCAAATGTGGCCGCAAGCATATTACTATGCTCGTTGAAAAGATAGTTATTTACAATCAAACTTTAACGGACTTTGCTGCATCAACCCCAAATGTAGATCGCGCCCAATGCCTGAGCTCATTGGTATCGTTCTTTGAAAGTACCTTTATGCTCTTTTTGTACTCCTTTAAAAACAAATTTCTACTAAAGCTAAATTTTGTAAGAATCAATTTACAATACTCGAGCATACTGGTCTTAAACTTCATCGTCTATGGATTACCTTCTGCTTAAACACGTTGCCACTTTAAATTAGTTTCTAAAATCGTATTAGAATCCTCTAATGCCTTCATTAGAATAACTTAATCTAGCGCCTTTGATTTGTATACTATAGTTACACATAAAGTTATACATAAAAAAGAAGGCCTGACTCGTGTATACAAGTCAGACTTCTTTGTAAAACCTATGTGATACGCTATACGTCAACGCACCAGGATTATCTTGATTCGATGGGCGATTTGGTGAATCTTCCCCATGCTATAAATGCCGCTATGCATGCAGCTGCTATATTTAAACCGATGGCCGATGCCTCACCTCTTGCAATATGAAAAACTGAAGCGCATAGCATGAGTACAATACTGCCTATAGCAGCCCAGGGTGTGAGCCTTGGTTTAATACGAAGGAGTGACGGCAAGATCAACCCTAACGCTGCTGCTAAATCCACTATGCCGAGAAGCCGAACAAACCACGCAGGAACTTGTCCCATCCATGGCATCATCACCGAAATTTTAGCAATAGGTTGAAATTTCATGATGACACCCATCATGAACAATGCTGCTAATAATACCTGCGCGGTCCAAAGTATAATGTGGACTGCTTGCGAAGACTGTTGTTTACCGGTCATGTTTATATATTTTATTTATGGCGCTAAAGTACCTATACTTGCTTTCGGTTGGATAGCGCTTCCACTTTGGATAGCGCTATCCAAGGCGATAGTAACGCAGCACCACAACACTATATATAAAACACTATGCTATCAAAAGGAGGATGTCCAAAAAACGCTCTTTCTATCCGAGATGCTCTGGAAGCCCTGGAAGGCAGATGGAAACTACTCATATTGTTTTCACTATCGACTGGCAACAAACGCTTTAAGCAAATATCAAAAGAAGTCCCCGGGATTACCGATAAAACGCTATCCAAAGAATTAAAGAACCTGGAAGGCAATAAACTGATCACCCGAAATGTATATGATACTTTTCCTCCCACGGTAGAATATTCGATTACAGCACACGGCAAGTCTCTTGAAAAGGTTATGGATGAACTACATTACTGGGGGCTGGCACATCGAAAAAAAATTATGGGCAAGTGATCGGTTATCGTGTAGCGAAGCGTCATGAACATCGCTATAATGTCACATAGCGTCCTTAAAAAAAACAGCCTGTCGTTACAGGCTGTTTTTTTGTGATCCGGTTTAATAACGGCCAATACAAAAGACACAACCACTCTCCTTGCCGGTTTTGTTCTATTTTAAAAATCTCCGGGCCCATAGTCTTGCTAAAAAAAACTATGACTGGGAGTATCGCTTTTTTATTGTCGCTGACTTTTTATACAACCCTGTACGGCAATACTTTTACAAGACCACAGGATGCAACAGGTGTGGCGTTGTATAAACAAAACTGTGTTCGTTGCCACGGTGCCAATGGCAGGAAGGGGTTTCTGGGAGCAAAGGATTTGAGCAAGAGTATACTTGCTGATTCTGAAATCATTCAAAAAATCCGAAATGGAAAGGGATTCATGCCATCCTTTAAAAAGAAACTTTCCGTTGGCGAAATCGAAGCTATTGTTGTATTTGTAAAAGGCCTACGGACAAACTGATCTAGATATTTATAACTTCATATTTACATTTATGTCTTATTCCAGTGAAAGATCCATACCCATTATTCCTATGATTACACCCTCCAATATTCTCCTGGTGATTACTGCTACCACTACTGCGCTCATTGCCGGGCTTTTCTTTGCGTGGTCATGCTCGGTAACCATTGGACTTGCACGCGTGACGGATATAGTATACATCACAGCCATGCAGTCTATGAACAGGGCTATACTGAATCCTGTATTTCTATCATGCTTCCTGGGCACCGCCATACTTTTACCGCTCAGCACATATATACACTATTCACCTGCTACCCTATCCCGTTTTTGGTTTCTGCTTGCAGCTTCAGTAGTTTATATCATTGGTGTACTGGGTGTAACGATGGCCGGTAATGTTCCCTTAAATGAATCACTCGATGCCTTTGCATTATCATCCGCTTCTGCTTCTGAAATGAGTTTACAGCGAGCAGCTTTTGAAGGCAAATGGAATTTTCTCAACACCATCCGCACCATTGCCTCTACCCTTTCCATTATACTGGTTATTATAGCGTGCCTGGCTCCTGCCCGACCGGAGTCGCAGTTATAGGCCTGCCGGTTTTGTTCTATTTATACTTTGCGTGCCGTGCTAGTTTCGCTTCAAATAATTTATACTATATGAAGATACTCATTGTAGGATCAACGGGAAGTATTGGTCTTCAGCTTGTAGAACAAGCACTCGAAGCACGGCATACCGTAACGGCCTTTGTGCGAAATCCGCAGAAGCTCACCATCAAACATCCGAACTTGATTACAGCACAAGGCGATGTGATGGATCCCGGTTCACTCCTAAAAGCGATGCCTGGTCATGAGGCAGTCTTGTGTGCATTGGGTGCCGGCAGAAAAGGGACGATACGATCGGCTGGTACAAAGCATGTTATCGAGGCGATGGAAACTACAGGTATAAAACGCTTTGTATGCGAAACATCACTCGGGGTTGGCGACAGCCGTGGCAATCTTAACTTCTTCTGGAAATACATTATGTTCGGAATGCTTTTACGCGAGGCGTATGCCGATCATCAATTACAAGAGCAATACATTATGCAAAGTACATTGGACTGGACAATCGTTCGGCCCGCAGCGTTCACAGATGGTCCGCGCACAGGTATATACCGGCATGGCTTTCCTGGCGATGATAAAACGATCACAGCTAAAATTTCGCGCGCAGATGTCGCCGATTTTATGTTGAAACAATTAAACGACACTACATACTATAGGAAGACACCGGGCTTATCCTACTGATGCAGTATATTGGATGTTTGGAATAAACCTGCCAACTTTGCTGAACCTTGCACGCATGAATTCGTTTCTACGGCAAGGTTCAGCACATGAAGTACAACCAAATACAACCCCCGGGCTACCTCAAAGGTTACGTTCAGCATTTCTGGACGCTGGAGAGTTCGTGTGATGATGTTGTACCCAAAACATTTGGGCCGGTTGCTGACGGTTGCCCTGGATTTATATTCCGCGAATCCGAAAGCGGAGCTTTTTACGATGCCGATAAAGGATCGTTACCTGCGCTATTTCTATACGGGCAAACTATAAAGCCGCGGGAGATCAATTCAAAGGGAGCTTTCAAAACGATTGGCGCTTCGTTCTATCCCAATGCGCTGAAATCGATCTTCGGTTTCAATGCCGATGAACTTACCGATGGTTGTATTGACCTAAATGCAATGGCTGAAGAGCAAGGCGTTTACCTGGTGGAGAATCTTTTAAACACACCTTCCACGCAGCGCCAGATTGAAATACTATCCTCTTACTTTTTTGTTCAGATTCAGAAGAACAAAGTGTCCACGGATAAAGTGATGCAGTATATCATTTCGGAAATCATTGCATCCAAAGGAAATATAGCCCTAAAGACACTACAGGAAAAAACACAATTATCAGAAAGAAGTTTTGAGCGCAGGTTTAAACAATGCGTTGGTATCACGCCTAAACTATTTTCCCGCATTTGCCGCTTCCAGGCATCTATGCATCAACTGCGCACCAATCAATACTTAAAGCTCTCTGACATTGCTTTTGAAAACGGGTACGCAGACCAATCGCATTTTATAAGAGCCTTTCAGGAGTTTGCCGGTTACTCCCCAAACCAGTTTCAAAAGCAGTGCAATGAAGTAGTGGCAAACTTCCCCATCATTAAATAACGGGATGAAATATATCTCCCTAGTATTGTAACAATTCCTTTCCGGTGCTGACTAATCTGTATATATACATCTATGCATGTTGCAGTTTGAAAGGTACAGCAAGTCCTATAGCGGCCGTCTTGTTTTAAAGATTGACAGGCTAACCCTGGAGCCCGGTATTTACTGGATCAAAGGCGTGAACGGATCTGGCAAGAGTACATTTCTAAAAACGATCGCTGGCCTTCTTCCCATTGAGGGTGATATACTTTTGAATGATACACTTCACCTCAAAGAACAACCGGTTGCCTTTCGAAGGATTGTAAACTTTGCGGAAGCTGAACCTATATTTCCGGGATTCTTAACGGGAATGGAAATGATCCGTTTGTTTGCATCTGCCAAAGGCGCACCCCTTAACACCACTTCCCATTATATAGAGAGCATGAGTATGGCGCACTATATCAACGAACCGCTGGTGACCTATTCGAGCGGCATGTTGAAGAAGCTTTCACTGGTGCTTGCATTCATAGGTGAGCCCACTTTGATTCTACTGGATGAACCCTTGATCACCATGGACACTGCTTCGCTGGCTATATTGTATACCTGGATCACTGAAAAGCACGCCAATGGAAAAACAAGTTTTCTGTTGTCATCACATCAGGAGCTGAGTGTAAACACTTCTATCACTCTAAAAGAAATATTGATTGCAGATCAGACGTTAACATTTGCCGGATGATCCGCTCTCCGCTCACAAATATATTGCTAAAGATTTTTGTCAATGGATTTTATCGTGTTCATGCAGGCTTTCTTACACTGCTTTTCGGCACTGTAATCTGTTATTGTTTTTTTATAATTCCATTAAACCAAACGCATCTTTCTCCACAAGACCGTATTCTTGAAAACCTGATCTTTACTCTTACGTTGCTTAGCTCTCCACTCGTAATGGCTTTGGTTTTCCTCATCTGGTTATTCTACACGTTTAAAAGCTGGCAATATATAGCACGACAGCTGCGCGCAGAGAGTCACCAATTTTTATTTTACAGTGTTACCGCATTTTCGAAAGCGAGGCAATTTCAAAGCTGGTTCGTTATACAACTCGTCATCTTATTGCCTGCTATAGGGTACGCATTAATGACCATTACAGTCGGGCTTATCTTTGAATATTATTGGGTACCGGTTATTGCTGTTATATATCTGATCGCATTGGCATTGCTAAGTGCGTGGATCTACGTTCGTCTTACCAACGAGTTACCCAAGGAAGTTAAAGGTCACACGCTCTTGCTTCGATTTACAGGATCCTGGAAGAAGCCATTCTTTAGTTTATTCTTCTACCATATTGCGGACCGGCTGAAGATCATGTATAGCGTGACCAAAACATTATCGCTGTTAATGCTCGTTTGCCTGTCGTACTTTTTTAACGATGTTACCGGACTGCGTTCAGCGGCCATAATCATGCTGATAGTCAGTATGACGCACGTAATGCTGGTATACCAAAGCCAGGTTTTTGAAGATACTTTTTTAAGTTTTGCCCGTAACTTTGCCTATAGCCGGATCAGGCTATATATAAATTTTATAATCCTGTATAGTCTGCTATTACTACCGGAAGGCATAATACTGTTGACGTACTTCCCTCCTTTTGTTGCCGCAGGATTATTCCTGTTCACCTTAAGTATACTCGTCTTATGCCGGTGCCTTTTATATAGACCCGGGATAACGCTGCGTGATTACCTGTGGTGGATTACGATCCTGTTCACCGGATATTTTATACTGGTGTTGTTCAATCAATGGTCGTGGCTGGGATTTTTTAACCTGCTGATTTCTTACTTTGTCTTCCATAGAAATTATTATGAGACAGGAAATAGTATGCTGTGATTGCAAACCGTAATGTTACATCTTGAACTTATAATCGTCCAGGGTGATCCAGCTAAACCGATAGGATACACCGAGTTCAAGCATAACTCCCGAAGCTGGCTTCAAATCAAAAAAGACAGGACGAATGGCAGCATGGAAATTCAAGTAATGACTACCCATGGCAGGATTGCCATAGTAAGTATAAAGATTGTCCT
The DNA here is from genome assembly GCF_900167975.1 of Ohtaekwangia koreensis. GTDB lineage: Bacteria > Bacteroidota > Bacteroidia > Cytophagales > Cyclobacteriaceae > Ohtaekwangia > Ohtaekwangia koreensis. Next base: position 202,339 of record NZ_FUZU01000003.1, read on the forward strand.
TCCCGACTTGTAATGAGTAATGTAATACTATACCGGGGCTGAATCCTTTTGCCATAATATAGTCTTTATCCTTATTATTCACTTTGCTGGAAATATTTTGCATCGCATAACATAGTTCGACTTGTGCCAGCCATTCGCTACGTTCCTTTTTGTGCAGGGACTTGTTGATGCCAGCGCCCAATAGAAGTGTTGGCGAAGATTTATCAAGTTCGCGGGTTGTGTTTATCGGATACGGTTTTTTATGTGAATTGCCGTACAGGTTCATCACCAACCCGGCACCAATTCCGTTCTCACCTACATACATTAAATCAACTTTGAAACCACCGCCTGTTTTTAGATATTCCTGGGCGTTGCCTGCAAAACTATTAACAACTGCACCTAAAAGTATATCCATACGTCTTCCTGATTTATGTATATACTCAAAGTCATCTACCGTTAACTTCTCCGTATGCGTATAGCGGGATAGCCGCTGCCGCTGCATGGTATATTTCGGAAATTGGATCTTTACAAAATAGATAGAGCTTTGCGCCTGGCCATTTACGATGCGTGGATAAAAATCGGGTAGTGGCTGTTGGTTTTTGATACTATCGATAATAACCGGGTCGTTTATACCATTCACTTCTTCGAGTGTGGCTACGCCTTCCTCGGAAATGCTATAAATGAATTCGAGGGGGACGTCTTCGAGGCGTTGGCGTTGTTCCGGAGTAAAATCGATCTTATAATATAAAAGCGCTAAATTATTCAGACCTCCCCGAGGCCCTGCAGCCGTATTTACACTGTCCGCATCCTGTGCTCTAAGGGAAACATGCAAACCTATTATGGCAAGCGTACAAAACAATAACTTCGTCATTCTTAATATACTTAAAATACATCCGGAGAAAGGGGCTGCGAAGATATACAAAAAACATTTTTCAATGCCGTGTGCGTTGAAATATAGTGAAGCTGCGTGAGGGATGGAGGCATTTGTATGAGCTCGATGTGGCTTGTGCGTTGGACAGCGAGTGCCGACAGCCCGACCCTGAGGTACGAAGGGGCACGCCCTCGTTAAAAAAAATCCGGTCCTAAATAAAAAAGCAAATAAATACTGACCGATAATGGAATTCCATGCAACCTATTACTCCGGGAGGCGTCCATTCTGTAGTTGTAAGTATTTAAGTAACTCAAAATCAATTTCAATATGAAGACATTAACATTATTTTTAATGTGTTGCGTTTTATCTGTCTCCACGGTATGGTCGCAAACTCCGGAATATTCTTTCAAAGAGAATTATGATCTCGCAGGCCAGGCTCAACTGAAAATATCATCAGCGGATGGCAACATTGATGTGGTTGCCGGGAACGGTAAAACTGCAGAGGTGCTATATATAGTGCGCAAGCATAACAAGTTGCTTAAGATTGATCGCAAAGAACTTGAAAAAGAATTAACGGTTACGGTAGTGCATACCGGCAACAGCCTGGAAATCGCTATAAAATACCCTAAAGAATTTAGCTTTAATTCGAAAGACCGCATGCGGGTTGACTTTGTGATCTCGGTGCCAAAAGAAACTTCGTGTGACCTTCATACTTCGGATGGAAATATATCGCTTGCGGGCCTGACTTCGAACCAGCAGTGTAAAACCAGTGACGGGAACCTGAACATCACTGCCGTGATGGGCAATGTAGTTGGAAAAACTTCGGATGGAAATATCGAGGCACGTGAAATTACAGGCACAGTAGATGTGCGCACCAGTGACGGAAATATAGTATTGGAAAATATTCAGGGTGATGCACAGTCTGTAACCAGTGATGGAAATATAGCGCTGACAAAAGTGAATGGTGATATTTCGGTGAGTACTTCGGATGGCGACATTTCTTTCCGCGAGCTTAGTGGTTCGCTGAAGGCTTCATCTTCGGATGGAAATATTCGTGGAAGTATAGTGGGCTTAAAGAAGTCGCTGATCGTGCGCACCAGTGATGGGAATATAGATGTTACCATTCCAAATAAACTTGGTCTTGACCTGGATATTAAAGGTGAATCTTTAAATGTTCCGCTTGCTAATTTCTCGGGTACATCGGATGAGAAGTTTATTCATGGCAAAATGAACGGTGGCGGAATTGTGGTTAATCTTTCTTCGGAGGGTAATGTTTCGTTGGCTTATCAGTAGAGAACTCTTGCCCGCAGTTCACAGATTTACGCAGATAATGCATTGGAGTGTGCTTTTATGCGGGAGTGAATGGATATATAGTGTTGCAAAATTCTGGAATAAAATAATCGGAGATATAATTTTCAAAGAGTACCTTTTAGGGGTGCTCTTTTTTTGTTGCTCAATAGCGCATCTTCTGCTGGTCTTATCTCGTTGTCATTGTTATTTTTACAGCTTATGCGACAACTTGCGGCTATACTTTTTGCAGACATGACGGGTTATACGGCTTTGATGCAAGAGAACGAGCAACTGGCACGTGCCAAACGAAAACGCCTCAAAGATGTTCTGGATGTAGTAATCGAGAAACATCATGGCAAAACGATTCAATATTACGGTGACGGCTCCCTGAGTATTTTTAACAGTGCGATCGACAGTGTGATGTGCGCCATTGAAATTCAGCATGAACTTCAACGCGAGATCACTGTTGACTTGCGCATTGGTATTCATATTGGAGACGTCATTATTGAAGACGAAGCAATCTACGGTGATGGTGTCAACCTGGCCTCCAGGATTGAGTCGCTCGCTGTATCCGGGAGTGTGTTGATCTCTGAAAAAGTTTTTGACGAGATCAGAAATCAAAGTCACATACAGTCGCGGGAGCTTGGCTACTTCGAGATGAAAAATGTAAAGACACCTGTTCGTGTGTTTGCCATAACCAATAGCGGTATCGTTGTACCGGACCGTGCCGAGCTGCAGGGCAAAACAAAACAGCCGGTAAACAGACTGGCGGTGTTGCCCTTTGTGAACATGAGTGCTGATACTGAGAATGAATATTTCAGCGATGGCATTACCGAAGAGTTGCTGAACGCCCTTACCAAAATTGACGGATTACAAGTTACCTCGCGCACTTCTGCCTTTGCCTTTAAAGGTAAAAATATTGATATACGGGATATAGCCATCCAGCTGAACGTTGACAAAGTACTGGAAGGCAGCGTACGCAGAGCGGGTAATCGCGTGCGTATCACTGCTCAGCTTATCAATGCTGCCGATGGTTATCACCTCTGGAGTGAAAATTATGATCGTCAGCTTACTGATATATTTGAAGTGCAGGATGAGATCAGCAACATCATTGCCAATAAGCTACGCGAAAACCTGACGGCCTCGCAAACATCGCATCACGTAAAGTCGCCTCCCGCACAGAATGTAGATGCTTATACCTTTTATCTCAAAGGACTACATTATTGGAACCGCGTAACGCCTGCCGATATGCGTAAGGCGATTGAATGCTTCGAGCAGGCTATAGCACTCGAACCGGATTATGCACTTGCCTATGCTATGACTGCTTCTGCGTATAGCCACCTCGGTGCAGCCGGACAGATGTTGCCGGATACTGCGTTTGAAATTGTTCACCGCTATGCTGACAAAGCGTTAGCGCTGGATCCTTCCATAGCAGAGGGACATATAGCGAAAGGCGGGGCGTATTTATTTTATAACTGGAAATGGAAGGAGGCATATGAAGCGCTGCAGAAAGCAGTTGCACTAAATCCCGGTGCTACCACGGCTTATAATTTACTGTCGCTATACTATGTAACCGTGGGGCAAAAGGACCAGGCGCTTGCCGTAATGGAGAAGGCTGTAAAACTGGATCCATTGTCACCGATGATTAATCAAGCCCTGGGTAATATATATGTATACCTGGAACGCTATGATGATGCGATCCGTCAGGCGGATAAATTACTGGAGATCGATCCGCAGATGCGGGCAAGTCTCGAGCTGAAGGCCTGGAGCCTGGGTATGAAAAATGAATGGGAACGTGCGCTCACACTTTTTGAAGAGATCCACCGGTTAACGAACCATCCTCTGAAAGGACTTATGGGCGTTGGATATGCTAACGCTATGCTCGGGCGATCTGCTATAGCATTAGAATGCATTCGTAAGATCGAACAGCGACAGGCAGAAAACCCTGAACTGGTATTGGATGCTGATCTGGTGGGAATCTGGTATGCGCTGGGTGATTACGACAAAGTCTTTTATCACATCATGCGTTGTGTTGAAAAACGTGTGGCTCCTGTCAGTTTATTCCTGGAGTATCCTGTCTTTGCAGGGTTGCGTAAAGATCCGAGGTTCCGTGACCTCAAAGAGAAGATGGATATAAAGATGTGATTTACGATATATATCAGGACGTTTTTTTCAGACCATCCTGATATATATAAAAAGCTATCGCATGCCAACCCAATGCGGGTATATCTTTTTCTGTTCGCTGGCCGCTTCCAGCTTCATTACCTGTTCGGCTGTCAAATTCCATCCTACGGCCTCGAGATTTTGGAGGAGCTGCTGCTCGTTGCGTGCACCGATCACCACATTGGAAACCGTTGGCCTTTGCAGCAACCAGTTTATAGCAACCTGTGGAATGGTCTTGCCGGTCTCAGAAGCCACTTCTTCCAGAGCATTGATCACGGTATATAAATAGTCATCGGATACTTCCGGGCCGCCCGCTGCACCTCCTGATTTAATGCGACCTTCCTGCAACGGTTGCCCTGGACGAATCTTTCCCGTTAATCTCCCCCAGCCTAGCGCGCTCCACACCATCAGGCCTATATTCTGATCTTTTGCCAGCGGCATAAGCTCCCATTCGTACTCGCGACCAATGAGCGAATAGTATCCCTGATATATAGCATAGCGGGCCAGGCCATACTTCTCGGAAGTAGCCAGCGATTTCATTACCTGCCAGGCTGCAAAGTTTGAGCAACCTATATATCTGATTTTTCCACTGGCAATCAGATTGTCAAGGGCAGCAAGGGTTTCTTCTACCGGTGTGAACGGGTCAAAGGCATGCATAAAGTATACATCTATATAATCGGTGCCGAGTCTTTTAAGACTCTCCTCACACGCCTTGATCAAGTGGTAGCGCGATGAACCTTTAGCATTGGTATCCTCGCTCATCGCAAAACTTGCCTTGGTTGAAATCAACGCCTTATCGCGTCTGCCTTTAAGAGCTGCTCCTAGAATTTCTTCGGAAGCCCCCAATGAATATACATTGGCAGTGTCAAAGAAGTTTACACCACGTTCAAGACAAATGTCTATGAGACGCGATGCTTCATCAACGTTGGTCTCACCCCACTTCTTGAAAAAATCATTCGTCCCGCCAAATGTACCCGTGCCTAAACTCAATACAGGGATTCTTAATCCTGAGTTTCCTAATTGTCTGTATTCCATATTTACTTTTTTGTAGTTTGTTTTAGTATTGCCTGACTTCATCGCCAAGCTTCCTGCCTACAAAAGTGGAAGGGACAAAACTTATTTTTCAGGATATACTACGGATAGGCTGGTACTTTTTACAGGGAGAGATAAAAGTATTGTTGTGTTTCAAACCGATCACCAGTCAGAGTATAATAGCAGCTGTTACTGCTTACCATGCCTTGACCTGAACTCCACCGGAGTGAGCCCGGTTTGATTTTTATAGTAACGGGAAAAGTATGATGGGTCGTCATAACCGAGACGATACGCTATTTCACTTATACTCTCCGATGAATGCTTCAGGATCATGGTAGCTTGCTTGATCAGGTGATCTTTCACGAGCTGCCCTGCAGATTTACCGGTCAACGTTTTTATAGTATCATTTAAATGATTCTGCGAGATTCCCAACTCATCGGCATAGTCTGCGATCTTTTTGAGTTTGATGACCTTGCCTTCATTCAGCGTTTCAAAGTCACGTATATATAGCGTTGTAAACGCCTTCAGCAGTCGTATAGCGGCATGACTTGTATCCGTGACCGCAAATGTATCGGTGCCGTATTGAGCATATGCTTTATTGAGAATTACCTGCAGGTGACCCCGGAGTATATCATCGGAGTATTCGCTTCGCTGGTTGTGTTCTGCTTGCATAAGCTGAAACATCGTCTGGTAGTATTGCGCTTGCTCGTCTGTTAACTGGAACACGGCATTCCCATCGATTTGAAAGAATGGCAACTGGCTTAAAAAATGTTTACGCTCTCTTCCAAGATTAAAGTAGTCGTCAGAAAAAGAACAAAAATAACCGAGCTGTTCTTCTGCTTCCGCTTGCCATGCACTCACCATACTGGGCCCGAGAAAGCAAAGCATATTCTTCCTGATATAATGCTCCTGTAACCCGAATGTGTGAACACCCTCTCCTTCTGTAACCAGGAAAATCATATAGAAATCAAGACGATGTGCCTGGATTGACCCTTTACAATTACACCTGAAATGAATATCGAAATATTGCGTTCCGGCAGCAAGATCCGTTGAAGAAAGTTTTGGTACTGTATCAAAATATACTTTACCAAATGAATTGCTTTTGTATAGTGGTATATTCTGGTCTTTGATCATCGGGGTAAATTATAAATCTTTCCTACAGATTTTTAACTAACCCGTTTAAACGAAAGAAAATTCCCGCATACATTTTTAATGACAATTCATTGTCGCGCAGCACTCACCTTCCATACAACATTGCTCACGTCATCGGTTACTAACAACGAGCCATCGTCGGTTACGATAACGCATACCGGACGGCCATGCACTTTTTCCTTATCCAGTTCTGCTATAAAGCCGGTGAGGAAATCTTCTTCTTTACCCGCAGGTTTACCTTGCGCGTTAAAAGGAATAAAAATTACTTTATACCCTGATAGTACAGACCGGTTCCATGAACCATGCTGTGCTATAAATGCACCGTGATGATATTTTTCCGGGAAAGACGTTTTATCATAAAATGCTAAACCCAGTGAAGCGGTGTGAGAGCCTACGTCAACATCGGGCTTGATATATTTCTCTGCGATTCCAGGTTTCGGATCTTTTACCCGATCATCAATACGCCCATGGTATATCCAGGGCCATCCGTAAAATCCGTTCTCTTTTACGCTGGTGAGGTAATCGGGTACCAGGTTGTCACCTAATCCATCACGCTCGTTTACAACCGTCCACAGTACATTCGAGCCTGGAGCCCAATCCATACCAACCGGATTACGCAGTCCACTGGCATATACTCGAAAGCCCGAACCATCGGGACTCATCTCCAGGATGTCTGCACGCAAAAATTCTTCCTTGATTCCTTTATCGGCAATATTACTTCCCGAGCCAACGGCTATATATATCTTGGTGCCATCTTTACTGGCTATAATATTTCGTGTCCAATGCTGATTTACTTTTCCGGCAGGAAGATCAACGATCTTCTCTCCCTTTCCTTCAATCGACAATTGTCCTGCTTTATACGGATAACGCCACACCGCATCAGTATTGGCCACGTAAAACCAATCTCCCAATACAAGCATGCCGAGTGGCTGATTTAATTTTTTCAGAAATATTTGTCTTACCTCCGGTATACCATCACCGTTGGCATCACGCAGTATAGTGATACGGTCAGCGCTGTTTTTTAAATTATTGGATTTGGAAGCTCCGATAATCCAGCCACCAATTTTCTTCAACAACGGGTAATTGGAATTACTTTCTGCTACCAGTATATCTCCGTTAGACGTTGTATATAGCCACCGCGGATTTTCAAATTTATCAGCAAAACGGGTAACTGTAAAACCGGATGGAGCTTTTGGAGTCTGCCCTTCCTTCCAACCGATCACATTACTAAAGTTCATAGAAGATTTAGTAGCATGCGGTGGAGGAAGGCTATCAGACTGACTATTATTCGTCTGCTGCTTTGTTTGTGAAAAGCTTTCGTGTACAAAGAAGGCCACGAATAATATACACAGGATCGATTTCATCTTTGTTATACTTACTTTTTAAAGAGTGTAGCACCAAATGCTATAACAATTACAAAAGCTATAATGAAGATGAAAAATAACACCTTGGCAATGGATGCAGCACCTGCCGCGATTCCACCAAATCCAAATATTGCTGCTATAATGGCAATAATAAAAAAGATAGCTGCCCAGCGTAACATAGTTTTAAATTTTAAGTGATTAAATAATTCTCGTTCAAACTATTTTCATAGTCTCCATGAACACTTTAAAATGTTATGCCACCCGTACAAAAACACGATTCAGCAAACAGGACGAACGGTTTGAGTAAATGAGCAAATTACTCTACAGCAAAAGCAGGAAGCGCTTACTATATACTTCGCGCTATAATTTTACCTTCAGGATCACTTCGATAGAATGAACAGGTATAATCATAACGGATTGCTACTGCTTCTCAACCAGATATTTCCAATAGCGAGTAGGTACATGCCGGATATGAAGCTTGCGGTTATTACGTGATTTTATATTGACGTGATGGAAATATTCTTTCCAAAGCGCTTGATACGCGACCTCCTCCTCATGGCACATCGAAGCCGGAAGAAATTCATGCTCCGCTTCTTGCATTAGCTCCATAAAGATCTCTTGTAGAGTAAAAGCGTCTTTATTATAGTGAATACCATAATCGCGTTTCTTGTCATAGATGATCCAATGCTGGTCGGCATAGCGTTCTTTAAAGTGACTTGCTATTAAAGGAATTACGTTGTAATCTGGCTCGATCGATGCATAGTATAGATCATCCGCTGTTCGCTGGAATCTGACAAACGCTTCCATGCGATGCTTCTCATGATAAACCTTACGAGCCGTTTGCTGAACCGTTAATACGGCCTTGTGCCCATAATCTTTTTCCACGTTGTGATCACTATCAAAAATATGCCGGATATATACCATGAGTGTATCCTCTATGGTGGAAAGCTCCGAAAGGAAAGCGGTATATAATTCAGTCCGCTTGATCGCAGACACTTTTCGTTTTATCCCGTTCCAAACACGTTCTGCTTTTTGGTGATCCGAGATGATGTTCAGTGGCTCGCCTTGCAGTATAGGCTGATACAATTCTTTTCGCACAATCGTGATTACTTCGAGTTTGCGTTCATATACTTCAAAGACGGCAGTAAGCAGTCCTTCAAAGCTTCCGTCATATACCAGATGCATCATGCAAACATGGAAAGCTGTGGTGACAACGTACTGGCATACTTACTCTGATGCAATATCTGCTGACGTAAAACGGTCTCATTTACATCGCGCGGTATATATTCTGTACTTTTACAAACCACAAAATGCTTTGCACGATTAAAGGCAATTCCCATAAGACGAAGTTCGTTCCATCCTAATTTTCTAAAACGCCTCGCCTGTACAATTTTTTGCGCAGAGCCAACACCAATACCCGGAATGCGGAGAATCATTTCATATTCAGCTTTATTTATATCTACCGGAAACTGGTGCAGATTACGGAGTGCCCAACTTAATTTAGGATCAATGTCAAGATCGAGTTGAGGATGTGATGGATCAACTAATTCGTTTACAGCAAAGCTATAGAAGCGCAAGAGCCAATCGGCCTGGTATAAACGATTCTCGCGAATGATGGGCACAGGCGTGCCGAGTTGTGGCAATCTATTGTCGTTGCTGATTGGAACATAACCGGAATAATATACTCTGCGAAGTTTATATTTTTTATAGAGCGCACTCGCTATCGACATTACCTGCAGATCATTTTCGGGGCTTGCACCAATAACCATCTGTGTGCTTTGTCCTGCCGGAGCAAATGCCGGTGTACTTCGAATGATCTTCTTCTCTTCGGCAAATGCGGTGATGCGTTCACTCAAAAACGACATCGGCTTAATGATATCGTGTTTATTTTTTTCGGGCGCTAATGCCTTCAAACTATTTTCAGAAGGGAGCTCAATGTTTACACTCAGGCGATCTGCATACAACGCCGCTTGCTGTACCAGTTCTTCACTGCAGCCCGGAATTGTTTTCAGATGTATATATCCGTTGAACGCATGAACTGTGCGGAGCTCCTTCGCGACACGCACGAGTCGCTCCATGGTATAGTCCGGATTTTTAAATATACCGGAGCTAAGAAAAAGTCCTTCAATATAATTTCTCCTATAAAAATTAATGGTCAGTTCAACAACCTCCTTCACAGTAAAGCCAACGCGCTGCACGTCATTACTCTTTCGAGAGACGCAATACGCACAATCATATATACAGTAATTAGTAAGCAGAATTTTCAGAAGCGATACACATCGTCCGTCTTCGGTATAGCTATGACAGATGCCTGTCTGTGTTGTACTTCCCAGTCCTTTAGTTTTATTACTACGCGTGCTTCCGCTGGAGGCGCACGATACATCGTACTTTGCAGCATCCGAGAGGATCTGCAACTTCTCTTGTATTCTTTCCCACATGAATCAATCGGTCTTTTAACAAAACTAATATTTTTAGTTAATTGATTTTTAACAACTAATTATTTTAGATAAAAAAATTCAAGAAATTTTATAACTAATTTTGAAGAAAGATTTGCGGAAATGCATTCTTGCTTTATTTTTGCACCCTCATTTAGCGCAGATGGCGCTGAAATCTGAAAGCCTCCTTAGCTCAGCTGGTAGAGCAACTGACTTGTAATCAGTAGGTCGTTGGTTCGATTCCGACAGGGGGCTCCAAAAAAGCGGTTTTTCAACCGCTTTTTTATTTTAAATCCATTCGTAAAGTGAAGGACCAAAAAAAGCCATTGTTCAATCACAAGGGCTTTCTTTTTAGATGGACTTTTTTATAGGCTTCTTTTGATATTTATCACATTAACTGTTCATTTCGCTTTTTCATCATTCCGAAGATAAAATTGAACAGTGCTTCAATCGTTACGATTAAAATGCCAAGCACCGGTATAAGTACAGTTACGATCAGCCGAAGGATCTTATCCTTCATTGATAATCGCCTCGTATATACTATAATTAAAATGCTCGCAATGAACGCTAACACATAAAGGGTGGCAATGGTTCTGATTTGATTCTCTGTTATAAACATATTATATAAACTTAAATTATGTCGCGCTATTTCCTGTGCACTTAAATGTCGAAATGGTAACACATCCAATGCTACCTGTTACGCAACTTGTGCTCGTTCCTAAATATCGGCAACCATTAGCAGAAATCCCACTTGAGCCGGAACGTACCGAAGCCTCATGATCTACAGACTCTTCAGCAGTAAAGCCCCATCCAACAGTATATCCATAGTAACTATCTGCCTTTGCCTTAATGCTACCACGGTTCACTTTGTAGTCAGAATTTATTCTAACTTCGTTCAATAAATTGGATGCCAAAATGATAGCTAAATGCTGTGTTGGGTTTAATCCTTGGCTCACATCTACATCTTGGCCATCTAAAGTTAATGATACAAGATTTTTATTAGCATCAGCAAGTAAGTCAATAGCACCAACATTTTCTATCGTGGCTGCAACCTGGTAAGTTTTATTTCTGTGCTTTATCACAGTTACACTGGTCTTGTCAAGATTTATACTATGACCGTTGATCGTTGTACTGCCGGCAGAAACTGAAAAGTGAAATGTGTTGCCTTTAGATAAGCCTCCATTTTCCAGGCTAGTTATACCAAGAACGGCACTCAATTCAGAAACATTTGATTTGCTGGTGGTGAAAGAAAGTTCATCAGAATTAAAGTCATTCGATTTCGTTTCTTCTTCGCTACAGTTTAATAATCCAAACAACATACATAACAGGATGAGTAAGGGTGTTTTCTTCATAACTTTTAATATATACTATATTTATCCTACTCTATTCAGGCTTTTCGGATCCACCTTTACGCCAAAGTAGTATATATTATAAATATCGAACAAGCTTAACTGTGAGATAGTTAAAAGAAAAAATATAGGTATGTATTCAAGTTACCAGGGTACTTAAATATATACCTATATATTAGTTAGAAAAATTAAATGTAGCAACACATTATCATTACCCACGTGTACTACCTCTGTCTCTCTGATAGATGAGAAGCACTTTGTTCAGCATGCGTGAGCCAAACAAGTGTCGGCCAAGGTGAGTAACGTCTCATCCGCTTCGATTCCGACAGGGGGAACTCAAAAATTTCATCTGATGCCAGTTCACAAATTGATATTGAAGTGGAATTAAAATAAAAAAGGAAGTCACCACTGATGACTTCCTTTTTTTATTCGTCAGGTATATCTACAACCCTGTTTATAATTTATTTCGCTTTCAATAAGACTCTTACAAGCACAAGAAGAGTTTGTAGTAAGTGTTTTATATATCCTTCTGATAAAAGCGATTATAACGCTTTGTATTGCTTAATGGAGACAAACTCTCACCAAGCTTCATCACACTCACTAAATTGTTTTAAGAAGCTTTAATTGATCCTTCAACTGCTTGAGGTGTTCTGTTGCTTCTTTGATCTTATCGTTGAATTCGATGCGAACACTTTCTGCGTTTTGTGATCGTGAGAAGAATTCAAGATTATTTTTCCAAAGTGAAATGTCGTTTTCAACTTTGGAGATCTTTTTACGAATAGCCTGCTCCTTCTGGTAAATCTTACGATCGGCCATCGGATCATTCTTCAGATCACTCAACTGATTTTCAAGCAACAGTTTGCTCTTATCATTTTCAGTGAAGCCCTCAATGTGACTAACGAATTTATCAACTGCTTCATGATAGCGGTTTCGAATTGCGTTGATATCTTTTCGTGGCACAAAGCCTATCGCATTAAATTTATCCTGCAATTCTTTTAGCACCTCAGCCGTGGCAGTACCGGCTGCAGCATGGCTCTCTAAGATCGTGCAGATATCTTCCTTCAGCTTGAGATTCTCAGCTTGTTCATTTTCAACTTTGCCGTGTTGTGTTCTTCTTTGTTCAAAGAAGTGATCGCATGCATCTTTGAATTCTTTGAAAACTTTCTCGCGGAATTTTTCAGGCACGGGTCCTATGTCCTTCCACTTCTGTTGCAGCACTTTTAATTCATTGGAAGTTTTCTCCCAATCATTACTCTCCTTGAGGAGATGTGCTTTTTCTACCAGTTCATTTTTCAATTGCAAATTCTTCTCGCGCTCTTCATCGAGTTTTTTGAAGAATGTATTTTTATTATTGAAGAACGTTTTAAATGCGCCCCAGAATTTCTTGTTGACTTCTTTTGCTTTTGCACGTGGCAGTCCTCCTATAATTTCCCAACGTTTTTGAACATCAAGAATTTCTTTCGTCTTCTGATTCCACTCTTTAATGCGATCAGAGTTAAACGTGGCAAACTCCTGCACATCATCACTAAGCTTTGCTTTCAGGTCAAGATTGCCATGGAGTTCTTGCTGTAACTTTTGAAGGTATTGATCACGCTTTGCATATATAGCATCGGATGCTGCCTTGAAGCGTTGCCATACATTCTCCTTATCATCTTTGGGTACAGGGCCAATGTGCTTGAACTCATGGTGAAGTTCATTCAATTCACGTATAGCATCTTTGATGATCTCTACGTCCGCGAGCTTTTCAGCACGAACACAAAGTTCTATTTTCGCCTCGAGGTTTCTTCTGCGATCGAGTTCCTTTAATTCGAAATATATACTTTGATTGTCATAGAAACGATCTACCAGTGCATGGTAGTTGGCCCACAATGTTTTTGCCTGTGTACCAGGAACAGGACCGATCGACTTCCATTCTTTTTGTAGTTCTTTGAATAATTCGAACTGCGCGTCCGAGTTCTGCGAGTCTGCCAGTACACGAATCTTCTCTAGCAGCTCCTGCTTTCTGCGAAGGTTATCATTCTTCTTTTCTTCAAGCTGACGAATGTGACTCGTCTTTCTATCGCGAATGAGTTTTATATTGGCGTCAAAGATAACATCAGACTCATCTCCTTTATACTCGAAGTCTTCTTCTATACCTCCGGATGCTATAAACTTCAGCAATGCTTCTGCTTTTTCTTTCTCGCGTATATCATCATACAACGGCTTTACTTCGCGAAGTATACTATCAACACGTTTAAAGTTATCGTCTTTGGCAAGATCCTTAATGACGTTGGCAAGTTCATGCTTGGAGAAGTGACTATAGTCTACATGTTCTTCTTCCAGGTGCTCATCCGTTGAGTCATGATGATCTGCTAAATCTATTTCGGAGTGTAATGTATTGCCCAGGTTCTCAGCTAACCCGGCTTCCTGTACATTTTCCTCTCTGTTATCTCTTTCCATTTCCATGGTCAATAAACGTTCTTTAATACGCGCGTAGCGTAAATTTAATTAAAAATGCCTAATTCATGCGCGGATCGACCGGGTAGTTGGAATATATCGAAAAACGACCTCCCATACTGTCCAAAGCTTTTTTCCACATCATGGAAGGTTCCGTGTCAAAAAGTAACTCGTCCGTAGCATAATCACATACGATCCAGGAGTCTTCTTCGAGCTCGGCATTTAACTGCCCTGGCCCCCAACCACTATATCCAAGATAGAATCGTATATCCTTTGATTGAATTACGGTTATATCAATTTGTGATATCAGAGTTTCAAAGTCACCTCCCCAATATACTTCATTCCAAATTTTAACAGCACCTTCCAGCGAAGTATTCCGGTGAAGAAAATGTAATGTATCCTGTTGTACAGGACCTCCAACATAAACGATGTCTTCGAGCTTTTTGATATCTTCCATCACTTCGCTCACTTTCAGTATCGATGGCTTGTTTATAACAAAGCCAAATGATCCTTCTTCGTTATGTTCACACAACAATACTACGGTGCGCTCAAAATTTGGGTCCGGAAGAAAGGGCTCTGAAATTAACAGCCTTCCCTTCTCAGGTTTTAACTGATTTTTATATCTGAAAAACTCCATTCGTTAATCTCTTGCTTGAATAATAATTCATCAAATGATATATGAATAAAATACTTCGCCCTCATCTGTGCAAATTTTATTTCCCTTCAACGCTGTGTTTACAGGAAGCGTCTCTTAAAACGATTGCTTTTCAGACCAAAAAGTTTTTACTACCCACGAGGTTTCTTTCGCGTCTTTAAAATCTAATTTTGAGAGAAGAAAGCAAAGTATCATGTTTACACACTGATTAATATCAGTGACTTCAATGTTGTGTTTTTATAAACTTACGAACTTCAAAATTTAGAATGAATGCTTACTATCTCTGATTTACGAAAAGAATATTCAAAGGCATCGCTAGACATAACAAGTGTACAGAGTGATCCGGTTAAACAATTTGAGAAATGGTTTAACGAGGCAGTACAAGCGCAGGTGCCCGAGCCCAACGCTATGAACCTGGCTACGATAAATGCATCTGGAGCACCCTCCAGCAGAATCGTGTTACTGAAGGGTATAGAGAACAGTAAGCTTGTGTTTTATACCAACTATCAAAGTTCGAAAGGAAAGGATCTTGAAAAAACACCAGCCTGTGCGTTGACATTTTTCTGGCCCGAGTTAGAGCGCCAGGTAAGGATAGAAGGGATTGCAGATCGCGTTGATCCGGAACGATCCGAGAAATATTTTCAAAGCCGTCCGAGAGGATCACAAATTGGAGCATGGTCATCACCTCAAAGTGCAGTGATTAAAGATCGTGCTCTTCTTGAAGATCGGGTAAAGCAAATTGAAAAGAAATTTGAAGGCAATGAAATACTTCCTAAACCTCACCAATGGGGAGGCTATGAAGTGGATCCGATATTAATTGAATTCTGGCAAGGCCGCCCAAGCCGACTACACGACCGAATACAATTCACAAAAGTGGATGGCTCCTGGAAGATATATAGGTTAGCTCCTTAATTCACGGAGCTAATCTCATGTATATACCTTTGATCAGTATTATACCAGATCGAAAAGATTATCTACTCCCAGATATCGTCTGGTAGTATAGCCTTCACCGTGCTTCACTCCTAGCGCATGACCAAATTCCAGCGCACGTGATTCCACCATTTTTAAAAATGCAGGACTCGATATATAGGTCTCCGGCTCTTCACTGTTGGGATCAAAGAACTGAGTTTTAAAGGCTTTGATTGCTTCAATTTTTGTATCCCAATATCCGGATATATCTACTATGAAGTCGGGTTCGATAAGCTGGCTTTGAATATAATGATATACCACTTTAGGGCGCCATGCATCTTGCTTTTTGCCTTGCTCATCGGTTGTTTCAATCTTCACTAACCCGGAGAGAAAGCAGGCGTCATAGGCAAGTGATGCTCCTTTACCATGGTCTACATGACGATCATATATAGCATTGCATAACACCACATCAGGCTTGAACTTACGAATGACCTGAATAACTTTTAACTGATGATCAGAATCATTCCGAAAAAAACCATCTTTCAGTCCCAGGTTTTCACGGACCTTAACCCCTAAAATTTTAGCAGCATTAGCAGCTTCAACGGCACGGGTCTCAGGTGTTCCGCGCGTTCCTAATTCGCCTCGTGTAAAATCGACCAATCCAACTTTATGTCCGAGTGATACATGCTTTGCAATCGTACCTCCACAGCCAAGTTCTGCATCATCAGGATGTGCGGATAGTACAAGTATATCTAGTTTCATGAACGATCTGGTGGTTTATAAAAAACAATGATTGCAGAATGAACCTACACTCTGCAATCATCTCTATATTCTCTCTGATAAAAGTAATCAGACTGTTTGTAATTCTTTTGCTACCAGGAACTTCTCTGCATCGAGTGCTCCCATACAACCTGTGCCTGCCGCAGTAATCGCCTGGCGGTATATCTTATCGGCTGCGTCACCTACTGCAAACACGCCTTCTATATTTGTCTTCGTTGAACCGGCCTGAACTTTAATATAGCCGGTCTCGTCCATTTCAATATAATCTTTGAAGATGTCGGTGTTCGGCTTATGTCCGATGGCAAGGAAGAAGCCTTGCAAGGTGATTACTTTCTTCTCACCGGTTTTATTATTTACTAGACGTACTCCGGTAACACCACTATCGTCACCTAGAATCTCTTCCGTTTCTGTATTCCAATGCACTTCGATGTTCGGCGTGTTCACTACACGATTCTGCATGATCTTCGAAGCACGCATCTCATCGCGTCTCACGATGAGGTGAACCTTTGTACAAAGCTTGGACAAGTAAGTTGCTTCTTCGGCAGCTGAATCACCAGCACCTACTACTGCTACTTCCTTACCACGATAAAAATAACCATCGCATACAGCACATGCCGAAACGCCTCTATTGTAAAACTTCTCTTCCGAAGGAAGTCCTAGATATTTTGCCGTTGCACCTGTAGCAATGATTATCGATTCAGCAATCACCTCATCTTTCTCATCGATCGTTACCTTGTGTGGATAGCCTGAAAAATCAACCGCCGTAACCAGGCCGTAGTTGATCTTGGTACCAAACCGCTCTGCCTGTTTCTGAAGATCCATCATCATCTGAGGACCATTTATTCCTTCCGGGTAGCCTGGAAAATTCTCAACATCATTGGTAGTGGTAAGCTGACCTCCTGGTTGGCCTCCGGTATAAAGTACAGGTTTTAACCCTGCACGTGCCGCGTAAATTGCTGCTGTATATCCAGCTGGGCCAGAGCCGATGATGAGGACTTTCACTTCTTCTTTTGTCATAAAAACATATTTGGTAGGATAACAAAATAAAAGGTCTCGGAATTCGAGACCCTTAAAATATTTCAGAAAAATTGATTTTTAACCGAGGTAAGGCTTTAAAGCTTTACTTCTTGATGTGTGGCGAAGACGTCTGATGGCCTTTTCCTTGATCTGGCGAACACGCTCGCGTGTCAGATTGAACTTCTCTCCAATCTCTTCCAGGGTCATAGAATGCTCTCCATTCAGACCAAAATAAAGCGTGATTACATCTGCCTCACGTTGCGTTAACGTTGAAAGCGCACGCTGTACTTCTCTTCTCAGCGAGTCGTTCATCAGACCGGAGTCTGGTGTTTCTTCACTGTCGTTCTCCAACACATCCAACAAACTGTTTTCTTCGCCTTGAACAAATGGAGCATCCATGGAAACATGGCGGCCCGAAATTTTCATGGTGTCAACAACTTCTGCAGTAGTTACATCCAGCACTTCAGCGAGTTCTTCCGGGGAAGGTTCGCGTTCATACTTTTGTTCAAGTTCAGAAAACGTCTTGGAGATTTTGTTTAATGATCCTACCCTGTTCAAAGGCAAACGAACAATACGGGATTGCTCTGCCAATGCCTGTAGGATTGACTGACGAATCCACCATACGGCATAGGAGATAAATTTGAAACCACGAGTCTCATCGAAACGTTGAGCAGCTTTGATCAAACCTAAATTACCTTCATTGATAAGATCACCCAATGAAAGTCCCTGATTCTGATATTGCTTGGCTACAGATACAACGAAACGCAAGTTTGCTTTTGTGAGCTTCTCTAATGCTATTTGATCACCTTCTTTTATACGCTTCGCCAACTCAACTTCTTCATCTGGCGTAAGGAGGTCAACCTTACCAATCTCCTGGAGATATTTATCCAACGACTGGCTTTCTCGGTTAGTAATTTGTTTACTGATCTTAAGCTGTCTCATGTTTACTAATCTTTGCTCTGTTTTACGTTCGTTTGGTTAACAATATACTGTTAAAAGTTAGTTCCTGTCAATGAATGGGTGTACGATTATTCCGCTGCTGTAGTTTCCTTCTTTGGAGGTCTTGGCAGCAATACTTTTCTGGATAGACGGAATTTACCCGTTTTCTTATCTACCTCGATCAGTTTTACTTTTATCTCTTCACCAACTTCGAGCACACCTTCCATCGTTTCGAGGCGTTCCCATTTAATTTCAGAGATGTGCAGCAAGCCATCTTTACCTGGCATGAATTCTACGAACGCTCCGAATGGCATAATGGATTTAACTTTTCCATCATATACTTCTCCAACTTCAGGAACGGCCACGATGCCTCTGATGCGTCTTAAGGCTGCATCCATTACTTCTTTGGTATTCGCGAAGACGTTTACTACACCTTTATTGTTAACTTCTTCAATAACGACTGTTGCACCCGTTGTGTTTTGGATATCCTGAACAACTTTACCTCCAGGGCCGATTATCGCTCCAATCATCTCTTTCTCAATGATCACAGTTTCAGCACGTGGTGTATGTGGTTTCAGATCAGCGCGAGGAACAGCGATGGTTTTCTTCATTTCATTAAGAATATGAAGTCTACCTTCCCTTGCTTGTAACAACGCTTCTTTCAATACTTCATACGTAAGTCCATCAACCTTAAGGTCCATCTGGCAAGCCGTTATACCTTGCTCAGTTCCCGTAACTTTGAAGTCCATATCACCAAGATGATCTTCATCTCCGAGGATATCGGAAAGAATTGCATACTTGCCTGTTTCACTATCCGAGATCATACCCATTGCTATACCAGACACAAGTCCTTTAACAGGTAAACCAGCATCCATCAACGCAAGCGAACCAGCGCAAACTGTTGCCATGGATGACGAACCATTTGATTCCAGAATATCGGATACAATACGGATGGTATAGGGATTCTTTTCATCAGGAGGAAGCACTTGCTTCAATGCTCTGAAGGCCAGGTTACCGTGACCAACTTCGCGTCTTCCAGGACCTCTGTTTGGCTTCACTTCACCGGTTGAAAAACCAGGGAAGTTATAATGCAGGATGAACTTGCTTGATCCGGAGATCATCGCTCCATCGATCATCTGCTCATCAAGCTTGGTACCGAGCGTTACCGTTGTGAGTGACTGTGTTTCACCTCTGGTGAAAATCGCTGAACCATGGGTTGAAGGAAGGTAATCAACTTCAGACCATATCGTTCTGATTTCCCGTGTTTTACGGCCATCAAGACGAACATTTTCATTAAGCGAAAGATTACGTGCTGCCTTCTTTACAATCTCTTTGTAATAACGTTTTACAAGCGACTTGTTAACCGTTGTGTCTTCTGGTAATGACTCCAGATATTCATCCAGCGGTTTTGAAAGTGCTTCAGATCTAAGCTTTTTATTTTTGATCAATTGAGCCGCAGCAGCATAAACCTGATCATAGAATTTTGACCATAGTTCAACGCGAAGAGTCTCATCGTTATCTTCGTGATTATATACTCGCTTTTCTTTACGGCCGACAGCGTCTGCAAATTCAATTTGTACTTTACATTGCTCAATGATTGCTTCATGAGCGATCTTCAATGCTTCCAGCATTTCTTCTTCACTCACTTCTTTCATTTCACCTTCCACCATCAAAATATTTTCAATGGAAGCTGCTACGATAAGATCGATATCAGCACGATTCTTATCAGCCATAGAAGGGTTGATAACGAATTTACCATCCACGCGTGCTACGCGTACTTCAGAGATTGGTCCCTGGAAAGGTATATCAGAAATTGATAAAGCAGCTGATGCTGCGAACGCTGCTAAAGCATCCGGCAGAGCTCCTTCATCACCAGAGATCAGGTAAATCATCACCTGCGTATCTGCATGGTAGTCATTGGGAAAAAGAGGACGGATCGCGCGGTCAACCAGGCGGCTGATCAACACTTCATAATCCGATAATTTACTTTCACGTTTCAAAAATCCACCGGGCACTTTACCGGTAGAGGCAAATTTTTCCTGGTAGTCAACAGACAATGGAAGGAAGTCTGTTCCTTCTTTAGCATCCTGAGCAGACACTACCGTAGCAAGCAACATGGTGTTGCCCATTCTCAATACAACAGAACCATCTGCCTGGCGGGCAAGCTTTCCGGTTTCTATAATTATCTCGCGGCCATCGGGCAGCTTACAAGATTTAGTAATAACAGTCGGTTTCATAAAATAGATAGTTGGAGGCATACCCACACAGGTTTACCTCAATTTTTAAAAATGCAAAAAGGGAACCTTTGTACGGGTTCCCTTCGGGGAATGTAGAATTCTTATTTTCTAAGCTCGAGATCCGCCAGAATTGCTCTGTAGCGTTCGATGTTTGTGTTCTGGAGGTAGTTTAGCAGCTTTTTACGCTTACCTACCAATTTCATCAAGCCTTGTTGTGTCGAAAAGTCTTTCTTATTTTCTTTCAGGTGTTCGGTCAAATGGTTGATCCGATGTGTGAACAGGGCAATCTGTGACTCAGGCGAACCTGTTTCTTCTTTCTTTTTGCCGAAGCCATGCTTGGTAAACAGACCTTGTTTGATTTCAGTAGCTAAATACATCTAAAAAATATTTTATATCTTTATTTCAGGGGGCAAAGGTAAGCCATAATGGCCGAATTTTCCAAAAAGTAGGCAAACTTTTGATATTTAAACCGGTTGCGATTGATTGCCTTTTCGTTTTTTGATAAACCAAAGCTTTACTTTATCCACTACAACACTGTAAAAATCAGCTTCAAACAATCTGGCATCAATGCGAGCCTGACGCAGGAAGAACAAGCCCGTAATAAACAATAGGGCATCCGCCATCCAAACACCAGCCACAATACTGAGGCTTCCTTGCTTGGCGAGCTTCTCCCCTTGCATCGTTAATACATAGTATACTATAAAGAATAGGATAGATACCAGAAACGGAACACCCAGTCCTCCGCGCTTTATGATGGCGCCCAAAGGTGCACCGATCAGGAACATAGCAATACAGGCAAAAGAGCTCGCAAAGATTTTATGCCATTGAATCTCGAAAATGCGCAGCTCGGTGGTATAATTATCTATACTTCCATTTGCGTTTTGCACCTGGCTCTTCACTTGCCGGGCCATGTTTGCTGCACCCTGCAATACCTCGGAGGTGGGTTCACTCTTAAATACACTATCAACTTTAGCCTGAAATGCAGAATCAGACATCGGGATTTTCTTTTTGGGTGGAGCGGCGATTACCACATTTTTAGCGTCAGCTTTTTTTGGAAGACTTTTACCGGCCGGCTTTCGTACTGGCTTACGCTTCACATTTTGTAACGCGAATTTTTTATCATCCCGTCTTCTCTCAGGCGGGCGCTTCAAAGAGGCTGCTACTTCTTCCTTACTTTTAACAGCAGCTTTATTCTCTACTTTGCTTTTAACAGCAGGTTTACTTTCAACTTTCGGTTTTGCCGTATCTTTCGCTTCGACTTTCTCTACGGTTGGAGGAACCGGCTTTGCATCGTGCGGCATCATTTTATCCCGATAGGGAAGACTATTAATAGAATCACGATAAAGCTTATGCGCATATACCTCGGGAGGCATAATGGTGGTGTCTTTTCGAAAGTAGTAATTGAAGTAACTCGGCCTGTATAAATAATGATTCAGTCGCTGACTGAGAATCTCTTTTCTTACCGAGTCTATATCTCCATTCAATTGACCGAGGTTACGCATGATCCGATTGCTCTGAAACCATTTCTTATCCGTGCGGTCCATTTGAAATGAAGACAGGTCGAACACAACCTGGGTCTTTGCAAATTTACTACGACTCAATGTTTCAGAGTTCCGGTTCTTCTTCTGCCCTATTACTTCGCGCTCATTGCTGGCACCTTCGGTGTAATTAAAACCATTGAACAACTCGAACTTCAAGTAGCGCTCGTTCAGTATTGTCTGCATTCTTCCTGAATCTGCAATGGTCACTTCCTTGTTGCCATCGTTCTTACGGTGATCGTATACAATTACATCCTTCAATGTAATGCCATCGGGAAACTTCTTATTTACTTTTATACTGATGTCATTGATGCCGTTGTAAAAACTTCCTTCGCGCAGATCAAGTGCGGGCTTCTTTTGTTTGATGTCGTATAGCAGACTATATGCTTCGAGTGCAGACTTGGGCACAAGATCGTTGTTGGCGTAGAACGCGACAGCTGTTAATACCAATACAAAAAAGAATATAGGTCTTAGTACGCGTACCAGTGAAACGCCAGATGCCTTGATAGCAGTGAGTTCGAAATGTTCTCCTAAATTTCCAAACGCGATCAGGGATGATAACAAAACTGCCAGTGGCATCGCGGTGGGTACGGTGAACACTGCAAAATGAAAAAAAAGTTGCCCGAGCGTCCAATAGTCCAACCCCTTCCCTATAATGTCATCGAAATATTTTAACATGTTTACGTTAAGCAAGATGAAGACAACGACCAGGAAGGTAATGAGGAACGGACCTATGATGGCATCTAAGACTAGTTTGTCTATTTTTTTCATACGGAGCATAAGCTCAAAAATAAAGCCAATGCGAACGATTCAAAACTGAAATGAAATAATACGTTGGAAAATATACTTGTGAAGTGAGAGCTTAACTACCCTCCCACCGTTTTACGAAGTGCTTCAATCAATCCACCCCAAAGATCCTGCAACTCTTTATGGTCATCAAAGTCTGAGTAATCCATAACTTTCAAATATACAGATTGGGTAAGCTCGTTGAACTCAAGCCTGAGTTCAAAGTATGAAGGATCTTTAGAGTCCTCTTCATTCTCCGGAAGAAATTCAAAACGAGCGAAGTGATTGGTACGATGTGCAGACTGCTTTGCTTTATGCTCTTCGTTATCCCAGAAGAAAGTAAAGGACTTGTCTTCATTGTTGATTCGAACATCTTCGGCAAACCACTCAGCAAGACCACTGGCTGTCTGTATATATGGATACAACATCTTTATAGAAGCATGGATCTCATAATCTGCGGTGAATAATTTTTTCTTTGACATGCTCAGTGTTGCCATGAGTTGTGCGTGCTTGGGGATTGAATATAGAGCATTTTTAGGATTATGACAAAATAAAAAAACGTGGCAACTTTTCGATATATTAAAAAGCTCCACGTGCCCGATAAAAATAGTTGAAGAGTCGTCAGACTTTCAAACGAGCTTTCTTGATAAAGCAAAAGACACAAAGACCAATTTGAATTAAAGCAGTAGACAGTAGTGCTAAAAGTACTCCCATAGGTCAGAGGTTTATTTCTTGACCAAATGTAAACGGCAAATTCAAAAAGCTTTATTTTGAAAGGTTTATCGGCTGCTCGTTACGGCCAATTGATCAAATAACCTTTCAATGGATTTAGCGAAAGAAATACTTAAAGAACATACAAGAAGACAAGCTGTTAAAATAGCTGATTATGTGGGAGATAATAACATTCGCTTTAAAGCTTTGGTTGATACGTATTTAAAGGGCCCCTACCGCATTACACAAAGGGGCGCCTGGCCGTTGAGCCTGTGTATCGAGCGGCATCCGGATCTTATTAAACCTCATCTGAAAAAGATACTTCGCTTCCTTCATCAACCCGGAATTCATGATGCCGTGAAGCGCAACACCATGCGGCTGCTCCAGTTTATAGAGATCCCTAAATCGCTTCATGGCGAAGTCGCCTCGCTCTGCTTTCAATATCTGGAACAAAAAAATGAGCCTGTTGCTGTGAAAGCTTTTTCAATGACAGTACTGAGCAACATCATCAAAAATGAACCGGATCTAAAAAAAGAATTAAAAATCATACTTGAAGATCAACTGCCCTATGCTTCGCCAGGGTTTACCGTTCGGGCCAAGAAAGTATTAAAGGAGATAGCATAAAGTTCGGATACTTTATACCGAAGAGACACTTACTAACTACCTGTCAACAATGGATAACCTCTCCTTGCAAGAACACGTCTGTAAAAGTTGTGATCATAAATTTGTCGGACTGTATTGTAATCTCTGTGGAGAGAAAGTGATTGAACCTAAAGACCGGAAGTTCAAATCATTTTTAGGGAATGTACTTGTAGCGACCACGTTTATCGACAACAAATTTCTCAAGTCGATGTGGTCAACTATATCAAAACCAGGATTTCTTTCCCGTGAATATGTCGATGGCCGCAGAGTAATGTATATGCGCCCGCTTCAGATGTTCTTCATCCTGAACCTGATCTATTTTCTTTTCCCGGTATTGCAGATGTTTAACTCTTCGCTCTATACGCAATTGAATGTATTGCCCCATAGCAAGCTCGCGCGCAAGGTCGTTGCCGAACAATTGAAGCAAGAAGGAATGACTCTTTCGGGATTCGAGTTGATGTATAATGATAAAACTACCGGCCTGGCCAAGCTTCTGATTGTAATTTTCGTAGTACTCGCCTCACTCCCCTTAAGCCTGATCTTCCGCAAGAAGAATCGTTACTTTACAGATCATGTGGCCTTCTCTGTTGAACTCACGAGTTTCAATCTGGCTGTAAATGCTATCGGGTTAACGCTGGTCTTCGCCTTGATCAGCAAGATTTTTCGTGTTGGTCATTCCGGTTATGGAGTATATTTGAACGACCTCACCCTTACCATCATCTTTGTATCTACGAACCTATACTTTATATTTTACGCTGCGCGAACATTTTACCAGCAGCGTGGCAAGCGACTGATCTTAAAAGCCTTTGCCGGTATATTAGGATTATTTCTTGCGCTCGAAGTATATAGATTCCTGCTGTTTTTTATTACCATCTGGACCATGTAGCCCGCACGTTGTAATGAAATGTATTCGGTGATGGATTACAGATTGCCTTAGCCGATAACACTTGAAGACAGCTTCAGAATCAACTCGTCTACCTGACTGTGCTCACTTTGTGGCGTTAACTGGCGATAATGTTTTAGCGCCTGTATGGCTTGCGGAAATTCCTTATTCATGGCCAACGTAAGGCCTAGATTAAAATGACTGTTAGGGAACGTTGGTTCGATTTCAATCGACACTTCATAATGCACTTTTGCCAATGCAAAGTTACCGACCTCTGCATATAGGTTGGCGAGATTATAATGCGCTTCAAAATGCCGCGGCTCTTCTTTGAGACACTTGGTAAAAAAATCAATAGCCTTGGTGTTCTGCGCTTCCTTGAACTCGAGGATTCCAAGATTGCAATATGCATCTGCAACAGAATCGTGTTCTTCGATGGCTTTGAGATAACGACTTTTCGCGGCAGTTTTATCGCCTTGATCGTCCAGCATGAGCGCCTCTTCAAATACGGTAAGCTGGTTGAGCCTTACAACCTTTCCACCCGTGAAAAGATTGAGCTGTCCAGGTTTTTCCAATTCTCTCCTCTTACCTTGCTGCTGCTTTTTATGGCGCGCAGGTTGCGGCCCGAATTTCTCGGGAACAGGATTGACTTTGAATTGGATTATTTTTGCCACGGAGCAAAGTTAAGCGTTATCTGTTAAATAATAGCTAACTACACAAAACGCAGCTTATTGTGTTAAAACCCTTTTTTTAAGGGAAGGTCAAAACGTAATTTCTATCCGAGCCTTTAACTCGCTTTTCGCTTTGCAGTCTTGGCAGGCTTTTCCTTTTCAGCTTTGACTTTCTTAGCAGTTTCACCTTTAGCTTTTTCCATTGGCTTCTTGGCAGCATCGATGCTGGCTTTGAGGGCCGTCATGATATCAACAACCTTCGGAGCTTCTTCGGTACGCATCACGATTTCTTTACCGGCTATTTTTGCATCGATGATATCTTTCAAAGCTTCATAATAGTGGTCCTTCATCTCGATGTTCGAGAACTTCGTTGTCATGGAATCTACCAGTGTCTTTGCGAGCTTCAACTGTTCCTTCTCAGGTTTTACATCGATTAGCTGAGGTACTTCACGCATGCTCCGAACTTCATTCGGATAACGAAGACGATACATTACCATCCCTCCTTCGTGTGGCGAGAGCAATACGGGAGTTTCGCGGTCGCGTAGTACAACTTTTCCTACTGCTATTCTGCCTGTCTCTTTTAAAGTATGACTTAACAGTCCGTATGTTTTAGCAGCAACATCACCATCGGGACCGATATAATAAGGAGCTTCATATAGTGTAGGATGTACCTCCGATGAATCAACAAAACCTTCGATCTCAATTACTTTTTCACTCTTGAGTTTTACCTTATCGAGATCTTCCTGATCGATGATTACATATTGACCTGGTTCATATTGAAATCCTTTTGTGATATCTTCTGTGCGAAGGGTCTGACCCGTTACTTTATCTTTCTTTTCATAACTCACTGGATTATGGCCCTCTTTGGTAAGAAGATTGAAACTGATGGTTTGACCAGAATCAATGGCATTGTAAATTCTGACAGGGATTGTTACCAGTGAAAATTGGATGTGTCCTTTCCAGATAGCACGCATAATCTACTTAGTTTAAAAAATGAAATGAACGATACTAAAGTACTGACAATGAATTATATTATCAAAATATAAAGTCGTCTTTTTTCAAATCTTATTCTAAAAATTTCCATGCCACGATAAAGAGAATGCTTTTAATTCTTTAAAAGTCGTTCCAGGATCTCGGACTTCTTTTCCCTGCTCAGCGGCAACTTCTTGTTGCCAACGATCACTTCATTACCATCTATAGATGAGATCGCTTTGATGGAAGCTATATAGGATTTGTGAATTCGTATAAAGGAAGGAGCCGGAAGAATCTCCTCTATATTTTTCATCCGCAGCAGCGTCATGAATTGTTTGGCAGCGGTGTGAATCACAATATAGTTTTCCATCCCTTCTACATAAAGCACGTCATCAAAGTGGATCTTCTCGTACCGGTAGTCGCACTTCACAAAGAAGAAATCCTCCCGTATGGCTGGCTCTTGTTTTTCAGTCGTCCTTGTCTTCAACTCAAAAAAGTCACGGGCCTTATTTACAGCTTTCAGGAATCGATCAAAAGGAAAAGGCTTGACCAAATAATCAAGTACATCGAGCTCGTATCCCTGCAAAGCAAAATTTGGATACGCGGTCGTCATGATTACCATCGGTGGTTCTTTGATGGACTTCAGAAAATCTATACCGGTGATCTTTGGCATCTGTATATCGAGAAACATGAGATCGACCGGGGCACTCGACAAAACCTTATTTGCTTCCAACGCATTTTCACACGCAGCCTTTACTTCCAGGAAGTCAATGTCCTGTATGTAGTTGAGCAATCCCTCGCGTGCGAGCGGCTCGTCTTCAACTACGATGGTCCGTATTTTCCTCATGCTATTTTCAAAGATAACGTAACAGAATATGTACCAGGCTTCTCTTCTATAGCAAGCTGGTATTGATCGGGATATAGTAACTCCAGTCTTCGCTTTACATTCTTGAGGCCAATCCCCCCTACTGTGTTTCGTGGCAGGTTCTCGTGTGTATTAAAGAATGTCACAACGAGCTGGCTATCGGTGCGCAACAGTTTCACCCGAATGGTATTTGCGAAATCCGGATAATTCGAAACGTACTTAAAAGCATTCTCCAGAAAAGGAATCAACATAAAGGGTGCAATCAGAAATCCACTCATCATCCCTTCACTTGAATACTCCACGTGAACCCTATCGCCTTTCCTGATTTTCTCCAGCGCGATATAATTCTGGATATACTCCAGTTCTTTCTCGACTGGTATTTTTTCATCCGAGCAATCGTACAACTGAAAGCGAAGCAGGTCGCTTAGCTTAATCAAAGTTTCGGATGCTTTATCCGGATCTTTCTTGATCAGGAAGTAAACGCTGTTGATAGCATTAAACAGAAAATGTGGGTTGACCTGTGCTTTCAGATATTGCAACTCGGTTTCCAGGCGTTGCCGTTCGGATAGTATTTTATCCCGGATAAGTTTAGCGCCCCCCAGCATACACACCATGGAAAACGTACTCATAAAACCATAGACGAATGCTTGCCCAAAATTAAACTTATACATTTCCGGAACTCCTGTCATATTCAGGTATAGCCCGGTGGCAAGCATTCCAGAAAATATAATCAGTGCCAGCGCTGTTGATAAAAAGAACAAAGCATAACGCTGCTTATTAAGAAACTTCGGCAATAGGAAATATACGATTGTATAAAAGGCAGACGCATTAAAGACTGTATACAATACGGTATTGATAAACACCAGATTGAAGGGATATACCCGCTGGTAAAAAGAAAGCCAGAAAACAAAATAGATAACCCAGAACAGTATATGATGAACCTTATACCGAAGGAAGGCTTGTCCAAAATTAGTTTTCAGTCTCATGATGATTGAAAGTAAGCAAGATCTTATTAATCCAGAATATTTCATTGACCAACCGTATGAACGCATTGACAAATTGTGTTAACCATTCCGAAATGGCTTTTATATCGGTCTTGAATCCACTTCGACACGATGGTCAATCGAAAAATGCAGTTAGTCAATAATAATTTCAGGAGCCGCACAGGCTTCGTTGTTTTGATCCATCAATCAAACACAACAAATTATGAAACACATTTTCTCTCTGCCAACCATCGGATTATTGATTGCCCTGCTCGCTGCCAATAGCATTGTATCACATGGGCAACAACTTTTTACTGTGGAAGTAAAAGGTAAGGGTAAACCGATGATCCTCATTCACGGCCTGACGTGCAGTGGTGATGTATGGAAAGAAACCGTAGCACATTACCAGGATAAATATGAATGTCATATTCTGACGCTGGCTGGTTTTGGCGGCAACGCTCCTGCCGTGAAAGATAAATTTCTGTCGGCTGTGAAAGATGATGTGATCAGCTACGCAAAAACTAAAAAGTTAAAGAAGCCGGTTATCGTAGGACATAGCATGGGAGCTTTCCTAGCATTATGGGCTGCCGCTTCTGCTCCGGATCAATTTGAAAAAGTAATCGCAGTAGATGGTGTAGCGTTCATGCCTGCCTTACAAATGCCGGGTGCTACTGTTGAAAGTGCTAAGCCCATGGCTGATAACACGTATAAGATGATGAGCAACCAGACGCATGAACAATTCGATGCGAATACCAGAATGTATTTAGGCTCTATGATCACCAGCCAGCAACATATAGATGAAGTCATGGCGATTGCACAAAAAGCGGATGTTAAAACACAAGCACAGGTTATGTATGAATTGATGTCCACGGACCTTCGTGAAACTGTTTCATCGATTGGTTGCCCGGTACTTTTAATGGGCGCCTGGATTGCCTATAAAAACTATGGCGTCACGCATGAATCTGCCGTAGCCATGTATACAGCACAAATGACAAACGTTAAAAAAGCTTCCGTTGAAATAAACGATACGGCCAAGCACTTTATCTTCTACGATGACCCAGCCTGGTTCTTTCAAAAGGCAGATGCCTTTCTGAACTAATATATAGTGTATTGAGTCGCAATAGTATATATACCCAACATCCTCCAGATAAAGTACCTGGAGGATGTTTGCTTAGTAACCCGTTGTGACTTTCGCCTTCAGGTCGTGCAGAATATTGTAAAGCCCGAAGTATGTTCGATTGATATAGATTGCCTCGCCTACACCACGCGCTTTTTTAGACTCGCGTAGCTCTTTCATGTTGGCAAGGCTTTCGCCGAAAGAAAACAATTCGTTGAAGTAATCGTCATTCGAGAAATCGAAAACCTCCGAACGGAAAGGTCTTCCCAGAAGTTCTACCAACTTTGTAAATATTCCCAGGAAGAACTCTTTTTCCTTGGCAGTATCCGAAGGATATATAAACCGTAACTGCTCGAATACGAAATCGCGTTTCTTCTTGTCCGTTAATACATCGGCATCCAGCAGGCGGAAGTATATATTATAGAAATCATCCGGAATAACTTTCACGCAGCCGAAGTCGATAATACCAAGTTTGTAATCATTGGTGATTATAAAATTGCCGGGATGCGGATCTGCATGCACGGCGCGAAGCTGGTGCATCTGGAAATGATAAAAATCCCACATTGCCTGTCCTATCTTATCTGCGGCCCCTGCGGGCAACTCTTTGCCTATCACCTCTCCCAGCATCTTTCCTTCAAGCCAATCCATCGTCAGGATTTTCGCTGACGAATGCTCGGGATAGTAATGCGGGAACACTATATTTTTAACATTCTTGCTCCGCTGCGAAAGGTCTATCGAGCGCTTGAGCTCAAGCGTATAATCTGTCTCCTCGAGCATACGCACTTCAACCTCTTTAATGAACTCGTCATATTCCACCGGGTTGAGATTGAACATCGAGAGCGCTATAGGCTTGACCATCGCCAGATCTGATTTAACACTATCGCCCACACCTGGATACTGGATTTTCACAGCCAGCTTTTTTCCTTTCAACGTTGCCTGGTGGACTTGTCCCATAGAGGCAGCGTTGACAGCTTTACGCGTAAAAGTTTCAAACATCTGCTCCGGACTTTTTCCAAAGTGATTCAGAAAGGTTTTCACTACGAGCGGATAAGACAGTGGCGGAGCGCTATACTGTGCCATGGCAAATTTTTGCTGATACGCTGTCGGCAAAAGATTTTTATCCATGCTCAACATCTGCGCTACTTTCAGCGCGCCACCTTTCAATTCACTTAATGAATTATATATATCATTCGCATTATCAGCATGCAACTGATCTTTGGTGACGTCCGGGTTCATCAGTTTCTTACCATAATGCTTCAGGTAATTTGTTCCGATCTTTGCTCCCGTAGTAATAAACTTAGTTGCCCGCTGAACCTTCGTCACCGGAATACGCTCAAATTCTTTCATGATCTAGCAGAGGAAGTTAAGGTCTGTGAATGATGCGTGTGAGGGACGTGGTGTGATCTATCTTTTATTCTGATATAGAAATTTTCCGAAGTCTATCGCTGCATCTACCGCGCCTTTGCCAATCAGGTCAAAGGCCAGGTTAACGGATTTCTCAACAGCAGCATCTGTCTTTTCAAAACCAGCGCTGTCGTCTTCTTTCCAGAACGTTAAAATGAAACCCATGTGCAGCCAGAAAAGTTGTGGATATCGTTTATCCAGAAACGGACGTGTTGCCACCTCTCCTTTTCCTTTACCTTGATTGAGGATGTTCTCAAAGAATGCTTCGAAAGATTCCCTGAAACCTTTGAGATATCCGGGGGTGAGCTCTAGTCTCTTATGGTGACCAAGCTGCAGCAAAACGTAACTTCTGTTCGAACGAAGTTCTTCCAACAACGCGAAATAGAACATGAGAACTTTTTCGCGACTGGAGAATTCATTGAACGTATTATCGCTTTGAAGACGGTTGATGGTCTTATCTATAAATCCTTTCCAGATGCTTCGTTCCAGTGCATCGAAAGATCCAAAGAAAGTATAAAACTCCTCTTCCTTCATACCGTTGTCCAGGCAGAATTTAAAGATGGATGCCGGTTGCTTTCCTTCTGTGAGAAGGTAGTTAATATAGGCTGACTTTATTCTATCATCCGAAGCCTTGCTCTCAGATTTTCGAGTGCTCTTTTTCGTAGTTTCCATTAATACTTTAAACAGGATTTACATCGAAAGGGTTTACAAGAAAGCGATGATTCTTTCGTTATATTTCCCGTCATGAAAGTGTTTTTAATTTTTTCTCTGCTGACAGCAACCACCGTACTCTTTGCGCAGCAAAAAAAACTTCGCCCGGAAGAGCTTTTTGAACAAGGCCAGGAAGCTCATGATAATGGCGAATATGCAAAGGCGCTTACTCTTTTGAATCAATGCCTGACAGACAAACCAGGTTTTACCGAAGCCTATTTTGTGCGTGCCTCCACGCGTGAACAACTGAAAGACCTGGAAGGTGCGCTGACCGACTATAGTATATATCTGGAACAAAAACCGGATAGTCCGGAAGCTCTGTTCAGCCGTGGGTTGATTCGCTATCAACTAAAAAAATACGACCAGGCCTACGAAGATTTTACGCGATACCTCAACGTTCCTCCCGGAGAAACACAAACCATATACTTTAACCGATCGCCCAATACAACCGGAGGCAATCAGATCATGACAGCACAAAGTGCTACGCGTCCGCTAATCTATAATTACCTGGGCGTTATCGATCAAAAACGAAACAACCTGCAGAAGTCTGTTGCCTGGCTCGACTCCGCCATCCGGCTTGCTCCAAAGGAAGCAGACTTTTATGTGAACCGAGGTTTGTCAAAGCAAAGCCTGAAAGATTCAACGGCTGCCCTAGACGACTTCCGGAAAGCGTTGTCAATAAATCCGGAACATACTGCAGCCTTGCATAATGTAGCGGTCCTCAAGCGATTGAGGGGAGAGAAAAAAGGACCAGAGGATCCTTTGGAACAGGCTATTGAAAGTGATTCGAGTATGCTCGCTCCTTACCTTGAGCGCGCTTTCCAGCGTATGGAAGGTGGCTACCTGAAAGGTGCTCTCGATGACTATAACAAAGCATTGGAAATTGAAACACGTGACCCTGAGATCTGGCTGAGTCGCGGCATTGTTAAAGAAAGACTGAAAGATTATCCCGGGGCGTTCTCTGACTATACGAAGGCAATTGACCTGAAAGAGAGTTATGTTAAAGCCTGGATCAACCGCGCCAACGTTTTGCTAAAACAGGAACGCTATGCAGATGCCATCGAGGATTATACTGTCGCACTGATCTATATACCTGACTCCGCTCCTGCATACTATAATCGCGCGATCGCTAAATATAGGATGGACAAGTTAACCGAAGCCTGTGAAGATCTTAAAAAAGCGGAGGTCCTCGGAATGAAACCTGATTCAAAGCTGAAAGAAAAAATCTGTACTGTTAAATAAAAATCGCTTCGTATTTCTATAAACGCTCTTCAGACTATATCATTTATCGGTTACAAAAGACAGGTCGGGTCGCAAGCGTACAAAGACTGGTTCGCGATACATTCTGTCGGGAGTAAACTTTGAATAACTTATTTCTGCTATTACCACCGGCTCAAACCACGTGGTAATGTTAGCATCAACAAACTTACCGATGGCCGTAGTGCGTTTTATGGTTGCAGCCTTCTTGAGTTCCTTCACGATTTCCTTGGTCATGGCTTCATCAAAGCCGGTGCCTACCTTACCACGATATTGCAACTCCTCGCCTACACGCTCTGCCATCTGCAATGCCCCAAAGGTTACAGCACGTTCTCCCTTTCCCTTGGTATACCCTATAATAATAACTTCAGCCGTTTGACGGATCTTTATCTTCAACCAGCAATCGCTGCGCCTGGCAGGAAAGTATTTACTGGTTTTCTGTTTGGCCATAATACCTTCAAGTTGATGGACTCTGGCGGCTTCAAACAATGCGGCCCCATCATTCACAAACTCACTTACACGATATGGAGTATCCGGACGCACTGCATCTTTCAACCATTCCTTTCTTTTCAGCAAGGGTTCATTTACCAACGATCGTCCATCCAGGTATAGGCAATCGAATATATAGCAGTATACCGGGTTGCTCTTGGTGAGCTTTTGAATATTGGTTTCACCACTGCTCATCATCCGGTTGATGACGCGTTTGAAAACAGGTTTACCTTCTGCATCAAGACAAACTATTTCAGCATCGAATAAACCGTTGGTGGCGCGAAAAGCTTTATTACCTTCAAGCAGTTCCGGAAATTGCTTGGTGATGTCATTATGATTCCGTGTACGCATGGACACCTGCCCATCTTCCAATACAATCAAAGCGCGGATCCCATCCCACTTCATCTCAAATATATAGTCATCACCTGTTGGCGGCTTATCTATAGCTTCGGAAAGCATCGGCTCCACCACTTGCTTCAGGTAATTGAGTTGTGGCTCATCAACGCGCTCGAGCAACCACTCCTTCTCTTTCATCTTGTGAATTCTATATTCTCCGTTTACCTCTTTACTGCTTAGCCGGAAGTAAAACCCATCTTTCTTGTCTTTGGTGATCTGATATTTACCCGTAGCATAAATCCACATTTCCCCTGCACCGTATTGTCCTTTGGGAATTCTGCCATCGAAGGTGAGGTATTCCATCGGGTGATCTTCCGTTTGTACAGCAAGTCTCTTTACTCCCGGATACGGAGGAAGTCCTTTCGGGACAGCCCATGATTTCAATACACCATCTTGTTCCAGCCGCAGATCGTAATGAAGACGCGATGCGTGATGCCGGTGTACTACAAAACTGTTGCCTGCAGTTTCTGCTTTTATACCAACAGGCTCTGGTGTTTTTTTAAAATCTCTTTTCTTAGAATATGTTTCTAATTGCTCCGGTGATTTATGTTTTTTGGATGGCGGCAATTTTTTAGCTGCAGTTTTACTTTTCTTTCGATGCGTGTGAAGTTCAACGGCATACGCATCAAAGCCTTCCCATGCATCGCCATCACTTGATAGTTTATCCAACGCGGTGTTGATGTTGAACTTTCGCGGATTGTCCAACTGCTCGAGTTCATCCCACGTAAGTGGCATGGATACGGGAGCTCCTACTCTGCCACGCAAGCTATAGGGTGATACTATACTTTGCCCGGAACGAATGCGATAGATGTCGATCAGCACACGACCTTTACGTGCATCTTTTTTTATTTGAAGTGTTACACTATCCGGTCTTTCCTCTACAAAAGGTTTCGCTATATCTTCTGCCGCTTCAAACACGGTATGGAAATCCCATTTGGGTTCTATCGGACAACAGATATGAATTCCTTTACCTCCTGTTGTTTTCACGAACGGAGTATATCCGAAGGATTCAATGTGCTCTTTTAATTCGAGGGCAATCGGAATGAGCTTTGTAAATATATATCCTTCCGGTGGATCAAGATCAAAGACCATATAATCCGGGCTATCAAAATTCGGTTTGCGACCATGAAGCTGGTGTAATTCCAAAGACGCAAGGTTTGCAAGCCACACCAGGGATGCAGGCTCTGTTGCAATGATATAGTCTTTCTTCTCTTTACCAAGTGTTACAAATTCAAGCCAGTCGGGTGCCCAATCGGGTCTGTTCTTCTGGTAAAAGCTTTCACCATGTATACCATCGGGAAAACGAATCAATGTGAGTGCCCGCCCTTTTATATGCTGCAGAATGGTTGGCGCCACCGACAGGTAATATTGAATTACTTCTGCCTTGACTATATTGTCTTCGGGGAAGAGTGCTTTTTCAAGGTTAGATAATTCAACCTTGCGTTTTCCTACCTGGGCCCATTGTGAGTTTTTCTTTGCCATCAGGCAGTAGTTATACTCCTGAATTTGAATACACCTCCGATGATCAAAGCAAAGCACAGTCCGCTAATGCTGCTCACCACCACATTGCCTAAATTATAGTCTGACGAATATATAGCAAACCGAATGACCACCACTAATGCTGTTATTACTACGATAACAAGCCAATATATGATTGAAGGCTTGGTGATATTATTTCCCGGCTGAGGTTTGCGCATATATATGTATGCGGCCACGCAGAACAACCCCACGAATGTGCTGATGTGCTGGAGAACATAGAAGAGTGGATATTGCACTCCGTCAAACGGAATAGCGGTGCCTTTATAGAACCACAGGTTCCGCGCGAAGAATCCGCCATTGTGCGTGAAGGCATCCCAGAAAATATGAGAGGCAGTGCCTGCTATAGCGGAAATGAGAAATACAACAGGACGTGATTTGAGGAACGATATAAAATCAAAAGATAATGTATCCTGAAATCTTTGCTGCAACGTCAACGGTAAGTTGGTAATCAGATTTTGCTTTACCACCAAATGAAACAATGCCGATAACAACAGTACAACGGGTATATCAAAATAAAATATACCTTTCAGTGTATGGCTGTGTTCACTTTCTACACTGAGCTTAAAGAAGTATTCAAAGTCGGGCGCCATACTCCCTGCCACCAGCGCAGTTGCAGATACCATTCTTGATCGCAAGAATGGAAGTACAATGGCTGGATGGGCTGGTGTAAAAGGCATCGCTTGCTCCGTTGTTCGTTATAGATTGCTAATCGTTCATTGCCGAATTGTTATTCCTCTTTATCAACATCGGCTTTTAATTTATTGCTGAGGAAGATCATTCCTACTATAAAAGTAATGCCGGCTACTATAATCGGATACCATAATCCGGCTAACGGATCACCGGCCGGGTTTGATTCTGTTTTACTGAATTCAAACAGACTGGTTGCCAGCAATGGAGTTAGTCCTCCGAAAATTCCATTGCCTATATG
The DNA here is from genome assembly GCF_900167975.1 of Ohtaekwangia koreensis. Lineage (GTDB taxonomy): Bacteria > Bacteroidota > Bacteroidia > Cytophagales > Cyclobacteriaceae > Ohtaekwangia > Ohtaekwangia koreensis. Next base: position 238,836 of record NZ_FUZU01000003.1, read on the forward strand.
GTACGGTAGCGACATGGAAGTATAGCGTATGCGGGTTGGGAATAACTCTACCAAAAATGCCGCGATAGGTCCATATACCATGGTGACTAGTACAAGTTGTACGAGGATCAAACCGATCATGGCATAGTATGGCTCACCATTTAGCTTGATCTCCTTTTTGCTATCAACGGTAGTCTTGCCTTGTTGTTTTTTGGTGGTAGTAGTAGTTTCGATTACGTTGCTTCCGTCATCAAAAACAAGCGTGGTCATTTTTATAGAAACAGAATCTTGTGATGATGAAATTCGTGTAGAGGTAGTAATGTTTTTCTCGGAAGGAATTTCTGTCTTATAAGAAACATCCGTTAACAAATACATTTGCCTATATATAGGCCGGTATAATACGACAGCCAGTAACATACCGATCATCATGATAACTTTACGGCCTATCCTGTCGGAGAGCCAGCCGAAGTATATAAAGAGCGGTGTCCCCATCAGTAAAGCGATCGCGATAATATTCCTTGTCTGAACGAATTCAACGTTACACGTTTTCTCCAGGAATGTCATCGCATAGAATTGTCCGGTATACCAGATAACACCTTGCCCTGCAGCAGCACCAAACAAAGCGATGAGCACAAGCCGTAGGTTGGCTTTATTTCCAAAGCTTTCCTTGATGGGATTCTTCGATACTTTTCCTTCTGCTTTAAGCTTGGCAAACAGTGGCGATTCATTCATACGCAGTCGAATGAATATTGAAACGCCTACGAGTATAGATGAAAGTATAAATGGTATACGCCAGCCCCAATCATTGAACTCTGCTATATCCATCGACTCGCGAACGCCCAGGATAACACCTATCGAAACGAAAAGTCCTAACGTAGCGGTAGTCTGTATAAAGCTGGTATAAAATCCACGCTTGGATGCCGGAGCGTGCTCGGCAACATAGGTTGCTGCACCGCCATACTCCCCTCCCAGGGCAAGGCCTTGAAGTAAACGAAGTACAAGTACTAATATAGGGGCCAGTATACCGATGGTTTCATACCCCGGAACAAGACCGATAGCAAATGTAGAGCCTCCCATCAGGATGAGTGTTACCAGAAAGGTATATTTCCTTCCAACGAGGTCCCCTAATCTGCCGAATACTATAGCGCCAAACGGCCTGACTATAAACCCGGCTGCAAAAGTTGCCAGTGTGGAGAGGAACGCTGCCGTTGGATTTCCCTTCGGGAAAAACTGTTCCGATAATATAGTGGCGAGACTTCCAAAAATATAGAAGTCGTACCATTCGATGAGTGTACCAACGGATGAGGCGGAGATAACGAACCAAAGCGTCTTCTTTTGCTCTTTGGTAATAGCGGTTTCTGGCATGGTGAGGTTGTTTCTACTTCCTAGAAAGATAAGTAGAAATTGAAAGTCTGCAATTGTATATAATTAAAAAAGGGAAGCTACTTTCGGTAGCTTCCCTTTTTAAGTTATAGATCACATGATCTTTTAGTCTTCTACACCTAAAGCTTTCAGCCTTTTGGTAACACGCTCGTTGTTTTTATCGTCAGCGATATAGTAGTATAGCAAGCTAAGTTTATTCAACAACTCGATCTCGGCATCTTTAGAAGGTATCTTCATTTTTTCAGCCTTCTCCAGGTATGGAATAGCAACTTCACTTTGCTTTACACGCTTCTGAACAAGCTCTTGTTTTTTCTTTGCGTTAGCAGCAGATATACCCAGTGCGTTGACTGCCTGTGTAGTCTTGTCGATTTCAACCAGGTAGTAGTTTGAAAGATTGAACTGTGCATCGAAATAGTCTGGTTGAATTTTAAGAGCCGCTTCGAAATTTGCTTTAGCATCTTCCATCTTGCCAAGTTCTGTGTTCAATACACCTAACAGGTAAAGGCTTTGCGCATCATTCGGATTTGCCTTAACACTTGCCTGAAGATTTTGTGCAGCCAGATCATATTTCTTCAGCTGAATCAAAGAGTTCAACTCCACTGCTTTCATATCCTTATGATTAGGAATGATTTTCAATACCTGCTGAGCACTTGCAAGCGCAGCTTCGAAGTTCTGATCTTCGTATGCAAGCAACGCTGGCATCGTCAACGCCTGTGTTCTTCTTCCACCAAGCTCGGCATACTTCGCCAGATACGTCATCGTCTTTTGTCTCTCATCTGAATTATAGGCAGCATATCCTGCATATTCATAGAAGGTAGTATCGGGCTTACTTGCCTTGAAGGCTATACCTTTTTCAAATTGCTTCAATGCTTCTTTAAAGTTCTCAGCGTTAAAAGCTTTATCACCTTTTACCAGGTAAGAGTTGCTGATGCTGGTGATCGCCTGATCATACAGGATCATTCCTCCGTTATTATCCTGTACAAAGTATGTTGCTGATTTTCCGTTGCTCAGCTCTTCAGCTTTTTTCAAAGAAGCAGCGGCTACTGCGCCCAGGTCCTCCGTTGCGTTGTAGCTTGAAGTAGTATCCAATGCGCCATAGATCACACCTCTGTAGAACCATGTTTTTCCATCGTTCATTGTTTTTTCGTAGGTGGTGGCCGCATCTATAATTGATTTAGCTTCATCCAGTTTACCTGACTTCAGAGCTGTTAAAGCCTTGTTGATATTCGGCTTCGCTTCTTTCTGTGCCAGCACGATTCCTGGTATGATAAGAAGTAATAAAACGGTTATCTTTTTCATTGTTATAATTTATTGTGGGTTATTGTTTTCATCAGTATCGTTCGAATCGATATCGCTTGCATCATCATCCGGTAAATCAATAGCGTCCGGTATAATAGTATTGCTACCATCTTCTGTGCTTGCTATGATGGATGCCGTATCACTGGAATCGCTCTTTACTTCCACAATCTGCTGAATCTTCTCCACAGATGATATACGGTCATCCTCGTTCAGTTTGATAAGACGTACACCTTGTGTTGCACGACCCATAACACGTAATTCGCTTACTTTAATGCGAATTGTAATGCCCGAACGGTTAATGATCATCAATTCATCCTCATCAACCACTTCCTTGATGGCAACAAGTTTGCCAGTTTTGTCTGTGATGTTGATCGTCTTCACTCCTATACCTCCGCGCTTCGTAATTCTATAGTCATCCGTAAGCGAGCGTTTACCATAACCATGTTCTGATACTACAAGCAAGTTCGCATCTTCACGTGTTATGCAAACCATGCCTATAACTTTATCGGTATCAGAATCCAGGGATACACCTCTTACACCGGAAGCGTTACGTCCCATCGGGCGAACATCCGATTCGTGGAAATGTACCGCCTTGCCTTCGCTCTTGGCGATGATGATGTGATTGTTTCCATTGGTAAGGGACGCATTCAACAGACGATCTCCATCATGTATAGTGATCGCGTTGATACCACCCTGGCGAGGACGTGAGTATTCTTCAAGTGATGTTTTCTTGATCGTACCTTTCTCGGTACAAAGAATCACATAGTTGTTATTGATATACTGTTCGTCTGCAAGGTTCTTAACATTAATGATGGCGCGTACAACATCGCCTGGTTCAATGTTAATCAGATTCTGCACGGCTCTTCCTTTCGATATCTTATTACCTTCCGGAATTTCATATACTCTCTTCCAATATACTTTACCCTGATCGGTAAAGATCAACAGGTAATTATGTGCCTGCGCGATGAACAAGTGTTCTGTGAAGTCATCGTCTTTCGTAGTAACGCCTTTCGATCCTACACCACCTCTTGCCTGCGTTCTATATTCTGAAAGTGAAGTACGCTTCACATATCCCTGATTGGAAATGGTGATCACCATGTCTTCATTCGGAATCATGTCTTCTACCGTGAAGTCGTCATCGTTATGAACAACCGTTGTTCTGCGGTCATCACCATAACGCTCTCTGATCTCGAGTAACTCAGTTTTTATAAGCTGCATACGCACGCCTTCGTCTCCCAGAATAGTTTTCAGGCGATCGATGAGTTCTTTTACTTCATTATACTCTTGCTGAATTTTATCACGCTCCAGACCGGTAAGTCGCTGCAGACGCATATCCAGAATTGCTTTCGCCTGGATTTCAGATAATCCAAAGCGACCCATCAATCCTTCCTTCGCAGTTTCAGGATCTTTGGAAGCACGAATCAAATTGATTACTTCATCAAGGTGATCCAGCGCTATCAGGTATCCTTCAAGAATGTGTGCTCTTCGTTCCGCTTCGGCCAGTTCAAACTTTGTTCTCCGTACGATAACATCGTGACGATGCTCAACGAAGTATTTGATCATATCCTTCAGGTTCAGTGTCATGGGCCTGCCTTTTACCAGCGCCACGTTGTTCACACCGAATGAGGATTGAAGTTGTGTATACTTATATAAATTGTTTAAGACTATATTCGCGATTGCATCCTTCTTAAGGTCGTATACTATACGGTATCCTTCGCGATCCGATTCGTCACGTATATCAGATATACCTTCGATCTTCTTGTCATTTACAAGAGCAGCAGTCTTCTCGATCATCTGCGCTTTGTTCACCATGTACGGAATCTCCGTGACGATGATCTGATCTTTACCCGTTGAGGAAGTAACGATCTCTGCCTTCGAACGCATGATGATTCTGCCACGGCCGGTAAGGAAAGCTTCCTGTACTCCGGAGTAACCATAGATCAATGCACCAGTCGGGAAATCGGGTGCTGTCACGAACTTCATCAGTTCCTGTATAGTAATCTCGTTGTTATCTATATATGCCACTACACCATCAATGACTTCGCGCAGGTTATGCGGTGCCATGTTGGTAGCCATCCCTACTGCTATACCGGAAGAACCGTTCACCAGCAAGTTTGGAATCTTGGCCGGTAATACCGTTGGTTCTGTTAACGAGTCGTCAAAGTTAGGTTGGAAGTCAACGGTATCTTTGTTGATATCCGCGAGCATCTCTTCTGCAATTCTGCGAAGGCGTGCTTCCGTATAACGCATCGCTGCCGGAGAATCACCATCAATCGAACCGAAGTTTCCTTGTCCATCTACCAACGTATACCGCAGAGACCAGTTCTGCGCCATACGCACCATCGTATCATACACCGAAGCATCTCCGTGTGGGTGATACTTACCCAATACCTCCCCTACAATTCTTGCTGATTTTTTATAGGGCTTGTTGTAGTTCACTCCCAAATCCAACATTCCGTACAGCACTCTGCGGTGTACGGGTTTTAATCCATCGCGTACATCCGGAAGCGCGCGCGAAATGATTACCGACATCGAATAATCGATGTATGCACCGCGCATTTCATCTTCAATATTGATCGGGATTATACTCTGCCTTTGAGGGGTCAGACCACCTGTTTCTTCTGCCATCTAAAATCGTTTGTTTTGGGCTTAATTAAGCGTTTTTTAAAGCCTCGCAAGATAGTAAAAGTTACCACTTTACGACTCAAAAAAACCGGTTAATATTGACTTTTTTCCACGAGTGTTTCGCGTGCTGTACAGATGTATACCATTATTATTTTCAACCCAACAAAAAGGCAGTCAGTATTGATGTACCGGATGAAGTCCGGAGATAGAAATATAGCCTGAAGATGAAGCTGAACTCGCTCGAAAAGAAATACGAAATCCTGAAGATTTATAAGGCTATAAATCAAAGATGTAACAAGGTTGAGCTTTAGTATGGATTAAGCTTGTTCTTGTTCTTTCCCTTGTACTTGATAAGGTTCGGATAATTTTCTCCGTAGTGTGGATTTTGTTTTTTATAGATCGGATGTACACGGCTTCGGTATTCGCGATTGCCATGCGCGTGATTCATTTGTGCTTTACAAGTCTTTAAAAAACATCTGCGAAGTTCCGGGAAGCGATAGGTTGCCCCGATGTTTAAATAAAATGCGTTCATCCGGTGATTTATACTCGGCCCGGTTTCAGGCATGCTGATCTTGTATCCTTTAAATTCATAGGACGGTCTGACGAACAATTTGAAATACTCAGACATCTCCCGTTCTACTGCAGCGCCAAGATTGAAATAGATTCCTTTCTTAATAACACTGTTGTCGAATTTATTGCCGAGTTTATACCCTCCTATATTTGCATCCACTACGAGCAGGTAATCATTATACCGGTAAACAGCCGCCCCGATCATCAGAAAATATTTCTTCATGAAGAAACTGGATACATCCGGAGAGAAGCTGCTGATCTTGTCGCTATAGCTGGTGGCGTTAAATGATCCGAGACGAGTATACTCGTAAGAGTACCCTGCTCCGATTCTGTAACGGTTAAATTCAATGTGAATAGTTGCCTTCAGCGGAATGTTGAAAGCTTTGCTTTTGAAGCCGAGCTTGGTTGTATCGGAGCTGGCGAGAAATGCACCGGGCTGCACAGTGTTACCGGAAGACTGAACACGATTTATCCAATTGGAATATCCTGTGGCTACACTTGCCGGACGGAATAACTTCGGCATGGAATCAGGATTCTGGATAACACCGAAACCATCCAGGTTATGTTTGAATGTAGTGCTTCCATAGCCTGTGCTTAAACCAAACGTGACTTTGCTTAATATCCTCCGAAATGTACCTATACCCTGGCGCTTAACATAAAAGTGCTCCAGCGGAATAGTAGCATCCTTCTCATTCTCATATTGAGCGAGCACATCCGATGCTGAAATCAGCACGAGTAAGAGCAGGGCGGTTATCGCAGCGTAACGCTTCAAAAAAATGGGTTTAAGCTCCTAAAGTTAAAAAATGTAAGCCATTCATAATCTGGCTTTTGGGTTTTAAAGGTAAGGCAAATTCGGCAATCATCCTAAATGTTCTGAGCATGGAATGGGTTGATCTGCCTATTTGGAGGAACCAGTTAACAACAAGCAGGTTTATTGGCGGAAGTATAGGTATCAACTGTATACTGGATCGATCTATATATTTTGATACTGAATACTTCAGAGGAGATGTCATATTAATAATATCGGTAAGGCGCGCTCGTGTTTTCTAACGATGAAAAGGTATGAAAAAGTGTTTGTCCTTTCTGTACCTGATATGTAAAATTATGTGTGGTCGCGTGGGCACTGTCTGCTTTGAGGCTGAGAGTCACTTCGTTCGCTCCTTCTTTCAAGGGTATACGCGAATAAAAAATACTATGCGGAAGTGTTTGCCAGTTACGCGTATCGGCTTTCTCGGTCATCGCGTTCACCAACCCAAGCACAGCACCAAGACCTTCATCTTCTTTGCGTAAACTTTGCTCTGTTACTTTTTTCAATGCAGCGCGAAGAAGACCCTTGCTGAACTCCTGAACCATACGCTTCTTCAAACTATAGAATGCAATTTTATTTATATCCTCCGCCAGTTCAAGCGGATAACTTTCGCCATTCAGTTTCAAGTCACCTTCTGCATAGTAAGCTGGTCGTTCAAGGTATCGCGGAAATGCCACGCGAAATACCTGGAGCCTGGTAAGATCTGAACGCTTCTTATTGTCGTCTTCATCCAGCTCGAAAGGAAATACAAGACCGAGTTCCGGATTGCTGAACACAACACCGTTGTTCGTACCCGGATCGATTGCAAAATTTATACTCCACTCACTTTTTACCGGTGTGAGTCCATTGTGCCAAAAGAAAACAAGTTCTGCTTCAGGCGCTGTTGGTTTATAGTCAGGGATGCAAAACTTCTCTTTATACTCTTCAGCTTCTTTTGTAAAGCCTGTCCATGAAGCTGTGTTAATAAGATCGAACTTCAATTGCTGAGGAACTTCCATTCCAAACATTTTGGCATAATCATTCTCATAAATCTCCAGTGCATTCCGGTAGGCTATAAATGCATTGTTATAGTCTTTGTCTGATTGATATATAATTCCCATCAAAGTATGGATGAAAGCATCGCGCTGGTATTTCTCTGGAGAAGTATACTTGTCACTTAACTGGTTGAGACGAATGTTAAGGCGTCTGCATTCCACAAGGGCCTCTTCATGCTTATTCATCTTTAGATAATTAAGCGCCTTGAAATATAGCAGCATCAGATGTTCGTGATCTTCGCCATGATAAATGGTAACGGTTGGATTGGTAAAATAGGAAACAGCTTCGTTGAGATAATTGATGTGATAGTCTTCTCCAAAAAGAAAAGCCTTCTCAAAGTATTCGTTGCTCTCTTCGTATTGGCCGAGTATAGAGAGTAGCAAACCATTATTCACCATGTAGATAAAACGCGACTTGCCTTGCTCCTGCTTATCGTTTTTCTTTAAGGTTGCCAGTGCTTGTTGTAAATCTCCGCGCTCGAATTCATAATTGAAATCGAAGTTCTTTTGATAGTATGTAGCACAGGCAGCTGTAAGAACAGTAAAACTGGCGAACAGTATAACTCGAATAAAGACCTTAGGAGTCGTTACTTGAAGAGGGTTTCCGTTTTGTTTATGATTGTTCATGATTCGTCTTTAAGACAATATGATCCAATCAATTCTTCACAAATTTTTTGATTTCATTCTGACCATACCAGATGCGTCTGCTGGTTTCAATATCTGTCAGAAACAAAGTAGTAATATAATTAACGACACGCTTCTTGTTATAGGTGTCCGTCTCTGAAGTCATTTCACCAAACAACATGAGGTCCGCTCCTATCTCTTTTCCAAATTGCTTGGCTGTAGCTGATGAGGCAAAGTCTTGTTGCTCGGTTCGCTCAGTACGAAGCTTGTCTCTAAACTCTCCGGACTCAATAATTTCAGCTATAGCTGAATTATGAATCACTATTTCAAACTTCTTAACATAGTTATCAGCATCAATATGTTCAGAGGTTTTATTGGAGATTGAACCAACAACGATCACGGGTTTACGACCGAGTTGTTTAGCGTAATTCTTAAATGCCTCCGAGTCAAAAAGATCGTAAATCATTTTATCGGCAACAGTACGAGAATCTGTATCATTCCAGCGCCCGCTAAGATCTATTTGCTGTGATGGATCAACGCGCGTTACCGTGCGCGAGCAGCCACTAAACGTTATTATTATTACTAAAAGTATTAGGAGAAATTTCTGCATAGCAGTCAGTTTTAGAGCAAACTTCAAAAATCTTGCCGAAGATACGCAGAAAGCCTACAGGATGTTACGAAAGAAGCCGGTAACCTTCTGAAAGGTAAATATTATGAGAGTATAGCTTTCAGGTTACTGATCGTTGCCTTGGGATCCGCTGCGCTAAAAACAAAATTACCGGCAACCAGTACATCAGCACCTGCATCAAGTAAGGCTTTGGCATTTTGCTGATTCACGCCCCCGTCTATTTCAATCAGGGCATTTGATTTTGATTCAACGATCATTTTTTTGAGCGCTGCTACTTTGCGATAGGTATTCTCAATAAACTTCTGCGCGCCAAATCCCGGGTTCACCGACATGAGGCATACCAGGTCTATATCTGCAATAACATTTTCAAGTTCAGTTATGGAAGTATGCGGATTGATAGCGACACCAGCCTTGCAACCCAGTGCATGTATCTGTTGTATATTCCGATGTAAGTGTGGGCAAGCCTCTACGTGTACAGATATAATTTCGGCTCCTGCTTTATGAAAAGCTTCCACATAACGCTCGGGCTGTACGATCATCAAGTGAACATCCAACGGCTTGCGCGCATGACGTTTTACCGCTTCTACTACTGGCAACCCCATGGATATATTCGGTACAAATACTCCATCCATAATATCAACGTGAATCAGATCTGCCTGACTTTCATTGAGCATGGTAATTTCGCGTTGCAGATTAGCAAAATCAGAAGCGAGTATAGAGGGAGCAACGATGGGTCTTGTCATAAGATAAATGAATTAGCGTGAAGCTGCTATCGCCTGATCAATATCGGTAACTATATCTGCTATATCTTCCAGTCCTACAGCAATGCGGATAAGTCCGGAAGTTATACCTACTGCAGCGCGTTCTTCTTCGCTGAGTTTTGAATGCGTGGTAGATGCAGGATGTATAGCAATCGTTCTGGTATCACCGAGGTTGGGAGTATGTGAAATCATCTGCAATGAATTCAAGAATCTCCGCCCCTGCTCTACGCCTCCTTTGATCTCGAATGTTACGATACCACCGCCCAGTTTCATTTGCTTTTTAGCAAGTGCATATTGTGGATGAGATGGCAGGAAAGGATACTTCACCTTTTTCACATCAGGATGTTTCTCGAGATGTTCTGCGAGAGTCAATGCATTTTGACAATGACGATCCATCCGCACGGCTAAAGTCTCCAGGCTCTTCGATAAGATCCACGCATTGAACGGTGACATGGATGGACCGGTATGTCGTGTAAAGAAGCGGATGTCTTTTATCAGTTCTTTCGTTCCTAATATAGCACCACCAATAACGCGGCCTTGTCCGTCCATAAATTTGGTGGCCGAATGCGTGATAATATGTGCTCCCCATTTTGCAGGTTGCTGCAGGTATGGTGTAGCGAAACAATTATCAACGTTCAGTATCAGATTGTGTTTTGCTGCCAGTTTCCCAAGCCACTCCAGGTCGATGAGATCGAGTGCCGGGTTGGAAGGAGTTTCAACGAAAATCATCCTGGTGTTGGGCTGAATTTTCTTCTCCCATGTTTCCGGTTCGTTTACATCGGCATAGCTATGCGAAATACCAAACTTCGGAAATATTATATTGAGGATCTGATGGGTTGAACCAAATACCGAACGACATGCGAGTACATGATCACCAGACTTCAGCAACGCGGCCATGCTGCTATACATCGCTGCCATACCGGAAGCTGTTCCTATACCATCCTCCGTTCCTTCAAGCTTGCAAAGTTTTTCTATAAACTCGTTTGTATTCGGATTGGAGTAGCGGCTATATATATTTCCAGGAATCTCATCGGCAAACATCGCGCGTGCCTGTTCAGCATCATCAAATACAAAACTTGATGTGAGGTATAACGGAACGGAATGCTCGCGAAATGGTGTACGCTGATGTTGCGTACGGATAGCGTCTGTATCGAAATTTCTTTTCTCTTCCATGTATAAAAATGAATCTGAGTCTGTGATAATTAAAATTGGCGGATGTAGACTGAGGTTTATTTGATTACCTCAACGCTATAAGTGACTTTAGCGTTTTTCTCCAGGGTTTTGGCTACGGAACAATATTTCTCAACAGACAAGCTCACTGCTTTTTCTGCTTTATCGGTATCAATATCTCCATAGAGTTTAAAATGTGCATGCACTTCAGTATACAGTGACGGAGTCACATCTTTTTCACGTTCGCCTGTTACGGTGATCTTAATATCTTTCAGATCCTGGCGTTGTTTTTTCAGAATGCTCACTACATCTATAGCACTGCAGCCACCCATTGCCGCCAATAGCATTTGCATCGGGCGCATTCCTAAATTTGATCCTCCTGATTCAGGAGATGAATCCATCTGCACCGCGTTCCCTGCATCGTTGCGTGCTTCCATGTGGAAGGCATCATTCAAACGGTTTAATTCAATCTTTATCATACTGCTTTTTCTCTTTCTTCCGACCACATATAGCCTGCTGCTATCATTCCCAGTAAGCTAACAAGCGTTGCTGGTATAAGACTTGGCCATGGTGTTTCAAAGGCCTCAAAGATAATCCAAGTTATCATACCCAACACCATCGAAAGTAATGCTCCTTTACTATTGGCGCGCTTCCAATACAATCCCAGCGTTAATGGAACAAAAAGTGAAACGAGACTGAGTATAGAAGACTCCCCTACCAATTCATAGATATTAGACCGAAAACAGGCCATAATAGTTGCCATTACAGCAAATAAAATCACACATATTTTGGTTAGCACAAGAAACTGACGGTCGGTATACCGATGCTTTGTTAAAGGCTTGATCAGGTTTTCTGAAAAGATGGCTGCTGGTGCAAGTATAGCCGAACTCGTTGTACTCATGATCGCTGACAAGAGTGATCCGAAGAACAGTATCTGAACTGGCATTGATGCATGCTGCAATACCATGTTGGGCAATGTGAGTTGTGTGTCACCGGCAACCTGGTCCGGGTATAGATGCTTCGTACATAAGCTGATGTATAGCGGAAGCATAGCGATGGTGAGGTATAGCAACGCTGCAATGTGGCAAGACCAGATTGCTGTTTTGGCGGAACCGGAAGACATCGCCCGTTGAAAGACATCCTGTGAAGGTAATGAGCCGAGCCCGAGTACAGCCCATGCAGCTATATAGGCAGCAATTTCCTTCAGATCAAATGTGGGCAGAAAGCGGAGATCTTCCTTTGGCACTTCACGAAGCACGGCTGATACACCTCCGGCTTTTTCGGATAATATATAGGCCAGTACAACCATCCCTAAAATGATAATTATACTCTGGAAAAAATCGGTGATGGATATAGCCCACATGCCCCCGGCATAAGTATATAACGTTACAATCACTGAACTGATCACAACACCTTGCCACAAGGGTATATCTACAACCACATTCAGGATAAGCCCCATAGCGACCAGCTGTGCCGCTATATACCCGAGGTATGGTAAGGCCAGAAAAAGACTGGCGGTTAGTTCGGTTGTTTTATTATACCTGACTTTAAAGAAATCGCCCAGAGTAAGCAGGTTCATCTTATAGAGCCTGCGGGCATAGATCAATCCAAAAAGAAAAAGGCATAACGATGCTCCGAAGGGATCTTCAATCACTGCATATAATCCACCTTCCAGAAATTGTGAGGATGCGCCAAAAACTGTTTCGGAACCAAACCAGGTTGCAAAGAGTGCTGCTGAACTTAATACGATTGGCAAGCTTCTGCCTGCAAGCATAAAATCTCCGGTAGTCTTAACTCGGCGTGCAGCCCAGAAACCTATTACTACCGTAAGGATCAGGTATACAATGATTGAGAGTAGTAACAATTTCTTTTTTACAATTAGACCTGCTAAAAGTAAAAAACGAAATGATTATTTCATTGCATCCGTAGCTATAACTATTTCTTTTTCTTGAGCTGAAATGTTCGCGTTACGTTGAACCCAAGATGAATGTCACCATCAAAGAAATCTCCTTTTGTCTCGGTGATGAACGTGCGCTCTGTCAGGCTTGATGTATTGGTAAGTACAAGTTGAAAAACGTGACCACCGGTTTCTATATCAACGCCAAAGCCTACGGAGTTATAACGCTTGCTTCCCTCATCGAACAAGTCATTATCCGGAGCATCGAGGCGGTAATAGTATTCACTTGTAAGTGCAACGCTGCGCGTAATTTTAATCCTTCCGCCAACACCTATAGCGAGCTGATCATTTTTTTCCTTTGACTGATCAACAGCATTTTTATGAATATAGGTTGGCATGATCTGGAGCGACAGATTGGATGTGAATTTTCGTGCAATCAAAAACTGTCCGGTATAGGCCAACCGGTCTACAGTTTTAAAACCATCGGGCTCATTATCTCTCTTGGGGGAAATGCTATAGGCGGTACCGCCCAACACTGTTACCGTTACAGGAAAGTTCTTCTCTCCTGTACTTTGCCTCAGAAGTTTATACTTCAAGTAACCATCCATGATCTTATCAGCAGAGTTACGGCCGATACTTACAGAAAGATTATCCGTTATACCATAGTCAAGGCCGAGACGAACGTAGGCTTGATCGAGACCATACATTTCATAAAGACCATCATTTACTCTTCCGAAGCGGTGAGCAAAGATGAACTCCAGCGTTCCAGCATTTTTAGTCTCCACACTATGTCCGTTTACAAGGCGTGTGCCCTTAAACGTTGCAATGGTATAGCCCGTGTCCTTGTTTTCTTTTTCAAGTTCTTTCAACAGATCATTATCCTGAGCAAAGGAAACTACAGGAAGGAAGAGGAGCGCTATAATTTTTTTCATATGTGGGCCTTAAAGTGGTCTGTAATTAAAATCTACTGTCACCTCTACTTGCTGAGCGATGTTCTGCCATACAATTTGTGGTACTTTGATATTATAGTCCTTGAGCTTTACAACAAATCTTGATTTGAGATATAGCTGGTTGTTCCTTACCTCGGCGGTCCCTGGAAACTCCACTTCTTTGGTAACGCCATGTATGGTTAACTTACCCACAGCTTTTACTTTTTGTATACCTGAAGATGAGGGATCGAATCCTATAATCTTTCCCTGAAAAGAAGACTTGGGATACTTTTCAGATTCCATATACTTCTCATTGAAGTGTACCTGCATAAGTTTTTTGTCGAATTGAAAATCACTTACATTCAACAGATACGCTATATCTCCCTGGTGAACATCGAAGATGCTGGTGACTTTATCATTCTTTGCTGCAATGTCTTCAATCACACCATCCGAGAAAAAAGATATACTGGCCCTTTCGATAAAGAAACGTTGTTGCCCTATTCCAACGTTACATCCTACTATTAAAGAGAGTATTAATATTAAAATCAGCCTCATGAAGCAAAACAACTAAAATTTATTGAGGTTATACATAAATCTACAAGTAACTTCTGTTATGCTTTTTATATTTCTACTATAGCAGAAGAAATATAGGTGTTAATTTTCTAATGATTTTAAATTGAAACTTTGCATTCTACTTGTGTGAATCATCCGATTGCATTTTCTGAAACCATAATTTCCCTGGTGTCAGCCATTGATAAGGTATATGTACTAATTATTCGGAGCTCCTTGCTCGATCCAGCAATAGATAGCTTCCCGCTCGGCTTGTGTTATACTTCCGGTACGTGGCATTTTACCAGGATCTGTTAGCGGGAGCGTTATTCTGCGCTGTACTTCCTGCCCGCTCTCTTGTAAATTGCCAAGCACCGTCCAATCAGGAAGACCAGAACTACTGTTGTGACATCCTGCACACTTAGCAAGAATAATAGGTGCAACATCATTCGTATAGCTCACCGTTGTATTACTATCACACTCGACTATAAAAGGTGAGCCGAGATTATGATCAACGCAGGATGTGATCACAATGACCGTAAACGAAATAATAAAAGAAGGCAGAGTAAAACGTCTAATCATATCAAAAGATAAGAAATTTTTCAGAAAGGAGTTTCTCTGTATGCAATATCACACGTAACGGATTGCGTGACATGAAGAATCCTGATGATATATAGAGCAAAGAGATATAGCTCTGGGTTGGTTTAAAAATGAAAATCCCCCGAAGTCCTAGACCCCGGGGGATGATCACTGTCTATAGTTGGCTTTAATCTTGAGTCAAAGATATAGCGGTAGTAAAAAAGTACCATCCCTGAATCGATCACTTGAAAATAATTCAGATGAATGGAATTATTTACAGATGGATGACCTGCCGACTTATTTGTGAAAGGTTATAAAATGAAAATCCCCCGAAGTTCTCGACTAAGGGGGATTGTCATGTCTATAGTTGGCTTTAATCTGTTTCAAAGGTAAAATTTTTTTTTATTGAATCAACCGATTGCGTCAGAAATTTTCAGAAATCTTTGAAGTTACAGGTTACCTTTTACGGATGGAGTCATTTTTCGCGGAATCCGCCTTCATATAGGTGCCCTTAATTCGCTCGGGTAGCTGCGATTTTGAACCTGGAAAAGTTGTTTTACGGCTGATGTCGTAACTCGCATAGCCTATAAATATGATGAATGCTATCACGAACAGACCAAATATGTTCTTCCCTTTTGTCATTGAAAACCTGCTCAGATATACTCCAACACCTTATCCGCCAACTCTACATTATCAGAAAGAAGTTCATAGAACTGGTCTTTATTAAACTTCAAAATAACAGAATCTGTTTTTGCTATGATCAAATTTGTATTCAGGTAATTCTGGAAGCCTACCATCTCCCCTATAAATTGACCCTGATCAAATTTAGAAACAAATTCACCTCGATGGTAAAAATCGACTGTGCCTGTGTTGAGTACATAGAAGTAATTGTTTGAACGCTCGTCCAGGACAAGCGATTCATCTTTCTTCATCCGAAGCTCTTCACTTAAGTCAGCCATATAGGTTAACGTGAGGCCTGCTACATCTTCAAATATATTTATCTTTTGAAAGAACAATACCTTTTCAAATCGCATCATACGCTTTGAATGTATAATCAGCATGTCAAGTTCATACTTTATATCCGCTCCCAGGCGTTTGGAGTTCTGCTCGTATTCTACGGGATTGATTTTATGAAGTGCCCATGCGGATACTTCACGAATCAGCAGATCAGGATTAAATAACTGTGCGATCAAATCGAGCTTGAAGTCTTCTATCTTCTGAATGCCAATCTGAAAGAGTACACATGCCTTCGTCCAACGGTTAGACTGGGTAAAATCGCGGTTGATAATGAACTTCAAAACGAGGCGCGAATCAAGTTTAACCCGCGGAAAGAAATATTCAAGCCGGCTGATTCTCTCTGCATCGGATACGTCATCCAATATAGGTATAACACGCTGCTTCAATTGTTCCGACAAGAATACATCCAGAAGCTCAATAGCGTAGGTAACACCTTCTGCCGTACCGCTATCAATGTTTTCCTTTACCAACTGAATGGACCGCGTATCATACAACATTGTCAACAATGTATAGATGTGCTCAATATCATTTTGAATTTCATGACGAAGCGCAGTCTTGATCTGTTCGCTAAAGCCATCATCTCCTATCTCATGTATAGCGCTCAGGTTCCAGCTGATATCTGCTATATCTGATTCGATAACATATTTAATTCGGGTGATCTGAGATATACCTGCTTTGAAACCACATTCTCCCAATGACAAGAGCACTTGCGATACGATTACCTTATTGGGATAATCCATTTTATTCCAAAGAATTTCGCGTGCACGTTGTCCTCCTATACGGCCAATTACCTGCACGATACGCAGCATCATCTGTGTACTCTGCCCACTGCGATAGAAAGCAGTATCCAGGGCTGGCAGCGTAGTAGCACCAATCTGTACCAATGCATTCATCGCCTGGTTGCTATATACCGGACTGCCCAGGTTTTCGATGATGGTATTAATAATTTCCGGATTATGTTTCTTGATAGATGTTTTAATCGCGGTGTTCCGTACCTGAGGTTCACTGTCAATCAGCAGTTCCATAAGAAATGAAGTACACTCTTCTTTCGAAGTATGCAGCAACAATTCTGCGGCATAGTGACGGTCATTCGGATTTGTTGACCGTGTAAGCTTTTGAATACGCGTTTTGGTTATGTCGCCACCATTCTGAATGATCAGTTCAAGGTCACTTTTACTCAAAACATTTTTCTCCGAGCCATCTACTTTTGTGCCGTCCATGCGGATAACATACTTATCGGAAACAGATAGTCCCTTCAGCTCATTCATCCGCTCCTGCCCATAATAACGAATGGATTCATCCTCGTTCTTCATGAGGTTGTTAACCCACACCGGTACTTGAGCAGCGTTGATCTTCTCTAATAATTTATAGGAGAACACCGCCTTCGATGCATTCGGTATATTTAATAAACCCTCCAGACGATTCGTTACCTGGGCGAAACCTTTTTCAAGTTTCTCCTGCTGTATATCCGTACCTTCCAACTTCAACCGGATCTTGTTCCGATATCCATTATACATATTATTGACCACAAAGAAATATGCGCCTGCAAGCAGCAGAAGAAATATAGCGACATGTATAACTTTGAAGAAAGGTAAAAAGGCAAGACCAAAGATCAGCAGACCGGCTACAAAGCGAGCACTCTCATTCATCAATCCTTCCACTTTTGACTGAATGTTAAACCGCAGGCGATTATCGAGTGGAATGAAAAATAATTTAAAGACAGGGTTCTCCAATGAATCACGAAGCGTCCAGTTGAACAATCGCGTTAGCGCTACGAATAAAAAGAAGTATAGGAAACCCGTTGCTCCAAGTACTTTCTCGTATCCAAATATACCTCCCGTCAGCAGTGAGCCGATGGCAAACAAAATGATTACCAAAGGAAGAACGAAAAGAGAAATACGCAGACCATAATTACTGATGATACGCTGGTTGATGAACGTCTGCATAATGAGACTGATGCCGTATACAGCTCCTGTAAAAAATGAGTTGAAGTTGGTAAGCTCACGTTCCTTCGGATATTGAATTTGCACCAATTGCTGAAAAGCATACTGGCTAAACATAAACATCACCATGGAGATGAGCAGGAAAACGGAGAGTGCTCGTATATAGGGTTCCTTCAATAACTTGTTAAGGCGTGTTTCTCTTCGTACCGTTACACCAAATTCACGCGGATCATTTTTAGAAAGTGAGAATGATGATGAGATGAAGAACAATAAAATAGATACTATAGCTATACTGATCGCACATACCAGTAAGTAATTCGATGTATCGTGAATGACCTTGGATGTAAACGGAATTATAATGAGCGTAGCCAATATAGCTGCGATCAACTGCCCGGTGTCAATCCATCCTATAATTCTTTTGGATTGACGGAAATTAAAGAGTCGTCCAAAAATCCCCCAGTAGCTTAGCAGAAGTATAGCAGAGATTGGGCCAGTCATGCAATACAAGGCAAACACAAAGTAGTTATGCCAGGCAGGGTCTCCGAAGTTGAGGAGCCAGTAAGCGCCTAATGTAAAAATCAATATTAGCACAACGCTTGCCAGCGCGAGCGTTGTAAAACGAATCCAGTTCTGAAAAAATGAAAATACAAAAGTAGTAACGATACCCAGTGCACCTGCTGCGAGAAAAGCCTTGTTCAAGTACGAGCCCATCCTGTTCAAAAACAGGGAGTCGGCTGTTACCTGGTAGGTTGCAATAAAAATACCCATGAAGAACCCTGTACAAAGCATCACGATGATCTGCTTTTGTTCCTCACTCTTTATGCGGAGTACATTTGCTAAACGACTTGCCATAGGTAGTGGCCAAAGATAAAAAAATCCGGCCCCGATACATGATCAGAGCCGGATTTCTGTAATGGTTTCTCTGGAAATTATTTTTTAACTGCAGTCGTGTCTGTTTTCACGCCTGTAGCTTCTTGAGTATACTCCGTATTCAATCCAGCGATTACATCTTTTGTTATATCAAGTGCTTCGCCTGCGAAGAGAACATCACTGGTAGGATCGTACTTCAATACAACTTGTAAACCTTTTTCGGTTCCGTATTTTTTAAGATACGCAGTAACACGCTGGTATAGTTCGCGGTTCAATTTTGCTTCCTCTTCCATCAACTGCTGACCGAGGTTCTGTTGATAGAGTTGAAGGTTCTGTTGTTTTTTTCTAAGGTCTTCTTCAGTAGCCTGCGCCTGGCCAAGCGTCATGCTGTTTACATTACGCTGATAAGCAGTGATCTCGTTTTGAAGCCCCATAGCTCTGTTACGATACTCCTGTTCAATCTTTTTTGATTTGTCTTCGAGTTGAACTTTTTGATTTTTCAGGTAGTCGTAGTATTTCAACACTGTATCAGAATTGATATAGGCTACTTTAAGATCACCTGGTTCAACAGCAGCTTCCGAAGATGTTGCCGGTTTAGTAGATGAGAAATGTAAATAAAACAATACACCAACTGCTACCAGCAGCACGATGTTTAAAATCAACGAAAGATTCTTCATTCTTTAAGGTTCAGAGTTCAGGGCGCAAATATGTACAGAAAATTTGGAGGCAGAATACGGGAACGCGAGATTTTACGTAAATCTTTTCATGTTCTGCCTGCTGGCAAATCAACCAGCTTCCTGATCCTCAGTCTGGAAGGAATAAAGTGTGGGGTCTAACTTCAGTGTATCTTCATTGAAGTCTTTAATGAATTTTTCGATGACCTTATCCGTGATATGCTCCACGTGCAGGCCTACATCGAGGCTTACACCAAATTCCGCATTGTCATCGAGGTCAACATGTTCCTTAACTTTTACAGTTTCATCTTCCTCAAGTTCCATGATGACTTCGGCCATGAAAAGGCCAATCTCCTCTTCGAGTGGATCGAGGTTTTCGAGGTTTCCGTTCTCGTCCTCCTCATAGGTAATCTTTTTGTATTCCGGAAAATGCTTGGCAGCGCGATGCTCTGCAATTTCGTAAAGCTCACTCTCGTGCTGGAGACGGAGTGTATAAATAACGGTGTCGTAAATTACATCTTTACCTTCAAACTTGCCGACAAAATAGAAGTGAGCATATTCATCTGAATTTTCATCCTCGTCATCAAACAAGTAATTTCTTCCCAAGGCAGCCATTCTTGCCTGGTAGTCTTCAATAACCTTCAAATCGAAACCTAAATTCTCTACTGATGCCATAACTCGACCAATCGTTCTTTAATTTAAAAATAAATGCCCGAAAATTCACAATTATAAAGTAAGAAAATGCTCCTCTCATCAATTTATTTTTGACGGACGAACATTGACACTTTACTTAAACCATTCCGCATACATCGGATAGTTACGGGCAGTCCGTTGAATGACTGCTTTCATCTCTTCACCAATCTCTTTAATGCGTTTTGCCGGCATACCAGCATAAATGCTGCCCGGTTCAACAATAGTACCAGCAAGTACCACGGCTCCTGCGGCTATCACCGAATTCTCTCCGACAATAGCATCATCCATAACAATCGCCCCCATACCGATCAAAACGTTGTCTTTAATAGTACATCCATGTACGATGGCGTTGTGAGCGATCGATACGTTATCTCCTATTGTCGTTTTCGCTTTTTGATAGGTGCAGTGTATCACGGCACCATCCTGTATGTTGGTATTGTTGCCAATGGTAATAGAGTGAACATCTCCGCGCACTACGGCATTAAACCACACCGTGCAGTTATCGCCCATCACAACCTCTCCTACCACCGTTGCATTATCTGCCAGAAAACAATTGTTCCCAAACTTCGGCTCATGTCCGCGTACTGCCTTTATCAAAGCCATAAATTAAGTATTAAGCTGGGACGAAATCTACAATCGTAAATTGAAAATCGTAAATCCACTGACAAGATGTCACCATAAAACACTAAAAGTATTACTTTTGCGACTTAATCTGAGTACGATGGAGAAACTGATAGGAGATCTGGATGTATTGAGTCCTCAAGATACAGAAGCAACCGAGGCAATACATCTTTTAAAAGACGAAAACAGAGGTAACAAGCGCAAGCTATATATAGAGAGTTATGGATGTCAGATGAATTATGCTGACAGTGAGATCGTAGCATCGATTCTACAAAAAGAGGGATTTGATACCACCTCTGATATAGCCGCTGCCGATGTTGTTTTTTTGAACACATGCTCGATCCGTGAAAAAGCGGAGCAGACCGTACGCTATCGCCTTACCCATATTAATGGCCTGAAGAAACATAAACCGGAGTTATTAGTGGGCGTGCTAGGCTGTATGGCAGAGCGTTTAAAAGCGAAATTCCTGGAGGAAGAAAAGATAGTAGACCTCGTTGCCGGGCCAGATGCATACCGCGACCTTCCGTCATTGATCAGCCAGGTAGACGAAGGTCAGAAGGCAGTGAACACATTCTTGTCGCGCGAAGAAACGTATGCTGATATAAGTCCGGTACGGCTAAATTCAAATGGTGTTACAGCGTTCATCTCAATCATGAGAGGCTGCGATAACATGTGCTCGTTTTGTGTTGTACCATTTACACGCGGACGTGAGCGTAGCCGTGATCCACATTCTATAGTAGCTGAGGCGCAAGACTTGTTTGCAAAAGGTTTCCGTGAAGTAACACTACTTGGTCAGAATGTAGATTCATACAAATGGAGTCCGGAAGAAAACAGCAAAGCATGGATTGAAAAGAACGGCATAAACAACGTTGTAAACTTTGCTAACCTGCTTGAGCTGGTCGCCAAAGTACATCCCGATCTCAGGGTACGATTTTCTACTTCTCATCCGAAGGATATAACGGATGAAGTATTATATACCATGGCCAAGTACGAGAACATCTGCAAAAACATTCACTTGCCTATGCAAAGCGGGAGTTCTCGTATTCTTGATTTGATGAATCGTGGATATACACGCGAATGGTATCTGGAAAAAGCGATGAGTATCCGCAGAATTCTCGGTGATGATTGTGGTATATCTTCTGATATGATTACCGGCTTTTGCACCGAGACGGAAGAAGATCAACAGGATACTTTGAGTCTCATGAATATTGTGAAGTATGACTTCGCCTATATGTTCTATTATTCTGAACGTCCGGGAACATTGGCTACCAAGAAGTATACCGATGATATCCCGCTGGATGTAAAAAAGAAAAGACTGGAGGAAGTTGTAATCAGACAACGCGAGCACTCTCTAATACGAAATCTGCTTGACGTTGGTAAAGTACACAAGGTATTGATTGAAGGATTTTCCAAAAGATCAGACAATGATCTGCAGGGACGCACTTCTGCTAACAAAGTGGTTGTCTTTCCGAAAGGCACACATAAAAAAGGTGAGTATGTTCATGTATTGGTCGAAGAATGTACTGGGGGAACACTGATAGGAAAAGTCGTGAACAGCTAATTATCCGTAGCAGTTCAACAACTAGTCCTGGTGTTTCTTCTCACTGTTAAAAAGAAGACCACAACGTTTTAACGGATAATGATCCATGGCAATTTCAGATTTAGAAATACAAAATGTAAAACAACGCTTTGGTATAATCGGTAACTCTCCGTTGCTGAACAATGCTGTAAGTGTAGCAATACAAGTATCACCGACCGATATGTCGGTATTGATTACAGGTGAAAGTGGAAGTGGTAAAGAATCCTTTTCCAAAATTATACATCACCTCAGCCCCCGCAAGCATGGGCAGTTCATTGCCATCAACTGCGGATCTATACCGGAAGGAACCATTGACTCCGAATTATTCGGTCACGAAAAAGGATCTTTCACGGGAGCACACGAAGCTCGTAAAGGATACTTTGAGGTAACGAATGGAGGCACAATCTTCCTGGATGAAATTGGCGAGATGCCCCTTGGTACACAAGCACGATTACTCCGCGTACTTGAAAATGGTGAGTTCATTAAAGTAGGATCTTCCAAAGTTCAAAAAACAGATGTGCGTGTAGTGGCGGCTACCAACGTAAACCTGATGCGCAACGTTGAAGAAGGAAAGTTCAGAGAAGATCTATACTATCGCCTTAGCACGGTGCCGATTTACGTTCCGCCTTTGCGTGAAAGAGGAAGAGATATAGAACTTCTATTCAGAAAATTCGCAACAGACTTTGCTGAGAAATATAGGGTGAAGCCTATTTCTCTAACAGATGATGCAAAAGAAATTCTGATAAAATATCGGTTTCCTGGAAACATCCGCCAGCTTAAAAATCTGGTGGAGCAGATCTCAGTTTTGTCAACGGATAACAAAGAGATCAATGCCGAGACATTTCAACGCTATCTTCCAAAGGAAAATAGTCTTCCTGCTATATATAAGAATTCGCTATCGGAGAAAGATGGAGTATCTGAGCGCGACATCTTATACAAGGTGTTGTTCGACATGAAGAAAGATTTTAACGATTTGAAAAAACTGGTGCTGGATACATTTACAAATCCATCGAAGGCTGCACAGATCGTAAAGGAACATCCCGGTCTCTTTGAAGGTATTCATCAGGAAGGAAACAACGGCTCTTCTTCAGAAGCAGTGGTGCTGAATTTGCCACCTGCCAACATGGAAGACAACGAGCATGTAGAAGATGTTCATGACATTACACATGAAACGGAAGACGATTCTCTTTCGATCGAGAAAAAAGAAAAAGAGTTGATCGTGAGAGCGCTCCGAAAAAATAATAACAAACGTAAATATGCGGCACGCGATTTGGGCATTTCTGAAAGGACTTTGTATAGAAAAATAAAACAGTACGATCTTGAAGAATAAACGTATGGGCATGCGCATGCCTCTCTCCTACATTCACCCGGCATCCTTACTACTTTCGATTATATGTTTGACTGGCACGTTACTGCTCGAGTCATGTGGTGTATATTCCTTTACAGGAACCAGCACGCAGGCCAAGACTATATCTATAAACGAGTTCTATAATAATGCAGATCTTGGGGCTGCTAATATGAGCCAGACATTTACCAATGATCTGAAAACATATCTCATTCAAAACTCTGACCTGACCGTAATTCAGGAAGAAGGTGAATTACAGATGGATGGCGAGATCACTGATTTCAGGCTCACTCCTATCTCACCGGTGTCTACAGGGAATGAAACGCAGATTAACAATGCCTCATCCACGCGCCTGACGATCACGGTAAAAGTAACGTATGTCAACACACTTGATGAAACGATGAGTTTTAAAGATAAATCATTCTCTTTCTATAAGGATTTCACCAACGACCAGAACTTCGCTGACATAGAAGAACGACTGACTAAAGAGATTTTCGACAGGATTATCAATGACATCTTCAATGCTTCCGTTGCCAATTGGTAAAATTTAGTATTTTTACCTTTAGGCATGACATCTGTGGAAAAAGATCTATTCATAAAAGTTTTAAATCGTTACTCTGATAGCTCCGTTGAAGAGGCTAAGGAAGTGCTTTCCCTGAAGGAGAGTTTCCCCTATAGCCAATTGCTCCACGCACTGTCGGCTCGCTTGGCTAAAGACCATGGTTTTAGTTCGCATCAATCTGAACTTCAGATCGCTGCAGTATATGCTGCCGATCGCGGAGTACTGAAAGAAGTGATGACAGAAGAAACCATACAGCTTCAGTATCCCGAGAAAACATCGATTGTCTCTGACGATCATACTGTTGTGGTTTCTCCATCTTTTACGGTTGCATCACGCACCACAGGAGAATCAAATCTCGCGGAAGAAGTAATGCACGACCTGGAGAGACTTCATCAACTCAGACATAATTTTGAAATGTTGTTTGATGACCATCAACCTACTGCTCAGAGTAATGTCGTTGAAGCTGTTGAAAAAGAAGAAGAGCCTGAAGTAGAAGAGGTTCAAAAAGACACTGCGAAATCGAAAAAGGAACGCATCAAGGAACTCGCGAAAGCTACGCTGGCGAAGTCTGAACCTGAGGAGACTAAATCGAAAAAGGAACGCATTATAGAATTGGCAAAGGCCTCACAGGAAAAGGGAGATGATACTCCTGAAACTGAGCCCGAACCAAAAACCAAGGGTAGAAAAAAAAAGAGCGAAAACTCCGGTGAAGAGTTAATTGAAGAAATTGCCAACAAGGAAGAGCTTAGCCCTGAGGGAGATAAGCAAAAAGAGCAACTTGAGATCATTGAGCAGTTCATTAAGATTCAACCCTCGATCACTCAAACCAAAGAGAAACCTTTTACACCTCCTTCCGGAGATTTGTCTACAATAAAAACTGGCGAATTTGGTGACAACATAGTTTCTGAAACGCTGGTCGAAATTTTAGTAAAACAAGGAAAAAAAGACAAGGCTATAGAAGTTCTGAAAAAGCTTATTTGGAAGTTTCCACAAAAAAAGGCTTACTTTGCGGCTCAAATTGAAGATCTAAGAAAATAAATATGTACGCATTAGTTATCGGTTTAATCATCCTTTTCTCAGTACTGTTAGTATTGGTTGTTCTGGCGCAAAATTCTAAAGGTGGTGGCTTAACCAGCCAATTCGGTGGTTCTGCAGCCAGTAACATTATCGGTGTAAAGAAGACTGGTGATCTTTTGGAAAAACTCACCTGGAGCTTTATCATCGGTATTATGATACTTTGCCTGTCTACCAATTTTATCACAGCAGACAGAGGCGGTTCATCAAATTCAATTCTTGACAGAGCTGGTGAACAAGCTCCTGCTCAACAAGCACCAGCACTCGATCTGCCGGCTGACAACGCTCCTACTGATACAACGAAATAGGAATTATACTCTTGGAAATATATAACGGGCTGCCTCTGGTGGCCCGTTTTTATTTTAATGCATCCGGTCTCCCCGCACATCCAGGTTCTTTACGATCTCGGCCTCCTGTTCCAGCAACTCGTTCCAGCGGTTCATCACTACATCTTCCGGCATATACTCTTTGGCCAGTTGAAGAAATTTCTTGTAGTGACCAGCTTCTGAAATCATCAGCTCGTGATAAAACTCTGCAAGTTCAGGATCGGGTATATTCTTCCAGAGTATCTTGAATCGTTCACAACTCCGGGCTTCGATCAACGCATTCATTAACAACCGCTCCATAAGTTGTTGCTCGCGCGAACCTCCGCGTTGAATCACCTGGTTTAGTTTATCAACATACTCATCCTTTCGTTGCTTGCCCAGGCTCCATCCACGTTTTCGTAGTTCAGCAACAACCCGCTCAAAGTGACTCCATTCTTCCGCCACAATGGGCATCAGCTCTTCTACAAGCTTGTCCTTTTCAGGATACTGAACGATAATCGATATACCCGATGAAGCAGCCTTCTGTTCGCAGTAAGCGTGATCAACAAGAATCTCTTGGATATGTGTTTCAGCGATATCGATCCAGCGCGGATCTGTAGGTAGTTCGAGTCCGAGTGTGAATTTATCTTTTGCTTCCATGGATTACAGTTGAAAGATTAAATAGAAAAGCACTACGTCAACGCTTTAATTATTGTGCCCGGTATACTTCTGAATCCCTAAGCTACTGACTAATCGTAAAATGACCAATCGAAACCAAAGTCGATTACGTTACGCTGCCCGGGATAATGTGGTGTAGGTAAATATCCCTCTTTCGTGATGGCTTGCATCAGGTTATTATACTTTAAAAATATCCTTCCGCGTTTGATCCTGGCGTTCAGGAAAATATCAATCAGAGGAAACTGAAGAGATGTAAAAGTTTGCTGTACATAGAATTGCTGTGTAGGGACATCGTACCCCATGGCATGATAGGATGATTTCCAATGAACATCAACACCCATGTGTATATCAAAATTGCCATTGAAGAAAATGTTCTCGTATGAAAGCTGACCGTTTAAAAACAAGTCAGGCACCTGAATTGCATCTTCGGCATTTTGCAGTACACGAGTATATATAGCCTTTCCTTTCATGTGAATATGCCTGGCAAGAACCAATGACAAATTCACTTCGGGTGCGATGAAAACTTGTCCGGCGGATGTTTGTACCGGCAATACGGTTTGATCCAAACCAAAGTCTCCTTCTTTAAAAAATATATAGTTACCCAGACGCGTAAAGGTTAAACCAGGTGAGACTGAAAGCGTACTCGAATTGTAATGAATATACCCATTTACCTGCGTAACGTTAACATCGCTGAATCCCGTAGGATATGTGAAGGATGGATACCAAACATCATGGCTACCACGGTATGCCTGCTGAATGAACGAAGGAGCATACTGTGCTTGTTTGATTGTAGCTTCAAACCATCGGCTTTTTATACTTCCTTCAATACGATAGTTACCGGTTTGCATAACTTCTACCCAGCCGCTTACTTCTCCTATTGAATCGAGGCGTAGCGACATACGTCCACCAAGGTAACTTTCTGTGCCCTTCATCTTTATGCCAAGTGAATCCTCGGCAGCGTTGATATAGCTATAGGTCATGTTATAATTGCGAAGAGCATAGTAGCCATTATAGAACAACTTCAGAAGATTTCCTTTGATCCCGACTTCATTCCTTACGTATTTGAACTTCACACCATCATCCACATGCGTGCTGTCAAATTCTGTGTGATCGAAATAATCGTCAGGTTCTGAAGCTGGTGTATCACGAAATGCATTGCTCTGGCGGTAGCGATCAAACACATGGTATACCTGTAATGCTTTTCCGATTTCATACTGATGGAAGAGGTGCAAATTCATACGCAACTCTCTGCTGAGCGCTTCTGTAAGCGATGGCTGCGCATTGGTAAAAAAGTAATCGGCATATCGAAAGTCGGTGGTGTTACGTAATACACCTCCATACTCATCGGCCTGCATACTGTTTCTCCGGAAGTTGAAGAACAGCCGATACGTACTGTCTTTCGACTGATAGGCAGTATATATATCATAATAATTGGAGAGCACATTTCGATCTCCTTTACCAGCACGCTGAATCTGCTTATCAATAAACAACCCTCGGTAGTTAAAGCCTACATTCCAGAGTGGAGTAACGTTACGGCTATATGCGGCACGCGTTATTGATCTTCCCTTTCCTCCCAGCGTCACCCGCATGTTTGTATAGGGGGATCTCGTATTGTAATACTTTACATCCTCAGCATCCCAGATAGGATCATACTGATGAAAGCCAGCGCTCACACCAATGACATCCGGAACCTGGTAATAAATCGGATTCATCGCTGTGCCGATGTTGCCAAGATCCTGGTACATATTTTCCCGCTGCTGAATATAGGTATAGCGATGAAAATTCCGTGGTGTTGTGTCTATAAAGTGATAGGTCTGTCGATTCAGAAAAACATCCTTCTCAAAGTAATAGCGAGAAGTCTTGGGGCCGTAAACTTGTTTGGTGGTATCATCGATAATCCGCGATCCTCTTCGGGGCGCATCATCCTGCGCACGGGCAGTCAGACCGATTGCTAAAAGACCTATGAAAAGTATAACTTTTGTAAAACGCACGCGCAAAAATAGACTTTTAAATGATTTGAGATGTTTTCTGCTCATTCAGGACTGCATTTAAAATCATCGCATCAAAATCCTGTCCACTTTTTAAAAATTTCACTTCTATCGGAATATAAAATAACGGAAGCGTCTTTATTTCGCTTGCTAATTTCTTATCAGCCAGCTTCACCATATCTTTTTCAGTAGTGATAAAGCTTACGGAGGAATCCTCGTTCGCTATAGCCTTCAGGCGTTTAACATCATCGGGGGTATATTGATGATGGTCTGCAAAATCAAGGTGCCTGACGATGGTATAGGCCGATGCTATAAATTTTTTGAAAGGCTCTGCGTTGGCAATCCCGGTAATCAGTACAACACGGGCTTGGAGTTGACGTGCTGGATCACCAAAGGCGACCGTATCACCATAGTGGATGGTTGAGAAGAAAACAGGTTTGGAAGCATACGCTCTCACAGACTGTTCAATGTTCATGCGTTCATCATCCGATATTTCCGATGGACATTTTGTAATAACAATAGCATGAGCCCTCGCAGCGTTGCTCCGAGATTCACGCAGGCGACCTGCCGGTAAAAGATGATCGGTATAGAAGGGACGATTGTAATCGGATAACAATACATTAAAGGATGCCTTTACACGTCTGTGCTGATAAGCATCATCCAGCAAAATCACATCTGTATCTTCATGCTCTTGCAGAATATTAGGAATGGCAAAAGCGCGATCCTCTCCTACCGACACGATCACTTTATCTTTAAACTTCTTGTAAAACTGAATCGGTTCGTCACCTATTGTTGAGGCATCATCCTGATCAGATGCAATTCGAAATCCCTTGGTCTCTCTTCCATAGCCGCGGCTTAGCGTTGCAATTTTATACTCATCCCTCAACAGGCGGATCAGGTGCTCGATCATAGGCGTCTTTCCTGTGCCTCCTACAGTGAGGTTACCAACATTAATGACCGGTATATCAAATTCAGCCGATGGTTTGAGACCGCGATCATATAGCATGTTCCGCAGCCCCGTAATAACATTATACAGGACAGCAAAAGGAAACAACAGAATGCGAAGTAGTGCCATGAATATTCAAATCAAAAATAAGATGTTCACTTTATCAGGAGCCATTAACTTTGAAGCATAACTTCACCCCAACAATAAACACATGGCTGTAAAGATAAAAGATGTAACCGATTACCTCGAATCCATTGCTCCAAGAAGCTACCAGGAATCATACGATAATGCAGGACTTATTACGGGTGATCCAACGTGGGTGGTACAAGGTATATTGGTTACACTGGACTGTATCGAGTCCGTTGTGGATGAAGCTATAGCAAAGCGCTGCAACCTTATTGTAGCACACCACCCGATTGTGTTTCGCGGTTTGAAAAAGCTAAACGGCAACGGTTATGTAGAGCGCACAGTGATCAAAGCCATAAAAAATGATATTGCGATCTACGCCATTCATACCAACCTTGATAATGTACACACCGGTGTGAACCGGAAGATCTGTGAAAAGATAGGTTTGAAGAATCTGCGAATCTTATCTCCTAAAAAAGAAACGCTAACCAAACTGGTCACTTTTATTCCAACTGAAAATGCAGAAAATGTACTGGCAGCCCTTCATCACGCAGGTGCCGGTGAGATCGGTAACTATAAAAACTGCAGCTTTCGTTTGAATGGAACTGGTACTTTTATGCCAACCGACAAAGCTAATCCTCATATTGGAGAAGCTAACAAGCAGGAATATGTTGAGGAAGTTAGAGCCGAAGTGATTTTTCCTTCATATTTAGAAGCGAAAATTTTAAAAGCACTTCGACAATCGCATCCTTACGAAGAAGTTGCATATTATTTAACACCCTTATTGAATGAGAATCAAGAGGTTGGGTCAGGAATGATAGGTGAGCTTGAAACTCCGATTGAACCATTAGCCTTTCTTACAGGTTTAAAGTCTAGTATGGATTTACAAGTGATCCGTCACACAAAAATATCAGGAGGCCAAATTAAAAAAGTGGCCGTTTGCGGGGGCTCAGGCAGTTTTATGCTTCCTCACGCATTGCAATCCGGAGCCGACATTCTTGTTACGGCTGACTTTAAATACCATGAATTTTTCGATGCCGATAACCGCATAATAATTGCAGATATTGGTCATTATGAAAGCGAAGTATTCACCAAAGAACTTTTACAGGATGTTTTAATGAAAAAATTTTCTACTTTTGCGATCATTTTTTCAGAAACTGCCACGAATCCAATTAGCTACCTATAACGAATGGAAAATCAATCAATCGCCCAAAAGCTCGAAGCACTCGTAAAACTCCAGTCCATTGACACCGAATTAGACGAACTGAAAAAACTCCGAGGCGACTTGCCCGATGAAGTTCAGGATCTGGAAGATGAAATCGAAGGCTACAAGACACGTCTCACCCGCCACGAAGCAGAGCTGAAGGAGATCGAAGAAGGAAACAAGAAGTACAAAGAGAATATCAAGGAAGCTGAAAAGCTCATCAAGAAATACAGCGAACAACAGAAAAACGTTAGGAACAACCGGGAATTTGATGCCATCACAAAAGAAGTAGAACTTCAGGAACTCGAAATCCAGATCTGTGAGAAAAAAATAAAAGAAGGTAAAGATAGCATCACGCAGAAAAAAGATGAGATCGAAAAAACCACTACGCTGATCAAAGAACGTGGAGATCATCTTGACAACAAGAAAAAAGAATTGAACGATATCATGGCAGAGAGCCATGAAGAAGAAAAGAAACTTCTTACCGAACGCGAAAAAGCTACCAAGAAAATCGAAGAAAAACTTTTGAAGTACTACGAAAGACTCAGAGGAAGTTTGTCCAATGGCCTGGCCGTTGTACGAGTAGTACGCGGTGCTGCTGAAGGTTGTAACATCGTGATCCCTCCTCAAAAGATTGCTGAGATCCGTGAGAAAAAGAAAATTGTGATCGATGAACATTCCGGTCGTATCTTAGCAGACGTAGATATGGATTCCCTCGATGAAGGAGACAAACCTAAAGCCGCTAAAACTGCTGTTACCATTGTACCAAATCGCAGAAAGAAAGTTGAATAACATTGTATTTTGTTTACACAAAAAGGCAGGCCTTGCAGCTTGCCTTTTTTTATGTGCTGTTTTAACGACATCTGTTAAAGCGCAGGAATGGAAGTTTGATGCGACCACACAACGCGCGTACGACCTTGTTCTGAATCTTCAGACCGAAGAAGCACACGCATTAATACCAACACCCGAAACTCCGCAGGAGCACTATATAGTTGCCTTAGCGGAAGCCCTTGAGTTGATGATCACAGAGGATGTTGAAAAATTCTCTGACTATGAAGACCGGTTTGAAAAGAGACAAGAGCGCAAAAGTAAACTCTCCTCTCCGGAAGATCTTTTCCTTCAGGCGGAGATTGGATTACAATGGTCTTTCATTTATTTGAAGTATGGTCATGAGTTTGATGCGGCACTGAATCTGCGACAAGCCTATCAAACAACACAGGAGATAAAAAAACGATTTCCAACGTTTAACGCTATTAAAAAAACTTCAGGACTACTGGATATAATCATTGGCTCCGTGCCGGAAAAATATGATTGGGTTCTGGGCTTGCTCAACATGGAAGGCTCCACTGAACTCGGATTGAAAGAGCTCTCATCCATACAGGATACGGATCATGCACTGGCATTTGAGTCCAGTTTGCTCTATGCGTTAACACAGGGATTTGTATTGGAGCAAACCAGTTTGGCACTAACAGAGATCAAGAAAGATATAGCAGCAAATCCAACAAACAAGCTCGCACTTTTCCTCGGAGCATCGCTGGCTATAAAAAACTCACAGAGTGAAGAAGCCTTGCGCTTTATTAATAAACTAAGCGAACAATCGCAGGGACTTCCCCTATACTATGCCGATTACCTGAGAGGTGAAATATACCTTCACAAAGGCGAATATCTGAATGCGACCTCCGCATATCGTGCATTTATTGGCAACTATAAAGGCGTTAACTATATGAAGGACGCCAACTATAAAATTGGTCTTTGTTATTGGCTCAATGGAAACAGCAGTGATGCTAAAGTAATTTTTAAGCAGGCAAAAACGATTGGCAAAGAATCCGCGGAAGCGGATAAATATGCAGCCCGAAGCATGGCTGAAAATGAACTGCCACACATCAAGCTCACCAAAGCACGTTACTCTACAGATGGTGGCTACTATGATGAAGCTAAAAAAGTACTGGCGTCTATTACAACGCAGGAGCTACCCACAAAACGCGACCAAGTTGAATTTGCTTATAGAAAGGCACGTGTTGCGCATAAGACAAACGATTTATCAACGGCCAAGGAATTTTACCTGCAGACCATCAAGATCAATGGAGAAGAGCCCTGGTACTTTGCTCCCAACGCAAGCCTACAACTTGGATATATAGCACTGGCTGAGAAAAATACAACGCAGGCGCGAGACTACTTCAAGCGGGCACTCAGTTATAAAAAGCACGAGTATAAGAATAGTATTGACAGCAAAGCGAAATCTGCTTTAGCTCAGCTCAACGAAAGTAAATGAGTACGATCATTATAGCGCTCAACCGAAAACATAGTGCCTGTATAGTTCAATAAGTATAGGCATAGATTTTCGTGCTCAAACATATCCATACTCTTCAACGGATAATTGAGCAAGTGACACATCAAAATCCGGATGGCACGGCCGTGCATACAAATCAGAATCGTTTCCTCATCGGTATGGCTCATGATGTGATCCACCGCAGGCTTCATTCGTACAATCACATCTTCCGGGCTCTCCCCTCCTTCAATCTTCAGAGATATATTGCCCAACTGCCATTGCTTCAATACATAGTGATAATATTCGTCTTCCGATGGAGTAACTTTATGCCCCTCCTTTGTTCCCCAGCTGATCTCGTTCAATCCGGCAAGCTGTTCATGCGGCAGTCCTAATTCCAGAAAGCCTTTAACGGATTGATGGGTACGTTTCAATGCTGAAGTATATACTTTCTGAAACGGCACGTCCTTATACATTTCAAAGAAAGCCTGCGCTTGCTCTCTGCCGCGATCATTCAAATCGGTATCAACACCACTTCCCTGGACAATATTCTGCAGATTATATTCCGTCTGCCCGTGACGGATGAGGTAGATTTTTTTACTGGTCAATTTTGCATTATTTTGGGCGCAAGTATAGCTAATCGCAGGCAGTTATTCGTTATTCCGGGAAAGTAATCCGCTCCGCGGATGGAACATGATGAAGAGGCGTTGAATGGCAGCAGATTACTATTTATTATGAATGCAAAAGGAACATGGGAATTTTTAAGAATGTAACGGTTGAGGAATTGAATAAGTGGGGACCTAACACCATGGCCGAAAATATAGGGATTGAATTTACGGCCGTAGGCGAAGATTACCTCGAAGCAAAAATGCCGGTAGATCATCGAACTCATCAGCCAATGGGATTGTTACACGGTGGCGCTTCTGTGGCCCTTGCCGAAACGATGGGAAGTGTGGCTGCGATGTGCTGTGTAGATATAACAAAACAGTACTGTGTAGGGTTAGAGATAAATGCTAATCATATTAAAAGCGTACGTGATGGCTATGTGAAAGGCGTTACAAAACCGATACACATCGGAAAGAAAACACAGGTATGGGAAATACGGATTTCCAGTGAAGCGGGCGAACTTGTGTGCATCAGCAGAATTACAATGGCCGTCATAGACAAAAAGAATTAAGAAACAGAATACACGTCAGAATGAATAAAGTTGCTTCAGTTTCCACATCTATACTTCATGAAACTGAATACGTAGCGCGGCTCATTAATTACGCAGTTGAAAATCAATATTCAGTTGCCGTGTGGCGGCTTCCCAATGATCCGGTAAGACATCTTATTATTTCCCGCAAGCCGCAGCACTTAAAACGGGATGCAGCACTCGAAGAACTTGAACAAGGCTTCATCTTCGCTCCATTCGACCGAAACAATGATACGATATATCTCCCTGCAGACTATAAATTTTCTTTCGCCGATGGCGCTTTGAAACCCGCGGAAGACCCGGTAGAGGCAACCTCCTATACCTGGTTTGAAGAACAGTTCACAAATACTATAGCTCCCCACGATGCTGTAAAATATCACCGTATCGAGCAGAGTACACACCATACCGTTATACCCTATATTGATTTAGTAAAAAAGAGTGTTCATGAAATTGAAAAAGGAACTTTTGAGAAAGTTGTTCCTTCGAGATCCAAAGTAATCGATCTGCCGCTTGAATTTGATATAGTATATTCTTTTCAGAATCTATGCAATGCATATCCCAATGCGTTGATCTCTTTTGTAAGCTCACCACAAACCGGTAGCTGGCTTGGCGCTACACCGGAAGTACTGGTGAGCGTTGAAGACAAAACCATTTTTCGTACCGTTGCCCTGGCCGGCACGCAGCCGTACAACGCAGGTATAGATCTGAAATCAGTAGCGTGGACGCAAAAAGAAATTGAAGAGCAGGCGCTTGTTGAACGATACGTGATCAGTTGTTTTAAGAAGATCAGAGTTCGCGAGTATGACGAGTACGGTCCCAAGACGGTTGTGGCTGGTAACCTCATGCACCTCAAGTCAGACTTTACAGTAGACATGAAAGCCATCAACTTTCCGCAACTTGGCTCAGTGATGCTGCAGCTGCTTCATCCCACATCAGCAGTATGCGGTATGCCTTTAGAACCCGCGCTTGACTTTCTCTACGAACATGAAGGCTATAACCGACAGTTTTATGCTGGCTTTCTCGGGCCAGTAAATGTAGCCAACAACATCAACATCTTTGTTAACCTCCGTTGCATGCAATTACTCGACAGTAAAGCTATACTATATGCAGGGGCTGGTGTAACCGTTGATTCATCACCGGAGAAAGAATGGAATGAAACCGAGATCAAGTTCAACACATTGTTAAACGTTATCCGAAAAGCATAGGCAGGGTGTATATATACATTAGCTATTCAGCGGTATCTGTTATACCTTCATCGAACTTATGAACTCGTCCATTAAAGATGCTTCACACCCGTCTATAGTATATTATGATGGTGATTATCCTTCGCGGAATCAAACTGAATATCCGGAAAATTTTGATGAGGTCGTCACATACCAAGGTATAGCAGACGATGTTGATAAGTATATTCAGCTAACCGCGCAATACGGCAAAAAAGTACTGGAGCTTTGCTGTGGCACCGGCCGGATTTCAATTCCTTTGATAAACCAGGATTGTGTTGTTACAGCTGTGGATGCTTCGGCTGCTATATTAAAACAATTCCGAAGAAAGGTTGGCAGCATTCCATTTCCTAAAAGCGAAAACCTTTCTATTGTAAAGCAAGATGTAACACAGTTATCGCTTGACACGCGTGACTTTGATGTAGTAATCTGCGGCTTCAACAGCTTACTCTGTATAGCGGATTTCAATTTACAACTTCAGACTTTACGGAATGCTGCAGATCACTTAAGACCACATGGTCTGCTTGCCCTCGATATATGGAATCCGCTAGCTGTAAATTTATATGGTGACATTAAACCCGAACCATTCTTTACCCGCAAGAATCCTCACAACGGCAACACCTATACGCGTTTTGCAGCAACCGGACCGATGACTATAAACCAGGTACAATCCGTATACGGCTGGTATGATGAATTCAAAAAAGACGGTACGGTTACACGACAATCCTATCATATGGAGTGGCGTCTTATTTTTCGTTATGAAATACAATTGATGTTAGAGAGGGCAGGCTTTACACTGAAAGCGATCTACGGCGGAAATCACAACGAGCCACTGACTTCAGATAGCCTGAAAATGTTTATTGAAGCCGAGAAAGTTTAGTAAGAATTTTATCATAGAAGAAAGCCCGTTCCAACATCATTACCCTTGGAGATTTGTATTCGAATATAACCTTTACTATATTAAAGTATACAACCCCATTAAAGTATACAACCCCACGCCTCCAAACCTACTATCCGATGGAAAAAGTTATTTATTCATCCGAATTAAAGGAACAATTACAACTGGTAGCAAAAGCTACACAGGAATTAACCAAAGAAGACAGTTGTAAATCTCTGGAACAATTCCTGGCAGAGATCAGCTTCATTCAATATCTTCTTGATGAACTCAAGGAAAAAAGTCCTGCCGCGAATGATCAAAGATAGCTGAGCCACCATTGTTCACGGTGATTGATCTTATAGGTATCGTACCATTTACAAAGTGGATATAGTGCGAGCACCACAGCAATCCACACCAGGTATACTGTACCAAGACTAAAGCCATATCCCTTCAAAGCCGGTGAATCGGTAACCCAGGTATTGAACACCATGTCCGACAAAGTATATCCCGTAAGGATGGCAGCTATAACAGCCAGTATATGGATCACGTACAAGTGAAGAATATAATAGAACATGGGTACGCGGCCTAGTGAAACAAGTGCCTGTGTCAACTTTCCTTTATACCTCTCGGATATTGCCAGGAAAATCAACGCTGGTCCGAGCGTTATCAAAACATATAGTAAAGAGGGTGGATATTTGGTGACGTTGATGAATGAAAGAAACGTAAACAGAGGATCCTTCTGAACCGACCATGCATGCGGATCGCCATATATATTTAAAAGTCTGAGCAATACGAAGAGAACAACAGCCCCACCTCCGATGGAAAGAAGTATTCTCTTTCTCGTTGAAGCATCATACGTGGGTTGATACAACGAGCCAAAGCAATAGCCGAGTAGCATCACACCAATCCACGGTATAATCGGGTAGCCGACAAATACAAATGTGAACGGGAATCGAAATCCCCCTTGCTCATGCAAGAGCGACCAGCCCATGGCATCGGCTCCTTGTCCGGCTACATGAATCGGGTCGAGTATATTATGACCTGCAACTAAAAGTACTCCCAGCACCAGAATGGCTTTAAAAGGCAAATGAATAAAAAGTGCAAGTGAAATCATGCCGATTGCAAGCGCCCATATCACCGTGAGTGCAATCAATGAAAAATGAATATTGAAAAACCAGGCGAAGTTTAATACAGTAAATTCCAGTACGATCAGCCAGACGCCACGCTTCAAAAGAAATGCCGACAGTTCTTTTTTCCCTTTACGACTTCCTACCATAAAGGCAGATGTACCGGCGAGGAATACAAATACAGGAGCACAGAAGTGAGTGATCCACCGCGTCATAAATATAGCAGCCGTTGTTTTATTCAGGTCTGCCGGATTGAAAAGGAAAGCATCCGCATGAAAATAATCACGCACATGATCGAGTGCCATAATCACCATCACAAGGCCACGCAACAAATCGATCGATTCGATGCGGTTGGATGATTTAAGTGTGGTGCTAAAAGGATGAGGGGTTGTAAGGGTTACTGTGCTCATGGGGCGCGAAACTACGGATAAATGATAATGAGTTTAAAGCGGCGGTGGAAATATAAATTTTACCAGTTCAAACGTAATCAGCAAGGAACAGGTTGACACTTTCCTTGAAGGATATACATGAATAATTTTCATCCAAACCGAAATTCTTTTCATTATCTATTTTCGATTGGGAATCAATTCTTTATAGAGACATAAGCGGACAGAATATATACAATCGTTGAAAAATATCTCCAATCTTAACGTCCAGGTATACACCAACCGATGCCGAACAAATCATTCCCACAGGCATAAAATTTACACCTGGATAATCCGTTACTTCCAAAAACAATTATAAAAGTATATGAGATTCATATCCACAAAAGTGCATGGCGTTCTGGACTATCTCGTGGGGGCAGCACTGATTGGAATTCCCTGGCTGCTTGGCTTCACGATCGATAGCCCTGAGACTTGGGTACCGGTTGCATTGGGCGGTAGCACTTTATTCTACAGCCTGCTTACGAACTATGAACCAGGTCTTATAAAATTACTACCGATGCCTGTTCACCTAATTATTGATTTTTTATCCGGTGTTCTGTTGGCGGCATCACCCTGGCTTTTCGAATTTGCCGATCATCTTTACATTCCGCACGTTGCCTTTGGCGCTTCTGAAATTATAATCACACTGCTAACGCGAACTGTGCCCGGTAAGAAGTCTTCAGCCAATCAAAAGGTAAAAGAAGGGGACGATAGCACCTTGCGTAAAAGTCCATGGGTGACAAAGGAGCAAAGGGGTCCTTGGGTGACACCAGCCAAGTAACGTCAAGATTATAGTATAGAAGCTTGTTACCCGTGAGGGCGACAAGCTTTTTTTATACTATTGGTCGTCATTAGTATACATTTAGCGAATAAAGAGTTAACATATACTTAATTCAATCGATTGTAAGAAATTGACGAAATATTTTATGCGGTTATCAAACCATTGCTGGTTTATAAACTACCATGAATAGTTATATTTACTAACATGGTAAAGATAGCCGTACTTGATGATCACGCCCTGTTCAGAATTGGCTTAATGACTCTTCTCAAAGAAGAGCCACGTTTTGAAATAACAGGCGAATACAAAAGCTTCAATGCTATAAAACCATATGTCTCAACACTTGATGCACACCTGGTGCTTGTAGACATCTCTCTTAATAAACAAGCAGGCTTCGATGTCGCCAGCTATATCAAAGTACATAATCCCAACATCCGGATAATTATACTTACCCTGTTAAAAGAAGAGTGCCACATCATGAATGCTATGGAAGCTGACATTGACGGCTATATCCATAAAGACTCGGAACCTGAAGAAATCCTTTCGGGGATAAACAGAGTGTTAGAAGGGGAGAAATTCTATTCACTCGAAATATCCAATCTGCTGATCACAAACCTTCATAAAAGAAATTTCAGAGGACTCCCCTTCCTTACCACGAAGGAAAAACAAATTATCAGGTATCTGATGGAGGGAAATTCAAGTAAAGAAATAGCGGCCATGCTTGATGTGAGTCCGCGTACCATCGATACGCACCGCGCGAATATACTTGGCAAGTTCAACCTGAAGAATACAACCGAACTGGTGACAAAAATAGCCGAGCAAAAAATCCGGATCTCCTGATTCAATCCCTCACCCATCCTCTCTTACTACTTATCGATTCATGCGAACGTGACATTGCTTGTGCGCAGTATTCGTTACAACGCAGCATAAAACTATACTATATTAAAAAATTACATAGCGTTTCGGTTTAACACCAAGTATATAGTATATTTCCGCTAACGTTGTAAAAAATCGCATTACAATTTTTTCTGCGCATTACCTACAAACCGATCCGTAAATTCTTCAGCTTATTGCTAGGTAATATTGCCGATGCATCCGGTATATCTCTCATCTTATCTTACTCATGGGATTGCTTTACCAAATCAAAAACATCAAATATAGCAAGCTATCGTTTGAAAAGTGATCCCGGGCGAGTTCGCTATGTGTAGCAAAGGTGGAAGGGTTGAATTCAGGTTCCGCGAACAGACGTCTCATTCATTGACCTAATTAAACCTATAAATATATATGAGAAGAATACCACCACATCCTAAGATTTAAAGTGTTGTACGCTTCTTCAGCAATCGTCTGAAGATAGCCCGGATACGAATTGCTTTATAGTACCGACTCCTGTTGGTTAACAGTCGTGAACGCACACCGCGTTCATACACTCGTGTATTGTCTTTTTGATAAGGTGAAAACGCTATATATAACGAGTCACCTCCGTATTCATCAACACTAAATAATGAACATGAAAACAGTTCTACCATTACTACTAGTCATTGTATGTATTTTACCAACCCTGGCCCAGGAATCTAAAATAACAGGCAAAGTATCGTCCACTGTCGATGGTGCTCCCTTACCCGGTGTGAGTGTTATCCTGAAAGGTGATGCCGGCAAGGGTACACTTACCGATGCACAAGGTATATATACCATCACCGCGACACCGAATGATATATTGGTGTTCTCTTTCATCGGCTTCAAAACGAAAGAAGTTAAAATAGGATCGGAAACAACCATCGATGCTCCTCTGGAGGAGACCTTAAATGAGTTGAGTGAAATAGTTGTTACCGGCACACGAAGCGTGGGGCGCACGGTGCTTGAAACACCTGTGCCTGTAGACGTGATTCCAATCCAGGATATTATGGGAGAGCTTCCGCAAATAGACCTCGCGCAAATGCTCGCTATACTTGCTCCAAGTTTCAATGCAGTGCGGTCGCAAGGCGGTGATCTTGATTCTCACGTTGATCCGGCTCAGCTCAGAAACCTGGCGCCTAACCAGACACTCGTACTGGTGAATGGTAAACGAAGACATACTTCTTCCCTTCTCATTATTACAACTGCCGTTGGAAGTCCTTCTACCTCTGTGGATCTGATGACTATACCAGCCTCTGCTATAGAAAAGGTGGAGATCCTTCGCGATGGTGCAGCAGCACAGTATGGCTCCGATGCAGTCGCGGGTGTAATCAATATAGTATTGAAAAAAGGTACTGATAAACTTACCGGAAGCTTTACCGGTGGCGGATACCTGAACTCCGGAGGCGATGCCGGTAGTCTGACTGACAAGGGTAATCCGGATGGGTATAATTATCAGTTGACGGCAAACTATGGATTCTCCCTCGGTGCGAAAGGATTCATTAATCTTTCCGGGGAGCTCACACAACGGAGGCCAACACTACGTCCTTTTGTAAACGACTGGGAAGTATATGACGCCACCTATCTGAATAATGAACGAACGGATAAATATGGCAATCCCGTCATTACAAATCCTGAGCTCATTGCTGCCTTGGGAAGCGGTAATGAAGCACTGGCCTCTTCTGTAAAAACATCTGAAGGATTGATGGCTGCACGTGGCCTGGAGCCTGAAGACTTCGCAGTATATGCTGGTATGCCGGCTATAACATTGGGAAGTACATTCTATAACGCGGAGTACGCATTAAGCCCCACCACTACCTTATATGCCTTCGGAGGTATATCTTATAAATTCCTGGAAGGATATTCGTGTTATTTCAGAAGGCCCGCACAAACCGATCGCTTTAATTATTTACTATATCCCAATGGATTCAGACCACAGATGACTTCCAACACCGCGGATTACTCTTCTACGATCGGACTTCGAAGTAAAGCAGGGCTGTTCAATATGGACTTCAGCAATACGTTCGGTAGAAATAAAATGCGCATCGGTATGGTGAATACTTTCAATGCGTCACTCGGTTCTAATTCACCGGTGGAAATGAATCTGGGTACACACCAGTTCTCGCAAAACACTACAAACCTTGACTTCTCACGTAACTTCAAAGATATAGCGCATGGACTAAATATAGCCTTCGGTGCTGAAATGCGCGTGGAAAATTACAAGATCCTGAAGGGACAGGAAGAAAGTTATACCACGGGAGATGCCGGTACATTAACGATCACACAAGATGGACTTTTAGTGGGTCCCGATGGAAAACCCCTGGAAGATGGCAGCAGCACTCCTATTGTTGATGCGAATGGAAATCCGGTAGCAGTACAACGTGGAGACCAGGTCATCATAAAATCACTGGCATCCAATTGCCAATGCTTTGCAGGATTCGGTCCTAAAAATGAACGCGATGAGTATAGAACGAACGTTGCTGCGTATATAGATGCTGAGCTTGAGCTTTCTGAAGCTCTACTTATAGCAGGCGCAGCGCGTGTTGAAAATTACTCTGACTTCGGAGGAGTCGTTACCGGTAAATTTGCAGCGCGATATTCTATACTTAAGAATCTTTCGCTTCGCGGATCGATTTCCAGCGGATATAGGGCACCCTCTTTACAGGAACTAAACTATACACATACCGCTACCGTATTCCTCCCGGATCAGAATGGCGTACCACAGCCCGTTGACTATACTACCTATCCTACCAACAGTACAGCGGCACGGGTACTGGGCATCAAAGAGCTTTCCCAAGAACGCTCCAAGAGTATAGGAACAGGCCTCACCTATCAACCTATCATTGGCTTTGAGATCACCGTTGATGCCTATCAGATCGATGTAAAGGACCGGATTTTCAGAACGAACAGCTTCAATGCTGCTGAGGTTGGCAATAACTACGATGAAGTAATCGGAGCACAGGGCGAAGCGCAGTTCTTTGTGAATGGAGGTAATGTACGATCAAAAGGTATAGAGCTCGTGGGTAATTATACTACAAGCCTTACCGGCAATTCTCAGATCAACATAAACCTGGCGGCTATATTTAGCAAGAACGAACTTATCGATACCAAGGTGGTCGATCTGAATGTTGAGAACCTGACAGACGAACAACTTGTTGAGAAGTATTTGAACCGATCTGTTATAGGTCAGTTTGAGACGGGTACACCCCGCACAAAACTGATCGGTTCTGCAAATTACCGCTTCGGAAAGTTCTCTTCTATGTTCCGCGGTACCTACTATGGAAGTGTTACTGAACTTTCAACCGTTTCCGATGCCAGCGGAGTATATTATGATCAAACTTTTTCGGGACAGACTATATTTGATATGAGCATCAGCTACGACCTTACCATGAACCTAAAACTGTCTGTTGGCGGCAACAATATATTTGACAAGTACCCAGACATCATGCGAGAGGAGAACAGAGGTTTCTACCTGTACTCCAACAGCCAGCAAGGTTCCAATGGCGCATATTACTACGGACGGATTTTATTCAACTTCTAACCTGTAACAGCTGATGAAAAATTTACTTCTTACAACGACCCGGATGATGTTTATACTTATACCGGCTCTTCTATACTTAACCGCATGTGAGCAAGATAATGTTGAACCTGAGCTAAACACCGCTCCGGGAGGTGGCACACTTTCGGTATACAAGGCCTATACTCTTAACGCTGTACAGGGAAATATAGAGGGACGTATTGTATTCTGGAAAGACAATGCTAAAAATACACTGGTGCAGGTTTCGCTGTATAATACTACCAGCGATAAGTTTTATCCTTCCGGGATCTATAGCGGGAAAGCGGAAGATGCTTTGCTGACCGAGCTGCAGCCCCTATACTCTGTCAACGGCAGCACCGGTGAATTTGGAACTTCTAAATTCTATGTCATTACCAGCAAAACATTTTTTGATGAGCTTGAAGAGTACGATGCACACGTGAAGATCTTTCTGGAGTCGAGCGTGATTGCTGCAGGTGATATAGGAGAAAATGCTACCCCGGTAGCGGCCAGTGAATAGAAAACCAACTCAACAATATATTCCACCAAACAAACCAGTAACATGACAACACCGGGTATTAGTAGAAGAACATGGCTGAGACAGAGCGCTGTCACTGCAGGCGGCATTGTAACCAGTCTTGCATTGCCGGGCACCATCGAGGCGAAACCTGCCTTTGGGATGAAGCCCTATAAAGGACAATATCATCTGCTCGAACAATATCATATTGCTCCTTCGGATATGGAAAACCTGAAGGCGCGCTTGCTGGCAAATGAAAATCCGTGGGGACCTTCAAAGAAAGCAGTCGCGGCCATTGCAGAAAGTGCCAGTAAAGGCAACCGGTATGTATATAAAAGCTGCCTGAAGATGATCGAGATCCTGGCGCAAAAAGAAGGTGTTGCTCCGGAGAATATACTCCTGGCACCGGGATCAACCGATGTACTTGAGAAAGTAGCATTCGCGCTTTGTATGAAAGGCGGCAATGTAATTTCAGCAGATCCTTCCTATATGTCGCTGGTAAATACAGCC
This sequence comes from Ohtaekwangia koreensis, assembly GCF_900167975.1. Taxonomy (GTDB): domain Bacteria; phylum Bacteroidota; class Bacteroidia; order Cytophagales; family Cyclobacteriaceae; genus Ohtaekwangia; species Ohtaekwangia koreensis. The sequence goes on from NZ_FUZU01000003.1 coordinate 282,637, forward strand.
ACGTCTATTGGTGCTACCTGGAAAAATGTACCGCTTCGCGCGGACTATGCGCACGACCTAACTGCCATGGCCGGCGTTGTCGATGCTGATACCAAACTGATATATATCTGTAACCCAAACAACCCTACCGGTACATTAACGCCTATTGAAGAGATCAAGACCTTCAGCAGAAAGGTGGCTTCCAAAGCTCCTATATTTATCGATGAAGCTTACCTCGAGCTATTGGATGAACCCGACAAGCAGACTGCCGTTGGCCTGATCAAGGAAGGACATGATGTGATCATCAGCAGAACTTTCTCGAAGATCCACGGTATGGCCGGATTACGGATCGGGTATATGGTGGCAAAACCGGAACGTGTTAAAATGATTCAGGACTTGGTGCGTACTGAAATGGGCATCAGCATTACCTCACTCGAAGGTGCGCTCGCCAGTATGAACGATATAGAGTTTCAAAACTATACACGCACCAATAACAAAAAGAACCGCGAGTACGTTTTTGCCGAGCTTACAAAAGCAAAAATGAATCCTATACCTTCCTATACCAGTTTCATTCTCTTCCCGATACAAATACCGGTAAAGGATATGATGGCAAAGATGCTTGAAAAAGGCGTAGGTATACGGGGATACGATATACACGGCAAGCCGTACGGCCGCGTTAGTATGGGCACCATGGATGAGCTCAAACTCTTTGTGAAGACTTTGAATGAAATTGTGAGTTGATAGCAATCATTCTACACGGTATATAGCCGTTCTGAAAGAGGCACACCGCACCGGCATGAGTATATATACTCATGCCGGCCGCGAGGGTGTTGAAGAAAGATCTTCCTGCATCAATCACCAACAATTCACCGATACTAATTATGAGTTCTGCCACCACAAAAACCATATCATTATTATTGCTTATTGTTATTGGCTATCTCTTTCGTAAAAAGATAAAGAATAAAGATCAGCGCGAAGGAATCAAGACCTTGATCCTGAGCCTGGCGCTGCCCGCGACTATATTTATAGCCTTACTGCAGATCGATTTCAAATCTGATCTCATCATCATTCCAATCTTGTCGTTAGGATTCAATATCGTTATGCATTTGCTGGTTGATAAGCTGCCCTTGCGTTCCGTCTTTCACATTCCGTTAAATCAGTATCGCACGCTCATCATGCTGATCCCTTCGTTGGCACCGGGGCTGTCATGCTTTCCATTCATCATGGAATATAGCGGACAAGGCCCGCTGGCAATGGCAGCATTGGCTGATGTTGGTAATAAGATCTTCGTGCTCATCATCTCCTATACCATTGCCATGAAATGGTATTTTGAAGTCAACAAAGAGAGTGCGCCCAACCAGAATAACAAAGTAAAAGATCTGCTGCTATCCTTGCTGAATGAGCCGGTAAACCTGGTCATTCTTACAGCGGTTGTAATGCTGTCGCTGGGACTTTCGTATGCTACTTTCCCTGAGTTTATACGCCTGAGTATAGATCGACTGAGCCTGATGATGACTCCATTGGTATTATTATTCATCGGACTCTCCATGCGGCTCACGTGGGACCAGGTGCGCACTATATTTTCATTTCTTTTCTTCAGGTCTGGTATAGCATTCCTGATCAGTGCATTGTTATTATACTTTTTCCCGGTAACAGATATACCTACCATCCTGCTCATGGTTGTTTTCCCACAAAGCGCCTGTAGCTTCTGGCCGTATGCGCATATGGCAGCCGTTGGACAGATGGAAAGTAAATCTTCAGACAAGCCTATATCGAGAACATTCGACCTGGACTTTGCTATGAATGTACTGGCGTGTTCGATGCCATTCTCCGTTATCCTTATCCTGATCATTTACGCCTCCGGAAGTTTCTTCGCGGTTACCTCGAATATATTTATATGTTCAGGAGTGTTGCTGACGATGGCCGTGCTGGTAGTGGTATTCTCTTCACGCATGATCGCTGTCTACAAAACAAAGGCAATGGAGATCGCTCCCAGCGTAGAGAATGGAGAGAAGGCTGCAGGATAAAATCTATCTATACAGGGATGTGTTTCTTCACAGAGTACATCCTTATATATAGCTTTCAGAACAGGATCAAATAAATGAACAACAATACCAACAAGAGCGCGACCCATTGCAAAGCCTTGCTCGATCGCGTAAATTCATATTGACAGATCGGGCAAATTTTACTTCGGGAGCTAACTTGCATCGCACAGGATGGGCATTCCTTCGTTTTCATATAGCATCTAAATGGAATGTAAATCTAGCGATAAATTCCGTTTCCTTTTTCCCGCTGACGTCTCCCTTGCTGTGTACTTCATCAACAAAACCCAGGACCACCTAATATATTTCATCCGGTATGCTGAACCGATAAATTTTTAACCTTAGGTTTGAGCAGAGTTTTGTTTCAGCATGAAAGATTTCAAAAAATACTACATCATCCCGGCATCACCGGAGTTTGTATACCTGGCATTGACCAACCCAACTACGATTCAGCTATGGTCAGGCGAACCTGCTGAAATGTCTACAGAGCCCGGATCAGAATTTTCGCTTTGGGATGGAAACATTGTGGGGAAGAACATTTCGTTTGAACACGAAAAGAAAATTGTGCAGCAATGGTATTTCGGTGATCAGGTGGAAGAATCAATCGTCACGATAAAACTGCATCCGGCTACGGAAGGCACTTCTGTTGAGCTGAGACATACAAATATACCCGACCAGGATTATGAAGATATTGTAGAGGGCTGGAACACCATGTATTTTGGCGCCTTACAAGAATTCTACGAAGAAGAATAAATCAATCCGTTTCAGCACTGGATATAGTATCGGCTAGCAGGCCTATACCCTTTTAGGGGTATAGCATGATTTTGCATTCGTGAAGTGATTATATTGGTATATCGATCACGGAATACAATGACGCTCCCTGCTATATCGCTGCTTGAAAAACAAGCGCCCTCAGCACCACTGAATGCCTTTGTTGAAGAATACCGCTACCGGAAAATCTCCTTGCATGATAGCCATACCATCATCAAAGAGATGCCTTGTCGTGCGGCAAACTCACTTGATTTTTTTATAGGCGGAAGCTATAAAACTTTTCTGTGTTCTTCAGGGCAGCTCATTCCATTTGCGCGTTGTACCATTCGCGGCCCACGCACGTATCGCAAATATAGGATCGAGATCAATGAAGACTTTGCCTGTTTCAGTATCCGCTTCAAGCCCACAGGTATATATCAGTTACTGGGTATACCCATGAGTGAATTTTGTGATCAGTCCGTAGACGCTTCCCTTGTGATGCCTGCCTTGTTCAATGACATAACCGAACAGCTTATGGAATGCAAAGATTTTGATAGCTGCAAAAATATGATTGAGCCCTTTCTGATTAATCAGTTATCACTTCGATCAGCAGATTCCGCTTCAGAAAAACTCGCCACGTTGATCAAAGACGTGGCATCTGCCAGTCGTATCACATCCCTATATAAAGACATTCCGCTATCAGGCCGCCACCTCGAACGCAATTTCAGGAAGGAAGTTGGCGTATCCCCTAAGACCTATAGTAATCTTCTGCGCTTCGAAAAAGTAATGCAGGCACGCAAACAACGTCCCTCCGAGAAATGGTCTGTCATTGCCTACGAGTTCAATTACTTTGATCAGATGCATCTTGTAAAAGACTTCAAGAAATTTCTCAACATCACTCCCACTGCGTTTCGTCCTGGTGATTTTGCTTTTTGATATGCCATTCGTTGTGTCTGAATGTATATATTTGGTGAATGAGTGATACACGAGAAGTCTGGTTACGCGGACCCATTCCTGAAATCCCTGCATTGCTGCAGCCAGTGGCACATGCGATGCTACAGGCCACCGAAGAAATAAGAAAAGCAACTGCTGATTTTGATACCAATAAGCTATGGATCAAGCCCTATAGCCAGGCTTCTGTTGGTTTTCATCTTCAGCATTTATCGGGTGTACTCGACAGGCTCTTTACCTATGCACGTGGTGAAGCACTTTCTGAACAACAACTGAGGGCGTTGCAACTGGAAGGAGATTCATCACAAATCTATACCGCACAAGATCTTGTACGGGCGTTTGAGCTACAAGTGCAATATGCATTGCAGCAGTTACGTGAAACCGATGAGCGAACATTGCTTGAACCTCGCGGTGTCGGCCGGCAACAAATTCCTTCGAATGTATTAGGACTTCTCTTTCATGCCGCTGAACACACACAACGGCATGTCGGCCAATTGTTAGTTACCATTAAAGTGGTGAAAGAGAATAAAGTATAAATGTGAATGCACCTCGCGCTATGCCCGCTCGATGGTATCTATATAGAGCGCTTCTACTTTTGTTCGGGCCCACGGTGTTTTACGAAGAAACGTAAGGCTTGATTTTATACTCGGATTTTCATTGAAGCAACGAATAGTAATGCGATCACCGAGTTCCTCCCATCCATAATGATCTACTAAATATTGGACGATCATTTCCAAAGTCTTACCGTGCAGCGGATTGTTAGGCTGTTTTTCCATCTTCGTCAGAATTATTGAGTGATCTCCTGTACTCTGCCGATCTGACCATCCTCGAGGCGCACCTTAATACCGCGGTGATGTACAGGAGCGCTGGTAAGTATATCTTTTACTATACCTTCCGTTAAGGTTCCGGTCCGTTGATCTTTCTTCAAAACAATCTTAACCTGAATTCCTTTTTTAATATTGGCTCGTACTGTACCGTTCATTGTATATCGTAAACTATACCCGCAAAGGTAATGAACAGAAGCGTTTGAAAAAGTAAATTGGCGTTTGAAAAAAGATATCAGCTCTCCGTAATAACCGTGATGCCGGCAGCCTCATATGTACCCTTCGCATCTCTTTTAAGTTTCAGAAATACCTTGGCATCCGGATTACTTTCCATAAACTGACTATCTTGCTGCTTCCAAGTATATTGTGCTTCATGAAAGCCTTTTGCATGCACTGTGTCGCCAACAGAAATATCTACAATTGCTGTGCGGTCAATTTCAAATAACATTGTACTGCTTCCGATCTCGTATACCATGAATCCTGAAAGTTAAATTCAGGTTTACCAGTTAAAATATTATACCCGGTTAAAACAGCCATATATAGTTATAGCAGTACCTGTTTTCTTCTCAAAATGTGACCTGTAAAACCGTTTCATCGTGTATAAAGTAGGATTGCATTGAATGAATACATTTTACACCCAAAATCTTCACTTTAGGCATATATCATACATCATACCAAATCGAATTATATTCTGATTTAAGGATATTTAAAGCTTCTTTAACCTTAAAACGTGATTTTTAAGGACCGAAATCAGAATAATATTCCGTAACAACATTTAAACAGTAATAGAATTTGGTCCGGGGGCGCTTCTTCTCTCATCAGTTTTGCTCCGCCTGATCAGCGGAGAAGATTATCCTGATGATGCTGCCGGATGGCTTTCCTTACGCGAAGCAAGGGAACCATCGCTTTGCATGAGAAGCGGAGAAACGATTCTTCACCTTTGTATCGTCAATTAACAACGACATCATTTAACAACAACAATATGAACTCAAAATTCTCTGCCTTAGTTTTCGCTTTTATCATCATGTCTGCTACTGCATTTGCTGATGCTCCTGCATCACTAACGGTTATCTCTACCTCTACTTCTAGCGTTTACAAAATCTATTACAAAACTAAAGAAGTTGGTAAAGTAAAAGTATCTATCATCAACAGCGCAAATCAACTGGTTTTCTCTGAAGTATTGAGCAACGTTGCATCATTTGTACGTCCCTATAACTTCAGCGAATTAGCAGAAGGAGAATATACTATCGTTCTGGAAGATAAGAATGGTAAGCAAGTTGAAAAAGTCAACTATACCATGAATAGAATTGTTAGCTTCATTAAAGTTACTGAAGTTGCTAACGATCAGAATAAATATATGTTGAATGTAGCGAACAACGGATCAGAAGTTGTTACTGTAAAGATCTTCGCGAACAACGCTTTGTTGCACAAGCAAGATGTTCAGGTTACAGGTTCTTTCGGTTTGATCTACAACCTGAGCCAGGTAAAAGCAACAACGGATTCTAAAATCACTTTCGAAGTATCTACCAGCAGCGGAAAAACTGAGATGATCACTTTCTAAACATATAAAACATTATAGGTTAAAAGCCACCAGGTCTCTGGTGGCTTTTTCTTTTAGTATACTTTGAGATGGTTTATAGAACATGATTACTCATCGCACTGTTCTTTGGAATAATTTTTTGATAAGATCAATCAGATGATTTTCCAATAAAACAAAGTGTTCCATGCGTGTGATACCTCTTCTGAAAAATTTCTGGTCGTTGCTTAAAAGTACGTACAGGCAATGGAATGAGCGCGACCCTTTCAGCAACAGCGCTACGATCGCATACTATACTATCTTTTCACTTCCCGGATTACTGGTAATCATTATCAATCTTGCCGGATACTTTTTTGGTCAGGAAGCTGTCACCAACCAGATCTCAGCACAGATCAATGACATGATCGGGACAGGCACTGCGAAAGATGTTGAGTCTATCATTGCGAAAGCAAGTGAAAACAAAGGATCAACACTTGCATCGATTATTGGTATAGCAACCTTGCTCTTCGGTGCAACAGGCGTGTTCTATAAACTGCAACAGATCCTGAACCAGATGTGGGAAGTAAAGCCACAGCCCAAACAAAAATTTCTCAAGCTCATTCGCGACCGGATTTTTTCATTCGGATTGATTTTGGTAGTCGGATTTCTTATGCTGATCTCATTAGTGATTTCTGCAGGACTCAGTGCTGTGCGCGATTGGGTTGTCGGCTATTTATCGGAATCACTTATCATCGTTTTCAGAGTGGTAGATATTGTAGTATCGCTTGGCATTGTCACATTACTCTTTGCGGCCATCTATAAATTTCTTCCCGATGCGCGAATCCGTTGGAAGGACGTATGGATTGGTGCAACGCTTACAGCCATACTATTCGTAATCGCGAAATTTGCACTGGGATTTTATTTCGGCAATGCCGACCCTGCTTCTACCTATGGAGCAGCAGGGTCAGTGATATTAATCATGCTTTGGGTTACGTATGCGGGAATGATTCTCTTGTTTGGGGCTGAATTTACACAAGTATATGCAACCCGCTTTGGCAAGAAGATCGAGCCAACAGAAGGCGCGGTTTCCACTTCGCAGGAAACCGTGCACTCCTGAGCCTTCCAAGTATATATCAGTTAAGCAAGTGATGCAACGCATGCCGCGACTTACCCTTGAGAGCACTACTCAACAGATCGTTTCCTATACTACTTTTACGTTCCGCTCTCTTTTTAGCCTGATAGTATATCAGGAAACCAACCGATAAAACGGCAAGCGATATACCCACCACTTTTAAAGCTGTAGGATAACTCGTTTCAACAGCAGGCGGCAGATATACTACACCGGTCTCGTCTGTTACAGCAGGCTCATTTACATAGCGGCCATGCTCTGGCTGCGCGAGTTTTTCAAAACGTGTTGAAAGGCGTTGTAAAGCAAGTTGCATCTCTTCACCCTGCATCGGTTCTCCATGACCTGTCGCTATAATTTGCGGATCAAGGGCTGCAAGTTTCAGTACTGATATTTTTGCTGAGGCCCAGTTGCAGGTGAAATACTTGGGTGGCCCTGACAGTTGCTTCTTATAAGACAATGCATACAAAGCCGATTCAGGTCGTGTTGTTACAACGGCATCGCCAGCAATTAACACCTTGTCGCTTTCGCGGAATAAACTGATATGACCCGGTGAATGTCCGGGAGTATGTATATATCTCCAACCGCTAAGTCCTGGTATAACGTTATCGCTATTATCAAGAAGCGGCTGAATATAGGGTTGTATATCTATAGGTCCCTTCGGATACATCCACGACATAGAAGACATCAATCCACCACCCACGGTGGGGTCTGCAGGAGGATAAGATGATTTACCTGTAAGATATGGCAGTTCCAGCGTGTGAGCGTAAATAGGAACACTCCACTCCTGCGCGAGCGTATGCAATGCACCAACATGATCGAAGTGACCGTGTGTAAGAATGATTCCGGCAGGCTTGCTGCCTTCACCAAACAGATCGCGAGCCATTGCTTTGATCCGTGGTGCTGACCATTTTAAACCTGCATCCACCAGGAACCAGGCTTTCGTTTCACTGTCCTGAATAAAATAATAATTTACAAAGACATCTTTCTTCCCCCACACTCCTGGAGCAATGGAGTAATCATACGCTGAAGGTTTCGCTGGTATATTCATATCAACAGGCTTTTTATAATCCTGTTGATAAAACATAAAAAACATGCCCGCCCCAAAAGGACATGCCGGTATGGGCAACTCCGTTACGGTATAGTACTGAGAATGATGTTGATGAATGTAGTTACAGAATATAGTTCAGAACTCGCTTTAAGAGCGGAACCACTTCCAGAATTTCCCCAACCAGGTTGTGGGAGTTTTGTCAAGATGATCAGAAGTCATCTGCATCACGGGTTCATCGATCAAACGCGCGGGCTTTGTAGGAACAGAAGCTTTAACGCGTTGCTGATAGTATAGCGTACGTCTCTCCTTTTCACGTTTTGCTTCTTCCTCACGTTTTAATTCCGCTTCGCGTGCTTCATGTTCGCGTTGTAACGCTATAGGATTTCTTCGTGGCTGTTGGCTTCTGCGTTCGGAAGTATAATTCTTTCTTCCCTCAGATCGATTCCTGGTTGGTCTAACAGGTGCAGGTTCCTGAACTTTATCTTCCGGGGTTGCTGATGTTTCTTCTTCAGGGAGTTTTGCGATCTCTTTTTTCTTCGGTTCCGGAAGTTCTATTTTACCCAACACTTTCAATCCGGCCAATTCAACTTTAGGAGCTTTGATAACTTCCGTCTTGTCCTCGATAACTTCAGTCTTATCGTCCTCCTGTACATCAGCGACAATAATCTTTGTCTCTGCAGGTGCCGACTGAATTTCCTCTTGCAAAGAGGGTATAATTACCGGCTCTGGCTCAACCACAACCGTTTCTATAGCAGCCTCTGGCTCGAGGTTATTGATCTCGATGATATTTTTATCGGATACAACTTCCTGTACTTCTTCAACAGCCGGTTGCATAATTTCTTCCAGACGTGCAGGTGCAAAGTGTTGAATCACACGCACTACATACTCGTCATCTAACCGCGCATTCGTGCCGTCATCAATGCGGATGTTGCTCGTTGCCAGAAAATCAACGATTTCAGCAGGTCTTACTGCCAGTTTTCTGGCCAATTGTCCTAACCTCATAGGATATACTTCATTAAACGGGTGCAAATATACCCATAGAAACAGTACGAAGACTTAGTCGTTCGATTAAAAATCAATGGATACCACACCGTAGCCTTCCACAGGCTCCAGTCCGTGTTCTTTCGCAGGAATCCACGATGGACCTTCCAGCAAGATTTGCTTTGCTTTTTTATCCACCTCTTCGGATACACTCGTCTCTACTTGAATATCGGCTATCAACTTATCCGTTGTAACCCTGAATGACAATCGCACAGTACCTTTCTCCGAGCTCTCAAACTTCTTTACCGCTTCCTGAAAATACTGTCCAAGTTTCGTATAGCCTCCTTCGGGCAACGGGTATAAACTACTGGCGTCATATACTACACCTTCTCCCTTTATACTTCTCGACCTGCCATGAAGCAATTTCCCCTGGTGATAATTCTCTTCATAATACATTTCTCCGTTTTCATGGCGACCATACCAGTATCCTTCTTTGTATCCATCTTTATACTCGCCTTCGGTTGCCACAACTCCATTCGCATAGCGTTGAATCTGTTTGCCTTCACCATCTTTCACCCATTGATGGCCTGTCGAGTCCCAAAAGTTCTTTAGAAAATAACGATCGGTATAGTATACTTCACTTTCCAATCGTCCATTAGTATGATAGGTCTCCCATTTTCCGATGCTCCTGTTATCTTTATAGCGACCAGCAGAGGTATAGGTGTTGTGATCTGAGTAATATAAAAACACGCCATCGCGTTTATCGTCTTTATAAGATCCCTTCATTTGTATAACACCGTTTGCATAGTGGTCGCGCACAGCTCCTTGCCACAAACCTAATGAATCGCGATAGCCAATCCGGTAATATTCAGCGGGTGGCCCCGACACTTCTTCCCAATTGCGATCGTACCATACCGTTGTCATTTTCATGGGAGGCTGATCAGGTTCAGGCTCCTCTTTCTCAACGCGTACCCGCGTCATCAGTAAAGGGTAATCCAGCGATATAAAAGCCTTCAAAGAATCCTGCGCCAATTCTATACTATCCAGGTATATATAGGATTCACGATCAATCATCGCTACGCGCGCGATATTGATTTTCTTGCGTAATGCTATATACCGCTTTAGCTTAAAGGTATCAGGTTGCAAGGCTTCCGGTATATATTCCTGCTCCTGCAAGAGTATACCGGCAGTATCCCACAACATCGTATTTTTCCGGAACGCATCGGCAAAAGCCTCATCCGACAGGTTCTTCTTATCGAAGACCGCATTCGCGGAATCTTCTGCCGCCAATACTTTCTGAAAGAAATCAAAGTAATGTACCTGGTAACGAGGAAGCGCAAAATATAGCAGTATAAGGATTGGAACGAATGCATACTCCACTAAAACCTTGTGAAACGACCGGGTGAACACCAGCGTAAATACCGCCAGTACGATACCGGCCGCAAGACCACCGAAGTGTGCCGCCTGATCTCCATTGAGTGCAGCAGAGAATAATGTATTAATACCCAGAAAAACAATGAAAGTAATCAGAATGGGTACTGCAGAAGTTTTCTGTTGCCTGCTATAGTATAGATTGAAAACAAGCAGAAATCCCAGTAGTCCGAAAAGCGCTCCTGATGCTCCCACCCCGACATTAAATAAATGCCAGTACAAACTACTGTATGCAGCGGCTATACCCGTGCTAAAATATACCCATAAGAATTTCTTCGTTCCCACTTTTTCTTCCAACTCACTTCCCACCAAGAACAACGCACTCATGTTTAGGGCGATGTGTAGTAAATGTCCATGCATAAACATGTGCGTGAACAATCTATACCATTCATCGCGCAGTACATAGGGATTAAACAGCGCTCCACGTTTCAGGGCATTCTGACTCCAGGCAGGTTCATCAAGCGTGCCCGTCTGAAAATACATCACGACAAAAACACCGATGTTAACAACCAGGAGTATAATGGTGGCCGGGTATTTCTTTATAAACGCTAGCATGACGGTGCCTTCATTAAATTGGTGGGCTAAACAGCAAATTTATACCAGCTATACAGTTACAGTATAGATCTATTCGTCTGGTCCTTTTCTCCATTTCTTTTTCTCGGAGTGAAGCTTCTTCTTCTGAATCCGGTTTTGAACCGATGTTTTGGAGGGCTTCGTGGCCTTACGCGCTTTCTTTTTTTCAAAGGCCTTCGCGATGACCTTTTGGAATTTCAGAATTACGGCTTCCTTGTTATCAAGCTGCGAGCGTTTATCCTGTGATGTCAATACCAGTACTCCCTCCGTTGTAAGGCGGGTGGCCAGTTTCATAGCCAGGATCTGTTTTTCTTCTTCGGTGAGAATAGATGAATTCGCAACATCAAACTTCAACGTTACTTTCGTATTTACTTTATTTACATTCTGCCCGCCAGGTCCGCTGCTGCGCGATGTACTGAAAACTAATTCTCTGCTTAACTTTGTTGGATCCATTGCGTGGATACGGATTTATACCGGTATATGTTACTTGATAATTTCCTTTACTAATTTTCGCTCTTTTGCTTCTCCGTTTTCTTCGTAGACGTAGTAAGCGTTACTTTCTTCTTTCAGAGCGATTACTTTCTTCACTTCGTTATCTTCAAAATATATAGCAGCCTGATCATCGCAGGCATAGCCCGGTTTAAATTCCCTGGACTTTATATACGAGTGATAGAGCGGTCTGCGCGTAGGCTCCGAATCATAATGTGGACAATGACTTCCTTTGATAAAACCCAGGCATTCCACCTTGGATATATCTTTCGGACGTGAATCAGTAGTACCGTGTTCGAACCAGCAAAGTGAGCCTGCGCTTCCACCAGCCAAAACAATTCCTTTGTCCCACGCCTGGCGTAAAATGGTATCTATACCCTGCGCCTTCCAGATGGCCATCATGTTCAAGGTATTGCCACCTCCTACTACAATACCATCCATGCTCAGTAAAACTTCTTCAAACGATACCTTCTGATTATAGCTGCTGATAAACATACGTTGTACAAAAGGCTTTACGTCCAGCGGAGCACAAGTCTCAAACCAGTTTGCAATACCAAACGGATTGTCGGCAGATGCCGTGGGTATAAAACAAAGACGCGGCATACTTTTACCCGTAAGCCCAGCCATATATTTGATAAACGTTTGGTTATAACCTCCTCCGAAAATCAGGATTTTACGTTTGTTATTTTCTTCAGACATACTCATAGCGCTCGATGATGACAGTGGTAAATTCATTCCTACAAAGGTTGTACTTGTTATTCCGATAAATTTTCTTCTTTTCATACTCTTGAGAGGGTCGGGTTTGAAGAGCTGTTTTAAGATATATATTATTTGATACAAAATAAACCGATAGCAACGAAAAGCTTAAAAGTAAGTTAAGACTGTTTGTGAGCCAGGGTATATTCTTCTACCAGGGTGCGTACGATCTGCGCCATGGGCAACACACGTTTCACATGTTCAATGGCAGGGCCGGCACACCAAACGGTTTTATAGGTAGCACCAAAGGCTGCCTTCTCCACGGCCTTCATGCCGCGCAACGCGATCAGCATTTTAGCATACTTTTTTAAGGTCTTGTTATTATTCAGGATCCATTCCAGCAAGTTGGCTTTCGTACCAAGCTGTTGGACATAAGGCGTATTGATCACTGTAAGAGGTGAACCGGACAGCTTATTTGTGCGAACTATATCTTTTTCACCGTAATCAATCATCGCCTGTTTATACTCAGGAGATATATCGGATTCTTCACACGCTATAAAGATGGTGCCAACCGATACACCCGCAGCTCCCCAATCTATAGCCTGCTTTATGTCTTGTCCGTGTGCTACACCACCTGCAGAGATAATCGGAATGTTGCAATGCTCTTTTAGCTCAGTAATCAATTCCTGTGGAGATAAATTTCCTGCATGGCCCCCAGCCCTGGCGTTGACAGCGATCACGGCATCAGCTCCCAGCGCTTCTACTTTTTGTGCGTATTGCAGATCCACTACATCACAAAATACTTTTATACCCAGTGGACGGCATCGCTCGATTACTTCTTTCGGATTACCAAGCGAAGTAATGATATAGTCTACTTTCAATTCCAATAAGGTATCCAGCTGACTTTTATACTTTGGGTTTGATTTGTTCACGATCAGGTTAACACCAAACGGTTTTGATGAAAAGGCTTTGATCTCCCGGATGGCAGCCCGCAATTCCTGGTCGGTTCTATAGTTCAACGCCGGGAATGCCGCTGTAACGCCCTGGCTAAGGGCCGCCTTGATCATCTTTGTGTTTGAGATCAGGAACATAGGAGCGACAATGACGGGGTATTCGATTCCCAGGAGTTTATCCAGTGTGATGTTCGACATGTATATATAGGTCAGCGGTTTTGTGATTGTGCAGTACTTGCTATAGCAAGTGGATCGTGGTGAATAAATGTATAGTTTAGTAGTTGCTTCAGCTTCTCTGAACTCACAATTTTAGATTTGCTGCTATCGGACTCAACAAATGTCGGAGGTTCCATATCGAGTATTTCACTGGCACGGGTATAAAACTCTTTTCGGGTTGGATGCAGATCTGCACATGCGTTGAATACTTCATCCCAGATTTGCTGTTCAATAATTTGTTTGATTATATCAATGCAATCATCCAGATGAATAATGTTGACAGCATGGTTTTTACCTGCTAGATCTTTTTTACCGGAAAGAAACCTCCCGGGATGTCTGCCGGGCCCAACAAGTCCTCCGAAGCGAATCGTGGTCGTTACAAACTGTGCATTGATTATCGCCTCTGCTTGCGCGAGATAAGAATCCTGCGCAGCATCTTCTTCGTGTACTATACCGTCACGATCCGGGTAAACTGCTGTTGAGCTTATATATACTATATTGGAAATGCTACCACGCTTTGCTTCCTCCAATACTTGTTCGAGTAGCGCGAGGTACGTTTCCGGTGAACTTGATTTTATCCGTGGTGGTATACTGATGATCAGTATATCCGACTGAAAAAAAAGCTGAAGGTCTTTCCCTTCTGCACGCGGATTGAATTTTAACAAGTATGGCTTTATACCGAGCTCCGTGAGTTCGTTAAACTTCACTTCCTGTGTAGTAGACCCGGCAACGCTATATCCCGACCTGACAAGTTCTGCACCAAGCGGTTTCCCCAGCCATCCGCATCCCAGGATACTAATCGATCTCAATGTATTATTTCTTTAAAGGGTCTGGTCAGCGGACGCATGTATATATATACCGTCAGTTTGCTGTAATTTCAATTTCAATACGATCGTTCAGTTTGGCACTCGGTCCGTTTTCAGGCGCAAGCATGTTCTGTGAACCCCACGCATAAATATCCGCTCGGCTTTTATCTATACCGTGGTCGATGAGATAATTCTGTACAGCCAGTGCACGCAGCCTTGAAAGTTCCTTGGCATTGCCGGTAACTTCTTCAGCACCCTTTGTTGTAAAATAATTTTTGGATTGTCCTACCGCTATGATCTTCTTAGAATTCATGGTGTTGCAATGACCGTGAATTTTGATCCTGTAATTCGGATTATTCGTCATCATGCTGACGAGTTCATCTAATTCGCTTTTAGATTCCGGTAACATCACCACAGCATCTTTATAAAAGGCCACATGGTACATAACGGATACATCACCCTTCTTCATGCGTTCCAACGTATAAGGAATAACCCAGGCACCTTTTGAATCTTGTACCGCACCACCTTCGATCGTTGACGGATTGTTGTAGTCCATAAACCGCACAACTTCCTTATACCCAAAGATACCGCATACCAACGACATCGGATTGTTAGCGTTGGACGGACGAAGTATATCTATATACTTATCTGTTTTATAAGTCGCCAGGTCACGACCACGGTTAAAATCCACATTGTGTACTTCACCTTTCACTGGCTTGCCATCGGCCGTTTGCAACACGAATCTAAAAAGTTTGCCACGCACCACTGCGGGTACTTCGGGCTCCGCGTTCGCGGCACTATCCGGTGTAGCAGCCGGAATTTCAGCAACAGTCACAGTGTCAGCCGTTACGGGAGGAGCTACATCCGGTATAACTGCAGCGGTCGTGTCTTTAGGCGGATCAACTTGCACTACCGGTTTTTCTATTACGACTGGCGGCAATGCGCCACCTTCCAATACACCGGTATAAAGCCAGGCATCTTTAAATTCACTTTCTTTCTGAAGACTCGTGACCTTTGCTTGCACCTCAGCACGGTTTGTACTTTTAAGAGTATATACATAGTAGAGATGCTTCTTGTTATATAGTCCGTAATCTGCATAATACAGACGACTGCGGACATAGCCGGTAAACTTTTCCGCATTTATTTCTACGGCAAACACTCCTACTACAGCATAATGATACTGCTGCGCAAAAGTGGCCGAAGCAATGAGAACAAAAAATGCCATGACGGCCAAGCGGGTAACTATATTTTTCATAGGCTTTAGAGGGGGAATGCTGCTAAATTAGTAAAAAGGTTCTAGCTATGAGTCATCCTCCGTGAATTGATCCTGATTTTTACATTCTTTTCGTTAACGCTTGCATAATGTAGTTCGGGCTCATCGTGTGGATTTGAAAATTTTAAAAAGTTTTTTTTGAGTTCTTTCACACGGTATATCCACGAAATTAAAAATCAGTATTGGGCTCTCTCAAACTCAACTCCTCGATCCAGATATTACGAAAAAGAACATCGTGTCCTTCAGCCTGTAACTTCAAACCGCCCGGAACATCGGTAATACCTTTACCCCCATCATTGCCTCCATCAATTCCTGAATTAGCACCACCCCATACTTGCTGTATAGGTTGATTGGTATATACTTTCCGGCCGTTAAAGTACATGGACAACATCGCTTTTTCCGTGAGCTTTCCATTTTCAAATCGTGCAGCACGGAAAACTATATCATACGCATTCCATTTGCCCAGACCGTTGTATGCATCGTATGGTGATTCGGTTTCATTGATCACCGCTGCCATACCATGACTTGTGGAGTCACCATCCAACACCTGGATCTCATAGCGGTTTTGTAGATATACACCGCTGTTACCTCCCGGCTTTACAATCAGAAATTCAATGTGAAGTCTGAAATCACGAAAGTCTTTTTTCGTAACTATATCTGCTGTGCCGTATTTACCACCGGCAGCAGTAGGGTCGTTACCGTTCAGTACCGTGCCTTTATCAACCGGATCTTTCACGATGGTCCATTTTATAGGCAATGAAGCCGCCAGTCGCGGACCTTTCCAATACGTCCACTTCTCATCCAGCATCTTTCGCGTACCGTCAAAAAATATCTCTGCCTTTTTAGGGGCCTTCACCCCCACACCAACTTGTGCGTGTACCGGAAACGCGAACGCTATACTCACAATTGCCAGGAATATGATGCGTGTCTTGAGAGTCTTTTTCATTTTTTAAAGGTTATAGTTCTATACTTTGTTGAAACATCTATCAAAGATCATAAGGCCGGCCGCTATATATTATGAAGCACGGTATTATACCCAATTTCTTTTCTCAAAAAAACGAAAAGCAAGGTAACCCAGTCCTACCCCTATGGTATTGGCAACAACGTCTGCTATAGATGGACCGCGTCCGGGAACAAACTGTTGTAAAAATTCGATCATGATACCGAAGGCTGTACTATACAGTGTCGTAATCAAAAGCACCTTGGCGGGACGCCCGGTATAATCGCAGGTCTTCTTCAAGGCATAAGACGACAGCAGCATCAGTGTACCGAAAATAAAAAAGTGAACAACTTTATCGATTTGAAAGAACCCTACTTTCGGAAGGGTCTTGCCCGGAATCAATGTTACCACCAGAATTATAAACGACCACACCAACGCAGGCCAGGTATACCGAATCAACATACTCAGAAAACTTTTGCTTTATAGTCAGCATCTTCCAACGCGATAAGATCCTTCAATAGCGAGAGACTTACTTCACCTGGTTTTCCATTTCCTATTTGTGTTTCATTTATCTGTACAATCGGAACAATTCGTTTGGTTGTACTTGTAAGGAAAGCTTCTTTCGCCTGACAGATATCATCGAGGGTAACGATGGCTTCTTCAGCCCTATATCTTTTCGCGGCAAGCTTCAGTATATTTTTACGGGTGATGCCGTGCAACACATGATGAGCCGGTGTCACTATAGTATTGTCTTTTCGTACAATAAAAAGATTACAACGTGGAAATTCTGAAACTATACCATGCTGATGGTATAGCACATCCATTGCTTTACTTTCCTTTACCTTGTTGATAAGCCAGATGCCAATGGAGTAATTGATCGTTTTGGCGGATGCGAGATCCCTCCCATATTCATGGGTAATGATTTTGACACCATTTTTAATTTGATCCTCACCGGGCAGTGTAAGCGAATGCTGTGTTATAATCAGGTTCGGTTCAGCTGGTTGATAGCCATCTTCTGAATAGCCGCCCGTAAGAATCATTTTTATACCTGACTCTGCTATATCATTTTTTTCAATCAAAGTATAGATCACTGACTTGAGCTCTTCGCGCGTATGCGGAACCGTCAGGTGCATAATAGCCGCAGAGTTGTAAAACCGGTCGAGGTAATCATCCAGAAAGTAAGGATGTCCATCGTGGATCTTGAAGAAATCAAAAATACCATACCCTCGTTGAATGGAGAGATCGCGCACATGCAGAAATGCATTTTCAACGGGCACGATTTCATGATGTATATAGGAAAACTTACTATTTGATGGCATTGTGTTTTTTTAGAATGTCAAGTACTTCTTCAATGGGTAATGCTTTTACTGTGCGTTGATCTTTTCCCTGCAAGGTTTCTGCCTTGAACAAGGAATTGATAATGGCTTCTTCGGTAGCTTCAATCGCGGCCATAAATAACGGAGACATTTCATCATTTAGCAACAGTGTTGTGGTGTGTGTTTTCCCTGATGAAGTATGGGGTATACGAAGCGACTCCATGGTAGAGAAAGCAATCACGTAATCACCACTGCCGTTGGAAGCTATACCACCGGTACGAGCCAGTCCCATGAATGCACGTTTGGCAAGACGCTCCAGATTGCGAGCGTCCAGTGGGGCATCCGTTGCAACGATGATCATGCACGATCCATCGCCAGAATCTTTTAACTGATCGCTCAGGTAAAATTGTTTAAGCTCCTCACCTACCGGCACACCATCGATCTGCAACACACCGCCAAAATTAGATTGCACCAGTACACCAACGGTATAGCTACCCGATGCCTGCGGAAGTTTGCGCGATGCCGTACCAATACCACCTTTAAAACCAAAACACACCGTGCCTGAACCTGCTCCTATATTTCCTTCAGCTACAGTACCGGTATCCGCTTGCTTTATTGTCTGCAATACATCTGCCTTGGTAACTGCGCGTGCGCGGATGTCGCTTAACCCTCCATCGTTCGTCTCTCCTACAACTGCATTTACAGATTGTACTTTTTCGTTACCGGGCTGTTGCAAAGTATAGTCGATCACCGCGTCCATAGCAGTGGATACATTTAACGTATTCGTAAGTATAATCGGAGTCTCCAGGTTTCCGAGCTCCGTCACCTGTGTTGTGCCTGCAAGCTTACCGAATCCGTTCCCTATATATACCGCAGCCGGTACTTTCTGCTGGAAGATATTACCATCGTGTGGAAGAATGGCAGTGACGCCCGTATGGACATTATCGCGGTGAATGGTGGTGTGTCCAACCTGAACGCCTTTAACATCTGTGATCGCATTGTATGTACCGGTAGGTAACACACCAATCTTTACGCCATAGTCGCGTGCACGCTTACGAGGTTGTGCGTTTGTAAAGATGAAACAAAATATACCAATCGTTAAAAAAAGAATTCTAATCATAGCATTCTGAATCGAGCAGTAAGATACAAACTAAAGAAGCATGTATATAGTTGCACGAAAAACAAAAAAACCGGAATGCTGTTCAGGTTTTAATTTATAAACGATGTGTTGTATACGACCTAGTTACGGATATAGCTTGCATGAAGCTCTCTTATTTCTTTAATATCCTGTCTGAAGAATTTACGTTCAGGTCCTTTCATGTGTTCAAGCTCTTCATTCAGTTCTGCCAGTTTAACTTTGAGTACATCTGGTTTATTGATGGCGATCAGGAATTTGCAAAACTCTGCACGCTGCTTGTAGTTTTTAAAAGACTTATCCATACTTTCAAAAAGACTTTCCGCTTTCGCTGTGTTCCCTGTGTGATACTGTGACCACGCATAGCCTGCTTTTTCTTCCGCCTCTACAAAACGTTTTTCAGATTCAAGTGCTTCACCATATTGAATTACTGAATTGTAATCTTTATTCAGATAACTCGCATGTAAAAGCTTGATACGCAATGCGGGGTCGTCCGACATAAATCCCGTAAGGCATTCTTTATACAATACTATTGCATCGGTATATCTGTTATTGCCTACGTATGCATCTGCAAGATTTGTTTTGTTCGTTATATTATCGCTGAACTGTAACGCCTTCTCTAACTGCTCAATCTTATAGTTACTGTTTACAACTTCTTTTACTCCCTCGGCAATAGTGTTGATATTGTTCCGGTTATAAAAATTATGGTACATATAAATGAGACAGCCCAAACCCGGTAAAATTATAATGAACCAATACCAACGTTGTTCAGCATTATTTTTATAGGCATGATATAAACAGAATGCCTGGAGAATCAAGAGTGGAGTATAGAAGCCGATCATACAAAAACGATTTTAAGTACCTGCAAGGTGAGTCTAAAGGTACTTATAAAAATTGATTCGACTACTGCTGCACCTGTTAACATTCAGTTACCTGGAATATAACGCGGTGCACGCCTGTGTTTTGTGCCTTGTTCATACGCGAAAGCGATTTCGAGCAGCAGCGGCTCACTCCATGCTTTCCCGAAAAACGACACATCTACGGGCAATTCATCAATAAAACCCATGGGCACTGCAATAGCCGGATACCCTGCAATCGCGGCAAGCGAGGAGCTTCCTCCCATAAAATGATCGCCATTGATCAAGTCTGTCTTCCATGCTGGCGAACCTGTAGGTGCCATGAGTGCATCCAGTTTATACTGCGCAATCAGTTTATCGATGCCGTCTTCGCGTGTAGCTTTGTGCATCGCGGCCAACGCTTCTTTATATTCTTTACTTTCAAGGTCACCTTTTACATGCGCCATCTCCAATAACTTCTGGTCGAAGTAACGAAGCTCAACAGAATCTTTTTTATTGAACGCGATTAACTGCTGAAGATCTTTAACCGGTGCGTTCGGTATACTTGCAAAGTATTTTGTAAGTCCATCTTTAAATTCATATAGCAGCACCTGGAAAGACGGACCACCAGCACCTTTACCGGCAGGCTCTTCGATTTCTATTATTTCTGCACCCTGACTTTTTAAATACGCAACGGTCTGTTTCATTAACGTATCTACCTTTGCATGATATCCTGAAACATCTTTCAATAAACCGATACGCTTTCCCTTCAAGCCATCCTTTTTCAGGAATGAAGTATAGTCCTTGTGAATTATAGCATCCGGGTTCAACGTCTTGCTATCAGATGAATCTATACCTGCTAATATACCCAGGGCAATTGCTACATCTTCTACCGTGCGTCCCATAGGGCCGGGTGTATCTTGTGTAAAAGAGATCGGTATAATTCCTGACCGGCTGATCAAACCAACGGTAGGTTTCAACCCTACTATACCATTATTATTCGCAGGACAAACAATCGAACCATTGGTTTCTGTACCAATGGCCAGTGCACATAAACTCGCTGCTACAGCAGCACCCGATCCCGAACTTGATCCACATGGATTCCTGTCCAATATATAGGGGTTCTTCGTCTGCCCACCTACTCCACTCCATCCACTGGAAGACATGTCTGCGCGGAAGTTTGCCCATTCACTCAGGTTTGCTTTCGCGATGATGATGGCGCCTGCATCTCTCAACTTACGGGCAACCCAACTGTCTTTAGAAGCAAATGAATTACGGAGTACAACGGCTCCGGCGGTAGTGGGCATCTTGTCATGAGTATCTATATTATCCTTAAGAATTATAGGTATACCGTGTAGCGGCCCGCGAATCTTACCCTCCTTCCATTCTTTCTCGAGCGTTTCTGCAATCTGCAAAGCATCCGGGTTGATACAAATGACAGCGTTGATCTTCGGACCATTTTTATCAATGGCGTCAATGCGTGCAAGATAATCCTTCACGACACCGGTTATAGTATACTTATTTGTGCGATAACCCTCCTGCAATTGCCGGATGGTAATTTCTTCGAGGTATGCGTGTTCTGCAGCGGGTGCGTTGCTTTCGCTTCGCTTGGGTTCACAAGACCAGAACATCCCGGTTATAGCAATACCAAGAGTAAATATACGGAGCAGATAAAATCTCATCGTGTAAGGGTTGGGTATCACTATAAATGTAAATCATTTCGTTAACCATCGCCCTATTTTATGAGCGACCCTGTGATAATCTTGTTTAACTGGTTAATAAAAAAGATCAAAGGAGATTGAAAGATTATGCTATATGCTTACAAGCAAGCGATGTTCATCTTAGCAGAAGGTAATGCGGCTGCGAAAACCTATATGATTTCGCAGGTATATCCAGAAAGTATATAAAGAAGCAGGGTCTAAAATCAAGCGCAAAAACAGATCATGCTATGGCATGATTTACATGCTTGTCCACAACAACGTGCTTTTGCTTTTCAGCAACGTGGATGGTAATACGTTGAAGTATCACAGACAGAATTAAACCGAACAGTACAAACGCTACAAAGAGTATGAACCCCGGCTGTAATGATGTTTCGTTGGTGGATATACTTGCCAATGATTCCGTCTTCATATTCAGATTCGAAAGCTGGCTATCGAGTATACCCTTGAAACCTATATATGCCATAAAGATTGCTACAACATTTACATCGGCCATGCTCCATTTACCCGATTTAAAAGCAAAGAATTGAATCACTTTACTATTGCGCCATTTTTCACTGCCTAATAAATATAGTTTGGTAGCGAGTAATTTCCCGATTGGGAAAACGATACTGAAAATCAAAATCAGTACACCCACAAAAGCAGAATCGAATTGGCCGGTCTCCAGCAATACGCGAACGACATCAACAATGCTTTTACTTTGGAAGAAGATCACCTGGTCACTAAACGAAATCCGTTCCCCGATCAGCAAAAAGCTCATCTCTTTAATACGCGCGTCAATCTCGATCATGGGCGATGTCAGTCCAACAAACAATACAATCAATGCCAATAAAATCGATATTATAAACAAAGGTGTATGCAATGTTACCTGGTTTTTGAGTGCCCACCACATAATCAGAAATACGATCATTATACCCAGAATTATATAGGCAAAAAAGTATGCTTTCTCCTGTAAAGACAGAAGTGCATTTTCGCTTACACGGTTGAAGTCCGCTACATCTGCCGTACCATATTTGTTTAATATAGCCTTCACACGGTTCACATCATTGGCACTGTCGTACGTGACCGAACCAAATTCCTTCAGTTTACTTTGCGCCAGAAATTTAAGCTTCTCTCTATTTTTGGGTTTCTTGATTTCGTTGACAATGGTAGCAGCAAGCTCGGGTACTTTTGCATGGATCTTCTCTTCATCCACCAGTGTCTTCACTGCGAACCTTCTGAGTTTACCGCGAACCGTTTTCTGCTTTCTGTCAATCATGCTATCGGCTTTATTAATGACGGCATGAAGTACCTGCGATAGTTGTTCTTTTACGACAGCTTCCTGTTCCTTGGTAAATTCAAAATCATCGATGCGATGTGTTACAACTCTCACGAGGTGATCGCGCCAGGCATTAACAGACAATAGCCCATAGGTTATGTTGTTCAGAACGCTATAGTCTTTTTTAATCTCTGCCCTTTCATTAGAGAGATGGTATACCTGAAATCCACTCCATGCTGCAATAACTAATAATATCCCACCCACGAATATTAAAAGCGAACGTTGAAGTAGTTTCATAAGAGTGTATCATTAGGTAGCATGCTATCATTTAAAATATACATGCCGGTAGTAAGTAGCACGGAAGAACCGTTTGCCTGCCTCTTAATCATGTTTTTAGGGTAGAAAGTTCTACACCTTAGCTTTGTTTTTTGTGAATTCCCCCTTTACGAGGAAATCTATACCTATAAAATATGATTAATTTTATTTCAATACCTTTGTCAGACTATGGCAGAATCACTAAACCTTTTAGAAGAAACCATCAATCACTTTGAGGAAGGCGCTAAGTCTGTGCGGGCTTATACAAACAATACTACGTATATTATTACCAAGGCTGGCGAGAGCGAAGATTTCTGGGTGGCTGCTGAAGAGCCAACCTTTCCAAAGACCAAAACAAAATCACTCGATACTTATTTCAAAGATGTCTTCGGGATCGATGCCCGTTACTAGATCAAATTTTCAAATGCTGGAATATTTAGATAGTTTACTTTCTAAAATACTCTAACGTTTAAAAATTAATGAAATCCGCAGCCCTGCTTTTTATACTTTGTTGTTTATTCAGCAATTGCCAGGAAAACAAACCCGCTATATCTTTAGGCGATACCCATGAAATGGTCGATTATCTTAGGGTAGCCTCTATGATAAATGAACTCGGCGGCCCTACGGTATTGGACCTTAAAAACAGCAAAGGCCAACAGGTTGTGCTGGTCGGATGTCCGCATTCGCGGGATACCACTGCCAAAGAATTTGATCTTATCGATGTATACTTTAAACATCTTAAACCTGAAGTTGCTTTTAACGAAGGCGGCAGTATACAGGAAAGTGTCCATTATGTTTCAAGGAACGAAGCTATACTGAAAGGTGGCGAGACTGCTTTACTTAAATATTATTGCGATCAGTCCGGCATTAAAATGCTGAATGGCGACTTTACAGAAGAAGAAGAATTCGAAGCCATGCTCAAGCGTTACCCTAAAGATGAGCTCTTGCTATACTATAGCTTCGAACGTTTTATCGTTCCATACAAGTATGGTATGGATAGCGACAAACCTATTGAGGAAGCATACGCTGATTTCACAGACGGCTATCTCGCCAAACACAAGTTTCCGCTAACCGAAGAAGAGAAATCATTCGATTATTTTAAGGCGCTATACAAGAAGTACATGGCTAATGAGTTCGACCTGGGAAGAGCTGACATCGAACAATTCGATTTTCTGAATGACAATTGCAAGTTCTGTGCAGTCGGCAGAGCTTCCAAAGTAGTGCGGGATGAAGTGTTGCTTCAGAAAATTAATGCGGCACTCGATCAATACAACCGAATCTTTATAACCTTCGGGGGAGCGCATGCCCTTGCCATTGAGCCGGCTCTTAAAAACCTTTTGCGTAAAAAAGCTGCGGAATAGTTAGTAATTTAAAACGTTAACCTCCTGCCTGTAACGGGATTATACGTAAATCATAACACCGGCATCAAAGTGATATTTGAATATTCGCGCTCCCTCCCCATATTCGCACACGAATAATTCAATGGCCCGTTTTCAACCTATCTATGACATCGCTGAGCTCTGTTCCCGAAAAGGTTTAACACAGGCTATACTTTGCCCTGGCTCGCGATGCGCTCCTTTAACATTAGCATTTGTCAGACACCCTGATATTACTACACGCACGTTCAGTGATGAACGCAGTGCTGGTTTTGTTGCCCTCGGTATAGCGCAGCAAAAGAAAGCTCCTGCGGTTGTGGTGTGTACATCAGGCTCGGCTGCCTATAACCTCGCTCCTGCGGTTGCCGAAGCCTGGTTCAGTGAGACACCGCTCATTATACTTACTGCTGATAGGCCGGCAGAATGGATCGCACAACATGATGGACAAACGATTCATCAGACTGAAATTTTTGGCAAGCATGTCAAAAAGTTTTTTCAGCTTCCGCAGGAGTATGAACATGCCGATAGTCAGTGGGCGATCAACCGGATAGTAAACGAAGCGATCAATCTTTCTTTTCAGGAACCGAAAGGTCCTGTACATATTAATGCTCCGTTTCGCGAGCCTCTATATCCTTCTAAAGAAGATGCCATCACGTTCAGTACAACAGTACGTGTTATGGATGAATATACTTCTCCTTTCACACTCTCGGAAGAACAAAAGAAAAAGCTCACATCCGAGTGGCGAACGTTTCATAACACGTTGATCGTTGCTGGGCAGCATGAAGATGACCCGGAGTTGAATCAAGCGCTGTCCGCTTTCTTCGCGCAGCATAATATACCTATAGCAGGCGATGTCATTTCCAATCTTCATGATGTTGAAAAATTGGTGAGACATGCGGATACATTTCTCGGCCAGGCATCCAATGACGTAAAGAAAACATTGCGCCCCGATCTGCTGATCACATTTGGAAAGTCTATCATTTCAAAAAACCTGAAATTGTTCCTTCGGAAATATACTCCGAAAGTACACTGGCATATACAACCCGCCGGAGTCGTAGCCGATACATTTCAAAGTATAACCAATGTATTCAACGCGAGTCCTGCAAACTTTTTTCAATTCTTAAGCTCCCTTCCAAACACAGAATCGTTCGAGAACCAAAAGCAGAACAACTTCAATAAATTTTGGGAAGTTGAAGAACGTAGGGCTGTGCGTACGCTGGAAGATTTTTTTCCGCAGGATGAATTTGCCGAGCTTGAACTGGTACATACTATCATTCAGAATCTCCCTGAGAATTGCAATCTGCATCTTGCCAACAGCATGAGTGTACGTTATGCGAATTCCATCGGGTTGATGGCACATCAAAAAGGAATCCAGGTATATTCAAACCGTGGTACCAGTGGTATAGATGGTTGTACGAGTACAGCCGTAGGACACTCATTGTCCAATGACCGTCCGAACGTTCTCATCACGGGTGACCTTGCTTTCTTTTATGATCGCAACGCTTTCTGGCATAATTATACTTTGCCTAACTTGCGCGTGGTGCTACTGAACAATCATGGAGGCGTGATCTTCAAAATGATTGATGGCCCGGGATCCTTGCCGGAAGCTGATGAATACTTTATCACCAGACAAAAACTGTCAGCGAAAAAACTATGTGAAGAGTTCGGGTTCGATCATTTGAAACTTGACAATAAACGCAAGATCAAAAACCTGGTGAAGGACTTTTTTGATTTTGATGGCAAGACTAAAATTCTTGAACTGGAAACGGATACACTGATTAATAAAATCATATTTGATAATCTGAAAGAGAAAATAAAAAAGAGTTATGAGCTTTAAATATCCCTGGCAACCAGTTAAAGAGTATAAGGACATACTGTTCCATAAATTTGAAGGCATTGCACGCATCAGTATAAATCGTCCGCATGTACACAATGCTTTTACACCTTTAACGGTGCAGGAGATGATTGATGCCATGCACATTTGCCGTGAAGATGCAGATGTACGCGTTATCATTTTAACGGGTGAAGGCGGAAAGGCATTTTGCAGTGGTGGAGACCAAAGCGTGCGCGGTCATGGAGGATATGTTGGAGAAGATACAACGCCACGGCTAAACGTTCTCGATCTGCAGAAGATGATCCGTTCTATACCGAAGCCGGTGATCGCGGCCGTAGCAGGCTGGGCCATTGGTGGCGGACACGTATTGCACGTGGTATGCGATCTTACAATCGCTGCAGAGAATGCCCGCTTCGGTCAGACAGGTCCGAAGGTTGGTAGCTTTGATGGTGGCTTTGGTGCATCTTACCTGGCACGAATCGTTGGCCAGAAGAAAGCGCGTGAGATATGGTTCCTGTGTGATCAATACGATGCCAAAGATGCGCTTGATATGGGGCTGGTAAATAAAGTAGTACCGCTCGAATTACTGGAAGAGACCTATGTTGAGTGGGCACAGAAGATCATTACAAAAAGTCCGCTGGCGATTCGCTTGCTGAAAAGTTCTTTCAACGCAGAGCTCGATGGACAGGCCGGTATACAGGAGCTTGCTGGTAATGCAACACTTCTATATTATCTTAGCGAAGAGGCAAAAGAAGGTAAGAATGCCTTCCTAGAGAAACGTGATCCGGACTGGTCGAAGTATCCTAAATTTCCATAGTCGTCTATATATACCTATATACTTACATGCAAATAGAGAAGCTTGAAATCTTACGCAGTATAGCAGAGATGGCGTACGTGATCGCGAAAGCTGACAAAGGCCTGAGCGCGGAAGAACGTATTGCCTTTAATAAAATTATAGTAGATGAATTAAGCTATGATTCATGGGCTGCCCAAAGCCGGTTTGATTTGTTGGATGAAGTTATTCAGCCTTCTATTGAAACGGCCTATAACCAGGCTATACATGATCTTCGAAAACATAAGGAACACCTTACAGGTGATCTCCGGTCAACCGCTATTCGCGTGGTCGAGCGTGTAGCCCAGGCATGTAGTGGAACGCACGAGATTGAAGCGTTTATTATAGACCGGTTCAAGAAAGATCTGCAGCATCTGTAGTTATGGCGTGCAGAATAATGTTGTTCGTAGTGTTGCTGCAGCTTGTTCTCTGCGTCAACGTAAAGGCACAGGATAAAATGGAATCTTCCTCAACTATATATGTGTTCCGGCTCAAGCCGCATGAAGATCTGAAGAAATCCATCATGGCCTGGGCGAAACAACATCATATAAAGGCGGGTATCATCGTCACATGTGTTGGCAGTCTCGAACAATATAGTCTTCGCTTTGCCAACCAGGAGAATGGCACATTGCATAAAGGACATTTTGAAATTGTATCCTTAACAGGAACATTCACCCAAGATGCTGCACACCTCCACCTGGCGGTTTCAGACAGCACTGGCCAAACTATAGGCGGCCATCTACTCGATGACAACTTCATATATACTACCGTTGAAATAGCCGTTGCCGAATTGAATGACGTTGTATTCGAACGCGAGACCGATGCCACGTATGGTTATAAAGAGCTTGCTATACGAAGAAGAAATAGAAAGCCATGAGCTATCCGTTTCCATCCCTCTGGATTAATGGCCGGAATGTATACATACAGGATATTATAGCCGCGAGAGCTTCCGCTGAAAATGACTTCGAGCAGAGTACATTCGACTTCATTAAAAACTGGCTTGGAGACAAAGACGTTTTCGAAATTCAAACAAGTGGTTCTACGGGAACTCCCAAGAAGTTAATTGTTACACGCGATCAAATGATAGCAAGTGCGCGGATGACCGAGCAGGCACTTTCATTAAAGGCCGGAGACACAGCGCTGGTATGTCTGAATACCCAATATATAGCAGGTCGAATGATGCTGGTGCGTTGTTTCACTACAGGTATGCGTATGGTAGTGACCGATCCTTCCGCGAACCCGCTTGCGTATAGGCCATCCGATGTGTCAATTGATTTCACGGCCCTTGTGCCCTATCAGCTTTATACCATCTTGTCTTCTGAACAAGCCGGTGTGCTGAATACAATCCGTTGCGCCATTATTGGTGGAGCGCCTTTGAATACGGAAACAAGAGAGACACTTCAAGCCTATACGTGTCAGTTTTATGCCACTTATGGAATGACGGAAACCATATCGCATATAGCATTGCAGGCATTGAATGGTGCTATAGCTTCCCCTGCATTTAAAGCGCTTCCTGGAGTAACGCTAGGGGTAGACGCCAGAGGATGCCTTACCATTGAAACACCTCACCTTGAAGAAAAGATCACTACAAATGATTTGGTCGACCTGCACGATGCTATGCATTTTATATGGCTTGGACGTTGGGATAACGTTATCAACAGTGGTGGCGTTAAGATTATCCCTGAGCATCTTGAATCAAAAGTGAGCAATGTGCTATATAGATGTGGAATTTTAAGGCCATTTTTTATAGGTTCAATCCCCGATTATAAATTAGGAGAAAAAATAGTGCTCGTTTTAGAAGATGACGGACCGTTGGATGAGAAAAATAAATCAAAAATCTTTGAAGAATTTAAACAATCGTTTTCTGCTTACGAAAGTCCAAAGGAAATATTTACCATTACAAAATTCATTTATACTGATACCCATAAAATTAACCGTAGAAAAACGATTGAAATGCTTACAAAACAAGTGTAAACGTTACATCACATATTACTTCCCCCAATTAATCATCGACTTTGAATATTAACGCATTTTTTAACGTATTACCCTTATTTATAGGGTATTGATACAATCTTTTAATTTATTTTACGAATAAAGGTTACATCTGTATCAATTATTTTATTTAGCTTTGGTATGTCTAATAGTTGTCTTTAAAGGTCCCGCCTACTACAATCAGATCTTTAGAGCAGCACATCTTTTTTTATTGGTTTAAAAATTTATATACCATGAAACGGGTATTGGTTATTGAGGACGATGTTCCTTTATGCTGGCTTTTAGAAAAAATACTTCAAAAGAAACATGAAGTAGTTATCATGAACAATGGTATGGAAGCATGGTCATGGCTCTCCGATGGAAACTTGCCAGACCTCATCATTTCTGATTTGAAGATGCCTTCATTGGATGGCATTGAACTATTGGAAAATTTAAGTACGAGTGGTTTATTCAAAAATATACCGGTCATTATCCTTTCGGGATATGAAGATGCAAGCAAGCGCAAGCAGTGTCTTGATTTAGGGGCCTTTACTTATTTAGTGAAGCCTTTTGAGCCTCAGTCTTTTTTGGCTGAAGTGGATCGTGCGTTATTATTTCAGAGACAAAATGTAACAGTTAATTAACCATGGATGTTGCCGTGAATTTAAATGTAAATGAGTCCCCTATGTCTGTTGTGTTTGAAGTCCAAACCCATACACCATCATTTACACAGAACATTGTCAGGATTGGCTTCACTGATTCATCAGTGGAAAATGACTATGCTCAGGAAAAAGTACATTTTATCAATGCTACATTAAGCAAGACTATAGCAGATCTCAAATCGGACACAGCCGGGTTTGATGCTATTCTGATCAATCCTGCGAGTGTAACCTCTGAAGTAGATCAATTGAAAGTACTTGCCTCACAAAAAGCTATACCCTATATATTTTATACTCCTAAATTTGATCAGGCTGCTAAAGACCTCGCATTGCGATCTGGCGTAGATGAGTATCACTATGGTGCTATCACTACCGCATTCTTCAAACGTGTCGAGTTTATCAAGAAGCTTAAACTATATAAAATACAACGTGGTAATAAGCCATACGCTATGGTTCGCGCACATGAAGAAGTGCCAACTATAAAACTATGGACGTTGAAGAGAGCTTTTGATATTGTCGTTTCATTAACAGCTCTTCTTTGCCTCTCTCCTCTCCTGCTGGTAATCGCAGTGATGATCAAGTTGGAGTCAAAAGGATCTATATTCTATATTTCGAAACGTGCAGGTGCCGGCTATAAGATCTTTGATTTCTATAAATTCAGATCTATGCGCTCCGGAGCCGATAAGGATCTTCAGAAACTTCAACACCTTAACCAGTATGCTGAGAATGCTGATAACGCTACTGATAACGTATTCTTCAAATTAAAGAATGATCCACGGGTAACGCGTGTTGGACATTTTATACGCAACACCAGTCTTGACGAAATACCTCAGCTGTTCAACGTGCTGAAAGGCGATATGTCTTTGGTAGGCAATAGACCGTTACCACTCTATGAAGCTGAGAAGCTGACAAAAGACCAAATCGCATGGCGCTTTCTTGCTCCAGCCGGTATAACTGGTCTGTGGCAAGTAACCAAACGTGGCAAACAGGAAATGTCTCCTGAGGAACGTATAGCTCTTGATATGGAGTATGCCATGAAGAACTCTTTCTGGCTGGATATGAAAATATTGTTCAGCACCATTCCTGCATTGCTACAGAAAGAACAAGTTTAGTTAATCTTTATCCCTCATTATAACAGCGCGTTGATACATGTTCATCCTTGAACTCATTATTCTATTGTACTTTGTTTATGTAGTAGTATATACTGCTTTCTTCGCATTTGCCGGAGTGTTCTACAAAGCATTGCCGCTACTACCCCCACAACGGAATCTGAAATTTTGTGTATTAATTCCCTCCTATAAAGAAGATGCTGTCATTGTAGATGTAGCACAAAAAGCATTGAATCAGAATTATGCACATGACCACTATGACGTAGTGATCATTGCAGATTCTCTTCAGCCATCTACTATTGCTTTCTTACAGACGCTTCCTATTAAAGTTATAGAAGTGCAATTCGAGAGTAGCACCAAAGTGAAGTCATTAAACATGGCGCTTGGTCAATTGCCTACCGATAAATATGACTATGCAGTTATACTCGATGCCGATAATATTATGGAACCTGACTTCCTGCAACGGCAAAATGCATTGCTCGCAGGATATGGATTCAAAGCTGTTCAGGGTCAAAGAAAGCCAAAGAATCAAAATACAAATCTTGCTTTCCTCGATGGTGTAAGCGAAGCCATCAACAATCACGTATACCGTCAGGGCCACACTGCTGCCGGACTATCTTCATCCATCAGTGGTTCTGGAGTTGTATTTGATTTCGCTTTATTGAAAGAGAAGTTAAGCAAGATGACATCCATCGGAGGTTTCGATCGCGAACTCGAACTCCAGTTGCTACAGGAAGGCATTAAAGTATATTACTACAAAGATGCCGTTGTCTATGATGAAAAGATATCACAGGCAAGTGCTTTTCAAAATCAGCGCAAGCGCTGGATTTCCAGTCAGTATTTTTATTTGCGCAAGTATTTTAAGTCGGGCATGCTTGCATTCTTCAAAGGCAACTTTACATTCTTTAATAGTGCCATTCTCAGAAACATACAATTACCACGACTCATTAACCTGGGACTGCTTACGGTGCTCACAGCTTTAGCCGTGTTGGCACATAATTATCTGGCATGGGGTGCAACACCGTGGGTAGTATTGTTCACGGTAAATACAATCGCTGTATTGATATCTATACCCGGTGAATTCTATTCAAAGAAAATGCTGAAGGCACTTCTTGATCTTCCGGGTATATTTGTTCGTATGTTCTTATTGCTGTTCAAGTTAAAAAATGCCAATAAGAAATTCATTCATACTCCACACGGAGCAACTTCTGAGTAATTTTTATGAAGGCGACTTCCTACCCTCTTGTTTCTGTTGTCACTATAAATTTCAATCAAACTTCAGTAACACGCGATCTGCTTGTATCGCTTCGTAACATTACCTATCCGGCTATAGAAGTTATTGTGGTGGATAATGGTTCGCGTGATACATCCGTACAATCACTCAAAGAAGAGTTTCCTGAAATCAACTTGATTGTAACCGGTAAGAATCTCGGCTTTGCTGGCGGCAACAACGTTGGTTTAAAAGAAGCCAAGGGTGAATATCTATTACTGGTAAACAATGATGTTGAAGTAACGCCTGGCTTTCTGGAACCGCTCGTTGAAACATTACAGCAACAACCACAGGCCGGTGTAGCTTCGCCAAGAATAGTATATTACAACCGTCAAGAGCTTATTCAATATGCGGGTGCAATAAAAATCAATCCTTATACCGGAAGAGGCAAAAAGCTCGGATACCTGGAGACCGATACAAATCAATATAATACTATACAAGAAACTGA
This sequence comes from Ohtaekwangia koreensis, assembly GCF_900167975.1. GTDB lineage: Bacteria > Bacteroidota > Bacteroidia > Cytophagales > Cyclobacteriaceae > Ohtaekwangia > Ohtaekwangia koreensis. The sequence continues at coordinate 315,311 of NZ_FUZU01000003.1, forward strand.
ACTAGGACATGGTGCCTGCCTGCTCACTTCAAAAGATGTATTGCAGAAAGTAGGACTTCTTCCGGAAGTATATTTCCTATACTATGAAGAACACGACTGGACAGAACAGGTAAAACGTGCTGGCTATAAAGTATTCTATGTCGGAACGTCTAAAGTATATCACAAAGAATCTATATCTGTCGGTAAAAACAATCCACTCAAAACGTATTACCTAACCAGGAACAGAATCCTATATTTAAAAAGGAACACAAAGGGTGTCACTCAGCTTTCATCGATGCTGTTCTTTTTTATACTTTCCGTGCCGAAAGACATTGTGAAGTTTCTGTTGCGTATGGACTTTCCCAATCTAAAAAGCTATATTCAGGGGATTTCCTGGCATTTGAACCATTGAGGTTATGATGAACGAGATCAAAAAAAAGTATCAAGAAATCAAAAAAGAGAATCCACGGTCTTCGGGCTTTGGCGTTTTAATATTGACCATTGGCAGGATGGCGTCTATATTTTTACGACTTCTTTCGGCTAAGATATACTTACGGAATTGTGTGAAGGTTGGCAAATATGTAACCGTACTTGGAAAGCCGCTGATCAACGCAAATGGTACCATCATCATTGAGGACAGAGTAGCAATCTGGTCTGTATTCGAGCGCACTAAACTTCTTGTGAAGGGAACAGGAACGCTTCGGATTGGTGAAGGGAGTCGTATAAACGGTACACATATAGCCGTTTCAGGAAACGTGGTGATTGGTAAATTTGTAAGAATCGCGCCCTATACTTTAATATTGGACAGTGATTTTCATGATCTTCAGGATCACACAGCAGAAGGCAAGAAGGGAAATATAGTAATAGAAGATCATGTGTGGGTTGCTTCACGCGCCACTATTTTGAAAGGAGTAACCATTGGAGAAGGGTCTGTTATTGCTGCCGGTGCAGTGGTAACAAAAGATGTTCCCCCATATTGTGTTGCTGCTGGTGTACCCGCTAAAGTAATCAAAAGACTAAAACCGCAACTTGTGGAACAAATTGCGGTATAATTGAATAATCTGACGTTATTGTTGATTAACTAGTATATTATCAATTAGTTACTATCCTTAAAAACCCCTTCCTGTATGAAGAGAATACCTGTTCCTTCAGAGTCGTTTTTTTTTACTAAAGCGCTCTTCCTCTTTCTCTTTATAACAACATTAAATTTCCGTGCCAACGCTCAATGCGGATGTACATTTACGATACCTGCTGGTTCGGGAAGTACAACCTTTAATGGTACAGCCCAAGGTGTAAAACCGGGTGATGTAATTTGTATTCAGGCTGGTGCGCGCGAGCGTATCATTTTTCAAAATATAGTAGGCTCGGCTACCAATTATGTTACTATAAAAAACTGTGGTGGTCAGGCGCTTATTGGTGGCCCCAATGCTGGCAATGGTATACTCATAAACAGTTCCAGATATTTCCGCATAACCGGAACAGGCGATGCAGGTGTTGAGTATGGTATCAAGATCATTGAAACAAAAAGTGGTACCCAGGGTATCGTAGCAACGTCCCTGAGTTCGGATATAGAGATTGATCACATAGAGATCACTAAAACCGGTTTTGCAGGGATCATGGCGAAGACCGATCCAAGCAGTAACTGTGCTGACAAAGCTCCAGAGCGCCCTAACTTTACCATGCGGAACATTCACCTTCACCATAACTATATTCATGATATAGGGGGCGAGGGCTTTTATATCGGTAATAGCTTTTATACCGGAACAACTATCTATTGCGGCAGCACACAATATCCACACGAAGTACGCGGTGTAAGAATCCACGATAACTTGGTGATGAACTCAGGATGGGAATCCATTCAGGTAGGAGCCGCGGTGGCGGATGTTGAAATCTATAATAACAAAGTATATAATTACGGATCTGCGAACAACCCGTCTCAGAACGGTGGTATACAGATGGGTATAGGCACCACCGGTAAACTATATAATAATTTTATAAAGGGTGGATTCGGTCCTTGTCTTGTTATTCAGGGAATTGGTTTGAACTATGTATTCAACAATGTTATTGTGAACCCTGGAGCTGAAGCCATCAACATCAATACACGCCCTACTCCCCTCGCCTCTGATATTGTTCCTATCGGATACCTCGGAGGAGTATATGTTATCAATAACACCATTGTAAACGCTACTACTGCTGCTATCAAGGAGAATATAAATACCGCTCTTGGAAACGTGCTCTTCAATAACCTTATAGTGGCCTCCACTACCAACTGGAATCAGCTAAAGACCTATACGGATTGGACACAAGGTAACAACGTAGTTATACCGGTATTGGCAAATGCAAAGTTCGTTAATCCTACCCTTGATGACTATAGAATTCAATCCGGCTCGCCTGCTATCAATGCGGGTCGTAACGTGGCACTGTGGGGAGTAACGTTTGACTTTGATAAACTTCTTCGTCCTACCGGAGCGAACTGGGATGCCGGTGCATTTGAATTATCAGGCAACCAAAAACCAGTGGTAAATGTAGGGTTGAATCAAACCTTAATCTTACCGATCAATACAACCACGATCATTGGTGCCGCGTCCGATGCAGATGGCTCTATAGCTTCATATCAGTGGACCAAAACCAGTGGTCCTGCTGCGACCATGACGAATGCAACTTTACCGGTTCTTTTGCTTACTGATTTAGTGCAGGGTACATATGTATTCCGGCTCACCGCTACAGACAATGCAGGCGAAACAGGATATGCTGAAGTTACTATTACGGTTCAGGCAGCAGCCGTAAATCAGCCCCCTGTTGCCAATGCCGGTGGCGACAAAACAATAACACTTCCCGTAAGCACCACTACTATAAATGGATCAGCAAGTGATAACGATGGTACTGTTACAACGTATGCCTGGACACAAGTGAGTGGCACCACAGCAACGCTTGTAAACGCAGGCACAGCGACATTGACAGTGAACGGTATGACAACAGCCGGGACATACGTTTTCAGATTGACGGCTACCGATGATGATGGCGCTACAGATACTGATGATGTTTCGGTTGTAGTGCAGCCCGCAGCTGTTAACAAGCCTCCTGTTGTAAATGCAGGAACGGACAAGAATCTTACCTTACCAACCAATGCTGTTAACCTGGTGGCAACAGCAAGTGATCCGGATGGATCTATAGCAACCTACACATGGACAAAGGTAAGCGGACCTGCTGCTACAACAACCGGTATAAATACGGCTACACTTTCATTGAGTAATCTTGTTGTTGGCTCTTATGTATTTCGATTAACGGTTACTGATAACGCAAGTGCCACTGCCTTCGATGAAGTTAGTGTAGTTGTAAATGCGGCCAATACCGCTCCCGTTGTAAATGCCGGTACCGATAAAACCATCAAGCTTCCAACCAATACGGTAACACTCCCTGGTTCAGCTTCGGACGATGGTACAATTACAAGCTATCTATGGACAAAAGTTAGTGGACCTGCTGCTATACTTACCAACCAGACCACTACAACACTTACCGTTACCAACATGCTGCAGGGCACCTATACTTTCCGCCTTACGGCGACCGATAACAACAGTGCCAGCGCCAGCGATGAAGTGGTTGTTATTGTTCAGGCAGCCAATGTAGCGCCCGTTGCAAATGCGGGCACCGATAAAACACTCACACTTCCTGTTAACAGCACAACACTTACGGGTTCTGGAACTGATTCTGACGGATCAATAGCAACCTATTTCTGGGAGAAGTTAAGCGGCCCTGCTGCTACATTGGGAGCAACCAATCAAACGACATTAGATCTTACAAACCTGGTAGAGGGTTCTTATAGTTTCAGACTTCGTGTTACAGACAACGAGGGGGCTACCGGAACAGATGTTGTCGCTGTGGTTGTCTTGCCTCTCACTGTCAATCAACCGCCTATTGTAAGTGCAGGAAATGATGTTACACTTACATTACCCGTAAATTCTACAACGCTTACAGGTACTGCTTCCGATAATGATGGTAGCATTACAGCATACCTCTGGGAAAAAGTGAGCGGCCCTACAGCAACGCTTAGCGGCACCTCTACCGCCACGCTTTCCGCTTCCAGTTTACTGGAAGGAGTATATATATTCAGACTAACCGTGACGGACAACAAATCCGCTACCGCCAGCGATGAAGTAAGGGTGACGGTAACATCTGTCAATCAAAATCCTATCGTAAATGCAGGTATCGATAAGACTCTCATACTCCCAACAAACCTGACGTCACTTACAGCCACAGCATCCGATCCGGATGGTACGATCGCTACACATGCATGGTCACAACAATCAGGTCCTTCTGTAGCGACTCTATCGGGGGCGTCTACCGCAACCGTTGATATATCCGGACTTATCATTGGTACCTATGTATTCCGCGTTACTGTAACCGACAATGATGGCGGCCAATCCTTTGATGATGCTAAAGTAATTGTGCAGGCTGCCTCCAATGTAAACCCGGTAGCCAATGCAGGCAACAATGTGGTTTTATTTCTGCCCACCAATACCGCTATACTTACCGGATCAGGAACAGATTCCGATGGAACTATCACAGGTTATCAATGGGTAAAAGTATCGGGAGGAGTCGTTACTATGGCCAACGAGACAACTTCTATCCTTACTATATCTGCATTAACGGCAGGCACCTATGTATTCCGGTTAACCGTTACAGACGATGATGGCGCGACCGGTATAGATGAAGTAACGGTTACTGTAAATCCTTCGTCAAGCAATCAATCTCCTATAGCTGATGCAGGTCCGAATATAACACTGTCGCTTCCTGTAAACAGTACAAACCTGATTGGTTCTGGTACCGATCCGGATGGAACGATTGCTTCGTATTCATGGGTAAAAATAAGCGGTCCTTCTGCGTTCATGATTAACACTACCTCTCCTGTTTTGTCCTTAACGGATTTGGTGGAAGGTGTATATATATTCAGACTAACGGTAACGGATGATGATGGCGCAACGGCTACTGACAACGCCCAGGTGATTGTACTTCCGGCAACCGTAAACCAAACTCCATCCGTAACGGCAGGTAATAATATCACGGTTACATTGCCTACCAATTCATTAACACTTACTGCTTTTGCCAGCGATCCGGATGGAAGCATTGCATCCTATATATGGGCCAAGCAGGTCGGCCCTGCCGCTACGCTGAGCGGAGAAACAACAGCAAGTCTGTTAATGGAAGATCTACAGGAAGGTACCTATACTTTTCGAGTTACCGTTGCTGACAATGCCGGCTCCACTGCATTTGATGAAGTCAACGTGATTGTTCTTCCAGAAGGATCGAATCAACCACCACTTGTAAATGCAGGTTCGGATAAGACTTTATTTCTTCCCACAAACTCCCTCAACTTATCCGGAACGGCCAGCGACAATGACGGTTCTATCACAACGTATGAGTGGATCAAGATTCAAGGTCCTTCGGTAACGGAATCCAATACGAACTCTCCTACCGCTTCGTTGACAAATCTTGTAGCCGGACAATATACTTTCAGATTAACTGCTACAGATGATGACGGTGCTTCAGCTTTTGATGAAGTGAACATTACTGTTTTCCCGGGTACCATTAATCAGTCGCCTATTGCCAATGCAGGAAGCAATCAATCATTGGTATTACCGAACTCCACGGCTACCATCACGGGCTCAGGTTTTGATCCTGATGGTTCTATCGTTTCGTATGCCTGGACGCAGGTATTAGGGGCAAGTTCCGTGTTAGAAAATATTAACTCGCCTACACTTATTGTAAATAACCTCACCGAAGGCGTATATCGCTACCAACTTACCGTGGAAGATGACGATGGCGCCAGCGGCTCTGACTTCGTGGACATCACCGTTGTAGCAGAAGGAACCAACCTACCTCCGATCGCAAATGCAGGATTTGACCAGGTAATTTATCTCCCACAGACCACAGCGGATCTGCAAGGAAGTGGAGACGATATCGATGGAACGATTCAAAGTTATTTATGGGAAAAGAAATCAGGAGGCGTTGCCACATTGAGTGGTCAAGCTACATCCAAGCTTTCATTGTCAGGACTCGCTGTAGGTTCATATCAGTTTACCTTGACAGTAACGGATAATGGAAATCTTACCAATGTTGATGAAGTGAATGTCTCTGTGTTACCGGGATCGATCAACAAGAATCCAATCGTAAGTGCGGGCAACGATCTTTTCTTTCGAGCACCGATTGCCTCGTTCCCTATTACCGCTACTGCTTCTGATCCCGATGGATCGATCAGCTTTTATAACTGGACAAAGGTAAGCGGCCCTGCAATTTCTCCTCCGGCAGGAGTCACAACGCCTGTACTAACAATATCAAATCCACCGGAAGGCACTTATGTATTCCGCATCGATGTAACCGACAACGGAGGGTCTACTGCTTCCGATGAAGTTACAGTTGTTATCGCTCCTCCTGGAACAAATAGTCCTCCGGTAGTTACCACCGGTAACTCATTCATTGTATTTAAACCGGCGAGTACTGCGACTATAAATGGATCTGCTTTTGATCTGGATGGTGCTATAGCTTCGCTTGTATGGACACAAGAAGCAGGTCCTTCTACAACATCGTTGTCTGGTGCTAACAGCACAACGTTAAATGTTGCCGGACTTGATCTGGGCTCCTATACGTTTCGTCTTACAGCAGTAGACAATGAAAGTGCTGAGGCTTTTTCTGAAATTGTCATTGAGGTGAGAGCTGAAAATCTTCCGCCTACTGCTTTCGCAGGAAATGATACAACGCTATATCTTCCCGATAATTTTATTGCCCTTACGGGAACCGGTGATGACCCGGATGGTACCATTGCCGATCTTACCTGGCAACAGCTAAGTGGACCTCCGGCTAATGTCAATCTTGACAATAATCCAATTATATCTATATCTGATCTTATCGAAGGTGTATATCTTTTGAAGTTAACGGTTACTGATAATGCTGGTGCTACAGCCTCTGATGAGATTACCATCACTGTATTGGAGGACCCTGTTAATCCAATCGGTGCAGCAAAGCTATTCTCACCCAATGGCGATCTCACCAACGACACCTGGGTTGTTAAAAACATTACCATGATTGATAGCTGTCCGATTAAAATTTTCAACCGCCTTGGGAAGAAAGTTTTTGAAGCTAATGTATACGAGAATAACTGGGATGCCGTGCTGAATGGAAGACCTTTGGAAGAAGGAGACTACTACTATGTTATTCAATGCAGCAGTAATAAAAAATACTCAGGAGCGATCCGACTAATTCGTTGACCAATTATTCATGAAAAGACCTCTACCTACTACCGCTCTCTTCCTGTTGATTTTTCTTATTCTAAATCAAGCAGCCTTTGCACAGAACCCACCTGTGTTCAGTCAGTTCTTTGCAAACCCATTTCAGTTTAATCCTTCCTATGCAGCACACCAGGGATATGCAGAAGCAAATGTATTTTACCGTAGGCAGTGGCTTGGCATTGACAACACGCCAACGGTGGGTGCACTTAATCTTCAGACACCGGTAGGAAGAAACGTTTCATTGGGACTTACGGCTTATTCTGATAAAACAGTATTGCTTACAACGACATCGGTATTGGCCACATTTGCCTACCGCATTCGGTTCACGCAACATCACAATCTTAACTTTGGAATTTCAGGTGGTGTTGGATTTAACTCTTTTGATTTTGCTGCCCTCGAAGATACCAATGACCCTGCGCTCGCAGGCATCACCCAGAACAACACTTTCGTCAATGGACAGTTTGGTGTAAACTATCAGTTCAAAAATTTTAACATCGGTTTCGCTCTTCCTAAGCTTTTCGATTCACAACCCAATAGTGTGAGTCAGTTTAACGATGTAAAGATGAGCAAATTCGATAACCGTTTTGGTTCTGCTTCCTATACTTTTAAACTGGGTAGTGTAAAGGTATCACCCTACATTATATATCGTTCGCTGGATCGCGCACAAGATCAGTGGGAAGGGCTTCTTCACGTGTCTATTAAAGATGTAATCTGGATTGGTAGCTCCTACCGGGATGGGTATGGAGTTACGGGATTTATAGGTCTTAATTTAAAAGGTCTTCTGCGTATAGGCTATGCATATGAACGCGCTACTGGAGATATATCAAGCGTAGCGGATGGCACACATGAGGTATACCTGGGTGCCCGTCTTAGCCACCGTAATCGTGAAGATGAAATCTTTGCAATGAAGCAAGAGCAAGACTCTTTGAAAGCTGTCGCGAAAGCTGAAAAGAAAACAGCTATACCTCCTGCTGATCAGAAGGAAGACTCGGCATCGATAGCAGATAACACGCCCGCTTCGAAAGTACAGACACAAGATATAGCACCACCAAATGTTAATGCTGTAAAAACAGAAGAGCAAAATACTAAAAAAGCTCCTGAACAAACTCCAGTTGTCGCAGAGGCTGCGCCTGCAGTCGAAGCGCCAGAAGAAACCATTGCAGAGGAACATGCGCTTGGACACTATTTGATTCTCGGTGTTTACCAACACCCGGATAATGCTAAAAAACAACTCAGCAATCTGAGGGCAAAGGGACTGGTACCTTCCATTCTTTTCCAGGCAGAGAAAAAATACTACTACGTATACGTCTTTTACTCTACCGACCGTCAGGAAGTCATCAATCAATGGAAAATAATTCGCAGGCAAAACCAATATTTTGGTGCTTGGATTTATTCAGCAGTAGGTAATTAATTCCCCAATTTTATTCGATTTTATACTCCGTTTGGGTACACGGAAAGGTACGTCTATTTATTTTTATTGCCTTTTTTAATCAAAAAGCACTCAAGACATGTTTTGCGGAGTATGAAAATATTACATAAAAAAATCGGTTGTGAGGTTACATTATTCGCCAATTCGATATACATTTATATCAGAAAACGTTTTTACGTCTTCTACTGTCTATAAAAGGTAACAAAATATTACATCATTATGGTGGGGCTTTTATCTGGATTCCGTTCCGCGGGTCCTTTTTCGTGTCTGCCTATGCGAGAATCAGTGCTCACTGATTTTTCAACCGCTTTTGATATCCTATTACAAGCAGTTGCAGCTCCAGATAAGGAGCTTGTTTCGTTCCCTTCGTTTAAATCAGTTTTCAACTTAAACACTTATATCTATTTGAAACATTTCTAAAACAAACAAAACAAATCCTCTAATGTCTATGGCTAAATGGTTTCTTAGTGGTCTGCTCAGCATGTGCTGCGTAACCACATTATTCGCTCAAATCGTTTATGATAGCGGTTATTCGCTTCGTAACAATCAGCTCTCTCACTACTACAAAATGGTGAGTTGGGACGATAGTCAGTATAAAGAATTCGACTATCGCTCCATGTCCGGTTCTAACGTTATAGAATTTATGAACTGGCGCGCAATTTTCCCTGCCGGTTTTCAAAAGAACGGTTCAACAAAATATCCAATGATTGTTATGCTTCATGGCGCGGGCGAATCAGGAAGATCATGGCAAGGACACTATACTTATACTCCGAGTGATGTTCGTTACGATAACAATGGTCTTAATCTTCTTCATGGAGGTCAGGAACATCGTGATGCCGTCAACAGATCTCCGGCAAATTCAAGGGCCTTTCCAGGTATTGTAATTTTCCCTCAGGTTAATCACAGCGGTGCATGGGAAAGCGGCTGGGCCAATGGCGTGCAAACTCAAAACGAGTTAATGGCCGCCAGAATTATTGAATACATGATCAGTGACTATAATGCCGATATCAACCGGGTTTATGTTCATGGTCTTTCCAATGGTGCTAAAGGAACATGGGACTTCGCAGCGAAGCGCCCTGATCTATTTGCTGCTATAGCCCCCATGTCAGGTGTCGGCAGTAGTCCCGATGCTATGACTAATGTACTGGTAACAACTCCTCTTTGGCTTTTCCAGGGAGGCGTGGATACAAACCCCAATCCAACCTCGGCACAAACGATCATCAATATGCTGATCAGCAAAGGAGGGAAACCACGCTATACACTTTATCCAAATACCGGACACGGTACATGGTATGCTGCGTATGCAGAGCCTGATTTCTTTTCTTGGTTATTAGCACAAGATAAACGTAATATATATGTATTCGGAGATGCTCCGGTATTCTGTCTGGGCGAATCCATTAAGCTTGGGTTCTCTGCTGGATTTCTCGAATACCAATGGACATTCAACGGTGCAAATATACCGGGTGCCACAACACGGTTTTATGATGCCGGTCAAGCCGGAACATATACTGTTAAGTTCAAAAGAACAAACAACCAATGGTACGAGTCATTCCCGATCAATGTAACATCACAACCTGCATCTACTTTTACACCTACTTTAACAAACACAGGATCAAAAGTACTTCCAATCGATATCAGCTCTAACAACGTAGTAGATCTTGTTGCTCCTGTTGGTTATAGCCAATACATCTGGTTTAAAGATGGTGCTCAGGTTGCCACTACAACTTCCAATATCCGTAACATCTCAACAGGTGCAGGCGTTGCTGGTACAGCAGGTTCATACTCGGTAAGAGTTAAAGAAACTTCAGGCTGTTCAAGCTTGCAGTCCAATGCGATTGCTATGGCATATACTTCACCGCACGTTGGTCCTACTCCTCCGGTACAGGCTAATGCTACAGTATTGTCTTCTACACAAACAAGTCTGGCATGGTCTGACTCTCCAACAGAAGAGTATTATGAGATCTGGAGAAACAGACGTGCAGCAAACGGATATAGCTCAGAACCCTATAAAGTTGTTGGTATCGTTTCACAAAACGTATTGACAACCGTAGATGCTGGTTTGAGACCTAATGCACAATACTTCTATCGTATTCGTGCCGTAGGAGGAAATGATGCACGGTTCTCAAATGAAAAACTGATTACAACACAGGAAGATACTACACCTCCTACTGCTCCAACAGCACTTGCAATCAGTAACTCAACCGGTTTCCAGGCTACACTTTCGTGGACAGCTTCAACAGACAACGACCAGGTAGCAAGCTATCAGATCTTCCTCAACTCATCTCTTGCAGGAACATCTACAACTACCTCCTTTGTATTAACAGGACTTGTCCCAGGTGCTACCTATAATGCAGAAGTAAAAGCTGTTGATGCTAGAAATAATGTTTCTGCTGCAGGTGCTATATCCTTCACTACACCAGAAAGCGGACTCTCCTATACTTACTATGAATCTGAAAGTTCTATATCAAGCTTAGCAACGTTTGATTTCAATCAAGCTCCTGTTAAGACTGGTATTGTAAACAATTTTGACATCAGTGTGAGAAATCAAAATGATCTGTTCGTATTCTCTTACGATGGATATATCCAGATCGATGATATAGGAGCCTATACTTTCTATACTTCTTCAGATGATGGCAGCAGACTATATATCAACGGTACCATGGTAGTAGAAAATGACGGCTTGCACGGAACACAGGAACGCAGCGGAGTATATAATTTCGCTTCTGCCGGCAGATACGCTATCAAAGTAACCTTCTTCGAAAACGGAGGTGGTGAAGTACTAAATGTACAATACGATCCTGCAGGAAGTGCTCCTAAGCAATCTATCCCCAATGCAAAACTATTCCTGGGCAACGGTGGCTCCGGAGCGCGGATGGCTAGCCCTGATGCAACGGTATCGGTATATCCTAACCCTGTTGTGAATACACTTTCAGTTGACCTTACAAAATTGAAAGCTCAAACCATCACAATCTATGATCAGATCGGTAACCCGGTTAGAAAGATCCAGGTTGATGGAGCACAGGACATCAAAAACATAGAAGTTTCTGACCTAAAAGACGGAGCTTATATACTTGGCATCGACTCAAAAAGAATAAGATTTATTAAGAAAAATTAATTTTCTCGAATTCTCCCCCTTTAAAACGCTGCCTCCAAGAGGCAGCGTTTTTTATTTCATCCGTTTGATTAAAGTGGAAAGGAGCTTTTTAGAATTTACACGGTGAGCACGGTGTTCTAAAAAAATTAAAAGTTACTTTTTTATTACCTCGGTTATATATCGTTACTTTTGTAAGTCTATAATTGTTTAATGGCTCTTTAATCCTATGTCTCTACCTAAGTTCCTTGCTGCTGCAATGCTATACATTATTGTGGCATTTTCAGCTCCTGTATTTTCTCAAACGGTTATTCACTACGACAGTGGATATACTCTTCGAAACAACCAACTCGGTCACTATTACAAAATGGCAAGCTTCACCAATGAAGCGCGGTTGCGTGAATATACTTACTGGAAGAGCACGGGCTCTGTGGTAAATGAATTCATGAACTTCAGAGTAATTTTCCCGAATGGGTATAATAAGAAAGATACACTCACAAAGTATCCGTTAATATTAATGTTGCATGGAGCTGGTGAATCCGGCCGTTCATGGGCCGGCCGTTATGATTACGGACCAGATGATCTTCAATATGATAACAACAGTACTAACACAGCTCACGCCGGGCCATCACATGTAGCGGCTGTTTTAAAATCAGCTTCCGATCCAAAAGCATTTCCGGGTATAGTAATTATGCCACAAGTCAGCCACAGTGGTAGCTGGCAGAATGGCTGGGAAGATGGCGCTATCAGCAATGATATGCGCATGACGATCGGCATTGTCGAGCACTTCATCAGTACATATAATGTAGACCAGGACCGGGTAATTGTTCACGGACTTTCAAATGGAGCAAAGGGTACATGGGACGCAGCGGCAAAACGCCCTGATCTTTTTGCGGCCATTTTGCCAATGTCTGGCGTAGGGAGTGAATACGAAGCGATGACTGATATACTGGTTACAATGCCAACATGGTTATTTCAGGGCGGTACGGATACCAACCCAAGACCTCAGGCTGCTCAGGATCTTATCGACTTGTTAAAAAGCAAAGGGGCCGCTCCTATATATACTTTCTATCCGACTCTGGGTCACGGAACATGGACCACTGCTTATGCAGAGGCTAACTTTTTTCCATGGATCCGAAGTCAGAATAAGAAGAATATATATGTATTTGGTGGCACTACCGAGCTTTGTGAGAATGGCTCGATCAAGCTTGGCTTCTCTGACGGCTTTCTGCAATATCAATGGACTTATAATGGCGTAGATATACCGGGAGCAACAACCCGATACTATACCTTGAATCAAACAGGTACCTATAAAGTCAAATTCCTGAGAAGGAATAATAAGTGGGCTGAATCATATCCAATCCAGATCACTCCTAAATCGAACTCCACATACTCACCGGTACTCACAAATACCGGTACACGTATTTTGCCGATCGACTTTAGCGGTGCTAAAAATGATACATTAAAACTTACTGCCACAGAAGGATTCCCTTCCTACTACTGGTATAAAGACGGGGTCGCTTTTGATACGACTACAAGCAATATAAAAATTGCATACTTCCTGAATGCGTCAGGTACTGCCGGTACAACTGCAGAAGCCGGAAACTATGCCGTAAAGGTTCGTGAAAATTCTGGCTGTCTGAGTTTACTCTCATCACCCGTTGCTGTTACGTACACTAGCCCACACGTTACGCCCAACGCTCCTACCGTTGCTACCAACGGTTTGACCGCAGTGTCTGAAACAGAAGTTAAAATTACGTGGACTGATAATTCCACCAACGAAGAATACTTTGAGATCTGGAGAAACCGAAACAACTCGAACGGCTATACCAGCGAGCCTTATAGATTAGTGGCCATTGTCCCTGCCAACAGTACTTCCTATAACGACAAAGGCTTGAGACCGATGGCGAAATATTTCTACCGCGTTCGCTCTGCGGGTTCTGGTGATGGAAGGTTTGCTGTCGAGAGAACTATAACTTTACCGAATGATCTTATTAAACCAAGTTCACCAGGTAATCTGACTGTTACGAATATAACCGATACTCAAATTTCTATTTCCTGGGATGCTTCAACTGACAACGACCGTGTTGCTAAATATGAAGTATACCAAGGCTCTACACTAGTAAGCAATGCTGTTACAGCAACGAGCTATACTATAACTAACCTCGCTCCGAATACAACATATTTTGTAAACGTTCGTGCTGTTGATTCACGGGGTAATTTCTCTGATTTCCCAGGAGAAGCTATACAGGTAACAACCTTAACGCCTCAGAATGGTTTGTTCTATTCATACTACGAACCTAACACAGTAGCAGCAAATTTTACACTTGCCAGCTATTTTACCACTACACAAACGCCTGTTAAACAAGGTGTGGTGAGTAACTTTGATATTTCGGTAAGAAACAAAAACATTAAATTCGTTTTTGTATTTGAAGGCTATATCCAGATTGATCAAACCGGAAACTACAATTTCTTTACACGTTCAGATGACGGAAGCCGCCTATATCTGGATGGCGTACTGCAGATTGATAATGATGCCGTGAAAAGCGGTCCGGTGGAAAAAAATAAAGTGGTGAACATTACTACTACTGGTAAGCATGCTATCCGTGTTGAGTATTTTTATGCAAACAGTCTTACACAAACCCTCACGGTATCGTACGATCCTCCGGGATCAGGCACTGGTTTAAATAAACAGGTTATTCCTAATTCCAAACTGTTCCGCACGGGCGCTACCCCTATATCTTACTATTCAAAAGCTACAGGTAACCTTCAGGACTTGAGTACATGGGGCACTAACACCAACGGTACGGGTACTGCTCCTCCGAACTTCACCAATGGATTTCAGTATTACTACATTCAAAATCGTACAGGAGAAGTAAACCTGGCGTCAGCATGGGCAGTAACTGGAACGGGTTCAAAGATCACCGTAGGTACAGGTATAACGCTTAACCTAAATGCAGCGCTCACCGGCAAACTGGAAGCGACTGGCAATGCAACGATCAACCTGAACAATACAACGATTCCTTCCTTTGGAGTATTGGCAACGACCTCTACCGTAAACTTCAACGTAGATGGCGCAGTTCCTTCCGGCTCCTATGGAAACCTGAATCTGAATACACCGCAGTCAACAAAAACACTACCGCTTAGCTCGATCAAAGTAAAAGGAAACCTGAGCGTTGCTGATCAGGTTGCTATCCAAGGCAGTGAACCTAACCTCTCGGTGGTTTCGCTTGATGGCAATCTTTCATTCCTGGGTTCAGGAAGTTCACTCACCAGCAATCAGCTATATTCTATAATTTTCAAAGGCGGCAAAGCGCATACGCTCACGGTAAATCCCGATGAAGACTTAAGTATATATCAACTTACGTTGGATTATGGTGATGCATTGTCTATTGACAATGGAGAAAACCCTGTCAACCTATATATCGGAAATGCAAACGGAGGTGGACTGGTTCTGGAAACAGGCTCTATACTGCAACTTGATAACAACAACCTGGTAATGAATGGAAATGTTTCCATCAACCCTGACAGCGAAACCGGATCGATTGCTATGAATAGTGGTGACCTTACACTGACAACAACCTCTACCCTTTCTTCGAACTTGTTGTTCAGCGACACCTATAACAATATCAACAACCTTACGCTATCCTCTACAGGTGCTGCTGAATTTAACCTATTGAGTCTTATCAAAGCATACGACCTGGTTACTCTTACAAGAGGTGAACTGAATACATATAACGGCAATATGATACTGGTATCCAACGCGAGCGGAAGCGCGCGTATAGGCCCACTGTTGTCTGGTGCAAAAATCACTGGCGACATCACGTATCAGCGCTTCATGCCAGGTGAAGGGAGAATATACCGCTATATCGCGTCTCCTATAAAAGGAATGAAAGTAGCGGACATACAGAAATATATACCTGTTACTGGTATTTTCACAGGCAGAAGCACAGGAACAGGTTTAGCTTCAAACACAGCCACTATGTTTAACTACAATGAGTCTGGCGGTGGATGGTTGAACTTCCCTCCAAATGGTGGCACTAACCAGGACAGCTTACGCATTGGTAAAGGCTATGCAATCTTCGTACGTGAAGGAACAAATCCTACTACATGGGAAGTTACCGGCAACCCTTATCAAGGTTCATTTATATTCCCGCTCACAGGCGGAACATCAGGACAGGACAATGGATGGAATTTATTAGGTAATCCATATCCGGCACCTATACAATGGACAGGCAGCAGTGCCGATGGCAAATGGTCTTCCATGCAAAATGTGAGCAACACAGTAAGCGTTCGCGAAAACTTCGGAACAGAGTATAGATGGCGAGTCTGGAACGGAACAACCGGAAACCTGGAAAATGGTATCATCGCTCCGGGACAATCTTTCTGGGTACAAACTACTTCGGCTACACCTTCGCTTATCATTACCGAAAATGCGAAGTTTACTTCCGATGGTGAATTCCACCGTGCATCCGGTGCAAGTACTGAAGCCCTCGAAGTTACTATGACAAACGGAACGTTGGTGGATGAAACGTATATTCAGACAGCTGCTACAGCTTCCGATAGCTATAACAAGTTTGAAGATGCTATAAAACAATCCAATACATACTTCAACCTTTCTTCAAAATCAAAAGACGGCATTTCACTTGCAATCAATATTGTTTCAAGTGATTTCTGTAAACATGATATACCGTTGAACATTGACAACGCAGCGAAAGGAAACTATACATTGAAGTTCAATGGTATAAATACATATCTCGCTAAAGCATACCTGGTGGATGCGTTCCTCGGAACACAGGTTGAATTAACCAATGATTTCGCGTACAGCTTTAGCATCACAGATAATGTGCTGTCCAAAGGAACACGCTTTACAATTACCTTGCAGAAACCTGAAGTGGAGTCAATCCAGTCTGTTGGTGCAAGCAGCGTTTGTGACAGTAGCCCAATCGTAAACATTGAAAACACGCAAGCGGATGTTGAGTACCAGGCGTTTTTCGGAACCGAACAGGTTTCTGATAAAGTTCTTTCTACAGGTGGTGCGATTCAACTATCGCTTAACAAAGAATCACTGGGTAACGGAACATTCCTGGTAGAAGTAAAAGCAGGATATGGTTTTACGGATTGCGCAGCGGTGAATGTGGCTGAAGCGATCAGTGTTACCATTGACTCTTTATCACAACCAAAAGTTTCCGTTGCAGGGAATAAACTTACCACTGCTTTCAAGAGTAACTATAAATATCAATGGTATCTGGATGGTACACCACTGGATGGCCAGACGCAACCTGAGGTTTACCCTTCGTCTCATGGTGTATACAATGTGGAAGTTACCAATGGAAGCTGCGCAAAATTCTCAGACAATGTGAGCTACTTCCCTACCGCGAATGAGGCAATTTCTGAACATGGTGCTTCAGCATCGCCGAACCCTTTTGTTGATAAACTCGTAGTAAACCTTCAGGGTACACATGCAACCAAAATCACAATCGCCAATGTAGTGGGTGATACAGTTCTTGAACGCCCGGTATCTGCATCGGATGAAAGTGTTACCTTAGATCTCTCTGGTTTACCGCAAGGCACATACGTAGTAATTATAGGTATAACAAAAATCAAAGTGATCAAGAAGGCATAGTGTAAAGACCCTCTCTATGAAAAAGACCCTGTTAGCAATTTTAATAAGTGGGATAGTACTTTTTGTACTATCCTATTTTTTTGTCTCTCTGAACCAGGAAACGAAAGCCCTCACCAATGAGGACCGATCAAACGCACCTGGGAAATTTATTACACTGGAGCACGGCCTCGTTCATTATGATTATGAGAAGAAGGATTCTTCTGAGTTGATTGTCTTTATTCATGGTGGAGGAATTACCGGAATGGAAGTATGGAGAAACAACATTCCATATTTTCAGAAGAAAGGATACCAGACGCTCGCGTACGATCTATACGGGCGTGGCTATACGGACCGTCCTTCTATAGTATATACACCAGCGTTGATGGTAGACCAACTTGCACAGCTACTGGACACTCTGCAAATCAAACAACCCTTTACCATCATCTCCATGTCGATGGGTGCTATGGTTGCCCTGGAGTATGCAAACAAGTATCCTGAACATGTTAAGAAGATTGTTTTTCTTGATCCCGCTACCACCGGGGACTATAAACCGAACGCGTTATTAAAGATGCCGGTCGTTTCAAATTTACTTATGACTTTTTACTGGTATCCTAAAGCAGTTGAAAATCAACGTAAAGAATTTGTCGATCAACAGCTCTTTGAAAGCTATAGCGAACGCCTGAAGTATTTCATGGAGTTTAAAGGATATAAGTATGTAAACCACTCTACCTGGATGCATACTTTAAATCAACGAAATATAGAGCTCCTCAAAAATTTACACCAGGATGTACTTCTTATCTACGGTGAGCGTGATCCGTATTTCCCAACCGGAAATATAGCAACGTATCAATCGCTCTCACCAACACTTCAACATCATGGAATTAAAGATGCAGGCCACATGCCTCATTTTGAAAAGTCGCATGAAGTAAATCCGCTGATCTACTCTTTCCTGACAGGATCTGCAGTAAGTGAATAACGTTTATAGAAGTCCTCGATTAACCAGAGCATAGCAGGGATAAAGATCAGTGCCTGAGGAACCAGGAATAATCTTGACTCCATCGCTGTACTTTTTACCATGTGGATTACAAGCCAGAAGGGCACGATCAGCAGGCACCAGCTCTTCAACGGAGTGGGTAGGCGCCTGAAACCGAAAACCGTTATAAAAGGTATCAACCCGAGTGTTCCGAATAACTGCGGATACATCCTGAAAAATGTAAGGTTGAATTTCAAGTAAGCGAAAGGACTACGCATGCCATGAATTCCTTCGGCTTCCTGAAACCCAAAATATAATCGTATAGATACAAATACAATGGCGAATACAGCGAGCGAAGCAGCAGTAATGATCCACTTCTCTTTCGTTAACAATTCTTTATTCGCGAACAGAAACGGAACGACTACCATGAACGGTATAAATCCACTGGTCTCCCGATTGAGTGCCGCGAAAAATGTGATGGGAATGATCCAATAGAATTTCCCATTCAGTATAACACAGGCTGCCAGCAGATAGAAAATTATATCGAAATATGTATTGAAGGAAAAATCCGATTGAAAAACGCTGTTACTGATGGTATAGCATAACAACATAAGACCAGTAAAAATCAGAATCGGGTTTTTGATGTTCAACAACTTGTAATAATAAAAGCTGATGTAAAAAATCAGCATATTTTGTATGAATTTAAAAAACAGATACGGGAGTATTTCGTATTTACCTGACAGTACCTTATTAAACAACTGTATCAATGATTCTAATATGTAGGGAGACAAGATTCTATACTGCCATGGATTGTAGAACTCGGAGTTCCCTGCAATTATATTCTTATGACGTGTAAACTGTGTGGCATGATCAATGGCCAGGCAACTGGTTGCGTGCTCATATAATATATATAAACTCATGAGCAGGAAAAAGAAAAACCAAATCCATTTGTCTAATCGAGGGTTTACGAAATTCATGGCTAAAGTTTGAAATTGTTACCTTGCAATTTATTGAAATTCTTATGCTATTTTAACACTTTACCACATGTTGCTATGCATTATAATTTAATAGTGGTTGGAACCGGTTTTGCGTCTTCATTCTTCCTAAAGAAGTTTCTTGAAAAGTCCAATGCAAATGTACGTGTACTTGTATTGGAGCGCGGAGAGTTCATTCCACATCAGAAGAGACTTCAGGAAGCCAGGAGCCGCCCGCTTGGAAAAGTGAGCTATGTGAGCGGTGGTAATGGAGGCAGTACGTTTAAGAATAACAATCCTGAAAAATCATGGATCTTCGATCCAAGCTTTGGTGGCAGTTCCAACTGTTGGACGGGCTGTACACCACGCTTCATGCCCAATGACTTTGAGCTGAAGACAAAATACAATGTGGGCGAAGACTGGCCACTAAAGTATAGCGATATCGAATCGTATTATGGAGAGACCGAAGAGATCATGTCCATCTCGGGACCTGACAAAACTCCATACCCGATGTCCAAAAAATATCCTCAGCCTGCGCACGAACTAAGCACGGTGGATAAGCTCTTGCAACGCGAGTATGACGAGTTATATATCAGTCAGCCAACGGCACGCAGCAGTATATCAAACAAACGGAACAAGTGCTGCACCAGTGCTATATGTCACCTTTGTCCGGTAGAAGCAAAATTCACGATCGAAAACGGTTTTAAGAGTTCAATCTATAGTGATCCGCGCGTAGAAGTTATATACCAGGCACAGGTAATCCAATTGGACACTCAGAACAATGTGATTCGTGCTGTCCAATACAGGAATGACAATCAGGATAAAAAAGCAACAGCGGATCTTTTTGCGTTGGGAGCAAATGCCATTTTCAACGCGCACATCTTGTTGAATTCCGGAGATACCAATATTCACACCGGCCGTAATCTCTCAGAACAAG
This sequence comes from Ohtaekwangia koreensis, assembly GCF_900167975.1. Taxonomy (GTDB): domain Bacteria; phylum Bacteroidota; class Bacteroidia; order Cytophagales; family Cyclobacteriaceae; genus Ohtaekwangia; species Ohtaekwangia koreensis. Next base: position 335,582 of record NZ_FUZU01000003.1, read on the forward strand.
TGGGTTATTATGGCTATTTCGATTTGAAGGATTTTCAGAATGTAGGTGGAAGTTCTATCATCACAGCCAACGGCTTTATGCTATATGACGGAGCACACCGGTCAGATCGCGCGGCGTGTATTGTTGAAAGCCATAACGATGTCTTTATACGCTACGAACAGGGAAAGTGGAGAAATATAGCCAAGTTCAAATTTGTATTTGAAGATATTCCGCAGGCCGGAAACAAAGTTGAAAAGTCTCCAGACCCGTTGATTCCGCAGGTAACTTACGTTGCGCATAGTGACTACGTTGCAAAAGGTTATGATTACCTGAAAAATAACATCAACAAAATATTTGGAGCGCTCCCGATTGAAAACGTTTACCTCGATGATAAATACCAACCTTCAGAGGCACATATTCTGGGGACAACGCGCATGAGTAAAGATGCTTCCACGGGTGTAATCGATCCCAACCTGATTCATCATCAGTATAGAAACCTGGCGGTTTTAGGAGGCAGCTCCTTCCCTACTATCACACCTTCCAATCCTACATTGACGTTGGCAGCATTATCACTTCGCGCTGCAGATAAACTGGTATAATTATGAACAGACGCTCTTTCATCCGTATATCTTCGCTCGCTATACTCGCCGCTATAGCAGGTTACTTCCTCTTGAGTTTTGATAAAGTAGTGAAACGAATTCTTGTGAAGGATAGTGAAGCCCTTGATCTGGGAGATGACGTTATTGACCGGTTTATAGCGGATGCCAAAAAGGAATACTTCTGGGACAAATTCTCATTCTCGAAGAAGATGTTCATCTGTGTCCAGCATTTCTTGTTTTCACTTGGTTTAAAAGTGAAATATCATCACAAGTATATGCAGTATAGAAGTATGATTACGGGACAGTTTCTACTCTCAACTGATTTCTTCCTGAACAAAATGGACACGAAACAAAAGGTAACGTATGTCGGATTTTTCAACCCCTATAAAACTGGTTGCTCCAATCCTTTCTCCAGTCTTCGCTTTACTGCCTGAACGGCTTGTAGTGTGAATGTGTACCCAATGCCAGCATGGGGCGATCGCCACTCGTATCGCCATAGGTATAGATAACAGGATACTCCTTCGTGTCCAGATATTTTTGTACACGAAGTACTTTCTCTTCACCATGGCAGTTCATCCCATCGAAACGTCCTGTTAATTTTCCAGAGACAACTTCAAGTCGCGTTGCTATACATTCAACCTGCAGGCTCTCTGCCCAGGGGCGCACCCAATTTTCAGGAGACGCTGAGACTATAATTACTTTATGTCCGTTTGCCTTGTGTTGTCTGATTTCCTCCAGAGCCTTGGGGCGGATAAGCGGTGGTACGCGTTCATTGGCAAATGCGAGACAAACATTATTGAATTCTGCGACGCTTGTTCCTTTAAAGAAATGCACCATCACAATTTGCTTTGCTTTTGAATTTGATATCACACCTGCTTTAAAAAGAGTAAGCACGGGTGCCAGTAACAAGAAGCCAGAGAAGAAGCGTACTTTCCCTTTGCTATACATGATAAACTCGAACAAGGTATCACGCGTTGTGACTGTTCCGTCAAAATCAAATAAAGCGAGAGCAGGTTTGTTGCTCATAGATTGTCCCAAATTACGTTGTCCGAATAAAGTATACAGCGAACACTTCCGATTATATATATATAATGATCAGGAATGTGATTACAAAGCCAACGATGGTGCATTGTATAAACCTGTCGGTAAGCAAAATTTTTGTAGGCGACCCGCTATCGTTGTTCACCAGGGTGATCTGCAAATACCGAAGTAAGCCCGCGAATACAAAAAGCGCTGTAATGTATAGGTAATCTCTGTTGATGCGATCAACTACTTCTTCCGAAATCGTGTACATGATATACGACACCATGATGACTCCGGAAATCAATGCAAGACACGTATTGATAAACTCAATGTTATACTGTCTCACGGACGCGCGCAAGGCTGTACCGGAAGTCTGTGCGAGGACAAGATCATCTCTTCGTTTTGCAAAGGCAAGGAAGATAGACAACAGGAACACCATGATGATAAGCCATTGTGATATAATAACACCAATCAATATACCACCTGCTACAGCGCGAATCAAAAACCCGGATGACACCAGGAAGATATCAACGAGTGATAAATTCTTAAGGCCAAGAGAGTAACCGATATTGATGACACCATATACCAATACCAGTATTGCAAACGTTGGATTAGCAGATAAGCTATAGGACCAACCCAATGAGACAATGAACAACAAGACCATAATTACCAACGCGAGTGTTGGTGATACTTTTCCGGATGCGAGTGGACGTTTCTTTTTTACAGGATGTACTTTATCTGCTTCAATATCCCGATAGTCATTCAGGATATAGATAGCAGATGCCATCAGGCAAAAACATAGAAAGCCTTGGCCGAGCAATAGGACAATGTCTTTTTCCAATAACCGCCCCGCGAAGAAAGCTGGTATGAAGACAAAAAGGTTTTTAATCCAATGATGGATTCTTAAGAGGTAGAAGAAGCGCATTACTATAGTAACATTTAGTAGTGTAAAATTATTACTAATACTCTCCCTTCCAAATGGTTAAAAGATTATCTTTGAATGGTTTTAATCTTAAAAAATTGTGCAAGACAAACATCCCCGGTCCGTTGATCTAGCGATCTGCGTTCCATTTCTAGTCATCCCCCTATTCATTAAACTTCCCTACAGAGTTAATATCTTTTTATCATGGGAAGGTGCTTACAGGCTTTCTATAGGACAAATTCCATTTGAAGATTTTGGATTGCCTATGGGAATATGTTACTGGCTCATTCCGGCTTTATTCTTTAAAGTATTCGGCCCTACATTTCTTTCATTGGTGAAAGCACAGGTTTTTATTAACCTGATCAGTATGCTTTCATTACGCGGCATTCTATATAACCTGAAATTAAAACCGTATGCTGTTACTTTAAGCATCCTGGTATTCTGCCTTACATATATAGTGTACAACTTCTGGCCGTGGTATAACCACTCCGTTGTAGTGTACGAATTGGTGGCGTTGTTCTTTTTGACGCAATCTTTCAATGCAGAGAGTACCAAATCGAAAATTGGCTGGATTGGGTTGGCCAGTTTATTCTCTGTTGTCACATTCTTTACAAAACAAGATGTAGGAGCTATTTGTATTCTGCTAAGTTTATTTCTGCTGGGCTACCGTGCCATCGTAGAGAAAGAAAGAATGCCCGTTGTCGTGTACTTTGTTGCTACACTAACGGTAGGCCTACTGGCCATTGTCCCATTTATTCCATTTGATTTTTCATATTGGTTCAATTACGGACAGGCACCGCACAGTTCACGCCTTGACATTGTCTTATTGTTAAATACATTCCTGGAAGGTTCAGTAGTTGAGAAGATTTACCTTGCTCTGATCACCATTTTACTTTTGTTCTCTTTCAAGTCCTTTAAACAATTCTTTCAGGATAAAGACCAATTTACACTGGTAGCAATTTGCGTGTGTCTCATTGCACAAGCTATCGTTACCAAGATGACAAGCCCACTCCCCACGGATCACATGACGTATTACCATGCCTTTGGGTTTGCATGTATTTTAAACTTCTTCCCTTGGCAGCGATGGACCTCTCAATTGAAACCTGCTGCTGCTATATTGTTTTTTGTTATGATCATTTACTCGGCGGGATACTGGAAATATGTAGCAGACATTTTTCATTTGCGTACTAAAAAACAAGCGACCGGTACGACACCTCTCGTTAAATCAAGTCCGTGGAAAACAACTGCCAACTATCAAACTTTAAAGCATGTGATGTTACCGGAAAGTACCATTGCCGGAATTGATAGCTTAGCAAAGCTTCCATTCATCCGCGATAAAAATCTGAAAGTATTGAACATGTCAGAGATCACATCGCTGGCAAAAGAATTCGGATATACTCCACTTACCAATCATCCCCTATGGTTCCATGTAAACATCGGCATGTTCCAGCGGGAAATTGATCAGATCAATGAACGTGTACGTCAGGGATATTATGATGTAGTGCTCTTTGAAGACATTCCCAGCCTTACGGAGTTTTACCCCTACAAAGTCAGAGATGAGCTTCAGAAACACTATACATTAAACAATACATTCCTTGCGCCTCGTAAACTGGAAGACTCCATCATCGAGGTATACATTAATCCGAAATTGGCAAAGCAATATTTGTCTCAATCGGATAGTGATCAGACAAAGTAACATCATGATAACTTTTGTAGTCCAGGAAGGAAATTCCTGGATCTGCAAAAACATGATCGATGCGAACCGGTGCACCTGCAAACCAATAGGAGAAGTCATATCCCAGGCCGGCATCTTCAAACGCATTGTGCAGGGGCTCTGAGATCGTGTGATATACATAACCATGGGGGGGCTCGTTAAAGTCCCCGCATAATATCACCTTATAACGTGAGCGGGCTATAAATTCACGAATCAGCTTTGCATGGTAACTTCTCGCAATTAGTCCATTCTTTATATTCTTCAGTTTTTTGAATCGTGATGTTTTATAGAAGTTATACGACTTCAAATGGACATTGATAATTTTTACGGTGTCCTTGTTAATTACAACATCGGCCCATATTAAACGATTATAGGAGTTAAAGGCGAACTCAATCTTTCCTGCATCTGCTATAGGAAATCGTGAAAGAATAAACAGCCCCAGGCTATCACCTTCCATAGTCTCTTTACCTGAAAAATAGCGATAGTATGTAGGAAGTATGCTGTTGAAGTTGGTGGGTACAGATTCCTGAAGGCATAGTATATCCGGTTTTACTTGCTTCAGCCAGGAAGAGAACGCTGTTAAATTCCATTGGTAGGCTGTGTCTCTGCTATAATACCCCAATGACTTCACGTTATAGGACATAATTTTTGCAGTCGCTGCAGCTTCTTTCTTACCGGAAATACCTCCCCATGAAATCATTCCCTTCACTACGATCAAAAAGAGCAATAGGACAGCTGCAGGTGCAAAGGCCCAACGGCTTCGCCTGACGAGGAAATATACCAGTATACAAAAGTTGCACAGCATCAAAACCGGAATTGCGAGGCTTACAAATCCTGCCGGATAGAATTCATCCGGTGGTATATATATAGACAATATCGCAGGTATAGAAAGTGCGGTGAACAATAAGAGGGATCTTCGTAACATCATTATGTGATAAAAGTTAAAGTATGTCCATAAAAGAAATTTCAAACGATTTCTGTAAATTCATTGGATTTTATTAATCCCCTAATTAAGCATGTTCCAGTTGAAATAAATGCGCCTTGAGCGTTTTTAAAATTACCTCTATACTAAAAAACCCCTGACCCTATGAAATTTATCAACATGACTGTCGATGAGCTACACCGGCTCGCTAAAAGGAAGAGTGAAGAGTATAAAACAGCTGACCCTTTCCCTAACATTTACTTCGACAACTTCTTCAACGATGAAAGACTATCGGAAATTCTAACTGAGTTTCCTGATATGAGTAAAAAACCTGATTTGAAATTTGAAGATACAAATCAAATCAAACTTGCCTCAAAAGGCGAATACCGTTTTGGTGAAGAGACTAAAGAGTTCATGCATTTTTTAAACTCCCAACCGTTTCTCGAATTTCTATCTACACTTACCGGAATTGACGCGTTAATTCCCGATCCTTACTTTGATGGTGGCGGATGTCATCAGATCATGCCCGGTGGACTATTAAAGATTCATGCAGACTTCAATAAAAACAAATTGACTAATTTGGACAGAAGGCTAAATGTACTGGTATATCTGAATAAGGACTGGCATGAGGAATGGGGCGGTTATTTTGAATTATGGGACACAGAGATGAAACATAGCATCAAGAAAATCCTCCCTGTATTTAATCGCATGGCCATCTTTACTACAACAGATTTCTCATTCCATGGTCATCCGGATGCACTCAAGTGTCCTCCTGAAAGAAGTCGTAAATCTTTGGCGTTGTATTATTATACCAATGGAAGGCCTGCAAGCGAAATAAACAGTGGACTCGAAAGCCATTCAACACTTTTCAAAGCGAGGCCGCATATCGATAAATCTAGAATTTCGGTAAAGGAAATCGTAAAGCAAATTACACCTCCTATACTCTATAACGCTGCCAAGAAAATCACCAAGTAAAAACCAACGATAGGCAACGGAAAATTTACATTGACTGTTTTTGTTATGTCAGCGCATAATCTTTCTATGTCTATTCCAATTATTTACTAAGTCTCTTCTCCGAACAGAGAAGTAACGCGTTGAGATTTTAAAGCTCCCCCCGCATGGTGTGTCCAATGCTCCTGGCAATGGAAAAGCCGTGATACCTATGTCAAATAAAGGTATAGATATACCTGATCTATACTCTCGTACTATCCTTATCAACATCCTAACTGTCGTAACCATGAATTATCACTATGGAAGGACCCAACACATTTGCAGTGAGCGAATGAAGCGGTCCCCTTTTATCTCAAAAATGATTTACAATATCTTCGGATATACCAATGTAGGCAACTACGCCCGCTCGCGTGTATTTATAAATCTTCTGGATACACTTCCGATAAACTCATTCAGGAATATTATCGACCTGGGAGCCGGCCTTGGCGAATTTACTTTTATGATGGCCGAAGCGTTGCCGGAAACTAAATTCACTGCGGTAGAAATCCTGCCCGAACGTGTTGAAAAATTAAAAGAAGTCGTGAATCACATTAACTTAAAGAATGTAGATATATTCTCTAATACGATCGATCAGCTTGAAGAAGATGACGCTGATTTCATTTTTGCGGTCGATGTATTCGAACATATCTCAGAAGATCAAATGCCTTTTCATGATTGCTACGAGAAATTAAAACCCGGTGGTTATCTACTCGTGAAAATTCCGAACCTGACGCAAAATACTATTTTACCCGACTCTTTATTCGAAGACCACCAGCATTGGTTGGATGATGCGCATATAGGGCAGGTATATGATCTGGCTGGCCTGGAGAATCGCTTTCGCGAAGAAGGCTTCGATATAGTATATAGTTCAGCTACGGATGGTATACTATCGCGTATCGGTTGGGAAGTTGGGTTCCTGAGTAAAAAAGGAGGCTCTGCAGTCCAGTTGATGTGTCTACCGTTCTGCAAAGCCTTTGTATTATTAGATCCCCTGTTATACTTCCCCAAAAAAACCGGGAATGCGATCCAGGTGATTGGCAGGAAAAGGGCTTAGTTCGCTAAGCCTCTTCCCTGCTGGTTACTGCAAACCGGGCTTGAATATTTTTCCGTAACCGCTGAGGCCAGTCTTTATACATGCATGGTTTTTCAACGAGCAGGTAAAAGATTATGCTTATTCCCAACAGGAAGGGTATAATGATTAAAAGCTGAAACAAATAATTGATGGTAAAGGAATGCGTTATTGTAATATTTTTTGTTGCCCGAATAAAGAATTCAATAAACGGCAAATGTATCAGGTATATACTATAGCACATCCCTCCGATCGCGGTTATCCAGGGTGTGGTAATGAACTTGTTAACCCAGGTAGCTTTGAATACAGAATAGAATAGTAAGAACAAGCAAATTAAAAATCCGATGCGATTAAGCAGCTCATGATTCCAGCTCCAGATTAATATCATAGACACAAAACTCAGTATCGCGATATAGTTATATACCGCATGCTTCCGTATGCCTTCCTTCCATTCATTCAGGTAAAAATCTGCGAAGATGAAGCCTAGTAAAAAGAAATGAAGATGACCGAGAATCGTGAGTTTCGTAAACTGGTGAAGGATGCGGAAATGTTGTTGCAAAAGCATTAGCACCAATATAAAACCGATCAGTAACGATCTGCGCAACAGGGCAGATTTGGGTTTGAATAAGAACAAAGCCAGGAACGGAGCGAGTATATAAAACTGCACTTCGATCTCCAGTGTCCAAACGGGTGGATTGATAAACGTCCATCCTTTATAAATGATGTTATGCAAGTAGAATATACTCGCAAAATAATGCGGTATAATGTCCTGAAAGGTATAGTATCCCATCACCACCACGGCCAGTGCGAAAATGGTCATAACAATAATATAGGGAGGCTCCAGCCGCGTGATTCTCCGCCAGAAGTAACTCTTCAGATCGACTTTCTTTGCGTTGTTTAAACTATGCGCTGCGAACGGAAGACCGAGTATAAAACCACTGATGGCAAAGAATATATATACTCCTATAAATCCTCTGTTGGTGACAAAATGCGTGAATTCATATTCGCTACCCGGAGTAAATGTGGTAGATGTATAGCGCTCAAAACGCTCACTCAAATGTTGAACGACAACCGGAAATATAGCCAGGAACCGCAGACCATCGATCTCCTTGATTACCTTACCACCCGATGTAACGCGTGTGAGCTTTTCAGGAAGCTTTTTTAAAAAACCAAACATGATATATCCCCCTCTGTTCTCTTTTACAAGTCTTGTTTTGCTTCCTCATCCAGCTTGGCCAGGAAAGCGCTATATCCTTCTACATCTTCCAGCTTTATACCGGTTAATGATTCCAGGTTGATTTTTTCCTGATTAAAACTGGACTGCGCCTGAATGAGATCTTCTGAGCGGCCATAGTATTCCTGCAGCGTAGCTCTTAACCGCTCGAGGTTTATTTCATTTGTCTGAAACTTCTTTTCGGCTTCTTTATACATCTGGTAAAACTCTTCCTTTACAAATTGTCTCAGCTTCAGAATTTTATAACTCTCTTTCATCTTCTCCAGGCTGGTGAGCACTTCATCGCGGATTAAAAGTTTTTGCTGGTTAACAAGATGATTTGCATTTACCATCTGGCCGTTTGCAATTTTGGTCTGGATGGGCGTCTGTACAAATGTTCCCAGGCTAAAACGCACACCGAAGTTATAGCGTGGATAAAATGTTGAGCGTTCGTTGCTGGAGGGTTCGATTGTAAATTCATTCAAGTTACCTACCGCGTAAATGTTATCGAGCCAGGCCCAGCGTGCGAGGTTCTTTTCATTCTTGGCGATCTCAACATTCTGTTGTACGATTTTATTAGAGGGGTGATTTTTCCAGGCAAGCTGCACCAAACGTTCATCAAACGTTACAGCAGTGATTCTCTCCGGAATTACAATTTTGTTGTAATCGACAGTCTGTGCAGTAACGATCAAAGGCGCAAGTGTAAAAAGCAAAGCGTTGAAAATTTTCATATGGGTTTATTCTTTGTATGTTTCTTCATCGAGTTCGCGAAGCCTGACAATCATCGCCATGATCGCGTAGAAAATCAAAACGGTTGGTACCTGTATTAATACTTGTTGTGGGTAATTCCCGATTACAATTGCGAACACTACGGCTACGAGCGCGGCCATATAGGCCTTCAGCTCAGGCGATCGCATTCGATAATAGTTTCGTATACCAACACTTAAAATTACCGTAAAGAAGATGCAATAGAGCAAGAGGCCTGCCCACCCTAACTCCACGGCTACACGCACGTAGCCGCTATCAGGTGCAAATTCAGCCAATGCCGAGCCGGGGTTGAATCGCTGCCCCCAGATACCAATACTTCCCAGGCCTGCACCGAAAGGATGTGACTGAATGAACGGCTTGATAAAAGCCTGACTCCTCTCCCGTACTTGAAACGAAGGATCTTCACTTGGTGAGAATGTAGAACGAATCCGTTCGAGACTATTGGTACTTAAGAACGGCCCCACACTACGTATACCGGAGAAAATTATAAAGGCACCTACTGCCAGTCCGAAGCCGGCAAAGGCCAGTGTTCTGGTTTGGAACGTGAGCAATGCATAGAAGATAAAACCTGCGGGTAACATGGCGTAGGCTGTACGTGTTCCGGCATATACCATGGCCAGTAGCATGACTACTGCACAAAATGACAGGAAGATCTTATATAGTATATTAAAAGGTCCTGTGAGCAGTGTTACGCATAGCAGTCCGGAGAAGGACATCAACACTCCAAACACCGTTGGATCATTGAGAAAGGAAAAAATCCGATAACGTCCCCAGTTAAAAATCAATTTATACCTGAATTCATCTGCTGCTATCCAGCTTTTCTCGAATGGCAGCATGCCATTAAATTCCTGGAACAGCCCATATAGTCCGCAGATCAGTGATAACACGATCCACATGTTGAGCAGCACTTTGAAGTATGCAACGCCATCTATAGCATATAGTATAATAAAATAAAAAATCATCAGGATGGCGATACCGCGAATAACGAAGATCCATGCTTGCGTAGAAGCGATTGGATTAAAGAATTCCAGAACGTTATAAATTATCCACGCCCACACAACATAACTGATAGGGTTTCTGGCAAGTGTATAATCGCCTGCCTGCCATTTACGGATCATCAATCCGATCAGCATCACTACCAAAAAAATATCCAGAACAATTCCCAGCGGTACACCGGATATAAAACGATTAAATCCTTGCAGGAAGAATGATATAATCAGTAAGACAATAATGCCGAACTTGAGGTTGATCATGGAGTATAGCACAGTCGGAATACCGATCGTCATGCCAATGATCAAGAAACCGAATGTAGGTCCGAACAGTGAAAACGAAAATCCTATACCAACGGAAAGAAACAAAAGCACTACATATATCAACGGTGAGTGCAATATACCTTTGGGGTTCCGTAAAAACGGAATCCCTGGTCCTTGCTTCTTCAGCGTTGGATCAGCTGTAAAATCTAATGTATAGTTCTTTTTTTCCTCCACCTTTCTTTAAAAAACAATGATTGAAAAGAATATACCATTCACCGCGATAGCCATTATAATAAGCAACCACTCCATAAGCTGATGATGTATCGGAATTTTTCTGTTATCCATATACCTTCTTGTTTTCAATTAACGGAGACACAATCTGCCAGAAATTCTCCACGCGTGATGACCATGTATTATGACTTGCCATTTGCATGCGCTGCTCACGTTTACCGATGGAGTCTGTATTTATTTCCTGTTCTACTCCTTTTACAAAACCATCGATTGTATTTTCAATCCGTATAGTGTTACCAAAATCTTCAAGGTCGGGTGAAAAGCCTGTTGTTACAATAGGTTTTCCGGCTGCCAGGTATTCATTTAATTTAAGAGGATATATACTGGCCGTCAAGTCATTTCTTAAAAAAGGAATGATTGCACAGTCCATATACTTGAGGTATGCCGGCAAATCATCAAATGATTTCTTTCCGGTGGAGATGACATTAGGCAGCCTTTCCAGCTTATCCTTATCCGCCACATGCTCGGGTCCTACCATGAGTATAATCTTGTCAGCATGGGTACGCGATAACGTGTTCAATAATTCGTAATCGATACGAAAATCGACATGTCCAATATAGCCAATTATTTTCTTAGACTCCAGCCCTTTCAGTTCAGTGGGTCTTAAAAGGGGTTCATAAACCGCTTTTTGGAAATGAGTGAAATCTGCCGCATTTGGCAAACAATGCACATTTTGCGTATAGCGCAGCGCCATTTCACAAAGCTTCTTTGAAGTGGTGATGGTTACATCATAATCACGCATGGCCCCGGCCTCCAGAATCTTTCCATGCTTGCCTATATACTTTGATTCGGCTATATTATCAACACAATGATATACTGTTAACGCGGGGTTAAATTCAGTAACATCCTGCAGGTAAAACGGATTAAATGAATTGATGAATATAAACCGGGAAATATTGTATCGTTTGATGATGGAACGAAGCGCCTGATTCACGACATGGTTATTTACCCGTGAGAGCGAATTGTAAAGTTTTCCGTACGGTATAAAGTTGATTGGAATAACTGCTTTCGTGCGTACGTTAATCAGGTTCGGATTGTCAGGATATATTTGCTTTCCTATACTCTGCCCTGTAAACAACGGTGTTAATCGCGATTGAATCTGGGCCTTGTCCAGATTTGAAAAAACATCCTTCATGGTAAAAGGATTGTCGATATAGAATACACGGTTATTTTTTGACAACTCCTTGGCCAACGAAAAAGCCGTTGATGCATACGGTCCATCCCAACGCGCCAAAGCAAGCATGACTATATCTACTCCTTTGTTCATCCTTGTAGTTTCGTTTTTAGTTTCTTCTGAAGAAAATCAAATCCCACTCCGTAATAAAAGAACATGTAGTGAAATACCTGTCGAAGTTCAATTTTAAAAATCCGGGTAAGCATAATGTTACCTGCTATAAAGATCACTACGTTCGAGAGCAGTGTTCCAAATGCAGCCCCAATCATTCCATATTGCTGAATGAAAAAGTAATTACTCGCTATGTTGAAGAATACACTCGAAAAGTTGAGTATAAAGTTTAAGTTGGGTCGCCCGGAAGAATCCATCACTGTACCAAACTGCCGACTGAAAGGCGTAAAGATTCCATATAGTATAGTGACTCTTAATATTGCTGCAGCTTCGTGATACTCAGGCCCGGCAATGATAAAGATTATATAGTCCGCGAGAATAACAGTACCAATTACAACAGGCAGTGTCAGCGCAAGCGTGAGCCCAACAGACTTCTCATACAGAACTTTTGCTGCATGGTCTCCTTCCGAACTTGTTCGAAAGGCGCTTTGCGGATATACCACTTCTGCTACCGCTGTGCTGGGATATTCGATAAGATTGGACACCCGTATAGCAGAGTTATACAGTGCCACTATATTTGTGTTCAGGAAATACCCAACCGAGAATTGATCGACTGTCTTAAACAACAGTGAACTGATGTTGGTGCCCATCACATACTTGCCAAAACCGAGTACTCTTTTAATAATGTTAATGTCCCAGGCGTACGTTACCTGAATAAATTTTCGTGCTGAGAAGTAAGCACAGATCAGTCCTAAAAATGTACATGCAGATTGCACCAGCACAAGATCCACCAGAGTGATTTTAATCTTGAGCAAACAGATGATCAACACGGAAATAAAAAAGCTTCCCTGACGAAATACTGTACTCCAGAATATACCGCTAAAGCTAAATTTGGATTGCTGTATATAGTTGAACTGTGAGAATGGAACCAGAAGGAGTATCGTTATACCATAGTATACGAACATATCACCGATGTCGGGTATATGAAACATTCTGCTGAGCACTCCGGAAAAACTTGCCAGTAAAGTATAGATCAGGCCGGAGTATAGAATGTTAATGATAAACGATGATAGTACAATCTTGCCGACATCATCGGGGTGACTGTTGTGAATGAGCTTGATCACTGCGTTCTGGATCAGCCCATTCCTGGACATCTCTATAATGGTAGTGATACTTATGAAAAGCGCCCATGCCCCGAATTCTGCTTTTGTAAAATAGCGGATTAGAAAATAGAAGCTTCCAAAACCAAAGATCAGTACAGCCAACCTGTATCCCATGGAGTAAAAACCTGATCTAAGCCAATACGAGTTTTTGCCCATAGTTTACCAGCCGATGCTAAACTGAAAGATCTTTAAGTTGTACTTTATTAAGAATAGCGCCAAGCATTTTTTCTTTCATGGATTTGAGATAATTAATAGACTCTTTATCCAAGTGATTAAGGTTTGTGTTGGCATCAAATACTGCGATTACTTTATCGACATAGTCGATCAACTCTTTTGAATCTGAATACTCGTTGATCGATGGACCTTCCAGAAATATATAGTCGTACTGCAATGACAGGTTTGTAATCATCTCTTTGAAGTCACGTCCTGCCAATATCTCTGAAGGTGAATCCGTCCCTCCTATATTTCCAATAATGTCAACCCCTTTGAATTCTGTTTTATAGATGATGTTGTGATTATCTTCCAATGCAGGTTCCTCTTCTTCTACATCCTTTCCATTCAACAATAAGGTCTTGTTGTCATCTACTGCACCGCGTTTCAAAAGCCGACTGCTATCAGTAACCGGCAAGAGTAATTTAGTAAGTGAATTGCGCTTAAAGTTTGTATCGATGATCAATACCCGCTTGTTTACAAGACTCAAAGTATAGGAGAGACAAATGATGATAAAGGATTTCCCGACATGCGATTGTGTACTGGAAACCATGAATACTTTACCTTCTGATTTTTGTACTTCATAACGCAGCTTCCGCAGAAAGTGAACAAATGTAGTGGACTCTTTATCGGTTGCTTTCGCAGCAAATGTTTTACGCAAATCAAATCCTTTGATCTTTATTTGATTCAATGATCCGATGGCACTTAACCCTGTGAGACGTTCTAACCGATCTGGAATGCGAATACTCATATCGGCAAATTCAATGAGCAAGAGTACAACAACACAAATCACGAAGCTTCCTATACCAGCCAGCGCGATGATGAGTATACCTTTTGAAGGCTCCGGCTCAAGGCTCGGTTGAGCTTCCAGTATTTGGCGTATAGAACTTCCCACCACCAAGGCTTTGTTCTTGGATGAGTTGAATTTATCCTGTGCATCCAGATACTCCTGTGAAGCGACCTGTACATCACGTTGTAATTCGGATATCTTTGCTTCTTTCGTAGCAAAGCCTGATACATCATACTTTAATCTACGAAGTGCCAGATCTGCGGAAGCGAAATTAGACTCTGCTATCTGCAGTTGAAGTTTGATGTTATCGCGCTCTTTTTTCAAATCTGCAGACTCATCTTTTTCTTTTGATTCATTTAAGAAATCAAGGCGGCTGATTTCCAGCTGCAATTCATCCCGAAGCTTTCCAAGAGATTCTTTTTCCTGTGTAGTGCCTGAGTTCGTGATCTCGTTTATTCTTCTTCTTAAATCGATGATGTGCTGATTGACTTGTATAACTTCTTGCTTGTTAAGCGTTGTACTGCCCTGCATTCTTTCTTCGATCTGCGCCAGCGCGAGGCGATATCCGTTGATGTTTTTCTCTTCACGCTCTTTGTTCATTTCGGCTTCGGTGATCTGCGCTATTTTGCCTTCGCTCTCCGCGCCATAATTAAACACATTGTTGTTTACCTTATAGTCGTTCAGCAACGCTTCCTTTTCATCGAGTATACGTTTTTTATCACGCACAAGAGTTTCTAAAAAGTCAATGGACTCTGATGAACGATCGCCCTTCAAAATTTTATTATAGCGGATGAACTCCTTGCAAAGTGTATTCACCGCCAACGCTGAAAGAAATGGATTCTCGGAGCTGAAGTCTACCGAAATAAAATCGGATGTAGTGAGTCGTTTGATACTGAATTGCTCAGACAGCGCTTCATAATCGTAACCATACGCTTTCAATAATTCAAAAAGCTGGTAATCAAACTGATCAGATGTATTCAACGGTTTAATCTCCGATATACGTGTCTTGAAACCCTCTTTCGCTTTCGCTAAAAAAGTTTGGGTAAGCGGGAAATCAAGGTCTTCTTTGTTTTCAATTTTACGAAAAGGTGTGTCACTTTCAAGATCATGAAGAATCAACTGATACGATACAAGGCTTAGTACAGGTAATGAGTGCATGGACTCGATTACGTTTGTAAAGCGAGTGTTGATCTCGAAAGAGTTAGAAGATTGGTCATTGAGTCTAACAGCATCATCAGCCGTAAAACCCGTAGCCAGATGTGCATACGAATTATAAACCTTATCCATCTGCAACACCAAAAAAACAGCGCAAGCAACTGCTATTAACGGGAAGATGATTAACACCCAAAGTCTGCGCTGAAGAGTTTTTAAAATAAGATAGAAATCCATCTGTACATGATTAGATCAAAA
The DNA here is from genome assembly GCF_900167975.1 of Ohtaekwangia koreensis. Taxonomy (GTDB): domain Bacteria; phylum Bacteroidota; class Bacteroidia; order Cytophagales; family Cyclobacteriaceae; genus Ohtaekwangia; species Ohtaekwangia koreensis. The sequence goes on from NZ_FUZU01000003.1 coordinate 351,183, forward strand.
ATACTAAAATTAATACGGTTAATTCCATATTGGGTTATTTGTAAAAAAGAATATCCACTTGCTCTTCGTCCGAAATCGATGTAGCGTTCTTTAACTCAACACCAAACGTAATTCTTGATCCGGTTATCCCTCCTCTTTTCAATTGATTGAGAATTGTAAACAATCTTTTTTGGTAAACATCCAGTGATGCCGATTCAGCGGGTTTATGGGCAACTAAATGAATTTTAATTGTGCTTGACGGTGCAAACGCTGTTGACAGTTTCATCAGCTGTTGCATTTGTTTTTCTGAAAGTGAGGACGATGACGGGGCAAATTTATATACCGTAACGACTTTGCCTGCTTGTGCTTCTACTTGTGCATCGGTGAGGTATTCGCGTGAATCCGTTTTTATTTCTACAGCAGGCTTCACCGTTTTTGCAGTATAGATCTCGGATGAACCTCCGGCCCGATTGCTTGCAAAAAATGCTACGCTATCGCCATACACTGAAAAGTACGCGTCAAAATTTTTAGTATTAAGTTTCTCCATGTTTTTCGGAACCGACCATGCTTCCCATGAATCATATAGTCGCTCCGAATAAAAGATGTCCGCGTCACCAGCGCCACCATGACCACTGCTTGAAAAGTATAGTCGTTTCTTATCTTGCGATAGATAAGGCGCGATCTCGAAACCTGATGTATTTATAGTCGGGCCGAGATTCTTAGGCTTTGACCAACCTCCTGACGGATTCTTTACGCTCACATATAAATCTTCTTCTCCTTCGCTGTCCTCGCCCATCATCGAGATAAAGATTACCTCCAGATCAGGAGAAACAAATACTCCGAGAAATTGCTGTGAATCAAATCCTTCGATGGGAATTAATTCAGGGTCGCCCCATGAATCACTGATTTTTCTACAGGTATAAATCCCCTTTGTCTTTCGTGTTGGAGCCGTACGAAGTAAATATAGTATATCTCCTTTGGCGCTGGTACCAATCACAATGTCGGTCATGCCTGTATTTACACCAGATCTGTTATTATCAGCTTTCCCCCAGTCTTTTGATGTTACATCGTATCGGCTCATCCATACATCCGTACCAGCATATTGCCCGCCCGTGTTAAGAGGCGACAGGGAACGGGCAAAATATAGTGTATATCCATCGCTCGAGAGCAGGGGCATAAGCTCTTCTGCTTCCGTATTTATACTGGAAGAAAGTTTTCGCGCTTCACCAAACTCAACATTTTGAGCAGTGCCTGCTATAGATGATAAAATTGTAGCGAAAAAAAAGAAATACTTTACCATGTGTATGACCGCTGACCTTTAAAGTTGTTTAACCGTAACGAAAGCACGAGATCATGACTTCCATCATTAAACTTACTGAAGCCCCCCATGGCCATTTCGTATGAATAGCCAACGGTTAATGTTTTTGTAAAATCGAATCCTGCCAATACAACAGCAGCTTTAATATCCCGGTAAGTCAATCCAAACCATACTTTGTTTTTCAAATATCCCTTTATACTATAATCGAGTAAAACACGATGATCGGTTTGTACTATCGCCAACACACTTGGCTTTAACGTAAGATCTGAATTTAACGGAAGTATAAATCCCGTTTGAATGGCTCCCTGGTAAAATGGATCTGAGAAATCTACATCGGAATTCGTTACTACCTTTGTATATATAGGGAAGTATGATAAACCGAGATAAAAATTCTTACTATACAATAACATACCTCCACGTATACTGAACTCAGAGTGCTTTGAGCTTCCCTGCATCAAGTGATCATAAAAGGGATCCTGATCAGGATTCTCGCCAAGGTATATTCCATTTACATCCAACGATGTATTCTCTAAAAATGCTGTAACGCCTGCCGATAGTCTGAATGTTTTCGATATCGGATAGTGAAAGGCGTAAGACACTCCCCCACCCAATCGCTCGATCAATCCGACTTTCTCATTAAACACATTGATGCCCAATCCGTGAATAATTCTTTTCCCTGCCGGTACAGTGCTTAACAGTCCTTTTCCCTTCGAAGGTCGTAATGAATTTGTAACTACATCCGCCGGCTGCTTTAAACGCACATTGGCCACAACATTAATAAACTTGGGTGCGTTGGTTCCATACCCTGCCATCTGGTAGCGATAGCCGAGCCGTATATCTGTAAATTCATCAACACCGGCAAAGGCAGCGTTATAGGCCGTGGCAAATTGAAACGCCTGACCACTATTGGGTATATATTGACACAAAACTTGTGCTACTGGCAGAAAAATAAAAATAATGGTAAAAAATCTGCTCATATATTCAATCCTATCGTAAAATCGTTACTATGCCTTTATATGTGATTTTGTTATACTTCAGATCAATGGTATAATAGTATGTGTCTGGCGGCAGTACTTCACCGTTATATATACCATCCCAGGAACGGCCAAACCCTGCTGTTTTATAAAGGAGCGTGCCACGTTTATTGTAGATCTTGATTTCAGCATCATCATATTGTTCCAGTCCTTTGGAAGCAGATATTTTCCATACGTCATTGGCGTTATCACCGTTGGGTGTAAATGCATTTGGAATGTCGATGCCCTCGAAGGTATAAATGAGCTGAATATACCGGAAGCGGTCATCGATACTGCTCAGGTTAACACCATCGCTCAATGCAATAGAAACCCGTTTCGTAATAAGGTTAATGTCGGTGAGATCTATATAGTTATATTGAATTGTGCGAATAGCCTGTACATACTCTTGCACGGTTGCCGTTCCTGATAAGAGTAATTCTCCTGTAGTTTCGTTGTAGGTACCCGTGATATTTGTTGTTGGGGTGAAGATCAGCAGGTCGTGTTCGGGCTCGAAATTATCAGGGCGAAACCGGATCTCTGCACTGGTTAAGAATTCAGAATCTACATCTTTCGCGTCAAACAGCGCGGTCAGTATACGCGGGTCTTCACTTCCAAGTTCGTACTGCAAAGAATCTGTTTCGAGGAATGTAATTACCGGAGCATCGTCTACCGGAGCTATCGTGTAGCTTATATATGCGCTGGCATTGCTATAGCTAAAGCCATCGCTTGCTTTCCAGTAAATTGTATCGTTGCCTACATAATCTGTGGCAGGACGATATATAACATTTCCAATGGATGAAAAAGGGATCTTGGAGTCTACTGTGAGCATGGTGCTGTTTAATGACAAGTTACCGTGTCGTGGAAGTGCCGTAAACTGAATTTCAGTCAGCGGGTTTCCATCCGGATCGGCATATGCACCTGAAAAATTCTGTGCCAGGAATGCCGTTGCTATATCTTCGTTGATGCTTAAGGCAAACGAACTCACCACAGGCCGGTGATTAACCGTTAAGGTATACTGTTGCTCATCCAATACATTTGCGCCATCCTTGATTTGTAACTTCACTACACTGGTGGCAGGTGCGCCTGCCGGAGGTGTTCCACTCAGCTTTGCCTTATTTTTACCGGTGGATGTCAAGGTGGCCCATGCAGGTTTTTGAGTCGCTACAATGGTAAGATTATCAACAACATCGGTAATGGTAATGTCATACTGATATGCTTCTGCTTCGACTGCAACCAGCACAGGATCGGATGTAAATTTAACCTCAACTATATCTATAGTAAAAGTCCGTGAAAATTCTTTAAAGCCGGGATCGATCAATTTTACAACTATATCTGTGGAGCCTGACTGATTCGCTGCCGGCTGATATTTTAAAGTAGCCGTTGCAGCGGTACCATTGTAGGTAACAACCGGGTTAGGAATCAGTGTTGTATTTCCGGAAGTAGCCGTTAATAATAATTGCTCACTCTCACCAGGGCCTGGAGATATACCGGTAATGGTAATGGTTTTCTGTGCACCGTTACGAAGCACGCGTTGTGGATTCGGAAGTATATCATCAAATACAGGCGGATCATTTACGGCTTGCACCGTTACTGTGATTGTTGCTGTATTGGAGGTTGCTCCGGTATTATCATTCACGCGGTAATTTACCGTGGCCGATCCAAAGAAATTTGCAGTCGGTGTAAAGGTAACTTCACCTGTAGCGTTGACAGCAAAAGTTCCTCCTGTTACGGTGTTGCTGTTTTGAATGCCGGCTGTAGTTGTATTCAAATCAACCGTAGCATCATCGATTGTACCATCAACATCTGTATCATTGGTGGTAACATCAAATTTAACGGCAGTGTCTTCGGTGGTGGTAGCTACATCGTTGACAGCAACAGCAGCATCATTGGCTGCGGTTACAGTAATGGTGATCGTAGCGCTGTTTGATGTTAGCCCACCACTATCATTCACGGTATAGGATGTTGTAGCGGTACCTGTAAAATTCGCGACTGGTGTATATACTACGATACCCGGTGATGCCGTGCTTGCGGTAAACGTACCTGCAGAAGTGGTAATCGTATTTTGTATACCTGCGGATGAAGGATTCAAATCAATGGTCGCTCCATTCACAGACCCTTCAGGATCAGTATCGTTGAGCGTTACATTTATACTCAGCGCGTTGTCTTCCGTAGTTGTTCCTGCATCATTGGCAGCTACTGGCGGATCATTCACCGCGTTGACTGCTACAGAAATCAAAGCAGAGTTTGATGTAGCCCCACCGTTGTCATTAACACGATACGGAAGTGTAGCGGTGCCACTAAAGTTAACGACTGATGTAAAGGTTACTATACCGGAAGCGTTAACCGACCAGGCTCCGGCTGCTGTTGATTTGGTAACTTGAATGCCTGCAGCCGAAGGATCAAGGTCGACAGTAGCAGCATTAACGGTGCCATCCACATCGGTATCATTGTTCGTGACGTCTATGACTATAGCAACACCATCTCCACCATTGGCAGCATCAGCAATGGCAACCGGTGCATCATTCACGCTGTTGATCGTAATGGTAACAGTCGCCTCATTTGAAGTAGCACCGACATTATCGTTCACGGTATAGTTAAAGGTTACGGTACCATTACTATTATCCGTTGGATCAAACGTTAATATACCGGATCCATTTACAGAGAAAACTCCTTGTGTGTTTGTGATTGAATTTTGAATTCCGGCAGCAGCTGTGTTAAGGTCAACGGTTGCAGCATTAATGCTTCCATCCGGGTCAGTGTCGTTGGTAACAAGATTTAAAGTAGCAATAGCATCTTCGTTGATGGTGATAGCATCATTGGCGGCAACAGGCAAACTGTTAATGGAATTCACAAGGATACTAAGTGTGGCTGCATTGGAAGTTGCCCCCGTATTATCGCGCACCGTATAATTTACGGATGCAGTTCCGTTATAGTTAACGCTTGGCACATACGTTACTTCTCCAACGGTGTTAACCGTAAATTTTCCAGACGCATTGGTAATGGTATTATCGATTGCCGGTGAAGCTGTATTGAGATCTACTGTAGCAGGATTCACGGTCCCATCAACATCAAGGTCGTTGGCAACAACGTTCACCACAATCGTTTCATTTTCATCGGCATTCGAGAGGTCGTTGTTGGCAATGGGTACATCGTTCACCGCATTAATAGTAATGGTAATGGTAGCGATGTTTGAAGTGGCTCCAGCATTATCATTCACCGTATAGCTTGCGGTAACCGTTCCATAAAAATTTATCAGCGGTGTATAGCCGATCACACCGGAAGCATTCACCGTGATTGTTCCTCCATTTACAGGAAACGATGTTTGTATACCTGCTGTCCCTGGATCAAGATCTACCGTACCGGCAGCAACAGATCCTTCGGCATCGGTGTCATTGGAAACTATATTTAGTGTCGCTGACGCATCTTCATTGATGGTGACCGCGTCATTCACAGCAACCGGTATATCATTTTGTGCATTGACTGTAACAGAGATCGTAGCAGCATTCGAAGTTGCTCCTCCATTATCATTTACCTTATACAAAAGTGTAGCCGTACCGTTATAATTCGCCACCGGTGTAAATGAAACTATACCGGAAGAATTTACACTCCAGGAACCTACATTCGGTGTAGTCGCTGTGCCTTGAATACCCGCTACAGTTGTGTTGAGGTCTACGGTGTTCGCGGCAATAGTCCCATCGATGTCCGTATCATTCTCAACCACATTCAAGTTAATAACAGCGTCTTCATTTCCGGAAGCAGCATCGTTTACAGCCACCGGAGGATCATTAACGGGGTTCACCGTAATGCTTACGGTTCCTGCATTGGAAGTAAGTCCATCATTATCATTCACAGTATATTGAAGAGTTGCTACACCATTAAAATTGGTCGCGGGCGTAAAGCTCAATATACCCGATGTACTCACTGTATAATTACCAGCAGCATCACTATAAGTTCCTTGTATACCCGAAGTAGTCAAATTCAAATCGACTGTATTGGCAGCGATGGTCCCATCACCATCCGTGTCGTTGGTAATTATATTTATAGTAACCAATGTCTCTTCGTTTGTTGAGGTTGCATCATTAGTAGCAACAGGAGCATCATTGACATCAGTAACGCTTACAGAGATCGTGGCTTGATTGGATGTTGCCCCACCATTGTCGTTTACAGTATACGTTAGTGTAGCAGAGCCTATAAAGTTCAGCACGGGCGTAAATGTAACATCACCGGTAGTGTTGACACTCCATGAACCGACATTGGCTGTTATGAATGTATTTTGAATACCAACTGTGCCTGTATTGAGATCTACCGAATTCGCAGCAATGGTTCCATCAACGTCTGTATCATTCCCAGTAACATTGAAAGTTACTGCGGCCTCTTCATTCGTAGAAGCGTTGTCTCCATTAGCAACTGGTACATCATTTATAGCAGTAACCGTTATTAAAATGTTAGCAGTATTGGAAGTAGCTCCGGCATTGTCCTGCACCGTATAGCTGAGAGAAGCCGGACCATTAAACTCAGCCTTTGGAGTAAACGTAACGAGTCCTCCACTCACTGTCCAACTACCGGCATTGTTTGTGAATGAACTCTCAATGGAAGAACTGGTAACATCGAGATCGACTGTAGTGGCATTTATAGTACCGTCCGGGTCACTGTCATTTGCAACAACATTAACAATGAATGATTGTTCTTCCGGAGTGGTAAGATTAGTATCATCATTTCCTGCTATAGGAGGATCGTTAACAGCAGTAACTGCAATTTGGATTAAAGCTTGATTGGACACCGCATTGTTTTCGTCACTCACTGTATAGTTTAGGGTAGCCGTACCGTTATAATTAGCCAAGGGGGTTAACGTAACAACCCCAGCACTTACACTCCAGTTACCTGCTCCAGTGGTATTGGTAGTCTGGATTCCCGGATCAGTAGGATTTAAATCAACCGATGATGGAGATACTGTACCATCAACATCCGTATCATTGTTAATTACATTGATTGCTATAGGTGTATCTTCCGGAGTAACACCATCAACATCATCATTGGCTATCGGTGCATCGTTGATTGAATTCACAAGCACGGTGATGAGTGTTGGAAGGGATGATACCCCTAAAGTATTCTGAACAGTATAGGTATTTGTAACTGTACCGTTAAAGTTGGGATGAGGAGTGAATGTAACAACCCCCGAAGCGTTCGCAGTGAACAGCCCCTGATTGGTGATCGTGATAGAAGATTGTACTCCGCTTTGGGATGCATCAAGATCCAGTGTAAGAGGATCAAGCCCGGTAAGATCGATATCGTTTGACAGCACCGTGATGGTGATGGGCGCACCATCTTCATCCATGGCAACAATGTCTGGTAAAGTAACGGGTACCTGCGCATAGGCAAGACCAGCCTTAACCAATAAAGTACAAAGTAATATTTGGCGCAAAAAACGCATATTCCAACTATAGACCTGCAAAAATAATTAAATTAATAATAACTCTATCCTCTCAGAATTTTAAATGTAACTCGTAGTTTCGTGGTTTAATTGGTCAGAAACAATGGTTAGCATGACTTTAGTAATCTTTTGGCTCGGTATACTGATAGTCGGGTATACTTATGTAGGGTATGGCATGATAATTTATATTTTCTCGAAGTTTACGAGAAGAACAAACGTTGTAGCATCATTGCCAGATGAACAATTGCCTATGGTAACCCTCCTGGTTGCAGCCTATAATGAGGCTGATATTATCCGCGGAAAAATCGAAAATACCCTCTCTCTTGACTATCCAAAAGATAAGCTTGAATTGTTTTTTGTTACCGATGGATCAACGGATCAGACGCCAGATATAATAAAAGAATATTCCAATATTCAACTATTTCACTCCTTCGAACGGAAAGGTAAAATACATGCCGTGAACCGGGTGATGAAACAAGTTAAAACACCTATAGTTATATTCTGTGATGCCAACACAGATCTCAATGATCTGGCCATCAAAAATATAGTGAGACATTACCAGGATAAAACGATTGGTGGTGTAGCCGGTGAAAAAAGAATTTTAAGCAAGGATAAAGACAATGCATCTGGATCGGGTGAAGGACTTTATTGGAAGTATGAGTCTTTTCTAAAGAAAAAGGATGCCGAAGTATATTCCATCGTAGGTGCTGCAGGCGAATTATTTTCACTGCGAACTGAATTGTTTGAAGAACCTACTGAAAATATGATCATCGAAGATTTTTATTTGTCGATGCGCGTGACTGCCAAAGGTTTTAGATTTGCTTACGAGCCGGATGCATTTGCCATCGAAACTGCGTCTGCTTCTGTAAAAGAAGAATGGAAAAGAAAAGTACGGATCTCAGCAGGAGGTTTTCAGGCCATGGCCAAACTGTCCTATCTGCTCAATCCGTTTCGCTATGGTATATTAAGCTTCCAGTATATATCACACCGGGTTTTACGCTGGACACTCGCTCCTCTTTTTCTGCCGCTTATTTTTCTGAGCAATGTATGGCTTGCGTTTCAGGGAATGCCTTTCTATCAATTAACCATGGCGCTGCAGATTTTCTTTTATGGTCTCGCTTTCGCCGGATACCTGTTGCGCGACAAGAACATTTCTATTAAAGGATTCTTTGTTCCTTACTATTTCGCAGTTATGAATTTGTCGGTCTACTTTGGACTGAGTCGCTATCTGCGTGGCAAGCAATCTGTGGTATGGGAAAAGGCCAAGCGTGCTACAGCGTAATGCTGAAAGCATATTAATCAAATATATTTTCATTTCATTGCTTTATAACAGGCTTGCAGGACTTGACTAATTCCTGATCTGGTATAATTTTGCCATCCTTAATTGTACAACCATGGGGCGTATATTCGAAAAACGAAAGCACAAGATGTTTGCACGCTTTGACCGTATGGCCAAAGCATTTACCAGGATAGGAAAAGATATAGCGATTGCTGTAAAGCAGGCAGGTCCCCTCCCTGAAAACAATCCGAAGCTGCGTCTGGCCATGCAAAACGCCAAAGGCCTTAACATGCCGAAGGATAAAGTAGAAGCTGCGATCAAACGTGCTTCTTCCAAAGAAGAAAAAGATTTTCAAGAAGTTACCTACGAGGGATATGCACCGCACGGTGTTCCGCTGATGGTAGAATGTGCTACCGATAACCCTACCCGTACCGTTGCCAATGTGCGACTTCACTTCTCCAAGAATGGAGGCGCTATGGGAAATTCAGGTTCAGTTGCTTTCCTCTTTGAACGTAAAGGAGTTTTCAAATTTGATCCGACAAAGCTTAATCTCGATGAGCTTGAGTTGGACCTGATCGATGCTGGAGCCGAAGATATAGAGCGCAACGATGAAGAACTGGTGATATATACCAAGTTCACGGAGTTCGGCCACATGTTGAAGTTCCTTGAATCAAAAGGATTGGAAGCAAAGAGTTCTGAACTGCATTACATCCCCACTACAACCAAAGAGTTGAGTGAGGAGCAGCAGGATGAAGTATTGAAACTGGTAGAGACACTTGAAAGTGATGATGACGTACAAGCCGTCTATCATAACCTTGCCTAGTCTTTTTCTTTAGAGTTTTAATTTCTTAAAAATGCCTTCAGGAATGTTCCGAATGATCAACATGATCAATCGCCATATCGGTAGAACATAGATCACATCTTTCTTTTTCTTAGCAGCTTTAAATATAGCTTTACTGAGATGTGATGGCTCCGCTGTTAACGGCTTGGGAAGTTTCAGACCTTCCGTCATTCGGGTATTGATAAATCCAGGCTTTACCGTAACAACCTGGACATTGCTTTTTGTAAGGCGATTCCGGAGTCCGGAAAGGTATGCTGTAAATCCAGCCTTGGCACTTCCGTAGATATAGTTACTCTGGCGGCCGCGTTCTCCGGCTACAGAACTCACGCCTATAATAATGCCTGCCTTCTTTGACTCGTAGTCATTTGCGACAGCGTTCAATATTGAAACTGCACCGGTATAGTTCGAGTGTATAACTTTTTCTGACGCACTCCAATCGCGTTCAGAAACTTGCTGATCTCCCAATAGCCCAAATACACAAATGGTGATTTCCGGTTTAGGATTCAGTGCATCATAAAAAGACTGGTGTTGGGCAGATTGTAGTGCATCGAACTTCAACGACTGTGCTGCGATACGATAACGGATCTGAGCATCCTTCGCAAGAATATCAATTGCTTCAGTATCTCTTCCTGCCAGGTATAGATTATAGCCTTTGGCAGCGAACTCATGCGCGCAGGCGACAGCAACATCACTGCTGGCTCCCAAGATTAAAACGTGTGACACTTATAGTAGTTGATTAGGGTCTTTACAATGAAAACGATTTCTGTAACATCTTTCCGTCATTGCTACAGAAGATCTTCCAAACATACTAAATATATCCATCATCCATAAACAAACCATGCGTTTCGGGCTATTTTCAACGCAAAGGTTTAAACCACGCTTGCGTGAGCGGTGCTTGAAAAATACAACGTATCATTTAAAATGCTAAACAGGTATATAGCTATCAAATTCTGAATCACGAAATCCGAAGAGATCATTTGAATCATTATATACTCGCTATTGAGGAGTGACATCCTTAATAGTAAAACGATCTTCCACGAGCCTGTTATTATATTGCTGAAGAACTGCTTTCATCGTATTCTCCATAGGCCCCAGGATATCACGTTGTGTGTCTATCAAATTATGTTCGAGAAGTTTATCCGTTTTAAAATTGTAAAGCGCCACCGTTTTGATGCCATCAAACTGAAGCAAGTAATCGCCTTCAAAAAGCTGGTATACATTATCTTTATAGTTGAAAGCAAGAGGCTTTATAGTCTCTCTGAATATATCTCTGCCAAACGCAACGTATGGGCTATTGAAATGCAGATTGCCCAGTATAGAGGGCATGATATCAATTTGTTGAATCAGTTGATCAGATGAGTCGGCAAGACTATGATCCGGCTTATAAAAAATTACAGGCACCGAATAAAATCCCCAGGCAGTTCGCGATTCGGGGAATTCAATCTCGGATGATGTGTGATCAGCGGTGATCACAAAAAGTGTATTCTTGAACCAGGGCATCGTTGAGGCCTTTGCAAAAAATTTCTTCAAGGAGTAATCGGTATACTCTATACATTTATGAATGACCAATGGACCTCCTTTGAATTTTCCTTCATATTCTTCTGGCACCTTGAACGGGTGGTGTGATGACACAGAAAATATAGAACTCATAAACGGCTGAGGAAATCCGTTCAGCTGGTCTGCATAAAAGTTAAAGAACTTGTCGTCCCAAATTCCCCACATCCCATCGGAGTCATCATTATTTGCATACTCTGTCATTCCATAGTAATGATCAACGCCAGCCAGATTCATAAATGCTTGGAAGCCCATGGATCCATTGGGCGCCCCATGAAAAAATGACGTATGATATCCTTTGGGTTTAAGTAAAGATGCAAGACTATTTATCTTATTGCCGGCATACGGTGACAAGAAATAAGGCACGCCTAATGAAGGTATACTACTTAGCACAGAGGGCAGACCATCAATGGATTTTCTTCCATTGGCAAACGAATAGTTAAAGGTGAGGCTATGTTGAATAAGCGAATCTAAAAAAGGTGTATAGCCTTTATAGGTACCATTCTCTTTTTCCTTATTAAACGCTCCAAAAAATTCTTTTGAAAAACTTTCCAGGATAATGACCACAACGTTATCAGGGCGAAATGCTACTGTGTCTACCGGTATATGTATAGGTGTATATATAGTGCCCAGTTGCTCTTCCTTGAAATAGTCCAGTTTTTGAATTTTGGTTTTGCCCATAGTACGCAGCAATGCGAACGGCGTATTCAGCACAAGACTGATCTCCTTTGAATCTTTCACATACTCTCCTGCATTGCTTAGTGTAATCGGCCGTGTGCTATGTCGAAAACCACCACGCATCCCTCCTATCACCAGGTATATTATAGGCAACATCATAAGAACGCCCGTACTATAGAACACAATTTTATTCTTCAGCATAGGCCCCTGCACTTTAATCTTATTATATAGCCATACCATCACAACGATGAGTGCAATCAGGAATAGAACGGCATACCAATAGTCCCATATAAACCGCAGCCATAATCCTCCGAGGTTTCCTTCATTTTCAAATTGTTTGAAAACATCCGCGGTAGTGCGTCTCCCTGTAAATCTGAAGTAAATGAAATCTGAAACGTTAGTCGCTAAAGCTATACCATTAAAAACAAAGAAGAGCCATTTCAATGCCTGTTGATATACCCTATGAAAACGTATCTGCAACGGAAGAATAGTAAGCAGAATGATCAGCGAATTTGTATATAGAATAGCCGTAAGATCAAACCGCAAGCCACCCAGGAAGAGGCGCAGAAAATCACCGAAGTCTAACCCAGAAAAATAACTCTGATTGAAAAAATAAAAACCTATTCTGCATAGAGTGTACAATGCCATTGCCAGCAAAAGCCTAAGTACCAACACCACATAAATATTACCTTGAAGCTTTAGCCCTTGAAACAGGTTTCGCATGTTGTATCTCAATTATTCGAATGCGATTTAATACAATTTTAATATAATTATGACATCACTGCAGCTTAAATTAACCCGCACCGTAGAGTGAAACATTTATTGCTTATTTTGCCATCGTAGTTAACTTATGACAAACTGAATGACTCGATTTTATTTATTTGTTGTATTGTGGTCGCTTCCATTTTCCTTCAGTCAGGCTCAAACGCATACACTTTCCGTTGGCATTGGTACTGGTATGACATCGAGCTATACCATGGATGAAGGTATCAATAAAGATCCACGTTATAAAGATCGCTATGATATCAAGTTTGCGCCCATCTCTTTGAATTACGGCATAGATTACGAGGGCTATGGATTCTTTGTTAATCCTGGCATTATAAACATCGGTCAGAATTTTTACGTAACCAATACCGTTGGTGGTCAGCAAGGTTTACGAAAAATAAATCAACAGTATATTAATATACCTGTTGCGTTCAAACTTCATGTTATCGATCTCGCTTTTTTTAAATTAAGCCTTGTGGCTGGTGGAAGCTTTGCATACCTGTTAAAAGGAAAAGAAACAGTTAGCCACTCTGTAACAAAACTTAATTTCCCAACGGAAGTTTATCCCATCTTACCATCAGACTATACCATTGTGTACGATGGCGTTGTTACACCTGAAGTTTCGGAATATGCTATGCTTGAAAAAAAGGATTTCAAGTCATACCAGGTATTTGCTTTGATGGGATTTCGTTCAGACTGGCAAGCAACAGATGATTGGCTTGTGTCTTTTGACTTCAGAATGAACTACGGAATTTTTGATCCTCGTTCGGATGATTACCTGCAACGTCTTAATGCTTATCAGGCACTATATGATTTTCCCGGCAGGCGAAGAGATTTATTCGCACAGATAAACGTAACGCTCTCACGCTATCTGGAGGTGGAGAAAAAAGAAAAGAATAACCATCCCTGGGGATCTCCTCGCAAGCGTAGGCCGCGAGGATAAAAAATGATTCTATCTTTGTTCCTTCTCTTATGTTGAAGATAGATTCTCATACACATATTATACCTGAAAAACTTCCTAACTGGACTGAAAAATTCGGTTATGGTGATTTTATATACTTGCAGCATCATAGAACCGGGTTCGCCAAGATGATGCGTGGCAATCAATTTTTCAGGGAAATCAATGAGAATGCGTGGAATGCAACACTTCGTATCGAAGAGTATAGTCTCTTCCAGACCCAAGTGCAAGTGGTGTGTACAATTCCGGTGATGTTTGCCTACTGGGCCAAACCTGCCGACTGTCTGGCGATCTCGCAATACCTCAATGATCACATTGCTTTATTAATAAATCAATATCCTAAAAACTATTTGGGGTTGGCAACCATCCCGATGCAGGACACCGAGTTGGCGATTCAGGAACTGGAACGATGCAAGAAAATTGGCATACATGGAATTCAGATCGGCTCCAACATTAATGATCTGAATTTGAATGAAGCTCGGTTCTTTCCTGTTTTTGAAGCTTGCGAAAGGCTTGATATGGCGGTGCTGATTCACCCCTGGAATATGATGGGCGAAAAAAATATGCAACGCTATTGGCTTCCATGGCTGGTTGGCATGCCGGCCGAAACTGCGAGGGCCTTGAGTTGTATGATTTTTGGTGGGATATTTGAAAGACTGCCTGCTCTGCGGGTTAACTTTGCGCATGCAGGCGGATCGTTTCTGTCAACCATCGGAAGGATTCAACATGGTTTTGAATGCCGGCCTGACCTGGTGGCAATTGATAATCCGGTGGCACCTAAAAATTATTTAGGGAAGTTTTGGGTCGATAGCATTACGCATGATCCGCTGATGCTGGAGTATACCTTGAAGTTGCAGGGATCGAAACGGATAACGTTGGGAACTGATTATCCATTTCCGCTGGGTGACCTGAAGGTTGGATCATTTATTGAAGAGATGGACCTTGACACATCAACGAAAGAAGATATTTTTCACAACGCTGCTCTTGAGTGGCTTAATATAAAAAAAGAACGATTCGAATAATGGATATGCCGTATTGCTTTCGCGAATTAAGAGTTATAAAAAAAGGAGTATATATTTTCCTGATGTTGTTCTTCTTTATCAGCAGTGCTTTTATGCTTCAGGCACAAGATAAACAACTGGCAGATGAATATGTGAGGCAACAAGAGCAGGCTAAGAAAGCAGCAATCATGCGCGAGCTTGATTCCGGAGTTTACTATATGGACAATGGTGACTATAAGAAAGCAGACGGCATCTTTCGCCACGTACTGGCTACTGTCAAAAGTGTCCCTTCAGACCTCACTTATTATTTCGGTAAGAACTCATTTCACCTGACTTTGTATAAGCAAAGTATAGATTGGTTGAATAAGTATATTCAGTTGAAAGGAACCAACGGTCAGTTCTCACAAGAAGCTATACAATGGAAGACGCTCGCGGAAGCTGAATTCCTGAAGGAGAAATCGAAGCAAGCCGAAAAAGTGCAGGAAGTACTCTCGATGGATTATGATATAGACTGCGGCCCCAGCGGCAAGGTTGTTTGCCCAGCTTGCAAAGGTGATCACGTTATTATACACCGCGGTGCTTTTGGCAATGAATACAAGACTTGCCCGTATTGCAATGATCAAGGTATTCTAACATGCGAGGAGTATAATCTTTTAATTCGCGGAAAGCTTCAGGCGAAGAATAGCAATCGCTGATATATAGTTTCCTTAGCTATTTGTTTTATCCCTTTATTTAATCTGGAAATTTTTCGCAACTGACAGTGTAAATGGAGACTTTCAATAATCTTATTTGACAGATTTGAATTCTTAGTAAATTTGCACCCGCCTTTAAAGGCATTAAAAACACCAACGATTAACCTGCAATTAATCCATGGCATTATACAATCGCGTTGACAGCCGTCTGCTCAAGGAGAAGATGCGCATGACCCCGGAGAAGAGGGTTACAATTTCCTTCTATCGATATCATCTCATAACAAATACGCAGGAATTCAGAGATCAGCTCTACAAAGATCTGGATATGCTTGGCATCCTGGGCAGAATCTACATTGCCAGTGAAGGCATCAATGCGCAAATCAGCGTTCCGGAGCATAACCTGGCTGAATTCAAATCACGTCTTTATAGCATCGAGTGGCTGAATGGTGTCCGACTGAATATAGCCGTGGATGATAACGGCAAGTCATTCTTTAAACTGAAAATCCTGGTCCGTAAAAAGATAGTGGCCGATGGTCTGGATGATAGCTCATTTGATGTAACCAACTCCGGTATACATGTGGATGCTGCTACGTTTAACAAGCTCGCGGATGATCCTGATACACTGATCATCGACATGCGTAATCATTACGAAAGTGAAGTAGGGCATTTCAAAGGTGCAGTGTGTCCGGATGTTGATACATTTCGCGAAGAACTTCAGGTGGCTGAAGACCTGATGAAAGATCAGAAGGATAAAAAACTTTTGATGTACTGCACCGGAGGTATCCGTTGTGAGAAAGCCAGTGCATGGATGAAACATATAGGTTTCAAAAATGTATTTCAACTGGATGGCGGTATCATCAAGTATGCACAGGATGTAAAAGAAAAAGGGCTCGAGAATAAATTCATTGGAAAGAACTTTGTATTCGATGAAAGGCTGGGTGAACGTATCACTGAAGATATAATTGCGGTCTGCCATCAATGCGGCAAGCCTTGTGACGATCATACGAATTGTAAAAACGATGGCTGTCATCTCCTCTTCATTCAATGCAAGGAGTGCTCGGAGAAATACAATAACTGCTGCTCAGACGAATGCAAAGACATCATCGCGCTTCCCGAAGAACAGCAAAAAGAATTGCGTAAAGGAATCAATAAAGGAAGGCAAGTATTCAAAAAAGGAAGATCTGAAAACATCAAATTTCAGTCATAGGCTTCATTTGCTTCCAATTTTCAAGGCTCTCACGTTTAAAGGTTGAGGTTGTTTGTGTACATTTAACCTCACACTTTAAACTTATTGAGTGTTTTGAGTCTATCACAAATCATTCGCATCGGTATTATTAACGTGTCTGATCGCGCCAGTCAAGGTATATATGAAGACATACCGGGGAAAGCAATTGTTGAAACGTTGAATGAATATTTGAAGAGTACTTGGGAAAAAGAATACGCAGTAATTCCAGACGAGCAGCATCTTATTGAGGAAACGATGATCGACATGGCCGATAATCGTAAATGTTGTCTGATTATTACATCTGGTGGCACCGGCCCTGCGAAACGCGATGTTACACCTGAAGCCACAGAGGCCGTTTGTGAAAAAATGATGCCTGGCTTTGGAGAGTTGATGCGAGCAGAAAGTCTTACATACGTACCCACGGCTATTCTTTCGCGCCAGACTGCTGGTATCAGAAACCACACCTTGATCGTAAATTTACCAGGGAAACCAAAGGCTATCCGGCAATGTCTGGATGCAGTCTTTCCAGCGATACCGTACTGCATTGATCTGCTGGAAGGGCCGTTTATCGAATGTAACGAAGAGGTTATGAAAGCCTTTCGTCCGAAAAACATTTAATTTACAGATTTACCCTTACTTACTATGGCTCGGATTAAGTATTACTACGACACTGAAACCTGCAAATACGAGCGGGTAAAGACCAAAACCAGTGATGTTGTGATGAATGCGTTAGGCATTCTTTCGTTGACTGTAGCAATGGCAGTCGGTCTTCTTATTCTGTACACCAACTACTTTGAATCTCCCAAAGAACTCATTCTCAAAAATGAGATCAAAGAACTCGAGTTCTATTATGAAAAGCTCACACAAGATGTAAAGGGTCTCAACGAGATTCTGGGTGATGTTGAACATCGTGATGACAATATATACCGTGTCGTGTTGGGCGCTGAACCCATTGATAAAGACATTCGTAATGCCGGTGCCGGTGGTGCTGACCGCTATGAAGATATTCGTGAAAAGAACATTGATCACGAAGACCTTGTAATTGACCTGAACGAAAAAGTTGATCTGCTTCGCAGGAAGCTATATATCGAATCAAAATCACAGGATGAAGTTGTTAAGCTTGCTGAGAAGAAAGAAAAACTTTACGCTTCAATCCCCGCCATCCAACCTATTTCAAACAAACAACTTTTAGCACTTGCTTCTGGTTTTGGATGGAGAACACATCCGATTTATAAAGTGAAGAAGATGCATACAGGAATTGATTTCGCGGCTTCAATCGGAACTCCAATCTATGCCACGGCCGATGGAACAGTAGCCGAGGTTAGTGTGAAATTCAGTGGCTACGGAAAAATGGTTGAAGTTGATCATGGCTTTGGATACCGCACCCGCTATGCGCACATGCACGAGTTTGCAGTGCGATCAGGACAAAATGTAAAACGTGGTGACCTCATCGGTTATGTAGGCAACACAGGTTTGTCTACCGCTCCTCACCTTCACTATGAAGTATTGATCAATGGAAGCCAGGTAGATCCAGTCCATTATTTCTACAACGACCTTACTGCCGGTGAATACGAAAAAGTACTTGAGCTTGCTTCCATCGAGAACCAGTCTCTGGGAATGTAATTCGCAAAAACATTTTGTAACAATAGACTTTACACGAACCCCGAAGATCAGTCTTCGGGGTTCTTATTTTTTAGAGTACCTTCGTTTTGATAATATACCTGTCATGCCCAGATTTCTACCTGCCTGCTTGCTCTTCATGATGGCCTATAGTACAACTTTCGCACAAGGATGCAGTGATGCAGGGTTTTGTACGATGGGTGCCATGAAGCCCGATCAACCTTTTAACAAGAAGATAGAACTGAAACTCCGGTCTATGGAAATCAGTTTTTACAGAGGCACGACAACGCTGACGCCTATCGTATACGTTGCAACAGCCGATCTTAACTTTAGTCTCAACAGCAAAACGTCCTTCCAGGTTAAACTTCCGTATCAGGCGGTATCAGGTTCGCTCGCGAAGACTTCTGGCCTTGGCGATATTTCACTCTGCATTACACGCACTTTATATACCACGGAAAAATTTGACATCAATCTTTCCGTTGGAGGAAAACTGCCTACAAATAAATCTGATAAAGATGAAAATGGTTATCCACTGCCGATGTATTACCAGACAAGCCTGGGGACATATGATTTCATCACCGGCATTTCACTAATCAGTAAAAACTGGTTGTTTGCCACCGGCATTCAACATCCCTTCAACAAAAACAATAATCAATTTTTGTGGTCGGCATGGCAAGGTAGCGGCGAGGATATGCACTATATAGAAGAGTATGCGCGAGCAAAAGAGTTAAAGCGCGGAACAGATATCATGTTTCGGGCAGAACGCAACTTTCGTTTTTCAAGAATCAATTTTTCACTTGGTGTATTGCCCATCATACGAATTAATAAAGATGAAATTGCCGATGCCAATGGCAAACGTTTCAAACAAGATGAAGCAAAGGGCATGGCGTTATCCGGAATTTTTACAACAGGTTATAACTTCAATGTCCAATCCGGTATAAAACTTTTGATCGGTCACAAGATTTTTAACCGCGATATTAATCCCGATGGACTCACTCGCGAGTTGGTTTCTACCGTAAGCTACTATCACCGTTTTTAATCATGAGAAGATTTTTTATAGTACTCTCCTTCTTATGGGCATTGGCTACCGGTATACACGCACAAGATATAGTCTTGATTGATCAGTATTTACTGGATGCAGAATATAGCAAGGCACTTCTTCATATCGATCAATCGCTGGCAAAAACACCGGATACCCATACCGTTGCTTTACTAGAGAACAAAAAAGCTGAAACGCTGATTCGTCAGGGAAAGCTTGATGAGGCCGAAAAATTATTGGCTCGGATCAGCACAAAAGTTTCATCAAAGCTTCAACAGGCTGTGACGCAAACAAACTATGGACTGCTATATCTAAACCTGGGAAAAAACGACCAGGCAGAAGAAGCATTACTTAAGGCATCACAGCTATATAGTGACGATGGAAAAGAAGAAAGCCTGGAAGCAGCGCAAGCGCTGGCATACCTTGGAAATCTATATAGTGCTACCGGTAAATATACACAGGCCGAAGAACAATTGAACCGTGCACTCTACTTGCGACAAAGGCAATTGAAGGAGAATCACGAGTTGATCGCTGCATCTTATAATGACCTTGGATTGGCATTCACAGCTACGGATCCCGACAAAGCACTGGAGTACTATGAGAAAGCGCTTGTTATCTATAAAAATCTTCATGGCAAGCAACATCCTAAAATAGCAATTGCCAATACAAATATAGGCTTCGTTTACCGGAAGCTTGAACTCTACGGTGATGCTGTTAACAATTTTGAATCAGCACTAAAAATCTGGGAGAGTGTATATACTACAGCGCATCCTTCCAAAGCGTTTGTACTTTTTAACCTGGGTGAGACATACTTAAAGATCGGTGATCGTAAGGCAGCTTCTGCGTTTTATACGCGCGCATTAACGATGTACCAGGAAAGCTATGGAAAGAAACATCCTGAGATAGCACGGGTGTTGAATGCTATCGCGAGTATTAACATTTCATCCAATGAATATACTACAGGGCTTCAGTATTATCAACAAGCATTGCAAGCGAATGTAAGTGACTATGAAAGCAACGACATCTCAACGCATCCTCGCTTACGGAATTTCTATGACGGCAATGTGCTGCTATATTCTTTGCTCGGAAAAACACAGGCACTGGAGTCGCAGTATTATGGGCGAACACTGAATTTTAAGAACCTCGATATTGCTTTACAAACGTTGCTCGTATGCGATACGCTGATTGATAAGCTGAGACAACAAATCACCAACGAAACCGACAAGATCATGCTCGGTGTCATTGCCAGCGAAGTCTACGCTGACGGAGTACGCATAGCGAATGAAACCGGAAATGTAGCGCTCCACAAGAAACGTTATTTCGAGCTTGCTTTCTACTTCGCAGAGAAAAGCAAATCTGCTGTTTTACTCGAAGCCATCTCGGACGCCAAAGCCAAATCCTTCGCGGGTATACCTGCGGATTTACTCGAAGAAGAAAAGAATCTAAAAACAGCTATAGCATTATGTGCCCAGAAGCTAGCACAAAAACCATCCGAGGATGAGGAGAAATATTTACGTGAAGCTTCTTATAGTCTCAACCGGAATTACGAAAGCTTTATCAAGCGACTCGAGAAACAATTCCCGGAGTACTTCAATTTGAAATTCAACGCGAGCTCTCCTTCCATTCAGCAATTGCAAAAGAAACTCGATTCCAAAACAGCTCTGCTCAGTTACTTTATTGATGAAAAGAACAATCACCTGTATATATTTCAAATCACAAAAAACAAGTATAAAATCATTGAGCATGCGTTGCCTGCCGAATTCGGAAAGTATATAACCGGCATGCGTAACGGGATTTTCTTTAATGACATGAAAGTATTTTCTGTCGCATCTCAAAAGTTATCTACATTACTTCTCCCTAAACATTTGCCGGCCTCTATACGTGATCTGTTAATACTCCCTACGGGAAGATTAAGTATAATTCCGTTTGAGGCGTTGTTCACCCGGGAAACTAAAGTTGCTGATACGTATAAGACACTCCCCTACCTCATAAATCGATATACAATACGATATGAATTTTCTGCAGGCCTCATTCTGCAAAAATCTACTACGCAACGTATGGCCCATGCGCCCTCTATCCTGCTATGTGCACCCGTAACATTCCCCGAAGAAGATAACCTGAACGAATTACCCGGAACAGAATCTGAGGTAAATGAAATCGCTAAACTCTTCGGCACACAGAATTATACCAGTGGGCTTTATTTGAAAGAACAAGCGGATGAAAAGTTGATCAAGTCAGAAAAGGTAAAGAACTATAATTACATTCACCTAGCTACACATGGTGTGGTGGATGAAAGCAATCCGGCATTGTCGAGAATATTTTTACAATCAGATATAGGATCCGAAGATGGAAATCTTTTCACAGGAGAGATCTATAATCTTAACCTGGATGCCGACCTCGTAACGCTTTCTGCATGTCAGACCGGGCTTGGAAAAATTTCAAAAGGCGAAGGAGTCATCGGATTGTCACGTGCCCTGGTATATGCGGGGGCACGAAGCATTATCGTTTCATTCTGGAGTGTTGCCGATGAATCGACCTCAGAACTCATGAAAGACTTTTATAGGAAGATGCTTGAAAATCGTAGTGCCGATTTCAGTACAAGCCTGCGAAATGCAAAGCTCGAACTCGTGAAGAATGAAAGCTATGCTGCCCCTTACTATTGGGCTCCGTTCATCCTCATCGGTTTTTAGTATCTAGCTATAGTACAGGACGAATACGCATATTCCGGATGACGCCATCTTCAATCTGGAATACGTGTTGTACATCTTTTATAGATACTATATTTCCTTTCAGGTCCCGGATTATTTGATTCGCTTCAACCACAAATTTACCTTCTTCATCCGTTTCGAAGTTTACAGGCTTTACATGGGGATCCATAAAGCTCCATTGGCGAGACCAATAATCACGGATGCCACTATGCCCTTGTACAAGTCCACCCTCCAAGGCATTTGCCCAATCGGCTTCAGGATGTATCACCTCCAACGCTGCGTCTATGTCGCGGGCGTTAAAAGAATTATAGACATATTGCAAAAGTTCACGATAATCCAGGTCTTGCGAAATAGTCATACTCCAAGGTTAATTATGATCTAATTTCACACCCAGGTCGCTGCATAACAACAAAATTGCCACAGACTGCCGGGATCAGCACACTAAGCCGCAATTATGACGACAGATGTTAGATATCTATACCCCAATATCAGGCGTTATTTATTCATAGCGCAACGACTTCGCGGGATTTGTTCGGGCAGCCTTTATTGTATGAATACTCACCGTAAAGAGTGCTATAGCAATTACCACAAGACTTGGCAACGCAAAGATCCACCACTCCATGGCTATGCGATTGGCAAAGCTCTGCAGCCACGTTGTCATAACCCACCACGCCAGCGGTGTTGATACGACAATGGAAATACCCAAAAGCGCGATATAGTCTTTACTGATCAAGCTTAATATACTGGGTATAGATGCTCCCAAAACTTTGCGAACACCGATCTCTTTGGTGCGCTGAATTGCTGTAAGGGAAGACAATCCAAATAAACCAAGACAGGCTATAAATATTGCGAGCGTTGAAAATATACCGAACACCTTTCCGAACTGCTGGTCTGCTTTATACTGTTGATTGTAATGATCATCGAGGAAAAAATGAATGAATGGATTTCCGGGGAATAACGTCTTCCAGTCATTCTCAAAATTTACCAGTGACTCTTTTACGTTAGCAGTATTGAATTTGATGGAATAGTAACCGCCAGGTGATTTACCATAACGAAAGACCAGGGGATCGTACGCTTTCTTCAGCGACTCCTGGTGATAGTTTTTCACTACACCAACGATCTTGAAGGTATCACCCCAGAAAAATATTTTGTCATTCAATGCCTCTTCAGGATGTTGAAATCCCATTTGTCTGCACGCAGCTTCATTCAACAGAACTGAACTTTCCTCATCAGAAGTCTCGGCAGAGAATGACCGACCGGCTGCCAGCGCTATACCAAATACTTTAGTAAAGTCATGGTCCATCAAAATGACACGGTATTGCTTTGCATCTTCTTCACCCTGACTCAATCTTCGTATACCACCTGCATTCCATCCTGGCTGGCGGCCAGGTATAGAGGTTGACGCAGTCATGCCTGCTACTTCAGAATATTGCTCGATGGTATTTTTGAACACCTGGAATTTTTGCTGATATGTTGAGTCAACAACGTTCGGAGAGTTCAATATTAAAGTCTGATCTATATTTACACCTAACTCTTGTTCCTGCATGTGGCGGATCTGGCGATACACCGTAAACGTACCAACGATCAACGTAATGGAAGCAATGAACTGGGTAATCACCATGCCTTTGCGGAAATATATACCTTTATTTGTATTCTTGAATCTGCCCTTTAATACTTCAACTGGTTTATAACCTGATAATACAAATGCAGGATATAGTCCTGATAACAGGGCACCGCCAATGATCAGTAAGCCCATCCAAACCCAAAACATTTTTTGCCTGAATAAAAGATAATCAAGCTGACGACCCGTTATATCACTGAATGACGGTGTCAGTAAAATCACAAACGCTATGGCGATCACTACAGCAACAGCATTCAGCAGTACGGACTCAAACAAGAACTGTTGAATAAGTTGAGACCGAAAGCCTCCCATCACTTTACGCACACCAACTTCGCGTGCCCGTTCGATAGATTTTGCAGTAGACAGATTTATATAGTTGATCCATGCAATGATGAGAATCAACACGGCTACAATGGAAAGAAAGTACGTTGATTGCCGATTACCGTTTTGCTTAAATTCACCAATGAAATCAGAGTCGAGATGAATATCCGTTACAGGTTGCAGATGAAATACCATACTGGCGCTATATTTCTTTAACTCTTCGCCTGCATGCTTCTGCACAAAGGCAGGAAGCTTCGCCTCAAATGCCTTTACATTGGTTCGTTCATCCAACAATATATAGGTTAAGAATCCATCCCACTGCCAGGAGGTTATCGGATCATTCCATAGTTTATTCAGACTGGAGAATGACATGAGTATATCAATCTTCATGTGTGAATTATCAGGCAGGTCTTCAAACACTCCGGTTATCTCGTAATCATTTTCACCATTGTTCTTTAAAAGTTTACCGATCGGGTTTTCACTGCCGAAATATTTCTTCGCCATCGACTGTGACACTACAATTTTAAACGGATCTTTCAGAACAACAGAGTCGGTGCCCTCTAATAACTTAATGGAAAATACACGGAAGAAGTCCTCCGAAGCAAAGTATGCATAATCTTCCTTGAAGAATACATCATCGTGCGCGAAAACAGAATTGCGTTGTGTGAGCCTGGTATAATATTGCACCTCCGGAAAATCATTCTTCAGATCGGCACCAACACCTGCACAACCCGAAGCCCATCGTGTTGAAAGTTCTCCCTTGTCGTAACGATCAAGCTGTACGCGGAAAATTTGATTTTTATTCTTCAGAAAGTCATCGTAGCTGAACTCGTGCATCACATATTGCGTAATCAGCATACAGGCCATCATGCCTATGGCCAAGCCTAAAACATTGATACTTGTAAACGCTTTATTCCGTGAAATATAGCGCCATACGGAAGTCATATAGTTCTTAAACATAGGGAGAATTTAAAACGATATACTGCTATATATTGAAATGGTTACAGCTGATGCTTATTTATCCGAATGTTCAGATTCACTATATGTATCTCAGAAGATGAGTACAAGCTTTAACACACACGTATCCGGATTCCTTAGAGCCAAGCAATCACGATGCCATTGGCAAAATGCGGTTTTAAAATAACAGATGGTGATTTTTAAAATCGACAACGTTGTACTATCGTACGAAAACGTCCGTGAGCGGACAACAGCATAACTACTTGTTACGACTGCCTTCAAGCTTACGATTGATGATGCGAATGATCTCGTCAAGCTCCTGTGCTGCTTCCTGAAGACGTTCCAGTATCTCTTCCCGGTCGTCCATCAACTCTTTGATTCTTGCTAGTTCAACCAACCCAAGGATTCGTGCTAACGGCCCACGCACTTCATGCGCTGTAAAGAATGCATACTCTATAAGCTTCTGATTTTGCTGGGCTATCTCTTCTGTGCGTTCCTGTACTTTCATTTCCAGGTTCTCGTTCATTCTATTGATCTCTATGTTCAGCTTCATCAACGCCTCTTTAGCCTGATGATTGGTTTTATTGAGCGCATAAAACTTAAATCCCAACATCACAGCGAGGATCAGAATCAGTGACACTCCACCTATCGCTATATATTGTCGCTTTACGATTTTACGTTGAAAACCCAGCTCCTGTTCCTTCTGCTGATAGTCGTATAGCATTTGAATCGTAGCGATCTGCTCGCGCCTTTCATTCTCAAAGATGACACGTTCAAGATCTGACACCTGTCGGGTAAAATAAAGTGCAGAATCCAGGTTCCCTTGTTTCTCAAAATATATACTTAAAAATTTTAGTGCTTCCATTTCCTGCGCCCGGTTATTCCTCTTCTTCGCCAGCGCAATGGTCGCGCGCAGATAATAATACGCAGAGTCAAACTGCTGGGAATTCAGGAACAGTTGTCCTAATTTATTATTGGCCGCAATGACCTGCATGTTGTCGCTTGAAATCTTCGCATAGCGAATAGCATCTTTATAGTAAGAAGACGCCAATGTGTAATTATCCTGGTCTGAATATACTTCGCCCATTGCCAGGTATACATGACTCAATCCTCCTTCATACTTCAACTGTTGTAGCCGGCTCAGCGACTCTTTACAGAGCTCCAATGCTTTGGCAAAATTTTTTGCATTCCTATAATATTCGGACAACAGCAGCAATGAGTTTGACACTCCCAGGCTGTCGCCTATAGTCCGTTTTAATTTCAGTGACTGTTCAGAAAATTCGCGCGCTTTATCAAATTGATTCTGCTTGCTAAAGATAAGGGCGAGATTGTTGAGTACTTTTGCTTTCCCTGATGGATCGCTGATCTCTTCATACAACTTGAGCGACTGATAGCAATATTCGACTGCTACAGAATATTCATTTCGAACATAATGAAGTATACCCAGAATTTTGAGTGACTCAGCAAGTCCTTTCTTGTACGACGTTCCTCGGGCCTTAACGGCTGCATCGTTGGCAAATTTTTCGGCATCGTTGGGAGATAATATAGTATACTGAAAGGCAAGCGCATTGAGCAGATCAATACGCTGCTTTTCGTCTTCGATTGTAGGAAGAACTTTTAAAAGCGAATCAATCCTGTGCTGCTGGGCGAATACAATTGTACTCGTTAAAAAAATAAATATAGCAGTCGAAAAAAAATTCTTCATTATGGCACATACCAACAAACAGGGCGCTAATATAACTTAAAATAATTCTTTTGCTATTCTATAGATAGGATCTGATTTGCCCATGGAATAAAAATGCAATGTTGGAACACCTTTCTGTATTAACTCCTTCGATTGCTGAATACACCATTGGATTCCGACTTCCTTTAATGCAGTGTTATCTTTACACTTCTCTGCCTCATCCGAAAGTTCTTCCGGAATGTCTATATGAAAAGTTTTCGGTAAAACGGTTAATTGCCCTTTCCCGGTCAATGGTTTTATACCTGGAATAATCGGAACTTCAATACCGGCCTCACGACATTTATCAACGAACTCGAAATACTTTTTATTGTCGAAGAACATTTGAGTAACTATATATTGCGCACCCATTTCAACTTTAAGCTTCAGGTATTTTAAATCAGCTTTCAGGTTTGGCGCATTAAAGTGCTTCTCAGGATAGCCCGCTACACCAATACAAAAGTTTGTCGGTGCTGCTGTGGTTAACTCATCATCAAGATATACCCCCATGTTCATGTTGACTACCTGGCCAAGTAAATCAGATGCATACCGGTGTCCATCCGGTTCCGGAACAAATTTAGATTCGCTCTTAATCGCATCGCCTTGCAGTAACAATACATTATCGACTCCTAAAAAATGAAGATCGATCAATGCGTTTTCAGTTTCTTCCTTACTGAATCCTCCGCAGATAATATGCGGAACTGTATCAACCTTATAGTGATTCTGAATGGCAGCACAAATACCTACTGTACCCGGGCGCTTGCGTGTTGTTATTTTTTCCAGCAGGCCACCATCTTTCTTTCTATATACATATTCTTCGCGGTGGTAGGTAACATCTATGAACGGAGGCTTGAACTCCATCAATGGATCTATATTATTAAAAAGACTTTTGATGTTCTCGCCCTTTAACGGAGGAAGGATTTCAATTGTAAATAAAGTTTTACCGTTGGCGTTTTTCAGGTGGTCGACTACTTTCATTTTTATCGTATTGTGTGCTGAAACGTTTTTATATTATTGTTGTGTGTCACTTAAGATGTTCAAATATATCTGCAATGTTATTTGGCAGTAATTATATTCAACGGCCTATATATCGTAACTCAAATTAGGAGAAAGCCATTTTTCTATCTCTTCGATACTCATGTTTTTCCGCTTGGCGTAGTCTTCTACCTGGTCTTTTTCAATTTTCCCAAGACCAAAGTATTTTGAGTCAGGGTGTGAAAAGTAAAATCCACTAACTGCTGCTCCTGGATACATAGCGTATGATTCCGTGAGCTCTATGCCAACTTTGCCTGCGTCTAACAATTCAAAGAGCAATTTCTTTTCGGTATGATCAGGGCAAGCCGGGTATCCGGGTGCAGGACGTATACCTTTATACGCTTCCTCTATCAACTGCTCTTCCGTTAAATGTTCATCGGTAGCATAGCCCCATATTTCTTTGCGCACTTTTTCATGAAGGCATTCTGCAAAGGCTTCTGCCAAACGATCTGCGAGTGCTTTCGCCATAATCTCAGAGTAATCATCCTGATTGGCTTTATGAAAATCTACAAGCTTCTCAAGACCGAGACCAGCGGTTACAGCAAACATACCGAAGTAATCTTTATGTGGCTCGGGCGAAATAAAATCAGCCAAGCAGAAGTTCGGGAGGTTCTGCGCTTTCTTATTCTGCTGACGCAGGAAATGAAACGCTGCAAATGGTTTTGTTTGCGTCTCATCTATATACAAGTCTATATCATCCCCGGTGTTCACGGCAGGATAGAATGCAATTACGCCACTCGCTTGTAGGCTTTTATCTCTGACGATTTCGTCTAACATTTTATTAGCGTCATCAAAAAGTTTTTTGGCCTCTACTCCCACTACAGCATCTTTGAAAATGCCGGGATAACGTCCCGCGAGCATCCAGGTTTGGAAGAACGGTGTCCAATCTATATACTTCCGAAGTTCATCTAATGGAAAATTGACAAATTCCTTCCGCCCGATAAACGCAGGCTTGGTATATCTGGTCTTGGACCAATCTATATTTACCTTGTTCTTACGAGCATCGGCTAACGAAATATAGTTCTTGGTTCCCTTTCGATTTTCATGGTCAACCCGTAACTGTTGGTACTCCTGTTTTACTTTCAACTTGAACGCTGCCCGTGTTTCCGTACTGATCAACTCACTGGCTACCGGCACGGAGCGTGAAGCATCCAGCACGTGTACAACAGGGCCTTCATATACCGGGTCAATCTTTACGGCTGTGTGAATCCGTGATGTTGTAGCACCTCCAATGAGCAACGGCAAGTCGAGTTTCTGGCGTTGCATTTCTTTTGCAACGTGTACCATCTCATCCAGCGAAGGCGTAATGAGGCCGCTCAAACCAATGACATCAACCTTCTCGCGTATTGCTGCTTCTATGATTTTTTCAGAAGGCACCATCACACCAAGATCTACTACGTCATAGTTGTTACATGCCAATACAACGCCCACTATATTCTTTCCTATATCGTGTACATCGCCCTTAACAGTTGCCATCAAAATTTTGGCGGCAGCTTTACTTTGTTCACCGCTAAGTCTTTTTTCTTCTTCGAGGAAAGGTGTAAGGTACGCAACAGACTTTTTCATCACACGTGCACTCTTTACTACCTGTGGCAAGAACATCTTACCAGCGCCAAACAGATCGCCCACCACATTCATGCCGGCCATCAAGGGTCCTTCAATCACAAATAGCGGTCGGCCATACTTGACGCGCGCTTCTTCTGTATCTGCATCTATAAAATCAATAACACCTTTTACCAGTGCATGGGTGATGCGTTCTTCAACCGTGCCTTTTCTCCATTCATCGTCGAGTTCTTTTTTCTTGGCAGACCCTTTTACGGTCTCAGCAAATTCCAGTAGCCGTTCCGTTGCATCCTCTCTGCGATTCAACAAAACATCCTCCACCCTTTCCAACAGTGCTTTGTCTATCTCATCATATATTTCGAGCATGGTTGGATTCACTATACCCATATCCATACCGTGTTGTATAGCATGGTATAGGAATGCTGAGTGCATGGCTTCACGCACTTTCTGATTCCCGCGAAAACTAAAGGACACGTTGCTGACACCTCCGCTTACGTGAGCACCGGGCAGATTTTCACGAATCCACTTTGTCGCTTTGAAAAAATCCAAAGCATAATTTCTATGCTCATCAATTCCAGTGGCAACCGGAAAGATGTTCGGATCAAAAATGATATCCTGCGGTGCGAACTGTACAATGTTTACAAGTATATCGTACGCTCTTTTACAAATGGAAATTCGTTTTTCATACGTATCAGCCTGCCCTTGTTCATCGAACGCCATGACTACTACGGCAGCGCCATAACGCTTCACAAGCTTTGCCTGCCGTATAAATTCTTCTTCACCTGCTTTTAAACTGATGGAGTTTACGATACCCTTTCCCTGTAAACACTTCAAGCCGGCTTCGATCACTTCCCATTTGGAAGAATCTACCATAACGGGTATCACAGCAATCTCCGGTTCGGAAGCCATCAAGTTCAGATATCGAACCATGGCAGCCTGGGAATCAAGCATCCCTTCATCCATGTTCACATCTATTACTTGTGCGCCACCACGAACCTGGTCGAGTGCAACCTCAAGGGCTTCTTCGAATTTATCTTCCTTAATGAGTTTTAAAAACCTCGCAGAACCCGTTACGTTGGTACGTTCCCCTATATTTACAAAATTCGAATTAGGAGTAATCTCAATTGCTTCGAGTCCGCTTAATTTTAATCTATAATCCATAGTCAATTATCTGTATCTATTGCCGCGCGCTATATTTTGCGTCCGGTTTAAGTCATTTCAATGATTTCAGTTATCGCTATAAATGATCCATCAGTTTGCTAAAGCGCATTCATGATATATACTTTTACAATGTATATATCACAAGTTGTTTACTTCCGATAAAGGAGCATCTACCAATCTGGGTTTATACCGTGATGCTATATCTGCTATCAACTTAATATGATCGGGTGTTGTGCCGCAGCAACCTCCAACAATGTTGATCAACCCTTCTTTCAGGAACACTTCAACTTGTTGTCCCATTTCTTCTGGTGACTGATCATAATGTCCGAATTCATTGGGAAGTCCTGCATTTGGATATGCACTTACGAAGAAGGGAGCCTTTTCATTCAACACTTGCAGATATGGTCTCAACTGGCTTGCACCCAATGCGCAATTCAATCCTATACTAAGCAATGGAACGTGTGACACTGAAATTAAAAAAGCTTCTGTAGTTTGTCCTGAAAGCGTGCGACCGCTCGCATCGGTTATTGTACCGGATACCATTACCGGCAACTTCCTTCCTATTTCATCGAACAATTCTTGTATGGCAAAAAGTGCTGCCTTTACATTTAGCGTATCAATGATCGTTTCAAGCAAAAGTATATCTGCACCTCCATCAATCAATCCTTTGGCTTGTTGCTTGAACGCCAACGCAAGCTCATCAAATGTTATCGCGCGATAGCCTGGGTTATTAACATCCGGAGAAAGTGAAGCGGTCTTGTTAGTAGGTCCCATCGCACCTGCTACAAAACGTGGCTTGCTGGGATCTTTCTTTGTAAACTCTTCGGCTGCTTCTTTTGCAATCTTGGCGGAATAAAAATTCAGATCATATACAGCATCTTCCAAATGATAGTCTGCCTGCGCGATTGTTGTTCCGCTGAATGTATTGGTCTCGATGATATCAGCACCTGCCTCTAGGTATTGACAATGTATAGCTTTGATAATATCCGGCCGCGTGATGGAAAGGATATCATTGTTTCCTTTCAACGGATGTGTATGATTCTTGAAACGCTCACCACGAAAGTCGGCCTCCTCCAGTGTATACCGCTGGATCATCGTTCCCATAGCTCCATCGATAACGAGAATGCGTTCTTTTAAAATGTCTTCGATTTTCATAATGCCCTCCGGGTTAGTTGTCGCTATCCAGAGAGCCCTGTAAGGTGGGTCCGCTTATCTTTTCCGCTACATTTCGCAATGCTACGAATGGGATTTAGCACAACACTCTTTCAACCTTCGTTGATGAATAGGATGCTAAGACGTCATAGGGCCCGTTCCCTCAGTCTTTCTGGATAAGCTATCGCAAAGAAAATGAATAGGAATGAAACTACAAAACAAGTTATCGGAAACGATAGCCTATTCTGATTCCTAACACAGGTGATGGGACCACGCGGTCCTCTTCGTTGGGTATATCAAACATAAAATCTTCTACGTCACCTTCCGGAAATGCCGCAACACCATTTGGCATGAACGCATCATAGTCTATAAATCGCATTGACCAGCCGGAATTTACATCCATAAAAAAGTTAGTAAAGAAATACTTCACTAATCCGAATTTCAGGCTGAAGCCTTGTTCATTATACCGAACGGGATAATAAGAATACCGAATGATGGCGTGATCACAGTCGAGTCCAAAGCACTCTTGCTGGCTAAAGAGTCTGTCGAAGTCAACATCATTCCAATAGAATTCTGCAGCACCATAAAATATCAGGTTACGATAAACTACAGGGGCAAAATATCTCCGCAGCTCAACCTTCATTTTGTAGCCACGTTTGTCTTTATACGATTCATCGTTGTTACCCGGATAATCCAGTATATAGCCATACTCTACCTGGGCCGTGAACACTTTTGTCAGTTTTTTTTCATAGGAGAATTCCAGCGTTGGATAAAAATTAATCAGGTGAAATGGACTGAACTTGAACGCATGGTTGGGAACAAGCCTTTTATAGCCAAGTGAATCCTGACTATATACAGATGCAGCACTCACGATAAGAACTACGAGCAGAGAAATATACCGCATGGCTATATCTCCGATCGGTTAACGGGTATTTTACTTAACAGCAACAGATTACCAGCATCATCATAGCGATATTGAAATACACCATCATCGCCTGTCAACAGTAAAATACCATTACCAGGAATTACATCATACGCATGGAGGTCATCAATGTGAGTAACTAATTGTATAGATTCTTCATGGCTGATGTCAAAAACTTTAAGACCTTTTTCGCCTTCGCAGATGAACAAGAGATTGTTATCAACACCCAGGCCATGAGGTGACTCCATAGGGTAATTTGCAATGAGAGACGGATTATTACGATCTGTGATATCAATTATTTCCAATGCATTCGCACCCCGGTTACAGGCGCTGCCTGTACGCATCGTTACATACGCTCTGTTCCCTTGTACGACCACCGGATCGCATGCGTATATATGCGAATACCTGAAGATAAAGGTAGGTGTTTGAGGATCTGTGATGCTATAGATATACATCGCACTGTTTGCTCCCAGGTATAAATATTCTCCGTAAGCAAAAATTGTTTCCAGGCCTATCTCTACATCAACGACTTTAATTTTCTCAAAGGCATCATTGCGAATATCAAATACAGTAATGGACGATTGATCAGCTATATACATAAACCCGTTATGAATAGCGAAGCGTGTCATCGATCCTCCGGTCCCTTGATTATTTAAATCATTTGAACCGCTTGAGTCAGCATCACAGGCTACTGCGATAATCAGGAGACAAAAAAGGAAGAGCTTAGTAAATCGCATAGCAGTCAGTTTTTGGAGTGATCATTTTTTCCCATCCGATTACAAGTCCCTTAGATGCATCTACACATTGGAAGTATGCTCCCGATGGAGGTGGGAGCCCGAGGTTCCAGTTTTGCAGAGACAATGTTCCTTGTTCTGTCAGTTTTTCGAAATCGTGTATCTCAAGCGCTACCAGATCACCCATATGGTCCGCATATAGAATATCATTACGGACAGCCATATCGGTGTTTCCCAACATCTGTATAAAACCGATTGCTTCGGGTGCTTCCGGATTCTGATTATCAAATACATGTATACCTTTTGCCGTTTCATTCACCAATAGAAAATTTCCATATACATAGATCTTTCCGGGATTCTTTATGCTTTGTGGAGCTATTAATTTTATCTCATCTGCATCTTGTGTACCGTATACCGGGCGATAGCCTTCTACTATGTCTTTATCCTCGTCTACCCAGCAGCCTACCGAGAAGAGCAGCAAGAATATCGGGAATATGTATTTCGAGATGTACTGTTTTATCATAAGCACAAACGTTTATTTAAATTTAACTTTGAAGAACACAATCAGAATGAATGATTTAATGATCTTTGCATCATCAAATTGTTTATAGGCTGATATGGACCAACGACTTTTAGGTATATATGCGAACGGTGTGTGTGATTCTCATGCACATCACGTTGGGAACAATCAGCGTAACCCCTATACATGTAACGCATGAAACTAGCTGCCATCGACATCGGTTCTAACGCCATCCGCTTCCAGGTATCCACCGTGCTGGCTACAGATAAGACACAACCTGTTTTCAAAAAGTTGGAATATGTTCGGTTTCCATTGCGGCTTGGTCATGATGTTTTCACTACAAACCGAATCAGCGATACGAGCATCGCCAAATTCAAGAAGTTGATGAAGGCCTATAAATTGTTGCTGGAGTTATATGAAGTAGACGATTATATGTTCTGCGCTACATCGGCCATGCGCGAATCTGACAACGGTATTGATCTGGCCAATGAGGTAAAGGAAGAATTAGGAATTACTATTCATGTGATCGATGGAAACCGTGAAGCAGAATTGATCAATCGGGCAATCAGTTCTTACCTGGCTGACAGTACTTACCTTCATATAGATGTTGGCGGGGGTAGTACTGAATTGAATCTCTACGCAATGGGAAAAAAGATCAAGACACGCTCTTTTAAAATCGGATCAGTACGGGTACTTGAGCAAATTGATTCTCCCTTGATGTGGAAAGATATGGAGAATTGGATCAAGGAAAATGTCAAGAAAGATTATGGCAAAGTAACGGCTGTAGGAACGGGTGGTAACATCAGCAAAATTTTCGAACTCGCGAAATTAAAGCCAGGCAGTATCATGTCGGTAAAGAAGGTAAAACAAATTCGCGATATGGTGAATGACCTTTCGATTGAAGAACGGATCTATAAATTACAAATGAATCCCGACCGCGCAGATGTAATTATACCTGCAAGTACTATTTATCTTCAGGTAATGGCCTGGGCACATGCCAGCAGTATACTTGTGCCGGAAGTAGGATTGAAAGATGGAATTATGCTTCACCTTTATGAGCAAAGTCTGGCCCAACAAAAGCTAGACTTTCAATAAAAGAAGTGGTGCTATAAATAAAAATCAGAAGGATATTATTTTGGTCTTCTGCGATCAATTGTACTCTTACCTTTCTTACGGTCTTCCACCTTCATATCAATAAGGTATGCAAGAGAAACACGAAAACCCTGGTTACGAATCTTCTGAGTTTCGCTATAGGTTGGAAATGTTGAGCTGAACACGCCATCACTTTCACGACTCAAGTAACTGTGACCAAGTTCGTAGCGTAATGTTAGAACAACTTCACGGTAACGCGCTGGTTCAAATAAAAATCCTGCTGTAAAATTTAATCCAAGCTGCACCCGATTAGGTTTCTGAACTATCATTTCGTTTTCTGTGGCGGTTTCAGGATCTCTATTAAAAACAATCTTTACTGGTATAACAGATGATGGCCCGTTATGAAACTCATGTGTGTCTGTATTTTCAAAAGTACCTTTCCCTCCCAGCCAATAACTTACATTCGGACCAACACCGAGAGAATACTTGAATTGCTTTTGACCGATAGTACCTTTAAAGTATGCGGTGTAAACAATCGGCATCTCAATATATTTATAGCGCAAGTTTAGTCGCAGGTCATCATCATCGGCTTTCATATTCTTGCCCTTCGTTGAGTAAATAATAGAAGAGTGCAGGAAAAATCTTTTACGAACCTTGAAGGCCAGGTGAC
This sequence comes from Ohtaekwangia koreensis, assembly GCF_900167975.1. Lineage (GTDB taxonomy): Bacteria > Bacteroidota > Bacteroidia > Cytophagales > Cyclobacteriaceae > Ohtaekwangia > Ohtaekwangia koreensis. Next base: position 386,752 of record NZ_FUZU01000003.1, read on the forward strand.
CACCAACATGATAACCAACAACAGGTGACACTTCGTAGTCATCTTTCAAATCTTTATCACCAAACGAGGTCCATGAATAATTGACACCCGCAATCGGCCCAATGAGCACTTGTGAATAAGTGGCTCCGCAAAATAGAAAAGTAACAATCAGAACACTTGCTATACGTGTTTTCACTAAGGTCACGGTTTTTCTTGAGATCAATTCTTTAAATGCTCAAAAATAAAGTATTTCGGTCAAGTAAGGCGTTGAACCATTCTGTTAATAACAAAAAAACACTGTATATTCGTGAGTTTTACTGTAAACAGACTTTTTAAACTGATATAATTCACTCCAACGTTTGAATGTTTTTATAATAATGGGTTTTAACCCTATAGCGAAGAGTGACTTTTAAGCAATTGCCCATATTAATGGACGGTAATGCGGTATTTTTTTAACTTACTTATTAGCTGCCTTTGTCTGCTGTGTGGATACGTCACATCCGCGCAGAATTATCCTGTTTATAATAATTTTTTCATTAATCCTTATTTATACAATCCGGCCGAGGCTGTTACTGAGTACGCTTATGTTTATGCTTTGCACCGTCAGCAATGGATGAGCATCGAAGGAGCACCACAACTTTCCACAATTACATTCAACACCATGATGAATGAAAGTCGTGCGGGATTCGGAGGCAAAATTTCTTCTTACAAGCGAGGCCTTTTAAATACCACAGATTTTTCTCTCTCATACGCTTACGCAATGCCAGTAGGGCAAAAAAATTGGCTTATGTTTGGTCTTTCCGGGGGAGCTATTTCCAACAGTATAGATGTTGATAAGATAACCGATCCCAACGATCCGGCCCTGGCCAATTATGCTGCCAACAACATGCAGCCTGTATCCAGTTTTGGAATGCTATATAGATCCGGCTCCGGACTTAATGTAGGGTTTTCATTGCCACAACTTTTTCCATCTAAATTTAATAGTGACGCAAGCTTCAATGTTACAACGGTCTCTCCTGCCGACAATGTATTCTTCACTATCTATTATAAGAAAACGGTAGAAAGTAAAATTGTCAGCAGAACAAAGGGCGGCCTTAAACGCAAGGTAAAAACCAGAGAGGCGATTGCTCCGCTCGAACTATACTTTAACTATAAATACTCTAAATTTGGAACTAGTCAGTTCGAGTTTTTAGGAAAGCTCAACCTATCCGAAAATTTCTGGTTGGGTGCATCCTACCGGCTTCCGTATGGTTATACTGCCAACGCAGGTATAAAAATAAATCGGTTCATATTGGGGTATTCATATGAACCTAATAGTCAGCCCGAAGATGCTTTCTCTCAAGGTACACATGAAGTGATCTTGGGATTGAGGCTCGGTGATGCGAAGAAATTCAAACGTGCCGCTCCAGTGTTACGCTCTACGTTAACGCGATCGCCAAGCGAGAAACATACTGCGCGTTTCCAGGAAGGTACAGAAGACCCGGATAACATCACGAAAACCGGAGAGGTTAAGAAAGTTTACTTTGTGGTTATCAACGTTTTCCCTGATTTCAACAAAGCCGATGCCTTCAAAAGAAAGCTTGTCGGTGATAAATTTAATGCTGATATTTTCTATAACCCGGCAGATAGAAAGTACTACGTGCATGTGCTTGAAACTGCAAAAGCTTCTGAGGCACATGAAGAAATTAGAAATTTGAAAACTTATACGAAACTCAAAACAGCTCGTCTGTTGGTTGTAACCACCGATAAGTAAGAAGATGAACAGGGTTACGTTTTCAACTCCCCGCTGCATTTATAGTATAATGAAGTTACTATTTAACATTATTACAAAATCGACTGGCGTTATAGTACTGGTTTTACTTTCAGGTATGCTATATGCTCAACAACCTGTCATACTATCTGTTGACAAAGTAAGTAGCAGCATGTCTGAAACCGTTACTATAAAGGGCAGTAACTTCGGTACAGACCCAACCAAACTGGTAGTATACTTTGGTGCCGTGAAGGGCACTATAGTTACTGCTTCCAATCAACTCATTGAAGTCAAAGTTCCAGCCGGAACAACATACCGTGACATTGCCGTGACGAATATAGCCACCGGCCTATCAGGATATAGTGTCAATCCTTTCCTATTGAGTTTCAGTGGGAAACATCCGTTCACTACTGCTGATCTTAGCGCTCAATCTGATTTTGATGCTGAGACGGGACTATATGATCATTGTCTTTGCGATCTGGATAATGACGGAAAATCAGACGTTGCTACAGCCAACAACGGTGCCAATAACATCACTATTTTACGAAATACAAGTAGCGGAGTTGGCAACATTAATTTTGTAAAAATCCCATTTGCGATCGGGACAAAAACACTGCATGTTCGATGCGGAGATTTAAACGGAGATGGAAAACAGGATCTTGTTTTAACAGAAGGCACCAGTGCTTTTAGTGACCGTGTTTTCATTTTACAAAACATCAGTTCCGGTGTAGGCAATATCAACTTCAATACAACGTCCATCAAATTAACCGGAAGAAAAAACACAAAAGTAGATATTGCAGACATTGACAGGAACGGAAAGCCTGAGCTATTGGTAACGGATCAGGGAAGCAATACAATTTCCGTACTTGTTAACCAAAGTTCAGTCGCTTCCATCGCATTTGATGCAACGCCCTTCAATATAACAATCCCTTCAACGGCAAGTACAGATGGTATTTCAGTAGAAGATCTGAATGGAGATTCTTTTCCTGAAATTGTTACGAGCCAGTTTCAAACATCGCCCAGCGACCTCTTTATTATCAAAAATAATAGTACGATAGGAACCATTGCTATCGGGACGATCACAAGGCTACTAATTCCAAAGAGTGTCAAAAGAATTCGTATTGGAGATCTTGACAACGACGGCAAGAAAGACATAGCGGCTACTCTAATATTTGGTGATTCTATCTCTATTTTTTTGAATCAAGGCTCCGGCTCTGACATCAACTTTAGCAGCACTCCAAAAAGAATCTCAACACAAGCCAACCCTTGGGGATTAGACTTTGGCGATCTTGATGGTGACGGCAAGATTGATATAGTCACTGCCTCTATAACGCAAACCGAACTGGCTATCTTTAATAACGAAAGCACCCCAGGAAACATCTCCTTTGTAAAACAAACAGTCAGCACAACTTATATTACGCGCCACATACGCATCGGAGATTTGGACGGTGACGGAAAGCCGGATATCTCTTTTACAAGTGTAGACAAGACTGGCGTGCCCGCTTCAAAAGTTTCGGTTTTTAGAAATAGCCATTGTGTATTTCCGGTAATCTCTCCCACCGAAACGCCGCTAACTTTATGCACCGGTGCTCTGCCCTATAAACTTTATGCCACGGTAAGTAATGGTGCTTATTACGAGTGGCGCAAAAATGGTGTTGCTGTTTCATGTGGTCTCAATCAAAATACATTTGATGTAACATCTGCTACGGGCACAGGTATATATACTGTGAAGATCATTGCCGAGGGCGGCACGTGTGCGTCTCCTACAGGTTGTGGTGAAGAATCAGATGGTATAAACATTACCGTTGTAGCAGGGTCCGCTGCGCTTACGAATCCTGCCAGCAATGGACCTGTCTGTTTAGGTGGTGAATTAAAATTGACATTGGGGAATAACGTTGCGGGAGCCACTTACAAATGGACTGGACCTGAAGGCTTCACCGCTACAGGGGCTGCTCCGACACTCAGTAATTTTCAACTTATCAATGCAGGACGTTATTATGTTGACGTTACTGTTGGTAGTTGCCTGGCACGAAGAGAATCAGTTTTAGTTGAAGCCATCGATGTCCCTACATTTACAATCAGTCCCGCGGATGCACTTGTATTGTGTCAAGGCGCTCCCAGTAAAGATCTAAACGTTGTACCGAATAATCCGTCCTATACTTACCAATGGTTCAAAGACGGATCTCCTGTAGGGACAGGTTCTCCACTTACTATTACCTCTGTACCTGCTTCATCTGGTAGTTATACGGTGAAGGCAAGTAATGTTGGCTGCAGTGTAAGCGAAGAAACAAGCCCGGTTCAAGTTAATATTGCAACATCCATTACTGCGGCCTTTACTGCACCAGCAACAGCGTGCGCTAATCAAAAAATAAAATTCACCAATCAGTCAACATCCGATTTATCAGTTGCCACAGTATATAAATGGAATTTCGATGACGGTAAGACTTCTACTGAAAAAGATCCTGAGCATATTTTTACATCTGCAGGAGGCTACGATGTTGAACTCACGGTCTCCTATAAAGACAATGCATGTGCAGAGACTATAATTGTTCCGATTACGGTAACCCCAGCACCTGCTGTTTCCATTACGAACCCCGAAAACAAATATCTTTTCTGCGAGGGCGCTAAGCTTCAACTTCAGGTTGCTGGATCATTCACAACATATACCTGGAGCACAGGTGAAACCTCTTCTTCCATAGAAGTAAGTACGGAAGGAACGTATACAGTAGACGTAACTGCAACGAACGGATGTGTTTTGACCGCTAGCCGTACCGTTGAAACGCTGCCTGCACCTGGAGTAATTATAACGGCAACGCCACCTCAGATCAACGAAGGTGAAACTTCTCAGCTCGAAGCATCCGGACTTGAAAATTACACATGGGAGCCTTCCGCAACATTGTCGAATGCTACGATCGCGAACCCTGTTGCGACACCATTGTCATCAACCACCTATAAAGTGACAGGTTTGGATGCAAATGGTTGTGAAGGAACAGCATCTATAGACCTCAAAGTTGCTGGAGACGCAACCGTCAACAAATTGAAACCAGGCAATTTTATATCTCCCAATAACGATGGTCCGAATGAACTATGGGTTGTCGAAAACATTCAGACTTATCCACAATGTGGCATCGCTATATATGATGATAAGGGAGTCAGAGTATATGAAGCCAAGCCGTACCAGAATAATTGGGATGGCACTTTTAATGGCAAACGACTCCCTGATGGTGTCTATTATTATATCATCCGTTGCGATGGAGAAGAAAGTGTACCAAGAGCAGGAAGCATCACATTAATTCGTTGATTGTCTTCCAGCAATTTGTCGGTCGATTCTGACAGGCTATCGATAATGCCCGTTTTTACGCTACATTTAAGGTATAAAACTTACATCATTCGGTTACAAGCTCCTTCGGATTTTAATATAACTCTTGGATACGGGTCTGTGTAAGATGTTCAGTAAACCAGTTCTAACAATAGAATTCACTGGTAAAGAATATTACTAACAGGCAGCACTGATTCACTTGTGTCCTTTAGATTTGTACAAAATTTTCTACCCCTATGAAAAGGTTAATTTTACTAATCTTATTCCTTAGCCTGATAGCTATAAATTCGTTCGCACAGGAGACAGGTACTAAGTGTAATAACAATTTGGATGACGATGGTGATGGTTTAGTCGATTGCCGGGATGGAGATTGCGCAGGTAAAGTTTGCGAAATCTGTGATAACGGCATTGATGATGATGGTGATAGATTCATTGATTGTTATGACAAGGAATGTTCCATCGAGGCGGTCTGTGAAGATTTTTTTATTGGAAAAGATATAACCTGTGATGTTAGGCCCACTACCTTCCCTCCATTCGAGATGAAGCTCAAGTTTAAATCGGAGCCTAACCGCACGAATCACGTTAACAGGTTAATTGTAGGGGATGTTGATAAAGATGGTACCCCTGAAATTGTAACAACCTATCGAAGCGGTGACGCCAATCCATCAGAAGGATCCGTTAATATATTGCAAGCTCCACCGGCTGGCACTACACTGGCGCTCGACAAACAAATTGATCTTCTTGCCGATGGATTTGCTCCTGTGTTTGAAGATATCGCGATGGCTGATATCAATAAAGATGGCTGCGCGGAAATGTTTATTTTGACAGCTACCAGCGATGGAACAAATTATAGAATTATAGCCTACGACTGTAATGGAACTAAGATCTGGGCAAATCCCATAGACTGTGGTGTATATCCCGGAACATTGGGGCTAACAGATTTTGATGGTGACGGTGCTGTAGAACTATACTTCCGTACAAGAATTTATGATGCGCATTCCGGAACATTAATGGGCCAGAATAATTTTGATGCCGGCGGTAACTGGTTCGAAAATAGTAACGCTCCCATCGCTGTCGATATTCTTAGTTCAAATGCGGGTCAAGAACTTGTGGCAGGCTGCCGTATTTATTCAGTCAACATAAACAGACCAGCTCCTCCTCCGGGAATTCCTCCCTCTACTTCTACGTTAACACTTGTAAAACAACGGACTGAATATTTTACAAGAATCATACGCACTTCAGGAAGCGGAACAAGCGTGGCTGATTTTAACCTGGATGGCTTTTTAGATGTAGTTGCTGTTGGTTCAACAACCCAATCGGGCACTAACCAGGATAGAACAACTACTATATTCTATTGGGACGTTCAAAATGACCAGCTCAAAACCTATACCGATCTTTCCAATGCAAGTGATTCCAAGTATAAAAATGGCTGGCAAAATGGAGCAGGCCGTATAAACCTGGCAGACATTGATGGTGATGGGAAGATGAATGCCGTTTATGTCTCCGGTAAATTTTTATATGCATTAAAAGAAACAGGCAGTGCACTCGATACGCTTTGGAGAAGAAGAGTTACCGAAGAAACGTCCGGTTATACAGGATGTACCATGTTCGATTTTAATGCTGACGGTAAATCAGAAATTGTTTATCGCGATGAAGACTATATCTATATATATACTACCACCAATGTAAGCGGTGTTGTTACAGTAACGCGCAGTACTCCGGTACGATGTGCTTCCCGTACATCGAACGAATATCCAATTGTTGTAGATATGAATGGTGATGGGTCAACAGAAATTTGCGTTACCTGTGCCATTGATGAAACTGTTGCAGGAAAGGATCACTCCTTATGGGATGCTGCAGAAGTCCGGGTATATGAATCTGCAAATGTACCTTGGGTGCCCGCACGTAAACTTTGGAACCAGCACGGTTACTTTGTAGCCAACGTAAATGACGACCTTACTATACCAAGACAAATTCAAGCGCACCATTTAGTATATGCTGAAAATGCGCAATGTTTTGTAGATGGAAAAAGTAGGCCTCTCAACAACTTTTTGAATCAGGCGCCTTACCTGAACTCATTTGGTTGTCCGTCATATGCAGCGCCTAACCTGGCGGTTACTCCGTTCGGACCAGGGCTCAATGTTCAGGTAAACCCTCCAACCTGTCCTGACAAGAATTTTACAGTATCCTTTAAATTTAGAAATAAAGGTGACATCGCCGTGAGCGGTAATTTACCGGTTTCATTTTATAATGGAGACCCCACCGCTGCAGGAGCTATCTTCCTTGGAAAAACGATTATTCCATTGAGCAGTATGAGTCCAGGTGATACTCTTACTCAAACCAATGTACCTATAACAGGACCAGGCTCTGCCTTTAAATTATTTATAGTATTGAACGATGATGGAACAACTATACCATCTCCTATAACGATTCCAAATCCGAATTCAACAATTAAAGAATGTGATTACGGGGATAACATTTTAGAAGCGGATGTAGTACCTCTTCCTGTATCGCTTCAGGCAGAGTTGGTTCGCGATAATTTAAAATGTAGCAATCTTACTAATTCACCGAACAATGGTGCTGTTCGCGCCTATGTTATTTTGAATGGTGTTAAGGATTCTACGAGTTTCAATTTCTATTGGTTTAAAGGAACGGTTGCTAAACCTATTGGTGCTGCTGACCATGTCGGTCATACGTACTCTGGTCTCGCTGCAGACACGTACACTGTATACGCGATACACAAAACAGCAATGTGTAGTTCCGATACAGTAGCAAGTGTTGTTGTAAAGGAAATATCGAGGACTATTAATGTAAACGTAATCACGGAAAGAAATTATGACGATTGTAAAAATCCGAATGGAAAGTTACAAGCTATCGTAAATGACACCGACGGTGATGGCATCGGAGAGCCAACCGGTAAATTTACTTATATATGGTACGCAGGTGACCTAATTCTTGTTGGAGACACAGTGGGTATCAGTCACACTATAAATGGATTAAAACCAGGAACGTATTCTGTCCTTGTAGTTGAGAAGTCTACAGGTTGTCAGGGAAACGATTCAGGAGATATAATAGATCTTACTGTTCCTTTTACTTTAGACACAACGCATGTTGATATAACTTGTTCTGCAACTGATTTAGGAAGCGCAACCGCTACCATTAACGGGGGAACAACCGGATATACGATCTCCTGGTTTAATGGAAGCTTTGTTAAACCTACTGACGACTTTATCGGATCCGTATATAATAATCTTACTGCAGGCAGCTATACTGTCTTTGCAATGGATAACAACACAAAATGTAATTCTGATACAGTAACTATAAAAATAAAACAAACCAAACCTCCTGTAATAACGGGGATCGTTAAGGATTCCGATCAATCATCTTGTGTTAGTTCGGTCGGAGCCGCTACAGTTTCAATTCAAGGCAACGTGGCGGATTATAATTTCCAATGGTATAAAGGTGCCAACACATTACCTGCGAATGCCATTGCAGGTGCAACCAATCCGTCTGTAACAGGTCTTGCCGCCGGTACATTTACAGTAAAAGTTACGGACAAAGTCACCACCTGCTCCTCAACAGCACAGATTACGATTGGTGGTCCGGTAACGACCGAGCTACTTACCATCGTTGCAACAGGACAATCGACTTGTACGCCAAACAACGGTCAAATAGAAGTACAGACCGTTAGCCCTGGTCAGCCAAGTGACTATACATTTGAATGGTATACAGGAACTTCTGTAACTCCGTCAAAACTGATTACTTCCAGTACTACGAATATACTTTCAGGAGTTAATCCTGGCACTTATACTGTGCGTGCCCGTCATAAAGTATATGGCTGCGTAACGCCTGCCAAACAAGCAGTGGTTTCGAATAACATCACAGCAATTGCTATCAACACTCCTGTTCTTACAGAGCCGAACGATTGTATCTCTGAAGATGGACAAATACAAATCGAGGTAAGTACAGCAAATGTGCTTGGGTATGACTTCCGCTGGTTCAAAGGATTTACGGTTACTTCAAGCAGCGTACAGATTACAACGGTTGTTAATACATCTTCTACTTCTCTTGTTACTGACCTCCGATATGGACAGTACGTTGTCGAAATCACCAATCGTGATACTGGCTGTAAAAATGAATTCCCTATATATCTGCCATTCTTGAATGGACATACGTTGACTCCTTTTTCTCAAACGGATATAACAACATGTGTACCTGATAATGGCGGAAGTATCACCGCGGAACTGAAACCGACAGTAGGTTTTACAAATGCTGACTACTCGGTTGTATACTATGAAGGAAGTATAGATCCAGAAACTGGCATCGGTACAGGAACAACCTATACCGGCCCGAATGGAACGAATTACTTGTTCAGCTCAAACGGGCCATTCAATACTGTTACAAAGTATTATACAATGGTAGCGGTAGCCAATACAGGATCTTTGGCAGGATGTCGTGCATCAGCAACTTTCGCAATCAAACAGACTATTGTTGATCCGGTTATCGATGCAACGGCAACCACAGCAAATACTACCGTCAATAAATTTTGTAAAACTGAGGTAGTGGGTAACCCAGGAAGCGGCTCCATTGATTTAAGATTAGGCTCAGGAGTTCCTGCAGACTATGATTATCAATGGACATCTGATACTGATCCAACTTTCTCAGCATCTACCGAAGATATATCAGGCCTTAAGCCTGGTGAGTATAGAATTCTTGTTGTTGACAATGGCGGTGCAAATGCAGGTTGTTTCACAGAGAATGTATTCACTGTACTCAATGATCCGATGGAAGTAACTGTAGATCCTGCCAATGGCGATCTCACAACAACGAGCTTAACAGAGTGCGGTCCTGATGGTGTAACTCCACTAACACAAGGTGGAGCAGCATTCCAACGCATAATGGAGGATGGTATAGCTGTCACACCTCCTTTTGCAGGCTATACTTTCGACTGGAGAAGAATAGACAACTCTGTGATCGCAGACAATGATGCTACTATCGGGGACATTGGAAACCTGGGAGCTGGAGAATTCTATGTAACAGCGACAGACAATGCAAGCAAGTGCGATATTACCGCAAGCTTTGTTATTGAAGATGAAACGATTAATTCGATTGGTGTTGACCTGTTTGAATTTATAGTTCCTTCAAAATGCCTAAAACCGGTTAATGTTTTAGGACAACTCAAAGTTCAGGCAACAGGTCTTCCGGGTACATCCTATACCTATAACTGGTTTGCCGGAACAACAACAACGACTGCCCTACCTGCCGCGAATGTAACCGGTACTGATACTTATGGAAACGCTGGTAACATTGCACAAACCATTAATCCTGGCTTCTTCACAGTAGAAGTAGAAAATAATACTTCACATTGTAAGGTTACCGATACCTATGAATTGTCTCAGGATACTGCTATTGTTACAATGACTGCATCATCTAGCCCGCTTACGTTCTGCGTTAATCCTGACGGAGCTGTATATGGAACGATTACCAGCTCTACTCCAAATGACTACGATTACAAGTGGTACATTGGAAATACAGTAAAACCAACACCTGATTATACAGGTAAACTGGTAGAGAATCTGCAGCCAACCACTTTTCCGAACTCGTACCTGGTGGTTGCAACGGATAAGTTAGATGCTTTCTGTGAGGTCTCAGATACTGTGGAGATAGAAGATATTCGTGAATATCCAGTTGTAGCTGCGATGTCACTTAGTCCCAGAACAAATTGTGATGTAGTTAAAGCTGACGGAATTGCGTCTGCCTCTGTTGGTGGCAACATCCTTGACTATAACTTCGACTGGTATGGTGAAACTATAACGCCTCCTCCTTTTGTAACGGGCTCACAAATCAGTGGCTTGAGAGACAGCACTTACACGGTGATCGCCAGCGACATTGTTACGGGCTGTTCAGACACTACACAGGTGTCCATTGAATTCGCTCCTATAGGCGTTGAACAACCAAGTATAGAAGTAATTTCTCATGTAACAAGCTGTGTTGAAAACAACGGTATACTGAGTGCATCGGTGAATGGAAACACATCTGACTATATATTCGAGTGGTATATCGGTACAACCGTAAAAGTTACTCCTGATTTCGTAGGTCCTTACTATGACAGTCTTGCAGTTGGTATCTATACAGTACGGGCAACAAGCCGCATAACAGGCTGCGTGTCTGATCCGGTTAGTGAAGAAATACTTTCACAACCTATACTTCCGGAATTCGACTTTGCTATTATCCCGGCAAGCTGTGAAGAAGACAATGGTCAGATCATGCTTACCATAACGAACAATGTTGATATTGCCGAGATCATTTGGGTTACAGAGACTGGAACCATTGTGGGCGATCCGGTACTCCAAGGTATTCCGGCCGGAAAGTATACAGTGACCGTCATTACGCAACTTGGCTGTGAAGCTTCTAAAGACGTAGAGGTGAAAACAGATATCCGACCTTACAACGGTGTGTCCAGAAATGGTGATGGTAAAAATGACATCTTCTTTATCAACTGTATCCAGGAATTCCCGAACAATATCGTGAAGGTATTCAACCGTGCCGGTACATTGGTATACGAACATGAAGGGTATAACAACATTGATATATTCTTCGATGGTAAATCGAACAAGGGTATCAGCATGATGGGTACAAACCTTCCTGACGGTACATACTTCTACGTCATCGATAAACGTGATGGTACTAAACCTTTAGCTGGTTATCTTGAAATTGTTAACTAATGAGTAAAATGACCTCTACCCCTAAACGCATTTTTTTAACTACACTGGCTATACTTGGCATCACGATGGCAAGTATAGCACAGCAGTACCCGGTCTTTACGCAATACTATTTTAACGAGATGGTTATTAACCCTGCGTATGCTGGGGCACACGTGAAGTTCAGTGCAACCGCCATGTATCGTAACCAATGGGTTAACTTTCCGGGTGCGCCGCGAACCTTCAACTTCAGTGCGCACACGGCATTGGCAAAGAATAAGGTAGGTGTCGGAATCATGTTTGATCATGACGAGATCGGCAGTTATAGCAATGATCACATCTATTTAAACTATGCCTATAAAATCCACTTCCCGAATGCTACACTATCGATGGGATTGCAGGCCGGTATAAATCTATTGGGTGCAGACTATAGTAAACTTGATTTGCAAAATCCGGATGATGCTTCCTTTTATAACATTTCAAAACAGGTGAAGCCAAACTTCGGAGCGGGTTTATTCTATAGTAAGAAAAACTTCTTCCTGGGATTCTCAGTGCCTTTCATACTGAATAATGAAGTCGCGAATTCCGTTGAAACACTTTTAGGTGGCATCAAAGAAGCCCGCTACTATTTCTTACGCGGTGGCGCAGTGTTGCCACTGGACAGGATGGATAAGGTAAAGATCAACCCCTCGTTCCTGGTAAGAACTCAAGAAGGCCAGCCGTTAAGTTTTGATATCAATACAGCGTTGATCTTTTATGACGTATTCAGCATCGGTGGTTCTTATCGTCTTGGAGATTCATTCATAAGCTTTATCGATCTTAAACTGACAGATAAGCTACATTTTGGATATTCGTATGATTGGACTCAATCTGATTTAAATAATTTCTCTAATGGTACACATGAGTTTATGCTAAACTTTCGATCTATATTCAGAGGGATTCATAAAAATCCAGAATGTCCGCAATACTATAATTATCGATAGTAGTGTTTACGTCAACCTAAATAAAAAATCCCGGGTATATATCCCGGGATTTTTTATTTATACATATCTCACCTTGTATTTTAAAGAAGGCTGGCATCCATTACGATCTCACGGGTTACGTGATAGAACTCTTTGTGAATATTAAACGGTGCCTCACCGTTAAGTTCTTTGATAACATATGATCCGTCCTCCTTCATGATATACGAATTGATGTTATCTTTCAGGTTATACCGAAGATTGTTGATGGCCTGTTTTTTAAGGAAGTCATCATCCAATAAGAAAAGAGACTCAATTCTGCGGTCGAAACTTCTCACCATGGCATCAGCGCTGCCAATGTATACTTTCGGATTTCCAGCATTGTGAAAATAGTATATTCGCGAGTGTTCAAGGTACTCTCCTACAATGGAAATCACCTCTATATTTTCACTTAGTCCAAATCTTCCCGGACGCAAGCAACACATGCCACGAACAATGAGCTTCACCTGTACACCTGCCTGAGATGCAAGGTATAATTCATCAATCAGTTCTTTATCCTGAAACGAATTAAGCTTAATGACTATACTTGACCGAATTCCATTACGTGCATTCTCCGCTTCGCGCTTTACAAGATTGCAAAGCTGGATACGCATATCGCGTGGAGATGTAATCAGATTCCTATAGGTTGATGGCTGAGAGTGTCCTGTTATAACATTAAAAAATTCGGAGACATCATTCGCATAGACTTCCTTTGTCGTTAGCAGGCCTATATCCACATACAGCCGCGAAGTACTTTCATTATAGTTACCGCTGGAAAGATGAACATATCGATATACTTTATCATCTTCTTCTTTGCGGACAATGAGTAATAATTTTGTATGTGTCTTTAAACTACTCACACCGTATATAACAAAACAACCCGCTTTTTGCAGACGCTGTGCTTCGCGTAAATTATTCTCTTCGTCAAAGCGCGCCTTTACCTCGAACAATACGGCAACGTGCTTCCCGTTTTCTGCAGCACGAAGCAAAGCCGCTGTAACACGCGATTCTTTTGCAACACGATAGATGGTAATCTTGATCGAGAGTACATGTGGATCATCTGCAGCTTTCTCCAAAAGCTCAAGTACGGGTTCCATCGAGTTATAGGGATGATGCAACAGTATATCCCGCTCTTTCAAAACCTCAAACAAATCCCGGCTTCCTTGCTCGGGAAAGTTCAGCGGTTTGATTGGAGCCGGTGGCTGAGATCGCTTGCTCTTAAACTCCTTATGCCCGATGATCTGCATAAGTCCGTTGAACTCAAGCATACTCTCCTTCGGAACATAAAAGATATTGTGCTCATCAAGATCCCATTGAATCTTCAACAAGCGCATCATCCACGGGTCAGGATTTTCTTCAACATCCATTCTTACCACGCGTCCGCTTCTGCGTGTCTTCAATTTGCGTTTTAAGTCTTCCAGGAAGTTTGACTCTATATCTTCACTTTCTTCTAGTGTAAAATCTCCGTTTCTGTTGATCCTGAAAAGGTTGATACCAGTGATCTCTATATTTCTGAATAGATGATGGATATTGTTCCGGATGATCTCTTCAATGGGTACGAACTCAATCGTATCTTCTGTTGCCAGCTCATAGAATCGTGGCAGATTTTGTGGCACCTGTATAAATGATACCCGCTGCTGATTCTGTAGGTCTGTAGTATTTTTGGTTACTACACCAAACAGTAATCTGTTATTCATCAACACCGGAAAGGTGTGATAATTATCAAACACCATTGGCGTGAGCATCGGATAAATGGTATGATTGAAATACTCATTTACCCGTTGGGTATTTTCCGGAGAGAGTGATTTATACTCAGAGATTACAAAGCCATTTTGTGGAAAGAGTGGCTTCAGATTATTGACGTAATAGTCATTCTGATCATTGAAGAACTTCTTTGTTTCAGCTAATAACAATTTACGGAAAGGTTCTTCACGCAAGCCGTTATAATCAAAACGTTCTTTATTATAGTCCAGATAATTATATAAACTTCCAAGCCGGATGGTACAAAACTCATCCAGGTTGGAAGCTGTAATTGAAAAGAATTTTAGGCGATCAAAGATTGTGCGATCTATATGTTTAGCCTGCTCAAGCACCCGATAGTTAAACTTCAGCCAGCTGAGGTCGCGGCTGATGTAGTTACTCTCATATATCTGTTGCGCTATCTTATCCGTAGAAATTTGTAACTCGTCCATGTCAGCAAGGTAAAAAAGTTAAACTTATCCGTTAACTCTTCACTGCTATCATTCAGTTAACATTTACCGGATAAGCACAAAAGAAAAATTTTAGATATCAATGCGTGCATACTTCGCATTCTTCTCAATGAAATCTCTTCGTGGTGCAACTTCATCTCCCATTAACATCGAGAACAAATGATCCGCTTCTGCAGCCGATTCTATACTTACTTGTTTGAGTGAACGCTTAGCCGGATCCATCGTTGTTGTCCACAATTGCTCTGGGTTCATTTCACCAAGACCTTTGTAGCGCTGTACATTGACAGAATCTTCTTTACCTCCGGAGATCTCAGCCACTATAGCAGCACGTTCTTCCTCTGTCCAGCAATAGCGTTCTTCTTTACCTTTCTTCACAAGGTACAAAGGAGGAAGTGCTATATATACATATCCGCTTTCGATAAGATCTTTCATATAACGGAAAAAGAAAGTAAGGATCAGCGTACGAATGTGGCTACCATCCACATCGGCATCGGTCATGATAATCACTTTGTGATAACGAAGCTTGTTCATGTTAAGCGCCTTATCATCTTCGGGAGTACCGAAGCTTACGCCTAACGCAGTGATCATATTCTTGATCTCTTCGTTCTCGTAGATCTTATGTTCCTGTGCTTTCTCAACGTTCAGAATCTTACCACGCAAGGGAAGTATAGCCTGGAAGTTACGATCTCTTCCTTGTTTAGCAGAACCACCCGCAGAATCTCCCTCTACAAGGTAAAGCTCGCAGATAGAAGGATCAGCACTTGAACAGTCAGCCAGTTTACCAGGAAGACCTGTACCGGACAAAACGTTTTTACGCTGCACCATTTCACGAGCCTTGCGTGCTGCGTGACGTGCCTGTGCTGCGAGTATAACTTTATTAACAATCAGTTTTGCTTCACGCGGATGTTCTTCGAGGTAATGAAGAAGTACTTCACCCACCGCCTGGTCAACCGCCCCCATAACATCGGAGTTACCAAGCTTGGTTTTTGTCTGACCTTCGAATTGTGGTTCGGCTACTTTTACAGATATAACAGCAGTTAACCCTTCACGGAAGTCGTCACCACTGATATCAAGTTTCACTTTTTCAAGCAGTCCTGATTTATCAGCATAACTTTTCAGGGTTCTGGTTAATGCTCTGCGGAAACCTGCTACGTGCGTTCCTCCTTCGTGCGTATTGATGTTGTTAACGTAAGACACCAGGTTCTCACTGAACGAAGTGTTATAGCTTAACGCAACCTGAATCGGAATTTCACCCTTCTCGTTTTCGACATAGATCGGAGCTTGAATCAGTTTCTCGCGTGTTGAATCTATATACTCTACAAATTCCCGCAAGCCACCTACCGATAAAAAGGTCTGCCCTTTTACTTCACCTTTTTCATCTTTTTCACGAAGGTCTTTCAAATTGATGGTAATACCAGGATTCAAAAACGCAAGCTCACGCAGACGTGAGGCGATCGTTTCATAATTATACTCCCAGTTAGCAAAGATTTGTTTATCCGGAAGGAACTGTACAGTAGTTCCTGTTTTTTCTGATTCACCGATTACACGAACAGAATACTTCGGAGCACCGCGCTCATATTCCTGTTCAAATACTTTACCTTCACGCTGCACGGTAACATGCAACATTTCTGAAAGTGCATTCACGCAGGATACACCTACACCATGCAAACCTCCGGAAACTTTATAGGTATTCTTATCGAACTTACCACCCGCGTGAAGTACCGTTAACACAACTTCCAATGCAGAACGTTTTTCTTTTTCGTGCATATCCGTTGGGATACCCCGACCGTTGTCTTCTACGGTGATGGAGTTATCTTCATTAACAGCTACGTTGATGGTATCACAATACCCGGCAAGTGCTTCGTCAATCGAGTTATCTACTACTTCCCACACCAAATGATGAAGGCCTTTTACGCCCACATCTCCGATATACATTGCAGGACGTTTCCGTACTGCTTCTAACCCTTCTAAAACTTGAATATTACTCGCTGAATAATCAGCTGGAACTTTCGTTTTCTCTTCGCTCATTGTCTGTTTTTCGAACCGTCAAAAATAAGTTTTTTTGCCTGCCACACCGCATCTTTCAAGAAAAAAAACGATGTATTTTTTAAAAGGTAAGAGCATCAAAAAAAGCAGCTTTGACTTTAATAACTAAATTTTTAGTTTTGATCACTATGCGTCATCAAGCACTGCAATTTCTGATCGTTATAAGCTTGCATTTTTTGTTCTTGTCCTCTTCACTTGCGCAACCCTTGATAACAAAAAAACGCAACGTTGAAGTTCCTGTTTACAGGTCGATGCAAGACTCTATTCGATTGGCTAACGTTGATGCTGTGCTTCAAGCGATATCAAGCCACGAGCCCGTGGATATAAAGGTGCTTGACAGCATCATGGCGTTGAAGCAGACGATTTATCAAGAGTCCGTTCTTCGTCTCAGAACAATTTATAAACCATCTGAAGATTTTATACCTTTTGATAGTATACACTCACGAAAGGACATTCATACACTCAAGAAAGTTAGCATCGCCAGCAGAAAACTTAACACGCTTCCGGAAGAGCTTCTTCAATGTGATAGTCTCGAAAGCCTGGAGATTGTAAACTGTTCGATTCGTAAAATTCAAAAGCAGATCAATAATCTTCCACGACTAACAAGCATTACGATCCTGAATAATAAAAGTAAAAGGCCACTGAAGCTTAGCAAGAATATACATGTAACGTCCTTCACCATCCATGGTGATCGCCCTAATGCATTGCCTCGCTCCTATCGGAAGTTCAAGGCGTTAACGATGCTTGATCTTTCCAACAATGTACTTACAAAATTTCCCAACGGTGCAGCACACAACACGAAGCTCGATGAACTAAGTCTGCAGCACAATGAGATTACACTGGTTCGTGACAAATTGAAGAGTCATCCCAACCTTCAAAAGCTGGCATTGCAGCAGAACAATATTTACCGCATACCTGCCAGCATCGCTCAATTTCCGAACCTTACGCGTCTCAGCCTCAATCATAATAAAATTACCGAAGTAGCACCTGAAATAAGCACGCTGAAAAAATTAGAACATTTATCGTTTTATAACAACCAGTTGACCTCTGTTCCATGGGGTGTATATCAACTGCGAAGTTTAAAAGTTATTGATCTATACTTCAATCAGATTGATACCATCAGTAACCTTATCAGCAATTGGACATCTCTGGAAATACTTTTCGTTGCTCACAATAAACTGCTGGTGTTACCCGAGAAACTTACTGCTATAGCTTCGCTTCAGGAGATTTATGCATATGATAACCGACTTACGCGAATTGCCGAAGATATAGACCGGTTGTCGAACCTTCGGATCATGCTGGTAAATAATAACTGCCTTAAACAAATTCCGCTTTCGTTGCTGAATCTCGGGGGGATTGAAGAACTCGATTTTTCGGAGAACTATATGACTGATCTACCCGAAGGTATATTTGATTTTAAAAATCTGAAATTCATTTCACTGATGAACAATCCCTGGAATGAACGAACCAGGATTCTAATTGATAAAAAATCTAGAGCATTGGCCGATAAAGATATAACCATTCGGGTTTCTGGACCTTCCTATACCTTTCAATGATCATTACTTTTTTTTGATTTACGGGCGGTCTCTTTTTCTGCCAACAGTTGTACTTTGGCTTTTCCAAGCTCTGCTTTTTGTTCAGCCAAAACGGAAGGATATTCGAGGCTGAGGGATTGAAACTGTTTATAGATGATTGACACCATCGCGAGCCGTGCATACCATTTGTCGTCTGCCGGTATAACAAACCAGGGAGCATGATCTCTGGATGTAGCCTTTAATGCTTCTTCGTATGCCTTCTGATAGTCGTTCCAATGCGCACGCTCCTTTAAATCGCCAAGGGAAAACTTCCAGTTCTTGGTTGGATTATCGATGCGCTCCAAAAATCTTTTCTTCTGCTCCTTTTTAGATACATGCAAAAAGAACTTCAGGATGATCGTTCCGTTTTCTGACAAATTCTTTTCGAAGCGGTTGATCTGTTTAAACCGCTTCTTCCAGAAATCTTTATCTATATCTTCAACGGACTGAACACCGGGGAGATTTTCATTGAGTATATATTCAGGATGAACCCGGGTGATTAACACATTCTCGTAATGCGACCGGTTATGAATGGCAATTTCACCACGTGCCGGTAATGCTGCATTATGTCTCCACAAATAATAATGATCTAATTCCTGACTCGAAGGTGTCTTAAAGCTATATACCCGAACACCAGTGGGATTAAGACCACTTAACATGTGCTTTACAGCACTGTCCTTTCCTGCAGCATCCATCGCCTGCAGAATGATAAGCACACTATAGCGGTTATGCGCATATAGTTTGTCCTGGATCTCTGCGAGGTGTTCAAGCCCCTGGTCAAGTAATATCTTCGATTCTTCTTTTGTGATCTCCTCGCCGGTATAGGATGTATCGTAGTCTGAGAGCTTAAATTTCTTGCCTGGCTTAACCAACATTTTTTTTATCTGTACAGCTGCTTCTTCAGTGATTGTCATGTGTGGTTCCTTTATAGAAGAAAGATAGCTGTTTTCAGATACAGATCTTATACTACAATCTAAAATTGGCGTGACCGCAGCATCACCAGCGTACACGCTTCCAATGCTTCTATGCCTTTGTCTTCTGCCATTTTTTCGAACTCTTCATTTTCCGTTCCGGGATTAAAGATGATCCGCTTAGGATTTAATCCCAAGATATAGTCATACCATTCCGGCTGCCGTTGTGGACCGATATATAATGTAACCGTATCAACATTTTCAATCTTAGGCTTCTGCTTTATATCGAGAATTTTATTGCCAAATACTTCACCTGTTTTTATACCGACCGGCACGATTTCATTTTCATACTGCGTAAGCATCGATGCTGCCAGGTAGGCATACCGTGATGGATCGTTGGTTGCTCCTATGATGACTGTTTTCTTATTCATTGCTTATTATGTTCAAGCTTTATCAGAAGATCTGCTGTTGTTAATTTTCATAAAAGCTGCCTCAGCACAACGCTCACCATCCATGGCAGCTGAAACAATTCCACCGGCATATCCGGCACCTTCTCCACATGGGAAAAGATTTTGTATCTGCGGATGCTCCAGTGTCTCTTTATCACGCGGAATCTTTACCGGTGAAGACGTACGGCTCTCAACCCCTACAATCTGCGCTTCATTTGTAAGATAACCCTTCATCTTACCTCCAAAGTTCCGGAAACCTTGCTGCAACGCATGGGCTATCCGTTTTGGAAGTATCTCCCGCATCTCAACAGAAGCCAAACCTGGTTGATAGGACGTCTCCGGCAATGATGACGAAATCTTTTTCTCAACAAAATCTACAAGCCGCTGTGCGGGAGCCAATTGTGTACCACCTGCTACAGCGCATGCCTTTTGTTCTATAGACGATTGAAAAATCATGCCTGCAAGTGCACCGTGATGAGCATATTCTTTAAAATCAGTTTCATCTATAGCGACCACAATGCCTGAATTTGCAAACCTGGAATCTCTTCTCGAAGGGCTCATGCCGTTAACAACAACTTCTCCGGGGGCGGTGGCTGCCGGTACAATAAAACCTCCGGGACACATGCAGAACGAAAATACACCGCGATCTTTTCCATCTATATTTGCCTGATGTACTAGCGCGTAGGATGATGCTGGTAAATATGGGCCGCGATCTCCTTCACAGTGATACTGGATCTGATCGATCAAAATCTGCGGATGCTCTACGCGAACACCCAATGCAAACGGCTTCGCTTCTATTAGTATTTTTTTATCATGAAGCAAATGAAATATATCGTGTGCAGAATGCCCGGTGGCGAGAATGACAGCCTCGCTTTCAATCTTATCTCCACTCTGTAGAACAACGCCCTTTATAGCTTCATCTTTTACTATGAAGTCTATAACTTTTGTATTGAAGTGCACTTCTCCTCCAGCCTGTATTATACTTTGTCTGAGTTCAGCTACAAGCTTGGGAAGTTTGTTGGTCCCTATATGTGGATGCGCATCGAACAAAATCTCATCTTTAGCACCGTGTGCTACCATAATCTCCAATACTCTTCGGATGTCGCCACGTTTTTTAGAACGGGTATATAATTTACCATCGGAGTATGTGCCTGCACCACCTTCACCAAAACAATAATTTGATTCTGGATTAACAATGTGATCTTTGTTGATGGATGCAAGGTCTCTGCGTCTTGCTTGCACATCATTACCGCGTTCCAGTACGATGGGTTTTATACCGAGCTCGATCAAACGAAGTGCTGCAAATAATCCTGCAGGACCGCTGCCTACCACAATGACTTGTCGCTTATTGCTTACATCATCATAGTTCTTGGTATAGCTTGTGGATGATCTTTTTTCTGAAGGAGAAAGCAATTCGCACTGCACGCGAATCACAACCTGGCGCGAACGTGCATCGATGGAACGTTTAACCGGCTGGATGTATACATCTCCATCTTTTTTTAAGCCAAGCTTCTGGTATAGCAAGGCTTCGAATTGATCTTCATCAAACGCCTCTTCGGGCGATAGTACTAGTTCTACTGTTTTCATATCGGAAGGTTTTTATCCTTCAAAAGTTTTAGCAAAGATAAAGGAGCTTAAAGTAAAAAGCTAAAAAGCTTTTAGCCCTTAACGGAATGAGAATACATTTCCAAAGTTCAGTCCGAAATGAAAACTGGTTGATAACTTGGATTGATTGAGGTCGTCAAAGTAACTCGCAAAAGTGGGATCTACATCGAAACTTCTATAGCCAAAATCATACGAGGCAAACGTGTCGATTGTGAAACCACGACTATTGTTTTTACGCATGATGCGATAGCCGAGTAACGGCCCCCATTCTATGCGTTGCTCTACCGAGTTAAATGTAAATATTTGATTAGGATTCTGATCGATTGGTTGATTAACAAAATGACCAAGATTCGTAAACCTTATTTCATGACCGAAATACCACATGCCTGCTTTCAGTCCGTTGTAAAATTTTTGTTTGATGCTGATGCTATATCCCCGTTGGAATTGTTTGCCCGGTGCAATGTTCAGGTCTGAAGTAAAGAAAGGATCACGTATACCCACAAATTCGAATTCATGCCCAAGTCTCTCCTGCAAGTAAAATTCTACTCCAAAAGGAATTCTGCCAACGGCGAGCCATATAGGATTCGTACTCATGATCACGCCTTGAAACTCGTTCCCTTTCTCCCTGAAATATCTAAAACCCTTTGCTTGTTGCTTGGCCCGATGTGTACTCCTGGTAGCAAGCTGCGTGATTTCTTTACCGAGTTTACGGTCATTATAATAAGGTCTGTAGTAACCGGAGAGTCGTCCATCCGTTTCGTATATTTCCCACGTACCGGTTTTCAATTCACCCTCATACGCTCCCTTGGTTTGCAAGCTTCCATTGGGATAGTAGCCGCGATATATACCTTTATCATCTATATAGTCGCACTCACCTTCACGTTTACCATCCTCATAATAAAACATCCACTTCCCCTGGCGTTTCCCTTCTTTAACAAGACCCTTTATTCTTAACTTTCCGCTAGTATAGTATTCGCGATACTCTCCCGTTCCCTGGTCAAATGTAGCTTCACTCTTTACAGACCCATCGGTGTTAAGCGTTTTCCAATATCCGTTCTTTTTGCCTTCTGTAAATTCTCCCGAAGACCGTGTAGTACCATCTTCAAAATAATATTCCCATTTACCAGTAGGTTGATCTTGTACATACTTACCCTTCGATAAAACTTTACCAGAAGGATAATAGGTGATCCACTCGTCATTCTTCTTTCCATTCTCATAATCCCCTTCACTTTCAAGCGATCCATCTTCTGCCAGGTATCGCCAATGTCCTGTATTCTTGGTTCCTGTCTTATTACCTTCGCTTAATACTTTTCCCGAATGATAATACTCAGTATATCTCCCAAAATCATCGGTATAGTCTATCTCGCCTTTTAATGTCCCATCTTCAAAATAATTTCTCCAGATGCCAACGTGCTTCTTGTCCTTATAGGCTCCCGTTTCTTTTACTTGCCCATTTTCATAGTATGATTTCCATTCCCCCTGACGGTCCTTACCATTCACGATTCCTTCCATACTTTTCTGACCACTCTCATAAAAGTATTCCCATAAACCATAGTTTGTGCTTTTAAAAAGAATGCCGCGCATCTTAAGCTTACCGGTTTCATAGTAAAACTCCCAGACACCGGCTGTCTCGTTATTCTCAAATTGTCCTTTTGATTCAATGTTGCCGTTCAGATAATACGACAAGTATTTACCATGCGCGATGTTACGAATGGTGTCTTTGACCTGGTATATTTCCTTGATGTGTTTCTTCTCGGGATCGTGGTAGGTTTGCCGTGTAAATCCCTGACCGACAACAAGCGTTTTACTTGCCAGAAGAAGCAGAAGAAAGAGAAAGCGTTTTTTCACAAGCAGGCATTCAAACCTCGGCCAAAGATACTAATTAGAAGTGAGATGGCTGTATCTGCTTTTTCCTCAGAATATTAATAACATTATTCATGCGATCGAAAGACCACCAGGTCGGTTTCGTTGGTATCGCCATTAAACATTTTAGCCTGGTAATAGATTTTTGATAATGGGGGAACGCTTCGTGTAAGCCACACATTTCCGCCAATAACGCTGTGATGACCGATAACCGTTTCGCCACCGAGAATCGTAGCCCCTGCATACACTACAACGTGATCTTCCAGAGTCGGATGGCGCTTGCGCGAAGCATCCTCTTTGTTAACACTCAATGCTCCAAGAGTAACGCCCTGGTATATCTTGACATGATCGCCAATAACAGAAGTTTCACCAATCACCACACCGGTACCGTGATCGATGCAAAAATGTCTTCCTATCGTTGCTCCGGGATGTATATCAATGCCCGTCTTGCTATGTGCATGTTCCGTGATGATGCGTGGTATTTCCTTTACGCCTTGCTTTAACAACTGGTGGGCCATACGGTATGCTGCTATAGCATAAAATCCTGGATACGTACGCACTACTTCACTCCTGCTTTTCGCAGCCGGATCTCCTTCATACATCGCGGTAACGTCTTCTTCAATTCGTGTATGAATATCAGGCAACGCCTGAAAGAAATCATCCGCGAGTTTTGTGGAACCACCTGCATCGGAAGCCAGATTGTTTCGCAGCAATTTTTCAAGGTCATCCTGTTGTTTATTCATCAGCCGCGCAAAATCATCCTCGGATAAATGTGAGAGTTGTGTGAAGTCGGCAAACAACGCTCCCAATAATTCCACAAAGAAATAGGACACCTCTGCGGGTGTCGGGCACGTTGGGCACGCCTGGTGCGATTGATATAGTTTCTGAAGAAACGACTTATCCATGTGTACAAATCTGGTGGTAATTGTACCGCGTAAAAACGGCATTCTGGGTAATAACGTGTTTTCTAATCTTTTGATTGAGCGATTGAAGAATTAATCTTCATCCCTTATGATTCCATTCGCTTGCGGGCTTCGATACACCATAACAATTCACTTACAAATCCTTTCGCACGCTTATCAAGTACAGCTTTATCTTTTGCATTGCCTTGTTCATCCAGCAACTCCTGCGCTTTCGGAACAGGAAACATGGCAGGAACTACCCAAGCCCGAATTTTCCACAGCGAAAATTGCAATGAAGTAATTACTTGTGTTCCGCCAAACGAGCCATCGGATACAGTAGATATAGCGATTGGTTTCCGATGCCAGTCCTTGTATAGAAGGTCCGTTACGTTTTTTATACTGGCCGGATAGCCACCGTTGTATTCCGGTGTAACAATGATAACTCCATCAGACTTCCGGATCTTGTCGGCAAACTCCAATGTCTGCGGAAGTGGATTCTCCTGGTGATCCAGTCGTTCGTGAAATACAGGGAACTGGTATTCATTCAAGTCCAGAATCTCAACTGTTCCGAGCCCGTTTTCAAGTATATAGTTTCGGAAATATAGGGCTACGCGATGGCTGATGCGACCGGTACGAACACTGGCAGAAATTACGGATATATGCGGCATACAATGTCAGGCTTTTAAAATATATACTTCTATAGTGATGATGAAATGGATTCTACGGTCTACTCAATACGTTGTATTTCGTATACTTTGTTGTTAAAGTTAAATGTATCTTTCACCTTTAGCCCCAACAGCTTTGTACCAATGGGTGATGCCGTTGATATAGCAAAAAAAGATTCATCATTTACCTTCAGCAGTCCAGCACTGATGGATATATAGAAGTTTCCCTGATTGGTTCGTACCAGGCAGCCCGGCTGCACCACATCAGTTTGTACCACGGTCTCCATCTGACTGATAGTCTGCTTTAGTTTTACAGCTTCATTCAGCTGCACGCTATACTTCTCCATCTCCAGCTGCATCATAGCGCGGCCGGTTTCATATTTATCGCCTACACTACTTTTTGTTTCTTCATCGGCAGATACCTGCAAGGCTTCCATTGCTTTCTGTGTTGTTTCTATCCGTTGATCAACATAGGCGTGGCAAAGCTTATATAGCTTTGATTTGAGTTCACTCATGCGTTTAAAAAATATAGTCTGTTTAAAATTAACTTTTGATGGCGGTCACTTCTATCTCCACAAGGTAATCCGGATCGATCAATGAACTGATCTCGATCATCGAGGTAGCAGGTTTGATCTGCTGAAAGAACTCGCCATGTGCTTTTCCGATAGACTCCCATTGTGATATATCCGTTACAAA
This sequence comes from Ohtaekwangia koreensis, assembly GCF_900167975.1. Taxonomy (GTDB): domain Bacteria; phylum Bacteroidota; class Bacteroidia; order Cytophagales; family Cyclobacteriaceae; genus Ohtaekwangia; species Ohtaekwangia koreensis. The sequence goes on from NZ_FUZU01000003.1 coordinate 412,420, forward strand.
CATACGGGTGCGCACAACATCCTGTAACGTAAACCCTGCCTGTTGTAAAACTCTTTCTATCTTCTCCAGAATAAATTTTGTCTGCTGGTAAAAACTTCCTTTACCAACCACACCATTCTCATCGGTGGCTACCGTTCCTGAAATTTCAAGATGATTACCAACCAACACAGCCCGGGAGTACCCGACAATATCTTCCCATTTGGCACCAGAAGAGAAATTTTTTCGTTGCATTTGTGTGTATCGTATTTTTGAATTGAATGAGCAAGTTAACGAACGAAGATCATAAACGGTATAGCCGCCACCTTGTGTTACAAGAATTTGGTGTGAACGGCCAGATAAAATTAAAAGATGCTAAAGTATTGGTGGTGGGTGCCGGAGGCCTTGGCTCTCCTGCCCTGCTCTATCTCGCGGCTGCTGGCATTGGTACACTGGGGATTGTAGATGCCGATACTCTTGATCTTTCTAATTTGCAGCGCCAGGTATTATATACTGAAGGTGATGTCGGAAAAAAGAAAGCGCTGGCGGCAGTATCGCGATTGAAGGCACTGAACTCTGCCATTCAACTCCAGGGCTATGCTTTTTCCTTGCAGGCTTCCAATGCGTTGGATATAATCCGTGAATATGATGTTGTGCTGGATGGTACGGATAATTTTCCGGCACGCTATCTGATCAACGATGCCTGCGTATTACTCAACAAACCTTTTGTGTATGGATCGATCCTGAAGTTTGAAGGTCAGGTTGCGGTCTTTAATCATTTGAAAAATGACGGAAGCTTCAGTGCGAACTACCGCGATCTCTTTCCAGAGCCACCAGATCCTGCGAGCACGCCTAATTGTGAACAAGCAGGTGTGTTGGGTGTGTTGCCAGGCATGATTGGTTGCATGCAAGCCAATGAAGTTATCAAGATCGTTGCAGGCATTGGCGAACCACTCGCGGATAAACTTTTATTGTTCGATAGCACTACGATGCAGCAGAATATCATCACCATTCCAAACCGGCAGGCACACGCTACTATAAAACATTTAGTGGATTATGATGAATTTTGTGGTATAAATGGATGGAAAAATAAATCTTTGAACCTTAATCAAGAGAATACAATGAAAGAAGTAACGGTACAAGAGTTAAAAGAACTCATCGACTCCAAAGCAGATTTTCAATTAATCGATGTACGCGAGCCACATGAATTCGATATCTGCAATATTGATGGTGAGTTGATCCCACAAGCAGACGTTCCGCACAGCATCGATAGAATCTCAAAAGATAAACAAGTGGTCGTCCATTGCCGCAGTGGTGCACGCAGTGGTAACATGGTACAGTGGCTTGAAAAAAATCATGGATTCACCAATCTATATAATCTCAAAGGTGGCATCCTCGCGTGGGCAAAAGAGATCGATCCTTCCATGCCTACATATTAGTAGCGATTTAAAAGATTGATCACAGGTATAAAGCTCAAGATTAAAAAGAGTAATCGCTATATCTATAGTCGTTACTCTTTTTAACCTTCATAACTATTACCGGAGATTTACTATATTTTTCCAGGCAACCTGAATCGTTATCGAAGAATTGCCACTGTAGCTTCCTGGCTATAGTGTGAAAGACGTTTGAATTTCGCTGATTCAAAAGATTGAAAGGTCGGGCTTTTTAAAAAGCACTTCAAAGGTTGTTCCAATATCAACTTCGCTTTGAACTTTAATCTTTCCACCCAATGCTGACATTTGAGTTTGTGCCAGGTGAAGTCCCCGTCCTTTACCATCAATGTGCAGGTGAAACCTGGCATAAAGCGTAAAGAGCTTATCCTTGTTTTTTTGTAAATCAATTCCTAAGCCATTATCAGAAATGATAAGAGAGATATAGTCATTTGCATTTACCGCAGTTATTTTAATATCAGGAACTCGGTCAGGATGTCGGAATTTAATTGAATTACCTAACAAGTTAAATAACACGCTTTCAAGATAAACTTTGGAAGTAATGATTGATTGAATTTCTGAAAAGTCGGTGCTGATAATTGCATTTGCATTCTTGATTTCTTTTTCAAGATCTGAAATCACTTTACTGGTTATCTTTTCCAGATCGAGTTCTTCTAATTGACTCGGTGTGTTTTTGATCTGTAATATCTGATTGAGATCGGAAACTACGGAATCAATCTCCTCCGCAGTAAAAACCAGTTTATCAGTTATTGTCTTCACCTCATGAGGAACATTTTCAGTCAGGTTCAAAATGTTACCAAGCCCCAATATCCTGGCAACAGGTCCTCGCAGATTATGTGCAGTAACAAAAGCGAATTGCTCAAGCTGATGGTTGTATTCTACCAGTTCTTTCGTTCTCCTGCTTACCTCTTCTTCAAGGGTTTCATTTCTATGCTTTATCTCTCTATTTCGATTCTCAATTGTAATCTTGGCATCGTAAAGTTGATAATTCTGTTGTGATAGTTCTTCGTTAACGTTAATCAGTTCCTTCGTTTTTTCTGTAACAACTTCCTCCAACGCAATTTTTTGTTTTTTTATCCTTCGTATATTGAGTTGTATAACGCTATATAGTAAGGCAAAAAATGAAACTATATAGAGAAGATAACCCAGTGCTGTTCTATACCACGGTGGGGCTATTCTAAAAGTAAATGAAGCCGGTTCACTGACAACTCCATATATATTTTTTGCTCTGACATAAAAAGTATAGTTTCCTTCAGGCAAATTGGTAAAAAACGCTTCCTTGATGAGGGTCCAGTCTGACCACTTATTTTCAAAACCATCCATTTTATACTGGTATAGGTTTTTATCGGTATCCTCAAAAAATGAACAAAGAAACTCGAACTTGAAGTTGTTAAAAGCAAAGGGCAAAGTATGAGTTGATTCTTTTTCAGGATGCTGATAAATTAAAGAATCCCGGGTCCATACTTTCTGAATAGACAGCTGTATCGGGTCGTTATAAAAATATTTCTGGTTCGGGTTATAGCTATACACTTTCCAATTATTCCCGATCCATACTTCCCCCGAATTGCCAACAAGTATTGGAGCATCTACATCTAGTCTTAAATCCCGAAAAGGAGTGGCAATTTTATTGAATGGTGTTAGTAGCAGTTTGAAGTTTCCGTCTGACTGTTTTTTTAAAACCCCTGCTGTTTCGTTTTTGTGTGCGTGAGCTCCCCAAAAATAAATATCACCTTCCGGACTTTCTGTAAAACTATAGATACAAAATCCTTTCCCCAATGCCTTGTTATACTTCTCCTGAGACTCAAATCGGTCACTGTTTTTGTTATACCGATATATTCCATCAACAGTAGCTGCAACAACTTCTCCATTCAAACGATAAATCCTGTTATTGAGGTTTGACGGCAATCCGTTTGGTTTGCCATAAAAAGTGCGGGAGACCACGGAATCCATCTGCTCATTTAACTGTAGCTTCCAAATGCCTTTGTTGTAATGACTGATCCAGATATTTCCTTCCTCATCCTCCTGTATATAGCGCGTCTCCTCTTCAAACCCCTTTATTTTCTTCTTGCTCCATTCATTTCCTTTTTGCTGCAGCAACCAGATACCGTTATAATAAGTACCCAGAATGATCCTGTCAGAATGCTTTCTAAGCTCACACATTGACATTACCCATTCATGTCCAAGGATCTTCGTTACCTTCTTGCCTTGTAGCTCGAACACGCCCGATTCATTCATTACGTAGAGCTTGTCCTGAAAATTGTAAAAATTCCATGCACCACCTTCTGTCCCTTGCAGTAAAGTAAAAGTATTTCTGTTTTCCTGGTATAAAATTCCCTTATCGGTTCCTATATATTGATCACTTCCTTTTCTTCCCAGGGAGAGGACAAAGCCCTCCAAACCATTTTCACTGTCGTAATAGGAAAGCTGAGAACTGGATATAACCTGGAGAATTTTCGAATCACCATTTACCCAAAGATTATGTTGCTTATCTTCAAAGAGATATCCCCATAACATAAGGTCATCTTTATATATACTGTAATGTAATTTTCCCTCCGTGCTAAAAAAAAGGATTCCCTTCCCGATATGAATTGCAATATTGCCATTGTCAAGGCAGGCCATACTCTGGATTTTCAGGTTTTTCAAATTCTGGTTGAGTTGTTCGGAAAAAACCTTCCACTGTTCCGGGTGTTTTTCATCAACGAGCCAGACCTGATTTTTATCATCCAGCACCAGGAAACTGTCAGGGCCATAATCCGTAACCCATTTATATACCATTCCCTTTATTTTCCTGAAATAAGGTGCAGTCTCAAATCCATCATTTTTGTATCGATGTAACCCATTATCTTTTTGAATATATAGGTTGTTGGGATTCTGAATCATTCCCTGACTCAGGGTATGCAAAATTTTGAAATGGCCATCGTTATAAACATAGACGTGATTTTCACCTCGAAAAAAAACCTTGTTGTCAATGACTCTGATCCAGGTAATCGCCATGTTCTGTTTACAGGAGTCAGGCAGTTTTGAAAGCAACGAATGGTATTCATACCTTTCGTTGGCCTTGCGTTGGAAATAACCCAGATCATAGTCAGACGCGATGTAAACTTTACCTGCGGAATCAATGTCAACTGCATATATAGCCTCTTTGTCTGGTAGTGACAGAAGATCCCAACGGTTACCATCATACTTGAGCACACCTTCTGTGTTAGCAATATAAATAGTGCCTTGCTTATCCTGACGCACAGCCCAATTCTGACTGGCTCCTTGATAAACCTCTATGGGATAATTTTGCACGAATAGTTGCTGCCCTCTGATAAGAAAACAGGTAAAAGAAAATAAGCAAGTAATTATCAGATAGCGCATTTAATTCCTGCGTCAGTTTGTTGATTTTGAAAGTCTAAAAGTAAGGCTCAGCACTGAGCCTGATAATAGCACGACCATACCCATACATACAGCCTCGTTTTTTTTGGGGGATATATTTTAGTTGCTGTATGTATTCTTTGGGTGACTTAAAAATTGTTCGAATTTATAGTAATCCATCCATCCATGAAATAAAGAGAATACGGACGGAAGCATCTATATTTTCACTGATAAAAAATGGTTTCTCTACTCATTATGTTCTCAGTAAAAATACGGAGCCTCTTAGGTCATTTTTACCGATTCATTAGGTTACCACTTTTAATACTTTTGATATAATCCGATATCCAACCGATCTGAATGATTCAGATAATCTGATTTACCAAATAGAAGACCAATGAAATACACGGGGATGTTGAACATCACAGCAAGTTAATCGCAATTTCTAATTATTGATGCATAGTATATGAAGTTCTATATATCTGTTATCCTGCTTATCGCTGGCTGCTACAAAATAAACGGACAGCAACTTTTAATACAGAAATATCCCATAGAGGTATATCAGGCTTCTACTCAAAACTGGCGTATGGTGCAAGATCACCAAGGCACACTTTATTTTGCCAATACAAATGGGGTGCTCATATTTGATGGCATTCATTGGCAACTGATCGCACTACCTGGCAAAGCTTATCTCCGATCGCTTGATATTCATCAAGATGGCAAAGTATATGTTGGAGCAGATCGAGAATTTGGATATCTCGAAAGAACAGGTAAGGGCAATTTTAAATACGTTTCATTCATGCCGTTACTCCCGGAAACGAGAAGACATGATGTAAAAAATATAAGCGATGTAGAGGTTTGGGGTGAAACAGTCTTATTTAGTGATGATGAACATGCCTATATATACCGAAACGGCAAAATTGATTTTTTGAATAAAACGGGGTTGTGGTTTTATCAATTGGGAGATTCGGTGTATACGATAAGAGATGAACAGTCTACGCTTTACGTATATAGGAACAATGCGTTTGTGGAAACAGGTTTAAATCTGAATATCAACATCACCCTGATAACAAGTTATAAAGGGAATCTCTTGATGATGGATGATAAAAATCAGATATGGGTCGTGGATCCAGGCGCAGCCTCTAAAGACAAAATGTCTGTTCTTTCCGAAAATCTTAATGCAAGTTTGAAAGAACTTTCTATAATAAATATTCGCCCGCTATACGATGGAAGGTTTGCCATTCTCACGGATCGTGAGATTATTATTGTTGATCTGAATGGTAAAGTTCTCTACAGGGTAACCCAGTCAATGCTTGACGATAGTAATTTACAGAATACTATACTATATGAAGATGCCCAACACAACCTCTGGTTTACAACAGACGAATTTATAGGTTTAATCATTACAAGTTCTCCGCTCGCCTATTTTGATAAAACGAATGGTTTTCATGGAGTCATATATTGTTTAGAAGAGCAAGATGGACAACAATACACCGGTACAAGTACTGGACTGTATCACCAAATGGACGGAGGTGAATTTGAGTTAATTCCGGGAGTGGAGGGGCCCATTTGGACTATTTATAAATCAGACGATCATCTTTACGTAGCATATGACAGCGGTGTCTTCGAGGTAATGGGACGAAAGGCTACTAAAATAATATCACATGAATATCCTCAGACACTATATGCTCCTAACAAACATCGTGACTGTTTGATTATGAGCAGTTATAATTCAGGTCTCTGGTTGCTGAAAAAAAACAACACCGTGTGGACGAAGCATAAAATAAGAGGCTTTGAAGAAGAAACCAGGTATATCCAGGAAGATGACAAGGGTAATGTATGGATTTCGCATGAAGGGAAAGGCATTTGGAAACTACAGTTAAATGAAGCGATGGACGCTGTCATTTCTAAAAAGCTCTATACAACATCCCATCAACTTCCTTCCAGTCTCAACAACAGTATCTTTAAATTAAGCGATCAGAAAATCATTGCTGCAACGCAAGATGGTATATATTCTTACAATGAATCTAAAGATGTCTTTGAACCAGATTATCGTTTTCAAAAGGCGCTACAAGGTATTACTATTTATTCATTGGCTGAGGGTGAGGACGGTCAGATTTATTTTAGGGGAAATGACCACGTGAAAGAGATTGCTGGCGTACTGACAAAAGAAATTAACGGAACGTACTCAGCTTTACTCACGCCCTTTAATAAGATCACATGGGGCGATTCAGACGGGATCTTAATGGCTACGCAGCAAGGAGCATGGTTCGGTAATAATAGCAGGATTATAACGTATAATCCTAAACAAAAAACACACTACCAGCAACCTCTCCAACCTATTATCAAAAAAGTAATAGCAGCTGATTCTATTATTTATGTAAATGGCACTACGCGTCAGACCGCAAGCATTCCTTACTCGTGGAATAGCATCTTGTTTGACTTTGATGTGATGTACTATGAAGATGCTGAAAAGAATGAATTTCAATATAAGCTACTCGGTTTCGATAAAGAATGGTCTGCCTGGACTAATGCGAGAGAAGCGCACTTTACGAATTTGCCGGAGGGTGACTATACATTTGTAGTACGTGCCCGGAATATTTATAAAAATAAGAGTCGAATTGCAAGCATGACATTTCATATAGATCCGCCCGTTTATAGAACATTGTGGGCCTATATAGTATACTTGATACTGGTTGTCGTCATTTTTACGGTTCTGTTGTACTGGCTTATTAATCTCAAGACAAAACGGGTGAACAGACAAAAGGAAATCCTCAAAAAGGAGGTCGATGAAAAGACCAGGGAACTATTGGCAATGAATGAGGAAGTAAAAAGTCAGGCCGAAGTTCTTAAAGCTTCAAACTACACCAAGGATAAATTATTTTCGATCATCTCCCACGACATGCGCGGGCCTATACATCAGGTTCGGGAGATATTCAACATGATTGAATCGGGATATATATCACCGGATGAATTTAGAACGCAACTCATGCCTGATCTTAAAGAACGGGTTACGTATGTAGCTACACTTACCGACAACTTGTTACACTGGGCAAAAGGACAGATGGAGGGTATACAGGTTAAACCATCTGTGTTTAATCTTTTAAATGTCATTGATGAAAATATTAATTTACTAAGCGCGCAAGCGTTGAAAAAATCTATCAACCTGACTTCAGGCTCGCAAAAGTCTCTTGACGTCTATGCCGATAAGGATATGATAAAACTTGTAATCCGCAATCTCATCAGCAATGCGATTAAATTTACTCCTGAATACGGTACGATTGAAGTAAACACGAGAGCAGAGAAAAGATATACCTACATATCGGTGCGCGATACGGGGACGGGTCTTTCCCCTGAAGATATCGGTAAAATCCTGGACAAAGAATACTTTACAACGTACGGAACAGCAGGAGAAAAAGGATCTGGACTTGGGCTAATGCTTTGTCGCGAGTTCGTTGAAAAGAATGGCGGTGAGTTTACTATAGAAAGCCAGCAGAATGTTGGAAGTACATTTACGTTTTGTCTGGCAATACCCTGAATCACAACGCCCGGATAACCTATAACGATCACCGTACTGCAATCCGATGTGTCAGCACTTGGTTGTTCCAGTGGATGCGAAGTATATACAAGCCGGCTGCATAGGTTGAGAGGTTGAGCGTTTGTGAAGGATTCTCTTTAGAGAACGTCAGATCGCTTGTAAATAACAATTGTCCCTTCGGAGAAATAAATTCAATCTGGCAGGCCGATACTTCTACGGCGCTGAAAGGTTTGATAGAAAGTGTATCGTCAATAGCCGGATTCGGATATACTATAAATGGATTTTCGCGCAGGTACTTCAGTAAAGTTTCTACAGTAAGATAATTGGGTATACCATAGCCCAACAGGTTATCAGGTGTATTGGCTTGTGAGCCCGACTGACGAATGATGTCCAATATCTCCTTGTTGGTTAAAGAAGGGTAATGCTGCCATATACCGGTTACCAGACTAGTAATGATGGGTGCTGCGAGCGAAGTACCCGAAGCTGACCCCACTGAACCATTGGGAAGTATAACACTTGTATTGGAACCCATCGCAGCTACATCTGGCTTGACAATTCCATCTATACTCGGGCTTGGGCCCTTGGAGCTGGAGGGCACGCGTATACCTGTACTGGTTACCGAAGCAACTGCCAGTATATCTTTAGCATCTGCAGGTGCAGTTATAATTTGCCACGCAACTGCGCCTTCATTACCAGCGCTGCAAACTATAATTATACCACGGTCCGCGGCCCATTGTGCAGCACGTGTGATTACCGTAGTCTTTCCATCCAGTGCGGCCTTCGCGTAGTCCATGGATGAATCATCAAAGGTATTATAGCCTAATGAAGAGTTGATCACATCTACACCGGCACTATCTGCAAGTTCTGCAGCAAAGAGCCAGTTATACTCTTCAATTCTATATTCTGTACTAACGTCTTCGGTAACGAAAAGCTGGTAACTTGCTTTGTAAGCGCCCCCGGTATAGGTACCCTCCTGATGGGCAGCGATCACAGAAAACACTTCTGCACCATGCTCATCGTATTGAAATATATCTTTTGTGTTATATACAAAATCATGCGATACCGTCAGGTTTATCCGGTTCTCAGAAAATATAGCCTGGAACGGTTCATTTACATTCACGCCTTGAAAACCACTATCAAAAATTCCAACGACCATTCCTTCACCATGAAATCCACCGACATGCATATCATCTATACCTACCATGCCGAGTTGGGTTTGGGTTACATCGGATGCTTTGGATGAACGTGCTTTGGTATTCGACTTTTTCCGTCCATTGGTCATGAGCTTGGCATTGGGTGCTACATATTCCACGCGTTCAACGAATGATAAACCTTCAAGTGCTGAGACCACCGACTCATCGCACTGTACCAGCACGCCATTGAACCAGCGCGTTTTAAAGTATACTTCTGCGCCAGCATCACGCACAGCAAGTACATAATTCGGATTTACGGGCAAATCTTGTTCCGTGATTGCTATATTTTGATTAGCCCTACGATCGATGGCGCGTTGTGAAAGAAATTCTGCCGGATTGGAAGTAGTATAAGGCGTGCCTGCCTTATCTTTAAATATAACTACATACCGGTTTACCTGTGCGAAGGATGTTATACTGATGAGCAGTAAAACTATAACGCGAACACCATTACTCCACACCATACGCCCTGATTGTCTGTTGATAGATTGTACCACTCTCCACTTGTTGCTGCCCGAGACAATTATCTTTTGTACAGAAGCTTAGTTGAGTCGTTGCCTTGTGAACAAGTCCTATATCTTTAGCATATACTTCTTTGCGCTGATCAAGGAAGACAATATAGTCGTCATTATCGCTTTGGTTCACAGTGAGACAATCGGAAAATGATTGATCATTAAAAGTCTCTGTTGTATTTACAGACTCCAGTATATACTCGTCTTCTTCCAGAGTATTGTAAGCATTACCATTCCACGTGACTCCTGCATTTACCGGAAACTTCAATTTTACATATGAGATATTCTCTTCGTTCTGTACTATTTCAAGGTTGCTGTTTCGTACTGACCAAGTTGCATTATAGACCCACGGGTCGATGTCTGTATTTCGTTTGCTGCGGTGAATTACGAAAGCACTGTCGCCTTCAGTGTTCAGGAACTTATCAACGATCGCCACCTTTAATTGATACTGCAATGTTTCAGGGACGCCTAAAGTATAGATGATCTCATTGACATCATAAACCTGGTAGGAACCTGTTTTAAGCGGGAAATATGCTTCACCGATGCTACGCTTTTTATCATCATCAGATGAATCACAGGCCACCACCATCATCCCGGTAACTGCTGCTAAAATTAAATATCTGAGAAAATGTTTCACTGATTAATCATTTTTCTTTAAATCCGCGCTCGAATTTGAACGTAAACACCCTCAAAGTTATTTTTTCCAGAGCATTTTAACTATGGCATTAAAGACATTCGTAAAAGTAGGCAGCATATCCAACCTGAGCGATGCACGGTATTGTGCAGGTATGGGCGTTGATTTGCTCGGTTTTCGCGCAATTGAAGGACAAGAGAGTTATATCAGTCCAAAACAATTTCAGGAAATAAGAGGCTGGGTTACGGGCCCACAGATCGTGGCGGAAGTATACGGCATAACAAACGCAGAACAATTGGCAGCTGTTTTAGAAAATTACCGCCCCGATTACCTGGAGCTTGGTAAAAAAGAGTGGCAGGCTTTGCGCGAGCTTATAACGCTTCCGTTCATCCTCTCCATTGACTCTGGCGAAACGCTGGCATCCATTGAAGCCGAACCTAGTTTTATATTGGTACGCGAACGCAGTGACCTGGCACAACTTGCCAACGATCATGAAATTTTGCTGGCGGTTGAATCTGCTGAAAACATTGAGCGCATCGATAAGCAGAACATTCACGGTATAGCGTTGAGTGGCAGCAGTGAGATAAAACCGGGACTTAAAGATTACAACGAGCTCTCGGAGATTTTAGAAATGCTCGAAGACGATCATTAACTATAACACTTTAATTATAGAATCTCGTATAGAATCGGTGTTGATTGCCTGCGCTGTATCAACACCGATTATTTTTTAGACACTTATTGATGTGTAACGCTATCGCTATGTAAACGAATATAGGTTTCGATGATTTCGCGATCTATACCTGTCTCTTCAATCTTTTCAATACCGCGTTGTACCAGGGTATCACTTTTCAGTGTAACGGTGAAGTGAAATGTTTTGTCTTCCCACTCGCGGAAGTTACAATACTCCAGGTGCTCGGTGTATTGATCGCCCGTAAGTGTATAGCGACCACCACCGGCTACATACATGGCGGAGGTAGAGTCTTTACCATGATTAAGATCGTGATTCAGGAATGCAAAATGTGTGTCGTTGATGATCTTTATCATCCGCTGACCTTTTTGATAATCTGTGTGTGTTGTGTCATTCTTTTGAATAGTCGTACCAGTGATCAGCAGCCATGTTCCTTGCAGCGATTTTACTTTGTCTGGTCCGTGATTTAAAGCATTACGCTCGCACGACAGGAGCATAACAAGAGCGGACACGCAGAGAATTCTTACGTTCATATTGATAAGTTGGGTTTGTTTGGGGCCCGAATATAAACGATAACTTTTTACAGTCACATATTTACCCACTGTAACTGTTAAAATTTAAACTCCGCTACAACAGCAGCATGATCGGAGGCTTGATGCAAGGGACTTTCTATTGTGTTCTTACCATTGAATATACCACCGCGCTCTATCCTGCTATCAGTATATTTATCCGACAACGCTTTTGAAACCAACAGGTAATCAAATTGCTTCCGGGTGTTGAGATATGTGCCGTGTGTACCTTCATTGCGGGCAATTATATTTTCCATGCCTTGCATAGAAAGAAGCGGTTTTAACGATTTGCTATCAGGAGTATCGTTCAGATCTCCGGCTACCACTACGTTATCTTTTGTGAGGTTGAATTTTTGGTTGATGATTTCCTGTACGCGCTCCGCCTGAAGTTGCCGCTTGTTGTTATTCGCACCCGGACTGCCATATCCCTGGCTCTTAAAGTGGTTACACAAAATGTGGATAGGGCTTCCATTGTAATCAATGGTATACATGGCACAATCACGGCTGAATATTTTATACTGCCGCTTGTTTGCTCCCGTGTAGGTATCAAAAATATGGGTCTCAATATTCGTGATTGGATAATTGGAATAAAGACCTACATCTATACCACGGTCATCATTACCATCGATCAGCATCGAATATTTATACTTGTTCGTCAACAAATTCTTGTTGAAATTCTCCATCGCGGTACGGCTTTCAACTTCAACGGTGCAGAGTATATCTGCTTCCAGCGCATCAACAATGCGCGCTGTATTTTGCGTAGCGACCTCGTGTACTTCCTGTTTCACCAATTGCACCCACCCAAGCCAATCCTGCTTCCCTCCTGCTTTCAACTTGACCTTACCGGTCGCTATACTATATAGCTTTTCACGCACCTGTATAATCTCGAAGTACTTCTTCTTTACTGTGGTTTCTATACGGTTCTTTATGATGTGCTTTATCTCCACCTCATCCTGCGTGTAACTATCTTTGCAAAGTAATTCTATCAGGCGATAATAGTCTTTTAAGATAAGGGAGGCTTCCGCAGAGAGTCCATCCAATTCAAAAACTTTAGGACGTTCGAACAGGTTGTTCAGGTTGTAAGTAGCAATTTTCATTTTATCAAACAGGTATAGCTATCGTTCATAAGGTTAACCGGTAGTGCACTCAATCACTCTCAACATCACTATACCAGGCACACCGGAAACCTAAATCTTTCTTACGATAAGAGGTTTATGATCATCTTCATTATAAAAACAAACCTGTTTGATTCTTCTGAAAACAGAGTAGTATCATTTCGTTAACGTTTATCATTACTAACAACAGGTATACCAAATATCAGCTATACTTTCGGGGACTTGCAACTAAAAAGAGATTTAAATTTCTGATTACACTATATACTTTACTAACAACGTCTTTTCGATAACGCAATCTGTATTACTCAACATTAAAAAAATGTACTATATTTTTGTGTGATTAACCTGCGCTGTATCATATTGCGCAATTGGCAAGGTGAATGTGAATACAGAGCCTTTATTTTTTTCGCTTACTACTTCCATAGACCCACCATTGTTTGCAATCATCTGCTTGCAAATAAGCAGCCCCATACCTGTACCTTTTTCCTGGTTGGTGCCTAGCTTGGTAAAGTATTCATCGTGGTGTAATAACTTTTGGGTTTCTTCTTCAGTCATGCCAATGCCGGTATCTTCAACAATCACCTTCACAGCATTAGCGTGACGCTCACCTGAAATTTTAATTGAACCGTTCGCCGGTGTAAACTTAATAGCGTTGCCAACCAGGTTCCGCATAATAATTTCAACCTGGTTCTTATCAGCCCATGCTATATGTTCATCGGTTAATGCATTATCGCATGTTATTTTTTTCTCAGCCAGATTTCTTCTGAACTGATCCGATACGTGGTCTGCAATGTCCCGAAGTATAATTTTTTCAGAATTGGTCTTGACTTCACCAAGCTGCGCCCGCGCCCATTGAAGAAGATTCTCCAATGCATTGCCGGATGCCTTTACCTGGTGATTGAGCTCTGCCAACAGTCCCTCATATTGTTCGGGTGTAAGGCCACCAATTTTATATAAATCCAAAACGGCCTGCAGATTTCCAAGCGGCCCGCGGAGATCATGGCTGATTACTGAAAACAGTTGGTCCTTAATTCTATTAAGTCGCGCCAGCTCGCGATTCGAATATGATAATTTATCATTGAGTTTCTTCCGCACCTTCCCTGTTCGAAGAGCGATATAAGCCAATATACTGATGAGTGCTATAATAATACCAAAAGCAATCTTCACGTAGCGATGTTGGCTTATAATCGCCACGTTGGCTTCGTTTATTTTTTGCAACAACTCAAGCTCACTTTGCTTTTGCTTGAATGCCTGCGTTGCCTGGAGTTGTTTCAAGTTTCTGCCGTTGATCAAAAGTTGTTTTTCACGTGCTACCTCATAGTACTTGTTCTGATATTCAAACGCTTTTTTATAGTCACCAAGCCCTGCATACAAAAATGCATACGACTCATCGATATAGTCCATCGGATTGAAGAAATCATTAAACTTGATTTGTCTATTTGAAATTATATACTGTGCACTGTCCAGATAGCGCAACGCCATCGGGTAGTTCTTCTTCTTTACAAATACTCTTCCGAGATGAGCATAGGTTTCAATCTCGTTCTCAAATTCTGAAGTAAGCCTAATCAGTTTCAAGTTCCTGAAGTAATAGAACAGACTGCTATCATAGTTCTGCTGGCGCAAATGAACGCTTCCTATATTACCGGCCAGTATAGCAATCCATGCGGTATCGTTACGGATAGACGCAACCTGATATGCCTTTCTAAAATCTCTTATTGCTTGCTCGTATACTTCCTGCTCGCGTAAAATCAGGGCAAGTCCATTGTAACAATTAATGATCGTTCTATAGTGAAGTGAATCTCCTCCTACAGCAAGCGTTTTGGTATAGTATTCTTTTGCTTCTTCATAATTCTCAGCCTTATGTTGAATGAGCGCGATTTCAAAGTAGCTATGCGCTTCGCCTATTTTATTATTTTGCTTCTCAAACAAGACTGCACTTTCCATAAAGAAAACAATGGCATCATTCATCCGTCCATTGCCAAACATAGTTCCTGCCCAACCATAAACGCTCGGCAATATCTTTTCAGAAAATTTTTTATCACGGGCAATGTTTACGATCGTGATTACATCGTCATCCTGGAAATGTAATTTCCCTGCATGAAAAATAGTAATCATCTCATCAAAGGCAGACTGAAATTCGTGTGACGTTGAAGCCTCTTCAAGCCGCTCCCTGAAGTCAGGGACAGATTGTCCTATAACCAACAACGGCATAGCTTGCAACAAGATCATTACGATCAGTATATAAATTCTTGACAACAAAAAAGCAGGTTGATGCGGCATGACTTATTTCCTAAGTTAATATCCGGTACGCTTATAAACTACACAAGCCGTAAAAAATAAGACTTAATTTAGAGAAATAGAATCACATATAACACCTGATTTGATTGAGCTCACAGGCAGCATTGGCTTAAAGTGTCATTCTTAATAATTATGTTCATCGGTATATCAATGAAAAAAACGTATGTTGCTTTAAAAGCACCGACTTGTTAAAGGCCATAAGTCCGTATTCAATCAATCGATGTAGCCACCCTATATTTCTGATTTATGTCGCTACATGTTCTCCGTTATCTACGGGCCGATCATACGAGAAGTATTCCAATGATGATGTTTTAAGGTTGCTTCATGCAACCTGGATAAATTATATTTCGTAAATTTACAAAGGTGTAACTATCGGGATCATGATCGTTGAGAACTATTCACCGTCTGCAACTCTAAAGCCTTTCATCAAAGCTTTTGTAATCATCGAAAGCGAAGATGGAATGAAAAATAAAATACTGCCTGATACTTCGATCATCATGGCGTTTCGATTTAAAGGAAGTATGGTATATGGAATACAGGGCTCACAAAACATGATGCCTGCCGCTGTAATATCAGGACTTCGTAAGTCTCCACGAATTGTACAATACTCGAAAAAGACTGCAACGCTGCTCGTTAAATTCAATGAAGGTGGCGCTGCTGCATTTTTTAAAGAGCCGCTGCACGATCTCTTTGAACAGAGTATATCACTCGACAACCTGGTTCCTCGCTATAAATTGACACAAGTTGAAGAACAGCTGGAAGAGGCTAAAAATAACGCAGCACGGATTTCAGTTGTTGAGCGCTTCCTTGTCTCAGAGTTAAAAAAATCTTCAGACGATCTGCTGGTCTATAGCGCTATTCAAAAAATTAAATCTACCAATGGAGCGATCCGTATAAACGAACTGCTGGAGGATCTACCGATTAGCCGTGATCCTTTCGAGAAGCGTTTCAGAAGGATCATCGGGACTTCTCCCAAGCAATTCTCTACTATTGTCCGGATCAAAGACCTGATCAATATATATCCACAAAAACAAAATCTTACCGACACGGCTCATGCTGCCGGTTATTTTGATCAGGCGCATTTTATAAAGGACTTCAAATCGTTTACGGGGCAAACACCGCTCACGTTCTTCAAAACTCCTCCACGCTGGTAACGCATCATTACAGATACACTATACTTCTCTCCTATCTGAAATCCAACCGATATCGATTATCACTTGTACGGTGAATGAGGTTGATGCCTAACTTCTTTTTCAGATTTTGGATATATACATCAATAGAAGTATCGAACAGGTATATCTCGGAGCCCCAGATGTTTTGGAGTAAATTTTCATGAGAAATAACCTTGCTCGGGTTTTGTGCAAAGAAGAAAAGAAGTTCAAACTCAGGTTTGCTTAGCGTTATCTCATGATCACCGATATGTACTGAATTTGATTTACGGTGTATCCTGAGATTACCCACTTTTAATTCAGCTATACTCTTCCTGATAACAAACTTGCGTTTCAGTACCGTAGCTACTTTATAGGTAAGCGCTCGAAGTCCGATAACTTTTTCTATATAGTCATCGCCACCTGTGTCGAGTGCAGCTTCGTGATAGTAACTTTCAGATTTAGCGGTAAGGAAGAATATATAGGTATCTGCAAAACGCTTCATGCTCCTTAACTCGCGACAGATTTCGATACCATTGGGATGAGGCATCATAATATCCAGAATAATCAGGTCAGGCGCGAAGTCCTTTGCAACGGCTATAGCATCATGGCTTTCATCAATCGTCTTTACAGTGAAGCCCTCTTTTGCCAGGTTGTACTCTAATAACTCAAGGATGTCTCTGTCATCATCCACCACCAATACCTTGAAATGCTTTTTATCTCTCATAACTTTTCCGATACGGAAAAATACAGAGCAAACGTTATCGCATCTTTACACAAGCATTACGAAGGAATGAATTTTATAGCGTTGAGAGGTTGCGCACAGCAGCCAGTCCGTTACTTCTTGCCGAGTTTCACAGCACGATCTACTGCCTCAGCAGTTATATTCTCATACTGTACCGACACGCGGGCATCCGTCTCCAGCCAATTTAAAATCTTCTCGAGGTTCTTTTTCTTTACGCGCTTTAGTACAGGTACTCCGAGTTGCTTTAAAGACGCTGCATTATAGTGCTGTTCCAACTGCGATTTCATAGGAACAACCATCAGCTTTTTACCAAGGTATAGGGCTTCAGCAGGGGTTTCAAATCCTGCGCCACACAATACGCCTTTGGCGGAGGTTACACTCTCTGCAAATTCATCTTTGTTTACAGGATATACCGAAAGCTTTCCGATGTGGTATGGCTTCCGCGCATGCTTTGAAAAGATATGCCATTTTATCTGCGGAATCTTCGCCAGTAACGGCACCAGTTTTTTATCATCATATGACGGCAGGTAAACGGTATAGTGATCTTTCTCTATATTCTTACTCTCTCGCACTGCCGCACGAATCACAGGTGTATATATATTCTTGTCGTAACGCTCAAAGTGAAAGGATACATATTTATCTACGGGAGCATAGTTATGAAGCACCCATTCTCCTACCGGATCCATCTTTTTAGGTGTTGGCACTTTCGATGAAAGTAAAGCAGACTGATGGCTAAGACCTACACAAGGTATATCTCGCTTGCGACACGCCCAGGAAGTAATCGGTTCAAAATCATTTATCACCAGGTCATACTTCTCTACCGGAAATTTTTTAATCTCCTTATATACTTCCTTGGAACTGTTGTGCTTGAAAGTGCGCATAAAATCTATACCACCGCTTTTACCAAAGTAAAAACTCAAACCTTTTGATTTATACTTTACAGCATACGGAAGTTTGATATCGGCTTGTGCTCCGCTAACAAACAGATCAAGGTCACCATACTGTTGAAGAATTGGAATGATATCTTCGGCACGCGCCAGATGGCCGTTGCCGGTACCTTGAATAGCAAATAGGATTTTCACTTTTTAACTGTTAAGAATTCATTGACAAGGTCGCGAAAAATTTCATCGTTATCGAGCCTGTCACCCCTGAAACGCTTCGGTAATTTTATAGCCTGAGCAACTTTATCCTGGGCATACCGGTAAATGCGCCAATTCGTACCATCGTATTCCAGGCACGAAAGATTTTCAATCCAGTCACCGGAATTCAAGTACATAACCTCTCCTTTCTCCGTTTGAATTTTTTTTATCTCCGGATGATGAATATGGCCACACACAACATAATCGTAACCATTTTCAATGGCTATATCTCCTGCTGTCTTTTCAAAATCATTAATGAATTTTACTGCTGACTTGACACTATCTTTTAAACGTTTAGAAAGTGATATTTTTTCGCGGCCCAGTTTCAGCAAACACCAGTTTACAAAAGTGTTGATCAGAATCAGTGTATCGTATCCTATAGCACCGAGTTTCGCCAGCCATTTGGAGTATTGCATGGTAACGTCAAACACATCCCCATGAAATATCCACGCGCGTTTACCATGAAGCTTGAGTACAATTTTGTTATCAATGATAAATGACCCAAGACGAAAGCCTGAAAATTTTCTGAGCATCTCATCATGATTACCGGTGAGGTATATAACTTTTGTATTCTTGGCAAGCAGCCCCATAATGTGTTTCACCACCTGCATGTGCGACTTGGGCCAGTAGCGTTTACTGAATTGCCACATGTCGATGATATCACCATTCAGAATGATTTTCTTGGGCCGGATCGTTTTGAGATAACGCAACAGCTCCTCTGCATGACAGCCATAGGTGCCAAGATGAATGTCGGATAAAATGACGAGTTCAACGTCTCGTTTCTTTTTCTTGCCCATGGTTAAAAATAATGATTCCCCAAGACAATAAAGCCTCTGGGGAATCCCCAAACCTATGAAGAAGTTCTTTGCTTCAAAGATATAGGGCTATTGTGAAGTGAGTTGTCTGATGCTGTTATCAAATTGTTAACCGTTGAACTTTAAGCACCATTGCTAACTAACAAGTGTATTCATGAATCATATATAATACTTCACGAGTAACGATTAGCCAGTATACTCAGCCAAGCAGTTCTTTCTTACGTTCGCAGCGTTTGATCGAGTCTGCGGCAGTTTCTATAGTCTTGGCGTCAAACGAATTTTGAATGTGCAGTCGGAAGTAATGTATAGCATCGTCCAGTTTACCTTGTGCTTCGCGAAGCAAACCATATTCATTATAGATACTTGCGTAACTAATTCCGGATACTTTGATCGCTAACTCCAGCACACGCTCAAGTTCCTCGTGTTTACGAAGTGCTGAAAGGCAATAACAATAGTTATAGTATGCCGCGGGATACTCCGGTGAAAACTTAATGGCTAATCGGTAGTGCTCTTCCGCCTGGACGTAATTTTTAAATTTTGTTTCGTATAGCCATCCCAGGTGATTATGCGCTTTACCAAAATCAGGAGCCTCTGCAAGAATCTCTTCCAGCAGATGTGCTGCTTCACTCAACCTTCCTTCGCCAATCATCCGGTCAGCACTCAGGAACTTCTCTTCGAGATAGAAATTTGTTGTATCACTCATACCGAAATTTAAAAAATTAAAAATGAAAACGAAGATACTTGATGGTCTCTCCTTTGGCTGCGAATGCTTCTTCGTAACGGGTTTTAATATCAAAACATTCCGGGCGCAGTTCGGAGGCATATACATCGCTTGTAAATTTCAGCTCATGTATATCATTTCTGTTTTGAATCTCTTCGAGCGAGTATTCATATAGCGGAGTATTATCGGTTTTGAGTCGGACATAACCTCCTGGTTTAAGGAGGCGTTTATACATTTCTATAAAGCGCGGGCTGGTTAATCGCCTTTTGATATCACGTTTGGTAGGACGAGGATCCGGAAATGTAAGCCATACTTCATCGATCTCGCCTGGCTCAAAGAATTTTTCGATCATGAGTATATGCGTACGGAGGAATGCTACATTCTGTAGGTTTTCTTCTATAGCAATGGTACTCCCTTTCCAGATCCGCTCTCCTTTCACATCTACACCAATAAAATTCTTGCCGGGGAAAAGTCGGCCTAGCCCTACAGAATACTCACCGCGACCGCAGGCTAACTCTACCGTTATAGGTTGATCATTTTTAAAATATTCCGCTCTCCACTTTCCTTTGATAGCCTCGTAAATCGGCTTTGTTGGCTCAATAACATTACTCCGCTCTTCAATGATCTTAAACCGTTCCAGTTTTCGTTTCACAAATATATATTTTCTATTTTTTTCTACTTTCAAGATTCTGGATTGTCAGATGTAAAGCTGAAGATTGCCAGATTAATAAAATTTACGATTCAATGAATCAATCCTTATCCGTGAATCATTTTTATATGGTATCAATAATATAAAATTACAATCCTTCAATCTCAGCTACTATAAATGTACTTCCTCCAACAAAGATTACATCGTCTGTCGTGGCTGTAAGCTTTGCTTGTGCTATAGCATCATTGACATTGGGTATTACTACGCCCTTCAATCCAAACTTACCCGCCTGTTCTGCCAACGTAACGGCATCCAGCGCCCTTGGAATATTGGCCTGGCAAAAGTAATAGTTAGCATCCTTTGGCAAAAGCTGTAATACACCCGAAATATCTTTATCCTTCACCATGCCGATAATCACGAATAATTTTTCGTAGACGAGGTGTTTTAACTGATGTACTACGTTTTCAATTCCATCGATGTTATGGCCTGTGTCACAAATGACCAACGGAGAAGCACTCAGTTTTTGCCACCGTCCCTTTAAACCCGTTTGTGAAACGACCTTGAGTAGACCTTCGACTATATGCTGATCTGAAATCTTCCAGCCAGACTCCCGAAGTATGCTCACTGCCTTCAAAACACCGGGCAGGTTTTTCCGTTGATATTCCCCTTGCAACGGCAGGTCTAAGCGTTCCACTACCGGAACCTTGTTCTTAAAAACATCAAAGAGTATATTTCCTTTTTCCGCAGCAAGATTTACGCTATACGCATCAGAGGCGAAGCATAACGATGCGTTCTCTTGCTTCGCTTTATCTATGAATACTTTTTCAACGGTGGATTGACGTTCACTGATTATGACGGGAACATTTTTCTTGATGATGCCTGCTTTTTCTGCCGCTATCTTTTCAAGTGTATTTCCCAATAAGTCGGTGTGATCCCATCCTATATTTGTAATCAGCGAAAGCTCGGGAGTGATTACATTGGTAGAGTCGAGTCTTCCGCCCAAGCCAACTTCAATCACAGCAATATCTACCTGTTCACGAACGAAGTAATCAAACGCCATTGCTACAGTAATCTCAAAGAATGAAGGTTGAATCGAATCGATGGAAGTTTGGATACGATTCACAAAATCAACAACGAAAGCTTGTGTGACCTCTTTGCCGTTCACGCGAATGCGTTCTGTAAAAGACTTCAGGTGTGGCGAAGTATATAGTCCGGTTTTATACCCGGCAGACTGCAGCACCGATGCCAGCATGTGCGAAGTGCTTCCTTTTCCATTGGTCCCGGCTATATGAATCGATTTGAATTTTCGCTGTGGATTATCCAGTGATTCACAAAGCGCTATTGTGTTGGTAAGATCACTTTTATACGCTACTGCCCCGATGCGTTGAAACATGGGAAGGCTCGTGTACAGATACTCCAAAACATCTTCGTACTGCGTAAACATGGGCGCGAAAATAATTGCAATTCGTGATAGTCCGTGATCCTGAAACAATACTTTAAGCGCTGACTTTGGAAAGTGTATTTTCAAGGGCGTTTTATTCATTAAAAGATTTTCAAAAAATCCACACTTTTTAGCCATCCAGGGTTAAAATAAAGTCACCTACAACGTTTTCGGTCATTTTTCTTTCAAACGTGCGGTACTTTTAGAGGCACTCTTTAAAAAAATTCCGATTTTTGATTTACAACCAGAATTAACGCCTTATGAAGAAATCATTAATCTTTTTGCTGCTGCTCATGGGCTTCAGCATATTGGCCGTCTTTATGCCGGCCTTACCCAAACAAATTGTAACCGAGGGATTGAACGGTGGAGACATTGCCTGGATGCTTGCAGCTTCAGCATTGGTACTTTTGATGACACCAGGTCTTGCTTTCTTCTACGGTGGTATGATCGATGTGAAGAACATCATATATACTATGTTCCAAAGCTTTATCGCGATGGGTGTTGTAGGTGTACTTTGGATCGTTGTTGGTTTTAGTCTGGCCTTCGGAGATTCCATCGGTGGACTCATCGGTGATCCCAGATCTTTCTTTATGTTTCAGAATGTTATGGATGGTAAGCCATGGTCACTCGCCCCGACTATACCGCTTATCCTTTTTGCATTCTTCCAATTGAAATTCGCGATCATCACTCCTGCCTTAATCACGGGTACATTTGCTGAACGCGTTCGCTTTAAGTCCTATATTATTTTCCTGGTACTCTTCTCGCTGTTTATATACTCTCCACTCGCACATTGGACATGGCATCCGGAAGGATTCCTTTTCAAGATGGGGGTTCTTGATTTTGCCGGTGGAACTGTTGTACACATGTCTGCTGGTATAGCTGCATTGGTAGCTTCTATATTTCTGAAAAGTAATGAAGAGAAAAAACACATCGCTCCTGCTAACATTCCCTATGTATTGCTGGGTACAGGTTTACTGTGGTTCGGATGGTTCGGCTTCAATGCCGGGAGTGCATTTGGTGCAAACTCATTAGCTGCATCTGCATTTGCAACCACCAATACTGCCTCTGCTGCTGCGGGCCTTGCTTGGATATTATTTGATTCTGTTCGGGGTAAAAAACCTTCTGCACTTGGATTTTGTATTGGTGCCGTAGTGGGATTGGTAGCCATAACACCGGCTGCAGGTTTTGTTACTATACCTTCCAGTTTATTCATTGGTACATTTGCGAGCTTGATCAGTAACGTGATGGTTCATTGGAAAACTACTAAGACTTCACTCGAAGATACACTGGATGTATTTCCTTGCCATGGTGTAGGTGGTGCTGTTGGTATGGTAATGACAGCGTTGCTTGCTAACACCGCTGTGAACGGTGCTAACACAACAGGCAATGGTCTTTTCTTTGGTGAGACTGCTCTCTTCATTGTACACATGAAGGCGTTGGTCATCGTTGTGACCTATACATTTATAGGCACGGGTATATTGTTGAAGATCACAGACCTGATCTCACCATTAACAATAAGCCAATCGAAAAGAACAGTTGAACCTGCTTTTGAAGGTGAACTGATGCCCGACTTAAGCTCGGCTAAATAAACACTAGCATCTGAAAGAACTACAAAAGGCCCTGCAATCTGCCGGGCCTTTTTTTATTCTAAAATTTTGCCAGCAACACTATAACGGTTACTTTAGCTTTCTCTGACCCTTACAAATTATGATCATCCACTCTTCCTTCTCTGACTTCGTTGTTTTTCTGTACGTTCATCTATCACAGGCTGATAATAGTTATGATCCGTCTGAGCTCTCCGCTATCAAGGGGAAAATGGCGAGCCTATACCCGGACGGAACTGACATCGAAAGGAAACTATATACTGCTATTCGGGAGTATAACTCTTTCGACAGTGCTAAGCTTAGCGACTTGTTTCTGCAGACTGTAAAACACTTTGGACAGGAACAACAATTACAAAAAAGTAATTTGCTTGATGCGATGCAGGAAATCATCCGAGCCGATGGTAAAGTAGACCAATCGGAAACCAAAGCACTTGAAGCATTGAAACAGCTTATCGAAATTACCGTATAACAAACTAACTATGAGAGGTCTTTCGATCATTCCGCTACTGATACTATTTTCATTTGCAGCCTGTAAGAAACCTGCATCTATAGCGAATGACGATTTCCCAACCGGCACGCTGCCTCCGCTGGTGTTGCGGGCCTATCTCAAAGATACACTTTCACAAAAAGCACTGGAGGCATTGCAACTGAGTGATCTCGCTGGAGTCAAGATAAAGTATAACTCCGGAAACTATGCGAGTTATTTTGAATACGAAGCGGATCGCGAAGTACTTCTTAAAACAATGGCTTCCTTACCATTTCCGAAGTATGCTATAAAAGCAGATACGGTTTGTTACCAGGTCTCCTATCGGGATCTTGCTTCCATAAGACAACGCATTACACTCACGGAGTATGAAGCGTCAGCTTTCTTTTGGGATACCGCTATAGATGAATATGATGTATTCGAATGCCTGAAGTCTCCGATGAGGCACACGCTTCTCATCAGCAAAAAAACTAAAAAGGTATATCACCGTATCGAGTATACCGGTTGATGTATATCTCATTCACAAATAAAAAGAGGATGCCTTATCTAATCAGGCATCCTCTTTTGTTTTCAGTATAACATCTTTTACTAATTTGTCATAAAAGCAAGTTGCGTTATGGTATGCTTGTCTTCATTGAAGCCCACCAATACTTTAAGCGGAGCCTTTCTATCTTCACCGGCACACATGATTGGCATTGGACAAACAAACTTAAAGGTCTTTACGCCTTGAAGCTCGGTCTGTTTTGTCTCGGTAGTAAGAGAAAGATCACCAAACATAAACTCGCCTTTAAAACTATTGGCGGCAAATTTTTTATCGCCATCCGTATTGAAAGTAAACCCGACAAGTTTAACCTCTTCAGCTTGTGCGGCGAGCACGATGCCATAGTTCTCGTAAAAATAAGTTACCTCGCCACTGGCATGAGTCTTCTTTTCACTTGGTTCACCATATTTAGCAATGAAATCAGAGATCTTCAAGCCCTTTGCAAATTTCAGATCGCCTAACTGAAGATCGTAGGTTTGCGGATTGAATTTAACTTTTAGCGATGATTCATTTGTAAAACCGGTAAAGGCTGTACATACTACAAACAACAGTAACACTTTAGTTTTCATAGGGAGAGTTTAGGGTTTATAGATTAAGACTATTATTTCTTTACCGCCAATCTATATAGCATTGCGATCATAGCGATGAAAAATAATGTACCCAGAATCTGATACCCACCTGCTCCAAGACTTTCAACCAATCCATGTTCAAGATTCAAAGACCCCATAATCGATGGCAATACCACTGCGAGGATTGCCACGATCACACCTGTCAATGCTCCTCCTGCAATGAGTCCGGTAGCAAATAAGCTTCCACGTCCCAGTTCATCGTCTTGTGGTTTTTCTCCCTTACGCTCCGCTTTCCAATCAACATAGCCTTTCACAGCACCACCCGCAAAAATAGGAAGCGTAGTGGACAGTGGTAAATATAGGCCTATAGCAAATGCGAGTGCTTTAATGCCGCATAGCTCCATGGTTATCGCTATAAATACTCCGACAATTACGAATTGCCAATCGAGGTTATATGAAAGTATGCCACGCGCCAGCGTAGCCATCAGTGTAGCTTGTGGTGCTGGATATGTATCACTCCCTATAGCATGTTTTATACCTTGCGCTGCCATGGCTGCTGTTGGAGTATCCAGTATCTTCACAATTACTCCTATCGCTATGGATGAAACTATAGCGCCTATAAAAAGTGCGAGCTGCTGGTAGCGTGGTGTAGCACCAACAATAAAACCTGTTTTCAGATCCTGCGAAGTGCCACCTGCATTTGATGCTGCGATACAAATCATACCGCCTACAACCAACGCGAGTGGTTCATAGAATTTACCAGACCAGCCAATGCTGGTAAAGATCAAACAAGTACCCATCAATGTAGCAATCGTCATTCCGGAGATCGGATTGTTACTGGTTCCTACCAAACCAACGATACGGCTGGATACAGTAACAAAGAAGAACCCGAATACTACAATCAGTAGCCCGATAAAAAGTTTTTGAAATATACCATCACCTGGAATGATCGTGCCAGGAAGTATAGCTGTTAAGAGTACCAAAGCAACGCTTCCTATAATTACAAATTTAAACGACAGATCATCTTCTGTGCGCAGTACACTACCCTTTCCTTTTTCTTTAAGTGAGCCCATGCTCTCACGGAAAGAGCTTACAATCGTCGGTATTGTTTTGATCAGCGTTATAAAACCTCCTGCTGCCACAGCGCCTGCACCAATCTGGCGGACGTAGGCGCGGTATAATGCATCTGCATAACTTCCGAACGTATGCGTCTGTGGATCCCAGTTGCCGTAACCTCCGGGTGTATTGAGATTGGCAAGACTTCCTAATTTTACCAGTTGTGTAGCCACTGTATCCGGAGCAACGAGTGTACTCAGCAATGGTATAACAGCCCACCACGCCAGTACAGAACCTGCTACTAAGACTCCTGAAATCCGTGGCCCTATAATATAACCCACGCCTAAATATTCGGGTGTTATTTCTCCGCGCGTTGCTGCGGAAGGCCAATATTTACTGGCCTGATTTGTAACGTAGGATGGTACTTCTGCTATGACGTGAAATACTTTTTGAAACAGCGCATATACCATCGCTATACCCATTCCTGCGAAAGCAGTTTTTGCAAACACACCGCCCTTTTCTCCGGCCTGTAATACGGAGGCACAGGCAGTTCCCTCCGGATACGGAAGTGTGCCATGCTCTTTTACGATCAACGATCTTCTCAGCGGAATCATCATCAATGTACCCAACATTCCTCCGAATGCTGCGAGTATAAGGATGGTGAGGTAATCAAAATATGCTTCGCCTATACTTACTCCATCCTGACCGGGCGAAAGAAAAAGAAAACCGGGTAATGTAAACACAACCCCCGCTGCGATCGTCTCCCCTGCAGAGCCTGTGGTTTGTATAATGTTATTTTCAAGAATTGTAGTCTTCAGAATTTTACGTCCCAGCGTAATGGCAATCACCGCGATGGGAATCGAAGCTGTAACGGTAAGCCCGGCTTTTAGCGCCAGATATACTGTTGATGCTCCGAAAAGAATTCCAAAGAGTGAGCCGAACGTAACTGCTTTGAGCGTAAACTCCGGAATGTTCTGCTCCGGTGAGATGTACGGTTTAAAAAATTTATTTACTTCCATAGGTGGTTAATGAGTGCGCGTGAATATTTATTGAATATTACCCATCAGTTTCCGGATTGGTTTACTAAATACAATTACGATAAGGCCACCAACAAACATGATCTTTACAATGAGACCAAAGAGATCGGTGAGTAACGAGGGATTGGCAGTGATTGCTTCATCATTAAATTCTCCGGCATATATACCGGCAAAAAGATTACCGAGTGCAAGTGCCATAAAGAATACCCCCATCATTTGGCCGACCAATCGTTTTGGAGACAACTTGGTTACACCACTCAAGCCGATCGGGTATAGACAGATCTCACCAAATGTGTGAAACATATAGGTTACGATCAACCAGGTTGGTAAAGGTTTACCACCAGCGATCACGATGTCTGATGCACCGATCATTACCAGGTATCCTAATCCCATAAAGATTAAACCTAAAGCCATCTTCACCGGAGTAGTCGGATTTAATTTCCGCTTTGCCAATGAAAACCACAACCAGGTAAATACGGGAACAAAGAGTATAACAAAGAATGGTGGAGCAGATTGCAGCCAGCTTGCCGGCATGGTAAAGGTGCCGAATACGCGTTGTGTATAGCGGTCGGCAAAAAGATTCAGCGATGAACCTTGTCCTTCATAGCCTGCGTAAAATGCCGTGGTTATTAAGAACATCAGGAATATAGCGAACACTTTCCGTTTCTCGTCTGTGTTGAGTTTCTCAAAGAGAAATACATATACAAAGTATATCAGTACAGATATACCGATCACAATTCCGGAAGCTTCGGCAAATACTACTGGATTTATAGTAATGATCCCCATCAGCAATGATGTGACGAACGCAGCCAGTGATAATGCTGCAATCCATAAACCTGCGCGAATTGTATTGTCACGCTTTTGTTGTTGCGCAGCATTGGGCAATCGCGTTGGTTCGAGGCCTGCTGTTCCGAGGTATTTCTCTGTGATCTTAAACTGAATTAATCCGAAGATCATACCAACACCCGCTGCAGCAAAACCATAGTGCCAGTTTATATTCTCTCCTAAATATCCGACAATGATCGGTGAGATGAGTGCACCGGAATTTATGCCCATAAAGAATATAGAGAACCCCGCATCACGCCTTACTTGTTCTTCCGGTGGGTAGATCTCTCCTACCATACTGCTGATGTTCGGCTTCAGTAATCCTGTTCCGATCGTGATCAGCAAGAGGCCTATAAAAAATGTTTCAGTGGTAGGAAGTGCTAAACATATATGTCCTAAAGCGATGATACAGCCGCCATAAAATATACTCTTACGAAGTCCGAAGAATTTATCGGCAAGCCATCCGCCTGGCAGTGCGAGCAAGTATACAAACATGGTATAGAGTCCATATATAGCACCACCGGTTTTGTCGTCAAGGCCCATTCCGCCCTCCTCAACAGAAGCCACCATGAAGAGCAGCAGTAGTGCCCGCATACCGTAGTAGCTAAAGCGCTCCCACATCTCCGTAAAAAATAAAGTAGCCAATCCACGCGGATGGCCAAAAAATGTTTTGTCAGAACTCATTTAAACCAAAGGTCAGGTAGGTAAAATAAAATATTGCTTGCGGTTCTTTAAACCGGCTTGAAAGTAGGCCGATAAATCCATTTTCGCAAATAGTCTTTGTTCACCGCAACAGGAAACAAAATATAATTGCAAACGATTGAAACGATTTCAAATTGCCCTAACTTTGCATCTAACTCATTAACCCAAATTGAAACATGTTGGAATTCGGAACCAGATCCCGATCATTCGGGATCGAACACCTCGGTATTCCCGAAGGGAAAGCCTACTGGAACCTCTCACCCGATGAACTGACCATGATGACACTGGAAGGTGGCCATGCAAAGATCACCCGAACGGGCGCGCTCGCTATAGATACAGGTGAGTTTACCGGCAGGTCTCCTAAAGATAAATTCACAGTAAAGGATGACGTTACTGAAAATTCAGTCTGGTGGAATAACTTTAATATACCTTTCGATGCTGCTAAATTCGAACAGCTCTATAGGAAGATGCTGGTATATTTGAATGGCAAAGAATTTTTTGTGCGTGATGTATATGCCTGTGCCGATGAACGCTATCGGATGAATATACGAGTGGTCAACGAATATGCGTGGTCCAATCTTTTTGTATACAACATGTTCATTCGCCCTTCGGAGGAAGAGTTGAAAGCGTTTGAGCCCGAGTGGCTCATCGTAAACACCCCCGGATTCCATGCTGATCCTGCCGTAGATGGAACACGTCAGCATAACTTTTCAATTATAGACTTCACTCGCAAAATTATTCTTATCGGTGGAAGCGGCTATACCGGTGAAATCAAGAAAGGAATTTTTTCAGCGTTAAACTTTATACTTCCCTATCAAAAAAATGTACTGCCTATGCATTGCTCTGCCAACATGGGTGAGCAAGGTGATACAGCTATATTCTTTGGTTTATCCGGAACGGGAAAAACAACGCTCTCTGCAGATCCAAACCGGAAGTTAATTGGTGATGATGAACATGGATGGACTCCGGATAATGTGATCTTCAATTTCGAAGGAGGTTGTTACGCGAAAACAATAGATCTTTCTGAAGAAAAAGAACCTGATATTTTCCGGGCTATCAAACCGGGTGCTCTCCTTGAGAATGTCTGCTTCAAAGAAAAAACGAATGAAGTAGATTACACCAATGGGTCGCGTACTGAAAATACGCGCGTGAGTTATCCTATAGACTATATCCAAAATATAGCACAACCTTCTCTTGGCAAGAATCCAAAGAACATTTTCTTCCTTACCTGCGATGCTTATGGTGTGCTGCCTCCTATCGCCAAGCTTACTCCGGGGCAGGCTGCGTTTCATTTTATATCAGGCTATACGGCGAAAGTAGCCGGAACAGAAGCTGATGTCGTTGAGCCTACCATGACTTTCAGCGCGTGCTTTGGTGCTCCGTTTATGCCTCTTCATCCTGCTATATATGCAGAAATGTTAAGCAAGAAAATGAAGGAAGCAGGTGTGAACGTATGGCTGGTAAACACCGGTTGGTCTGGTGGAGCGTATGGTATAGGTGAGCGTATGAGTCTGAAACATACTCGAGCACTGATCACCGCTGCATTGAATGGAGAACTTGATACTGTTTCTTTCAAGATACACGACGTGTTTGGTATAGCTATACCTTCCGATTGTCCTAATGTACCAACAGAAATACTCGACCCCCGAAATACATGGCATGATCATGACGAATATGATCACAAGGCTCACTTTCTGGCAGAAGCGTTTTTGAAAAACTTCGAGAAGTTTGCAAAGAATGCGAATGCAGAAACATTGGCCGGTGCGCCTACCATAAAGATGCACGTGCAATAGCAAGATCGCACTTGTTGGCTTTATTAAGAAGGGATTGATAAGAGGCCGCCTCGAAATTTTCGGGGGCGGCTTTATTATTTCAACGAGATCATTTTCCATTAAAATGGATTTTTTACCGTTTAGCGTTAACTCGCGATTGTTTCAACATTCAATTTGTTATACTGCGTATTGTAATAAATCGAAGTTTCACCTTAAAAAGTCAATCGTATGAAGTTGAAGTTTTTTAGCCTGGTGTGTTTCATGGCGCTTTTTTCTGCACCGTTATTCGCGCAAGACGCTGCGGCCGTCACCGATGAGGAGTTGAAGAAATATGCGGTTGCTATGGATTCTGTGAATGAAATGCAAGCTGTTCTTACTGGACAAATCAAGCAGATGGTTACAACGAATCAGACTGTAACAGCACAACGTTACAATGAACTTTTCAAGATCATTGGTGATGAAGGGAAGTTACTCGAAGCGAATGCAACTCCTGACGAAATCAGATTTGTGAAGGATGTAATTGCTAAGAAAGACGAAGGTACTGCGAAGATCAAGGAAACGTATCAATTGCTGGCGAAAGACTATGTTGGTGCTGCGGCATTCAACAAAGTAAAGAAAGCGATCAGCAGTGATGAGAGTTTGAAATCAAAGTATCAGTCCATTATGGATGAGCTGGCAAAAGACAATGCCGTGAATTAAAAGCCGTCATCCTATAAAAGAAGGGCTGCTCTGAATCAGAGCAGCCCTTCTTTTTTTTATCTGCTAATGCAAGACCCTCCAAAGTCTCAAAGCTTTGTGAAGCAATCGCCATGGATGAGACTACAGTATATACAGATGTAAGTTTTTCAGCACAACCTTAATGTTATGGTAAAGTTATAGTATAGTAAATGTCATATATTTGCAACCTTAATGATGTTGCCAAATGCGTGATCTTGTCAAGCCCTTGCTACTTCTCTCCCTTGTGTCGTTCAGTTTTATAGCCCATGCTCAATTTGATGGATTATTTTCCCCATTCGACTGCCGTGAGCATGCTGAACTGTTTTACAATGAACCTGTAGAAGAGCCCATCGTTACGATCGACTCATCAATCTTTGCCGCGGTTCCCGAAGAAATGGAAATTACGGTTGATACCATCAACGGCTGGAAGCAGTGGAGCTCGGTGGAGAATTTTACATTTGGTAAAGATCGCGGAGCGATGACTATGATTACCGACATCCGCGCATTGCATCCCTATTTTCGCGACCAGATCAGAACGTTGATCGCGGCCTGCCATGCAAAAGGAATTGAACTTGCAGTAGTAGAATCTTATCGTACTCATGCAAAGCAAAATGAGTATAAAGTAATGGGAAAGAAATATACCAGCTCGGGTGCGGGCCGCTCCAAACATCAATATGGTCTTGCTATAGATGTTGTTCCGATTGTTGATTCAGTAGCCGTATGGGATAATAAAGAGCTTTGGAAAAAGATTGGTGTTGAAGGTGAAAAACTCGGCTTGCGCTGGGGAGGTCGCTGGAGGACACCGTATGATCCTGGTCACTTCGAATGGACAGGCGGATTAACTTCGGTGCATTTGTCACAAGGACAATTACCCCCAGTCCCCAAATGTGATATGCTATATCCTTGCATGGAAGAAGACATCCGGATTCTCCGGAAGTACTGGAAGGAATGGGAAATCACCCAGAGCGCTATGACGCGCAAATAGCTATGAAACTTACTTTTCCGGAACACTTTTTCTTTGGAACAAGTACAGCGGCAACACAAATTGAAACTGCTTTCGAACACGACTGGCAAGGACTTACATCGCGCGATGGTTTTCTGTTTGAGCAAACTACCGATCACGAACTTAGAATTGAGGAAGATGTAAACATCATCGCTTCCCTTGCTCCCAATTATAGGATGAGTTTGATGTGGAGTAAACTTCAGCGTGAGCCTTTAGGCAACTTTCATCCTGAAACAAAACAACATTACCATTCTCTATTACAGCAATTAAAATCACGTGGTATAGGTATCATGATGGTGCTCCACCATTTCACGAACCCGTTGTGGTTTGCCAAGCGTGGTGGCTGGGAGCGTGAAGAGAACATTGCATTGTGGGTAGACTTCGCTAAAAAGGTGGTGGATGAATTTGGTATATATACTTCGTACTGGAATACCTTTAACGAACCAAATGTATATGCAAGCTATGGATGGATTACAGGGTTCTTCCCTCCTTTCAAGATCAATCCGTTAACCGCCGGCAAAGTTGTGATCAATATGGGAAAGGCTCATGATATAGTATATGACTATATCAAAACGAAACTGCCCGATCAACCGGTGGGTATATCTCACAACGCAACGGTATTCTCTGCCGAGAATATATTAGGCTGGTTCCCCGCTCGTCTCAGCGACTGGTGGTTTATGGATTATGTACCGAGTCATTTCGAAAAAGTAGATTTCTTCGGGATGAGTTATTACGGACGCATTCCACATGACCCGTTGCCCATTACCTATTTACAAACACCACATAAAATAAGAGAGCTCGGCAGAAAGCATGATGACATCTGGGAATATTACCCGGAAGGAATGCGCGTGTGCCTGGACCGTTACTGGAATAAATACAAGAAGCCCATCATCATTACTGAGAATGGTGTATGCGATGAAAGTGATTTCCTCAGGCTGCAGGCAATACAGGATTATGCTGAGGTTATGCACCAGGCTATCAAGGATGGTATTGATATACGCGGATATTATTTCTGGAGTACATGGGACAACTTCGAATGGCATCTGGGCCCTTCCATGCGCTTCGGGCTATATGAATGTGATCTAAAAACCAAGAACCGCATGATGAAACCAAGCGGTGCGCTATATGCTTCGCTGGCACATTCAAAAAAAATCAGCATTCAAAAGCATAAAGAAGTTACCGTTTAAGAAATTTGCGCTATCTTCAATTTATTGCTTTACCTGCAACCGTACTATGACAAGAAGTTTACTTTGCCTGCTATTTGTAGCCCTTTCTCTCCTTCCGTCTACTGCACAAACTAAAAAAGAATTCCTGTACGTGGGCACATTTAGTGTTCGTGGCAGTGAAGGCATCTATATCTATACTTTTAACCGCGCGAAGAAATCATTTACGCTGGTCCAAACCGTTACCGGACTGGAGAGTCCCTCCTTCCTCGGTATTCATCCTACACGCAAATTTTTATACTCTGTAAATCGTGGCAAAGCAAGTGAGAATGAAACGGGTGGTTCTGTAGCAGCCTATACCATTGATCAAAAGACGGGTAAATTAAACACGCTGAATACGCGCTCTTCATTTGGTGCCGATCCTTGTCACATCAGTTTTGATAAAACAGGCCAATATGCTTTTGTATCGAACTATAACGAAGGCAACTTGGTGGTGCTCCCGTTGTTTGAAGACGGACTCGTAGGCAATCCATCTGACTCCAAGAAATATATAGGCAACAGTATAAATCCAGACCGTCAGCAAAGTTCACATTTACACTCTGCGTTGATCTCTCCAGACAATCGCTTTCTGTATGCTGCTGACCTGGGCACGGATAAGATCTATATCTATAATTTCAACCTGAAAAAAGGAACGCTGGAAGATTCCAAACAAAAAGAAGCATCTGTAAAACCGGGGACAGGTCCGCGACACTTTACTTTTCATCCATCCGGTAACTATATGTATGTAGCAGAAGAACTGACTTCTACCGTTGCTGTTTTCAAAGTAGATAAGAAGACGGGTGATCTTAGCATTCTGCAAGACTCTGTTCTTTCCTTACCAAAAACCTTCACAGGTAAAAATACAAGTGCTGATATACATGTCGATCCGAAAGGAAAATTCCTGTATATGTCTAACCGGGGATATAACGGTTTGAGTATTTATTCCATCGGTGCTGATGGTAAAATAAAACTCACCGGGCAGCAGACAACAGGTGGCAGCACTCCACGTAACTTCATGATCGATGCGAAGGGAGAATATATATTTGTGGCTCACCAGGATACAGATACCATTGCTATATTTCGTATCAATCCGAAAACGGGTAAGCTCACGCCTGTCGGTAAACCCCTTAAAGTGCCCGCTCCAGTTTGTTTGAAGATGATCTCTTTAGGATAAACTTTCATTTCGCGGCAAGATTTTACCAGATTACCAACTCTCCGATACAACTCGCAAATCATGACTCACAGCCCGAAGCGTTAGCTGCGGACTGTGAGAATGAAATATACTATACCGTCAATTTAGTTAAACGATACTGAATAGTTTTTTGTGGTATAGTTAAGTCCTCCGCTGGAAGATGTTATCTCGTAGCCAAACTGTACATCTCCTACAGTTATATCTCCAAACCAGCCACGCGCTCTTACCCAGTCCATAATCGGTTTCAGATTTACAGTTGCATTGTTGGTTTTGGTCGTGCGCAGAAAAGAGTACACCATGTTGTTTCCATTGTAGCCACGAAACACATTCCACGTATGTCCACCTACTGAGACATTAGTATGCGTAGGAATGGGATAACCCAGAGCATTCCAATTATAGGATATAGGTTTAATGTTACCACTTCCGTTTGGATTGCTGGTATAATTCATCCATAGCATAATCTCATGTTGCTTGGCCTTATCCCATACATCGAAAGAAGCAGTCCAGGCTCCGCCCGGAGGAGTAGTAATACTGATACTACTTGTACAGGAATTTAAAGAACTTAATGTGCGACCTATATAACGTGTAGAGTTCGGATAAGCCTTTATACCATCTGTATTGGGATGGTTTGCCCATACTCCCCAGTTACTATACGAATTCGCCCAAATAGATTGAGGACCAGGACCTGCCTTTTGTCCCCATACATTATTATAGACAGTATACCCACCGTTGGACCAACTGGCCCATGCTCCTGTAGCTCCCCATGCTGCCAGAACTTCAGCGCTGTTAGAGGGTTGAACATCTTCATCCTGACAACCTAAAATAATGCTTGCGACAAAAAGGAATGTAAAAATTTTTCTCATGTTTTGTTGGTTTAAAACGTTTGCATAAAAGTATCGCTACCAACAGGACTTTTTGTTTCCATTTTAGGGTCAAATGGATAAGTGAGGGTATCAAATATTCTAAAGTGCGGTACGATTTCGATACAGCAAACGATTGAAAATGTAATTTTCAGTCTCTTTTACCAAAATCAAGCACCCAATAACCAGCTATACTTGCACCGCCAACTTCGAGATATATAGTATCCATGAGGTTCTTACAATGATTTTCGCTTTCCTTCCATCCTTCCATTACATCGGCAACATTAAAGTATCCGCGCGCAATATTCTCGCCTACATATATACCCGCATATCCTGCCTGCTGCGCTCTGGCAATGGGTGGAGTTCCGTCTTGTGATAAATGACTGAAGTAATTATGGGTATACATATCGCGTGCATGATCAAGTGCGACACTTTCAAGTGTATCATTCCAGGTTAATGCGGCTACTGGTGGCATAGTATCTTGTCCGCATTGGCAGCCTGTGCTGCGAAGTATATTAACGGCTTTCAGCAATTCGTCTTGTATATTCTCTGCTTTCACAGGTTCATCATCGGAGCAGCTTACTATCGTAAATGCTATATATATAAGTAACGCTATAAAAGGTATATTTACTTTCATTTATTAATTCGTTAACCGTTAATTGTTACTGATCATCTGTTATCCGAGAAGGCGTAAATGATTCCTTTCCCCAAATATAGATATTGAAAATTAACTCATTGACTCCTTATTACTTTCGATCTGATACCATTTAGGATAAACATGCTTTCATGACAAACTGGCTATCTTCCAGATATTAATGGGTTCAGCTTAGTTTTCAATAGGTTTCTAAGGCCAAGGTAAGGCTCTTTGGCCTTCCTATACCCTTCCTTTTTTCAAGCCACTTGGCTACTCATAAATATAATTTGGGGTTCTAAACTTTGAATCAGAAATCCACTATCAAAATTTCATGAAAATTTGGGGTATGAAATTAAATCCTCATACTTTTGATACATAAGACAATTGCATTTGTCTTTAGCTCCCAAACTAAATCATCATCCGTACAAGTCTAATTTTTATTCACAGATGTTAAAAACTTTTCTTCCCTCACTTATACTATTGCTTCTTTTGTCTTCTACATTGATTTCCGCTGCACAAAATTCAGGCGCGCTTTCATATCAGGATTCAACATGGACAAAACCAACCGAGCCATTTCGTGTTGCGGGCGATATATACTATGTTGGCTCGTACGACCTTGCGTGCTATCTTATCGTGAGTGCTGAAGGACATGCACTTATTAATACAGGTCTTGAAGAATCTGTTTCAATGATTCGTAAAAACGTAGAGTCGCTTGGCTTTAAATTTACCGATATCAAATTCTTGCTAACCACCCAGGCGCATTTTGACCATGTGGCCGGAATGGCGGAGATAAAAAAAATTACCGGGGCAACGATGATGGCGAATGAAGCCGATGCAAAAGTTTTGGCTGATGGTGGAAAATCAGATTTCGCGTTTGGTGGCAAGAGCGGTCTTTTTACTCCGGTAACAGCGGATCGCTTGTTACACGATGGTGATATACTAAAGCTCGGAGACACAAAATTAAAAGTCCTTCACCATCCTGGGCACACGAAAGGTGCAACGAGTTTTTTAGTAGATACCAAAGACGACAAGCGTTCATGGAAGGTGTTGATTGCAAACATGCCTACTATGCTTTCGATGACCAGGATTTCAGGGATGCCTTCCTATCCAAACATTGGAAAGGATTTCAAATATACCTTGGCCTCTATGAAAAAACTTGACTTCGATCTTTGGGTCGCATCACACGCCAGTCAGTTTGACTTACACGACAAACGAAAACCCGGTGACTCTTATCGTCCTGAAGCTTTCAACGATCGTCCCTCCTATGATGCCACTATAAATAGCCTGCAGCTTGAATACGACAAGCGATTGAAAAGCGGACAGTAGGCTTTCAACGATGTAGCTTACACTGGATGATTGGAATCTATACTTTTAGGTATATCCGCATTGTTGAGCGGTATGCGAACGGTTACTGTAGTTAATTGCCTTCGCTCGCTTTCGATGGTGATGGTTCCACCTAAAATTTCAAGTGCTTTCTTTACTATAAATAAACCCAATCCAT
The DNA here is from genome assembly GCF_900167975.1 of Ohtaekwangia koreensis. Taxonomy (GTDB): domain Bacteria; phylum Bacteroidota; class Bacteroidia; order Cytophagales; family Cyclobacteriaceae; genus Ohtaekwangia; species Ohtaekwangia koreensis. The sequence continues at coordinate 450,102 of NZ_FUZU01000003.1, forward strand.
TACCGATTGACTTGTCTGATCCCCTATAGAACATTTCGAATATTCTATTGCGTACATCCTGAGGAATACCAATTCCATTGTCTATCACTTGAATAATTAACTGTTGGTTTTCGAGGTAAAATATAGCCTTGACAAACGGATCTTCTTTTCGGAAGACAATACTGTTCTCCATGAGGTTTACAACAATATGATTCAGCAAAACGGGATCACTCATGAGAGATTCACCCACTTTATTTTCTATTTCTATTCTTACTTCGTTGCTGGTATTAATAGTATTCAGTTGATTTTTCAGAGATTGAATAAATTCATCAACACGTATATTTTCAATTTCACGTTTGGAGCGAAACAATGTACCGGTATCACTTAACCGCCCGAGAAGTCGTAACATACGACTAGCAGTATACTCTATATTGGAAAAGTAGGCGTTTAATTCTTCCTGTTGATTTTGCATTTTGGCCAGCCGCGCCAAACCGAGTAGCGATGTGATTGGACCTCTTAAGTCATGACTGGACCGGTAAAGAAATGTATCAAGTCCTTTATCGGTTTCAATAAGTTGCTCGATGGTGAGCTTGAGTTCTTCTGTTCTATTTTCAACAAGTTTTTCCAGATTTGAATTAACTCGCTGGAGCTCTTCATTTACAGAATTTACCTCTTCATATACTTGCTCCAACTTCTCATTCTTCTCTTTGATTTCTTCTTTTTGTGCCTCCACTAACTTTGTACGCAATGTTACCAACTCTTCCAGTTTTCGTTTCTGTTTAAACAGAAAATTAGTTCGCATGTGAATAACTACAAGCGTAAATATGAGAAGTAAAATTGCCAGGCCGGCTTTAACGCTCATCCGTTGGTGCCACTTGGGAACAACAATAATTTGTATACTGGCGGCATCGTCATTCCAATACCCGTCTCCATTGGTAGCACTTACTTTAAGTGTATAATCACCAGGCGGCAAATTAGTATACGTGGCTATTCTGCTTTCACCTATATTGTTCCAGCCATTATCAAAACCTACCAGGTGATATCGATACTTGTTCTTTTTTGGAAACTTGTATTCAAGACATGCAAACTCGATAGAGAAAACATTTTGATCCGGTTGGAAAGTAATTGTTTCAAGCTTCGATATACTCTTCGATAACAGTTGTGACTTGTCGTTCATTTCCACAGCATCATGAAACAGGCTAAGCTTCGTAAACACAACTTTTGGTTTGCTGTGATCTTCCATCACTTTTTCAGGTCGAAATATATTCAGGCCGTTCGTGCCTCCAAAGTAATATTCTCCTGTCGAGCTTTTTAATCGCGCTCCCTCATTATACTGTACGCCTTGCAGGCCATCAGCTATCGTATAATTAAAGATCCTGTCATGTGCAGGGTCATATCGATGCAGGCCATCGAAAGAAGTAAACCAAAGGTTAAGAGAATCGTCCTCGAGTACCGAAGGTATACTCTCTTCGCGAAAATCCGGGAGAAGCTCACTAAAAGAAAATGTTTCAGGATCAAACCGAATCAATCCCTTGTCATCGGTACCGACCAGAAGTTTTCCGTTATTATCCAGGGTAAACTGAATAATTTCATTTGTTGGTAAGCCCGATGAATCTCCGGGTATATTTAAGAATGACTTGAATGTTCTTGTCTTAGGATCATACCGATGTATACCTGCCAACCGCGTTCCCATCCAGATATACCCTTGCCTGTCTTTACGGATACAGAAGACCGATGCTGTTTGTGTGGTGATGCGACTATCGCCTGCTATCGTCAGTACATTGAATACTTTTCTATCCGGGAGAAATTCATTTAGTCCGCCCAATTGTCCTACATAAATCCGGTTATCATCTTCCAGAAGTGACCAAACGTGGTTGGTGCTAATACTGGTTGTATCATCCGGATGATGCATATAGCGTGTAAAGGTATTCGTCTTTGTATCCAGATAGTTTAATCCGCCGGCAAAGGTACCTATATATAGGTTGTTCTTATGATCGACCAGCAGCGACTTCGCCACATTGGTACTGATGCTGTTTTTGTTTTTCGGAGAATGCAGATACGATGTAAACTCCCTGGTGACCGGATCAAACTTATACAACCCGGCCCCATCGGTTCCAATCCATATCTTTTTATCGTGATCTTCTGCGATCGCAAGCACAGAATTTTTCCCAATACTTTCCATGTTAGCGTTGAAGTACCGGTAATACTCAAAGCGGGGACGCGCCCCGGATATAAACGTTAGTCCTGCACCAAAGAGCCCCAGCCAATAATTATTCTGCTCGTCAATATAAATAGTATGCAACGTTGCATTGTTAAGGATGCGATTTTCCCGGATAAGAATTTGTGTAAACTTACTGTTACCTTCATATCGATAGAATCCAGACCCATCTGTACCAACGAGAAGTATACCATTGCGATCTATGGCCATGGACGAAATAATATTGTTACCGATAGAAGGTTTGCCTGGCGTATGAACAAAGTATTCGAACGTTCGATCATTTTCATTTTCCAGCCTTAACACTCCACTTCCATTGGTACCGAAATATATAGCACCAGTTGAATCCTGCACTATATTTACAACCAGCGTAGACGTTAACCCATCAGGTGCAATGCTCTGAGGTATAGTATGCTCTACCCCCTTGGCTCCGATGATATTAATTCCTTTACCAGTACATACCCATATCTTTCCATTCCTGTCTTCCAGCAGAGAATTTACCGCATTGTCTGCCAACCCGGTTCCGTCTTCACGGTAATGGTAGCGTGTGATATCGAACGTCTCCAGATTGATCTTGTTCAATCCCCAGTATGTACCCACCCAAAGGTTATGGTTACGGTCTTCCAGTTGACAGAGGATTGTATTCTGGCTGATGGTATTTTTATCTGAGCGGCTGGTTAGAAATTTCTGAAAGGTCTCTTTCTCACTGTTATAAAGATTGAGACCATTATAGGTTCCTATCCATAGTCGACCCTTGCTATCCAGCAGTAGAGATCGAATTACATCATTGCTAATACTTGTAGAATCGCTATCTGAGTGGCTGAAGTGTATAAAAGAATATCCATCGAAGCGGTTAAGGCCATCACCGGAACCAATCCACATGAACCCATCCAGATCTTTGGTTATACAAGAAATACTGTTTTGCGATAATCCTTGCTCACTGGTGAATGTGTTGCTATATACAAAAATTGGAGATGATGGTTGGGACAATCCATACTTACAGGACAATAACGCAGCTATCGCCAGAAGCAAAGTCTTTGCTCTGTTTCCAAAGAATACGTGAAAAATTACGTTGGTTGACAACCCTCCCAATTTCGAAAATAAAATCGACATGAACCAGAACACGGATTGAATCTTTACTTACCACGTCACAAATTCCGGTTCGCTACAAATGGCTAGCATCCAATCCGACTATTTCGTCCCAAATCCTTTTCGCTACCGGTATACCAGATTTTATATTCGCTTCGCGGATCTGTGCAATGTGCTCACCGGGATAGCGCACATCTTTACCATGTTCAGGTTTTGAAGTATGATAATCGTGGATGATCTGATCCAACGAATTTGCTATAGCCGGAAAATGACTGAGCTTCGCTACATCGATTGCTATATATACCTGAGAAAGGGCATGTTCCGCTTCGCGCGTTGAAATCTCGTGCGTGGACAGTCCTCCGGAAAGTATAGTGGCCAGTATATCCAGTAGTAATGACAACCCTGAGCCTTTCCAATAACCGATTGGTAATACTCTTCTGGAGGCAAGAATTTTATCAGCATCCTGCGTGAGATTTCCATCAACATCATAACCTCCGGGCACGGGCAGCTTTTGATTCTTGGAGCGGTATAGATCCAGGGAGCCATACGAATATTGCGACATGGCTGTATCCAGCACGATAGCTTCATCTTTATAGGGCACGGCTATTACCAATGGATTATTACCAAGTTTACTATCCGTAGCGCCCCAGGCAGGCATATTGGCAAGGGTATTTGTCCAACCTATAAATATGAATCCTTTGCTTGCTGTGTGCCAGCCGTAATATCCTCCCCGCATCCAATGATTTGTATTGGACAACGCTATACATCCTATGCCATATTGTGTTGCTAATGCCATAGCCTGATCGGCTGCATATATAGCATTGAGTGGCCCAGGGCCAAGATTGCCATCCCATTGCTCGATAGCACCGAAACCACTTTTCCGTGAAGGGGCCTGGTCTACTTTTATATACCCGTCTTTAATATAGGATATAAATCGCGGGAAGCGATTTATACCATGGGTATAGATTCCTTCTGCACTGTTGATAGAGAATATCTCTGCACACCGTGCGCCATTGTCAGGAGTAAATCCGTGTTTTTTTAATATAGAAAGAAATGTATCGTACATCTGCTGGTACGGTACATGTATAAATGCTGAATCGTTGCTCATAAAAAAAGCGCTAACCAGTTTATCTGCTTAGCGCTTTTAAGTTAATAAATGCTTTCGACTTAATCTTTCAGAATACGCATCTCTACGCGTCTGTTCTTGGAACGTGCGTCCGGTGTCATTTCATTGGCCAGTGGTTGAGAGCCACCAAATGCTTTAGTCTGGATTCTCCCTTTTGAAATACCTTTCTCCACCAGGTATTTCTTAACAGCATCTACACGGCTTTGAGAAAGTTCAAGGTTTGCCTTCGGGCTTCCCACATTATCAGTATGACCTTCAAGTTGTATTTCGATACGTGTGTTCTCTTTCATCATCTGTACGACTTCATCGAGCTCTCCGTATGATTTCGGATCAATTATAGATTTACCTTGAGAAAAGATAAGGTGATTAAGGATGATGGTTTGTCCTTTTGGAGTTAATGCTACATCACGGATTACTTTTTTGTTGGCATCTATATCCTTCGGATCAACTATAACCGTTCTGGGATTATACCCTTCTGCGGCTGCCGTAATCTGATATTTAGCAGTTCCGAAAATTGAGAATGAAAATGTACTATCATTAAAACGCCCGAAGATACTGCCTGTGGGGATACTGCTATAGCGGATATTGGCTTTTATACCTTTACCGGTACGGGAGTCGGTGATTTTTCCTTCTGCAGAAATAGCATCGTTCTGGGCATAAAGCGTGTGAGTAACAAGAATAACTAAAATGAGGCTGATTATTTTTTTCATAGTCCTAAAAGTATAAAAGCTTAATCACCCAAACAAAACTTATGCCGCAGATAGCGCCTGGACATCGCCCTGTAAACCAGCCCATAGGTGAATTAACTTTCCTTTCATGCAGCTCGTCTCTTTTCAGAGGAAAAATCTTTGTCAATCCAGCGAACGGTCTCTCGCCATATAATAGCCTCCATATCTTTTCTGAAAAAACCGAAATGCCCTACTTTCTTTTTTAGGACATCCTCCGGAGTCAAGTACCAGTGCTCTGTTTTCAAACTTCTATAAAACCGTTTCAGATCAAGTACAGCATCATATGGTGCCAGCGCATCATCCGAGAAGCTGATCATTAATGTCGGCTGTTGCAAGGTATCAAACGACTTCTTCTCAGAAGGCAATTCATCAAATATATAGTTCTTATTCTTCGCCCATCGCGCCCATTGCCGCGCAACTTCTGCGGGCAGGTCTTCAAACAACTTTAAGCGAGATGCTGGAAAATAGCCAAATACTTTTGTCGCTATAGGTATAGCGAGATACCAGAACATCAGCAATTTTAGTTTTATACCAAGGCCTTTATAGTTCTTCCAGTATGGAGTTTGTGAACCGATCATGATAAACGTCGACAGATTGGACATGCCTATCAATTGTCCGCCAACACTGTGCCCGATGATGATCAATTGCGCGCCTGGATGTACATGCGTGATATAGCCAATCATCGCATCAACGTCTACGGACCAATCGTGCATGTCGTATAATGCATCTTCCAATTTTTCAGGACGTGAGTTTCCTATACCTCTGTAATCGAAAGTATATACATGAAAGCCTTCACGTGAAAGCCATTTTGCAAAATCGCTATAGTATTGTTGTCTCACTCCGGTGGCAGAATTGATCAGCACCACCTTTTCATGTGGGCTTTCTGCCATAAACCAGGTAGCCGACAGGTGAATACCGTCACGGGCTACCACATCTAAAACTTCTTTCAATAAGGGTCTTTACTGAGGGTTCTTTTAAAGACTCTTAGTACTTGATTATCAGTCTAAAGGTTTCGTTTGTCTCTATAATGTTGACACATGAGAGCTTAATCCCACAGTCCTTTTCCCTTTGAAAGGCTATAGCGGCCTGCACCGGTGAAGAAAATGGCCAGTGCGGTGAGCATGAAAAGCATGTTGGTTTCAATCATCCAGCCTCCATAATCGTTTAGTTTCAAGGCTATATCACGATGTGCAACCCAAATGGTCATAAACATATTAATGGCAATGACCAACGCGGCAAGTCTTGTTTTAAAACCAATGATTACAAAGATGGGTGCTATACATTCGCCAATGATACTGCCATATGCAACAACTGCCGGAAGACCGGCAGCTGTTACTAGATTTTTTACATGTTGTATATCTACAAATACTTTGAAGATGCCATGAAAGAGAAGTATACCTCCGCACGTGAGTCGCAAGATCAATCTGGCAAGATCATCGTTATGAAACTTCATCGCGTCAGCTTGCTACAGAAACGGATTGCACTTCGTTCTCATCCGGTGAAGGATAATCAAACAAATTGTATTCTTTTATAGCTTCCTCTACTTTATGGGGCACAAATTTCTCCCAGCCGTTCTCTCCTTTTCTGATCATCGCCAATACATTGTCGGAAATGATATGAAGCTTCCTCGAATCAGCATCACTTACATCCTCCAGTTTATTATTGTCCATCAGATAACGGAACAAGTATTTGAGATTAGCAGGTAACTCGGTCTCAAAATCTTTTAATGTAAACAGCTCCTCGGAATCTTTGCGCAACGCAGGGTATATATATAGCTTCACGTTGGAGCCGAAGAGTGAGGCAAAGCATTCCAGAATTCCACCGCGGGTATTCTCGTATGTTTTCTCATCGAATACTTTCTGCAGAGCATATATACCCATAATGATACCGATCTTCTTTCCTTTGGTGATCTTCGACAGGTAATCCACCAGGCGATAGTATTCAAAGTAATTTGAGATCAATACATTCTGTCCTAACGAACAAAGTATATCTGCACGATGAAGAAAATCTTTTTCATCGATCTTGCCATCGGGGCTAAGATCATTTAACGTAAGTTCTGAAAGCAATACGATCTTGGAGCGATCTACGTCCTTCTCTTGTTTGAAATGTCTGCGTGACGTAAGTAACATATCAACGTTTACATGTGTAGGCGGTCTGAATCTACCACGCAACACGAGCACGTTCTTTTTATATAGTTCATCCGAAGGCTGCATCACATTGCCATCGGGTCCAAACATGGCTGCCTTTGTCAGGCCATTCTTTACCATCTTGAGTGCCATCAGGCGATTGTCCACATGCTTGAAGTCTGGTCCCGACAACCGGAACATATCGATTTCAATTCTGCGTGCAGTAAGTCCATCGAGTAACGACATCAGAATATCTTCCGGATCGCTCATAAAGTTACAAGCGTATAATAAGTTCACACCTACTATACCCAGCGCGAGTTGTTGTTGTAGCTGGTCGGTGTCGTGCATCTTCACATGGATCACGCAATCATTGGGTTCGCTCTTCGGTGTGAGTTGAAAACGAAGTCCAATCCAACCGTGTCCCTGATTGGTGCGCTCATAGTTGAGGATTTCCACGGTATCCGCGTACGCAAAAAAGCGCGTGTTCTCGATGCGATGTGGCAATCGTTCGGGAAGCAATACATATTCGTGGTCAAGCATCCGGAACAACCGGTCTTCACAAACATACCGATCGCATACCCCATAGATAGCGTCACTGAATTTCATGTCGTAAGCCGACATCGTTTTCGCTACTGTGCCGGAGGCGCCCCCTACTTTGAAAAAGTTAGCCGCTACTTCTTGTCCCGCCCCTATCTCGGCAAATGATCCGTATATTGATTTGCTTAAATTGATTCGCAGGGCCTTTTCCTGCGTAGTAAGTTTTCTGAATTCTTCCATAAGCTGTCTCCTGCTTTCGCGTCTAATTTACCGCTAATGGCAACGCGTTGAAAGTTAATTTATTTAAAGTTCATTAACATAACTGATCAGTGACCTGTAAAGTTTTGACATGTAGGATTTTGAGTCTATATAAAAAATAAAGGGGCAACTGTTTAGTTACCCCTTCCATATCAATTTTGTATTGAAAAATTCTCACGTGCTGCCCGTTTGATTTCTTCCCATTCATCGGGTGGCGGTGGTGTGCCCTTATGAAATTCTTCGAGCAGCCATTTCACAAGTTCTTTTTTCATTCCAAATTGCTCCACAGCTTCTTCACAGAATTCGATTTCGTGTTTATCTACAACGTCATCGGCATATACCATAAGCACCAGGTCATAGAGAAGATTCATCCGGTCGTTATGATTGTCCGGTACATTCATGAAATGCTTCTCATCACTATCTACAAGCTCCTTTACCTGCCGATCTTTCAACCCATAACGCTTCCCGATTTTATATAGCAACGCTTCTTCCTTCTCGTGCATGTGACCATCCACCTTGGCAAGCGCCAGAAGATTTTTAATGTGATTCTTTTTATAGGAAAGATATTGATGCTCGAAAAAGCCAATCATAGTTAAAGGGTTTATTATACCATGAAGTTACGATGCTTGTACGCGACAGGCAACTTTTAAACATCTAATTGTAAAGTTTAATATGCACACATGTGTAGTATACATATTCTCCGCAAAACAATTTTACGCTGTAGTAGTCGCTGCCTCCTGTTCTTTTAAAGCACGCCTTAGTATTTTACCAACATTGGTCTTTGGTAATTCAGTTCGAAACTCAATATGTTTTGGTACTTTATAGTTGGTAAAGTTCTCATGAAAGAATGCTTTTAGTTCTTCTTCATTCAAACTCTGGTCCTTCTTTACTATAAATACTTTGATTACTTCACCAGATTTAGCATCCGGTACTCCGATCGCTGCTACTTCCAGAACCTTGGGATGTCCTGCAATAACATTTTCAATTTCATTGGGGAACACATTAAAGCCGGATACTTTGATCATGTCCTTTTTACGATCAACGATCTTAAAATATCCATCGTCATCCATCCTTCCTATATCTCCGGTACGAAACCATTCCCCCGGAAAGAATACACCTTCGTTATCCTTCTCCCAGTAACCCGACATAACCTGTGGACCACGCGCACAGATTTCTCCGGTGTCACCTTGCGATAACTGCTTTCCGTTATCATCAAATATAGCTACTTCGGTGCTTGGCATAGGTATACCGATGCTTCCCAGGCGATGCCCTCCATCCAGCGGATTACAGCAAAGCACAGGTGATGTTTCACTCAATCCATATCCTTCTATCAAAGGCTTTCCGGTAACTTCCTGCCAGCGCTTTGCTACAACATCCTGAACTGCCATGCCTCCTCCTATAGCACCTTTCAGCGCATTGAAATCAAGATCCTTAAATCCGGGTGTATTGAGTAGACCATTGAACAATGTATTAACGCCTGTAATGATCGTAAACCTATATTTAGCAAGCTCCTTCACAAATCCTTTCATATCGCGCGGATTGGTGATCATAACACTTTTAACACCCGTGCTAAACATCAGGAAACCATTTACCGTCAGCGCGAAAATATGATACATCGGTATAGCCGTGATGATCAGATCGTCTCCTCCCTGCGACATATAGGGCTTGAACCATTCGGTGATCATGGAGTTGTGTGCTATAATATTTCCATGCGAAAGCTTTGCTCCCTTTGATATACCTGTAGTGCCACCCGTATATTGCAATACTGCTATATCTTTTACACTAAGATCAGGCTTTGTGAATTTAAGCGATGCTCCTTTTTTTACTGCGTCTTTAAATGGAATAACATTTGGAAGATTGTATTCGGGAACCATCTTCTTAATATACTTTACAACGAAGTTTACGAGCGTTCCCTTCAATCCACCCAACATATCGCCAAGCTGTGTAACGATTATATGTTTGATTGATGTATTGGCGAGTATCTTTTCAAGATGGTTAGCAAAATTTGCAACGATAACAATCGCGCTTACCCGGGCATCTTTAAACTGATGCTCCATTTCTCTGGGTGTATAGAGTGGATTTGTATTCACTACTATTAACCCGGCACGCAGTGCTCCAAAAAAAGCAATCGGAAACTGAAGCAGGTTGGGCATCTGGATAGCGATGCGATCTCCTTTTTTCAATCCAAGACTCTGAAGATAAGCGGCAAAGTTTCGGGAGAGTTCATCAACCTCTTTGAAGGTCATCTCTTTTCCCATGTTTACGAAAGCAACTCTGTTGCTATACTTCGCACAACTTTTTTCAAAGAGATCAACTAACGAGGTGTAATCATACAAGTTAATTTCGTGAGGGGTGCTTTTAGGATAATGCTTGAACCAAGGGAAATCCTTCATAGTATGTTCGCTCTTAAATTTCTTCTGTAAAGATTCCCAAAGCAAACGATTGTTTGCCAGCAAATCAAATCAGATTACAAGATTTATATAGTGGTAATGAGAACCAAATCTTTAGAATAAAAAACAGCAGCTTGTCACAGAACTCCATAAAAAAATAAACCCGCCTCTCCTGGAGAAGCGGGTAGCTCTGAATAACTCATTAACCTAAACTGAGCTGCTGTAGGAGAAGGATTCGAACCTCCACGAAGCGGTTAGACGTTGACCTGATCTTGTTTCATGAAGAAGCGAGATCAGGGTGCATTGCTTTATTCCGTTTACCTTCACCCCCGAGACCGGAGGGCATGTCTGCCAGTTTCAACACCCTACAATATGTTGTGTGATGCGTGTGTGTGTTGCCCCCGATAAGTTATCGGAGGACTTTGCTGTAGAGGGAGGGCTCGAACCTCCACGGAGCAGTTAGGTCGCCAAAGGCTGGACTTTATCCTGTAATCTCCACCCTCGAGACCGGAGGGCATGTCTGCCAAATTCCAACACCCTACAATAGATGTGTGTGGGTTTTGAGTGTGAGTGTGTTTTTCAGTGCGTCTCGTTGTAAATTATGTAACAAAGTAACACCTAAACTAGTACCTGAATCAATAAACGATCAGAATATTTGTATACTTTTCAATTTTATTTCATATTTTTGAATTAAACTTAAAACCAGATTTCAATATGGCCGAAAATTATAAAGTTGACAATGTGGATCTGAAGATTCTTGAGATTCTGATGCAGGATGCAAAGAAACCTTATACAGAAGTTGCCAAAAAAGCTTTCGTTTCGGGTGGTACAGTGCACGTACGCATGAACAAAATGGAAGAAGCCGGGATTGTTGAAAAGACTACACTTAAAGTTAACTATGCAAAACTCGGGTACGACATCACCGCTTTTATCGGGATATTCTTACAGAAGAGTGCCTTGTATGATCAGGTGATGGCGAAGCTTAAGGCTATTCCCGAAATCACCAGCATCCATTATACAACCGGTAACTATAGTATGTTTACCAAAATACATTGCAAAGACACGAATCACCTGAAGCAAGTGCTTCATGATAAAATACAACAGGTTGAAGGCATTGAACGTACGGAGACGATGATCTCTCTCGAAGAAAGTCTGGACCGCAGCCTTAACCTGACCTGAACCAACGCCAATCTTTTATAATAACTACACCATTCGAAAGAAACTTTGATCCTGGCCTTAGAAGGCTGGGATTTTTTATGTCCTTGACTTCTAATTGATTGATTAACGGAGAGATCATAATTCCGCGCTGTCAAATGCTTTATAAGGCGATAGAAAACTTCTATGGGGAAATAAACACGGTAGAGAACCTAAAAATCTCATTTTTGTTATAGCTTTGTAGGTTTATAATCAGTCTAAATAGACGAATTGAATGAGTAAAGATAATCAGGTATTAGAAGCGTTAACTTCCAAGGAATACGAGCACGGCTGGTCCACCAACATCGAGACCGATTCTGCTCCCAAAGGGTTGAACGAAGATATTATACGATTCATTTCTTCCAAGAAGAATGAGCCGGAATGGTTACTTGAATGGCGTCTGGATGCATACCGCCAGTGGACTAAAATGAAAGAGCCTACCTGGCCAAACGTTACCTACCCTCCTATCAATTACCAGGATGTTATCTATTACTCGGCACCCAAGCAGAAGATAACACCGAAGAATCTGGAAGATGTAGACCCCGAATTGATAAAGACTTTCGAAAAACTGGGAATCTCTCTAACAGAACAGAAGAGACTTACCGGTGTGGCCGTTGATGCTGTGATAGACAGTGTTTCGGTTGCCACTACATTTAAGGAGACGCTGGGAGAACTTGGAATTATATTCTGTTCCTTCAGTGAGGCTGTGCTGAAGCACCCTGATCTCGTGAAGAAGTATATGGGATCGGTTGTCCCTGTCAACGATAATTATTTTGCAGCACTGAACTCCGCAGTGTTTACAGACGGATCGTTCTGTTACATTCCGAAAGGCGTTCGTTGCCCGATGGAATTATCAACTTATTTTAGAATCAATGCTGCCAACACCGGACAGTTCGAGCGTACGCTGATTATTGCTGATGAGGGATCTTATGTAAGTTACCTCGAAGGATGTACAGCACCGATGCGTGATGAAAATCAATTGCATGCGGCTGTGGTTGAGATCTACGCGATGAAAGATGCACAGGTAAAATACTCTACCGTGCAAAACTGGTATCCCGGTGATAAAGAAGGCAAAGGTGGTATATATAACTTCGTTACGAAACGCGGTCTTTGCTTTGGCGATGGCTCGAAGATTTCATGGACGCAAGTTGAAACGGGATCAGCCATTACCTGGAAATATCCTTCGTGTATCCTGAAAGGCGATAACTCGATGGGTGAATTTTATTCGGTAGCCGTAACCAACAACTATCAGCAAGCTGATACCGGAACGAAGATGATTCACATTGGTAAGAATACCAAGTCACGTATTGTATCCAAAGGTATATCTGCTGGTCATTCGCAGAATAGCTACCGCGGACAAGTACATATCATGAAACGCGCAGAAGGTGCACGCAACTTCTCTCAATGTGATTCTTTACTAATGGGCGATAAATGCGGTGCGCATACCTTCCCCTATATCGATGTTGAGAATAACTCTGCGAAGATCGAGCACGAAGCAACTACATCCAAGATCGGTGAAGACCAGATCTTCTATTGCTTACAACGTGGTATAGATGAAGAATCAGCAGTAGCATTGATCGTAAATGGCTATGCGAAAGAAGTACTCAGCCAGTTACCGATGGAGTTTGCTGTTGAAGCACAGAAACTTCTCGCATTAACCCTGGAAGGAAGCGTAGGATAATAATGATTAAAGCCCCGAGTCTATACTATATAGACAAGCTTTACTCCCAAGTATAAATATAAAAGCAACGAATAGAGATGTTAACAATAAAGAATCTACAAGCGAAAATCGGTGATAAACAAATCCTGAACGGAATCAACCTGGATATTAAGCCTGGTGAAGTGCATGCTATTATGGGACCGAACGGTTCGGGTAAGAGTACACTGGCATCTGTACTTGCAGGTCGTGAAGAGTTTGAAGTTACCGGTGGTGAAGTTGAATTTCTTGGAAAAGATCTTCTTGAGTTAGCACCTGAAGAACGTGCACGTGAAGGTGTATTCCTCGCGTTTCAATACCCGGTGGAAATTCCAGGGGTGAGCACTATAAATTTCATGAAGACTGCCGTGAATCAGATTCGTGTTCATCGCGGACAACAAGCTTTGGATGCAGTATCTTTTCTTGGATTGATGCGTGAAAAAATGAAACTCGTAGAGATTGATCAATCATTATTGAATCGTTCCCTCAACGAAGGTTTCTCCGGTGGTGAAAAGAAACGCAATGAAATTTTTCAAATGGCGATGCTCGAACCAAAGCTTGCTATACTTGACGAAACCGATTCAGGTCTTGATATCGATGCATTGAAGATCGTTTCAAACGGTGTGAACAAACTTCGTAATAAATCAAATGCTGTAATCGTGGTAACACACTATCAACGATTACTGGATTATATAGTGCCTGATTTTGTACACGTACTTTATAAAGGAAAGATTGTAAAATCCGGTACGAAAGAACTGGCCCTCGAGCTTGAAGCAAAAGGCTATGATTGGATTAAAGATGAAGTTTCTGTAGCCTAACGCAAGTACGATGAGTGTTACTGTATCTAAAAAAAATATAACCCAGGAAATTGCATCCGGAATTGAAAAAAATCTGGCAGCAAACATTTCTGATAGTGCACTACGGAAAGAAGCGTTAGAAGCTTTTCGTGCCCTTGGTCTTCCTGCCAATAAATCGGAAGAGTATAAGTTCACACCGATTACACGTGCGTTGGAGAAGAACTTTGAATTCTCTGGACCGAACGCAATTGTAAAAGAGTTTGATATCACCCCTATAGCAATTCCGGGACTCGATGCAGATGTGTTGGTATTTTTGAATGGCGTGTTTTCAAAAACTGCGTCTTCGATCACATCAAAAAATCTGACGGTTCTTACTATACAGGAAGCTATCGCTTCTAAAAATGAAGTAGCGCTGAAGCATCTTGGCAAGTATGCTGATTTTAAAACGGATGCTCTTGTTGCCTGGAACACCGCTGCATTTCAAGACGGTGTATTTGTGCATGTAGCGGATAATACAATCATTGAAAAACCGGTGGTGCTATATCATATTCATGATGCAAGCGCTGGCCAGGTTATATCCCTCAACAGAAACCTGATTATTGTTGGCAAGAGCAGTTCAGTTACTGTGCTTGAAAAATTTGACTCAACGGGTTCGGCTAATTTCTCGAATACCGTAACGGAAGCCATTGTTGCTGAGAATGCTGGTTTAGAATTATACTCTATCCAGAATGATAATGGACCACGTTATCAATTCGGACTCACCCAAATTCATCAGTCAAATTTCAGTCGCGTAAATACCTATACTTTTACGCTCAGTGGAAAACTGGTTCGTAATAACCTGCACTTTGTATTGAATGGCGAAGGAATTGAATCGCATATGTATGGACTATATTTATTGGCGAAAGATACACTGGCCGATAACCATACCGTTGTGGATCATAAGAAGCCTAATTCCTTTAGCAATGAACTATATAAAGGGATCATGGGCGACAGCTCCAAAGGGGTTTTTAACGGAAAGATATATGTTCGTCCGGATGCCCAGAAGACAAATGCTTTTCAAGCAAACCGAAATATACTCTTAACGGATAAAGCAACCGTTAACACAAAGCCACAGCTTGAAATCTGGGCCGATGACGTTAAGTGTTCTCACGGATGCACCACTGGACAATTGGATGAAGAAGCACTCTTCTATCTCCAGACCCGTGGCATTGGCAAAGACACTGCGCTGGCCATGATGCTCTATGCATTTGCCGGTGAAGTATTAGAGTACGTAAAACATCCGGTGATTAAAGAATATCTAGATAACGTAATCAGCGAAAGGTTACATAAAAACTTTTAAGTATGGTTTCCTCCTCTCCGGCTATAACCCGTAAACTTGATATTGAGGCGATCCGAAAAGAATTTCCGATCCTGCATCAGCAAGTAAACGGACGTGATCTGGTATATTTTGATAATGCTGCCACTTCGCAGAAACCTTTAAGCGTAATCAACGCACTGATCGATTACTATAAAGGTTACAATGCCAACATTCATCGCGGCATCCATACATTAGCGGAGAAGGCAACGAAAGCATATGAAGAAACACGCCATGCTGCGAAACGTTTCATTAATGCACAATCCGAACAGGAAATCATCTTTACACGTGGCGTTACTGAAAGTATAAATCTCGTATCGTCTTCCTATGGAAGAGCCTTTATTAAAGAAGGTGATGAGATTATAATCTCTGGCCTGGAGCACCATTCAAATATAGTTCCATGGCAGTTCGTATGCGAAGAGAAGAAAGCTACGCTACGGACAATTCCGGTGTCTCCGGAGGGCGAACTGGATCTTGATGCGTATCGAAAATTACTTTCATCAAAAACAAAACTGGTATCTATCAACCATGCTTCCAATAGCCTGGGTACTATAAATCCCGTAAAGGAAATTATAAAACTGGCGCACGAAGTTGGAGCGGTTGTACTGGTTGATGGAGCGCAAGCCGGAGCACACATTGAAATTGATGTGCAGGATCTGGATTGTGATTTCTATTGCCTCTCATCGCACAAGATGTATGGCCCTACCGGAACAGGTATACTATATGGTAAGAAAGAACTTCTGGAAAAGATGCCTCCTTACCATGGTGGTGGTGAAATGATCAAAGAAGTAACCTTCGAGAAAACTACGTATAACGATCTCCCTTATAAATTCGAAGCGGGTACTCCAAACATTGCTGATGTAGTAGCCTATAAAGCTGCATTTGATTTCATTAACGAACTTGGTAAGGAAAATATAGCGGCCCACGAACATGAGTTGCTGGTATATGCAACCGAACGCGTTTCGAAATTAAAATCAGTGAAGTTGATTGGCACAGCCAAACACAAGGTTGGTGTCTTATCGTTCGCGGTGGAGGGTATACACCATTTTGATATCGGGCAGATGTTGGATGCACGCGGAGTCGCGGTTCGTACCGGGCATCATTGCACGCAACCTCTAATGACTTGTTTCGGAATTGAAGGAACTGTGCGGGCTTCTTTTGCAGTTTATAATACGAAACAAGAGATTGATCAGCTTGTGGAAGGACTGGAGCGGATCATTAACTTCATGAAGTAACTTATGACTGTCAATCAGATTCAAGACGAAATCATTAGTGAGTTTTCCCTGCTGGATGGAGATATGGAAATGACCGTATTCTACATCATGGAGTTAGGACAAAAGTTACCGGTGATGCCGGAATCTGACAAAACAGAAGAAAATGTAGTAAAGGGCTGCCAATCTAAAGTGTGGTTAACTGGTATAGTAAAGGATGAGAAGATTTTCTTTACGGCCGATAGCAACACCGCTATAACAAAAGGTTTGGTGAGCTTGCTGGTAAGAATCTTCAATGGACAAACTCCGGATACGATTCTGAATACAGACCTATATTTCATGCACAAGATCGGGATGGAACGATTCATTGGGACACAACGTTCCAATGGTTTTGCCGCCATGATCAAACAAATGAAACTGTATGCGCTTGCTTTTAAAACTAAAATGGAAGTAAAGTCATGAGTGAGCAAGTTGAAAACGTAAATCTGTCATCTACTTCTGTTGCCGACCTTCGGGACAAAGTGGTACAAGCCATCAAAACGGTTTACGATCCGGAAATTCCGGTAGATGTATATGAGTTGGGCCTCATTTATGAAATCAATGTTTATCCGGTTAACAACGTGTACGTCCAAATGACGCTTACGTCACCCTCCTGCCCTTCTGCAGAGGTAATTCCGGGTGAAGTGGAACAAAAAATTAAAGCCATTGAAGGTATCAATGATGTGAAAGTTGAAATTACCTTTGATCCTCCCTATACGCAGGACATGATGAGTGAAGCTGCGAAACTTGAACTAGGATTTCTATAATTTGTTATACTATCAGATTTAACTGTCAATAAAAACTATGTATCCCGAACAATTAGTAGCACCTATGCGCACCGATCTTACGAGCGCAGGTTTTGCTGAATTAAAGACTTCTGAGGAAGTTGATAACTACCTTCAAAACAAAAAAGGAACAACTTTACTGGTTATCAACTCTGTTTGTGGTTGTGCAGCCGGTGCGGCGAGACCCGGAGTAAAGTGGGCCTTGCAATCTTCTCCCAAGAAACCTAGCAACCTGGCTACGGTATTCGCTGGTGTCGATAAAGAAGCTGTTTCAAAAGCCAGAGAATATACGCTTCCATATCCTCCTTCTTCTCCAGCTATTGCTTTGTTTAAAGATGGAGAATTAGTACATTTTGTTGAGCGCCATCACATTGAAGGCAGAAATGCTCAAATGATTGGCGAGCACCTTGCCGAAGTTTTTGAAGAATTTTGTTAATAAAAAAAGCGGGTTTATAGCCCGCTTTTTTATTTTACAAGTACTGGATTCAGGAGTTAGTTAATAACTCCTTTCTTATTTCCATTCACATCAAGCTCGACAATTTCATAGCTGAGTCGTTTGAGTCCAGGTAAGATGTTTGCCTTATCTCCTACTAACAGTATATTCAGTTTACTTGTATCGATCCATTTCGAAGCCAGTATATTCAGCTCGTCTTTTGATATAGTGCTGACAATCTTGTTCTGCTGATCAACAAAATCACCAGGTAAATTATAGCGGAGTATATTGGCTATAAACGATGTCTTTTGAAAGCCCGTTTCATAACGCAATGCATCACGCTGTCCGATAGCACTTCGCATAAACGACAACTCGCTGTCCTGTATACCTGCCTTCGCGTACTTTGTAAGTTCATTGATAACCTCTAAAAGCGCACTGTCTGTTGCCGCGGCTTTTATACCGGCACTGAACACAAACTCTCCGGTATATTTATCGCCCGAGAAACCGGAACGCGCACCATAGGTCCACCCTTTATCTTCACGTAAGTTGAGGTTCACACGACTATTGAATGCGCCACCCAATGCATAGTTCATCAAACCTGCTTTATAGTATTCACCGATAGCATCGTATTTTAAACCTGTAACATAGCCAACACGAAATTCAGTCTGCGCTGCTTTCGGCACATCCACTATATAGATACGTGTCTTCTCAACTGCAGGAGCTTTGGAAGGTAAAGCGGGTTTTACATCTTTCGCAGGAAGCTTCTTCAGAAAATCGAGCTTGCCAAGAATTGTACTTTGTGTTACATCTCCTACGATAACAACATCCACTCCAGTGGAAGTAAAATAGTTTGTGTAGTAGTTCTCTACATCTTTCAGCGTCAGGTTCTTTACGGAGTACTCGGTTCCGATATCACTCAGACCAAGAATATTATTGCTGCCATAATTCAACCGGGTATAAACATCGCTGGCAATAATTGCAGGTTGTGATTTACGCTGCTTGAATCCTTCAACAGTTTGCTTTTGAATTCGGGCAAAGGCTTCCGGGGTAAATTTCGGACGAAGAATTCGTTCTTCCAGCAAGGCGAGTGTCTTATCAAGATTCTTCGTCAACGACTGGACATTCACAGTAATACCATCCAGACCACTGGAAACACTGATGGAGCTTCCTAATTTCTGAAGCTCTGCCTGCAACTGCTCGGCAGTATACTTCTGTGTATCTTCATTCATCATCGAAGCAAAGATTCTGGGCAGTCCAATCTTCGAAGTATCATTCGCCATTAGTAAATGACCTCCAGGGATAGTAACCGAAAGTGTAACGATAGGAAGTTCTTTACTTTCAGTTCCGATCACGCGGATTTTATCGATATCTTTTCTCCAGAACCCTGGTATTTTTACAACGGGATTCACACCATTGCCCGGTAATTTGGTACGATCGAATGCATCGCTTGGCTTGGTGTACTTTAATCCGCTATATCCATAGTCGGGTGCTTTATAGTTTGATGTATTTACAGTATAGTTATCCGGTGCTGCTATGTTACTTTCATTGCCTTTTGTAACTACACTGAGAATAACGGCTGCTTTTCCTTTTATATAGGTGTTGTAAACTCGGATCACATCTTCTTTCGTAACTTTATTATAGGCATCGAGCTCTTTACCAATTCTGTTAGGACTTCCGGTAAAAGTCTGGTAGGCCGCGAGTTGTGATACCTTGCCGGATACACTTTGCAGACTATAGATCAATTGCGCCTGCACGCTTCCTTTAAACTTTGCTATATCTTCATCGGTAACGCCACGTGTTTCAAAAGTCTTGATAGCATTGTCGAGAAGTTTCTTTGATTCAGCAAGTGAAACTCCCGGAGAGGGTGTTAAGCTTAATCTGCATTCACCTGCGAGTTCCGTTGTGGAATTAAATGCCGCTGCGTTCAATGCCTTTTGGTCCTTGACGATCTGTTGATATAGTATAGAGTTTTTACCTTGCCCCAGAATTTCCACCATGCAATCCAGTGCGGGTTCATCCGGATGATAACTGGGGACAGTGGGATATGTGATCACGAGTTGTGGCAGCCGCGCATAATTATCAACGAGCGTAACATAGCGATCGCTTGTGATAACCGGTGCCGGTAATTTCATATTCTGAACATCGGGGCCTTTTGGAATCGATCCAAAATATTTTTGTGCAAGCTTTACAACATCGGCAGCTTTAACATCACCGCCTACCGTTACCGTTGCGTTGTTCGGTCCATACCAGCGAAGGAAGAAATTTTTAAGGTCGTCTACACTTACTCTATTCAGATCTTCTATATATCCGATGGTAAGCCATGAATATGGATGTCCATACGGGTATAGATTCTTGGCAATGGTCTCACCCATCAATCCATACGGGCGGTTATCATAATTTTGACCGCGTTCATTCTTTACAGTAGCACGCTGGATCTCAAACTTCTTTTGTGTAACGGCATCGAGTAAAAATCCCATGCGATCGGCTTCAAGCCAAAGCATTTTTTCAAGTTGATTGCTCGGTACAGTTTCAAAGTAATTGGTGCGATCACGATTGGTTGTACCGTTGAGTGTCCCTCCTGATTCAGTTACAATTTTGAAGTGTTGCTCATCTCCAACGTTATCACTTCCCTGGAACATCATGTGTTCAAAAAAGTGCGCGAAACCAGACTTGCCAATTTCTTCACGTGCAGAACCAACGTGATACGTTACATCAACATGCACGATCGGATCGCTGTGATCTTCATGTACAATGACGGTGAGCCCGTTTGGTAATATATACTTCTCGTAGGGAATAATGACTTGGTCACCTTTCTTCTCGATTTTTTCTACCAGCTTTGCTTGTGCTGCCAACATCATGGGCGCACAAATCAATGCCAGGATTAATAACTTCTTCATAGATTAGATTAATGAGTTTATCCTGCGTTGAAATACGCGAAAAAATTCTGTGTCGTAAATCGATTTATGACAAACGCTAAATTGAAGAAGTCAGTGGTGTTGTGTCAGGTAAGACCTCTTTCGAGGATGAGTCTGGTTTCTTCGAGATCGAGTTCATATTCAATCCTGCGCAGTACTTCGTCACTGATCACTCCTTCTCTGCGCAGGCGTATCAAGTCTGCACGTTCTTTATGAAGCAGCTCTTGCTGAAGTCTGTGAAATTCGTGGATCTGCTCTTCCTTTAACTTTTGTTCTGTCTGATCTTTTCGCAGTCTTTGAATTCGGATCTCATACTTTGTTTTGATCTGATTCAAAACATCATCGCTTAACGACAACGCATAATTTTCTTCGATGTGCTCAATGATAGAAGAAGCCAACATCAAACGGGCCCGCTGTTCATCCTCGTAATCTTTTCCATCGACTTCTATACCAAACCAATTGATCATAGGCCGGAGTGTTAAACCCTGCAATACCAAAGTCGAGAAGATCACACAGAAAGTAAGAAAGATAATCAGGTTACGATGCGGAAACGGAGTTGATCCGTTAATCGTCAACGGCAACGCGAGTGCCGCTGCCAAGGATACAACGCCACGCATACCTGACCAGGCTACAATGGTTGTGAGCTTTATGTTAGTATCCGGTTCTTTTTCACGGATGCGTTTACTTAACCAGCGTGGTATATAGGTGCCTGGATATACCCAGATGATACGCCCTATAATTACAGCAAGACTGATAATCACGGCATACTTCCAGGCCCAAAAAGAATTCGCTCCGATGTTCTCTATTATTTCCGGAAGCTGAAGACCGATGAGTATAAAGATTACACCATTCAGAATAAAGAGCACCGTGTTCCAGGAACCGTATGCCTGCAACCTTGTCTGTTGTGAAAAAACTTCACTGGAGTTCCAGCTCACATATAGTCCTGCTACTACTACTGCGAGTACACCTGAAAGATGGAATGATTCAGCTCCGAGGTAAGCAACAAAAGGCGCCAGGAAGGTAAGCGTTGTATCGGTGGTGGCATTATCAGGAGTAAATTTATGAATCCATTTGAAGATGAACCCCACCAGCAACCCGAAGACTATACCACCCGTAGCTACAATCACAAACTGAAGACCTGCATGCCAAATATTGAACGCCCCTGTAGAGACTGCGATCACGGCATAGCGGTATGCGATAAGACCCGTAGCATCATTTACCAGGCTCTCTCCTTCTAATATAGTAATAACACGTTTGGGTACACTGAGCCCTTTTGTGGCGGCTGTTGCTGCCACTGCATCCGGAGGTGAAATGATCGCACCCAGTACAAATGATTCTGCCCAATCAAATCCAGGAATCATCATGTGCGCAACCCAGGCGACAGCGCATGTGGTAAAGATCACGCATCCTATAGCCAGCAATGTGATGGGTCGTTTCGCTGCTTTGAAATCCGGCCACGAAGTATTCCACGCGGCTGAATATAGTATAGGAGGCAGGAAGACCAGGAAAACAATCTCAGGATCAAGCGAGATGGATGGCATCCCCGGAATCATACCGATGACGATTCCAGCTACCACCAACAAAATCGGATAGGGAATTCTGATCTTATCCGTTACCTCTGCCAGAGCAGTGACTACGGCAAGCAGAATAATAACAGTAGCAATATTTTGCATGCAGCGGGGTTAACTGACTGAAGACTATATTAGTAACTGAATTTACTCAGGAACTCTTCCAGTTCTTCCTTTAGTGGTCGATTATTAACAATCCCCAATATATCATTTACCTGTTGATTTACCTTCACGTTGAGTTCGTGCAATCGCAGGTGTTGGTTGATAAAAATAAATTCCAGCGGAGGAATGAGTTCTTTGAGAACGTCCAGTATATCAATGACCTTAAGATTGCGATCTACTAGGTTGTAGGTTCCATTCTCCAATGGAGCAGTCAGTAAATTTGCAAGGGCATTCGAAAGCATATCCACATGAATGAATGTGCGCGATTGTTTGCCATCGCCTTGTATCGTAATGAGTTTATTGAAGTTTGCTTCGAAGGCGAACTTGTTGATCACGGCATCAAAGCGCATGCTCCGGCTATAACCGTATACATTACCACACCGCATGATATAGGTGTTGATCTTGCTTGATAATCTTCGTACATGTTCTTCACCGCGTACTTTAGAGATCGCGTACAAAGTCTGCGGATCCGGAGCCGTAAGTTCATCCACAGCGTCTTTTGATGAACCGTAAACTCCTGTGCTGCTGGTATAAATAAACCGTTTTACATCGCTTTCTTCAACAGCATAAACAAGTTCAGCCGTACCCCAATGATTTACCTGCTCATACGAATGAGCATCCGCATTCGCGAAAGGCGTTGTTACTTTGGCCGCCAGGTGATATACTACATCTACGCCTTTCAGTACTTTACGAAGTGCACGGGAATCAAGTAACTCTCCTTTTACAAAAGTTATCTTCGTGTGTTTCTGAAGCCTTAATCCCAGGAACATATTATAGTTCAGGCGGCTCAGATTATCATATACTATTACTTGATCTACTTCAGGTTTTGCAATCAGCGCACTGATCAACTCAGTGCCTATATATCCGGCACCTCCGGTAACTAATACTTTCATCTTATACTTAAATGCTTTCTTATTTGTTGATTAAATCCGTATGCAGGCCACATTCAACTTTGTTCATTCCGAACCAGCGGGCTTCGCGCTCCTGCATTTCAGGGTCTAATTTACGGGTGCAAGGTTCACAACCTATACTGATATATCCTTTTTCTTCCAGCGGATGTTTAGGAAGATTATACTCCTTTTGGTATTGCCAGATCATTTTAGCATTCCAGTCAAGCATCGGGTGAAAACGAAGACAGCCATGTTTGGCAGGTTGCTCAACTTTCATCGCGGCACGCACAGCGCTTTGATCGGCGCGCACGCCATTGATCCATACATCATGTGACAGAAGGATGGCATCCGTTGGTTGTGTTTTATTGAGATAGCAGCAGTGGTCAGGGTCTGATGTAAAGAGAAGTCTGCCGTCTGCATCACGCTGCATAAACTTCGGGACATCGGATTTCAGGTCGACTATATTTAGTCCGAACTGATCACCAATGTAATCTCTGAACTGAACTGTTTCCGGAAAATGATAGCCTGTATTGATAAAATAAATCGGGATCGTTTTATCGATGCGACTCAAAATGTGCAGCAGTACCAAACTGTGCGATTGGAAGGATGACGTTGTAAAAAGCTTCTTGCCTTCCGCCTGATATGCCTCCAGTTTAGTTTTGATTTCCTCGAATTTCACTGCAACTTATCGGTTAAGTAAAACATTCTAACTACTTAATAATCAAATAATCAATAATACTATACTAAATAACTACTTTATATTTCTATATTGGTTTACCTAAACCCTAAACCTTATCTACCTTGAGCTCGAAATATCGCGTTCTTTTAGCAGTATTGCTTACACTCCTGGCAATTTGTACCCAAGCCGTGTTTGGGCAAACCAAAATTGTGCAGAAAATAGTTCACATTAATCAGCAATCGGTTAATGTTTCGCTTGACAAATTAACACCTAATGATTGTCAGGTTGGTGCCGGCTCTATTGCCGTTTCTGTTTCCGGAGGATCCGGCAAGTATATATATTCCTGGACCGGCCCTTCCGGTTTCACCTCCTCGCAGGAAGATATAACAAATCTCAGTCAGGGAATTTATACACTTCAGGTCAGCGATGGCAGCGACTGTATCCTTTCCAAACAATGGGAAATGGCCTATGCCTGCGCTTCAGGCTGCAAGCTGGTGGATGTATCCACCGTAACAAATTCAAAGACCTGCAGCTCGAATGACGGCTCTATCAATGTGGCAATCAGTGGTGGCTCCGGTGCATACTCGTTCATCTGGTATAATAAGAACTTCAACATCGTTGGCAATACTAAAACGCTGACGAGTGCTGCTCCGGGTACCTACTATCTCGAAGTTACCGACACAAAGAATACCAGCTGCACCACGATGTTCTATTATTACATCGAGTCATCCTTAAAAGTAAACTTCACCACCGTATCAAATACCAAATGTACTATACCGTATACGGGCAGTATCGCGGCCGTTGTCACGGGAGGTTCAGGAAGCTATTCCTATCAATGGCAATATCCGGACGGACAAAAAGCAACTGCTGGCGGTGCGTCTTTAGCAGGATTACGGGGTGGCAATTATATACTGATTGTCAAGGATAAGACTTCAAATTGTGAAGTAGAACAAAACATCTATCTCGCCAATACAGCCGCTGCAACGCTTGGGATAGGCGAAGTGATTTCCCCTGCCACAATGTGCGCGCCAGCCAATGGCTCGGTAGATGTAACGATCACCAAAGGATCCGGAAATTATACCTATTCATGGTATGAGCAATCCACAGGCGTATCTGTAAGCACGGCCGAAGACCTTACCAATGCTGTCGCGTCAAACTATACTGTGTATGTCGCGGATCTTCTTTCGGGCTGCAATGCATCCAAAAAGTTTGTGATTCCCGATAAAACGCAGAAGCCAGAATTTATACTTGCAAAAACCGATAACACAAACTGCTCCACTCCTTTTAATGGAGCCATCGAACTTGTGTTTGCAAAATCAGGAACGTATGCTATATACTGGAGCAATGGTGCTATATCTCAAAGTATAAAAAGCCTCGCTCCCGGCTCCTATGGTATATCGGTTACGGATAAAACAACGGGTTGTAAATCTATCATCACCCCAAGTGATGATCAAGCTGTTAACATTAAAGACCTCTCTGAACAACCACTTGAAGTAACCATTGATGCGGTTGCTGATAATACGAAGTGCATAACTCCAAACGGATCAATCCAAACTTCGATCACATCAACTTCACCAACATCCATTTCATGGACAGGCCCGAATGGTTTTATATCCGATCAGCAAGGTCTGTCCGCACTGACTGCCGGTGATTATATACTTACAGCTTCAATCCAGTGCAACACCGCTCCGGTTATTGAAGCTGAAGAGTTCACCGCTCAGGCAAGTTCTTCTATCGAACTGGATTTAAGAAAGATCATTTCAGATCGTGACAACAATCTTGATCCATCCAGCATAATAATTACCAACATGCCACGAAGCGGAGCAAGCGCCTCCATCACCGATGAATTGCTCTTACGAATTCAATATCAAAATACATTTAAAGGTATTGATAGTATTCAGATACAGGCATGCGACCTGATGAAGGCATGCTCTGAAAATATAATTACCATCAACGTTGAGACGATCTCTCAATCCAAACAAGATGGTATAGTGGTATATAACGCGGTGGCTCCCAACAGTATAGGCAATAACAAGTTTATGCGCATCGAATACCTTCCCCAGGTCGATAACCGCGTCAGTATTTTCAATCGATGGGGTGATAAAGTTTTTGAAGTACAGAATTATACGAACGAACTTCCCGGAAAACGCTTCGAGGGATTAAATGATAGTGGTAAAGAGCTGCCTACAGGTACATACTTCTATAAAATAGAATTCGCAGACGCTACCAACCCTGTAACGGGATATCTCTCACTAAAGCAATAATCACATGAAGCATCTTTACCTTCTGCTTTTCCTGGGGACTTTCATTCAAGCTTTTTCCCAGGAAGACCCGCTCTATGTTCAGTATATAAATAACCCGATGATTCTAAACCCTGCCTATGCGGTGCTCAATAATAATTTCAACGCTTCGGTTTCATATCGCAAGCAATGGGGAGGATTCGAGGGAAGCCCTTCAACCTTTCATGTGAGCAGTCATACATCGTTAGCTAAAAATAAAATGGGTCTCGGTATACTTTTGATACAAGACAAAACCGGAGCCAATAGCAACACAGAAATGAACATGACGTATGCGTACAGGCTAAACTTCAACGGCACGCATTTATCTTTTGGCATGCAGGCTGGTTTTATAAACTATAAAACGGATAACACTTTATTGAATACGTACGACCCAACTGACCCTGCTTTTAATTCCGATATAAATGTAATCAGACCCAACGTTGGTGCAGGCATCATTCTGAACAGTGAAAAATTCTTTGCAGGGATTTCTGTTCCCAGGATGTTGAATACTACAACACTTCTCTCTACGGACACGGCATCAACCAAGGCCAGACTTTATGATCAACATTATTATGGAAGCTTCGGGTATGTATTTTATTTATCAACACGTATGCGGCTAAAGCCTTCATGCTTGGTACGTTATGTTCAGGGTGCTCCTTTATCTGTTGATTATACTATTGCTATAAATCTGGATGAGAAGTATACCGCGGGTTTATATACACGTAATCTAAATGCAGGTGGATTTCTTTTACAACTCAGATTTGCAGGCGCTTATCGCTTCGGGTATGCATTTGAAGTGCCCCTGAATAACAATACGGTTGCTACCCGGTTTAATACGCATGAGCTTACACTCGGAATTAATTTGTCACTTTTCAGCTTTCAATCTTCTTCGATTACAAACTTTTGATTCTTTTATGAGGGTGATTTAAAATAATCTACTGAACCTTTTAATCTTAAACCTGTTTAACTTTATGACATGAAGATAAAGGTATCTCGGAAAGAACACTTTAATGCGGCTCATCGACTTTTCAACCCGGAGTGGTCTCCTGAAAAAAATCAGCAGGTATTCGGAAAATGTAGCAATCCTAACTTTCATGGACATAATTATGAAGTCATCGTCAGTGTCATCGGAGATCCTGATCCCGCCACGGGATATGTTTATGACATGAAGATATTGAGCGATGAGATCAAAGAGCATGTGTTAAATAAGTTCGATCACCGAAACCTGAATCTTGATCTCGAATATTTTAAAGACCTTAACCCAACAGCCGAAAATATCGCCCTTGTTATCTGGAGAATACTACGGCAGCGAATTGACTCTAAATTTGAATTGAAAATTACTTTGTATGAGACAGAAAGGAATTTCGTTGAATATCCGGCCAGTTAATCCTGAGGAAGAAGACATCGCAGATGATCACGTGGCAACATCTGCAGACACGCCTATGCGTGAAGATGCTTTTAACATGGACGATGAGGAGAAGATTGATCTGATTGAAAAACACTTTCGTGAGATCATGAACATCCTTGGACTCGACCTTACGGATGACAGTCTGAACGGAACTCCGCGCAGAGTCGCCAAGATGTATGTGAAGGAAGTTTTCAGCGGATTGAATCCGAAGAACAGACCACATGCCCGGCTATTTGAAAATAAATATAATTATGATCAGATGCTGGTGGAGAAGGACATCACGTTCTACTCACACTGCGAACATCACTTCGTACCTATATATGGTAAAGTACATGTAGCGTATTTCTCCAGTGGAAAAGTAATTGGCCTTTCGAAGATCAATCGAATCGTTCAGTATTTTTCGAAACGTCCGCAGGTACAGGAAAGGTTAACGGTACAGATCGGGAAAGAAATGCAACGTGTATTACAGACAGAAGATGTAGGCGTTGTGATCGATGCAAACCATATGTGCGTTGCCTCGCGAGGCGTTGGCGACACAAACAGCAAAACCGGTACAGCTTATTTCTCAGGAAAGTTTAAAGATGAAAATATTAAACGCGAGTTTCTAAACTACATAAATAGCAAATAAAGCCCGAAAAGGGCTTTTTTTATGAGGCATCGCAACATATGTGTTGTACCGGATTATTAAGGTATTATGTTCAACGTACATCATTAATGGTTAATTTGGTTGTATAAGTAAACCCAGACCCCCATTATATGTCATTAGAACAAGATCTCCAACAAGAAGACTTTCAGAACGAGTATCAGAAAGCCTTACTGAACATGCTCTTCACCAATTACTACATGGTGGACAAGATGAATGGTGTTTTCAAGAAACACGACATTACACGTCAGCAGTACAACGTTATGAGAATTTTAAAAGGCCAGTTACCAGGCCACGCCTCCATCAATCTTATCAAGGATCGTATGCTTGATAAAATGTCTGACGCTTCTCGTATCGTTGAACGGTTACGCGTGAAAGGATTTGTTACGCGTGAGTTTTGTGAGAAAGACAAACGAAGCGTTGAAGTAAAAATCACACAAACAGGACTTGCCGTCTTAGAGAAAATGCAAGCCGAAGTCGAAGCCTTTGAAAATATTCTTCACAATCTTTCAGAAGATGAAACACATCTTTTGAATCATTTGTTGGACAAGATAAGAGGTTCGGATAAAGTGAAGCAAACGAGTGCAAAGCAAACGCTGGAAGCCGAAGCTTCTTCGCGATAAAAAATTTGCTACTTTAGCATCGCTTTAAATTTTAAACTCTTATGGTATTCGATTTAGAAATGATCAAGGCTTTGTATGCTAAGATGCCCGCACGCATAGCCAAAGCTCGAAAGGTTGTTAACCGTCCTCTTACGTTGTCTGAAAAAATATTGTATTCTCATCTCCATGAAGATCAAAAACTGGAGAATTTTGGCCGGGGAAAATCATACGTAGATTTCGCACCTGACCGTGTAGCAATGCAGGATGCCACCGCGCAGATGGCTTTGTTACAATTTATGTCTGCCGGAAGGCCAAAGGTAGCGGTACCGTCTACTGTACATTGCGACCACTTGATCGTTGCTAAAACTGGTGCACAGGAAGATTTAGTAAACGCCAACGCAGAAAGTAAAGAGGTATATGATTTCCTCGCTTCTGTATCAAACAAGTATGGAATTGGTTTCTGGAAACCAGGAGCTGGTATCATTCACCAGGTAGTATTAGAGAACTATGCTTTCCCTGGTGGCATGATGATCGGTACTGATTCACATACAGTAAACGCAGGTGGCTTGGGAATGATCGCCATCGGTGTTGGTGGTGCTGATGCTGTTGATGTTATGTCAGGCATGGCATGGGAGTTAAAATTCCCGAAACTTATTGGAGTAAAATTAACAGGTAAGCTGAACGGATGGGCATCTGCAAAAGATGTTATTCTGAAAGTGGCAGGGATCTTAACTGTAAAAGGTGGAACCGGTGCTATTGTAGAATACTTTGGTGAAGGTGCTACTTCATTGAGCTGTACAGGTAAAGGTACCATCTGTAACATGGGCGCTGAAGTTGGTGCTACCACATCTACTTTCGGTTACGATGAGTCCATGGCACGTTACCTTGCTTCTACCGGACGCGCTGAGGTAGCAGAACTTGCTAACCAGGTACAGGAACATCTTACCGCTGACCCTGAAGTATATGCTGACCCTGAGAAATATTTTGATCAGGTAGTAGAGATCAATCTCACTGAACTTGAGCCACACATCAACGGTCCGTTCACTCCGGATTTAGCAACCCCTATATCTAAGATAAAAGAAGAAGCTGCTAAAAACGGCTGGCCTACTACAGTTGAAGTAGGATTGATTGGATCTTGTACAAACTCTTCTTATGAAGATATATCCCGCGCAGCGAGTCTTGCCAGGCAAGTTGCTAACAAAGGATTGAAGACAAAAGCAGAGTTTACCATTACACCAGGTTCAGAGTTAGTACGCTATACTATAGAACGCGATGGTTTTATCGATGCATTCGATCAGATCGGAGCGAAAGTATTTGCTAATGCCTGCGGACCTTGTATCGGTATGTGGAGCCGTGTAGGTGCAGAGAAAAAAGAAAAGAATACCATTGTGCATTCATTCAACCGTAACTTCCAGTCACGGAACGATGGTAATCCGAATACATATGCCTTTGTAGCGTCACCTGAATTGGTTACAGCGCTTGCTATAGCAGGAGATCTTACCTTCAACCCGAACACAGATTTCCTTACCAATGAAAAAGGCGAGCAAGTGAAACTTGATCCTCCATCCGGTGATGAACTTCCAACAAAAGGTTTTGATGTAGAAGATCCAGGATTCCAGGCTCCCGCTAAAGACGGAAGTAAAGTACCGGTTAAAGTTAACCCTGCCTCCGATCGTCTTCAGTTGCTTGATCCATTCAAAGCTTGGGATGGTAACGATCTGAAAGGTTTACGTTTGCTGATCAAAGCGAAAGGTAAATGTACCACGGATCATATCTCAATGGCTGGTAAATGGTTAAAGTATCGTGGACACCTTGACAACATTTCGAATAACTTGTTGATTGGTGCTACTAACTTTTTCAACGAGAAGATCAACAGTGTAAAGAATGGTCTTACAGGTCAATACGATGAAGTACCAAAAGTACAACGTGACTATAAAGCAGAAGGTGTAGGTTCAATTGTAGTCGGTGACGAAAACTATGGAGAAGGTTCATCACGTGAACACGCAGCTATGGAGCCACGTCACTTGGGCGTACGTGCTATACTTGTAAAATCATTCGCGCGTATCCACGAAACAAACCTGAAGAAACAAGGTATGTTGGGATTGACATTCGCTGACAAAGAAGATTATAACAAGATTCGTGAAGACGATACTTTTGATATTGTTGGTCTGACTACATTTTCTCCTGACAAACCATTGACGTTGGTTATTCACCACGCGGATGGTACTGAAGAGAGCATCACTGTAAATCATACTTACAACGCTGGTCAGATCGAGTGGTTCAAAGCCGGATCTGCTCTTAACCTGATGGCAAAGAAATTTGCTGACGAGAAGAAGCAACCTGTCGCTGCGAAACCAGCTCCTGCTGCTAAAGTTGTAAAAACTACTTCGCCTGCTCCTGCTGTTAAAACGATCAGCAAGCTTATCGCTGCAGACAAGACTAGCAGTGCTCCTGTAAAGAAGGCGGCTAAGAAAGTTGTGTCGAAAAAAGCTGCTCCTAAGAAAGCAGTGAAGACAACAACAGCGAAAAAGGCTGCTCCTAAAAAAGCTGCAAAGAAAGTAGTTGCTAAAAAGGCCGCTCCTAAAAAAGTGGTTAAGAAAGCAGTAGCGAAGAAAGCCGCTCCTAAAAAAGCAGCGAAACCTGTGAAGAAAGTAGTTGCTAAAAAAGGAGCCAAGAAGCCCCTTAAAAAAGTAACAGCAACAGCGAAGAAAGCTGTTAAGAAGTTACCTAAAAAAGCAGCGAAGAAATTCGCCAAGAAGAAAAAATAGAATTGTAAAAGGAAAAAGAAAAGCCCCGCTAAACCGGGGCTTTCTTTTTTTACACCCATTGAACGGAGCTGTTTCAAGTCATGTCGAGAATCAAATTTAATCGTTAGCTTCGAGGCAAAAATATATAGTCAACGTGCAGTACGATGTTATTGTAATCGGAGGCGGAGCAGTCGGGCTCGCCACAGCTTTACAGCTTATCAACCGTAACCCGGACCTTAAGGTCATTCTTCTTGAGAAAGAAAAAGTAGTCGCGAATCATCAGACCGGTAACAACAGTAATGTTATCCACTCGGGTATATACTATAAACCCGGGAGTTTGAAAGCGAGGAACTGTATCCATGGTTATAATCTATTACTCGACTTCTGTAAAAAGTACGATGTTCCGCACAATATCTGTGGTAAAGTTATCGTGGCTACAGATGAGCATGAACTTCCTTTATTGAAAAACATATTCGACCGCGGGCAGCAAAACGGATTGCAGAATCTTAAAATGCTTACGGCTTCCGAGTTAAAAGAACATGAACCGCATGTAGCAGGTATAGCTGGTATATATGTACCTCAAACCGGTATTGTTGATTATAGAGCTGTTGCCGAAAAGTATGCTGAAGTATTTCAGCTGCAAGGTGGTGAAATAAAATTGGGCGAGAAGGTTGTTGATATCCACTTCCACACAGAGAAGGTTGAAGTCGTTACCGAGAACACTACCTATAGCGGGAAGCTGGTGGTAAACTGTGCAGGTCTATATTCTGATAAGATTGCACGACTTACTTCTTCGAACGTAAACGTAAAGATCATTCCCTTCCGGGGAGAATATTATAAACTGAAGAAAGAAAAAGAATACCTGGTGAAGACGTTGATATACCCGGTGCCGGATCCGAACTTCCCATTTCTCGGAGTACACTTTACCACGATGGTTGGTGGTGGTGTTGAATGTGGACCTAACGCGGTACTTGCTTTTAAAAGAGAAGGGTATAAAAAAACAGATATCAACCTTGCTGAACTTGGTGAGACATTAGCCTGGCCTGGCTTCCGTAAAATTGTATCAAAGTACTGGCGCACAGGCGTTGGCGAAATGTATCGTTCGTATTCGAAGGCTGCATTTACAGAGGCACTTCAAAAGTTGTTACCCGAAATAAAAGAAGATGATCTGATCGAAGGCGGTGCAGGTGTTCGCGCACAGGCATGCGACAAAACGGGTGGGCTACTGGACGACTTCATGATCCTGGAAGAAAAGAAGGCAATCAATGTTTGCAATGCTCCCTCTCCTGCTGCTACATCTTCACTCTCCATTGGAGAAACTGTCGCGGAGCTCGTAGAGAAAAGACTATAACCGTAAATATTCTATCTGCGCACTTGCGTAAGGTCAAGCATAAAAAAAGAAGAGGTCGGGTGACCTCTTCTTTTTTTTATACTATATCTATACTTTTTAAGAATCAAACATCGAACTCGATGGTAGTGCCAGGATTGAGAGTTCCGCTTGACGGCGTGTCTCTTTTATCTGACTTCTCATCTTCTCCCCTTACCTTTTCTTCTTCTTTGCTGGCTTCACCTTTTTGGCCGGAGCTTTTGCTGCTTTCTTCACCGAAGAGGGCTTGCTGCTCGACTTGGATTTTTTTGGTGGGCTCACTTTTTTGCTGGTGGCTTGGGGCTTGGCTTTGACTGTCTTCTTGGCTTGCTTTTTCGGGCTCGCCGAAGAGACTGACTTGCCCGTCTTCTTCGATGATTTCAGGTTCGAACTCAATTTTTTTTTTGACGACTGATCGGTATCAGTAGTCTCGACTAACGTATTTTCGTCATCACCTTCTTCAAGTCCGGTTTCTTCTTCCTGAACAAGTTTAACCTTCGTTACCTTGTATTGAGAAAGTTTGTTACCAACAGCTTTCCAGCCTTTGACATCGACAACTTCCTCCAGGTTTATAACCTCCGTTGTTTTAGGTTTGTCTTTCGCCTTCACAATTTCTATTTCCACTTCTGGTGTTTCTGAAGTTGTTACCGCTACCAGACGTGACCCTATACCTTCTGATATAAATCCAAATTCTTTATCAAGCGTAGTGGTTTCTATAAGGAAACGCTTCACCATATACTGCTTGCTCTCACCATCAACATATACCGCAGAGATTGCCTTTTCAGGACTAAACTTCTCTACGCGCAAAGTCTTTTCCGGATCGAAGCGATTGGTGAGTTCAAAGTTTGTGATCTTGTACGATCCGTTACGATAGAACGTGATGATCTTGTCATCTACATCAAACTTACCAATATAGCGTCCGCGCTTATCTTTATTCAAGCGGCCTGCATCTTCATCAAACCACAGATCGAGTTTACTAAGTGTTGAGCCACCGGCCTTCAGGAAATCTACTTTCCGAACCGGGTATGGTGTGATGATATTTCCTCTTGAGCTTCTTCCTTTTATCTCCAACTCCGCGAAGTCGTAAGTAAAGATCTTCTTGCGCGCTGTACTGGACTGCGAAAGTTTTACTTCTACTTTTTCAGCTTCACCGTTTGGATTTCCGCTGACGTATAAAATCTTGGAGTTCGGATTTCCTTGTGTCAGATCATATTCTTTATCGCGGGTTACACCTGGAATATTGAAACGCTTCGCGAAGCTCTTGCCTCCCTTACCGTCAGAGTATATCACATTGAATACCATGCGATCATCCCCTTTCTTCCAGATACCTACGTATAGTATATCTTTACCCATAAAGACTTTTTCCTGAATCCTGGAGATTCTTGCTTTACCGTCCTTGCGGATCACAATAACATCATCCAGATCAGAGCAATCACAAATATACTCGTCCTTCTTCAGGCTATACCCTATAAAACCATCGGTACGGTTTACATATAGCTTCTGGTTGTTCGCAATAACTTCCACAGCTGTAACGGATTGGAAGCTCTTGATCTCCGTTTTCCGTTCGCGGCCCTTGCCATATTTTTCCAACAGCCTTTGGAAATAGGCAATGGCATAGTCGATCAGGTTTTTGAGGTGATGCTCTGTTTCCTTCAGTTCCTTCTGAAGATCGCGAAGCATTTCATCTGCCTTGAACGAATCGAATTTAGAGATACGCTTAATTCTGATCTCTGTAAGACGAACGATATCTTCGGTTGTAATCTCACGATAGAATTTCTTCTTATGAGGCTTCAGTCCTTTATCGATAGTCGCGATAACTTCTTCCCAGCTTTCAGCTTCTTCAATGTCGCGGTAAATTCTGTTCTCAATGAATATCTTTTCAAGAGATGAGAACAGGATTTTCTCCATCAACTCTTGCCGTCTGATTTCCAACTCTTGTTTCAAAAGTTGAACAGTCTGATCCGTGTTATACTTCAGGATCTGGTTAACCGGTAAGAACTTCGGCTTGTCATCTATAATAACGCAAGCATTCGGAGAAATAGAAATCTCACAATCTGTGAAAGCATATAGTGCATCGATCGCTACTTCAGGAGATTGACCTGGCTGAAGATGAAGCTGGATCTCGACAAACTGTGCCGTGTTATCTATAACCTGTTTTACTTTAATCTGTCCTTTCTCACTCGCCTTCACGATTGACTCCATCAACGAAGTAGTTGTCGTTGAGAAGGGAATCTCTTTAATGGCCAGTGTTTTCTTATCGACTACTTCGATCTTGGCTCTCACCTTGATTTTACTTCCACGCAATCCCTGGTTATAGTCTGAGAAGTCGGCTATACCTCCGGTTGGAAAATCAGGATATATCTTCGGGTTCTTACCTTTCAATATATCAATTGATGCTTTGATAAGTTCAATGAAATTATGAGGAAGGATTTTGGTAGACAGACCTACGGCAATCCCTTCGACACCTTGTGATAACAGCAGTGGAAATTTTACAGGAAGTGTTACCGGTTCACGCTTACGACCATCATACGAAAGTTGCCATTCAGTAGTCTGTGCGTTGTAAACAACATCCAATGCAAACTTGGAAAGACGAGCTTCAATGTAACGCGGTGCTGCTGCACCATCTCCCGTACGTATATCTCCCCAGTTACCCTGCGTTTCAATAAGAAGATCCTTCTGTCCTATATTAACGATCGCATCACCGATAGAAGCATCACCGTGCGGGTGAAACTGCATAGTGTTACCAATAACGTTTGCCACTTTATTGAAGCGACCATCATCCATTTCTTTCAGCGAATGCATGATCCTGCGCTGCACGGGTTTGAACCCGTCTTCCAGGCGAGGCACTGCGCGCTCCAGAATTACATAAGACGCATAATCCAGGAACCAAGTCTGATATAAACCATCAATGGCAATGGAGTGTATAACATCTTCACTCCCACCGGTACCGTTGGTTTTCTCTTCGTTCGACTCGTTGTCCTGATTCGCTTTCGGGTTTTCTTTCTTACTCATGACCGATTAAAAAATATAACTTCAAAAATGCTTTTTGATTTCTCTCACCTATATACTGCAAGAGCTTACTGAACTTCTATGCCTCTACTTCTTCCTCTTCCGTTTTCTCGGCACTCGCCTCCACTTTATCAAGTTCAACACGAAGGTTTTCAATGATAAAGTCCTGACGGGTTGGAGAGTTTTTACCCATATAGAATTCAAGTATCTTCTGAAGATGACTATCCTTGTGAAGCAACACAGGCTGCAAGCGGATGTTCTCTCCTATAAATCTTCCGAACTCATCAGGAGATATCTCTCCTAAACCTTTGAAGCGCGTGATCTCTGGTTTGCTTCCAAGTTTTCTAACCGCGTTTTGTTTTTCCTCTTCGCTATAGCAATAGATCGTTTCTTTTTTGTTCCGTACCCGGAAGAGTGGTGTCTCCAGGATGAACACGTGACCTGCCTTTACTAAATCAGGGAAGAACTGAAGGAAGAATGTCATCAGCAATAACCGGATGTGCATACCATCCACATCGGCATCGGTAGAGATAATTACTTTGTTATAGCGCAGACCATCCAAGCCATCTTCAATGTTCAATGCATGTTGCAGCAGGTTGAACTCTTCATTTTCGTAAACAACTTTCTTGGTCAGTCCATAACAGTTCAGCGGTTTACCACGCAAGCTGAACACGGCCTGTGTTTCTACATCACGTGATTTTGTAATGGAACCACTCGCAGAATCTCCCTCGGTGATGAAGATCATACAATCTGCACCCTTCGGATTTTTTTCATCGAAATGATACCGGCAATCACGAAGCTTACGATTGTGCAGGTTCGCTTTTTTCGCACGCTCATTTGCCAGCTTTTTGATACCGGCTATTTCTTTACGCTCACGCTCCGATTGTTGAATACGTTTCTTTAAAGCTTCGGCAGCAATCGGATTTGTATTGAGGTATATCTCCAGTTCTTTGGCTACAAAGTCGCCAACAAAACTTTTAATAGGCTGCCCCCCTTCCGGAGCGGTATAGATAGAACCTAATTTTGTTTTTGTCTGAGACTCAAACACCGGCTCCTGTACGCGAATGGCAACAGCTCCAATTATACTGGCGCGGATATCCGCTGCATCAAAATCTGTTTTATAAAACTCACGAACACCTTTTACAACGCCTTCGCGGAAAGCGGCCAGGTGAGTACCACCTTGTGTTGTGTTCTGCCCATTAACAAATGAATAGTATTCTTCACCGTACTGATTGCCATGCGTAAGTGCTACTTCAATCTCTTTTCCTTTCAAGTGAATGATCGGATAACGCAAATCATCCGGATCAGACTTTTGTCTTAACAGATCCAGCAAGCCATCCTTGGAGAAAAACTTTTGACCGTTGTAATTGATCGTAAGGCCCGCATTCAAAAACGCGTAGTTCCACATCAGGTCATCCAGGTATTCCGGAATGAAGTGATAGTTTTTAAACATCGTGCTATCCGGCTCGAACTCAACATACGTACCGTTGCGTTCATCCGTCTTTCCTAGCTTCGGATCATTTACCAAAACTCCCTTCTTGAACTCAGCAGTCTTCTGCTGCCCTTCGCGAAACGCCTGAACTTTGAAGTGACTTGACAAAGCATTCACTGCTTTCGTACCGACACCGTTCAAACCAACAGACTTCTGGAAGGCACCTGAATCATACTTCGCACCGGTGTTGATCTTGGAAACAACATCCACCACTTTACCCAGCGGTATACCACGCCCGTAGTCGCGCACCGTAACTTTGGATTCCGTTATATGTACATCGATGTTCTTTCCATAGCCCATCATGTGTTCATCGATACAGTTATCGACTACTTCTTTTACCAATACATAGATACCATCGTCCTTCGATGAACCATCACCGAGTTTACCGATATACATACCAGGACGTAAGCGAATGTGTTCACGCCAGTCAAGCGACTTGATACTGGACTCATCATAGGTAAAAATAGAGGACTCTTTCTCCGATTTTGCCATAGCACGAAAAGGATTTAGTGTTCAGAAAATTGAAGATCAAAAAATTCAAGTTCAAAGTTTAAAAAATCTGCTGTGTGGTAAAGTCCTGAAGCAAAAAAAATCGCGCTTCGGGCGCCTCAGCAAAAATCTATAAGCATCTAATAACATGAATTTTAAAATCACTTCAAGTAATTCAATAAAAACTTTAACTATAAAAATGAATAAGATAAACCAACTTAAACATCTGAATTACAGACTATAAATGTGATCAATTTAAATTGATCAATTAGATTTTTTGTTTGTAAAAAATTTAATAAACGGCCAGCTGATCGCCCATACCACGATCAAGCCAACACTTCCATAAATAACAAAACCGATGCGGCTGAAATCAAAACGCTCATCGCTGTTATAGGCATTGATCAGGAATAATCCCACTATAAAAAAGAAATTGAGAGTAACGATCAATCCAGTGAACCAAGCCTTGAAAGATTGCTCTTGCTTAAAAAAAGCAGAGATTATGAACACCAGTACGTTGACGATCGTGACCAATCCCAGCACAATATAGAAGAAAATATCCCGCGCCAGTAAAACGGTTTCGACTCCCTCCTGTCGCACAATCACATTTTCGGGAAGATCAGCATACACATATAACATGGCTCCCAATACCCCCAGCAACGAAAAAAACCACACCGCACGAAACAGCTTAAACATCATACGTCTTTCAAATTTGGCGCAATTAACCACCATCATTTTTAACAACCAAAAGTCCTTCTGATTTAGGATGAGAAGAAGAATGACTTAAAATGTGCCAACCAGCTTCTTGCATATGATTTCATTATGCCTTTCATTTGCACACATAAACGCATCGGGGTGCTGTGAAAAACAGCTGAGATTATACCCGGGGAACCTGATTCTGGTTAGTACCAGCGAAGGGAATGCAAGCTTCGATTTTACTGCTAAGGGTATAAGATATTGAGCCGCATTCCTTTTGGATGCGGCTTTTTTATTTTCATTAAACTGATAATTATGTCTTTCAACCTTGTCACGCAGAACCTTCGATCATGGCAGAATCGTAAAGAGTGGTTCTTCAACCGCGAACACACTGACACCTATGAACTCTGGTATGAAGGCCGCTACAAGCGAGCGGAAATCTGGCAGAAGAAAATCATCGGTGATCTTATCAAGAAGGATGAACGTATAGAAACCCTTCTTGAGTTTGGCTGTGGTACCACACGTTTCACGCGGTGGTGGAAAGATATAGGAATTGAAGCAACCGGAGGAGACCTCTCTCCTTTCATGTTGGGACAGGGTGTACAATTATTCAAAGGTGATCTTGTACTTGCTGATTCACACTATATGCCCTTCAAAGACAACATGTTCGATGCCGTTGCCTTTATTACTACTTTCGAATACTATAAAGATCCTGTGAAGGTAATTCGTGAAGCGGCACGAGTTGGTAAACATGGAGTAGTGTTTGGCATGATGAACCGGAATTCTCCGAAGATTGTCCGCAGACGAGTACAGCAATTCTTTGGTAAAAATCCTTTTTACGTAACAGCCACCTTCTATACCCCGGCAACGCTCACAAAAATTATCGAAGAGGCGCTGCGCGGAAGAGACTATACACTTGAATGGAATTGCACAGGACTTCCTGAATGGTTTCCGGTTCAACAATGGAAAGTGCCTTACGGAGATTTCTTCGGGCTATACGTGAAGATCAATTCTTAGAACATTCAACTCAACACACCTAATCGATGGAATCTGATTTCCCGGACACCGGAAAAATTCAAAATCGCTTCTTCAAAGAGAAAGTATTTCCATTCTGTGGCGCTACACGCAGTGAAGTAGTCGTAGGGCCGGAGTACGGAGTGGATGTAGCGATTGTTACCTTACCCAACGGGCTGGCTATGGCTATGACAAGTGATCCGCTTTCGCTGATCCCGACACTCGGCCTGCGCGAATCAGCTTGGCTATCGGTTCAATTGATGGCCAATGATATGGCTACCACCGGTTTTGCTCCCCAGTATGCGCAGTTTACTTTAAACCTTCCTGCAACGCTAGGGGTACACGAATTTGAGCAGTACTGGAAATACATTCATGAGTTTTGTTCGCGGCTTGGTATCGCCATCACGGGAGGTCATACAGGTCGTTTCGAAGGAATCAATTCCACTATAGCCGGAGGCGGCACTATGATCACAATCGCTCCAGGCGAACAGATCATTACCAGTAAGGGTGCGCAACCAGGCGATCTGTTGATCATGACAAAAGAGTGCGCATTGATCGCGACTTCCATTCTTGCTTTAAGTTTTCCGGAGACGATAAAGGAGGCGTATGGTTCATCTGTTCAACAACAAGCATCCGCGTTGTTTTATGAAACAAGTTCTGTTGAAGCGGGTCTCGCTGCCGGAGAATTTCATCGTCATATAAATGCTATTTCCGCCATGCATGATGTTACGGAAGGTGGTGTACTCGGTGCAATCTTTGAACTCGCGCATGCTTCTGGATGTGGTATTGTGGTTGAAGAAGATGCTATACCGGTTGGTAAAGTCCAGAAAAAAATAGGCGACCTGTTTAAGATTGACCCTATGTACTGCGTTGGAGCAGGCTCCATGATCATCACAGCGAAAGCAGATAAGGCAGCGTTATTGCTCGAACATCTGCGAAGCGCTAACATAAAAGCAACCATCATTGGTAAGGTAACGGAACCTTCAGAGGGCTTGATTCTTCACAACTCACAGGGTATACGCCCCCTGCAGCATCCCGGTGCTGACCCTTACTGGAATGCATTTTTTGATTCCCTGAACAAGGGATTGAAATAATGTATAGATCGATAATATAAAATTGATTGTGAGCAGATTATGGGTATTCAAGTTAAATCTAAAATTCAACACCAAATTAACGGAGGAGTGTATCTGGTAGTCAATCCGGCTGAGGGTATTGATACGGTTTTTCCAAAAGTTAAAGCTGCGCTTGCAGGAGGTATAGATGTGCTGCAAATCTGGAATCACTGGCAAGAACATCAGGATCAAAAAGCATTCATCGACACTATTATAGTCGTTGCCCATGAATACAATGTCCCGGTATTCATCAACGAAGAATGGCAGTGGCTAAAGAATACAATGCTGGATGGTGTGCACTTTGATAGCGTTCCATTAAACTGGGCATCCATCCAGCGAGAAATCGATCGACCATTTTTAACCGGCATAACCTGTGGTAATGATGCAGAGCGTATTCAGTGGGGCATCGACTATGCAGACTATCTTTCATTCTGCTCCATGTTTCCTTCAGCATCTGCCGGAACTTGTGAGATCGTTCGCCCGGAAGTCGTTCGCGAGACGAGACAAAAAACCTCGGCTCCTATATTTGTCTCCGGAGGTATAACGCCAGACTTAATCAAAGATTTACTACCCCTCGGTATCAATGGCGTTGCTGTAATCTCGGCCATCCTTAAAGCAGATGATCCTACGCAGGCAACGCGCCACTTCAAGCTTGAATTGAAGTCAAAGTAAATTATAATTATATACATCCATTACTTACCATGAAAACTTCGCTTCTGCAAAAACTCGCCTGCCCTTTCGATAAACACGACCTTGAGCTTAAGGTCTTTAAACAAGAACAGGATACAATTCTGGAAGGTATCTTAACCTGCACGCAGTGTAATCGGTATTACCCGATCATCTATGGCGTACCCATTATGTCGCCTGATGAGTATAGAGAGAAGTCACTCGAACATCCGTTGCTACATCGATGGGGATTGCAACTTGATAACGATTCCAAAACTTTTAGACTTCTTGCCGCTGGTCAGGAAATTGAAAAATGAGTGAGGAAACACATCGCGTCTGTAAAAACTTGTGATAAATTTACGCCCTTACTAAAAAAGATCATGAGTGAGTTACTTCAAAACGTGCAGGAAAAAGCAGAGACCTGGCTTAACAGTCGCGCTATTGACAATACAACCAAAGCTGAAATCAAAGCCCTGTTGACAAAACAGGACCCAAAAGAATTAATCGATAGTTTTTATAAAGACCTCGAATTTGGTACCGGTGGACTTCGCGGTATAATGGGTGTTGGTTCAAACTGCATGAACAAGTATACCGTTGGTGTGGCTACTCAGGGACTGGCGAACTATCTGAATAAAACATTTCCGGGCAAACCTATCAGCATTGCCATAGCGCATGACAGCCGGAACAACAGCGGTTACTTCGCAGAAATTGTCGCAGGAGTTTTCTCTGCCAATGGCATCAAGGTATATATGTTCGATGAACTTCGCCCCACTCCCCTGCTTTCGTTTGCCATTCGTTATTTGAAATGTGATTCAGGTGTGGTGATAACCGCTTCTCATAATCCGAAAGAATATAATGGGTATAAAGCATACTGGAATGATGGAGCCCAGGTTGTACCTCCTCACGATAAAAACATCATCGAAGAAGTAAAAGCCATCACATCATTCGACCAGGTAAAGTTCAAACCTACACTGGCGAACATTCATCTTATTGATGAAGAAGTTGAGCAAGCTTACTACGAGGAAGTAAAGAAGATCATCCCCAATCACGAGGTGATCGCTAAACATAAGAACATTCCACTGGTATACTCAAGCCTGCATGGTGCCGGTATAACTATGGTGCCCGAGTGTTTGAAGCAAATCGGTTTTACCAACATTCATGTCGTAAAAGAACAAGAAGAACCGGATGGAGATTTCCCAACGGTTAAGTCTCCGAATCCGGAAGAACCTTCTGCGATGGAGTTGGTCATTAAAAAAGGAAAAGAAGTAAATGCCACCATGGTAATGGCTACCGATCCGGATACTGATCGTGTTGGAATGGGCGTGCGTAAATCTAATGGCGAATTCATTCTTTTGAACGGCAACCAGGCGTTTAGTCTGATGATGTACTTCATCATGAAAAACCTGAAAGAAACGAACAATGCCTATATCGCCAAGACGATTGTTACATCAGAACTGATCGATACTATGGCTGCCAAGTTTGGTGTAGAGTGCTATAATACCCTTACGGGATTTAAGTATATAGCAGAGTTAATGGGCAAGTTCGATGGCAAGAAGAAGTTCGTTGCTGCAGGTGAAGAAAGCTATGGCTACATGGCCGGTGATTTTGTCCGCGATAAAGATGCAGTTTCATCGTGCGCATTTTTTGCTGCGATGGCGGCAAGTGCTACCGATGAAGGCAAGTCTATGTATGACTGGCTTATCGATATGTATGTAGAGTTCGCATACTATAAAGAAGGTCTTCTTAACGTAACTAAAAAAGGACAGCAAGGAGAACAAGAGATCAAAGCGATGATGGAGAAATTCAGAAACAACCCTCCAGCGGAAATCATTGGCAGTCGCGTGGTTCGTCTGTTAGACTATAAACTCTTGAAGGAAAAAGATTTGCTGACCGGCAAAGAAAGTGATCTGGAGTTTCCGAAGTCAGATGTACTTCAATTCTATCTTGAAGATGGCACTAAAGTTTCGGTGCGCCCATCCGGGACCGAACCTAAAATAAAATTCTACATTAGCGTGAATGCTCCTTTAGCATCCCGCGATGAATTCGA
The DNA here is from genome assembly GCF_900167975.1 of Ohtaekwangia koreensis. GTDB lineage: Bacteria > Bacteroidota > Bacteroidia > Cytophagales > Cyclobacteriaceae > Ohtaekwangia > Ohtaekwangia koreensis. Next base: position 493,840 of record NZ_FUZU01000003.1, read on the forward strand.
AAAAGTTGATCAACAGTTGGATAAAAAAATCAAAGGTGTTGAAGAATACCTGCTAAGTGTCTAATAATCATAGGTGTTTACGTTTTTGGAGCAATCTATTTTTACCAGCAACGTAAACACCTAAACACTTTACATTTTCTATCTTTGCAGCTTGATCATGAAAAAAGTTGCTTTTTATACACTTGGCTGCAAGCTGAATTATTCAGAGACATCCACTATTTCAAGGGCATTCGAAGAAAAAGGCTATAAGAAGGTCGATTTTACCGACACTCCTGATATTTTCATTATCAATACTTGTTCGGTTACCGAAAATGCCGACAAGAAATGTCACAAGATTGTACGCGAAGCACGAGGCATTTCTCCTGATGCATACGTAGCCATCATTGGCTGTTATGCTCAATTAAAACCAAAAGAGATTTCTGAAATTCCAGGTGTAGATGCAGTACTGGGAGCGGCAGAAAAATTCAGACTCGTTGAATTACTGGATGGTTTCGTTAGAAAACCACAGCCAGAAGTTTTTGCCTCTGAAGTTGACCAGGCTACCAAGTTCAACACCTCCTACTCGATCAATGATCGCACGCGCACCTTCCTTAAAGTACAGGATGGATGCGACTACTCTTGCACGTTCTGTACTATACCTTTAGCGAGAGGAAGCAGTCGCAGTGATAGTATTGAAAATATACTTTCAACAGCACGAGATATAGCGAAGACTGATGTACGGGAGATTGTATTGACTGGAGTGAACACCGGAGATTTCGGTATTCAACAAGGACAACGCGTTGAGCGTTTTATAGATCTGATAAAAGCACTTGATAACATTGAGGGCATTGATCGCTTTCGAATATCCTCTATAGAACCGAATCTCTTAACAGATGATATCATTGAATTTGTAGCACAATCCAAAAGATTCGTTCCGCACTTTCATATACCCTTACAATCAGGGTCTAACAAAATTCTGAAGCTTATGCGTAGAAGATATCTGCGCGAACTATATATAGAGCGTGTTGCAAAGATTAAAGCGCTTATGCCACATTGTTGTGTAGGTGTAGATGTGATTGTAGGATTTCCGGGCGAAACCCAGGAAGATTTTCTGGAGACCTATAAATTTTTAAATGAACTAGACATCTCCTACCTCCACGTATTTACATATTCAGAGCGCGAGAATACACCTGCTGCCTCTATGGCGGGAACGGTGCCTGGAAACCAACGATCTGATCGTTCTAAAATGCTCCATATACTTTCAGATAAAAAGCGAAGAAAGTTTTACGAGGAAAACCTCGGCAGAAATTCAACTGTGCTGTTTGAAAATGATATAGAGAATGGAATGATGCATGGCTTCACAGAAAACTATATTCGTGTTTCAGCGAAGTATGATCCTATTCTGATCAATGAGTTGAAACACGTCAAGCTTCTCAATATCAACGACCAAGGCTTAATGGAAGCAGAAGATGTTCAAACTGAAATTTTCGCCCATTAAATTATTTCTTTAAGCACCACCTTGAAGTAGGTTAGTTGTAAGATTACGGCCTGCAACTCTAAATTCTATACTATATAATCGGTATTTCTGCAGAATTATCGTTCACCTTACACTTCTGCCATCTTTCCTTTCTCTGCAAGAATCAGTTTCTTCCGCTGCTATACATTTGTATTATCAATCCAATAAAGAAATAAGCAGTCTACTCCTAACCTGTCTGCTTTTAGGTTGAAAGAGAAAGCCACGAACTGGGGGTTTGGTTGTGAGGGGCTTTCTCTTTCTTTATTTATATACTTCCCGATCTTATTCGATCTCTTTCTTTACTGTTTTACAATTCCATCCTTTATCTCAATCCTTCTATCCGCCATCTTCGATAATTCTTCATTGTGAGTAACAATGATAAACGTTTGCTTCAGATCCTTGCGCAGTTGAAAGAAAAGGGAATGGAGTTCCAGCGCATTTTTTGAATCCAGATTTCCGCTTGGTTCATCCGCGAGTATAATAGCTGGTGAATTGATGAGCGCCCTGGCTACCGCGGTTCGTTGCTGCTCCCCTCCTGAAAGTTCAGAAGGTTTATGGTTTATCCGTGAACCAAGTCCCAGCATTACCAATAAATCTTCTGCCCGTTTTCGGAGCGCTCGTTCATCCGAGGTGCTCGCTATCAATCCAGGTATAAGTACATTTTCAAGCGCAGAAAATTCCGGAAGCAGGTTATGAAATTGAAAGACAAATCCAATGGATTTATTCCGGAAGGCTGCCAGGTTCCTGGACGACTGCGAAAAAACATTCTTGTCGTGAATGAAGACTTGCCCCTTGTCGGGTATATCAAGCGTCCCCAGAATATGTAGCAAAGTACTCTTACCAGCACCAGAGGCGCCAACAATGGCAACTACTTCTCCTTGATGGACTTCGAGATCTACTCCCTTCAGCACCTGCAGCTGACCGTAGGATTTTTCAACCTGTATAGCTCTTAACATCGCTAATTATATAGATTCCTTTGAAATAAAGCTTTAAATACGCTAGTTTCGCCCAAAACAAAAAATTCAATGAACATTCACGAATACCAAGGGAAAGAAATTCTGAAGAAATATGGTGTGGCCGTTCAACGGGGCATTGTAGCAGATACTCCTGACAATGCAATCATTGCTGCAAAAGAATTACAAGCAGAGACCGGCACGAAGTGGTTTGTAATTAAATCTCAGATACATGCGGGTGGTCGTGGAAAAGGTACAGTTAAAGAAACAGGCTCACGAGGCGTTGTTCTTGCAAAAGGTATAAATGAAGTTCCTGAAAAAGTAAAAGCTATCTTGGGCGGTACGCTAATAACAATTCAGACCGGACCTGAAGGTAAAAAAGTTAACAAGGTATTGATCGCTGAAGATGTATACTATCCAGGTGAAGTAGAACCAAAGGAATACTATATGAGCATTCTATTGGATCGCTCAAAAGGTTGTCCGGTAATTATGGCCTCTACCGAAGGTGGAATGAACATCGAAGAAGTGGCTGAAAATCATCCTGAAAAAATTATAAAAGAATGGATTGACGCGGAGTTAGGCTTACAACCTTTCCAGGCACGTAAGCTTGCTTTCGCATTAGGATGGGAAGGAAATGCTTTCAAAGAAGGTGTGAAATTCATTCACTCACTTTATAATGCATACTTAGGATTGGATGCATCGATGTTTGAGATCAACCCTTTATTAAGAACATCTGATAATAAAATACTGGCTGTTGATGCCAAAGTAAATTTAGATGACAACGCATTATATCGTCATAAAGATCTGGCAGAGTTGCGTGACATCACAGAAGAAGATCCATTGGAAGTAGAGGCAGGCAAAGCAGGTTTGAACTATGTGAAGCTTGACGGGAACGTTGGCTGTATGGTAAATGGAGCTGGCTTAGCAATGGCTACGATGGACATCATTAAAATCTCCGGCGGTGAGCCTGCGAACTTCCTTGACGTGGGTGGTGGAGCAAACGCTGAGACGGTAGAAGCTGGTTTCAGAATTATCCTTAAAGATCCGAATGTAAAAGCTATACTCATTAATATTTTCGGGGGTATTGTTCGTTGTGACCGTGTAGCCAATGGCGTAGTGGAAGCGTACAAGAAGATTGGTGACATCAAGGTTCCGATCATTGTTCGCCTGCAAGGAACAAATGCAGAAGAAGGAGCTAAAATTATAGAGCAATCAGGATTGAAAGTATTCTCCGCTATACTATTAAAAGACGCAGCACAACGAGTAAAGGAGGTATTGGCATAGGAATTTCCATTACTTCGCAAATTTCCTATATTGTATAAACTTTGACCGTAATGCGATCAATTAAAAGACTCCTCGTTATATCTTCTTTTATTACTGGTGTTGGGCTTCAATGTGCCGATGCTCAAAGTTTCTATGCGGTAAGAAAGAACAGAAACTTCTTGGTTGGATTGGGATCTGGAACTGCCAACTACTATGGTGAGATGGTTAATCCAGGAGAGTTTGGAATACTGAAATTCAATATTGCTGCTAATGCTGAGTACTATGTTCATAGTCGAATCAGCGTTCGGGCCAATTTAACTTTCTTTCAGGTATCTGGAGATGACTCAAAAGCAGATGATGATAGACAAGAAAGAAACCTCTCTTTTACCTCAAACAACATCGAGCTAAGCGCGCTTGGCGTTGTGAATCTAAGTCCAATGGGACTTAGGTTTTATCAACGATCCAAGCTAAATCTTCATGCGTTTGCAGGTATTGGGCTTCTTTACTTCAATCCAAAGGCTGAATATCAGGGTAAGAAATATGCACTTGCTCCTTTAGAAACAGAAGGCAAGAAATACAGCAGGATCACACCTGTTATTCCGGTTGGTTTAGGAGTTAGGATTAAATTAGACCCTTTTTTCAACCTCTTAGTAGATGGCGGTTACAGAATAACATTTACCGATTACATGGATGATGTTAGTGTAAGGCGTTATCCTGACGCTTCAACTTTAAAGAGTGATTTATCCAGAGCGCTTTCTGATCGAAGAGTAGAGATAGGAACCCAGCCCGCTAATCCGACTCAAGCAGGTGTAAGAGGTAATCCGAAAAAGAATGATGGATATTTCCTGGCAAATATTACTGTCCAATACTATATACGAAAAGAGCTGTTTAATAATTCTCAGCGGAAGCTATATAACAAGAAGAGGAAGTATTATTACAACAGGCCATAATTACTTTAGCATATAAATGAAAAAAAGTGTAGTGACTACTATTTAGCCGCTACACTTTTTTCATTTATACTCGAATTGGGGACTATTGCCTCGTATAGTATATGGATGCCAAGTGATGGTGAACTACCTTAAAAGGCCATGCAATTATATAAGATGAGTGAGTGAGATACCTCAGTGAGCGATGTCAAGAGCTTCAAACCTCGAGTAACTACTTTTATATTCAGGAACAACTTCCTTCATAAGCGTTACCATTTTGTGCTCATTTTTATCGTCTATAAACTCTTCCAGTAAATCAAGGTTTCGACAAACTTCATCGTATTGATACTCCGATACTTTTGCCTTTAGAATCTTCTCATGGTGTGTAGGGATCGTATTTTCCTGATCACTTAAAAGTTCCTCGTACAACTTCTCTCCATCACGCAATCCGGTAAAGACGATCTCTATATCTTTATTTAATTCCTTACCCGAAAGCTTTATCATTTTTCGGGCTAAATCAAAAATCTTCACGGGCTTGCCCATATCAAATATGAATATCTCTCCACCATATCCCATAACACCGGCTTCAATAACTAATTCACATGCTTCCGGAATTGTCATAAAGAACCTGGTTATCTCTGGATGGGTTACCGTAATGGGACCTCCCTTTTTTATCTGCTCCTTGAAAATCGGAATAACCGAACCGTTGGATCCCAAGACATTTCCAAACCTGGTGGTTACAAAAGACGTCTTGCCCATACCTGTTTTCTCCAGATGACGGTTCAATGACTGTACATAGATCTCTGCAATACGCTTTGTACATCCCATGACATTCGTAGGGTTTACCGCCTTATCCGTGGAGATCATCACAAATTTCTGAACCCTAAATTCAACCGCCAGATCTGCAAGTAGCTTCGTTCCAAATATATTAACCGATACCGCCTCAGAAGGATTACTCTCCATTAGCGGAACATGCTTATAAGCAGCAGCATGAAATAATGTATGTGGTTTAAACTCATTGAATATTTTCCGGATTCTTGATTTGTTACAGACGTTAGCAACAAATACAAACAGCTTCGTTTGTTGATTCTTGGCTCGAAGCTCGCGTTCGATTTCATAAAGCGGAGACTCAGCCTGATCAATTAATACAAGTGTATGAGGCTTGTAGCTCAACACTTGGCGAGCGAGTTCAGAACCTATAGATCCTGCACCTCCTGTTATAAAAATAACCTTACCGCTTATCTCTGTTTCAATGCTCTTATTATCAAGTTTGATAACTTCTCTTCCGAGTAAATCTTCAATGTTTACATCGCGGATTTCTTTTACATCCCAATCATTTCGTAACCACTTGTCGAATGAGGTAACATAGCTTACGCGGATGAGGTGATTTAAAGCATCATCTACTATTTCATTTTTCCGCTCGATGGAAAGATTCTTCACAGCTATAATGATCTTTTTTATTTTATGCTTCAATACAAGCTCAGGCAACTTATCGTAGCTATATATCTTGGTTCCATTAATATCCTTACGATTCTTTTTAACGTCATCATCCAGAAATGCAATAAGTTTATATTGGCCGGTCATGTCTGCTTCGATCGCTTGCTTTGTTAAAAAACCAGCTACTCCTGCACCAAAAATCAACACAGGAATCTTATTAGGGAAACTTGATTTATAGTAACTAAAAACACTTTTAACAATTAATCTATATTGATATAGAAGTAATGAAGAAACAAAGAATGAAATAAACAGAACAGAGTATGGAATAAGATTCTTCCCAACGTTGTAGAAGTAAATCAAGTTTAAGATGATCAAAAATGACAAACTCAAAAATTCCGTATATAGAATTCTCACTGCGTCCTGTATACCTGTATACCTTACAATTCCGGCATAGGACTTTGTCAGCAAAGTAGAAATAAGTGAGATAAATAAAGCAATCGGAATGCTGTAGGACGGATCGAACATGTCGATCGTATTGACATTGAAATTAAACCTCATGAAAAAGGCTAACCCTAACGACAAGGCTATTACCGATAAATCAATAAGTATTATAACCCATCTGGGCAGAAAGGTGAGTCGATTAATGATGTCCTGAAACAAAGGCGTAATTTTTAGTTCTTCTATAAAGACTTCACTCTCCCCTATTCCTTTGAGGAAAGTTTTCTGGAGCCCAAAAATCTTTTTAATCCCAAAACACAGCCTCCAGCAATTAACCATTCAAGACCTGTGATAGGGACAGCAGCGTCAGGATCCGTTGTCTGCGGGTTGCCCGGCTGTGCTACGAGAGTGAAACTTCCTACAAAAAATATAACTAGTAAGACAAGTGTAAATTTTATTCTCCGCATCATTTTAAGCTCAAAACCTTAAAAATCTTTATTTTATTTTTATTCTTAATACTAACAAAGTAAACTCCTGAAGGAAACTCTGTCAAATCAAATTTTCCAATGTATCCATACCCCTCTTTGGGTTGCATTAAAACTCTTCCGATCACAAGGCCCATGGAGTTTACAACTGGTAACTCAGTGGCATTTAATTCTTTGGCTTCCACAACTAACATGGTTCCTAAAGAAACCGGATTAGGGTAGATACGATAGCCTTCCAAAGATAAGTCAGATTCTGATCCTTTAATAGTGATATCTTGTTTTGATACAGTAATGCAGCTACCCTGCGTTACTTTTAATTGATACTCACCTGATTCATAGACATTCAAAAGCCTCTCAGCGCCTATAATCGTGCCATTCAAGTACCACGTATTTCCTGATTCAAAATTAGAGACTAATACATTTCCTCCCTCAATTGAGATATTCGCTTGTTGAATTTCTTCAACATTTAGAGACGTTACCTGCTTTTTGATAAGCCCCTCACATTTTGAGGTCTTTTCCGTTACTTCTAAAATGTTGGCGCCAATTACAAGCTTTTCTTTTGGAACGCTTATTTCAAGCGTACTTCCGTTTCCTGCCTGACTGGATACTTCTTCATCTCCAATTGTAACAACGTAGTTATAGGCTGAAGTAGTATTATTCAGGTATATGGATACACCTTCTCCTTTACAGAAACTATTCTTCGTTGTTGACAAAGAAAATTCTGACGTATAGGAGGGTGAAATAGTAATCTCGAATCGATCGGAGCCAAAGCTTTTTGGATCAGAGGTTACAGCGAACTCATAACTTCTTACTGTGTTAACATCAATGCTGGCACCAGTAAATTTATCGGAAAGAGAAATAAGAACATTATTCGTGAACGATTCAATCTCCGTAAAATCAAGTTTATAGGAACCTGCTTCTACATTGTCGACATTAAGTCTGATGGTTTTATTACAACTTAAAGCAGGCAATGAATTAATGGAAATCTTTGTGCCATCGTCAAGCGAAGTTGAAAGATTCAAAGCATTATTTTGAAGCTTAAAAGCATCAGCATAGTCGTCAAATTGTTCGGTAGCATCGTCACGAAAGTGAATAGCCGTTTCATCACGGGTAGCACCTTGGCGCAAAGTAATGCGTAACACATTGGCTGGTGCCGACTCTCTGAAGAAAGTCCCCTGCCCTGTTGGTGCCTTAACAGATTCCGTGGCACTAAACGTAATCGGCCCACCGTTACTCTTCACGAAGAAAGCCTGTCCTAATGGTATATACCTTGTTCCTCCGTTAACACCAATCGTGCCGTTATAGCTTGCATATATAAATGGACTCACTGCGTTGTCAACCATGTATATAGTATTTGTCAGGCCCGTTTTTGTCCAGCCCGTAGCGGCATCCCAATCGATCGTAGAAGGGTAGGGATTACCTACTAAGTTCCAACCGTCATTTGCATTATTGCCAGAAGACGTATAGGAAACCAACGGCGAGAAATTAACGGTTCCCGAATTGATTGGATTTCGTACATCCCATAAAGCATTTCCCCGAGTTGATATAGGGGATATATTTCCGCGTATAAATAATGTATACCCTTTTCCTGTTACCAAAACTTCTTTGTTACCATTGACAGGAAAATCCTGATAGCCATCATTAGAATCATTAACACCATCGCCATTTGTATCGGTAACGGTCAATTCACTATACGAAAACATAGACTGAAAGGTACCGCATCCGGAGCAGACACTTGTACCTGTAAAAGAACCCGTAACCGGGATCTCACCTTGAATATCCTGAACAATGGCATTCTGAACAGGTGAAGATATATACCGGTATATTCTTCCGTTGTTAAAAGTTGGACTATTACTTCCGCCTTCAATGGACATATACCGTTGTACAGTTACACTCCCTAAAACCTGGGAAGTGCCCGAGAGAATGCCAATGGCTGCATCCACTGACGGATCATCGTCAGATGAAAGTAAAGTAAAGACGGCTGTATCTGCTGCGCCATCAGCGTCCATCGTTGCATTGGCTGCCAGCGTTAGTATACCCCGTAAGTTTTGATTATTTTCTATACGAAGATCAGGACTGGCCGTGGTGTTTGCTACAGTCGCGTTATTAAAAGTTGTTACACTGCTTCCGCTAACCACTTGAGTTACACCTGCTGTTCCCAGGAAAGCTACTGTATTAGTACCTGCTACAAAGGAACCATTGTTAGTGAAAGAACCATATATATTCAGCGTGGTAGGTGATGTCAATGTCCCGCTTATAACGATGTTCTGAAAAGAAGGATTGGACGTCCCAAGTATAGAAGAGGTGCCATTAAAATTAACGATTCCGTTGTTTCGATTAAATGTACTGTTATTCGTGAGGTCTCCAGACAGTGACAGTGTTGAGCTGGGTGCATTAAAAGTTCCTGCAGAAATTACCAATGAAGTAACCAAAACTGTATTGGCACCACTGGTAAATGTCCCAGATGTAAGGGTAAATATACCGGAAGCATTCAATGCAGTAGTTAATGTTATAGTACCAGCATTACAGGTAACAGCATTGAGTACACCACGCGCCTCTGCTCCTGTTGACATTGTACCACCGGTATATATTAGATTATAGGGGCCTCCTAAAGGAATAGCGCTGGTTCCTGTAAAGGATGCCGCAGAGTTTCTGGTAACCGTAGCACCGTTGCCAAATGTTAATCCAGATATATTATCAAATATACCATCTGTAAGTGTAAAGGTATTCGATATAGTCAGCAGACTTTCTAATGTTACCAATGTTCCAGTGGTTGACCTGTTCAAAATAAACGCACCTAAAACATTGCCTGTCGGAGAAAATGACAGCGTACCTACTGTACCAGTGCCTGTAATTGTAATGGTTGAAGTAGCATTTGAAGAAATCACGCCTCCCGAAAGTGTATTATTAAATTGAGACTGTAAGTCAAGGGAGTGGTCTTCAATATATAGGGTTGTACCAGTGGCAAGGTTCAGGTCGTCCAGAATAACCAACGCGGCATTCATATCAACGCTTCCATTAACAATTGTCAGATCCAATGTGGTAAGATCATTTGAGAAAGCTATAGTAGCATCCATCCTATCAACCGAGATGGATTCAACGGACGTCACGCCGGCAACAGGAAAATCCATACCCAAAGTACCCGATCCATTAATCTCAAGGTTGCTGTTATCACCATTGAAAGCTATTGTGTTTGATCCGCTGATCGTACCATTAACAACCAGGATTGCATCCGCATCACCACTGTTGACATTTATACTTCCTCCTGTGAGACTTATCTCGCCATCGATTTGAAGTGTCCGTTCCAGCGTTGTTGTATTCAATAACAGGTCACCGCCCGTGAGGTATACATTTCCCGGAACAACAAGATTGTCATTACCAATGTTCAAATTTCCAGTGGTCACGTATAAATCATTTCCCAATGTTAAGGAGGTGAGTGCACCGAGCTCGATCGATACACCTGAAGCATTATTGATTTCGGTATCAACACCAGAAGTTGAAGTATGGCCTGCTCCTATAAATTGGGGATTTGATCCTCCATATACTATACGCGAGCCAGCATTGAAAATACGATTGGCTACACGAATATTGCCCACACCACTTGATGAGCCCGTAACAATCGCCCCGGTGGCATTTTCCGATTCAACGATAACAGTTCCACTGACAGTCAGCGAGCTTCCGCTACCTCCCATCATTTGAGACTCTCCTATCAATCGCAAAGAATGTGAAGCAGGTATACTATAATTCAATAGGCTGACATTGCTTATGGTGCCTGTGTTCAAGAACGTATGATCCACACCTGGTGAAACGAAATTAATACTTCCGCTACCGACACCTACTTCTGAAAATGTTCCACTTATGAGTTCAAAATTACCGGCTATATTTAAAACATCTGTGCCATTTCTCGAAACAGCAAGAAGGCCTCCAGGTGCGTTCATGCTGAAGTCGCTGCCTATATTTATAGTACAAATACCGGAAGTGGTAAGATCTGAACCTGTGGCATTTGTTGAAGTATAAATAAAATCTCCGGTAACATTATATATAGTGCCTGGCGCAGCTCCGGTTGTTGACAAGCGTACACGTGACGTTCCTTCAACCGTTAAATTTCCTCCAATAGCTATGGTGGGATTCTGCGTAGTGGCCATCTGAAAAACGCCTGTACCTGTACTTAATACTCTGTAACTACCTGCAACAGAAGTCAGTAATCCATTCATATTAAAAGTGCCCGTCTGCAGTGGACAATTCCAAACAACGTTGCCAAATGATTGCGACCAATTACCTCCCGCACTCCCTACTGTGAATGTAGTATAGCCTTCTATCTGTAAAGTCGAATTAACATGCCACGAAGCAAGTGGTATTGATCCCTGTGTGGTTGTAAAAAGATGACTATATACCGATCCTGCCCCGAAGACTAAATTGTTGCCGGTAGTACCCGTTAAGTTTGAGTTGTCTTGTCGAACTAACGTGCCATATATATAGTTCTGAGAAAATCCCGGGCTGCCTTCCGATAGTATAGTTAAGGTTCCACCCGTGTTAATTGTAACCACAGCATTCACGGTCATACCATCGACAGTAACTGAATATGCACTAGGTATGGATATGTTATGATTGACAATTATTTCTGTGGAGTTGGCCGTAGTCGGGATTATGCCTCCAGCCCAGGTCGATGCATCATTCCAAAGCCCATCTTGATTTGAAGTTATAGTCTGGGCAAGCGAACAAGTGGTAATCAGTATAAAACTGATTACCACGCTAAAGCAGGTAAGTTTATTCATAGAGTAGCGGGTATCTGATTCTATCTAAAGTTAGCGGAACCATCCAAGTAATAAAAATTTACAAGGATGTTTATACCACTAAAGAAGTTACCATCTCTACAAATAGTATAATACCAAATGAACTACAAAATAAGTTTAAACACTGATTGTTTGCACAACTCTGAGTTAGCTTATAGCAGACAGTTTTTTAATCACTGCCACTATCCCTGACAATTGCTTCACTGTAAGATTCGATCCGGACGGCAAGCACAACCCAGATTCAAAGAGCCTTTCAGAAACACCGGAAGAAAAAGACGGGAATGATTTAAATACAGGCTGAAGATGCATCGGCTTCCATAGCGGTCTGCTCTCTATATTTTCTTTTTCGAGTGCTAAACGCAACTGCTCACGGTCGAATCCACTTTGAGTTGGATCAATCAATATTGTTGTGAGCCATCGGTTGGAAAATGCTCCTTCAATTTCATTTTGGAAACTGATTCCCTTGATGTCAGACAACTCCCGTCTATAAAAGTTATATACTTCTCGGCGTTGCTGTACCCTTTCATTGAGCACAAGAAGCTGACCTCTTCCGATACCAGCGCATACATTGCTCAATCTATAGTTATACCCAATCTCAGTATGCTCGTAGTGTGGAGCAGGATCACGAGCTTGTGTAGCCAGGAATTTTGCCTTGGTTATCCAATCTTTGTTGGCAGCCACCAAAGCTCCGCCTCCGGAAGTTGTAATGATTTTATTTCCATTAAAAGAATAAATTCCAAAGTCGCCAAAGGAACCAAGTTTCTTTTCAAAATATGTAGAACCTAATCCTTCCGCAGCATCTTCGATTACAGGTATCTCATACCGTTTGGCAACCGACATGATCGCGTTCATTCTGGCAGGCATTCCATAGAGATGTACAGCAATGATAGCCTTCGGCTTTTTACCTTTCGCGATACGATCTTTTATTGCATCTTCCAGCAATGCGGGATCCATATTCCAGGAGTCAGCTTCTGAATCAACAAATACAGGTATAGCTCCCTGATACCGGATGGGGTTACAAGAACCAGAAAAGGTAAAGCTGGAACATAACACTTCATCTCCGGCTCCTATATTTAAAATAATGAGAGCAAGGTGAATTGCCGCAGTACCCGATGAAAGTGCAGCACAGTAACCTACTGAATTATAAGCTGCAAGTTCCTCTTCAAAAGAACTTATATTGGGCCCCACAGGAGATATCCAATTTGCATCAAATGCTTCATTCACAAATTTAATTTCGTCTCCTCCCATATGGGGAGATGAAAGGTATATTTTTTCTGTATTCATGTTTAGAGTGTAATATTCGTTAGTTGAAAGTATCCTTTGTATTAATTTTCTTTTGATAGTAAAACGCAGGGATTAGTAACAACAATAGCGTTGGATTCAAAATCAGCCTGTGCAAAAAAGAAAGTAGTGGTCCATTATAATCTGGATAGTATATTTTCATCACAAAGTATGGGATCAGAAAAAAGATAATTCCTATACCCTGTACCCAGAAAGAAAAGATCAAATACTTTCTCTCGTAGAATAAAGCATAAATCAATCCGATAGTCAACAAATCGTTTAGCAAAAAACGAATGGTTCTGTTAATAATAAACTGATGAATGCTGCTGTTGGTCAAATTAAAAATTTCTGCAACATTAATGCGTTGAAAGAGAAAAACCAAAGCGAGTCCAATGGCTGAAAGTATTCCTATAACAATGCGTAACCTCATTTTTTTTGAGATATCGTGGTGGGTGAAATCCTCACCCACCAAATCCATAAAACCAAAACAGCAACATAAATTATCGCCGTAAAGAAATATTTGTGAGTAAAGTACATATAGTCTGGTCTGTTACGCGCTACCCAAAAAAGCATGGTGATTCTTCCCAGATTTATCAAATGTATAAGTATGAATCCCACGGGAATAAACCAGATCATTTTTTTACTAAAAGGTCCAAAGGCAATAATGAAGGAGATAAAGACAATCATTACGTTGATACCATTGCATCCTTCATAAACAGAGACGATACGCTTTCCATCACAAAAAAGCGTGGTTGTAGGTTTGGTCATCGAATTTTCAGTGATGACATTCATTCCCAATCCGATTAAAACAGATGCTGAGTGGTTTGAAACCACTTGCGTTATAGGATCCGGTTTTGGATGATACGATGTTATATACATGCCATATAGTAAACTCAATACTATATATAGTCCGACGAATTTACCAAGGAAGTAAACAGTTGGTTTGAATTCTTTAAAAGATAGAGCGCCCATGTTCAAATTTCTTTTGCCGGTACACCGGCTACCGTTACAGACGCAGATACATCTTTGAGCACAACAGATCCCATGCCTACCTGCGTGTTATTTCCTACTGATACTCTATTTAAAATATTGGCGCCTGAGCCAATGAGCACAGACTGGCCAACGTTTACTTCTCCTGCAATGTTAACTCCACACATAATGGAGGTATAGTCTCCAATTTTAGTGTCGTGTCCGATGGTACTGTTGAGATTAATCAGTACATGATTGCCGATATGTATATCGGTTGTTAAAACAGAACCTGCACCAATTACACTTCCGGTTCCTATTGCAATGCTGGTTGGGTCTTGTAAAATCACTGAAGGATGAATCAAGACTGGATATTGTACAGCGAACTTCTTCAATTGTGCTTCGACTTTCTTTTTAACCAGCGGGTCACCTATGGCAAGAACGATATAGATGGGGTGCTTCATTGATTTCAATACAGATATATCACCTATGATTTCAAGTTCTTTTATATAGGTATTAGGTGCTTGAAGATCATCGATAAAACCAACTGGCTCCCATTCGGGCAATGAACGCAGAAGAGCTAAAATCTCTCGACCAAGTCCTCCTGCTCCATAAATCAGCAGGGGCTTCTTCATGGCTTATTATATTTAATAATCTTAGCTGGATTTCCCACGGCCACAGCGAAATCCGGTATATCATTAATGACAACGGAGCCCGCACCTACCGTAGCCCATGCTCCTACTCTCTTCCCGGGAATGATGACCGAACCCGCTCCTATAAATGCTCCCTCTCCGATGGTAACACAACCACAAAGTATGACACCCGGTGCTGCGTGAACATAATCATCCAAAATACAATCATGATCTACTCGCGCTCCTGTATTAATGATAACATGATTTCCGATACGGGCTTGTGCCTGTATAATCGTGCCTTGCAAAATCATGTTGCCAATTCCCATGGTGGCGAAGGTAGACACAATGGAAGAAGGATGGATCACATTTGTGAATTGATGCCTAGTTTGAGAGACTACTCGTTTACGGATGAGATTACTCCCAATAGCAACCACTGCTTTGGCAGAAGGTTCAAAGTCTGGATCATACTGTCCTTGTTGTGGTATACCAAATAAATCTCCAGCATATTTCGGGTCGAACAGCGCAACAACATTTTCGCCTTGAACTAATAAACTGTCCAGTACCACACGGGCATGCTCACCACCGCCTTGTAAAATTATTTTATGTGTTGCCACGAAATTTTTCCATTGTTACCGAGGTGCCACTGCTAACACCTTCAGCTTTAAAAACTTTTACAATTGTCAAAAATAATATTTTAATATCTAACGCAAAGGATATACGGTCAACATACCATACATCGCAGGCAAAACGCTCTGGCCAGTTCAGTGTATTACGACCGTTCACCTGTGCCCAGCCGGTAATACCGGGTTTAACTTCATGCCTTCTTCTTTGTTGTTGATTATATAGCGGAAGATATTCGACCAGCAACGGACGCGGTCCTACAATAGACATATCTCCTTTCAGTACATTAATCATTTGAGGCAATTCATCGAGCGAAGTCTTTCGTACGAATTTGCCAACGGCTGTCAGGCGCCTATCATCGGGCAACAAATTGCCTTGAGCATCCCGTTCATCGGTCATTGTTTTGAACTTAATGACCTTGAATATTTTGCCATCCTTTCCAGGGCGCTCCTGCAGAAACCACACGTTTCCCTTGTTGGCAAACCATAATAGTATAACAGACAACACCAATATAGGCGAGGCTATAATCAGCACCGCAAAAGCAGTGAGTCTGTCGAAAAAAGGTTTTAAAATCGATACGTACACACTCGATACTTTATTGACAAAGATACGTTAAGCTATACATGACACGTTGCATTTTATATTGTTAAGCGCGCTTTATATTCATTCAACAATTCGTTCCATACAAACTGCTGATCAAAATTTGCTACTATATAATCTCTGGCGGCTTTTGAATATGATTGTCGTAAGGATATATTTTCCATCAGTGTAACCATGGCTCGGTATACTGCTTCCGCGTTCTTTACAGGAACAATGATTCCGGTTTGTTCATGCTGAATAATTTCATTGCAACCATTGATGTTCGACACGATACAGGGTACATTGAGACAACACGACTGCATCACTACATTCGGAAATCCTTCTCGATAACTTGGAAAAACAAAAACATCGGAAGCCATTATCCAGGGGCGAACATCAGACTGAAAGCCTGCCAGGATAACGCTCTTATTATTGTGCAAAAATTTATAGTCGTCTTCATGAAGCGGATCAAGCTCCTGCTCAAACGGACCAATCAAGAGTAAATATACCTTTGCTCCTCCTGGTAATTCGGGGAGCTTTTTAAAAGCATGAACGAGTTCTCCTATACCTTTATCTCTAACGATTCGTCCGACAAAGGAAAATACAACATCGCCCTGTTTTATTCCGTAGCGTCTGCGCAGTTCGCTTGCCTGCTGCTCTATATCTTCGGATCGTTTAAAACGACCTGTATCTATACCGTTACTACTGCCTTTGCCGATGATCTTCAGTTTGTCGTTATTAACACCCAGCGATTGCGTCATATAGTCTTTCAAGCCTACTGAGTTCGGATATACACCTGTAGCACAAAAGTAAGTTATCTTCTCGGTGACTACGAGTATAGATCGTTTCAACCCGGTTGCTTCAACCAAAGGCAAACCTGCTACGGTATGCATGCGGACAGGCACGCGACACAGCCAGGCTGCGAGCATTCCAATAAGCCCGGCTTTAGGCGTATGCGTATGCACTATATATGGACGGATAGACCGGATGATTCGCATCATTTTCCAAAGACAGAGAAGATCCTGAATGGGTGTGATCTTTCTTGTAAGTGGCACTTCAATGTGCTTTACCCCTTCCTTTAGTACTTCCGGTATTTCCTTGCCCGCTGCACTCATGGTATATACTTCAAAACCTTGTTCGCGCATAAAGCTAAATTGTCCCTTCAGTAAAAGGTGCAGTGAAATAGGAACCGTAGTAATGCGCAGCAATCTAGTTTTTTCCATGAAGCTGATAGATACGATCTGCAGTTTCTCCCATCGTTAAACTTTCCATTTTATAACGATTCTTACAAAAGTTGTAGTGTTCCAGAATTTGCGTCAGTCCGGCTATACTTTGCTCCGGAAAGCTTCCAAAATTGTGTGGATGCCACCACAAGTGATATACTTCGCCGCGCTTGGCAGCACGCTCCAGTTCACTCTTAACGCGGCCTATCTTCATGGTATTCAAAAAGTATTCCGAAGGCCTATACGGGCGTAGCAACCTGCTTGCCGGCAAGCACAATGGAAGACCAGAGCGTACTTCGACTGTATCCAATGCATAGGTGTTTTTCTTCCCGATAGGTATATATGCATCAGCTCCTCGATTGAGACGTTTTAGCATTGATTCATTTTGTGTGCTGCGGATATCCCAGAACCAATCGCGAGGATTATCGCGAACCGTTACAAATCCTTCTTCATAACAGGCACGAAGATAATCTTCATTGAATTGGTTTCGCGGGAACACCAACGATTTCAACTTCTTTCCATACAGGGCTGCTGACTGCTGTGCTGCGCGAAGATCCGCACGAAACTGTTCCAGAGTCTGCCCTGCTTCGTTACAGTAATAGTGAGCAAAAGTATGTGACCCTAATTCCTGGTATTGTGTATTTAGAATGATCTTTATCAGTGAAGCTGCATAATGAAATGGATCTTCTTGCTCATCTTTACCTATGCCTTGGGTATCGATAAAGTTATAGGCCGACAATTGTTTATCGGCATAGGTTGGTTTCTGCGAAGGTATAGCATTACGTAGCGACTCATTGTTGTTATGAAACAACATTCCTACACTGGCCCAGGTAACATGTACTTCGTGCTGTTCAAACAACGAAAGCATTTGAGGTATAACCTTACGCGTATTAAAAAAATACTGCTGATACTGTTGCAAACTCCATTTTTCAAAGCCTCCCCAATGGAGTTCAAAATCAAGAGAGATTGTAAATATACCTTTCGTCATGTGGTTGCATTTGTAGCGTTCTCCCGGGATCGTCTCAGCTTGATTAATTGTTGATGCTTCCAGGCTTTAAATTTTTCTTCATCCATAAATGCCATAACAACAAACAAAACCAAAATCATAACCTGGCTTTTCTGTCGCATCGCTAAACCTAAATTTCCGGAAATCTGTGCTAAAGCAATTGATATAGTTATAAAACTTAAGAAGGCGGTTTTTGCCAAAAAATTGCCGGTCACCAGAAATTTCAATCCCTTTAAATTCCCAATAAGCTTTAATGATATTAACAAATAGAAAACATTTTCAAATGAAACGATGATACCAAGAAATCCGGGAGCATCCACGAAGAGTGGCCGATACAGAAATGTAAAGACCTGCATGGGTAAACTATATTGAGAGATGTCTACACCCGAAGATGCTTTGGTAAGTTCTTTTGCACGATGCGACAGGTCTAATCCCTGCGTTACAAATTGCTCTTCATCAATACCCACCATAGTAAGAACATCTTTATAAATAAAAAAGAAAGCAACGGAAGCACCCGCCAAAAACATAATTCGTAATGCTATGCTTACCCCTTTAGATGAAAAAATAAATCCCATGGCCGATGATACCAATATTACAAGCATGATGTGCGGCCTCACATGATAAATAATTAGCCCCCCAATAGCCAGCGCCCATATTCTTTTTTTGACGTTAGTAATCGCGTAAAAGAATAATCCGAGCCCCATAAAAATAATAGACCCCTTCCCCAACGATGTTGACCAAAAATGAAGGTTAGGTAAAAAGAAAATTAAAGTAAGAAGGTCATATCCATAAAACTCATGCTTGAACCGAATATTCTCCTTAAAGAATATATAAAAGTATACGAACCCGAGAAAACCAAAGAATGAGAATAGAGCCATTAGAGCTTCGTAAGAAAAGCCCAGATAATTTACAAAAGGATAGCTCACCCATTCAATGAATGGGGTACTTGTTCCATAGAAATCAGACCAGGAATCTCCCCTAAAACCGATAGATACTTTTCTGTAATAGTTTCTGGAGTCGGAAGGATTGTAAAGTATATATGCAAAGTATGCGAAGGATAATAAGATGTGATAGAAATAGAGCCTCTTGAGAAGAGCATCATCTATAATGGGATGTATTTGCTTTAACCTGTTGATTAAGGCAAATGAAATCAATCCTGTAATTATAATGACTAATATCCCTCCAAGCATGTCTAAAATAATTCAAGATCTCCAAAGGAAGGACTCCACCCTTCGAAGCCCGTAAAGTTGCTTAAATCTGGCAATATTATATTGTGAATCATTACAGTCGGTCCAACTTTACGTTTTAATACTAACATATCTGCTCCCAGAAGATTCGCGATTCCAAAGTTCCCTGACGTTACATAATCAGCATTGTGTTCGTGAACCTTACTATCCAATATCTGCTTCAAATTCTGAACATACTTTTTATCGGAAAAAAAAACATCGGTGATTCTGAATTCCGTCCCTGCAAACGTATGCTTGATTCGATAAAAAAATAATGCTTTCAATTCTTTATCCTCAACTCCTGCCGCATGGTATTCTGCTACCGGTACATCTGCATAACGCCACTTCAATGTCGCAGCAGAGTGCTCTGTAATTACATTAGAGCCATAGAGCAAATTATTTAATGATATCAGCTTAGCCAACCCAACATTATTCAAATAGTATGAGATTGATTCATCTTTTTTTAACGTCGTTTTTTGCCTTGCCTTTTTTCGTAACACAACATCGAGCATCATCGATACCGGTCTTATCACCTTCATTTGAATCGGTAACTTACCGGCCTCTGCCCAACCTAGTTTAGTATATCCTCGTTTACTTTTTTTATTAGGTGTACTGAATAACATCCCATATTCATATTTATGGCAATGATCTATTAATGCCAAGGTTAGTTTTCCAAACATACCGTTACCTTGATAGTCCGGATGTACAACAGTATCTACTCCCCTCACCGCTTCAATGATCCCATTACTTGACCTCCACTTCCAACGCATAAATGTTCGAACGCCAACGATTTTATTTTTGTCAATGGCCAATAATACCAATGACTTTCCAAAAGGGTTATCCTGATGTTTCCATCGCCAATAAATTTCAGATTTAGGAAGAAGACTCTCTCCTAATCCTAGCTTCAGTAGGCTTACGATTTCAGGTATGTCACCTTCCTCTGCGAGGCGAATTTCCATATAGTTTAAAAGGCAGGTAGGTACTTATTCTTTAGATTGCTAACACGGCTAGATAATAGTTTGAACTCTAAACACCTAAAGGTTTTTCGTATTTATTACTCTGACTTGTAGTGTCCAAACAGGTGAATCTAAAACAACTCGAGATCACCAACGGATGGCCCCCATCCATGAAAATTAAGGAGCGTATTGGCAGCATCAAACGTTATATTTCGAACTGTAACAATAGGCCCTACTGGTAACTTTCTTAAATATGGTCCTGCTCCGTTCAACCAAGAATTTAGTCCTGAAACTGTGACATAGTCAGCCGCATGGAGTTTTACCAGTTCCTTTACCATAGCACGTACTTCTGCCCTATACTTATCAGCGTCCATGAAAATATCGGTTACCCTAAGTTCATTGCCTGCTTTGGAAGACTTCAATCTATATACCAATAAAACATTCAGCTTTTCTCCAGTTTGTAATGCACGAGTAAAGTATTGGGCTACCGGTACATCTTGATATCTCCATTGTAATGAATGTACAGAATGTGACGTAATGATTTGATCTTTACAGCGTGCTGCGTTCTGTTTCAAAAGTTCTTCAAGCCCCGAATGTTGAAGATGCAGTTCCTGGCAACTATCATTTATCTTTATTGATGACCGTTTAAGTCTTGACATATTTAGTGCGATAGAAAATGGATGTACTATAGGAATGCTAATAGGAAGTTTCCCTGCCTCTTTCCATCCCATCTTAAGATATCCTGGCTTACTACTATTATTCGGAGTATTGAAAACAAAATGCCATTTTTCACGGGCGCAGTAATCCAAAAGCTCCAGAGTCAGTTTCTTAAAAATACCGCGGCCCTGATAATCTGGATGTGTGGCTGTATCTACTGCACGGACAGCCTCAAAGATTTGTCCTGCAGATCTCCATTGCCATCGCATAAACGCCCGCACACCTACCAATGTATCATTTTCAAAAGCCAGTATTACAGGAGATTTACCGAACGGATTATCAATATGTTTCCATTGCCAATACTCTTTTGACTTTGGCATGAGTTCCTCGCCAAGGCTTTTTTTTAGTAACTCAACAATTAAAGGTATGTCGTGCTCGGTAGCAGTCCTGATCTCCATAGCAATTCTTTGTCATGCAATACTCGCTATTTTTCAACATTATTGCTTTCCGCTAATCGAGGGAAATGCTAATTAGTACTCTTTTACTTCCTGCTTATATACGTCTTCAAGTGCCTTCACCATTCTCTCCATGCTAAATTCCTCCTTAACACGTTGTCTTGCCTGGAGGGCTAACGTATTTCTTTTTTGGGTATCTGCAATTAGCTCTGCTGCAAATTCAACCAAACGCTCCGGTTCATTAACATCGCACAGAAGGCCATCTATACCGGGCCTGATCACTTCTTTTATACCTCCTGCATTCGTAGTGACTACGGCACATCCCGAAGCCATAGCTTCTAATAACGCAATGGGCAGACCTTCGAAGATGGAAGTCATCATATACAAATCAAATGTCGATAAGTACGGACGCACTTCTGTTTGAGTACCGGCAAAATGGATTCTGTTCTCCAGGTTCAGCTGCTTTTGTTTTTCGAGCAACAGATCCTTCAACGGACCATCTCCTACAATGATGAAATGGGTTTCTGGTCTTTGTTCAAGAATTTTTTTTGCTAGCTCAATCCATAGATCCAATCGCTTTTGAAAACGAAATACTGCTATCGTACCAACTAAAGGTGCATCAATAGGTATATTAAACTCTTTACGAACATCCTCTCGTTTAAATTGTCCAGGTGCGAATCGTTCGGTGTTAACACCATTCAGAATGGTATTCAATGATGCCTTTAAATTCGATTTATGTTTGCGTATAGATTGCTCTACATCTTCCGAGACGGCTATGATTTTCGTAAGCCAATTCAGTGTGAGCAGATTTACTAGTCGCGTAGCTATATGATAACGCTCCTGCTTATTATGCTCGGTATAAATGACAGGAATACCAGACAGTTTCCCCGCAATACGGGAAGCTACACCAGCCCATGGAAGATGTGCGTGGATCAAATCTATATTGTGCGCTTTTGCATATTCTGAAACAGCCTTCGACTTGAACAGTAGCTCGATATTGTTACTTGCCGCAATACAAGTAACTTTTCCTCCGTGTTCAAGAATAGAGCTCACCATAGCGTCCTTCCACGGAAGAAAGTATATATAATGAAACTCGAATTGATCTTTATTATGCACGCGCAGTGTTTCCGGTAGCAACATTTCAGCGCCTCCCCTGCCTAGTGATTTGATAACGTGAAGGACTTTTATTTTTCGATTCATACTGCGCTTTTACGGTTCAGAACTTTGGTATATGCGTCAGCGAATTTTTTCGCTATTCTATCATTCATGAATTCTTTTTGCACAAATTGATTAGCATTCTTTTTAAGCTCAGTTGTCTTGGTTGTGTTTACGAGTACATCTTTTACTGCTGCTATAAATTCGCCTTCGTTATCCTTATCGATCAACCAACCTGTTTCATTATTTCTAACAACCTCGCTGATACCACCAACGTTATACGCTACTACGGGCACCTCGCAATAAAAGGCTTCCAATATTACTCCGGGCAGTCCCTCTATCCTGCTTGGCAATGTGAACACATCAGCATTAGACAGAATCGACAACACATCAGAGCGATACCCTAACAATATCACATGATCCTCAAGTCCCATCGCTGCAATTTTTTGTTGCAGGCTTTCACGAAGCTTTCCATCTCCCAATATCAACACTTTAATATTGTTATATTCTTTCGCTACTTCACGGGTTATACGCAGTAATGCTTCGTGATTTTTTTCCGGAACGAGGCTGGCAACATTCACGATCACTTTTGCCGAGTTAAAATATGGACGTACATCTTCCGACAGAGTCTTATCAATGATTGCAGCATCGATACCAATCGGTATCATCGTAGTTTTCTCTGGAGGTATACTATAGGTCTTAATAAAGTCAAGCCTGCATAATTCACTTACTGAAATGATATGCTGTAGCTGATTAACCAAAAATTTATTAAAGACAAGTTTAGGGTGGGACGTAATGAAGTCGCTTACTTTATTGGCGTTCCTATATACAATAGGAGTTTTCCATCGGTAGAATAATTTAGATAAGGCAACAAATTTTAAAGTATCACCTGCATTCGCCTGAATTATATCTGGCTTATTCTCTTTTATATATTTGGCTAGTTGCTTCCAACCCTCAACATCAAAAAATCGTTTCGCCAAAGGTCTTTTCAGATTTACCAGCTTCCCTTTAAAAGGAAGTTTCGCGTTGCCATCGAGTAAACAAATAACAGTGACTTCATGCCCCATATCCAGCAGGTGGTTGGATAACTGGCAGGCGAACATCTCTGCTCCTCTTAACTGAGGCTTTTGTATGAACTGGAGGATTTTCATTGAAAATTATACTTTGACTTCAAACTATTGAATGGTTTCTCTACAATAAACCAAGACAGTGATGACACCATTAGTAAAATCATAATATTGAAAACAAAGAAGAAGAAATCGTGACTGAGAAAACTACTATGTCCTATTATTTTATAATAGTAATTATCGGAGAAACCAGGAATCAACGTGTGATATAAATAGATACCATAGCTTATCTTACCGCAAAAAACCAGTTGGTCATTGGTAAACATTTTTTGATAAAAAAAAGATATAGCATTCTTGCTTGGAACAACTAAATGAAATAATACAAACAACGAAAAGACTGACATAACTACTTTAGCCGGGATGAGCAATTCCAATGAGTAGATTTGCGTAATTATTAACCATGTTAAAATGACTAACGAAACAAAATTGATTACTTTAGAAAAAGTGGATATCCTATCCTCATGATATCGTTGAACAAATGCGAGCAAAGCTCCAAAACCAAAGGCGTCAAAAGCTGCAAACGGTAACAGTCCGAAAAACGTACCTTCTTTAACAAATATGATCTGGAAAGACAATCCTGTTAAAATAAAAACAACTATAAGGAGCCAGGTAAATCGTCTATTAACAGTCAAGACCAAAATGGGCCAAAGAAGATAATATTGTTCTTCAACGCTTAATGACCAAAGGTGCGAAACTGTTCCGCCTAGTTCATTCCTTTTAAAAAAAAGTATATTGGATGAATAGGCTAGAAAGTATGCTAGCTGATCTTGGATCAAAGTATATCCATAGAAAAACAAAAACAATACGAACAAATAGTATATAGGGAATATCCTTAGCGATCTTCTTATATAAAAGACCTTAATCGCAGACCAAACTCCGCCTTTATCAGCATCAATTTTATCCTTATAACTAAAAAGAATAGAGCTTATCAGATAACCACTGAGTACAAAAAAAATTGTAACGCCAATAGCTCCATTAGGTAAATAATTTAACCAATGACTCTTTGAAACCCAATGAGATATAATTACTAAGAGAACTGCAATAGCTCTAAGCCCGTCTAAGGTTTTAATGTATTTCATCGTGGCGAGTTAGGGATAACAGTGACTTTTGGAGTTCAAAGTCCCAAGTGCCATTTGACAAAATATACTCCATTCCTCTTTTGGAAATCTCTTCTCTAAATTCAACATTTGAAATTAATTCTGTCAGTTTCGTGGCCATATCATTAATTTCCCCCGCCGTATAAAGCATAACAGTTTCACCATGCATAAACAAGCTTGGTATTTCGCCAGCCCTTGGAGCTAACGTTGCTTTTCCTGCAGCTAAATATTCTCGAAGTTTTAAAGGAGAATAATGAAATCCTTCTGATGATCTGGCACTCACAATAGCAATATCAAAAATTGAAACAAAAGAAGGAATTTGGGCAAACGCTTGCCTCCCCGCAAAAACAACAGCATCAGTGATCTCCAGTTCTTCAACCAACTTTTCTATGTTTACTTTTTCAAATCCATCTCCAACAAGAAGTAAACTGGTATCTGGATGCGATTGATGCACTTGGTTAAAAGCCTTCACCAATAAATCTAAACCATGAAAATTTCTAAAACTTCCTGTCCATCCAATTACCGTTTTATTGCTAAGTCTTAATGACTCTTTGAGTGATTTTGCATCTTGATTTTTCTTGAAAAGGTAAGGATCTACAGCCATTGGCGAAATCAATATTTTATTTTTTGGAATCCCCATCTTTTCCAATTTGTCAGCTACTTCCTGAGAAACGCAAGCGACTAAATCTGATCTTTTTAGCGCTGGGGCTTCGACAAATTTTTCCAGAAACCATCCCCAAACAAAGCGGTTTACACCCCATTTGGCAGATTCCCAAACCTGAGGTGCGTGGACATACGTAATTAAAGGCACCTTATATTTATTAGCCATTTCTCTACCTGGCCCAGGAAACAAATCGTGCTGTTCCCAGATAAAGTTTATATGCTCAGCATTAAATGGCAGAGGGTAAGAGTAATTGCTTTTTCTCCTAGATTTTCTCCACAGTAGTAAATCCTTTATCAATGTGATTAACATCAAAGGAATCCACCTACTTAATTGGCCTTGTCTTCCTTGTTTTATATTTCTGGCTGCTAACGGATAATGAATGACTTCATCGGGTTTTGCTATTCTGTCCGTAGTTAATACGTAAGCATCGCCTAAA
Organism: Ohtaekwangia koreensis; assembly: GCF_900167975.1. Taxonomy (GTDB): domain Bacteria; phylum Bacteroidota; class Bacteroidia; order Cytophagales; family Cyclobacteriaceae; genus Ohtaekwangia; species Ohtaekwangia koreensis. The sequence continues at coordinate 519,711 of NZ_FUZU01000003.1, forward strand.
GCCCTTGCTGCTGCCGCTGCCCATCCTGCAACTGTAATCCAAAGGGCTTCTGCACCAGCCCAATCACTGCTACTACGAGGCATAATAAATATGGCACAATTCTTCGTTATACTATCGGACTTCTTGCTCATAGTTCGTCGGTTGTCTATTCGGCTATATTTGGTTCTTCACCTCAAACATTGTCTCAACAAAATTGTAGTAACTGCCTGTATTAGGATAATAGTTTATGACGATTCGTGTAAGCATTGCTTATGCTGCACTAGGGAGTGCTTCGCCGTGGGATTATAAGAATTGAAGTTCTACTTATCAATTTGACGGCACGTTTAATAAAAGAGACTAGTTATTTGTCACAATAGCTTTCAAAGTATCATCCAGAATAATTGATTTCTCGTTGTTCTTTTCCAACATTTTTAAAAACTCCCTAAACTCAATATCAGGATCATGTAGCCCTTGAGCTGCTATATGTCTTTTGTTTGCTTCCATATCAACTAAATCATCCCTATACCCTTTACTGTAGGGTGTTTTAAAGAATGTAAAACCTGTTATATAAACCTCTTTAAAAGGCGATTTCAAAATGCTATATAAAGCCGCGTAACCAACGGTTGGCTTAAACCCATTAAATGGTTGCTCTATTTCGCGGTAATAAGCATTCGAAAGAAGATATGTTACCTTTAACTCATTGTATTTCTTATAAAAGTTATAGTTCAATCTCCATCCTTCTTTGTTATTAATTGGATTGACTACATACTTTACATTCCGCTTTTCAAATAATTGAAAGTCCAATGGACCTCCTCCGCTCAAGTTATTTTCATAAAAAGAATGAAATAAGACATCTGTTTTTGTACCGATAAACACTTCATTCTCTTGTCTCCAAGTTGTTAATGCCTTATTGATTCTAATCACTATGTCAAAAGAATCAATATAAGCACCAAGCTCCTTCTCATAAGCTGAGCTGGCAGCTCCGATTACTGCGATGCGCTTTCCTTTAAATATCTTATCAGGGTTAAAAATTCTAATACCCCAAGGCATTATGAATAAACCAGATATAGCTTTCAATAATTTAACGATCATAGCTAGTAAATGAATTGATATAGTCTACTCCGAGACCTTTCATTTGCACATTATTATACCCAAAGAAATCAACTCTATTGGAAGAAGCTGCTTCCCAGTCGTTTATTGAATCCCCTATAAAAGCAACGGTTTCTGATGGGTATTCAAATTCTTTTAACAGATCTGCCACAAGTTGTTTCTTCGGTGTTGGCGACCCATGTATAGAAATAAAATATCCATCGAGTTGTAGTTGCTGACAGAGATAGCGGAGCTCGTTCTGATCGGAACCTGACACGACATGCATTTTATAGTCTTGATAATTCTCTTTTATAAAAGCAATGGAATCATGAATCAACAATTCTATGTTTAGCAACTCTTTTCTCATCACCTGCGAAAATTCTTCCGCCAATGTAAGCACTTCCGGTTCTGTAATAGTTTCCCTTCTAATCACTTCAAAGAAGTGTCTGAATTTTACATAGCGCGAAAGTCCACCATTTTGTCGATGATAAACGAGTAGTTGCTCCACTTCTTGATCGGGATATGATGCCAACACCAATTGAAAGCCGCGATCACGAACGGGCATAGAGTCCATCAATACGCCATCAAAATCCCAAAAAATGGCCTTATACTTTGTAAAGTCTGTCATAGATAGCTTCGGCAATCAAAAAATCATCTTCCAAATCCACATCTAGTGATTTAATTGCACCTAACACGAAGATGTCAAGGTTTGGAGTGACTCTGTTGTTATACTTAAGATAGTTACTCTTGCTGTTGATATAAAAGGCATGATTTACCTCGTAGAGTGGCCTTAAGTCCTGCGTTCTTGGCCAATTTCCTCCTTCAATATCGAAGTTAATCATTTGCCGGCTATCGTTGTCCCAAAGAAACTGTTGCAGCTTATTCACGCTTAGCAAACTATCAAATGAATTATTGTTGAGGTTTTTAAAGTACTGTTCAATAGCTTGGTTGTAATCTTCAACACCAACAAATGGTGTCGTTACATGCAACCAAAGTATATGATCGGTGGATACGCAAGTCGGGACATAGGCAATCAGGTCTGATACCTTTGTTTCAGAAAGGCACAAATTCTCTGGTCGTTCAATAATACGGAGGCGGGTGTCTTTAAAACGTGATCCCACATCAATGGAAGCCGGATCATTCGTTGATAGTATAATTTCATTAACGTTTTTGAGCTTGAGTATATTTTGCAATTTTAAATACAAAAGCCCTCCCTTTATTCCGCAAAAGTCTCTTGTGTTCTTATTTGCAACACGCTCACTGCCTTTTCGCGTTGGAAGGAACACGCTTATCGAATTATCCATAGATGATTGAGTATACAGAATTTACATTAAGAGATTTATAATTAGTCGGTGTCAAACTATACAATGAGCAAGAACAAGAGTCTACAAATTTTTTGAACAAATATTCGTTCTCATATATAAGACTCTGTTCTTTCTGTGTAATCGACCCCTCCTGGTAACCGTCATAACCGATTACTGCCAACTCTTCAACACCTAAGCACAATGCAGTTTGCAATGCTATTGCCGTATGTGAATCCCCAAATTTATCCGTAAAAAGGTCAGAGGGCAATTCATAAGATTTGCCTCCAATAGCAGCAGGAATATATGTACCCATTTTTCTTGGATATGGAGGCAGCACACAGTTCCCTTTAAAATTTTTTATGTCTTCAAAAACTTGCTCCAATCTATAGCCTTCGTTGCCAACGAGTGAAAAATACTGATCGAAATTTATATCTTTATATAGTGCCGCGTTTTTTGACGAAGCGTGTATTATTACAAGATCGTTTTGTGCTTTGATGAATTCACTTATTGCCCTTTGGTGGTATCTGGCTGTAGGACCTCCACCGATGATCAGCCCTTTTTTACTTTTTTTGTTTGGTCTAAATTCGGCTAGCCTCTCATTGTCAATTATACCTGCTTTCTGATTTTCAAGAGCTCTAATAATACTATTGATTGAGTAATACCGGGTAGACACCCACTCCATTACATCCTTTTGTGGAAGCGAATTAGCGCCAGAAACCATATACGGTAGGTTTGTACCCCAGTGATAATTCTGTTTTAATTTTTCAAATCCGTCTACTGTCTTTGAAAGAGCATTAAAGTTTAGCTTCAGGCCCATCCTGGCATTCAGTGCGGTCAGCAGCAATTCTGTTTTCAAATTACCGGCACCACGTCCCATACCTGTAACAGTAGCATCAATAATCTCGGCACCGTGCTCCGCAGCAGTCAAAGAATTAATGAGCGCCAACTCCATATTATTATGACCATGAAAGCCTAACTTAACGGAGGTACGTTCTTTTACCATCTGTATAGTATCAATAACATCTTGCGGATATACACCACCATAAGAATCTACCATGTAAAAGTAATCTGCTACAGCATCTACATATTTTAGTTCATTTAAAAATGCAGTATTCTGCTTCCACTTGCTCATGTACATGGTGTTGAAACCTACTTCAAATCCCATCTTCTTGATTTCTTCTGCAAGTTTTAACGCGCGGCTAAACTGCTCTGGATCAAGCGCAATTCGAACCATATCAATCAGTCCTACGCATGGCTTTAATAGTTGCTCAACATGTTCAGGTCTAACATTTTTTTCATCCAGAATAATTACCAGCTTTTTAGTCGACAATTGCCTGGCTTCCCGCAACACATATTCCGGGCAATAAAAATATTCACCCAGATATTCTTTCATGGGATTATTTCTATAACCAATCTCTAAATAATCGACTGGTAAATCATTAAAGGAGTTCAGGTAAGTGTTCACCAGATCTCTATTAAAATCCCAATTCGTGTAGTAGCCACCATCACGAAGGGTACAATCCAATATTTTGTAGTTTATTATTTTATCCATTTCAATCTCATCCTAACGTTGAACACTCTATACACTATGCGAATTATTCTGGCTACTATTTTTGTCATCCAATCATAATCATTCATTCTTATACCTTTAAAAAGTGGCGGTGAGGTGATCGTTTTTTGATCATAATACTTCGCTTTAACGCCACCCTTCAAAGCATAAAAACCATACTTTATACAGCCAGTTATATCTTTGTTTGGCAAATCGGTTTTAAGCAAGCTCAAGATATCCTCTTTATCATTCGGAATATAGGCAACATCCAAAAACCAGTAAAAACTCTTTGCCAGCAAAATTACAGGTTTTCTCCAAAAACTTGATTCAATCCCTATACTGGAGCCAAAGACGATAATTTTATCAGCCATATTTATCAGCGCATAACTATCTACCGGGCTTTCAGGTGGAATCACATGGATATTTGGATGTATCTTATCCAGCGTAAGGATTCCGGTGGCCTCTGCTCCTTTGACACCTTTTAAATTAGGATGCATGCGGATTATCAGATTAGAATCTGGTAACTGTTTCCCCATCAAATCCACCACATAGTTGATACCGTCTAACTGGTCAACGAAAAAAGGATTCTTGTATTCTTTACCTACGGCAGCAAATTCATCGTCCGAACTTGTGAATAAAACAATGTTCCTGCTACTGTTTTTTACTTCCTCAGGCAACAAGCCTTTTTGTTGGCCTGCTACATACGACTTGTCAACAATAACTTTCCCCGCTTTCTTTTCCTCAAAAAACTGGATACCAATCTTCGTCTTTTCATCGAGTGTATATTCAGGATTATTCCAAGCCTTGTTTATCCACTCCGTCTTTGCTACAATGTTATGTGGTAATGTATTCTTGAAAATTTCTATATATCCTCCCGGACGGGTCCGCTCATAATTATAGCAATCTATACCTAAAGCTTCAGCCGCACGAAATATAGCTCTCTTATAGTCCATTCTGCCATTAAAACTTACTACGGTGTTAATACCGTTCTCCTTCAAAAAACGCTTACTAGCTATATATAGCGCCAAAGAATTAACTTTTGATTTCATTATATAGGTTGACTTATTTGCCAATTCCAAATCGCGACTCCGTGTATTAGAGATATAGACCGAAAGCAGTGCCTCTCCGATTTCAAAGTTGTGGTATTTGGTATTAAAGTCAATAGCGGCATTGTCGTTAAAGAACAAATTGGCTTGATTCAAGTCATCCGCTGTTAAGATATCCTGAAAACTTAAAGGCGTGTAATCACCATTAAATAGCCTTAGATTTCTATTCGCATTAATCCTACATGAAAAGCAGACGTTCGGCCTTCCCTCAAAATTAAAATAGCATGCATCAAAGCTATTTAAGCAATTCAAATAATATATTTTATCTGACGGACCTTTCGATTCAACACGTTCTGCCAGTTGATCCAGCATAATGGATCTTGAGCATGTGTTTACATTATATGCTGAAACTATCAGAGTATTCATTTTCAATTTATTAAAATTTTTTCCCAGCTATTCATAACTTTTTCCTGCGTGAATCTGTCCAGTCCCTTCGTAACGTTTCTTTTCAGATGCGCATACAGATCCTTATTTACAAGAAGCTCGGTCATTGCTTCTCCCATTTTTTCATAATCACCTACCGGAAATAAATAGCCGTTATCTCCATGAAAAATTATTTCTTTAGGACCTGTCTTGGCTAGTGACGAAATCACTGGTGTGCCTAATGACAAAGCCTCTACCACTACATTTGGAAAGCCTTCGCGAAGCGAAGCATTTATTAGTGCGACAGCATTCACCATATAAGGATGCGGGTCACCTATAAATCCCTTCAGCTTAACGTAATCAGTCAACTCAAGCTTTCTGATCAATGCTTTCAAATGAAGCATCTCCGAACCATCTCCTAAGATAACTAAATCTGCTCTTTCAAAAATCCTGAATCGATGATATGCTTCTATTACCTGTGCTACATTCTTTTGCCGGCTAAGTCTCGACACTATTGCAAAGTATGTGCGGCTTTCAGGAAGTTCTGATGCTTGCTCCGCGTTCTTTTTGGGCAGAGGAACCGGGTTATAGATGGTTACTAACTTGCGCTTATTAAGAAAAAACCGAGTAACATCTTCCTTCAATTCTTCTGATGGGCATACTACGTATTTTACCCAGGGCATATTATAGAAAAACCAGAATTGCCATTGCTTGTACTTTTTATAGCCTATCAAAGGATAGATATCAAATCTGGTGACTGTATGTCTGAATAAAACGCATGTGGCTAATAAGCTGCCTATACGTGACATCGCAATCAGTCGCTTCGGTCTAAGCGTTCTGACTAGCTTTCTTACATTTGCTATAACATATAATGCACTAAGTACCTTACTGGTGTATCGCTTATGATCTACATGAACAATATTTACTCTGGGATCCAGTTCAAAAGCGATGTTGCGTATAAAAAGAGCTATAGTAACAGCATGGCCACGGCTAACCAAATGGTTAGCGAGTATAGCAGTATTGCGTTCTGCTCCACCTTTCTTCAGTGAGCCTACTAATAATAGATAATTAAATTTCATCAATTGTACGTTGGTAAGAATCTACTAAGCAGTGAAGAACTATTATAGATAAATATGGATACATCCTTTGAAATACCATGCTCTCTAATAAGTTGGATCAAATCTTCCACAATCAACTCTCCGTAAAGTTTATTGTTCGTTTTGTGAATTGAATCACTACTAAAGACTTTTTTATTCTCTTCAATCAAAGCAGAAATAACATCATCAGAAACAGAGGGGTTTTTCAAAAATGTAGTATCATAAAAATAATCTGAATTCATCAAATCTATACCACAAATAATGATTCGCTTATATTTCATTTTAATTCCGAAAAACAAGAGACCGACTATTGAGGCTCTCTTCCAAAAATTAATAAAATTGAATAAACCATATTTGTACAAGAAATCAATCACCGACAAAGAGAGATTAAAATATCTCTGGGAGGAACCAGGGATTGAAAAAAAGTCCATAAATGACCCGACACCAAATACCTTATCACGAAAAGCGCTATCTCTCGCAAAACGAACATCTTTATATATTACTAATGAAGATTTATATTGTTCTTCTACAGAAAGAAATAGTTTCTTAAAAGTCTCATATCTTCCCTTGTCCCTTGGTGTTTCAAAGAAATAAAAACTCGGCACAAAACTATGAACGGGCCAAAAATTAAAACCTATAGTATCATAACCAGCAAACTCTTCCCAATGAATTTTACTAATTTCATTAATGGATTTTCCGCTTCCTAATATAACGAGGGTATCTGATTTTTTTCTCTTCTGTAGTTCATTCCAAGTAACAGTTTTACTTTCACCTTTTTTTCTCCAACTAATCTTCGAAAACTTCAGAAGAACTTTATATATAAAGTAATTTATATAGATGATTCGTTTTATCATTGCATTAAAACTGTTGCAGTTCAACCATTTTCTGGAATTTCTTTGAATTCACTTTCAAATCATCAAAATTGCCTATATCTTCAATTACACCTTTATTAAGATAGATGATCCTGTCAGCATTCTTAACTGTCGACAACCTGTGGGCAATGATAATAATGGTGAATTGTCCTTTAAGTTGATCTATATTTTCCTGAATGCTTCGTTCTGTTTCGGAATCAAGTGCTGATGTTGCTTCGTCCATAAATAGGAAGTCAACATCTTTATATAACTCACGGGCAATAGAGATGCGCTGTTTTTGCCCACCACTCACCATAATACCATTATTTCCTAACTGTGCTTTTTCTTTATCGGGCAGGCCCATTACAAAATCATATATAGAAGCCATTTTCATAGCCCGTTCAAATCGCTGAATATTGGCAGGCGTTGGTACATCCCAAAATGTTATGTTATTAAATACAGTATCATTGAAGATAACGGGCTCTTGTGTGATATACCCTATTCTCTTTTGAAACGATACGATATCAATCGTCTGACTATCCTTATCATCAATAAAGAACATTCCTTTTTCACCACTTAAAAGTCCGCTCAATACATTCATTAACGTGGTCTTTCCAGAACCACTTTCTCCTACCAGCGCAATGGTTTCATTTTTTGGTATTTCAAGGGAGATATCCCGAAGTATAGGTTCATTTCCATAGGAGAAAGATAAATTTTTCAGTAGCAATGACTTCTGAAACTTATCTACTTTTTCGGTTCCTCTCACCTCCTGATGTGATCTCAGTTCATTCGTAAATTCAGACATGTTCTCCAAAGAACCGGAAACTGATAAAAAAGTATTCCAATAGTTCTGAAGGGCCATTAAAAAGGTAAGGGACCTATAGAAGAACAATAAACTCAAAATAATCAGTCCCAAGCTCTGAGAGAAAAATTTTACCTGTACCAGGATCACGGACACTACTACCACCATAACGATTGGTTCTCTCATGGCTGCCAGAAATGTAGACATCAGGCCTATTCTTCGTTGTGCCTCTTCTATTTTTAGAATAATGCGTTTTAGTTTATCTCCAAAATCGTGTATCAGTCCTGTAGCCTTTAAGTATTTAAAGTTTGCAACCTTTTGAATTAACAATCCTTGAAAAATGTGAGACTCCTTCGTTAGCTCCCGAGACAACTGCTTTGTAATCTGGTATACTTTTTTAAATATCAAGTTAGTAAGGGCTCCACCGATAGCAACCAGAATGGCGAATTGAGGATTAACCATAAAGGCAAGGAAAATATATACTGCTACCAATACACCGTACTGAAAAGATGTAAAGTAAGATCGATAAGCCTGCAATACTTTCTCAACTTCTCCGCTAAATGTGTTTTGAATTCTTCCTGAGTCACTGCTTACAAAAGCTTTATATTTAAAACCGGAAAGCAATGTGATATTTGAAAACCGAATTATCCTTATAAATCGTTGTTGCAAGAGCACTTTATAATATCCTTCAGCATATTTCATTAATCCTTTCAAAACAAAAAAAGTAAGGATTACCAAAAGAACTGTTTGTAGTGTGAGGCTAAAACCCAACCAACTCAACCCGTCAACCAAAAAAGATAAATTTCCCATCTGTTCAGACTGAACCTGAGCACCACTATTATCCACCATCTGTAGTAACGGCAGAAACATAGCCAACCCGAAACCATCCAGAACACCTACTGCTAAACTTATACCGACAGAAATAAAAATTCTGTAACCAAGATAATTATAGAAGTAGTAGAAGTCTTCAAATTGTTTTTTAATTAATTGCTTTAGCCTATCCACAGATTCAGAATTTTAACGAATTGATAACTTCGGTTTTTTCAGTTTATACTAGTCCCTGATTTAGTATAGTCTCACATAGAGCCCAGTCTAAAGGGGAATCTATATCCTGTGAGTGTAACTCATCCATAACATACTTCCTGACTTTTTTAAATTCATGAAGCGGTTGTTTTCGCAATGAAAAAACATTAATCATGTATAATGACCCATTATAAAAGTAGCTTGACGGAGCATCCTGCCGTCTCTTAAAAGAACCTGACTTACTTTTTTGAAGAAATCCTTCCTGGTCCTCTTCAAAAATATTAAAATAAGGACTATAGGGACTCACCCCTACGGATACAACCATGTCCAACGAACTAGTATATAGCGCTTTGATCTCCTGTAAATGTTCTGCCTTACGGAAAGGCGATGTCGGCTGCATTAGCAAAACAGAATCATATTGAATTCCGTTCTTCGCATAAAAGTCCAAAGCATGCAGTAATACCTCGTAGGTACCGGCTGTGTCGGTAGCCAACGATTCAGGTCTGGTAAAGGGAACTTTCAAACCCGTTTCCAGAACACAATCAATAATTTTATCAGAGTCTGTAGAGATACATATATCTGCATCATCTGTGAAAGTTCTTGCAACTTTTATACTGTGATGTATCAACGGAATTCCGCCCAACGGCTTAATATTTTTAAGGGGTATACCCTTTGAACCACCACGTGCCGGTATAATTACTAAGGTTTTCATTTATAGCTCAAGGTGTTTAATATCCATCTGTGCTTTGAGAAAATCCTGTTGATTACCTATATCAAGCCAGTAGTTGAGTATCGGAAAGTTTACAACTTTACGCTTGCTGCGTATCAGATCATCCATCAGATCGGTTGCATTATACATGCCTTCCGCAGGAATGAGATCACGAAGTTTTGATCTCAAAAGATAGATACCTGCATTCGAGTAATATACATAGGTTGGTTTTTCTTTTAGTGAAGTAACATGAAGATCATCACTTAACTCCAATACTCCATAGGGTATATTTACACTGTACGGAACGCTGGCAACGCACATATCTGCATTGATAGCAAGAAAGTGTTTATAGAAATCCTCAAAATCAAGTGTTGTCAGAATATCAGAATTCATTACTAGGATATGCTCGTGGCGAATTTGTGGCGCCAGGCGAAACGCTCCTATCGTACCAAGTGGTTCATCCTCCTCGATATACTTTATATTGACACCTTTCGACTTTCCATCTCCAAAATAATCCTGAATGTTTTTTCCCAGGTACTTGATACTGATGTAAAAGTCTTCAACACCATATTTGATAAGTCTGTCGATATTGTGTTCAATGATGGGTTTATCACCGACTTTCAACATGGGTTTAGGCGTAGCATCTGTAAGCGGTCTTAAGCGCTCACCCCTGCCACCCGCCATAATCAGTGCGGATATAGGAACTATAGCTTGCACTTGTTTCAGATCGATCAGCTTTACAATACGCTCTTTTGAATCAAGCACAGGAAGCAGATGAATCTTAAGTCCTTTATACAGTTTTACTTCTTCTGCATTGATCTGATCTTCGCGAAGGAATTTGAATTTCCGGTTCATGTAAAGATTTACATTCTCAGATATCTCTCTCCCTGACAGAAGGCCTCTGCGAATATCACCATCGGTTACTGTTCCTAAAAGCTTACCTTCTTCGTTGATAATAAAAAGCGTGCGACTGTCTTTTGAAGACAGCGCATCTAACTTTTGTAAAGCCTGACGAGCATTGCTTTTGTCGTCTATTACATATTCTCTAAAATCAACAAACATAATCTATGGCTAATAAAATAGTTGCTTTAACGAACTACATATCGTATCGGCTGAGCCGTCTCGATAGTATATATTTTCACCTGTATAGTCACCCTTTCCAGAAATTGACTTAACTGCTTCCAACATAGCGTCACTGGATATCGGAACATCTACGATATTATCAGATTGCATGCGTCCTTTTTGGCGGTCGCCTACATTGATAACGTATTTGTGTAATGATGCTGCTTCAATGATTCCACTGGATGTATTACCCAATAGAAATGCACAATGATGCATTACCGAAAAATATCCTCTTGTACCTAAATTCTCCACCATTACTATATGAGGCAGACCTGATAATTTTTCAATGAATATATTTCGAACCGTAGCTCCTAACGTATCGGCATTCGGCATTGTAATTACAATTTGAAATTGAGACAACGCCATAAAAGTCTTTACCAATTCATTGGCATAATGTATATTCTCCGATACGTTCACTGTCTCCGGATGAAATGTTACCAATATCGTAGGCGCTGCCATATCAATATTCCATTTATTCTTAATCTCATCCTTCGATAAGAAAGAAATATCTGCCAGCGAATCAAGACTTAATGCTCCTACATTATATATATGTTCGGGTTCATCCAACATTTGCTTTAACCGTTCTGCATACGCTTCGGTCGAAACAAAGTGACACCACGCAGCCTGTGAAATAGAATGCCTGAAAAAATTATCAATAGCCCCTAATGTTTTTTCACCACCATGTAAATGTCCAAATTTTACACCAAAAGGGACTCCTGCCGTTACAGCAGCAAACATCTCGTAACGATCTCCCAGGCAGAGCACTATATCATATTGACTTGCACGCATTCCCCAGTACTGCGAAAATTTCATCATCGTTAATGACATCGCTGTAGCAATTGCTTCAGGAGAATCACCTGTTAATAAAGACTCAATCTTTGTATCAATGGAAAAACCTTCTGCTTCAATCGCCTTTACTGTATAACCATGAAAAGGAGACAAGTGACTTCCAAAGGCTATAATCTTCAAATTGAAGAAAGTATCGTTCTGCATCTTCTTCAGTAAAGGAAGATAGATACCAAAATCTGCTCGTGAGCTTGTCAGAACGCCTACTCTCAATGGAAGTGTTGCCATGTTAATTTTTCACCAGACGCTAAGTTCTTCGATACTTTTTTTCCTATAACAAGATCAAGTAACATCGGAGATATACCGTCACCAGGGCGCTTCATGATGAGGTCACTCTTCGACAACACATCCCCTTCTTTTTTATCGGTCGCTAAATGTATACTCTTTCTTACCAGGCTTTTATTCGGCAATTCAGATGCAGAAGCACGCTTCCTTCCATCACCTTGCAAGGCAAGCTCTACATTGCGAATAGATCTGACCATGTGTGCCAGTTCATTTGGTTCCAGTGATGCTTTGTGATCAGGCCCCGGCAAATTACGATCAAGTGTAAAGTGCTTCTCTATTACGGTAGCTCCTAATGCCACTGCTGCTATCGGAATTTCTATACCTAATGTATGATCCGAATATCCTACACGAACTTTAAATGCATCTCTGATAGAAAGCATAGCGCCAAGATTAACATCTTCGAAAGGTGTAGGATATTGTGAATTGCAATGCAGCACTGCTATATCTTCAATAGGGACACCTGCTTGCGTCAACACATCCAGTGCTTGCTCAATCTCTCCCAAGGACGACATACCGGTAGAAACCACAACAGGTTTCTTCTTTGAAGCCATGTGCTTGAGGTATGGATAATTGGTGATTTCTCCAGACGGCACTTTAAAGAAATCGATACCGACCGAATCCAGAAAGTCAAGGCTGTCCTCATCAAATCCCGTTGACAGAAATTTGATACCAGCTTCATCTGCATATTTCTTCAGTATGTGATGGTCAGCTTCGCTTAGCTCAAGCTTCTTTAACATGCCATACTGCGAATCATCCCCATCGTTAATATTTTTGGATTGATAAGAAGCTTTCTTGGCTTCTGTGCTTACAAGTTTGTCAGCTTTAAACGTCTGAAACTTTACATAGTCCGCACCCGCTTCCGCAGCAGCATCAATCAATTGCTTTGCTTTTTCTATCTCGCCATTATGATTAACTCCGGCTTCTGCTATAATAGTAACTTGACTCACGGTGTTGTATTAAAGATTATAAATATCAGATTTATACCCGGCTATGTTTTGGGACTGAGAGAACCACTCAATGGTCTCTTTCAATCCTGCATCCAATGTATACTTTGGTTTCCAGTCTGTATACTCTATAAGTTTTTGATTGCTGCCAAACAATCTGAACACTTCACTCTTCTCAGGTCTTAATCGCTGTTGGTCTTCTTCAATTTTAATATCCGAACCAATTTGACTCACAAGCTTACGTGCCAGGTCTCCAACCGAAATTTCAGATTGAGTGGCTATATTAACATCATGCCCCAGGAGCTCATCACATTTAGCAATGGCTACAAACCCTTCAACGGTATCTTTTACATAAAGCAAATCACGTGTCGGTGTGAGATCTCCAAGTTTTAGTGACGTTGCTCCATTCAGTAACTGTGTTATAATAGTAGGTATAACTGCTCTTGCAGATTGACGTGGACCGAATGTATTAAATGGTCGTACAATTGTAACCGGTAGATTAAAACTTCTGTAGAAAGACTCAGCTATACAATCTGCTCCTATTTTAGATGCCGAGTACGGAGACTGCGGTTGACGAGGATGACGCTCATCTATAGGTACATATTGCGCTGTACCATATACTTCTGATGTTGATGTAACCAGTACGCGTTTAGTATTAAGATCGCGTGCTGCCTGCACTACATTTAACGTTCCTTTTACATTGGTATCAACATAGCTATCCGGTGAGTGATAGCTAAATGGTATAGCGATTAAAGCCGCAAGATGAAAAACAACATCAACGCCTTGCATGGCGGTACGCACTCCATTGGGATCACGTATATCTCCTGCAAAAATCTCAAGTTTATTCTTCAATTCTTTTGGAAATGTATCAATCCACCCCCAGCTATTAAAAGAGTTATAGTAGACAAAGGCTTTTACTTTACATCCTTCTTCAAGGAGTCGTTGTGTGAGATGGCTCCCTATAAATCCATCTGCTCCTGTAACTAATACTGTTTTACCTCTTAATTCCATGTATTCTTATTAGTATTTCAAATAACTTTAATACTTCTCTTCTTTTAGTTCCAATGGATTGACTGGGCTATCGAGCAATTTAAACTGTTCATAATCTATATACTTTCCGAACCAGGTTTCGCGTTTACAAAGCTCTTGAATCAACCTTAAGTAGGCTACTTCTGATCCATGTAACCCATCAACCGCTTCGTTATCGTTAGATCCAATAGTCTCCAGTGAAATAAAATTATGCACCCTTAGATTGTTTGCGCTAAATGTAGAGTCTAATTTTAGCATATATCTATACTTTCCTGATTCAACCATTCGATTATAAATCGCTGTTGGGTAAGGAGGTACGAACATCACCAATTCAATACCATTATTTTTGCAATAATCCACAAATGATTTCAGAATACTGATTGCATCATCATTTACCTCAGCTCCCCACTCAAATCTGTGCCTTCCCGATTTAATTCTTTTCTCAACATCCCTAAATGAAATTTTTATACCACTCTTAAAATCATGAATTATCTTTCCATAATAATAGCTCCCATCATCAGTTCTATATCCAGCGTTATTCATCATAGCAGTTATACCGTAGCGATTGTCGCTTTCCGTAATACTTTTTATTTGAATTTTACCATCCATTAGGTCAGTATATATATCGAGAGAGGATTTACTTAACATATTCAATTCGCTCACTTCAGAATTATACTCACATCCCTTTTTTAGATTATCCCAATTTTCGTTAAAGAAATATTGATCAAGGCCCAGTATAAGTACTTTAGGTTTGTAAGTGTTTTTATTCCATTCATCAATCAGGCATGGCAAATCACCTATTCTCGATATCAGCCTTCCTCCATTAAAAAAAGCTCTGGGCTCTTTAAAAAAGAAATCACGTATCTGGAGTACTCTTGACGTACCAACCGCAAGGATATCAGGCCTTCTAGATAGTATCTCGCCAAGTTTATAGTCCTTTGATTGCTCACTATATGCCAACCCAAGCAAGTGATGTCGTCCAACGGTTACTCTCGACAAATCGCTCATCTCACCGGAGACCTTCAGAATAACATAGGGCAACGAAAAGAAAAGAACTACTGGCAATACGAATACCAATATTTTACATAGAAACTTCTTCATCAAAATTGAAAGTATATGAAATCCTGATTACCAAATGCACCAAAGAACACAATCAAGGCAACCAAACCGTAGTATATAGTGAGCCGCCAAGCTACATGCCTGCTTCTTACAAATTCAGGCATACCGTTTCTAAACAACCATTCCAACAACAAAAAAAGAAATAATATTATAATAAATTTTTGATCTATACCTTCGAGACCATGGCTGGGTAATAACTGATTTGTAAAAAATCCATATATATAATCAAATGCCTCTCCTATGTTCGCTGCTCTGAAGAAAATCCAGGCAAAACATGTTAGTAAGAAGGTTGTCGCAATTTGAAATGTCTCCTTAAATGTGGGGAAGAAACGTCCTTCCGCAACGGTATCTGTATGAACTCTGTTTTTACCAGAGATAAGAAGTGGTAAAAAGTATAGCCCATTAAGCGCTCCCCATACAATGAATGTCCAGTTCGCTCCATGCCAAAAGCCGCTAATCAGAAAAACAATCATTGTATTTCTAATTGCCTTCATGGTATTTACCCTGCTTCCTCCCAGTGGTATATAGATATAGTCCCGAAACCAGGTCGTTAATGAAATATGCCAGCGTCTCCAGAATTCTGCTATGTCGCGTGAGAAATATGGCGTTCTAAAATTAACGAGTAACTCAATACCAAATAGTTTGGCCGTTCCAATCGCAATATCCGAATAGCCCGAAAAATCTCCATATATCTGGAAGGCGAAGAATATCGCACCCAATGCTAATTCGACTTTAGAAGCGGTTGCCGAGTTCTCGAATATATGGTTCACAAAGACTGCGCAATTGTCCGCAATCACCACCTTTTTAAACAACCCCCAAAGAATAAGTCGTAACCCATCAGCAGATTGAGTATAGTTAAATTTTCGATCAGCAGTGATCTGTGGTAACAAGTGCGTAGCTCGTTCAATCGGACCTGCAACCAACAAAGGAAAGAAACTTACAAATAAAGAATAGTCTACAAAGTTGTGAATTGGTTTAGTGTTTCCCCGATAGATATCAATTACGTAAGACATTCCGTGGAAAGTATAAAATGATATTCCAACAGGTAGCACTATATTAATAAAAACAGGATTCATGGTGATCCCGAAGAAAGAAAGCGCCGCCTGTGTGGAGTCTGCAAAGAAATTAAAGTACTTGAAAAAGAAGAGAACGGCCAGATTGTTAAATATACTCAACCACAAATAGAGCTTCTTTCGACCCTCAGAGTTATATATTAACAAGCCAAACGAGTAATCGATAATAGTTGACAACATCAGTAGGAAAACAAAGCGCCAGTCCCACCATCCGTAAAATATATAGCTTACTAACAGTAACAAGTTATTCTGTGAGCGTCTGCTATGCTTTAACAGCCAGTATAGCGTATATACTATAATTAAGAAAAAAACAAATTCAATTGAATTAAATAGCATCTGGGTCAAATAAGTTATTCATATTATCAAAAAACAGTGAGTCACTATTCCTGATAATAATCATTACCGTTTTTCTTTTTCTTGCGGCCATAATAGTACCCACCATATTGGTAACCCGACCCGTAACCATAGCCATAACTATACCCTCCATAACCATAGCCAAGACCGGATTTCCGAAGATCATTGAATAGCACACTTACGCGAAGTAGTCTTCCTGATTTATAAAAATCATCGAACGATCGCAATGCCTCCTTCGGTGTATAATCTTGACGGATGACGAAGAGCGTATGATTAACATGCTTCGACAAGACAAACGCATCTGTAACCAGGCTTAAAGGAGGTGTATCAATAATAATATAGTCGAACTCGGTACGTAAATAATTTATCAACTCTTCCATCGCTGGTCGCAGAAGCAATTCACTTGGATTCGGTGGCATTGGGCCACTCGCTATCAGATATAAACTATCGACTGAAGAGGTTTGTATTATTTCCTCTTTAGTTGCCATGCCAGACAGGTACTGGCTAAGACCGATCGTATTATTCAAACCAAGTTCATCGTATAGTTTGGGCTTCCGAAGGTCAGCACCAACAATTACAGTACGTTTACCTGCTAAAGCATATACGGTAGCCAAATTAAGTGTAGTGAATGATTTACCCTCCCCCGGAATAGAAGAGGTAACCATAAAAATTTGATGGTCCTGACTTCCAGTAAAGTAATTTAAATTAGATCGTAAAGATCGAAAAGACTCAGCCATTGCAGAACGTGGCTTATTGTAAACAATCAATGCGTCTGATGCCGGATTATGCCCCACCGCACCAATTACAGGGGCTGAAGTCATATTCTCAATATCGTCTTTTGACTGGATTCGATTATTAAGAATTTCGAGCAAGATAAATATTGACAGCGGTACCAGTAAGCCAATCCCAACTCCAATCATTAGATTTTGCATTGTCTTAGGTGATATAGCTCCGCCCGCCATGGGTGGATTGACCACCACTATATCCGAGGTAGTAGAAGCCATGGAGAGTCCAGCTTCTGTTCTTTTCTGCAAAAGAAATATATACAGATTCTCACGTAGTGAGTAGTTGCGTTGTATTCCAACCAGCTCTCGTTCTGTACTTGGTAACTTGGCGAGCTGATCCTCCACAAGTTTAATCTGATCGTTTATAAACTTGATGTTGATCTTTTGAGTGCTCCGGTTATTTTCTATCGTCTTTAATATATCTGCTTTCAGAAACTGAATTTTCTTAAGCTTGGCTTGATATTCGGGATTATCTTCCAGATGCAACACGCCTCGTGTTGTGTTAGTTTTGTATAGGTTGACCTGCCCCTGCTCTTCGATAAGTGTTGTTATTAGCTGTGTTATAATTCCATCTGTAATACCAACACTTTGAGGCGTAAAAATGCCTTCATACTGATTTTGTTCTAACAATTGCGAGATATAGGTAAAGTAATTGTCTAATAACCTGTATTGAAATTTTTGATTTTCGTAATCCTGGAGTTTCAGATATAATCTGTTAGTTTCTTCCGCAAGCTCTGTAATAACATTTCTTCGCTTGAAATCTTCGACCTGATCTTCGTAATGCTCGAGTGAGTCTCCAATGACCCCTAGTTGGTTGTCCAAGAACATGATGGCGCGGGCCACCATTTTATTTTTTTTCTCTACGTCGTAATCCTGGTAACGCTCAATGAATTTACTCAGAAAATCGATTTCTTTTTGAATAACAGATCCGTTAATCTCAAGATCTACTACCGACGATCCTGTCATCGCCCATCCGATTTTTAGCCGGCTGGAGTAAGACTTCGCCAACGACAACGGATTGTTGAATCTAACTACCAACGTCTTGTTAAATAATTCGGAGACATCCGCTTTTCGAGTCACGAATAATTGGTAGCCATTTATTTTAACAGTGTCGTTGAACTGCAGCGATGAAAACTCTTTTCCTGGTTGGTCATCATCAACCTTGTATTGCAATGAATACGTATGCTGATCTATTACTTTAAAATAAAATGATTTGCCGTAAGGTCGCTTATCTTTATTGGCTATAGCTTTTATTGTTAATGGGAAATTAGGCTCATAATACTCCGTTGTTTTTATATCTCCTTCTCTAAAATAGGACACATCGAATCCAAGCTCCTCAACTACCTCCTGAAGTAGGGGGTATGATTTCATTATATAAATTTCATTATAGAAATTCCTATATTCAGTAAGCAACTCATTGTTATACAAAAATTTCGCACCGACATTTTCTTCGCTTTCACGAATAATGATGGATGCTTTGACCGGGTAAATACGCGTACTGTAGCGATTCATCAAGTATGCAACACTAACGCTTATGATAAGCGAAAGCAATATGATATACCAATAGCGTATAGCACGATCCGCTACGCGCTTAAAATTGATTTGAATCCCTTTGGAAGAAGTATTGGGGCCTTCAGTAATATCTGGTATAGGAGCCTGGGTATTCAAATTTTTTATCGGGATAAAGTTACAATTAGCACGATGAACGAAATGGTTGTCGTTATTATACCCAGGTTATTGGTAAAATATCTTCTGAAGGGACGTTGTCTTAACGGAGGAACTATAATCACATCGTTTTGTTGGACAAAGTAGTAGGGAGATTCTATATAGTCTTCTTTTAGGAGATCAACGTAGAAAACTTTCGTACTGTCACCACTTTGTCGAAGTACCTTAACATGACTTCGATCGGCTAATTCAGACAAGCCACCAGCAAGACCTATCGCTTCCATCATAGTGAGTCTTGTATTAGTAGCTTGAACGGTCCGTTCGCCATTTACTTCTCCTAAAACAGTATATCTGAAATTGAGCATTCTTACTCTTACCACAACATCAGGCATAAACTGCGAAGCTCGCTTTTGAATAGAGTCCTTTGCCTGAAAAAGTGTCAGTCCTGACACTTTTATTTTTCCTAGTACGGCATAATCAATTTCTCCGTGGGTATCTACTAAAATACCGCTCAACATAGCACCAGAGCTACCACCACTGCTACTTCCAGAATTGACATTTAATCTTGAAAGAAAATCAAAATCATCGTTCTCCTTACTAAGAGTCTCAAAATTGATGCTTAATATATCGAGTGGTTGGATACGGTATTCTCTTATCTTTAAGACATGGGAGCGTAATATCGTATCCTTCGGAATTTCATCTCGGTGTTTGAGATCATCCTTTTGCAAATAAACAATTTTTCGATTAGGAACGCAGGCGCCAAGAAGCAAGAATAGCACGCCTAAAATCAGACAAATTCGGGTCATTTCTTTGTTTTTTCCTTCCTTAAGGGGGGTAAATATACAGTTATTAAACCCAATTTCAATTTCAATTCACCCACCGCAACAACAATCTATCCTACCTTCAACACTCTTTATCTATTTGGTGGAACGGAAATATAGTTTGCATTCAAACCTTTATTGAACACGGGTAAAGTTAACAAATCTGACTATAATTTTGGAGTAGAATAGCACTAATACTCCAAACTAAGGGATAAAAAAATTATAAAAGCAAACATTCAATCCTCGAGCATAATCAACACTGAATTGAGGATGTCTCTCCTGAAATCTTCAATCTACATAAGCGGAAAATGTCACACGTTGAACTGGGTTTCTTGGATCGTTTGAATAGATTGTTACAGCTTTTTGTTGCGTGCCCTTACGATCTTGTGGCTTAAAATTTACTTTGATGGTACTGCTTTCACCTGGCTTAAGCGTGGGCTTGGTGGCGGATGCTGTTACACATGTACAGTTGCCTTGCAATGAACGGATATTAAGTTCCTTCTTTCCATTGTTGGTTACTGTGATTTCGCGCGTAGCCCCAGCGGATGAGACAGTACCGAAATCAAGTGACGTCATTCCTAAGCGAAGTTGTGGTGCCTTTGAAAGTTCTTCCGGTTTTAAAGGCTCAAAGTAATCCTCGAGTGTAGCATAAACCGAAAATGACTTCACCGGATTCGACTCGTCATCGGTTTGAATTTCAACGTTGTCTGATTGGAAGCCATATGCATTCTTGAGCTTCCCGTTATAACTGATTTTGATATTACCCTTTGCACCGGGCGCTAATACTTTAGGTGTAACATCAACTTTTATATAGGCTGGACCTACAAACTTTCCACTAAACGTAATGGCTTTGTTACCTCCGTTCAGTACTTGAAAGTCGCGTGTAGTAAATTCGTCTTTGCGATATACTTTACCAAGATTAAACGAGCCTGCTTTAAGTTTCCAATTGCCATTCGCTATATGAAAGTCAGATGGTGTTGCAGAACCCCCTGTGTTAACCTGACCTTTTATTTGCAGAACGATAGGCGTTGCTTCAAGGTCTGTTGTTACAGTTAATGATTTTGTAAAGAAACCCGGGCGGCCTTTCGGATTGAAGCTCGCCTGTATATATCCGGTCTTACCTGGTGCTACAGGTTCTTTTGACCATCCAGGAGTTGTACATCCACACGATGCCTGAACTGTTAATACTTTTACAGGACGCGTACTTCCATTTGTAAAAACAAACTCATGCGTTACAGGTCCCCCCTCCTCTGCTACAGCACCGAAATCAAAAGTCTCTTCTTTGAACTGAAGTGGTTTTGATTGTTGTGCCCATGCCTGAGTTCCTGCTATCACCAGTATTAAAATGAATAACCGTATCATTTTCATCATTATCAATTTGTAGAAGATCACAAATTTAAAACTAATTCAGTTCTGCATTATTTTATTTTATTTGCAAAGATTATGGCAAGAATTTTAACAGGCATACAAAGCAGCGGCCGCCCTCACCTGGGCAATCTATTGGGAGCCATCATTCCGGCAATAGAGCTTTCAAAGAAAACAGGCAATGAATCATTTTTCTTTATCGCAGACCTTCATTCCCTCACCACTATAAAAGACGCCGAAACACGTACCAGCAACGTGCGGGCTGTAGCGGCAGCATGGCTGGCATTTGGTTTCGATATCGACAAAAATTATCTCTACCGGCAATCCAGAATTCCGGAAGTGTGTGAACTCACATGGTATCTTAACTGCTTCACGCCTTTTCCGATGCTGGCGAATGCTCATTCCTTTAAAGATAAATCTGAGAGACTTTCAGATGTTAATGCCGGACTTTTCACCTACCCTGTTCTCATGACTGCTGACATTATTTTATATGATGCACAGTTTGTACCGGTAGGCAAAGACCAACGTCAGCATGTGGAGATGGCGCGTGACATTGCTACTACTTTCAATACGCAGTACGGAGAAACTTTTGTTATACCGGAAGCGAAAATTGAAGAGCAGGTAATGACTATTCCGGGTACGAACGGGCAAAAGATGAGTAAGTCGTATGGAAACATTGTTGATATATTTCTATCCGAAAAAGAATTGTTGAAGCAGATAAAAACAATAGTAAGTGACAGTACTCCGTTGGAAGCTCCCAAGAATCCGGATACTGATAATACGTATGCTATATATAGTTTGTTAGCAAGCGAAGAACAAAAGCAGTCACTACGAGAAAAATACCTGGCTGGTAATTTTGGTTACGGTCATGCGAAGCAGGAGCTGTACGAACTGATACTTCAGAAATACAGTAAAGAGCGCGAAGCATTTAATTTCTATATGAGCAATCCGGTGGAGCTCGATCGGAAACTCGAACAGGGTGAAGCAAAAGCCCGTGTCATCGCGCATGAAGTCCTCCACCGCGTAAGGAAGAAGTTAGGCTTTGAATAACGAATTAATATATTGTGTAGCCTGTGCTACACAACATATTATATATAGTATAGCTCTATTTTGCTGTCCAGACAACTTCTTTCTTGTCTTTACCGATAGCCAGTGTGATTCGCACAGGGTTTGTCTCCAGGAATAACACGGTATCCTTCCCTTCGTATTTCTCAGTTTCTACTGGAATGCCTTTTAAATAAGCAATCGGCATCAACACATCATTATCGGGGCACAATTCTTCATGTATATCCTGTAAAGCATCCTCAAGGTATTCGCCATGTTTCAGTTGGAAGTCATCCTCCAGATCATGAAGCTGTTCTTCCAGATCGTCATACTTGGGGTTGTTGTAATTAATTTTGTCCAGCTCTGAGCGTTTTTTAACAATTTCCTGAAGAGCCTTGTCAAGTGCCTGAATATCCATGTTTCGTATTTTCCCCCAAAGATTAAAGAAATCATTGAATTTGAAAACAGGTTTTGCAAAAGAGGGAATAGAGTCGTCTGGAATTTATCGTTATAAAATTTCGTAAGATGGTCCAATTCAGTAAGGTCTGCCAATAAAAATCGCTCGATTTTCATTTTACGGAATGTCCTTCGCATCACTTCCATCCTCTTGTCTGTTGACGTAAATTCACCAATTCAAACATGTGCATCAACCGTTAACATTTAAAATTTCAGGTTTATGAATCAGGATTTCCTGCCGATCAACGGCACCGACCACATTGAATTTTATGTTGGCAACGCCAAGCAATCTGCCCTATATTATCAGCATTGTCTGGGCTTTGAGTTGGTAGCCTATGCGGGACCAGAAACCGGAGTGCGCGATCGTGCCTCGTATGTACTTCAACAAAACAAGATCAGGTTTGTATTAACTACAGCATTACAAAAAGATTCTCCTATAGCAGAACATGTTTGCAGGCATGGCGATGGTGTGAAGGTGCTGGCGCTATGGGTTGACGATGCACGGAAATCTTTCTTTGAAACAACATCGCGTGGAGCGGTCGCAGCGCAAGAACCGACTCTTATTAAAGATGAGTGTGGCGAGGCCGTTGTGGCATCTATCAAAACCTATGGAGATACAATTCACACTTTCGTTGAGAGAAAGAATTATAGCGGACCATTTCTTCCGGGCTATAAAGCACGCAAAAGTATACTACCTCCATCTCCTATAGGTTTAAAATACGTAGACCACTGCGTGGGAAATGTAGAGTTGGGAAAGATGAACGAATGGGTAGGTTTCTACGAGAAAGTGATGGGCTTCAGCCTCCTCGTTACGTTTGATGACAGTGATATCTCTACAGAATATAGTGCTTTAATGTCCAAAGTAGTTTCCAATGGAAATGGCTATATCAAGTTCCCGATCAATGAACCCGCGGAGGGCAAGAAGAAATCACAAATAGAAGAGTACCTTGATTTCTATTACGGTCCTGGTGTACAACATATAGCGATCGCTACCGATGACATCGTGCATACTGTAAGCGAACTTCGAAAACGGGGTGTTGAATTTTTATACGTGCCCGAGACCTATTATGAAGACGTCCTCGATCGTGTTGGAACAATCAACGAAGATCTCAAAGAACTAAAGAAGCAGAATATACTCATTGACCGTGATGAAGAAGGGTATCTGCTCCAGATTTTTACTAAGCCTGTCCAAGACCGTCCTACACTTTTCTTCGAGATCATTGAACGCAACGGAGCTAAATCTTTCGGCAAAGGAAACTTCAAAGCGCTGTTCGAATCAATTGAACGCGAGCAGGCATTGAGAGGAAATCTTTAGCTTGTTGTCCTCGGAAGTATAAACCGTATCAAACAAAAAAGCATAAGGTTGAAAGAATGCACTACTCTTTCAACCTTATGCTTTTTGTTTAAGCTTTCTAATCGAAACTAATTATTCCATTAAGACGCTTTTATACTTCTTCGGATCCTGAAGCGCTTTGGCTGCGCCTTTGCTTACGGATTGAAGTGCTTCGTCATCTATATGTACCGGAAGTTTTATACGTTCTTCAAAGCGTTCGCGTAATCCACGCAAGTATGCGCTTCCTCCAGTGATGTGAATTCCATTCTGGTAAATATCGGCTGCCAGCTCAGGAGGACAAGTCTCCAATGTCTGAATCACGGCATGTTCAATGGCACCAATTGACTTATCCAGTATATGTGCTACCTCGGTATGATCGATTTTGCGTGTTACAGGTATACCTTCCATCAGGTCCTTCCCGCGTACCATCATCGGCTCAGGTTTCTCCGCAAGGGTATTTATAACTGCACCAACTTTTATTTTTACCTGTTCCGCTGTCTTCAGACCAATGGCCATGTTATAATTTCTGCGGAAGTGATCCTGTATCTCCTGATCAAATGTATCACCGGCAACCTTCACGGACTGAAAAGCTGCAACACCAGATAGAGAGATGATCACAATTTCGGTGATACCTCCTCCTATATCTATAACCATTTTTCCATTCGGCTCGCGAATGTCGAGGCCCATACCCATGGCAGCAGCCAGTGGTTCAAACATTAAATAGGTGTGCTTAGCATTGAACTGTCCTAAAGCATCGCGCAATGCTCTGCGCTCAACTTCTGTCGTTGAAAATGGAATACCCGAAATGATACATTCATATCCGCTCAGAAAAGATCTGTCGGCATTTGCCTGACGAACCATCTCGTGAATCATCCGGCTTGCAGAATCATAGTCTGCTATAACTCCACCTTTCAAAGGCTTTACCGGTTTGAGTTCATCGTGGTTTTTTTCAAACATATTGTAGGCCTTCTCTCCTACTGCTTTCACAGTGTTGCCCTCTACATTAAATACGATGTATGATGGTTGCGACACCAACAGATTATTTTTATCGCGTACCAGTGTATTGTTGTTGCCAAGGTCGATCGCCAGGCTTCGGTTTCTAAAAAAATTCAGGTTCATCATCACAAAAAAATTTCCGCTCGTAATCTATATTCTCCAAAAATCTATCTCAGCTTTTCCAAGCACTCAAATATCGTAACTTCCATAAGTCTAACCAATCAGAAGTACCTTATGTATAATGAATCAAGAAAATCCAGGAGAAGCTTTCTGAAGAAGGCCTTTGGTACAGCAATCATCACGAGCACTGCGCCTTCTCTTCTCTCTGCCTCCTCTTCAAAAATTGTAGCACTGGAGCAACAAGGTATTCTTGAAAAAAAGTATACGGCCAACGATCAGGTAAATATTGCTATAATCGGCATGGGCATCATGGGTTTCAGCAATGCAGAAACCAGTGTAAAGATACCGGGAGTAAAACTGGTAGGTGTATGCGATCTATATACCGGCAGACTCGATCACGCGAAGGAGGTGTATGGTAATGGCATCTTTACGACAAAAAATTATAAAGAGATATTGGACCGAAAAGATATCGATGCAGTGATCATCGCTACATCAGATCACTGGCATGACCGGATGTCGATCGAAGCCATGAACAAGGGCAAACATGTATACTGTGAGAAGCCGATGGTACACAAACTGGAAGAGGGCGCTGAAGTAATCGCCACACAAAAGAAGACAGGCAAAGTACTGCAGGTTGGAAGCCAGCGGGTGAGTTCGATTGTAACGCAAAAGGCGCAGGAGCTTTTCGAGTCGAAGATCATTGGTGATCTGGTGATGGTCGAGACCTATATGGACCGCCACAGCGCCAACGGTGCGTGGCAATATTCAATACCTACCGATGCAAAGGGGGGCACTGTGGATTGGGACAGTTTTATAGGCGATGCTCCAAAAGTTGCGTATGATCCTGTACGTTTTTTCAGATGGAGGAATTACCAGGATTATGGTACGGGGGTTGCCGGTGATTTGTTTGTACATCTATTCTCTGCGCTTCATGCCGTGACGAGTTCGAAAGGACCGAACCGGATTTATGCTTCCGGTGGATTGAGACATTGGAAAGATGGCCGCGATGTCCCCGATGTGATCACAGGTATATATGACTATCCGGAAACCAAGCAGCATCCGGCCTTTAATCTACAGATGCGCGTAAATTTTGTGGACGGAAGTGAAAGCGGTGAGCGGCTTCGTTTTATCGGCACCGATGGTGTGATCACGCTGGGATGGAACTCTGTAAAAGTAGAACGTCATAAGATCTCAAATATACCTACTTATGGCGGTTGGGACTCCTTCAATACGTTTACAGAAGCGCAACAAAAGGAGTATAAGAAATGGTACGATGCTACCTATACTCCTATTAAACCGTCCATCATTGAATCAGACCTTGAGTTTAAAGCTCCACAGGGATATAGTGCTAACCTCGATCATCATTTGAATTTCTATGCGGGCATCCGTGAAGGTAAAGCTATAAAAGAAGATGCGCTCTTCGGCATGCGTGCAGCCGGCCCTGCCCTCGCCAGTAACAAAAGTTACTTCGAGAAAAAAATAATTACCTGGGATCCGGAAAACGCGAAACTCGCGTAGCGTTTCTTCAGTATAGCTATGCCATGTACTATAGCTATACCGGAGGGTATAACAGCCAAAACGACATATACTCCTATAGATGGGGTAAAAATCAAAAAGCCCTGCGCATAGCAAGGCTTTTTTGATTAGAATCAGAAACTACTTAGTCTTCTTTTTAACACGGAGTGAAATTTCGTTGTCAAAAGCCAGCTTCCGTAAGGAACCAAGTGTTCTACCAACTTGCTTTGCAATTTTTGTAGAATTGTTTCCTTCTTTTACCAGTCTCTTAATGTCAGCAATTTCTTTCTTGGTAATTACCTTACCGTGATTCGATGGGTTTTTCTTTGCCATAGCTTTAAAAATTTAAATTTCACAAATATAGTGTATTTATAGTTAATATTTATACCTGATATGTACTCTTGCTAAAAACACAGGCTGGTACGGTTTTTTAGAAGTCACAACGTTAATGCGACTTCACACCGTTTTAGCTATATATGTATGGTTAAAATAACTGAGGTTATAAGAATATAGGAACCGTAAATTATTTTATATATATGAGTATAGATACCTTAACTGCCCGGGGTCAGTCAATGAATATCATCGATCAAATACGTGATCGGCGAAACGACCTTATTAAGGATTTTTTGGATGAACGTACGCTCATCAATTATGTATCGGAACAGTATAAAATTACGGATCTGTCTCCCATGAAGATTCAATTCATAAAAAATGAACTGAAGGATTTACTCGCTTCTCCTGTAGACGCCGAGTTTTTTAAACCGCTGATAGACGAATCTAAAAAAACAGACAACTTTATCCTCGAAGACTATCACGACAAATTCTTCTACCAGGAAATCATGTTCATCATAAAAAACTACATATACTAAACCACTGCTATACGCAAGGTATGCGTCTCACCACTGTTTCCGCAAAACAACGGAGTGCCTATGAGCATTTTAATTTTAAATGGAGTATATAGCGTCCTGGCGCGACTTTAAGCTTGGGGTATTGACTTTACCTTCATTCCCCTTACCTTGCTGCCTGCAATGTATACTTCACTATGAAAAAACTTTCAATCTACATCATCGTTGTGCAGCTGCTGATAGCATGCTCCGCGCCACCCAAGGAAGAAACTAAAACCACTGAACAACCTTCATTGGACAGTCTCCTCCATCAGTATCATGAAGAACGGCTCAAGCTCTTTCCCATGGATGCTACCATGGCGGGAGATAACCGGTATAATGATCGTCTTCCGAATAACATTACACAGGAATACCGTTCGCAGCTAAAAGAGTTTTATACCCGCTACCGCGATCAGCTCACGGCATCCGATCGAAGTAAACTATCAGAAGAAGACCAGATGAGTTACGACATTCTTTTATGGGAATGTGACATTGCTCTGGAAGGCTTGGCCTTTAAAGATTACCTCACCCCTATAAATCAATTCTGGTCCTGGCATTTAATGGCCGGACAATTAGCCAGTGGCAGCAGCATGCAGCCTTTTAAATCTGTTAAGGATTATGACGACTGGTTGAAGCGTCTGGATGTCTATGCGGTTTGGATAGACACAGCCATCGTAAATATGAAAAAAGGAATCGCCCAAGGGTATGTCATTCCGAAAGTACTCATTAAGAAAGTTATACCTCAATTGTCTGATCTTGATCATGGCCCTGTAAAAGATCATCTATACTATAATCCGATTAAGCTATTGCCTGCAGATTTCTCTGCCGAGGACAAAGCCCGCCTTACCAAAGCGTATGAGGAGATGATTCAAACCAAGATCATTCCCGGTCATAAAAAACTAAATGACTTTATTAAGAAAGAATATCTAGCAGCTGGCCGTGAAACGTCCGGTATATCTGCATTGCCCGATGGAAAAGAATACTATAATTACCTGATCAAACAATTTACCACTACGACTAAATCTGCTGACGAAATATTCGCGTTGGGAAAAAGTGAAGTGGAACGCATCACAAAAGAAATGGAAGCTGTAAAGGAGCAAGTTGGTTTTAAAGGAGACCTGAAAGCATTCTTCGCTCACATCCGTACAAAAAAAGAACTGATGCCGTTTACAAAACCGGAAGAGGTGATTGCACATTTCAATGCTATACATGAAAAGATGAAGCCGAACCTCGCCAAGTTGTTCGATAAAACGCCGAAGACTCCATTTGAGGTAAAGCGCACGGAAGCTTTCCGCGAAGCATCAGCAAGTGCAGAGTATAATCCCGGGTCACAGGATGGTACGCGTCCCGGTGTATTTTACGTTCCCATTCCGAATGTTAAGGAGTACAACACACTTTCCGATGAAGATTTGTTTTTACATGAAGCTATACCAGGGCATCATTACCAGATCTCATTGCAACAAGAGAATACATCATTACCTGCTTTCCGCAGAATACTAGGCTATAGTTCATATGCTGAAGGCTGGGCGTTATATACTGAATCTCTTGGCAAAGAACTGGGACTATATACTGATCCGTATCAATACTTCGGAATGTTGAGTGCAGAAATGCACCGCGCCATCAGGCTGGTGGTTGATGCTGGTATGCATACACAAGGTTGGACACGTGAGCAGGCCATTCAATATTCGTTAGATCATGAAGCTGAAACCGAAGAGGGAATCATTGCCGAGATCGAACGCTATATGGCGATACCGGGCCAGGCTTTGTCGTATAAAATTGGCCAGTTAAAGATTCGTGAACTGCGCACCAAGGCCGAGCAGGAATTGGGAGACAAATTCAGCATCGCGCAATTCCATAATCAGGTTCTGGATTCAGGATGTATACCCTTGAAAGTATTGGAAGATAAAATCAACCGTTGGATTGAATCGGTGAAGAAGGGTTAAGATATAAGGCTTCGTCTTCGTATATATATCATTCAGGTTCGAGGTGGCGTATAATCAGCGTCTGCTTCGGACCTGTTCTTTTTAAGCTATATTTTAAACCTCGAAGACAATATACTCTCCTGGTAGCTGATCGGAAGCCGGATGATAAACTTGGAGCCTACGTGAAGATTTGTTTCCAGGCGGATAGTACCGTTTAGTTTTTCAATGGCTTTGCGGACGATATATAAACCGAGGCCGTTGCCCTTGCTACGATCGCTGCCTCGGAAATACATTTCAAAGACGCGTTCCTGATATTCTTTTAATATACCCTGTCCGTTGTCTTCTATGGTCATCACGCATTGATCGCCTTCCTGGTAAACGTGGAGATGTATAAAAGGATCCACCGGTGTACTGAAGTTAATAGCATTCTCTACCAGATTTTCAAAAATGATCAGGATCATAGCAGGGTACGACACCAGCGACTCCTGCAAGGTAACTTCACATGAAGTCTTTATACCCTTTGCCAAAAGCTCTTCTCTGAAATCGTCACATATATTCAGGAAAATCTCCTCGATCAACACTTCTTTATATACCAGTTGCTGTGTTCCAACATCGCTGATGGATTGAAGCTTGACCAGCATTTTGTCAAGGCTCTTAGCAGTTTCGCGTACCTTATCAAAAAGCTCCAATGCATTTTGATCTTTCACAGTTACATTCGCTACTTCAGCAAGCCCCATAAACGTTGTGAGCGGCCTTCTGAAATCATGTGACGATCGATAGAAGAAAGTATCAAGTTCTTTATACGCTTCGTTGAGTTGTGCTGTACGTCTGCTTACGGTCTCATCCAGGTCCTGGTTGATCTCTACGATCATTTCATTTGTCTCACGAAGTTCTTCCGACTGCGCCTGAATTTCTTCTGTCTTCTCGATCAGTTCATCGTTTAACTTTACCAGTCTTTGGTTTGCTTCGGTAAGCTCTTCGGATTGTGCCTGGATCTCTTCTTTCTGTTCAGTGATCGAACGATTTGCTTTCCTGATCTGGTGGTTATACCGGTAGCTTTTAATGGCCAGCACGGAGATCAGAATTATACCGGTAATAACAAAAAGTATCACCGTGTTCTGAAGGTTAATCTGCGATTCCTGGATGTCAATTTTATTTTTCTGAAGTTCACGTTGCTGGTTAAGCATCACGATCTCCTGATCTTTCTTTTCTACCTGGTATAGTGCTTGTAGCTCGGCCAGACGTCCGGCACTGTTCTCGCTATATAAACTATCATTCAGGCTCGAGTACTCCTGATGCTCCATCAATGCTTTCCTGAAATCGCCCTTCGCTTCATAATACTTCGACCAATAGAATTTATTATTCATGAGCAAAGTCTTCGACTGTATCTCCTCTCCTATACGTTGTGCTTTGCTCAGGTAATCACTCGCTGCAGCCAGATTGCCGAGGGCGGTATATAAACTTCCGATGGAATTATAAGACACACCCAACCCAAACTTGTTGCCGATCGACTCATCCATAGCAAGGGCTTCCTGCTGATAACGTAACGCTTCTTTATAGTTCTTTTGACCCTCATATACCAGTCCTAGATTAAACAAAGTAGCGGAAACACCTTGCCGGTGATCGATGCGTTTTCGAATTGCCAGTGACTTCTCCAGATATTCCAGCGCCAGGCTATATTTACTCTCCTGGAAATAAATCAAGCCAAGCACATTATAGCAATTGGATATTCCATGTTCATCCTTGATCTCCTGCCGTAGCGCTAATGACTTGTCTATATATTCATGCGCCAAACGGAAGTTGAATTGATTTTTATAGATCCACGAAACACTACTTAAGATCTTTGCGCATTCGTGCTTATCGGCAAGCTTTTCAGAAATCTTCAGAGCCTCAAAAAAGTAACGCAGTGCCAGATCGTTTTGTCCTTGCTCTTCATACACAGCGCCAATATTATAGTATACGGTTAGCGACAGTGAGGGAACATTTTTCTGTTCCAGCATTTTCAATGCTTTGAAAAACAAATTCAACGCATTGGTATATTCGCCCTTATTTGTTTTCAGTTCACCATCGTTAATCAAACATTGAAGTTGCAAAAAATCATCGTTCAATGCCTGAGCGACTACACACGACTTGTTTATATACTCGGATGCTGTTGTATACTCGGTGAGGTTGCGATATACCTTTGATAACAGAAAACCTGCATCTGCTACATTTCGAGTACTGCTTTTACGTTCGTATAGGGAAATTGCTTTCTTAAGGCTCTCCTCCGCCTCCTTGTTCTTCCATTGAATCATGTAAAGCCTGGACATACTTTTATAGGTATAGGCTAGATATTCTTCCGAGTGTATCTGATTTAACACGTTCAATGCCTTTGAATAGAAGTAAGCAGACGAATCGTATTTCGCGATGACGCGGTATAGATTTCCGGTCATCACATAGCCGTAGGCTAAGAAATCATCATCGGGAATTGGCAGTGAGTACGCCTCGCGGTATAATTGCAGAGCAGCGGTATACTCCCCTACATCCTGGTGGTAAAAGCCATTGAGGATGAGTGCATGTCTCAACCCCTTTTTATAATCAATGCTTTTAGCTTCTTCGCATGCTTTCTCTGCATATAAGTGTCCTTGTACAACATCATAGTTATAGCTGGCCGAACTTATCTCACAAAGTAATTCAACTCTGTCTATAGTACGTTTAGTAGAATTCAACACTTGCAAAAGACTGTCCACCATGGCCTTCTGACCAAATGCATGGAGTCCTGAAAAGAATAAACAAACCAAGACTATAGAAAGTCTTTTCATGCGGTAGATTAAGCCGGTTTATAAATTGCTTAATTTAAAGAATAGCTTTCAAAAAAGTATTTATTTCGAATAATTCATTTTCAAACAGTAACTTTCACAGGTTATACGGTCAAAATGTTTAAATCACTTGCCTTTATCAGTAAATCTGAATTAACCCGTGAGAAGCAAAAAGATTATCGCAACGTTGTTATCATTCAGGTCGTTATCATTGTCTCGGGGCTAACATTATCGGAGTTCTTATTACAGGGTACGCAAACGCCAGCCGCAAAACTTGTTACCACTGTTTTCTCTTCGTTCGCAGCCATATATGCTTTTCTGCTTTGGGATCTGCTGAGAAACTTCACCCGTAGTGTTCTGCTGGTGCGTCTATACCTGGTGGTGCTGATCGGGATTGTATTCATTGGTACATTGGTAGAGTTTCCATATTATACTATACTCGAAGTTCCTAACCGCCAGCTATATCTGTTAACGATCCACGGATTATTGTTTCCGATTGAAGTTACTGTGATAGCCTTTGCGATACGCGATATCTTCTCAGGTGAATTTCTCACACCCGATAAACTGTGGGGATCTGCGTGTATATTCTTAATGATCGGCATCTCCTTTGGAAGTCTGTATGATCTCATTTGTATTGTGAGTCCCGGAAGCCTGGGCGTAGCGTTGGGCATGGGGCTTCCTAACTATTCGGAGTGCGTACGCTATAGCCTGTGCATTCTTGGCGGTCTCGATCCCGCGTTGCCCAATGCCAGTCGTCTCATCAGAAACATCAGTGTAATTGAAGCTGTGTGGAGTAATTTATTTGTAGTTTTGATTATCGGAAAACTTATGGGACTCCCCCGACCTTCTAAGACCGATACGGCTGAAACATAGCAACATTATCTTTCACAACAGTAACAATAGGCGATTCATGAATCGCTATATCCCTTTACCTACGCTAAATCTAACTTTATATCTATATGAACAACCGCAGACTTGTGCCTTTCATCGTCATCGGAGTGATCGCTCTTTTCGTTCTTGCAGGACTATCTTCAAACATCTTTTATAAGATCGGTCCCTCAGAGCGAGCCGTTATCTTCTACCCTTTCGGGAATGGTCTTGACAAAGAGCAAATTATAGAACCGGGCACACACATGAAGGCCCCCTGGAATGATGTGATCATGTATGAAGTTGCTGAGATCACATCGGAAGAGAACATGGACATCAATGATAAAAACGGTTTGCCTATACATGTTGATGTATCCGTTCGTTACTTCCCGATGCCTAGCAAGATCGGTGACATTCACGAGAAGTTTACCAAGGACTATGTTAACCGTCTGGTGATTCCGGAAGTACGCTCGGTGTCCCGCCAGGTGATGGCGAAGTATACTGCTGAAGAAATTTACTCTACGAAACGTGCAGAAGTAGAAGTGTCTATCAAAAGTGAAACTGAAAAAATCCTCAACGCTAATTTTGTAAACGCAACGGCTGTGCTGATCCGATCTATCAAACTTCCGGATCAGATTCGTGTAGCGATAGAAAATAAACTTCAACAAGAGCAGGAAGCGCTCGCGTATCAGTATAGACTTGATAAAGAAAAGAGTGAAGCGGAACGTAAACGCATTGCAGCAGAAGGTGAAGCACGTGCTAACAACATCGTTAACAGCAGCTTATCAGACAAGCTCTTGAAGATGCGCGGCATCGAGGCTACCCTTGAACTTGCCAAATCGCCAAATTCCAAGGTTGTTATCGTTGGTTCTGGTGGGGACGGCATGCCACTGATCCTGGGCAACAATTAAAAAAAACATACTTTTTTAATGCATTTTTAACGCATTCCTTTCGATTGCAACAATCTGCCCTGTATATTTAAAACCGCTGTTAAATCTCAAATTAAAATGTCGAAAACTGCTGAATTAATCATTGATGGTAAGTCCTATACACTGCCAGTCGTTGAGGGAACTGAAGGAGAAGTTGCTGTAGATATCAGCGATCTTCTTGAAAAAGCCAAAGTAATTACTCTGGACTTAGGGTATAAAAATACAGGTGCTACCAAAAGTGCTATTACATTTTTGGATGGTGACAATGGCATTCTTCGTTACCGGGGCTACTCTATAGAAGACCTTGCTGAAAAATCGAATTTCCTGGAAGTTGCTTATCTGTTGATCTTTGGCGAGTTGCCAACCAAGCCGCAATACGACAAATTTTCCAACGACATTAAAACGCATACACTCGTACACGAGGATGTGAAAAAAATATTGGATGGTTTTCCATCCACAGCTCACCCGATGGGTGTGCTTGCTTCTTTATTCTGCTCACAGACTGCCTTCTATCCGGAATCACTGGATCCGAATCGCTCTGCTGAAGGAGTATATCTTAGCATTGTACGTTCACTTGCAAAGATGCCAACCTTCGCGGCTTGGGCTTATAAGAATGCTGTAGGACATCCGGTAAATTATCCGGACAACTCGCTTAACTATAGCTCACGCTTTTTGAAAATGATGTTTGCACTTCCGGCTGAACAATATGAAGTTGACCCGGTAGTTGCAGATGCCCTTGACAAGCTTTTGATTCTGCATGCGGATCATGAACAAAACTGCTCTACCTCTACAGTACGTATTGTAGGTTCATCCAAAGCCAGTATATATTCTTCCATCTCTGCAGGTATCAATGCACTTTGGGGACCACTTCATGGTGGTGCAAACCAGGAAGTGATTGTGATGCTGGAGGCGATCAAGAAAGATGGTGGCGATACAGAGAAGTGGATCAACAAGGCTAAAGACAAAAACGATCCGTTCCGTTTGATGGGATTCGGACATCGTGTATATAAGAACTTTGATCCTCGCGCGAAGATCATCAAGAAGGCTGCCGATGATGTACTGGGTAAACTTGGTATCAATGATCCTGTATTGGAGATCGCTCAAAAGCTCGAAGAAGCTGCATTGAAAGATCCATACTTCGTAGAGCGTAAACTTTATCCAAACGTAGACTTCTATTCAGGTATTATATACCGTGCGTTAGGTTTACCAACCGATCTGTTTACCGTAATGTTCGCGATGGGTCGTATGCCAGGCTGGATCGCACAATGGAAAGAACTCCGTGAAAACAAAGAGCCTATCGGTCGTCCGCGCCAGATATATACTGGTGCTAAACTGAGATCATACGTAGATATAGTGAAACGCTAGAACTGTTAAACGTTATCAGGTAATGGTTATCCGGCAAACGAATAATCATTACCTGATGATGAATAATAGATAACTGTTAACCCCTATGGAATTACAACAACAATTTGAAAGTGCAGTAAGTCGTTCAAAAGAATTGACGAGACGTCCTTCGAATGAAGAATTGCTTTCGCTCTATGCACTTTATAAACAAGCTACCGAAGGAGATGCAAGTGGTGAACGCCCCGGAGGTTTTGACTTCAAGGCAATTGCCAAGCACGATGCGTGGGAAGAGCTGAAGGGTAAATCCAAAGAGCTGGCTATGCAGGAATATATCCTATTGGTTGAAAAGCTATATCAACAATACGCGTAACGCGTGAATCTCTTTTATCAGCCCCTTCTTCCTGAAGGAATTCTATACCTCGATGCCGATGAATCCAGGCATTGCATAAAAGTTCTCCGTCACAACACTGGCGATGTCATTCATATAACAGACGGCAAAGGATTTTTCTACGATGCTGTTATAACAAAGGCTGATGATCGTCAATGTACATTTCGTATCCAGGAGAAAAGCGCTAAGCCAGTCCGTGATTACACCATACATATAGCCATCTCTCCTACCAAAAATGCAGATCGCATTGAATGGTTTGTAGAAAAGGCCGTAGAGCTTGGTGTTGATATCGTCTCGATTATAAACTGCGAAAACACAGAGCGTACTTACCTCAAGAAAGAACGTCTTGAAAAAGTAGCAGTCAGCGCTATGAAGCAATCGTTGAAAGCTACGCTTCCACGGATTGAAGGCTTACTGGAATTTGATGCTATCGTAAAAAGTGAAGCGTCACAAAAGTTTATAGCATTTGTCGATCAGCAGAATCCTGACCATTTAAAAAATATAGCGCTTCCCGGAAAAGATTACCTGGTGTTGATTGGACCTGAAGGTGATTTCTCTGCTGAAGAATTAAGTGCCGCTATCGCGAATGGCTTTCAGAAAGTTAGCCTTGGACAAAGCCGATTAAGAACTGAAACCGCAGGACTGGCAGCATGCCACATTCTCAACCTTGCCAATGACTGATCATTAAAAATCAATTTGTAGCTTCGTGCACAGGCCGTTTGAATCGGCAAGATTGATTGGGGTAACTATATAGTTGGCGATCTTTGTACTAACTTTACTTTTTTACACCGCCTATGGTTTTGAATTACATTTGGGTTTCGTTCTTCCTGATCGCGTTTGTTGTATCACTCGTCAAGTTAATTTTTCTCCAGGATGTTGAAGTCTTTCCGCAGATGCTGCAGTCTACATTTGATATGGCGAAGACAGGCTTCGAAATTTCAATTGCACTTACCGGTGTAATGTCGTTGTGGCTTGGCCTTATGAAAATTGGTGAGCGTGGTGGCATCGTTCCTATACTTTCAAAAATCGTTGGCCCTTTCTTCTCGCGCTTGTTTCCGGAAGTACCCAAAGATCACCCGGCAACAGGTTCTATCATCATGAATTTCAGCGCGAACATTCTCGGGCTGGATAATGCCGCTACACCGCTTGGATTAAAAGCGATGAAAGAATTACAAGAGCTCAATCCAAATAAAGACACTGCTTCCAATGCGCAGATCATGTTTCTGGTATTGAATACATCCGGTCTTACGGTTATACCGTTGGCTATCATTGCTGATCGTGCAACACTGGGTGCTGCGAATCCTACCAGCATCTTTATACCTACCTTGATCGCTACATTTTGCTCCACCATTGTTGGACTGATCTATATAAGCATCAAGCAAAAAATTAATTTGTTTGAACCTGTTGTGTTGGCCTACCTGGTTGGACTCAGTGCATTTATATGGCTGGGCGTTTCATACTTCGCGTCATTGTCGCAGGAAGAGTTGCAGCAACAGTCTTCACTATTTACCAGTGTGATCATTATTTCCATCATTATTTCATTTTTACTCCTGGGATTAAAAAGGCGCATTCCACTTTTTGAAACTTTTGTTGAAGGTGCCAAGGAAGGCTTTGAAACATCTATTAAAATAATTCCTTTTTTGATTGCTATACTCGTTGGCATCGGCTTGTTCAGAACATCGGGAGCATTAAACTATATTATACAA
Source organism: Ohtaekwangia koreensis (assembly GCF_900167975.1). GTDB lineage: Bacteria > Bacteroidota > Bacteroidia > Cytophagales > Cyclobacteriaceae > Ohtaekwangia > Ohtaekwangia koreensis. Next base: position 557,293 of record NZ_FUZU01000003.1, read on the forward strand.
GGCATAGCCTGGGGCTTTACGCAAATGAATATAAACAGCGACTTTGTAGGTGCATTACCCGTTGCATTTCTGAAACCGCTAAGCGGACAAGCGGCACGCGGAATGATGATTGAAATTTCGAAGACTACTCCGGGAGGACCAGATTCTTTTGTAGCCAATCTTGCAGCCATATTCCGCGGCTGCGCAGAAACAACATTTTACATTCTTGCAGTGTATTTTGGTTCAGTAAATGTTCGCAAAACGAGATACGCATTAACGGGTGGATTAGTAGCCGATGTTGCGGGGATAATTGCTGCTATCTTTGTTGGTTACATGTTCTTCTATTAGAAGATAAAGTAAAGTGAATTGTTGTTAAACTCCTCAATCAGGATTATCATTGTTATATGGAAAGAAAAGCGGATATCCAGAAGACTATTTACGATAACGCAAAGAGTCACTTCCTCGGAAACTTCCCAGATTCGTTACCTATCGAGCAAGCTTACGTACACATTGGTATGTACTTGGGATGGATTATTGATTCAGGTTTGTACTCCGAATATTTTGAAGACGAAGCATCGAATCAGATATTCCGTTTCAAACGCAGAGAAATATCCTGCACAATTCTAAGTGAGATCTGGGATGGATACCTGGGCTACGAATTGTTTAATCGCCAAGGAAATATGTTTACATATTATTACTATGGCGGTGGTCTCTATAGAAATGACTACGATGAAATACTCGTGCGTACACTCCCTTCTATTTACCACGTAACGGATAGCTGGGAAAACTACGAGAAAATAAAAACCCGCATCGACATGCGCTTCTCCGACTGGAAAAAATTAGTAGGAGCTGCTTAAAGTATAATTATTATAAATAGAAAAAGCAGGTGTTTATACATCTGCTTTTTTTATGCAATTCATTTTCTGTGGATATACTATATCTCCACACGCTCCTCTCTTCTCTCCTACTTCATGATCTTTCCATTCTTATCAACAATACTTTGTAGAGCATCTGCCTTGATAGTAAGCTCACCGGTGTCCTGTTTAAACATGATCTCCTTCGGAATAAAGGCAAGTTGATAATTACTGCTCCACGCAAGTCCGTCTGAACGATAGATCTTCGCCAGGGTCGCAGCATACTTGTTATCCTTGTTCGCTTTCTCACTATACATCAAAACAAAATAGATCTGACCAGCAGCGTCCGAGAATGTAAGCGATTTTGCAGAAGGCAACCCGGATTGTTTGAAGCTTGATTTATCGATCGCGAATTTAATCTTGATATCGGGTATACGCGTTGGTGTTATTGAATAAAAATAACCTTCAGCATTCACAGAGTCTTTATAGTATAAACCGGTCGTATACTTTTCATCGATGATGGATAATGGCTTGAACTTCGAACGGCTTACATCTTTAAACAACGGTATAGAATCAGGAACCTGTACCAGCCAACGCAATGCTTCGTTACGCTTTACCAGTTTTTTGTCGAGCGCTTTTTTCTCACGCTCAGCATAATCTTTTAAGGTTCGTATATAACTTTTCAATACAATAGTATTGTTATATGTACTCGTGATGAAGTTTGCATAGTCTTCAGCTTTTGTATCTATATTCTGCGTGTTCAGCTTATCGGCTATACTATCAAGCTTGGAAAGATAGCGTTGTTCACGACTGGCGCGCTCAAGCTGCTGATGCACATCCGTTGAATCAGCTTGCTTCTTATGCTCTATGAGCGTTGACCTATATTCCAGGTCTGCAATTTTTAAACTGAAAACTTCCATAGGCAACGGTTCCTTATCGAACTTTTTCAATTGCTCCATCAGTAATTTATCGATCAATGTTGTCAGGTCGCTCTTTACAGATACAGAATCTTTACTCAGCTTATCACGCAGTTTATTGATTTCGATATCATACTCTACCAGGTGTTTATTCATGGGCAGGATCTCTTTTTCAATTACCGCTTTCGACTTATCAGCAAATCTCCTATAGTCCCATACTTCCATTTCGTTTTTATAGAAGTCTGCAGCAGAAGCACCATCCTTTTTAAAGTCAGCAATCTCGCGAGGCACCATCACCTGGTTATAGCTTACTTTGCCTAAAGTAGCCAGGCTTGATTTATAGTTTTCAAATGCTTTCACAGAAGAATCATATCGCAACGCCAATGCTGTTAGTGATTTGGTAAGGTTTTCATCCGCGCGCAAATAAAACTCTTTCTCTCCCGGATAAGCTTTTTGTATCGATCTGAACAACACGTTCGATTTACGATACAGGCTATCGGACAAAACGAAATAATGCTTCACCATTTTTATCCGGTCAATTCGTTCGCGAAGACCTTCCAATTTTTTCTGAAGATCAAACTGCACATCAGAAAGCTTTACCCCAAATTCACCCGTGCGTAAATCCCTTCGATTATATATTTCGTAATATTCATCATTGCGCTTCAGTTCTTTTTCGGTGATGAGCTGATACGCCTTTGTATAGAAATAGATAGCAGTGTCCATCTCCGCGATGGTCTTTTCTGTCAACTTCAAAATATCTTCCTTGGCCGATTTCTCGTGGGCGATGATTCCCATGTACAGGTAGGCGTTGGGGTTATCTTCATTCTCTTTGAGATACTTCTTCAGGAAGGGCTCTGCGGCCTCATACTGCTTGGTTTTAAGCAGTCCGAAGATATCCTTATACTTTACTTTCTGCCCATAGGCAGAGCTTACGAGAAGCATCAGGACAACAACCTTGATAAAACCAACTTTGATCATGACAGGGTAGATAGATTAACGTACGAAATTAATTAAATTCAGAGAACAATCGTAACCACAAGATGTGCTACAGAGTTGTTATCTTTGCTATATGAAGCAGAAATACAAAACCTATTACCCAAATGGGTTATATCCGTTTCATAATTTCCACACATTTTAAATTAACCTCTTCCTGATATGAAAAACATATTGAAGAACCCACGTACAGCATCGATCTTTAAAATGATAAGACCCTGGATTACGCTGGTTGCTTTAATACTTGTGTTGCGCTATACCGGCATCCTGGCGGGAATATCCGTTATCACCAACACGGCTATGATGAGAACCGGTGTTCTGGATGCTGATTCGGAACCGCTCGAACTGACCAAGGACTTCGACTACAACTTTTCTATCACCGATCTCGAAAATAAGAAAGTAGATTTCAATCAGTTCAAAGGCAAAACTGTATTCCTGAATTTATGGGCAACATGGTGTGGACCATGCCGTGTTGAGATGCCATCAATACAAAAATTATACAATGAAGTTAATCATGACGATATCGTTTTTGTAATGCTTTCGCTTGATCGTGCGGAAGACAAGGAGAAAGTTGTAAAGTTTGTGAACGATAAGCAACATACCTTCCCGGTATATGTACCCGCCGGATATTTACCCGAGCAATTAAATGTATCTTCGATCCCAACCACGTTTATAATCAGTCCCGAAGGGAAAATTGTATCGAAGAAAGTCGGAACCGCGAATTATGATACCGAGGAATTTAAAACGTTTCTCGAAAAATTATAGTCTACGCGATAAGTTCCAGTAATTCACGCTTCACAGTTTCCATACCGGTGCTGGCTTTATCAGCAATCATTTTTATATAGGGTATATTTCCGATGTCAGGAAGTTTCGGATCCACTACATATTTCATGGATTCGTATGGAACGTAATTGATTAAACCTGCTGCCGGATATACCGCCATGGATGTTCCTACCACCAGGAATATATCTGTTTTCTTTGCATAGTCGGCAGCCACCTCCATCAGTGGCACCATCTCGCCAAACCATACTATATTTGGGCGAAGCTGTGATCCCTTCTCACAGAGGTCGCCTATATTTAACTCCCAGCCTTCGATGGGATATACCAGTCTTTCATCTTTGGTACTCCGCGATTCGAACAAGCTTCCATGCAAATGAATGACCTTCGTGGAGCCCGCTCGTTCATGAAGATTATCTACGTTTTGCGTTACTACCGTGACATCAAAGTAATTTTCAAGCTCAGCCAAAATCTCATGGCCACGGTTGGGCATTACTTCGAGCGCTTTCTTTCTGCGCTGATTATAGAAATCGAGCACGACTACAGGATCTTTATACCATCCTTCCGGTGATGCTACATCCTCCACACGAAATCCTTCCCACAACCCATTCGAATCACGAAACGTAGGGATTCCACTTTCAGCGCTAATACCCGCACCACTTAATACTACAAGCCTTTTCATTCTTAAATTTAGGTATATTTCAAAAAATTATATTCCTCTTTTGTTCAACTAATTTCTAACGCTGTTCCAATTTAATCCATGGAGTTTATTACGTACCGGAAATTTTACGAGAAAGATCAGTCCGATGCACTCGTTGAAATCTTAATAGCAAATGGAATAGAGTACGAAACTACTGAAGATCGTGAGAGCCTGGATTCATTATATGGCGACAAACAATTTAGCCGACAATATTTTGTGAAGATCACGCAAAATGATTTTGCAAAAGTTGATTCACTTCTATCAGCCATTTCTGCTAAACAACTGGAGTCGGTAGATCAAGATCACTACTTGTTTAGTTTCAGTAATGATGAGCTATTTGAAATCCTTGCTAAACCAGATGAATGGAATGAATTTGATTACCTCCTCGCACAACAAATATTAAATAAACGTGGAGTGGAAGTAAATAGAGATACAATTCAGCTCCTGAAAAGGCAACGTATAAGGGATTTATCAAAACCAGAAGATCCAGGCAAGGTGTGGATTTATGCTGGCTATATATTTGCCATCCTTGGTGGGCTGTTGGGTATATTTATAGGCTGGCATTTGAGCTCATTCAAAAAAACATTGCCGAATGGAGAAAGAGCTTATGCCTTTCAAAAAGACGACCGGGCACATGGTTGGAGAATTCTATTTATAGGCATGGCCATGTTTATTATCTCCCTCTACATTAGAATATCAGCATGGGATTTCTGAAGTCAGTAATTTCAGTGAGTATCTACAAAATATTACAAAAAAATCGGTTAACCATTATCAAATAAGGTTAACCGATTTACATCTGTTTTCAGGAGCTGCTAAAATCTAAAGCTTATACTGGTTGTAACGTTTCTTGGTTTCTGCGGATTGATGGTAGACCAACCGTTGTAGTAGTCTTCGTTGGTGAGGTTATCAACCTTGAACGCTATGCGGAACGCATCTGTACTATAGGAAAGTGCTGCATTCAAAAGTGTATAGGATGGAATCATAAATGTCCCGGTAGTAGCACGGTCCAGTGTAGCATATTCACTTGCATAGTTCCCTCCCACTGCTATACCCACTCCTTGCAGAGCACCTTCGCGCAGTCGATAGCTTACCCAAAGGTTCGCCATGTTTCTCGGACCAGCACTCTCCGGTCTTCTGCCGATAAAGTCCTCGCTGTCGGTCTTCGTCATCTTGCTGTTGTTATGGCTATAGCCACCCATTACATTCATTCCCGGAAGCGGTGATGTTACAATGCTGAACTCAATTCCTTTGCTATAGTTCTCTCCATCCTGCACATAGTAATTCAAGCGTGTAGCATCTTGTCTCACGACATTCGATACGAGTATATCATAATAACTCAAGGTAGCACTAACCTTACCATCATACAGGTCTGTCTTTACACCCACTTCCCATTGGTTAGCCTGTTCGGGATCAAACGACCTTACGGTGATGTTATCGCCAGCACCTTCCGTACGAGGAGCAACATTGGAGAAACCATTCATATAGTTTGCAAACACAGAGAGTTGATCTTTGATCGGCTGATATACTATACCGAACTTCGGTGACAAGGCAGTCTGGTTGCTGGCATCGTCATCCTTGTTTACAAAGTGGTCAACACGCAAGCTCACCATGGCAGATAAGGTTGGCGTAATGTTCAATACATCTGAAAAGTAGGCACTGAAAACTTCCTGTTCTGCCTTCGTGTTGTTCAGCGTAGTTCCGGCAAGAATTGCATCGGTGGCTGCTTTGGACAATACACCGCTATCATTATCGGTTTCATAAGCTTCCGGATCTGTAATTCCGAAAACAAGCTCGTTTACGTCTTTTACACTGGCGTTGCCTATATATATAGATCCATTCCCCACATAGCCTGTGTCATTGTTCTGCGCACTGTTGTTATAGTAATCCAAACCGGCAACAACGCGGTTACGAAGGTTTCCTATTGTGAAATCGCCAATGAAATTCTGTTGGATATCGGTAGTAAGCGTGGAAGAATTCTGTTTGCTGATATAGCGTCCGAATACGCTTCCTTCTGATATTGTATAATACTGAGTGGATTCATATAGATATGAATAATATCCGTCTGATTTAGCTGAGCTTCTTGAAAGCACAGTCTGCGATCTCCAGGTATCTGAAAGTTTATAGTTCATCTGGGCCTGTAGGCTGAACGTAGGATTCTTCATCGCCAGATCGTTGCTGGTATAGGAGCGCTTATGATCGTAATTCAACGCCTCTAATGTAGGCACCGTAAGCGGGGCACCACGATCCAGAAAGAGCATGGTTTGATTCGTATTCTCCGCCGCTAAGAATTCTGCATTTACAAGGAATGAAAGTTTGTCGTTCACTTCGTACGCTAATGATGGAGCAATGAAAAATGATTTCCTGAATCCGGCATCCTGAAAACTGTTCTCGCTGTGATAAGCAGTATTCACACGCAACGCCACTTTCTTTTCTTTGCTAAGCGGTGCATTTATATCTGCCGTAATTCTGTTCAATCCGAAGCTGCCCGTGTTGTACGCTATCTCTCCGCCAAACTTCTCATACGTTGGCTTTTTGGTTACAATGTTAATCAGACCGCCATAAGAAATAAGACTACTTCCATAGAGCGTTCCAGAAGGACCGCGTACTACTTCAATGCGTTCGATGTTTGCTATATCCAGTCCGCCATTCGTTAGTCCAGGCAAGCCGTTGATCAACGTTGGCTGCACAACAAATCCGCGGAGCGAAAAATATCCTGCACCATCACCACTTCTACCCGTGGACTCCCAACGTTTATCAAGGCCAGGAGCATTCTTCAACGCATCGTTAAAGCTGGTAACAACCTGGTCTTTGATAAGCTCGGAACTGATCGTAGTATATACTTGTGGATTCTCTATATTCTTCAAAGGAAGCTTGGCAACATAATCACTTTGTTTCCGGTCGAACTCATTTGTTTTATAGCCGCTCACTACAATCTCATCAAGCTGTTGTGAGTTTTCATTTAGCACAACTTCCGGTACGGCAGTAGTCTCACCTGCCTTTACTTCTATACTATATTCTTTCGTTTCCAGACCGATGAAAGAAACAAGCAAAGTATAGTTACCCGGATCGACATTCTTTATTTCATATTCACCCTTATTGTTTGCAATGGCGCCTTTGTTTGTGCCTTTAAGGATTACGTTTACGTGTGAGGCTGGTTGGCCGTCGGATGATTTCACTTTACCTTGTACAGAACCTTTGTTCTGTGCCCAAAGGCTTGTGCTGATCAACAGGAAAAAAAATAATAGATACTTGGGTTGCATATAGTTTAGTTCGATAGCATTTAGAATTCTGTCAGGACAATACAGTATCACTACACCTCTACAGGAGGTCTATATATAGCGTTACTTAGATTGATTTTAAATAGTGCGCAAATATGATTGCGACAGTGTGAGAAAACAAAGGTCTAAACACAATTCACCTGTAAAATACCCTATAGAAGGTATATGAATAACCTGATTAGTGTAGTCTTTAGGGTGACGCATGAGGCTATTATTGGCCAGACCGGATTATTAAGCGTCAGTTGATAACCGTGTGTTATTCCGGAACACGAAAATATTAAACAAAAAAATCTTGAGACACTGAGCTATAGGAAGTGAAGTTCTATCCCCACCCTATTGACATTTTTTCAGTATTTGATTAATAACACCCTTTAACTTAGCAAGGGCAGTATAGTATAGATATAGGTTGAATCGTGTCGACCTATTTAACACACAACTTCTCAGCGGATTTCCAAGGGTTGACCATTTTGCTATCGGCCGTTACATCCGGAGGAAGAATTCTGAGTTTGCCATCCGCTTTATCGCTTACAAATTCAAGAACGATGCGTGTGCAGAATTGTCCTTTGCCATGATCGATCTCTATTGTGGACGATGCTTTATCCACTTTTACAATCTGATACTTCTCAACCATAAACTGGTTTATTTTCTTATCGCCAAGATTTTTCTCTTTCAGGTAATCAGATGATATATAGGGCTGCAGATTGTCCCAATTGGTCATGGCTATCATGAATTCATCTGTGGCCTGTCGAATCGCTTTTTCATCTTGAGCCCGTGCATCGAATGATATCGTAAGTATAAAAAGCAGGGAGGTTAAGGTGAGGGAATGCATATAGATGGGTTATCGGTTATTCGAAGATGCAAAATTCAACTTAGAGTACAAATAAAAAAGCTTAAAGCAGAATCCGAGGTTTTCCACTTTAAGCTTTCTGCTTAGTATATATTCTTAGTATATCTACAGATATCTACTTCTTCCCTTTACCTGCGCTTTTCTTCGCTGCTTTCTTGGGAGCCGCCTTTTTTGCTGCTGCTTTTTTAACAGGTGCCGTTTTCGCGGGAGCCGTTTTTGCAGCAGGTGCTGGTTTACCAAATCTTCCTTTTTTCTCAGGAGCATTCGCAGCAAGCGTAACACATTCCTCTAGCGTAAGGTCTGCAGGCTCCTTGCCTTTCGGAATCTTTACATTCTTCTTACCGGCTTTTATATAGGGACCAAAACGTCCGTTCAGAATTTGTATATCCGGGTTTTCATCAAAGGCTTTAATTAGCTTATTAGCATCGGCAACACGCTTGTTCTCAATAAGCTCTACAGCCTTCTCCGGATCGATCGCATAAGGATCTATATCTTTAGGTATAGATACAAATTTCTTATCGTGCAAAACATACGGACCGAAGCGGCCTATATTTACCACGATTGGTTTCTCTTCAAATATACCAAGATCGCGTGGCATCTTGAAGAGCTCCATCGCATCTTCCATGGTAATGTTCTCAATGAATTGCCCAGGGCGCAAGCTTGCAAACTTTGGTTTCTCACCACCGTTGTCATCCGGGTTCTCACCGATCTGAACGTAAGCACCAAACTTACCAAGTTTGGCATATACATTCTTACCGGTTTTTGGATCTGTACCCAACTCACGCGCCTTGCCTACTGATGAACGCTCTATCTTTTCCGTAGAAGTAACTTTTTTATGGAAGGGCTGATAGAAGTTATCGATCATCTTCTTCCAGTTCAGTTTTCCGCTGGCGATTTCATCGAACTCCTGTTCTATTTCAGAAGTAAATGAAAAGTCGGTTACATCCGGAAAATGCTCTACCAGAAAGTCGGTTACAACCATAGCGGTATTGGTCGGGAACAGTTTGTTTTTTTCTGCCCCGGTAATTTCAGTCTCCAATGCTTTTGAGACTGTATCGCTCTTGAGTGTAAATACATTGTACTTGCGCTCTACACCTTCGCGCATTTCTTTCACAACGTATCCTCTTTTCTGAACTGTTGTAATCGTAGGTGCGTAGGTAGATGGCCGGCCTATACCAAGCTCTTCAAGTTTCTTTACAAGACTCGCTTCGGTATATCTTGGAGGATGACGGGTAAATACTTGCTTGGCGATTAACTCATCCAGGCTTAAGTTCTGTCCCACGGTAAGAGGCGGCAATACTTTGCTGTTCTCTTCTTCGTCCTCATCATCGCCTGATTCCATATATACTTTGAGGAACCCTTCGAATTTGACTACCTCACCGGTTGCCACCAATGTGCGTGGATTGGTAGATATGGCGATGGTAGCGGTCGTCTTTTCAAGTTCAGCATCTGCCATCTGCGAAGCTATAGCACGCTTCCAGATGAGGTCGTACAGACGAAGTCCATTTCGATCCATACCCGGATCCATCACCGAAAAATCAGTGGGCCTGATCGCTTCGTGAGCTTCCTGTGCGGATGACGATTTTGTTTTAAACTGACGTGGTTGAAAAAATTCTTTTCCAAACGCGGATTGTATTTGTCTCATCGCACCGTTGCGTGCTTCATCTGAAAGGTTCACAGAGTCTGTACGCATATAGCTGATCTTACCAGCTTCGTATAGCTTCTGTGCTACCATCATGGTTTGTATAACCGAGAAGCCCAGCTTACGCGAAGCTTCCTGTTGCAAGGTAGACGTTGTAAAAGGAGGTGCCGGTGATCGCTTGGACGGTTTAGTCTGGAGATCTTTTATACTATACTTGGCGCCTTTGCATGACTCCAAAAATTCCAGTGCCTCTTCTTCGGTATCAAATCGTTCGGAAAGTTCAGCAACGAGTGTCTTGCCTTTGTCGAGGTTGAACTCTGCTGTTACACGATACGATGACTTTGCTTTGAACTCGCTGATCTCACGTTCACGCTCAACGATCAAACGAACTGCTACACTTTGAACGCGTCCTGCAGATAAACCTGTCTTTATTTTTTTCCAAAGTATAGGAGACAATTCATATCCCACAAGCCGGTCAAGCACACGTCTTGCCTGCTGTGCATTTACAAGATCGATATCAATACCACGCGGAGACTGTATAGCATTGAGAATAGCGTTCTTCGTTATTTCCGTAAATACGATCCTTCTGGTTTTCTTATCCGTAAGATCCAATACTTCTTTCAAGTGCCACGAAATAGCTTCTCCCTCACGGTCTTCATCGCTTGCGAGGTATACCATTTCGGCATCCTCGGCAAGTTTTTTTAATTTTTGTATGATATCTTTCTTACCTTCTGTTATTTCATAAGTCGGTTCGAAGCCATTTTCCACATCGATTGCTCCTCCACCCTTGGGCAAATCGCGGATGTGTCCCATACTGGAAGCCACCTTAAAATCCTTTCCCAGGTAGCCTTCGATGGTTTTAGCCTTAGCGGGTGACTCAACAATTACTAGATTTTTTGACATGCGGATAAACTTTCAAACAGGTCAAATATCTGGAAATTTTTAAAAAATCAAATTTCGCGTGTTAATATTGACGTCAAGCAACCTCTATAACAGTCAGAAAAGAATTACATATGCCGCGCTATTTATATCTCGTACGCCACGCACAAAGTGCTGAAAAACAGGTCAATCAGAACGATATTGGCCGCGAATTAACATCCGCCGGTGTTAAGCAGTCTTTATTAATTGGTGGATATCTTCTACAGCAACAAATTATACCGGATGTGATCATGAGTAGCACCGCAGAACGTGCTCGCATGACTTCCAGCCTGATCGCGGATGCACTCCGGACGGATCCTGATAAAGTTGTTTTACAGGACGATTTATATGAAGCCTCTACGCGAACATTTTTTCAATTCATAACCCAGCTCGAAGATCATCAGCAACACATTATGTGTGTCGCGCATAACCCGGTGATCTCATACCTCGCCGAATATCTGAGTGGTGCCGAAGTTGGTGATATGGTGCCTGCCGGTATGGCCATTATCAAATTTAATATTCAATCGTGGAAAGAAGTGAGCCAGGGAAATGGTGAACTCGAAAATTACGTCACTCCGGAAATGCTTACACCATGATCTATACCTTGTGGTATGATTATAATGAAGTATTCGTGCTGACCGAGTTCCAGCCATTGAGATGAATAAAAAAGAAGAAATCATTCAAAGCTTTGATCCGAATGGTCCCGGTATAAACGGGAATCTGTTCGGCCTCCCCTATACACCCGAGACTTCGGAGATCGTAGTTATACCCGTGCCGTGGGAAGTTACCGTGTCGTATCATACCGGTACGGCTCTTGGCCCTGCTGCTATACTGGATGCATCGTCACAAGTAGATGTATACGTTAAAGATATACCGGATGCATGGAAACTAGGTGTGAGCTTAACCAACATACCGGATAACTTACTGGAAGAGAGTAATAATCTTCGCGAGCTTTCAGCGCAGCACATCAGGCGGGTTGAACGTGGTGAACCGATCCATGCCGCAGATCCGCTTATTGCAAAAATCAACGAAGCGTCCGAAAATCTCAATATATATATCAAGTCAGCAACACAACGTTACCTGCGCGATTCAAAAATGGTAGGTTTGTTAGGAGGCGATCATAGTACACCATTGGGTTTTCTGCGAGCGCTGAGTGAAAAGTATGAACGCTTCGGCATTCTGCAGATCGATGCACATGCTGATCTGCGCAAAGCGTACGAAGGCTTTACATACTCACATGCTTCGATTATGTATAACGCGCTGAAGTTGCCATCGGTTAGCCGGCTGATACAAGTTGGGATCAGGGATTTTTGTGAAGAGGAACAAGACGTTATAAATCGTTCGCGAGGCCGCATCTCAACGTTCTTCGATGAAGATCTGAAAGCTTGGCGCTATAAAGGCGAGACGTGGGATGCACTCTGCAACTCTATAATTAAAGAGTTACCGGCAAATGTATATATCAGCTTTGATATCGATGGGCTCGATCCTAAACTTTGCCCCAACACCGGCACTCCGGTGGCTGGAGGACTCGAATTCCAGGAAGCGATTTACCTGATCAAAAAAGTAGCGCAGTCCCGAAAAATTATTGGCTTCGATCTGTGTGAGGTCGCGCCAGGCCAAAATGATTGGGATGCCAATGTCGGTGCCCGCCTGCTATATAACTTATGCAACTGGATGGCCGTGTCGCAGGGAAAATTAAAAATTGCGTTTTGAAATGTAGTGTGCTCTATAGCTTGACTTTACAGCCGGTCGAATCGGGAACTTAAATATTATATCAAAAGAAATTTCCGTTCTCCATCGTCAATTCTAAATATCTTATATCTTTGCCCCCCGGCAAGCCGGCACGACCAGCTCCTGCTGAACTCCCCCAGGATCGGAAGGTAGCAAGGGTAGGCGGTTGTAGCGGTGCGATGTTCGGCTTGCTATTTTTTTTTGAAGGTTTTCAGATACGGGATTAAAGTATTCACAATTACATTTTCCATGAACCATTCCTGGTTTTTTCTCCTTCTCTTAAAAGATATCCTTAACAAACCGAATAAATAAAAATCATCATGAAATTTTTCATCGACACTGCTAACCTGAACGAAATCAAAGAAGCCTATGATCTTGGCGTATTGGATGGAGTAACTACCAATCCTTCACTGATGGCGAAAGAAGGTATTAAAGGCGCGGATAATATTAAAGCTCACTATAAAGCTATCTGCGATATAGTTGACAACAACGTAAGTGCTGAAGTGATCGCTACTGATTTTGATACGATCATCAAAGAAGGTAAAGAACTTGCAAAGATCGATGATAAGATCGTGGTGAAAGTACCGATGATCAAAGATGGTGTAAAAGCAATCAAGAAATTTACAAGTGAAGGTATACGTACAAACTGTACACTGGTGTTCTCTGCAGGCCAAGCTATACTTGCTGCTAAAGCTGGCGCAAGTTATGTATCTCCTTTCGTAGGGCGTCTTGATGATATATCTCAAGATGGTCTTGAACTGATAGCTCAGATCAGACTGATCTATGATAACTTCGCTTTTGACACTGAAATTCTCGCAGCATCTGTTCGCCATACCATGCACTTGATTCAATGTGCAGAGATCGGTTCCGATGTTGTTACATGTCCATTGAATGTAATCACAAGCTTATTGAAACATCCATTAACGGATAGCGGATTAGAGAAATTCCTGGCTGACCATAAGAAGGTAAACGGGTAATTTTTGCTGTTCGCAGTTAAAAGGTTCATAGTTTAATGTTGAAATGATTAAGTTTAACGTTGAACTTTGAACCTTTCATTTTTTTAAAGCTTCAGTATGTTTTCAAACGATCCGGTAGTAAGCGTTCAGGACGCCAGCATTTTTCAAGATCACAATACCATCTTAAGTGATCTCAACTTTAACATTGAAAAAGGAGAATTTGTATACCTGGTGGGCCGTACCGGATCCGGAAAATCATCGTTATTGAAAACACTCTATGCAGACCTTCTGCTCAGGTTGGGAGATATACATGTTGCCGGCTTCGGCATTCGTGGTATCCGGCCTGCTCAGGTTCCGTTGCTTCGCAGAAAGCTTGGTATAATCTTCCAGGATTTTCAATTACTGAACGATCGCAGTGTCGCTGAAAATCTCATCTTCGTAATGAAAGCCACCGGTTGGAAAGACAGTACAAAGATGAAGGCACGTATGAATGAAGTGTTGATGAACGTTGGTCTTGGTTCTATCGAGAAGAAAATGCCACATCAACTTTCCGGTGGAGAACAGCAACGCGTGGTAATCGCGCGAGCACTCATCAACGAGCCGATGATACTGTTAGCCGATGAACCTACGGGAAATCTCGATCCGGAAGTATCGCAAGGTATATTGAAAATATTTCAGCAGATCAATAAGAGTGGCACAGCTATACTCATGGCAACGCATAGCTATAACCTCATTAAAAAATATCCGGCAAGGGTGTTAAAATGCGAAGATGGCAGAGTTATAGACTCGGCAAAGGAACCGTTTGAGCTGGCAACCGAAAGTTCCAACTAGACTTATTCACTGACTATAGCTAAGAGTATATCTATATACTTGTTGACTTCTTGTCTTTCTCCTGAGCTTTATAACCTTTCTCCAAAGAGTGTAGTTGCTGATTAAGCAAATCTATTCTCACCAATAAATTCAGCACGAGCGCGTCTTTTACTTTCTGGCTTGGATGTGTATGCATTTCTTCTTTCAATACCAGGTACATGGCTTCCAGCTGTTGAAAGTCTTGAGTGAAACCGTTCAATCCCTCGCTCCTTTGAAACTCATCGATCATCTCAACCTTTTGCGAGATCTGCTCCACATAAAACGCTTCTACATCGGTAAATTCTTTCAAGGCTATATCTGAGTTCGCAGGCTTCTCCCCTCCTTTCGGTATCAACAGGTATACTGACAGCACCATGAAGATCACGGCCGCTGCGCGCCACAACGTGAGCGAATTCCACCAGCCGCCCCGTTGTAAGCCAACCGAAGCCTCTACATTTTTCCAAATCTTGTCCGAAGGCTCCTGGTCATCAAAAGCACTTCGGTTCTGACGGACGAAATCTTCTATTTTCATAACGCTTAAATTTATAGTGTGTGGTGTGAAAAATATATACTTAGTTTTGAATCTCTTTTCCTAAAAACTCGCGCAGTTTTGCTTTCGCCCGGTTGAGTTGAGATTTGGATGTTGATTCTGTGATACCCATGATCTCGGCTATTTCCTGGTGATCGTATCCTTCCAGTAAATATAGCGAGAGTACCGATCGATAACCATCCGGCAATTGCCCGATGGCGCGCTTTACACGCTCAACCGTAAGTTCATCACCATATTCTACCGGTGCTTCCTCCTCGGCAACATCCCAGCGATCATCGTCTGGTATGGATTCGTGTTTGCGCTTATTTAAAACATTAATCGCTTTGTTTACCACGATGCGCTTCAGCCATGCCCCGAAAGCAGAATCGCCCCGGTAACTTTCAAGGCTTTTAAACGCACTGATGAAAGCCTCTTGCAACGCGTCTGCTGCATCATCTTGATTGCCCGTGATTCTATACCCAACATTGAACATAGCCTTTGAGTAAAGCTTATACAGCCTGTAATGGGCATCACGATCACCCGCCTTACAGCGCGCAATCAACTCGTCCTGCATGTTCAATACCAATGTCTCCAAGCGTAATTATCGTCTTCGTATAGGAAAGACAAGGTAGAAAGAAAAGGGTTGCATGACGATACCGTTAAACCCTAACGTTATTCGTGATCCGGAGCAGCCATCCATGCTACTACTTAACAATATTGAGGGGATTCTTCAGACCGGAGTATTCGATGAGTTCAACTCCGGCACTACCAATGAACATTTTGGCATCGATCTTCAGGGGAATACGATTCTTGTCGTCTGAGAACCAGGCAGTAATGGAATTCTCACCATCGAACAACTCGTTCTTGGGCATAACAGGCTTGAAAACCAACGCTCTCACTTTACCAACCTTGAGCTTCACGTTCTCTTTTCCCTGGTATATAATTTTCAACTTATAAAACTCATCTTCAAAAAAACCTGCGATCGTTACGGTATCCTTTACTTTAAGTTTAGAAAAGTCCATCACACGGAGGTAAAGAAATCCTCCGATCATATCGCGCACATGAGCAGGCGCTTCATAAAATTTAGGTTCCTTGAATTTACCGGTCTTCTTATCTATAGTTTTCACTTCGATCTTTCTATTCTCATGATCGAAGTTTGTCCACTCGTCTTTTTTATAGCGCCCTTCGCGAATTCTTCTGTAAAATTGATGCGGCACCAAAGCAACCGTATCTATATAGGCTCCCCATTTATCATCGACATCAGAAACCCAGTTCACCATACCAACAGTTTTGCCTTCAACATCCACTTTGAAACAATGGCGGTCGTTCATTTTATAGTAAGTCGGGGCAATGGTGGCACTACCTTTTCCTACAGTAAAAATTCCGTACGTCATTTTAAAGCGAATGACTTCACCCCGAGTGAAACTTTCGTTTCTCACGGTTGGGTACATCTCACTTTTTTCGCCTATAAAGCCCGAAAGAACTGAGATCAAAAAAAATCCAAAGGCCAACTTCTTCATACTGCTTTTTCAAATTTACGCAAAGCAATTTATTGACACGTAAACGCTATGTTAAATTCAAAGGATGTGCCAACCCTGAGATGTTGGCACAAATCCTCAAATTTCAGCATTCATTAAACTGAAACATTGTTTTCACGCAATGCATCATTCAACGATGTTTTCTTATCAGTGCTCTCTTTGCGTTTTCCGATGATCAATGCACAGGGTACATGAAAATCGCCCGCAGGAAATTTCTTGCTATAGGAGCCTGGTATAACTACAGAACGCTCGGGCACATAATTTTTATATTCAACAGGCTCAGAACCAGTAACATCAATGATCTTTGAACTCGCTGTTAAAACTACATTGGCACCCAACACAGCTTCTTTACCAATGCGCACACCTTCTACAATGATACAGCGTGACCCAATAAAGGCATTATCTTCCACAATTACAGGCGCGGCTTGCACCGGTTCGAGCACACCTCCTATACCAACGCCTCCGCTGAGGTGAACATTTTTGCCGATCTGCGCACAGCTTCCTACGGTTGCCCATGTATCTACCATGGTACCTTCATCAACATACGCACCTATATTTACATACGAAGGCATCATGATCACTCCTCTGTTTACGAAAGATCCATGACGTGCAATAGCATGAGGCACAACGCGAACGCCAAGCTCTTTATAGTTACGTTTCAGTTTAATCTTATCGTGAAACTCAAATGGCCCTACTTCGATCGTCTCCATTTGTTGAATCGGAAAATAAAGTATCACCGCCTTCTTAACCCACTCATTTACTTGCCAACCGTTCGCAGTAGGTTCTGCTACACGAAGTTCTCCTTTATCTAATTTTTCCACGACTGAACGGATTGCATCCTGTGTTTCGGATGACTGAAGAAGTGAACGGTCTTCCCAGGTTTTTTCGATGAGTTGTTTCAATTCCATTATATTAGTTTTAAATCGACATGCAAGAAAGAAAAAAAAGAAGAATAGTCATTGCCTCCGTGCTGAAACCCGTTGATGACACGCGCATGTTTGAGAAAATTGGTAAGAGTCTGGGAGAAACAGCGCGATTTGATATTCATATTTTTGGATACCCTTCCGGAAAAATTCCGCAAACTTCCGATTCTGATATAACGCAGCATGCTTCACAACCTTTCGGGCGACTTAATATCAAGCGGTTGACACAACCGTTGAAGATTTTAAAAAAGATACTTCGCCTGAAGCCCGAACTGCTGATCATTACTACGCACGAACTTCTCTTTATAGCATTTTTTATTAAGCTGCTAACGAAATGCTGTCTACTGTATGATGTGCAGGAAAATTATTACCGGAACATTCTCTATACCAATGCATACCCCAGTATGGTGCGTCCGCTGCTGGCGGTATATGTAAGGATTAAGGAAATCATATTTTCATCATGGATCGACTATTTTATAGTGGCTGAAACGGGATACACTTACGAGATTACTTTTCTAAAAAACAAGAGCATCATCATTGAAAACAAGATGAAGAGGCCTTCTGGTATACTTCCGAAAAAAAACACAGCAGACCAAAATATACATCTTCTTTTTAGCGGAACGCTTGCCGAAACAACCGGAATATTTTCCGCCATAGCGTTAGCAAAGTCGTTATATATTGCTGAGCCCCGAATTAGACTTACCATTATCGGGTACAGTCCGCAGGCAAGAATATTTAATCAGATCAAGAAAGAAATAGCGGGTGCAGATTTCATTCACCTGATCGGTGGCGACACACTGGTTCAACATTCGGAAATTTTAAAAGCAATTCAGCAAAGTGATTTTGGTATCATCGCGTATCCTCCGAACAAGTCAACTGAGAACTGTATCCCAACGAAACTATATGAATATCTGGGGTGTAAGCTTCCCATTCTCATGGTAAATCATCCACTCTGGGTAAAGCGCTGCCATCTATACCCTGCGTGTATACCTATAGATTTCAATACTCTTGATGTCTCCTCTATTCTTCTCCAAATGTCTTCCACAAAATTCTATATAACGGCTCCTGAAGATGTATTCTGGGAAGAAGAAGCAGAGAAACTTGTAAACCTGGTTGACCACATCCTATTGATTCGTAACGACAAAAAGAATGTTTTCTAAAATGTATTATTATTTCCTATACCTCCGCACCTACCTGATCATTAAAAGAAAACAGTTACTGAATGCGGTTAGTCTTACCAGAAAAAATAGCTATACTCCGTTTGTTATTCTCAGCGAACCCCGGTCTGGCTCTACCCTGCTTCATACCTATCTTAATTCGCATACACAGATTAAATCGTATGGAGAAGTACTGCGTGAAAATCTGGAAGAACGTCCGGATAGAACGATCAAAGATCCTCTGAATAAACTTGCCTTTAAGCCACATACCCCGGCACTGAAAGCGATTGGTTTAAAATTATTCTATGAGTATTATGAGCATCCGCTTTACGCGGAATCTTTTAAAAATGTTATTGACCGAAAGGATATTAAGATTATACACTTGATCAGAAGAGATCCTTTGAAAGTATATACATCGTTGAAAATCGCTCAGAAGACGAACGTTTGGAGTACACTCAAGTCTGCTGATGCAAATAGGATTCAAAAAATCCAAATTGACTGCGAGGACTATACTTCTTTTTTAAAATCTTATCTGAAGCACCAGCAACTTTTCTCTGCAATGTTTACAGATCATCCGTTACTTGAAATTGCCTATGAAGATCTTGCTAAAAATCCGGAACAAACGCTTTATACTGTACAGGAATTCCTGGGTGTTAAACCCAAAAAACTATTTAGCTTACTAAAAAAACAAAATCCCGACTCATTGCAATCACTCGTTGTTAACTATGATGAAGCCGTAAAACTAACACACGAGTTATACCTATCTAAACTATAATACCAGATCGTCATCATCGTGACGATCTGGTATATCTATATCTGTTAATTTATTTAGCCAACTGGAATTTGATTGGCAGCGTCATCCGTACAGAAACGGGCCGATGATTTTGCACACCCGACTTCCATTGAGACAGCAACGAAATTACACGTTCGGCTTCTTTGTCACAGTCCGCGCTAATACCACGCACTGTTTTTACATCTACAACTTTCCCTTCACTGTTGACAACAAAACTTACATATACTGTCCCCTCTATACCGAGACGTCTCGCACTGGCAGGATATCTCACTTTACGTTTTATGAATTCGTACAGCGCATCCATGCCACCATCATAAGCAGGCATTATTTCGCAAATAGTTACCGGCCCCGTAGGAGCAGGTAAATCGGAAGGAAGCTCTACTCCTTGGCCAGTACCTGTATAAGGAGTCGCTTCTCCAGTACCGGCATCATCACCAGTATTTACCGATGTCACTATATCAGCATTAGTCGGTATAATTGTCTCAACCTCAGCGGTTGTAACTTGAACTTGAAGATTATCGCTTACCGCAGCGGCAGCAGCCTGACGTACTTGTGGTTGTGGTGGCAGAGGCTCCGGAATATAGGGCTGCTGTTCAAATATTATAGTCTCATCTTCCGTAACAATTGGTTTTACATCAGCTATTATATCTTCACTCATAAAGGATGATAGTATAGGTATAATAAATACCAGTATAGATAACCCTATACTTACTGAAAAACCCGCGACCAGATTATTTGAGTAAGACTTCCTTACTTCATAAGCACCATACGCTTTGTTACGATTCTCAAACACCAGATCATCCCAGTCGTTGATTGCAAAGGTTTCTGTTTTCATAATTCAGGCGGTTTAGTAAAAGATTTATTTATACTTAAAATCCGCCTCCCGGAAGAAGGTCACATAAATTCTAAATTATTTTGACAAAGATTTTATAGGCCTCCTTTAACAAAGAACAAGAATTATTCTAAATAATTTTTTAGACTAGCCTAAACTTATATTTTTGTAAAACCGTTAAACACTCAAGGATGCTGAGTTATACCGAAGAAAACTACCTCAAAGCCATTTACCACTTGTCTGACAGTGGTGCAAAAGCTGTATTGACCAGCGAGATCGCTGAAACCATGAATACAAAAGCGGCTTCTGTAACAGACATGATCAAAAAGCTGTCGAACAAGAATCTCATCGCGTATGAGAAATACTATGGTGTGAAAATTACCAAACAAGGAAGAACGGAAGCCCTGATGGTGGTACGCAAGCATCGCTTGTGGGAAACATTCCTGGTACAAAAACTTCAATTCAGCTGGGACGAGGTGCACGATGTAGCGGAACAACTTGAACATATCCAGTCGACATTATTAATCGAGAAGCTGGATGAGTTCCTGGAATATCCAACCGTGGATCCGCATGGTCACCCAATCCCCGACAAGAGCGGAAAAATCCTCGAAGTAAGGCAGATACCACTCTCCGAATGCTCGGGCAAAAAGAAAATTATAGTGCGGTCAGTTAAACATGGCTCACCTTCATTTTTGCAGTATCTGAGTAAAATCGGAGTATATATAGGTGCAGGCATTTCCATTTTAGACAAAGTTGAGTTTGATGGTTCACTTGAAATTATGATTGACGCCAAGAAAAAAGTATTCATCTCGCGCGAAGCCGCGCAAAACTTATTAGTAACTGAATAATTATGATATATATAGTAGCCAAAATAAAATCACTCGCAAAATACCTTTCTCTACTTGCTGCTGTGGCTCTTCTGGCACTGACAAGTTGCTCCAAGAAACAATCCACAGAAAAGCATGATAAGCTCGTAATCGTAACCACTACGGGAATGATTAAAGACGCGGTCGAAAATATAGTGGGCGGTCATGCAGAAGTAATCGCCTTGATGGGACCAGGCGTTGATCCACATTTATATAAAGCGACACAAGGTGATGTAGAGAAACTTACCAATGCAGATATAGTCTTCTATAATGGGTTACACCTCGAAGGAAAAATGGGCGAAGTCCTTGAAAAACTCGGACATTCCAAACCCGTCATTGCCGTAGCTTCAGATATACCGGATAGTTTGTTGCGGGCAGTGCCAGGCTTTCAGGGTACACATGATCCACACATCTGGTTTAATGTAAAACTATGGGAGAATGCTGTGCGTACGATCAGTAAAACACTCGAACAACAAAATCCAGCACAAGCAACACTCTATGCAACGCAACGCGATCACTATATACACCAGTTGGACTCGCTACACGAAGTGGTCAAAGTAAGGATTGCTGAGGTTCCTGTACAACAACGGGTATTAATTACAGCACACGATGCTTTCGGATATTTTGGAGATGCCTACGCTATAGAAGTAAAAGGCTTGCAAGGAATTTCTACAATGTCGGAGTTTGGCGTGCGCGATGTAACGAATCTTGTAAACTTTATCATTGCACGAAAGATCAAAGCTATATTCGTAGAAACATCTGTATCTAAAAAATCTATTGAAGCCGTAGTAGAAGGTTGTCACGATAAAGGCTGGGATGTAAAAATCGGAGGAAGTTTATTTTCCGATGCCATGGGAAATGCCGGTACACCGGAAGGTACTTATATAGGAATGGTAAGTGCAAATGTAAAGACGATCGTTGATTCCCTAAAATAGTGGGACTAAAAATTTAAGCACAAAATGTATGGACAATGAAAATATAGTATATCCGGCATTAGAGGTTCACGACCTGACCGTAGCATTCGACCGGAAGCCGGTATTATGGAATATAGATCTTACGTTACCGGAAGGAAAGCTGGTAGGAATTGTCGGTCCGAATGGTGCAGGTAAATCAACACTGATCAAAGCAGTGATGGGACTATTGCCCCTGAGTAGTGGATACGTAAAACTATTTGATCAACCGATTAATGATGTGCGTAAAAGAATCAGCTATGTACCGCAGCGTGAATCAGTAGATTGGGATTTTCCTGCCTCTGTCCTCGACGTTGTGCTCATGGGACGCTATAGCAAGCTTGGTTTATTCAAGCGACCGCGCAAGGCAGATTACGATGTTGCTTTGGACTGTTTGAAAAAAGTAGGAATGGAAGCCTATATTAACCGGCAGATCTCACAGCTTTCCGGAGGACAACAGCAACGCACATTTCTGGCGCGTGCCCTGGCACAGCAGGCAGATATATACTTTATGGACGAGCCATTTGCAGGAGTAGACGCTGCCACCGAGAAAGCCATTATAAATTTGCTTCGAACCATGACGGAAGCAAAGAAAACAGTAATCGTTGTTCATCATGATCTGCAATCTGTAACGCAATACTTCGACTGGTTGCTCATGCTGAATACACGATTGATAGCGTGTGGCCCCACATCCACGGTTTTCACACAACAAAATCTACAGGAAACCTACGGAGGTAAACTCACATTGCTCTCCGATGTAGGCGACCTGATCCGCAGAGAGAATTTTCCAAACAGAGAAGGTGTAACGAGAAAAGTATTATGAACTCGCTCTTTGAATTCTTTTCATTTGCAGATCCCAACATCAGGTTCGTAGTGATCGGCTCTGTGCTGCTTACGGCCAGCTCTGCTATAGTGGGTACATTTACTTTTCTCCATAAAAAATCTTTAGTTGGAGATGCCATTGCACACGCTGTCCTGCCTGGAATTTGTCTCGGGTTTATTTTATCCGGCACAAAAAATCCGGCTTACCTGATAACGGGCGCGTTCATCACCGGGTGGATATCGCTTATAGGTGTTGAGTACATTACCAAGCATACCCGCATCAAAGATGATACAGCCATTGGACTTGTGCTTTCTGTATTTTTTGGGATTGGTATACTTATGCTTACCGTTATTCAAAAAGGTGGAAATGCATCGCAGTCGGGGTTGGATCATTTTCTATTTGGCAAAGCTGCTGCATTAGTGGGTGATGACCTTATAGTATTTGGTGCTGTAGCCGTTACGTTGTTGATCGCGGTCTTCCTGCTGTTTAAAGAGTTTTCATTATTGGCGTTCGATAAAGAATACGCTAAAGCCATAGGACTGCCCGTGCGCTGGATAGACCTTGTCCTCACCTCTCTTACAGTATTGGCAGTAGTGATTGGGATTCAGGCAGTCGGAGTTGTATTGATGGCAGCTATACTTATAACACCGGCAGCCGCAGCTCGCTTCTGGACGAATAAAATCAACGTGATGGTTTTGTTAGCCAGTGTCTTCGGTGCGTTTAGCGGCCTGAGTGGTGCCTATATTTCATATATAGCCCCCGCGATGCCAACCGGTCCCTGGATTGTTATCGTTATTTCTACGATCGCGTTTATATCATTTTTCTTTGCACCCAAACGAGGTGTTATCAACAGAGTTCTTCGTCAGCGGAATATACGGAGAACTATTAATGATGAGAATGTTTTAAAAACACTATACCAGCTTGGAGAGGAGAACAAAGATTACTTCATCCAACGTAATAAGGAAGAGATCATTCGCAGAAGGCGATTCTCTCCTGAAGCATTGGGGAAAATTCTTCAGCGTCTCGAGAATCAAGGCTATCTAGATAAAACCAGTAAGCATTGGGTGTTGACTGAAGAAGGGAAAGCCCGTGGGCAACGTGTAGTCAGGATTCACAGGCTATGGGAGCTATATCTTACTACACATTTGAATATTGCACCCGATCACGTGCACGATGATGCCGATACGATAGAGCACTTGCTTACACCCGAACTTGAAGTTGAACTGGAAAGACTTTTAAATTACCCGAAAGTTGATCCTCATAAATCTGAAATACCGTATTCATAATACACCGTTACGCTGAATAAAATGAAAACGAGTTTATCATATACGGAATTAAAACAGTATTGATATGAATAATAATGATCTGTCTATAATATTTACAGCATCACTCGTAGCAAGCAGTTGTGCTCTGCTGGGATGCTTTCTGATACTTCGAAAAATGGCGATGGTAGGTGATGCTATATCACATGCGGTATTGCCTGGTATAGTAATCGCTTTTTTGATATCAGGTTCACGCGATTCGATGACGATGCTGATCGGAGCAGGTTTGATTGGTGTCCTTACAACTTTCCTCATCGAGTTTCTTCATAAAAAAGCAAAGCTTCAAACCGATGCGTCTATAGGAGTTACCTTTACCTGGCTGTTTGCTATAGGTGTAGTGCTTATATCATTGTTTGCCGGCAAAGTTGATCTCGACCAGGACTGTGTACTATATGGTGAAATTGCCTATGTACCATTGGACACGCTTATCGTTGGTGGACAAAGCATAGGTCCTCGTGCCCTTTATATCATGGGTATAATTCTCACGATCATTATCCTATTTATCTGGATTGGCTATAAAGAACTATTTCTTACAACATTCGATCCCGCTTACGCAAGTGCCATCGGTATATCAACTACCCTTTGGCATTACCTATTGATGGGTGCTGTATCTGCAACAACAGTAGCATCCTTTGAATCGGTGGGCGCTATATTAGTAGTGGCGCTGTTGATCGCTCCTGCCGCAACGGCATACCTGATCACCGACAATTTAAAATGGATGTTAGTGATTGCATGCATAGCAGGTATTGTCGCATCCATTACAGGATACTTTTTTGCAGTATGGCTGGATGGATCTATAGCGGGAGCAATTGCTGCGATGGCAGGTGCTATATTTGTGCTGGCGATGATCTTCTCTCCTACACATGGTATCCTGATGAAGAAAATCTCGGCTCAGCCGGAGTCTTAAAATAAGCTCAATAACAGTTTTACAATAAAGATATACTCTCCTACTTTGTCGCTATGTCAGCTAACAACTTTTTGAATGATACAATTGTAGCGATGGCTACAGCACAAGGTCTCTCCGCTATAGCAGTGATCAGGCTTTCAGGTGAAGACGCCATAGCCATTACTCAAAAAGTTTTTCAAGGAAAAAATTTAATAGAGCAACCCTCCCACACAGTGCATTTCGGAACGCTGCGTGATGGTACTAAATTAATTGACGAAGTATTGGTCACGATCTTTAAGGCACCTAACTCCTTTACAAGAGAAAACAGTACAGAAATTTCGTGTCACGGTTCTCCGGTTATTGTAAAAGAGATCATTAAAGTTTTATTGAAGCATGGTGCACGATTAGCAGAACCTGGTGAGTTTACCAAGCGCGCTTTTCTCCATGGCCGCTTTGATCTGGCACAAGCTGAAGCTGTTGCTGATTTAATAAATGCAGAAACTGACAATGCACGTCAGGCTGCGTTGAACCAGATGCGTGGCGGCTTCTCCAAAGAGATAAATAATCTTCGTGAAGAGTTGATTCACTTTGCATCGCTGATTGAACTTGAACTTGACTTTGGTGAAGAGGACGTTGAGTTCGCTGAGCGTGATGATTTAAAAAAACTGATCAAGCGCATCCAGACATTCTTACTTTCTTTAATTCAGTCCTTCGACCAAGGCAATGTTATAAAGAACGGTGTGCCTACTGTGATTGCTGGAAAACCCAATGCCGGAAAATCTACATTGCTCAATACACTCTTGAATGAAGAGAAAGCCATCGTATCAGATATACCCGGAACAACCCGGGATGTGATTGAAGATGAAATGGTATTGGGAGGTATAAATTTCCGTTTCATTGATACAGCAGGAATCCGCGAAACACAAGACGTTATCGAAGCGATGGGCGTTGAGCGCACACGCGACCGAATGAAAAAAGCATCGCTTATAATTTATCTGTTCGATCTCACACAAACTACATTAGAAGAAATTCTGCAGGAAGAAGAAGGCCTTAAGGCATTAGGTATACCCTATATTAAAGTCGGTAACAAAGTTGATAAAGCCGATGATGCGTTGGTGAATATATTGCAAAATCATGATTTCCTGTTCATCAGTGCTGCGAACAAAACAAATATAGGGGAACTGAAAGAAAGGATATTGTCGACATTCGGAATACAGACCGTGAAAACCGGTGACGTAATGGTTACAAACCTTCGGCACTATCAAAACTTGCTTCAAACAAACGCGGCCCTGGACCGCGTCCTCGAGAGCATGCACAACGGAGTGACTGGTGATTTCCTTGCCATGGACATCCGCCAATCCCTACACTATCTCGGAGAAATAACAGGCACAATCAGCACCGATGATTTGCTCGATAATATATTCTCGAAGTTTTGTATTGGGAAATAAGATACAAAAAAAATCCGAACAAAATCCAAATAACAGTTTAATAGTCAATACGTTATAAAATAACAGGAAGGATTGCCTTGGCAATCTTTCTGGTTATTTCGGGTCTTTTTTGTTGCTAGTTTGTTACTCGACCTTCTGAGCACTATACGCGCAACAAAAATTAAGGGTCACCGGGGAGCTGATGTCAGATGCTGACACTCCCTGACACAGTTAGACACACTTAGACACGTATAGACACATGAGCTCGAACATTAAAAGCACTACAAGCAGTTGTTGCTCGAACAGAATCTTGGCCAGGAAAATATTAAAGTCTCTCCTCTTGAGACTTTAAGGAATGCATCGCAGGAATACTTCGAAGTAAACGAGGCCGCCTCCATCATGCGAATCAGCAGACGGACTTTATACCGACTGATCTCACTCAAAAAAATTAAAAAGAAAAAAATGCTTTCCAGAACAGTGATCCTGAAGGATGACATCAAATCATTTTTTACTAAGCAATATATATCTATTGGCATATATACCGATATAGATTGTGCCTTGAAAACCCGGACACATTATTTTTGGCATATAATTCAACATTTGCCATGTGCTTGATGGCAATAGTACAATTAAATAAAACATACTCTTCACAAGTTACTACCAACTGCGGAAAGGATATTTAAGACAACGACCTCTGTTAGATTTATGCTGTTTTTGATATACTATAAATCAAAACATCAAGAATCTGACATGACCTATCACTCGTCAACTTGTGGTTATTAAACTATGTTTTCGAACTCAACATTAAAAATCCGTCTACCTGAATTTGTCTACAAATGCTTTAATTCATATCATTTTTTATATAATCTACTTCTATCAATACCGGAAAATGATCGGATGGGAATTTACCATTATAGCTATCGGTAAGAATTCCATAACGTTTCACGCGAAAGGCGGATGTTAGAAATATATGATCGATCCTGCGATCTGTTTTGCTGGTAATGTCGAAGCTGTTAAAAGTACCATTCGGAGTCAGTTTAATCTCAGCAGTGGTATATGCATCTTTCAATATTCCTGACGTATGCAGCAAGGCATAGCTTTCATTGAACTGATCAACATTGAAATCTCCGGTGAGTACCACGGGTGCGCTACCCGCTATAGTTTTAATCTTGTCCAGGATTAAGCGGGCACTCTCCTTGCGTGCCTGCACACCCCGATGATCAAAATGTGTATTGAATACATAGAACTTAAGACCGCTCTTTTTTTCTTCAAACTCTCCCCAGGAGCAAATGCGCGGCAGAGCGGCGTCCCACCCCTTAACAGGTTTATCCGTAGTCTCTGCGAGCCAGAACGTTCCCTTCTTTAACAGACGAAATTTATCGGTCTTGAAATATATAGGTGAGAACTCACCTTTCTTATCGCCATCATCTCTGCCAACTCCTATATAATCATAGCCTGGCAAGTTTTTAGAAAGATCTTCACGTTGATTGAATAAGATTTCCTGTCCTCCAAAAATATCGAAATCGTAGAAGGCGATCATTTGTATGATCACCGGCAAGCGTTGCTTCCAGGCATTCAAACTATCGCCAGCATTATCGTAGCGCATATTATAGGTTGCAATTCGAAACGTCTGTGCATGCACAAATCCTGCTGATAAAACTATAAACAGGCATAGGGTTAACTTCTTCATTTATATAGTTATTTATTTAAGAGTATACTTTAAATGAAGCGCACGTCTTAACACTGCGTGCGCTCCCAATGCTTTAATTAATGTCCCATCCGGGGTTTTGCCCAAGCGCCGGATTCATTAACCGGTCATTCTCCGGAATCGGATATAAATAATGCTTGTCCTCCCATACCCGCGGTATATTTGTAAGCCACGTGATCTCTCCCGACGTTGTGTTGGACAATCGCTGCGGATTTACACCGGAGCTGATCGTAGGCGCAACATTAATATATGTTACACCGGCCACCGGGTTTTGTGGTGGCGTGATATAAAAGCAAACATCAAGCTTACCATCTTCATTCAGATCCAGCGGCTGGTCAACGGCAGGAACATAAAAGCCATTCCACGTTTGCTCCAGCAATTCACCATGCTTCCAGCGTACAAGATCATAAAACCGAAATCCCTCCAACACCAATTCAATACTACGCTCTCTGCGAATCTCCAAAATTACAGGATCCGCTATATCCGGAAAATAATTAGCTTGAAGATAAGTATCCACAACGGTAGGCATAGTGGTCAGACCACTGGTGATACCGGCACGCTTTCGTAATGCTCCTATAGTCTTTGTCCAATCTGCATCCGTAAATATACCAAGCTCTGCTTTTGCCTCGGCAAAGTTCAGTAAAACTTCCGCATAGCGGATAATTGAAATCGAATTATCATTCCGGCTGCCACCATCATAATATGTATCATCCAAGCACCATTTAATAGGTTGATACCCGGTATAGGTATAGGAAAAAACAGGAGGCGCAACTTCGGTTATACCTGCATTCGTCCGTTTATAGTCTCCCATGCGAATCGTCTGCTGAAGTCTGCTGTCGCGGGATTTTACTTCCTGCGGAAACGTCATGGTCTCATAGCCGGCTTTGTCGGTAAAGGGAGTGCCATCGATCGTCAGGTATGTATTGATGAATGTTCGCGTAAAGCTTAGACGTGCGCCATAGGTAGCGCTGGTCCACCACCAGTTCGCATCATTGAAAACACTGAGCGTTGGATCGCACAATGCCGCCAGCATAATTTCAGAGCCTACCGGGACTTTAGAGGTAAATAACTGACGATATGATTTGCCAGGGCCCCCTGTTTCATTTATACTGAAACCCGCTTCATCCATCACAACCTGTGCTGCCGAAGCTGCTTCATTCAACAACGCTTCTGCACCGGGTAAGCCAAGTTCGGTATGATACTTCCGAAATGTACCTTCGAATAAACATACTCTCGACTTAAAGGCATACGCTATATATTTCGTAACCAGGCTGCGTGTATTATCGGTAACTGTACGGATGTTGGTCGTTGCGTAATCCAGGTCGGCCAGAATGGAATCCATCACCACGGTGCGTGAATCACGGCCGCTAAATAATTTGGGATCATCCACATCCATAGGTTTACCGATCCAGGGTACATCTCCGAATCTTTTTATTTTATCGAAATAAAACCAGGCACGAAAAAAACGGGCTATACCTATATAATGCCGTTGTACATCTGGAGCAATGTTCGGGTAATTACAATTTTCAATAAAGTAATTTACATTCCGCAGATCTCGCCAATCCCATCCTGAACTCTGGCGCGGCCCGAACGCACCTTCGCGAATGAAATCAAGGGGTTGACTACGCGCTCCATAATCTGACATCTCATCACCGCGATGAATGTTATTAGCGGTTGGCAATATATTGTAAAATGAATTAGCATAAAGTTCCAGTCCCTTCTCACTTCCGAAGACAGCATCTTTGGACGTTGTGGCTTCCGGAAGTTGCTCCAGGTCACAACTGGCCAGGAGTATAATAAACAAGAACAACAATCTGGTATATCTTTTCATAAGCATGATTTTTAAAATCTGACGAATGATTTATTAAAGTGTGATGGAAAGCCCGATGGTATAACTCTTCAACATCGGATAGTTGTTTCCGTTACCGGATGATCCTGTCGTAAGAACTTTATCCGAAGGACCTGTACTTTCAACATCCAGATCACGTGTCACTTTATAGAATGGTGACCACGAAAACAGGTTTTCACCGGATATATATACCCGTGCACTCTGCATTTTTATCCTTTCCATCAGCGTCTGTGGCAGGTTATATCCGATCTGTATATTTTTCAAACGGAGGTATGCTATATTTTGGAGATACTTCGTTTGCTTTACCCCTAGTTCTCTGGATGTGCTTTGTGCAGTATATCCACGCAGGCGTGGAAAATATGCATTTGGATTTTCTTCTGTCCAGTAATTACCGAGCATCGATTCAGGCATACTGTTATACGGACGGTTATAAGGTCCCCAGAAATAATCAGCTTCCGCACCAGGCCACCAGTCTTGCTTGCCAACGCCCTGAAAGAATGCAGAGAAGAAAAAGTTATTCCAGTCTGCTCCAAACATCGCCCCATAGGTATACCGTGGTGAGGTGTTCCCTATAATTACCATATCGCCCGGATCATTAACCGTATTGGCACCGTTGTCTATAATGGTGCGACCGTTGGCAGCAATTTTGCCATCGATATCCTTGAACTTGATATCACCGGGAAGGATTTGTCCGGAGTTTGAAGCTTTGATCAGGCTTTGATCTGCATGTGCATCGATATCTTCCTTCGAAGTGAAAAACCCTTCGGTAACATATCCCCATACCTCTCCGATCTTTTGACCTTCGTAGTAATCGCTGAGTTTTTTATCCGGGTTATTATACCGTAGAATTTCAGATTGATTATCAGCCAGTGTCAGTCGAACAGTATAGTTAAATGGTTTGGACGCCAGTGAGATTTCATCTGCCCAGCCCAATACAATTTCCCATCCGGTAGTTTTCAGATCAGCATAGTTTCCTTTGGGAACATCGGTACCAAACACGGCAGGCAACGTCATGCCTACTGTAAACATGTCGGTTGTCTTCCGTATATAGGCATCTGCGCTCAGGGTTAATCTTCCGGATAACATGCCGAGGTCAAGTCCTATATTTTGAGTAGTTGATGTTTCCCAGGTGAGTCCGTCCGGTAATACTCCCGGCTGACTGGTATACTGCGGCTTCACTCCATTCAATATCAAGCTTGATTGCGATACGGCAAATTTTTCCTGGAATGCGTAGGATGCTATACTTCCATTTCCGAGTGACCCATATGATCCGCGCAACTTCAGGTCGGAGATAAATCTTTTGGATACATTCCAGAATGATTCATTGGAAATGCGCCAGCCGGCCGATACCGATGGAAAGAATGCGTACCGCTCATTGGCCGGAAACTTCGAAGAACCATCGTACCGTCCATTGACCTCGAGTAAATACTTATCATTATATATATAATTCAACCGGAAGAAGCCACCCAGTATATTCCATTTCTCCCAGCCACCCACGGTAGTGATCGATTGACCAAGTGCCAGGTTTATATCCTGTGCATCTTCATATATAAGGCCATTGCGTTGTGCCGATAAACCTTTATAGGTTGACTGCTCATAGTTATACCCGGCCATAGCCTTTACATAATGCTTCGCCTGAAATGTATTCTCATACTCAATGTAAAAGTTGGTAGCCAGGTATTGCGTTTCATTATAGGCATCTTTAAGATCATTGGTATTTGTGCCTACATATTCAATCACACCAGGTCTTCTGCTATAGGGCACAGGTGTGCGTACCGTCTTTTGATTATCGTCTGTATCCTGAAATGTAAAGTTCCCTTTTACACTGAACTTATCATTCAGGAAATCGGCTGTAAAAGAAGTGGTGTTACGCAGCACGCGGTTTTGCATATCGATTCCATTTTTGCCATACCAATAATCGCCAACGGTATAGGCAGCGGAATAGGTTAACGTTCCATCCGGATTAAACATCGGTGACATGGCGTGCCCTTCATCTGCCAGGTTTCGCCATATACCACCACCCTCTCCTACGTTCAGCGGATTGTGATAATTCATGGTAGAAAACTGTGCATTGTTTTCAAGTTGCAACCACGGACGAATCTGTATAGAGCCCTTCGCACGAAAGTTATACATCTTGTAGTCATCAGAATTATAGCGGAACAATCCCTTCTGATCAAAGTATCTTCCCGTTACATAGAATGAAGTTTTATCACCGCTACCGGAAACCGTAACATTGTGCTCCATGGCACTGGTAGATTTCTTATACAGTTCTTTATACCAATCCGTGCTGCCATAATATATATACTCACCTGTAGGACCAACTTCTACGCGCGGCAAACTTGGATCTTCAGATCTTCTTTTCAATTCAGCCAGATACGCAGGAGAAAACTTCAATGTCTTGTTTACATTCTGCGGGGTCTGTGAGTAATCATTCCATGCCGTCCACGCTTCATTGAATACCGATGCCCATGTATAGCCATCCGTTACCAGGTCTGGCACAGCCGTTGGTTTCTTGATTGAATAGTTGGCAGAATAATCAACCGTCATTCTATCTTTAGCAGGTTTCTTGGTGGTAATCAATACCACACCAAAAGCACCACGTGCGCCATAGATCGCGGCAGACGCTGCATCTTTAAGCACCGATACACTCGTGATGTCGCGCGGGTTTATCAACCTCGGATCACCTTCAACACCATCAATCAAAATCAACGCGCTTCCACCTTGTCCAATGGACGTGGTGCCCCGAATGTTATAGCTTGGTGATTGTATAGGTTTACCATCTTCCAGGCGGATGTTCAGGTTTGGTATCATACCCTGCAGCCCTTGCGTTAGATTGGGCATAGGTCTGTTTTCAAATACTTCGCTCGTCACCTGGTCAACAGCACCGGTCATATTTACTTTCTTTTGTGTGCCATATCCTACCACAACAATTTCCTCAAGCGATTTTGAATCGGGTGCAAGTTGAATATCGATCGTGGTTTGCTCACCTATAGCACGCTCTACGGTTTTATACCCGATAAAGCTGAACTGAATGGTTGAACCTTCGGGGGCATCTAAAGTATATATACCGTTGATGTCAGTTGACGTTCCGGTAGCGGTACCTTTAACAAGTACATTTACTCCGGGGATAGCCTCACCGGTACCAGCGTCCGTTACTTTTCCCTGAACCGTTTTAACAATCACTGGAGCAACTTCCTTATCGGCAACGATTTTCCGGGAAACAATAATGTTATAGTTAATCTGCTTGAATTGCAGTTCGCTATTCCTGGATATCTCCAGGAGTATATCTGCCACTGTAACATCAGGTTTATAAAACGAGAATTTACCTTTAACCTTCCGGATCGAACTTTGATAAACAAATACGTAATCTGTTTTATCCTCGATGGCAGAAAAGATCTCTGTGATTCCCGCATTCTTAAGGTCAATAGAGATTCTTACCTCGCGAATGTTCTGTCCGTGAGAAGGTGCCGCAAGCAAAAACTGTATGGCGAGACACTGCCATATAAAAACATAGACTATTTGTTTTGACGCGAACATCAATATTTTGAGTAATTTCAAGCTCATAAGTAGACTATAAAGGTTTACAAATCTTTGTGGTCGGCCCATCCCTGTTGCCGCAGCGGATGGGCTTCTTTTTTATACTATAGGCATTTCTTCAGCCGGGAAGAAACCACCTGATTTATAGAGTCATATTTAAATCATAGGCATCAGGGGTTACAAGGTTTTCCGGATATTATTATTTCACGCTCACTTGCAAAACGGTACGTTATACCGTGCATAATTTTCAAGCCCTCCAGTATATTGGTTAGCCTGTCACTTTTATACTTGCCACTGATGGTGCAGTTCTGCAGTGCACCATTTTCGAGTTCGATCTTTACGTTATACCACCGCTCCAATGTATTCACCAGTTCTTGCACAGAGGTACGATCAAGGTATATAATGTTCTCAGTCCACGCCATATAGCGCTCTGCCGGTACGTTACGAAACTTCCAATCCATGAGAGCCTCGTCATATTGTATTTGCTGATTAGCTCCTAACACAGCTTCCTCTTTCTTACGAATGCTTGCAACGTGTACTTTTCCTGTACTGACCGTGATTTCTATGCGCTCATGATGGTATGCGCGAATGTTAAAAGAAGTACCACGCACAGTAGTCAGCAGTCCACCGGATGTAACTATAAATGGTTTATCCGGATCCGGCTTTACTTCGAAAAATGCTTCACCATAGAGTGTGATTTCGCGTGTGTCGCCAACAAATTTTTCCGGAAAAGAAATTGTGCTGCCCGCATTCAGTTTTACAACGGAGCCGTCATCCAACGTAATCGTAGCCCGCTGTCCTAAGTTAGTGGTATGCGTTATATACTTGATTGTTTCCTTTTTCCCAGTGCGGAAATTATATACAAATAATCCTGCCAGGAGAAGTATACTAACGGATGCCGCTATTTTAAGGAATGAAAACGTGAATGATCTGCTCTCCGGAGCCAGGACTTCGTTCTCAGCTTCATCAAGATCAATCGTACGGGTAAGAGATTGGTATATTTCAATTTGGATACGATCCTTATCCGTCAGTTGCCAGTCCGACCAATACTTTTCATCTTTTTGAAAAGCATTAAAAAACACATCGAAATATTTCTGCTCATCGATTGAGCACTCTCCTTTAACATACCGGTCCAGCAGTGCTTTGAATTCTACTTGTGTCATGCCATTGCGTTATACTCTATAGTATAGGCAAGCCCGCTAAACACGGGGGTAAAATCTTTCAGAAAAGCACATATAATAAAACAGTAATACGATTAACAGAATGGTAACACAAGGCTTGGAAATACTTTAGAGCAACAGGAGTACTATACCAATATGAATCACGGCATGCTCAATAGAATCACGAAGATGTTTTAGTGCATTGGAAATATGCCACTCCACGGTACGCGTAGAAAGATTGAGACGCTCCGCGATTTCTGTATTGGAGAGATGTTCAAAACGGCTGAGGTAGAATACATTCCTGCATTTTTCCGGAAGGTTGTTCAAAGTCGCTTGCAGTAAACTATCGAGCTCTTTAAAATCGATGAGCTCTTCGGTACTGTTGATCGCCTTGTCTTTTCCTCCCAGATATAGTGTGTGCTCCATACTCAATTCAGTTCTGCGCAGATGTTGGGCTACCTGGTATTTTACAGATTGATATAGATAGGCTGAAAGAAAAGTAATCTGCAGGGTTTGCCGCTTCTTCCAGATCGCCAGAAAAACCTCCTGGACAATATCTTTTGATGCATCTTCATCACGCAGCAAAGCATAGGAAGCGCGATACATACCTTCCCAGTAGCGATCGTACAGCGTGCTGAATGCAGCACGGCTATCGTTCTGCAACAGTTTTAGTAATTGTTCATCCGGGAGTGTATGTATGTTTTGAGACTCCATATAGGAGTTCAAATAACTTAAATAAAAAAGGAGCCAGTAACGTAAGTAGCATTAAGGAATTCTTAATTTTTAGGAATCGGAACATCCTGTTTGTCACAATATTCAGAGCTAACACTATATCGCTGAGAGTTCAATTAATAAAACGTTAATATATCCTTTGATGTAAAGTAACGCTATTGCTGTTTCTTTGAGTCCCCCAAAACCCCGTGTCACCCGGATACGGAAAAATTACTGGCTGCATTTTGAATCTATGCTACTTCCGTTTGTCTTACGGATCGTGTTTTTCTGTTACATCGATCAACAAAATCATATACTATAACAAATTCAGAAGAGCTTGTTCTGATCTACTTCTGAATTGACTACTATAATAACAAAACAATTTGGACAATGCTGAGCAAGAGGTCTCACAGTGTCATACCTTTTGGCTAAGACGAGAAACGATAGGTTTCATACTTCGTTGACATTTTTTTTGTTTGATTTTTAATGTTTGCGTGGCATTCTCATTTTTTACTATGCGCTTCAAAGGGTTGCATAGTAAGATATAGTATACCGACAGAGTCAGCGCTTTCCGTGTCAAGGGTGTAGATGCTTTCTTTTAAAGGAATTGCTAATACTTCTGAATACAGATATATTCTGAAGATAATCGCTGCTTGCCGTACCTACGAGCAGATAATATTTATTGCTATCAAACAGCATAACTTCATACTTGAGTCTTTTTACCTGTGAAGCTGAATCGTTCCGGTATGAAACAATTTCAAATCCATTCAGGCTATCAATGACAATTTTGCGGATACCATTTTTGTCCACTTGACAGTCGGCACAAACGTCTTTCAATTGACCTAACGCAAAATCTTCACTTTGCTCTATATAACTATTCTCCATGGATGGGCCGGCAAAAAAAGAAAGATCAAAGATTTCCTGTTCGTTCCACTTGCCTTCCCTAGTATACATTAGCGAAGGACCTTGCAGCAGTTGCGCAAGTTTAAGAGGCTTTGCATCTATTGTAAAAGATAATGCACGCTGATCAGCTATATTCTCTTTTGCAACACGGGTTGTTATCAGTGCATTCCTGATATTGTCAGAGAGTTCGCGATCATTCTCTTTCAGGTATGCACTCATCACCGTGATAGCATGTCCATTCAATGGAAAGACCAGTGACCATTGTATGAAGTTTAGCCCCTGTGAAATCCGAAACGTTTTATATAACATGGCTTCCGTACTATCTATTGTAACCGGAATGGTGCTTAACAATTCGCCACCTTGTTTTGCCAGGGCTTGAGCGGTGAATCCACCTGCTATTGTTTTGAAATCCAGTGGCGATTGCAATACCATGATTGAAGCGGTGAGGCGCGTATGCTTGAAGCCACCTATATCGGGGGCAAGTGTAAACTCTTCTGGCGGAATCAGCGTCACCGGTGTTCCGGGTATATGAATATATTTTTGTTTGCTATCCGATTCACGCATGGAGCAACCTGATATAAAGAGTAATACCAATATGATATAGCTGGTGAATGTCCTCATAAACAAAAATTTAGATTGGTATATATTGTACTGAAAAATAAAGGAAGGGTGTAACAAGCACCCTTCCAGCCAGGCTTAGGTTAATTTATTTTTTTATAACACGGACAACTTCACTTCTACCACCGTGTTGTGATTTCACATAGTATACTCCTTGTTGTAATTCGTTACCGAGTGAAATTTTTGAATTAGTTTGAAGTCCGACAAGTCTCGATACGACATGACCACTCTTATCTAATACGATCACGGTTAGTTCTTCCTGCGTGGCTGTGGACACCTCCAGGGTTGCTTCTGCATGAAAAGGTGAAGGGAAAACTTTTGT
Source organism: Ohtaekwangia koreensis (assembly GCF_900167975.1). Taxonomy (GTDB): domain Bacteria; phylum Bacteroidota; class Bacteroidia; order Cytophagales; family Cyclobacteriaceae; genus Ohtaekwangia; species Ohtaekwangia koreensis. The sequence goes on from NZ_FUZU01000003.1 coordinate 594,588, forward strand.
ATCACCATTACGCGCAGTGGCTAGAGTTACCGGGCAATTGTTAACGCTTACGAAAATTGCTTTGCGGTACAAGAACAAATCCGGTACATTACTATTGGTGACCTCAGTAGAGTAAGCGCCTGCATTCGCTACGGCTACTGCTGGAATAATGAGTACGGGACTGGTGGATGGATCAGATACAAATGAGAAATCGCTTGTGAACCAGGTAAAGCTGTTGTTGGGAGATGCTTCAAGCACATCGGCTGAAAGTTTCAAAGTGTCGCCTGCACAAACGGTTACCGATTGATTTGTACCAACGCTATCCTGTGGAGCGTAGCTTCCAGGAAGCATTTTAGAAATATTCGGCTCTATATCCGCAAAGGTAAGTTTGTTACTTCCAACAATTAATTGAAAAAGGGAAGCTACACCGGAAAGGTTTGGCAGGTTTTCAATTCGATTGTTCTCAATGTTAAACAAATATAGCTTTGTAAGCGAAGAAAGAGATGACGGTACAGAACCAGTAAGTTTGTTGTTGGCTGCATTGAAATATACTATACTGTCCATTAATCCAATCGTAGCGGGCAGACAGCCGCTAAGCTGGTTTTCGGAAATATATACCTGCTTGACTTTATCCAAAAAACCAATTACGGATGGAATCGTACCACTGAGTTGGTTGTTCTCCAGGAAAAGACTTTCCAGGTTAACTAAAATAGCAATGCTTACCGGTATCTTTCCTGTCAGTTTATTTTGTGCCAGGTTGAGGTAACGCAAATTGTAGAGTAGCCCAACCGTTGCTGGTATAGAACCGGTTAGTGAATTGCGGGAAAGATTCAGCGTTGTTAACTTGGTTAAGAATGTAAGTGAAGCAGGGATGCTTCCTGAAAACTGATTCTCAGACAAATCAAGCGTTGTCAGCTTGGATAAATTACTCAGCGCAGAAGGGATCGATCCGCTAAGCTGATTGCCAGGCAACCCAAGATTTTTCAATTCAGTGAGTTTTTTTACCTGGTCCGTTAGCGTTCCCGTCAGGTTGTTAAAGGGAAGGTATATTTCAGTAACACGTTTGCTTGTTACGGTAACACCTTGCCATGTACTTACCGGGCCACTTAACCAGTTGGTAGCAGAAGCCCAGCTTCCACCGTTGGTACTGTTGTAGAAAGCCACCAGCGCAGTGGAGTCAGCAACCGTTACCTGTGCCATACTTTTATAGCCCGTAATAAACACGGACAATACTACTGTCCAAACCACTGCATTCCACGGTCTGAAAAGTTTACGTTGTAGAAGTTCTTTGTTTTTCATTGTGTTTAATGTTTTGAATATGTTTAGCCTGGCTTATTCTATTTTTGTTTTTTGCGCAGCTTTAAAGGGAGTCGCAAGGATGCTCTTTGTGCTGCACCAGAAGATTCTTCCACGGCGAGGCCGCCTACGTAATTTGATGTACCGAGTTTAATAGAAGAGTATACAGTTTGAATTGTAGCAACCGGATCAGTCCCGGGGATCACTGAGAAGTCGTAACGTGCCCGGTATATATCTGCAAGCTGTGGATCCGCGGCACTGGCCTGAATCCAATATATATACTTCTCTTGCGTGTCAAGCGAGATACCGGCAACCTGACTGGCACTCAGTACTTTTAGTTCGGTAAGAGAGCCGGTTCCATCCAGGTCTCCACTCAGGATTCTGAATTCACCGGTAGCCTCATTGGCGTCCAATACAAAAATCTTCCCGGAGGAATAGTCTATTTTAACATCGAGTACATAGCTCAACCCGTCAGATACATCAAATAGTGATTGCAGCGATCCCGATCCATCGGCATTGCCCTGCAAAATCTGATAGCCACTGGTATAGTTCAGATCGGCTAAATATACTTTGTTATTATTAGGAAGATAGGTTATCCCCATGATGGACTCAAGACCATCGCTCGTATCGAACAGCAATTCCGGTGTTCCGGAACCATCGGTATTTCCCCGGTATATACTGGTGCTTCCCGACCAGTATATCTTTTGATTGGCGGCATCCAGACTCAGATCGATTATTCCATTTCCACCAGTCTCTGTAAAATTGAACAACTCTACCCTTCCTGTATTATTCAGATTGCTCTGAATCAATGCCCCGGACTCATCCAGATATACTTTGCTATTGGCAAGGTCGACTACCAGACTGCTTACGCTCGCAGCGTTGGCTGTCTTATATACAGTTTGTGTTGCCGGAGGATCAAAGACAGCTTTCTTAATAAGGACTGCCTGTGATGTAACGATATCATCTGCAGCAGAATAATATACATTCCTAACCGTAGCAGGCTTAGCCTTCACGGAAAACGCTATAGCATTGGAAGTTTTTCCGAAAGCGGTAAGGGTGATATTATAATTGCCGGGTGCAATATCCGGTATATATACCGATACCTTATCGGGTAATACATCCCCCGCATTCACGAGTGTGGCTACGGTGTTACCAAACTTGACTATATTATTACTTTCAGTCAGATCAAAATCAGTACCCGTTAGCGCTACAGTAGCGCCCGGAATTCCCTGTGTAGGCGTGACCAGTGTAATGGCAGGCTGACCTTCCACTATAATTTTCCGATCCTTGTTTGAAGTCTCTCCAGACTGATCTACGGATATAGACCATTCACCGGGGCTGATGTCCGAAGGCACCACAACGGTGAGCTGATTTTCTGAAGCCGTAAGCGGAGTTCTACTCGAAGCACCGTTGCCGGTAAATGTCACCCCTATATCTTCCTTCACTGCACTAAAATTGGCACCGGTAATCGTGAGCGTTGCGCCACGCTTTATAGTACCAGGATTCAAGGCAGTAATAACAGGAACTAATTTTGAATATATAGTAAAATCGAGGCTTGTTCCGGTCTTGCTATCTTTGGTTACAGAGATTGGGCCGGACTCTGCTCCTTCCGGAACGCGAACGATTAGTTCTGTTGCCGTGGCGGATGTAACAGTGGCAAGCTTGTTATTGGAAAAACGTACTTCATTCTGTGCAGCCACAGTACTGAAGTTTTCTCCCTTTATTACAACAGTACTGAGTACCGGACCACGGTTGGGCTGGAGCTCAAATACAACAGGTGTGCCCGCAGCCGAAAGTGTAAAGGATGGTCCTGTTGCAAGACGGCCGTTTACGTCAACCGTTACAGGGCCTGATGTAATTCCTGCCGGTAATTTTACCTGCAACTCTCTTTCTGTAGCTTTGGTTACCGCTACATCTATACCGTTAAACTTAACTTTATTCTCCGACAATATAGAGCTGAAATTATACCCTGTGATCTTAATGGTGGCACCCGTCAGTCCTGATCGCGGGAATATATCTGTAACGGATGGATATACCTCGAAGAGTATATCTGAAACAATTTCGATATCGTCGTATTCAATTTTCAAAGTACCATCTGTTGCACCCGGAGGAACAACAACTTTTAAATCGCGCGATGTACTTTCAGGCAAAGGATTGCCGGATGCATTATCGCCTGTAAAATATATAGTAACATCGGCGCTTGTATTCAATCCTTTTCCTTTCAATGCAATAGTATCTCCTACTACTCCCTGACCGGGCTCAAGAGATGCTATAATTCCTGTATTCAGTGTAAAAGATACTCCGAGGTATCCCAGCACACTGATACTGCCAGTACGGGCAGATGGCGGGACAATCACTTTCAACTCGATGGACGATCCTCCGATCACGGCTGCCAGCGCCTTAACTTCCTTCGGATTAAACCGAACTGAATTCGTCTGTGGCTGTGATCTGAAGTTATTTCCTTTTATCGTAACGGTATCTCCAATCCATGCATGATCTGGTTCTATTTTATCAATCACCGGAACGAGGATGGTTAGCGGCGGGCTATCAGCAGTTTCTTCATCCAGTATATTAACATGTATAGTACCGGACTGAACGCCATCAGGGACTTTCACATATAGTCTTCCGGTAGTAGAATTATCCAAAGGTTTTACGCTACCGGATATACCCTGGAAAGATATATCATTATACTCATAACCGGGGCTAAACCCTTCCCCTATAATAGCAATGGTATCGCCAACCATAGCTTGAGCAGGTTCTACTGAAAATATTTTCAGGGGAGTGAATTCATCCTCTTGCTGACAGGATATAGTAGTATAGATCAGCAGCACACTTGCTATAGCAGTCGCTGCTATTTTAAATTTTAATGTCGTCAGAAGCAGGTAAAGATCTTTTCGTAGCATCATGGGGTTAAGTGTTTATAAAAACAACTCCTGCCTTACGGGGCAGAAAGTTGTTTGTATGAAATCAGTCCAGTTGTAGTGAGAATAACTTCTTACCTAGTTAGGATAAGGAGCATTTTGAGGATCGTAGTTCACCCATGATCCGGTGAAATTCCATCCGTTATCATCTGCAAATCTGCGGGCACCACGGAAGAATGTAGTGGTAACCGTCGTGCTGGTTGTGTTAGCAGTAAAGAAGCTGTCCAGTAAATTTGCATTTGTTCCGTTCGTCTCAACAGCAGAAGTTGCGCTTGAAGGTCTTACGCTTGGATTGGTTAATGTCCATGCAGCAGTAGACAAGCCACTTTGAGCTACCATGCTTCCTGCGCCCAGGTTAGAACATACTGTTGCGTTGTTACAAAGATTCGTTGCGCTTAATGTCCACACATTGTTAGGAGCAACCGGTTCAGTGAAGCAAAGAGAAGCTGCTACATTGAAAGGTTTCACCGCAGTATTGTGTGTTAACTGTACGCCTGCAGGTGATGCAACAACAGAAGTTGTTTCAGCAAATACCTGGTTCCGTGGCCAGCCTGTAATAATCGTGTTGTATACATCTATACCGGTGTTACGTCTCAAATGTAAGCCATCCTGAAAACGTGGGTCCGGAGAAGGGTTGTTTACAACGGTACGGGTACATGCCGGATCGTAAGGACCGATCAATGTGAAATTACTGAAGCGAGCAGTGGTACGTGTTCCGTTTACACCATCAGCATCTGTATCGGATTCAAAACCGTTCGATGCAGAGTTGTCAGCAATTGCAGGATCGCGCACAGCGATTCCAAATTGTACTTTACCTTTATATCCGAAATCACTATCGAAGTCATCATCCTGGTTACGATAAGAGATCAGGTATTTGGCATTTACGGCACCACCAAACCATTCGAAAGCATCGTCACCACCATAGGAAACCTGGATGTGATCGATGTCGGTTTCACTACCGACACTATATAGAGTTAAACCATTCTTCTCGCTATTTGCAACAGAAGCTTGTGGTATACCACCGAACTCGATACGCACATAACGCAACACGCCAGAGTCGTCAGCATCGTTTGTACCACCGTACTGAGGTGCTGTAACGCATGCAGGATAACCTTCTGCATTCACGTTTGCACCCTGGTTGTTTACAGCTCTTCCTAAAATGTTAACGCCACCCCAGTCTTTGGGAGCACGTGAACCTGCAGGTTGATTAGATGTAAAAACAATTGGATTGGTAGAAGTACCGTTCGCTATAATTTTTGCGCCACGTTCAATGGTCAGAGTTCCTCTGGAAGCTTTATCACCACGAACAACAACACCGGCCTGTATAGTAAGTGTTGCGTTATTGTTAACCCGTACATCGCCATACAAGATATAGGGATTGCCGGCAGGTGTCCACGTAGTGTTCGCAGTAATGTTTGTAATGGTGCACTCCGTTGCTGTAGAAGGGCCAACCGGTGTAGCAAGCAAACTTACATTACCATTTCTGCTAGGATCATTGATGAGACTGTTTGAATCATCTGTTGCCAGCTGGTCGGAACACGCATAGAGCATGCCAGCAACGGCTGCCACTGCAATGGCGCGTGTTGCTAAAATTTTAAAGTTGTTTTTCATTGTGTGTTGGTTTATATTTAACAATTATTTAAACTGGACTGCATTTCCGGTTTTCATTGTGTGATGGCTCCGACTGCATCGGGGCCATTTTTATATAGCTATATCTATAGATCATGGAGTTCCGGTCAATTCATTCTTCTTCCATAGGATCCATAGCGTAAAGCATTCTAGAGTGTGAGATTTAGTCCCAGCATGAAATAGCTTCCGGGACGATATTCCTGGAACATCCAGTCTTTATTGGGAAGCTTCGTTCTTCGCTGATCATCCCAGTATTGATTACGGTCATAATCGCGATACAATCTGCGCGGCTGATTGAGCAAGTCCTGAACACCTCCTTTAAATTCCAGATACTTATTGATACGCTGTCGTACAACAAGATCGATTACCTGTCGGGGCAGTTCGTATGTTTCAGGAAAGAAAGATGTACCTGCATAGATTAAGCGCTGTCCCAGTACGTTGTACAGCACCGATAGTTTAGTGCCCCATTGCTCCTGATCGAAATATAGTCCTACATTAATTACGTATGATGCTGTACCTTCCAACGGACGCGTGCCGATCCGGAAGTCATCAAAATCATTTGCCTGGTCAGGAAACAAACCATCTTTAAATTTGACTTCACTCTTCAGCAACGCAAGGTTTGCTATAGCTGAAAATTTTCTTGCCCAACGCCAAGGAAGAAACGCGAGGTTCTTACGCACTTCGGTTTCTATACCATACACTATAGCTTTAGGAGTGTTATCATATCGTATAAACTCACGGCTTCCTTCACTATAAGCATATGGTTCAATGGCATTGTTCAACCGCTTGTAAAAAGCGCCGATTGATACAAATTCACTTTCAGAAGGATAAAATTCCCAGCGAAGATCGAAGTTATGAATCTCGGCATCCTTGAGTGTATCATTACCAACCGAGACATTGTCCAATCTTGGATCGGTGATGTTGATGGGAATAAGCTCGCGGTAATTCGGGCGGTTGAGTGTTTTTCCATAGGCACCACGCAGTAACATCTTATCTGAAAAACTCCAGCTTACATTCACTGAAGGAAGCCAGTAGTCCAGGTACCGATTGATCAGGTCTGCTTTAATCCCTGCACCGGTCAGGTATTCGCTTGGAGGGATTCGCAGGTATAGGTCTTGTCCTTCATAGCGAATTCCTCCATATATCTGGAGCTTCTTATGGATGAGTGGTATATTAACCGATGTATAGCCAGCGTAAATTTTACCATCCACTGTGAATACACCCGACAGATATTTGTTATCGAATATATAGGCCCCGCTCCCATCCGTTTTAAAAGCATCGGGATTGAATATCTCCTCAGCCTCGTATTCATCAACATCATTGCCCGCGGATTGATACGATAACCCATTGATAGCAATGAGTCGTGAATCGATGTCCTTCGTTTTATTTTCATTGAAGAATCCGGCACGAAAAAATATACCCGATTCATTTTTCTTCTCATAGTCGAGCGTAAAGGTCAGGTTGTCTTCCGAGCCGTTGGAATAGAACAGTGAGTTCACGGTCGTGAAGGGATTGGAAGCCGTTCCACGGATATACTGCTTTGCATCCGGATTGTTATTATCCGAAGCACTGGCCGGCAACAGCAACAGCGAACGCTGCGCAGGTACATCGTCATTGGCTAAACTATATCCGGCAGACCATAGAAGTTTATGGCTATTGTTCTTTCCGAGTGTGTGCGTACCTGCCAGCTGACTTGCGAGTATCTCGCGACTTCGATAGGTATAGGTGATCTTGCGGAGATAGGAATTATAGTCTGTGGAAAAATCGCTTCCATCGCGAACGATCGTTTCATCTATACCGAGCCTATTATATATACCTTTTAACTCCAGACTATGCCTGGGATTAATAATGAGATTTAGATTTTGCAATACACCCCACCGTGCCGTTACCTGGCTGATGGTATCTCGATAAGCTTCTATATCACGCTGCTTGCCATCACCTGTTGAAATACGTTGCGGCTTAAAATCCTGGCGAACAATTTGCGTAGCTTGTGTGGTGTTGATTGAAGTAAGATTGCTGAGTCGTACACTGCCCAACCGCCAGGCGTTATAGTAATTTATGCCTGCACGATAATCCATTCCGGATTTTGTTTTCTGAAGGTTCCATTTGTGATAGAGCTTCTTGGCCCAGTTTGCATTTGCAGCAAGTTCATCAGCTGTATACTTGGACGGATCACGGGAATCGGCTAATGTACCGAGCCCTCCTGCCGGTATAGCTGCAGTTTCAGGAAATCCTGAAGGCAATGCCCGGGAGCCATCATCTTTACCGAGCCAGTCTCTGCTCCCACCACTATAGGTATAGTAATTTTCAAAGTTTGAATCCGGCCTATACCATGAAGATAAATTTACTTCCAGCTGCCGTGCTATAGATGTATTCTTAGTTTCAATTTTGATCACACCTCCCGCGAAGTCGGACAATAGTTCCGGGCCGGGGCTGCGATACACCGTCATCTTGTCGATCATGTTGCTGGGCAGCATATCATATGAAAATGCTCTGCGATCGGCTTCAGAACTGGGAGCTACCATGCCATTTAAAAACGTCAGATTATAGCGCTCCTGCATGCCGCGTATACTCACAAAATTATTCAGCACCGTTACACCCGGTAAGCGTCTTGCAACATCAGCCGCATCCTGATCTACACTTCGCGAGATTTGCTGTGCAGATATACCGGTAATGATCAGGGAAGAACTGCGAATTGAATTCAACAGCGATACTTCATTGGTCTCCACTACATTTCCGGATAACGCTTTATCGCCAATGATAACTATATCCTGAAGCTGTGTGCTCGATGGTCGCAGTTTCTGTTCGATCAACGTTGGTTCGCCCGCAGTAACTTTTACATCGCGGACGATGGTACTTTCATAGCCGAGGTATGAGAATGCAAGCTGATATATACCGATCGGTATATCTTTTATCAGGAAGTTTCCCTCAACATCCGAAGTAGCGCCCCAGGAAGTACCTACGATCAAAACATTCGCTCCAATCAAAAGCTCCCCGGATTCAGCGTCAGCGATCGACCCCTTTATAGACCCGGTAGTTTTTGTGACTTTTGATTCTGCAGGCTTTACATAGATGATGATGTTGGATTTATACTCTTTATAGGCCAGATTCGTTTTCTGAAGAATGAGATTTAGTGCATCCGCTACGGTGATGTCGGTTTCGTTGCAGGTAATCCGTTTGTCTTCGGGCAGATCGTTGTTGTTATAGGTTACGCCATAGCCGCTTCGCTGCCGCACAACATCGAGTGCTTGTTCGAGAGAGGCATTGCGAAGTGAAAGAGAAATTCTGAGTTGGTTAATATCGACTGACTGACCTGCAGCCTGAATTTGTCCGGCCAAACAGGTGAACAATAGAAGAACAATGAAGTTTCTGGAATAAACAGAAGTTCCAGGTAAAAGTTTTTGCATACTTTTGACTTGCTTTTTTTGGTTAAATCTTAATCGGTTATTTCCGGAAAGCAATGAGCTTCAAAACTCATTTTCAGAACGGAGGTGTTCGAGCACCTTCGTTCCCTTTATAGATCCGTGAGTCACATATTTTTTCAGTGCATCTGTAATAATTTTAGTGCGAACATTTTCCTGCGTATAGTTTTACTGTATTGCCTTCAATCTTGTAAGTGATTCTGTTAGTGATGCTCAACATCTTCAGCACATCCTGCAGCGTTGTGCCCTCCTGGAAACTGGAGGTAAACGTACAATCCTCAACTTCCAATTGATTTGCTTCCACATGTATATTATACCAGCGCTCCAACGTACTGGCCACTTCCTGAAAGGAAGCTTTTTGCAGTACAAGTTTCCCCTCTGTCCATTCTATAGTATGCTCTACGGATATAAGTTCTTCTTTCGAAAATGAATTTGTGTGGCGATCATACTGGACTTGTTGATTTACCGTCAGCAGGTGCTGCTGCTGTGGCGTAACAGATGCAGTGTCCTGGAAAACAGAGACTGAAACTTTGCCTGTCAAAACGCTGACTCGGATTGTATTCTCTTCCGGATAAGCATGTATATTAAAAGAAGTACCGAGGACTTGTGTACGAAGTTTACCGGTATGGACCAGGAACGGTTTTTCTTCATCATGCACAACTTTAAAAAAGGCTTCACCTTGCAGCGTCATCTCGCGGGTACCATTTCTAAACCGATCCGGATACGTAAGTTTACTTCCGGCATTCAATACTATATGTGAACCATCCGGCAAATTAAATTCAAGGCGCTGGCCTGCAGAAGCGCGTTGTGTGATATAATGTACAGGATCAACTATATTCAGAATGCTCTGCCAGTGGGCAACAAAGGTATAGATACAGACCGCCAGCAAAAGCAAGGATGCCGCGATGCGGTAAAGCGTGGCGAACTGTATGCCGCGACTTTGTGGTATAGCAAGGTTTTCCCTGACTTTATTGTAGTGCAGTGGATGAGACTTTAGTTCTTCTTCTTCAGCATCGATCTGCTCCCAGCTTTTTGTAAATATCTCTTCCGTTACGGCATCGTCCGGAGCACTGCTCCGTATAAATGCAATTACTTCTGCACGCTCCTGCTCATTGGCACGATGCTGCAGAAATTTATCCATCAGCTCTTTCGATATTTTTTGTTTCCGCTCCAATTGAATTCCTTTTATATAGAATACACCAGACTGAAGCGGGAGGTCTATCGGAGTTGGATTTTTTTTAAAATATATTTCCTATGAATAGAAGTATCCCGATCGGGACATCGACATGGAGTTTAAGATACTCACGGATTGTTCTTAAAGACTTAATCATTTGCAGGCGGACAGTGTCTTTGCTAATGCCCAGTGTCTGTGAGATCTGATCGTAGCTCATACCATCAAATCTGCTCATTATAAAAATAGACCGCCTCTTCTCCGGTAACAATGCTATAGCCCTGTTGGCGAGCTGTATATACTCTTCATGAATAAGTGAATCTTCAACCGCGTTGTGAAATGTAGTTAATGAAAGGCAATACTCCTTATTAAGAGCCGAGTTCCGTTGCAGATCTCTCAAGTGATTCAGGATGTGATTCTTCGTGATCCTGAATAGAAAATTATTGAATGATTGAGCTTCGTCAATCGTATCACGATTGTTCCAGATTTTTACAAATACATCCTGGGCGAGTTCTTCTGCAACCGGCTCGCTCGCTACAAAACGCAATGCATAACGGTATACCTTACCAGCATAGCGATCGAACAGTTCACGAAAGGCAGGTTCACTCCCACTCCTGAGCGCGATTACCAAATCGGATATACTTTTTTGAGAGAGCTTTTTATGGAACATAACGCTTTTAGCAAAACTGACTTTACTACCACAATTTCGTCCAGAAAGAACATCTCAAGTTTACACCATAATTATGTATCCATCCTTATTTCAATATTAAGTGTATGTTAAAGTATGAGCGACTTTAGCAAAGCCAACTGACATTTTATAATCCCCTCCATGTGGATATATCTACATCTTATCCCGCCTTGGATGTCGGGAGGTACTTTAGGTTAAAAGAAACAGAGCAATAAAGCATCTGTATCTATTCCATTAGATGGGTATAGATCTTGGATCAAGTACATATAGTATTGATAATATATCATCTTCAAAATGGAAAGAGGCTGTCCTAATGGATTAAGACAACCTCTTTTATTTTGTGTAGTCGTTTTAATTAAGTGTATAGATCAATCCAAGCTTATCCACTTCATCTCCCGAATTTCCAAAGAAACCGGTTACACGCCAGCCTGCTGGTGCAGTATAGGTTATCGTTGCGCTGGTTTGCGCTCCGGTAGATATACTTCTCCCCTGGTTGGTACGAAGCTCTATATAAAATATACGTGTACGTCCATCTTTCTGACCAGAACACATTTTTACAGCTTGAACATATTCACCTGCATTCAGGGTGAGCGTCTTTTCAGTTCCACCGGTACCGCCATGGGATAGTATAGCTCCGCTTATCAACTGAACGCCTACCTGATCTACCCGCGAAGCACCGCGCAGAATAAATTTACTGGCTATTGAGTTGGTAGCGAGCTGAGCTAAATCATTAAACGGTGTACCATGCGGACCGCCAAACAGGTCACTTTGCAGGAAGCCGCTTTTAAGTGACCACGAAAAGTTGGTAAGTAAAGGATAATGATCCGAGAGAGGTTGATTATCATCCGTTACAAAATCCGGATCATCCAACTGATAATATGTCGGTGTGAAGTCTATAAATTTGCTATCACGATAAAAGATCTTGTCTACTACTTCGCAGGCATTGGTCATGTTTGGAAATTCACATACGAGCGCTGGACTGCCCATAGCCGGTATATCTCCATTACGGACGACTTGAATCCATGTATCTGTAAGGCCATTGTTAGTGATCAGTTCACGAATGTTATCCTCGGCACGTGTATAGCGACAGTTCATATCGCCCATCACGATAACGGCATTGCCACTTGAATTTTGTGTAATGAACTGTGACAACTGTGAAATGTTTGCGCGTCTGGCAGCGAGATCAGCAGTAGCTGTTCCTGCATTGGGATGTGCGTTGTAAAAGTCTACATATACACCTTCATCAATGCGTATGCGGCTGAACGAAAAACCTTTTGGCGTAAGGCAATCCGTACCATTGCAGTTGTTCCATTTCACGCGTTGAAAATCGGTATACGGAAATTTCGAAAGTGTATTGAGTCCATCACCAAAAGGCACTCCTCCGCTGGTGGGTGTACGGTATGTATGATTGTCGTTAGCGTAGAGCGCGGCATGGTAATTAAAATCTTCCTGTACATGCACAATGTCATAATCACGAATGCGCAAGCCCATCTCAGGTGTATTGGCTTCGGGATTCGAGCTAGATATTCCTTCTGGTAGTCCTGCTACATTATAGGTGAGCACAGAGAAAGTACCTGTTGACGCAGTGCGTGCAGCACTTCGGATGTCTGTTATTTCCTGTTCGGATTCAACCGTAACATCCGGCTTGATCACTTCATTGTCGCAGCCCGCGAGCGCAACCAGCACAGCCAGTAAAAAATTTTTCTTGTTTTTCATTTATAGTATAGTTTTAATGTTAGTTTGGTTACGCGTGGTTCTTTAGAAGTGCCGAGTCTTTATGAAATTTTTATATACCTATAGCTATCGATCTGACCACTATATATGCTTTGCGCTCTGGATTAACAGATCGTGTCGTCAGTAGTTGTCAGCGTTTTTTAGTATTGGCTTCAAAAGTAAGCATACATCGAGTCGGTTGAAATATGTTATGTAGTATATTACAAAGACTTCATGAGAAGTTAATCTACCAACACTACTAAATCTTATTTATAAATCAAGGTCACAACATATTTATAAAAGAATCAACTCCTTATAGTGTACAGATGCTTTTTTACTAGCACCATGACGGGCTATCTTCCATTAGCATTTTAAATAACACTTGATGAGTATATTTTCACAAACGCGTTCTATAGTAACTTTAAAAACAAGAATGACCTTATTCAAAATCCACAACAGCGCGCATCACATGAATGGTCAACTTTTTGGTGTGACGAGCAAAAAACTTCAGACATCAGTATTTATACGTATCTCCTTGTAAGCATTACCCCTTCGCGTGATCTACATGGTATAACTTTAACTATATAATAATCTCAACACAGTTGCCGTATCGAAAAACTGTTTTTTATTTACAGTAACATTCAGACATGAATCATTCGGCAACATCCAAAGACGAACCCACTATTGTCTCTGAACTTAACAAGGGTAGCAAGCAAGCTTTCGATTGCCTTTTTGATATATACCATGCGAAGCTATTTCTATACTGCTTCCGGTTTGTAAAATCAAAAGATCTGGCTGACGAAATTGTGCAGGAGACGTTTATAAAAATCTGGAACTCGCGGGAAGGAATAGATCCCGGGCTATCCTTCGGTTCTTTCCTGTTTAAGATAGCATTCAACGGTATACTTGACTTTCATCGAAAAGTAGCACGTGATGCTGCGATGCAACAGGAAATGGTTTACCGGATTGAACAATCTCACAATCATACTGAAGATGAAATAATATATAAAGATCTTCAACGGCTCAGCGACGAAGCAATACAATTAATGCCCGATCAGCAACGTCTTGTTTTTAAACTAAGCCGCGAACGTGGATTATCGCACGAAGAAATAGCAACACAATTAGGTATTTCATCCAATACCGTTAAAGTTCACATTTTCAAATCACTCAAGCACATCCGCAGCTACCTGCAGCAAAACGCAGACTTCTCCTTTGTACTCATCATAACTTTCCTTTCCCAGAAGCGATAGCCATGCTTACAGTATTCTCCCAGCACTTCATATTAAAGCACTTTTTTGTTAACAAATCCTTAATCACATCTGACTAATACCTCCTGCATGCCACCGGCGTATTAAGGTCGTATGCAAGATCATGATACTAACGCCATCGACATTGACGCGCTCGTCAGAAAGTATATACAAAATACATGTACACCTGAAGAGCTGGAAGCATTTATACAACTATGCAATAATCCGTTTCTGGAAGATCGTCTGAAGATGGCTATGGAAAAGGTTTGGAATGATACTCCGAACCAGGCACATCTTCGTGCAGAACACTCGCAATTCATTCGTACACAGATTGAAGCTTCGCTATACTATAAGAAGTCTGAATGGTATCAGTTGCATCATTATTGGAAAGTTGCTGCTGCTGTCGCCTTGCTATTGATATCTTCATTTCTGGCATATCAGTACCAGGATTCGCTGCGCGAATTAGTCGATCCGGTAAAAATGGTAACGGTGCATAACCCTGCCGGCAAACGATCTAAAATCTTACTACCGGATGGCACAACGGTATGGCTAAATGCAGAAAGTACATTAACGTATCCGCATTGGTTTAAACGTGCGCGCAGAGCCGTGGAACTTTCCGGTGAAGCATTCTTTGAAGTAAAGAGAAAGGAAGATCAACCGTTTAACATTCAGGCAGGCACTATAGAAACAACGGTGCTGGGCACATCTTTCAATATCAGAAGTTATCAAAACGAAAAATTTGTCATCACGGTGGCAACCGGCAAAGTAAAAGTAGAAGATGCAGAAAAGCATGGTCTTCTGCTATTGGCTAATCAACAAACTTCTTATCGCTCTGCCTCCGGGTTTTCAAAAATTGAGACTATAAATGCAGGCGAAGCACTCGCCTGGACAAAAGGAACCCTGCTCTTTAACAATAAAACATTTAAAGAAGTAGCCACAATGCTGGAGCGATGGTATAACGTAAAAATTATACTGGCCAATGATAAGCTTAACAATTGTGTGCTGATGGGCGAACACACTAATCAATCACTGAATTCAGTATTATATACCCTTCAATTCATACTCGACATTCGCTATACCTATAAAGATGGCGTGGTCAATATAAAAGGTGAAGGTTGTGCTGCTGTCAACCCATAAATGAAGTATACCATGAATGATTCATCCTGAAAAACAAAAGCAGAAACATTACTGCTTCTGCTTTTGAGAAGAGAACCCTCCTGCTCTACTTTGGACGGTCAGTGCAAGGTTGTTCTCCGGTCAATAACACTCTATCAACCTTATCAAAAATATGAAAAAACCACTACTTAAAACAGTGTTGAATATTTCCCTGCGGCTTTTGAAGATCTTAACGGTGATCTGTATTTTCTCAGGAATTATTCTGGCGAATGAAAGCAGGGCTCAACATCTGACAGATGCTTTAATTTCACTGGATCTTGAACACGTGAAAATAACAGAAGCTTTCCGGGCGATCGAACACAAAACAAATTTAAAATTCAGCTACGACAAATCACTGGAAGAAAATCGCGCGACTGTTTCCCTTCACGTGAACAACACCGCTGTCGAAAAGATACTCGACATCATTGCTACACAGACGGGCCTGGTATTCCGACAGGAAGGAAATACGATTGCTGTTAACGCCCGAAATATAAAGAAGACGGCAACGGCTGATGAAGTGTCTTCTGTTCATTCAATGATTATACAGGGAACCATCAAAGATGCTCACACGGATGAACTGCTTCCTGGTGTTAATATACTTATCAAAGGAACAACACAGGGAACCACAACCAACAGCAATGGATTTTTTTCAATAGAAGTACCCGATGCCAATAGTATACTCGTATTCTCATTTATAGGATACGTTACCCAGGAGATTACAGTGGGGAATCAAACCACTATAGCTATAGCCTTGTCCAGTGATGCACAATCACTGAAAGAAGTAGTTGTAATCGGATATGGTGAAATGAACAAAGGCGATCTGACTACTGCTGTCTCTTCCGTGAAGGCTAAAGATCTTGCTAATCAACCTGTAACAAGTTTCGATCAGGCCATGATCGGCAAGATGGCGGGCTTGCAAATTTCACAAACTACGGGCGCTCCGGGTGGCAATATTAACATCCGCGTACGTGGCGTAAAATCTATTACAGCAGGCAACGATCCGCTCTACGTGATCGATGGAGTTCCTCTTTCCGAACGAATCAAGAATGCACCAGGCGGTCCTAACCCTGCGAGTGGCGCGAGTTCCTATGCCGATCAACCTCTGAATCCATTAAGCTCTATTAACCTCAATGATATAGAGTCTATAGAAGTTTTGAAGGATGCATCGGCAGCCGCTATATATGGGTCGAGAGGATCAAACGGAGTAGTGATCATCACAACAAAAAAAGGAAAATCAGGTAAGCCCGTTATAGCCTATGATACTTATGTGGGTTGGCAAAAAGTGTCCAAAAAAATCGACATGATGGATGCCTATCAATATGCGGCACTTGCCTGGGATGCTCACAACAATACATACCTGGATGCGACCCCCAGCGGTACCGTTAACGATCCGAACAGTGCGCGGCCTGCTGCCGGTCAAATCCCATATGAAGTACTTCCTTATCTGGATGCAAACACTACCGCAGGCTTCATAGCCAACAGCGGTACATCTATACCGGCAAATATACTTGAACTGATGAAGCCGGAAAATAGAGGCAAACTGGTAAACACCGACTGGCAGAATGAGATCTTTAGAACCGCGATGATGCAGAGCCATAACTTGTCTATCTCCGGAGGTAAAGACCATGTAAACTATTTTGTGTCGGCAAGCTATCAGAAGCAAGATGGCGTTGTTATCAGCTCCGGCTTTAAGCAATATGGACTGCGTGCTAACATAGAGATCAAAAACAACAAACTTAAAGTAGGTGTAAATGTTAACCCCTCCGTTGTAAAGAACGACATTGTAAATGGTGAAGGTCCCTGGTTTGACGAAGGTGTCATCGGCAATGCTCTGGCCGCCTCTCCTATCTTTCCAGTATATAATAATGATGGCTCCTATAATTTTGGAAATAACATCTGGTGCTGCGGACAAACAACGGTGGTCAATCCCGTTGCACTGGCAAATGAAATCAATGACAATCTCACACAGGTGCGACTGTTGGGAAACGCTTATGCCGAATATGAATTGACCGATGGACTGAAGTATAAATTGTCTGCCGGTACAGACATCAATAACTATAAACGTGATTATTTCCGTCCATCGCAGACCGTTGAAGTAGCAGGGCTTACAGGGCCTCAGCTTCCGGTGGGCTTTTCAAGATCCAAACTATTTATCAACTGGTTAATAGAACATACTTTATCCTATAACAAAGTTTTTGGTGAACACTCTATTGCTGCTATAGCGGGCTTTACCTCCCAGATGGAACGTGAAGAATCAAACTCAGTAGAAGGCATAAATTTTCCCAATGAATATGTACAGACCCTTGATAACGCGGGACTCATCACAAGTGGTTCTTCTTCTGCACAAGAGTGGTCATTGATATCATACCTGGCACGTATACAATATGACTACCGTGGTAAATATCTTTTATCAGCATCATTAAGGCGCGATGGTTCTTCACGTTTTGGTCCGGGTAACAAATGGGGAATGTTTCCTTCCGTATCAGCAGGCTGGAAATTATCAGAAGAGCCCTTTATCAAACAGATCAATGTATTCAGTAATTTGAAATTGCGTGCCAGCTATGGTCTTACCGGAAACTTTCAGATAAACAATTACTCACAGTTTTCTTTAGTAGGCACAACCAGTTACGTATTTGGAAGTTCATCCACGGTGGTAAGCGGCCGGGTGCCGGGTACAGCGGGTAACAATACTTTGGGATGGGAGAAAACAGCCATGTTCGACATTGGTTTTGAAAGCGGATTTTTCAACGACAAAATTTCCCTGGAGGTAGATTATTATAATAGCAATACATCTGATCTTCTATTGGACGTTCCTGTACCGGCACTATCGGGATACGGAACACAGTTGCAAAATATAGGCAAGGTCAATAACAAAGGCATTGAAGTATTACTGACAACACATTCTATACTCGGGCAACTGGAAATTGATAATTCGTTTAACATTTCGGCCAATAGGAACACCGTTGTAGCGCTCGGTCCCGATAATGCTCCGATCATTGCCACAGGGGGAACCGGCAACACCTATTTTATTACGCAGGTCGGCAAGCCGATTGGTTCGTACTATACTATGGTTTCTGATGGCGTGTTTAACAGTGCCGATGAAATTACAGTTGCCAACGGGTTTCCCGGCAACTCAAAACCAGGTGATCGTAAATTTGTTGACGTTGATAAAAACGGTATACTCTCTCTGGATGGTGACCGCAAAATTACGGGGAGTTACTTGCCGAACTATATTTTCGGATTCAACAGTACATTTCGATATAAAGGCATTGACCTGGGGTTTGCTATACAGGGCGTACAAGGCCATGAGATCTTCTACCTGAACAACCGCTATATCTATAACAGCGAAGGTAATTTTAACAACATGGTTGGGGTAGAGAATCGCTGGAAGTCACCAGAAGATCCCGGAGATGGACAAGTATTCCGTGCAAACCGAAATGCAAAAGGGAATAATGCAGTTCCTACCGATCAATATATACAGGATGCTTCTTTTGTACGTGTGCGCAATATTACTATAGGGTATAATCTTTCCGCCAGCGTAATTGGAAAAGCGAAACTGAGTCGTGCGCGCCTCTATGTTGCTGTGCAGAACCCATTCACCTTCACAAAATTCAAGGGGTATAACCCGGAGATTAACAGCAGGCCCGGAAATGCGTTGGCCAGTGGTGAAGACTACAATACATACCCGTTATCGAAAACACTTTCCATTGGTGCCAATATCGCATTCTAGAATTTCCTAACCACAACAAAAATGAAAATCAGAATATATATATTAATATTCCTGGCAGGAGTATTTTTCTCCTGCGGAGAAGATTTCCTGGACAGAACGCCCATCTCCAACACAACAGCAGATAGTTATTACAAAACTGCTGATGACATGACCAACGCTGTGAATGCCGTTTACTCCAAACTGGCAAGCAGTGCGCAATACGGCAGCAATTTTTTACAACTGATGGAGTACCGGTCGGACAACATAAAAAATAATAACCCAGGTGCTGGCGGCGGTGTGCTATATCAATGCGAAACCTTTACAGATGTACCTTCCAATAGTACACTCTCTGCAACATGGTCATCTTTATACGAGGCAGTGTATGCCGCCAACATCGTCATCGGCAGAATAGATGGTGTTACCTTCAAAGACGAAACTCTTAAAAAACGATTACTTGGAGAGGCTTATTTTCTTAGAGCACTCACGTACTTCAACCTGGTGCGCTTGTGGGGAAAGGTTCCTTTGGTGTTACGGGAAGTCTCTGTAGATGAATCAAAGTCTATAAAACGTTCGGCTGTATCAGAAGTATATACCGCCATTGAAAGTGATCTGAACATAGCCATTGAGAATTTGCCCTCTGGATATGCCTCCAACTCCGTTGATCTGGGACGAGCCAGTGCGATAGCTGCAAAAGCATTGCTGAGTAAAGTATATTTATACGAGAAGAAATATACACCGGCTCGCATACTCCTGTCCGAAATTACAGAGGCTTCCGCCAAGGATGGAACTCCCCTCCTGCTCACGGCTGTGAAAGATGTATTCAGCGCTTCCAACGAGATGAATAAGGAAATCATCTTTGCCATACGATACCTGAAAGGCAATTCTGGTACAGACCATGCGAACTGGTATACTTCAGGAGATTCAGACACTGATCTCTCGGTTATAACCGCACTCTATACTTCTGCCGACAAGCGAAAAGACCTGATGGTATTACAAGGTAGCGGAACCAATAAATGTCCTTCAAAACTATATGAGGCACCTACCGGTAACCGTCAGGGAACAGACTTTCCAGTATTGCGCTACGCCGATGTATTGCTGATGATGGCAGAAGTATTAAACGAAGAAAGCTATACTGCCGATGGTCTGGCATTTACATACCTGAATGCAATACACACGCGTGCCGGTCTTACTGCTTATAGCTCTGCCGATCTTGCGGATCAATCGGCTTTTCGTCAAGCCGTATGGAATGAACGCAGACTTGAGCTGGCGCTGGAATGCGATCGCTGGTTTGATCTTGTTCGCAGCGGGCAAGCTATAACTGCCATGAGTACCGTAGGATATACCATACAGGAATATCAATATATATATCCCGTACCCCAAAAGCAGATCGATATCGTAGGAAGTGATATCCTGGATCAAAATGATCTTTATAATTAATATACAAAATCAAAATGGTAAGCCTGTTTATTCTTTTCTTCTGCAACGGTTGTTGTCTGGTATATATCTATCGTGCAAGCGCCACGCTTCAACCAAGGCTTTCTAAAAACGCTCAAAACTATATCAACGATTTTTAAACAAATAAACTGATATACAAATTTTTTAACTATGCAAAAAACAAAAACTTTACTATCATCATTATTGCTGTGGATAGCCTTTAGCAGTTCATTGCTGGCGCAGCAGTACAAGACCAATTATATTATTAACACATTAAAGCGCCCCCAAAAAGATCTGGTGGCTGTTTGTGCCCACCGCGGCTACTGGCGCGAGCGAGGTGTTCCTGAAAATTCGCTGGCAGCCATTCAGCGTGCCGTTAATGTAGGCATCGAAACAATAGAGCTTGATATAAAACTGAGCAGTGATGGCGTACCGGTGCTGATGCATGACGTTACGCTTGGTCGAATCACGAATGCTCCGCAGGTTTTTCCAAGCAAAGGAAATAATCCTCCAGTAAACTGGTGTACCAATGGAGATTTGCAGAAGCTCCGATTAAAGGACAGATATGGCTCACTTACAAATGAACATTTACCAACCTTGTGGCAAGCGCTTGAGTATATTAAAAATCAACGGCTTTCCGTTGTCATTGTGTTGGACATTAAAGACCGCCAGGCTACACGCGCATGCTGGGACGTTGTCAAGTGGGCAAAAAATTACTGGGGCACTCCCGCTTACGACTGGGTTATCTTTAAATTAAACGCAACTGTTTACGGAGAGAACCCTTCAACCATGGAAGACGATTTACAGCTAAAGAAGGGACACAAGGGTGACTTCGGACAATGGATAACATGGGAGTATAATTTCAAATACGTTCCTGTCTTCACCACCAACATGTATGAGAAACTCAACTGCCTCAAGACCTACAACAATTACAAGAACAAGCCTTACTTTATTAGTGTTGAAGTTGATTTGAAACAAGATCGTGGCATTCATTCCGACATTGTTAACCAGGCAAAACGCGATAAGAAAACATTAGTTTGTTTCAATGCGTTACCCGATGCAGGAGGAGACCGTTTCTGGAAAGTGGATTATTCTGGCACATACCGGTTGAAAGATATATACTATACTGCTCCGGGTGGTAGCCCGCGCGATACAGATGACAAGAGAGGAAGCTGGCAATGGCTGGTGGGCTGGAGATGCCGTTGGATTACTACTGATGAGCCTTATACACTGATAACAGATTATCTAAAACCACAAGGCAAAAGAAACACAAGCTGGTATTACAAAAACTGGGCGAACTCTGCTTCGGGCCGACTCTCGGAAGAAGGCGACTCGTTACTAGTGGAAGACGACACATTGTTGGATACGATCAATTATACTTCACAAACAACTGACGCCTTTAGTAAAGCTTCAACCTCTTCAACTACCGATAGTCTTTCGGTGTTTCCTAACCCAACGGATGGCAGATTGAGTGTAAGTGTTTTTTATAACATCACGGGGTATGTAACAATCAATCTTTATGATGCTTCCGGTGTTGTTGTATTTCAGCAAGGTATACGAATGGAGGATGGACTTCAGGACCTAAATATACTCGACCTGAAAGCAGCAGGAGTTAAACCCGGTATATATGCGCTTCAGGCAATACTGCCTGAAGGACGAGCGCAGAAGATGATTCGTATCGTATTAAGATGATCTTCACAAAGTATAGTTCGTATCCTAATTATTAATAAGAAATTATTCTCACAGGAGTCGTTGGTCTCACGCATGAAAACATTTCACATGCCTTACAGATCAGCGACTTCTGTAGAAGTCCAATCTGAATATATACATCATGAATATCACCGAGTATAGCGTTGCAAAATTAATCTATCCTCTCCTTTTTTGTTTTACTTTACTTTATACTTCGAACGCCTGTGCGCAGCAGCTACCACGAAAATCTGTTAAAAGTATACAACAGAGGCTCAGTAATTCTACCGGAAAAGATGTAATGGTTATCTCTCATCGCGGTGACTGGCGCAACGCTCCCGAAAATTCCCTGCAGGCAATTCGCAATTGCATCGCCATGGGCGTTGACATCGTGGAGATCGACATTCAAAAAACCAAAGATGGCCAGCTTGTACTCATGCATGACAAGACGCTTGACCGAACTACTACGGGTAAAGGCAATGTTTCTGCCTGGACACTTGATTCTCTGAAGACTTTGTTTCTTCGCGATGGTATCGGCCATACTACAGCGCATAAGATTCCTACTCTCGAAGAAGCAATGCGCGCTGCGAAGGACTATATCATGGTTAACCTGGACAAATGCTATGATTACTTTCCGCAAGCCTATAGCATTCTTGAGAAAACCCAAACCGTTGACCACGTTATCTTAAAAGGTTCTAACAAAACGGTAGAAGCCGTGAAAAAAGATCTTGCTATATATTTGAATCAAATATACTTTATGCCGATTGTCAATCTGGATAAGCCCGGTGCTGAACAGATGATTCGCGACTTTCAACAGCATTTAAAGCCCGTAGCCATCGAGTTTGTTTTTTCTTCTGATACCTCGCGCGTTATCTCGAAGTTTAACGAGATAAAACAAAAAGGATCTCGTATTTGGGTAAATTCCCTATGGAGCGAGTTGTGTGCAGGACATGATGATGAGCGTGCTGTTGTTGATATCGACAAAAATTACGGGTGGATTCTCATGAAAGGTACCAACATGGTTCAGACCGATAGGCCATTGTTATGGATAGAATATCTTTTTAACCACCACACGGTTAAGTAGTACGTGCCTGCCATTAAGTAAACAGGAAACACCTATTGTATACTATATCATGTAGCGCACAATTTAAATGCACATAGTTATATACATATCAAATATCACATCACAAATTTATACAGTATATAAGGGCAGAATTTTTATACTACTATGCCGGTTGCACCGAGAGGCATTTGTCTTTGAAACTGAATGGCCTTTTGCGGGGAACTCAAAGCAAGATGATTCTCAAACACAAAAGCACTTGAAAAGATCGTCTTCAATAGTTTACTGATATGGTTGTCATTAAGATGGACATTAATAGAAGCGTCTACTTGTTTTTCCAAGCGTTGGGCTATACGCTCACCGATAATATTACGGGCAAAAGTATTGGCAACTACCAGATCACGATCAATCAACGGACGATTGCTTTGACGCGCGCAAAAATCCGACAGCGATTGCAGAAAGTAGTTAGACGCATAGGCATCGTCCATGATTCCAACCAAGCCATATTTATCTGGAATTAAATCCTTCTGTAAAAACCAGTACGATTCTAACTCATTTAGCATAAAATTCATTTCTCGTTCAATACCCATTTGGCTGGCTCGTTTGAGCCCGGTGTCGAAGAACTCCGGCACGAGATTCACATAGGCGATACAATGGTCACGCAGAATCCTGGCCGTTTCTACATCGATGCGGCTATTTGACATTGCGGTAACTTTGATTAAAAGTGCTACAACATGGTCAGTTTGCCGTTCATGATCTACTGCCGCATCAATCATCTGTTGTATGGTTCCGATTCTCATAGCGTATTTTGATTTTACTCATATTGATCATACTTAACCAAATTTAACGATAACGTTAAGCATATCCCTTCAACAACACTTCACTAAAATAATCAGCTATATCATTGATTCATCGCAATGTCTGCAACTGAAAATTTGCTAGCCCGCCCAATGGTGACCTTCTGATATGACAAAGGGGATAAATGAACACCGCTGATCGTACAGCTAACAGTTGCATCTATACTTTTAGTTCTGTAAGTCCGTCTGAAGTGTTTGGAAAGGTCCTGAATGGCTTGCTCTACGGTATTTGGTTTCTTGAGATAATCGGTAGCGCCCAATTCCTTGCAAAGCTCTATATCTTTCTGATCGCGGCTTGTAGAATATATAATCACGGGTATACGCAAATTTTGGATCTTTCTTTATATTTTTCAAACATGCCTTTCCATCCATGGCTGGCATATTGATATCAACAACAACATAATCCGGAAGTGCCTTGCTATTTTCAAGAAATTCAAGGGCGGCAATACCATTTACGGCGTTCACACACTCGATACGCGGATCAAATGAATGTATCACTTCGCAAAACAGATTAAAGTCATCTATATCATCTTCTGCATATAGTATCAGCATACTGCTGTGATGTCTAATTATAGTATAGCAATTGCTTTTGCAAGCAGATATTCCGTTCGTCAACGATCCTGATCTCAACATTACTAAAACAAATCATGCCGTTGATATATATATTGTCGGATTTACCCCCGTATGACTCGTTATCATAAGTAACCGTAGGGTTGATGGTTTCTTAAAAAATAAAAGACCAAGGCCTGAACCTTGGATGTATCCGGTCAGGAGCTCTATAGAATATCTTGACACATTGGCTGGATGATCTGCATCTATTCCCAATCTATATACTTTACGATATACTAGCCTATATTTTCACAAGGAGACAGAAGCAGTATTGGTACCGCTTTTAATTTACTGAACACTATGCGTGTTGCAATACAGTATATAGCAATTTGTTTACTTATACTAAACAAGTGCATCAAATTGTTTACCAATAGTGAATATTAATTTTTTATTATATATATTAAGCTAATAAGAATATAATGTACCTTTGCTTAGTAAATAACCCATTTATGGCCAAAGTTAGTCGAAAAGATATTCAATTATCCATTGAAGGTGCCCTTCAGCAGACGCTCCTAAAACTCGATCTTCCAGAACCTTCCAAAAAAATTGAAAAGCTTGTGGATAATTTCTCCCGAAAGTTTTCAGTAAAAGTAAAAGATGCCATTAAAAAGAATGACAAGGCAAAGAAGCGAGCCAAGCCAGAAAGTACACTAAAGAAAACAAAAGCGTAATCACACACACAACTATTTGTTGTAGATTTGACTTATGACAAATAATGGACGTGATCTGAAAAGAGTATATATTCCAATGCTTCAGCCTTATTTTGAGGTGCTGGAGCATCTGGAGACAAAAATGAATCACGATCAATGGATCAACTATGTAGAACGCACTGTAGAGTATATCTGCAACGATCCTGAACAATACCTCGGAAATAATATACCCTCAAAAGAAGTAGTAGCAGAAATTATCAGAGAAGTATTTGAGGAATTTCTAAGCAGCCATGTATCAATGGTATGAGCCCTCAAGTGATCTGCTTAATTATGTTTGCTATAAATGACATTCATGTCATTATTCAATTTTCTCGAATAAACCTCATCATTGCTCTCGGAGTGTAGTACTCCCATTTGGATAGTTTTTTTTACTAAAAAATCAGTAGCACTAAAAAGGCTGCTTATATCGAAAGATTCCGCATATTATTATTTGATAAAAGGTTTTCTTCTGATTCCGAAAATCACATTTAGAATATTAACTATATATATCATTTAAAAGGGCTCCTTCAAAGAGCTGGGTAGATTAACCACTTCGGGCTCATCTTTACAAGATAAAAAAAGATGATAGAGAATATCGATACTGTTACTAAGAAGTATCTTCATAAATGCATTAATTAAGTATTCGGACACCACACGTTATAAAATTAAATTTCAGATTTAAATGATTGCATTTTATGGCAAACCACTTCGAAAAATCTATAGCGAAAGATTCCAATTCCCATATGGGAGCGATTAATATAATATGGTGTTTTCACATACTTCTTTTTACTAAATGCATTTACGCATTGTATAGCTTCCTGGCCGATGAGCTAACAAAATCTGCGCCTGCAAGCCGCTGATAAAGCGAGGCTTGGAATGGACAATGTCACAAAGAATTTGCATTTGCAAAAATGGCGTATTTGGAAATTATTCGTCACCGGCAAACGCTTTCCAAAATCAGCGTTATTTGATTCGGGTATTAACGGTTACCACAATGCATATCAATATGCACTACAAGGGAACGAACGATATCTAAAGTTCTACAAGATGCCCCGGACTGTGATCCGTTTGCTTAATAAATACCGGATTATAGGATAGGCGTACTCGCCATGAGTCCTCAAAATATGCTCCAAGTTACAGCAAGAACACCATTTGGGACAATTTCGATAATTCAGATATACCTCCGCCCGTACTTTTGAGACAATATCATTGTCCAACAAAATTTTAAATGTTATGAAAAACTCCTTCTTACTGTTTTGTATCCTGCCTTGCTTCATTTCTTGCTCAAACGACGATTCGGACAACGATCCAAATCCGAATCCAGGCCTGGAGATCGGATATCCGCAGGAATGGGTCTTCACGGCAGGTGGTGAAACGACTCCGCCTACAGATCCTTCAGTAGCCGAATATGATTACATCTACACGAACGGGAGTGCCATGTTTCGCGACAACATCCTGAAGTCCTATCCGCTAAGTGATTTAGTTGAAGAGGAAAAATGCCTTTGGTATGTCGCCGAGGCCGGAAAAGTCGACGGAAAAATGAGCTACACCATTCAATTGAATGAAAACAAAAGTCGCTTCCTGGGCGTCGGGATGTCGTCCAACAAGGAGGAGGTACACCTCTATATAGCAAACGGTATTCTTGTTACGCCGGTCGGGTCTCAGTCGTATTATGCACCTCCTGATGGCGATGATGGTGCGGAGTATCAATTTTATATTCACAAGATGCCGAGTGTCAATGACGTTACAACGGTTGCTATAGAAAGCGCGGGAATGCCGGGATGGTTTATCAGTGACTCTCCTCCGGGATTTAATTATGCGCAGAACATTGTAACCTTTCAGCAGTCAAAGAATGCCACAGGTGCACCGAAGTGGCAGTGCAGAGGTGCAAATTAATCTAACGTGATCTCACAATCATGATATTGTGAGATCACTTTTTACTTCTTTGTAAATCCAAAATATGCTGTTCACTTTTTAGAGCTGTTATTAAAAAACAAGTCGGCAAAAAAGCTATGGCTGGAGAACTTTGTCCGCGAACTGCGATGGCGTCATACCAGCATAATCTTTAAAACTTTTACTGAAGTGGGAAACATTGTTAAATCCACAATCGTACGCAACTTGGCTAACCTGAGCCCCTTTAACACTCAAAAGCTGCTTTGCTTTCTCCAACCGAAACTGCTTAATAAACTCCCCGGTAGACTGGCCCGTGAGCGCTTTCAATTTGCGATGTAGTTGCATGCGGCTGAATCCGATCTCACGATTGAATTCATCGACGCCAAATTCAGAATTTGAACAAGATTTTTCCAGAACGGAAAGCGCCTTTTGAAGAAACTCAGCATCCAGCGAAGTCACAACAACATCATTCGGCTGTAGCATAATCTCCTGGCGGTATAAATCCCGGAGTTTTTTACGTTGAACGATCAGGTTTTGAACACGTACTTTTAACTCCTGCAGGTCAAATGGTTTCACGAGGTAATCATCGGCCCCACGTTGTAAACCTTCAATTTTACTTTGCTGTCCGGCTCGGGCAGTAAGCATCACCACAGGAATATGGCTTGTCGTAAAGGTGCTTTTTATTTTTTCACACAGTGTGGTGCCATCCATGCGTGGCATCATGATGTCCGAAATAATTAGATCCGGGAGGAACGCTTGAGCTAGTTCCCAGGCATGGAGTCCATCTTCGGCCTCAACAATTCTATAATCGCGCTTCAAGGTGTCACGGATAAACGATCGCATGTCGGCGTTATCCTCAGCGATTAAAAGGATGGGCAATTCTTCGTTTTCTGTCTCTGTCAGTTTTTCTTCGGCGCTTTTTACAGATTCACGATACCTCGGGTCTACCATGTCTTTCTTTCCGCTTGCCTGAGTAAAATCGTCAGCATGGTAATGTTCCCGGTCAACAGGCACGGCAAGTATAAACTCGCTACCTTTGCCTTCAGTGCTAATCACCTGCAAAGAACCTTTGTGCGTTTCGGCCAATTCCTTTGCGAGGGCCAACCCGATACCCGTACCTTCCCTGAAACGGGTAGACGATGTATCAACCTGATAGAACCTGTCAAAAACAAATGGAATATGCGCACTCGAAATTCCAATACCATTGTCGCGGATGCGGATAACAAGATCCGATGGCTTGCGTACCTCAACATCTACACGTCCTCCGTCTGGCGTAAATTTGAATGCATTCGAAAGCAGGTTGTAGATGATCTTTTCAATTTTATCGCGGTCGACCACACCAGCGCCATTCCCGTCATCGAACATGATGTGATATTCCATTTGGCGTTGATCCGCCTGTGATTGGAATGCAGAACAAAGCGTAGCTATAAAACGGCGAAGATCCGTTTCCTCAAGATGCAATCTCATTTTACCAGATTCAAGCCGAGATAAGTCCAGTAACTGATTGATCAGCCCATGAAGCCGCGTCGCATTACGATACATCATATCAATATCTGATCTCGAAAGGTTGCTATCAGGTTCCGAAAGACTTTTCTGCAATGGACTCAGTATTAAACTAAGTGGCGTACGAAACTCATGAGAGATGTTGGCAAAAAAACTGGACTTAACAGCATCTAGTTGCTTTAACTTTTCAGCGCTGCGTTGTTTAATTCGGTAACGATTATAGAGCAGAGCAATGAGCAAGAAGGCGAGCAAAGAAATTCCTATGAGATAAATTCGTTGCGTACGCTGTTTTTCGAGTTGTAACGACTTGATCTCATTGTCAGCATGAAGATTTGAAATCTCGTTTTCCTTTTTTTGACTTTGATATTTTGCTTCAAGCTTATCAGCGGCTTCTTTGTTGTGAAGAATATCCAGACTGTCTTTCATTGCCACGTAGCGAATATAATTCTCATGCGCCTGCCGATACTGCTTTAGCTCACTGTAGATATCGCTCTTATTCTGATACCCATCCATGACCAATGCCTGAACGTTTTTCTTTTTCGCGAAAAACATTCCCGAATCAATGTACACAAGAGCCAATTCAAGTTTCTTCAGGTTATAAAAAGTGATCGCTGCTGCAGTGAAGTCATAGGCGATTCCTACCGAGTCTGGAATTGTCCTTTTTATTCTGAGCGCATCGAAATAATAATCGAGCGCACGATTGTATTTGCCCAGTTCAAAATAAATATTTCCAACATTGGTGTACGTCTCGCCAAATTCGCGCTTTTCACCTAGCTTTTGATATAAGCCCGAGGCTGTTGCGTACCTTTTCAACGCTTCATCAAATCGTTTTTGTTTGCGATAAATCCGGCCGAGCAACCTGTTGGCATAAGCGACAGAAGCGTCTTTGTTTGCCTTTTCAGCAATTTCAAGAGCTTTCAAAGCATAAGCTTCTGCTTTGTCCGTGTTCCCTAGAATGTTTAGAATGTTCCCTAGGTTAGACAGACTCTGCGTCAATTCGTCATTACTTTTATATTGTTCAAAGATCGCAGTGGCCTTAATGTAATTTTCCACCGCAACTGTAAAGTTATTCTCCTCTTTCTCCACATTGCCCAGCATGTTGTAGAGTAGTCCAAGCTTTAGCGCTTCGTTTTGAGCCTTGGCTGTCACAATACCTTGGCCTAAAACATTACGGGCGGAATCCAGTTTTTGTTGCCGTAGATATACGATACCAAGTTCTAGGTACGCATCCGTTAACAAAGCTGAAAGCTCTTCGGCAACCCCACTTTTGATAGCATCCTTTAATGTTGCCTCCGCGTCTTTGTAATTACTGGTCTTGGAATACAAAGCCCCGAGGTGTGTAAGGCTGATAATGATTTGCTTATTATCTCCCTTTTGCTTGGCTTGATTCAATGCCTGTTTAGTTGCAGCTATTTCCGAATTGGAATCCTCTTGGAGTGAGTTGGAAGATTTTTTTTGCGCGTGCATTAACGTAGCCATCAGGCAAAACGCAATTGTAGCGACAATCATTTTTATGATGACACGGTCTGCACGTCGAGGGTAGAAATTTGGGGTCAAGCGCGATGAGGGTATAATGCTAAGCTAGTAGAAACCGCGTTTGGAAGCAATGACCAGTGCATTGAAAACAGCGCCGGCAATAAGATTTAGTCTGTGATGCTAATAGCAGTATATTTCTTTGTGCCTGCATAAAAAACAGTCAATTAGATATCAACTGTGCCTGCATGACTTATAGACTTGTTGACAGCTGTACTATTCACTCGCATTGCTTTGGTCCTTGAGTACGAAGATAAATTGATTCAACACCAAATTCCAATTGCATATTGCCGCGTTGATATCCTTACGGAAGAAACAAAAATGCTGGTTATACTATTTACTATATACATCCACGGACACGTGACTCACTCGGCGGCTATAACAGCTTTTGTTTGCGTTATTTATAAATATTAATTGCTGTCCCGTTAGTATACTACAAACTGTCCAATAGAGTTACACCCTTGCCATATCCTGTGCATGTTTCCAAAACAGAAAATAGGAGATAAATGATTTTTGAAGTGACCCTGTTGGTGGCAAGTACTAAATCAAAATATTCAAGAGAAGCTTGCTAGCTCTTAATTTCAGGTAGTGTTTTTGATTTATTTCACTACAACTTGGCTGAGACGATTCTTCATTGATAAAGAATTGCCAGTATTAAATTGATTTTTAAACAGTTCAAAAAAATATCCTTTTCTCGCGATCAAGTCCTCGAGTGAGCCTTGTTCAACGATTCTTCCATTTTCAAGATATATAATTTCGTCAGCAAACCCAAGAGCGCTAAGGCGGTGTGTAATCGTAATGAGTGTACTTATTTTACAGGTATCGATCAGAAATCGATATATACTTTCCTCACTGGCAGCGTCAATTTCCGAGGTTGCCTCGTCGAGTACGAGCAAATCCGGATGGCGGACGGCTGAGCGCGCAATTGCAATTTTTTGTTTTTGTCCTCCACTTAGCTGCGATCCTCTTTCTCCAAAGGAGCGCACCGATAGGTCAGTACCCGCCTCATCCTGCAGCCGTATCTGCTGAAGTATATCTGTTAAATTTTCTATGCTAGAGTTATCATTACCATAGGAGAAATTCTCCTGTAACGTACCATTGATGATAAAGTATTCCTGTGAGCAAATGCTATAGGAGTTCATCCATTGCATCATCGGTATATCTTTTAAGTCCTGTCCATCAACAAAGATACTTCCCCGTTTAGGTTCGATAATTTTACTCATTAAGTCTGCCAGCGTTGTTTTCCCACTACCACTGGTGCCCACAAGCGCATAATGTTTACCGGCTTTAAAAGTAAAATTAAAGTCCTGCAATATCGGTTTATCGGCGTGCGCAAAACTGATATTACGAAACTCGACTGCATTAAATGGTTTAGAAAACATGGTTAACTCACCTTCCAGGTTTTGCTGCGGAGGTTCATCAAAGAGTTCAAAGAGTCGTTTGATAGAAACCGAAGTTTTTACAAGGTCTACATATAGGTTAACGACATTGCGCAAAGGCTCATGCAGTTTATTGGCATATTGCAGAAAGGCTATAAGTGTACCCACGGTCATGGCATCCTGTAGTACAAGCTTTCCCCCGTAGGCCAGCACTACGAGTGGAATGAGGGCGAGTAGAAAAACAGACAACCCGTTTGAAGCGGATGACAAGACTGTTGAATGAAGGTTGAGTTTCACGATTTCAGAGATTCTGGAATCCATTGTTTGATTTTCCGAACGATAGCCGTTAAACAACTTTATGAACTTAATATTGGAAAATCGCTCGGTCAAGAAAGCCATCAAATCAGATTCTTCGCGTCGGGTTTTTTCCACAACGCGTTTGATGGAAGGTGAAAACAATTTCATCACCATCAAAAGAAGCGGGTACAATATCGATACCACCAGAAACAATTTCATATCGAGCACAATCATCAACACGATTAAAGCAATGATGGTAATGATGTTATTAATCATGCTGATCACCGTACCCGTGAATGCTCTGCGTACCTGTCCCACTTCATTGTTTATTTTATAAACGATGGTGCCCACACTCTGGCTGCGAAAAAACTGAATCGGTAATTTTAGCATGTGAGCAAATAAACTTGTTGTCAGGGTAACGGTAATTTTATTACTGATCCAGGTATATAGGTAGTCTGCCAAAAAGCCTGCTATAATGCGGAGTATATAAATCGCTGTCAACGTAAAGATTATGTTGAGCAGCAGATCGTAATTGCGCTCGCCAAAAACTTTGTCGATAATAATTTTTAAAAAAAATGGTGTTACAAGCGATCCTAAATTTCCAATGAGTAGTAAAACCAGAAGCAGCAATCCATATCCTTGATAAGGTTTAAAAAATCCATAAAACCGCAACCATATACGCATCGCTATATTTATTTAATTCCAGACAACGTCCTGGTAGGCATCTCGGATGGCAACCATTTTATGATAGGCGTTCCACATATTCTGACGGGCAAAGGATTGGAGGACGCGCTGGTAATTCTCGTGATTGATAAAATTCTCGGACAACGCTATACAAGGCTTTAGTAACAACACGGCATGCCATATACCACCGGGGCAGTATACGAGCTCGCCAGGCCGCTGTATATATATCAACGGAGCAGCCTTGCGAAAAAGTGGAAAAGCATCCCAATCGGGAGTAAAAGGGTTAACGCGACCCTGGTATAAAAAAGGCTCATCAGAATTCAAGAAGAAAACCCAAAGCTTTTCTCCTTCAAAGAGAGCATTCCAAAAACTTGTTCCCCATATATCAACGTGCAGCGGGCTGAGCGCATGCGCAGGGCCTAAGTATAAATTTGACAGATTTATTTTCCGTTCTTCCTGCGCATGCTCCTGGTACCACCGACGATACCAGCATGGGAAATACTGATCCACCGGATACTCCGATCGCATATCCGTGGCCAAATGCAGCGAAGTTTTAGCATAGTATGGATTAGGCTCATCACACTCCCGCATATATTTTATATAGTTCTTAAGGGAGGTCCTTATAAATTTAGACTGGCCATCTTCCATACGATCGGCCAGGATCATATGATCACCATGGCGGTCTTCAAAAAAATGTGTATTCCATTTGGGATATGCCGGCCATTGTTCCATGATGGAAGTAAACACCACCGGGGCTTTATTCAACTGATCCCGTGAGAACGTGGACGTATGCTCCAGTGAATCAAACATCGCATAACAATCCAGCAGGTGCTTATAAGGTTTCATAAGCGTATTTGTTGATCACACGAATCATGTGATTGAGATCCGAAAAGAAAAAATAGTCTACTTCACAATCGGGTATATCAATGCGATAACGACTTTCAATAAAATTTACCCAGCCGATGGCTGTATCTTCCTTTTGTACAAAGAAAGACAGCAGGTTAAGTTCGAGCAACGAGTCGGTAAATTTGGTATCAATCAGAAGATGGCTCCGCAAGGCGAGTAGCGCATCTGATTTCTCAAGGGGTACTGCTGGTATACTCATGACACTATTTTTCTTTTAACGTTACAACCGGGTCGATATAGTTTACACGTATAGCGTGAAAGAGAATCGTGGCAAAGGCAACCAGGATCAGTAAGAAAACCGGGGCCATAAATTCAAGCCACGAAATCATATGACGATACGAAAATTTCATCATCCACGCTTCCAACAGGTAATACGCTACAGGTATAGCAAGTACGATCGCCAGTAGAATGAGCTTTGAAAAATCGCCGACCAAAAGGGCCAGCAACCGGGAGAAGTTTGCGCCAAAGACTTTACGAATGGACAACTCGCGTGTCCTGCGCTCGACGGTAAAATTTGCAAGCCCGAACAATCCCAAAGCGGCAATAACAATGGAAAGGAAAGAAAACAACGTTGATATCTTTCCCATGTTTGTTTCATTCTGATACAACCTGTCCAGGGTGCTGTCAAAAGCATAGTAAGAGAATATCTCCGAAGGGTTATTGGCTATATGAATTTCTTGCAAGGCGTGAAGCGCATCCTGATAATGGTCGGGTTGTACACGCATAATTATATACTCCGCTTCTTTTGGCATAATGGCAACAACCAGTGGCTGTATGGGGGTAAACAAGGAGTTGAAATGAAAATCCTTCACCACGCCGATCACTTCACCTTCCCCACCCCACACTTGAATAGGCTGGTGAAGTATATTATCTCCCATGATTTTGCGGGCGCTCTCATTTATAAAAATTGGAACACCGGCATTGCTGGCAGCTTTCTTTGCAAAGCCTTCAACCTTCTGAATCTTTAGAACGTCAACAAAATCCTCGTCAACAAAAATTACCCCGAAGCTGGTACTGTCATGAGCTGGTTTGTCAGGCCATACAATACCGCCAACCATTGGGCTACCCGCAAATAAGTTATCACTGCAGAATGTTACGCCTTCTATGGATGATTGCTGTTTTAATTTTTGTTTCATCACATCAAGCTTCTCCAGATCGGCTTGCGTCAACTCTTTAACGAGTATATTTTTCTTCTCATAGCCCAGGTCTTTCTCCTTCAGATACGATACTTGATTGATGACACCGGTAGTAAAGACAATCAGCAGTATGGATAAAAAGAACTGAAAGCAAAATAATGTTTTGCGCATGAGGTTCCCTCCTATCTTCACGTTCTGGTTAACGTTTAGCATACTGATTACTTTAAACGAGGTAAGTATATAAGCGGGGTATATCCCGGATATACCACCGGTCAGTAGTATTATTCCTATGACCGTGATCCAAAATACAGGCGAGGTATAGGGCAGGCTAATGTTTTCTGAAAGCGCGGTGTTAATATAGGGCAACGTTACTGCCAGCATGACGATCGCGATACACCCGGAAATCACGGTAATGGAAAATGACTCGATTAAAAATTGCCAGATGAGTGAAGTCCGTTCCGCGCCGATGACACGTTTGGTACCAATCTCTTTGGTTCGCTTAAAGGCACCGGCCGTATAGAGGTTCATGAAATTTATACAGGCCATCAGCAGGATAAGCAAGGATGCACCTATAAACAGGTGTACATATTCAATCCTACCACCGTTAACTTTTCCATCAAGCAAGTCAGAATATAGATATATATCATCGAAGGGCTGCAGGAGTACGGTGGCTGCCGTCATTTTTTTTAGTTGTCCATTAATGTGATTGGCCACAGTTTCCGCTTGCGCGGGGTCTGACAAGGCAATATAGGCCTCATAATTATAGATGCCAATGTGCTCCTGATAATCTTCGGTTAATAACAAGCCGAAATCAAACTGAATGGTGGAGTTGGTGGGAAAGTCCTCGTATACCCCGGTGATATCAAATTCATTGCGACCGTCGAGAACAATAGTATTGGTTGAAATTTTATTCCTCCATTCTGAACCTAATAACGTATTGGCCATCGATTCAGAGATCACCATGGAGAGTTGATCGGGTAGTGCTTTCTTGGCATCACCATATAAAAAACGCCTGCTGATCAGGTTGAAAAAATTACTGCTGATTCCCTTACCTTCAAA
This sequence comes from Ohtaekwangia koreensis, assembly GCF_900167975.1. Lineage (GTDB taxonomy): Bacteria > Bacteroidota > Bacteroidia > Cytophagales > Cyclobacteriaceae > Ohtaekwangia > Ohtaekwangia koreensis. Next base: position 630,243 of record NZ_FUZU01000003.1, read on the forward strand.
CTCAAGGCGCTTGTCATTGGATTCTACGACGTGTTTATTCTCCCGTGTTTCGACGAACACTAATTCCTTTATACCTGCCTGACCTTGCTGCAGCGTTTGAATGATTCTAAAGGATGTAGCCCGCGCAGACTGGGTTTTCTCGTTTAACGGATAATTGGTGATGACTTGAAAAACTCCCTGACTTTCCGGTATAAAGTTATTGAAGGTCAACTCCTTTTCAATCCACAAGAGCAACAGTATGCAAGACGCCAGTCCACTCGAGAGTCCGATCACATTGATAAAAACACTCGCCTTATTTTTTCTAAACGATCGCAAGGCAGACTTGATATAATATATAAGCATAGTATAGGATTTCGTATAGGCAAAAAATACTAACTATATTTCACTAAATAAAAAGAAAACAAAATTTTTATGTTGGCTCAAGTATACTCGGTGTTGCAACAACAGACGCCCCATCAAGAAGCGTTTGGATATACGGGTCCGTGGTTTCAATTCGTTTGCCATGAGCACGGAAGAAATCGATCAACTGGTAACCAAAATAAGTATTGATCAGGTTTGTATTGGAAAAGAAATTGCCCACGATCAAAACGTCGATGAACTCCAACATTTTCGGCGATACTATACCGGGTATTACTTTCTTTCCGCTCTTGCGCACCAAGGCTCCATACGCATCGATTGGATCCATCGGATAATTCATGACCATGGCTACACGCGGATCTTCAAAGTAAGGCTGTATACATTCATCATCCACAGCAAACAACATCCATCGTTTATCTGCAATATATTCTGGCAAAGGTTTTCGGTCGCTTTGCATATCGGCCGCTAACGGGTAATGGGTTGAGCGTCCGGGAACACTATAGCGCTGTAATAAGTTGGCAACCGGTATATGGCGACTTTGTATATCCTGCTGGTATATATAGGCCAGTCTGCCACTGAGTGCAGCTGCTGCATAGCTGGTGCCGGAGCGGATGGCAGGTTTACCGGACTCGCCCTGTATACGCTGATGTATACCTTTTGCCAGCACGTTGATATAGCCTTCACCCACATAGCAGAAGTCCTGCATCCGTCTAAATATACCCGTTCCCACTCCGATCACCGTTGGGAAGGCTGCCGGATAGCATGGATAGCTTGTCTCATGGTGCGCCGCAGCAATGACAACCTGGCCATTATGATAACACTTCATGCATGCTTGTCTAAGAATTTCAGGTGGTGATGAGCGGACAATACCCAGGCTGATGTTGATGATGTGAACATCCTTCCGTTGTGCGCAATATTCCAGTGCCCGGCAAAGAAGGTCAACGGTGATTTTCTCAGTGTCGAGCCTGATGGAAATAATCCTGCTGGCGGGTGCCAGGTAATGAATGATACTGGCAACATTGGTGCCGTGATAGAGCATAGACTTGCTTTCGCCCGCTTTGCCAGCCTCTCTTGGGAGGGTTACCTCTTCTGCCGCTGCAGAAGAGGTAAGGCGGTGATAAGAGAAGTCCACGCCCTGATCAATAATAGCCACACCGATTTCTTCCATGCTCAATTTTTTAAGTAGGCAAAGTTTTCTTCCGGGTGATATACCGCGTCGATGAGTCCGAGCAGATCCAGGAATTTTTTATAGTTCGTACTTCCTTGTGAAACAAAGACATTACCCGTATGGCGCGCGCTATAGGGATGCATCGTCGAGGGTATATCTTCTGTTGAAAATGGCGCGATCAAACTTTCGATGAGCTCATGTATAACCGGGTTTTTCACACTGTTAATAATCCCTGGCAGCAGTATAAATTTCAGAATTGCATATTTATCCCTGCGGTCCTGGTGGGTAACAATAAGGAACGAGCTGTTCACGGTCATTTCCTTGATATAATAATGCAGGGATGGACGTTGCAGGGCACTGGTGAAATGATGCTGAAAAAAACTATATAAATCTGTTTCGGCCACCAGTATATTAATTTGAAAAAAAGCCTTTGTCACAAACGGCACCTGCAAAAAGGATACAAGTAGTTCGCGTTCGGCTTTCAAACGCTCATATACCGGGTATCCAATTGCACGAAGGCGCTCAAATATAGAAGCTGCATAGCGATAGGTATCAAATGTACCGCCTTCGTTATAGTAGTCTTGCCATTGCTTGACCAGCAGGCTCAGCTCGCTGACTACCTGCTGATCATCGCATGAATCTTTTAGGGTATCAACAGTTCGTTTGCAAAATCTTCCCAGGTTCAGGTTAGCTTGATTTAAGGGTAAAAAATTCTTTCTGTTTTGTTCACCTGCTCTAGAAAAATCATGCATACGGTTATAAAAGTAGCACTGCTTATGCTGCTCGGTAACCACATCGTGATAGAGGTTGCCAAAGCTTGGAATGTCCTGCACAAAGGATTTAAATGTACCAATCATACCCAAAGATTTTTATTTGTTGGCATGTGTCTGATGATCGTCCATTTTTACTTCTTTGAACGACACACGATCAGGCTCTTTGAGTTTAAGCAGGTACATGCTTTTAAAATAATCCCCTAAACGTGTCTTCCAAACCGTGCAAGGAAACTTGTCTTCGGTGAGATCATGCAGAGCATCGTAGGCGCAGCTCAGTCCACCGCAGACGGGGTTAAACTTGCAGGCGGCACATATAGGATGAACTTTGGTGCGACTATAATTCAAATATTTCTCAAAGTCGGATGGCGTCCAGCGCCGGAATACATTTACGCCGCTGGATTTTTGGGTATCGTGTACAGTCTCCCAACATTTGTGGATGGTACCATCCGGATCGAATGTAAAGAAGTAGGGTGATACATACGTTGAGCAATCTGATTGCTTCTGAGGTATATTCCAACGAATCCTTGCTTTGAGTTCGCTGTTATGCTGCGCCCACCTGTTAAAGCGATCAACCTTCGTAATACTAAACTTGTTGGAGACCTCGAAGAATTCATCTTGTGAAAGGTATACCATGTCCGCCGTCGGTGCTCCCTCGTACGCTTTGAGCCAGGCCAGTGCCAACGAAACCTGTTTGTGCCGTTGGGGCCATATTCCGTAACTGGAAAGGTCGTCGAAGAAGCGGTCAAAGGTTGCCGCTACACGTTTATCGGTATTGATACGAATCGTCAGATCTATACCTTCAGGCATCATGGATAAATTCTCCATAATCTTCTCGTAGTTTTTCCCCTTCGAGTTTTTCAAGGGACGGTATGCATCATGCACTTCTTTTGCACCATCAACAGTAACCTGCAGACTTGAAACTTTATTGGCTTTGAGAAATTGCCAGGTTTCCATATCCAGGTATATACCATTGGTGATAATGGACGCCTCATACGGTATGTGATATTGCTCGGATAAGGCAATGAACTTTTGAGAAAGGAATTCGATAGCCTGTTTGTTGATCAAAGGCTCACCACCATACCAGGTGATGGAGAGTGAGGACCATTTCTTTACCGGCGCGTTGTTGATCATATCTTCTATATATGAAACAATTCCCTGGAGAACCTTTTCATCGCGCAAGGTCTTGTTCGGCTTGACCACCTCAAAACAATATGGACATCCCATGTTACAGAGGATCGTTGTGCCAATGGTGAGCCCGATATGACCGCTATTTTTATACTTGTTACTTTGGGTGTTTATATAGTCATCGCGGTATTGCTCTACTTCATTTATCTCAGGGGCCACTAAAAAGCCATCATCAAAAAGTTGCTGCAGTTCGTTATCGAACTGCGGGTACTGTTCCATATCGATTGTCTCACCTGCCGGCACCGACGAAAGCATATTGGCTAACGGCATGCTGATAATGTTGAGGCCACCGCTCACGATGTTGTACAGCAGCGCTTCATCTGTCTCTTCGACAGGAATAATCTCATTGTAAAAACTCGATTTTAATTTCATAGTGACAATAGCGTTTAGGGTTATTTTATGGACTTCAAATATGGGTACTGGTAAAGGGTGTTAATGCTGTAGCAAGACGGCCGCCACTTTCAATACTTTATCTTCATAGGGCCTCATGTCGCGCACATGCGTTCGCGCTACGAGCACATCCGGTATAAGACCAGTTCCTTCCTGGTATACGGCGGGATCGAAACGATAACACCGTATGGTCGTATGCGCTTTGATCGTAAGTCCCGAAGGAAACGTATATAGCGTTGGTGAAGCGATCGCTCCGCGCGAGTTTGTATCACCGACGGTATAACTATTGGGGCGCTTCTTCATTCCGATGATGAACATCTCCGATGCACAGGCTGTGGCTGCATCCTGTAAGATCACCACCTTCAAGCTTGCAGGAAGGACAAATTCATCCCGTGCCGGTGTGATGGTAATGGTTTCCTTTAACCAGGGGAACACCACCGTTCCCAGGTTAACGACCTGATGCAGAAACAATGATAAGCTGGCGTAGGCATCCCCTGCGTAGCCACCGCCATTACCACGCAAGTCAATGATCAAACCTTGGGAGGCAATGATTTTTTTCCGGTTGTTGAGGATGTGATAAAAATTATCGCCTTCCCAGTTGTTGAACTTGATGTAAAACAAAGAGTCGTCTATAAGTTTGGTTTCGCCATGCTTGGGTATAAATCGTGCATCGATAGATATAGGTTTATCCAGTGGAATCTTCACCGTACGTATGTCTCCGGGTGTGGACTCCAACATCATCTGAAGTGTATCGTATCGCCTGCGAAGCAGAAGATCATAGTGATCACGCGTTGATGCGTTCAAAGCCGAACCATTGATGGCAACAATTTTACTTCCCAGGGTGACGTCTTTTTTGATTCCTTCGTTGAAAACGGCCACCACCACCGGCACGCCCGCTATATCTCGGACAACGACGGGCAGCCGTGCCGATTTTACAGCGGCAACAGTATCATTGCGAGGAAGCGTAATACCAAAATGTGGATCCTGAAATTCCGTTTCGATGAACGCACGAAGTGCGCTATACTGCCATGCTGCATTTTTACTTGCACCACTGTACAGCAGCGTGTCAAGCTTGGCTAACAATAGCGTTTTGTTCAAGTGTCGCTCAGAATAAAAGGGATATTTTTCCAGCAGTTTATGCACGAATCGGTTCACAAGTTCAGTTTCCGTAAAAGGCACCCCATTGTCCTTGAATTCTATCAGACCACTTAAGTGCCCCTCACGGGTGCCAAAGACTTCAAAGCTTGGGATAACCCCATCCCGCAAGCGATCAAGCGACCACTGCGAGTATTGATCAAACATCGAGAGATCAGAGTGATAATTGCCCGCAATGCTGTCAAGCCAGGAGAAAACATGAGTGCGTTGATGGCTATAGTATTCTTCCATCACCAGTTCACCCAGTATAAATTCCGATGGCTTGTTTTTATCGCGTGGAAAATATAGCAGCGAAATTTGCCCATGGGCAAAGGCCTTGAGTTCAGCCAGGTCATGACCATCGCTGCTGTCCCAGGTAGCCAGATACGAATATAGCGGGGGCTGATAGCCGGTGCTGGCGATGACAAATTCTTTTGCAAGCCACCGCTCACCAGAAGAAAGTATCACTATAAATTTTTCCACGTTGTTTGTATATAGCTTTGCCGAGACCCGCGCGACATCCTCCCTGAGGGGAAGCTGCTCAGGCAGTTGCGCGCTATACATGAAGGCTCCGGAAGAATTTCTGTCAAAATACTCCAGGACCAAGCCAACTGTTTTCGTTACACCCTTGGCGGCACTCCGTACTTTAATGCTTGCACAGTCTTTTTTATCGGGAAAACAAAATATATAGTTAGGGTTCCCTGTTTGCAATAAATCAACTGTTTGCGCTCGGTCGGATTTAAAGCCCACTACGCTAAGCTGTCCATACGCAGGAGCTATAGAATGCAAAAGAAAAATTATGATTCCCAGTTTTCTCATGTTGACAGGATTTGAAAAATCAAACCATGTATTAATTATTATATATACCACCCACGTGTTGCACCGACATTTTACCATAGAGGCTATGGAGGCCCCGCAGCAATGATTGCTCTATAAAATTCCATTGATCCACGGGGGTATATCCGCTATACCGTGAACGACACACCGTAACCAGAAGCGGTTTAATTTTATTTACAGCAAGTGCCTGGATGAAATCATCCACACGAGATTGTATTAAGGCTTCGGATACTTTCAAAGGAGAATCATACTGTTCTTTAAAGCTGTTTAGATAATAATAATAACGTTGACCGATCTTGCGGGCTTCTACGCGGCCGAAATCAAAGAAACGCAGTCGATGGTAAGGTGTATTTAGAAAGGCGGTATACTCCTCACGCGTGATTTCAATTCTCAATTCACGTTTCAAAGGATTTTGTATGCACGAAAAATAGTCCAGGTCGATGTCGAGCATAACGTCCTTGATTGTCGTAAGCTGTTCAACATGTTGTTTGTAAAATTTAAAGATCACAGCGCCATCTCCCAACGCCTCGGGATCTTTACCATGTTCTTCCAGAACAGACATCTTGCCGGTCACCAGCTTCTTGCCTTCTCCATTGGATGAACGTACATACAAATGCATCGCCCGGCTGTTGGTTTTGTTATGTCTTTGCTTAACCCAGTATACCTTTTTAAACAGGCCTTCATAAATGGCCGGGATAATAAAGTTAGCGATGGTGAGTTCCTGATGGGTGAATTGTTGGACCCGCTTAAGATTCCCGTTTAACAAGTGGATGGAATTGTTGAGCGTTGGGGCGCCCATGTCAGAGTGCTCATCCACGTGGAGAAGCGCATGATCCCGCCCACGAATCAGCTTATGAAGCAGTGCATGCTTCCATACAAAGAAAGCTTCATGGTGTTCTTCAACGGTGAATAATGGAATAGTTTTATCGCGCATCATACAAAGCAGTAAAGTTCGATATACAGGTAAATTATACTTCGATGAGTACATGTTTTTCAATGAGCTCGCGTGTCTTATCCGGTGTTTCCGCCGTGAGCTTTTCAATGCAGTTTGTTTTTTCTACCGTGCTGGTTTTATAGGAGAATATATCCTTGTAGGATTCATCAACGGGAATGGCCCGGTAGAGAATGCGATCAAAGAGATATAATTTTCCGTCCAAACGAAGGGGACAAAAACGATGTTCGTTAAAGCGCAAGCCACCTTGGGCAGAAGCGGTCGTTGGCGAAGCATGTGAGGTAAGCTTCTGCCGGAAATAATCCAGATCCGTCCAAAGGTGAACATAGAGCCAATTAGACCATTGATCGTAATATTGCCGCACATGTTGCTGGAAGATATCAAATATACTTTGGATGGTTTGCAAACAATACTGCTCCCGGTCTTTCTCAACGGGCTGGATGGGCTCATGAAACCGTATATAATCAATACCATCAACGGTATAGTTAAGGACGACTACCACCGGTATCTTCAGCAGGTAGGAAATAAAGGCCAGTCCTTTCCGTACTTTTACGCGCCCGTTTAGAAAGGAAATGTCCACCATGTTTTCATTGTGTTTGGTCTGCCCTCCAACACCCTTGTTACCATCCAGATAGGCAAGGGTAACAATGCCCTGCTTCATTTGTTTGATAATGGAAAATATAGCACCCTGCTCTTCAACATTTACCATCTCCATCGAACAACCATTTTTATAGCGATTGCTATATAATTCACTTACCTGGTTGTAATCATTGTTAGCAACACTGTCAGTGTCGGAAAGAACATGAACCTGGTGACCACGCTTTAGTAACAAACAAACCAAGTTATTATAGGACCCGGTATGAAATGTCACAAAGAGCACAGGCCGTTCCGGAAGCTGCTCCAGGACGTTTGCCGGATCCACTACTCTAGCGTGCTCCACGGCAAAGTTCTTGATATCTTCGTGCGCTTTCAGTGCATTATCCACCACGGACTTATAGACATCCATGTGGTGTTCAAAATTTGTATCACCCAGAAAGTTATACAGGTTGGCAGACGCGGAGGCATACCGTAAGATGTTCTTTCGTACCATAGATTTTGGGTTTAGCGATAAAATAAACGATTACCTAAATTGAGTGTTACCAGTCATAAGACTTTCCCCTTTCGCAAATAAGGAAAGTCTTATGGATTAGTCGCGGACGTTCAAATATAGGGCACGGGCAGTCGCGGTATTACTACTCCACTCTCCTACACGAATATCCCGCCGGTACCCTGTCCCTATAGCTTTGCTAAAGTATAAATCCTTCGACTTGTTGTCTGCGCTGACCGCATCTACAAGCCGGAGCGTAACAAGTATATCTTGGGTGACAACGATTTTATACGATTCTAAATTTATTCGCTGCCATCCTTCCTTCTTGCCGATTCGAAACTCAACAGGCGCCGCAATCAAATTAGCAGGGGCTCCTGCATCATCGAGTTGATATATACACAGCTTGAAGAGCAAGCTGTCGAAGGTGTTGAATCGAAGGTGAAAATTGAAATCGACCAATGAGTACTCTTTGTCAACATGTATGACTGTGCCGGATTCATCACTGGATTCGGACAACAGACCGGAAGCGCCTTCAGTACTTTTTATGGCTTTGGTCAGTCCGATAGCCTTTTGATGCCCGGAGGTTTTATAGACTGCTGAATAATCCGTGAACGTGCTGCTTTCAGAGACCATAGGCTTTGCAGCGGTATTCGCAGTGAGTGTTGCATGGGATGGTGAGGCGCTGCGGCGATGTACCAAGACGCGGTTGTTGGTAAGTGCTTCAATCTGGCTGGCAGCGATCACAATGGCAGGCGCACGTTCTCCCTCCTGTTTAGTCCAGTCACTCTCGAAGGCACCCCTGTATAAACTGATACCCGGTTTATTGGGCATTCTTGAAAACGTAAGCATCCCTCCCTTCGTATCCTTACCATAAGCCTTAACCCATTCCAGGGTGATGCAAAAATCTTGCGCTACATCAATCCGATAAGGCCGCACATCGATGTCCACCCAACCTGAATGTTTGTCGACTGTAAAGAGCACATTGGAAGACAATAGTTCCTCTGTTGGATCATCATTGCTATTGAGTGCATATATATGCAGGCGCATCAGTACGCTATCATACGTGTTCTTTTCAACATGTATGGAAATAGTGTTCAACAATATCTCACTGTCTACATCCACTAGCAGTCCCAGTTGTTTACCTTTCCCAGCATTCTCCTCCCCGCCCCAGCCATTAAATCCTTTGAATTTATTCTTGTCTTTTTTTCCGAATTCAACCAGCGCCATCTGGTCTGTTATCTCGACAGACCGCAATACCTTGGCCTTTGGCTGAAGTGTAAAAACGCTACCATCCTTTTGCTTGAACTCTTTTCCCCTGAAAATAAGAGGTTCATATCCCAGGAAAGTTATTACCACGCTATCGCTATCGGCCAGGGAGGAAACGTTCAACTCGAACATGCCATCACGGTTGCTTACCTCGCCAATATTTTTTCCGATCACACCGATACTGGAAAACTCCAGCGGCTCCCGGGTATCAGCATCAATAATTTTGCCTCTCTGCGACTGTCCTAGTACGGGCGAGGAGAGCAAGCATATAGCGGCCACCAGCATTTTTGCTGCACACATCACTTGATTTTCACGAAGCCTTCTCATCGGTATCATTTATATACTTGCTTATACTTATTTGCCGGATACCTTTTTCCCTTTCAGTTTATACAAAAACTTGTCACCCTTCACTTCTATCGTTGCCAGTACAGAATCACCTTTAAAGGAGCAGTTAAAAATAGAATTAGTCTCCTCTACGTTAGATGAAAATACCAGGCGATTGCCTTTAACCCGCAGCACATCCAAGGTATACTGTTTGCCAGCCTTGTTCACTACTTTACCGTTATAGGTTTCACCACTTTTGTTCAAGATGATCGTCCCATAGAAATTTCCATACGGCGTATCAGTAACAGAATACATCCAAGAACCTGAGAAATCGTTTTGGCCTTGTCCATAGGAAATGGCAGTCGAAAGAAGCGAAATACAAATGATAAACAATGTTTTTTTCATAACGTTAACTTTTAAATACCGGCATGACTTCATGCCGGTATTAAGATAGTAAATTATTTCAGGCAAGTGTATACCTACCCGAAATATCAGATACCTTTAAAATAAAACGTCGTCGTTGTCACCGGTCGATGAGAAACCGGCACCATCAGCAGGCTCTGTTTCAGAGTTGCAACCTCTGGGACGTTTATCAAAATTACTGCAGAGTGATTCTAGCTCTTCCAGAGAAACATCTTTTCCCTCCAGGGTCTTTTTGCTTCGTGTTGAAGGTTCTAGGATTTGCTTGGGAAATTTTTCATTCTTTTCCATAAAGTGAACTTTAATAAGGTGGTTTGAAAATTAATGATGTGCCCGTATACCGGGCTTGTTAGAGAAAAGTACTTTAGAAGAGGACGTCATCATTGTCCCCTGTGGAGCTGAAGCCAGCTCCATCTGCCGGTTCAGTCTCGGAATTACACCCGCGTGGTCGCTTGTCGAACTCTGTACACAGTGATTCGAGTTGCTCCAAGGAAACTTCGACCCCGTCAATAGTTTTGGGGGCTTTGTTCGAGGGCTCCAAGAGCTGCTTGGTCTTGGAGGCTTCTTTGTTTTTCATGTTTGTTCTAGTTTAAGTAAAACATTTATTTATACTATAACAGCGCTATTATAGTCTTTCAGAGTTTACCAAATCGTGTTTCGTAAATTGGAAGGTTGCCCGGACAGGCGACCGCTCAGCATCTGCCGGTTTGATCTTGGCGAGAACATCCAATGGTAAGTTGTGTGTGAATTTTTGTTTGAGGCATTCGATGATTTTTTTGCGGGCCTCGCCCTGGCACAATATATCTTTCATATAGGCTCCTCGTAACAGCGGTTCTTCTTCCGCGAGCTGCCGAATGTACGCCGCGACAACGGAAAGCCACGTGGTATGCATGCATCCCAGTGTGATGTGGGCAGACATGCTATCGGTAGTGATCACCTCGTGAACGAACCCGCGAGGAAAGTATACTATATCTCCAGCTTCTATATCCAGATCGTAGAGAAGGTTCAGCTTCGAAAAGTCGAACACCCGGCCACCTTGCGGTTGCGTGGGAAGATACAATGCGCTCTCGTAAATACGCCAGCGTTTTTTTCCAGCGATCTGAATAATAAACAGATCATGCTCGTCAAAATGTGCTGGGAAACATTGGGCTTGCGCAGGAGTAATAAAAATATTGGCCCCCGAGGTAGTCTTCAGATCATTATTGATTGTTTCCAAAAGACGCTCCAGTGCAGGCCACTCATACTGACTGGCGTTAATGAGAATGGTGGCTTTTTCCTGCATATAGAGTTGTTCCATCTTGGAAACATTAAAGCCCTTTCGAATAACCACATTTTTTGAGTGCTGTGAGTTCAGATACTCTGCGGCAGGAATTTTCTTCTGCGCGTTGGGCATGGTTATCTCCACACGTCCGGATATACTCCCGCGCTCAAGCACAACATCGATATCCTCCAGGCTCATAAGCCTGTTGAAGTAATGCGGATCGTTTCGTTTTACAACAAGAGGTTTCTTTTCCAGGTACTCTTCTACAAAAGTCTCCTTTGACACAGGGTGTATCAACCATTCTAAATTCATAATATCTGGTCTTTATTTTCGATATATATATAGCTCCTTCTATAGGGATTCTCCTAGCCGATGAGCCAGTGTTATGCGTGACTGTCGCGCAATAACTTTTCGCAGTGGATACGCTTCCAGCTTTATAACCTGCTCGCACAATTGCTCAGCCAACTGCTCGGACTTCAGTTGCAGGCTTTTCTCGCCCCGCATGTGAGCCTGATAAAATCCTTCGCGCAAAACGTCAATTTCCTGCGCCCACACTTGCAATGCACTGGCGATCACCTTTGCCCAGGTCGTGTTGAATACATCCATCACAATTTGCGCTGCGGGTTGTTCGGCGCCCCCTGTTTCCAGAATGAAGCCCCTAGGTACATAGAGAAAATCTCCCGTTTCCAGAACTGCGTCCAACAGCAATTCACTGCTATCCCGCAGAAAGGGCTTACCCGCCTGGGATGCCATTGGCTGGTGGACGAGCGGGCCATAAACTTTAACGGGTACCCTGCCGTTGGTCTGAAGTATAAAACGGTCAAATACCTCATAGGCTGGCGCAAAACTTTCTCCTCCCGCGGGCATGATGCGAAGTCTGCTCTCGCAAACGCATTGCAGTATGTTGCTGACGTCTACAGAAAGATCGTTTGTCCAATTCATAAAACGATCCAGGTTCTCTACTACGATGGTTGCTTTCTTTTGATGAAATAATCTTTCAATCTCAGGCAGCTTAACTCCATTGCGAATGATGACATTTCCCGTGTGACTATAGTCTATATATTGATCTTCTCCCAGTTTGTTGGTGGGATGTATCAACCGGATGGATAGCAATGGAGAATCATAGAAATCGGTTAATAGCGAGGAGACGGTCATATCATCTATATAACCGCTATAATACTGCTCATCCTCCCGTGCAATATGAAGCGGAAATACATCAAAATAATGGTGATAGAAGTCTTCGGGCACTATCGGGTGCAATAGACTTGCCAGATCCAGGTGCTTCATGGGTATATAGCTATAATGTTGTAACTCAATTGAATTTCAAAAACGTGGTCTGCGTGCGGGCAACCATTCCGATTGCGTGTTACATAAAAATCAAAAGATCATTTTGAACTTTCGACAGCAACTGGGTGCTGTCCTGCAATAGTCTTAAACGAAAGGCTTCCGTTTTTATTAGGCCTATACTTGTTACTTAACAAAGAAATATTTTCAAGGGTAAGCGCCTGATTGATCTCCTGCCTGATGGCGTTGAGAATCTCCTCCTTGTCTACATTTCCTTTATAGCCATCGGCAAAGAATCCGCTTCGAAACACCTCGCGTTGTCCGGCCAGTTTAGTAATGCTATCCAAAATCAGTCGGGTCCATGTGGTTCCATAAATACCCAGGGTGATATGGGCTGAGATTTCCTGATTAGTCATGGCTTCGTGGACGAAGCCCCGGGGCATGTAGATCAGGTCTCCGGCTTGCAAATCCAGTTCGACCGAAGGCACAGCTTGTTCTCCGCTATACGGTATACTGGGCTGGCTCCCCAATGGCAGATATACCGGATTCTCATATATCTTCCAACGTTTACTTCCGTGAACTTGCAGGATAAAAACATCATGGGTATCATAGTGTGCTTCAAACCCCTGCGATTCGGCCGGAGATATATAGATGTTTGCCCCGGAAGAGCAACTCATACTTTCATTAACGGCATCAGACAACCGGGCAATAGACGGCCACACGTTGGAAATCTGTTCAATAATAATAGTGGCCCCATGCTTGGTAAACAACTCCAGTACCTTTGCCGTGTTCAAGTGCGATTTGACTTCGACATTTTGCACGCGGCTCATACTGGCATATTGTTTTTCAAATATCACTTTATCCGCTGCCGCCATACGCACGTCATAACTACCGAGCGCATGCATCCGACTGACGATAAAATCAATATCATCCAGGGTAAGTATGTCTTGAAAGTACCGGGTATCGCCACGCCTAATCACCAGGGGTTTTCGCTCCAGATAATTCTGAAAAAAATCTGTAACGTGGAATGGCCGTAACAGCCATGAGAAGTCCAGCTTTTCATTCATAGGAAAAGGTTTAACGATGGAACACTATATACGTTCAAACACCGGAAGTATATCAACGAAAGGATTAGGATATATTTACCCTATTACTATATATATATAAACTATATCTGCCGGGGAGTAACGTGGATATGGACATGAATATAGTAAAAAAACAACGCGTGCAAATATTTATATTTAAAAAAAATATAACTGGATATACCTATGGCGTATCAGAAACCTTCGCCGGTGCTATCGGAATTATACGAAAGTTCAGTGAGCCGGAAATACCTACTCTCTCCAGACAAACAATGGCTTGTAATACTGGCGTGCTCTACCTATATATCCATTGACGACATGACGGGCCCTGAATTAACACTGGCCGGGTTGAGTATTAACCCCGACAATTTTTCAAAAAGCCGGCAGCAGGTGTTTACTTGGTTTGCCATAAGGCACATGGAAAGCCTGGAGGAATTTCAAATTGCTTCGCTTCCGCAAGCACTAAAAGCAAACAATATAGCATTCTCGCCGGATAGCAAACGGTTGGCCTTTCAGCATACAACCCCGGTACAGGTACAACTTTGGATCGTGGATCTTCAAACCATGACCGCCAGTCTCCTATCGCTGCACCCGGTGCATACTATACTGACATCGGGCTATGCGTGGCTCAACAATACACACCTGCTCGTGCTGACTCCCGCCCTGCCCGATTCGGTTAACACCACAGCACCAGTGGCCAATGCAGAACCGACTATCTTCGATACAGACCATGGCAAAAAATCTAACAGCAGGACTTTTCCGAATCTGTTACGAAACCGACATGAGGAATCACTCTTTGAATTTTATACAATGTCTCAAATGATGGTATACTCGCTCGATGGGCCTGCGCGCAAACTCGGCGCGCAGGCTACATATGCCTCCTATGCAATCTCGCCCGATGCCAGGTATATTCTCATGCGAAAAATTATACGCCCCTATTCTCACAGTGTTCCGCATGGGTTGTTTCCCCAACAGGTAAGTATATTTCACATTGACTCTGACCAGGAAGAACCAGTCCATACCTTACCACTACAGGAGACGGAGTCTTCTAATTTCAGTGCTGTCTCTCCCTTTCCACGCCACCATCACTGGCGCGGCAATCGAGCGGCCACACTCTGCTGGGTGGAAGCCCAGGATGATGGCGAGCCCGGCCGGGATGTAGCGATCCGCGACGCCTTGTTCGAACGGGATGCGAGCGGTGGCACTACGCGGTGTATTTGCAATCTACCCTTGCGATATGGCCAGGTATACTGGGGGGATTCACCTTACGCGTTTATATATGAGTGGTGGTGGGAGAACCGAAAAATGAATATTTATACTTTGACAACGGAGGCGGGTCGAATTACAAAACAATTACTGCTGGAGCGTTCGTTCGAAGATCCGGTATCGGATCCCGGTAAACCAATGACATTTCCAAAGCAATTTGGAACGCCCATACTCTACACACATGATCGTGAATATATATACTTGACCGGTGAGCGGGTCCTGCCCATGGAGAAAGTGAAGATCAGTTTTTTAAACAAGCTTTCCTTACGCGATGGCTCCATTCAAACGCTCTGGACAAGTCGTGAAAATTTTCATGAACAGGTTATCACAATGCTGGATGCTGAGCGGGAAATCATTCTTATCTCACGCGAATCCCCGACGCACTATCCGAACCTGGTTGAAGTGAATTTACAAAGCAAGCATGAACGATACCTCACCAAGTTTCCCAATCCTTTCAGAGCATTTGAATCCATTCGAAAAGAGCGCTTGCATTACCGGCGACAAGACGGAATATCCTTGTTGGCAGATATCTACCTGCCGGCAGGATTTCAAGTGGGTGATGCGCCGTTGCCTTGCCTGGTATGGGCCTATCCTCAGGATTTCAAAGACAAACGAAATGCTGAGCATGCTCAGTCTTCGACCAATACATTTCCACGGGTAAGCTGGGATAGCCTTCGTCCCTGGGTGCTGAAAGGATATGCTGTACTGGAGCGCATCCCCTTCCCCATTGTTGACACCGAGTCGGGCCCTGCCAACGATACCTTCATTGAACAATTGATTATGAACGCGGAGGCTGTGTTAGCCACCGCGGCTGCGGCTGGCTTGATCGATATGAACCGGGTAGCCATTGGCGGCCACAGCTATGGAGCCTTCATGGTGGCCAACCTGATGACTCACTCGACACTCTTTAAACGAGGCATCGCTCGCAGCGGTGCCTACAATCGCACCCTCACACCGTTTGGATTCCAAAATGAGGAGCGAACTCTCTGGCAGGCGGACCACGTTTATCACCGCATCTCACCCTTCAACTATGCACACCTCTTGAAGGGACCGCTTCTTCTGTTGCACGGCGCTTGTGATGACAATCCGGGGACCGCGCCGCTTCAGAGCGAGCGTTACTTTCACGCCATCAAGAGTAATGGAGGAACGGCCCGGCTGGTGCTATTTCCCTATGAGAAGCATACATACCAGGCAAAGGAAAGCATCCTTCACATGGTTTACGAAATGGAAAAATTTCTTGAGGACCTATAGTCTAGTGAATCTCGGCTGAGAGCTTGTCAATTAATTTCCGGAGCTCCTTAATTGCAGTCTCATCTTTGTCTCGTATTGCGCGATTAATGGCCGAGATGATCTTGGCTTTAAGCTTACGCACACGGTCGTCCTTATCTAAAAATACCGGCTCTGCATCTTCCTCTTGTGCTTTGGTTGTTTTGGTCTGGCTAAGCCGAGAAGCCTTTTTTTCGTATTCATCCAATATATCAGCACGAATTTTCTTTGCCTTCACGGCCAGGTCCGCTTCACTTTTTATAAGGATTTTATCTGCATACGGCGCATCTGGGAGGATCTGAATATCGGAACGCTTTGCCTTGACAGTGCCGCTTAAAATTTCTGTTTTCAACTTGGGATTACCACGGCTGATGATGTTGAGCCCTTCTGCGAATTTCGCATCCCGCTTGATAGTGCTTTCACTTACGTTAAACTTTTCGGCTATACGTTCGGAGGTCGAAAGTTCACTTTGACCTTTCGATCGTACGTTCTCATAGCCTCCCTTTTTATTCTTCAGCGAATTGTATTTCACACCACGATAGTAGCTGAGCTGATCAGGAGTCAGATTTCTACGCCCCATCTGGTTGTCAATCATCCATACCTTGGCTGTGTCAATGGTTTCGAAATCTATCTTTTTGATTTTGAAGTCAATATTGTGCTTCTGGCAAATTTTAAATCGATTGTGCCCATCGACTAAAAAAAAGGAATTCTCCCGGGGCCATACCACAAGCGGATCACGGCAGCCATGTTGAAGGATGTTGCTTTCCAACAATTCAAATTCCTCTTTTGTCAAAGGGATAATATACTCCTTCAGTTCCTTTAGAATCGTAATTTGTTTTTCTAGTCCTTTCACGCTTGCCATATATACACCAAAATCAAAATTAATAAACCGTTGCAACATGATTTTTAGAATTGAATAATTTTATCTTAATTATTCAAAAGTTGATAGCCATGTTTAATAAAACCTACTTTCACACGAATTATTCGATAACCTTCCAACTCAATGAAACCGGCAATCTTACCGGTACTTTGACAGTTGAGTCAAGTCAAAGTGCTTTTCTTTTCCATGGACTTCATGCTGCCGATGGAGCTGGCACAAAGATAACGTTTATAGTTGATTGGATACATCCCCTCGTTGACGGTACATGTTACAGTGCATTCGCAGGCGAGATTCGTAATTTACAACAAGACTCGTTCTCAATGGAGCTCGACTGGCTGCTCATCACCGAGAACGGTTCCCTTCAGGGTTTCGCTTTGCTTCATACCGATCCGTCTGCAACGGATAAAGTAAGTCCGGTTCCTTTCCCGAAGTCTCTCACTATGGACATTCGTAAAAAAAGAAATCCGATAGCGAGTCATAACGTTATTCTCCCCGCACCATAATCCACTGATATACTATAATTTCTTGCAATGAGTATATATAGTTCTTGACAAGCAGGAGATGGAGTGATTGGCTTTCAAAACACTATCTTAAATTACATAATTTACGTAGAGACTCGAAGCGTATTTTTTTAGCCATCGCAGGTAGGTTCGTTTCAAAATTATTGGGACACAAGCCCATAGTGTCAACTGAGTGATATGACAGACAAAGGTTGACGCACTTAACAAAACTCGGTGTATCAGACCACACTTAATTCATCGAACTCCTATACTCTTGCCGTAACCCCGGTGTGTTGCTTAAAGACTCGTGTAAAGTGCTGCGGGTACTTGAATCCAAGCTCATAAGCAATTTCGCTCACCTACTTATTTGCATCAAAGATTTTCGCTTTCGTAAGTTTATTTTTCTATTTATAATTTTTTAGTTTTTTGTTTCATTATCAGCTCTTCTTATTAAAATATAAATAGTAGAACCTGCTACTAGATGCATAATGGACAATGGTTATTCTCCTTCCTGCAGGTGAATTCGGTGTCCAATTGGACTTAGTATTGAAATTGCTAAAAATTGGTATCGGCCTTAAGCCGTATTATATAAATTAGAATAGCGGTTTAAAAAAATGGTTGCTTTTTTATGAGCAACCATTCTTATTGACCTGGTATTTAATGTATCATTAGAATACAGGGGCCGCGTAATTATTTTTGTGATTTCGCAACTTCCTGGGCTTTATAGTATTGTTCAATAACAGCCTGGAAATTAGGCACCAATTCTGCCAGAATTTTTGCAAAATCTCCGGCTTCTTTCCTTCTCCAGTCTTTCATCAATTCTGGAAGCATGGCACCCACGGTTATCGGGATAGCACCTGCCTCGGTTAAGCGGAGCATAGCCAGGTTATGTGCTTCAGGTGTAATATCTCCGCTGGCATCTGCAACTGCATAAACAGTATAGCCTTCTCCAAGGGCAGACAGAGCAGGATAGACTACACATACGCTGGTCCACATACCGGAGATAATGAGTGTCTTCTTACCTGTAGCTTTAACTGCATTAACGAATTCCTTGCTATCCCAGGCATTAATTTCTCCCTCTCGGTTAACATACTTTGCATTTGGGGCATTGTCTTTTACCTCGGGCAGTGTGGGACCATTTGGTCCTGTTGGAACGGATGCAGTATAAATGGCAGGGATACGCAACAATTGGGATGCTTTTGCAAGAGCGGAAAGATTTCTTCTTAATTCACCAACTGGCATACTGTGAACAGTTTGAACCAAACCACTTTGATGGTCGACAAATAAAAAAACAGCATCATCTGGATTGATTAGCGTTGTTTTCTTTTGCTGAGCATTTGTTACTGTGAAATTTAGGCACACAAAGAGTATAATCGATAGCACCTTTAGAACTGACGAATTCACTAATTTTTTCATAATTTTTTTAAAAAGTTATACTTATTTGGTTGATGTAAAATTGCTTCAACAACAGATCTTAACACGGTGAGATATGATAAAAAAAACCGTTGATAAATATCAACGGTTTAAAAAATGCTCCTTGTAGTAATTCGTTATTCTGTTTTTAGATGTCAATTCTCTTTGTAGTAACCGAAATACTTTATTGGCGACCACGAAGGGACTATCACCGGTAATTCGGAAGCTAGGCTGCTGTACTTTCCTTTACCGAATACAACTCTACCTTCCACTGTCAATACCGAATTGATGTTTTTTTATTTCATCCTCAGGTATAGTAAAGTAATCTGAACTTAATAAAGCAAATCGGCCAGATTGCCCGGAACAATCTTCCCATTTCATTTTCAGTTTGCTGAAACCATGTCGGTCTGTATGTGAATAATCGAAGTGCTTCTTCCCTTGTTAAACGATTGTCTTTTGCCAGTATCTTACATTTTCCAAGGCATCGAGAAAGAAGTAATGTTCTCGTTATAACAAATATGCATGCGAAATGGGATCCCTTAAGTGCATGGGCAAGCACTGTTTCCGCAAGGGCTACGAGTAATCTTTTATAAATGTTTTTGAAATAAAATAATGATATAGTTTCGATACTGATCACGGTGATTTGACGACACGAAATTGCACCATCATCGAACGCAGTAACGATGAGAAAGGATAAAAAAAAGCGTTGGTAAATGTCAACGCTTTTGAAAAAATTAATAATGATCTTCCTTACCGTGCCAAAGCTGTTTATTTCATTGCTTGCTTTCTAATCCTGCTTAACGTTTCTTTCGTTACGCCTAGGTAAGAAGCAATAATGTGCTGAGGAAATCGCAAAATAAATTGTGGGTTGTTTTCCGCAAATTCTTCGTAGCGTTTTTCTGCTGTGTTGCTGATGGTGGAATTTAATCTTCGGTTATTGGCAATGGCAAACCTTTCATCCATTAAGCGTATCATTTCTAGCCAGGAAGGTATTTTTTTTATCAGATCCAACATATCAGCTCTTGAAATAATGAGCAGTTCGGTCTCTTCCCAAGCATCAATATTATATCTCGAAGGCGTAAGCATAATGGAACTTTCGCGGTCGGTTGCCCAATAATTTTCAATGTAGAGATGTACAATATGCTCAAACACCTTTGGCATCTACACTATATTGTCGCATAGCGCCTTTTATGATAAAACCAGTGTTCTTGCACACTTCTCCTTCCTGCAAAAAATATTGCTTTTTTCTGAGTTTTTTGGGTTGAAAGGCAGCCACAATCATTGCTTCTTCTTCGTTTGTAATTGGCGAAGCCGTGTGATTATTGACGTATTCGATCAGCTTTTTATGCATTGCTCTTTCTGGATAAGATAATCCCAGCAATTTATAAAATATCCACCGATATGATGACGAGTTAATTTACATGTCTAATCATTATTGTTCTGTCACAACATAATCAATAGATTGATATTCAAGTATTTATAATTATTAATCAAGGTGAGTTGCAGACTCAGTATTGAGATTCACTATGGCGCAGTAATTTTTCAGCCACACGTTCCGGACCGCCTACTACGCAGCGCGTGCAGCACTACGGATGCCTGTTATTTCCTGTTCGGATTCAACCGTAACATCCGGCTTGATCAATTCATTGTCGCAGCCCGCAACCAGCACAGCCAGTAAAAAATTTTCTTGTTTTTCATTTATAGTATAGTTTTAATGTTAGTTTGGTTACGCGCGGTTCTTTAGAAATGCCGAGTCTTTATGAAATTTTTATATACCTATAGCTATCGATCTGACCACTATATATATTTCGCGCTCTGGATTACCAGATCGTGTCGACAGTAGTTGTCAGCGTTTTTTAGTATTGGTTTCAAAGTAAGCATACATCGAGTCGGTTGAAATATGGTATGTAGTATATTATAAAGACTTCATGAGAAGTTAATCTAGCAACACTACTAAATCTTATTTATAAATCAAGGTCACAACATATTTATAAAAGAATCAACTCCTTATAGTGTACAGATGTTTTTTTACTAGCGCCATGACGTGCTATCTTCTATTAGCATTTTAAATAACACTTGATGAGTATATTTTCAGAAACGCGTTCTATAGTAACTTTAAAAACAAGAATGACCTTATTCAAAATCTACAACAGCGCGCACCACATGAATGGTCAACTTTTTGGTGTGACGAGCAAAAAAAACTTCAGACATCAGTATTTATACTCTTGTGTTTGATACAATTTAGATCGGTACGGGTGGCTCAACGGTGACCGGTATATACAGGCGAATATGGGAGTAATTTTTTTATCAATCGCCGTGAATCCAACCAGAATCTCCTTGACTATACGGTATAGTCTTTCATAGCCGATTATATAATTATATAGTATTGTCCATCGCAGCATTTTTTTGAATGGCGTTATCTCAAGTTTGGGTAAATCACCCCAAAGGGTTATAGACAAGCCCTTCTTAATTCGTTAGTTTTAATTACTTAAAACTCAATCGTATGTTGTGTAATAGTTGATTCTCTCTCAGAGATTATGCGAATACATCAGCAAATGTTGCTTGCAATTTTATTTATCTACACATGATTTATTGTCAGTCACTGTTTCATCCCACCTAAATTTTTATTCTATGAAAATCCATTCATCAAGTCGTTTCACTGCGCTGTCTTCGGTAAATCAGCAACGGTTCAGAACCAAGCTGGTCAATTGCAAAAAAAAGACT
The DNA here is from genome assembly GCF_900167975.1 of Ohtaekwangia koreensis. Lineage (GTDB taxonomy): Bacteria > Bacteroidota > Bacteroidia > Cytophagales > Cyclobacteriaceae > Ohtaekwangia > Ohtaekwangia koreensis. The sequence continues at coordinate 651,812 of NZ_FUZU01000003.1, forward strand.
ACGCTCCTATCATGGTATGCGCTCTATCTTTTTGTTACATGCGTTGGCATCTTTTGCGAAAGTTGCTCTCCGCGAGAAACCAAAGAAGAAGAGACTGCACCGTCCTTTCAAATCGTGGTCGATACCAGATTGAAGCCAAGCTCCCAGCCATTACCACGTTATCAAGATGGTGCCCCTCGGCCCTTGGCAACGCTCACTGACAAGTCCGGTAAACAAGTTGACTTCGTTGAGAACGAGTTGTTGGTCGAGTTAGCAACAGAGAGTGAGCTAAATGCTTTTTTGGCAAAATGGCGTGGCACCGTCCTTGCGGTTGACCGTCCGAAAACAGTGGGTATAGATGCGAGTCCAACATATCTAATTCGTGTTCAGACGGAGGTGGCGGATATATCCAAGTTGAAAAATAATTTGTCCGGGCTAAACACAAATGGAGGGTCTGATATCAGGGTGAGCAGTGAGGCCGCCATGCGTTTGATTGCAATGGGCGCTGAGACCGCCATTACGGGTAAGCCAGTAGGTATAAACTTCCTCACTACATCCGATGGGTTTCAGGATGAAAACCTTGTTGAGGCCCCTGCTTTTCCAAACCCTGGAGGTGACGCTAAACATCAAATTATAAATGAGAGCGGTGCGCTTGTTGAGAATTGGAGTCCCAATCCCTTTAACTGGACTTATATGAAGTCAGGCGGCAACTTTGATATAGGAGTCACGAGCGCGTGGAAAGTGCTTGAGCGGGTTGGAGCTTTCAAGAACAAGGTAAAAATAGCTGTGATCGATGGAGGATTTGGCAGCGGAGAAGATTTTCCGACTCCCTACGAGTTTAATAAAGCATCGTTTGCTGCGCTCGATCCTACGGGACCGAACGAGAATGAGTGTACAGGTGGTGCTGTTTGTAGATGGCACGGCTGGAACGTTGTCAATGCCGCCATGGGGCAGGTTAATAACGGCATTGGAGCGGCCGGTCCAGCGGGTCCTGTGGGAAAACTGCTTGCCATCCGCCGCAGTGCGGATATATTTAACAATCTCCAATCGATCACACTTGCCCTTTTTAGTGGCGCCAACATTATCAACATGAGTTTCACTGCGCGAGTACCTGCAATCTTGACGTGGGCAATAATCCCGTACAACCTTGCTACCCTCCGGGCTCATGGAGCAGGTAAACTTCTTTTCGCTTCTGCTGGAAATGATGGGGAAGATATAAACGAGGAAGATTGTTTCATTATATGTTGGGAGTCTGCTTGGTGGGCTCCAGCCGAAAATGGAGGGGTTATTGCCGTTGGGGCGATGAAAGCTGATGTACCGTTCCGCCGAAATAACAGCAACTATGGTGACGAGGAATTGGATATTTGGGGGCCTGGCTCGTTATGGGTTGGAAGGGACTATGACGATAACTTACCACATGTATTTACTGCAACTAGTGCAGCCTCACCTTATGTGGCTGGCGTAGCCGCGCTAATATGGGCTGCCAATCCAGGCCTTGACAACGAAGGGGTAGAACGCATTTTATATGAAACTGCCCATCAAGGAAAGTCAGGCCAGGTTGAGCGCTGGCCGAATGCATATTCCGCGGTGATTCGAGCCCTTGGTGGCACGCCTCCACAAATAACAATTGGTGTTCAGCCGACACTACAATTTGGTAGTTGTGAGATGACCTTTGATTTCTCTGCAAATGTCGTGGACCCAGATAACGGACCACCACAGGTCACATGGACAAGCGACATTTCCGGTCCACTGGGTTCAGGAAATTTCCTTACACGCTCGTTACCTGATGGTACGCACCACATCACCGCCACTGCGATGGATGGCATTGGTCTTACAACAAGTTCAAACGAGATCGTTCTGACGGTTGCTAATGCTTTCAAAGCCCTTATGCCGAGGGTGGAAATCATCTCTCTTACCAATCATCAGACCTTTACATCTAATCAAACCGTTACGTTGGAAGTAGGTGGCCTTGATCCGAACAAAGCTCTTGGAGGCTTGGTGGCGTCAAACGTCCGATGGGTATCATCGAGGGATGGCGAACTGGGTATGGGACAACGCATTTTCCGAACACTAACGCCTGGCGCCCATTACATTTATGTCTATTATACCGGTATCTGTGGTGGAACGGCTGATGACTTCCGGCTGATTCAAATTACGGAAAAGGTGCTGGATGGCCCGCCCAATATGTCAATCACGACACCAATCACTAATGATATAGTTGTGCGTGCTAATGAAAATGGTGAAGGCTGTCTTCGCGTTGCCGGCTTCGGTTATGATGAAGAAGATCATGATTTTGCCACTATTGAATGGTGGGAGACAAACCGAAACGATCTTCAATGGAAGGTTCTCTCTTTTGACCAAAACACTACTGTCTGTCTCAAACTTGGTCCAAATGCAACCGCTACCACACACGAGATTCGGCTTCGAGGTAAGGACAAATTTGGCCACACAGCCTACTCAGCGCCATTGAGAGTAACCGTATTACCTGGCTTGCACTGAGAGAGAGAGAGATAAAGAGAAAGAACAGAAACAAGAGAAGACGTCTCTGATAGATTAAAAATTACACAGGAAAAGTAAGATTCTCCTGTGTAACTTACCCTATTCGACTCTACCTGTGAAACCGCATTCGCAAGTAACTGTGGTTGTATCTGCAAGCCTTACATACCCGCTAATCTTGAGTACACCTATGGGCGTATTAAATTGTAAATTATAAAACAGTCCTGCTAAAATGCACAGTTGGATTACGCAGAGGTGACATGTATAATAACTATCAAGATAATGAAGAGGTTTGTTTTGGTCTGGACGGAAATCAACTACTAATTGTGAGTTACTATATAACAATCGCTTAAACCACTCCCCTTTCCAACACTAACCGAATTACTAACCGCGAACAAACTGCCATCAATTATTACAGAATAAATAATATGATCCATTTCATTGGCTTACAAAGGTAATCTACATCTCATTATTTCACTATATCTATAGCAAGCTATATTGATCACAGGAAAGATTTCCTCTGATTTGAATACCTTAGAATGGCACGATCATTAATTCATTACTCATCAGTGGATGCAGTAGAACCCATATAGCTACTAAAAAAATCCTTCCGATATGTTTCTCCTAATGGAATTTCTACAGCGCCAACATATATAGTATGATTATCGAATGATTCTATATAGTTTCTATTAACCAGATAGGATTTACTCACACGCATAAAGAGAAGAGAAGGAATTTTTTGATGAATAGTTTTTAAGTTCATAGCCGTGAACAGTTTCTGATTCTGTGTATGGATAACAACATAATCTTTTAGCCCTTCGATAAACCGGATATCGCGAAAATATACCTTGTAGTATTTACGATCCGCTTTAATAAACAAATGGTCCTCCGCGTTTGATTCAATCGTATTGGTTTGGGCTTGATCAGTCAGTAATTTCTTATAGGTAATCGCCTTGTTTATAGCTTTCTCTGCTCGCACTTTCTCGATCGGTTTCAGCAGGTAATCCACAGCATCCAATTCATAACTTTTTAAAGCATACTGCGAATAAGCTGTAGTAAAGATGATGAGAGTTTGTTTGGGTACACGCTAGGCAAATTCCAATCCCGTTACCATCGGCATTTCAATGTCCAGAAAAATAAGATCAACTTCCTGCGTTTTCAGAAAATCAAGTGCAGTCACAGCATTCGAAAATTTCCCAATGATCTCAAGCTGCGAGACTTCCTGTATCAGCGCTTGCATTTCATCACGGGCCAACGGTTCATCATCAACAATTATACAGGTCATACAGGTATAGTTAGATTTACAGTATATTCACGATCATCATCAACAATATCAAGAGTATATTTATCTTTATATAACAACTCCAATCGTCTTTTTATATTGACAAGTCCTAAACCGCTGTTCTTCTTATCCACAACCTGATACACCTTGCTTACCGAATTAGTACACGTAAAATGCAACCTCCGTTCCTTAATCTCGATGCGGATATTGATATAAGTGTCTTCATCAGTTACGTCTACACTATGCTTGATCGCGTTTTCAACGAATGTTGTAAACAGGTTAGGAGGCACAAAAACGCTATTCAATACACGTTTATCAGTGCTGCTCTCCAGCGAAACAGAAAGATTATCCCTCCTGATCTTTTCAAGGTTAACAAAGTTTGATAAAAAATTTATCTCGGAGGTTAACAATGTTTTGTCCTCATTATTTTCATAGAGTTGAAACCGTAAGAATTCCGACAGTTTCACAATGACAACAGAAGCCTTCTCGGGATCGGTTCGGATCAATGCTTTTACGTTGTTGAGCATATTAAACAAGAAGTGTGGATTGATCTGGTTTTTCAATTCGTTCAATTCCATGCGTAAGGTAAGATTATTTAACTCGGCAATACGTTCATTGTCCTTCATCCAGCGCTGTAAAAGCCTCACCGTAGTAGTAACAAGTATAACGCTGATGGATATAACCGTGCCCTCATAAACGCCTTGTATTTGCCTCGGTGTGTTAGCGACACGGTATTCCAGAAAGTATACATTCAGAATATATCCGATAGCCTGTAACCCTGCAACAACCAACATGACCAACAGCGTCAGGTATAGCATATACTTGCTTTTAAAGAAAAAGTATGGAACCAGCACATATATATTGATATAAACCATCACAACAAAAGTCAAGTATGTTGTCAATATGCAGTAATATCTATAGACCCCTATAAAGGAGTTTGAAAAATCGGATACCGACAGAATCGATAACAAGCCCAGCAGAAATATAGCATGACGCGAAAACCTGTGCCGATCTTCTATGAGAAGGTTTATTACATGACTGTTTCTTAGTTTTTGAGTATCTTCCGTCATCGTTGTGTCTTTAGAGCCTTGCATCAACATCCAGCGTTTGGAAATGCAAAATTAGACGAACTCCGCTTCCTGCACTATACAAATTTCTCCAGAATCCGGATTTGGTAGAAAATGCACCGGGTTTCGTATAATCCTCCCCTACCACGCGGCTATATATACTTCTTTTGCTTCCATTATTTAACCCTTTTATGGAAGCTAATATAGAAAACAGGAAGATGTTCAGAAGCGCAATAGCAGCGTTGTTTATGCTCGCACTATCGGGTGAGTGTTTTGCGCAATCGGGTGAGGCGAAAGACAATCGCCAGAGTTCACAACGCGCTGACACCATCGTACACAAAAAGTTTATTACTACATCACCACGGCTAGGAGGTGTTACCGTAACCAACACATTCATTCCTGTAAAGGCTGATGGAAATACGTTCACGATACAAATGCCTACGGTAGATATTGGTATTCCTGTATACAAAAATTTTAGAACAAAACATCCTGTGCTCGTAAAGGCTGGCATACGCTACCAGGGGCTTATACTTTCGGATGAACGAAAAATAGGAAGTAATGCCTTCCACTCCATCTCTATTCCGGTACTCTTCAGTTATTCTATCACGCGTGCTACAAACCTCACACTGATCAGTTCGACTTCCGTTAACTCTGATTATAAACAAGACATCGAGGAACAAGATATACTTTACACCGTGGGGGTCAGAATCGGTTTTCATCAAGATCGAAAATTTAAATATGGTATCACACCGACATACACAAAAGGTTATTCCGGCACATTTTTGCTACCGATTATAGACATCGATTGGACCATCAACAAACGATTAACCCTTACGGCTATATTACCTGCCCGCGCCACCTTAAAGTATAAAGTATCGGAAATACACTCGTTAGGTGCTACCGTATGGATTGGCGGTAACAATATGTACCGGCTCAATGAAGCCGAGAAAGAACAATATATACACTTACGGCAAAACAATGCCGGCCTCCTTTACGAAGCAAAGCTTGGACAACGCTGGAAATTGAATCTTACTGCGGGTTATACCCTTATGCAAAAACTGGAAACTTTTGATATCGATCAGAAAATATCATTAAACAAATTCAATGATCTTAATCATCGGAGAACGAATGTCGCTTATCACGAAAAATCATTTGTAGTCCAGACCGGCATCAGTTACCAGTTCTGACAGATTGATTAAACAGGATTTTCAATTATAGGCTTGCATTCAGCGGAGAAGAAAACATGATACGAATGAACAGGGTATTTTTCTTAAGTATACTACTAATACTTCCGTGTATGGTATATGCACAGGAGGTTTGGACACTCAAGTCCTGTATTGAATACGGGCTAAAGAATAATCACAGCAGCGCTATGTATGCCAATGATAAGGAAGTGGCGGATGCAAAAGCGAAAGAAGCATTGGCTGCATACCTGCCTACCATAACGTTAACCGGATCGCTGGACGATAATATTAAAGTTCAGGAGACCGTTATACCTGCAGGTGTATTCAGTCCTACGGATCTCCGCGTAGCGTTTACAAAACGTTACCAGGTTAACCCGGTGGCACAGTTGGATCAAACCATCTTCGACAAGTCTATTCTCACCGGTCTTCAGGCCAACCGGTATAATAAACTTCAGGCCGAGCTTAATGTTACCAAGAATGAAGAGACCATCATTTACAATATCAGTACGGCTTACTTTCAGATAGCAGTATACCGCGAACAACTAGCCCAGCAGCAAGCTACCAGTGAAACATATCGCGGGCAAATGCAGATCGCGGAGCACCAGGTAAACAAAGGTATAACACTGCCAAAAGATCTTGAGAAAATAAAAGTAAACTATAACAATGCACGCATTCAAATCAGAGTAGCCGAAACCAACCTGACGTTATCTGAAAATAAACTGAAATATGAAATGGGTTTTCCCATGCATGACCAGTTGCAGGTGAAATCTTCCGGTAATGAGGCCACCGAGTTTATTACTCCGGCTGCAGATATACCGCATGAGACTTCTGTGGTTAATCTTACAGATTACAAACTCCTGCAGGCTACTGCCAAGTTAAACGAGATCGATGAGCGCAGATTAAAAAACCTGATTTACCCTAAGCTTACCGCGTATGCCCGCTATGGCAGTATAGGGTTTGGCGATCAACTGAACCAGGCGTGGTCTTCCATGGCATCGTACTCTGCTATAGGGTTAAAACTCACCATTCCGATTGTTGATTTTAAACGCCATGCACAGATCCGGCAGGCGCGGTATAAATGGCAAAGCGCAAATGAGAATCTGTTGCTGCAGGAAAGTAAATATCAGATGGAGCTGGAAAATGCAAAGGTTAAGTTCATGCAGGAGCAACAGAACCTGGCGCTAAACAAAGAGAATATAGCATTGGCAAAAGCTTCATTCGAAGCTATTAACCTTCAATATCAAAAAGGCACCACTGATCTAACGGAGTGGCTAACAGCCCAGAACACATTGAAGGAATCGCAGAGTAATTATCTCAATTCATTATATACTTTTTTTCAGACGAAGGTCGATCTGGAAAAAGCACGGGGAACATTAAAAACTTTTTACCAGGCGCTATAATTAATTTATATGAAGAGTAAATATGTCATAAGCATCGTTGGCTTCCTTATAATCGTGCTGATCGCCTATAAGCTTTCAGCCAACAAAAAGAAAATTGACGAAAAGAAGAATAAGTCAACGGAAACAACGGTACGTGTACCCGTAAAAGTTGCCACAGCACAAGAGCAGTTGCAGGAGCTTACCATGATTAAAACCGGAAGCGTTGCTCCCTTTAAAGAAGTGAAAGCGCTGGCGTTGAACGGAGGTTTGATCCGCCAGGTTCGCTTCGAACTGGGCGACCATGTAAAAGAAGGACAAGTGCTGGCGGTAATGGATATACGCACACTTCAACTCGATCTGCAAAAAGCAGAGACCAATGCCGCCAAGCTGGAAAACGATCTGAAAATATATACGGAACTATGGTTGGGTAAAGCTGCTACCCAAGAGAAAGTAACAGAGATCAGCAAAAATTACCAGGATGCAATAAACGAGGTTAACCAGGTAAAAAAGAATATAGACGATGCGTCTATCAAAGCACCGATCAGCGGTATTATATCGGTCAAATCTGCTGAGCAGGGTATGTATGTAAATGGAGGTGGCGAAATTGCAACCGTCATCAATCTTTCCAAAGCAAAAGTAGCAGTTAACCTGACGGAGAACGAAGTATACCAGTTGGTGCAGGGACAACCGGTAAAGATTACAAGCGATGTATATCCGGATAAAGTATTTTCCGGGAAGGTTAGCTTTATAAGCCCGCAGGCAGATGCAACGCACAATTATAGTGTAGAGATCATGATGGATAATACCGAGCGTTCGCTGTTGCGTTCCGGAACATTTGTATATGTAGACTTCTCAAAAAGTACTACCGAAAAAATGCTGGTGGTTCCGCGCGAAGCATTGGTAGAGAGTACACGCAACGCTTCGGTATATATAGTGTCCGACAGTGTTGTACACCGGAAAGCAATTCAAACCGGAAAAGAGCTGAACGGAAACATCCAGGTTCTCGGAGGGCTTCGTGCCGGTGATGTAGTGGTGACCTCCGGCCAGATCAATTTGAAAGAAGGCAGCGCAGTTCATATATCCCACTAAACAGAAGCAGTCATGTCAATAGCAGAAGTAGCCGTTAAAAGGCCTTTACTGATCATCGTAATATTTACGGTGCTCATTCTCTTTGGAGTGCAATGTTATTTTAAACTGAACTATAACCTGCTTCCTAAAATAGAAGTAGCTACGGTTTCCATTAGCACGGTATACCCGGGAGCATCAGCCGCAGAAGTGGAAACTTCGGTAACTCGAAAACTGGAAGATGCATTTGCTTCGGTAGAAGGTCTTGATAAAATCTCTTCCACTTCGCAGGAAGGTGTATCGCAGATCGCCATCCAGTTAAAAAGCGGAATTGATCTGGATGAAGCCGAGCGAAACATTCAGCGCAAAGCCGACCAGGTATTGAATGATCTTCCGGACGACATAGACCGGCCCATTGTGAGTAAAGTAAACCTGGAGGAGACACCGGTTATTCGTGCCGGGCTCACATCACGACTGGCTCCACGAAAATTATACGACCTCGTAGACAAACAACTTCGTCCGGTTTTACAAAATGTTACCGGTGTAGGACAAGTTAATATCATTGGGGGCGATGAACGCCAGATACAAGTAAACATCAACCAGGAAAAACTCAACGCGTATGGCATGAGCATCACACAAGTGACGGATGCCGTTAAGTATGCCAATCAATCTTTCCCGGCCGGAAGAATTGAGACCACCAACGAGCAACTATCTATTCAATACGATGCCAATGTAAATTCGATTGAGCAGATCCGGAATCTCATTGTAAAGCAAAGACCCGGAGAAGGAAGTATATATTTAAAAGATGTTGCGGAAGTAATTGATGCCACGGCTCGCACAACGGCCATCAACCACGTTAACGGTTTACCTTCAATCGGTGTCCAGATCATAAAGCAATCTGATGCCAACGCGGTAAATGTAAGTGAGAAAGTAAGAAAGGCTTTCGCACAAATGGAAGAGCAGTATACAACGGAAGACCTGAAATTTACTATATCATCTGATCAATCCGTCTATACCCTTCGCTCGGCAGATCTGGTAATCGAAGACCTCGGGTTAGCTATATTGATTGTTGCCATTGTAATGCTTGCCTTTCTTCATAGTGTGCGCAGTTCGCTGTTTGTACTCGTGGCATTACCATCGTCTATTATACCAACATTCATTGCCATGTACCTCATGGGCTTCTCACTCAACCTGATGTCGCTGATGGGTATGTCTTTAGTGGTAGGTATATTGGTAGATGACTCGATTGTGGTACTCGAAAATATATACCGTCATTTGGAAATGGGTGCCAATCGCGTAAAGGCTGCTCTCGATGGCCGTAAGGAAATCGGTTTTACCGCGATGGCCATTACGCTGGTAGATGTGGTCGTGTTTCTGCCGCTTGCGCTGGCCGGTGGTATCATCGGTGCTATACTCCGCGAGTTCTCACTGGTAGTAGTATTCTCTACCCTCATGAGTTTGTTTGTTTCATTTACGATCACGCCCCTGCTTGCGAGCCGCTTCGGATCGATAGCAGAACTGAATCCGAAGACGTGGTGGGGAAAACTGAACCTCGGCTTTGAACGTATCATCGATTCCATTAAGGATCTATATGCGCGTACCCTTACCGTTGTGCTGCATAAAAAACGTTACCTGCTGTCGGGCGTCATTATACTCATTGTTGGTTCGCTCATGCTGGTGGCAAAAGGTTTTATTGGTGCTGCCTTTATACCGGCAGGCGATCAGGGCGAAGTGATGATCAGTCTCGAACTAGCTCCTACGGCTTCCATCTATCAAACCAATATGGTAACACAGCAGGCCGAGCAGATCGTTCTGCAAAGTCCGGATGTTGAAAAAGTATTTTCAAGCATCGGCTTTGTAAGCGGAAGTGTAGCGGGTACCAGTAACAGTGCCAACCTTGCCGAACTTAACGTTAGTCTAAAAGATATCAAAGAACGCACCATCTCTTCAGAAGACTTTGGCGTGCAAATACAACAAGCTCTGAGTACATCTATACCCGGTGTAAAAGTTACCGTATCTCCTGTCTCGATAACCGGCAACACAAATTCAGCACCTATACAAATTGCTATTAAGGGTGTTGACCTGGAGCAGGTTCGAAAAGTAGCGGAGCAATATAAAGATATAGTGGCCACTGTACCGGGAACTCAATTTGTACAACTATCTGTAAAAGATCAGAAGCAACAGATCTATGTAAAACTGAACCGTGAAAAAATGACTTTGCTGGGACTCAATGCCAGTCAGGTAGGCAATGCGTTGCAAAATGCATTTAGCGGTGATGATAAAAGTAAATTTAAACAGTCAGGAAATGAATATGACATCCTGATAAGTCTCGATCAATACAACCGCTCCGATATAGCGGACGTACAGAACCTTCCCTTTACCAACAGCGATGGACAAACCTTTCTGCTCAGTCAGTTTGCTGATGTTGGTAACGGGCAAAGTGAAAGTGTATTGCAACGCAGCGATCGGTTAAACTCCATCACTGTAAAATCAAACGTAGTGGGCCGTCCAACCGGTACTGTTGCTTCTGATATAAAAGAAAAAGTAAAACAGGTAACGATACCAACCGGTATAACGATTGAATACCTGGGCGATGTTAAAAATCAGAGCGATGCCTTCGGTAGTTTAGGACTGGCACTGCTCACCGCTGTTATACTGGTATATCTCATCATGGTTGCGCTATACGAAAGTGTTATATACCCGTTTGTAGTATTGTTCTCAATTCCGGTTGCGTTGATCGGTGCATTGCTGGCACTCGCGCTCACAATGGAAACACTGAATATATTTTCGATCATCGGTATGATCATGCTGTTGGGATTAGTATCCAAGAACGCAATCCTTATCGTTGACTTTACCAATCAGTTAAAAAGCGAAGGACATGCTGTAAAAGATGCATTGGTGGAAGCCGGCAAAGAACGACTTCGTCCGATCCTGATGACTACACTCGCCATGATTCTCGGAATGTTACCGATAGCTCTTTCAACAGGACCGGGCTCTGAGATAAAAAATGGTATGGCCTGGGTAATTATTGGCGGATTAACAAGCTCCATGATTCTTACACTGTTCGTAGTACCTGCTATATACTTGATCATCGAACGATGGAAAGAACCTTCCTCACACAAGGAAACAAGTGTGGTCGTTTCGTGATATCCTATATATAAAAATAATGCTATCAGCCTATGAAAAAATCAAGTCTTCTCGAAATCAGTGTATCCGACAGCAGGAACTCTTCCATTGGTTTTACGCTTGACCGAAACATGGGCGAAGCATTAACAGGAACATTCGTTGATTTTGACGCTACGATGCTTTTACTCGAAGCGGATCTATCAACAGCTGTCCTGAAGATGGCAATATATACCGATAGCGTAAAAGCAAAAGACGTGTGGCTTGAAAGAAGATTCAAGGGTTCAACCTGCTTTCGTGTAAATGAATATAGAACCATTACCTTTCAAAGCACCGATTGGGAGAAAATTTCAAATAACGAGTATCTCTTGTATGGTAAATTCTGCCTGTGCGGAATTTACAAATATGTTGTGTTTGAAATAACAGATCATGGCACCACGATGGATGCCGATGGAAAGACGAAACTATTGAAACTGGAATTTAAAGGAAACATAAAACGATTTGATTTCAATATAGCACGTGGCATATCAAGCTGGGACATCAGCGAAGATATCGAATTACACGGTATAATGGCATTCAAAACAGAAGTGAGCACAGCGGATGCCCGCCATTCCAGAATTGAGGCAGATCATTTATTTCACGAGGGATACCTCTAACATTGCGATTATACTGACTATATATAGCACAAACCTAAAGTATATACCATGGAAATCCTGTTATTCAAAACCAACATTGACAAGTGCAAATTAGCAAGGCTTCAGACCATACTGAATGGAGTTATCGGAATAAAAGAATGGACAATTGATCTGGGTGATTGTGATAAAGTATTGCGCATCATATCCGTGAACGTATCGGAAGAGTATATTTCAATTATACTAAAATCCGAAGGGTTCGAATGCGTAACCATGACGTATGAGTTATAAAATTGAGTGATACTTTTTTGAACAATCAACAACTATTGTTTATATAATTCGATTGCTTCGGGTAAATCAATAATTCGTCATCGCCCTACGTTGACGTAGAAAATTTTACTAATTTTCACTATGAAATATTTGATTCTGCCTTAACAGATTTAACCAGACCTAAACTTTAAAAAGAAAGTAAAATAAAAATTCAGTTAAAGATTTTGAAACTCGGAAAAGTATTCAACATTTAACTTTAACTCACCAATTAATTGCCTAACCAAATTTATAGCAATTTTACATGTCGCAGCGATTTGAATACACAACCGTGGCACAGGACTTCACCGCCAGATTTCCTATTCTTGCATATGTCGGCACTCAGGCAAGTTATTGGACAATTGCTAACCTCCTGCTTGTTGCTATTATAAATCAGCAGTCGAAAATAATTGCTTCACAATTCAACCTTCCGTTGTCAGTAAGTATAGGTTCCCTGATGTTGGTGGCTATAGTCCTGGGGATTGTCTATGGAGTCAGCCTCGGGGTATCTGATTATTACCTCGATCGAAATTTTTTCAGAAAACTATCTCTCGGAAAAGTGATTTTGATTAAGGCCTTCTGGTCATTGACACTTTTGTTTATCCTTTTATTCCTTTTGCGGTTTGTATTGTTTGACTTGTTGATTGCGCCATCATTAAATAGACGTGCGGCCATGTTGAGCGATGATTCATGGAAGCATACATTCAATTTACTGCTGATCTATTACTTATTCATGACATTGATCATCAATTTCGTGAATCAAGTAAACAAGAAATTTGGCCCCGGAGTACTGGCACCGTTGCTTCTCGGAAGATACCGAAATCCAAGAGAAGAAGAACGCATTTTTATGTTCATGGATTTAAAATCATCAACAACCATTGCTGAACAATTAGGTCATTTGAAATACAGCGCATTCATTCGTGACTGCTTTGCCGATATTAATGAAGTGCTATTTCCCTTCAGGGCACAGGTTTACCAATATGTGGGAGACGAAATTGTCCTAACGTGGCCTGTGCACGAAGGATTAAAGAATCACGTCTGTATCCGGTTTTACTTTGCCTGCAAAAAACAGTTTCAGAACAGGGCTGAATATTATACAACAAACTATGGCTTACTGCCGGAGTTCAAGGCGGGTGTCCATATGGGTAAGGTAACAGCTGTCGAGATAGGCGAAATTAAAAAGGATATTGCGTACCACGGTGACACCTTAAACACGGCTGCACGTATACAAGGGGTTTGTAATGAATATAAAAAGGATCTTATCATTTCTGAATACGTACTAAAAAAAATAGAAACAGGTCACGGTATGAAAACCGAAACGCTCGGAATGATCCTGCTCAGAGGGAAAACAGAAAAAGTAGGGATCGTAAGTGTGGATTACATTTGATTTCGTTGAGTCAAAACACTAAACCTCATTCACACAAATACAATACTGAGGGAAAGATCAAAATATAGTTATAGCACAAAGAGAGAAGAAAATCGCAGAAGGAAAGTATCTTTTACTTTGATATATATCCCGCTACGGTAAGCATTGGCATGAATTTCTGGGTATACATGCAAAAACTGAAAACCAATGAGGAAGATTACTGATAACCCTTATAAAGCGATTTTGTAAAGTCTACAATGAAATTCCGAAAATCAAGCATGAATTTGTGGACGTCCTAAATATAGGAAGCTTACAAGTTAGGGTAAAACAATAGCTATGATGTAAAGAACAAAAATCAATTTACCAGCGCCAGTATCAACCGATTTTTCACGAAAAATCATAAATAAAGAAAGACAGAAAAACCTAGGATCAATTCCAATATAGTGATTGTCTTCTTCAAACCAACAAATACACCAGGGACCCATTCTCTACCAAATGGATCATCTTGCCCGGAGTGAAGTCTCGGAGGAATATATATATTCCTCCGCTTCTGCCTGTGAACAAACCTTTGCCAAATCTTGAACTCGGAATAAATGCGGTCTGGTCCATACTTCATTCATGCAATAATTTTAATCTACTTCTTTGTTAAATGGTAATTGGCTGAATAAATATCCTTCCTGATAGTATATAAATCAACATTTAACTCAAGTGTCCACCCATCTCCCTTTACAATATTCGAATTACTTTCAGTTGGTTCTGTGATTGTTATTTTATTCCAGTTTGGACTCATCAGTGCTCCATTTTGTACAGTCAGGATTCCCCAGTTGTCCGTAATTCTTATAGTTGGATAAACCGTACCAAATTCTTCTAGGGAAATAATGTTTCGGGGGTCGAAAGAAACATTCATTTTTTCAAATAACAATTCAAAATGAGGGCTAGTTATGAATCTTGCAACTTGGAATTTTACGAGTTGAATATTCAATTCTTCTCGTTTCGTTTCTTCACTAATTATCACCTCTCCACTATAATTTTTTAAAATACTTGCTGCCTTGTCTAGAGCATTAAAAGGTACTTTAAGCCCAAAAGAATTCTGAAAATAATCCGACAAGTTTGTTTTAGCCGAAATATCCTTATTCCAGTATCTTTTGCTTTTTGAAAGCAAGTAGCCATAAATAGGAGTTGTTTGATATGCAAATGAGCGTACGAAGGTCTTATTGTTTAAAAATTGAGACAAGACCTCAGTGATGTGTCTTAGAATTTGTTGGTCATTTCTTCCGCTTAAAACTAATCCTGTGTATTCTGCAATCCCCTCATTGAGTTCAAGTAAATTCTCTATTGAATCCGCTTTTAGATAAAGTTGATACCTCGCTCTTCGAAAGGTCAGTGCATTTGAGATATGAGTGCGCCTTGTTTTGTCTGAACTTGAAAGAATAGCTCTCCTAAGAGCCTCAAGTTCAAGTCGTAAGTATATTCTTCCATCTTTTCTATCTAAATGATTATTATCGGCATTATTCAGATTAAAATTGAGTTGCGGCTGAACTCGATGAAAGAGCTCATGTGTTATAAGATTAAGCCGGTCATGGTTGTCATTGGGCAGAGGTAGTATAATCATTGCCCATCTTTTGCCACCCCATGTCAATGCTGTATTAGCAATATTTATTGATTTTGGTAGCTGCCCAATATATAGTCGCTTACTTTGCTTTAAAATACCATCAACGTCAGAGTCATTCGCGTAAACAATTCTTGTATTGGGGTCAACGAAAAGGATTGGAGAGTACAAATCAAGACACCATAACCCTTTGTTGGCAAACGTCACCGCCCTTGTCTCATCCAGGTAGTTTGATAATGTGTCCTCGAGAGTCTGAATTTGACCTGTCGATGCAAGGGAGTTTAGTAGCAGTAAAATTATAATTAGAAACGTTCTCATAGGTGAGTGATTTAACTCATTTAGATAGATGGTTCTTGTTTTGAAAAAGTTTTAGAACATTTAATTTTCAACCGAGGGCTGTGGATTTATTTCATAGTTCATCGATTTATATATATCAACCGTGGATTTATGGAAAACTCCGGAGGATTTTACACAAATCCACAGCGCTATAACTACAACTATAATGATTTTGATAGCTATATACAGCAACTAATCTAACCAATAGACCGCAAAAATATTGCCTTAAAAAATTCAAAACAGATACGGTATTTGGGAAAAGAAATATTACGGTCTTATATACCTTCGCATATCGAGTGGACTTTTCGATCCCATGCACGTTTGATCTAATTCGTTCAACTAATGGGTTAGATAATTGTGGTATCCTTAAATATAGCTCATTCCCATTTGCGGGATATAACTCAAGTTAAAAAATTCACCGTTCATTCATATGATCACCAAATCTTAATCAGTTTTCGTCCTGATATATATCATACAATGTCGCTCATTTTCATGTTACGTTTATGAAACAGTCAAAACCGGCAGATCAAAGCCGTAAAGACCGAGGGAATAGTAGTAATATTAATGCGATATACATGCAACCACAACGACATTCACAGGCTTCGCTCACGTCCTTACCATTACTTCAGTATTTTGTATATGGCTCAATAATTCTATACTTTGGCAGAAGTATATTTATACCTTTTAGTTTTGCATTGTTAATCAGCTTTGTCCTGCAGCCGGTTTGTGCATGGATGGAGCGAAAAGGGTTTAGCCGCGCGGGAGCAGTAATCACCGCCATCCTGCTGTTGCTGATATTAGGTATTCTAATGGTTGCTTTGCTGATCACTCAGTTTCTCGGTTTTCTCAGCGAGTGGCCTGTGGTACAGACAAAGATTCTGCAATCGTTTAACGACCTCAGTCAAATGTTTGCAGAAGTGTTTGGAATGAGCAGAAGCCAACAGCACAGTATCCTCACAAAAATTTCTGAACAGTCGGGGTCTAACGTACTGCAAATGATAAAGAACACACTTACAACATCTGCTTTCTCATTGGTTATGATTTTCCTTGTACCGGTATATGCGTTCTTGATTCTGTACTATAGAAAATTTTGGGCAAACAATCTTACCAAGCTGTTTCCCGATGAAAGACGGGGACACATCCGCGAGATATTAACCCTCACCATAAGAGCATACTACAACTTCATTAAAGGCATGGCCCTGGTATATATAGCGGTCGGCAGTCTCAACAGCATTGGATTGTTATTGCTGGGAGTACCACACGCTGTTCTCTTTGGGTTTATTGCTTCTATACTCACGTTCGTGCCCTATATAGGGATTATTGCCGGATCGCTGCTTCCTATTACCATGGCATGGATAACATACGACTCTATCTGGTACCCAGTAGGTATAATCGCTATTTTTACTTTTGTGCAATACCTTGAAGCAAATGTTATCTTCCCGATAGCCGTCAGCAGTCGCCTGAACGTTAACACCTTGGTTATGCTCCTGGCCATATTTACCGGTGGGTTAGTGTGGGGTATGGCCGGCATGATACTCTTTGTTCCGTTTGTGGGCATTGCCAAGCTGGTGGCGGATTCCAATCCTAAATGGAAGACTATATCCATGATTCTTGGATCAGAGAACACAAAATAATCACCTGGTAAAAAAAGTCATTAAGTATATCTGGAATACAAAATTCCGTAGAAGCAATTACATGTATACCGCACAAGCCCTTTCCAGTGCAAGCATTAACGAGGTTACGATAAAATCAAAAAAAAGACCATATCATGCATATTGATACATATAGGTCGTAACCCACCTCATCGCGCCTATAAATCAGTAAAGATTTAAAAAAAAGTCTCTGCCCTTACGCAACAGAGACTCAAAACCAACAACAACTATTATATTATATATCAGATTCTTCAAATATAACCTGAACTCTGCGTGGTAACGTCCCCAATGCCTGCTCCATTTCTTCGGCACTTACATACAATCGCATTGTATCAATGACCGCCCTTACAGCATTAACTATATCATCCTTATCCGAAAAATCATCCCAGGCATTCAAACCATCCTGCTGCACAATCTCGATCAGCAAATCATCCATGGTTTTTATTTTCCGGTGGTTGCCCTTCCGCCAGCCATCAACGTAAACGGCTTTAATCACCATTGGCAACTGCGCCAGCAATTGCAAAGATTCCTCAAACGTTAAATGATTTCTGAGCACTCGAAATGTACTGCGCAGTACCCTTGCTGCATGTGCCCGATCCGTTGTTTGCAGGTTCTCTTCCAGCCTGTTCAGGAATTCATTTCCCTTTACAGCATATTTATCAAATTCAAGAAGCATAATATATAGGTTAATTAATGTATACTACTAGCGGTCATTCTTTTCAAACCGGCCTGTTTTCTCCAGCACTTTCAACCGGTATGCTACAGCTTTGAATCCTTTCTCAACAACTTCCGGAGGCCTCGAAGGCCCTTGTGAAGGCCTTATGGTTTCGCTGATTGTAAAAGGCGCCAGCCGGTCTGCCATGATCTTCAAACCTGCCTCCTGCTCTTTCTTAGTTTTAAGCTCCTCATACTTTCCCCACACCACTACGCTTCGCCAGTTAGTCATATTTTCAATAGCATCAACCTGAAAACATATTTCCGGGTTACTCCGCATCATACGTATCTTCTCTCCTTCTTTCGAATGGGCGTAGATATACCCTTTATGATATACATACGTGACTGGCACAATGTATACTCTATTCTTGGCACGACACCCGATTCTGCCCAGTAACTGTTCGTGCAGGACATGATCGACCTGTTCTTCAGTCAATTTTCCAAGCATTGTCTTCTTGTTTAGAAATTTCTCCCGTTAACCGACAAAATTCCCGGCTGGCAAGCAAAGCCAGTGCATCCCCAGCCTGTTTTTCCCATTTCAATATCTGTTGCAAAAGATCGCCCACGGTATCCAACTCCAACACAACGGAAAATAAACAGGCCGTACGGTAGCTCGCTGTTTTATATGCATTAACATTCTGTATACATCCCATCATCAATATATCTTTCATGCATCCGGAGTCAGCAACCTGCAAGATCGTATTCGTCTCAGCTATCATTTTCTCAATCACCTCGCTTTTCCTTGAGCTCGATTCATTAAAAAGATAATTAAAGATTCGCTCTAGTTTGAGCAGTTTATACTGTGTGCTCTCGGCATACCGATTCATCTCCTCCTTCAATGTGACAGACGTAACCTGACTTATGTATGAAGCAAGTTCGTGGCGGAACCTGTCTTCAGTGAAATACATTTCCTGAAGCAGAAGTGTAAATACGTCTTGAACTGTAAGAATGCTTTTTTTCATACCCGTATTACTCTTGATTGGTAACTCAAGATATACCGTCCCCCCCTGGCATCACCATGACAAATGCTGGTCAGAAAGTATGATTTGTGTCACAGGCACTCTTTTCTTATCAGCTGATATATATGCAACAATATCTTATGCAATGAAGACCTTTCCTCCAACACAGAGCGCCTCCTGCGTGACAACTATTTTTACTACTGATGACGGTCATCATGGCAGCTGATGTTTTAAAATAATTACTTACGCCCATAGATTCTTACGTCATGAAAAATAGCAAAGAACTTCAGCACGATGTGCAGGAAGCATTAACCCAAAATCCGTCTCTCAAGGAAAAAATATCCGACTTACGCACATCGGTAAACAACGGGTACGTTATCATCACCGGCACTGCAGATAATGTAAAGCTGAGACAACAGGTCGATCAGGTAGTGAGAAATATACCGGGTATCACTTTCCGAAACGACATCAAAATTGCATCCCCTATTACACAACGTGTAGCGGTACAAATAGATTGGATCAATGGAAAAATTGGTCTTACTCAATAGCACGCTCATTCAAAGTCGTTTGATAACCGGAATCTAGGCTATGACTTTTTGAAAATAAATGCATAAAAAATGAAGACGTTCCTCCATCCCGAAACCACGTACATCATATGAAGCAATATATATATCCCTATAATACCCTCTCTGCAAAAGATGCCGCTAAAGTTGGTGGCAAGAATGCATCGCTGGGAGAAATGATCAGCAACCTCTCGCATCTGGGTATACAGATACCTGACGGATTTGCACTCAGTGTTGACGCTTACTATGAGTTTATGGAATTTGATAACCTGGCTCAACGCGTTCAGGATGTTTTGAATACACTTGACCGACAGTCGCTATCAAATCTGTCCAGTGTCGGAGCGAGGTGTCGAGAACTTGTGCATTCTGGTAATTTACCCGGGCCGGTGATAAAGGCTGTAAAAGAATACTATAGCCGCTTGCTGGAAAAAGGATTGAGTCACTCTGTGGCGGTGCGCAGTAGTGCGACTGCTGAAGATTCACCTACGGCCAGCTTCGCGGGACAACATGAATCTTTTTTAAATGTAACCGGTATCGACAATGTATTAAAATCTATTAAGCATTGTTATGCTTCTCTCTTTAATGATCGTGCTATAAAATATCGCATTGACAATGCTTTTACAGACATGCAAGTTGGTCAATCTGTGGGAATACAACTTATGGTGCGATCGGACATTGGCAGTGCGGGTGTAATTTTCACCATTGAACCCGAAAATGGAAATAAGAATATTATATATATAACCGGTGCATGGGGCTTAGGCGAAAGTGTAGTGCAAGGTGCGGTAAATACCGATGAATATTACCTCTTTAAAGGCGCTATTGAAAACAACGGGGAATGTATAGTATATCGAAGCCTTGGTAGCAAAGAGCAAATGCTGGTATACGGCGAGGGCGAGAATAATACCGTTTGGCGTTCAACAAATTCTTCGCTCCGCGACAAGTTCATTCTCTCCGATGAAGAGGTCCATCTTTTAGGCAAGTGGTCGCTTCAAATTGAAAAACATTACGGTACTCCTATGGATATTGAATGGGCCAAAGATGGTGCCACGAACAAAATATACATTGTACAGGCACGCCCCGAAACCGTACATGCTAATCGCAGATCCATTGCCATCACGGAGTATCACATGATCTCACACCAATCTCCTTTGTTGATTGGTAAGGCTGTCGGGCGTTCCATTGTCACTGGAAATGTATCTATAGTCAGGTCGCTTGCCGATAGCGCAAAAGTTAAACCTGGAGATATCATCGTGGCAGATATCACCAATCCCGACTGGAATGCATTGCTCAAGAAAGCAGTCTGCATAGTAACAAACAAAGGAGGACGAACCAGCCATGCATCTATTGTGGCACGCGAGCTTGGCATTCCCGCAGTAGTAGGTACGATGAGTGCAACAGAAAAACTGACTGACGGGCAGCAAATCACTGTGTCCTGTACGGGAGGTGACGAAGGATATGTATATACTGGCCGCATGCAATGGCAGGAAAAGAAACTTGAATTGCATTCCATACCTCACACCCGCACGCATCCGATGTTCATTCTTGCCGATCCGCTGAAGGCGTTGCATTATGCATCTTA
This sequence comes from Ohtaekwangia koreensis, assembly GCF_900167975.1. Taxonomy (GTDB): domain Bacteria; phylum Bacteroidota; class Bacteroidia; order Cytophagales; family Cyclobacteriaceae; genus Ohtaekwangia; species Ohtaekwangia koreensis. Next base: position 673,103 of record NZ_FUZU01000003.1, read on the forward strand.
TCCCAATGAAGGTGTTGGTTTACTTCGAATGGAATTCATGATCAGTAACACTATACAAGTCCATCCGATGGCATTGGTGAAGTACGATGACCTTCCGGATGATCCAGAGAAAAAGCAAATCGATGCTTTAACACGGCACTATATTGATAAGAGGCAATTCTTCGTTGAAAAATTAGCGGAATCGATTGGTCTTGTCGCTGCAGCATTTTACCCGAAGGATGTAATTGTACGGATGAGCGACTTTAAGACAAATGAGTATATGAAGCTTTTGGGAGGCCGGTACTTCGAACCTGAAGAAGAAAATCCAATGCTTGGGTTTCGTGGTGCTTCGCGGTATTACCATGAGCGATACCGTGAAGGTTTTGGTCTCGAGTGCGCCGCTGTAAAAAAAGTGCGTGAAGAAATGTTGCTGTCCAATGTAAAGGTTATGATACCGTTCTGCCGCACCATTGCAGAAGCACAGCAAGTACTTCAAACTATGGCAACCTTTGGATTGAAAAGAAAACAAAACGGGCTTGAAGTATATGTAATGGCAGAACTACCAAGTAACATTTTGTTGGCAACGGAATTCGCGCAGCTCTTTGATGGATTCTCCATCGGGTCCAATGACCTTACACAGCTAACACTGGGCATAGACAGGGACTCCGCAATTATTAGCAGCCTTTTTGATGAAAATAATGCCGCCGTGAAAATGCTTATCCAAAAACTTGTTGACGTTGCACACGAAAAAGGGCTAAGGGTCGGCTTATGCGGCCAGGCACCCAGCGATGATCCAACCTTTGCCAGTTTTCTGGTTTCATGCGGAATCGACTCGGTCTCATTTAGCCCCGATGCTATGATACGTGGAATTCAAAATATAGGTGAAGCAGAGGCAAAATTAAATCAACTTGTGGAAGTGCCCTAGCGGATCATGTTCAACATTTAACAACAGGCAATCCATGTATAAACCTATTACCCAAGTGCAAATATCACCCGGTAAGAATATATCTGTGACAAAAGTCTGAGCCATAAAAAAGCCTGTATCATCACGATAATATATAGATATACATAATATTCAATTTGAACAAAACACTCATGAGCTACTACTATTCACGTACATTAAATATTCCTTTTGAAGATGTAGTTCAAAAGATTACCCTCAATCTCCAGCAGCAGGGTTTCGGTATAATTACTACCATTGACCTGAACGAAACACTCAAGCAAAAGCTTGCTATAGATTTCAGAAAATACAAAATTCTCGGTGCCTGCAATCCGCAATTTGCCTATAAGGCCGTGAGTATAGATTCACATATGGGCCTTATGCTTCCTTGCAATATTGTTATCCAGGAGCATGAGAACAACACCGTTGAAGTTTCCGCTGTTAATCCAACGGAAACTATTCCACTGATAGCTACCTCTACTCAGCTCAGGGAATTAGCGAGTGATGTGAGCGACCACCTTCGTACTGCCATTGACAATTTACATTACGACCAGCCTACCCAACAGCATGCAGAAGCCTTGCCGACAGTTAGGACGTCGCAGAACGAAAATATACCAATCCAGGGATAGAAATCCATAGTATATTTCTTTGAATAAAAGGGAAATATCTTTACGCGAATCGGAAAGAAAGAAATGAAGTTGATATTTTCATGAGAGCACAATCTCCCAAAGAAACTATATACTATCATTCCCGATCCAGCAGAGAAACCTATTGAAATTGTCTAAGCAAAAAATGGCAGGAGTAGTTTTTACGAAAGCATCCAGCAAAAAAAATTCGATCATCCTGGCACTGCTCCTGCTCTATTGAACCATGCTATATACAGGCAGATAGGATCCGCCTATATATAAATAGCACAAACAGCATTCTTATTCAGTCTACCATTTCTTTTTTATTAGTGAAAATATCATTTGGTGACGTACTTTTTTTTACCTTACCAGTAACGGCCGCCAACAACTCGTCAAACTTCTCATCAATTTTATCATTGAGTGCATCGGCTAGGTCCTCTCCTTTCCGCGATATTTTTTTTCGTACATCAGAACCTTTATCAGGCGCAAACAAAACACCCAATGCAGCACCTGCCGCTACACCAGCGAGCACGGCTAATATTGCCTTTCCATTATTCATATATAAATTATTATAAACTTTGCTCTAATTTATAGTGTCCTATCTCCTCTCACGATGAGCGCTGTCATCTTTTGTAAAGAGTTTAGTCAGATCAACAAGTTATAGCTATAGACATGAGCGAGTCTGTGTACCGTCCGTTGCATTCGAAAGCTGTGCCGTATTTGTATCTTTCAGAGTCTGCCGCTTTACATGTATACGGACTACATCGTTTATCGCGAGGTAGCCAGGTACTTGATGATGAATGTCAGACAGTTTGATGATAACGGTTACGACATTTTGACTGAAGGTGTCGCAAATTCGTTTCATGATATCAACTATAGATAAGAAGAGGTTGCGAAAAAAAATCCTTGATGCATGCGTTGCCCGACAACAAATTTTAATCGATGATTTCAAGGAACGAATCAAAGAATTAACCGCTGGGCAGCAGACGAATCATGATGAGTCGTATGACCAGAAGGATCTTGCCTTTAACTCCATGCAGACAACGGAGGTCAACGCTCTTAATAAAGAGCTTGAATTTGCCAACGCCGAACTGGATATACTCCGAATACTTCACCTGTCGGAAGACGTTGCTCGCGACCATGTGGCACCTGGGGCAGTTGTCGTAACCAATCATCACACATTCTTTATTTCTGCAAGTCTGGAAAAATTCACGGTTGACGGGCATCTATATATAGGTATATCAACGAGTAGTCCACTGTACAAGGCTATGGAAGGTAAAACCAAGGGTGAAACATTTAGCTATAGTCACATTGCATATAAAATAAAAGATATCTTTTAATGAGCAGGCAATCGATTCGTGATTTGGACTTATCTCCCAAACCAGGCAAAAAATATTGGGTAAATGGCGGCCGGGAATGGCGCGAAGAAGTAATATACTTTCTGATGGTTGACCGGTTTCATGATAACCACCACCGCTCTGCGGTTCAGAGCGGTGGAAAAACGACTGGGTACGGCACTCCTGAGCAATTACAAAGATCCTGTGGCGGTACGCTACAAGGCATCATTAACAACCTTGATTATATACTAGATTTAGGATGTACCGCACTATGGTTAAGCCCAGTTTTTGAGAATAATGAAGAGTCCTATCATGGCTACGCCATTCAAGACTATACGAAAATAGACAAGCGTTTTGGAACAACAGAGGATTTGGCGAATCTGGTAGACGCAGCGCATGTACGCAACATGCGCGTGTTCCTTGACATTGTATTACACCATTCAGGGAACAACTGGAGCTATCCTGATGATGCAGCATATTATTACTACAATGGTGTCGTTTTTCCTTTCGGCAAATGGAGATTTGAAGACAAACCTAGTCCAATTGAATTGCGTAACCCGGATCTCTATGCAAGAAAAGGGCAGATTAGAAATTTCGACAGCTACCCGGAAACTCGCGATGGAGACTTTATGAATCTGAAAGCCTTTCGACACGATGATTCACCTGAAGCTCTCTATACTCAGGAGATTCTCACGAAGATTCACTGCTATTGGATTCGCGAAACAGACGTGGATGGTTTCAGGCTGGATGCTGTCAAACACATGGGAGAAAAAACAATCAGCCAGTTCTGTTCTCACATACGAGAGTATGCCTACAAGCTTGGTAAACGAAACTTCTTTTTATTTGGCGAATTACTAGGGCCCGAAGAAATGTATAACCGATATATAGGCCCTAAAACATCTATTAATGTTGATGACACCGCTATATATTATGGTCTTAACTCGGTGCTGGATTTTCGGCTATATCATGTTCTTTCAAGTGTGATCCTTGGAGAAGCAACACCAGAGGAGCTTATTGATCGATACGAATCGTTACGAAAAAATGCCATGTCTCGCGGTGAGTTTGGTGAGTTTCTGGTCACATTCATTGACAATCATGATCAAGTCGGGCAACGTATAAAAGCCAGGTTCGGACATCAGGCCACGGCGCAACAAATCATTGCGGGTATAGGATTTCTGCTGTGTGCTCTGGGTACACCCTGCATATACTACGGAACCGAACAGGGTTTTCAAGGTGCTGGTAGTGGAGACTGGGCCGTCCGGGAATCAATGTTTAGCCTGGATGACAGGAAGACCAATGCACTCGACAAAAACAATACTATATATTGCCAGATCTCCCAACTGGCATCAATTCGAAAAAACAGTCCTGTATTAAAGTTCGGACGAATGTATATGCGCGAGTCGTCACAAGATGGTCGAAAATTTCAGCTACCGCTGACACAGGATTGCATGCTGGCCTTCTCCCGTATTTTATTTGATGAAGAAATGATCTTCGTTTACAATAGCTCAAAGCTTGAAGATGATGAAGAATATATAGCAGTTGATAGTTACCTGAATCCGGAAGGCAGCTTTTTTCGCTACTGCTATGGTGGCCAAGGAAAGATACATGTATTAAAGAATGAAGATGGAAGTCGCCACTTCATAAAGATTAAACTGTCTCCATCCCAATTCGTCATTCTCACCAATCAAAATATCAAGACCCCCTAACAGCAATGTCTGCGATTTTATTCATTGAATCAGTCACTGTATCTGGCGGTGCAGTAACAACTATACATACCTGCCAATTTGTAGCGATAGGCATGGGTTGCATATTCTGTTGATCCGCTCGAAGGCGATCAAAGTTTTTTATACAGACGATCTGCATCATATCCTGTTGGGTCAGTGTTATATAGTTTTACACACGTGCACAAAAGTTGTGTACCTAATAATAGTCCAACTAAAAAAAATCCTATGAAAACAAATGAAGAACTGCGCAAAGATGTCATGGAAGAGATCAAGTGGGATCCCAAGCTAAGAAATGTAGCGACAGAGATTGGCGTTGCCTCCAAAGATGGGGTGATTACACTTTCCGGAATATTGGATAGCTATTGGAAAAAAATTGCTGCTGAGAAGGCAGCACAACGCGTATTGGGCGTAAAGGTAGTAGCCTGTGATATCGAAGTCAAGATCGGAAACATGGGCAAACGCACCGACACCGAAATTGCTGAAGCTGTACGAAATGCACTTCGTTGGAACAGTGCGGTAAACGAAGACCGCATTGAAGTAAAAGTGGACGAAGGATGGGTATATCTTGACGGCGCAGTAGACTTTGAATTTGAGAAAAGATATGCCATTGAATGCGTTGAGGATCTTTTATCCGTACGGGGTGTTACAAACAATGTCAGCGTAAAAGTAAAACCAATAGACACTAAAGATATACAGCACAAAATTAGCGCTGCATACCACCGGAGTGCAACCGTTGATTCATCTTCGATACACATAGAGGCTGCAGGGAACAAGGTAACACTACGCGGTAAAGTAAAGTCGTGGGCAGAAAAGAAAGAAGCTGAAAATATTGCGTGGGCCGCACCGGGTGTAATGGTTGTGGACAATAAAATTGAAATTGATGTAGAGGTATATGCATGATTGATGTTCGTCCAAGCGGAGCGTTGAAAGGCGGAAGTAAACCCTTCCGCCTTTTCAATAAATCAGTTCGTTGTCAAAATGCTTTATCCTGAACAAGCGCGAAATAGATTTCATACATTATCGTATATACTTCGACACCTCCAACAAATTTTCTATACCCACATTATCAACCGTGGGATTATTAACAAAATATACATCCTGAAATTCTGGAAATACCTCCTTCTTTAAAAAAATTACTTCATCGGCCTCAGCACCTATAACATCAGCAGCTTCAACGCTTATAACGGGAACTGCGACTATAATTTTCGAAGGATTTTGATTTCGAATGGATCGTAAACACGTTATCATACTATCACTGCAGACCAGTTCATCATTTACCAGGATCACTTGACGATGCTTAAGAGATATAGGCTTACCGGTTGTTCTATGGTATTGTCTGTTTTCACACATCATCTCCCATCGGAATGTAGCGATCTGATGACTGATATAATCTTGCGGAATTGTGTGGGAGCAATCGTGGATATATACTTCATCCCCACTGATAGATCCTATACTTCTCCTGCTGTCAGCCGGATGAGGAATCGTTCTGCATGGCATTACATCGAGCGGTATATGCAATACCTCAGCAATAGCCGATGCCACTTCAACGCCTCCATGCGGTATACCTACCACCACGCTGTCATGGTATCGATATATGTCGAGTTTATGCCCCAGCAAATATCCTGCCTCCCGCCTGTCGCGCCATGGGGTGTTTATCGTTTGAACTTGCATAGCCATCTTGTTTTTCCTAAAGATATTACCGGCAGGCTCTCATAAACATGACGGTGGTCATATACGAATAATGACTATTCTTTCTCTATGATGTTAATCACCTTGTAATCGCAAAAAGTCATATTGCAGCGATAACGGTCATCGTACCTTACAATATCATTTTAAAACAAGTATCAAAAAAAAATACATGAGTCTATGAAACATCACAGGAAGTATATACTGTTGACAATCATTCTGATTGTTATACTGATTTCAATCGCTATAAAAGTATGGGGAATACTATAGTAAAGCCAAAGCTATCAACTCGTGTGCCCAAGTGTAATTTGTACACAGGTACCTTCACCTGGTTTACTTTCCAGGGTCAGAGATCCCTCTAGCATTTGTACATAATGCTTTAGAATATGTAGCCCAAGACCAGTCCCTTGTATATTGCCAACATTCGAAGCACGATAAAATAGATCGAAAAGATGTTTCTGATCGGCCTCCGGTATACCTAAACCTTTATCCCGAACAGACAGATGAATCTTACTGTTCACATCAGATAATACATAGATCGGCGAATTTTCAGGCGAGTACTTAATTGAATTGGTAACCAGATTATTCAGGATATTACCAAGCAACATGGGATCTGTGTTCACATCGGTACGGCCACTATGTGTATAATGTATAATTTGTCCTGGCTTTGCCATTACCTGAAGACTGTTACAAACCTCCTGGAGATACCTCTTGATATCTATTCGATGGCAGTTGGCCTTCACCTTTCCCTCTTCGATTTTAGTAACAGAAAGAAAATCATCTAACATAATGGTGAGACCGCCTACAGCTGATTTAATCCGACTTAAATGTTTTCCGGCTTTCGCCCGATCCACACCCACCAGGTAATTTTCCAACAGGAATGCAGAAGATGAGATGGTTGTTAACGGCGTTCTGAATTCATGAGAAGCCAACGTCACAAACCGTGATTTAAGTTCATTCAACTCAATTACGGTTTCAAGCGTGCGCTTTATATTATCTTCGGCGCGCTTGAGAGTTGATAAGTCAACGATGGCTGTTAACAAGCACTTACGATCATACAAGAGTATCTCATGGACATGTAAAGATGTAAAGATCGGTTCCTTGTTATGAGGTCTAATATAGCCTTCGTTGCGTTGTTTATCATTCTCAAAAACTCCCCATTCAGCTACTGACTTTCCAATGAGACCATTCACATCAACGTTTACCATGGAAGCGAACACCTTGTTACAGTTCAATATTTTATCCGTATCGTATTCGCTAACAACGATTGCTATAGGGCTTTCATAGAACACTTTCTCAAAGAGTACATTTGTCCGTCTCAATTCGTTTTGAATATCCATCCGCTTATTGAAATTATAGCGTACTGTTAAGAAAGCAACAGTCAGTAGAATAACAATACCAATCAATAATTGAGTAACTATGCTTTTAAAGCGATCTATACTTTGCTGATGCTCAGACTCTCGCACAGCAAGCAATTGCTCTTCAGCTTGCTTGATGCGATGAATCTTGGCTGTTATGAAGTCTGCAAGTCCAGTATATTTCGTCAGTATCTTATTTCTATCGCTTAGATTTTGTCGTGTTGTATTATTGATCATTATTGTTGAATCAGCCTTTAGCGTAAGCTGATGCAGCAGCAGGGCAAGCGAATCAATCCTTTCTTTTCGGTCTTTGTTATCCTGCGTCAGATATACCATGTCTTTCACCTGAGCCGGCAAATCTGCCCGTGAGGCCTTATCGCCTGGACCATAGGTTGAATCATTGCTATAGAGAACAGCCCCGAAGTTGGCATATATATTACTATAGGTTGATGCCATTTCATCAGCCGGATGGATTACCGCACGTGGATTCCGCACCTTAAACGATGACAGCCGTGCGTCATCATTATTTTGATAACACAGGACACCGAGAACAACAACCGCAGCGACCTGCAATCCAAATAAAAAACCCAAGATGGCTTTAAAAGAAATCATCAATCTATACTCTAAGCGTCAAAGTAACTATATACTAAAAGCATTATCAATGATATTCATCATCACACATGCCTGTAGTATACATCTTGGAAAGAATATCTGATATTTACTATCTGCCCGCTTAATCGGTGGCGCTAACTTGTTCAATTAGATTCATAGGATTGGGCTATGTGCGTATACTATAGAAGAGATTGAAAGGGAAGAATGAATAACGGACAAATGATCCCCGTCATAAGCATCGATACAAAAGGGCACCCCAATAAGTTGCTAGTCCATCGTTATAAATATCAGAAAAAGTTTTGCAAAAAAAATAACTAGCACTAAGAGCGACAATGCCACCAAGGTCAATGCAACTGTCCCGGAGATCGCCCGTGTAAAATAACAGACGATAACCAGGAATGCCAGAGTAAGCTTGACAATAGCGTCAGCTATATTCAGGTTCTTTGTCATAACTGTTGGTTTAATGTATTATATAATGTAATAGGAATATTCTTGACTGAATATTAATGCAACAACTTTTCAAGCTTGCGTATATCTACTAATTTGAGTCCTTCGCCCGAAATCTCGATGAGACCTTCTTCTTTAAAATCAGCAAGTGTTCTATTTAGTGACTCGGTGGCCGTTCCTACAATACTGGAAATATCTTTGCGGGCAATGGTAATGAGTCCGTCTTTGTTGACACCTGCAAATCGTTGGCTCATCTTAAGCAACGCATTGGCTACGCGCTGCCTCACCGATTGGTATGCTATATCAAGTAACCGGTTCTCCATCTCCTCGATATTATTAGAAAGCATCTTAATAAATTTCCTGGCGACATCTTTACTAGAATATATTAACGTGATGAAATCTGTTTTCGGAATAATCGTTATTTTAGAATCCTCCTGCACCTCGGCATTTTCATTGTAGGACTTATCCTCAAGAAGCGGAACAAATCCCAGGAAATCCCCTTCCCGGTGTATACCTGTAATTAACTCCTTACCATCATAATTGACTTTGTAAGTCTTCACCTGTCCCTTCTCAATGAAATATAGGTCGCTGGGAGTTTGTCCCTCCATAAAAACCAGTTCCTTTTTCCGGAAGCACCGCTGGGGTCTATTTTCAGAGAGTCGCTGAAAATCTTTCAGCTCACGTGTTTTACTAAAAAAGGCGCTTACATCCTGAGGGTTATTCCCGAAAGCACTTTTGATTAACTCATTTTTTTTAAGTCTCGTTTCAATTACCCTCAATAAGTCGACCCCATCGAAAGGCTTGGTTATATAGTCGTCTGCTCCCAGATTCATCCCGGCTCGAAAATCTGTTTTATCTGCTTTTGCTGTCAGGAAAATAAACGGAATACTTGCGGTCTCTGTTTCTTTGTTCAAAATATGAAGTACACCATAACCATCAAGCTCCGGCATCATGACATCACATAATATAAGATCCGGATGATTTCGCTGGGCCAGATCTACACCAATCTTGCCATTCAGCGCATGTATAACATTGTATTTTGCTAGTTCCAAAATACTGGCGATGTTATCGGCCATCTCCAGGTTGTCTTCAATTAGCAGGATACTGTAAGCCATATATATGAGGTTGGGGGTTTGTAACAATATATTGAATTATCAAATGCACTCATGCTACCTAGCGGTAGCGGAATAAAATCGGCCAAAGAAGCCATAGTATATCCATCAGCAAAAATACAAGCGTTACTGTTGTTGATATTTTATTGGTGCTGAAAGGCATACATACATTTAACCGACGTGAAACGGTATATACTTTCATTTTGATTCATTTAGAAGTACAAGGTTCCTATCCTAAAGGACTATACTAAAGTAATTACTCTATTAAATGTACTTTATGAGCTCTGTCAATGGGAAAAATGATTTATGTCAGAATCAAAAAGCGCTGGGATACAAATCCCGGTGGCGCTATAACCAGTTTCTGGTGGGTCAGCTATACATCCGGCCACTGACATTGTTAAAGTCACTAAGCGCAGCTCATGCCAGAGCCAGTTTTCGTAGTTCCTGAAGTTCTTCTTCCTCGAAAGATAGCACGGGCATTAACACCGTGTCATGCAGTAGCGGAAGATCAATAATGTGCAGTAAATGAATTTCCGCAGACGAAGTCTTCTGCCACTGAACTGCAAACTTAAAGGCATTAAGAGACTACTCTGAAAAATCGCATGGGACGAGTATATGTTTCATGTTGCTTTGTTCGGAAAGGTATACCTGTACTAAAAAAGTCTTTATAACGCTAGCATAATAAAGGTGATGATTTACCTCTGCACGGCGTATGATGAAAATCATCCCCGGACAAAACTAATTTCATTCTTTAAACCCTTTCAAGCAAGTAGCTTAGTTTTAAAATTTTAGTTATGAAAAAGATACTTGTACCAGTTGACTTTTCCCAGCAGTCCAACGAAGCATACACGGTTGCGCTTGACTGGGCACAAAGCACAAAAGGAGAAATAGTTCTTGTCCATGTGCTCGTACCTCCTGGCCCTTACGTTGGATTGGCTGGTGAAACAATTGCCTATGATATGACCTATTTTACCCAGATGGAAGCAGATATAAAAAAGGCATTGCAAAAAATGAAAGAACGTGCAGGTTCAGTACCGGTGACGACTGACATCGTTTATGGTGACCTGGTATCGGGTATATCAAATGTTATCGAAAAAAAAGAAATTGACTTTATTATAATTGGCACTTCGGGTGCCTCCGGTCTTACAGAAACTTTCATTGGCTCCAATACCGAAAAGGTTGTGAGGTTCTCAACCGTACCGGTGTTGGCAGTGCGAAAATCGATCGCTATAAAATCAATAAAAAATATACTATTACCTTCAACGTTGAATCTTAACCAGACAGATTTCATCCAGAAGCTAAAGTCGTTGCAAAAATTGCTTCACGCAACCTTGCACATACTACTGATCAATACACCACTGCATTTCAGACGCGATGCTGAAGCAAACGAAGCGCTAGGGGACTTTGTCAGACATTATGGGCTTACAAACTACAAGCTTTACTTTAGAAGCTATACACATGAACAAGAGGGCATACTGAATTTTGCATCAGTGGAAAAGATGGATCTTGTAGCCATGGCAACACACGCCCGTAAAGGACTTGCCCATCTTTTCAACGGCAGCATTACAGAAAATGTAGTGAATCATACTGACGCTCCCATCTGGACTTATAGACTTAAAGACCACGTCTAACATCGCTCATGCCAGATAGCATCGGTGCTTTTCTTACGCCTTATCTACTTTCGTTAATTGTATCAACAGGTATAGGATTAATCATTGGCTTGGAGCGTGAGTTCCGGAAGGTAAGCGATAAAGATCATTTTGCAGGAATAAGAACTTTCCCTTTGGTCTGCATATTAGGTTGTATTGTTACTTATATAGGGCGCGATATTTCGATATGGATTATCGTTGCAGCAGTTATCGCATTTATAGCTTTCATTGCCGTTACCTACTATGTACGATCGACAAAAGGCCATCAAGGTATAACCACGGAAATCTCATTAATTATAACCTTCATATTGGGAATGATGACCTCCCAGGAGCTCATTAAAGAATCTCTGGCCGCCACTGTGATAACGACTACGTTACTTACATTGAAAGGACAGTTTCACTCATTTGTTTTAAAGATCACCGAAGACGAACTTCTTGCATTTATCAAATTCATCGTCCTTAGTCTTCTTCTCTACCCTTTTTTGCCAGATCGTTATTATGGTGTAAACGGCATATTTAACCCGCAGGAGACTGGATTTATTGTGATTGTTGTTTCATCCATCAGCTTTGTGGGCTATCTGCTTATCAAATATACCGGTACAAATAAGGGTATATTACTGACGGCATTGTTAGGCGGCATTGTTTCAAGTACAGCTGTTGCCTGGACATTTGCTTCGAGAAGCAAAAAGTCTGGCCCATCACAATCTGCGTTATATGCTGCTGGTATAACACTTGCGTCGTCTATCATGTATCTGAGGGTTGTTGCTGTGGCAATGATCTTTAACCGTTCATTCGCTGCATTACTAATATTGCCCTGCGCAACCATGTTTATCCTGGGACTGATTTTCTCTCTGACTTTCATCAAGCAGAACAACACCACGATTGATGCTGCTAAGCCTATTCAACTTGGCAACCCGGTGAATATTCTGAATGCCTTTGGATTTGGTCTCCTCTACATTGCTATAGCTTACCTCGTATACTACAGTGAAAAACTTCTCGGTAACAAAGGCTTGATTCTTTCGGGTTTCATTTCTGGACTCGCAGATGTGGATGCCATTACAATCAATATCGCTAAACTATCACAAGACCATATTGCCCGTCATTCTGCTATGGCTGTTCTGCTAGCAACATTCAGCAATACCTTGATGAAAACTCTTATTGCATCACTGCGGGGAACTCCGGAATTAAGGAAGAAAGTAACACTTGCGATGGGTTCCATCATGGCGACAGCTATCCTGTTTATTATATTCTTCACGTTATGGCCTGACACTTTGTGACGTGTAATATATAGTTCAGGAAAATTTATATAGCTCCAGGAAAAGCCTATATATACCTTAACGATCCGTGCGATCTTACTCATGCCGGTGAGCGAATACATGCTGCCGGGACAGTTCATTTTTTTGCAGTAGCTCAGCCATCCATATATCAAGATATTGTAGGATTCCCTGCAGATCAGCACTGAAGCCATTTTCGACATACGCACCAGATACTGCCATCCCAAGTAACATACATTGTGCAGATGAAAACCCTAAAAGCATTCCAAGGCAGTAGCCTGCATTGAGGTTGTCTCCTCCGCCCGTTAACACTTTCGGTTTGAGTACCAGTCGGCCATTGAGTTCATTTGCCTCATGCTGGTGAAAAAGAATACAGCGATCAACAGGATGCACCAGCAGGGCATCAATGTTCATGGATTTATATAGGGAATCGCCTGCCTGTTTTACCGGAGGTAGCCCGGGGCTGTCGGTTATATAGTCAATTCCGCGTAAGGCTGCATAGATCTTGAGCGTTTCATTTTCATTTAGGCCCAGCGTTACTTTTCCATAGCAGGAAAAAGAACTGACCAGGTCAAGAACCTCATCAATTTGCTCGGTAGTTTTCTTTGATGGATCACACAAGTCAAAGAAGAATAAGTAATCCTTTCGCTTCGATGGCTTAATAATATCTTCAAGCATACCTTCCCAAATATTACTGGCATGTGGCAGGTTCGCCCAATCCACAAATGCAATCAATGTACTGTCAGAAATTGCTTTATGAATTGCCTCTATACCTGCAATTTTTATTATGTATTCCCATGTATACTGATCAAAGACTTCGAGCTCCGAAAATATAAGTTTACCATCGCTAAATTCGATAGCATCACTTTGCCCCGGATTTAAAACGCTGATCGTTTCACTCCGCGGATTCATACCAGAGAACACTTGATGCAGCTGCGGGTATCCCATACTTCCCAGGCAGTATGTTTGTATTCCCAATCGACCAAGCGTATCCGCCAGAATTGGCGCGTTTCCTCCAAATTTGACGCGCTGTGTATCCATTTGAATCTGACCGCTCTTTCCACATGCAAGAAGGATTCTATTGGCAAAATCCCGAATCGAGTCGAAATATAGTGTGCGCGTATTCTGCTTTTCCATGACCGCCCGCTTGATCTTATCGACAAATCCATCAAATCCTACAAACACCTTTTTGCTCGCTGCGGAGTTGTGCTGTGAGCTTCGCAGCAACTCTTGCAATTCCGACAAAGCAGAGATCGTGGTATCCATATAGTTATATATATATACTTATTTATCTATCACATCAATCTGGTAAACAAAGGGCGGTACAAGTCCACCCTTTGTTTTTTCTCCTGCTCAAGACACGGCAACCTTTTGTGTCGGTCTCGCCGGAGTTTCTTTCTCTTTAGGAATTGACACCTTCAGAACACCGTTCTCATACTTAGCATCGATGCTTCCCTCTTTTACATTGTCAGGTAAACTGAAGGATCGTATAAAGGAATTGAATGAATATTCTCTCCGGGAATATTCGCCATTCTTCTCCTTCTTTTCTTCTTCTTTCTCGGCGCTGATTCTCAGCACATGATTCTCGACTTCGACGTTAAAATCTTTCCGTTCCAGTCCTGGAGCTGCAAGCTCGAGTTTAAATTCTTTGGACGTTTCAGTCACGTTTGCCGTTGGTATATTTATACCCAGGCGTGAAGGAAAAAGATCGCTTTCCAAATCTATGAAATCACGATCGAATAGTGGTGTGCCGAAGAAATCGGAAACCAGTGCGGGAAGACCTCCATTTTTTTTTACTGTTAAGTTCATATTTACCTCCTTGTTTTTTCTTAAAAGTATACCTCTACGCACTATTCACCGATGACAGCCATCAGCACTGTCCAAGATTTTTGTCGTCTTATATCAACATAAAATACAACCGGAAGTCGGAAACAACATTAACCAAGCACAATATTAAAACAGATGTATATATTGTTTAAGTACTCAAACAGGCACCTGTATGACAAGGGTATATTTTCCAGTACTCTTATTTGCTATAATCCGGGGTTGGAGCCAGATTTGTTATTCAACACATGTATTAATCAACTGTACAAGTTCATCAACATCAAACGGCTTGCGGATATACCCATAAGCGCCCATGTCCATGGCCAGTTTTACCTCGCTCTTTTCACAACTGGCAGTAATGTATATAAAGGGGATGGACGCTGTTAGCGGGTTCGCTTTCAATTCCCTGATAACCTGATAACCATCTATACCGGGCATCATAATATCACATAATATAACATCAGGTTTTGAATCAACCGCCAGCGTAATTCCATGACGGCCATTGTCCGAACTGAGAACGGTAAACCCGGTGAGTTCCAGAATTTCCCCAGTGTTTTCCCTGATCTCCAGGTTGTCTTCTATAATTAATACAGTTTTCATGGGTAGATAGCTTTCGGTATTTTTACTGTGAAGGTCGTTCCCTCTTCCTGTTTGCTTATGCAGGAAATCTCGCCTCCCATCACTTCAACATATCTTTTCACAATCGTTAACCCGAGACCTGTTCCCTGTATATTGCCCGTGTTCTTAGCTCTGAAAAATTTACTATAGAGATATTTCTGTTCCTCTTCCGGAATCCCTATCCCGCGATCTGCTACCGCTATAATAAGGGCGTCCGGATTGAGAGTCGATGTCACTGTAACAACAGACGCCTCGGGAGAATATTTCATAGAGTTCGACAGCAGGTTCACTAATATATAGCGAAGTTTCTTCTGATCCACTGTTACATTGGTATCCCCTTCATGCAGAATCAATACCTGTTGATCTTTCCTGCGTGTAGCCTGAACATCCTCTACTACTTCGTTCATAAACTGCCCTATATCAATTGTATCGTATTCCGTTTCAACCTTACCCTGATCAAGTTTATCAAGAGAAAGAAAATCATTGAGGATATTCGTAAGATTACTAACCGATGACTTGATACGGGTGAGGTGCTTTTGAATACGTTCGTCATGTTGTAATGCTACGTATCGTTCAATAAGTGACGTACTCGACAGAACAATACTCAAGGGTGTTCTGAACTCATGGGATGCCATGGATACAAAACGGGATTTGAGTTCGCTCATTTCCTTCTCACGGTCTAGTGCCCGATAGAGTTCAGCGGTTCTGGTTTGCACCAATTGTTCAAGTTCTTCCTGCATCATACGCTGGTCGTGTATATCAGAACAAGAGCCTATAAAACCGGTAAATATATTATCAATGTAGGTTGGCTTTCCTACATCCTGAATCCACCGATACTGCCCATCATGACGGCGCAGTCTATACTCCATTACAAAGGATTGTCTTCTATCAAATGCGTTCGTATAGGTGAGCATACATTGTTCGAGGTCTTCAGGAAGAATTCCCGTTGCCCATCCGCTACCAAGCTCTTCTTCAATTTGTCTGCCTGTATAACCAAGCCAGGTATTATTAAAGTAAGTACAATTTTTATCCAAGCCGGAAACCCAAATCATAACCGGCGAATTTTCTGCCATACTCCTGAACCAGGCTTCGCGTTCGGCGACAAGTTTTTTGGTTTTAACTTGATCCGTTATATCTGTTACAAATGCAACTGCTAAAGTTTCACCATCTAACTCGTAATGTCCAAGGCTTATTGCAACCGGAAATACCTCTCCATTTTTTTTACGCCCGTAAAGCTCCATCCCCAATCCCATGGGTCGCGTTTTGGGCTTAGCGAAATACCCGCTGCGATGATGTGCATGGCGAGCCCGAAGGTCATCCGGTAAAAGAACCTCAATGGGTTGACCTATTAACTCAGCAGGCGAATATGCAAAGAGCCCCTCAGCACACGGGTTTGCAAGCCCAATACTTCCTTGTTCATTAATAACCAATATACTGACGGTAGCACACTCAAAGAGAACACGGAAACCAGCCTCACTTTCAAGAGAAATGACCTTTTGTTCCACCACTGTAAGATTTTGTTAAACGAAGCTAACAAAAAACAGTATGAAAAGCATCTTGGGTTTAACAACACTCTTATGAATGAATGCTCGATATCCCCCAAGTAAAAAAATAATACACTTTACATCTGGGGTAATTCCGGACAAGGTCATTTCAAAGATACGCTATATAGTTTATGAGTCATTCGGTGGTCCACCATATATATATCTTTGTAAACATGGAACTGGTTATCCCGGAAATCACATGTATAGTAACGGATATAAATAGGTATAGGATCATACAGGTTTATTGTATGGCGTGATTCTTCCTTCAGATAACGTACAATCTTCGGAGACTTTTTATTCAACTCACCTGTAACCAGATAATGTGAAAGTTCAATTGCTTTTTCGAGGCGAACACAACCGTGACTAAAAGCTCTCACCTCACTGTTGAACAATTTCTTGGCGTTGGTGTCATGCAAAAAAATAGCGTATGGATTATCAAAAACGAATTTTACAATTCCCAGAGAATTCTCCGTTCCCTCGCGTTGTCGCAGCAGCACGGGAAAATGGTTTTTGCTAAACCTATACCAGTCAACACTATCGGGATTTAGCAAGGTCCCATCTTTATTAAGGACATCGATATGGTTTCGCGTTATAAAGGAAATGTCTTTTTGAATTACCGGCAGGTATTCCTCGGCCGCTATTTTGCGCGGTATGTGCCAATAGGGATAGGTTACCAAGCATTCAATTCTGCTGCTTATTTCGGGTGTGGGAGTCTTGGGAGTACCCACAATAACCTTTGATTCAAATATCACCGAGTCGTCTTCCACCAAGTAAAGCATAAAGGCCGGAATGTTGATGAATATATACCGGCGGCCTGTCATATGCTCCAGTCTCCACCGCTCGAGATTAACTTCCAGTGTTTGCAATACTTTATTCGTTTGCTCCGGTATATCTGCCAAATGCAATAACACAGTTTCATGCTGGTTTCCTGGGAGGGAATCAATCAATAATCGAATTGCCTTTTTTAGTGAGCGATAACCAAAGTGTGCAGGCTCAAATCTTGAAATTCCGTCAATAACATTCCCATCCACGGAGACTTGCTCAAGAGAGGACAATGACAACGAATCAGTCCGGAAAGTTGCAACGGCTGTTTGACCGCTACCTATATGCTGTACAATGGAAATATAGGCATCTGTCAAAAGCGACTCCATGCGAGTAAAATCGCTCGGGGTAAGCAATCTATTCTTTAAATTTTGTATTTCACCGCTGTGATACCGATCAGGATACAATCCATGATACCGTGCATGGTTAATAAAGTAAATAAGAGAATCTGCGGCAGGCTGTAACTTGTCATGCGAGCACCAAAAGAGTTCCTCCCTTCGTTTTTCATAAAAACCTCTGATGAGTTGCACCTTGAGTCCGGCATAACATGCATCGGCTGTATCCGTTGGCATTGTAGTATGATGTACTTGAACAAAGCTGATTACTTCACTTGCCTCACTTGCAGAGGAAGACTTTTGGCTTGTGGTTTTACTGCAACCTGATAAAGCCATTCCGGCAAGCGGTATAATGATAGCTATGAATAAAAAATTGACTCTCATGATTTAAAATTGACCCTACGTGAAAGTTCGTTGAATAAAGTACCTCTAACCATGACCAGGGTCATACTCGTCCATGATGTTTATCGCATGGCGAGTAGCCTTCGAGTGTTAACGCATATAGGATCACCGCAGCTATGGAGCCTATATAATATTTACCTGACTTTAATCAGGAATGTAGAGAACTTTTAACATTGTATTACGCAGATATAGCTGGTAGCTTGACTATATATTTTAAAGTTCAAAACTATGATATCCCCTATCGCAACAACAAAAAATTATATCCTCCAGCCTTCATTACTTGCCAAACACATGAAAACTCTGGAGTGGCTATCGGCAACTGCCTTCTGGAAAAAAGAGATGCTGTTCTTTCGGAAACTACTCGATGAGTATGCCGGCAAGTTTACGGCAGATGATGATCATAAGAAGGTGCATCATCTCCAAAATATCGTCACCTACTATAAGGATGAGTTAATTGACAGCCTTGCCGCCAAGCTACGACTTCATGAAAAAAAGCTTGCCGACATGCTGGAGACCAAAGATGAGTTGAATACGGTATACATTAAAGAACACATAGCACTTATGCAGGAACTACAATCCGCCAACGACCAGGTGAGAGACTATAAAGAGGAGTTATTTTGCCTAATTGAAAAAGCAATGTAACCAGAATAAAGCCTGACCCAAGCGGCTGACATCACAAAGACAAAAGGCAGCAGCATGTGCAGAACTACAAACGTATACCCGAGGGTAAAGGGCTTCGACACAAATAAATTATCAATCAATTGCTGAGAGCTATAGAACGGATAGGAATACACAACATCAGAAATTCTACCCGGCCTTTCTTTCGCGTGCATCCGATGCTTTTCCACCACGCAGAAAATCATCGATTGCCACGTTAAACTTTATCATATCATCCGATTGAATTCTGTAGCTGGAAGTATATTTCATTGTATTTTTCTTATCCCCGGAAAGAAGGTTATTTATGGAGAGTTCTTGTACCAAACTTGGCTCATGACCTAAAATTTTAGTCAGATTCGTTACCAGCTTTTCTTTTTGATCAGTTTGTCCCCCACAGATTGTAATAAATGAATAATCACTTATATAAAATCGCTCTTCAACTAAAAAAGTTTTTAAGGGTGAGGCAATTTTACCTGCCCATATAGGAGCAACAAATATATACCGATCATACGAACCCACATCGAACAGCCGTGGCTTGATTTTAGGAATTCTGTTGAATACCAGGTCTAACATGATTGCAAAAGCATTTCGCTTCTTCACCTCTTCGATTTTAAAAATATCACATTTTAGTTTTTCCTGAAGTACGTTGGCAAGCACTTCGTTGTTATGGGTATACGAATAGTAAACAATCAGCGTTTTCATACTTTGCTATTTAGGTATATACTTCTCATTAATTATACATCACAATACAAACTATGGAAAATTATCAAAACCATGCATGCAGGTTTAGTCATCCATAACAATGATAAAGTAACGGCACAAACAAAATACTCGGGGTGATGAAAATCACGATAATGAAAGAATATTATCACAGGTGATAATTCTATTATCGCATCACGAGAAGTCAAAAGACATCTATAGCATGTAAAAAGTTAATATACTCCATACCGGTATGATAACTGCTACAGGAACTCAACGTCGCAAGGAATTACAGACTTCATCAAAAGTAGTATAGTGGACAATATGGCAAACACATAACTGCTGGTGTGGGATATATACTTCCAGAATGAGTATGATAATTATCATACAACCACATTGACAATCGTCAGTAGTTCCCAATAGTCCATGAGGCATATTTGACTAATAGAAATATAATTAACGTGGCATCGCAATCAAACACCAAATTCCTTACCGAAACCGGAGACACCGCAAGATTTGCTGTCAGGTTTTTCAAGGAACTATTTAAACAACACCAGGAAGTTGATGAATTTCTCAGGCAATGTTTTTGGGTTGGGTACAAGTCCTTGCCATTGGTGGTCACCACTGCTTTCATTATGGGGTTGGTGCTGACAATTCAATCCAGACCCACATTGGTTGAATTTGGAGCAGAATCCCTGTTGCCGGCTATGGTTGCCGTCTCGCTGGTACGTGAGATCTCACCCGTCATTACAGCTCTTATCTGCGCAGGCAAAATAGGTTCTGGGATGGGTGCGGAATTAGGTTCTATGCGAGTAACCGAGCAGATCGATGCGATGGATGTATCCGGCACAAATCCCTTTCGATATCTTATCGTTACCCGCATACTGGCAACCACGCTCATGCTTCCTATACTATCAAGCTTGTCTAATGCTGTATCGCTATATGGCGGCTACCTCGGAGTAAACATCCGAGGTGAGGTTAGTTGGCATCTATACTGGACGCAAGTCTTCAATGCTCTGAGTTTTGGCGATGTACTTCCATCGTTGATCAAAACATTTTTCTTTGGATTTGCTATAGGAGTTATCGGATGTTATAAGGGGTATAATTCTAAAAAAGGAACTGAGGGAGTTGGCAGATCGGCGAACTCTGCGGTCGTTGTCGCCTCGCTACTTGTATTTATCATTGACCTGATTGCCGTTCAGATCACAGATCTTCTCGGCTTAACCTGAATCGTCATGAATAAGGCTGTCATCAAAGTAAATAAGTTGAATAAATCTTTTGGAGATAACCACGTATTGCGTGATTTAAACTTGACTTTATTGAATGGCGAGACGCTGGCCGTGCTGGGAAAATCGGGGTCGGGCAAATCGGTTTTGATCAAGTGTATTATTAGTTTAATAGAACCCGACGATGGAAAAGTAATCGTACTTGACAACGATGTTAATGAGATAAATCAGGATGAGCTGGATATACTTCGCGCCAGAGTAGGTTTTCTTTTTCAGAGCAATGCACTATATGATTCAATGACGGTGCGGGAAAATCTGGAATTTCCGCTGCGAAGACATTGGGAGAAAGGTATGCGAGAAACCAAGGCGGAGGCTGCAGTACAGGAGGTGCTTGAGGATGTCGGTTTGGCGCATACCGTGGATATGATGCCAGAGGAACTTTCGGGGGGCATGCGTAAGCGAATTGCACTGGCGCGAACCTTAATTCTGCGACCTTCGATCATTCTCTATGATGAACCTACCACTGGTCTGGATCCTGTT
Organism: Ohtaekwangia koreensis; assembly: GCF_900167975.1. GTDB lineage: Bacteria > Bacteroidota > Bacteroidia > Cytophagales > Cyclobacteriaceae > Ohtaekwangia > Ohtaekwangia koreensis. The sequence continues at coordinate 694,514 of NZ_FUZU01000003.1, forward strand.
ACAGCGCGCGAAATAAGTGAGCTCATTGTTGAGGTTCAGAAAAAGTATAACACTTCATCTATAGTTATATCACACGATATGCATTGTATTAATACAACGGCAAATCGGGTCGTCATGCTAATCGATGGCAGGTGTTATGCTGAGGATACCTATGAAAATCTTCAGCTCTCTATGGATCCAAGAATCAGGGAATTTTTTGAATAGCCATGAAAAATAAAACCGTCGATAACGCCAAGGTCGGACTATTTGTAGTAGCGGGAATTATATTCCTGGTATTCACGCTATATATGATCGGCAAAAACCGTAACCTGCTGGGGACCACATTTATCATAAAGGCAATTGTGAGTAACGTTAATGGGCTTGTGCCCGGTAATAACGTTCGCTTCAAGGGTATAGATGTAGGCACTGTCAAATCCGTCAGCGTGGAGAATGATACGGCCATTGTCGTTACGATGCTCATCGATGAAAAACTGAAATCGTTTATAAAGAAAAATGCAATTGCTTCCATTGGTACCGATGGACTGATGGGGAACAAGCTTATTAATATAAATTCACAACCAGGCCATGCGGAACCGGTACACGAAGGAGACATAATCTTCTCCAGAAAAGCTGTGGAGACAGATGAGATGTTGAGAACACTGAATACAACCAACGACAACATCGCCAGGATTTCAACCAACCTGTATGAGATCACTGAAAAACTTAACCGCAGCGAGAGCCTGTGGACATTGCTGTCGGATACAGTCATTACGCAAGATCTTCGTTTAGCTGTGCACGACTTCAGAATTGCAGGCAAAAGCACCGCTTCATTTACCAGAAACGCCAACGGTATTGTTGAAAAATTTCAAAGCGGTGATGGCCTTATCAACCGACTCTTTATGGATACAACACTTGCCGGTCAGTTGAACTCTTCACTGCAACAAATTCAGGATGCCAGTGTGAAGACTTCAGAAATGATGAAAGACTTGCGGCATGTAGTTGAGGACATGAAGGAAGGAGAAGGCACAGCAGGATTAATACTCTCTGACACACTTTTACGCGAGAAACTTTTCAAAAGTGCCTCCAACATCGAACAAGGTACAGAGCGATTTAATGAAAACATGGAAGCCCTCAAACATAACTTTCTGTTTAGGTCCTATTTTAAGAAAAAGGAAAAGCAACAAAGAGACAGCACACAGGCCAATAAAAACTAAACCTGAATGTCATGAAAAACATAAAGAATATACTTTGTCCGACCGACTTCTCCCCAGCCGCGCAGAATGCTATAGCATATGCTGCTAAACTTGCGCAGATCGTTCAGGGAGATCTGACTTTACTCCATGTTCAATCTGTATTTGACTTTACCCCGGCATCCCTGGTGTCAGGAAAAAAAATCCTCCTTACCAATGCTGTCGAGCAATTAGAAACACAATGCACAGAAGTGAGTCGTGCCTTTAAGATATCCTGTTACCCTGAAGTTGAATCCAGTGCGAGCAAGCTGAGCACTGTAATCCACGAGAAGGCAAAAAACTTTGATATCATTGTTATGGGCACCGATGGAGCCGATGATTGGTATCAATTCTTCGGTGGAAGCAACACCTATAATGCCATCGCCCGAAGTGAAACACCTCTCCTGCTTATACCGTCAGGCTATATCTTCAGCGAGATCAAAACCATGGTATATGCATTCGACTATTTAAAAGAAAGACATCTCCCCATAACCCATCTGCTTCCTATTGTCAAGGCTCTCAACTGTAAGCTAACGATTCTTCAAGTGATCGAAGAAGCGTATAGCCAGGACGTTGAAGATGATTTAAAAGAGCTCCAATATATCATTGGCAATTTTTATGGCGAGGACCTACATTTTGATTACAGTACGATCCGATCTAACGATGTTGCCCAGGCAATAAACAGCTATATAGTACGAAATCAACCCGACTCATTGGTCTTATGTTCAGTTCACAGAAACATTATCCAACGCTTGTTTCACAACAGCCTCATCAAGAAGATTACTGCCTTTTGTAATTATCCTTTATTTGTAATTCACTCCTGAGTAGAAAAAAAACATTTTGAAAACTACTTTATGTCTATGACTAAACCACTCAACAGGCTAAAGCTGGATAAAATCAATCTGGAAAAGGTTTTCAACTTCCTACCATACCCTTTGCTTGTATCGGAATTAATCAATGGCGTTCGTCAGAATATATTTGTGAACAAAGCCTTTGAGGAAGAAATTGGTTTTCCCCTGTGTGAAATTCCTACGATCGATAGTTGGTTTGAAAAGGCCTATGCCGATACCGCATACAGGTCTCTGATTATCTCGGAATGGAAGCAACAGGAAAGTATGGCAAATCATTCCGGAGCTGATGCCATTGTCATGCAGGCGAAGATTAATACAAAATCTTCCGTAGACCAATGGTATGAGGTAAAAGCAACCATCCACGGAGAGATACAATTTGTTGCCTTCATGAACATCGATAAAGAGATTCGCAAGGAGGAAGAAATGGAAAAGCTGATTGAAAATAAAGATCGCATACTGTCAATTCTAAGTCACGATCTTCGCTCGCCCCTTGGCAACTTATCTAGTGTGATTCAGCTCGCGCTGGACGGTAACCTTACCGATGATGAGCGTAACAGTATCCTTTTAAAATTAAATCACCAGATTTTTCAGATGCAAGAATTTTTAGACACAACCTTGCATTGGAGCAGATCTTCGTTTGAAGAAACGAAAATAGTATATAGGCAAGTATATAGTAGTTATAGAATCAACAGCATTCTATCCCTTTACAATGACACGATTGAGCGTAAACACATCCGGGTCACTATTGAGCTACGCAACCAAGTTATTTTAACCGATGAGGGTATATTTACTATCGTAATCAGAAATCTCATATCGAATGCCATCAAGTTCACACCGGTTGGAGGTGAGGTTATCATACGTGAATATCAGCAAAACGATTGTTCCATTGTCGAAATTCAAAACTCTGGCATCGGTATCGGAAATGCAAAAATTAGTGCTATTCTCTCCGGTGACTACATTTCAGAAAAGGGTACACAGGGAGAGAATGGTCTCGGGTTAGGCTTGAAATTATGCCTGCAACTTCTCACAAAGCTGCAAGGCAAAATGAGCATTGAAAGCTCAGCGGGGCACTCTACTTTCCGTGTTCATTTACCCTACAAAGGGTAACCAGAAAGAGTAGCATGAAACATATAACCAGAGTATAAGTTTATAAGTATATATCATGATGTCCTATGAGTGATCAATCTGTGCAGAAGATATCATCGCCGTTGCTATACCTGGCGGATGCATTGCCAGGGGTAACCTACCAGATAACGCTTCTTCCCCACATAACCATCAGTTATGTGAGCAAAGGTGTCACTACACTTCTGGGGGTACCCCCGGACGAATTGCTATTTAAACCCACAGCTTTTTATCGTCAATTTTTGGCCCCAGCGGACAAACAGATCATAGACCACAAGATCGAAATTGCGCAGCACTCTCATAAACTCGAAAAACTTCAATTACAGATAATCGATATCTTTGAGAAACCTCGTATTGTTGACGATTGGTTTGTTGGCGTGTTTAATGACGATAATGAGTTGACTGCTATTGAAGGATATATAGCAGAGAGTAAACGAACACCAACAGAATGGAATTTGCTAAACCAACTGAAAGCATACCGGAATGCGATTGATGTAAATATTATTTCTTCTATAACCGATACCCACGGCGTGATAACCTATGCGAACGAAAATTTTCAGAGGGTCTCCAAATATAACCAGGAAGAGCTTGTTGGACATAATCACAGCGTGGTACGATCAGGGTACCATTCAAGAGAATTTTTTAAAGAACTCTGGCAAACTATATCTTCCGGCAAACGGTGGAGCGGTGAGATTCTAAACCGTGCAAAAGATGGCACGCTCTACTGGGTTGATACAGTAATAATTCCCATTTTCAACGAAGAGCGCGTCATCACCAGTTATCTTTCTCTGCGTACGTTAATCACGGACCGTAAAAATGCAGAGCTGCAGAAGGATGGCTATATACGGGTGTTGGAAGACATTGCGCACATCGTTGCCCACGATGTGCGGGGTCCGGTATGCAGTATTATAGGGTTAACCAATCTTATACAAACCTATACTAATGTCCCAGACACGCTGCGTCAACCGCTGGATTATCTCAGACTTGCCACCAATCGCCTCGATGATCTTACCCATAAGTTGTCGGACAAAATATACTCCACTGAAATGGATCTTCGGGCCAAAGACAAATAAATGGAATGAAATTAAAGCACGAACCGCTGAAGATTGTCCAGGTATATACATAGCTCAAAAATAAAATCGGATGCCGTTACTAAAAACAAAACCATTGCTATAACGAGGGCTGTTTTCAAGCTTGTCTGCATAGGCATCTGCATAATTAATTCCTATACCAAAGTTATAGCAAAGGTTAGTGTTACCGGTTTGGAGTAAAAACACCTCAATTCCAACCAAGGCATTTACTCCTGTTATTACTTTCTTTTCAGAAACTCCCGATTGAGGAATAATAAGTACGGGCCCTAAATCTATATACAAACGGCTCCGTTCATTGATATGGGAGTAGACAACAACACTAGAGCTCAACATTGAAAACACTCCCCATCTATCAAATTGCACCTTGTAAGCTTCCAACCAATGCACACTACTTGTAATCCTCACGCCTACGCGATGATGCATGACAGGTAACGTGACTTCCAGACCAATCCAGGAATTATCGGTCAGCTGACCCGCTGAAACACCTACCGAAAAATGTTTTATATCTTCCCTGGTATATGCATTATCCTGAGTAAACACTGGAGTATACGCCACTACCATAGCCATGGTCATGATGAACATCAACCCGGAAAATCTTAAAGAGTCATGCATAGCAAAAATTGATTGGGAGATCGAAACTATATAGAGCTAACCGCATGTATTATGATGTCGATCATCGAAAGAGTTGATTATGATCATGACCGAGGTGCGCATATCAAAAAAGACTAAAATCATTGGCGTTAGAGACATTGGTCATTACATAAGATATAGTGAGGATATATCTTTAATACCACGACAGTTCAACGACTAAAGCACTTGATAATTGGATACTCCATGAAACTAACAATTCAGACACCGCATTTCGATGTACAAGAAAAACTTCTAAATTTTGCAGAAGAACATATCCGGAAACTTCATCTCTTAAATGATAGAATTCTGGAAGCACAGGTGTGCATGAAACTTGACAAATCAGACAGAGGAGACAACAAGGTCTGTGAAATTAAGCTCATCGTACCCGGCAATGATTTGTTTGCATCTAAGCGATGCAACTCATTTGAGGACGCAATCCTGAAGTCAGTGTCTGCGCTCAGACACCAGCTTGAACGGTGAGAAACAGCGCACAGCCAGCATACCGAAAACACGCCTAACCCAAATACTTATGGAAACTGATTATACATCTACCCCCTATATTATCACCAACATAATTGCGATCTTCACCGCTATCATATCCATGATACGGCCGAATATAGGGCGTGTGCTTTTAAGTGGTATATTTATAGGAGCAGCGGCTTTCAATGGTTTTACAGCCTGGAAAAATCCTGACTTGTACTTACTGTTTGGCGAGTTAACCACCAGCGGCCTTTACCGCTCTATAATACTAGGTCCGTTCAGCAGGCACATCGAGCTCTATATATCTATACTTGTATGCTATCAGGTCCTTGTCGGGGCATTCCTGCTCTATAACGGCAAGCTAATGAAGGCAGCCATGCTTGCAGGTACTATTTTCCTGTTGGGCATTGCCCCACTGGGGATAGGCTCTGCATTTCCTGCCCCGCTCATCCTGGCAACATCATTAATAATACTTATTCGCAGGAAAATTGAATATAGTATATATGAAGGCATGGGGCGAAAAATAAAGCACTTCCCTCACTAACACCCGGTTACTTCGTCTAAGGGATATTCCTCACTTTCTTATTCTTGCGTATATAGGAATATTTCCGATCGGTAAGCGTAATGAGTATTGCAAACCAAGGAGACTTTTCTGGTCCAGAATCTTGGATCTTTTTAAAACCATGATTGCCTGGGCCTTGTTGACATGTTTTGTCGTCCCTGCGCGTTCCCTTATCCATCGAATCAAAATACAATGGCACCGCTTCCATCGAATTATGGAATGTTGCTTCGTGATTTTTTTTGATTGAGTCCCAACAAGTTTGCTTCTTTTATAATTCGCTTCCGATCGACAATACGAATTGTTTTATCCGTCTTGTCAATGATTCCCTCCCGTTTAAACTCTTGTAGTTGTCGTACCAGCGTTTCTTTAGCGGTACCCACCAAGTTAGCAAGATCTGTTCGGGACAACTGTATATCACTTGCTATATCTGACTGTTTTGACGAATTAAATTTCATGTCCAACAGCAAGAGGTTAAAAGCAAGTCGCTCTCTTACCGATTTCGTTCTGAGATTTGTTATACTGTTAATAAACAAGCTAAACTCATGACCCAGCGCCTTTAGTAATGCATTCGACAACGTAGCGGAGCTGCGCAGGACTTTCACAAAATCATCCTTGGGAATGAAGGTGATCTGCGAATCAATAATGGTAGCGGCTGAGTCGGAGTATAACTCCTCTCCCAGCAGGGCGTGATATCCGATTAACTCCCCCTCACCACATAAATAGAAGATTTGCTCCCCTCCTTTGGCAGTTGTTTTAAACTTCTTTACAACACCAGACCTTATGTAATATATACCTGTGGGAATACCTCCATCGCGAAAAAGCATTTCGCCTTTTTTATACACATGTGTAACGCCAGGCCCTAAGAGCGCTTCTTGCTCCTGAACGGTCAGTTGTTCAAAAAGCTGATCGGTTTTAAGGCGGGAGTTTCCTGATAAAATTTTCGTGATCATTACCGTAATTCTTTCGCCCAATTTAATTTTTATAAGTCAATGTCTCCATTGACTTATATCAATGGAGGCGTTGATCTTTATCATTATACGATAATCAAATCGTATCTATCTTGTTGCAATATATATCAACATTATTTTTTTGAATGGAAGCTTAATGCCTGAAAATCGCAAACAAGACCAAATAGGCTAAAACAAAGCAATTATTAATGTATCCATAACATTGAATCGGCACTGCAAAAAACATATTATGGTGTATTGTTGTTTTCTCCATACACCATATAAGTAACTCTCATGTTACATTTAAAACAGACACTCCTCCACCAGATTAAATCGGCTACCAATGAAAGAGAAATTGAGATTATCATCTGCCATACTATATACCATTTGAGAGCAAAGGGAATACCTGCTGACATTATTTTCCGATTTATAATCGGTATGAATAAAAACCTCGCAAGGGTTTTAAAAGAGGTGGATTCCAACAGAGAAGAAAAAAACATAACCGTAGCGATTATGGTATTGAGAAAAATCCAGAAACCTCAAGACTGATAGATCCCTCTATCTGTAGAGCATTAAGTATACAGTGTCTATAAAATCCGTAAACCCGTAATGAGACAACTCAAAATTATTAAACAAATTACCAACCGTGAAAGTCAATCGTTGGACAAGTATTTACAGGAGATCGGAAAAATCGGCCTCATCACATCCGATGAAGAGGTCAACCTGGCAAAACGTATTCGTGAAGGCGACCAGGCAGCTCTTGAAAAAATGGTAAATGCCAATCTACGGTTTGTTGTATCGGTTGCCAAACAATATCAAAACAATGGTCTTAGTCTAAATGATTTAATTAATGAAGGCAATGTAGGACTTGTAAAAGCCGCGATGCGTTTTGATGAAACACGCGGGTTTAAATTTATTTCCTATGGAGTATGGTGGATACGCCAGTCCATTATGCAAGCCCTTGCCGAACAGTCAAGGGTTGTTCGCCTTCCGTTAAACAGAATAGGAAATCTGAACAAACTCAATCGAACCTTCTCCTCACTCGAGCAAAAATTTCAGCGTGAACCATCGGCAGATGAACTTGCTGAAGTTATGGAAATAGCAATTGAAGAAGTATTGGAGACTGCGCGTATGGGAAGTCGTCAAATATCACTCGATGCACCCTTTGTACAGGGAGAGGAAAATGGATTGCTGGATACACTGTTTGATGAATCGCATGACACTCCGGATTCAAAGCTTATTGGAAATTCGCTGTGTATGGATATACAGCGAAGTCTGTCCATTCTTACCGAACGAGAAGCAAATGTGATATCACTCTACTATGGACTCAATGGACAATCTGCCATGACGCTAGATGAAATCGGATTTAAATATAGCCTCACGCGTGAACGCGTACGACAAATAAAAGAAAAGGGAATTAAGCGACTGCAGCAAACATCCAAAAGTAAATCATTAAGGCACTACCTGGGTTAACTTCATATATATATATTACTATTATCTGAAGGACATTCTCCAAACAAGAGGTGCTGTTTTATGTACTAAATGAAGTATGCCGGACCTGAAAGGAAATTATTCTTCAGAACCCCTCTAAACAACACTACAAAATAATGTGTATGGGCAAATAGCAGCAAGCTCGTCAAGAAAACATCGGTACATTCATATTATATACCTTTGCAAGGTGCATCGTTACTTTATGTAAAGATGATCAAAATCAGGTAACAGGAACGGTTTTTATCAGTGCGAAATATATAGCAAAGTAAATATTTTGCAACGCACCTGTTTCAAATGTAAGAGTATGAATTCTGAGTTGAGTCATCTATTGATCGGCAGAGATATTCGCACCAACCAGCGCAACCAGGAAGTAATCAAGCGGATAAAAGATCAAGCAGCATTCAATGAGCTGTTTGCATTTTTATTTCATCATGAACGTGCTTTGGTTATGCGCGCTGCTGAAGCTATCGAAAAAATCACACGCCAGCATAAAGAGTATATACAATCGCACAAAGCACATCTGCTTAGCCTAATGCAGACCTCCGATCATGTGGAACTGAAGTGGCATATTGCACAATTACTGCCACGATTAGAATTATCAAATTCCGAACTCACTGTTGTCTGGCATAAATTATATTACTGGGCAATGAACCCAAACGAAGGGAAGATTGTGCGTATAAATGCTCTGCAAGGTCTTCATCAATTATCTCTACTGCATCCATCATTAAAGGGTTCGCTCGGCGAGGTACTCACCCAGCTGGGATACGAAAAAACACCTTGGCTTCGGGCATCCATTCGTAAGTTACAAAAACGGCTGTAACGAAATAAACATTGCTTCATTGAAAGCAAACGTCGGCATACTAAACGATATATACTGTATTTATTTAGTCAAATCATTACAAATTCAGAATCTATCCAGAATGATGTTGTTTATTCGTACAATTAACATGAGAAAGATTACTGCTATCGTCTTCTTATTTCTTTATCTGTCAGCCAATACAGAATTAAAACAAATATTTAAGCTCCCTGTATTTGTAGCGCATTACTTGGAGCACAGGCAAAACGACCGAAATATAGGTCTAGTCGATTTTATTGTTCTTCATTATTTTAGTGGAGATATAAAGGATGCAGACTTTAACCGCGATCAGCAGTTGCCCTTCAAACGAATTTGTTGTACTGTATATATATTTCTTGCGTTGCCTGCAGATAATTCTGCTGTGCTTCACCATATATTATTTCAAGAGGAAACGGTCTCATTTACCTTTTCGCCCCAATTTACTTCTTCCTCCTTTCATCTTTTAATCTGGCAGCCTCCCAAAGCCTAAAGATATAGTTTGACCATCGCTGGTCAGGCAAAGTCTTCCTGAACGTCCTTGTATTTTCTGGTAACTATTTTATTAACAGAAGCTAATCGATGCTGCTTCACACAGATCCTTGTCTTTGACAATTCAGTTTGTGTTTAGTCGCCAGGCTTTGCCTATAGTTCTTAATTAATGAGGTATTCAAATTATTAAGCATTATGCTCCATTCCATCATTCAATTTTCAATACACCACAAGCTTGTTGTAGGCTTATTTATACTGGCGCTCATCGGTTGGGGAAGTTATTCAGTTACCCAGCTTCCCATTGATGCTGTACCCGACATTACCAACAATCAGGTGCAAGTGTTAACGATTGCTCCATCACAGTCCGCCTTAGATATAGAGCGACTGGTTACATTTCCGATCGAGCAAACCATGGCTACTATACCGGGTATACAAGAGGTTCGATCGTTTTCCAGATTTGGATTATCCGTTGTCACGATTGTATTCTCTGATGAGACGGATATATACTGGGGGCGACAACAGGTGAGCGAAAGACTCACTGAAGCCAGGAAACAAATTCCAACAGGCACAGGAACGCCTGAATTGGCGCCCATGACCACAGGTCTTGGTGAGATCTATCAATATATCATTAAAGTAAAGCCTGGCTATGAGCGTAAATATTCCTTGATGGAGCTGCGTACCATCCAGGATTGGATTATCCGAAGACAATTGCTAGGGACTAAAGGTGTAGCAGATGTGAGCAGTTTTGGGGGCCACCTGAAGCAATATGAAATTGTTCTTTCTGCGGAGAAATTAAAGAGTCTGAACCTTTCGATCACCGAAGTTTTCGCGGCACTGGAAATGAATAATCAGAACACAGGGGGTGCGTATATAGAAAAAAATATCAGTGCTTATTTCATTCGTAGTGAAGGCTTGGTAAAATCCATTGATGACATCGGTAATATCGTTATCCGATGTTCCCCTACCGGGTTGCCTTTGCTCATCCGCGATGTAGCTTCAGTTAAATTAGGCAAAGCTATACGCTTCGGGGCCATGACACAAAACGGGAAAAGTGAAACCGTTGGTGCGGTGGTGATGATGCTAAAGGGCGCCAACTCGTCCGAGGTTATAAGAGATGTAAAAGAACGGATTGCCAGCATTCAGAAGACTTTGCCAGAGGGTATAATGATTGAGCCGTTTCTGGATAGGACCAAACTTGTTAACAACGCCATCGAGACCGTAACCCGAAACCTTGCCGAGGGTGCACTGATAGTCATTTTTGTTTTGGTTCTTTTACTCGGGAATCTGCGCGCAGGTTTGGTGGTGGCTTCAGTCATTCCACTGGCCATGCTTTTCGCCATCATCATGATGAACCTATTCGGCGTATCCGGTAATCTCATGAGCCTTGGGGCGATCGATTTTGGGCTGATTGTAGACGGTGCTGTCATCATTGTTGAAGCAACGCTTCATTACATAATGACTGCCACCAACCCACACACCTACAAACTTACACAGCAACAAATGGACGAACAGGTTGGATCTTCTGCGCGCAAAATGATGAGTGCTGCAGCATTCGGACAAATCATTATCCTGATCGTATATCTTCCTATTCTTTCGCTGACGGGCATAGAAGGAAAGATGTTCAGGCCAATGGCACAGACGGTCATCTTTGCAATCATTGGTGCATTCATATTGTCGATAACGTATGTGCCGGTAGCCTCTGCGTTGTTTTTAAGCAAGCATCGTGTTTATAAAAAGAACATGTCCGATCGCATCATGCATTTTTTGCAAAGTATATATTCTCCGGCGTTGGTCTGGGCGTTGCATAAAAAGACAATAGTTCTAAGTATTTCTGCCGTATTGCTAATAGTCAGTATAATTATTTTCTCAAGGCTGGGTGGTGAGTTTCTTCCTGAACTTGACGAAGGCGACTTCGCTGTAGATACTCGTCTGTTTACAGGAAGTAACCTATCCTCTACTACACAAGCTACACTTCAAGGAGAAGAGGTATTGTTAAAGAATTTTCCGGAGGTAGAAAAAGTGATTGCCAAAATCGGATCAGCCGAAATCCCTACTGACCCAATGCCCATCGAAGCGGCTGATATGATGGTTGTCATGAAAGATAAGTCTGCTTGGGTAAGTGCGCGAACCAAGGATGAGATCATCCAAAAAATGCAGCATGTACTAAGTGAAAATGTACCTGGCGTATGGTTTAGTTTTCAACATCCCATCCAAATGCGTTTTAACGAATTGATGACAGGTGCTCGCCAGGATGTTGTGGTAAAAATATACGGTGAAGATTTGGATCAACTCACAGCCTATGCATCACAGGTAGGCAAGTTGGTAAACACAATCAATGGTACAGAAAGTCTTTTTATTGAAAACATTACTGGCCTCCCTCAGATTATTATTCGTATAAAATTCGATGAGCTCGCCCGCTTCAACCTTCGTGTACAGCAGGTCAATGAAGTAATCAATATGTCGATGGCCGGGCAAAGTGCCGGGTCATTATTTGAAGGGGAAAAACGATTTGATATGGTTGTGCGCCTGGATCAGAAAGAGCGGCAGTCCATTGAAGATATTCGTAATCTTTCCATTACTACCTCGAACGGCATGCAGATTCCGCTATCGCAAGTAGCGGATGTTGGGCTTGAGGTTGGGCCGAATCAAATCCAACGCGATAATACAAGACGAAGAATTGTAGTTGGCTTTAATACCGTTGGTCGCGATGTTGAAAGTATAGTGGAAGAACTACAGACGCAGATTGATGCTCATATTAAATTACAACCTGGATATACTGTGACCTATGGAGGAACCTTCGAGAACCTGAAAGAAGCAAGAGCACGCCTGGCAGTAGCCGTTCCCGTCTCACTCATCCTTATCTTCATACTTCTGTATTTTGCCTTTGGTTCAATCAAGCAGGGGCTACTGATTTACACCGCCATTCCGTTGTCTGCTATAGGAGGTATATTTGCGTTATGGTTGCGTGACATGCCCTTCAGCATTTCAGCGGGAATAGGCTTTATTGCACTTTTTGGTGTGGCTGTTCTAAATGGCATTGTACTCATTGCCGAATTTAACCGTTTACGAAGTGATGGAGTTGGTGACCTGACAGCGATCATACTAAAAGGAACAGCAACTCGTCTTCGTCCCGTCATCATGACGGCCACAGTAGCTTCCTTGGGATTTTTACCGATGGCTCTATCGCATGGCAACGGAGCAGAAGTACAAAAACCGCTGGCTACCGTTGTGATCGGTGGACTCTTCAGTGCGACATTACTTACCCTGATTGTTTTACCTGTACTATACCTGGTTACAGAGCAATTCTCTCTGCTTATTTCAAAATCAAAAATACTTTTCCTTGCGAGCCTCGGTGCAGCAAGTATCGGCACACAGGTGCAGGCGCAACCTGGCAAAGTATATATTTTTAAAACCGAGCATGAGTTCGTTCATAATATTCCTTCCAGAATTTTTACTACCGTTGATTCTGAAGCCGTCAGATTGAAACCAAATGCTGACATCGTTATTCATTCGATGGAGGGAATCGAGCTCTTTAATTACGAAAGTGTATACGGCTATACGAATAATACCAACCGGTACAGAGCCTTTGGTAAAAAAGGGATTCTTTCGTTCTATGGTTACTACAAAATAATTGATACTACTGGTATTGTTTTATACTCCAGGAAAATATACCATCGAAAAGGCGGACCAGCGGAGAACTACTTCTTTAGCAAAAGTATACATGACCAGGTGTATCCGCTTACACTGCGTAAACTCAAAAAGACGTTTCAAGGTAATCCAACCTTTATTGGAAAAATCAGACCTGTGTTTCGTGTTCCCCGTTCTGCACTTATCGAAAAAGATAGTACCGGAAAGACAAGACTTAATAAAATATACCTTGATTCAACTCAAAAATCGTTATGAAATACCTCATGCTAATATTTATAACACTGTGTGTGGTTTTCCCCATAACTGCACAAGAGACAATCCTTTCGATGGATAAGGCAATCAAACTCGCCTTGGAAAGAAATCCAACCATACAGGCTGCTGCCCTTGAAACTTCAAGACAATATACTTTAAGAAAAGCCTGTATTGATATACCCAAGACGGAAGTAATGCTGACTTCTGGCCAGTATAACAGCATTCGGAAGAATGACAACCATATAGCAGTATCGCAAGGCATTCCTTTCCCCTCTTTTTTTTATGCTCAACGCGCACTGAATAAAGCATTAATTACTTCAGCTAAGTTTAAAGAAGCTGTGGTGCGCAATGAATTGATCCTCGAGATAAAGCAGACGTTCAATCAGCTGCTATATCTGAAAGCGCGACAACGCACACTCCTTCGGCACGACAGTCTGCTCACGGATCTGGCAAACATCAATACGCTACTCTACACAACAGGAGAAGGAACGTTGTTGGCAAAAACTGCCGGTGACACACAACTGCTTGAGATTAAAAATTTAGTTGCCAGGAATCAATCCGATGTAAATACCACACTGAATCGTCTTGAGATGTTATGCCAGTTCTCGCCCATCAGGGATGTTGAAGGATACCTGGAGACATTGGTAGCTCCGGATGAAATCAATACGTCCGCTCTTTCTGAAAGCCCTTCCCTTGCATTTGCTTTACAACAAGTGGAAGTATCAAGACGCAGGCAAAAAGAGGAAGTCTCTCGCATGCTGCCGGATTTGCGTGTCGGATATTTTAGTCAGACTCTGATTGGATCGCAAAATATAAATGGCCGGGATGAATTTTTCGGATCAGGCAAACGCTTTTATGGTTTCCAGGTAGGTATATCTGTTCCATTATACATGGTATCGCATTCGGCAAAAATAAAGGCAGCCAGCCTGGCAACAGATGCAGCTCAGAAGCAAAGCGATGCTTTCCATTTGACTCTTGCACAGCAATATAATGAAGCTATTCAGGAATTGTATAAAAACAAGGCTAGTGTAAACTACTACAAAGAGTCTGCGCTTCCTACGGCAGCTCATTTAACTAGTCAAAGTAACAAAGCGTATCAAAGCGGAGAGCTGAGTTATGCAAATCACATCATGAATTTACGACAGGCGCTCAGCGTGGCAGAAGGATATCTTCTTGCTTTCCAACAATACAATCAAAGTATCATCATCATTGAATTCTTAAATGGCAATTAACAAAATGAAAAATATAATTATGGCTATAGTATGCATGGTATCACTTACAGGGTGCCGTGATAGCATTACTAAAGAGAAACAGGAAGTTACTACAATGTCTGATTCAATGGACTTTGTCAGGCTCACCCCAGCCCAATACAATGCGGCAAACATCACATTGGGTAAAATTAGCAGGAAGGCCATCGGGTCATCGCTTCGGGTCAACGGAAAGCTCGATCTACCGCCATACGACATGGTAACCATTGCAGCCCCGATGGGAGGCTTTGTACGATCAACAGCACTCCTACCCGGAATGAAAATCCATAAAGGAAGTATATTGGTAACTTTGGAAAATCAAGAGTATATACAATTACAACAAGACTATCTCGACAATTATAGCAAGCTACAATTCCTGGAGGCAGAGTATAACCGTCAGGCAGAACTTGCGCGCGAAAATGTGAATGCTGTGAAGTCGCTCCAACAATCCAAGTCTATATTTGAAAGCTGCAAAGCTGTTCTTGAGGGCCTTGAAGCAAAGCTGATTATGATTAATATAGATCCTTCATCTGTCAGAGCAGGAAGAATTAAATCTACCATTAATCTTTACGCTCCCATGGATGGATTTGTTTCTCAGGTAAATGCTAATGTTGGCCAATTTATAAACGCAACAGACGCACTATCCAAAATTGTAAATCTCGATCACATCCATGCTGAGTTGCAGGTATATGAAAAAGATATCAATAAAATAGCAGTAGGACAAAAGGTAACTTTTCAGACAACCAATACACATGCAAAGTATATGGCTGAAGTGTACCTCATTGGAAAAGAAATCAATGGAGATCGAACTATTGGTGTTCATTGTCATTTAAATAAACAAGATACAGGCTTGCTCCCGGGAATGTTTATTACGGCAAGCATCGATACTGCGGTATACGAAACAGACGTAGTGCCGAATGAAGCTATCGTTAATTTTCAGGGACAAGATTATATTTTTGTATCTTCCGGAAGTCGGCAGTTCAAAGCTATTCCCATTGCGACAGGAAATAGTGTCGGCCAATTTACCTCTGTAGCCTTCGGAAACAGGATCGATAGAACAACCGATGTTGTTCTATCAGGTGCGGGTAATTTGATCGGTCTGTTAAAAAACAAACCAGAATGAGATGTATTAATGGAATCCGCCACAACAGAATACGCAACACAAGGCCTCACCTCAGAGCAGGTACTTCAAGCACGTGCTCAATATGGGCGCAATGAAGTGATCAAAAGGGGAAACCCATTACTCAAGAAACTAAAAAGTATACTCCTGGATCCCATGTTTATACTATTGTTGGTGGCCGCTGTTATATATTTCGTTAACGGGGAAATTGGCAATGGTATATTTATGATCATTTCCATCGTCTTCATCACCGGTATATCTTTATATCAGGAATCGAGGAGCCACAGCGCGCTCTCTGCACTCAAAGAGCTTACACAGCCTATGTGTACGGTAATTCGTAATGGAGCACGAATCAAAATTAAAAAAGAAGAAATTGTTATAGGGGACTATATGGTCGTTGAAGAAGGCACGTCTGTGCCTGCCGATGGCATTATACTTCAATCCAATGATTTTTCAGTTAATGAATCTATACTCACCGGCGAATCTTTACCGGTGAGTAAATCAAAAGAAGGAGAAAACAATAAAGTATTTCAGGGAACAACTATAGTTGGAGGTTTGGCTATCTGCCGGGTAGAAGCGATTGGAATATATACTGCACTTGGCAGAATTGGGAAGAGCCTTGAATGGATTGAAGAAGAAGAGACACCGCTGCAAAAACAGATACGCAACTTTGTAAAAAAAATGGCTCTGGCAGGTGCTCTCATTTTCTTTATAGTATGGGGAATCAATTTTACTCAATCCCGTGAGGTATTAGCAAGTCTGCTCAAGGCACTCACGCTGGCAATGAGTATACTCCCCGAAGAGATACCAGTAGCCTTCTCAACTTTTATGGCCTTAGGTGCCTGGCGTTTGATGAAGTTGGGAGTCATTGTTAAGCATACTGGAACGGTGGAAACACTGGGCAGCGCCACCGTAATCTGCACCGATAAAACCGGAACGATTACAGAAAATAAAATGAGCTTGGCAAAAGTACTAGCCTGGCCTACCAGACAGATTACATCGTTAGAAAACTTTGGCGACCCGGAGAGAGAATTAGTAACGTGGGCCATGTGGGCAAGCGAACCCATTCCTTTTGACGCTATGGAAATCGCATTGCATGATGTCTATCGAACAACCACTAGATCAGATGAAAGGTTACACTATAAAATGGTCCATGAATACCCATTGAGTGGGGTCCCTCCTATGATGACACACGTTTTTGATAATGGCACAGGACACAGGATTATCGCAGCTAAAGGAGCACCGGAAGCACTGATGAAAGTGTGCGCATTCTCGAACGAAGATAAGGTTGTTGTTAATGATGCCCTGCAAGCATTAACGTCCGAAGGATTCCGTGTTTTAGGTGTAGGAATTTCCGATTATACCGGAAAAGATTTTCCTGCCACTCAGCAACAGTTACCATTTGTTTTCAAGGGTCTTGTGGCCTTCTATGATCCTCCCAAGAAAAATATAGGTGAAGTATTTCAGTCGTTCTATAATGCAGGAATTCAGGTAAAGATCATCACAGGAGACAATGCTGCAACGACCTCTACCATTGCAAACCAGATTCATTTCAGAGGTACCGATAAAACATTGACTGGTGAAGAATTGACACAGCTTACAGATGAGGCGTTTTCTAAAAAGGTAATGGAGGTGAATATATTCTCGCGCATGTTTCCTGATGCTAAACTTAAAGTATTAAATGCGCTTAAATCGAATGGCCAAATTGTGGCCATGACGGGCGATGGCGTGAATGATGCCCCGGCATTGAAAGCGGCACACATTGGTATTGCTATGGGAAAAAGAGGTTCCGAAATTGCCAAAGAAGTTTCCTCATTGATAATTTCCGATGATGATCTGGCCAAAATGGTTGATGCCATTGCTATGGGAAGAAGAATATATACCAACTTAAAAAAAGCTATTCAATATATCATTTCCATTCATATTCCAATTATACTCATGGTGTTTATACCCTTAGCATTGGGGTGGGTCTATCCTACTATTTTTTCTCCCGTACATATCATTTTCCTGGAGTTGATCATGGGACCGACCTGCTCAATCATTTACGAAAATGAGCCATTGGAAAAAAATGCCATGCAGCAAAAGCCCAGGCCCATTACCAATACTTTCTTTAGCCTTCAAGAGCTAAGTATAAGTATTATTCAGGGTCTGGTGATTACTATAGGTATACTTTTAATTTATCAATATGCTGTTCAGCATCACTACAATGAGGCCACGACCCGAACTATGACTTTTGTGACGCTTATTGTTTCCAACGTGTTTCTCACACTTGTCAACCGTTCATTTTACTATTCAATTTTCAGTACGATCCGCTATAAGAATAATCTAATTTTGATCGTCATTGCAATCACCATTATACTGACAGCGTCGCTCCTATATATACCGGCATTGATGCGCCTTTTCAAATTTGAAACTCTTGCTATATTTCAGCTATCGATCTCCTTACTCATGGGGTTTACTTCAGTGATCTGGTTCGAAGGACTTAAAGCGATAAAAAGAGTTAGCGATGCTTAATGCGCCAGAATCATATTGGCAATCGCGGTTACACCAGAAAACTGGTATATAGATTTTAAGTACTTATACAAAATCAACTTGTCCTTTCGCCAGGGAAGCTTGACCTCCGTAGCATAGGATTCCATCATGTTGCAGAGCACACCAATTTTATAAAAGTCAATCAACACCAGCGAACTGGTGTTGTTAACTTACTTAGATATTTTGTGTTTCTCCTCTGTATACACTTTCAACAAGTCATTTAACCTTTCCTTCGAGGCTCCTCCAGCCACCTCCATTATGCGCAGTAAATCCATGTGATTGAAGTATACCTTTTGCTGAAGCACTGCGCATTCCGGATGCGCAGCATACGATAACCGTTTTATCTTTTCTTAGTTTATTGAGGTTCCTATTGAGCTCTGGCAATGGAATATTAATACTACCGGTCAAATGACCGGAAGCAAATTCCTCCCGTGATCGCACGTCTACTACTTGTGCACCATCTTTAACTAATGATGCCAAATCTTGATCACTTCCCTCACCGAAAATTTTCTTTAGTTGATCGAACATATAATTTTTGTTGTTTTATTTTCTTGTGCAGCACTCGCGAAATTCCACTTACAATCGCTCCGTAGATTTTTGTAAGATCATAGCATCGTTGTAGGACAGACGAATTCCGATAGCTCAAAACGTTTACTCTCCTTTATAGCTGTGACCCCTCCTTCTATATCGATGAGGTTCTCGTAACCGTTCGATTTCATCACCGAAGCAAAGATCATTGAACGATAGCCACCGGCGCAGTATATATAGTATGTTTCTGTTTTGTCAATAACCTTCGCACCGTCCTCAATGTAATTCAATGGCGTATTAATCGCTCCGATGATGTGTTCAGAATCAAACTCGCTCTTTTTCCTAACATCCAGAATTTTAACACCTCTCGTCTTGTGCAGTACAGCAAAATCTGCTACGGATATAGAAGGGATACAATTAATTTCAAATCCACCGTTTTGCCATGCTTCAAAACCACCCTCTAAATATCCGACTGCATTATCGTAACCCACGCGCGCTAATCTGGTAACAGACTCTTTCTCCCGACCTGTATCGGATACGATAACAATTTTTTGTTTGATGTCTTTTATCAGTGTCCCAACCCAAACCGCAAAACTTCCATCAAGCCCGATATTCCAGGATCCTGGTATGAATCCTTTTTTAAAAATGGAAGGATCGCGCGTATCAACAACCAGTACATGATTCTCGTGAATAAGCCGTTGGAATTGGTGAACATTCAATGCCTTTGTTCCTCGTTGTAACACTTCGTCAACATTTTCATAGCCCTTGATATTCATTAAGACATTTTTAGGGAAATACGCTGGTGGCGGAGTTAAACCTGCAAGTATTTCTTTTACGAACTCTTCTTTTGATAGATTTCCTCGTAAGGCATAGTTCGTCTTTTTCTGATTACCCAACGTATCACTCTTTTCCTTACCCAAATTCTTACCACATGCAGATCCTGCACCGTGAGCCGGATAAATGACGAGATCATCGCTTAGAGGCATGATCTTGTTTCGCAGCGAATCATAGAGCATGCCCGCCAACTTCACCGCTGTGAGCTCTGCAATGACGTGCTGCGCCAAGTCTGGCCTTCCTACATCTCCGATGAAGAGTATATCACCTGTAAAGAGAGCCTTCTCCTTACCAGACTCGTCTATCAACAGATAGCAAGTGCTCTCCAATGTATGACCGGGTGTATGTATGGCTTTGATCTTTGCCCTGCCAAGATTGAAGACCTGATGATCGTGCGCAATAAGCGCATCGAACCCGGTTTCCATTTCCGTTGGTCCATATACAATGGGAGCTCCGGTTTTTCGAGACAGGTCAACATGGCCGGAGACAAAATCGGCATGAAAATGCGTCTCAAAAATATATTTGATCGATGCCTTTCTTTCCCCAGCGAGCTGGATGTATTGATCAACCTCGCGCAACGGGTCAATCACAGCAGCTTCCCCATCGCATTCTATATAATAAGCTCCTTGAGAAAGACAGCCCGTATAGATCTGTTCAACTTTCATAAGTATCTGTCAGTTATTTTAAAAGTTTTGTAATGTGTATTGTTGAAATACATTTTCGATGCAATCACAACAAGCAACCCGGCAATGCTTTTCTTCCGAATCTTGTCGGGCATATAGGTGGCAAGCCTTGCACCTAAGTAACTCCCCCATAAAAAATGGAATTCCGAAAATGATTGCCGCTTGACATCGACTAACGTCTTCATAATATAATTTTATGACAAAAGTACTCCTGATTAATTGCCATTGTCGGTGACAAATGTTACACTTCTATCATGATTTTTATCTGTTTCAGAAATATGGAACCTCTCCAGAAAGTGAAGTGAAGAAATATGGGACCGTAAATCTTTTTGTATTGGGAAATGATTGTTGAAAGTCACTGAACGTATTAGATCGCAGAGCTTAACTCATCGAACTTCTATACTCCAACGGAGTCACTCCTGTGTGCTGCTTAAAGACTCGCGTAAAATGCTGAGGATATTTAAAACCCAACTCATAGGCTATTTCACTCACTGACTTATTTACATCGATTATCTTCGCTTTCGCTATATCAACAAGTTTCAGATGAATATACTCGTTGGCTGATCTACCAGTTTCCTTTTTAAAAAGATCACCAAAATAGTTGGCAGAAAGATTTAATTCACTTGCACAGTAAGCTACAGATGGCAATCCAACTTCCTGTGGTTTATCGGACGTGAAGAAATCATTGAGCAATGTTTCAAAGCGTTCGAGTATTCCTTTGTTCACATTGTCCCGGGTTATGAACTGTCGGTCGTAAAATCGTACGCAGTAGTTCAGAAACAATTACTAACTTCCTTAAATTGAACAAAAAAAACAGCCTATGAAATATAGCATCATCATATCTTTTTTACTTCTGACGGTATGTCTTACTGCATTTGGTCAAGAGAAGCAATCTCGTAAATCTAAAAACCCCAATTCGGCTGCTGCTGAAAAAGGACTAATCAAAGTATCCGTCATGTACCCTTTCGCTGAAGGCAAGACCTTCAATATGGAGTATTATGAAACTAAACATATGCCGATGGTCGCAGGTTTTCTAGGATCAAACCTGGTTAAATATACTATAGAGAAAGGTCTCGCGAGCGGTATTCCCAACCAACCATTACCCTATATGGCGGTCGGAACATTCTATGTAAAGAGCCTTGATGAATATCAGGCGGCAATCGCTCCGAATAGAGATGCTATAAGAGCTGACTTCGCGAATTACACGAATGTAGCTCCAGTAATTTTAGTTAGTGAAGTGGTGAGGTAATTCTCTATTGTAGGTAGGGTGAGAACTTGTTTACACTGGGAAACTGCAAGGGAGATTTGTCCGAAAGAAAAGTGATTAGCGTGGTACTTTATATACCATGCCATACTTCTTTTCCGTAGCTGCATATTCTTCTTTAGTCCTTGTTTTCATTGGCTCACCCACTGCTGTACCATTTTCCACGAAGTATTCTTCGAACCCTGCCGGAGTATACTGGAAAACCATGCGAATATTTTCTGTTCCGGGATTTTCCAATCCGTGCCAAACTCCTCTGGGAACAAATACAACTGTTCCTGTCTTTACATCTATTGTTTTTTCATCTAAGGTTAATATCCCTGCTCCACTTTGAATAAATATAACCTCGTCATTGTACAAATGTTTATGAACCGGCATCTTCCGCCCGGGTACTATATCCTCGGTGCAAAATGAAGTGCTTTCAATTCCATGATCTGCAGCTGAAAATTTTATAGTCATTAGCGCCTTGCTGCGTCCCATAATGATATGTTTCCCTTCTTCTTCATGCACTACTATAGCTTTGTCATTTTTGATGGGAGGCTTCGCGAATGTATGTTTAAATAAACTCAGGGAAAGCGCGGCGGTTATACCCGCGAATCCAAATTTGAGGAAGCCCCTTCGCGGGTTTTCGATATTGCTCATTGCACGTTGTGATACTTTCATTACTACTTGAATGTAACGAAAAGATAGCGAAAGCACTAACGTAAAGATTTTACGGACACGCTAATCGCGAAACCATGAAGTATAGCAGTGAATTTATTGAAGTAAACTTTATAGCAGTAGTAGTGGAAAGCGCAGTCCCAACTTTTACGTTGATGCATCTCCACAAACCAAAGTTATTTCACGTACTCAATTTTGGTAACATGCCAGATAAATTCACCTGCATCTGTTTTCACTACTGCTTTATCGCCCACTTCTTTTTTCATCAGCGCCTGTGCCATAGGTGAGTCTATCGAGATGTAGTCTTTGGTATCAAAAATCTCATCATACCCGACTATACGGAAGCGTTTTTTTGCGCCCTTGTCATTTTCAATTTCTACCCATGCACCAAACAATACTTTGCCTTCCTGGAAAGGTGAATAGTTAACAACTTTCAAGTCATCAATACACTTGCGTAAATAGAGCACACGCCGATCTATTTCGCGAAGGCGCTTTTTATTATAATGGTAATCTGCATTCTCAGAACGATCTCCAAGGCTTGCAGCCCAGGCTACTTTTTGCGTAGTCTCGGGCCGTTCAACACGCCACAGGTGATCCAACTCAGCTTTTAATTTTTCTAAACCTTCAGGAGTAATTAAGGGCGTTTTCATGATTCATTAATCACGGAGCAATGCATCCGACTTTCGCTATACAATGTATTTAATCCTCAAATTTATCGAAATAATTGAGGTATACATTGTGAGGCAAGCTAGTTGAAACAGGAACCAGTAACAAAACACGAAAATAGCATCAAATATCCATCATGTCCTTAAGGATATAAATACAATGAACCCATAAGGATTCATTGTCGACAAGTATATATCTGCGAGAGACGTTTACACAGCATTGTTTTTATCGGACTGGCTTTAACGAAGCGGCAAAACCTCCGCGTCTAAGGAGCTTAACTTCTACTGTACTGCTTTTATCAACTACCAGATACTTCGATGCTAAAACCTTATCGTGATCGCCATCAGATATAAGCATAAGTATATATTGCTTACCCTCGGGCAGGAAATCAAAAAGAATTGATTGTCGCTTTTCCTTAAGCTCAGCGTTAATACATGCTATATACCAGTCCTCACCTTTTCTTCGTGCAAGGGTCACATCTCTTCCGGGGTATCCCGTCAGCAACCTGGTATCGTCCCATGCATTTGGCAGTTCACTAAGAAATTTTTTGGGTGCATCAGGCAATTGAGTATATCCTTCTGGCCTGTCCGCCATATGCTGGAGGGCAGATTCAAACAAGACGCTAAGCGCCAGTTCGTGCCCATAAGACGTAACATGTGGATGTTGTGAATTTGTAAATGTTACCGGAGTATAATCCATAGAGCCTACAACATTTCTTGTGAATGGCAGCACCGAATTGTGCTGAGGTGCTTCCATTGTAAAATCCGGAATGTTATTATACCATTCAGCTCCCTTCACAGCTTCATACGTCATGAGATTCGGATAGGTACGTGCCCATCCTCTAGGAACCAGACATCCATGGAAATATACCAGCATTTTAAACTTTGCAGCATCTTCTAAAATATCAAGATAGTACTGAATCATGTTCTGCTTCTCACTTTCAAAAAAGTCAACCTTAATACCAGCGACTCCCATTTTTTGAAGTTTTGTAAATTCCGCTGTCCTATTCTTATGCGTGACCATTCTATCCACTGGTGTTTCTGTAACCCACGTATGGTTCCCTCCTGAGTTATACCAGAGTAATGGCTTCACTCCCTTTGAGCGGATATAGTTAACCGCATCGTTAAGATTACCACCGTTGCTCATCTTTTCCCATTCCCAGTCAAGTAAAGTATACGTCCACCCCATTTCAGCAGCGAGGTCTGCGAATTTACAAACCACCTGATAATCTCTGGTGCCGTGATTACTTGACCAATAGTTCCATGAAACCAGTCCAGGCTTTATCCAACTTGTGTCCTCTATTTTAGACGGCGTTGATACATCATCTACCAATGTTGACTCTACTATATCTCCAAGACCACCAATAATAATTACTCGCCATGGAGATTTCCAGGGAAGCGTGATTGCAGGCGTTGACTTCCCTGTTCCTCTACCGTCATCCGGATTCGGAAACGTAAGCTTATACTTCGTTACATCAGCAATGTTACTTAACTTCGTTCCACAGTAATCTCCATTTACATCAGCTTCATGCAACAGAAACCAGCAAGAGCTATCACCGGCCTGAACCAAAGCAGGGTAACACCACTCCTGACTTTGTACCTGATCACCGTTCATCTCAATATAGGTTCTTTCATTTGCTGCATTCCAACTCTCCATCCAGCGTGTATTCTTTTTTGGAATTGAATATGCAGTGAACTCATCTTTTACCACAAATGAGCCTTTCGTCTCCGGAAATTCATAGCGAAAAGCACAACCATCATTGTATGCGCGCAAGACTATATTAATTTTAGCATTCGCAGGTGTCTCAAAGGAGTAAACTATCTCCGTTGCTGTGTTGTTGCGCTTGGAGCGTTTACCATGTATAGCTGTATATTCATCCTTTACCAATTGAGGCTTGCCTGTTTTACGAAGGGCCAGGTTGTTTGAAAAATTCTGGTCATCGCGTAACAACCCCACGTCTATACGGTTAAACACCTCAGACGTTTTTCCGTTATTCAAATAATATACTTTAAAATACCAGGCGCCGTAATCACCGGTTTTCGAATTAACTAAATCAATTTTTATTTTTTGATTGGGCGATACAACCGTTTTTGTCTGGGAGTAAACGGTGAATGAGATAAACGTTAAAAGTATTAGTATTCGCAGGTTCATAGTGTTAAGAAAGTCGTTAATCATTTTAGAATCTCCTAGGATGCTTGCAAGTGTGCACAGCCAGCACTTGATTTAGCTGGAAAGTAAAGGGTTCTCGCGCTCATGGAAGGGTTCGAAAGATCGCAGATTAGGACACCAAAGGTCTACGAAGGCAAGTATAAGTCGTAAACGACTAGTAAGATTATACTTTTTATCCGGTATACATGTATAGCAACAAAGCAAGTAGAGTAGTCATACATTCAAACTCATTAAGCTGAGCATATTTTTGGATGCGTAAATGTCAGTACCTCAGACATGGCACTTCCCTCCCACCAGTCCATTAGAACTTCAGGATAAAAAAATCTCAAAATTTATTTTGCGAAACCGATTAGTTGCGCATATATTTGCAACTGATTAGTTGCAAATTAAACAACAGCGCATATGAGAAGAGATATTTTTCAGGCGATTGCAGATCCGACACGGAGGGCAATCATAACCTTAATTGCATTGCAGGCAATGACACCGAACGCCATTGCTGACAACTTCAATACTACACGACAAGCAGTTTCCAAGCACCTGCGCATACTCACGGAATGCGAACTCGTAAAACAAGAACAACAAGGAAGGGAAATTTACTATTCACTTGAAATTGAAAAAATGAAAGAGATTGATAAATGGTTGAACCAATTACGGAAGATTTGGGAGACCCGATTTAATCAACTTGATCAAGTATTATCAACCATGAAAAAACAAAAAAAATGAAAAACAATTCACCATTTGATTTTACGCTAGACAAATCAACAAAGATGGTATCTATAACCATGGAGTTTGATGCCGATCTTTCACTGGTATGGGATGCATTTACAATACCGGAAATTCTTGATCAATGGTATGCACCGAAACCCTATACCTCTAAAACAAAATCCATGGACTTCAAAGTTGGAGGTCGTAGGTTTTATGCTATGGTAAGCCCTGAAGGAGAAGAGCGCTGGGCCGTTCAGAGATATACTTCCATTAGTCCCAAAACTAATTTCAAGATGTTTAATGCCTTTTCGGACAAAGATGAAAATCTTCAGCTGCCAGGTTCTGATTGGAATTTTAATTTTAGTGAGGAAAACGGAGCAACAAAAGTATATATCAGTATATATAATGAATCCCTCGAACGATTGGAGATGTTGCTTGAAGGCTTCAAAATAGGAATGGCTATGACATTTGAAAACCTGAAAGATCTATTGGCAACTTTATCAAAAAAATGATTTACGTTTTCAAAACTTCTGTCAAAACAAAAAATCAGGTTAAGAAACTCGAACCGCATATTAATACTATACTTCCAAATGAGAAGTGGAATTTCGATGTTGAAGACTGCGACAAGATTTTGCGTATTGACAGTGAAGAAAATATAGCTTTGAAAATAATAGACTTACTAAGGAATCAAAAATTTTGCTGCGAAGAATTGGACGAAGAAATAAAAGAAACAATTTAAAAAATTAAAATTATGGCACTTATCAATCCTTACATTCACTTCAATGGAAATGCCGAAGAAGCATTTACATTTTACAAATCTATATTCGGCGGAGAATTCACAAAAATTATGCGTTACAAAGACCTGTCAAGTGCTGAGTATCCAATAGCAGAAAATGATGCCAATAGGCTTATGCATGTTGCTTTGCCCATCGGCAAAAGTAGTATGTTAACAGGTAGTGATGTTTTAGGAATTATGGGGGAAGTAACAGAAAACGACAACAGAAATACCATATCAATTAGTGCAGAAAGCCGCGAAGAAGCAGACAAATTATTCAATAGACTTTCAGAAGGAGGAAAAATTGAAATGCCAATTGCTGACGGCCCGTTCGGTGCATACTTTGGAATGTTTGCTGATAAATATGGTATTCAATGGATGGTGAACTTTACTGCTAACTAAAACTATATATATCCAAGCAATGAATAATCGCCTATATCATAGAGTGCGCTTTATCATTGCAGACTGAAGAACCTTCAATTTGGTTATAAGAAGAATAAGCTTGGTCGCTTTGTGCTGGCTGCTGTCAGCACAAAGCATTAAGGTTCTCTTTGAATACCCTTGTATTAGAAGCGAAGTTAAAGAACATTGACAACGTTGGATTACGGTGATTGTTCAGACGCTTCGTATTTCTCTGAATATTTTCAGGGAAAGCTCAATGTATTCTTTCAATTCCTCTTCTCTCTCCTTTGACCAAACAAATCGCATTTCAACTTTTGCAGGTATATCTGCGAGCTCAAAATATTTTATATTCAAGTTCATTCCTTTCACAGCTGACTTCGCAATAATCGTTACGCCAAGGCCTTCGCTTACCATTTTCAAATTCGTTGATGCATTTGGTGATTGAAAAACTACCTTGGGAGTAAATCCATTTTTACGAAAAAGCCGATATAATACATCACTATACATCTGCCCGTCTTCTCGGGCCGGTAAAATCCAATCAGCATTAGCCAAGGGTCTCAGGTCAGCACTTTTGAGGTTTACTTTCAAATTCCTGGGCATCGCGACTACAAAATTTTCTTTATACAACATCGCAGATTCAATGCCATCAGGTCCAACTTCATTTGGTATTATTCCGAAGTCAAGTTCACGATCCAGTATCTTCGTAAATATAATGTTACAAGAGTTTTCTAAAAGTCCAATCTTTAAATGAGGGTATGATGTTGTAATCGTCTTTAAAAAATAAGGCAACACAGAATACATAGCCGAGCTCACGTGTCCAATCATTATTTCTCCGGCTTCTCCCTTATGTATCTCGTTAGCTCTTTTTTGTGCGTGACCAAGCTGTTTAAGGATTCGCGTGACTTCATTTTTGAAGAATATACCAGCGGCAGTAAGCTTGATTTGTTTTTTTGTTCGATCAAATAATTCAGCACCAACCTCATCTTCCAGGTTTTTTATCTGACGACTCAAAGCTGGTTGTGCTATATATATACTACTGCTTGCCCTATGAAAATTTAATACCTCAGCAACTGCGAGGAAGTTTTTTAATTGATCGGTTGTCATATATACTGATGCAATAATGTTATCAATCAATGCAAATTAAGTATTTTTTGTTATCAAACAATTTCGCTTGCTTTAAGTATTGAAAGGATTTAGGACATCTCTTCTATAGCACCGAATAAGGAACTACTGGATGCTTCTAGGAAACCTATATAAAGAATACTATTACAAATGATTAGTAAAGCGTCACTACAACATGCGGAAGTACTTAGCGAACTAGGTGCAGAAACTTTTTATAAATCGCACAAGGACAGTGCACCTGCCCATGAAATAGCTACTTACATGAAGAAAGTATACAGTCTGGATGCTATCAAAAAGGAATTGGCTAACCCTGTAAATATTTATCACATAATTCAACATGAAAATATAGTTGCCGGATTTTCCAAAATAGAGCTCACTATGAAACATCCTGCAATTAAACCAGAGCATGTTTCAAAGATGGATCAAATCTATTTGCTGGATTCTTTTCATGGCCTTAAGCTAGGTGCTGAACTCATGAGTTATAATATTGACTACTCGAAATCACGCGGGCAAAACGGAATGTGGTTAGTGGTATGGATCGGGAATATAACGGCAATCTCCTTTTACAAAAAATTTGGTTTCCGAATAGTCGCCAAAGATGAATTTAATCTTACCGAAACTCACGTCAGCCCATGCCACATTATGTTGTTAGAATACAATTACAACAAAACAAGTTAGTATATACAATGTTAGGACGAACCTTTAAATAACTAATCAATGACAAATGCTTTAGGCTTTCTAGCACTTACTCTGAATTTAACATCGATGACGATGAAAGATATTCTATACCTGCGGGTTTTGTCGTTAGTGGCAAACACCATTTATATACTATATGGTTTGCTCATCGGTGCCGCACCCATTGTAACAGGGAGTTTTATCGCGGTAGTGATTCATTCTGTTAGTATCTACAAACTTAAGCACCCGAAGCAAATTACGTTGTCTAAAAAATAAACTGATCGAATTCTCACAACTCCCAAATCATGCTCCATGAATAAAAACGATTTGAAACTCAGAATGGAAACTGTTTTTAACAATTTCGTTCATGCCATTCAGCAACACACGGATATAAATAAGAACAGGGCTGATGGAGGTTGGTCGGTGGGGCAGATTGCCAACCATATTCTAAAAGGGACAGACACGAACTTAGGCTCTACTAAAAAGACAGAACGCCCCTACGATAAAAATGCTGATTCGATCAAGATGCTCTTTTTGGATTTTGGTAAGAAGTTCTTCAATACACCAGATATTGAACCCGATGTAAAACAATATACAAAAGAAGATTTGGTCATCTCTTTATATGAATTACAGAAAGAAATTTTTCAAATGATTGACAACGAAGATTTAACTGAGACTTGTGTTGATTGGGAGTTGCCTGTATGGGGAAATCTCACTAAATACGAATGTGTTATTTTATATGAAAACCATATTATAAGACACACAAAACAGGTAACTGACTTTCATAAAGTAACGGCACAAGAATTTTAACAACGAAACCATTGAGACATCGTAACATGAATTGTTACAGCAGGAAGTTTCATAAAGATCGGTTTTACATAATAAGATTAACAAATGCAGCCGAAAGAGAAAATAATAACAACCTATAATGCTACGGCTGAAAGCTATGCGGCTACCCGCATTGACGAACTCTCTAAGAAGCATTTTGACCGTTTGATTTTGAAAGAATTCGCGCGGCTCAATAAAGACAAAGGTATATGTGCGGACTTTGGCTGCGGCCCTGGACAAACTACAAAGTTTTTATTTGACGCTGGTGTAAAGAATATAGTTGGTATCGATATTTCACCAGGAATGGTGAAGGTTGCCCGAGGAATTTTTCCATATATAGCGTTCGAGGAGGGCGATCTCCTTGTCTTACCTTACAATGAAAGTCATTTTGCATCTGCGGTGGCATTCTATGCTATAGTGCATTTTGATTACAATCAGATTGGCCAAGCGTTTGCTGAGGTAAACCGTGTTTTGAAAAAAGGTGCCCATTTTTTATTCTCATTTCATGTGGGACAAGAGACCGTACATTTTGATAAGGCAAACGATATTGATGTTGATATTGATTTACACTTCTTGCAAACCGAGAGAATACAGGAGTTACTTTACAGTAACAATTTCAAAATAATTGATACTATAGAACGCTTCCCCTATCCAGATGTCGAGTATGCCACCAAGCGAGCTTACGTGTGGGCTGAAAAATTTTAAGCTGTTAATTCCATGAACAAACTTCGTTGGTATTACAACTATTCGCTTTTCAAAATTTCGGCCGGGTTACACTGAGCAGCCCGTATAGTCTGCGATCCAATCATGATGAACGCCATCGCCAAAACAGCCAGCAATCCACCAAACAATTCCACTATACCTATGCGATTGTGGAAAGGGAAATTGGTAAGCACTATATTTTCAAAGAATATATAGGTTATGGGAAGGGCTATCAGTGCAGATATAGCAAGCATAACCACGAATCCGTGACTTAGCAAGAGCACCAAGTTACCAGCGGTTGCACCTAATACCTTGCGTATGCTAATCTCCTTGATTCTGGTTTCAGTTGTGAATACAACCATCCCAAGCAGTCCCAATGAAGCGATCGAGATGGCAATGAATGAGAGGAAGCCGATAACTTTTATCATAGCAGAGAGTTCGTTGTAGGCATCCTCGATTGAGTCTTTATAAAACTGGGCATCGAATGGATGAACAGGATCAACGCTCTTCCATACTTCCTGAATCTTTGCCATTGTCTCAATCGGGTTGTCGGTGTTAACACGTACATTCACTAAGCCATCCCTCCCATCGCTTGTCAGAAATGCATCCGGTGTGAGGTATGTGAACACAACAGGTTCGATGTTTGAGTCGAGCTTGCTATAATGAAAGTCTTTTATGACGCCTACGATCGTAAGCTTTTTATTGTTTAAAAGTACTTCCTCTCCAATGGCCTTTTCCAAATCACCATTGCCAATGTTAAATTGCTTTAGTGTTTTTTCATTAACGATCAATTCGCTGGTAGCATCTTTCGTCACTGGTTTTGTAATAAAATTGTGACCCACGATTAGCTTGTAACCGTGCAGTGGTATATAATTCTCATCGACTATATTTAACAACACCAAGGCCGAATCGCGCAAGCCTTTATATTTCAGGAAGCCGCCCCAGGCATTGCCGACACTGGTTAAGAGCCTGGACTGCGAAACTCCGGACACTTCCGGCATGGCTTTTAGTTTGTTGATTAGAACCTCCGGTTTATTTTTTTGAAGATTGATGTTGAGAATGTTTTCGGTATTAAAGCCGAGATCGAAAGCAAGTATATCTTTATACTGAACATAACCAATGACTGTGCTGGTAATGAAGATCAATGTAAATGTATACTGAACCACCACCAGCGAGCGCCTGAAGCTAATGCCCTTGAATACCTTTATAGAAGACGCATCCTTCAGTGCATGCGTGATGTTGACTTTCGCGAAAAATATAGCAGGTAAGAAGCCAGCCACTATACCCACCACCATGGAAAAAGCAATAAACATCAACAGCATCGGCGATGTTATTTCGAGCTTTACTATTTTCAGAAGCTCAGGAGCGATGTCAATAAACTGCGGACGCAGCACCAGGAACATTGCGAAAGAAAGAACGAGACTTACAAACGATATGATCACAGCCTCAGCAAGGAACTGCATACATACCTGGCTCTTTCTTGCTCCAATCACCTTGCGTAAACCCACTTCCTTGTAACGTCTCATCGATCTGGCAATAGAGAGGTTGGTATAGTTGAAACATGCTGACAGTATCACCACGAATGCTAATCCGCTAATGATCCACAGTACTACGCCAGGCATCGCAGGTCTTATTGAGTTTTCCAACTCCTCACCCACCATGATGTCGTACAAGGGAAGAAGCGTGAGGTATATCTCTGCTTCTTTGTCCAGTTTGTTTTCCTCGGCACAGATCGCATCGATTTGTGCCTGAAGGTTGGAAGCACTTAAATTCTTGGGGAGCAGTATATATACATAGTTTCTCTGCCAGACATTTCCCCACGTAAGAAGGTCTTGATCTTTTACAATGCGCGGTTCGATTGTGCTAAAGGAAACAAGCGATTCAAATTGGATATGCGAAAAGAATGGAACATCCTTAAGGATGCCAGTGACTTTGTAATCGAGGTCGTTGATATGAATGGTCTTACCGAAAGCATCTTCGGCACCGAAAAGTTTTTTCGCCGAGGTTTCCGTAAGTACGATGGAATTAGGTGAATGAAGCGCGGTAGCAGCATCGCCTTTCAACATCGGTAATGTAAAGATCCGAAGCATTGAAGGTTCAGCATATATACCCGTAAGCGGAATAACATTGCCGTTGATGTTTGCATCACCCGAGAATTCAGTTTGTAACTTCGTAGTCTCCTCAACACCGGATACTCTTTCCTGTATCAGTCTGTCAATTTTTATAGAGGTTGAGGCAAACTTACTGCTGTGGCCCTGCTTAAATTTAGCATTCGAGGTAATGCGATATATACGGCTGCCTTTCTCGTTGAACCTATCGTATGACAGCAGGTCGTGCACGAAAGCGATGAGCAACAACCCCACCGACATGCCTATAGCAAGGCCAACGATATTGATTATGGAGAACAGCTTATTGCGCATAATACTGCGCACCGATGTTTTAATATAGCTTGCTATCATGATCCAGTTATTTAATCAGTTCTGCTTCCTGTAGTTGACTTGTTATGTCAATACAAATTAGGATTGAGCATCGTAAGAAGAAAATAAGTTTTACCGGATACCAAAAGCTGAATGCTGAATGACGTTTTTCAACACCTGAAGTTTTCAATCTTTACCCAGCCATTCTTTGAAGTGAGAAACCCTATCGCCACTAACGGTGACGTCTTGCTTTGTTTTTGGAACCAAGTCCAGCTTAAGTTTTCCAGCTGATATAGTGTGTATCATTTGAATCGAATTCAGCGATACAATGAATTGCCTGCTAACGCGAAAAAACTGTTTAGGTTCGATGACCTGCATAAGTTTATCAAGGCTGTAATCAACGGGAAGAATGGTACCATCATTTGTAACCAACAAAACTGTTTTCTCCTCGAGATGAAAATAGGCAATACTTTCAGTTTTGATGGATCTGATCTTCGTTCCAACCGTTACCATAAATCT
This sequence comes from Ohtaekwangia koreensis, assembly GCF_900167975.1. Classification (GTDB taxonomy): domain Bacteria; phylum Bacteroidota; class Bacteroidia; order Cytophagales; family Cyclobacteriaceae; genus Ohtaekwangia; species Ohtaekwangia koreensis. The sequence continues at coordinate 727,965 of NZ_FUZU01000003.1, forward strand.
GTCTTTGAACTGTGAATGATTTTGTTGGCTTAACTGGTTGATCAATGTCTTAATATATACTTGCGTTGATCCTGATTGCAATTCATGGTTGGATCGCAAGTACTTGAATTTAGTAAGCGCTGCAGCAAGTTCAGTGTCGTTAACAGGCTTAAGCAAGTAGTCGATGCTGTTGACCTTAAAAGCCTTGATCATATATTCATCGAAAGCGGTTGTAAAGATTATCGGAGTCGTTAAGTTCAATTGACTGACAATTTGAAAACTGTCACCATCTTCAAGGTGAATATCCATAAAGATAAGATCAACCGGAGTAGTCGGGTTTGTTGTGAACCATGCTATCGCTTCTGCTACGGAAGAGATTTGAGCAAGCACATCGATTGAAGCATCATACTTCTTCACAAGCGAGATCAGTCGTTGAGCTGTCAGCCGCTCATCTTCGATAACTACGACATTCATAACAGCGGAATTTTTACCATAAACAATTCTTCATCTTGTGTAATTTGTACAGGACTTTTGGTAAGAAGTTGATACCGGTTTTTAATATTTTCCAAACCAATTCCTGTTGATGTGGTTCTTTCAATTTCATTTCTGGGTCGTATAGGGTTTGTAACAACCAGGTAATTATCCTTAATCAAAATCGTGACAATCAAAGGTTCTTTTTGTGACATACGATTATGCTTAACACAGTTCTCAATCAGAAGCTGCAAGGTCAATGGAGCAATACGATATTTTTCAGCTTGCTCATCTGTTATATATATCTTCACATCAAACTTGCTCTCAAACCTGATCTTCAGCAGGAATGTATAAGACTCGAGGAAGTCTAATTCTGTCTTTAAGTATACTGTATCGTTGTCCTTCTGCTCAAGAATATAGCGATATGCTTTTGAAAGTTGATCTATAAATTTTTCAGAAAGGTGTGGATCAACATGAACGAGAGAAGATAGTATACTCAGGCTGTTGAAAAGAAAATGGGGGCTAACCTGGTTCTTCAATGCTTCGAATTGGGCCATGGCATTTTCCCGTTTAAGTTGCTCCGTCTGAATTTCCATATAGCGCATTCTATAATGCGATTTGCGATTTAGTATCAGATAAAAAATGGAAATAGAAATGACAATAGTAAGCCCGGTGTTTGTTCGTCTCAAGGCATTCCACCATGCAAACTGAGGTGGCCTGTTACCGGGCCTGCGAATTTCCTCCTGACTCAAGGGCTCGGTCAACATTGACCAGAACTTGACATTGAGCTTAAAGAGAAGTTGTGATAACAATACTGCTACCAGGGCAACAACGATAGACAAAGCAATTGTCTTGATCCGCAACTCAAGCATACCTGGTCCTATGATTTTTTCCGAATAATCAATAATGCGATCGATCGCTATAATAAGCAATGCATAAAATATGAAGTTCACAATCGCAGGGAATACAAGGAACTGTACATTCTTCCAATGTGCCAGGGGAATGTTGGCAGAAATTGTAATGGGATAATATATACATAGCACCGTTAGCGCCAGGTACATAGCCTGTTTAAAACTTATCTTTCCCTGCACCGGATCAGTCATATAAATACTAATATACTATAACCAAAAAAATGAGTACGTTTCAACTCATACCTGGCATTCTGAGTTACGGAAATAGTTTGTTGAATGCCAATTTTTTAGGGTTGAATCGATTTAACAATTCTATTTGTCCAACCTCTTTCGAAATTTCAATCTTAACGTTCAAACCTTGCTTTTATCAAACCATCGTCATACATTCAACTAAATTATTAGTTACTCATAATACTATATGTTTCCATTGATAAAACTTGTGAAGTGAGTAATCACAGACCACTGTTATGAAAAAAATCAAATACATCATTTCCGTTATTGGGTTTCTATTCTACTCAATACAAATTAACGCACAGCCAACCGATATAAGATATCTCAACGAATCTCCGCCTGGTACAACTCCTAAAGTATTTGCGCCCGGTAAGGTCTCAACAGAAAACGAATTTGAATTTGGAGCAGTTTTCTCCAATGACAACAACACATTTTATTACGGTGTTGAAATCAATGGCAAGGCAGAAACACGCATGATGAAATTTGAAAACGGAAGCTGGAATCAACCCGTTAAAATTCTTTTCCATGAGGTATATAACTACAACGATCCTTTCCTGACGCCAGATAATAAAAAGCTGTTTTTCATTTCCGACAGACCCTTGACTGGTATAGGACCAAAAAAAGATTATGATATCTGGTTCATCGAACAGCAGGACGGAAAATGGTCTGAACCGAAAAATGCAGGTAAGAATATCAACTCTAGCAAGAATGAATACTACATTTCATTTACGAAAACGGGCAAGATATATTTCTCATCCAATAGAGAAGACCATGAGAATAAGAACAATTACGACATCTATTCGTCTGAATTAAAAAATGGAGAATTTCAGCCATCCATTAAATCGAGTCCACAGATTAATACAGCTTTCTACGAAGCAGATGTCTTTGTGGCTCCGGATGAATCCTATATAGTATTTGCAGCAAATCGGCCCGGTGGATTAGGCAGCGGTGATCTTTATGTAAGCTTCCGCAAACAGGATGGAACCTGGACATCATCGAAGAGCTTGGGGAATGCAATCAACACAGAGACCGATGATTTCTGTCCGTATGTAACTGCGGACGGAAGCTATCTATTTTATGCAAGCCGAGGAGATATCTATTGGGTGTCCACTGATGTGATTAAAAAATTGAGATGAAATTTTATATAAATTTAACTTGATCCATACAAGATTATCTTTTAATAAAATCAACTATATATCAGCATCTATAATAATACTGATATATAGTTAATGCCTCATCACGCGGGAAGTTTATAGGCTACCAGCGATTCAACTTCTACTTCACAACGATTCAAAGCCTCGTTAAAAATATCTGCACGCTGCTGTAAAAAATCGGAAGATCGCTTTCTATAGTAGGCAATTCCGGCTAGTAAGTTATCTCCAAATGCGCGCAATTCCCGAATCGTTTTTTCATTCGCAGATGTCAGCTGCTGAAGCTGCTCCTGGAGATACGCTATATTAAGCGAGAGTTCTTTGATAAACATGTGCGGCCTTTCACCATCCACAATATTGCAACGACCATAAATATAGTCTACCATCTCCTTCAGGGAAACAATTTTATTGAAGTAAGCTACATTTGGTCCCGGGCACATGGTAATGCCTCGCATTTGTTTGAAAGGCGGTAATTTATAATGAGTAGTCACCGCATTGCTCAATCCAACGCACAAGCACTCTTTAGATACTATATCACGATATTGTTTCTCATATTCATCCGCTGGTAAATTCAGTGCTTGCAACTGTGCAATTTTCATTTTCTGATATAGATGTGACGCTGTACAAATTGGCTTATCAGTAAACTCTGTGTTGGACACCAGGTGCTTTTCCGTACACGGGCTCCCTGGTTTGCCAGCACGGATGCGAGCCAACCTTTCCGTTTCTGAGCTTGTCCCTTTTAAATAATTAAAGCGTATACCCAATGGAGAATTCTTGCTGAGTAATATATCATTCTCCCTCGCAGCACATAGTTGATGCAATGTAGAATCATCCACTGTAGTGGCTTCCGGGCAAAGTAAAAATGGTGTCCCCCATCCAGTACTGGCTACATCATAATAGGACAATAGAAGATTCGCTTCTTCGGAAGTTCCTATACCTCCCTGTACTGTGATTTTCAAAGGATGTGGCTCCGGAAAAGTGGCAAGTCCTTTCTGTTGCATCACCGAATTGTAAAGTGTGTGCAATGAATCTTTCAATTCATCGCGTCTGATCCTGAATTCCTCCAATATAGGACCGAGCAAACTTCCGTCCGTGGCAAATGCATGGCCACCACAATTCAACCCCGATTCAATTCTGAATTCACTTACCCATATACCTTTCTTGGCTAAGTATTTTCCTTGAATGAGAGCGGAACGAAAGTCGCTTACTTTTACGACAACACTCTTGTCAAATATACCCCAGCCCTTTGGACGAAAAGCCTGCAACGTCTCCAGGTAATTAAACAATCGAGGATTAAGGCCTGCCGAGAATATCACAGCAGAATTCGTGAGATCACTGTTAGCATATCCCCGAAGTGCCGCAAGGGCGTCCGAGGAATCTGTGAGTATAGTACCATCCGCATCATAATTATTTTTATCCACTTTCGTCATGATGTTAACATCGATACGCCCTGCACGTACCTGCTTTCGGAGGTAGTCGGCGAGCAACGACTTCCTGCTACTGTCATCACTGTGCATCATCTCAATATATAGCAGTCTAAGGCTATGCTCATCCGGTAACATTTCGAAATATTTGGATATTTCAGAGCCTGTTTCAAACGCTGCGGAAGCTAGTTTTTCCACTTGCTCTTTTACTATATCATCAATGAGATTTAAGTAATCCGTTATACGTCTGGCACGATAGTCATGTTCCTTCGGGGTGATCGGTATATAAGGTTTGTTCACTTCCTTATAATAATGCATACGCATTAGCTCAATGAGTTTGTCTTCGATGATAGAGATTACTGAATTTATACCATAGCGAGCTACCTTGACGGGAGAGTCAATAGTATACGCTAATCCCAGCACGGGGATATGAAAGGTGTGCAGCGGTGTATTGTTCATAAACTATATTTGTATTGGCCGCAAAAGACCAGTATATACTCCTGGCATCCTATGACAAAAATCATAGAACAACAAAACTGAATATATTTTCCGTTGCAGATTTTCCATTACAGATTTTACTACCAGAACAAAATTGCAAACTCAACGGTATGGATATGCTAAGAATGGTCACCGTGCACGTGTGGATATCCACGGGAAGCGATTAATCAACTGTGCGTAATGCCGGTTCGTTTTTACCAATGCCGGTATTATGATTGAATTCTAGGGGCCGCATCTTCTACAATTCAATTGCACGCTGAAAAGATCACATCCATCAAAAAAGCGACCGCTTAGATTCAAAATTAATTGGTGGATCAAATAGAATCCTCAAAGTCCTCATCGTTTTTTTTTATTTTGTCTCCCCAAAATGGGGATAAACCTTATAATAAGTAGAATGCTAGGAGACGTGTGGAATTTGTTTCGGACCTTTGTATCAATGCTTTCATCCATAAAATTATATTGCTATGTACTCCTGCTTTTCGGTTTTATGCCTTTGCACGCATCACCACCGGGAGGATTAAAGTTTCACGGCAGTGAGCAACCCATAAATCAACGGACCTCATATAATGTCTTTGGAAATAACACGGCTGAATTCTCCGGTTACTTTGATATAGAGTTCAACCTTTCCCTATATCCCAGAACAGAATTCGGATATATTCTGCGGATCAAAAACAAAGAAAGCAACAGGATCTATAATCTATTTTATGATGGTCAGGGCGGAAATCTCGTCTTCAAATTCAATGAAGAGGGCAAGAGTAATCTGATCGTTGCAAGCATGGACCGGGAAGAACTGCTCAACATGCATTGGTTTAAAATGAAGATTTCATTCGAGCTGAAAAGTGACTCCATAAAACTCACCATACATAATCAAACCTTTGGAGCTGAAAATAAAAATCTTCCTGACACGTATCATCCAATTATTCTTTTCGGTAAAAGTGATCATATTATTGATGTGCCTTCCTTTGCTATAAAAGATCTGTCTATAGGCAGTCAGGAAAAGTACATGTTTGCATTGAATGAAAGTAAAGGCAATATCGTTTACGACATCGGCGGTGAAGCCATTGGTGAGGTTTCAAATCCGGAATGGTTAGTAAACGATGCATACCACTGGAGGTATAAAACTTCTTTCAAATCTAAATCGGTAGCGGGCGCTAACTATAATTCAGAGAAGAAAGAGATTTATTATTTCAACAGAGATTCATTGTACATATATAATGTACGATCGGGTAATACGAACATTAAAGTCTTTCAGGAAAAATGTCCCGTTAAACCTATACTAGGCACCAACTTCATTGACGAGCAACACAACAAACTATATTCATATGAAGCTTATTATGCTCCCCCACAGGATGATTATGACGGGCCTACTGTAGCGAGTCTCGACCTGGATACCTATCAATGGACTCCCGAAAGTTCTGAACAGCTGACGAGTCCTCTGCATCACCATGGTTCGTACTTCAATCCCTCTACTCAGGATTATACTATATTTGGTGGCTTTGGAAAAATGCATTACAGTAAGGACTTTATCTCCTACGATTTGAATAAAAAGGATTGGAGTACTGTGGAAGGTTTTACAGGAGACTTTCTATCACCGCGCTACTTCTCCTCTGTAGGATATTATAAAAACACCAATTCCATATACATATTTGGCGGGATGGGGAACGAGTCAGGAGAGCAAACTGTCGGGAGAAAATACTATTATGATCTCTATAAAATAGATTTGAACACCAGGCATATTTCGAAGCTTTGGGAAATTCCATGGGAGCGCGACAACGTAGTTCCTGTTAGAGGAATGGTTATACTTGACGATTCCTGTTTTTATACCTTATGCTATCCGGAACACTTTACCGAATCACTTTTAAAACTATACCGGTTTTCGTTGAAAGACGGCAGCTATCAAATACTAGGCGATTCAATTCCTATATTTTCCGATAAGATTACAACCAACGCCAACCTATACTATGACAGCATGCTGAACAATATGTATGCGGTTGTTCAGGAATTTGATGATGACATCTCTTCAGACCTGAAAGTATACTCTTTGTCCTTCCCTCCTCTTACAGCGGAAGAATTGGCAAATTATTCACGGGAGAAAAACCCCTATAGATGGGCCGTAATTATTCTTTCGTGCCTGTTGGCAACTGGGATTAGTTATGTTGTGTATAAAAGGGTAAGGCCTAAAAAACAGAGCAACGTTGAAGAAGACATTCAAAGTGAATCTATACCCGCCACGAAAACGGAGACAACAACGCTATCAAATGCTATATATCTATTTGGAGAGTTCACCGTTCGCGACCGAAACAATCGGGATATTACTTATCTGTTCAGCGCGCAGCTGAAGCAAATATTTTGTCTTATACTCGAATATAGCACTACGGAGGGCGGTATAGCATCGCAGCGACTCAGCAATATATTATGGCCAGACAAGCCTGCAGACAAAGTAAAGAATTCAAGAGGCGTTACGATAAATCATTTGCGCAAAGTACTCAGCGAACTTGATGGAATAGAATTAATTTATGACAAAGGCTATTTCAAAATAGAGCAAACCGCAGAATTCTATTGCGACTATTCCCGATGTATGGAAATCATTTCTACAAGTGAGATTGAGACATATAGAGATGAACTGATTGAAATAGTATCACGTGGTAAATTCCTCCAGCTCTCTGATCATCCCCTATATGATTCGTTTAAAGAAGAGATGGAAAAGAAACTCGAACCTGTGCTCCTGTTGGAAATGGAAAAAAGTTTTGAGGCTGAACTTTATCAGGCAACTATTGCTTTAGCAGATGCCCTTACAAATATAGATCCGTTGAACGATGCAGCGTTGACTTTTCAGATTAAGGCGATGCAACGATTAAAGATGAACGATGAAGCCAGGCTCCGTTATCAGACTTTTATAGTAGAGTATAAAAAAGTAATGGGGACTGATTATCCCCATCCTTACAAAAGTATAAATTAAAGTTATCCGTTAAGAAGTCAAATGCGTTTATGCTTTTCACCTTAACGGATAACGATTCACTGATCATTGCTTCTCCAGCATCTTAATGAAATAACCTCCCACTACCGAACGCGCTTGAAAGCCAACCTGCGTAGCATCCGGTGTTTCATACCAATCGCTCATCGGAACACGATCAGGTGTTTCCGTAACAAAGCCATATACCGGATCGATAAACTTCTGAAACGTTGCAGTATCATTTGCCAATGTAGCAGTCCAAATTATCCAATCGGATTTGGTATAGGTTCTTCGGTTATCCAAAGGCAAACCATATTTGTTTTGCTTCGTAAGATAGTAAGCAACTTCTTTCTCTAAGACTTCTTTCGGGAAGACTCCAAGGTTTAATAACTTGTCCCAAACAAGATTATACTTCTGACTCCACGTACCAGGCTGATCAAATGTTAATCGGAAGTGATCACCATCGCCAGCCATCTTTACCCACTCCTGTGCCATCTTCTTGGCTTCAGAAGTATATTTCGCTGCTATATCTTTTTTACCAAGCATTTCCGCCAGTTTACCATACCCTGCTATACCCATGATAGCTTTTGCAGAAAGGTTTACGTTGTGTGCAAAATGTCCAGCAAAATCATCCGTGCAAAGTTGATTTTCCGGATCAAGACCGTGTTCCAAAAGATAGTTAGCCCAGGTCGTCAGCGCTTCCCAATGCTTCTCTGCATAGTCAGCTTTACCTTCTACATTGGCAATCGCCGTAGTAAGAATCAACATGTTTCCGCATTCTTCAACCGGCATATCACCACCATACGTTTGTCCATTGGCTTGTGGATATGTACCTACATCATGCGCAGCAAAGGGCTTGGTCCATTTACCACTTTCAGTATAGTAAAAGATCGGGTTCAGCATTCCCTTCAGTAACTCGGGATTATACTTCAGGAATAGCGGTGCAGAAGGATACGTGACATCCACTGTTCCAATAGAACCATTACTAAAATTCTCCTTCGACAGAAAGAGTGTATTGCCCTGATCATCTTTAACCAGCTTGTGCGCGGCTATAGCCTGGCGGTATGCCAGCAAACAAAGACGTGCATAGTTTTCACCACCCGCCTTCAGTGCATCACTATATATCTTGCTGTCAAGTTCATCACAACGGGCTATTATCTTCTCATAGTCGGTAGCAGCAGTAGCCAGGGCGTTGTCAAAACTAACTTGCCCGCCTTTCGTCCACCATCCCTTCAGATTCTTTCCAAAGTACTGTATCGATTCAACATCATCATAGGCCAGCATCACATACCCCGCAGCCGGTGTTGAAGACACTTTTTTCAGGTTGTCAGTATAGGCAAGTACTGGCATTGTACTGGACAGAACAGCGGTGATCTTATCTTTTTCGGAATTTATTTTTCCGCTCTCTGTAAAAGATTTTTTAACAGTTGAGAAATCACCAATAGCCAATGCGTTGTTTTCAGATTCCTGTGAAGCGAGATAAAAGTAGCCCCAGTCTATCCGAACGTTGTCACCCTTCTTTTCTAAAACAGGCTGTTCTGTAGTTCCGGTCTTTGCGAAGTGAATGCCTCCTGTTTTTCCGATAGCAACTTCAACTTCCTGGTTCAATTCATTCACGGCCCATTCGGGTGTAGCCTCTAAATAAACCTGCACATCATGCGATTGACCATCGTTGGAGACTGCGCTATAGCTGATATAGTTTACAGGTCGCGAAAGCAAATCCAGGTCGTCCATCAACAAGGGCGATGCAAATTCGAGGTGTAGATCTATAGGACCGCAAGTGAAATTATACTTAGTTTGAGTCGCAGTAATCTTTACACTTTTCTGCACTGCAGTCTGCACAAAGATTGGTTTTTGACTACTCTCTGCGAAGAGACCGAAATCTACATAGGCCAAACCACCACGATCAAGACAATGTGCTGCTATAACATTTTTGCCATTGGTATTTAACAGGCTCTTATCAAGTTTAACGGTAACATTACTCTTGGCACGGTTACCCGTGTTTACGATCTGTGTTCCATTCAGGTATAATTCAAAATCATCATCGTGCGAATAGATCAGATATAGCTCACCTTCACTTGCAGGCAAGGTGAATTCTCTGCGCACCCAGATTTCTTTTGTTTGCCACGGTGTATTGGTTTCAAAAGTATTCGGTGTACCAAACCCTGCCTTACCAGTTTTCCACGATGCATCATTGAAGTCCGATTTCTCCCATCCTGTTGCGGGTTGACTCGTTATATATTTCCCTTCCCATGCGTCATATTTAGCATTGGGTAAAACAGGCTGCAATGGAATCTCTTCTTTTCCGAGGAACCGATAAACCTGCCCGTCCACACGAACAGCTCCGATCATCGAATGATTCCTGCCTGTCCAGTGCTTTACCGGAGTATCAAACAGTTGATCAGAAGTTGACCACGCGCTGGTATACGGATCAATTGTTATTAAGGGATATGCAGGAGAACGGAATTCTGCACCAGCTTCATCTTCCTTTTTTGTTTCGGGCTGCGAGCAGGAAGCGAGGACCCCGGCTATAACAATGGGCAGTACTCTATTTAAATATATCTTGAACATAAAGTGTATATATGTTTAACTGTTTACTTTTCATTGGAGAAAGAATACGGGAAGTCGGCTTTATCGATTCCTCGCTTTTTATCAGGTGAAGCGCTCATCGTAAAGTTAATCACTGCGCCTTTCATCAGGTCTTCGTGTGTCAAGTAATTTTTGGTGTATACTTTACCATTTAACTTCATCTCCGATATATAGCGATTTTCTTTTGAATTATTGGCAGCTGCTATCGCGATCTCCTTCCCATTGTCAAGTTTGATTCTAACAGACTTGAACAAAGGCGACCCCATGATATATTCATTACTGCCCGGACATACCGGATAGAAACCTAGTGCAGAAAAAACATACCAAGCAGAAGTTTGTCCGTTGTCTTCATCACCGCAATATCCATCGGGTGTGGAAGCATAGAGTTTGTCCATGATCTCGCGCGCCCAGTACTGAGCCTTCCAGGGTTCGCCTGCATAGTTATACATATATACCATGTGTTGAATCGGCTGATTGCCATGTGCGTATTGGCCCATGTCCATCACTTGCATCTCACGCATTTCGTGAATCATCGAACGGCTTTCCATCCCTCTTGACCCTGGAATAATAAAAACAGAATCGAGCATCGTTACGAATTGTTTTTGTCCACCCATCAGATCAATCAAGCCCTGGGGATCATGAAAAACAGACCATGAATAATGCCAGCTGTTTCCTTCTGTAAAATCGCGTCCCCAGTCGGTAGGTTTAAAAGCATCCGAGAAGGAACCATTGCTTGCACGACCTGCCATGAGTTTGCGTTTGGCATCATAGAGGTTCTTATAGTTTAAGGCTCTCTTCCGATATACATCTATTTCCTTCTGTGGTTTGTGAAGCGCTTCCCCCAGGCGATATATAGTCCAGTCATCATACGAATATTCCAGCGTACGTGCTACATTCTGATCAACGTCTACATCGTTCGGTATATATCCGTATTTATTATAGAGTTCATACCCTTTTCTTCCTGAAGCCGAAACTTTAGGGTGTACATTATTGGCGCCATGCTTCAATGCCTCCCACAACGTTTCAATATCATATCCACGCGCACCTTTCAGATAAGCATCGGCAACAACAGACGCTGAGTTATTACCAACCATGATGTCGCGATGTCCCGGACTGGCCCACTCGGGAAGAAATCCACTTTCTTTATATGCATTCGCAAGACCTTCCTGCATCTTTGCGTTCTCAGAAGGAAATAAAAAATTCAGGAATGGGAACAGGCTACGAAATGTATCCCAGAAACCTGTGTCAGTAAACATATATCCCGGCAGTACTTTTCCATTATAGGGGCTGTAGTGCATTACTTTACCAGCAGCATCGATCTCAGAAAAATTCCTCGGGAATAAAACTGATCTATAAAATGAAGAATAGAATGTTCGGATGTTGTCAATGTTATCGTCTTCAACTTTGATTTTTCCTAACACATCGTTCCAACGTTGTTTTCCTTTGCTTACAACTTTATCAAAATCGGCATCGCCTAATTCTTTCAAGTTGATCAATGCCTGCTCTTCACTTATAAAAGAAGATGCTACACGTGCATGTACCTGCTCACTGTCGGTCGTTTCAAAACCAATAATGGCTCCGGCATGATTTCCATTAAATTCCTTTTCACCTTCTGCAATTTTGCCATCCTTGACAGCAGCAAAATAAGAGAATGGTTTATCGAAGATGATCACAAAATAATTTTTGAAATTATCAGGAACTCCTCCGCTATTGCGCGTGGTATACCCTATAATTTTTTTCTCTTCCGGTATAACTTTCACATAGGATCCTTTATCAAAAGCATCGGTAACAATAAACGAGTTTTTACTCGCAGGAAATGTAAAGCGGAACATGGCTGCTCTTTCTGTTGGAGCAATCTCCGTGGTTACATCGTGATCAGCTAAATGTACCCGGTAATAATAGGGCTTCGCGATTTCTGCTTTATGCGAAAACCAGCTTGCCCTTTCATCTTCATTGAACACAGCTTTCCCGGTAAGCGGCATTAAAGAGAATTGTCCATAGTCATTCATCCACGGACTAGGCTGATGAGTTTGTTTAAATCCTCTGATCTTATCGGCCGTGTAGGTATACATCCAGCCATCGCCCATCTTACCGGTTTGTGGTGACCAAAAATTCATTGCCCACGGAAGAGCAACAGCAGGATATGTATTTCCGGTTGACAGCTCAAATTTTGAATTCGTTCCTACCAGGGTGCTTACATAACTCACGGGATCTGAAACCTGCGCATTTACGTTCAGAATGAGACACCACAAAAACAATGTTTGTCCTAATAATCTAATCTTCTTCATCATTTACTTTATTCTATTTCAACATTAAAATTTAATTCACATCTATATCTTCACTATACCTATATACTTAAATCACCAACTAATTTTTACATGTACACCATCCGGGTTGTTTTCAAACTTGAGAAAACAAGTTTTGCTCGAAGCGTCCCACGAAGACTCTGATACCAACGATTTGCCTGTAGCATCCGTCACTTCAATTTTGTTCGCCTTCGCAGGCAAGAGTATTCTCATTACGTTCGTAGTGTTCAATGGACTTTTCGCTATAAAAGAGTATCCGTTCTTCATTACCTTCTCTTCATAAACTCTTGCAGCAGCGGCCAGCACTTGTGGTGTCGCTGGATTTTTAACACTGCTGATATTGTATAAAAATGCCTGCTCACCCGGCTTCACTTGCTTTTCATTTAATACTGGAATTTCGGGATCAAACAAATCAATAAGCTTCCCTCTCACAGTATAGGGAGATTGATCTGGATTTTCATCCACCACAGAAACGAGTTCGTAGGGTCCTCTTGTAAGCACGAAATGATTTTTAAACTCAAGCTTACCTCCTACTGCTTTTGCTTCGTATAACTTCTTTATTGTGTTTACAAATTCTTCATCGCTATTCCCTTTTAACACAAACTCCTTCGGGTCGTTGCGCATGATATATACTTTCCCTTTGCCATAGCTATACTCGCCTGCTCCAAAGGGAGCTTTCAAACCAAGCTTCATAAACAAATGTTCTGACGGAGCTTTGAAAGTATTTCCATTGGTATTCCACCACTCCTGCACGCCTTGAAAAGCATCTTCATCTCTGCCACAGTATAGAAGAACGCCACCGTTCTTTACCCAGTCAGCAAGGTGATCATGCGCTGCTTTATCCATTGGTTTCATATTGGAATAAGACATGATCAGAATTTTTATATCCTTCCAGGTTTTGGCGAACGATGCATTTTCTATATGCACTGTCTTCACAGGAATGCCACGCTTTAACAAGGGCAGTGCTTGTCCATAGAAATTGGACAGCTGTGGGTCTTCATAGCCACTGTGTGTGGGGAAGCGCTGAAACATCAATGAATTGGACATGAGCACACCGATGCCTTGCGAACCACTTACTTTATTTTCAGATAGCGGCATGTTGTTCAATGTATTGATCATGACTTGCATCTGCGTAGAATAAAAACGCGGGATCTGTTCTTTCTTATCGCTGTTGGCGCTCGTGCGATAGTAACCCTCATATATACGGTCCGGCCAGGGCATCACTTCGTAATCAGCAATCATCGGATAAAGCAATTGTGCAGTAAACGTTGCCTGGTAATTTTTCTTATAGTCTGCCCAATCGCGTGGCCAGTCTTCTATAGGATCGGTAAGAAAAAACATCTTTCGTCCCGTTGGTGCCGTCATAGACTCCATCGATCCGTATTCGAGAAAAGCTGTTTCAAATACGCGTTCTTTCATTTGCCCATTAAAGTAATTCGGCTCGCGTGACGTGCCGGTCCAAACCTGTGCTATATATCCATCCACACATGGTAAAGACGCAAGGCTCGCTTCTGGACTGACGATCATCCATTGCGAATAATTTACCAGCGAATGTGTTGGCACATAGCAACGGACATTCATTCCTTTACTCTTACCATAGGCTTTTGCATAAGTGAAACACTCATTCAACGCCCGATAGTATAGATGGTATTTTAACTTATTGGACAAATATGTATTCTCGGCCGACTCGTGCTGAGGTCTCCAGTCGAATCCGTAGTAATCTTTCCACTCTCTTTTAAAAGCAGTGCTATAACCGGAGCGTGCCCAGAACTCAGGCTCTTCCAGAAATATAGCATCAATGCCTGCATCGATTACACGCTTGATCACTTTCTCTTTCATATAGTTTATGAAATTCATAGAAGGCACGATATAGGGAACCATGAGTCCGTGCCACAACGTATCGCCCTTCTGTGTTACCTGCCCTTCATCGAGATGCTTCTTTCCATCCCATTCCCCGGTGAAATAATCCTGGTATTCTCCCCAGGCGATGCCGGTCATAAAATGTGTAGTATATCCTTTGTCGCGCCAGCTTTGAACACGGTGTTCAAAAGACATATTTCCTTTACCGTGATGATCTTTCACGCTATACACGATAGCAACATCTGCTCTTACATCCGTTACAGGTTTCCACGGATTGGAAGTCTGAAAAGTAGTTTTCTCATGGGACCGGGTTTGTGATTTCTTATCCTTTTGCTGAGACTGCGAATGTACCTGAAAGCAAAGCGTCAACAGGAGATAAAATATGATCGTTTTTTGCATGAATACTCGTTGTTATAATAAAACAAAAAATCCTTTCCGCCAGGAAGATGCTTATTATCAACGGCATGACTATACGCATGCTATGATAAGGATAAACATCTTCCATTTCGGAAAGGTTGGATTAAAGCCACCTCATTACAAGGTGACTCCAAACCTAACTCTATATCTTAAGGAATCAACAGTTGTACGGGGTCGTTATAATTCCATCTTCTCGTTCCGCTGCCTTTTGGTGTATCGTAGTTGATCCGTGCAGCAGCCCGAATAAAGACCACTCTGCCGGCAGGAATAGTACCGGTAGATTCAATCGTGATGGTTTCTCCCAACAATGAATTGAATGCCGATCCGGTATATTCGATCTTATTCGACCAACGCTCATCGCGTGCGCGATACCCTACAGACGAAGAGTAACTAACAAACAACTGAATATCAGTAACGTTCTGGAAACTGTTGCTATAGCCGCCCATGGGTTCGATCTTACTCCGAAATACTTCTTCTGATACGGCACGTGTAACACGCACTTTCGCTTTTACTTTACCATTGATGACTTCAGGTTCCCCCACCCATTCTACTTTGAGAAACGGCTGTACTTCGAACTTCACTTTCGTGACGCCGTTGATCGCTACTACCTGAGATTCATCTGCAAGCGGAACACCACGCTCGTCTTCGCGCATGAGCGGAATGAAGGGTCCGTCAATACGAATGTGATACGTTCCCGGAAATAGTTTTGTATTCTGAAATTTCCCATCCGGCATACAAAAGAAGTCGGCATTCGGAGTTGCATTCTCGCCCCAGCTGTCTTCGGTTAAACGCACACGTATACCTTCGCTGCCCTGGTCTGTTAGTACCGGTTCGCCTGTTTCTATATCTACCACTTCACCTTGCAACGTTTCTGCTGGAGCCTCCGCGTTGTCCATCTCAAATAGACTGCATGAAGTGAAAGAAAACAGCGCTATCACGGGTATATAAAATGATATCTTTTTCATCTTCTATAATTTCTTAATGGTCCAATAAATCGTTATTCATTACCGGTTCGGTTGTTGATCAATCACCGGACTCTTTGATACTTCACCACCGGGTATAGCAAAGTAGTAATCCACTATATTATACTCGAACGTCTTCAGGCTCACCCATTGGAACCGTGCATCGAAGAAGTACTTGCCACTTTGCGTGGAGAAGAATGGATATAGTCCGCGAAAGCGATAGCGTGCGTTGTTACTGAAAGCATCTTTCTCTCTATACTCACCCCAGAAGCCATCGCGTTCTTCATAGTGTTGTACTCTCCATCTGCGCAGATCCCACTTTGTTTTATGTTCGAGTGCAAGTTCCTTGCGGCGCTCTTTCCGAACCATGTTACGTCCTGCTACATCTGCTGATATACCTCCGACTAATGCTGTTGCTCCTGCCCTTTCACGAATTTCGTTTACTGCTGCTGTCGCTACTTGTAGCAGATCCGATCCATCGGGAGAAGCTTCGCCCGCCAATCGTAATTCTACTGCTGCTTCTGCTGCGTTCAATAACACTTCGGCATAGCGCATCAAAATAAAAGGCTGCGCAGATTTACCTTCACCTGCTTCAAAAGAAGGATCGGGGTTTAACCATTTGCGTCCATATAGTCCGGTGAGACAGCTTTCTCCATTATCGTAGAATGGACCGTTAGCACCGGCAGCCGTCATGTTTGTGCCTTCATATGAAACGATCTCCTGACCATTTCCTTCTCTCGGACTAAGATATAGTGTCTTTGATCCTTGCGTATGCGCTGACAAATTCTGATACCGTGTTTCAGCAGATGCATACGTATAGTTGTTGAAGAACGGACTTACGGGTACAGGCCCGGTATATACTCCTGCGCGGATTTCGATTTCTTTTCCTTTGAATACATCCCCAGGGAAAATTACATACGCGCGGAGACGCGGCTCTGCATTTTCGAAGAAGTCCATAGGTGAATCGTACATCAGGTAAGTTCCGTCTGTATTCGTAGAACCCGTGGTAACTTTGATAGTACCATCGGAATAGCGATCGAATCCATCAAACAACTCGAGGAAATCAAGCGTTGGGCAGGTGCCGGATGCGAGTGGTGCTTTAAAAATAAACGGTGCACTATACGCATCATAACCGTGTGTGAATGTTGGGTACCCGTATTCTTTTACATATATATTCTCCGGGCTCGTCAGGTCACTAAACATGTCCACCATATTCTGATATTGTGCATTCGCATCGCCTGATGCCCATCTCTTTTTATAGAGCGAGTACCGGCCACTGCTGATCACTTCGCGGGCCGCTATATATGCTTCCTTGAAATATTTTCTCGAAGCGCTTTGTGCCGACTCTGCAGAAAATCCCATAACACGCACACCGGTTTTCTGTCC
This sequence comes from Ohtaekwangia koreensis, assembly GCF_900167975.1. Classification (GTDB taxonomy): domain Bacteria; phylum Bacteroidota; class Bacteroidia; order Cytophagales; family Cyclobacteriaceae; genus Ohtaekwangia; species Ohtaekwangia koreensis. Next base: position 745,103 of record NZ_FUZU01000003.1, read on the forward strand.
TAGTCCGGTGAGTCTCCCGGTAACCGTCTCATTATACTTTGCTACACTGCCTGCATATAGCATCGCTTCGGATTTAAATGACAACGCTACATATTTATTCGAGTATCCTCTCTCAGGACTGTTCGGTTGAAGTAACGCAATTGCCTGATCGTAATCTGCAAGCACCTGGTCCCATGTAGCTTCTTCAGTTGCGCGTGGTACTTCGAGCTCATCCTCATCAGCAGGATAACGTATAACTTTTGTTACCAATGGCACACCACCAAAGCGTTTTGCCATGGCATAGAATACGGTAGCCCGCACAAAATAGGCTTCACCTAAATAATGGTTGTACGTAACCTCTGGAAAATTACTTTGGTAATCAGGCAAGGTTTCGATCAGGTAGTTTGCATCGCGCAGCAACACAAACGCTTCTGTCCAATAAGGTGTTCTCTCACCTGTGAAGGCTGAGCATATTCCATCGCGGTTCAGTGCTTCCCCGGTACCTTCTATACCCATGGCGCCCAGCCATCCATTGTATTCGAAGCCCCATTGTGCCATATATTTGAAATCCTCAAATGGCATTCTGCTATACATCCGGGCCATGTAAACTTTCATACCGGATTCATTTGTAAAAAGCGTTTCATCGCCCACGACATTTGGAGGCGGTATATCCAGATCTGCGCAACCTGAGAAGGTTAATAGGCCGATCAGGAGTGTTATATATATACTTTTCATATTTATATACTTCAATTTTATAACTCGTAGTTTCTCAGTATAGATTTTTAAAATCTGGCGGAAACGCCTATTGTATATGTTTTGTTGAGTGGATACAACCTTCCGAGATCATCGTCCGGATGTTCGGGGTCAACAAACTTCACTCCTGTTATCGTGAACATGTTATAGGCATTGGCAAACACACGCAGATTCATAGCCGAGAGCACCTTGTTCTTTTTCGGCAATGTATAGCCGAGTTCGATGCTCTTCAGACGGAGGTATGCTGTACTGACACGGTTGAATTCAGAATTCTCGCGCGCATATCTTCCGGTATATCCATAGTAGCCTCCCGCCCATTCCGTTTCCGGATTGTAAGGATCCGCCTGCGGATCTACGGGGTGCCAGCGATCTGTATATTGTTCCAGTGTACCACCTCCGTTTGTTCCCCATATAGCATATAGTGGTTCTTTATATTGCATCGAGCCCATGGCCGTTCCCTGGAAGAGGAAGCTCAGGTCAAAACTTTTATAGGTACAGTTATAGGCCAAACTAAAATTCAACCAAGGTGTTTGATCGTAGGCATACGGATGCTCATCCTGAGCGTTGATTTCACCATCACCATTCCAGTCTTCATATTTATAGTCTCCGGGTAATATATCCCGATCTTTATATATAGGATACGACCAGATGTCCTCCCAGTTCGTATAGCGTCCTGCAGATTCATACCCGAACTGTACGCCCTGATAGCGGTTGTTCAGGTTATCGTTGCGCCAGCGGTCATACGAATTTCCCCACGGTCCTTTTTCCACGGCAACCAAATGCTTTCTGCGTGTAATAGTACCAATTGCTTTTACAGTATAGGAAAGCTCTCCTATACTGTTACGATGTGAGAGTTCGAGATCTATACCGAATTGACGATCGCTGTTCAGGTTTTCTCTGGGAGCACCTGTACCCACTACAGTAGGTACATCTCCCGAACGGTTGGCAAAAAGTCCTTCCCTGCGGCGATCAAAATAGTCGAGTGACAAACCAAAGAGACCATTCCATCCCTCAAAGTCTACCCCTACATCGAGGGTGCGCGCTTCCCACCAGGTGATCTTTTCATTCGGTACAATCAACGACACACCATTTACAAATTCACCTCCGAACATATAGCCGGGAGCGTATTGATTGTAATAACCATTTTCTGAATTACCACTTGTGGCCGGGTATTGATAGCCAGGGTACCAGTCGTACTTCAATGCGTCATCATCCGCCGTTACACCATAGCTTGCGCGCAGTTTGAACTGATCCACAAACGACAGAAATGAAGCCGACTTGAAGAACGATTCTTCCGATATACGCCAGCCTATTGATCCGGATGGGAAGAAGCCCCACTGGTTGTCTTTAACAAATTTAGAAGAGCCATCATAACGGAATTGAAACTCCGCTATATATTTATCAGCATAAGTATAGTTTGCTCTTCCGAACATCGCGGCATTGGCAATCTCATAGAGATCATTATCACCTGAGTACATACCACTCACCTGCGCTTGATTCACACCACCCAAAAGATAGTCCATCGCGAATGCGAGGTTGCGCTGCGCATAGAAGTTATCTCCTTTTCTCTTCTGACTTTCCAGACCAAGGAATCCTACTACTTTATGATCACCGAATGTACGGTTATAGTTCAGTAAGAATTGCCCGAGCAATTGCTGCTTGGCATACATGGTGCGGGCCAGCTGATTGGGTGAACTTGCGTTGTATAATTTTGAATCATACGAATTAGTCAAGGTGTTATAGGTATATTGATAATACTCTCTACGGAAAGCCGTGTTGTCATCGTTACGATAGTCGTAGCTGATGAGCGCTTTTGCAGATAAACCTTCGAGGTCGTCTGACACCGTGGCAAAATCAAAATTGAGAGAGAACGAAGACTGGAAGTTTTTCTGATTATACTTCCTATAGCCTGATACATCCGAGGTCATCATGGCCACTGTATTCGTTTCGAGATTCAATCCCTCATAGTTCAACATTGTATTTTCAGGATCGGCATATGCAGGAAACAATACACCTTGCGCCCAGTAATTCCGAATAATGTCTACTGAGCTTGCGAGGGGTGCATTTGTCTGATCCGAAAATCCGCTGAGGTTGACATTGAATGTTAATCCCTGAACAAGCTCCGTAGTAATGTTTGTACGCAAGTTATACTTACGATAGTTCAAATCGCCTGACTTGAAAATCCCTTCCTGAAAAAGATAGCCACCGCCTATATAGTATTGTGTTTTGTCGTTACCACCGGTAATGCTTAAGTCATGCTGTGTTTGTGGAGCAAAGTCTGAGATCAGCAATGAATTCCAATCTGTAGACCTGCGTGCTCCGCTCCGGAAAGCTTCGAAATCTTCTTGGTCATATATAATGCTCCCGCCATTGATATTATTCATCGACTTCTCATTATATATAGTCATCGTCTGATATGGATCAGCAAGCTTCGGCATCCCTGATGGTTTCTGTAGTGTATAGGAACCGTTGTAAGTGATGGATGTTTTTCCTTGTGTTCCTTTTTTGGTAGTAACCAGCACAACACCATTCGCAGCGCGCACACCATAGATCGCTGCCGAAGCATCCTTCAACACCGATATATCTTCGATGTCACTCGGGTTGAGGCGTTGAAAATCAGACATCGAACGAGGTATACCATCGATCACCACCAATGGATTTCCGAGATATCCGCGTATATCAAATACGTTGTTGAAGCTACCCGGCTCAGAGCTTTTTTGCCATACACGAACACCGGCTACTCTACCGGTGAGCATGTTCTGTGGATTTTCACTTTTGGTGCGAAGCATCTCTTCACCTTTGATGCTCGTTACCGCTCCGGTCAAGGTAACTTTTTGTTGTGTACCATAACCCACCACCACAACTTCACCAAGTTGGTGTACATCTGCAGCCAAGACTACATCAACGACAGATTGAGAAGCGACCGATAGCTCCTGCGTTGTGTATCCTATAAATGAAAAAACCAGTATAGCATTTCCGTCCGGAACCGCTATCGAATACTTTCCATCAGCATCGGTTGTCGTTCCATTCGTTGTACCCTTAATGATTACGTTCACCCCTGGCAAGGAAGTTCCATCGTCAGCCGATGTTACCGTACCGGTTACTCTCATCTCCTGTTGCAATGCTCCGAACGAAATGACGGGAGCGAAAACAACACACTGAAAAATGATTCCGTACACGGAATGCTTTATCAGTTTTTTAAATAGTTGCTTGTATATATTCTGCATATGCTAGATGACTTATTTCATTTTTCAAGTTCATATTGCGCCAACACAGCATACTCAGTAGCAAAGGCAAAGTTGAACATGCCTTCTGTGTTGTTCTTACCATTATCACGGTTCCAGCCTACCAATAAGTTTGTCGGGAGAAAACCTTTGTACAGGAAGTTGGTGTACGCGTAGTCAAGGTTCTTCTGAAAAGAATTTATATAGTTAGCCGTAGTTCCATATGCCGGATATACATCTACATATCCACGCATCAATACTCCATCAAACCAGTTTCTGAAACCGCTGATATCGTATGTATAGTAGCCTTCTTTAGTCTGTCCGAGTTTTGCGAAATATTGGAAACTGGCATCCGACAATTTGCTTACATCCTCCAGGTATATATTGTCGCCCGTTACCCGGAATAAATCAGCGCCACCGGAAAGCATGGAGCCGCTGTTGTAGGTAATCGCAGGGCCGACACGATCCTGACACGTAGTACCTCTGCGATACAGCGTTCCATTGATAGTTTCCGTTTGAGGGTTACCCGGAGAGCAGCCTCCTCTCATATCATCATATACGCCATCGTTACGCAGCAACTGGTTTTTCTGCCAGCTATATATCTTCTTTGCAAAATCCAGGTAGTAGTCGCTTTTCTTTACCTGCATGGTTTTGCGGGTCTGCTTATCATCAGCATCTATATAGCTATAGGTCACTTCATCGTTTTTGTCTTTGTATAGCTCATGCAGCCATACCAACGGACTGACTACCGGCCCATTGCTGCAAGCATGCTTGGTTACATAACCGGGTCCCCAGGTAATGCCACCACGTTCTGCTCCGTTGGCGTCACGTGTACAATCCCATCCATCGAGTACATATTCGGTTAGGTACTCAGCTTTTTGCAGATACGCTGCATTATCTGTGAGTTTATAGGCCTCGAGTAATTCGCGGATAAGCCACATCTGATCATCATATACATTTTCAATTCCTGCTACTTGTGCAGATCCTTTCGAACCTCCGCGGTTCACTCCATATACCGACCATTCTTTGTTTTGGGTATAGGAGGTCAGTTGAAAGGTCCCCATATAGTAATCTGCATTTTCATATAGCTTGTGCAGCAATTCAGAATACTTGTTGAAATGTTCAGTGTAAAGCGCAGCGTTGCCGTGATCTTTTTGTGCTTCGAGCGCACGAAGGATCGCATTCACGGCTTCAATCGCGCTGGTATACATCCATACACTGCCCTTCTCTTCAGAGCGGACGTTGGTATAGGGATTATAGTATCGGGCCATTGCCATCCCGTCTCCGGTGAAGTGAGCAGCAACAGCGTTGTCTGTAAGTTCCATGGCCCTGCGAAGGTTCTGTTCCGAAAGACTTACCTCGTTCGGAGGATCAACAGGACCATCATCTGACGCAGGGTCGCTACACGCTGCTATAACCATTAGCAGAACAAGACAAGACGTAGTAATTGTGCGAAATAGTGTCATGGTATATTTCATTCTTTATTTCAGATTAATTGTATGGAACACCAGTTTGTTTTCACCCGTGTTAGCCTCTCCGTTGTATACACCAAAAGCGAGTGTTACATTTTTACCGTTGAACGGAGACAAGTCGTACACGAATGATGCATAGGCTTCCGGATTGCCGGCTCCGCCATTGCCATGCTTAAACTTCCAGCAACCGTTATCAGCAGCGCTGGCTTCTTGTGCAGTATTTGATTGAGGTGCTATATGGCTCACGGTACCATCATCTTCAATCGCTGTGAGTTTGAAGTAAGTATAGTTGCTACCGAAATTGCGTGTGGTAAAGGTTAGCAGATTGCTACCGGGTGCTACAGCAAATTTTGCATATAGGTATGCTTCCGGAATGGTTGTATTCACGTCAGCAGTATTACGCGTTTTGAGAATATAGCCTTCTGAAGGAAACACTTCCGGATCTTTTATGAGGGGAACGAAAGACCATTCTGCTGCCACATGAGATACATTGCGCCATGCGCGATACGCATCTACATAGTTATCACGGTTGCCCGATACAGGGCTAAGACCTGTGAAGGATTTTTTATTATGCGGCATGGTAGACCGTGCCGTCTCCTGTGTAAGCTTCCATCCTGGAATAACTTCAGTGCCCGGCAGCCAATCCCAGTTCACTACCTTCTTATCCGCAAAGCGAATCGCGCGAAGAACAAGTTGTTTCCAATAGTCGCCCGTTGCCTGACGATATATACCTATAGCAACGACAACCTCTTTGCCTATATAATTGCTTAAGTCAAATTCAAAGTCAGCATAATCTCCCGAACCGTACGTTTTGTTCTCCCCTATTTTTACAGCGAGCGGCTCTGCTGCAGAAAGATCAACTACCTGTACACCAAAGTGTGCAGGACTTGCAGGGTCAGCGTTGTGCGTACGCATTCTCAGCGATAATATTTTATTATCTTCTGTGATCAGTTTACGACCATATACATACGAATCGAAAACATTCAGGTCTGCAGGGTTGCTGCGTTGATCTTCACCATTACGGATTTGCAAAGTGGTGCCTTCATTTTGCTCTTGCCATGCTCCCCAGAAATCAAGCGTAGACATATAGTTGCATGCCCAGTCCCAATGCGGATATGCATCGGCATTACGTCCGCCACGATATTCGTTATAATACCACTTATTGGCAGTAGAGAGTTGATCGGCTGTTAAGCCACGAAGAAGTTCCCGGCTGCCCACCGCTACATTTAACGTCACGATGCCGTCAATAAAGTCCGCGGGTGTCACCTGTTTGGTAACGGTGATATAGTTTGCTTTGGAAAACGTTACGGTATAATTATCAACGATCAGGTTCTCGATGGTATAGCTACCATCATTTCCACTGGTCACTGTTCCGGCAACACCTACACTTACCGTTACACCGGAGAGAGGTTCACCACCGGCAGCGGCATCTGTAATAATCCCTGTGATTTCCGCAGAGGCACTTACCATCGTGACCGTGGTTGTGGCTACCTTCTCAGCATTAAAATCTTTGGGCGCTACGCTTTTGCTGACGGTCAACCATCCCGTTTTTGAAAACGTGACAGCGTGTATTTTCAAAGACACATCTTCGAAAGTATACTTTCCGTCTGCTTCGGTTGTCACCGATCTATCTTCTTCACTAACACCAGACACGGTAACCGTAACATCAGCTATAGGCTGTCCTTCGCTGTTTGCAACAATCCCGGTTATTGTTCCGGAACCGCTACTGCTCGGGTCATCTTCTTTGTCGCAGGAACTCAGAATGAATGCCCCCAGCAAAACGATGTACGAAAAGAATTGTAGAGTTCTAATCATGGGTTGAAATGGTTTTTAGGTTAAACATTGTAGTTGCTAAAAGCTGCTTGCTTTGCTGATGGGTTGCTTTCACCATCGTTTGCAATCAGAATGCAAACGTTAACGACCACTGGTTAAATTATGGGTTAAAACAGGGTTAATGGCCGAGAAAAAATTGTTAATCCTTAAAATTTGGCGTGTTTTCAAATATTCTTCCGACACGAAAGTTGAAGGCTTAGATAAAAATTGTTGCTCAAGTTTCGGGCATTCATGAAGCCGAAAAATTTCGAGGCCATGGAGGGAGTTAATGAAGTGCTACAGGACTTTTTGTTTTCGACCTCCTAAAAAATCATAACAAAAATCATGATCGGGACTGTAGAAAAGTCAACGTAAGGGACGTGGTATATTCCAACCTTTGGTCTATGTTAATTTAAAACACACGAACCATGAAAAACAAAACACTTCTGATGATCATGCTAATGGTATTCGCATTATCATTCGCCAACGCTCAAGAGTCACAACAAAAAAGAGAGATGGCACCAAAGCATAGAGGCATGCATCCGCGCCTTCAGGCAGATGGAACTGTAGTTGATGATGAGGGTAAAACACTCGGCTCTATTAAGAATGGGAAAGTATGTGACGAGACCGGAAAAGTTATCGGTGTGATTGCCGGGCATGGTGACGTGACTACGGCAAACGGAAAAGTAATTGCCAAAATGCAGAAAGATGGAACCTATAAATCTATGAAAGGCCATGTAGTGACAACGGACCCGGATGGCGTTGTAAAAGTAGCCGGAAAAGAAGTCGCTAAAGTCGAAGCGGGATATAAAGAGAAGAATCACGGATGTGCATTGCATTGTTTCTTTAGCTCAAAAAATGAAGAGGCCAAGGAAATCGATCATCACTAAAATGAATAGCCACTCATAACCAGACGCTCCTGAACCATTCGCGAATGTTATATTAAAAACTAAAAATTCATACTCGTTTAAAAATTCTCGAAGAAAGTACCAGCAGTTCTTCAGCAGATAAAGAATGTTTTACCAGGTATATGGTTGGACACAAAAGCTTATAGGCTATAAGCTTTTTTAAGGAATTTTGTAATTCATTAATCTTAAAGTATAAATACTATATCCTGGAATTACGTTAGATTTGAAGTATCAGATGCAGACAATCCGTTCCATATCGGCCATATTGTTAGCCATCCTTGTGTTGGTTTCTTCCACCAGCTTTATAGTCGGTTTCCATATATGTATGGGCGAGGTTCAGAATGTAGCGTTGTTCACGAAAGCCGATAGCTGCGAAAAAGAAGAAAGCCTTCCTCCATGTCATCGCCATCAGAAAGCACCGTGCTGTGCCGATGAAACGTTCTTCCATAAAGGCGACAACTTCAAAGCTTCAATTGATCATATTTATATAGTGGGGCCCACTCCTGTTGACGTTGAGCAACCTATGGTTCTGGTTTCAGAAATTATTCCGGGCTCACCGATTGCTCAGTTTCGATATTACTACTACGATCCGCCTCTGCGATCTTGTGACCTGACGGTCGAGCATCAAGTTTTCTTAATCTGATTTTTCCATTCTGTTTGAAGGGAAGCCTTTCCCTTCCTGTATCGCTATGCCTTGGCGAATACATCGATTCACTTTTTACATTTCATTTCAAGTAATGATCGAAAGCCAAATTTCCTTCCTGCTTTGAAATGACAAGCAATTGGGATCGCCCAAAAGATATATACATCAAACTGCATTTCTCAAATCATATACCTATAGCATATGACACACGAACATCATCATCAGCAATATACATGTCCAATGCATCCGGAAATTGTGAAGGATGCTCCCGGTCAATGTCCAAAGTGCGGCATGACTCTCGTTCCATTGAAAACAGAGATCAAAGAGAAAAAGAAAGAACACAGTATACCGCATGATCATCATGGAATGTCTTCTGATAAATCAATGGAAGGAAAACACGACCATCATGCAGGTGGTGGCCATGCCCATCATGCTGGAATGATTGATGATTTTAAAAAGCGTTTCTATGTTGTGTTAATTCTGACAATCCCCATCATGGCTTTATCGCCTATGATACAACATTGGCTGAATGTCGATTGGACATTCGCAGGATCAAACTATATCTTGCTTGCACTTTCATCTGTGGTTTTCTTTTACGGAGGCTGGCCCTTTCTTACCGGGTTTGTGAGCGAAGTAAAGTCCAAGACATTGGGTATGATGACGTTGGTGGCAGTAGCAATTACCGTTGCCTATATCTATAGTGTTGCCATTATTATGGGATTGGAAGGAATGGATTTCTTCTGGGAACTGGCAACGCTGATTCTGATTATGCTCCTCGGGCATTGGATCGAAATGAAGTCCATCATGAGCGCGTCAAAAGAACTGGAACTTCTTGTCCAGCTAATGCCAGCCGAAGCACACCTGGTTCATGGAGATCATGTGATGGATGTTAAAACTGATACTCTAAAGGCTAATGATATTATTCTCATCAAGCCCGGTGAAAAAATATCAGCGGATGGTGAGATCATCGACGGTCAAAGTTTTCTGAACGAGTCCATGCTTACGGGCGAGTCGAAGCCGGTTGAAAAAGATAAGGGCGATAAAGTGATCGCAGGTTCCATCAATGGTGAAGGATCATTGAAAGTTAAAGTAACACACGGCACAAAAGATTCATACCTCGCGCAGGTCATCAAACTTGTACAGGATGCTCAGGATGCAAAATCAAAAACGCAGCTTCTTGCAGATCAGGCTGCGAAGTGGCTTACCATCATCGCGCTCGTTTCTGGTGCACTTACTTTCATTACCTGGTTGGTGATTGGTAAAGATCTCGCATTCGCGATGGAGCGGATGGTTACTGTTATCGTTATCTGTTGTCCTCACGCATTGGGTCTTGCTGTTCCACTTGTTGTTGCCAGGTCCACGGCAATTTCTGCGAAGAGCGGATTGTTGATCAAAGACCGAACAGCGTTCGAAAACTCCAGAAAAATTTCGACACTGGTTTTCGACAAGACTGGCACACTCACCCGGGGAGAGTTTAACGTTGTACGCTTTGAGTCGCTAGACTATATCTATAGCAAAGAACAAATACTAAATCTTGCAGCATCGCTTGAAGGAAACTCAGAGCATCCTATCGCCACCGGTATAATTCGAAAATCGAAAGAGCTCAATCAAAAGCCGATGTTATTGGAAAATTTTAAGGCCATCACAGGCAAAGGCATTGAAGCAACGGTGGATGGAAAAGATATAAAAGTTGTTAGCCCGGGCTATTTGCGCGAGAATACATTAGACGTTGATGTAAAGTCTTCACAAGCAGAAACCATTGTCTTCATAGTGATCAATAACAAAGTCGCAGGATTTGTTGCTCTTGCCGATGAAGTACGACCTGAGTCTGCTGAGGCCATCCGGATTCTTCGTTCTCAAAACATTAAGACACTTCTTCTCACTGGTGATAATAAAGAAGTCGCGAAAACTGTAAGCGATTCGTTGGCCATGGATGGATTCATTGCTGAAGTTCTTCCTCATCAGAAACTTGAAAAAATAAAAGAGCTTCAAAGCAAAGGTGAATTTGTAGCCATGACTGGTGATGGTGTAAATGATGCACCTGCCCTTGCCCAAGCCGATGTAGGAATTGCCGTTGGTTCCGGCTCCGATATTGCTGCGGAGACTTCAGATATAGTGCTCGTGAACAGCAACCCGCGAGACGTTGCTAATCTCATTCTGTTCGGGAAAGCAACCTATAGGAAAATGATTCAGAACCTGGCATGGGCTACAGGATATAATATAGTGGCTATGCCCCTTGCTGCAGGTATACTATATAATGCCGGAGTTATGCTAAGCCCTGCTATGGGCGCAGTGCTGATGAGTGTAAGCACGGTAGTGGTAGCGATCAATGCAAGGATGTTGAGAATAAAATAGCGGTGAAAAAGAATTTCAACTATGTTAAACTATACAACGAGCTGTTCATCCTATACGGACAGAACCTGACGCTTAAGTCACATGCAAATCATGGGATAAATTAATATTGTGTGCTGAGGAAATAACCGTTGTACACGATCGAACACTATATAGCTCAACGGGACTGGTTTTAAAATCAGACCTTACACCACCGGATTAAACCCAACAATCTTGACCATCATATGATTATCAGGTGGCGCAACATATATATGACCTGTTTTTATTTTTTCCCTGTGGTGAGGAATCTTGCATGTAAAGATTGTGTGCTTCAAATCCGGAGTAAGCGAGTCGAAGAATTCGGTCAATGCAACAGAGCCTCCCGCTGACGCACCGACAACCACTATAAATCTACGTTTGGCCATAAGCCTTGAGTGCGTAAAAATAATACCTGAAAAGGATCGACTTATGGACGGCAGACTATATTAAACTGAGCGCGCAGTTGAAGCCACATGAACGCACCAAATCCAAGCCAAAATAATGGTTCTATTTTGCGAATTAGGTTTATCGTTTATTTTTACGACTATATATTAATTTAATATAGTATACGCATATATTGCTTACAATAAAGTTATCTATTTCACCTTTTACCTAACCCTAAACCTTATCGCTATGGCATCCCCTCTAAAAAATGATACCCCAATAGAAAAGACCGCAGAAATGCTGGACGAAGACCGTTATTGGGCCATGATCCAACAGGCACAAGACTCTACCGAAGACCTGGACGAAATGGAAGAACAACTGATCGAGGAAGTAGAAAAACTAACGCCTAAAGAAATAGTAGGCTTCTACCTGCGAACTCATTATTTTACGTACAAAGCCTATACCTCTGAATTGTGGTGTGCAGGGTATATCATTAATGACGGCTGCTCTGACGATGGCTTCGAATACTTCAGACTCTGGTTAATATCAGCAGGAAAAGAAATTTACTATAACGCTCTAGCCAATCCGGATTCACTGGTAGATGTTGTGGAGACCAACAATGATACCTACGACTTCGAAGCGCTGACGTATGTGCCTCCGACTGCTTTTACAAATAAAACAGGCCTGGACCTCTACGACTATATTGATGAAGAAAACTTCAAGTACCGGAGCGAACCTGAGATGGAATTCACCTGGGAAGAAGAAGACGCGGAGAGTCAGCAGAAAATCTGTCCGAAGTTGTATGCAATGTTTTCGGACGATTAGCTATATATAGTACTCTGACCCATACTATTATACTATAGGAGATATAAACCGATATTCAAATGGGGAATCTTTTATATACCCTATAACGCATTCTAGTGATATGCCTTCGGGCACATCACCTTCTGAAAATATACTCTGTACCAACACGTATAGTCGCGGCTGATAGAGATTAGAATACCTGGCACTTTCAATAATATAACGCAGTGATCATAAGCATTGGTACCCAAAAAGGTAATGGATAGTTTTATCCAGGCACAATATCTTCGCTAGATAAATAAAATCCCCCATGAAAGCCGAAGGTATTGAATGTAAAGTTTATTTTAATCGCTATATCCGCAAGAACACGTTGTGTGTGCTGATAGCCCTGTCGTTGTTAACCATCAATTCCTGTAAGGACGATGATGACGATGCTGACTCCTCACAGGCAGAAGGTTGCGTCATAATACACTATACGAATACTTATAGCGGAACTGAAAGCCCAACGGTGACCTATACCAATACCTCCGACATCGTCTACGCCTATGATGATCAGGGCAACGAAACCGGTTTCACCGTAAAGCACGACTACGTGTACAGTGATGGCACGACTGCTTCATACTCGGGGTCTAACAATTATCAATACGACAGCGAGGGATTTCGTATCCGTACGGTTAGCCAGTCAAACCGCACGGAGCGCGATAAGTCAACGAGCTTCGGTTCCTACAACACCGAATATACCTACGAAAACAACCGTCTGATCAAATCGACTTCAGAAGATACATGGAATGGCGGTCCGAAGACCACCTCCAGTTACCTGTATGAATACAACAGTGACGGCAACCTCATAAAATTTACCAATGTCAACTACAACGAGGTTATGACGATCGACTATAATGGCAAGTCTATTCAAAAGATAACGAAGGTCGATGCAAAAGGAAGTTCCACTTCTCCGTTTTTTGAATACAACAGCAAGGGATTGATTGTGAAATGGATTGAGACGCGTGGAGCGTATACGGAAGAATACAGGTTCGAGTATGATGCGAATGGACAGGTAACTCGCCAGGAACGTTTTATCAATGGAAAAAACAGTTCAGCTTCTGTATCTGAATATGATACGAAACAATCCATCTATGCAAAAAAAGATACACGTCCGAAAGGTCATCCCTTGATTCCTGGCTATTATCCGGATGTTGTTTATAAAAACAATGTGGTACGGGCCATGTATTATGAAGGGAATGCAGAAGGTAACGCATGGGAGCTCACTGGTTCCTCAGTACATGTATATAATTACAATGCGAGTGGCTTTCCGGTGTCATCTACAGCCAAAGGGTTTGACAAGAACGGTGCACCGACCAATACCGCCAGCACTACCTACGAGTATAAAGATTGCCAGTAGCCAGACACTGAATGTTATTGCTGAATCAACTTCAGGCATGACACTATAAATGCCCTGCGTGTAATCATGTATATAGGGTAACCTGTGTGAATAACCCGCAGGTTACCATTTACTATACGCCGTTTATTTACCGCTTTTATTCTATCTCGCGTATACCTCATAGACACCTACATCATTTTGATCAACAGCGTTATATATACTGTACTATAGTATGTTATCCTTGTTTTACATTTCTGAGCGAGATGATCCGCGGTTTTAATCATGAGCCATCCAGACAAGTAAATTGAGCCATCAGAGAAAGCTGTTATAGGCACAAGCGCTGACCTTTGTGTCATCATTAAAAAAATAACAGCAATGACAACAATTAAAAAGATAGCGCTTGGTAAAAACGGACCACTCGTATCCAAACTCGGCTTAGGTTGCATGCGCATGTCGTCCGTTTGGGGTGGCGCAACGAATGACGAAAATGAAAGTATAGCCACCATCCAAATGGCATTGGACAGCGGTATAAACTTTTTGAATACCGGGGACTTTTACGGCAGCGGCCACAACGAGTTGCTCGTAGGCAAAGCCATTAAAGGCAGACGTGACGATGCCTTTATCAGTGTCAAGTTTGGTGCAATCTTCTATGGTGGTCAGTGGCTCGGATTGGACCTGCGCCCTATAGCGATTAAGAACTTTATCAACTATTCTTTGGTACGTTTGGGTATTGACACCATTGATCTATACCAGCCCTGCAGATTGGATAACAGTGTTCCTGTTGAAGATGTGATCGGCACTGTAGCCGACCTGATTAAAGAAGGAAAAGTACGGTACCTTGGTGTTTCTGAAATAAATGCCGATCAACTGCGTAAGGCTCACAGTATACATCCCGTAACAGCATTGGAAATTGGTTATTCATTGGCCGATCGCCAGATTGAAAGCGATCTCCTTCCTGCTGCGAAAGAGCTGGGTATAGGGGTCGTTGCTTTTGCCAACACGGCCGAGGGTTTACTCACCGGAGAGATGAAAGCACCTCTTCCTGCCAATGGTTACCACAATCATTTTTCACGTTTCCAAGGAGAGAACTTGATTAAGAACCTGGAAAAAGTAGAAGTGTTAAAACATATAGCAAAGGAAAAAGGATATACCCCTACACAACTCGCAATAGCATGGGTAAATGCGCAGGGCGATCACATCATGCCCCTGGTAAGCATGAGCCGGAGATCACGGCTTCCAGAGAATATTAAAGCGATGGAAATCATAATTACTCCAGAAGAGATGAATGTTCTGAACACGCATTTCGCTCAGGGATCTATACTAGGCGGTACATATCTGCAAAGGTAAACGGAGGGGGTATACAAAACCCCTCCTTGTTTTATAACTTTACATCATGACGAATCCAACAGAAATAATTCCGGGAGTTATTTTCTATTCATATCTCTCGACCATGCGAAAAGAGAAAGTCGGCTTTCTCAAACATAACACATTGGTGTTGCAGGTTTCAGGACACTTTACGTTGGAAACTTCCGCGCAGAAAATTTCAATGAGCAAAGGTGAGATGTTACTCATTGGCAAAAATCAATTGGGAACCCTTACCAAAACTCCCATGGCCAATGAGGAGCATTATGAAACTATTGTCATTTTCCTTCAGGAAGATCTGCTCAGAAAGATTGCAATGGAAGAACAAATAGAGATCAAGCAAAAATATACCGGCCCACAGAACATTCTTGTTCCGTCAAACGATTTTCTCAAAGGCTATTTTCAATCCGTAATACCCTATATCCGGAACCCGACAAAATCCATCACCGCTGACATTGGTATTTTGAAAGTAAAGGAAGGTGTAAAATTATTGCTGCATGTTATACCCGAAGTCCGTAATTTATTGTTTGACTTTTCGGAACCCCACAAAATCGATTTACAAGAATTCATGCTCAGTCATTTTCACTACAACCTTCCGGTTGAAAAATTTGCAGGACTTACCGGAAGAAGTCTTGCGGGTTTCAAGCGCGACTTCCAAAAAATATTCGGGATGGCACCTCGTCAATGGCTGTTAGAAAAAAGACTAACGGAAGCACGAAGTCTCATCGAAAACAAAAACAAAAAACCCTCTGCAATTTATCTTGACTTAGGATTCGAGAGCCTCTCCCATTTTTCACATTCATTCAAGAAAAAGTTTGGCAAAGCGCCTACTGAATGCATGGTTTTACAAACGGCAAGAGAAAAGTGATTGTCTTTCGCCTTCTCTCCTATTGACACTTATGCAAGTGATGGAATAGAATTTTAAGTATACATTGAAGAAACACATGATATTGATCCACGCTACTAGTATATAATTCATCACGTTAGAATAGACAACCCTATATATGCGCAAACATGTTATATTTTTCCAGGGAGGAGGAGGCGAAGAAGACTACGCTGCTGATGGTAAACTTGTCGATTCACTACAGAACATTATAGGAGACGACTATACTATCCATTATTCACGCTTGCCCGATGAGCCCGTTCCGGATTTCGGAAGGATTAATCAGATCGACAATGCAATTTCGAATAGCGCTGATGACATTATTTTAATAGGACACTCTTTAGGGGCTTCGATGCTCTTGAAATACCTTTCTGAAAATGAGGTGAAGAAGAAAATATCAGGAGTCTTTCTGATCTCTACGCCTTTCTGGAGTGGTGATGAAGGTTGGAAAGAAGCACTTAAGCTGAAAAAGGATTTTGCCGATACGTTATCCAAAGACATTCCAATTTTTATGTACCACTGCAGTGATGACGAAGTGGTACCTTTTGCACTCTTTGCCCTATATAAGCAACATCTTCCCTGGGCAACTTTCCGCGAAATTCCCAGTGGAGGCCATCAACTCAACAACGACCTGACAATTGTGGCTCAGGATATTAAATCGTTATGAAATACAGCCTTATGCGGTTTATCTGTATCGCGTAGTCCGTTTATAATAATAATTTGTAATACCATCACATATACAGTTATGTGGTGGTATTTTCGTTGAAAGACCTATATATTTAACGTTACTATAAATCTGATCTACGATGTATGATACCAGACAACGTCACGCTTCGACTTATCAGAAACTCTTGATGCTCTAAAAAAGAAACACCTCCAAACAGAACGCCTTATGAAAAATAGTTTTCAGTTCCTCCTTCTCTTGTTTGTCATAGTAACACAGGGTTCCTGTCAAACCAACCCGGTTATCGATGCTTTTCCGCAAGGCACCATTTTACATGGCAACATCAATTACAACGGGGATAATCTTTCCAAGCACACGCTGGATATTTATATACCCGCCAACGCAAAGGGAAAGTTACCATTGGTTATTTTTATACATGGCGGAGGTTGGCTGAGTAATGATAAATACGCAGATATAGGGTATATGAAGAAAACCGTTGCTGAAATAGTCAACAGTGGTTTTGCATTGGCTTCCATTGACTATCGCTTTAGCACACAAGCAGTATTCCCAGCTCAGATTCAGGATTGTAATCGTGCTGTTTCTTTTTTGTACGACAATGCCGATAAATATAGTCTTGATAAAAGCCGTTTCGCTGTGATGGGCTTTTCGGCTGGTGGCCATCTGGCTACATTGTTAGGGTTATCAAAAAATGATGATATCAAATCTTTTTTCATTCCAGGAACAAGTAAGGCGTTTAACTTCAAAGGTGTGGTTGATTTTTACGGACCTACCGACTTACTATTGTTCCCGGGCAGCGACAACGAAAAATCACCGGAAGGTATATTAATTGGTGCAGCCCCACTGACTCGTCCTGATTTAGCGAAGGTGGCCAGTCCCATTACCTATGTAGATAAAAACGATCCGCCATTCCTGATCATTCATGGTGAAAAAGATGATCTCGTCTCTACAAAACAATCTTACTTATTAAATGCATGGTTGAATGTTGTCGGTGTTCAGAATGAACTCATCATCGTAAAAGATGCACCTCATTTTGGAGTCATGTTCGATGCTGACGAGGTTAGAAGTAAAGTCATAAGTTTTCTTAAAAAGCAATTGAATTGAGAAGTTTCAAAATATATCTTTTCACACCACATCATTAATAGTATATTGGGCTTACGCGAAACAGATTTACAAGAAGGACGTTTTTTACATACTATATTTTGAACAATGATGATGCTAATTTTTAATCTCATGGAAAGTATTACCCGAAAACTCTGTTTCGAATGACCGACGTAATACGATTTCATATACTCGCGCATATACTAATTTCATTTACGGGCGCACTTTTATTACTGGCCATTTGGTATAATATAAGCGATCGTTTCAAACAAATTCTGCAGGAAGACAATTCTCCCAAACGTGTCGATAAAGGTTTGCTGTATTTGAGTCTAGCGATCTTTGTATGGGTGGTTGCCGGCTGCTGGGCTTACCTGGGCAATGAATTCAATTTCTCACAAACACTATATTTCAAGACCGGGAATAATTTATTTTCCATTGTAAATGACCTCTTCCTGTTTCTTGCCTTATGCTATGCCGATCATGCCCCGCAGTTTATACATAAGCATAAGAGCAACAGTAATCGAATCGTTGTACTTATTTTTATCATGGCTCTTCTTACCTGTATTATACCGTTACTCCTGGGCGAATACAATGATATATATGGTGTGCGAATAAGCGCACTTCCGGACCTGATTCTGTCCGGCTTTTTAACGTTTCTTCTGATTGTTACTTTCTATAGAACATTTGCAAACCGGGGATTACAAATCGTTGCCGTAATTTCAGTTATTGCTATTGTCTTCATATTCGTTTCTATACTCCCCGATGTCTTTCCTGATTTGTATGACGATTTCACAAAAGACCTGATTAAAATCACAGCCAAAACTTCTTTCATCGCGATAACACTTGTGTTGACAACCAGCTGGGTTATTCAACTGGCTAGTACTCCCAAACCAAATGAGATGATGATCAGTTTTATGGACTGGTCACTAATAAAAATCACGATCCCATCGAAGGAAATATTTGGTGCGACAATTGAATTCGGCTCGAAGACTACGCAATATATCAACCTGCTGAAATTTGCCATCAGAAGAAAACATGGAAATGAAACTGCTCAAAGTATTCTAATCGGCCTGGGTGGTGAGATAAACAATCAGACTTACCTCAGCAGGATTATCGATAACATGAATGAAATATTAAAGCTGGAAGACGACCAGAAGTTAGACCGGAAGGATCTTTTTACATTCATCGGGCAGGGAAAATATAGGCTGCGGATAATTCCCGAGAATATTAAAATTGATGAAACGTTGTTACGGGAGTTTATCAATTCGCCTGAAAATCAAGTATATAAATCCATTGTAACTTAATGTAACTGCAGTTACACATCCTTTCTCTGAGTTACATTTTGCTATTCTTTGTAACACCCGTGGACCGTGGGATACCGGGCTATATACATTTGGACATCACACAAATGTTCAAGGTCCATGGCAAACATCTGGCTCAAGAAAAACATCAATCAACTTGTAAGCGAGGCTTCCGACAATGAGAAAGGTCTGAAGCGAACCATCGGCACCCTGGGCCTCATCGCCCTTGGTATAGGAGCCATTATAGGAGCCGGACTATTTACCAGCACAGCCGAAGCGATCGCCAATCATACGGGGCCTGCTGTATCGATAAGCTTCCTCATAGCAGGCACAGGCTGCGCGCTGGCAGGCTTGTGTTACGCAGAGTTTGCTTCCATGATTCCGATTGCCGGCAGCGCCTATACCTATGCGTACGCCACCATGGGCGAATTGATTGCCTGGATCATCGGATGGGATCTGGTATTGGAGTATGGTGTTGCTTCCGCTAAAGTCGCTACATCGTGGTCAGAATACTTGAACAAGTTATTGGGCAATGTCTTTCATGTTCAAATCCCCTATGAGTTTTCGCATTCTCCATTTCAATATTCGATGGAAGGGACGCGGGGTATAATAAATCTTCCGGCTATGTTCATCATCCTGCTGCTATCCCTTGTATTGATCAGAGGTGTTAAGGGATCTTCACTGGTAAACAGCATCATCGTTATTATTAAAGTAGGAATCGTATTGCTGTTTATCGGCTTTGGCTGGTCGTATATAAATCCGGATAATTATACTCCCTATATACCTGTCAACACCACCAACGTGTCGGGTGAATTTGGATGGACCGGTATCTTTGCCGGAGCCGGTGTTGTGTTCTTTGCTTTCATTGGTTTTGATGCTGTATCCACCGCTGCACAGGAATCTAAAAATCCACAACGCGATATGCCCAAGGGTATATTGTTATCGCTGCTGATTTGTGTAGTACTCTATATTCTCTTTGCACATGTACTTGCCGGTGTCGCTAACTATAAAGAGTTCAGAACCGTTGGTCAGGAAGCTTCTATTACCTATGTCATCGATACCTATATGAAAGGTTATGGATGGCTCTCGACATTAATTACCATTGCTATTCTTGCCGGATTCTCTTCCGTTATACTCGTCATGCTTATGGGACAATCACGCGTATTCTTCTCTATGTCAAAAGATGGACTTGTACCGAACGTATTCTCTCAACTGCATTCCAGGTTTAAAACACCATGGAAATCAAACCTGTTATTTTTTATTTTCGTAGGACTTATTGCCGGGTTTGTTCCCGCTTCCATTATATCTGACATGACCGTGATTGGGACGTTGTTCGCTTTTATACTGGTCTGTTTGGGTATTATAGTTTTACGCAAAACAGATCCTGCTATACCCCGCCCCTTCCGCACGCCTTGGGTGCCGGTAGTTCCTATCCTTGGGATTCTTGTTTGTGCCGGACTCATCTATACACTTGGTCCTGCCAATTGGTTACGGTTAATCATCTGGTTAGTCATTGGTGTTTTTATATACATCGGTTACGGAATCAAAAACAGCAAACTACAGCAGGATGCGCCCAGTAAAAGACTATAGTGTATAGATATAGCTAAATGATGAAATTCAGGCTAACCTATATTTACCATAATTCCAAATGAAATACGCTACAGATTCAATGCGTTTTCCTGTCTGATGGCGGAAGGCGCAACACCAAAACGTTTTTTAAAAGAACGACTGAAATGAGACACGTTTTCGAAGCCACTCTCGAAAGACGTTTCACTTATCGTTTTATGGCGATCATTCAAAAGGCGAAGCGCATGATTTAGTCTCTGCTCCAATAGCCATTTTCCAGGTGCGGTTTTATATACCTTCTGAAAATCTCTTTTGAAGGTGGACAGACTTCTATTGGTTAACTGCGCATACTCCTCCATCTTGAGATTGAAACAATAGTTTTCATCCATTACTCGTTGCAACGATATATATTGTGGTTCATGTAACAACGAGCAAAAATAGGACAACAATTCACCGTTCTTCGGATTGTCTGCAACGGTAAGAATAAGTTCTTTAAATTTTAATTCCAGTAGTGATGGATCCGGCTCATGCGTTTCACTGAAATACGAAGAGACTGAAAGAAAAAATGCAGACAACGGATCGCTTTGATCCACTATAATAACGGGTTCAATTTGTGTAGGCGTAGTATCAAGCGGTTTTAATTTTGCTTTTAATGTATTGCAAATGAAATCGTCAGGAATAAAAAACAGGACAACACAAAATCCTTCTTCCAGAAAGTTCTCAAATATCCAGGCGCCCTTTCGAACAAACACACAAGTTTCTTTACCGATAGCATAATGCTTATGCGCGGTATGCCAGATTTTCCTTCCCTCCACAACGTAAAACAGATAATTATACTGGCTCCATAGATCAGCAAACCGTGACTTCATGAGTCGCGCCTCCAATGGACAATTAAAAACCGTGATCAATGAATCACTGCAATTAAATTGGCGATAGTAGTTAGGCTGCTGTAAAACCCGTTCGTAAAAGTTTACCATATACTTCTGCTGACTAAGTTACAAAATATCATGAAAAGAGGTTAATTCGTTGACGTAATCGCAAGCTGCGTCCAGCGCCGAATGAACCGTTCAGTCATATCTCTGAACCGTTAAGCAACATCATAACAGCAAGAAGTAAGTAATTTTGACACTGGCTAAGAAATAATGTATGTCGCCCGATAGGACAACACCTGTAGAAATCAGCAAGGAGGAATTCAAGAAAGCAGAACATTATCTCAATAAGACTGAAGTCTAATTATATATATATCTATAAATTAAAAAAAGATGAATCCAAACAAACAATTATGGGAAAAAGGCGACTTCACACGCTTGGCAGAAACGATGCGCGACAGTGGTGCAGCCCTGGTAGCCAAACTCGGAATCACCAAAGATCTTCACGTTCTTGACCTCGGCTGTGGTGATGGCACTACGGCAATACCGGCAGCACAACTGGGTGCAAAAGTTTTAGGTGTAGATATAGCAAGCAATCTTGTTCAGGCAGGAAACCTTCGGGCCAAGGCTGCCGGTCTGACAAACTGCACCTTTCAGGAAGGAGATGCCACGAATCTGCACGAGTTGAGCGATCATACTTTCGACCTTACTGTAAGTATATTCGGTGCCATGTTCGCTCCCAAACCTTTTGATGTAGCAAAGGAAATGGTTCGTGTTACCAAACCCGGTGGACGAATTATTATGGGCAATTGGATTCCGGGAGATCCTACTCTGGTCGCACAAATATTAAAGATCAGTTCTGCGTATACGCCTCCTCCTCCGGAAGGATTTATCAGCCCGATGTTATGGGGAGTAGAGAGCCATGTTGTCGAGCGTTTTGGTAAGGCTGGTATACCGAAAGAAAACATCTCGTGTGTTCCGGATGCCTTTACATTTAGCGCGCCTTTCTCTACAGCAGAGTTTGTGCAAAGGTTTAAAAATTACTACGGCCCCACTATGAATGCATTCGAGGCCGCAGAAAACAACGGCAAGGCTAGTGATCTACAACGCGAATTGGAAGCATTATTTCAAAGTCAAAACAAAAGCGGCAATGAAAACAGCTTGTCAATTCCTGCAACATTCTTTCGCGTAACGGTTACACTTTGATATATACAGGGTCGCAACTTTCATGGCGGCTCTGGATAACACGTCTCCAAGTCAGTTCAATGACCGGGGGATGTGTCTATTATTTTCAAACTATATAATTACCAAGTGTTGCCTACTCAGCATTTTCCATTGGAGGAAATGCAGCACGTGCTCCACCATTAATAATACCTGTCGTAGAGTATTGCAATATTCCAATGACCTCCCATTCTGCAGTGCTGAACGCTTGCGCCCTTGTTCATTTCTTTGTTATAAAGTTGATTTACCAACGTATTTTTACAGACAACGGCCTTCAATCTAAATATAGCCTGTTAGGCTATAAGTAAAATCATCACCACTAAATAAAAAAGCCGTCTCAAAATTTTGAGACGGCTTCCCGGAAGTTCATCCAGTCGGTTTTACCAATACAACTGGTATTTTACTACAGTCCTTATTCGGGGAGCATTCCAAATACCCTTACTTCAGCAACGCTGAAAAAAGCATTTGAATTGCCCGTAAAAAGTGCTTCATAATTTCGAAGGCACCGTATTCGTATATACCTGACTTTAGGAGCGTCCGGGTCAACCGCTAAAGCAAACCCGGCTATAGCAGCAGCTTTATCCGCTGCATCTTCGTTGTCCTTTGGAAGACCGGAAGGCTTCGTGATGGTTCCGGAGTTCAGCAATGTCCAGGTTTCATCCAATGCTCCGCTGCTGCTAGGGTTGGACGCACCGTATATCTCATAGTCCAGGATCGTGGAGAAAACATAATACGATCCCCACCACTCCTGAAATGGATACAAGGTAATCGTAGTCAGGTCAACCTTTATACCTAAATCAAATGTTACCATCTGAGGTGAAGAACTTCCTGCACCTGTATCCGTAAAGTTAGCACCATCGTATGCATTTTGTGCTTTTCCGTCCCACATTCCAGCGACTCCACCGGCACCACCGTTTCCCGGAGCATCTCCTGCAAGCGATACGGCAGCAAATAATGATCGATCCAGTTCTTTCTCTACGAAGTTTGGTGTACCGCGTATACTATATTTAGTACAGAACGTATCAATGCATACAACGTTTGGAGTAAGCGGTAGCGGCCTGAAGACAGTACGCCATGTAAAGCTATCATTCTCAAAGTCCAATCCTTTTAAGATAGTGGTCGTTTCAGTGGCAGGCGTTATCACAACGGTATCGCCTGTGAGCGCTTTATAGCTCACTTCCATTTGAACGGGGCCAAGCGTTTTATCAATCAAGTCCCAATATATAGTGGTTGCTGCCTCATCATAGCCGATTGATTTTATTCTCCGGTTAGACAGCGTATTGCGATAGCGGCTGCCGTATGAATTACCGGTTATCGTGACCCCAACGGATGAATTTCCCGCAGCATCATAGGTATATACCGTGAAACTTTTGGTTCCCTCCTCCACACCAAAAATTCCATCAAACATAAAATCATTGTTCAATCCATCGATATCAAATAACACTGAATCGCGGAAGTTGTTCCAATAGATTTTACATTTCTCTACTTTCGGATCACGCGTAATGGTACCCCAAAGTCGCACGCGTTCCTTTCCGGGAAAAACAACAACCGAATCGAATTTACCGGTATAGATTATCTCACCGTCCTGGGTATACTTCTTATACTCATCCCAATCACTGCACGCGACCAGTAGTATTACCAGACAAAGTGTAGTGATGACGCTAACCAATTTGCATCTCGTATTATATATATATTTCATATTTTTCTCTTTATGGTTTTAACTATCAAACCTGCTATACACATTCTTTTAGCGAGGGTCACCGAAAACCTTAAGTTCATCAACACTTTGCGGACATGAGCCAGCCCAGTTTACTAGGCACCGGATGCGCAGATACCGGATCTTGGGAGCATTCAAATCGATGTCGTAGAAGAATCCGTTGGCAGCCGCTTCCTGATCGGACGCTGTCTCCGTGTTACCTGAACTTCCGGAAGGTTTCTTCAATTCATATTTACCCAGCAACGTCCAACTCTCATCCAGCGCACCACTCTGATTGGGATTGGCTGAGCCCCATAACTCGAAATGCTTTAAGGTTGTAAAGCCATAGTATAGATTGCTGAGCTCCATGAAAGGTCTGATCCAAACTTTACTCAGCTTGGCAGAGACTCCCATATCAACCGTGACGATTGAAGGAACATTCAACGTGGCGGCTGCCAGGCTGCTGAAACTAACGGGCCAGCCATAACGTTTGTCCCACATATTGCTTACCGCAGCACCCGGTTGTTGACTCGGATCACCCGGCAATGGAAAGTGCCGGAAATTCGCGGTGTTGAGTTCCACTTCATATATAGGATTGATGTCCTTGTATAAAGTGTCGGTGATGTTACTCCAGCGATCGCGAACAGCAATAGCAAAGTGCCGTGTTACCGTATCCATTCCGCTACGCTGGGAAAGAACTGAGTCGATTGAAGTATAAATACTGAGGTTGTTATCTACTTCCCATTCGTCAAACACATTCGTCTCCATGATTAATATACCGATGGCTTCCTGCGTTTTATTCACAGCCGTAAGCTTGTAACCTCCGAAGGCATCCCGTATATCTATACTCTCCAGCACCGACCAGATGGGAGCCGTGAGCGGCTTTACGGTAACAGAAATCGGATCTGAATGAACCTCCTGACGATTCACGGTATATAACTTGATTTCGTGCTCTTGTGTGTCAGCAAAACCTTCCACTACAAGGGAATCAACAAAGTAAGAGGACTTCACATCCATCTCTTTTCCGTTTGCCAGCACATACTTTGCTTGGACATAAAGCAAGTTGGGATCTGCCGGAAGCTTGTAGGATATAGTTGCTTTTCCCGGGAAGTTCTTCACTTGTATTTCCGTTACATGCTGAGGAATACCCGAGGATGTACCAGTAGGCTCCCGGTAACTGAGATCTTCGTTACAAGAATTGACCAGCAGAAGCGTTGCTATACTGATTAGCCAATATTTCATTGTATATATTTTCATCGTTGTAAATTTTAAGTGACCTGATTACCAGCCTGGATTTTCTACCAGCTTTGGATTTTTGCGTGTGTCTTCAGCGCCAATTGGCCAGAGATAATCGCGAGGCGTTACAAAGGTTTGACTATAAATGTGTGTCTCCCTATAATAAGTTGCGGCTGTTGTTCCGGTATAGTTCCAGCCAGTTATATCCTTATTAAGTTCTTCAGCAGATTTTTTCCAGCGGCGAAGGTCCCAGAACCTGTGTCCTTCGAAAGCTAGTTCGATCAAACGCTCCCGGTGTATAATTTCACGCAGTCCATCCTGGGTTGCAAACTTGGTTGCGTTAGACGAATAGTTCGTCCATGATTCAACAACACCGGCAAGTCCAGCTCTTGCTCTGATCTTATCCAGGTAAACAATTGCCTCCGTAGAAGCAGGCTCTACTTCGTTTAAAGCTTCAGCATATAGAAGGTATAGATCAGCAAGACGAATCTCGGGCCACGGATATTGTCCATAAGTCGTTCCATCATTATCACTGAAGACCATTTCCCAATTCACCAGCTTCTTAATATAATATCCGGTTTCATTCCAGCTCAAGGTTGAAGGCGCGCCTCCTAAGTCAGCCCATTTTGTCTGCGCATAAAATGCAGTATCAACACTACGTGCATCCTTCTTATACCAGATGCCACCATCAAAACCAAGATCGGCATAAAATCGATTTTCGCGATCAAAATTCAGTCGCGCAGTTATATACCCGGTTTTTATATTATAGCTCTCGTTTTTTGTAGCCTTGCGTAATTGTTCGTACTCTGTAAAATTAAAGGTGACGTCTTCTTCAATAGGCACACCGTTGCTAGTGTAAAACATCTTTGCAATTTTAAGAGGCGCTTCCCATACCCCGGGCGTTGGAAGACGGTTTTGTGCTTTTGTACCCGTTAAAAGTATTTGGCACATGTTAGAATTCCAGAAGTAACTGTTTGAATTTCCCCATACCACTTCGGTGTTCCAGGGCTCCGTTACCGCCTGCCGTACACTCAGTTGTATTTTTGTAGTATCAGCAAGTCCAAAAGGATCATTGGTATACTCATGTAATTTGTGCCCCACTCCTTCCGCTGCATCGATCGCAGCTTTACAAGCCTCTTTTGCTTTTTGCCATTTGGTGGGGTCGTACACGGGATTAAACAACAACTCTCCCTCCGTACCGGTAAAGCCTGCAAAGTCGCTGTTGCCATTAAACAACGGGCTTGCTGCCATCACCCAAAGTTTGGCCTTCAACGCCAGGGCTATGGGCTTGGTCACTCTTCCCATTTCCTGCAGATCGTTTTCAACCACATCGGGAAGTTTTGCAATGGAAGAGTCAAGCAACGCAGATATATAGTTGACACATTCATCTACAGGCCTGCGGTATACATAGCTTGCCTGTACATCGGCATCGAGCGAAACGTTTGCATCGATAATGGGAATCGGACCATACATGCGCAGCATATAGTAGTGGTAGTATGCTTTTAAAAATTCCACTTCACCAATCCATCGTGTTCGCATGTCCAGCGTCAGATCCGGTACCTTGCCTGGGTTACGAACATTTTCCAGAAAGATGTTGCAGCTGCGGAGTCCTGCGAAGAGTCTCTTATCACTGCCGCCCGATGCACCAAATTGGTATCCACGCCAGGCATCCAATAGTGGTGAATTACTATTCTGATTTCCCTGTGCAATTCTGAAAGCCGGGTTCCAATAAGTTCTGTCGGTCTGTGGTAGCCAAATCTCATCACCTGCCATAATCCCTATATTAAACCAGCCATCACCATTCTTGGGAATATAGGAATAGCATGTAAACAGATATTTTTCTGCTTCATTCTTTAATGAGAACGCATTGTCCAATGTGGTTACGTTATCCGGTACTACGTCCAGATAGTCATTGCAAGACACCGTGCTAAACATCAAACCAGCAACCAGCAGGAACAAGCCTGAGGAAACGCTCCAGGTATATCCCTTCTGTTCTTTTCGATTACTCCATGTATATATCTTCATATGTATATTCTTTATACTCACAATTTCATTCGGTTAAAAGTCGAGCTGAAGTCCGACCATATATATTCGCTGCACCGGATAGCCTAAGCCATTGCCTCCCATCTCAACATCCCAAAGCTTAAAGTTGCTGACAGCGAAAAGATTATTGGCAGAGAAGTAAAGACGCGGCTGTAAATCAAACAGCTTGGCTATTGGAGGAAATGTATATCCTATCGTTACGGTTTTTAGACGAATGAAACTTCCGTTGCGCATCCACCAGGTAGAACGTTGTATATTATTCCATTCGATCTGATTACTTAAGCGTGGCCAGAATGCATATGGGTTGGGATTCTCTTCTGACCAGTGGTCTTTCTGAATAGCGTCCAGTTCTCCGTTTTGAAAGCCAGTACCCAATACTATATCTCCCCGCTGATTATATCCACCGAACTGAATGAATGGAGAAGTTTTTAGCGGATCGATGAAGAATGTTGAGCGTGCAGCACCCTGGAACATAAAACCAAAGTCCAATCGCTTGTAGGTCATGGAAGGGCCTATACCATATACAATCTCCGGTTGAGTTGGATAACCAATGGCAACTACGTCATCACCGTTGATTACTTTATCACCATTAATGTCGCGATATTTTATATCGCCTGCTCGTACATCACTACCAAAGAATGACTGATCTGGAGAGTTGGCAACTTCTTCATCATCGATAAATAAGCGCTCGGCTATATATCCCCATCCTTGGGAGAATGAATAACCTTTCCGTGATAGGTGTGCCAGCTCGGAGCTATATTGAATCTGTTCATTCTTTGTAACCTTGCTTGTGGCATAGGTAAATGTACCAGATATAGTCAGTGATAGATCAGAGCCGATGGATGTAGAATAATCCATAGAAAGATCTATACCACGTGTTTCGCCTGATCCGTAGTTTGCAGAAGGAACACTGGTGAGCCCTTGTGCAGATTCTATATTCGGGTTAGGAAAGTATATATTTGAACGCTTCGTTTTAAATGCGTTGGCAACAACAGAGAGTGAATTGAACAAAGTAAAATCAACGCCAAGATTTGACTGCCTCGATACTTCCCAGGCGATGTTATCATTTCCGTAGCGGTTGATTCTATACCCTGGTCTAAAGTAGGCCGGTGTACCAATCGCAGTACCGAAGGTGGCTCCAAAAGTATTGTCGTTGGCATTTACATCCGAAAGATAGAAGAACCTGTCGTTGACATCTCCGATCTGATCATTTCCTACAAGTCCATAGCTAAATCTAAACTTAAGCTCGGATACAGTATTCTTGAGTGGTTCGAAGAATGATTCATTCGATACATTGTAGGCAACGCCAATCGATGGGAAAAATCCAAAGCGATTCTTCTCTGAAAAACGTTCTGATCCATTGTATCCAAAGTTAAATTCAGCCAGGTATTTACTATCATAACCGTAGGTAACCCTACCTGCCAAAACTGTATTACGTTGTGGCAACGATGAAACGACACTGCCTGCATTGCCAGCTTCAAAACTTGAAACGAATCCCGTTAGCAAGCCGCTAACTTCATGCTTATCGAAAGTTCTCGCATAGTTAATCGAAGCCTGAAGATATATTTTGGACGTTACTTCCTTGGGTAACTCCGCGTATCCCAGATACTCTGTTCCGGTCGGTTGAAACGCAGAGCCCTGTGCGCCATTGTTCAATACCGATACTGTATATTGAGAAGGATCAATCGGGTCTATATTTGCAGTATAGAAGAAAGGGTTATAGGCACGGGCAACCGAGTAAAATGAATATCGCTGAATATACCCCATCGCGCTGGCGCTTAGCCCTGGGGTTATAAATTCAAGATCCTGCCGGAGTTCTATCTGCGGATTGATATTGGATGATTTATATACCTGGTAACCTCTGACCATCTCAGCATATGGATTCAAAAACAATCCCCCTGTTAATGAACCCGAACCTTGTGTGGGTACAGAACCAAACAACGGGTGATTTATATAGGGTAATTTTGATTTGGGATATACTGCCGGAAACATAACCGGATTAGCGGACAGAGCATTCCGGAATGCAATGGCTCCTCCACCTACAGGTCCACGGTAGTCATCAAACTGTCCGTAGAGTCGCAGAATAAATTCTGTTGTTTTCGTAAAATTGATATTGATATTGCTGCGGATGGAATAATTTCGAAGCTTGATGTTACTATTGAAATCATTGATCGGATCAATTTTCAATACACCATTATCAACATTGTACGTTCCCGCGATATAGTAGGAAGCGTTCTCACTTCCACCGGATATATTCAGGTTGTAGCGTTGGTTCACGGTATAATCCTTAATCATTTGTTTGAGCCAGTTGTTGCTGGGGTATAGATTAGGATCGTCTCCTGCGAGCGTATGGTTTATTTTGTTTTCACCATAAGGCACCGCAGTAGCAGGATTTCTTGTGAGGGTTGCCTCATTAGCATCCCGCATATAGGAGATGTTATCGGTTAACTGATAATTTCTGGTATTGGAGGAGACCGTATTCTCCATGCGGAATTTATAGCGGGCTTTGCCGGGTATACCTAATTTTGTTGTTACCAGGATGACACCGTTCGCACCACGCGATCCATATACCGCGGCCGCAGAGGCATCTTTCAATACCGAAAAACTCGCGATGTCGTCAGTTTGCAAACGCGCCAGATCAGTGGCACTTGACTCTATATTATCAATGAGGATAAGTGGATTTACTTTACCGCTTCCAAAACTGGAAAGACCTCTGATGAAAAACGCAGAATTATCGGTACCTAACCCTGGCTCGCCGCTGGTTTGATAGGCTATAACACCCGCTACGCGTCCGGCAATTGCATTGGTAAGGTTACCCGTTGGAGATTTAAGACTTTCAGGTGATACGCTTGTGACAGCGCTCACCATGCTTTCTTTTTTCTGAACACCATACCCGACAACGACTACCTCTTGCAACGATTGGATATCCGGCATCATCGTGATGTTAATTATAGTCTGCGATCCAACCGTTATATCTTGTGTTGTATAGCCAATAAAGGTGATGTGCAATACATCCCGATCAGAGGGAACTATCAATTTGAATGCTCCATCGGCATCACTCCGGGTACCGGTACTGGTTCCGGATATCAGAATGCTTACGCCTGGCATCCCTGCCCCGCTCTCATCGAGAATCGTTCCGGAAATCGTACGTTCCGTGGCGTTCTGCTGAGCGTAACTCGCGCCTGCCACAAGCAGGCATAACAGTAAGATGATCAGGGTGCGTCCTTCAAAAAGGAGAAAGCCCAATCTTCTTTCTGACATCAGTAAATTTGATTTCATGTTTAGGATTTAGGGGTTGGGTAATTAAGAATCAACACCTTGACAGTGTTGGAGTAAGCCAAGCATGGCTTGGCCAGTATCTTGTAATCGCTTAATAGGTGTATTAAAGACACTTTTTTGATTATGCGTAAGAAGGCGATCTATTTCTAGTCATAGTTTTTGGGGTTTGTTATTTAAAAATGAAGTGATTGACTATGTGCAGGAATCGCTCGGCATAAGAAATGAGCCCCCCATATCGGAGGACTAAAGAGACGGCCGGTGACAGGTTGGCGTATCATTTCTTTACTGAGGATCAGGAATTTGTAAACAAACTTCGCTCATTCTTCAAAATTCAAGGGGTGTAAGTTGCTATTTTTAAGGGGGCATTTGTCTATTCAATCGTTTGAAATCAATATAAAATCGTTTGCAGAGTCCCATTTTAATAAAATGACAAGAGTTCGGACATTTTCGCCAAAAGAATCTCTTTTTAGAACGTGACTTTAAGATGTCAGCTACTGGAAGGGAAATCTTGCCATTTGGCCGGGTGATTAAGGTGTTCTAACAGAAAAACAGGGCATAACCGTACAGGAATCAAGGTGTTTCCATTTCCCTAAACATCAGATAAAGGTCGGTGACCTATCGCTTAAGCTTATGACCGATGTGAACGCTATATAAAACAGATTTGCTTCGCTCCGCAGCACCTGACTTGTTAAGTCTGTATTTAATCTGTTGCCATAAATCAGGCATACGATATACGGCTTAAAAAATACGCTGTGCAGTTTAGAAACGGGCAATAACTTAAACCTTAAATGTTACTTAATGATTAGGCGCAGTAAAACTTCCGCTGATTTATGAATTTCATCATCATCGAGGACGAACTGAAAACTGCCAAGTCACTACAGAATATGATCGTTGATATAAAACCCGAAGCTAAATTAATAGGTCAATATCAAAGTATAGAACGTTCCGTGGAAGCACTCACGCAAGGCGTTGAACCGGATTTAATCTTCATGGATGTTCAGCTCGCAGATGGCCTCTGCTTCGAAATATTTAAGGCAGTTAAAATAAAATGTCCGGTGATATTTTGCACCGCATACGATGAGTACTCGCTTGACGCATTCAACAGCAACGGTATAGACTATATTGTTAAACCGGCTTCAAAAGAAGACATCCGCGAGGCGCTCACGAAGGTAGATGAACTCCGGAACTTCTTTCAACAAAAATCAACACCAGACCTGGAAGTTTTACTTTCAAAACTTAGCCCACCCACTGGTAAAACCAGTTTCCTCGTCTTTAAGAATCAAAAATATACCACTGTCCAGATAGACAATATTGCATTCTTCTTTATTCGTAATGATACAACATCCATTATGTGTTTCGACCGGCAGGAGTTTACGCTCAACCAGTCTCTCGATCAGATTACCAGCACCATTTCACCCAAGCAATTCTTCCGCGTAAACCGTCAATACCTGGTAAACTTCAAGGCGATTAAAGAAGTGGAGCATTATTTCCTGCGCAAACTATATGTTAAGCTGGTCATTGAAACGCCAGACAAATTATTGATCAACAAAGAGAAATCTCACAACTTTCTAAGCTGGATGGAAAATCGTCACCGGCAGATATATGTTCATCTAAACTCTTAACGAGCCTCGAAATCCTCTGGCAGCGTAGTACGATTCTGCGCCATTGTGATACAGGAAGACATGATCATAACGGCAGTCGCAAAAAAGCGCACCGCCAAGTTTTCGAATGGCTGCAGGTGTCTTCACCCAACTTGATGTTTTCGTATCAAACTTTCCAAGTTTTTGCAATGCCCGGTATTCCTCCTCTGTCAAAAGTTCAATGCCGAAGGCATCTGCCAGATCTATAGCACTGTCCTTGGGTTTATTTTCTTTCCTTGAATCGAGCGCTTCACGATCGTAGCAAACACTCCTGCGGTCTTTGGGGCTCTCCGCTGAACAATCGTAAAAAATATATTCATCGGCCTTTTTATCGTAACCAACAACATCCGGTTCGCCACCCGTTCTTTCCATTTCACTGAGCGACCATAGCTTTTCAGTATTGGCCTCCAGCCTCGCATCCACATCCGCCCAATCAATACCTTTATGACGACTCATGTTTTTCTCAAAGCGTTTTTTCAATACACTGAGTAACTCTTCACGTTGCTCCAATGACAACTTCTTTTTATTGCCTTTGCTCATATATACTATATTAGGTCAATGATTTTATTTTTTCCAACTCTTTTTCAAGACGATCGAAGTTTTCTTCGTTCTTCTCCGGTGCAAACTTCCGGATGGTCTCGTATTCTTTAGGCGAATCAAAAATCATCTTGAACGTCACGTTGGTTTTATCGTCAGTCTGCTTATCAAATAAAGCTACAACCTGAAAGATTGGTTTTGAGAGACGATTCCAGGCGATGAGATTAGGCTTGTCTATTTTTATAAATACACATTCATTAACGTAGTTTCCCTTATCAGGACCATGCATAATGAAACTCCATTTTCCACCCGGCCGCAGATCGAATTCATTAAAAGTATTCGTAAACCCTTTTGGTCCCCACCAATTTTTCAAGTATACAGGGTCAGTCCAGGCACGAAATACTTCATCTATATTCGCATGAAATGTGCGCGTTGAAACAATTGTAAATTCAGAATCTTGTATAATATCCATGTCAGTATATTTTGCAGTCTGTACGCTCTAAAATTAGTTTTTTATTGTCAGACTAATGGCTAATCATTTAATCCTTCACCTTTTAGAATTTGCGGTATATACTTTTCAATTCTGGACTCTCGTGTCTTGGATTGTTTAGCTTGTGAAAAATAAAGAAGATATCCTCTTTGCCTTCCTGGTGTTAATGCATAAAAGGCTTTTTTCAACGCAGGAGTTTTATCTAACTTCTTTTGAAATTCCTCAGGCATTGAAAATTCTTTAGTCTCTTTAAAACTTACTTTTAAACCAGCCTCCTCTACTTCTATGGCTTCATATATATAGGCCTTCAGAGCTTTTTCTTTCTTCACTATTTCAGCAACATTGGTAAACCGGATCTGGCGCGCTGCCTGCACGTTCTCCGTTTGTTGGATTAGTATATGTTTACTGTCCTTTAACAAGGCACCCTTAAAAAATAAAAGCGCACAATACTCTTTGAATGCATGTATCAACACGATATTATTTTTTTCAAACGTGTAACACGGAACACCCCACTTCAACTCTTCGGTCAGATCACAATCAAGAACAATCATTCTCAATTTTTCCAATTCTTTCTGCCACTTTTCGGCTTTACTAAAAAAGAAATCAACCTTCGGATTCATTTTATTTATTGTTAAGATTAACTGAAACAGTTTTTCTGTCGGCAGGTCTGAAATACCATGATACCACGGTCAGAACCAGTAGTAACAACGCTGGGGCTATCTTGGTGGGAGCACCCGAAGCTATATGTGAAAATATAGCGCCCGACATAGCAAAGAAAAAGCCTGCGTAAGCCCATTCTTTTAGCAACGGAGATCTGGGTATAAGCACTGCAACAACTCCCAAAATTTTCCAAACACCAAGTATAGTAAGGAAATATACCGGATAGCCCAACGCTTTAATAAGTTCTACCTCCTCCTTCATATTGAGTAACTGTACGATTGCAGTGGACAGCATTCCCAACGAAAGCCAGAGCGTAGCAATCCAATAGATGATTTTATTTCTCTTTGTCATAATATAGTTATTTTAATTTACTGACGATGTCTTGTAATCGGTTATGCGCCATATTGATTCCCTGGGCAAAGGGCAACTTCAACATTTGATTTCTGTATTCAACAGATTTATATACTATCTGCATGGTGAGTTTACTGGTATCGTCTGTTAGTTTTTCAAATTCCAGGAACTCAAGCTGAACGGGAAAGGGCGTATTCTCCATTTCAAAAGTGCGCGTGATTTTCTGGTTTGGTACAAACTCATGGATTACACCATTCGACCGGAACACTACATTCCCATTAGCATCCGATGTTTCAAATTGCCAGCTACCGTGCTTTTTACTCTCAAGCTTCAACACCTTTGTTCCCATCCATTGCTCAACAATTTCCGGTTCTACATACGCTTTAAAAAGTAGTTCGAGTGGCAAGTCAAATTCCCGTGTTATCACGATTTCCTGCTTGTCGTCTTCGGCATTGATTTTTGTTTTTCGCTCCATGGTTGTCTTATTTTTTTGATTTATACTTTTTCATGATCGCTTCCAGTTTATTGAACCTGTCATCCCACATCTTGCGAAAGGGTTCAATGAAGTCTGCTATTTCCTTCATCTTTTTAGGATTTAAATGATAGTATATTTCTCTTCCGTTTTGCTCCTGCTTAAGTAGTTCGCACTCTGTAAGGATTTGCAAGTGTTTTGAAACTGTTGGTCTCGCTGTATCAAAGTTTGACGCAATTGCACCTGCCGTCATAGATTGCGAAGCAACCAATACAAGTATAGCTCTTCTGGTAGGGTCTGCTATGGCCTGAAATACATCTCGTCTCAAATTCATCGTGTAGCTATTTGACTACAAATATAATGTAGTCAAATAGCTACGCAAATTTTTATGCAATTTTTATTGACAAATATTCGCATGTTGTTACTTATATATCTGATTGCCAGGTGGATTTCCCTCTTGTGTAAGACGAGAACTGTTGCACATGCAACCAAAAGGGGGTGCACCAACCGTTTAAAATTCACGTTTTTGAATTATATGAAATCATTGCCATCCACGGAGTTATTCATATTGCCTACATTCTTGAATACGGTTTAAATCATTCTCAAGATTGCGAAGACGTTTAGCGTTTAGAATGCTCTTCTTACCAGCCGAAGCGCGGGTATATAAATATTCATAAATCATGCATGGAATGTTAACAACCCTATAATAAAGGTGTTTGCAAACGATTTGGCTGTTAGTTTTGAATGTCTCTTAACGACACATCTTATGAATTTACTTTTGCGGTATAGCCTTTTATTTTTCTGCTTTTGCATTTCGCTGACAGCGTTATGTCAAAGCACCAGCAAGTATATTGTGGTTGACCAGTTTGGTTATCTTCCCTCCTCCAAAAAGATAGCCGTTGTGCGTAATCCCGAGACCGGATTTGACGCTTCAGAGTCTTTTACTCCGGGATCTTCCTATGCAGTGATAGATGCCAAGACCGGGCAAGCGGTGCTGACCGGCACTGCCGTATCCTGGAATGCAGGTGCGCTCGATAATTCTTCGGGAGACAGAGCCTGGTGGTTTGATTTTTCTGCCGTGACTTCACCTGGCAGTTACTATATTCTGGATATAGACAAGAATGTGCGTTCATATGGATTCGACATCTCTCCTACTATTTACAATAGTGTTTTACGTCATGCGATGCGATCCTTCTTTTATCAACGGGCTGGCTATGCGAAAGAGGCGCGCTATGCAGGCACTGGTTGGGCAGATGGCGCCAGTCACTTAGGACCTCTACAAGATAAAAATGCGCGGCCTTATAATGAGAAAACCAACGCTTCGAAAGAGATGGATCTTTCAGGTGCATGGTATGATGCGGGAGACTTTAATCGATATACAAACTGGACAGCAGGCTATGTAGTTGATTTTCTCAGGTCCTATTTAGAAGCACCGGGAATCTGGACTGACGACTATAATATACCGGAGTCTGGCAATGGTATACCGGATCTTCTGGATGAAGTTAAATGGGGCATTGATCATCTGTTGAGATTGCAACAGCAAGACGGAGGTGTCGTGAGTATAATAGGCTGTGCGCATGCAAGTCCACCCTCCTCTGCTACCGGACAAAGTGTATATGGTACCGCGAGTACATCGGCTACGCTGAACACGGCAGCCGCCTATGCGTTTTCTTCTAAAGTTTTTGGCGAACGTGGTTTAACAGACTATGCATTACAATTAAAAACAAGTGCTATCAAGGCTTGGGATTGGGGCGTAGCGAATCCAAATGTTTTATTCAAGAACAACGATGCTGCTTCCGGTACATCCGGAGTTGGCGCTGGTCAACAAGAGACTGATGATTACGGAAGATTTATAGCGAAGCTGAAGGCTGCTTGTTTTCTGTATGAGATCACACTCGATCAAAAATATAAAGACTTCATCGAAGCAAATTATACAAAAGTACATCTCATCGAGTGGGGTTGGAATTCGCTCTATGAAGCTTCAAACAACGAAGTATTGCTATACTATACAACGTTGCCCAATGTAGATCCTACAGTCGCTGACAAAATCATTACTACGTATAAAAATACGCTCAATACCAGCGATCATTTCCTGGCACATCAAAATCACACAGATCCTTACCTGGCTTATATAAATGCGTATGGCTGGGGTAGCAATTCGATGAAATCATTGCAAGGATTAATTTTCACTGACCTGATCAATTACAACGTTGATCTCTCCCGAAACCAGGAAGCACGTGAGGCTTCAGAGACATACATTCACTATATACATGGCGTGAACCCGCTAAACATAGTATACCTCTCCAACATGTATGACTATGGCGCAGAAAATTGCGTGAATGAATTCTATCATACCTGGTTTGCTAACGGAAGTGCGAAATGGGATCGCGTTGGAACATCTCTCTATGGACCGGCTCCCGGATTTGTTACGGGTGGTGCCAACCCAAGCTATAACTGGGATGGCGTATGCCCAGGAAACGCAGGTTGCAATACGGAAAGTATAACTCCTCCTAAAGGACAGCCTGCTCAAAAATCATATAAGGATTTTAACACTTCGTGGCCGCTGAATTCATGGGAAGTAACGGAAAATAGTAATGGTTACCAGATCAACTATATAAGACTGCTTTCGAAATTTATTCAAGCCGGTGTTGATTGTCATGGTACGGCCAACGGAACTGCTTCGTTTGATGTTTGTGGACATTGCTCCGGAGGCGAAACAGGAATTACTCCATCCACCAGTATAGAAGATTGTAAAAATAATGTATTGAGTTCGGAAGAGCCTGTGTCGCAAAACTTCAAGTTATACCCTAATCCCGCTACATCTCAGGTGGTTGTCGAGCCTAAACTTAAGAGTACATATACACTTGAAATTTTCAATGCCCAAGGTAAAATGATTTTTACTACAGTAACTTCCGGAAAGAGTACAATTTCCCTTGCTGACCAGCATACAGGAGTATATCTCTTCAAGATCAACCAGGGTGGCGTGCAACACGTTCAAAAAATTGTGAAGTAATAATTCGTCATTCAGAACCTACCAGCCTTTGTCAACTTTATAAGCTATATACAGCGTGCCTGTATATAGCTTATACTTTATCTGTTATCCACTTGAAAGTAATAGCACTTTCGCTTCATGAAGCATGCCGTGGACTAAACTCCTCTCCTATTTTACAAGTATTGTTTGCACACTCCTCTCATCCGCAGAAATGCCAGATAGTAAGTTAAGTCCCGGCCTCCTGCAACGAAAAGCGCTAAAAATTGTCCCCGTTCCAGTGTAAAAAAGAGCTTTTTAAATATTTCTTCAACTTAACTTTGAAACTCAAAGTACTTTTAAATATCTTTACATCGAAACAGATAGTTGACATGAATCAACTATTTGAATTTATAAATCAGACAATATCTAATCATCAATAATTATGAATAACAAATCTGAAGCAACGATGAACAACAATTCAATTGTTTTGAACTTGATCAGCTGGCTGTTTGGCATCGCTGTTATCGCGATCGGCTTGGTTAATGTTTTCTGGGGAAACGATCTTGGTTTCGGTATTTTTCTTCTTCTTCTTTCTTTGGTATACTTCCCTCCTTTGAGTGCCATGCTTAAAGAAAAGACAAACCTCTCAATCCCTGGAATTGTAAAATTCTTACTTGGTGTTTTTATACTCTGGGCAGCGTTAGGCGTTGGCGAATTGTTTGGCAAGATTGACCTTATGATGAGTAGTTTTTAATACACTATACGGACTCTCCCTGAAGGAAGTGTCCGCGTTTGATGTATAGAAACAATATTGAAAGGAATAACAACGGAATGGCTACTGCTGCAGTATTACGTCATTCATGGTTGAACTCATTCTTCCCGCTCGGTATATTATCAGGTAAACGTCTCTTACTTTTCCGTACCATGCGGTTCTTTTAGTGTTTTAGGTTATCCGTTATCCAAAATTTGCATCTAAAAATTGAAGATGCACGTTTTAGCAGATATCACAGTCTGCTGAGGTATACTGGTCAACACCAGGCTATATACATTAGGCATCAAAACGGAAAACTAAAATAGAATAAAATGGAAAAATCAAACTTCTTACGGGGACTGGCCACCACAAGTTTCTATGCAGCGGATCTGGAAGGTGCCAAAAAATGGTATACTGACCTGCTGGGGATCGAACCTTACTTTAACGTTCCGGGGTATATAGAATTCAGAATTGGTGATTATCAACACGAACTCGGCATCATCGACAGTAAGTATGCACCACAGGGTGCAGCAACTTCTCCTGCTGGCGCTATAGTATATTGGCACGTTGATAACCTCGAAACCACACTTGATACGTTACTTTCATCTGGAGCTACTTTATACCAACCGATCACCGACCATAGTGGCGGAAAAGGAAGCTTCGTCACAACATCCGTTGTTGATCCTTTCGGAAATATATTGGGCATCATGACCAACAAGCATTATCTTGAAATATTAAATCAACGTAACGCAGCATCGTAATGATGGAAATGAAAGACGGAAAGCAAGCTGTCTATGCCAAAACACGAAAGGAATGGAGACAATGGTTAAGGGCAAATAGCCAAACTGAAAAATCGGTCTGGCTTATCCTGTACCATAAGAAGAGCAATGTAGAATGTGTTACCAACGATGATGCCACTGAAGAAGCGGTCTGCTTCGGATGGATTGATAGCCTGTGCAAGAAAAGAGATTCCCAAAGCTATTATCTTACGTTCACGCCCCGGAAGCCAAAAAGTAAATGGAGTAAACCCAACCGCGATCGAGCTGAAAAGATGATTCAAAAGAGACTGATGACAAAACAAGGACAAAAAGCAATCGATCTGGCAAAGGAAATTGGCACGTGGGAAACTGCTCAATAAATAACCTGCTAACGTGTAGGGCTGACGTTGAATTCAGAGCATTCCCCCATCAGAATATAATTTATTTGAAATCTGTACTTTCACTAATCCAGAAATCGAAATCACATTAACCATATAATTACTTTCTAAAAGCAGATCATGAACGTATTGATTGTATATAGTCATCCCAGTAAGAAATCATATACCTATCAAATACTGGAACTCCTGAAGAATGAATTACTTCAACAACAACTGACCGTCCAAATTTCAGATTTATATGCTATAAATTTTCGGTGTGATATGTCTGAAGAAGAGTATATCAGAGAAGGCTTGGGTAAACGTGAATTACCAATTCCCGATGACGTATTATCAGAACATAGAAAAATTAAAAACGCAGATTGCATTATTTTTTTGTATCCGGTCTTTTGGAGTGATTGTCCTGCAAAATTAAAAGGTTGGTTCGACAGAGTATATACAGTAGGTTATGCCTACAAGAATAACAATAGCATATCAAAAATGAAGACCATGA
Organism: Ohtaekwangia koreensis; assembly: GCF_900167975.1. GTDB lineage: Bacteria > Bacteroidota > Bacteroidia > Cytophagales > Cyclobacteriaceae > Ohtaekwangia > Ohtaekwangia koreensis. The sequence goes on from NZ_FUZU01000003.1 coordinate 785,584, forward strand.
AATATGGTCTCGCCATGTGCACGGCCGGATATTCAAATGATTTTCTAATTGAAACAGGTATAGCACAAAGCATGAAAACCATTATGATTGACGATAGACTGAGAAACCGATTCGATCAGAAAGAGATGGTCATTCTCGGAGGTACATTAGACTTAGAGAATGTTAGGCAAAAGCACTTAGAGAAAATCAAAGAAATCGCAATCAGAATCAAAGCTTATCTTCCGTAGTGCTCAATTCACATCGTGAATTCAAGTGATGTCAGTTCCGCTATGCCATGACTATTTTAGCTGGTATATTTTGACATTGTAAATCTCATGATGAGAGCTTGTAGTGCAAGACCTAAAACATATACATATACTATATATACAAGATTTTACACATTATAAAAGCGCATTTAAATCACCTTGAAGTAAAATAAGCTGCATTTATAGGTTGCTTGCTTAAAATCACATTTACACCAAGGATTATTCCCTCTAACTATCCTCAATTTTACGCAATCGTTAGCAGTCATTTATCCCTCATATACTCTCGATTTATAGAGCCTCAAACAACCTGAACACAGGTAACGAGTTATCTACAACAATGTAAAAATTATTAAAAATTAACATTGAAGTGAATTACGATGCAATTAACCTTTAAAGAGCTATTATTTAAACATTTTATATACCCACATATTAGGTATAATAATGAGTATTGACAATACGATGGGCTAATCAGATCATCTTTACGACCTCTAGTATAAAATCCAAAGGGGTTACTTCGCTATGTTATACAGGTATGGATTTCCTTTATCATAATGACCGTAGATTATGAAGATGATGTTTACAGATTGTATTATAATTTCTTTCTGTTATCCAAGACTTTGATAACAAGCGCTATAGATAATCCGCTATACAATTAACTTCATTTTTGGCGATTTATGTGATCCCATTTTTTAATACAACGAAATTCATCTATGCTAAAATTACGAATCCTATCATGTCTGGTTGGCACTGTCTTGATATGTATTACTAATTTTTCATTTGCACAAAATGATTGCCCCGTGGTTGGCTGGGCAAGTCAGAACGGTGGAGTAACAGGAGGTGGAACCGTAGCAGCTGCTACGATTGTTACGAATTACAACGACCTTAAAACAGCCATCACATCTACTGCCGTTAAAGTCATCAATATATCAGGAACGATTACAATACCTTCCGGTGGGCGACTAAGTCTCAAAGACCAATCCGGAAAAACAATCTTTGGTTTACCGGGTTCGAAGTTGGTTTCAAGCGATCAGTCTGCAGACAATTCAGGTATACTATATATTCGGAACTGCTCGAATATAATATTCAAAAATGTGACGTTTGAAGGACCTGGCGCGTATGACGCTGATGGCTGGGACAACATGACACTGGATAATTGCACGAATGTATGGATAGATCATTGTGAATTTCAGGACGGCATGGATGGAAACTTCGATATTAAAAATTCATCAGACTATATTACTGTAACGTGGTGCAAATTCATATATAACAAAGCCCCACGAGCCGGTGGCCCGGGCGGAGCAGATGATCACAGGTTCTCTGACTTGTTCGGATCAAGTGATGGTACTACCACTGACCGGGGCAAACTTCGCGTAACCATGCAATATTGCTGGTGGGCTCAAGGCTGCAAAGCGCGTATGCCACGTGTACGTTTCGGTAAAGTACATATAGCCAACAATCTTTTCAACAGTACAGTTGCTGCCCAGTGCATACAGGCAGGGTTTGAAGCCGATCTATTGGTGGAAAGCAATGTGTTTGAAAATGTAAACAGACCCATCGACCTGATGGACAACAACTTTACAGCGGTCACCGAAAAAAATAATAAGTTCTTAAGCACTACCGGAAACAAAGCAGGAAGCGGTACGGCCTTTACACCGCCCTATACATTAGATGTAACGCTTGTAGATAATGTGAAAGATACGGTTATAACGAATGCTGGAGCAACACTGACGTCTGCATCTTGTGATGTTACCACTCCGGTAACCTATACATTGAGTACTACAGCTACACCAACCGTAGGCGGAACCATTACCGGTGCAGGTACATATACTTCAGGAACTGTTGTGACAGTAAAAGCAACACCGGCTACCGGATATACCTTTACCGGATGGAGTGGTGATGCATCCGGGACAGATGCTACCATTACAGTAACCATGAGCGGTAACAAATCGGTGACTGCTAACTTTCAGGCGGATGCGGCTACTCCTACAAACTATATACTTAGCACCACCGTCACACCAAACGCGGGTGGAACGATTAGTGGAGCGGGCACATATACTTCAGGAACTGTAGTGACGGTAAAAGCAACACCGGCTACCGGATATACCTTTACGGGATGGAGTGGTGATGCATCAGGGACAAATGCTTCCATTACCGTAACCATGAGCGGTAACAAATCCGTAACTGCAAATTTTCAAGCGGATGCGGCTACTCCTACAAACTATACACTTAGCACCACAGCCACACCAGCTGCGGGTGGAACGATCACCGGTGCTGGTGCATATACCTCCGGAACAGTAGTGACGGTAAAAGCGACACCTGCCACTGGATATACTTTTACAGGATGGAGTGGTGATGCATCAGGGACAAATGCTTCCATTACCGTAACCATGAGCGGTAACAAATCTGTAACTGCAAATTTTCAAGCGGATGCGGCTACTCCTACAAACTATACACTTAGCACCACAGCCACACCAGCTGCGGGTGGAACGATCACCGGTGCTGGTACATATACCTCCGGAACAGTAGTGACGGTAAAAGCAACACCTGCTACCGGATATACCTTCACAGGATGGAGTGGTGATGCGTCTGGTACAGCTACTTCTGTGACTGTAACCATGAGCGGCAACAAATCAGTGACTGCTAATTTTCAAGCGGATGCCGTTACGCCTACAAACTATACACTTAGCACCACGGCCACACCAACTGCGGGTGGCACAATCACTGGTGCGGGGACATATACTTCAGGCACTGCAGTGACGGTAAAAGCGACACCTGCCACTGGATATACTTTTACAGGATGGAGTGGTGATGCATCAGGGACAGATGCTTCTGTAACGGTAACTATGAGCGGGAATAAATCAGTGACCGCGAATTTTCAGGAGCAAGTTATTGCACCAGTAACGTATACGCTTAGCACAACATCTATACCTACTGGTGGTGGCACTATACTCGGTGCAGGGACATACGATGAAGGTACTGTCGTAACCGTAACCGTTACACCTTCCATCGGATATACATTTACCGGGTGGAGTGGCGATATATCAGACACCTCCCCTTCTGTTACAATAACGATGAACAGCAATAAATCGATTATAGCAAACTTCGATGCGCAAAGTAGCGTGAGCACGATCGTAACACCACAAAAATTATTTTCCCCTGACAACCGAGGTGACGCCACAACAGAAACATGGTTGATTGAGAATGCATACTTGCTGGACGGATGCGAAATTATAGTATACAACCGGCAAGGACAGAAAGTATATTCTTCTGTCGGATACCCATCGCCCTGGAACGGAACACTGGATGGAAGACCACTTCCGGATGGTGCATATTTTTACATCATCCGATATCCAAATCAGAAGAAACAAACAGGAAGTGTAACCATTGCAAGATTGAAATGAAACCAGCGATAAAAATCCTATTAATCCTTATTGGCTTGCTTCCATTGTCGTTCCTGAATGTACAGGCACAACAGAGCTTAATGTATAGCCATTATTTTCTGAATCCCTTTTTATATAATCCATCTTTTGTAGCTCCTAATGGATATACCGAGGTATATCTCAACTATAGAAATCAATGGGCAGGAATTGAAGGAGCCCCCACAACCGGCACGGTAAGTATACATGTACCATTAAACTATAAAGCCGGTGTAGCATTTACAGCATACCAGGATAAAGCAGGTGTGTTAAAGACCACTACCGGCCTGATAACATTTGCTTACCAGGTTTACCTGGGCAATAGTATAAAGGAAGAGCATAAAATTGGCTTTGGTATATCTGCAGGAATGACGAGCAACTCAATTAATGCAGGAGACGCGTATGCAAATGATCCCGTGACTGGAACGACATCTTCCTTCGAAGGGCAATTCGGTATACATTACCAGTTAAAGAACTTCAAGTTAGCCTTTGCCATTCCACGACTCTTCAGAACCTACGTGGCCTCCGAACAGGATTTCAACAAGGTTGGCATTGAACAAATCAAGACAACAATCACTTCGGCCAGCTATATGATAAGATTCAGCAGCAGGGTTGCGTTTGAACCTATGGTAACCTATCGTACCTATGAAAATACAGTAAGTCAATATGAAGGACTTGGTGTAATCCACATCGATAATATAGCATGGTTCGGAGGATCCTACAGACAAGATTATGGAGCCACTGCTTTTATTGGTTTCAACATCAAGGACAAAGTAAAACTCGGATATGCGTATGAGTTTGCAACATCGCAGATAAATTCCTTCGGGGATGGAACGCATGAGATGCAACTTGTACTACGACTTGGGAAAAAGAAGAATGAAAGACCACAGTCAAAAAGCAAAGCACAAGTAAAACAACAGCCGGTTGAATCCAGCCCGAAAGAAGAAGAGGAAGAGGAATATGTTATCGGAGGAAAAGAACAGGAACGTGCAGCGGAAGACCAGGAGCATGCAGCAGAAGAGCCGGAACGCATAGCAAAAGAATCTGAACATGTGGCAAAAGAATCTGAACAACAAGAGGAAGTCGCACAACAACCACGGGTGAAGCAAAGCGAACCATTGCCAACCGCTGCCGATGGTGAAAACCAAAAAGACCAAACGGTAAAATCACTATCAGGAAACAAATTGGTTCCAGGTCATTATGTAGTAGTGGGTGCATTTCGCTCAATTGAAAATGCTAAAACCTATACGCGTACACTGAAGCGAGCCGGCTATCCTGCAGACATTGCATATCAACCTGAAAAGGGTTATTACATTGTACACATGACGAATGCTCCTACACTGCAAGAGGCACAACTACTGCGGAATAAATACAGGCAGATGTCGCGCTACTCTTTCCGTGATACGTGGATCCTTAGTGTAGAGGAATAACGATATAGTCTGAGAGACAGCAAACTCAGGGAGATCGACCAACTATATATTGATGATCGCAGCTGTAATAAAAAGGCCTGTGGATATTTATCCATTCCGCTTATATTGGAGCATGTTTAGTCGCAAACAAGCATCCAGTATCCGACAGGAGTTTTGGACCGTCTTTGGAAAGTATATGAGCCCTGTGCTCTCGGCTGAGGGCATGAAGATCAATTGGGTGAATTATCACACCCGGATCAAGGACGTATACTTTCGTATGGATGCAGGGCAAAAATCAGCTGCGATCTATATATCTCTTGAACACAACGACTCGCATATACGCGCACTGTACTTTGAACAATTTCTGGAATTGAAAACAATCCTGCATTCCACTTTGGAAGAGACGTGGGATTGGCAGCAAGACGTATCGATAGACGGAAAGATGATCAGCAGAATCTATAAAGAATTACCTGGAGCGTCCATTATGAACAAAGAGCATTGGCCAGACCTTATCTCCTTCTTCAAACCCAGGATTATTGCACTTGATAGTTTCTGGGAAAATGCAAAGTATACATTTGATACGCTGAAGTGAATCACACTAATGGCAATTTTCCTGACGTGCGTACCGGGCTATATTTCTCCAGGAACTAACGTCAGGATAAAATGCTTATCTATACAAGGCTATAATTTAAAAGTCAGCGTACCATTTATCGCTCTACCGGCTCTACCAGGTAAAGAATTTACAGTACGGGCACGATATTCCGGATAATATATTTTTTCATCCAGTATATTATTCGCGTATACACCTATGATAAAGTTCTTGCCAAGTTTATACTGAACGTTCGCGCTTAAGTAATTATAAGCTTTTACAGGAGGGTTCACGGCTTGTGTATAACTACGGTCAGTATCACCACCTTTGCCATAATACGAATTGAACACACCCAGTTGTAAGCCAAACGGGAACGAATAGGTAGCGCCAGCCTTTAACATCAGTTTCGGCATACCGTAATCATCTTTATTTCCCTGATCGTCAAGTGTCGTCTGATAACTGAAACCCGTTGTCAATGAAAATGAATTGGTAACAAAAGTCTTCGTTTCTAATTCAACACCTTGTGAGCGAAGTCTCCCTCCATTTAAATATGTAGGAACCATAAATGTAAGCCCCGGTCCAAATGAAACTTCGATTCTCTCGGAGTCATCAATAGATTGACGAATGATATCTGTTTGCAAACTATTATAGTATGTCAGATAAACCTCAAAAGTAGACTTCGTATAAAAGAGCTGTGTTTCAAACGTGCCGATGGTCTCTGGCTTTAAGTCAGCATTCGGATAAATGTCCGGGACGTTATTTCCGTAGCGTTCACTTTGCGTAGGAGAACGGAACGCTTTACCATACAGAACCTTGATGCCCGAAGACGCATTTACATAAAATATACTTCCGATGCGTGGCGCAATATATAAATCGTTGCCTGTTACTTTGTTGGTTTGTGCGCCCGCAATAAGTTTAACATGCTTACCAATTGTATAGTCACCTTGTGCATATATACTCCACCATGTTTGGTTATAGTCCTTCACAATCTGGTAGGGCGATTCGTTACGGGGAGCAGTCTTATCAAATGGATTGGTCGGCTCATAGCCCAATGGATTCTCTGAGCTTGCAGTCTTTGAATACGTTCTTGCACTTCCGGTTTGGGTATTCGTCAATCCGCCAATAACTAAGTTCATATTCTGAAAAGGCTTCACATAGTTAGTCAACTCTACAAGGTAGTCGTTGGATTTACCATCATCCTCAAAATTAGAAAGAGAAGGATAAAGCTTTTTCTTGAACATGTTGTTATAGGTAACATTCAAAGTCGCGCGCCAGTTATTCGTAATCTCCTTGTCGTAGCCTAAATCAATGAGCAACCGGTCAATAGTAGTATTGAAATGCAAAGCGGCATCATCACCCCCGGCAGTCTTGTTAAGCCATGATGGCAACGTACCCATGTTGGCTTGCTTGGTATGCATATAGTTGGTCAGTAACTTAAAATCACCAAACACAAGATTAGCATTGGAGCCAAATGATTTCTCATACATTTTGATGGTGTTCTTGCTTGGTGGAACAACCGTGATGCTATTATCCGGTTGAATTATAATTTCAGGTTCACCGTAAGCAGAAAAATCCCATCCATCCGTATCAAAATAATTAACACCACCTGTAAACTTAAGTTTGCCTAAATCTGCAGCACCACTTACCTGTGCCTGCTTTGAAGCAAATGTACCATATGAAACACTGGCAGAAACCGGAGCTGACTCCGAAACATTTTTAGTTATAATATTGATGATACCAGTGAGGGCACAAGTACCATATAGAACTGAGCCAGGTCCGCGAATAATTTCGATTCGCTCCACACGGTTCAACGGGAATGAGCTATATATAGCGGCGTTCATACCATTGTCAAGGCTTTCGCGAAAAGGGCGGCCATCCACCAGGATCAGAACATTTGTATTCGCTATAGCAGTAACGTTACCACGGATAGAAACCATATTGTTTCGATAGGTATAACCGCTGTTAAAGTAAACATTCGTTGCTCTGTCCAGTACTTCACTCAACGACCTTGCGCCAAACCGTTCAATATCTCTTGCACTGATTACACTAACAATGGCAGGAGCGTCCTTAATGCTCTCTGCAGATTTAGAAGCCGTTGTGATTCTGATGTTCATAATTTCTTCCAAACTCAAATCGAAATAATCATCAGCTTTCAATGTATCCGCTTGCTGTCCGTACAAGAGCAGCACTGGCCCTGAATACATTATAAAGACAAACGCGGTAAAAAGATTTTTCATGATTGTGATTAAATAAGGTTAAGTAGTAATTGACGTTTACATTTATACAGGTATTTCAACGCCTATATATTTAGTATTCTTAGCCGCAAAGTTGATATGTGCCAGATACGGTTACAATGGTGAATACCGGATTTATAAAAATCAGGTCTTAGAAATTATCGTAAGGTCAACATCTGGAGAGGTGCGTGATTGGAGGATTCTTTTTACGGGATATACTTAAAAAATCTAAGGGTTTACCTTAGCTCTAAAAAACAAGCATTTTTCAAACGTTTAAAATATCTTTCAAGCGGATCGCTTGCAGTTCAGGGAACAGTCGGTATATAACAACAATGACCTATAGCAATATCTTTAGGTAACTGTCAGGTACGATTACATTAATCTCAGTGTCGATTTTGTCCGCTTCACTTAAATAAGTATGTTCTATGAGGTTAGAGGTGTATTTTTGCATCTATGGAGCTAAAGCTACCCATTAAAAATCTGATCCGGCTCAATTGGCTACTATCACTGATCCCCAGCGTTATTGTCTGTATTTTCCTCCTGCACGACAAGGCACAGACACATGTCATTCACATCACCATAATGACAGCAATCGCCATTGCAACCATCGGACTCAGTAATATCTATATTATCGTTGTCCTGGCGCAAAGATTTGAAATCAGCTCCCGGAAATTCAAACTGTATCGCTACCTGCTAACGTATACAGCCAGTGCTATAGCATACTTAATCATCTGGCCAACGTTTGTCTTTTTCACAAATTACATTACCTCTTCCTACGTTCTATACGACTTTATTCTCTTGGGTATAGGAAGTGCAATGGTCAATTCATTGATTGTGGTGTTCCACAACTTTGTTCTCTTACAAAGCGAAAAGGCACATGCCGATCTTGAATTCTCCAAGCTTAAAACCGCTCATGCAGAAGCTGCCAACCTGCTCTTAAAACAACAAATACATCCGCACTTCCTATTCAATGCACTCAATACGGTAAAGGCGCTATACCGGACCGATTCACGCGCGGGCGATTCATACATTGTTCATCTGGCAAATTTTTTACGAGCTTCTGTCTTTAGTCACTCCAGCAAAATATCTTTACTGGAAGAAGAGTTATCGCTTTTAAAAGATTATCTGGAAATGCAGAAGATCCGTTTTGGTGACGCACTCGACTGTTCAATTTCAATTCCTGAAAATATACTGAAAAGCTTTTCTCTTCCCTCCTTTTCACTCCAGCCGTTGTTGGAGAATGCTATAAAACATAATGAACTGACAGAAGAAGCACCGTTAAAAGTATATATATGCAAAAAAGACGACCGTATTATCGTTTCTAACAATCTACAAAAAAAGATGGTGAATGTCTCATCGACCAATCACGGGCTGGCTAACCTGGCAGAACGATACAGGATTTGGTCAGGCGATGAAGTGATCATAAAAGAAGATGACCGTACATTTTCTGTAAGTATAAAATTGCTAGCAAATGAAAATAGTAATCATCGAGGATGAAAGGGTTGTCGCGAATGACCTTGAGGCAAGTATACGGCAATTGGTGGAATCCACCATTGTACAGCTTCACTCGGTTAAAGAAGCGATCGCGTATTTTAAGAAAGGAAATATACCAGACCTGATCTTTAGCGACATTCAATTAGGTGACGGGCTTAGCTTCGAAATATTCATAGCCGTGCCTCAAACCGCACCGGTGATATTTTGCACAGCCTATAATGAATACGCACTGGATGCTTTCCGTGTCAATGGCATTGACTATATTTTAAAACCCTTCACGGTAGACACTCTGGAACGTTCCTTACACAAATACACCCAGCTAAAAAAAATCTTCGCACCAGACCAGAGTCTCAGTTATAGCTCAATGATCAAGATGCTGACCGAGCGCAACCCCGACCGCGCTGCATCGGTGCTGGTATATCACCAGGATAAAATTATACCAGTTAAACTGGAAGACACCGCTTTATTTTATCTCGAGAATGAAGTCACGCACCTGCTAACGTTTTCCGGCAAGATGTACTATCCCAACAAGAAACTTGATGAACTTGAGCAATTAACCGGAAATTTATTTTTCAGAGCCAATCGTCAATTTCTGGTCTCTCGTAAGGCTATATCTGATGTATCCAGTTTTTTCTCCCGGAAACTTTCTGTTAACCTGACTATACCCTTCAAAGAAAAAATTATGGTTAGTAAAGTAAAATCTCCTGTATTCCTGGAATGGTTGTCCAAAACCGTCTGACATAGTCCACAGTCGATTTTCGTTAAGTAACTTCGGGCAGATAATATCATTACAGCGGTTCGCAGTGCCATTATCTATATAGCTAATTATTTCATTACGGGCACACGTTGCTTTCTCCACCCCTAAGTACATATCCGACAGCTTCGCTATCGCTTTTGTCCGCTTCACTTATTTCCTTCTTTCTGCAGCCGTATAAACCCTACATCTTTGATCCATACATACACAAGCTTTCGCTTGATGTAAAAAACATTAAATGTACTGATATGAAAAAGTTAATTATTGTATGTCTCATGCTGGCGTCTGCCAACACTTTTGCACAATCCATTTTAAAGCGGTTAAGCTTCGGACTCAAGGCGGGTGCCAACTATAGCAATTTCACCAACGCTGATTTTTCAACGGATCCATTGGTTGGATTTCATGCAGGGGCGTTGGTTAATCTCAAATTGACGGACAAGTTTTCGATACAAGAGGAATTTCTGTTCTCGTCTCAAGGAGCAAAATTCAAAGAAGATTTTTTAGGCAACAAAGAGATCAAGATATATTATCTGAACGTTCCTATACTCCTTAAGTACCGGACAAATATGGGACTATATTTTGAAGCCGGCCCCCAAGTAAGCATGCGCCTCAGTGAAGATATGGAGAATATGCCGGAAAAAGATTTTTCACAGCAAATTGATGTGGGTGTTGCAGGAGGACTGGGATATCAATCGAAAACTGGCTTTGGCATTGGCGTACGATACTGTGCTGGGCTATCAAAAGTTGCCAACTTCGAAATCGGGAACACCAAGCCTGAATTTAGAAACGATGTAGCACAGGCAAGCATCTTTTATATCTTCTAATTATATATTAAAGACCGTTCTGAATTAAAGGTTTGGGATAGGGGTATTCAGCCAGGTTCAGAAAGTCATCCCGGTTTCGAAAGAAAACGGGATTTTTTTGTCAGGACTCTAATCTCGAATGAAATGATAACCTTATATCAGTATACACATCGCTCCAAATCCGTTCATCACCAGTAGTTCAAGCTAAAATATTCAAAGGTATATATTCCGCCTCCATTTGCATTCTGTCCGCCTAGATGACTTTCCCGCTATAGATGATCCGTTATCGATTTAACTTTACCTCCAGATTATAAACATTCATTCACAATGCATAAAAACCACGAGGAATTACAGTTGCTTCAGAAACAAGGCGAAGCGTGTCTGACAAATGTAACCGACTTCTTAAAAACATTCATTGCCAATCCGATTTCCAAAATTGTTAGATTGGAAGAGGAGTTGATGTTTTGCAAGGCCTATATTGAAATACAACAACTGCTGTTCAGAAATGCGTTGACCTACGAAATAGATCTGTCGTTGGATATCACGCTGGAGAAATTTGTTCCGCATTTCTCCATTTATACGTTGTTGGAAAACGCTATCCGACATAATCACTTTACTGAAGAATCTCCATTGAAAATAATTATTGTCACTGAAGGCGACTACTTAAAAGTTATCAACAACCTCCATCCTCAAAAAAGCATGGAGTCTCCCACAGGTCAAGGTCTATTAAATCTTGCGGAACTGTATCGTCTTCTTTCCGGAGACGAAATACATATCCTTCAAAGTAAAAATTATTTTACAGTACACATAAAGCTATTTAACAATGAAGCATATCCATTCGAGGAAGCCTATATCTATTGAAGGCCATCTGACATATATAGTACAAATCCTTAAAACCAATATCAAAAAAAAGGGACGTAAGTAAACTTACGCCCCTTCACTGCAAACACAAATAGGTTATTAGTGATTAGGTGCTGTTGAGGTTACGCGTAATGCGCTACCCATGATTGTACCATTGAAATGATTTGACGACTGATCAACAACAGTTGTACCGGAAGCTTCATCAAAATTCCAGTATCCTGTTAAACCTGTTTCATTCCCTACCAACAGTTGATTTTTATATTGATTGATTTCAGTAACCGTGAGCGCTTTGGTCCACACCGATACATCATCTATCGTTCCTTTAAAGAAGTAGTTTATTCCATTGGTAAGTTTCTTGCCGATCTTCGCTGTAGAAGGATCGCTTGTGCTCATTGTATAAGAAGATGAACCTTGTAAAGTTCCCCCTACATTTACTCCGTCAACATATAAATCAACGTCTGATATACCTTTTAGAACCGCAGTAACATATTTCCAGTTATTGGTAAGTCCTGTAACGCTGGCAGATCTTCCTCTTCTGTATGCAGAATTGTTTCCACCACGGCCATCACCGTACTCTGCAAATACATTTGTACTGGTAACCGCAAACCAGAAACCTTTATATACAGTAGTATTTTCCTGACTTACAAATATAGGGCCTGTAGCCGGGATGGTTGGATCTATATTTACCCATGCCGAGACGGTTATCGGGAATGTAGTCGTATTGAGAATATCACCAAGATCAACGTAATCATTTACACCATCAAATTGAATTGCTCCGTTGATACAACGATTGGGTGCACTTGATGCTATGCGTTCTGCGTTTCCGAATATTGTACCATTATAATGATTAGGCGATGAATCCAATACGGTTGTACCAGACGCTTCATCAAAATTCCAATAGGCAAGAAGTCCGGTTTCACTTCCGCTCAGCGTTTGGTTCATATACTGATTTATTTCAGTAGTTGTTAAAGCTTTGCCCCAGATCGAAACATCATCCATCAAGCCTTTAAAATGGTATATAAATCCATTGATCGAACGTTTACCGATCTTTGCTGTAGCAGGATCATTGGAGCTCATGGTTGAATTTGAACTCCCTTCAATTGTACCTCCAACATTTACGCCATTAACGTATATCTCAATGTCATTTATACCTTTGAGAACAGCCGTTACAAATTTCCAGCTATTGGTAATGTTGCCAACGTTAGCCGATCTTCCTCTTCTGTATGAAGGATCATTGCCTCCTGCTCCGTCACCATATTCAGCATATACATTTGTATTGGTTGTAGCAAACCAGAAGCCTTTGTAAGTAGTCGTATTATCCTGGCTGGATACTATAGGCTGACTGCCGGTTACGGTTGAATCTACATTTACCCATGCAGCCACCGTAACGGGGAAAGTTGTTGTATTTAGAATGTCTCCGAGATCAATGTAATCATCTACGCCATCAAATTTTATAGCCCGGTTGGTACATCCTGGTGGCACTAAACGTGCAGATGCAAGTGCGTTGTCTGTAGATGGCGCTGGCTCGCGCTTGCTTACTTCGTAATCATCGTAATTATCACACGACACTACAGCAAACAATACTATACATAACAGAGAATGAAAATACTTAAAAGAATAATTTGTCATAACGCTTCATTAAAGGTAGGGTTCGATTTTTAAAATAACTGTATGAGCATGGCCCATAAACTTCCATTGCACCGGAAGTAATTTTGCGGACGCATTCCTGGAATGCATCCGAAGTCTGATCGTGAATTCGGATTTATTTCATTTATATCATCTGGTTTTTAAAACATAGTATACACGTGCGCACAGGCGGTAGGCCATGCGTCGTAACGCTTAAAAATCTTTTATCAAGTAATTCGGTAAAACAAAAAATACATACGGTCGGCACCGTGCTGGCAAAACCCTGTTTACGATGGGGGCATATTGTAATAAGTTATAAGTCAAAAGTATAGACTTAACCATTACAGTAAAACAATGGATTATCAGGTGCGTCAGTTTTGGGAATAACTGCGTCAGGTGAGTGAACAAATACGTCAGGCAGGGCTACTATAATTCAGTGCCTCCAGAACTTCGGCTTTTTTACTGTGGGCAACATCTATATTCTTCGCGTTCGACATCACCAGAACCCCTCCCCTTCCTTTCAGATATCTTTTAACATACTTTATATTCACAAGGTATTTTTGATGTACCCGAATGAAAGTATCCTGCGGCAGCATTCGTTCATAGTCTTTCAATGTTTTGCTGGATATAATTTTACTGTCATCATTCAAATAGAAGGTGGTATAATTTCTATCGCCTTCACAATACAAAATGGAATGTATAGTAATGATCTCAAGGCCGTTCAGTGATGGTATAGCAAGTTGTTCCGGGTATTGTTTCCGGCTGGCAAGCTGTTCCCGTAACAAGTCAAGAATTTTGTGGGTAACACGTATATCCTTATCCTTCACACGCGATACTGCAGTCGTCAGTTCTTGCACATCGATCGGTTTTAGTAAATAATCAAGCGCATAATTTTTAATGGCGTTGATTGCATAGTGATTATGCGCGGTTATAAAGATAATTTCGGCTGCAGTAGCTCCTATTTCCTTTAACAGATCAAACCCAGACCCCGAAGGCATTTCTATATCCAGGAAAATAACCTGTGGATTCATGCTCACGATTAATGATTTTCCTGCAGATACAGAATCCGCTTCTCCAATAACTTTTATATCAGGACAATGCTTTTCAAGCATGCTCTGTAAAATTTCTCTGGAGCTTTGCTCGTCATCTATAATAACGGCTGATATTTTCTGACTGCTCATAAATAATTATATAGATGGAATCTTAAATGTTACCAATGTGCCGGGATGATTACCGTACTCGTCTTCCAAATCCTCAATGGACAATTCTATTTTCTGTTTACGTTCGAAGTTAATGATCTCGATTCTGTCTCGGATGAGATTTATACCTTTGGAACGATGATTCTTTTTTAATGAAAATGATTTCTTTCTGCCGATACCATTATCCCGCAACGTTATGATAATAAACTCGTGACCCATCGCCAATTGAATAGTGAGTTTTTGATCGCTGGCCGTATGCTGAAATCCGTGCCAAATGGAATTCTCAATAAAAGGCTGAAGAATCATAGAAGGCATTTCCTGCGTATAGATATCTAACGCAGGATCTACATCTATACTATATGTAAAGCCATAATTCATCCGGAGCTTTTCTATTTCGAGGTAATTTGTAATGGACGCAAGTTCTTCGTGTATAGGAATTGTGATCTCTTCGGATTGATCTAAAATGGATCGCATGAGTTTGCCGAATCGTCCCAGGTATTCCTGCGCCATTACGATATCATTTCTCAGGAACAATGCATGAATGGAATTCAAGGCGTTAAAAATAAAATGAGGATTCATCTGCGCACGCAATGTTCTGAGCTCCGACACAAGTGCCCGCTGTTGCCACATTGCCTTTGTTCTTTGCTGACGAAGATAAAAAGCAATTCCACCCCAAGCCACTGCAATCAAGAGACCGATTACGGAGAGTATAAAAAAATTACTTCGCCAGAATGGCTTCTTTATAGTAAAAGAAAGTGAAACTTCCTTACTCCAGATTCCCGACCTGCCTTTGGCCGCCACTATAAATTCATATTCACCCCAGGACAATTCGGGTAAATAAACAAAAGGATCGCGCGTATACTTCCATGGGGAGTCACGATGCAATTTATACCGATATAGTACTTCTCCTATACTATTATACAACGGGCTTACATACTTAATCTCGACATCATTTTCAGAATGGTTGAAAATCAAACTTTCCATCTGAGGCAAATAACGTTTGCCGTGAACGGTGATGTGATCTATATAGATCAAGGGTTGTATTGTATCTTGTATGGACAGATGCCGATCAAAAAAATTTAGTCCCTTATTCGTAGCCACCCATACAGTATCCTTAAGCACTAACAAATCCGTTATTTCATTGGTAAGCATTCCGTCCAGTACAGTATAGTGCTCTATTTTAAGCTTATCAGGATAGCCCGTTATTTTATTAACGCCATTGCTCGTGGCTACCCATATAGCACCACTGGCATCGGCTGAGATTGCATTGCAGACACCACTGGTCAAGCCTTGCTCCTCGCCAACGGTAACATATTTTTCATGCTTGTCGAAGAATATAACTCCATCACCATTGGTAGCCAGCACCAGGGTTGTATCCGATAATTCCTCAAAATCGTTTACTTGTACCTTGTCGTTAAATCTTTCCGGGTTAACGGCTATCAAAGAATCATCTATAGCTTTATAGAGATGTTTGTCTGTGGAGATCCACATGGTATTCTGTTTATCCAGGAAGAACGCATTAGACCGTTCTCTCTTTAAGACACCATAATTTCCATAACCAAGTTTGCAGTCGGAAGGAAGAACGGTTACATCATTTTTATAGGCTTCATAAATGCTTCTGCTTAGTACAAACACCCGGTCACTCGCTCCAAGCCACAGTTCACCTTGTGGATGTTCAATCATTTCTCGCACATTGCCACAGAGTAACGTGGTTGAATTCCTCTCTAACAGATATAGCCCTACCTGGGAGGCAATCCAACATCTACCTCCATTAAAATGGATTTTGCGTATTCTGCAATCTTCTTTAACGGCATTATTTGCAATGGGTATAGAACGCATGCGTCCATGACGATATATACCGACAACACCATCTTCATATCCGAACCATAGTGCGTTGGCAGGGTCCTTGGACAAGCACGATATCTTACTTGAAACCAATCCATCAGCAACGGTATAACTAAATATATCTTTCCCTGAGCAAAAGAAAATGCCGCCATCCAGAGTAGTAATCCAGCAATTTCCTTCCCGGTCGCGTATTACAGAAGAGATCTTATACGCCTGCAAGAAGGGAGTCAGGAATTTTCGGGTAATTTTGGAATAAGGTATAACACCCTTATTTGTACAAATCCAAATATTGTCGTGATCCTGACCTATATTATAAACAGACAGTGTACTTGATGCCGGGCGCATAAATACACTGAACGTATCATCTTGCAGATTCCCTGCATAAACATGACCATGGCTACTATACAATATATCATGTTGACTTAGTTGAGCGCTTCGGGGGAGTTGCAAATTAGCCGTTGTTAACAAATGACACGTGTCCGTTTCCAAGATCGCATCCTGCTTTTCGTTCATTTGTACTTTATATATACCGGTTCTTGACACGATCGCAATTCTGCTGTTTCCTATTGAAAAAATGTCGTTGATGGATTCAAAGTCATTGTTGTGAAAAAAACGATGGATTTGTTTGTTCCGTGAATAATTGACGATGCCATCTCTTAACGTTGATATCCACACAGTGCCTTGCGCATCCTCGAACATCCCGGAGATGTAGGATTGTGAATCCAGTAGCCTTAGCGTTGTATCTGTTGATGAATTGGTGATGAAGCCGTCTTTGAAGTAAGATACCTTTCCATTCAAGGTTCGAAACCATATTCTATCGCTGCTGTCCTCAAAGAAATTAAAGACTTCGTTATCCGATAATCCATCGCGAATGGTAAGATGCGAAAAGGTATATCCATCGTATCGGCTTACTCCAAGGGGTGTACCAAACCACATAAAGCCTTTGCTATCCTGAAACGATGCATATATAGTATTGGAAGGCAAACCATTGTCGGTCGTGTAGTTCTTGTAACTGCGACTTTGTGAATGGCTTTCAAATGTGGTAAAGGTATAAAGGACAGAAAGCAGCAAAAAATAAATACTACGAGGCATGTAACAGGCCTTATGAATTCAAACGACTCAACACAGAAAAAATTCCAAAGAGGATTTTCGCATGTTCATTACTAAACCGATACTCAATCATGAAAAAAGCTTTGTAACAATGTTTATGTCTTAGGACTTTTACGGTATTGTGGGTACATCCTGACCTCGCTCAAACATATACATTAGCGTATTCAATCCGTCACTTTTTCAATTTCTTTTTTGACGGAAAACAAAATAAAACCTTATATACCGGATTTTTCCGGTATAGTATAATTCGATAATTTTCTATATGGATTCTCCGCCAAGCGGCTTAGAAGGCTCAGTGGTTACAAAGGCTACTTACTTGTGCACATTCAATTCTTCGCGTACAGAATTCACCGGAAGTTATGCGCTCATACTATTTCTTTACAACCTTCATAGAAATGATACCTTCTCTTCCTTTCAATTGAACAATATAGGATCCGGCGGGGAAATCTTTCATAGGTATAGTGCCGGTATAAGTGTTGTCAGATTCGAGTTGTAAGTCGGTTGTAGCAATTTCATTTCCAAATACATTTAACACGGACACAGAAGTCAGCTTACGCGAAGCATCAACCTTTATACTGAGCTTATCCGTTACAGGAACCGGATACACTTTTATAGCCTTGCTGCCTTTTTCAATACCAGTAATAAAGAACTCTTTCATACCGGTTAGCGTACAGCCATCCACTTTAACATTCACAGTATATATACCAGGTTCTTCTGGTGTAAGTGAAGGTGCAGTAGCGCCTTCAATCATCGCTCCGTCTTTATACCACTGAATACCTTGAGTGTAGTCAACGGTGAGACTACCAGCCGATTCTGTAATCACAACATCAGGAGCAGGCTTGTCTATCACAACGGTAAAACGCTGATCGCCCTTTGATTCAGGTGCATCGGTTATTGAAAAGCTATAAATATACTCTCCTGAAACAGGAATGGTCTGGTTCAGATAATGATCAATAAGCCTCAGGGAGGCGTCCGTCTGAAACGATCCTAGGTTACTGAACTTTAATTTATAGGAACCGGGTTTTGTATCCGCTACATCAAGATTGATCTGTGTACCACACGACAGCGTGGGCATTGAATTGATAGCAAGTCGCTCATTCTTTTCGGTTACCGTTGAAAGGTTGAAGCCTCCATTTTTTAGTTTCCATGCATCTGCATGACTATCAAATTCTGTTGTAGCATCCTCCCGGAAGTGAATTACGGTTTCATCCTCAAACGAGCCATTTGAAAGTCTTATTCTTAATAAATTCTCCAATGAAGCTGTTCTAAAAAATACAGCAGTCTGGCCAGCAGCTTTTATAGCTTCTGTCGCACTAAATACCGGACTAGCCGTTGCCTTAACCCAAAAGCCCTGTGCCGTTGCTATATATCTTGATCCTCCATTCACTCCTAATGTACCATTCCAGGAAGCATACTGCAATTCGATTCCACCGTTATCAGGTATATAAATAGTGCCATCGATATTGGTCTTCGTCCATCCTGCCGCATTCCAATCGATTACCGATGGGTACGGATTACCTACCAGGTTCCATCCGTCATTCGCTATATTTCCGGAAGATGTGAAAGTAACCGGGAAAGATATATTGCCTTGATTGGCGACACCCCGGATATCCCAAACCGGTGACGTGAGGTAATTACCACGCACAAAAATCGTATAGCCAATACCAGGCCTTAATACTTCTGTATTTACGATTGAAGGAAAATCTATATACCCATCGTTTACATCGACAAAGCCACTTCCGTTAGTGTCGGTAGTAACAGCTTCATCGTATTCAAACATCGACTGGTTTGTAAGGCAAGCTTTACAATTAGAAGAACCGACAAAGGAACCTGTCACCGGTATTTCCTGCTGTATATCCGCTACGGTTCCCTGTTGCACTGGTGATGCTATATACCGGTATATCCTTGTGTTGTTAGCACCTTCCAACGCCATATAGCGCTGCACCGTAACATTTCCGCTTACCTGCGCACCGGCCGGCAATGTTGCAATACCTGCGTCTGCCACCGGATTGTCATTTAACGACATAAGCGTGAATATGGCAGTGTTACTGCTGCCATCTGCATCCAATACTGCACTGGGAGCCAACGTTAATATACCCTGAAGATTTTGATCGCTCTCGACTCGTACACCGGCATTCGAAGCGGAGTTCGCAACATATATATTATTAAAATCAGTCACCGCTGTCCCACTGATTAACTGTGGAACACCCACTGTGGAGCCCGAGAATTTTACAGTGCCGTTATTATGATTGAACGTGCCCGTATTAAAAGTAAAATTAGATTTTACATCCAGCGTATCTGTGCTTGAATTAAGGGTTGCTCCATCAATGGCTATATCTCCGTTCACCTGAATCAGCGCGGATCCGCCCTGAAAAGTTCCGCCCGAAAATGTAGCGTCATCTCCGACAATAACACGATGCGATCCCTGGTTTACAGATCCTGAGTAATCCGATGCCACCAACAGTGATGCTATATTTATATCCGTATCAAGTATACATATACCATCATTTGCGCCATCGAATATAACGGCATCTGTAGTGAGCGGAACGGTAGCTCCGCCGGGGCCGCCCGCAGATACGGACCAATTCGACCGGTTGTTCCAGTTGGACAGAGACGAAGCGACCCAATACCGATTGAGCTGCGATGTTGAGAGTGTCCACCATGCATATAGATCTGCTGCATTAAGCGTTGTGATGGTTGCTGTGTTATTCGTGGTGTTTAATGTTGGAGTGGAAGAAAAATCAGTCCATGTATTGATCGTACTATTCCAGCGCTCTGGCCGCAGTGAATTTTCATCTATTGTATTTCCAGTGGCGCTATGTTCGTCATCTCTATAGGTAAATGTTAATGATGAAAGTAGCGGCTTTGCAGTATAATCCACGGCATTTACCTGCCAGAACCTGTCGATTGCAAAAGCAGACTGATCGGAGCCGGATGAACCATTAAAGTCAGTAACACCAGTAGGTAAATTTGCTGCATTGTTCCAGTTCGTTGTATGGTATGTCGAGAAAATGAAATAACCACTTCCAGAGGCGCTCGATGGTGTGAAGGTTACTGGAATATAGTCTCCGTTATATCCCCATGGGATTGTATAATTCCCGGTGAATGTACCGATATACCATTTGATCGCATTATTTTCTCCCTCGCTGATAATATACCCGCTGTTTCGGGTAATAGCATCTGCACTTGGGTTTCCTACAACGAGCACCGCTCCTTGAGTTATATTGATCGTAGCGCCATTGAGAATAAGTCTGGCTTGAGCCTGTACGTCACGAACACACGTTGTGATCAAACTAACTGCTAAAAAAATTGAGGCTGCCTTAAAATAGATATATCGCATATAGCATCTGATTTCTTAAATGAAAAACTCAAACCGTATTGCTATAAGACTATATATAAAGTAAATAGGTATCTATATATAGTCTTCATGATCCATCACAAATACGGGACGGATCACAATCATTGGCAACTATGTGAGTGAACAAAATGATGTTCAACCAATAATATTGCTTTCATAAAAATATAGATCCATCATCTTACTTTGAAATAATGTTTGAACACTTCATCGTTTTCTTTTTATGACATTTAAAAAATCAGATTTTTCCTGATGCATACAACGCTATAGCTATGCATTTTTGATGATCGTAGGAAGTTTTCTGATAAATGAACTATAAATCCCAGGGCAATGAAAAAGATCTATCTGAGTATTGTATTCTGCATAGGAGTACTCCACGGAATACTGGCGCAAAATATTGGAATCAATGCTTCGGGAAGCGCTCCTGCACCGTCCGCTATGCTTGATGTTTCTTCTACTAACTCTGGCCTCTTAATACCGCGCGTAGCACTAACAGCAATCAATTCAAGCTCACCAGTCACATCACCTGCTACAAGTCTTTTGGTATATAACACTGCAACCGCAGGAACATCTCCTAACAATGTTATTCCAGGATATTATTTTTGGAATGGCAGTACATGGTCGCTGCTGATCGCGGCATCATCTTCGGGCAGAGTAGGTATAGGCAATACCGCTCCTACAGAAGCGCTCGATGTAACAGGAAATTTTCGTTTCAGTGGTGCATTCATGCCTAATAATAGTGCCGGCACAGCGGGATATATATTGCAATCCAACGGTACGGGTACTGCTCCCACATGGGTTTTACCTTCCACCGTTGCCGCAACCACAAGCTGGCTCCAGAATGGAAATAGTATAGCAACTTCTGCAAGATCGATTGGTACAACCACCAACTTTGCACTTCCTTTCATTACAAATAACGTAGAGAGAATGCGCCTAACAGAAACCGGGAATCTCGGTATCGGTAATGCCGCTCCAACAGAAGTGCTTGATGTCACTGGAAATCTTCGTTTCAGTGGTGCACTCATGCCTAACAACAGCGCAGGTACAACAGGGTATCTATTGCAATCCAACGGTACGGGTACTGCTCCCACATGGGTTTTGCCTTCCACGGTTGCCGCAACCACAAGCTGGCTCCAGAATGGAAATAGTATAGCAACTTCTGCAAGATCGATTGGTACAACCACCAACTTTGCACTTCCTTTCATTACAAATAACCTAGAGAGAATGCGCCTGACAGAAACCGGGAATCTCGGTATCGGATCCAGTACATTTGATGGTACAAATCCAGAAAAATTATTAGTGGATGCAGGAACAACAACCTCCTATAATTTAATGATGGGCAGAGGTAGTATTAACAGCTATCTGCAGATCAATATAAAGAATAACTCTGCGGCCGGTAGCGCCAGTTCCGACCTCGTGGCTACTGCGAACAATGGCACTGAGTCGGTAAACTATATAGATATGGGTATAAATTCCAGCGGATATACCAGCGTAGCTCTGCCGGTATTGGGTGGCGCAAATACAGCCTATCTATATGCTACGGGAAATGACTTTGTTATCGGCAATGGTACGGCTACACGCTCAATTCGTTTCTTTACCGGAGGCTTCGCCAACGCGAATGAAAGAATGCGCATTGACGGCACCGGCAGAGTGGGCATCGCGAACCTCTCTCCTACTGAAGCTCTTGATGTAACCGGAAACCTTCGCTTTAGTGGTGCTTTGATGCCCAACAACGCAGCCGGCACTTCAGGCTTTATACTTCAATCAAATGGCACGGGCTCAGCGCCAACCTGGGTCGCGCCTTCTGTTGTGGCGGGCGGTGCTAACTGGACCCTCGATGGAAACAACGTACTGGCTGTACGCAACTTCGGAACAACCTCCAATTTCGATCTTCCATTTATTACCAACAACACTGAACAGATGCGCATTACGGCCACAGGCAGTATTGGTATAGGAACAACAGATATAGAAGATGAAAAAGTGTTGATTGATGCTGGTACTACTCAAACTGCATTAAGTGCAGTTGGTACTATAAATGATTTCCTGGAGATCAATGTTCAAAACTTCTCAAACGGAGCGCTCGCCAGTTCAGATATAGTGGCGACTGCAAACAACGGCACTGAAAACTCAGTATACGTTGATCTCGGGATCAACAGTGCCGGATATTCAAATGGAAATAGTAATATTTTAAATGGCGCCAACCTCGCGTATGCGTATGCCAATGCCAATGATTTCAAAATCGGTAACGGTACACCCGGAAGAAACTTGATATTTTTTACGAACCCAACCGGTGGTGTACTGGGAACGAATACTGCCAACGGAGTGGAGAGAATTCGTATTTCGGCGGCAGGTTTTGTTGGTATAGGAACGAGCAACCCTTCCCATTTACTTCACCTCGGTGCTGACGATGCGGTTAAACCAGGTGGCGGCAGCTGGAGTGTTCCATCTGACAGAAGATTAAAGAAAGACATTGCCGCGTTTACGGATGGACTGGATATCCTTACTAAAATCAACCCTGTATCCTTCCGCTACAATGGTGCAGGTAGTATACCCGATGATGGAAAGCAATATGTAGGTATAATAGCACAGGAGGTGCAGGAGATCGCTCCCTATACCATCGATACCTTCCACGATGATGCTACCAACACAGATTATCTGAACTATAATCCCAATGCCGTTATGTATATCCTTATCAACGCGGTAAAAGAACAGCAGGTAACGATCGATGCATTGAAGAAGCAACTCGAAGACCAAAACAAACGATTGACAGCGCTTGAAAACAAACTAAAATAAAAAATTCACTTTGTGAGTATACCTGTAAGATCGATTTAAAGCCATGATAATATATACCGAGTCCCGGTTTTTCCCGGGACTCAGTTTTTATACCCAATACCGTTAATGGCTGAAACATGCAGTCCCATTCCAAGTTCTCCTGTAAAGGCATACTCGGTAAAGCAACGGCGTCTTCCCTCGATGTCACTAAGCCACTGCTCTCTTATATATAAAGAGTCATTATACCTATTAGCTAACATCAGTTAGACAGCTAAATATCCAGTTTTTATAAAAATTAATATAAAAAGAAAGAAATAATGAGTCAGGGCTTGCATATATAGGATCGCAAACATACTTTTGTCTATCGAATTAGTAGAGTAAATCAATTCCCACCAGATTGTTTTTATAGCGAAGAAGGGAGAGAACAGGCTCAATGAACTTCTGGCAACCAGTCTCCACCAAAGACAAGGTGCTCAAGCCTGCCAAGTTTAGTTTGGAACTATAAAATCAAAGTAATGAAAACGAACGATTTTTCATGCAGGGATTTTCCATTGCCGGAAAATACATTTAGACTGACTCACTACAACTGTAGTTGTTGTTGTTGCCGCATGTGCTGAGCCTTCTGCGCTCGCTATCTTATCTTCCGATAAGCATTCTATACTATATATGGTTCCGGGTACACTGGTCTTAATGAATTTTTGGTGGAAATTCCTTAAAGTAACGGTGTACTCCGTAGCCACCAATTTCTGATCATTTACATCTATACTTCTTATTATTCATGAAATCTTTCATCTCCATATTGGTAGCTTACTTCCTGTTGCTCATGGCCAGCGCATCGTTTGCACAGGAAACTTCTTCAAATAAAGTAATTGTTACCGGGGTACGCTTCGCATATCCACTGATAGAGAAATGGATCCAGGACTATAAAGCTGTTAACCCATCAGCTTCCATTAGCATTGAAACACGTACAACAACAGATCCTACCAAATACGATCTTTTAATTGAAGCTTACGAACCTGAAAGAGCGATAAAAGAAACGCGTGACTATCTATATATAGGGCGCTATGCATTATTACCAGTGGCCAATGCTTCTTCCGCGTTCGCAAAAACATACCATGATAAAGGCTTGACAAATGCCTTGATCAAGCAATTATACTTCCACGATATACTGGCTGACAAGGATAAAAAGCAGGAGATAAAAGCTCCTTATACTATATACACCCGTTTACAAAAAGCCGGGGCACCGGTAACATTCGCGCGGTATTTCGGATATGAACAACAAAACATTTCCGGTAAGGCAATCGCGGGGGCAGATGAACACCTGATCAAAGCATTGCTAAAAGACTCCACCGGAGTTTCCTATGGCACGCTGGGACTTTTATACAATCCGAAAACACGTAAGCCTTTGGACGGTCTTTCTGTTCTACCGGTAGACCTCGACGAAAACGGGCGCATATCCAATGATGAAAAGATATTCGATGACCTGGAGACTGTTATTACACGACTCGAAGATGATAAAGTAAAAAACGTTCCAATCGAATACTTACATATATCACTGAGTAAAATCAGTACGAATCCGGATGCTTTGAAATTCCTGCTCTGGATTATCGACAATGCGCAGGAAGATCTTCACGCATTCGGTTATCTGAAACCTGAGATCAAACGCTTCGAAGCGGAGAAAGAAAAATTCCTGCAACGCGCGGCTGCCCAGTAACCTAACAACTTTAACAACTCCATACAACGTGTCCTTTGCTGCTCATAAAATGAGTAGCCCGGGAATCCTTTAACCTTTTATAAACATGAAAAAATTTCTACTCACGTCATTCTTTACACTTTCCCTGGCAGGGTTTGCTTTCGCACAAGAGAAGCTTGCCGGTTCTATTAAGGATGAGGGCGGAGATCCTTTACCTGGCGCCACCATTGTACTGAAGGGAACATCATCATACGCTGTAACAGACACCGAAGGAAATTTCTCGATTGCTCCGGCAAAGGAATTTCCATTTATACTTCAGGTAAATCTGGTAGGCTATAAACAACAAGAGATCGAAATCTACGAACTGACCGAAGAATCAACTGACATCACGCTGCAGATTGAAAATATACTAAATGAAATTGTGGTTATCGGCTATGGCGAAGTAAAGCGAAAAGATATCACGGGTTCGGTCGCATCCGTGCCTGCAGAGCTTAAAGCACAACC
This sequence comes from Ohtaekwangia koreensis, assembly GCF_900167975.1. GTDB lineage: Bacteria > Bacteroidota > Bacteroidia > Cytophagales > Cyclobacteriaceae > Ohtaekwangia > Ohtaekwangia koreensis. Next base: position 811,493 of record NZ_FUZU01000003.1, read on the forward strand.
GGTGAGTTCTCCAGAGCGATTGCTGCAAGGGGCAACGGCCGGGGTACAGGTTACACAAACCAGTGGCCAGCCCGGAGGTGGTGTAAGTATACAGATCCGTGGTAACAACTCGATTACTGCAGTGTCCGATCCACTATATGTCATTGACGGCTTTCCAATCAACAATGACTATAGCATTAACGATGCAGGTGTAACAGACGGTCCCAAGCTAAATCCACTGTCAACGATCAGTCCTTCGGATATAGAGTCGATCGATGTTTTAAAAGATGCATCGGCTACCGCGATCTATGGTTCACGTGGAGCGAACGGTGTTATTATAGTCACTACAAAAAAAGGAAGTAAAGGTGGAAAGTCATCTATACATTACGATGGCTACTATGGCGTACAAAAAGTAATCCGTACTATACCCGTACTAAATGCACGTGAATGGTGGGAGTTGAGAAAGGAAGCGTATGCAAACACACCAAATGGTAAAGCAGCAACGCTGCCTGCATCCGGTACATTTAATTACGATACGACAGGCGCTGGCACTGATTGGCAAGGTGCCGCCTTTACAGAGGCTCCTATTCAAAGCCATAGTCTTTCTATACTGACGGGTTCCGACAAAACAGGAATTGCCTTTTCAGGAAACTATTTCAAACAGGAAGGTATACTTCGGAACACAGGGTTTGATCGCTACGCTGCACGCATTAACGTAGAACATGACATCAACGAGCGTTTTACATTTACATCCTATATCACGGGAAGCTATACTATAGGAAGTGTTGCGCCGCAGGCTATTGTACCGAACCTGCTCCTCACCTCTCCTGCTATACCCGTATATGATACACTCGGAAACTTTGTCCGGAATACCTCTACGGATTCACCGTTACAAAATCCAATCAACTCGCTGCTGAACCAGATTAACGAAAGCCGTACAACACGATTTCTTGCCAATGTAGCAGGCGAATATAAACTTACTGAAGAACTATCATTCAAAGTATTGTTGGGTACCGATATAGTCCTCAACAAACAAAACCGGTATTTACCAAACAGTACCTACGAAGGAAATCCGTCAGGAGGCGTGGGTACAGGGGGTATCGCTACCATTGGTACATCCAATACCATTAGCTGGCTGAATGAGAATACGCTTTCTTATTCCAAAATATTCAACGGCATCCATAATATAAATGCAGTAGTAGGTTTTACAGCGCAAGCTTCTGATACCAAAGGTGAAGTAGCTTCTGCCGCTACATTTGCATTTGATGATCTTACCTATAATGCATTGCAGAATGGGACAGGCACCAGAACGCCAGGTTCATTTGCATCTTCCTGGCAGTTGGCTTCCTTTCTTGGCCGGATAAACTATATACTACGCGAAAAGTATTTGCTAACGGTAACCCTACGCGCAGACGGTTCATCGCGGTTTGGTGGTGGTAATAAATGGGGATACTTTCCATCTGCGGCATTGGGTTGGAATCTGAACGAGGAGAGCTTTCTTGAAGATATACAGGAAATCAGTATTCTTAAACTGCGCCTCAGTGCTGGTGTAACCGGAAACCAAGGCATTGTACCGTACTCTTCTATATCGCAGATTGCTCCATACCGCTACAACTTCTCCAACGCAACGGTGCAAGGCTATGCCCCTAACTCTGTAAACAATCCGAATCTTGGTTGGGAACAAACTTTTCAAACCAACATTGGTATAGATCTCGGTCTGTTCGACAATCGGGTAAATATAGTAGCGGATTACTATCAGAAGAAAACTACTGACTTGCTGTTGAACGCATCAGTGCCGGGCTCTTCAGGACTTTCTTATTATGATCCTTCTACAAATACAAGCCAGGCTTCTACCATTTACCAAAATATAGGGGCTGTAGAAAACAAAGGTGTAGAAGTGGCTGTAAATGCACAAACCCTCCGCGGTAGCAAGTTAACCTGGAACACGCTTTTTGTATTCTCGAAAAACTCGAACAAAATCACAGACCTTGGTGCCGGTATAGATCGGATTATACCCAACATCAGTCAGCCTTCTGTATTACAGGTGGGCGCACCAGTAGGTTCTTTCCTGGTATACCAGACGGATGGTTTGATAAAACCGGAAGAAGCAGGATCAACTGCGCTTACTCCTCAAGCTGATAAAACAGCAGGTGGACAAAAGTATAAAGATATCAGTGGACCGAACGGAGTACCCGATGGTGTTATTACACAAACTTATGATCGTGTTATTATCAAGAATCAGCCGGGTATAAATCTTGGATTGACCAATACAATAAAATACAAGACTCCGGTCGGAGATATAGATCTGACTATATTCTTTCAATCTTCACTGGGTGCCAAGCTATATAATAATAACCGTGCTACCCTGGAGCTGGGTACAGGATACTACAATGGTTCAAAAGATATGCTGAACCGCTACAGTGCAACCAATACTGATACTGATGTTAAAGAAGCATACCAGGACCCGGCTGTTACTATATCAGATCGCTTCATCGAAAACGCTTCGTACCTGCGGTTAAAGAATGTAACAATCGGGTATACATTTCCGAAAGCATGGACTGCACGGATAAAAATACAAGGCCTGCGGATCTATGGTTCAGCCCAAAATCTCTGGACAAAAACAGATTATACCGGGTATGATCCCGAAGCCAGCTTCTCGGGGCAGTCTTTGATAAACCGGGGTATCGACAACGGTGTATATCCAAATTCCAAATCAATATTGGGTGGAGTTAGCCTTACATTCTAAGCAACCGCACCAATCAATCAACTATATACTTGTAAACAAGCTCATATGAAGTCCTTAAAATATATAGCATTAACGGGAACTATACTCTTTGCTTTCGTTTCATGCAGCAAATTTCTGGAAGAAGATCCGGAAGGTTTTATCGCCACGGATAGTTACTATAACACCGAGGCCGATGCTATCAATGCCGTGAACGCGGTATACTATTTATTAAACGCAGGAGGTAATGCCGTACAAACGCCCTATAATACATTATTCAACACCGGCCTTAACTTTGAAGCCGACGATGAATTTCCAGGACCTGGTGCAACGAACCCGGACGTTCGTTCTATGGCCAACCTGTTGCATACATCTTCCAACCTCCGGGTATATGAGTTGTGGCAACAGCACTATGCAGCAGTACGCAAAGCAAATTTAGCAATTGAGAAAATACCTACTATCAATTTCAGTGAAACGCTTAAAACAAGATTGATCGGTGAAGCTAAATTTCTCAGAGCCTTATGGTATTTCAATCTTGTAAGACTATACGGCGATGTTCCGCTCATCAAGGGTGTACAAACCGGTGTAACATCAACGGACTATGCCATTGAACGAACACCTTCTGCGCAAGTATATGCACAGATTGAACAGGACTTGAAAGATGCAGCAAGTGTACTGCCTGATTCCTATGTATCACCGGATGTAGGAAGGGCTACAAAAGGTGCTGCACTCGCGTTGCTATCAAAAGTATATCTAACAAAAGCTTCACTCCCATTGAACCTTACTGCGCATTATGAAGACGCTGTAACGACCGCTGAGCAAGCGTTATCACCAGCAGACGGTGGTACGGGTACATTTGGCTATGCGCTGCAAAGCGATTACTCAAGAGTATTTCTACCTGCCTATAAAAATAACTCCGAACATATATTTTCGGCACAGTTCAAATCCGGATCAAGCTCAAGCTATCTCACACAAGGCAACAATCAAAACCCGAGATCAATCAGAACACAGGTTCCAGGGCTCGCAGGTTCCTATGCTGACCAAGTATGGTTCTATACGGTAGACGATGCTTCCAAACCCGGAGGTAAAGACAAGTTCTTCAGTGTCTTTAAACTATATACTTCAAAAGATAAAAGAAGAGACGTAACGTTCGTAACTAATTTTAAAAGTCCTACCAATGGTAAACGTTACGGAGCATTGAATGACCCGGCCATCAAGGGGAGTAAACTTGATTCTATACCTTACTTCAACAAAACGTGGGACCCTAACTCAACAGCAGTTACCAGTGAGTCGGCAGCCAATGTGGCAATCATTCGCTATGCAGAATTACTTCTGATCCACGCTGAAGCGGAAAACGAATTGAATGGCCCGACAGCAAAAGCCTATAGCTCGCTTAATAAAGTACGGAACAGAGCAGGACTTGATGACCTGACCGAAGGATTAACACAAGCACAGTTCCGTGATTCGCTATACCTGGATCGCAGGCTTGAACTTGTATTCGAATATCAGCGCTGGTTTGATCTCGTACGTCAGAAAGATGCAGATGGCAATTCCATTTTTGTGAAGACGCTTCGTGCCTCTGGCAAAGTCAACGCGGAAGATAAACACAGACTACATCCTATACCGCAACAGGAAATTGAATTGAATGCCAGCCTTCGGGATAATCAAAATCCCGGGTACTAAAAAATCGGATCACTAATAGCTATATCTATATAGTATATACGTGATCTTTAATTAAAAGGGAAGTTGTCCACCAGGCTTCCGGTTAACAACGCTAAACAAAACAGTATGACCGTTTCCTCTTCTTTCAAACAGTACGCAAGAATTTTTACTACTTTGATTCTTGTCGGGACTTTCGCGAAGCATGCTGCAGGACAGCATAGTCCTTCACAACCTTATCAAGGTAAAATCGGGCGCAATCTTGCAGAGACAAAAGCCTGGTGGCCTGAAAAAAAGAAGGCTCCACAAAATGCACCCAATGTAGTCTGGATCTTACTGGATGATGTAGGTTATGGTGCGATCAGTACATTTGGTGGTCTCATTAAAACACCTACACTCGATAGCCTTGCCAACAACGGGCTCCGCTATACTAACTTCCATACTACAGCCATCTGTTCCCCTACGCGTGCTGCATTGCTCACCGGAAGAAATTCTCATTCGGTACACATGGGACTATTTCCACAAACTGCGATTGGTACACCGGGGTATGATGGCTATATGCCATTGGAGAAAGCAACCATTGCAGAGATACTTCGTGAGAATGGATACAACACCTATGCTGTGGGCAAGTGGCATCTTACGCCTCCCTCCGATGCAACGGCTATCGGTCCATTCAACCGTTGGCCTACTGGCTGCGGGTTCGATCACTTCTATGGATTTCTGGGAGGATCAACGGATCAATGGCACCCTACTCTATGGGAAGACACACGTAAAGTAGAACCGGCTTCTGACGGAAAACATTTCAACACACGCCTGGCCGATAAAGCAATCGGATATATAGCAGAGCAAAAAACAGTCGATGCATCAAAACCTTTCTTCCTATACCTGACACCTGGCGCTGGCCATGCTCCACACCAGGTTGCCAGAGAATGGTCTGATAAGTATAAAGGTAAATTTGATGGTGGATGGGATAAATACCGCGAAGATGTACTCGCACGGCAAATTGCATTGGGCGTTGTTCCGAAGGGAACTGTATTGCCAGCGCGTAATCCTGGTATAAAAGAATGGAATACATTATCCACGGATGAGAAGAAGCTATATGCACGTTTCATGGAAGTATATGCGGGCTTCGTTACACAAACCGACTATGAGATCGGACGCATTATAAACTTTATACGCAAGACAGGGCAGCTTGAGAATACGCTGATCGTTGTATCGGTAGGCGATAATGGTGCGAGTAAGGAAGGAACGTTTGTCGGTGTAGTAAATACCAACGACCCGGCACAAACCGAAGCGCAGCGTCTGCAGCAAAATATAGCAGACATAAACCTGATCGGTACCGAAGCGTCAAAGCCAAACTATCCATTGGGTTGGGCTATGGCCGCAAACACACCTTTCAAATACTGGAAGCAGGATGCCAACTCTGAAGGAGGCACTCGTAATCCGCTGATCGTTTTCTATCCGAAAGGTATATCTGAAAAAGGTGGCATTCGTAATCAATATAGCCACGTGATCGATATACTTCCTACTACGCTCGATCTTACCGGAGCGCAGGTACCATCGATCATCAATGGATACAGACAGGAACCTATCGAAGGAACAAGCCTCGCCTATAGCATAAACAATCCGGCTTCACCATCACGTCACGTTGTTCAGCATTACGAAATCATGGGGTCCCGGTCTATCTATAAAGATGGGTGGAAAGCTGGAACACTCCATAAGAAAGGCGAAGATTTCAGTACCGACAAATGGGAACTCTATAACCTGAATGAAGATTACAATGAACGCTTTGATCTGGCCGATAAAAATCCGGAGAAGTTGAAAGAGCTGCGCGAACTATTCGACAGGGAAGCTGCAAAGTATAATATATATCCCTTGAAAGATGGAACCGAAAAAGAACTCGATTATAATCCACTATACCAGCGAAACGAACAAAGCGCTACGGTATTCTATCCGGAAGCCGGAGAAGTCTTTGGTATAGCCAGCCCCATTGTCCCCTATCGCTCCTATACCATTACCGCAGATGCGGAAGTATTAAAAGGTAGTGAGGGAGTACTCTTTGCTTTGGGTGGCCGCTTTGGGGGTGTGAGTTTGTTCATTAAAGATGGAAAGTTACAGGCTGCCAACAACACCGGGGCAAAGCTCACGCACCTGGTTTCAGACAAGCCCGTACCAGCCGGAAAAGTAAAGCTGAAATATATACTCACCTATAAAGAAGCTAAAGAGCCAACCGATGCTGCGGGTACGCAGGCCCTTTACATCAATGATGTAAAAGTAGCCGAAGCTCCGATTGTCAAGGCACAAGCCAACATTCGCAATACGGACGAGATCAATGTTGGCAAAGACTATATCACACAAGTATCTGATCGCTATAAAGGTCCTTTCGCCTTTACGGGAAAAGTGAACAGCGTATTGGTGGAGAATAGTAAAGACCAGCCTCTCTCGCTCGGAAGCAAGTAATCATTCTAAATGTAGGACCGGGACAAAAACTGGTTCTCAAAATATACTCTGATAAAAAAAATAACATGACACTTTCAGATGTAACAACACTCGCAAAAAAGATCCTGGTCGGGATTCTTGTAACGCTTGTCCCCTTCATTATCCTTTTCGGTGGCTTGTGGCTCACGCAAAAATTACTGAGCTAACATTATAAGTAAAACTATATACTCAAAACTATATACCAACATCCTATATGAAAATTGAACCGCATATTGCAAACAGGATATTCAGAAACATACTTCTGAGCCTCTTCATTTACGCTTTGCCAATAGTGCTAATGCTGCTGACGTTTTACCTGTCGGGTGAAAGACCGTGGGAAAAGAAAGCACCAACGCATCAGGTTATCCGAAAATAATATCAACCCTAAATCCAACTATATATGATCAAGTTTTTTGAAGCACTTTTTCAAAACCTGAGCACGTGGGGTTTACCTGTGCTGGTACTCTTACTGGGTATCGTTGAGTTTTCATTGGGTCTCTATAAAAAACACTGGGACAAGAATGAACGTATACTGGATATCGTATGCTATACTGTTCCAAAAATTGTTGTACGCCCATTGGTAGCATACTTCGGTTTGAAATTCTTACCACTGGCTTTACCCGGTTTTAAAGCAGCGTTTGAATGGGTACCCTTCTGGTGGGGCTTTTTTATTCTCTGTATCGCGGATGATTTGACGCAATACTGGTATCACCGTTTGCATCATGAAGTACCATTCCTCTGGCGGTTCCATCGAACGCACCACTCTGCGCCCTATATGGGCATGGCAATGGCCGGACGACAGAATATCATCTATACTATATTTTTTTCACAGACATACCTTACCACGGCATTGGTATATGTAGGCCTTGGTTACCCAGCCCTGTTTGTAAAAGGTATCAAATCAATCATCACTACACTGGCACATTCCAGCATTCCCTGGGATAAACCTTTTTATGAAAAGAAATGGCTACACCCCATTGCCTGGGTTTTGGAACGCCTCATCTCAACACCAGCAACGCACCACGCACATCATGCTGATACAAACGATGATGGTATAGGGCACTATAAAGGAAACTTCGGCAATATGTTTTTCCTGTGGGATATCATTTTCGGTACAGGCATCATCACACGCAAATACCCAACCGCGTATGGCATAAAGCATTACCAGAAAGAAGAGTGGTACGCACAATTCATGTGGCCTATTTTCAAGTCGAAGAAAGCAGGCAGCGAATTATCCGCAGACGGACCTATGGTACAGGAGGACCCTATAGCAGAAGAAGCCGCTACAACGGAACGGGTAGTGCTCGAACCGGTTCGCAGAGAATCAAAACTTGGTCTCACCTAATTATACCTATAAAACAGATAAAACTTCTTCCAACAACCCATGAAAAAATTCTCACAATTCACGCCTCGCTATACGCGGCTGAAAATAGCAGTATCGTTACTGTTGACAGTAACACTGCTACCATCGGCCTATAGCCAGCAAGGGAAAATCAGCAAGTCAGTAAAAGATTCACAGCCCTATAAAGTTGAGTACCTGAAGAAAGCTGCTGCAGGCTCGCCCAATGTATTACTGATCTTGCTGGATGATGTCGGGTATGGTGCTACCAGTGCGTTTGGCGGATTGATCCACACGCCAAATCTGGATACACTGGCCAACCAAGGTCTGCGCTATACCAATTTTCATACAGCCGGTATATGCTCCCCTACACGTGCAGCATTGCTCACAGGAAGAAACCACCATTCAGTAGGCATGGGGTTGTTTCCGCATTATTATCTCTCTGCAGATTTCCCAGGGTATAACGGACATATCCAACCCGAGAAAGGAACAATAGCAGAGGTGCTACACGAAAACGGATATAGCACCTATCAACTAGGCAAATGGCATCTTACTCCCGATGATGAAAATACAGACCTCGGTCCTTTCGACCGTTGGCCTTCCGGAAAAGGGTTTGATCATAACTATGGTTTTCTTGGAGGTGCAACGGATCAGTATAAGCCTGACCTAGTAGAAGACAATCAACATATCAAACCTGACGGCAGACATTTGAATGCTTTACTTACGGATAAAGCGATCAGCTATATCAGCAAGCAGAAAGAACTTGCTCCATCGAAGCCATTCTTTTTATACTATGCTACCGGGGCAGGTCATGCTCCACACCAGGTAGATCGTGAATGGTCTGACAAATACAAAGGTAAATTTGATGAAGGATGGGATGTATACCGTGAGAAAGTATTTGCCAATCAAAAGAAACTCGGTGTTATACCGGCCAATGCACAACTGCCACCGCTCAATGCATACCTGAAGGCATGGAAAGATCTGCCGGCAGACGAGAAGAAGCTATATGCACGGTTCATGGAAGTATACGCAGGTTTCCTGGAGTATACCGACTATGAAATAGGGCGTCTGCTCAAGCACTTGAAGACAAGCGGTCAGCTTGAGAACACCGTTGTCTTTGCAATCATTGGCGACAATGGAGGAAGTAAAGAAGGCCTGGAATATGGTGTCACCACGAAATCCATTCGCTTTGGTATAGATAACATCAAGCGCGATGATTATCGGAAATTTATACTTAGTGAATATGATAAGATTGGTGGAAAAGAAGTTGCCACGGTAGCAAACTATCCACTCGGCTGGGCGCAGGCAACCAACACGCCTTTCAAATTCTGGAAGAGTGATGCGAATGCTGAAGGCGCAACGCACAATCCACTCATTGTATATTTCCCGAAAGCTGTTACAGACAAAGGAGGTATTCGCAATCAATATACGCATCTCATAGATCTATACCCTACCATTGCAGAGCTCACTGGTGTGAAGCAACCTGAAACAATCCGAGGTGTTAAGCAAGATCCATTGCATGGCACCAGCCTGGTATATTCTATACTTGATAAAGGTGCTGCATCGCGCCATACACAACAATACTATTGCATCTTCGGAAACCGGGCAATCTATAAAGACGGATGGAAAGCCGGTGCTGCACACAGACCGAACTCGCTGGATCTATTTACCTATGCAGATGAACCCAAGACCACATTGGAGAACAATCCGGATACAGAAGTATGGGAACTCTATAATCTGAATGAAGATTTTAACGAGCGTACCAACCTTGCACAGAAGTATCCTGAAAAGCTAAAGGAGCTCAAGGATTTGTTCGATACCGAGGCAGCCAAGTATAATATATATCCACTGATTGATATTGAATATGCGGCCGGACGCTACAAAGAATTACAGCAACGTCAGCAGGCACAACAAGCCAAAAAATAAACCTATGGATAGATACCCTGGTCATCCAGGGTATCTAAGCTTTAACGGATTCCAGTATACATATATATTCATTGCAACCACCTCTATGAAAAGATCGATAATACATGTGAGCAGATTTAGTTACAGAATCTTTTTTATACTATCCAGTATATTTGGCTGCCTGCAAATACGTCCAGCGCTATCGCAGGCTCCCATTGCCAAGCGTGCTATATCTGGTCCGAACATCATTATTATACTGGCCGACGATCTCGGGTATGGGGACCTCTCCTCTTTCGGACAGACCCAATGGGAAACTCCCAATATTGACAAGCTTGCAGCCGAAGGTGCTAAACTCACACAGTTCTATGCACCAACGCCTTATTGCGCGCCTACGCGGGCCTCTCTCCTTACCGGGCTATATCCTATACGTCATGGTTTAACTTCCAATCCAAATCCTGAGAAAGCACAAAACAATTACCAGACCTATCGCGGTGGTGATGCTATAGGGATTGCGGACAACCAGTTGCTGTTAAGCGAAGCATTGAAGGCATCGGGGTATGCAACAAAAATTATAGGCAAGTGGCATCTTGGTCACAAGCCTCCTTTCTTTCCAACACGTCATGGATTTGATGAATATTATGGTATACCCTATTCAAATGACATGCGCCCGGTTCTGTTGATGGAGAATGATAAGGTTGTAGAATATCCGGTAGTACAAACCACACTTACAAAGCGCTATACCCAACAAGCGCTGGAGTATATCGACAAAAATAAAGATAAACCGTTCTTCCTATATCTGCCGCACGCCATGCCGCACAAACCTATGGCTGTATCGGAAGAGTTCTATACTCCTGAAACGAAAGGCGATCTATATGCCGATGCGGTGCGTGAGCTTGATTGGTCGGTTGGGGAAGTAATGAAAAAATTAGCACAGACAGGGCTTGATGAAAACACGTTGGTAATTTTTGTTTCGGACAACGGTCCCTGGTTTGGTGGAAGCTCCGGAGGATTGCGCGGTATGAAATCACAGAACTGGGAAGGTGGTATACGTGTACCATTTATAGCACGATGGAAAGGTCACATTCCCGCAGGTCACGTAAGTCATGAACCAGCAGGCATCATTGATATATTTCCAACGGTAGGGGTATTGGCCGGAATCAAACTTCCGAAAGGAATAGTATTGGATGGTCGTGATATCACACCAATATTAACATCCCGTGCCAACACACCTCACCAGGCACTCTTTTCATTTTATACAGACAAACTTCAAACTGTACGAAGTGGTAAATGGAAACTTCACATTAACTCGCCAGAGTCGGCTAAGCTTCCTTCGGACTCTACATGGGTTGATCCTCGCAGTCCCGATGGCGTAACCATTCTGGCTCCGTTCGAGCAGGCAAGAGCGCATCAGTTCCCGGGGATACAAACGGGTGATGATGCTGCACCCGGATTATTATTCGACCTTGAAAATGATCCTTCTGAACAAAAAAATGTAGCTGATAAATATCCCGAGATCGTTGAGAAGCTACAGAAACTGGCAACAGCTTTTATTCAGAATAAAGGTATATGAGCAAACACGATAAATAAAAACACAACGCATAAAAGGTAACAGTATATCAAAATATAAAATTATACTATATGAAAAAGAATCTCATCATCGTCATTATGTTGCTCACCGGTTCATTGGTGTCGGCACAAACACAGCAAGGTGTTGTTAAACTTCGCGGTACAAGACTCACCTATCCATTGGTGAATAAGTGGATCGAAGAATTCAGCAAAGAATATCCGAACATCAAAGTAACGATAGCACCGAATGCACCTGCTGACAGTATCGATTTTAACATTGCTGCCTACGGACTTACCGACAAAGATTTTCAGGGTAATAAAGAAGGCGTTGCCATTGCCCGCTATGTACAGTTGCCGGTAGCAAACAGTAAGCGCGGCGATCTTGCTTCGCTTCAGGAAAAAGGATTTACTGAAAAAGATTTTAACAATCTATACTTCACATCCGGTACGCCCGACCTGTTTGCTTCGTCACAAGCTAAGTCTCCAATCACATTATATACCCGCGAAAAACCTGCATGTGCAGCCCATACCTTTGCCAAACATTATGGTAACGATGCTGCAACCTTACAGGGTACCGGTGTAAAAGGCGATGATAAAGACCTGGCGAATGCAGTACGAAATGATGTGAATGGTATATCGTTTAACAACCTGGGGTTTGTTTACGATATCAAAACACGTAAAGTATCTGAAGGGCTGGCAGTCATTCCACTTGACCTGAACGAAAATGGAAAAGTGGACAAAGATGAAAAAGTATATGCTACGCTGGACGAGGTTATAGGCTATATCGAAAAAACCAATAATCGTAAATTTGTGACTGAGCGCGTAAACTTTGTGTTCAGTAAAAATTCAGCCAACAGATCCGCTGGTGTATTCCTGCATTGGGTGTTGAGTAAAGGACAGCGATTCAATCACGGAATCGGATTCCTCGAACTGGATGAAAAAACACTTACGGCCCAGAAAGTTATATCCTCTTCTGTATTCAAGGTGACTTCGGTCCAATCCTGCGAAGGCGCCAGTGATATCACGCAACAACGCAAAGCAAAACTTGCATCCAATAAATAATCAGCATGAACGTTATAATACATAAGCTTGTGAAGGAGTATATATGGATTAGTGTCGAGATATTTGCAATTGTATTACTCTTATCATTCCGCGGTATACCAGACTATATAAGCAAAGAGATGTCGGTAGTAAAAGGCGGCACGTTGTCCACCATTGATCCGGTCAGCAAAGCAGCCACGAAAGTAAACATCAGAGCATTTCTTCTTGATAGAAATCTCGTGACGGTTGCCGACTTCGAAGTCTTCATTAAAATGACACACTATATTACAGAAGCTGAGAAGTTTGGAAATGCAGGTATATTCGATGCTAAAACCGGTGAATGGACCTTGATCGATGGCGCAGACTTCCGCCATCCGTTCGGTAAAGATAAACCGGCTGCATTGCCAGATCATCCGGTAACGCAGGTGTCTTGGAACGATGCGCGTGCCTATGCTAAATGGAAAGGCAAGCGTTTGCCTACACAATGGGAATGGGAGCATGCTGCTAAAAACGGTGAGAGTACACAACAACAATATAGCTGGGGTGAAGACCTCGTTGTAGGCGGAAAGTATAAAGCCAATACATGGCAGGGAAGTTTTCCTTATCACAATACGGTGGAAGATGGCTATGCTACAACGTCACCGGTAGGTGCGTTCGGAGCGAGCAAGATTGGACTCACCGATATGGGTGGCAATGTATGGCAATGGTGTGAAGATAGTATTGAACCAACCGGGCGGGATAAAGAGATTGACCCTTCCGTAAGACGTGTATTACGGGGTGGATCATTTCTATGTGATCCACTGGTATGCCATGGGTTTCAAATTGTCGGGAGGTCCTCCTCTACTCCGGAATCCTCGATGGTTCACATTGGTTTTCGATGTGCACAGGACCTGAAGTAATCAAACTATATATCTATAGCCTGTTATTCAATGCAGGCTATAGATATCACTACTCAATACTTTAAAGCTTTTGTGGGATCCATTGTAGCGGACTGCCAGCTCTTTATTCCCACCACTGACTTACTATACTCACCTTTGTAAGTGAAGCGCAATACCAGTGCGTAACACCACTGTCGCAGTGGCTAAATTACATTTCGTCTGAATTCCTTCTAAAATTCAATTTGTATTCAGAATTCCTGATGATTTTTGTACGGAAGATCAGGCTATGAAACGATTTTACTTTTTGCTCTTTCTTTTTTTACTTCCGCTATTTTGCTTTGGCCAGGTCAAAAGTGTTACGCTTTCGGGTATTCTGCAAGACAAGGTCTCGAAACGCCCCCTCTCCTATGTGGGCGTTATCCTCAAATCAGAACGTGACAGCACATTTATATCCGGTTCCATAGCAAACGAAGAGGGTCGGTATACCCTGAGTAAAGTCCTTCCCGGAAATTATATACTCGAGATCTCTTATGTCGGCTACCAAACGAAGTACACCTCCGTATTGGTAGGTAAACTCAGTGAATATCTTGACCTTGGTGTAGTCGAATTGGAAGAGACTATAACTTCCTTGAATGAAGTCGTCATTACCGGAAAGCAAGATGCTGTAGCGGAGACACTGGATAAAAAAACATTTTCAGTTGCAGAAGGTATCAATCAGCGTGGCGGGTCTTTATTACAAGTCATGCAAAATCTCCCCGGCATTACTGTAAGTGATGAGGGTACCGTGCAACTCCGCGGGAGCGATAAAGTAGTAGTACTTGTGGATGGCAAGCAAACCGCGCTGACCGGGTTTGGCAACCAGCGAGCATTAGACAATATACCGGCTTCTGCCATTGAAAGAATCGAAGTGATCAACAATCCGTCTTCCAAATACGATGCTAACGGCAACGCGGGCATCATCAACATCATCTATAAAAAAGAAGTAAAGGAAGGCTTCAACGGAAAGGCAGGGCTCTCCGCAGGATTGGGGGCGTTGTGGATCAAAAAAGAAAATTATCCGACCATACGACCACAGTATCAAAACACTCCCAAGATCAATCCTTCTATAGCGCTCAATTATAGAAAGAAAAAAATAAATCTTTTCATACAAGGCGATAATCTATATACAAAGACATTAAATAAAAACGAGTTTGTAGACAGGTACTATGATAATGGTGATACGGTAAAGCAGCAAACCAAAAGAAACCGGACAACAAATATAGCAACTGCCAAGGGAGGATTCGACTGGTATATGAACGATCAGAATACAATAACGGTATCGGGATTGTTTAGCAGTGAAAAGATACTCGATCGTGGGGATGAGCCTTTTTTCAATGGCAGTTTGTCCGAACGTCAGCGCCTTTGGCAATTTCTGGAAGACGAATTAAAAACGACTGTTACGGAAGTTGCTACGTGGCAGCATAAATTCAAACAACCCGGCCGGCTGCTGACGGTAGGCGTTAACTATACCTTTCACAGGGAGGATGAGAAGTATTACTTCACCAATATTTTACCTACCTATATTGGTCTCGATTCCTTTAAGCTTATTTCTGACGAACATGTGGGAGATTTCAGTATAGATTACGTTCGCCCAATGAAATATGGAAGATTTGAGACTGGCGTAAAATTCAGAAACCGATATATACCCACGAATATGCGTTTCATTCCTGGGCAAAATTCACCGCTCGATGTAAAGGCGGGCGGCTGGGCTAATTATAGAGAAGCAATCCCGGCTGTATATGGCAACTATATTTTCGAAAATAAGGATTTTGAAGTCGAAGCCGGTTTGCGCGTTGAGTATGTAAATATATACTATAAAGTAAACCCGGACCATAGCACCTATAAGGGCAGTGGCTACAACTATACGCAACCGTTTCCCAACCTTCGGCTGGCGTACAAACTTAACAGCAACTATACACTTTCCTTATTCTACAATCGCAGGGTGGATCGGCCCAATGAAGTGGATATTCGGATCTTTCCCAAATATGATGACGCTGAAATTATCAAGGTTGGAAATCCCGGGCTTCGCCCGCAGTTTACAAATTCCTTTGAGTTAGGATCCAAGGCAAATTGGGACAATGGCTATCTATACTCAGCCTTGTATCATAAGCGTATGGACGCTACAATCACCCGCATCGCCAGCACCGCTCCGGGGTCCAACCTTATATACAATATATTTCAAAATGCAGGAGCCAGTTATACAACCGGAATAGAAATTATACTTTCACAGAACATAGACCAATGGGCAACGTTTAACCTTAACCTGAACGGTTACCAGAATATCATAGAGGCATTTCGTGTAGTTAATAAATATCCACAGGAAAATACATTCACGGCTGGTCGTCAGGAAATCTTATCCGGAAGTGCAAAGTTGAATGGGCTCTTTCACTTGCCCGGAAAATATGACATACAGTTCACAAGTGTATACATGGCACCTGATGTTGTGCCGCAGGGAAAAACATATTCGCGCTTCTATATTGACCTGGGAATAAAGCGACTCATTCAAAATGGCAAAGGCGAAGTATTTTTGAATGCTACCGATGTTGCTAATACGCTACGGATAAAAAAACAAATTCAGGGCGATGGATTCCATTATGTAAGCACTGATTATTATGAGACCCAGGTTATCCGTTTGGGCTATACCTATAAATTTTAGCACCCGAATTCCAAAATAAAAGCGACCAACCGGTCATAGACCGTTGTAACTTTTCGTATTGGGTCTGCGTACTATAAAATTTGCATACGCAGATTAGACTAGTATCAACACCTGAAAAACGATGACCAACCATTACGTGCACGAAGTAAACGGAGAGCAGATTACAGTCTTTACAAGCAAAGAAACCGTGATTGATAATCCTCAGTTATTCCTCGATATTATTTTCAACCTACCCACTGAAAAAATAGTTTTGTATAAAGAGAATTTACACGAATCATTCTTTGATCTGAAAAGCGGGGTAGCCGGAGAACTGTTACAAAAGATTGTAAATTATTCCATGAGTCTCGGTATTGTTGGTGACTTCTCGGTATATCAAAGCAAGAGTCTGCGCGACTTCATTTACGAAAGCAATAAGTCAAACCGGATTGTATTTGTAAGCACATTGGAAGAAGCCCTCGACAGGCTGAGTCGATAACAGATATGTTTCCGAATCTCCAACATTTATACTATATAGCTGTAGCATGTTCCTTAAAATTTGATTTTTTTTTATCAGCAAAACTTCATTTCCATGCCATCTCAAAAAACCGTTGACGAAATGATTCTGAACCTGCCAAAAGCTGAGCAGACTATGGTAAAACGCCTCCGTATGCTTGTGCAGGAGTGTCTTCCCTCCGCGATTGAGAAAGGATACTATGGAGAAGGTGTACCTTTTTATTCACACCATCATATGATCTGTTTTATCTGGCCAGCATCCGTGGTATTGGGAGCTAAAAATAAAGCTGCAAAAGAAAAAGGTGTGTCACTTGGATTCTGCCAGGGGAATTTAATGTCCAACGAAGATGGCGCCTTGTTGGCCGAAGGGCGCAAGCAGGTATATATATTGTATTTTAATTCTGCAGATGAGATCAAAGACGACCAGGTGAGGGCTTTACTATTTGAAGCCGGAATGATTGACGATACCTTTGCGAAAAAGAAGAAGCATCTAAAAAACTGAAGGTTAGCATTCCATTCCTTCCCTCCTCCTTCAAGTGGTTGTACATTGATTCGAACAATGTTATATAGCTTGTTTTAACCAACATAAACTACCAGGTAGTATTGGCGGGATTCGAACCCGTTCAGCTATAGTTTTGCCATTAAACTAACAACCGGGAATTTTGGTTTGAAGATATAGCTTAATCATTATTTCGACAAATACACGCAGGAACAACACCGCAGGAATTCCATTATTTTCCTTAACTATAATTGGATAATCCGGTATTCCAGATAATGGATTACATGACGAGACCATGTATATATTTCAGCACGTCCATTTGGAGAATGCAGACGCGGCACAGAATTTTCACGCCTCCCGCCAAATTATCGATACCATGAATCACATTACTTCAATACTCACAGCAGCCATTATCATTACCGCTTGTGGCGGAAAAAATACCGAGTCTAACGTTTGATTCTCCCCGTGAAGAGAAATCCGGAAAAACGAAAGCACTCGAAATCGGTGCGGATCTGTTACAGGATAAATGTCCTTGGAAAAGGTCCCAGTTGTAATGGCACATTTTTTTATAAGTAATCGCTCAGTATCTTTTTTTCTGCACTACTAATAACTACAACGTAAATAAAATTGAATCAAAGCACGCGTCATTCATTTGGTAATAAACTAAATGAGTATTCCCTACACACCAGACCAATGGACCATAAAAAGAAAATTTTAATAGCAGATGATGATGAGGATGTTCTCTTGCTTTTGCGCAAAATACTCCATGACAACGGATTCGAAGTTCAATGCCTCCGCAACGCCAACACCATTGTAGATGGAATGAGTGAATGGCCGGATTTATTTATACTCAATAAAGAGATGGCGGTGATTGACGGAATAGCCATTTGCAAGTACCCGAAACTTCATAAGGTCGCGAGCAATATCCCAATCGTAATGATCTCCGGAGTTGACTGCCAGCAAAAAGCGAAAGCCGCAGGCGTGGATTGTTTTATCGAGAAACCATTGGACACGACTAAACTACTCGAAGCAATTAATCATTGCTTATTTGTTCCTCACTGACACTATGCTATCTCTGACATTACCTTCCGCCTGCATTCAAAACTCTTCGATGTCTACGTCCGATATATTAACGCCATTTAGTTCGTTTAAAACACGTGCTGAAATAACCAGGTCATAGTCTGCGGTAATCCCGATATCATCACCACCGGGTGTACCCTTTACGGCCAGCAGGAAGTAAGACGGAAGCGGTTCGCTTGTATATACATCCTTAAATTCACCTGAAATTTCCACGATAAGCTCCTTGCAAATTCCCAACCCTGTGAATTGATTCTCGCGGAAAATTTCAAGCAGCCTTCTAGTTGCTATGTGTGAGTATTGAAACTTAAAAAGGTCATCAGACGATAAAGCATCGAAAACGATGTGAAATCTATTTACAGTAAAAGGAGTTTGTCCGCTTCCATATATCTGGCTGATCACCTTCGAGGGATTTCGCCAATGAATTTTATAGTACATTCTGTGATCGATGCTCACTTTAAATAATTTTTACGCGCCAGCAATGCCATAGATTCCATCAGCATGCACCCGCTTAACTGCGGAGTCAGGTATGCTGTCTCTCCGGGCGGCTGTCGCCAGTTATTACTAAATATAGTCTTGGTCCTGTCCATTCCGTTTAACCAAAGCGTCTCCGCGTTATGTTTGATAAATGCTATATACTTGTTACGCAACGAGGATGGTATATCCGGATGCAACGTTAATAAAGTAAGATAGCGTACGCCAATGCCGTTGAATAAACCACCGTCACCATTGTCACTTGCACGCATAATTCCGTCAGGGGACATAACGTTATCGATGATCATGTGGTCAGCAGTTCTAAGGGCATCGTTTAAATATACTTTGTCTTTCGTAATTCCATAAAGTTCAAGTGCTGCTCCTATGAAAACTCCCTGGTTATAAGCGAATCTCCAACCGGGATCATCCTGCAATTTGCCATCATTGTTTGCATTGATACCATCGTATACCAGACCATCGAGTCTATTCACAAGTGTCGACTTCTCCCAGGTATAGATCTTCTTTGCCCACGTCAGGTATATCTCTTCTTTCGTTTCAATGTAAAGGCGGGCTGCCAGTATAGCAGCAGGTACATTGGCTGGCGTATTCTTATAATAGGTTTGCGTTTTTCGCCAGGCAATTCCTCCACCTATAACATCATTCCAGCCATTCTTGATATCATTCCAGAGTATAACACTTTCGTTCAGCCACTTTTTGTCATGTGTAACCTGATAGGCACGGTGCATAGCCAAAGCGTTCCACTCCATGTCATCATAAAATTCGTTTAAAAATGTATTGCCGTTTTTAACGTTTACTCCTGTATACCAGGCATTCATATAATCAATATATACATTCTTTCCGGTTCGTGCATAGGCATCTACCAATACATCCAGTGCATGGGCCTGAGGCCAGTAATTAAACTTTCCGTCATCCGGATTAGCATTACTATAGAACTTAGCTGCGTTCCAAAAATTCGTATTCAAAGACGCTATACCGCTATCTGCAATTTGCTCCCATTGAAATGTATTTTGAACGTCACTATCAGCGATATAATCATGCTCTGCAGAAGGAATGTAGGATGAAAAAAATATAAGGTTTATCAATATCAATAGTCTCATAAGAACATATTATTATTGTTATCTTCATTGCACCGATGCACGACCTGATGCAAAAGATGCGATATCCAACCCAATGTATTTATTCAATCGGAAATAATTATACAATTTTTTATTCATTTTTATGGAATTCACCTGCTTCCAACATCTTCCGTTGTGACTTTTAAAAAATCAAGTATTCTATTCCTGATCATTTACCTTTGACGATATGAAATCTTCATTTTTAGCACTCGGATTTTTTGCATTCATTCTATCCGCCTGCGCCCAAAATAAACCCTATACCATGAATTCATTTGACTTTGAGAAAGCCTGGAACGAAGTAACTGATTTTGAGAATAAAGGACTGCCCGAATCGGCTTTAAAAATTGTTAACGAAATCGCCCAACAAGCACAAGCACAAAACAACGTTGGCCAGCAAGTAAAAGCCATGATCCACCAGCTAAAACTGGCGGATGTAAAAGAAGAAAATGCGTTTGTTAAAAACATGATCCGGCTAAAGGGTGAAGCCGATCATGCGTCCTATCCGATGAAGCCACTTCTGCATTCCATGTTGGGCGAGTTATACTGGCAGTATTACCAAAGCAATCGATACGAGTTTATCAATCGTAGTGCAACTATCAATGTAGAGGAAAATGACATTGAGACCTGGAACCTCCCGAAAATTATACAGGAGACGTTTACACAGTATAAATTAAGTCTTGAGGAAGCCGATAAAAGTAAAAAGGAAGTCGTTGACATCTACGAGCCTGTCATCTACAAAGGAAATGATCTTGGAAGAAAATACCGTCCCACACTTTACGATTTCCTGGCACACCGTGCGGTGGATTTCTTTATGTCCGAGGAGCCTCACATCACAAAACCTGTATATGCTTTCACGCTTGATAAGAAAGAGTATATATCGGAAGCAGCAGCTTTTGTACAGGTAAAGGTTACTTCACCGGATACATTGTCGATGAAGTTCTATGCTCTTACTATTTTACAGGACTTGATTCAATTTCATTTACAGGATGCAGACCCTGGTGCTCTGGTAGATGTAGACTTGAAGCGATTGAAATTTGTTCGTATGCATTTGACACAGCCGGATAAGGATGACCTTTATATGCAGGCGTTGGAACGACTTGAACAAAAAGTAAAAAACAATCCGTTGGCTGGCATTGTTCTAATAGAGAAGGCGCGTGTGCTGGTAGAACATGGGGCACTATATAAACCATTGCTTGGCGATAACCACAAATGGGATTTAAAAAAAGCGTATGCATTGTGCGAAGAAGAAAAGAAACGGTTTCCGGATTCTGATGGCGCTATACGTTGTGAAAATCTGCAGGAAGATATCCTGAGTAAGTCCATTAATGCAACGATCGAAGAGCACAATGTTCCCGGCCAGCCATTCAGAAGTCTGGTACACTATAAGAATTTTACCGATCTGTATTACCGCATCATTAAAGTAACGCGTGACGAAGTACAATCGCTACGCAAAAAGCTGGAAAAGGATTATAGCAATCACGAAGAAAATTTCATTGAGCATTTTACAGCGAAGCCTCCTTTTAAAACTGGTAAGTATACATTGCCAGATGATGGCGATTACCAACAGCACAGCATTGAAGTAAAACTTGACGCACTTCCTGAAGGAGAATATATGGTGCTTTATAGTCATCATTCTAACTTCTCTACGAAAGACAACGGACTGGCGTATGCCTTCACCGTTGTTTCCAACATCGGTTACGTGCATCGTGCTTTACCGGACGGAAGTGCTGAAATTTATACTTTGCACCGCCAGTCAGGCGAACCACTTGCAGCGGTAACAACAACGTTATTCTCACAACGCTATAATTATAAAAAGAATACGTATGAAAGAATCAAAGTTGGAAGCTTTGTTACCGATGCCAACGGCTATCTCAAGGTAGGGTATTTGAAATCGGAGGACCAAAGAAGTTTTTCGGTGGACTTTCGTACTGGCAACGACTTTAATAGTACTGATCCTATTGACCGCGGTCAAAACTATTACTACTACTCAGGCGCCATCGACCAATATAAATCCGGTAAAGAGCCCGCAGAGACACAAACGTTCTTCTTCCTCGATCGTGCTATATATCGCCCCGGGCAAACTATATACTTTAAAGGACTCGTGATCAGCAGCGATGGAAAGAATCCGCTAATCATGAAAGGATATACTACAACGGTACGGTTCCTGGACGTAAACGGCCAGGAACAGGGTACGAAGATGGTAACGACCAATGAGTATGGAACTTTTAACGGAGTTTTTACAGCTCCTTCCGGAGGATTAACCGGTAACATGCAAATCCGCAATGACGATGGTAGCGGTGATGTATACTTTTCTGTTGAGGAATATAAACGACCAAAGTTTGAAGTAGCCTTTAACCCGGTCACGGCATCCTTTCGCTTGAACGATGTTATTCAGGCAGAAGGCTATGCACGCGCTTATTCAGGTGCGAACATCGATGGGGCGCTTGTGAAGTATCGTGTTGTACGTGCCGCTAATTTTCCAATGTGGTGGTGGGCGCGTTGGGGAAACTTCCCTACTTCTCCAGAAGTAGAAATTGTCAATGGAAATTCAACATCCGATTCGAATGGTAAATTTACCATCAGCTTTACGGCCGTTCCTGATTTATCAATAGAACGTTCGTCCGATCCTACCTTTACTTATAAAGTATATGCTGACGTAACGGATATCAACGGAGAAACACATAGCTCTTCTACAGCTATAGCCGTGGGTTATAAATCCTTACGTATAAATGCTACGATTGATAATGTAAACAAGGACGACCGTGAATTGAAAAAAGAATTCAACATTCAAACGTCCAACCTTGCAGGTGAATTCCAGGCAGCAAAAGGACAGTTGAAAATATACCTATTAAAGGCACCTGCCAAAACATTCCGCCCTCGCCTATGGGAACAGCCCGATCGGCAGCTACTCTCCCGTGAAGAGTACTATACTTTATTCCCCAAGGATCAGTATGAAGACGAAGTCAACAAGTACAAGTGGGCCAAAGATAAAGAGGTATATACCATGACGTTTGATACCGGGAAGAACAAGACCTTTACAATCCCTAACCTTTCACAATGGAAAGAAGGCGAATATATACTGGAAATAACATCTGCCGATAAAGACGGTGAGGCGGTGCGCGAGGTAAGTTACTTTACCGTCTATGCTCCCACGTCCAAATCAATTTCCACTCCGGCTGTCATGTATTACCAACCGGTAAAGATGAAAGTCGAGCCTGGCGAAAAAGCTTCCTTCACAACCGGTACATCCGAAGATAAAATAAATGTACTCTACGAAGTAGAACAGGAAGGTGTATTGCTTTCAAAAGAATGGATTACACTAAAGAACGAACAGCGTCTTTTCGAAATTCCCATCAAAGAGGAATATCGTGGTAACATTGCGATACATTATACTTTCATAAAAGACAACCGGCTATATATAGAGCAATTTGATGTTACCGTGCCCTATACGAACAAACAACTGGATATATCTTTTGCGAGCTTCCGCGATAAACTGCAACCGGGTGAACAAGAGCAATGGAAAATCATTGTCAAAGGTAAAGCAGCAGACAAGGTAGCAGCCGAGATGGTAGCGACTCTATACGATGCTTCCCTCGATGAATTCAGAGCGAACAGCTGGTACGCTCAATTCTATCATAACAAAAATGCAAGTCTAGGTTGGACCAGTGCATCCGGTTTTGATCATGTAGATCTCACTCCCTATACACGCGAATGGAACCATGGCCATACAAGATCTGCGCAAGATGCTTCCTTCGATCATTTGAATTGGTTTGACTATAGCTTCTATCAATTCAGATCGCGATTCTATCTCTATGAAGAAGCAATGCCAATGGCTGCTGGCGCACCGAGAAAGGAAGCAAAAAAATCTTCCATAGCTTCTATGGATGAAGTAGAAGGTGAACTTGCAGCTGATACTACAGCATCTGATGGATATGGATATAATGGATATAACAACAAAGCTTCAAAGCCTGATGTAAATACAAAACCGATAGAAAAAGTTGATTTATCTGACGTAAAAGTCAGGACCAACTTTAATGAAACCGCTTTCTTCTTTCCTCAGCTAATGACGAATGAACATGGCGAGATCATTATCAAGTTTACTATACCTGAAGCGTTAACGCGCTGGAAGATGCTTGGCTTTGCGCACACAAAAGATCTGAAATCAGGCTTTGTCCAGAATCAACTGGTAACACAAAAAGACATTATGGTGGTGCCGAATCAACCGCGATTCTTCCGTGAAAATGATATCATGAAATTCTCAGCCAAGATCAGTAGTCTTGTCGATAAAGAATTAACCGGTATAGCACAGTTAGAATTTTTTGATGCACTTACCATGAAGCCTATCGATGACCTGATCAGGAATCAAGTCAAATCAAAAAACTTTGCATTGAAGTCGCGGCAAAGTACCAGCCTCGAATGGAGCATCGAAATACCGGAGGGGCTACAGGCCATTACATATCGCATCGTTGCTAAAGCCGGTGACTTCTCGGACGGCGAGGAGATGGTATTGCCGGTGGTAACAAACCGGATGCTGGTAACGGAGACATTGCCTTTACCAATACGCGGCAAGCAAACGAAAGAATTCAAATTTGAAAAACTGCTAAACAACAAATCGACTACGCTGCGTCATCAACGCTATACATTGGAGTTTACTTCTAACCCGGCATGGTATGCTATACAAGCACTCCCCTACCTGATGGAATATCCATATGATTGTGTTGAACAGACTTTCAGTAAGTATTATGCCAATAGCATTGCAGCACATGTAGCGAATTCCAATCCGCGTATTAAGCAGGTCTTTGATACTTGGAAGAACATACAGCCTGATGCACTGCTGTCCAATCTTGAAAAGAACCAGGAATTGAAATCAGCGTTGCTGGAAGAAACTCCCTGGGTGCTTCAGGCGAAAGATGAGAGTCAGCGAAAGCGTATGGTGGGTGCATTGTTTGATCTGAACCGGATGGCCAATGAACAGGAACGTGCGCTTGAGAAGATCACCAAAGCACAAAGTGGTGACGGTGGCTTTAGCTGGTTTCCAGGGTTTCCATCTGATATATATATGACCCAGCATATCATTGCAGGCATGGGCCATCTGGATGTGATGGGTGTGAAGTCCATACGAACTGAAGGCAAAACCTGGAGTATGATCACGCGTGCCATTGAATATATAGACGCCAATATGAAACGTGATTATGATCGCCTGAAAGAGCAAGCCAAACGAAAAGAAATCAACCTGGATGACAATCAGATCGGCTATCTTCAATATCATTATTTATATACCCGCAGTTATTTTAAGGATCGTGCAATTCCTGCAAACAGCAAAGAAGCATTTGACTATTTCCTCGGGCAAGCTAAAAAATATTGGTTGAAGAACACGCTATACCTGCAAGGCATGACGTGTCTGGCACTTAAACGTTTTGGTGATAACACGACACCAGCCGCCATGATCAAATCATTTTCCGAGCGTGCTTTGCATTCGGAAGAAATGGGTATGTATTGGAAAAATGATCATGGTTATTACTGGTATCAAGCTCCTATAGAAACGCAGGCGCTGATGATTGAAGTATATGACGAAGTTGCTGCCGATACAAAATCTGTAGAGGATATGAAGGCCTGGTTGTTAAAACAAAAGCAAACACAGGATTGGAAAACTACCAAGGCTACCACAGAAGCTTGCTATGCATTACTTCGAAGAGGCACCAATGCGTTGGCCAGCAGTAAACTTGTAGATATATATGTAGGGGATGAAATAATAGACCCTGCAAAGCGAGCCGATACTAAAACAGAAGTGGGCACCGGCTATTTCAAAACTGCATGGCAGGCAAATGAGATCACGGCCGACATGGGCAAGATCAAGATTTCAAAGTCTGATGAAGGAGTAGCATGGGGTGCTGCCTATTGGCAATACTTTGAGCAGCTTGACAAGATCACACCCGCCGATACACCCTTGAAGCTGAAGAAGGATCTATACCTGCAACAGAATACTGATCGCGGTCCGGTGATAACGCCTGTGACTGATAAAACAGAATTGCATGTAGGCGATCTCGTGAAAGTAAAGATCGAATTGCGTGTTGACAGAACGATGGAATATATACATCTCAAGGATATGCGCGCATCAGGTTTTGAACCGGTGTCCACCATCTCTACACATAAATACCAGGACGGATTGTATTATTATGAGAGCCCACGCGACCTGGCTACCAATTTCTTTATCGGTTACTTGCCAAAGGGAACCTATATATTTGAATATGCACTGCGTGTTTCGCAGAAAGGAAATTTTTCAAACGGAGTAACAACTATTCAGTGTATGTATGCGCCTGAGTTCACGAGTCACTCACAAGGTATACGTGTACAGGTAAAGTAGTTAGCAGTTACGATTTGCAACCAATACGTTTTTCTCCTGCCGCTTAATCTCGGCGTGTGCTATGAAAAGTTATAGCACACGTTGAGGTAGGCGATGTAATCACAAACCGTTATCCGAAATTTTACTTCGTCTTTTTTACAGGCATTTTCCAACTACATTCGCCACGTGTCAGTATATTTACGGATATACGGATCAGTATTTACAGAATATATTTTTACTGAACATCTGCCATCTTAAACACAGATGATGTAAGAAGAATACCTCTGCACAACTTTTTCAGCCACAGATCGACCTTCATCAAGTGCCCATACGAGCTGCATTCGCCCTGTCCTAGTAGTTTTATACTATGTTTCATAGTAGTTTTTTACCAGTAAAAAACCTTGTAGTGTTTAACGATAAGTTAAAGAAACTATCTAGCAATCGCGCTATATACTTGCACGAAAGTATGACAACAACCTGCAAATGCATTTCATCTACCCTTCATATAATTTTTTTCACTTAACCTTTAACTATTTATGAGTTACACCCTAAGTCCAGATGTAGGCAAGCCTATTTCAAAAGACACCGCCGACAAATGGATTAAAAACCATCATGACAAGCATCCAGAAAAGAATTCGATTCGCGCACGCTTTTTTGGAAGCAACATCATCAACGAACTTCTCTCCCAGGAAGGATGCGTTGGTATGCGTATATACTATGCCACGAATGATGAAGGCGAGAAACAACTTCTGTTGGTAGGTGCACGCGAAGACGGAAGTAACATCTGGCCTTCAGGTAGTGGAGACGAAAAAACAATGAGCACAAGCGGGCTTATCGTTGATGCTTCAAATCCTTGCCCTCCGTTCTGTCCAACAAATTAAACTTGTACAAAAAAAGACTTTCTCTAATGAATTTTGAAACGTTTGTGGTTATCCGAAATATATCCGTACTATCTGTACTGGTTCCGCTGATCTTGCTTGTGTTCGCCCTCCGCAAAAGAGAACAGCCCGTTCCCGTAAAACTCTTAGGTATACTTCTTTCTGTATCAGCACTTTCAGATGTACTTAGCCTGGTGCTATACATGCAATTTAAAATCAACCCCAATCCTGTTAACAGCGTTTATGTATGGCTCCAGTTTATCTTAATGAGCCTGATCTATAAGGCTGCCTATACTCGTATCTGGTATAAGCGGATTATAGACATCGGCATTATAACCTTTACCATTTTTGCAATTGTAAACATGTTCTTTATACAAGGTGTTAACGGTTTCAATTCAAATACATTTACTGTTTCGAGTATAGCGTTTATGTTCTACTCGCTGCTTCACAGCTATCAACTGGTAAAAGACTTACCGGAACTACACATCGAACGGATGTTTATGTTCTGGTTCAGCGCAGCTGTATTTATTTACTTTGGAACAAACCTATTCCTCTTCGCTACCATCGACCGGCTGATCGTTAAAGCCGACAATCAATTCCTGCTCTCGTGGGGATTTCATAACGGAACCAATGCTTTCAAGAATCTATTATTCGCTATTGCCCTCTACGTGACTACGCTCAGTCGTAAAAGTATACTGAATTGATTCTCTTGATGACCCGATAGTATATTTCGTATATCAAGTACCGTATTGCATCGACATCCCCGATCTGGGGAACCCATCTATATACTTCTTTTTCTAAAATATAGTGCCAACCCTTTTGGTACCGTTGATAATATTTAAAATCCGTTGACGTAAATTATATACCCATTTTAGACTAAAAAATGCCTTCCGCATACTATATCATAAAATAACTCATTTCTAGTTTGGCTTTACTAACGAGTATATTTTTCAAAAAAAATATTGTGTCTTTGAATTTTATTGACGTTTGGCATGTTGCCGCTTAAGATTTAGTGTAGAACTAACAAATCACCCCACATATGCAATCGATAACGACAAAAGGATCAGGCAATGAAATCTTACAAGATCAGCAGCGAATTTTCAGATTCAAAAGAATTTGTAGTAAACCTACCAGAGCGCTTTGACCATCTTGGTGGTCTGGTAATCAAGGACAACCGTAATGTTGTCAAAAAGGTGGATACACACCACGGTACATTTGTAGTGAAGAGTTTTGCGGGCATGTATTTTTTTAACCGGCTCGCCTATTCTTTGTTCAGGAAATCAAAAGCATCCCGATCCTATATATACTCGGAGATGCTGAATGAAAAAGGTATAGCCACCCCTGCTCCTGTGGCATGGGTCAACTCCTACACCTGTGGCCTGCTTACGCAGAGTTACTTCGTAAGTGTTTATGAGCCCCACCAAACACTGGAAGAAATTTTGAAACATGGCAGCATGCAGGATGAATCAAAGAAAGAAGAGCTGTATCATAACCTCGCGGAGTTCACCTCCCGGCTTCACTCCCTGGGTATTTATCACGAAGATTTTTCCATGGGCAACATCCTGGTAATACCAACTTCGAATGGCTATCAATTTTCTTTGGTTGATCTGAACAGAATCAAGTTTCAAAATATAGGTTATCGAAAGGGAGTTCGAAATTTTGTTAAACTCGGAATCCCTCAGGAGGACATGAACTTGCTGCTCAGCAAGTACGCTATACTATCCCAACAATCACCTGAGCGATCTATAAATCTGTTTTGGAAAGACAAGAAGCGCTCGTCCTTGCTGCGCAAATTCAGAAAAAGAATCCGTTCCTATACGGTTGCTCCACTGGAAAGACTGTTGGCAGGAAAAGCGTTTTTAATTTTCTTCGACCAGCTTCAGACATTTATAGATGTATATAGCATATCAATGACTTGAATAATTATTACCTGTTAATCCATACCATTATTTGCCTGGACAGATTTCCATGGTACAATCCATTTTAGTATACTAGTAAATAATTTCCACGGATGAGCTTTTTAACGACTATAAATGGAGTACGGAAAAGTGTAATGCGAAGAATGACCAGAAACATTGGCACTTCACACTTTGAGCATACTATAGATTTAACAAGTACAATAGAGATTAAGAGAATTCTGATTTCCAGACCCAATCATCGGCTGGGCAATCTGTTGTTGATTACTCCGCTTTTACAGGAAGTGTCTGAAACGCTTCCCGAATGTAAAATTGATTTATTCGTGAAAGGAAGTGTAGCGCCAATCCTTTTTAAAAATTATCCGAATGTGGATCGCATTATTCAACTTCCTAAAAAACCACTTAAAGATCTGATGAAGTACGTGGGTGGATGGATGAGGATTAAGCGAAACCGTTATGATATAGTTATCAATGTTGTTAACAATTCTTCGTCTGGAAGACTCTCCACAAAATTCGCTAATTCTAAATACAAATTCTTCGGGGAGATCAACGAGGAAATCCAAATGAGATATACCGACCATGAACACATCGCGAAATATCCGGTTTATAGCTTTCGGAATTTTTTAAATAAACTGGGTTTTCCAAAGAACGAAAAACAGGTTTCACCATTAAATCTGAAACTCAGTCCGGATGAATTAGCAGAAGGCAAAAAAAGCTTACAGGACATTGTAAAGAACGACAAGAAAACGATCGCGTTATTCACCTATGCAACCGGTGCAAAACGTTATTCAGAATCGTGGTGGGAAGAATTTTATGAGCGTGTAAAAAAGGAGTTCCCGGATTATAATGTAATTGAGGTACTTCCTGTTGAAAATGTTTCGCAGATCGCATTTAAAGCGCCATCGTTTTATAGTAAAGATGTCCGGCAGATAGGATCACTCATTGCCAACACCGATGTATTCATTGGTGCGGATAGTGGCATGATGCATTTAGCCAGTGCTTCGCTGGCAGCAACGGTAGCACTATTCAAGGTTACCAGCACAAATACATATAGACCTTATGGAAACAAAAGCACCGCTATAGATACCACCACCGGAAACCTGGACGATTGGATGAAAGTAATCCGCGGCATTCTTACAAAGGAATGATTATATCGCAAGTATATCTGCTACCACATCGAGTTCAGTAACCTTCGTTTCATAGGCAAAAGGCAAAGATTCATTTTCCACAGGGAACTAAATATTTATCATCACGGGTTGTCTCAAAGATCAACCGTTTAATGTATATGGAATTATTCCCAGTCACGCCACGCTTGCCAGAAGGCTTCAGCTATATATCATCTCCGGAAGCTCACGCATGGAATGGGAACATGGTATAGCCCCAGTTCAGGAGGTGAGATACTCAATAACCTTGCGGACATTAAAGCAACATGGCTGACTAGCTTTTTTGCATGGCCGCAAACCCCGAGAGTGTAAAGGTTGTGATCAGAAAAACAGGAAATATATAGCTTTTACACAGATGTCTCAAAAGGCCATTGCTTTTCAACCTTAGCCTTGATAAGGTATACCACTACACCGGCCGCAATCACCGTTAAGCCGCCTGCTACCATTTTATACCCGGTAGAAATCAAAATACAGCCCCACATCGTGATTGCCAGATATACCGGCCATGGAAAGAACGGCATTTTATACGGAAAGTTCTTTCCATTGTCACTACGTAACATCAGCAACCCGACCGCTTGTCCTATAAATTGCACCAGTATACGCATTGCCAGTATAGCACTGATTACATCGCTTAGTTTAAAAAGCATACTGAACACCAACGCTATCGCTCCTAAGAAAAGTAACGATACGTGTGGAAAGTTTCCTGTAGGATGTGTTCGTGCAAAAGCTTTGAAGAATGCACCGTCAACGGCTGCGGCATACGGTATGCGACTATACCCGAGTGTGGCAGAGAATACGGAAGCAAAAGCAACGAGCAGTATCAGATACGTTACTACTTTGGCTGCTATGGGTCCGGAAAGATGAAGCATAAAAAGGCTGATCACAAACTCGCTGTCCTTCGCCTGCTGCCAGGGAATTACACTTACGATACTGATATTCATGAGCAGGTATAGGATAAATATTCCCGCTATAGAAAGGAACATGCTCCTCGGAATATTCCGGGATGGGTTAATGATCTCTCCACCGAGGTGGCAAACGTTGTAGTATCCAAGATAGCTATATATACTCTTAACGGAGGCAAAACCAATGGCTGCTGCAAAAGCATAGTTCAAAGTAAGGCCATCATTGATTTGCTTTACAGGTTCAATAATATTTCCATGCACTATACCGCCCCCAATGATCCAAAGCATAGTCCCCATCACGGCCACCCAAAGGAGCACGCTAATCTTGCCAATGTCTTCGATTTTACGATAGAGTAAAAAAATTATAGTCACCACTACACCCGCACTGATGAGCTTTGCCTGCAACGGTGTCAATGGTGTTAAATATGAAAAGTAAGATGAAAAGCCGATCGCTGCCGATGCTATAACCAGTGGCGCCTGGATCATCGTTTGCCAAACAAAAAGAAAGCTCATCAATTTGCCAAGGCCGCTTTTCTTATAGGTCTCTTTCAAGAAGTTATAGGAACCACCCGCCATAGGATACGCTGCACCCAACTCACTCCAGATCATGGCATCAATAAAAGATAACGCAGCGCCTGCAACCCAAGCATATAGGAAGTATGGGCCATTCATGATACCGATTACCATCGGCAGCGTTATAAACGGGCCGATCCCTACCATGTCGGTCATGTTAATGGCGGTCGCCTGTAATAATCCTAATCGTCTATCCTGCCGGGCCTCAGCCATTGTGAATCGTAATTGTCAAAATCATATAAGCAGGATTAATCCTTCAAGGTAATTTAAATTCTCTCAACAAAATCAAATGAAAATAATTCCAGGTTTAAAAAAATTAATCAGAGATTTTTAACGATGAAACAATTTAGAGCCTTTTACATAATTTCTTTTATTATAACTATACTAAGCCTATAGACTTATTGTATTCGTTAGAAATATTCTTATCTTTATGCGTCACTCAGGCATTCTGGAAGATAATTCTTTTGGAGTGAAGTCTATGTATAGGTAAACATGAATGGGATGAACTAACAACGATGTTAAATCAGATCGGACGTATAACGTGTGCTCGTGAACCCACCAAAAAACGTTAGCATCCTTAGCCCGTTCGAAAAAACACCAAAACGATTTCGTATAGTTTATAGGTATATCTTAAAGTATATCTGTATTGTCAATTACAAAATTAAGATTGAACATAACGCAAATAACCATGAGCTTTTCCATTGAATTACCGTACAAACCGCTCTTCCACATTGGAGAAGGAGAACCTATTATTTTATTGCACGGACTATTTGGTAATCTGAGTAATTGGGAACACGTAGCGAATGAATTTACTACGACACATCACGTGCTGGTTCCAAGACTTCCATTGTTTTCCAATCCACTGACAAAGGAACGATTGGACAACCTCGTAGATTATCTGGATGCATTCATTGAAGCCCATAACCTTGGCAAAGTCATTCTCATGGGAAATTCGCTGGGTGGCCATGTAGCGTTACTATATGCGTGGCGACAACCAAACAAGGTTAAGAAGCTGGTGTTAACCGGCAGCTCCGGACTTTTCGAAAATTCATTTGGCGGCACATTCCCGCGTGTAAAGGATTACTCCTATATACAGGAAAAAGTCGAGAGTACTTTTTATAAAAGAGAAGTCGCTACGAAGGAGCTTATTGATGAAGTTTTTGAAACTGTACAAAGCCGTTCGAAAACATTAAGCATCATCGGACTCGCACGCGCAGCTCAACGTCATAACATGACGAATCTCTTGCAACAAGTGACAGCGCCTACATTGCTGATCTGGGGGCTGCAAGATACCATAACACCACCGGAGGTAGCATTGGAGTTTCACGATCTGCTGCCACATTCCGAATTAATATTTTTGGATCATTGCGGACATGTAGCCATGATGGAGCAACCCAAACTTTTCAATCAGCATGTGCGCAAATTTTTAGAAACAAATTCTGTACACGGCGTTCACTAGCAAGATGTAAAAGCAAATACTATATATAAAAAGAGGTTCACCTTTCAGCGAACCTCTTTTATATAGTTTCACTATCCCAAGCGCCCTATATTTTGGAAGGCGCATGCCCAAAGGCATTTTTAAATGCGTATGAAAAATGTGAAAGATCTTCGAAGCCTAAATCCAGGTATATATCCGTAGGCTTCATTCCTTTTTCCTTGATTTGGTAATACGCTTCCTGCAATCTTTTCTGAAGCAGCCACCGGCTGGGAGATGTATGAAATATCTTTTCAAAATCTCTTTTAAAGGTAGCAAGGCTCCTCCCACTGAGGTACGCATAACGGTTAAGGCCTACATTGAAGTGATAATTATTCAGCATAAATTCTTCAAGGTCTATTTTACCTGGTTCCGTAAAATCGAAAAGTATATCTTTCAATTCGGGCTTGGCCCTCAATAAGATTAACACTGCTTCTTTTACTTTCAATGAAAATAAAGGTTCATTGTCTCCGTGCTGCAATGTTAAATACGGCATGAGCGAATCTATATATGTTTTAAACAAAGGATCCGGATCAAGGCTGATGATGGGTCCGCCTTCATACTTATGGTCAGACGAATAACCATTTTCCCTGCTTAATTGTCGCAATGCCTCCTGATCAATCCGAATAGACAAAGCTTTGAACTCCCCTCCTTCCGGAGGTTGTTTCACAAACTTAACAAGCGTGTTTCGTTTACAGAATCTAAAATCGCCTTCGTTAAAGGTATAACTTTCAGTACCGATATTCATTGCCAGTGACCCTGAATTCTGGTAACTGAAAATATGCTCAGGTATAAATTGTTCTCCCTCCCGACTGACATCGAAGTAACAGGAATAAACAATCTTCGGCAAAGGATTTTTGTCGGGCATTCAATCTCACTTTACAGTGTCTAAATATACAGATGAATCAAAAATTATAAAGGCTGTCGTTCACAAATTTAAGTACCGTTTTGGTATATAATTTCGTAATGAATGAGATTACTTTTTTTCGGGTATAAATAACTTTCCTTGTTCTGTGTTAAGGAAATTAGTGGCCTTTGAATGATCCGTTGAGATCGTTACAGGCAACCATTTTTCAAATTCATTTTGTCTGCGATCATCAGCTTGCCTCAAAATTTCTGCTGCTTCACTACCCAATACCAAATGTATAGGAGGCTCGGGATGTAGTACCAATTCGATCATTACGTGAGCCGCCTTGTCAGGATCACCCATGGGTATAAATTCTCCACTCTCAAGAAACTTTACGCGTGCGCCTACAGTCGATTCATACCCTTCTACCGAAGGAGCAAAACTCATAGATGCACCCGCCCAGTCCGTACGAAAACCTCCTGGCTCAACAGACGTTACTTTTATACCAAGTGGAGCAACTTCACGTGCCAGTGCTTCCGTAAAACCACCGAGTCCGAATTTTGCTGTCTGATATATAGTTAGCCCTGCGGTCCCAACACGGCCGCCAACAGAGCTGATCTGAAGAATGTGGCCACTCCGTTGCCTGCGCATATAGGGCAACACAACACGTGTTACTTCTATCGGTGCATATAGATTTGTTTCCAATTGACTTCGTACCTGCTCATCTGTAAAAGCTTCCGCTGCACCCATTATACCAAACCCGGCATTGTTTACCAATACATCTATACTGCCGAAATGTTGGACTGCCTTTACTACGGCCGACTGAATTTGAGTCTTGTCCGTTACTTCTAACGCTATAGGCAGGATTTGATCCGGAAACTTTTTCAACAAATCGTCAAGTGCTTCCGGCTTCCGTGCAGTAGCCGCTACGTTGTCTCCACTATTCAGAACTGCTTCTGTAAGGCTCCTTCCCAACCCGCGGGAACTGCCTGTGATAAACCAAACTTTTTTCATGATTCCTTTTTTTATTAATCATGCAAATATCCATTGGTTTCACTGGGGTGACTTTGTTGAAAAGCTCAAAGACGCTTTGTTGAAAAGCTCATCATTTTTATGCAGACTCTATTGAAGGTTATTATAGGGTTCTTTTTTTGAGGTGTATACTATATGCGTTTACGACTCATTTAAAACTTTATACGCTTGGGTCGGTGACGACAGAAACACCTGGTATAACTGTGCTGTCATCCCAACGTGGATTTCAAACTCACCAGTTTGCAAGGCAGTATATAGTGCATCGGCCACCTGGCTTGCAGGTATACCTCTTTGCTCTCCGCCAATTTCTTTTGCCATGTCTGTATTTACCAAAGGAGGCATCAATTCAAAAACCTGTACAGACGTATTTTCCAATGAGTGTCTCAATATCTGAGTATAAGCATGCAGCGCTGCTTTACTGGCAGAGTAAGTAGGTATAGATGCCGCAGGAGCGAACACTACGATAGAAGTAACATTTACAATGGCAGCTTCTTTTTGCTTCTTTAAAACCGGCAAAAGATTTTCTGTCAGCCGTACTACAGATAAGTAGTTGATGGAGATTTCTTCCTGTGCAATGTCAAAGGTATTTGCACTTTGATGCAGGCGATGTACATGGGCCACACCAGCGTTGTTTATCAAAACACTCAGGTCACCAAAATCATTCTCAATTTTTGACACCAGGCGGAGTACATCAGCTTCTACTGTAACGTCACACGCTATAGCAGTAACATTTTTAAACTGGCTTGCTGCTTTGGAAAGTTTTGCTTCATTCCGTCCCGTGATAATAACACGGTTTCCTTTTTCGCTTAAAAGTTTTGTGATTTCTAAACCAATCCCAGAACCACCGCCTGTAACCAGTATCGTTTTGTTTTCAATATTCATTGTATAAATTGTTTATGTGTGTTAATTATGTGTTCCCGTATGCAAGCATATACTATATGCTTGTGAATAGATTTTATCAAGCTGTTGCGATTTGACGATCTGTGCTGGCCGCTATATTTTCCCATGTATTCAACTCAGCCTCCATCGCAGTAATTTTTTCACGGAAGGAAGCAAATGAATCTTTGCCAACCGGTAAATGAAGCGGTGGCTTCTCACTATTCGCGAGTTCAATTACAACCTGTGCAAGCTTGGCCGGATCACCCGGTAGAGTACCATGAAGCTGACCGGCTGCTACTCTCATTTGTCCCACCGTGGAAGCGTAGGCGTCCAGTACATTCTCTGTGACGGTATAGGAATCGGTCGATAGAAACTCTGTATTAAAAAGCCCTGGCGCAAGAGCCGTGACATGAATTCCAAAGGGATTAACTTCTAACGCAAGCCCTTCAGATATACCTTCCACAGCAAACTTGGTCGAACCATATATACCCAGGCCAGGCACTGAAGCTTTATAGCCGAACAAAGATGAAATGTTAATGATATGGCCTGACTTCCTGCTGCGCATGTGTGGTAAAACAGCACGCGTTACGTGCAGCAAACCAAAGACGTTGGTATCATATTGTTTTTTAATTTCATTATCAGATGCTTCTTCGAAAGAACCGAGCAGGCCATAGCCCGCATTGTTAACCAACACATCGATCTGACCGAAATGTGAGATTGCTTTCTGCACACCTTCTTGTACTTGCTGTGTATTTGTTACATCCAGCACAACTACCAGCAAATCTTTATGGCGTTTCAATGTGATTGCAAGTTGCTCCGGATTTTTCCGCACCGTTGCAATTACTTTATCACCAGCGTCAAGCGCGGCCTTCACTATATCCAGGCCCATGCCTCTAGAGGCTCCTGTGATAAACCATACTTTTTGGATCTTCATTTGATTCTAAATTTAATTGTGGAGTTAGTAACGATAAAAATGACCGATCGGTCATTTTTATCTCAAAAAAAATCATTTTTCTTTTTCTTCAATTTCTTTTTTCAATGCACGGATCAGGACTTTGATAGCTTTATTGCTTCCGGCTACACGCGACATCATAATGCCTCCTTCTATCATGGCAAATAATTTTGTTGCGAATTCACGCGCATCCCAGCCAGACTTGAATTCACCGTCAGCTATACCTTTTTTAATGATACTGGCTATACTTTGCTCTGATCCTTCAATGATTGCATTTACTTTCTTGCGTATCTTCTGATCAGTATCGTCAGCTTCCATCCCAAAATTCAATAGCGGGCAGCCACCGGTAAAGGGCGGATCCAACGGGTCACTGAAAAGATCGATATAGGCAAACAACTTTCCTTTTGCCGTTGCCTGCTTGCTTAAGGTAGCATTCACACTTTCTACAAGCTTGTTCAGGTGATAATCAACAACAGCATGAGAAAGGTCTTCTTTATTCTCAAAGTGTACATATAGGCTTCCCTTCGCCAACTTCGTAGCTTCCAATATATCGCTCATAGACGTACCGGCAACACCTTTTGTATTGAAAAGTGGCGCAGATTTGCTAATGATTAATTCCCGGGTTCGCTCCGCTTTTGTCATCTCCGTGACTTTGATGGCTCAAATATAAATGACCGATTGGTCATTTTACAAGAATCACTAAAAATATTTTTTAGGGACAGAGAATAAATACAATTCCCTGGAAAATTCACGAAAAACAAATCTGCCTCGTGGCTATATCAGGATGATCCTATCAAGGAAGGGTTATTAATTCCCATGGTGACAAGAGATTCCATCTGCTGTGTTTTAAATTTCAGCGCTTGTTTCTCGATCTCCTTCTTAACCCGCCATTCCAGGTCGGAAACAACATTCATGTAATTCATAAATGCTTCATAAGGAGAACTATAGGGACTGAAGTATTGATGCACGTTGCCATCATCACTTTTTTTAGTAGACATGTAATAGAAGTGATCGCTTGTTTGTAAATGGCGGTAATCATCTATGAGGTCAGCATTATTCGTGTCGATGATATCGTGATGAAGCTTATTCAGAGAATCAAACGCATCGCGTTGTAAGTCGTTTCCCAGCCACGCAGAAAGATCGCGCGCCTGATCGGCCCATGAAATAATTTTACTGGTAGAAAGTGTATCTCCGGCTGAATCGCGCTTTACAACTTCGGATGGATTTATGAATCCAAATTGACGCAGGTTCGCGAGTATAGAAATAACCTGTTCAAGAAATTTAAATATACCTCCGGATGCTTTCTGATGCTCTCCGAATGTTTCGTAATCCATACCCAAGCCGATATAGTTTTGTTCGGCCGGAATTTGCTGTAACCAATTTACAAATTTACCAGGCGTCAATGGCCACTGGTTCCAGTTAGCATCTGAATACCGAAAAGCGATATCATCACTCAATGCATAATTTCTGGGGAAAAGCATTAAGTCGCTATCGGGATGAGTATATACTTTATTAGGCGACCGTCCTTTCAATATGCCCTCAATTCCATCGAGGTATATTCCTTTAAATCCCAGGTCATACATCATACTGCCAATGGCATCGGAGTATATTAACTCCGTATTCCTGAAAACAGAAGGTGATATACCTATCAGCTCTTCTATTTTTTGTTTGTGTTGTCCAACCTGTGCTATAAATTCATTTTTATCAGTAAGGAAAGATAACGAGTGGTAATATGTTTCACCCAGAAATTCAACCTTGCCGGTAGCAGCAAGGTTCCGGAAGCTGTCGAGTACTGCCGGTGCATACTCCTGGAACTGTTCCAACGCTATGCCGGATATCGAAAACGTAATTCTGACAGAAGGATATTTACGGATCAGCTTCAACAGCAATTCATTTGCCGGTATATAGGAATCGCGCGCGATCCGTTGAAGTATATTTTCATTTAATGAATCATCAAAATAAGATATACCAGATCCTATATCAAAAAACTGGAATCTTCGCAGGCGCCTTGGTTGGTGTACCTGAAAATACAGGTTCAGATATTGCTTCGATTTGTTTGATGCTTTGTAGTTCATGATATAGATCATTAATTTTTTTTGCTGCCTGACTCCAGGTCAGCGTTTCAATTTGTTTTTTACCACTGGCCTGAAGCGACCTTGAAAGCGCCTTATGTTTCAGCACTCCTATAATAGCGTTTGCCAAAGCATCTGTATCCCAGAAGTCGGCTTTTATAGCATGGTCCATCACCTCTGCTATACCCGACTGGTTCGATACAATTACCGGTACACCGGCCTGAATTGCCTCAAGTGGTGTAATGCCGAAAGGCTCCGATACCGAGGGCATCACATATACATTGCTCACCGACCACACCTGGTGAATTTGTTTTTCTTTCAAGAATCCGGTGAAATGAAAATGTGAAGAAATCCGAAGTTGTGCGACACGTTCCATCATGGCTGGCAGAAGATCACCAGACCCGGCCATAATAAAATGAGCATCCGGAAAATGGAGCAACACTTTGCGCGCGGCTTCAATAAAATACTGTGGACCTTTTTGATAAGTGATTCGTCCCAGGAAGGTCACGATATGTTCACTAATCTTCGGAAGAACTGAAAAATCTGTTTCCTCTTGGGGAACAATTCCATTATGAACAACCTTTACTTTTGCTCCATTAATTTTATACTTGGACACCACTATATCTTTTGTCCACTGGCTTACAGCAATAACCAGATCGGCCTCCTGCATTCCTTGATATTCAATATCAAACACGCGCTTATCTATATTCTTTTCTCCTGCTCTGTCAAATTCTGTTGCGTGCACGTGAACGATAAGCGGTTTATTGCTGCTCCTCTTTGCTTCTATACCTGCCGGATATGTAAGCCAGTCATGCGCGTGGATAACATCAAATGTATACTGCTTTGTTAACTCTGCTGCTACCTCGCTATACCGTTGCACTTCGTCCAGCAGAGCCGGACCGTAGGTGCCGGTGAATTCGTAACGCTTCCCTCCTTTCGTTACAACTTCTTTTATAGTAGTAGCCGGAAATTCATAGTTCCATTTTTCAACGGTGCTTGATTGCTGCCACTGTTCAACATCGGTATAGGGCGCCAACGTAGACGCTACTGTTATTTTTATAGATTGTCCTTCACCTTTCACAGGAGGGATCACAGAGTCCACTTCCTCTTTTGTTGCACCCACTAAAACGTCTGAAGCATTGATCAACTCGATACGCTCATCACCATGGGCGCGTGGCACAACAAAAAGAATTTTGGCATTCTCTTCCATCAATGATTGCGTAAGGCCAAGGCAGGCCGTTCCGAGTCCTCCGGAAATATGCGGTGGAAATTCCCATCCAAACATCAGAACTGTCATGCGTGGTTACGGTTAAAAAAATAAGTTTCCAAAATTCGCTCTATAGAAATGACAGAAGTAAACAGGTAACATGTCATCACCTGTTTTCCGAGTACACGAAGTATACATGGTCTACACTACAGATACTTCACACACTATAACTAAATCGTACTAGTTCTTCTTTGTATGTTTAGACATCAACGATTCGATCCCGTCACTTTCTTACGCATTAAAAATTTGTAAGAACCTTAACTACGACAACATTCAGGAAATCAAAAACGTGAAATAAGATTATTCAACTAAAATTGCTAAAATCAATTGTATAATCATATCAGCATTTCCAGTATTTTTTGTGATAACTTAATGTTCTACTGCCATGGACATGTCGGTCAAATAAAAAACTGCTTGTCAAAGTCTGACAGTCTCTTCTTTATACAATAAACTTATCTCAATCCTATACTTGCTAACAAGCATGGACGGTATATTACTAACGTATATTCTTACTTTTTAGAATCCTTCCAACGCTCAAGTTGATGCTTCACAGCATCTATCGATTGCTGCACAGCATTTTCAAAAGTATCACTTTGCCTGCTGGCGAATAGATCATGTCCTGGAATAACCAATTTTATTTCACAGATCTTATTCTCACCGGTTTCAGAATTATCCAGCTTCAGATTTACCCGACCTTCCAATATCCGATCGCTCAGCGACTCCAGCTTACCAACTTTCTCTTCCACGAAATCTATCAACGTCTGGCGCGCTTTAAAATCAGGTGTTTGAATAATGATCTTCATAATTGTAATCGTATTTATAGTTCGTTACGGATGTCCAGTTCGGGCAGTGATGTGACAACGTATATTTTAACGTTTTAGTTTTCCTGGCAGTCATCGATTCGGACATCAATATATTAATTATCCGGATAATGTACGGGCTGTCTCCATATATAAAACAGTCTTTCTGTTCGACACTCAGATTTTTACCCCAAGACTATATATAAACCTGACAAGGATCAGTTTTTTAGTTGACCGATATCATCCGCTCGGTTCGATTCCACAGGCATCTTTGAGTTCGGGATGAGATCGCGCATTTTAAATGAAAGTAGAATCAACACTCCTGTATAATTTTAAACTATACAAATATGTATATAACAGCAGAAGAAGCCGTTCAAATCATCAAACCTGGTCAACGGGTATTTATTCATGGAGGTGCCGCTACACCTCACTTCCTATTACAACATCTGGCAAACCGATATCATGAACTATGGAATGTAGAGCTTGTCAGCATCAGCCTGCAAGGGGATGCAATTCTTGCAGACAAAAAATATAAAGACAGTTTCAGAATGAATTCATTGTTTGTTTCGCAAAACATTCGTGAAGCAATTAATAGCGGACGAGGTGATTATATACCTGTATTCTTAAGTGAGGTGCCGAATCTTTTCAGAAAGAATATACTTCCTATTGACGTGGCCATCGTGCAGGTATCACCTCCTGATAAGCATGGATACTGCTCGCTGGGTGTATCAGTAGATGTCGCTGCTGCCGCTGTGAAAAATGCCAGGTATACTATTGCTCAAATAAACCCGAGGATGCCCAGAACGTTGGGAGATGGCTTGATCAAAGCAGATACGTTTGATGCTATGGTATATGCCGAGCAAGAGCTTCCCGAGGTTCGATGTATCAAAGAGAACGGTGAAATTGAAATGAGAATCGGAGCATACTGCGCAGAACTTGTAGAAGATGGAGCAACGATTCAAACAGGCATTGGATCTATACCGGATGCCGTACTGGCGTCCTTAACTAATCACAAGCAACTTGGTATACACACCGAAATGTTTTCTGACGGAATTATACCTCTTGTGGAAAAAGGTGTCATTACGAATGAGCGTAAAAAGAAACATCGTGGAAAGATCGTTACCTCTTTTGTGTTGGGAAGTCGCACGCTATATGATTTTATAGACGACAATCCATCGGTCATTGCACTGGGTATTGATTATGTAAATGATACCGCTGTCATCCGGACAAATCCAAAAGTAACCGCTATTAACAGTGCGATCGAGGTTGATATAACTGGTCAAGTGTGCTCGGATTCTATCGGCACTTATCATTACTCAGGAGTGGGTGGACAAATGGACTTTGTGAGAGGCGCATCGCTTTCTGAAGGTGGCAAGCCTATTATAGCATTGCCGTCTATAACATCAAAAGGTATATCGCGAATTTCGTCCTTTCTCAAGCAAGGCGCTGGTGTTGTTACCACGCGGGCACATGCACACTATATAGTAACGGAATATGGAATCGCATACCTGTATGGAAAAAATATGCGTCAACGGGCAAAGGCGTTGATTGATATTGCACACCCTAACCACAGGGAAGATCTGGAGAAAGCTGCCTTTGAAAGATTCCGCAGCTACGAATTTGAGCGCACGATGTATTAGCGAATATATAGCGGTCCCCTCATTGAAACTGTACAGGTAGGTTATGCCTGTACAGTCAAGAGAAGTGCATCAACTCACTGATTTTTTTACATAATCTACTTCTATCAATACCGGAAAATGATCGGATGGGAGTTTACCATTATAGCTATCGGTAAGAATTCCATAACGCTTCACGCGAAAGGCGGATGTTAGAAATATATGATCGATCCTGCGATCCGTTTTGCTGGTAATGTCGAAGCTGTTAAAAGTACCATTCGGAGTCAGTTTAATCTCAGCGGTGGTATATGCATCTTTCAATATTCCTGACGTATGCAGCAAGGCATAGCTTTCATTGAACTGATCAACATTGAAATCTCCGGTGAGTACCACGGGGGCGCTACCCGCTATAGTTTTAATCTTGTCCAGGATTAAGCGGACACTCTCCTTGTGTGCCTGCACACCCCGATGATCAAAATGTGTATTGAATACATAGAACTTAAGACCGCTCTTTTTTTCTTCAAACTCTCCCCAGGAGCAAATGCGCGGCAGCGCGGCGTCCCATCCCTTAACAGGTTTATCCGTAGTCTCTGCGAGCCAGAACGTTCCCTTCTTTAACAGACGAAATTTATCGGCCTTGAAATATATAGGTGAGAACTCACCTTTCTTATCGCCATCATCTCTGCCAACTGGTGATACCCGCATGCTTTCGTAATGCTCCTAAGTCTTTGCCCAATCTGCATCCCTAAATATACCAAGCTCTTCTTTTGCCTCGGCGAAATTTAGCAAGACTTCCGCATAGCGGATAATTGAAATCGAATTGTCATTCCGGCTGCCACCATCATAATATGTATAGGAGTTCAAATAACTTAAATAAAAAAGGAGCCAGTAACGTAAGTAGCATTAAGGAATTCTTAATTTTTAGAAACCGGAACATCCTGTTCGTCACCATATTCCAAGAGAACACGATATCGCTGAGAATTCAATTAATAAAACGTTAATATATCCTTTGATGTAAAGTAACGCTATTCCCGTTTCTTTGAGTTCCCCAAAACCCCTCTCACTAACGTAAGAATTATTTTTCTATGAGAGATTTTCTTCTG
Organism: Ohtaekwangia koreensis; assembly: GCF_900167975.1. Taxonomy (GTDB): domain Bacteria; phylum Bacteroidota; class Bacteroidia; order Cytophagales; family Cyclobacteriaceae; genus Ohtaekwangia; species Ohtaekwangia koreensis. The sequence continues at coordinate 855,250 of NZ_FUZU01000003.1, forward strand.
AGCCTCCGGATACGCATAAAACTACTGGCGGCCTTTGGATCTATATTACTTCTATCGGTTTTACTGATCGCACTTTCCGTTACATCGATCGACAAAATCATATACTATAAAAGTATCAATGAAGAGGTCGACATCCTAAAGCTCAGACTGGAAACACTTGACCTTGCTTCAAAGGATTTTATATATGAAGGATATAAATCAAAATCATTCCTCGAAACGCAAAAGGCTTCTTCCATCAACTCTTTTACAGAGAACTATAGTGCGGCTAAAAAAATCATTCAGGAAATCCAAAACATCCGGACAGATAATGAAACTGATACTCAATTAACCCAGGTGCTTCTTGTAACATTGGACAGTCTGCAAAACGATTTTAATACCTTGGTGAACCTTCTTCAAAATCGAGGGTTCAAAGACTACGGGCTTGAAGGATCATTACGCACAGCCATACACGATGTTGAGAATTCAGGATTCGAATTTGACAAAGCAACGATGCTGATGCTGAGACGACACGAGAAAGATTTTTTTCTTCGGAAGGATCTTAAATATCAGGATGAGTTCAATAAACGTTTTGATGTCTTCCGACAACAGATCGAATCATCCACTAACGCTGCGCTTCTTTCATCCCTCGTAAATTATCAGACTGAGTTTAATAAAGTAGTAGAAATAGAAAAGCAAATTGGCCTGACAGAACATCAGGGTATTCGCGGAAGAATACAAAAATATTTTTCGTTAATCCGTCCACATATAGAGTCTATTCGCACGGCAGTGAAAAATCAGAACGAAGCACAAATTGCACAAACCAAATGGATGCTCTGGATTATCTTCTGCGTACAAATTATAGCCGGTATAGCAATGGCACTTATATATGCAGGTTTGTTAACCAAATCTATTAAAGAAATTCGAGGTGGAATGCAGCGGCTCGCCAGCGGAGTGTTCCCTGACAAGCTTCGGGTTCTTACTACTGAGGAAATTGGTCAGACCAAAATTGCATTCAATCAATTTATAGACCGACTCAAGGCGGCCTCTATATTTGCAGGTCACCTGGGTGCCGGAGAACTTCATGCTAAATATGATGATCAGTATACCAATGATGTGTTGGCAAAATCGTTGATCAGTGCACAGGAGAAACTCCGACATGCCGAAGAGCACCAGCGGAAAATAAACTGGATGAATGAAGGCGCTGCACGTTTCAATGATATACTTAAAGATGATTTCAAGGAAACCAATTTGCTGGGAGACCGGATCCTAAAAATGCTGGTAACCTATATGGGCGCCAATCAGGGTGCACTATATATTATGAAACGTGAAGAAGGCCGGGAATTCCTCGAACGTATTGCTACGTACGCATTCGACAAGAAAAAATTCATTAACGAGCAGATCACTCCTGGCAGCGGGCTTATCGGACAATGTGTTCTGGAAGGTGAAACTATATATCTGAAAGATGTGCCGCGGGATTTCATCAAGATCACTTCAGGTTTAGGCGAAGCTACGCCAAGGCGGGTTGTCATCGTGCCGCTTAAAACAAGAGACCTCGTTATGGGTGTAATTGAATTGGCATCCTTTCAGGATATAGAGCCGCATCACCTTGAATTTATCGAAAGGATTGCTGAGAATATTACCACCCTTCTTGCAAATAAACAAGCAGCATCGGAGATGAAAAGATTGCTCGAAGAATCGCAGCAACGATCTTTTTCATTCGCACAACAGGAAGAAGTCATGCGCCTGAATACAGAAGAGTTTCAGGCAACGCAAGAGGAACTCGAACGGCAGCGGTTTGCTTTGCAACAGGAAGTAAAAAGTCTGCGACTCAAATTGGCAAGCGTTGTTGTTGAGCTTTGATCTTAGCCAAGCCCAAACATCTTAAACGTAAATGTAAAAGGCGCAAAGTATAGACCGTGTTTACAAACAATTAATGTTCTGGTAATTTTGATTTGATGCCATCTGTCAAACTTCGTTTACATTTGCATTTATTTACAGGATACTTCTATGCATGTATTAGTAGTAGATGATGTACAGGTGGATCGATTTATAGTGAAGAAACTACTCATGCCAATGTATGGCGTTACGACACTATCATCTTCAAAAGAGGCTGTCGCCTTCGCACTGAGTCATACCTTTGATGTTGCGTTACTGAATGTAACACTTCGTAACGATATGGATTGTATCGAATTACTCGAAGATCTCCGGAACATTTGTGCTCTCCCTTTCACCGCTATTGCTACCACCTGCTATGTGGATAAAGCACGGCATAAAAAAATCCTTCGTTCCGGATTCCAATCAGTGATGCTTAAACCCTTTGATGTAGATCAGTTCAATGCGCTCGTGGATCGACACGAATTGCAGCCCGCTTTTATCAAGCGTTGATTTACTTTATACTTTTCTTGTCATACCTTCACAACAAATTTATTCCGTGTTCAGTGAACAACCTGAGCCGGCCTTTTCTTACTATACCTATGAAACACTCTGCATTTCTTTTGTTATTTCTGGCAACAGCTTCTTTCGTTCTGGCGCAAGAGTATACCTCGTCTTCTATACATGCGCACAACGACTATGTGCACCCTATCCCCTTCCTTACGGCCTACTACCAGCACGCAGGTTCCATTGAAGCAGATATATTCCTGCACAACGGCGAGCTATACGTTGCACACGAAGAGAAAGAGATCCTTCCTTCCAGAACACTCGATAAATTATACCTGGAGCCTTTGCAGGCTAAAATAAAATTTCATGACGGTGCTGTATATCCCAAGAATAAACCACTTAATTTTCTGATCGATTTAAAAACGGAAGGTATTCCTACATTACAGCTGCTGGTAAAAAAGCTGAAAAAATATCCAACGATAACGGCTTGCAAATCACTTACCATAACCATCAGCGGAAGTGTTCCGGATCTAGCCCGATGGAATGAATTTCCAGACTATATATACTTCGATGGAAGACCAGCCATTACCTATACACCGGAACAGCTCAAACGCATCAGCATTATAAGTGATGACTTTAAGCAATACACAAAGTGGAACGGTAAAGGTACACTTACGGCTCCTGATAAAAAGAAAATTGAAACCGTGATTGCCAACGTTCATGCGTTGGGCAAGAAAATACGATTCTGGGCAACACCGGATCTTGTGAATGCATGGATCACGCTTCAAAAATTAAAGGTAGACTATATCGGTACAGATAACGTTACAGAGCTTGCATCCTTTATAGAGAAAGAGCCTAAATCGGTTTTTAAAAATACAACCACACATGATGTCCACAAACCAGTTATAGCGGCTGAAAGCGTACAGGTAAAAAATGTTATACTGCTGATCGGTGATGGTATGGGGCTGACGCAAATATATGCCGGCTATACGGCAAACCAGGGAAAGCTAAATCTCTTCACGATCAATACCATCGGTCTTTCGGTTACGGCTTCCGCTGATAGCTATATTACCGATTCTGCAGCGGGCGCAACGGCTATGGCCACTGGCCAGAAAACAAATAATCGTGCGATAAGTGTGGACACCTTAGGAAAACCATTGGAACCTATAACCGATATTCTTAACCGAAAGAAGTATAAAACCGCTGTGATCTCTTGCGGGGATATTACTGATGCAACGCCCGCAGCATTTTATGGACATGTTGTAGATCGCGAATTTAACGAAGCCATCGCTGCCGATTTTATTTCCAGTCCTGTTGACATTCTCATTGGTGGCGGTGGTACACATTTCACGACTCGTAAAGACGGCAGCAATCTCATTCCGGCTTTGCAAAAGAAAGGGTATACATTCTCTTCCGATTTACATTCACTCGATACGATTCGATCCTCCAAATATATAGTGCTGGACAATGCAGCTGCATTATCGATGAAACAAGGGAGGGGCAATTTTCTTGCATCATCCTTGCAAAAAGCCTTGACTACATTTTCAAAAGACAACAGTTCATTCTTCATTATGGCAGAAGGTGCACAAATTGATTATGGTGGACATGCGAATGACATGGAGTATGTTGTAAAAGAAATGCTTGATTTCGACAACGCTATCGGTGCTGCCATGAAGTTTGTAGATCTACACCCGGGAACACTTTTAATCGTTACAGCGGATCATGAAACGGGTGGGCTCACATTACTCGATGGTGATCTTAAAAAGGGATCTGTACACGGCAACTTCAGCACGCATGATCACACAGCCGTAATGGTACCGGTCTTTGCTTACGGAAGCGGCGCCAAAGAGTTTGCCGGTGTATACCAGAACACGGCTATATTTGACAAGATCATCAAGCTTTTGGGAGTAACGAAGTAAAGTATAGAAACCGACTATAGAAACGCTCCCTAAGGTATATATACAGGATCACTTCCCCACGCTTTATTAGGCTGAGATCCCATTTCCAGGATCAACGTTCCGCCCTTCACGATCTCATCGTGAAGCAAGTAGGTTCTATTGAAAGGTGTGCCATTCAAGGTTGCGGACTGGATATACTTATTTCCTTCCTTGAAATTCGTTGCCTTCAGTGTAAATGTATTCGTGCCTGTATGGATGCTCACTTCCTCAAAGAATGGCGTGCCTAAATCATAATACGGGAGCCCCGGACAGGTTGGGTATATACCGATCATATTAAATGCAAGCCACGCAGACATCTGGCCGCCATCTTCATTTCCACTCAATCCGCCCGGACCGGTGCTATATTCTTCTTCTACGATCTGGTGAATACGACCTTGCGTCTTCCACGGCTCACCGGCATGATTGTATAAATATACAGTTTGGTGCCCCGGCTCATTGCCATGCCAGTAATATCGCTGATCAAAAAACGTATCCAGCTTAGTAATGAAATTTTCCTTACCACCCAGTACAGCGATTAATCCTCCTATATCCTGCGGAACATACCAGGTATATTGAAAAGGCGACCCTTCGGTAATATAGGACGCGCGTATAGCATTGGAATCAAATGACTCGATCCATTTTCCATCTGCGTAGCGTCCGCGTGCATAACCTATGGCAGGGTCTATGACATTTTTATAATTTCCTGCCCGCTGACTCAGTCTTTTATAGTCCTCATTCTTTCCAAGTTTCCTGGCAACCTGCGATAATACAAAATCATCGTATGCATACTCCAATGTCCTGGACACCTGTTCGCGTTTATGAAAGGATTCCAATACTGAATCTTCCAACGGTATATATCCATATTGCAGATACGATGCTAATGCGCGCCTGCCCTTGCCATCTTTATAGCTTGCTGTATCGGTATTCACTTCGAATGCATTTTTTCGCATGATGGTATAGGCACGTTTCATTTCATCTGACGCTATATCTTTCATCAAGGCATCTCCGATCATGGCTATCGCATGATCTCCGATCATCGCTGCTGTGTAGTTATTCCAGCATGGAAATATAGGGAGCCATCCACCCTGGTCAGCTTTCGTCAACAATGATTTAACCATATCACCGGAAGATTGCGGCTCCAGTAGCGTCAGCAAGGGATGTACAGCCCTATAGGTATCCCACATCGAGAAGTCGTCATAATAATCATAGCCCGTAGCGGTCATGATCTTTCCACTGCCACCAAATTCAGGATAAGATCCATCCGCGTCATTGAATACGCGCGGCAACAATTCAGCATGATATAGCGCGGTATAAAAAAGTTTTTTACTTTCTTCACTGCCCTTTACCTCAACCTTGGTCAATGCTTTATTCCAGGTAGAAGCAGATTCATTTCTTACCGCATCAAAGTCCCAACCTGTTATAGCAGCTTCCAGATTTTTACGCGCGCCTTCTATACTTGTAAAAGAAGTACCAATCTTGACATGGACTTCTTTTATACCGGGGCGTACTGCGACATAAGCGCCTACAGAACTCTTTGCTCCTGTTGCTGCTATATTCTTGTCTTGTATACTATCACCATTCCAGGTGCCATAATGCTCAAAGTCGGTATCAAACACGGCAACAAAGTATCCGCTAAATCCTGCGGACTCGCCCCACCCCTGGTATATTCTATGAGCCGGATTATAACCTACAATTTCTTTCTTAGCAGGATCAATCTCAATATACCCTTCACCTTCATCGCTGTTGGGTTCCACTATAAATTGTATTGCATCTGAATCCTCAGAGCTAAAGCGCATGATGGATGCCCTGGAGAGTGCCGATACTTCAGCAGTAATTTTATACTTGTCCAGATATACTGAGTAATAATCGGGACTCGCTTTTTCATTCGCATGATGGAATAGCGATGCACGTTCTTCCGCCTTTACTTTCAATGCACCGGTCATGGGCATAATGGTAACACTTCCATAATCTTGCGTGCACGAACCACTCAGCCAATGGCTTCCACGAAAGCCCTGGAACAGGCTATCGCGATAGTAATACGGAGCTATACATTTACGCTCGCTTGCACGGGTCTGTGGAGTCCACTGTGTCATACCATGCGGGACACCGACGGCAGGAAAGGTCTGTCCTTTTAATTCAGAGCCCGCTTCGCTATGCTTCTCTGCACTTTCCGTAGTGCTCGCAGCCGTCCCTACGAGCGGATCTACATAGGCTATAGCCGTAATCGTTTCACGGTGGTTGCATGCCGACACTATACCGGAAAGAACAGTGACAAAAATTACAGCACGATGCAGAAATGGCCTCTTTAATAACATATGCACAAAGTATATCTCCAAATATAGGAGAATACTAATGCACTTCGCCAGCTTGCATCTCTTTCTTCACCACAGGGGCTGAAACTTTTGGCACAATGCCCTTCACTTCAAGTTTAATTACGGTAGCAATCGGATCAATTGCCTGGCCTGGCAACATGATCACCAACTGATCTTGCTCTCGTTTACTTTCCAGTTTTTTTCCGGTAGCCAGAAGTTTAGCGCTATAGATTTCATTCTTAAGTCCGGGCACAACGAGCTTACCATCATTCGGCCAATCAAACACAGACAGGTAAAGTATAGTATTTCCGTTTTGTTCTTTCTGCGTACAACGCCCCCAGGCTAACGGCAACAAGGGCGATGCCTTTGTTGCATAGATAGCCTCACCGTTGCTTTTCATCCAGGTTCCCACGGTCTTCAGACGATCTATACTTTCAGCGGGGAATTCACCGTCAGCTTTAGGGCCTACATTTAATAAATAGTTTCCACCCTTCGAAGCAATGTCCACTAAATTCCGAATCATCGTTTCAGGACTTTTCCATTTGTCATCGTAGCTTTTATAGCCCCACGTTCCATTCATCGTCATGCACGTCTCCCAATCTTTACCATCGAGTTCACTCAGATCAGGAATCCTCTGCTCCGGTGTTTTAAAATCTCCGGGAAAGTTTGGACGCTTCAGGCGATCGTTGGTAATCATATTCGGTCGCAGCGCCAGCAGCGGTTGAAACTTCTCTGCAAATTCATCCGTCATTCCTGTAGGAGTATCCCACCACAACACCGCTATATCTCCATACTGCATCAGTATTTCTCGTACCTGTGGCACCGCTATATCATTTATATACTGCTCCATAGTTTTCGTTGTCTGCGCAGGATCCCAATGTCCACTATGCGTTTCGGTATAGGCATCAATGCGTGCGCTATCCGGATTCGCCCATCCCTCTGATGCTTTCTTACGTGCTGCTGCTCCTCCTGGATTAACCCAGTCTTGTGCATGCGAATAATATAGTCCTAATTTAATTCCATGCTTGCGACAAGCTTCCGCCAAGGGTTTGATCAGATCCTTTCCATAGGGTGTAGCATCCACCATATCCCATGTGGTTACCTTCGAATCGAACAACGCAAAGCCGTCATGATGTTTTGCCGTGATGACTATATATTTCATTCCGGCATCTTTCGCCAGCTTCACCCAGGCATCCGGATCATACTTTACCGGATTAAATTGTTTTGCATACGCTTTATAGTCTGCTACCGGAATCTTTCCCCGGTTCATGATCCATTCACCAATGCGATTAATACGCTGGCCGTTGTGTGTGCCCGCAGGCACCGCATATACCCCCCAATGGATAAACATACCGAAGCGTGCTTCACGCCACCATTTCATCCGCTCGTCTTTGCTTACGGTCTGGCTATATATAGTGCTGACTATACCCAAAGCCATAATCCATGTTAAAAATACCTTTTTCATAGACTATATCATTTATGTTAACGTGTACCTGTATTTACTTACGCAGCAATGCCGTAGCACACCACAATACCGGAGCCTGTCCATGCATATCGCCTGTAAGACGTTTCCGGTCGAGATAATACTGACGATCATTTTTCTTATTCGTTCCTTCACATACTTCCCGAATATCACCGTTTGCATCAATGTAGGATATAAGCGCAAGCCAACCTTTCCGCGATGCGGCACCATATACTTCTTTGTCGAGCCATCCGTTTTTTACTCCGGTGATCATGGCAAACGTAAACATACCGGTACATGATGTCTCTGGCCATGATTCTGGATCATCGATCAACTGACGCCACATACCATCGTTTGCCTGATACTTTAAAAGTGTTGCCATCATTTTCTTGTAGCCTTCCATAATGCGCGGGCGATCAGGATTACTTTCAGGCAATGAACGCAACAGTTCGGCAGTACCAGCCGCCATCCAGCCATTGCCGCGTCCCCAGAAAAATGGCACATCCGGAGCATGATAGAATAAACCATTTTCACGCTGCAACGAGTCCAGGTACATCACCATTTCACGAGCCGCCCGATCTATATACTTCTGCTCGCCTGTAGCGCGATACGCCTGTGCCTGAACAGCCGTGATCATAAACATATCATCGATCCAGAGACGTGTTTGCCACGTATGGCCCATACGGTGATATAGGTGTGACTCCTCCTTCACGCGCGGACCTTCCGGTGGCCCCCATTGCTTATCTGCTATAGCTTGTCCCATGTCAAGATACTTTTTCTCTTTCGTCTGCATATATAGCTCTAGCGGGATTGATCCGAATACAGTATAGTCAACATGATCGGGTACAGGCACCAGACTCGCTTCTTCCTTGAAGAACGGTTCGAACCGTTGGATCAAGGCTATCTTTAATTTCGCGCCCTTGCTTTCCTTCTCGAATGTAAGTGCACCATACCACGCGCATACTTCCGGATACGTGATCGTCTTCGGAGGTGTCGGTCTTCCGAAGTTCGGATGTGGTGTTGCTATGAACCGGTCGGCCACACGCTTTCCTATTTCTTTGGGAGAAGCGCCCTTGGGCCACTTCGTCAGATCCGCCTGCGCTGATTGTGCAAATGTACTCTCATACATAAACAGCAGGCTCACCACAAAAAGATGTATTGCTATTTTTTTCATACCGTAGATGTTAGACTCTTCAACAAGCGCTTGCCCTATATTTATACTTCTTAATAAAGAACAAATCCCCCTTTTGCAACCAGTTTGATTTTTATATTCTTTCCTTTAGTCTTCATTGATTCCGTTGCAAAGCTTGCTGAATCTTTACCATCGGTGATCATGTTCAAAGTAGTTTCCTTGTTTATAAAGGGCAGGTCAAAAGAAACCTCTTGTTCAGTAAGTTGTCCGTTGATACCCGCTATATACCATGCATTACCTTTTCTCCGGGCTACCACGGTATATTTTCCCGGCACACCAGCTATATATCTCGTTTCGTCCCATGCTGTAGGAACTTTGCGAAGGAAGTTTTTAGGCTGCTCCGGCAAAGCCTGGTACGACTTCATGTTGTCGGCAAAGTGAAATATACCGGACTCGAAGACCACCGACAATGCAAGTTCATGCGCAAATGTAGTCTGCCGTTTCGCCTCGCGTTTATTCGTGAATGTGACAGGAGTATAATCCATCGAGCCAACCACATTCCGTGTAAACGGTAATATAGTATTATGCACCGGAGCCCGATCGCAGAATTCCTGTCGGCCAGCGCCTTCGGCTCCCTTGACAGATTCCATCGACACTACATGCGGATAGGTGCGCTCCCATCCTCTTGGCAATGTTGACCCATGAAAGTTCACCATGATCTTGTGATCAGCGGCATCGCGAAGTATATCATAATAACGCTGGATCACCGGTTGTTTATCGCTATCAAAAAAATCGACTTTTATACCTTTCACTCCCCACGCCTGGATCTTTTGAAATTCCTTTTTTCGTTCTTCGGGAAAGGCCATCAGGTTTGCATAGCTCAGTGTGTCTTTTTCGCGGCCCATGCCAGAATGATACCATAACACGATGCCTACATTTTTAGAATTTGCATACTTCACGAGATCCTCCATGCTACCACCTTTCATATCCGGCCAGCCTGCATCAATGAGTACATATTCCCACGTCATATCTGCTGTGAAATCTATATACTCTTTCTGTACATTGAAATCTCTTGTAGTACCGCCTGCTGACCACCAGCTCCAGCTTGATCTTCCTGGTTTAACCCATGAAGCATCTTCTATAACTGAAGGCGGATTCAGATTAGCTACCAACGAAGTTTCCTGGATCGTTGCCAATGAAGTACCAATCACAACAGCACGCCACGGTGTCGTCCAGGGTAATTGTGATGTTGGCTCGGGATCAGCACTACTGGTGGCTTCCTCCTTTTCAGGAAATCGTATAGTATATATAGCATTTCCGTTTTTATCTTCAAGGTGTGTACCGGGATAATGCTCATCAAGCGCTGCTTCCGTAATCAACAACCATAGGTTATTTACATTGAAGAGTGCCGGGAATGCCCACCCCGCAGGATTCGGAGAAGGACGGCCAACAGCGATTCCATTTTCATAAAATGCCTCATAGCAAGGTTTACTACGAACGTTGAGATCGTACGGCTGTATCCACGCCTTTGCTGTCTTCGGAACAGCGAACCCGGATTCTTCCTTCATGATCTTATGTATACCATCCGCAGCACCCGGAAAATGATAGCGGTATGCCATACCATCGTTGTATGCGCGCAAGATGATATATACTTGCTTTTTATTTTCATTCTCAAAGGTGAGCGTAAGTTCATTGGCATGATTGTGACACTGTAGTCTTCGTCCAACACTTAAGGTATATTTTTCATCTATTGTATTTTCCTTTTTGGAGACGAATTTCAGATTCGATGAAAACTGTTGATCATCACGTACAATGCCCAGCGGTGAAGACTCCAACGCAACACGTTTTTCGTAGCTAACGGTATAGTGTAACTGGTTCGATTTACTCGAAACGGTTACACAAACTTTCTTATCAGGAGACAACAGGTTCCACTCTTCGTTCTGAAACGCATCAGCATGCGCAGACATGAAGACCAGAAAGAAACATGCAATAGTTCGTATAAACATAGTATATAGTTTAGTAGGTATATTTATTGTGGTACAATTGTGTAACGCTTTCCTTTTTCAGTTTCAATATCAATTACATATCCCTTGGTGAACTCCAGCGCAGGAATTGTAGCAGCTTCACTTTTTTTATAGGCTGGTACTTTGGCTGCCTGTGTCAATGGATTCGGATTTATACCAACACTATTCTTTGTAGTCGTTTCAACAACCTTCACGGGAATGGAAGTACGTATGCGGCAAGTCCCTCCCAGCGTTGATGTAATAATAGCTTCCTGAAGCTTTCGCTCTTTCCAGCGAATGCTGACTTCAAAAGCTCCTCTTGCCCGAAGTCCTGTTACGCTTCCGTCAGGCCATGCATCCGGGAGCGCGGGCAGTATATTTACTTCGCCATCATGACTTTGAAGTAACATCTCTGTTATACCGGCCGTTGCACCAAAGTTTCCATCAATCTGAAAAGGCGGATGCGCATCAAACAGATTCGGATAGGTACCACCACCTCCCATTGTATCCTTCTGTAATTTGGGATCTATATAGGTAAGACCATCCTTGAAAATCGCGTACGCATGATTACCATCACGCAGTCGCGCCCACCAGTTTATCTTCCATGCCATCGACCACCCTGTACTTACATCACCACGGTGGATTAAAGACTGCTTTGCTGCTGCTGCCAATTCAGGAGTATATATAGGGGAAATCTGATTGCCTGGATGCAGTCCAAAAAGATGTGACAAGTGGCGGTGTTTATCATTTGGATCATCCCAATCTTTAAACCACTCTTGCAGCTGTCCATGTTGTCCTATATGATAGGGATATAGCTTCGCCAAAGCAGCCTCAACCCTCGCAGTGAAATCATCGTTAACGCCTAAAGTCTTTGAAGCACTCAGGCAATTTTCAAAGAGTTGTCGCGTGATGGCCATATCCATTGTTGTAGCCATGCTGATCTGAAATTCCTTACCACCGATTTTAAAAACATTTTCCGGAGACGTTGAAGGATTCGTTACCAAATATCCATCGAGTCCTTCTACAAGCCAGGCGAGTAAAAATTGTGCTGCACCTTTCATCAATGGCCATGCTTTATCCTTGAGATATAGCGTATCACCTGTAAATATATAGTGCTCCCATAAATGTGTACTGAGCCATGCACCACTCATAGGCCAACACGCCCAGCGGGCACGACTACGAGGATCCCATTCATAACCGCCCGGAGGAGAAGTCTTGGCCCACACATCAGCATTGTGATGGGCACACCAGCCTTCCGCAATTCCATAATTGATCTTGGCAGTCTGCGCACCGTTCACCGAAAGCTGGTATATAAAATCCAATAATGGTGTGTGGCATTCGGATAGATTGGTAGATTCCGCGAGCCAGTAATTCATCTCTGTGTTGATGTTAGTGGTGTAATTGCTTCCCCACGGTGGTTTGACATAATCGTTCCATATACCTTGAAGATTAGCAGGTATACCTCCAGGCCGCGAACTTGAAATCAACAGGTATCTTCCGAATTGATAGTATAAAGTTTGAAGTTGGGGATCAGGTTTACCTTCATTGAAACGCAGCATGCGTTTATCTGTGGGAAGCTTCAGCGCATCAGGATCCGCACCCAGATCAAGCGACACGCGGTTGAATAAATTCTGATAATCTGCAAGGTGTGATGCCTTCAACTGTGCAAATGACTTCTTCGTTACAGCATCAAGATTCGCCTTCGCTTCTATAGCAGGATCTTTACCCTCATGACCAGGTGATTTATTAAAACCATTAAAACTCGTAGCTTCCGTAATATATAGTGTAACCACATCTGCATTGGTGACAGCAAGCGAAGAATCCTGCTTCGTTACTATACCGCCTTCAGCTTTTACTTTCAGGTGTAATTCGAAATTCATTCCTTCACCCTGCCAGTCATCGTAAACAACTTGAAGGGGCTCTGCCTCCCGATTGGCTACATATAACGGAGCTTTTCCGTGAAGTACCAGGAGGTCATTCGCTATAGCACCGGTGGTATATTTTAATTTGCTCTGGAGTGACGCTTTGAATGTGATGCTCTTCTTCTTGTTTGCAGACAAACGAATTACCAACGTTTTATCCGGGTGGCTGATAAAAGATTCACGTGTATAGGTTACCCCTCCCGTTGTAAATGTGACCGACGCAATCGCTTTTGTCAGGTCAAGACTCCTTCGATAGTTTCGGACAACGGTATCTTTCAATGAAAAATCCAGAAAGAGATTTGCCATGTGCAGGTACCGTGCCGAGTATGGGCCTTGCATTTTCTTCCAGTATGTTTCTGCGGCAGCATAATCGCCCTCGTTTACCGCTCGCCTTACAAGTGGTAAATATTTTATACCATTCGGATTATTCCCCGGATCCGGATAACCTGACCAAAGTGTATTGTCATTAAGCTGAAATCTTTCGCGTATCACACCACCGAAGATCATCGCGCCAGTTTTTCCATTGCCCAAGGGTAACGCTTCCTCCCATGCAGTGGCGGGCTGCCTATACCAGATCGTAAGGAGATCCGGTACAGGCTGCGCCAAAGCAGTATATACCCAAGCATATATGAATACCAAACAAATCAATAGTCGTCTCATAGTAAAGATTCTCTCCTATGGACTATAAAATTCAACAGCTCCCTTACTCTCACTTCGTATTTATTTGTGTTTTTATACTATATGTTAAAAATGTACCCAGACGGTCAATGTATACTTATTCAATGGATAGATATTTACCGATAGCACTCCGTATTATTGCCAAGGCTCATTATTCTGCCAAACGCCTTGCATAATATCCATTTGAGATTGTGGTATAGGCCACAGGTATCCATCAAACTTGCGCTTGCTTCCATTCTGATGATACTGGATTGTTGGGATTACTTGTTCTGCGATTCCCCAACGAATCAGATCATTATAGCGAATGCCCTCATAAGCAAGTTCAACGCGTCTTTCATTGCGAATATTCTCTTGTGTCAATTCCGTTTTAGCAGGCATCTCCACACCGGGCCGTGCACGTACATCGTTCAATGCTTTCAACGCACGTTCATCTGTACCCTGACCGCTTTCAAACATAGCCTCAGCGTATAGCAGCAGTAAATCTGCGTATCTCATTTTTACTATATCCTGATCGCTCAGGTTTGATGAGTTAGCCGTGCGCAAGTTTGGGTCAATCCACTTTTTAAAAGCCATATTCGTAAAAGGTATAGCCCCTTCTGATACACGACCATCATTGGAGAAAGTCCCTGTCTTTGTATTGTTAACCCATGGATCACCGATTTGAAATATAGTCATCTTCAAACGCGGGTCCTTCTCTCCTGTATTCGGATCCTTTACTTCGTATGCGTCTCTCAACTGTGGCGTTGGGAAGACAGACATTCTGCTGCTCACATATTGATCGAGTTGATGATAATCATCCGGTGCAGCATATATAACCGAGAACATGATCTCCGGATTATTCTTTTGCTCATTGAAAAATATACCAGGATAATTTGTGTGCAGTCTGAATGGATTTTGTGGATCGCCAATTAAACTCCATGCCGTCTCCGCTGCCTCGCTGTAGCGTTGATTGTTCATAAGTATCCTAACCTTTAGCATGATGGCGCTACCGCGTACTGCGTGTCCATCCGTATAGGCAGCATTTGGCAAACCGGCTATCGCTATATCTATATCCTGTAAAAGTTGCTCTACAACCTCTGCTTTGGAAGTACGCGGTGTATTCATGTAATCGCTGTTCATATCCTGTGATGTCAACACCAGGGGAACAGCGCCATACAACTGAACCAGTTCATTATAAAAGTAACAACGGTTGAACAGAGCCTCACCTTTATACTTGTTATAGTTAGTTTCTGTTAATATACCTTTTACCTGGTCTATATTGTCCAGGAAATAATTACACTTGGCTATACCGTTGTAACAATCCGACCAGAACTGATTGATCGCACCACCGGTACTGGGGTTTATACCACCCTGCATAATTCCCTGGAACCCGACAAAACTCGATGTTATGATGGCATTGTCGGAGAGACTTTCAATATCAAACGCTATACCACCGGCACCGCGGGCGGACCCAAAAACACTGGTGCGATGCGCAGAGTACGTTGCTGTTAGTGCAGTTTGTGCATCCTGTTCCGTTTTCCAAAACGTTTCCGTACTCAACTGAGTCAAGGGTTCTTTATCCAGAAGATCACTACAAGCTGTGGACAATGTAGCCAAAGCAAAAGCTATATATGCTATTTTATTTTTCATTGATGTCAATTATAAAGTTGCTCTTACGCCAAATGAATATATAGTAGCTTGCGGATAAATAGCCGCACGTGCTGAATTCGTAGCAGTGCGTTCCGGATCTAATCCCTGGAAGAACTTTGTAAATGTCGCCAGGTTGTCGGCAGCCGTATATACTCGCAAGCTTTGTATTTTCACTTTCTGACTCCACGCTGCCGGGAACGTATAGCCCAGCTGTATATTCTTGATGCGCAGGTAAGAAGAGTTGCCTAACCAGAATGTTGAGTTTTGTGAATTGGGAGTATATCCGCTATCAACATATACATGCGGAATGGAGTTTGAAGTTCCTTCACCATCCCACGCGTCAGTCTTCCACCACGTTGGCGGTGCCGATGCCTGATTGAATGGCGAAACGCCCCAACCTGTAACATAAGTCTTTCGTCCATATACACCTTGCACGAAAACACTCAGGTCGAAATTTTTATAGCTGGCGGAAAGATTCATCCCGTAATTAAATTTCGGGAATACTCCTTCTACAGGGCTTCGGTCATAGGTGAGATCGATCCTGCCATCCGGAACACCATCAGGTCCGCTGATATCTTTATACTTCAAGTCACCGGGCTTCGGAGCTATGCTGGTATAGGATGGAACCGGACCACCATCAATCTCTGCCTGATTCTGATATACTCCATCCTGAAGCAGTACATAATAGGTGTTATAGGGAAGTCCTTCCTGGCGGATGTTGACACCGCTTATTTCGCGCGCACCAAAACGAATCAGTTTGTTTCTATACGTTTCGAGATTGGCATTTATGCTATATCCGAAATCGCCAATCTTATTTCTATGTCCTACACTGAATTCCCATCCTGTATTTTGCAATATACCATCATTTATAGTGGGAGCATTTACACCAATGTGATCCGGCACCTGAAGACTTCTCAGAATATCTTTGGTCGTTTTCTTATACCAGTCAACTGAACCAAAAAGTCTTGAGTTGAAAAACGCGAAGTCTAAACCAAAATCCGTAACGGTGGTAGTCTCCCATTTTATATTAGCATTGTTGATTGAACGCCTGCTGATTCCCTGTGACAATGTACCACCGAAGTTATAATCGAGCACTTCATCATCGGGCCCCATGGATATATAGAGTATATCCTGGTATGGATAGTTCCCTATATTCTGATTTCCGAGTTGTCCCCACGATCCGCGAAACTTTAATTCATCCAGCCAAGATATATCTTGCATAAACGCTTCTTCCGATATCCGCCAACCTGCAGATACTGAAGGGAACAATCCCCACCGATTTGATTTCGGAAAACGTGACGATGCATCATATCGGAAACTTGCTTCGAGAAGATATTTACCGGCATAGTCATAATTTACTCTGCCAAAAAAAGATTGAATGCCCCACTCGTAAGCATTGCTGCCGGTAGTTTGACTCGCCGCTGGCGCAGAGGCCAATTCCCAAAGTTCTTTCGATGGAAGTTTTGTACGATATGCATCCAGCCGATCATAGCGATAACTCTCCTGCTGATAACCGAGCAATGCACTTACATTATGAACGGTGGAAAAAGTCTTTTTATAGTTTAACGTTCCAAACAATGTATACTGGTTCTCGCGTGTATTTCGCTGCGCCAGTGATATAGCGCCACCATTCCATATAGCGGCCTGGTTATATACACCATTTGCATCCGGGAAAAATTCATATCCCACAGATGAAACAACCAATGCCTTGGCCATCTCTTCCTCAAAACGCACAGAACCCTTTACCTCTGCTGTGAGTTCATCAAGAATCTTTACATTTATATAGGGACTGAATAACAAATAGCTGTTGACAAATTCTTTGCCACCACCATCGGTAGCGATAGCAATCGGGTTTTTATTGCCTCCTTTATTCTGAAAAGCATACGCGGTAAATCTTCCGCTTCCATCAGCCAGCGTCGGTGTACTGGTTGGTGGCGCTGCATAAGCCGACAACATTTGATCTTCCGAAGTGTTCGCATCGATTAACTGCGGACCTGTATTTCCGGTTGTGATTGCTGTATCATGGCGCTTGCCTCGTGCCATAGAAATATTACTTCCGAATGTTACTCTTCCACCCAAGTTCGTTTTAAAATTAACCTGCGTGTCATATCGTTTATAGTCCGTGGCTAATAACAATCCGGTTTCATCCAGTACGCCTAAACCAACGTTAAACGTAGTGCCCGCTTTACCTCCATTTATACTTAGAAAATGTTTATGGATTGGAGCGCGTCTGATCAAATAAGAAGTCCAGTCTGCGCTGGGATATTGCGCAGGATTGTTTATAGCACCTTGGCGGTATAGTTCAATCTGTTCATCGGTATATCTCCATTGCGTTTGTCTTCCGGAATGATCGATTGCTTTATTCATTAATTCCATATACTCTACGGAATTTGTAACGCGGTCAATTTTTATTGACGGATCCTGTGATGAATAATTATAATTATAGTCTATACTTAATCTTCCCTCTTTACCTTTTTTTGTAGTAACCAGAATTACCCCATTGGCCGCACGTGAACCATATATAGCAGCGGAAGCAGCGTCTTTCAGTACTGATATATCTTCAATTACATTGGGGTTCAATAATTCGAGTTTACCCTCTATACCATCAATCAACACCAATGGATTACTTCCGGCAGAACTAAATGTACCCTGTCCGCGAATACGGATTTGATTACTTTCATCACCCGGCAACCCAGAGTTTTGTGTAATCTGAAGTCCAGGCGTTCTTCCCTGTAAAAGTGAAATTGTACTGGGTGCCTGTCTGCTGGTAATTTCCTCACCTGAAACCGTTGATACAGCAGCGGTCATATTTACTTTCTTCTGTGTGCCGTATCCAACTACAACCACTTCATTCAGGGTTTGTACATCTGCATGTAGTGTAACGTTGATAAAAGTCTTGTTGTCCACAGGAATCTTCTCGGTTTTATAGCCGATGAATGAAAACACCAACGTAGCATTGGGGTTATCTATAGTGAGTGAAAAATCACCATTAGCATCCGTTGAGGTTCCGGTCGCGGTTCCTTCTATCATTATACTCACACCAGGCAACGACTCACCTTCTTCAGAGATGATTTTCCCTGTGACCTGTTGTGCCCACGTGGCGTTACAAAAGAGAAGCAATACTACTCCGATTCCCAGAGAAGTATACATGCGGTCTTTAATCTTGCGTAATAGTTTATTCATACTCTTACTTGTTTTGGTTAGGGGCCGAGGTTCCGGTTTCAAAAATGCTGATGATTGCATCGTTTGAACCATGGCTCAATTTTGCACCGAAACGAGGATTATGAGGGTATAAAAACTGTTCAAATACAGGCAGAAATCGTTCGCAAAACGCTTTTATGAAGATTTTCGGATTGCTGCACACTGAAATGAATAGGATGTAAAACAGGTTTCGCGAAGATGGAAACGCAACCACTTACCATTTCACAATTGATTGGAGTTGGCGAGAAAGACACAAGCACAGATGGGACAATAGACTATATTATATAGTATCTGCATATAGTCATCGCATCCTAAAATCATTATTCGGGACGGCAAGTATAGGCGAGCAAAAAGGTATATATCAGGGAGTAGCTTTCTTTTTGTCTGTCAGATCAAGAAAAACTGTTTGAAGGCCTGGTGATTGGACACAAATTATGTTCTTACCAGAATTTGCTTTTAAGCGGATAATGGCTCTGCCGTTATACGCCTGCACTTTACGTGAGCCAGATGAAGTGCCGAGGTTATCAAACAATTTACCATCGCCCGTCAATGAAAAGTGAATCCACTGATTTGCGTCCAGGCACGGTATATTATTCTCGTCCACTAATTTTGCCTGCACCGTAGCGATATCATTATCATCCTCTATCTTCTCGACAACAAGTTTTGCAGGATTGGTCCACTTTTCCGTTTGATAACGTTGTGTGATCTGATCTTCAACTATCGTTTTGCCTCTACGCGCTACCACCCGAAGTGTATTATTACCTTCTGAAAATGGAACCTTCCATCGCAATCCGGCAGCGGGAAAATCCTGGCTGTTTCTTTTCTTGACTCCATAACTTTTACCGTTTACGAACAACTCCGCTTCTTCACAATTGGAATATACCTTCACCAGTTTTTGTTCTCCGGCTTCACCCCAACGCACGGGCCACGTGTGACTATAGATATATACCATGGGCTTCTCTGACCAATATGATTGAAAGACGTAATAGGATGATTTCGGAGTAAAGTCCCGCTCCACTACACCTTTTTGATTTACATATGGAACCGGGTTTTCAGGACGCACGGGTGTTGAAAAATCTTTGAAGGGCCAGTATGCAGTCCCGGTTAACCAGGGCATGGTCTCTTGTTCTTTTAAATGCCAGTCGATGAGATCGCAAATATAGGTCTCACTCCAGTCACCGTCTTTTGACACACGCGCACTACCACCGTGTAGTGAAGCATCGCCTTTGCGCTCATCTGCGCCAAGCCCGGTATTTATTTTCTTGACTACAGCTTCCGCTTCTTCTGCATGCCTGCCTGCATGACTATCCCCTCCCCACTCTACGTGCAGGAAATGATTTACAGCCTCGAATTCTTTTTTCGATACATCTTTATACTCAGTATAGCGTCCCCTATACCAACCGGCCCAGATCGAGGGCGAGTAAACATCCACTATATCTTTACAGAAATCACACCTGCGAATGGCAGTCTTTCGTGACGAATCCAACGTATGGGCTAATGTATTCAGCTCCTTCATGAAGGTCCGTATCTTCTCTTTATCGAACTCCTCGAAATCACCGGGCCAATCGTTCTCATTTCCCAATCCCCATATAATAACGGATGGGTGATTGTAATGCTGCTCGATCATATTCCGAAGCATTCTGCGTGCTTGTCCTTTATATATATCATTTCCCAAGCCACCGCGGCACCAGGGAATTTCCTCCCAAACAAATATACCCAGGCTATCACACAGGTTCAGCACAATACGCGATTGCTGATAGTGTCCCAGGCGAATAAAGTTTACCCCCATCTGCTTCATTATGATCATTTCCTTGCGGATCATAGACTCAGTCATTGCACCACCCGTACCTGCATGATCTTCATGACGATGCGTTCCTCGTAATAAAAGTCGTTTGCCATTTAAGGTGAAAGGACCATGATCTTCAAATACGAAGGTCCGTATACCTATATTTTCTTCCCGCACATGTATACCTGAAGCAGATATCAGCTTCATCTTGATTTTGTAAAGTGAAGGCTGCGATGGAGACCATAGCGTTGGCTTTTTTAAAGAGGAAGTCCACTCGTATACCGAATCCTTAAAGTCAACGGGAGCTTTATACTGCTGCACTATTTTTCCGGAAGGGTCTACCACTTGTATTTCCAGGTCAGCGTTTGGGAGACGGCTGGGATTGTAAAAGTCAGTTTTCACTTTCAGTGTAGCACTACCTTTATCGTTTACCTGAGATGATACATGAAGCTTATTTATGGAAACGGAAGGTATATATACCAGATTAAGATACCGTATGATCCCTCCGTATAGATTGAAGTCAGAGAGATCAGAAGGAATCATTTGCAGATCTCGCGAATTATCGCAACGAATCACCAAAGGGATTTTTCCGTTGAACGGTTTCCGGAAGGCTTCTTTCTTTTTGAATTCTGCTACGGCATCTGTGATATCAACAGTCCACTCATCGTAGCCTCCCACATGGCTTCCTACCTTCGTAGTATAGATATATACATCAGTCTTCTGCGCGGCCCCTTCAAAATGCAACAGAATTCGTCCTTGTTGATAACGAGGCTCCATGGCGAGTGTAGTGCGATACCACCCTGCACCCTGGTAATAATTTTTATCCGGATCAACCGCGTCTTCTGCGTTAAAGCAATGTGGTAACGTTACTTTTTCCCAATGAGGAACACTTTCGGGAGCGCCTTCAGCGCCAGACCGTACGGCTTCCCAAATGCCACCCAGGTCTCCTTTAAAAAATTCCCAACCGTTATTGAGGCGCGTACTATATTGTTCCTGGGCGAGTACCGGGATACTGGTTAAAAAAAATAATACAATACCGATAATACTTTTCTTCATGCTCTTACACGTCCGTCTCACTATATATACTTCATGTATTCAAATCAAAAACGATTTTAAAGACTAATGATAACCAGTACCATCAGCATTAATACCAGCAAAATCATAGAAACAATTTCTCGGATCTTTGCATCGCGTATCAGCTTATTTTCTTTCCTTTTGATGTACGGCATACCAACGGTTAATTATCACAGGGCAATATTCACTTTCATAATCACTTGGGGGTGGTGTAATTATTCGTTGAGGTAAATAAAACGTTCTAAAGGCTTTTATGCTCCTGTGGTTAGACGAAGATTGACACCTGACACCCTGATCAAATTGTTCACCTTCAAAAAATATTATCCTCCCGCACGAAGTCTCTACTATATATAGCAGTTCGCATAAACACTTTGCTGTCATTCATTTCCGCCATGATGCAGGTGGATAAATTGCTCTACGAGGTGCAAAATCCGTTCGCTCTGCCTCTTTTTAATCCTTTAGCCACTAACTGTGCTTTGCAAATTGACTATCCGGGTAAATATGGCTATTTTCGGTTGCGGCAACGTTTGATCTAACGGACATGAACAAAATCACCACCCATTTCATAGCTCTTTTCTTCCTGTTTTTCTTATCAGGAACAAGTTTGATTCGCGCACAAGGCGTGAACGAATTTACGTTCGATCACCTGACCATTGAAGAAGGACTTTCGCAAAGCACAGTGTTCGCCATTACAAAAGACGCGGATGGCTTTATGTGGTTTGGCACCCGTGATGGTTTGAATCGATATGACTCCAGGACACTTAAGATATATAATCACAACGGTAAGGATACGCGCAGTCTTTCAGGAAGTAGTGTCCATTGCCTGCTGATGGATAGCCAGAAACAACTTTGGGTGGGCACGAACGAAGGACTTAATATATACCACGCTGTAACGGACAACTTTACCAGAAGCAAACTCAACCCGGATTCACATGAAGGCCTTCACAACAATCACGTAGCCGCTATATTAGAAGATAAAAAAGGCGCCATCTGGATTGGTACACATGGTGGCTTGTCCAAAGTTATTTCGAAGGAACCGCTTCAGTTCCAGCATTTCAAACACGATGATTCCGATCCTGCCAGCCTATTGAATGATGAAATTCGTGCACTTTATACGGATCGTCAAGGATTCTTATGGGTAGGCACTACCAAAGGAGTATGCAAAGTTATAGAAGTTGCTCCGGGGAAATATAGCTTTAAAAATTATCCCTTATACTCCACACATATACAAGGAAAAAGCTGGATCAATTGTATTGCCGAAGATGACGGTGGGAATTTATTGATCGGCACCGAGCAGAACGGTATAAAACAACTAAACTTGAAAACAGGTATCATGTCCTCTTTTGAGTTAAAGAACAATACGGGTCGTGCCATCGAAACTGTTCGTGTGATGCAACGGGACGGGCGTACGCTGTTGATAGGAACACTGGAAGGATTATATATCTATAATCTCCATGATGATGCATTTCAACTGTATAAAAACGATCCGGATGATAACTTGTCATTAAGCGATAATTCGATCCGTTCTATCTATAAGGACGAATGGGGTTCGTATTGGATCGGTACATTTTACGGAGGCGTTAATTACTATAGTCCCTTGGCCCGCCAATTTGTAAAAATTAATTTAACCGACCAGCGTAATCAAAAGGTATATAAAATTGCCGGAGCCATGCTAACGGATCCTCACCGTAACCTATGGATCAGTACGGACGGAAACGGTTTGTTTTGTATTAACAGCAAGGGTGAAACCGTAAAACAATTTGTGCATCAGGCGAACAATTCCAATTCGTTAAGTCACAATAAAATTAAATGTTTATTGCTGGATGATGATAAAGGACTATGGATTGGTACAATCAATGGTCTCAACTATTATGATTTTAAAAGTGGAAAATTCGAGCGCTACTTTCATGACGCGAATGATCCGTATTCCCTTCCAGACGATCGCATTTACGACTTGAAGAAAGATTCGCAGGGAAACATGTGGATCGCCAGCTATAGGGGTGGCTTGTGCCTGTTGAACAAAAAGACCAGACGTTTTGAAAAGTTTACCTACAGCCCAAGTGACCCTTCTTCCTTGAGTTCGGATGGGATTACCTATATATATGAAGATTCCGGAAACAACCTGTGGGTTGGTACAGTGTCGGGACTGAACAAAAAACCAAAAGGTTTGAATACATTCGAGCGATTTGTGAACTCCGACAATCAAAACAACATGTACGTGTTGTGTATATATGAAGACAAGCAGAAACGGTTGTGGATAGGTACACGTGATACAGGTCTTAAACTAAAAGTAAAGGGAAGCAACGAATTCAAAACTTTCACAACTGCCAATGGATTGGCGGGTAATTCAGTCAATGGTATACTTGAAGATTCGCGAGGTGTTTTATGGGTGAGTACAGAGAAGGGTCTTTCCAGAGTGGATCCATCTACTTTTGCTATTAAGAACTACAATAAAAATGATGGTCTCATTTGCAATGAGTTTAATTTCAATTCCTTTCATAAAGACACGGATGGCTTCATGTACTTTGGCGGCTACAACGGCATTGTTAAATTTCACCCGGATAGTATTCGGGAAAATACAGCAGTGCCATTGTTGACATTTACCAAGCTGAAGGTATTTAATAAAGAAGTATATATTGATTCATCTGAGAACAGCATTTTGCGTCAAAGTCTCATAAAAACCAACAACCTTGAATTTGCCTATGCGCAAAACGTTTTCTCGGTGGAATTCGCTTCGCTGAATTTTATTCACCCTTCCAAGAATAAATATGCGTATAAATTAAGTGGCTTCGAAGATCAGTGGAATTATGTAAATGAACCAGTGGCCACCTATATGAATCTCAGTCCGGGCACCTATACTCTGCTGGCGAAAGGTTCTAACAATGATGGTATATGGAATGAAGAACCTATACAATTAACCATAACGATCTTACCGCCTATATGGAAGACATGGTGGGCCTATTGCATATATTGTATGATCATACTCGGCTTGGTATATGCGCTGCTGCTCTTCAATAAAATTCGATGGAGGCTGACCCACGATCTGAAGATCGAGCAACTGGAAAAAGAACAGCAGGAAAAATTACATAAGGCCAAGCTCAATTTCTTCACCAACATTGCGCACGAAATCAGAACACCGCTTACCTTGATTGTAAGTCCGCTGGAATTGGCAACAATGCCTGGTGTCAGCGAAACATTCCTACAGAAGCAACTTCAAATTGTAAAATCCAATACCGGCAGACTTACGCGGCTAATCAATCAGCTGCTGGATTTTCAAAAACAGGAATCCGGCAATCTGAAACTCAAACGCACAACGGGAAATATAGTGCAACTGCTGAAAGAAATTGCGTTCTCATTTTCGGAGTATGCTAACGCGCGCAACATTCAACTAGACTTCAATACCGACCTTGACACGATACAACTTAATTATGACCGTGACGAGTTGGAAAAAGTATTTTATAATTTACTATACAATGCTTTCAAGTTTACACCGGGCGGTGGCAAAGTATCAGTTATGGTCTCTGTAACAGGAGGAAAATACTCTCAAGACGGAAAAGAATATGTAAACATTATACTGGAAGATAATGGTATAGGTATATCGGAAGCCGACCTTCCCAAAATCTTTAACCGATTTTACCAGGTTGAAAATACAGGCATACGTGAATCGGGATTTGGTATCGGGCTTGCGTTAACGAAAGGAATTATAGACTTGCATGGTGGTACTATAGCTGTTGACAGTCGTGAAGCAATGCTTAGACAATCAGGGTATACAAGGTTCTCCATTACCTTGCCGATTGAACATCACGCATTCGTGGAAGAACCTTTGATCCATCACCAAGTTATAGCTGAGACCGTTGACCATTCATTTTTACCCTATCACGTTTCCGAAGAACCGGAGAAACAGAAACATGATCATCGCTATTCAATTTTACTGGTAGAAGATAATGAAGAGATCCGGAATTGTCTTAAAAATATAGTATCACCGTATTACTCTATTCTGGAGGCAGGTGATGGCGCAGAAGCTTTAGCCCTTGCAAACCGGTATCTTCCGGATATTGTGATCAGTGATATAGCGATGCCGTTAATGGATGGATTGGACTTTACACGACAGCTTAAGGGTGACGAACGCACGCATCACATCCCGGTTATACTGGTTACTGCACGCGGTGCTACCGAGCACCACATAGAAGGTATTGATACCGGTGCGGATGACTATATTACCAAACCATTTCATAGCCAGATACTGTTATTGAAAATCCGGAATCTGCTTGCTATGCGTGAGCGGTTGAAAAGCAAATATCAAAAGCTCGTTACCCTGGAGCCACGGCATGAAGAAGTAGAAGATCCGGATCATAAGTTCCTGCAGCGTCTGATGAACTTGCTGGATGCAAACATGAATGATCCAGAGTTTAATGTAGCCAAGCTTGTTACAGAAATCGGCATGAGCCGACCCGTGCTCTTTCGTAAGGTAAAAATGCTAACCGGTTTATCTGTTATTGATCTTATCCGTTCAACCCGCTTGAAAAAAGCGGAGATGCTCTTACGACAGAAGAAGATGACTATATCTGAAGTTGCTTTTACGGTGGGCTTTAATGATCCAAAGTATTTCAGCAAGTCATTCCATGCGCAGTTTGGGACAACACCTTCGAAATATATGGAGTCTATTGAATAAGCAGTCGCTATATAATACTATATATAGGAACAAAAATCAATTGTCGGCAGTGTGGCAATGCCTCCGGAGCTTCTACATCAAGTCTTGCCTACCAAGCCTCCTGTTCACTCGCACAGATCACAGACCGGTTGTTGTCCCTTGTGTTTTTTCTACGCTTGCCTTCATCGGCATCGACTTTTACTATGCACTCAGCGATACTATATCAGATATATACATGGCGGATGGTATTTTTACAAATCTGCTCCTGATCGGGTGGATTTACGTTGTGCTTGCAAATAGCAACGAGTTGAAATTGCCAGCCGAGCATGTATATAAATAAAAGCGACTACAGATTGGAAGATGACTAACAATACTGTTTTACCGAAATATCATTAGTCATCTTTATATAGTATAGGCAAGACTAAGAGCTTGCTTTCTTTTTAGCGGCTTTAGCAGGCTTATCAGACTTCTTCTTCTTTACAACTTTTCCGTCACCGCCAAAAACAGTCTCCCATTTTTCCGTATCATTCTTCAAGTCCATTTCATAAGTTATGGTATTGCCCTCCTGTACCTTGTTCACACCGGACACC
Source organism: Ohtaekwangia koreensis (assembly GCF_900167975.1). Classification (GTDB taxonomy): domain Bacteria; phylum Bacteroidota; class Bacteroidia; order Cytophagales; family Cyclobacteriaceae; genus Ohtaekwangia; species Ohtaekwangia koreensis. The sequence continues at coordinate 881,985 of NZ_FUZU01000003.1, forward strand.
TTGTAATTGCTATACTCTTTCTTCAGCGTTGCTGTAACAGCAGCAGGAAGCTCACTTTCCTTTATATCAGTTTTATGCTTTACGATTTTCCCTGCATTGTCAAGCCATGCTTTGTGGTCAACGGCACCTATATCAAACTTCACCGTATACGCATCTTGTTTTTTCTCCCACTTTACATCCGTTGCATTCGCAAATTCTTTTTTGAATGAACTCACTATCGCGGGAGGAACTTGTGCTTCCGGAATATCCTGTGCAAAAGATGTTACTGCCCATAGTAACATAGCGGTTATTAATGTTGCTTTTTTCATTAGTATTTCGATTATCAATATACTTCAAAGTAACTGCGCGATTTCCACAAATAAAAATACTATACGTCCGAAAACGACATGTTTCGTTGCGTAAGCGGACGGACTTATACTTAGTATAGATACACAACAAGTGTTTTTAGCTTTAGAACCATGATTTGGATTGTGGCACATATATTGGAAACGCGTTGTTCATCACCTCCCAAATCTTTATTCCATGCTAAAGAATTATCTCACTATTGCGATCCGGAATCTGATTCGAAATAAAGTCTTTTCATTGATCAACATTAGCGGTCTCGCCGTGGGTATGGCCATGTGCTTCGTGATCTATCAATATGTACAATTCGAGCAAAGCTATGATCGCTTTCATGCGCATGCAGACCGCATCTACCGAGTACCCATCGAATATTCCGGAAGCTTTTCATCACAGCCGATCACCGTTACCAACCACCCCGCTATAGGACCCGCGCTGAAAGCCGACTTTCCTGAAGTAGAAGAGTTTGCAAGGCTTGTGAGATTGAATCTCTTTATGAATGCTGCATCGTTGTCCTATGAAAGAAATGCAGAAGATATAGTCGCCTTTAATGAAAGCAAAATATATGTTGCCGATCCATCCTTTCTTACCATGTTCTCTTTCCCTATGAAAGAAGGCTCCGCAGCGACAGCATTAAAAGAACCTCAGTCAGTTGTGCTTACTGCCAGCACAGCCCGTAAATATTTTGGTGATCAATCTGCACTCGGCAAAGAGCTAAAACTCAACGGACAGAATGTATTGAAAGTTACCGGTGTACTGCAAGACCTTCCACAGAATTCACATTTACAATTTGATATCATAATATCCTTTGTCACCATGGGCGAAAAATGGGGCTATGATATCTGGGGATGGCCGGAATTCTATAACTATATCATGCTTACTGAAAATGCAGACCGTAAGCAAGTAGAAGCAAAGTTGCCCGCCTTTACAGAAAAATACCTGGGCGACATCATGAAACAGTATAACTTCAAGTCCATTTTTTTCCTTCAGCCACTCACAGATATACATCTGAAATCGGATTACTCGATGGAGCAGAGTATAAATGGAAGCGAACGCACGGTATATTTCATGAGCCTCCTGGCTATTTTTATATTGGTGATTGCGTGGATCAATTACATTAACCTCTCTACTGCGAAATCCCTTGAACGCTCCAAGGAAGTGGGCTTACGCAAAGTGGTGGGCGCGCATAAGTATCAACTGATTTCACAGTTCTTCTTTGATGCATTCCTGGTAAATCTCCTTGCGCTCTTTATAGCCATGGCGATTATTCCATTCAGCTTATCATTATTAGGTGACGTTGTTGGTAAAGATATATCCAGCTTTGTATACACTTCCGGATGGTGGTACAGCCCTACATTCTGGATGATTGTGCCGGGCGTTTTACTACTGGGTGTATTGCTCGTTGGATTATACCCTGCTATCGTCTTCTCGTCCTTCAGGCCTGCCGTTGTATTGAAAGGTAAATTCTACAAATCGGCTTCCGGCATTATGATCCGTAAATATATGGTGGCATTTCAATATGTACTGTCTATATTCCTTATCGCAGGCACCATTACCATCTACCGCCAATTATCCTACATGGAAAAAACGGACATGGGCTATGCGAAAGATCAGATCCTGGTACTAAAAGCACCGGCTATATTTGATTCTACGTTCAACTCAAAACTACAATACCTGAAGAATGAACTGAAACAATCCCCTTCGATCCGCCAGGTAACGGTGTCTTCAGATATACCCGGCAGTGCTATTACAGACCGGAACAAAATGCGCAAAACCAGTCAGGAATCGAAAGACGGATTCATCACCTATATACAAGGCGTAGATGCCGATTTTGTTTCTACGTTCGATGTACCACTGATCGCAGGCCGCACGTTCACCGAGGGTGAATCGATGAATCCTATATTTCGCCGCAGTGATGGACCGCCCAAGTCGATCAAAGTATTGATTAACGAAGTGGTTGCTGAAAACATGGGCTTCGAAAATGCAGAAGATGCCCTGCATGAAAAGATAGCTTTTGCCTATGGCCAGGGTGAGCATGAAGCCGAGGTGATCGGTATTGTGAAGAATTATCATCAAACGTCTCTCAAAGAAAAATATAAATCGATCCTGTATATCTATCCGGGCGATGTAACCTGGAAATATATAGCGGTCCGTGTCAACACTCAGGACCTGGCCAGTACCATTGCCGCTGTTGAGAAAACTTATCTGCAAACATTTCCGGGTGGTGTATTCGATTACTTCTTTCTGAACGATCACTTTGACCAGCAATATAAAGCCGATCGTCAATTCGCGACCATCTTTACAACGTTTACCCTACTGGCCATTTTTGTTGCTTGCCTCGGGTTGCTGGGACTATCTGTTTTTGCTGCAACACAGCGCACGAAGGAAATCGGAATCAGAAAAGTATTAGGCGCATCATTCACAACCATTCTCCTTTTGTTTTCAAAAGACTCTACACGCATCCTGGTTATATCCTATCTAATAGCGATCCCTGCAGTATATTTTGCTGCGAACAACTGGCTGAACAATTTTGCTTTCCATGTCGGTATGGGTTGGGAGATCTATGCATTGCCGCCTCTTTTCCTGTTGGTGATCTCGGTTGGTACCATCTGTGCTGTATGTTTACGAACGGCCTTCATGAGCCCTTCGCTTTCACTTCGTCAGGAATAACAAGATAATACCGTTGTTGATTATGGTTTAATGGTTATAAAAAACAGCCGGCTTATTTCCCCAAGTAAGCCGGCTTGTCTCGCATGCTGCCAGTGCGTTCCATGCATCGCTCTATGAAAAACAGCGGTCATGACATTGGATGGTCGTTGAAGAGTTGCCACAACTTCACATTATCTCTCACTCATTGGACAGGTAAATATGCCGCATTCATTGGGATTATTGTGTAAACAAGTAACCCCCTACCTAGGCTTCCTGCGCTATATAAAGACAAATCACCCAACGTGTGAAGCGGAAACATACGTGGTCATGTTTATCGCTGGTGGAATTTTCGGAATTATAGGGGTGCTTTATTGGAATATATACGAAGCAGTACATGAATATTGTTTTATTGGTGTCAGTCCATATAGTAACCGGTATCTCCACGGCAGGCATTAACCACATCGGGTTGAAGCTTGCACCGAAAGAATCGGCTATCGTTTACCTGACATGCAAGAATATCATAACTTCAATATTCTCCTCCATTGCTCCTATCCATGCTTGCCGATTTCTTTACGCATCGTTCATTGGAAATAGTGGCTACCTGGAAGAGTGATGCGTTCACCAAGTTCTTCAGACTTGCACTTCTTCACGAATGGAGTTTCCTTTTTTTGATCGCTGCTTTCCTTGCTTTCATTGCTGTCGAACTACTGTTACAGGTTACAGAAGTAGGCGAAGTTCATAAGGATCTGGTTGTAAAAATTATGAGAAGCAATCTTCGAAACAACCTGAAAGATCATTTTCTCATAGGGAATATGATCACTTGGCCAAAACATTTTTGGACGTTGATCAAGAAGCGATCAACACGAAAAAAACTAATTCATCATCATACGCATCACTCTCTCGAATAGCTTGAAACATGCGTCTTGCCTATAATTTCACGTTTTTTCATAGGGGAAATCAATTTTCTCATAGGAGAAATTGATGTTTTTTTCTTTTTTTCTTCCCTCAGATATGTAGTGATTTTGCTTTGCTTACAGAGGGGAAATGTATAGACATTAGGATAATTTAAACTACCTCTGTATTTTCGAAAAGTTAAGTTTAACTATTAACTACAAATTAAAAACGCTATGGCAAAAAAAGCGAAGAAGGCAGCAAAGAAAACTGCTACAAAATCACCTAAGAAAGCTGCTAAAAAAGTAGCTCCGAAGAAGGCTGCTAAAAAGGCGGCTCCTAAGAAAGCTGCTAAGAAGGCAGCCAAGAAATCTGCTCGTAAACCGAACGCAGCATTCATGGCACCTCTTACTCCTAGCCCAGCATTGGCAGAAGTAATCGGTACTAAACCAGTACCAAGAACTGAGATCATTAAAAAGATCTGGGACTACATCAAGAAGAACAAACTTCAAGATGCAAAGAACAGAAGAATGATCAACGCTGATGCTAAACTGAAAACAGTTTTCGCAGGCAAAGGTCAAATTTCAATGTTTGAATTAGCTAAGGTGATTAACAAGCACGTAAAGTAATTCATACCTTGCTGCAAAGTATAAAAGGTCATTTGTCTACGACAAATGACCTTTTGCTTTTGGATGATATATATACTGATCGCAGTGTCAGTAATATACTACATTACAATCCGGTTTCTTTTTCTTAAAGCTTTCAACACTTTTCTTCGAGACCTTGGTATTGTAGCACTTTAACGTTTTTATAGGCTGGTTCTCCAGCGAACTGATTTTCTTCACTCCTGTATTTGAACAATCTACAAATTCAATTGTCTGTAGCTTCTCCAAAGCATCCAGGTCATCAACCTGTGTTCCCGAACAATTCAGTTTTTTTAGATTGGATAGACTTCCTAATACCTTCAGCTCTTCCACCGGTGTATTCGATATGTCGAGGTCTTCTATACCATTGAGTTGCCCGAGTGGTTCTAATTTACGAACGGGGCTATTGGTAACGTGTAAAGATCGCAAGGTCTTCAAGGTGGTGAGTGGCGCCAGATCGCTTACCGTTGTTCCTGAGAAATGTAATTCCTTCAGACTTACAAATTCCTGCAAGGCAGAGAGATCGCTGATGGCAACGTCATTAAAGTGCAGTGCCTCCAACTCTACCAAGCGGTGAAGGTCATCGCGTCTTGACTTCGCCTGTATAGATACCTGCGTTTTAAAGATCCCCTTCCAGTCTTCGCTAAGACCCGTCCACCACCTTTCGAGGCTGTCGGTTTTATATACCACCAGGCACTGCGGATTCTTACTTAAGAAATCCTGCACATGAAGGTTATTTATACTGGTGCCCTCTACATAAAGCTTTTTAAGTGACGTGTTATCCGCAAGTGTTGTGATGTTTTGAACTTTACTATTATCGGCACGCAGCACTTGTAGCTTCTGGAAATGATCCAATGTAGAAAGGTCTTCCACCGGTGTATCGCTTATATCGAGAACACGAACCGATTTAAGTTCTTTGATTGGCGACAAGTCTCTTACGCCCGTTTTATTGGCGATGATCACTTGTAATTTCTGAAGCTTTCGTAACGGCTCAAGGTCGCGGATCTGACTATTGCCCGCAAAGTTTACAGAATCCAGGTTGGTAACTTTTGCCAGTTCCTCCTTGGAAGGATTCGATCCGGTTTTGATAGCCGCACTTAATATACTCTTCCATTTGTCTGAAAGTGTATCCCACCAGTTCTTCAAATCTTCGGAGTCAAAAATCACCAACACTCCCGGGTTCGCTGCCATAAATGCATCTGCAAGTGATCGGTCAATCTGTGTATGATCACAGTAAACTCTTTCCAATGCTGTAAGATTCTGCAGCGCATTGAGATTGCCGATCAATGTATAGTTTGCATAGAGAACTTTTAATTTCTCCACACCTGCCAGGGGCGCTATATCAGCTATCCGTGTACTGTCTATATGGAGTGTCTCCAACATCTTGCAGGTAGCGATCGGATTTATATCCGTGATCATGGTTCCCGAAACATCGAGTGTATTCAACTTGGCAAGTGTAGCGATGGGTGTGAGCGTTGTAATTTTAGTATCACGTACATTCAGGAGTTGCAACTCCGTAAGATTGCCGAGCGGTGTAAAATCAGCTATACCTGTTTTCTCTACCTCCAACTGCTCAAGCTTCGACATCTTTTCGATCACCGCTATATCTGTCACGGCTGTGTTATTGATGTTGAACTTTACCAGTTTATCAGAATAGCGCAGGGCAGATATATCGGAGACCTTTGTCCCTGACAAATTCAATTCCTGCAGTTCGGTAAGATTTCTCACCGGACTTAGATCTGTTATGGCTGTATTGGAAAGATTGAGCACGCGCAAGTTCGAAAGCTGGCCAAGCGCTTCTATATCCTGTATATATTTGTTATGGCTGAGGTCTAACGTCTCAATGGCAGTGATGTCTTGTATAGCGTCCAGCGTTACACTATCACGGATGTTCAGCTGCCTTTCGAAAATAGATTGCCACTCGTACGAGAGCTGGTTCCACCATTGTGTGAGCGCTTCTGTTTGGTTAAATTGTCTGGTATATATACTCACGATTTTAAGATCCTGGGCCTCCGGATCGTAGTTCACCTCTATATATCGTGGCATTGTATTGTTGATAGGCTTTCCTTCAGCAGTTGTGCCCTTCATGTTTCGCAGCAGCGATACTTTATAAAAAAGTTTATTATTCGAGTTTGTCTTTTCCTGTATATCCTGAATGGTGAATTCAAACTTTACGTTTTCAAAAAAGAAGTCTACATCTTTCAAATAGGCCTGTACATCTTTGTTCGTGATAACATTTCGCTTTTCGGCGAGATCATCCTCGATCTGTACTTTAGCATCACGAAAAATTTTGGTATAGCTTTCCGTAATCAACACATCCTTGTCACGTGAAGATGTACTGTTGCTCCCCAAGGTATTCAATACGAATTCCAGGAACGCAACCATGTCCTTTACTTTCTGCTGATGTTGTTGATTGGGATCAGAGGACGTAGAGGTTTGCGTAGTCTTCGACTGAGTTTGTGTAGTCTTCGGCTGCGTCTGCGTCTTTGCAGGTGTCTTCGACTTCGTTTTGGTTTTAGACTTTGCCTGCCCGTAGGCGCCTGAGGTATACAGGCAAAGCAAAAAGATTGTAACAAGCCACAGCTTACTTTCTTTCATAGTAGAGAAACTTTCTGAGAAGATTTTTTTCAGTCTCATTATTTACTTTCACAAGATTTGAAATAAGCCATCCTGTATTATAGCCAGGCCTGTTAAATTGAGAGAGCTCAAAATACCAGCCGTTGATCTGAAAGAAATGGAACTTCACTTCCTCCACAGTCTTAAATTTCAGATTTCCCCTCTTAATTTCATATAGAAATAATGAAAGATGATCCGGTATATATCGCTTGCTTGCAAACTGAACTACACTGTCACTATTCGCAAACGCCTTCCGGAGATTCATAAAATCAAGCTCATGACTCAATGGATGTATAAATTTACCGACTTTGGAAGTATCTCGTTTAAAATACGGATCAAACATATCAGCATGCACGCGGCTAATCACCCACTTGCTGCCAAGATGATCTTTCTCAAGTTCCATGAACAGAATCACCGTCTGGTTCTTTCCATTCATCGTAAAGGTAGTATGTACTTCCGAGAACCAGTTGCCACCGTGAAAATCCAGTATAGCAGGTTGCGCTTTGTCAAGTACATCTTTAGCGAATTGAACTTTCAGATCGTTGTTGATGCCGTTGTTACTGGCATCGAACAATATACCCAGATATTTCTTCCGAAGCTTCTCGTTCCGGTATAGCTTGTCTTTGGGATAGTAGCGATCGCCTTTCTCATCTTCTTCGCCATTGAATCGCCTGATAAACTGATTTACCTGCTTGGTCTGAGCGTAGAGCTTGCTCTCATCATCTTTATCACCTACAAGCTGTGCCTGCAGGTGATACGATGATATACATAATACGATAAAGGCAAATATACCGGTGATTCTCATGCACTCGTCTCCGTCACTTTGATATCGCCTAACAACACATCCCAGAATTCAACGATTCTCCCTTGGATCTGTGTCTTCTTCCTTTCGACATATATAGTTATATCTTTCTTTGTGGTGTCTTTATATTTTAAACCATCATCCGTTTGTCCTTCAAAGTGCTGATAGATGGTAACAACACCAACGTAGCGTCCATCCGGTTGGCGTTCCAGATCACTGATGTAATGTATATTATACCAGGTGATCGACACACGGTCATAATTCAACGCCATGAGGCGCTCAAAGTATTTCCGCACTTTATAGTAATTTACTTCCTTTCTGTTGAGTGAAGACACTCCCATCTCGCTATCCGGAGAAAAAAGTTCTTCTGCCCGATCCATCACGCGGTTAGCTTCCGAGAAGGGTGTCTTCTTGTTACCGATGATACTTATATACTTGCTGAGATCGCGTACTTTCTCCAGGGCCAGAGAATCAATCGCCTGTTTTCTTTCAGGACTTATATCTGCATTCTGTGCAGCTATATTTCCAATGGTAAACAAGCTGAAGAGTAACGCCACTACATATTTATGATGAGTCATGGTTCTTTGATTTTAATTTAAACTATTTCTGTTTGATCAATTCTAGTTCAGTAATTTTTCCGGAACTGTCGAATTGAAGATTTCCAATCTTGTTAAAATTTTTCTTTTGGTCTTTCAGATAATTGAGATAATCACGAATGGTAGTAGGCCGGTCATAATCTTTTTGTCCACCTGATTCGCTGATGACAATCAACACCGGAGTATCTGCGGAAGCAAACAATGACAACGCTTCGTTGATGCTGTTGTTCGCTGAAGATACATTGGAGGAGTTTGCTATAGCACCGAAATATTGTTCGAGTCTTGCCTTCGGCTCACGTGCCTTTGCTTCCGATTCTCTTCGTGCACGTTCTTCTTCCGCAAGTGCTCGTCTCCGCTCCTCTTCTTCCTTCTGCTTTCGAAGTGCTGCCTCTTGTTCTTGTTTTACTTTTTCCAGGGAAGCGGTGTTACTTGCCTCCATGGCTTTCTTTTTACTTTTACAACCTACTCCAGCCATCATAAGAATGAGGATGGCTGCCATGATCAATCTTGACGAATTTTTGATTTGAAGCATCATTTTCTTTTTTCTTGGTTTATGAGGAATCTTTTCCAAAGTATTCAGCAACCTAAAATACTATGCCAATTTTGGTTTGGGATTCAAAATATTTCAACCTAAACGCATAGTATGTTTCGATTATTATTTGAACACTTTTATATGGACGATGTGTAGAGAAACCCTACACTGTTGTGTATTGTTACGGAAGAAACCGTTTGGACAGAACGAATTACCGGTGAAAATTCGACAGTAGTATATATAACAGCGTTTAACCGCTGATCTGACCAGATAAAAATTCAATGACTTCAACTACACATTCACCGCAATCAAACCTGTAAACTCTTTTATACCTGATCTATACTATTTAGTATAGTTTATAGTTGATTTACCATAAATTAATTTATTGCCAGAAAAGAAAAGCCCTTCGGATTGATCAACAATCCGAAGGGCTTTAAATTATAGTTAATCCTGATAAGAAGTTCAGGACTGCAACTTCAACTCCGATAAACGGATCTCCTTCTTGTATACATTTTTAAACCGGTCGGTAGCTTGTACTATAATTTTATCCGCATTCGCGGATGGCTTTCCGAAAAACATGTGGTCCGTTAATACAGGATCAACCCAACCGCGCTTGGAAGGTTTCTCTGCACCTTCGTGCAACGCGACAGAAAGCGGATCGAATGTGATCTCCTGCTGAAGTTCACCCATACTCTTTCCATCTTCAAACCATTCTACTTTCCATTGCGGATCCCAATTCCAAACGTTCACAGAAAAATAATCAGGTTTGTCTTTCACCGCGCCTACCGGATAAATTCGCAGCTGGTAATCTTTCTCATGCCCAACAGCTTTGTGATACCATTGTATCTCACTGCCGTTCACTTCGTATACTGCATAACCATTAGGTGTTCCGTCATAACAGATCGGTCCTGTCCACCACGCTCCGCATACTGTACCATGCACGTGCTCTATCGTTCCTTCGTGAATTACTTTTTCATTGAAGTGCGTATGTCCTGACATGATGTGTGCTTTAAAAGGCTTGAGTAACCGGTATAGCTCTTTCCGGTTGGACACCACACCTCCGATCGGTTCTTCATCAAGTTTATTGCGTCTCTTCGCTCCTGTATTCACGGGTATATGCAGCGATACCACGACTGTAGCACCGGGTTTAACCTGCGCGAGATCCTGCTCGAGCCACGCAAACTGCTGCTCCGATATATACCCTATATACTTCTTGGAAGCACCTAAAAAGAATACATCGTCCAATGTAACATAGTGAACATCGCCACGGTTATACGAGTAATACGAAGGACCGAAATGTTCCTTGAATGTTTTGGATGAATAGTCATCGGTGCGCGCATCAATATCCATATCATGATTTCCAATCACTTGAAAAAATGGGATCCCTGTTTTCTTGACCGCTTCTTTATAGTCTGCAAACAACTCGAACTTGTCCCACACCAGGTCACCACATCCAATGCCATGGAAGAGCGTTTCTTTCGGATAACTATTCACCAGCTTAAATGTATCCGGAGCGGACTGTGAATTCAGCAATGCGGCATCTTCTGCATTTTGTATTTGAGGATCGGCCCACACGATGAAGTTATGTCGCGTATCGTCAACTGTCAATTTTTGTAAATCGAAATCTGCCTTAAAACTTCCCTTTGCATTTTCGATGCGCTTGTAAAAGCCGGTTATACCATGTTGATGATTAAACGCATATCCTTTCGGAGCTGATATATATACAAATTCGGCGACAGCGTTACTGTTCAGTATATAATTACCTTTTGCATCGGTATAAGTAATATTAATACCATCGGTTACTGCGACACCCGCCACTCCCTTTGCATTTGCACGCACCACTCCTGTGAGTTTAATCGCAGAAAGATCTTTGCGCACACCCTTACCAGCGGGTTTACCTTGCGCCATTGTTACGCTTATTCCCAGGCCTACTCCGCTTAAACCTAATGCGCGCAGGAATGCTCTTCTGTTTAATGCCATTATATGCTATTTAAAATTGAATATACTTACTAAAGTTATGAGACATGGTATATGCTATACTATTTTTCCCACCATACTTTGGTATTGATCTCATCTCCACCCATGGACTCTACCGCGCGGGCATAGTTCTCGGGATTGTTTGTCTGCACAACAATCGGGTATTCAAAACGTACTGGTACATTCTGGTCGTTTAGCATCGCGTCCGTCTTCGGTAATACCGGGAAGCCAGTACGTCTATATTCAAACCACTGTTGATAATCATTAAAGTATAGGGCATAATATTTCTGCAACATAATACGCTCCAGTGTGCCATCGTAGGCCGTTGCTTCATTTTCAAAATAACCTGCAGGCAGTACAGCATTCCACTGTTCGATGGCAGCTTTCACACCATTCTGATAATGTGTTTTGGCATCCGAACCAAGTATACCACGTTGCGCGAGCTCTGCTTTTATAAACTCCACCTCAGCGTACGTCATGATAACGGAAACCATAGGAGCTGTTACCAAGGCAATATTCAGGTTAGACGGTTGGTAGTCGAATTGAGAATCGCTTCCGGTATAGGCGCTTGGTATACCTTTATATCCGATCGTTGTCTTTCCATCTTTCGATTTCGCCTGTGTGTTGAACACAGCTCTGCGCGGATCATTAAAAGCATTCAGGTTATCGATGAAGAATGCAGCACCGGCACGAAACGTTGTGAAATCTATAGCGCGACCCCAAGGAGAAACATTGGCACCTACACCCGAAATCTTAATGATCGCAGATTCATCATTCTTTGTAAACACAGGGTACTTCACCGGGTCGTTGATCATCTCGGTCATCTTAGCAAATGAGTTCATCTCTGTACGCTTCGATACGCGCAACAGTAACCGAAGATGAAGGGAATTACAGAACATTCTCCACTTCTTTATATTTTTGCCATCTTTCACGTCATCGGCTGTATTGCTATAGAGTAAATCGGAGCCGAAGATCATTGGCTTGGTAGGATCGAACAGTGTGTTAGCACGGTCAAGGTCTGCCAGAATCTTAGTATATATCTCCTGTTGTGTATTGAAGGCTGGTTGAAATATACCTTCATCGCCACGCACAGCTTCATCCATCGGCACATCTCCAAAGCAATCTGTGAGTTGTGAATAGATCCACGCATTCAACGTAATGGCTACCGCCTCATAATTTACATCCGATGCGGCAATCGCAGCGGCCTTCATTTCCTTTACGTTATTAAGCCAACGGTAATAATTATTCCAGGTCGAGTTACCTGCCGTCTCACTGATATCATACCGGTGTACGCCACCCGAAACACTCGGATATGGCAGCGCTACCTGCATGATGTTAAAAGTAAAGTCGTCACTTTTCGTTGTATTAAAAGTAGACACTGAATAGAGTATAGGGTTCAGCAATGTACCCGGGCTGATCTTTTCAATCTTGTTAGGGTCCGTATTTACCTCTTCAAAACCATCGGTACAGGAGAAGCTAACCGCTCCCATAAGTATAAATGCTATTGATATTTTCTTGATGTTCATCCTCGTATATTATGTTTTAGGAACAATGGTTGTTACATGCTATATCTACATACCGTAAAGTGATTATAATTTAAGCGTGATGTTCATGCCGTACGTTCTGGGTGTAGGCATCTGTCCTATTTCAACACCGGGTAAAATGGTAGAACCATTTAATGCCGCAGTTTCAGGATCGAACATCGGGAAGTCTGTGATCATCGCCAGGTCGCGACCATAGAGTGCTATACTCGCTTTATTAATTGGTGTTCTGCTCAGCAACTTCGCAGGAAGATTATACTCGAGCCTCACTTCGCGAAGCTTTACATAAGAAGCATCAAATGAATTTGACTCCACATTCGCTCTTCTATAGTAATCGGCATAAAAGTCAGGAAGTGTTACCTGCTTTGTATTTGGGGAATACGTACCATCACCATTATCTACTACACCTTCGCCAATGATAAACCCGTCTTCACGTCCGCGTAGTGTATGTTCAAGCTTACCCTGCTCTGACATCTTGTGATGCGTCTGCGAATATACTATACCGCCATATTGGCCATCGATCAGGAAGCTGAATCTGAAATTCTTATAGCTGAACTCATTTAATAAACCACCCTTCCAGTCAGCATACGCGTTGCCTATATATTGAATAGCGTCTGGTCTTGCAGGAAGCCCATCCTTGGTATAGATGATCTGTCCGTCTGGGGCACGCTTGAATCCAAATCCATATATATCTCCGGTAGTACCACCTACGGTTGCTGCGATGGTAGCATTACCGCCATAGCCTATATCCATTCTGCCGCCAAGTTCTTCCGGCAGTGATATAACTTTGTTATAGTTCTTCGCCCACGTAAGCGTAGTATTCCATTTAAATGCAGTGGTGCTGATCGGGCTTCCATTCAGTACAAGTTCAACACCCTGGTTCCTTACCTTTCCTGCATTTAACACTGCGCTACTATAGCCGGTGGTAGGATCAACGGGTACATCTACAATGTGGTTGGTAGTGAGGTTCCGGTATAGGGTTATGTTCATGCCGACTCTGCGGTTAAAGAGTATATATTCAAGACCTGCCTCGTAGTTGGTATTGAGCTCCGGTTTAAAATCAGCATTGAACAACGTAGTGGATACACTACCGGAGCCCGGGAACTCGCTGGTTCCATAGTACTTCTTTGTTTTATAGGGATCGGTATCTCCACCCACGGCAGCAGCCGCAAGCCTGATCTTGGCAAAAGATATAGCCGTGGGCAAATTGAATACTTCGCTTAGTATAACGCTTGAACTTACTGATGGATAAAAATAAGAATTGTTCTTGGATGGCAACGTGCTGGCCCAATCGTTACGCGCAGTTACATCCAAAAATATTTTGTCATCGTAGGATAGCGAAGCCAATGCATACAGACTGTTGATCTTCTTGTCTTCATCATTGATCGATGTCATGGGACTACTTACACCGTTCGATAATTTATATACTCCGGGAATGACAAGTCCATCCACATATGAATTCGTCTGGTCGAGATTCCGCTCCATTCTGTTTCCACCTGCAGAAACACGAACATCGAAGCGTTCAGAGATCTTGTCTTTATAGGTAATTAAGAAATCTGTATTGATTTCGGAGTATCCTATATTTTGCAATTTGAAATATCCTTTCTGAAAATTAGCCGTGCTGAACGGTCTGCGTTGTTCACGCTCTTCCTGATTCAACGTAATTCCAGAACGAACCATCACTTCAAATTTCTTCGAGAGTTCATAGGTAGCGGAAAGATTTCCAACGAGAGAATTACTCTTCACCGAGTTCGTCATCTCATACGCAATCAGGTAAGGATTATCAATGAACGAACTAAACGGATGAATCTGATCAATTTGATCTTTACCATTTTTCCAACGCGGCTCATACCATTTCAAATCAACGTTTGGATTCTGGAAGATCATAAAATATGAAATCGACTGATTGTTATATCCAGTGGCTGGAAGGTTATCGCTTTGCTTGTTGGTATAATTTACTTTGCTGGCGATCTTGATCTTATCCGAAACTTTATGATTTACACTGAAGGCAGCAGTGAGTCTTTCATACCCGGTATTCGGCATGATCCATTCATTCTTGGTATGCGTGATGGATGCACGTGCTGAACTTTTATCGTTACCACCTTCTATAGATATATTGTTTGTGAAGGTTGAACCCGTGCGCCAGAATCCTTTGATATTATCTTTATACGGTTGCCACAACACACGCTCGGGTGAAGTTCCTTGTACGGTTGGATCGTATTGATAGTATAGTTGTCCATTGAACTTCGGACCGAATGCACTGCTGGTTCCACCTGTGCTTGCACCATCGGCCGTTGCTCCATACGAATAATATAGCTGTCCATCTGCATTGAAGGCCTTGCCTGTTCCCTGACCATATTCATATTGATAATCAGGCCACTTCAATACATCGTTAAAACTTAAATTTGAATTTATAGTTACACCCAACCCTTTGCCTGCACGCGAACCTGACTTGGTGGTAATGATGATCGCACCATTACCTCCGCGACTTCCATATAGGGCTGCTGCGCTCGCACCTTTCAACACGGTTATACTTTCAATGTCATCGGGGTTGATGTCTGCTATACCATTACCAAAATCGATTGGCACATCATTTCCTGAACCAGCACCGTATGCGTTGCTCACACCGGAACTTGCCATGCCTGTATTCATAGGCACTCCATCCAATACGATGAGCGCTGTATTTTTATTTGTCAGAAATGAATTATCGCCTCTGAGTTTTATGCGCGTTGAATTAAGCGGACCGGAACCTGACGAGAGAAGGCTTAGTCCTGCTACTTTACCGGAAAGTGCAGCAGACCAGTTATTGGAACGTGCATCATTTACAGCACTTTCATTTAACACTTGCGTGGAATACCCAAGTGCTTTTTCCTCACGCTTTATACCAAGGGCAGTAACAATTACCTCATTGAGCAACGCTTTATCTTCCCGAAGCTGAACGTCAATTTTTGTATTGTCGTTGAGTGCTACCTCTTGTGTTTTGAATCCTATAAAACTAAACACCAGCACACTGTTGTTGTCCAGTACCTGGTCCGTTGTAAGTATATACGTACCATTCGCGTTGGTTACTGTACCTATATTCGTTCCTTTTACTAGAACGTTTACACCGGGTAGCGGAGCGTTCGTACTGTCTGATACAATACCTGAAATTGTTTGTGCGCTGATGAAACTGCAACACATTAACAAGATCAACACGCTTAAAACTATTGATTTTTTGCGGGTAGAATTTTCTCTCATCGTTTGGTTTCGTTTTTTTTTGAAAACACAAACGTAAAAGCAGAGACATACTTTTAGTGTCGCGAGTCTATTATCAAATAATTAACTTATTATTAATTAGACTACAATAGCTTATAATAACCCAAAATAAGGTATTTGCAACATTTTACAAGTAGAGGCAGGGCAGATTGATGACGCGTATCGGGGCGGGTACCCCTGGCGTTGTGAATCAAAAACGAGTTCGTAAGAATGCTATACTTCTGTATGCGGATCACGAACGATCCGCATACAGAAAGCATAGTTACTGTAGAATTTCCTTCAACGTATCGGGAGATAGCGGCTTGCTGATATAGTCTTCAACTCCATAGGATTTAACTTTCGCTATATCCGATGGATTCTCTGAAGAGGATACAACAATAATTTTGATATCCTCCTTCTGGTCTCTTGGAAGTTTACTGAACTCTTCGAGAAATGAAAAGCCATTCATGATCGGCATGTTCAGATCTAGAAAAATATGTGAAGGTATATTATGCAATCCCTGAAATGATTCTTGCAAAAGTTTCATCGCCTCTCGCCCATTGAATACACTATATACCTCCTTCACCAGGTTTACTCTTTTCAATAGGCTCTCCGTTATAAAATTGAAAACGGGCTCATCATCGACTAACAATACTGTATGTGAATGTGCTACCATGTGTTTATATATTTAATTAGGACAATGTGTGCAAAGGATAATATTATCAAACAACCTACTACATACCAAGCGCTTATCGATATTTTATCATGGCATGAATTTTTACCACGGTAAAAAAAATGCTAACTGTAGAATAAATCTTCAGGACAACGACCATTTCTGCTGTCCAATTACAAAACACAGGTTGATTGAAAATGTTTTCAGCATTCCAAAGAAGAGAACATCTTTGCTGTCCTAAAGGCGTTATTGGACATCTTTTTTTAAAGAAAAAATTCAAATCAAGGAAACCCACGCTGCTGTGTATCGTTCAAATTCTTCGGATACCTCTTAAGATCATATTAAAATGTTTTAAATTTTCCAAGCGGTAAAATCGTATTGTCTTAATTTTTTTCAGCGTATAATTGAGAGAGTTCTATTGTCTATGCAAAACACCGATGCGGAGTTGTTATTGGCCAAATTATCTACTGAAAAGATAATTGAATTGGTGCGAGTTACGCGTAATAATTACATATTAGAATTCCTGGAAGGCGATGCGATACAGCAGTTTTTCACTGAGCACTATCACATGCCACAGCTCAGCACTATTAAAATCGAATTCCTGAAACGCGATCTTAAAATGTTACTGGGATCTTCCGTTGATCTCGTTCATTATGCGTCCGTTATCAAAGAAATTAAAGACTCCAATGTTCTGGAGGTAGCTCAACATCATCAGTTATTCTTCAATCGTGAATTTGAAGGGATCTTTAAAAAGTATATCTTCTAATACTGTCCAATCTCTAGTTTCTACAGAACTCTCTGCCAATTCTATTTGTTTTGGAATGCGTAGTGATGTCTCACATTATCAATATGCAGTATGGCAAAAGCAACATTTTCAGATTTAATCAGCAGTGATAAGCCCACTTTCGTGGATTTCTCAGCAGAATGGTGTGGACCGTGTAAAATGATGGCACCTATCCTCGAAGATTTAAAATCGCAGATAGGCGATAAAGCCAAGATCATTAAAATTGATATCGATCGCAACCCACAAGCAGCCGCTGCTTACCAGGTGCAAAGTGTTCCTACGCTTGTACTCTTTAAAAAAGGAAATATAGTTTGGCGTCAGTCAGGCGTGGTTCCAACAGAATACCTGAAGCGTGTGATCGATCAACACGCATAATATATTGCTACTCTTTTGTGATTCTGAAAAAATCAAACACGGAACCATCTTTCGTGTCTATAGCCTCAGCCCAAAGTTGTTTTCCTGACACATGAATTTGCATGAATGCCCACAAGTGTTTTGTAAATGCCACCAGGTTAGGATGCACACATTGAGAGGGGTTCGGTGTATAGGCAGTGGGATCTGATCCAAAGCCACGCAACTTTCCTCCGCTTCCTGCTGTGATGCTGATAAACCCTTCAGGGTTCCGGTATATATTACCTGCCCCTATATATTTTTTAATGGGCAGGCCTTTATCATTCATTGGGTTCAATCGCTCATAAGTATGTGCGTGACCGTTTAAAACAACATCAACTTTATATTTTGTAAACAGCGGATATAGTTCGACTACCTTTTTATTGTCGTCCTTATAGGTACAGGTTTTACCGTTGTGATGCAGAAAGACTATCAACCAATCATATTTACCTTGCGCTTTTTCCAGGTCTTCTATTAACCAGGCCCGTTGTTTCTCAAATTCATGGAAGTCACCGTTCTTCGAATCAAGTCCTACAAAATGAGTATTCCCGTAATCAAAGCTATAGTAATGCCCGTTGTTTGGTAGCTTCCATTCTTTCAAAAAGTTTTCTTCCGGATCTACAACCCAATCATGATTACCCAGCACAGCAAAGGTTGGTATGTTCGAAAAGACATCCTTAAAATACGGAAACAAATGTTTATCATATCCTTCACTCTCTCCATTGGGATATACTATATCTCCCAGCAACAAACCAAAATGAGGTTGCTGTTTTAGTTCCATAATTCCTACCGCCATTTTATCTGGCTTCCCTCCTTCACCAATGGGTTCTCCTATATCTCCAGCTGTAAAAAAAGTAAATGCTTCTGTGGCATCAACGGGAGCTCTGAAAAAAAGTGAATCCGATTTCAACAACTCTATATCATTTGTAAAAATCTTATACTGATAGCGCATTCCCTTTCTCAAACCATGAACGGTTACTGTGCTGCCATACCCGGCTCTTGCCTTTGTCACTCTACCTGAGATCGTTTGCCATACAGTATCATTCAGTACACGCACCATTGCTTTACAGGTTGTGGCTACATCCGTTTTCCAAAGAATACTGATGCTGTCGGCTATAGCAGTCTGCAGATAGGGCGCGCGAATAAGCTGAGGTATACCTTCCTGCTGACCTCTTGATGTATAAGCGCTTAATACCAGGATCGTTATGAAAAGAATTCTAGAATGCATGCTTGATTTCCGTTAGGGCAAATATATTTTAATAAATGTCATTCTGATTCTGTGCTATCAAACTACAAATCGCTTCCTGCGAACGAAGTGGTTTATCGCTCGTTACCGGTATATTATTCAAGTCGCTGTCGATGCGCACAGCCTGCAAAGTATCGGCTACCTGCAACGATAATATCTCAATCAATTCAGATTTTAATTGTGGATCATATACCGGGAAACACACTTCAATACGCCTGTATATATTGCGGTTCATCCAGTCGGCCGAGCCAAGGTATACTTCAGGGTTTCCATTATTCCCAAACAAAAATATTCTGCCATGCTCCAGGTAGCGATCAACAATACGGGTTACGTGAATGTTCTCACTCATGCCTGCGACACCCGGTACAAGACAACATATACTTCTTACGATAAGATTAATCTTTACACCAGCCTGCGATGCCTCATATAGTTTTGAAATCAATACCTGGTCTTCCAGATTATTGAGTTTGATCATTAGCGATGCCTGTACATTATTTTTAGCATATTGAATCTCACGCTCAATCAATCCGATGAATCGTTGCTGTAGATTGAACTGACCTACCAGCAGGTGCTCGAATTTCATTTCGTCTGAAGCCTTCGGTCTTCGTCTTTTCTTAAGGAATAAAAAAAGATCTTCAGCCTCTCTCAACATGGGTTGATGCGCGGTGAATAAAACATGATCGGTATAAAATCGCGCTGTGCTTTCATTGAAATTTCCCGTTGCCAACAGGCCGTTGTATTCATACCCTTTCGCACATTTCTTTTTAATCACCGCCAGCTTGGCGTGGACTTTCAGCGCAGGTATACTATCGATGATGGTGACCCCCGAACTCTTCATTCTTTTTGCCCACTTGATGTTGTTCGCTTCATCGAACCTCGCTTTAAGTTCTACAAATACCATCACCTTCTTTCCGTTGCGGGCCGCATTGATGAGTGCGTTGACGATGCGTGAATCGCTGGCTACACGATATAGCGTAACGTAGATCCGGGTAACATGAACATCAATAGCGGCTTCATTGAAAAAACGAAGAACCGTCTCATAGGAATGATACGGGGCGTGAAGAATGATATCTCTTTTTGTTATATCATCAAGCAGGCAATCCTTGTCGCTTGTTATAGTATATTTCTTTAGCGGATAGGGATTATATAGCAGCTGTGGATTGTGAATCTGTATCGATGACAGGTCTTTTAAATTATGATATACTCCACCCTTTATAAAATCAGCGCCTTTCAGACCAAACCGATTGCGGAGTAAATCTATAGTTTGTTGCTTCATCGCTGGCTCGTAAAGGAAACGCGTTGCCAGGCCGGAGTCTCGCTGTGCTATTTTCTTTTCGATCTTCTTGGCAATGTTTCCCTCAAATTCATCTTCAAGGTCAAGCTCGGCATCGCGGGTGATCTTAAAACTCTTGCATGACAATACCGGTTGATTATAAAACAATTTCCCAATGAACATCTTCATGATGTCATCGAGGAATACAATATAATGCGTGCCGTCATGCTGAACATTATAGAACCGTGGCAGGCTTTCTGATGGAACGTTGATCACAAAACTCGTCTCCTCTCCTTTTGTCGTGGCAACCGTGGCAGCCAGGTATATCCTGTTGTTCTCCGGAAAGAAATCTGTTGGTGACGAAATGTTTACAATGTGGATATAGGCGGCCACTACATTCATAAAGTAATCTTGCAGAAAACGTTCGATCGTTTCTGGTACAGGTTCGTTATATACCAGGTGAATGTTATGTTGCCGGAGTGCGGGAAGAATTTGCTCGCGGATGATCGAACCAAAAAATGTCTGTTGCTTCATCACAACACGATTGATCGTATCTACCTGTGAATCGTTTTCAGTATTTTTTTTATCGCGCGTTAACTTATGCAATGCCTTGAGAGCAGGAATGCGTACGCGGTAGAACTCGTCCAGGTTGGATGAATAAATTGCAAGGAACTTGATTCGTTCCATAAGAGGAACGGTATCGCGCGAAGCCTCTGTCAGCACCCGTTCATTGAAGGATAGCCAACTAAGATCACGATCAAAGAATGTATACTTAACTGCCTTGCCTTTTTTCTTCGCCTCTTGCATGTTCATAATATCTATCCTGAATAGCCGGTAAGATATAGTTCAAAGGGCTGGGCAACAACAAGGAATCTAAAAAAATTAACGGATTATGTGAACATTAACATTGGAGTAATATAAGTTCAAGGCAACACAATAAAAATGGATTTGCGTTTTTCTGGCAGAAGATTCCTGGTTTTATGTCCTTTACCCAAAGTATCTTCCACTAGTAAAACGTGTCCTGCGCTGAATGTTCTTGTATCACCCAACGATGTTTGTATCTCGATCGATCCGTCCAGCAGAATGATATACTGTCGCTGTGGGGCCGTATGAAAATCCCAATCATAAGAAGGCTCGACTTCGCGGAAGATGATTCCTTTTGTTGCAATCATCTCTGACAAGCTACCCACCATACCCGACTCCGTCAAGGGAATGGCTATATCTTCGAAATGGCTTTCGCCCGCTGCGTCACTATATATGCGTGTTACAGTAAACATGATCAGTTTACAAATACAAGTTTGTTTGCCTGATCGATCTCATCCTGGCTCACCGTATGTCCCATATTCTGATATACCTTTTCTGTTACAGCAGCATGCATGTTTTTCAGAACACCTGTTGTAGCCTGCACACGTTCTACCGGCACGTGCGGGTCCGGATTGCTAGTGCCTATAAATACAGGAGTGCCCGCAAAGTTCCCGGTATAGTTCTGGGTATATAGCTTATCGCCAATCAATCCTCCGGTAAACGCTACAATGCCTCCCCACTTCTTTGCGTTACGGGCTGTAAACTCCAGGGTAAGGCACGCGCCTTGTGAGAAGCCCGCAAAGTATATATTCTCCGAGGTAATACCAGCCGCATTCAAATCTTTAACGATATCACCCACCAACTGCAAGGCCGATGAAAGCCAGGGTTCATTGTGATCCGGATTCGCCATGAATGAATACGGATACCAGGTATAGTTTGTCGCCTGCGGCGCTACAAGCGCATACTCCTTTACATTCAAATGTGTTGCAAGCGAAAGTATATCTGACGCCTCTGCACCGCGTCCGTGTAACATGATCAACGCCTTCTTCGCTTCTTTTATATTTTTTCCTGCGGTAACTATTTCTTTTTTATGCATGACTATTTATACTTTTCAAGGTTAACCTTAACAGGTACTAATTCTTTTTCAATTTGTGCACGGTTGTGCTCATACCACGGCGGAAGTTTCAATGCTTCGCCAAGATGTTTCTCATCTTCATCTACTGAAAATCCCGGGCCAGCCGTTGCTATTTCAAAGAGAACGCCTCCCGGCTCACGGAAATATATAGATGTAAAATATTGTCTGTCCAGCACCGGTGTAGGATTCAGCGAACGCTGTACGATCTTCTCGCGCACCAGCAACTGCGTCTCTTTTGTCGGAGTACTAAACGCGAGGTGATGCACTGTACCGCTACCACTGAGTCCTTTGAGACTATCCGGTGAACAAAGTATATCTATATAATTGCCGGGCGAATTCTGCGCCGCGAACCTGAACCGGTTTCCCTTCTCAGCGATCAACACATGGTCGAGTTGCCCGGTTAATATAGCCGCGGTACGCTCATACCCTTCCTCCCATATTTCCACACTATAAAAACCTTTGATGGCATGCTCCAGGGGAATCAATCCATAGGTAAAACCGGGCCTTGTATCGATGTCGTTAAAGACAAGCTCCAAGCCGAGGCCGTCCATGTCCTCCAGGTATACCACGACTTCTTTCTCAAAACGTTCCTGCGGTTCCTGGAATTTAATATCAAAGCGTTTCAAGCGGTCGAGCCAAAAATCAAGGGCGCTATACGGAACGGAGAAAGCCGTTGTATTCAGAAATCCCTTTCCGTGACGGCCTTTTACCAAACCGCTATAGGGAAAGAACGTAAGGATGCTTCCCGGATTTCCCTGTTCATCACCATAGTATATATGATATACACCCTGTGCATCAAAGTTCACCGTCTTTTTAACAAGGCGAACGCCTAATATGCCTGTATAAAAATCTATATTCTCTTGTGCGCCTGACGCTATGGCGGTTACGTGGTGTATACCGGTGATGAGTTTTTCCATGGGAAGATCCTTACGTTTGTTTATTTATACTAATGCCGGAAGTACTTTTTCAATGGCTGCACGGTCGGCTTCATATTGTGCAGGTAGTTTCAAATTCTTACCTAATTCATTTACAGGTTCATCTACTGAAAATCCAGGATTGTCGGTAGCAAGCTCAAATAATACTCCTCCCGGTTCTCTGAAATATAGTGAGAAGAAATAGTTACGGTCGATTTTCTGTGTAATGTTAAATCCTTTCTTCACGACCTTATCACGGAAGTGCATTAATATAGCTTCATCTTTTACACGGAACGCAACGTGGTGAATGGTTCCGCTACCCCCTACTGAATTTACATCGGCAGTTGCTTCGATCAGGTCTACCACCGAGGCATTTTCAATGGCGTTGGTAGTATAGCGATAACGGTTGCCATCTTGTGCTTGCAATGTATAGTCAAATATATCTGTCAGCACTGCAGCAGTCGCCTTTACGTTACGCAACGTGAGGGTTATGCTATGAAATCCTTTGGTAGCAACATTTGCTTTTACATCCTGCGTTTCCCAAGGCTTACGCGAGTCTGCTTGTTTGGGCACGATCAATGCAAGCTTTAATCCGTCCGGGTCTTCGAATGATAAATACTGTTCGCCGAATCGTTCACCACTGCCGGTAACTTTCACGCTATACTGCTCAAAGCGTCTCTTCCAGAAATCAAAACTTCCTTCCGGAACAGCGTAGCCAATTTCAGTAGCCATACCCGGTCCTGTCTTACCAGTTGTTATACCCTCCCAAGGAAAGAAAGTCAGGATCGTTCCCGGTGAACCGATCTCATCACCAAAATAAAAATGATATGTACCCGGGTCGTCAAAGTTAACAGTCTTCTTTACCATGCGCAGACCGAGCACCGTGGTATAAAATTCATAATTACGTTTCGCATTGCCAGCGATGGCCGTTATGTGATGGATTCCTAATACCTTGTTTTCCATAAATTTCAGTTTGTTAAAACTTTTTGATTGATGATAGTAAAACGTTTTTACAGAATAAAAATCTGTGAAAACGTGGTCCATTATATGTACAATTGTCGGGATTGATTGTACAAATTATGGCAGATGCCTGAACAGTGGTAAAAACTGATAACGCTAACACTTTCAGAACTTACGAATAATGATTACACCGGTAACAATGAGTACGATACCGAGTATCCTCCAAAGGTTAATCGGGTGTTGTTGCGCCACTAATATATTGAAGTGATCGAGGGCTACAGCAATTACCATTTGTCCTGCTACTACAAGTCCGAAGGTCATAGCCGGACCAATACGCGGAAAAGAAAGAATGATCGCAGTAACGTAGAAGGCTCCTAATATACCACCCGTCCATGCATAGTACGGAGCGGTACGCATACTTGCCAGCGAAACTGATTCGCGGGTAAAAAGTATATATAGGATAATAGCCGTTGCGCCTACAACAAACGATATCATGGATGCAAACACAGGGCTCTCCAGCGACTTGCCCAGCTTCGTATTTAATCCGGCTTGTATCGGCAGAAACGCTCCCGACAGAAAAGCAATGCTAAACCAAATAATTTTATTCATGGGATTTTTTTACAATAATACTATAGATGCTATATAAATCAATAACCGTTGTAGAGTAATGATAATCCCCCGGCTAAGGTTCTATTCTAAATGATTGGCAACTTCCTTTTTATAGTCCGTAAAATTTATACCGGATCCATTTTTAAAATACTTGCTGAAATGTGCGAGATCATCAAAGCCGAGGTCGAATGCAATCTCTTTCATACTCGTATCAGTATATATAGCGTGTCGCTTGGCTTCCAGGATAATCCGTTGCTTAATGTGGTCACTCGCAGGTAGACTGGTAATCTTCTTTACGGTCTCATTTAAATGATTCGGTGTAACGGATAATGCATCGGCATAGTAACTCACCGTCTTTTGTTTTATAAAGCTCTTCTCTAGCAGATCGAGAAAATTTTTAACAAGCTCCATACTCTTCATATGCAGCGCATTTATATCAGACTTATGATATTGTCTCGTCAGGTAGATCAGGAATATTTTCAGAAAGCCTCTTAATATTTCGCTTCTCAGCAGGAAAAAATTGCTATACTCCTTCATCATTTTCTGAGTAACCTCAAGCATCTCAGCACTCATTTCTTCTGTTACGCGAATACCAGAGCCCGGCAATTTATAGAACAACCCGGTGTTGAAAAGCAGATCGTAATTATCTTCCGTGAGACAAAAAAATTCTGAAGTAAAGGAAATTACATAGCCTTCTATCGCTGCGTCTGCCTTTAGTAAATGCACTTGTCCTGGAGTAAGACAATAGACAGTATCGTCATGAATTTCAAATTTGTCAAGATCGATCAAATGTGTTCCCGAACCTTTTCGAATCCAAAGAATAACAAAGTAGTTATGTTTGTGAGGTACTGAATTTTGTTCTGCGCGATTCTTTTCTATCCACTCCATCGTATGGATTTCAAACGGAGTATTTTTTACCGGATCACCAAGCTCTAATATTGGAGTTGTTTGTTGCATATACTTTCAGACGCAATGTTAAATTACAACAGCTTTCAAATTTACATCTTTTATGATAGTCGGTAACATCAAGAGGCAGAAAACGGTCTCCCCGCATTCATTTCTTAACCTAGTTCAACGTCACTACCGTACCAAGGGCTGTAGTTTTACGATCTATATAGAGCTATAGCTTTTGTTCGTTCATAAGCACGGCTTTTTTTAAAAACAACATAACGGAAAGAACAACATGCACTATCAAATTTATAAACCAGCCGAACGTGGCGTGAAAGACATTGGCTGGCTGCAAAGTAATTTTACATTCAGCTTTTCAAATCACTACGACCCTATACGCAGTGGCTTCGGACTATTGCGCGTTTTTAATGATGACTTTGTTAAACCTGAAAATGGTTTCGGTCTGCATGCCCATACAAACATGGAGATCATTTCCATTATGCTCAGCGGCTCAATGAATCATATAGATTCTCTCGGCTATAAAGAGGTGGTAACAAAGGACTGGGTACAGATCATGAGTGCGGGAAGCGGCTTGCGCCATGAAGAGCATAACGTTGGTACGGATGACGTAAACTTTCTGCAGATCTGGATTGAACCCAAAGTTCAAAATATAGCACCGCGTTATCAGCGGAGATATTTCCCGGAAGAAAAAAGATTGAATAAACTGGTGACGGTAGTGAGTTCTGAAGAAGGACAAGGCCACTGCTGGATCAATCAGAATGCAAAGCTATCGCTCGGCCTTTTTGAAAAAGGACTCGAGGTGAAGTATACATTCAACCCGGTCAATAAAGCTGTATTTATATTTGTGATCAGTGGTTCCATTCAGGCTAATTCACAACCGGTAGGCGAACGACATGGTATAGGAATCTGGGATGCTGATACAATCAACCTGAATTTTTTATCAGAGAGCAGAATTATTATCATTGAAACTCCGATCAATCCATAAGTATATAATGTTGACCTCTATAAGTATATCTTTTGGTCGACCTTAAATTGGATGCTTAAACTAAAAAGAAGCTTTTAGCTATATATCATGTACAAACTTAGAATTATTACCTCGACCACACGCCCTGGCAGAAAAGGAGAATCTATTGCAGAATGGACACAAGAAATTGCAAAATCGCATCAGGACTTTGATACCCGTATACTGGATCTTGCCGAGATAAATTTACCATTCATGGATGAAGCAGCACATCCACGCTTGCAACAGTATGAACATGAGCACACTAAAAAATGGAGTGCACAGATTGAAGAGGCTGATGCTTTTATCATTGTATTGGCAGAGTATAATTATGGCTTCCCTGCTCCTATTAAAAATGCACTTGACTTTCTGCACAATGAATGGGCCTATAAGCCTGTTGGTTTTGTTAGCTATGGAGGACTCTCCGGTGGAACGCGTTCGGTACAGATGCTAAAAGAAGTGGTTACTACACTTAAACTCGTTCCACTCACCGAAGCTGTAACAATACCTTTTTTCTCTAAGTATTTTGATGATCAGGATACTTTTAAAGGGGATGAATCGCTGCAGAAATCAGCACATATACTCTTTACTGAACTTGCCCGCTGGACGAAAGCACTGGCAACCTTGCGCACAAAGTAACTAAGTGTTTACTTTTAAGAGTTGAACATCGCAGGCCACCGTCACCATATCATCTATCAGAACACCTTGTTTATCAAAGAAAGTATTCCAGGTGATATTAAAGTCCTTTCGGTTCAACACCAGGTTGAACCGAAAGCCTGCTTTCAGATTTCCCATCGGGTCTTGTGTAATGCCCGCGAATTCAACCGGTAGGGATACCGTTGCTTCTGTCCCTTTGATACGCAGACTCCCTTCTACCATTAAGCGGGTGTTATCTTGTTGTACTTTACCTGAATGAAATACAATGGTAGGAAACCGATTTGCATCCAAAAAATCTGCAGATCGTAAATGAGCATCGCGCTCGTTGTTCCCAGTAAAAACAGAATGTGAATAGATCGTTATGTCGATCTCGCACTCCCGGAAATCATCATGCTCTGTGATCACAGAACCTTCGAATTCCAGGAACCATCCTGAAACAAAAGTCAAAAGCAAATATTTTGTTTCGAACCTGATCTTCGAGTGAACAGGATCCACAATCCATTTCTTTATAGTTGAATCGGTCATGGCTGTTTCTCCGGTTGAAATTTATTCCAACGAATATATATTTATTCAGGATAAATTCAGGCGGTTCCTATTGTTTTAGTTTAGCACGAAGCCAGGCTATATTCTTTTCTTTACCACCTTGCTGTTGTACCTGAGCATACGTTGTATGAAATGTATGGCTGGACAACAATGCGAGCGATTTACTCCGCCATGCATCCTTACTGATTTTTTTCTTATAAAGAATCTGATACTCCTTGCGCATCAGTTTACTTCGATCCTTGAACTCTTTGGTGCCAAAGTGAAACAGATCAGCATCACATAAAATCTGTTCCAACAGATCATGAGGCCGCTGCGGCAGGCGTGTAGCCAGTATACAACTTTTAACACGGGCTATATTTACAGGGTCAACTTGTTTTGCTGCAAGAAATCCCTCTACGCGGAGTGCTCCCTTTTCTTCATGGTGAAAGGGATCATCAAAATAACCAATATCGTGAAACCAGGCCGCGGTAATCAATATAGTATAATCTTCATCACTCAACTTGTAATGTTCTGCAATTCGCTTCGCGGCTTTTACAACGGACTTTGTATGATACAGGTCGTGATACTGCAAAATCGATTTGTCATGAAATTTACCAAAGATAGTCTTGACATACTTCTTCGATGATTCTATAATACTGGAATCAACAGAAAGACTCTTGGTCTTCATACGTATAGAAATTTTAGTGATATTTAACTCCCACACGTAACGCCTTCAGGCGGTTTACGCCTTGCAGTTCTTCGAGATCAAGGTATTCAATATGATCTTCGAGTAAACCCGTTTTCTGCAGCTCTTGTATATAGCCTACATATTCCTGCGCTTCCTGCTGACTAAAATATACCATCGCGATCTTGCCAGGCTGGGTCAGGCGTTCTTTCGTGTTCTTGATCAATACCTTGTCGATCCGCTTTTTGATCACCTCATATCGTATGTTGTACGCTCCTTCTACATCGAAACGTCTTTCATCATTCCGAAAACTTATATCGATCGGGTTGGCATGTATAAAGATCAATTGTGTAGTGTGCAGTTGCCGGCTCATCTGAGGCAACAACCGTTGTGTGAGTCGCGCAATCTCAGCCATAGATTGTAATTGCCACCTGCGGAGTTGCTTCAGGAAATCATGTTCAAAATGTTTATCAGGCGCAATCGACTGGCCTATGTATATATCGTACTCTATACCGTCTGTTCGGAATTTCTCGAAGTAAAAAGGATATATAGTTTGAAGTTCTTTCTGAGCATTGTCGAAGTACTGATTTACCTTCGTGTTTATAAGCTGTAAAGAAGTTTCCAACTCCCATCGGTTTTTAAAAGCAGAGCCTTCACGCTCATCAATTGCAGTAAAATATGTATCTATAGCATCACTTGTTTGAGGATACGTCTTTTTCATTTCCAGCAGATACGGATTCACTTCGGACTCGAGGAAGTGATTCAACGCTACTTCATCCTTCGAATTGAAATAACCATCTATATGTTCCGACCACCGTCTACATTCATCACTCAAGGCACCATCCGTATGGTTGGCCTTAGCATTCTGAATGGTTTCCAACGTGGCTGACAACACTGTGAGTTGATTTTTGATGTCTTCATGAATAGCACGGTTTCGTTCCGAAGTAGAGTTCCGAACATCGATTGCCCCATACAATGGGTATACGTCTTCGAACCGTACCGTTTCTATTCCAGGATTACTCAGGTCACTATAATTCTTACGCAAATGCTTCCAGGCAGCTTCATTGAATTTCCATTGAACCGATGGCTGCAATGAGGTAAACTTGTCACGGATAATATTTTCGATCTTTGCATTAAACTCATCGCGGCTAAACTTCAGCAGCTGGGCAATCAACGGCAGGGCCGACTGTACTTTGGAGAACAGACGTTCATCAAACAACACCCGATGCATCGAGTATATCTCCAGTACACCGGTTAATTGATTATGATAAAATACAGGAAGCAACGCATACGAATCAACACCGGTCGGCTTCAACAGTAAAAGCAAAGGATCGTTCGAATCATTTTCTTGTGATATAGCATTGTATGCCACCACCTTTGGATTCTCCTGATACTCCTTCAGCATCGCGCTTAAGGATTCTTCCGTGCGGCCGGAAGCGATTAATGCATTAATGAGTATACTTTGAATATTCTCATCGTTGGCAGCAAAGATAGATTTGCCATTTACACCTACAATGGGCGCAAGACGGAACTCGATCATTGCATTGCCTGCTATATTTTTAAGCGTCTGCGCGATCTGCAGGTACTGATCATTGCTATAGGAATGCTGTACCATCACATCACGGATGTTCTGCAGAGAGTGTTGAAGCGTTACATCGGTTAACGTAACAACCGTAAATCCATCGAAGGTGAATTTATCAAGCGGCAACATTTTCTTTAACCGGCAAGCCAGTGCTTCAGACTCCGTGCCATCGTGTAGATATATAGCCAGCAGGTCGTAGTCCAATACGGGAAGCTCGCCCTCAACCTGTATATCGATGAACTGCGTGTCTACATGTACTTTGTAAAACTTCGAAAGTTTTGTTTTTGAATCTTTGTATGAATACACTATATCATTCTTGACCAAAGACGAAATGTTGTAAAATCGCTCGAGTACAAGTCCATACATAAACTGCGTTTCCTTGCCAACACCACAGCTGTCATTGGAGGGGCGTTTTTGTTCCTTGCTTGTATTGTTATCAGCCAGGAATTTTGAAAGACTTTCAGTGCTAAAGAACAGTGAACCCGGAAGAGGCGTGCTTAGTCCCCAGAAGGTCTCACGCTCGTCCGCGACCAGCGGAGTCATCACAAAGTATACAATTTCAAAAAGCTCCTTGTATTGGGAAATATCTTTGACTGCCAGGCTTGAACTCCAGGACGGATTATTTTCAAAGCGGTCAATTATATACCGGTAGTATTCAGTTTTAACCGTACGTTCGGTTTGAAGACGGTTTCGTAGATATTGTAAAAAAGGCCTAAAAGACAACGTGACCTGCGCCTGTTGGGAGACTAGGTCGAATTCATCAATGGGGACTAAAGTAGTTTGCATAGTAGCTTTCTCATCATTCTGTACGTTTAAACTGATGAACGGCTAACTTTAATTCCCGTATGGCGATAATAATTTGTATAGCGCTGATTTTCATTGGAAAAAATGCCTTGCGCACTTCATGATTGCTATTTACAAAACTGAACACACGGACAATATTTTCCATGCATTTGCT
This sequence comes from Ohtaekwangia koreensis, assembly GCF_900167975.1. Classification (GTDB taxonomy): domain Bacteria; phylum Bacteroidota; class Bacteroidia; order Cytophagales; family Cyclobacteriaceae; genus Ohtaekwangia; species Ohtaekwangia koreensis. The sequence continues at coordinate 912,907 of NZ_FUZU01000003.1, forward strand.
ATTCTGCGCATAGCTTGCAAGTTGATTTCATTCGTTGCCAATGCCCCAATATAGATCTGGATGGCTCTTGCTTGATCGATGAGACCTCAGGCTTATGAAGCACCATAGATTTATGGGAACCATTTCATTACCAGCAAGTCCTTCGCCTATAGCCTAAAAAATGTACCGTCATTAAGTCAAAAATTAATCATTTGATTAAATCTTTTGATTAACATGTAACATTTCTATCTTTACACCCGTACTTGAAGGTATTACCGAACATGGCAAAAAAGAAAGTTGTAGAGGCTGATAAGACGACAGAAGAAAAAATAAAGGAAGCTGCCCGTACGGTATTTATGAAGAAAGGATATGCTGGCACGCGCACACGTGACATTGCAGAAGAGGCCGGTTTAAACCTCGCCTTGCTCAACTACTATTTCCGTAGCAAGGAGAAGTTGTTTGAAATTGTTATGATGGAAAAGATGCAAAAGCTCTTTGGCATTATTGCACCCATTCTGAATGACAGTACGACCACGCTTGAAAAGAAAGTAGAGCTTGCTGCTGATACCTATATACATATGCTATTGGAAAATCCTGACCTGCCCATCTTTGTTCTTAGTGAGATTAGAAATAATCCGGAGCGATTTGCCAGCAAGGTACAAGCAGGCAAGCTGATTCAGGATTCACATTTTGTAAAGCAGATCAAAGAAAAAAGACCGGATATGAATCCGCTGCATTTTGTGACGAGCTTTTTAGCACTGATTGTGTTTCCATTTATAGCAAAGCCTGTTTTACAGGATGCGGCTAACCTCAGCCCGAAAATATTCAACGCTATGATGGAAGAGCGGAAGGCATTGATTCCGCTTTGGTTCAAGGCGCTGATGAAGGCCAAGTAATTTTTTTGAACATTATTTAATCAAATGATTAAAACAAATAATTAAATGAACGCTATACATTCAATCACACTTACCATAGGGATGTTGTGGGGCACAGTGCTTCCCTCCTTTGCACAATCCCCGAAAGTCCTGACCATTGAGGAGTGTTATGCGCTGGCCGAACAGCACTATCCGCTGACGAGGCAGCGTGACCTCATTTCGAAAACACGCGACTACTCGCTCGAAAATGCAGCGAAAGGATACCTCCCGCAATTTAGTATTAATGGACAGGCAACGTATCAATCTGCCGTAACACAAATTCCCATTGCTATACCCGGATCCGATGTACCTGTGCTGAGTAAAGATCAATATAAACTATACGCTGAAGTAAACCAGACTATATATGATGGTGGCGCCATTCGTCAGCAAAAGCAAACGCACGAAATAAACGCAGCCATAGAAGAGCAGAAGCTGGCCGTAGAACTATATAAACTCAAAGAACGAATCAATCAATTATACTTTGGCATTCTGCTCACCGATGAGCAGCTGAATCAAAACGAATTACTGAAGAGCGATATTCAGCTTGGAATAAAAAAAGTACAAGCTGCCATTGACAATGGTGCTGCTTTTAAAAGCGATGCTGATGCATTGAAAGCAGAACTGCTAAAGGCCAATCAACGCACGATTGAACTGAAGGCCACCAGGCTTGCTTACCTGGATGTACTTGGAATGTTCGTCAACCAAACACTCGCCGAAAACACAACGCTAACCAAGCCGCCCATTCTTTCTGTCTCGCAGGAAATTAAACGACCCGAGTTAACGCTATATGATTATCAGAATAAAAGTATTGATGTACAGTACCAGATGCTCAATGTTAAAAATAATCCGCGTCTTGGATTGTTCCTGCAAGCTGGCTATGGCCGTCCTGCATTAAATATGCTGAGCAATGATTTTGAAGGATACTATATCGGTGGTGTTCGTCTAAGCTGGTCTCTATCCGGATTATATACTCTTAAAAAAGATAAAGCACTGCTGGAGAATTCACGCAACACCATTGCGCTTCAGCGCGAAACATTTTTATTCAACACACAATCGACCGGCAGACAACAGCATGCAGAGATCACGAAGCTACAGGAATTAATAGGATCGGATGATGAGATCATTGCACTGCGTGAAAGTGTAAAGAAAGCATCCTCTGCGCAACTGGAAAATGGTGTAATTACCACCAACGATTACTTGCGTGAAGTAAGCGCAGAAGACCAGGCCAGGCAATCTAAAATTCTTCACGAGGTACAATGGCTTCTCGCACAATACACCCATCAAACCACAACAGGAGGACTAAACAATTAAAATATAGTGTCATGAAAAAAATAATGATCATAGCTGTTACTGCTGCGTTGCTTGCGTCTTGCTCCGGCAATGAAAATCAATACGATGCATCCGGTACATTTGAAGCCGTGGAAGTGATCATCGCAGCGGAAGCGTCTGGAACAATTCAGGCTTTGAACCTGGAAGAAGGACAAGTTTTGCAAGCGGGACAAGCTATAGGAAGTATAGATAGTATACAGCTATACCTGCGCAAGAAACAACTTCTGGCACAGATCGCAGCGGTGTTAAGTAAACGCCCGAATGTATCGTCACAACTGGCAGCATTGCGCGAACAGTTGAAACAAGCTGAGCGTGAGCAACAGCGCATTACGAATTTGCTAAAAGCAGATGCCGCTACACAAAAACAACTGGACGATGCCAATACACAGATCGCAGTAATAAAAAAGCAGATCGAAGCGCAACAGTCGTCACTCAATATAACCGCTGCCAGTCTCAATGAAGAAACGCTTCCATTAACGGTGCAGGTGGAGCAACTCAATGATCAACTGAAAAAATGTACGCTCATAAATCCTGTGAACGGCACCGTGTTAACAAAGTACGCAGAGACAAATGAAATGGCGGTGAACGGCAAACCACTTTATAAAATTGCTGACCTCTCTGTAATGATACTCCGTGCCTATATTACCGGTGATCAATTTGCGCAGGTAAAAATCAATCAGCCCGTAAAAGCTCTGGTAGATGCTGCCGAAGGTAAATATACCGAATACACCGGCACGATAGAATGGATTAGTGATAAGGCAGAGTTTACTCCCAAAACCATTCAAACAAAGGAAGAACGTGCAAACCTGGTATACGCCACCAAGATCAAAGTCAAAAATGACGGACGCCTGAAGATCGGCATGTACGGAGAGGTAAAGTTCTTTGATAAATAAACACCTGTAATACCAACACAATTAATAAAACATAAAGCCATGGCAAGTCATCCAGCTCTTGTTGTAAATGACCTTACCAAAGTATATGGGAAGGACAAAGCCGTTGCTGTTAACAAAGTATCTTTCACGGTTGATCGCGGTGAACTATTTGGATTGATGGGTCCTGACGGAGCCGGTAAAACGAGCATCTTCAGGATGCTTACAACGCTCCTCCTACCGGACGGAGGAAGCGCATCTGTGGATGGCCATGATATAATCAGGGATTATCGTCAGATCAGAAATACAGCCGGTTATATGCCAGGTAAATTCTCATTGTATACTGACTTAACCGTAGAAGAAAATCTGAATTTCTTCGCTACAGTGTTCAACACCACGGTTGAGGAGAATTACCATTTGATCAAAGACATCTATATTCAGCTCGAGCGCTTTAAAGACCGGAGGGCCGGTAAGCTTTCCGGTGGTATGAAACAAAAACTGGCATTGTGTTGCGCTCTGATTCACAAACCTACCGTGCTGTTTTTAGATGAACCTACAACCGGGGTTGATCCGGTTTCCCGAAAGGAATTTTGGGAAATGCTGAAACGTTTGAAAGATCAAAACATTACCATCCTGGTTTCAACGCCCTATATGGATGAGGCAACGCTTTGCGACCGCATCGCGCTGATCCAGCAAGGCAGCCTATTGTCCATTGATACCCCGGAAAATATAGTGAAGTCCTATCCGGATATACTATATGCCATACGCGCTTCAAAAATATCTTCACTTCTCAAGGTGTTAAGTACCAATGAAGAAGTGGCCAGTGCCTATGCATTTGGAGAATACGTACACGTAACGTTCAAGCATGAAGGGCCACACGAAAAAGATATACTCGCTTTTCTACACGAACAAGGTTTGGAAGATATAGAGATCAAGCCTACAGAGCCCACCATTGAAGACTGTTTTATCAAACTATTAAAAAAATGAGCGAGACGGTTATCCATGCAGAGAATCTTACCAAGCGCTTTGGCGATTTCGTTGCTGCCAATGCATTAACGCTGGAAGTATATAAAGGAGAGATCTTCGGTTTTCTCGGAGCCAATGGTGCCGGTAAAACTACGGCGATGCGCATGTTCTGCGGATTATCTATACCTACCTCGGGTAAAGCCACAATTGCAGGATATGATGTATACCGGCAGACGGACCTTATAAAAAAGAATATAGGGTATATGAGCCAGAAGTTTTCACTATATGAGGACCTTACTGTACTGGAAAACATCCGGTTCTTCGGAGGGATCTATGAACTCAGCAATGCGCAACTTAAAAGCAAGAGTGATGAACTGATCACGCAGTTAGGTTTGCAACACGAAGCCAAAAAATTAGTATCTGGTTTACCCTTGGGATGGAAACAGAAACTATCATTCTCAGTTGCCCTGTTGCATCAACCTAAAATTGTTTTTCTGGATGAACCTACGGGCGGTGTCGATCCGGTAACCCGCAGACAATTCTGGGACTTGATCTATGATGCCGCTGACAAGGGCGTCACCATTTTTGTGACCACACACTATATGGATGAAGCTGAATACTGCAACCGTATCTCCATTATGGTTGATGGAAAAATAGAAGCACTCGATAGTCCGGGAAATTTGAAAAAGCATTTCCAGGTTGACTCGATGCATGAAGTATTTTATCAATTGGCACGCGGTGCAAAACGGGGCGAGTAACATTATTATATAGCAATGAAACAATTACTGGTATTTATAAAGAAAGAATTCGCGCACGTGCTCCGTGACAGGAAAACTTTGTTGATCCTTTTCGGCATGCCGGTCGTTCAGATTCTTATTTTTGGTTTTGCACTCACCAACGAAGTCAAAAATTCAAAGATACTAATCGTTGATAATGCTAAAGATATAGTATCACAACGGCTCATTACACAACTTGAAGCGAGTCGTTATTTTGAAATAGAAAAAGCTGCAAGGAATCATGATCAGATAGAAGAAGGCTTCAAAGCAGGAAAGATAAAACTGGCCATTGTATTCCCTGCTAATTTTCAAAATGAACTCCTGCATCAGAATTCTGTACAGGTACAGATTCTCGCAGATGCGTCCGATCCGAACAATGCAACAACGCTGATCAACTATGCATCATCTGTTATACAAGACTATCAATCGCAGCTTAATCAAACAGCAACGGTTCCATACCGAATTATACCCGAGATGAGAATGCTCTATAATCCACAGCTAAAAGGTGCCCATAACTTTGTGCCTGGTGTAATGGCGCTTGTACTTATGCTCGTCTGTGTGATGATGACGGCCGTCTCCATTGTGAAAGAAAAAGAAACGGGCACCATGGAAGTACTACTCGTCTCTCCTTTCAAACCGATCCTGGTAATTTTGGCAAAGGCAGTTCCGTACTTGTTACTTTCATTGATCAACGTGGTGTCTATACTATTGCTGAGTGTATTCTTGCTGGATCTTCCTATACATGGCAGCATCCTGTTACTCTTTGCCGAGAGTACATTGTTCATTATTACATGCCTGACGCTGGGGATTTTTATTTCCGTGAAAACTGACTCGCAGCAAACAGCCATGCTTATATCATTGATGGGAATGTTACTTCCTACCATTCTGTTCAGTGGCTTTATGTTCCCCATTGAAAATATGCCTTTACCGTTACAGATCATTTCAAATATAGTGCCTTCCAAATGGTTTTATATCATTGTGAAATCAATCATGATCAAAGGGCTCGGTATAGCAGCCATCTGGAAAGAGACACTGATACTGGTTGGTATCACTTCGTTTTTGTTAGTGATCAGTTTAAAGAGCTTTAAAATCCGACTGTCATGAAAGTGATAAAATTCTTACTTGAAAAAGAGTTCAGACAAATATTTCGTAACCGATCTATATTGTTGCTCATCATGGTGATGCCTGTTATCCAATTGATCTTGCTACCGCTGGCGGCAAATTACGAAGTAAAAAACATCAATCTCTCCGTTGTGGATCATGATCACTCTTCCTATTCACAAAAACTGATTTCAAAAATTACCGCGTCCGGATATTTTAAACTGACCGGATACGAGCAATCGTATAAAGATGCTTTTCACTTGATCGAGTCCGATAATGCAGATCTCATTCTGGAAATTCCGAATGGATTTGAACGCAACCTGATCCGTGAAGACGAACAAAAACTATTGGTGGCGGTCAATGCAATCAATGGTGTAAAAGCGAATTTAGGAGGCGCATACCTGGCCAGCATAATCCGGAATTATAATACAGATATCAGGTTCGAACTATTGCCTTCAGAAAAATTCAACCAGGTTCCTATGATTGACATCACATCCTCAAACTGGTTCAATCCATTGCTCAATTATAGAGTATATATGGTTCCGGGTATATTAGCGATCCTGGTAACCATGATTGGAGGTTTCCTGACGGCATTGAACATCGTGAAAGAAAAAGAAGCAGGCACGATCGAGCAGATCAATGTTACCCCTATAAAAAAGCATCACTTTATACTCGGCAAGCTTATTCCGTTCTGGATATTGGGAAATATAGTGTTCATCATCGGACTGCTGGTATCCTGGTTAATATACGGTATAGTACCTGTGGGAAGCCTCGCACTACTCTTTGGTTTTATTGCTATATACTTGCTCGCGGTGTTAGGGCTAGGCCTGCTTATCTCCACGTTTTGCGATACGCAACAACAGGCCATGTTCATCATGTTCTTCTTCATGATGATCTTTATACTGATGGGTGGCTTATTCACCTCCATTGACAGCATGCCTGATTGGGCAAAGACTGTTACCCGATTTAATCCCGTAAGTTACTTGATATCGGTTATGCGTATGGTGATTCTGAAAGGCAGTAGCCTGTCCGATGTATTGCCACATTTAGGAGTTGTAGCACTGTTCGCTATTGGACTGAATGGCTGGGCGATTCTGAATTACAAGAAAGCAAATTAATATAGCGAACGATATTTATATAGGTATATTTTACGATCGCAATCGCACAGCTTCGTTCAATACCGATCGAAGTAAATTTCAGGAAACTCATTTTCTGAACCTTAATCATTCTTTTCAAAGATGGCATCGTTCTTGGAATGCCTATAACGGTATAGATGTAGTGTCCAAATATAGGAATACATCTGTAACTCGGTTCTAGTACCAAACGTCTAAGTATATATGATTCATTAAATGCAGGATTGCCAATGGCTCTCCGGTTACACGCTATGAAAAAAAAATACCTCATCAAATTCTGTCTGTGCTGTCTTGTCCTTGCAGGCGTACTCGAGTGTCTTGCACAGGATACTATCGCCTTCAAGATCATTCGCAATGTTGCCATTATAGAGGGTGACATCAATGGAACGCTGGCCCTTTTTATAATCGATACCGGTGCCAGCATTACGCTGTTGAATGAATCACTGTCGACTCTTTATAATTTCAGGGTTGTCGATAATAAGTACTTCGCCCGAAGACATATCGTAGGACTAGGTGGCCGATCCATGATTAAAGAAGTCCGATCGGCCACAATAAAGATTGGTGCTATTGAAATCAAGTTCATCAACAAGGCGTCTGATCTGGATAACCTGACCGCTTACTTTGACGACCGCGAGGTAAAGATCGCAGGCATTCTCGGCACCGATGTGATGACTGCACTTGGAGGCAAAATTGACTTTAGCACGAGCCGAATTATATTCACTTGCCTCCATAAGTAAATATAGTATACCGCATCAGTTACGGATCAACAACTGTCGCAACATATACTGTAAGATACCATTGTTGCGATAGTAGTCGATCTCGATTTTACTATCGAGCCGACAAAGCACCTTGAATACTTTGGGAGATGTACCATCTTGTGAATCTGCCTGAATTGAAATTATCTGGAATGGCTGAATGCCTTCGCGAAGGTCAGGAATAGAATATACTTCTTTACCTGTGAGACCAAGACTGGTATAGCTTTCCCCTTCCAAAAACTGAAGTGGCAGCACGCCCATACCCACCAGGTTGCTTCGGTGGATCCGTTCGTAACTCTCCGCTATAACTGCCTTTATGCCCAAGAGAAATGTACCCTTCGCAGCCCAGTCGCGCGATGAGCCGCTGCCATATTCTTTACCCGCCAATACGATCAAAGGCGTGTTCGTCTCTTTATACTTTACAGAAGCATCGTATACAGTCATCTCCTCACCGGTGGGTAGATATACTGTATAGCCACCCTCTCGTGATACGAGTTTATTTTTAATCCGCACATTTGCAAATGTACCGCGAATCATCACTTCATCATTTCCTCTTCGCGATCCATATGAATTGAATTCGCTTGCAGGAACACCGCGACTTAGCAGATATTTACCTGCCGGAGATTTTTCGGTGAACGATCCTGCAGGAGAAATATGATCGGTGGTAATTGAATCCCCTAGCATCAACAACACGCGAGCCTGTGTGATCGGCTGTATCGATGCGGGTGTCTCCGGAAGATCCACGAAGAAAGGAGCTTCCTTCACATACGTGGATTCAGCATCCCATTTATAGGCTTTACTCTGTGGAGCTTCAAGCTTCGCCCAACGTTCATTGCCATCGAATATCTCTCCGTAATTCTTTTTGAAATGTTCTTTTCTAACCACACGATTCACCACCGAATGAATTTCCTCTTCGCTTGGCCATACATCTTTCAGGTATATATCTTCACCTTGTTTGCCTTTGCCTAGCGGCTCGTTATAAAAATCTATATCCATCCTTCCGACAATCGCATATGCGACCACCAGCAGAGGCGACATTAGAAAATTCATTTTCACCAACGGGTGAATGCGTGCTTCAAAATTTCTGTTGCTTGAAAGCGTTGCCCCTACCATCAGGTCATACTCCTGTATAGCATCTGCTATGGGTTCTGGCAGTGGTCCTGAATTTCCAATACAGGAAGTACATCCATACCCTACTACATTAAATTTCAACTGCTCAAGTTTGGACAGTAAATCTGCTTCAAGCAAATAATCCGTTACAACTTTAGAGCCTGGTGCGAGACTTGTTTTTACCCACGGCTTGGTTTGCAACCCATGGGCTAGTGCTTTTTGTGCGAGCAACCCTGCGCCAATCATAACATCGGGGTTCGAAGTATTGGTACAACTCGTGATGGCCGCAATTACTACAGCGCCATCTTTCAGATCAAACGTCTCTCCCTGGTACGTAACCCGCGCCTGATGAACACCCGGATGTTCAATTCCCTTTGCTGTCGGTGGCAGTATATTTCCGCCCTCTCCTTTCCACTTGGATACGGTTTGTCCGGAGACAGGTTTAAGTTTTGATGCATACGCCTTCTCAAGTATATCATGAATCGCTTCCTTTGCCTGACGCAGGTTGATTTTATCCTGCGGCCGACTTGGACCTGCAATGGAAGGCTCCACTGAATTCAAATCCAGTTCAACGACCTGACTATACGTTATAGCATCTTCGTTCTCACGCCACAATAAATTCTCTTTGGTATAGCGCTCTGTCAATTCAACAATGCGTGCGGGGCGATTGGTCTTCTCCAGGTATTCCAGTGTTTTTCGATCGATCGGAAAGTATGTAATGGTACAACCAAACTCCGGAGACATATTTCCAATGGTAGCACGGTCGGGCACCGATAGTGAATCAAGTCCTTCACCAAATACTTCTACAAACTTGCCAACTACTTTTGTTTTACGAAGTAAATTTGTGATGGTCAGTACCAGATCAGACGCTGTGCTTCCTACAGGCAATCTGCCTTTCAATTTCAATCCTACAACTTCAGGCACTGTAAAAAAATGCGGCTGTCCCAACATAGCTGCCTCTGCTTCTATACCACCTACACCATACGCTACTATACCGAGTCCATTTACCATGGGTGTATGCGAGTCGGTGCCCACCAGTGAATCCGGGAAAACAACTCCGTTACGTTCAGCGACACAGGTTGAAAAATATTCCAGGTTCACCTGGTGACATATACCCATCCCCGGAGGGACTACTGAAAAATTATCGAATGCTCCTTGTGCCCATTTTAAAAAGCGATAGCGTTCACTGTTGCGTTCATATTCGCGGTCTACATTTAAACCGTATGCATTGTTATCTCCGTAGTAGTCTACTTGCACCGAATGATCGACTACAAGATCAACGGGTATAAGCGGATTGATACGCGACAGGTTTTTCCCCTTGCGTGCCATCTCACTTCGCAGTGAAGCTATATCAACAATGGCCGGCACTCCAGTGAAGTCCTGCATCAACACACGCGTTGGCATGAAGGGGATTTCCTTCTCCTCAGGATTGGGACTCCAGTTCAACAACGTACTCACGTGATCTTTACTTACAACGTAATCATCAAAATGCCGGATCGCATTTTCAAGCAGCACGCGAATACAAAACGGCAACCTGGAAATGGCATGACCCTGCTGTTGTAACTTCCGAAGGCTATAAAAAGAAAATTTAGTATTGTCTATTGTCAGGTGGTCTGTGATATTCAAATAGTCTTGTGTTACCATGATCGTGTTCGTTTAATGACGAGTATAGTATAAAATCCTGCCAGCGAAATCAGGCTACAACGGAACCGAGAGATTACAATATCCCGTAGGACAATAGTACTATAAATTCATTATAATTGTCAAAAACGGAATGATGCAGAAGTGATGGGAATGGGATGAGCGGTAGGAAGTATGTATGAGACCGCGGAAGCTAAAAATGTATCTGGGGCATTGCCGCCTCACCTCAGTACTTTTTACCTATAGCAAGCAGGGCAAGTGTAATCGCATTTATTTTCAATCCTCGCTGCAGCATGAGTTTTCTTGCTGATCGAAATTGAGAGCACATTCTGAAAAGGACATTCCAGTTTTCACGATCCTTATCAAGCCATTCAAATAAAAGATCGTCTTCGTCATCACAAGATATATACATAGCAAACTTGCGACAAAGAATAGTATAGTAGTTTTCGCGCACAGGGTTTAGTCTTTTAAAATTTTATATGTTCCTCGGAACGAAAACAGATTGATACAACCAATTTCATAAATCGAACATGGAAGCGTATTGTAAAGCTCGTTGTATACTATGAAACCGTGGTTACGAACAGATTAAGATTCTGCAAACTTTCCCAATCAGTTGATACAAAAATATTACCATAGCACCGAGACATCTTCCAGGATTCATACAAATCTGTCGATCCATAATCGCCCCTATAACTACAAACACAATATTGTTGCTATCGGTTTAATAAAATGCTTTATTTTCACGCACTGGCATTATAATTTAAAAAAGTACCAGTAAAATTCAGGTAAACCATTCCAGTTACGTTCCTGTTATATTTTCCAAAATGAAGCATCACTATCAAGCTATACGGAAGTTATCAGAAAAAATTTGTGCCCCGCTTCAGAAAGAAGACTATGTGGTTCAGCCAGTTCCGGATGTAAGTCCGCCAAAGTGGCATCTGGCACATACAACGTGGTTCTGGGAAGAATTCGTTCTTTCACAGCATGTTAAAAACTATAAACGTTTTCACCCACGGTACGCTTTTTTGTTTAACAGTTATTATGATAGCGTAGGCGAACGTGTGCTCCGTCTCCATCGCGGCAACATGTCACGGCCAACGGTTGATGAAGTATGGGCGTATCGCGCGCATGTTGATGAGCAGATGATGGCGTTTCTTCCATCAGCATCGGAAACCGTTATCCGCCTGGTCGAACTAGGACTCAACCATGAACAGCAACACCAGGAATTACTCTATACGGATATAAAATATATTCTCGGACACAACCCGCTTTTTCCTCCGTACCTGGAAGATTTTAAGGAAACACTTTTCATCGAGCAGGATCATAGCTATATACATATCCCGCAAGGATCATATTCAATCGGCCATGACACTACTTGCTTTTCATTTGATAATGAACATGCGCGTCATGATATACAGTTACCATCTTTTGCAATCCGGAAAAGTCTGGTTACAAATGGGGAATATATAGAGTTCATCAAAGACAACGGCTATAAAAATCCACTCCTCTGGTATAGCGATGGTTGGGCATGGGTAAATGAATTTAAAATTGATAGTCCGCTATATTGGTATCCAAAAGAAGGTAACTGGTATCGTTATGCACTTTCCGGTTTCGAAAAAGTAAATGAAGCTGAGCCCGTCACGCACATCAGTTTTTATGAAGCTGCTGCATTTGCAGAATGGAAAGGTATGCGATTACCAACAGAATTTGAATGGGAAGTAGCCAGCGATCAATTTCAATGGGGACAACGATGGGAACATACTAATAGCGCTTATCTTCCTTACCCGGGCTATAGGAAACCCGCTGGTGCTGTTGGAGAGTATAATGGGAAGTTCATGATCAATCAAATGGTTTTGCGTGGCGCATCCGTGGCTACACCACCGGAGCATTCACGAAAAACGTATCGCAATTTTTTTCATCCACCGCTGCGATGGCAATTCAATGGCATCCGGCTTTGCCAAAAATAAAATATGATTATAGTTGACGACCACCACACCGTTGTAGCACGTGCTGTAGAAGAAGGCTTTGCTAAAAACCCAAAGCGATTGCCTAGCTGGCTTTTTTATGATGAAGCTGGCGACAAGATTTTTCAGGCGATCATGCGCATGCCGGAGTATTACCTTACGGGATGTGAATATGAGATTTTGCAAATGAACAAAGAACGTCTTCGTCAGCGCTTTGTTGACGATGGAAGTATATTTGATCTGATTGAGTTTGGCGCTGGAGATGGATTCAAAACCGAAATACTACTTCGTCATTTCAGTGACGCTTCTACCCTGTTCAACTATTTGCCGGTAGATGTTTCTGCTACGGTATTAAGTCAGCTCACCAAACGCCTTGCACTCTCCGTTCCTTCGCTTGCTATACAACCGATCAACAGTCGGTATGATGACGCTATACATATACTTCAGGAGGAAGACAAGAATAGAAAAGTATTTTTATTTTTAGGCGCAAACATCGGTAACTTTACCACCCCAGAAGCAGAACAATTCGTGTCCACCATTTCAAACGGAATGGAAGCAGGAGATCAGTTGCTCATTGGGTTCGATCTCAAAAAAGATCCGCGTCTCGTACAAGCAGCGTATGATGATCCGCATGGTATTACCCGAAGTTTCAATATGAATTTACTCTTGCGGCTCAACCGTGAGTTGGGCGCCAATTTTCAACTCGATCAATTTAAACATTATCCATATTACGATCCTGAAAGCGGCATGACGAAAAGCTACCTGGTAAGTTTGCGCGAACAGGACGTTACGCTGGAAGTATTAAACAAAAGTATACATTTGAATCGCTGGGAGGTCATTCACACGGAAGTGTCACAAAAGTATGATATACCGATGATTGAAAAGATCGCGGATCGCACTGGACTGGAGATCACCGATTTCTACTACGATTGCAAACATTATTTCTCCGATGTACTGTTCCGCAAGAAAAGCTGAGTTACCTTCGGAGCAGTCATTAAAAAAGTATATATTTTATCATGGATATTTTAACCGCGCTTAGAGCAGTTCCCGAGTTCAAAGACCTGGCAGAAAGCCATTTGATATGGCTGATGGAAAAAGGCACTGTCTCAACTCTGAAAGAAGGTGAAAAGTTTTTTACCTATGGCGATCCCATTGATACCATGGCTATCGTTCTGGAAGGAGAAGTTGATCTATACCGTGCACAAGGTAACGGCTCGCGATATCTCGGAGCAGTGGAGAAAGGTGAGATCACCGGTTTACTACCATACTCCCGTTTGAAAACTGCTGCTGCAGAAGGTATCGCATCACGTGATTCAACCATCTTTTATCTGCACAAAGATAATTTTATGGAACTTGTGCGTGAGCATTCTCCTCTCGCAGAAATCCTTGTGCATACCATGACGGATCGTGTTCGCGACTTTACTCACCAGCAACAACAAGATGATAAAATGATGGCGCTGGGTAAACTATCGGCAGGTCTTGCACATGAACTGAATAATCCTTCAGCTGCTATAGTTCGTAGTGCGCAAGAATTGAAAAGACATTTAGGCAACGCTCCTGAAAAGTTCAAGAGTGTTATCAAGATACAAACCACAGCAGACATTGTAGACAAGGTTAACGAATTTATAGTGGCCAAGTTGGATGAGACAACAAGCCAGCAGCCTTTGTCGATGATGGAGAAATCAGAGCGTGAAGATGCTATGGCGGACTGGCTCCAAAATATAGGGCTCGAAGATGCATATGAAACTGCCAGTATATTTGTCGACTTCCATATTCAACCAGAAGATATGGAATCGCTGAATAAGATCCTGCGTCCCGAAGATCGTGTAGCGGTGATAAACTGGATCGGCCAAACGTTTACAACGGAACGGCTGGTGAACGAAATTGAAGAAGCTTCGCGAAGGATCAACGTTCTTGTTACTTCCGTTAAAAGCTATACACACATGGACCGCGCTCCTGAAAGAGAACGCGCTGACCTGCGAGCAGGTATACGGAATACACTTACTATGCTCAATCACAAGATCAAAAAAAATCAGGTCACCGTTGTTGAAAATATACCGGATAATTTTCCACAACCCTGTATATATGTAAGCGCTATGAACCAGGTTTGGACAAACCTTATCGACAATGCATTAGACGCTTTAGAAGGAAGACCAAACGCTACACTGGAGATCAAGGTCGAAAAAGATCGTGAGTTTCTGATCGCTTACATCATCGATAATGGCCCGGGCATTCCTGCTGATATACTGGATAAAATATTTGACTCGTTCTTTACGACTAAACCTATAGGAAAAGGAACGGGCATTGGCCTGGAAGTAGTACGCCAGATCATTCTTCAGCATAATGGAAAAGTAACCGTTAAATCAGAACCCGGCCGTACTGCGTTTGCCGTTTGTATCCCTATTGACTAAAACCAAGACACGACTCACACTATGAAAAAACCGATACTATTTATACTCGATGACGACATGCAGGTTCTTCGTGCCGTAGTGCGCGACCTTCGGAATCAATATGGGAAGGACTATCGCATCGTAAGCACTGCCTCTGCAAAAGAAGCGCTGGGTTCGTTAACAGATCTGAAAAATAAAAATGAAGCTATAGCTTTATTTCTCTCCGATCAACGGATGCCAGAAATGCTAGGCGTAGATTTTTTACAGCAGGCAAAAGAAATTTTTCCGGAAGCCAAACGTGTGTTGCTGACGGCATACTCTGATACTGAAGCGGCTATCAAAGCTATCAACGATGTGCAGCTTGACTATTACCTCATGAAACCGTGGGATCCTCCGGAAGAAAAATTATACCCTGTACTTACGGATCTACTGGACGAGTGGCAGAGCAATCATATTCCTGATTTTCAGGGTATACGTATAGTTGGATTTCAATTTTCACCACGCTCACATCAAATCAAAGATTTTCTTTCGGGGAATCTTATACCGTACCAGTGGCTCGACTTTGAATCAAACACTGGTCGCGACCTTGTGGTATTAAATCAAATTGAAGCGAAAGATCTTCCTGCTGTATTTTTTGAAGATGGATCTTTCCTGTTGAATCCGGATATACGTGAGGTTGGTGAAAAGACGGGCATGCGATCCAAAGCATCCAAGCCTATGTACGATGTTACAATCATAGGCGCAGGTCCATCAGGATTAGCGGCAGCAGTATACGGTGGCTCGGAAGGACTGGCTACCGCGATCATCGAGAAGCGCGCACCGGGCGGACAAGCGGGAACAAGTTCACGCATCGAAAATTACCTTGGGTTTCCCAATGGTTTAAGCGGATCAGATCTTTCAAGACGGGCGCTTTCGCAAGCCACCCGCTTTGGAGTTGAATTTCTATCACCACTCGAGGTGATCAGTATATCTGTAAAAGATCATTATAAAATAATTGAACTTGCTGATGGCAGCACGCTCAACACAAAGAGTGTAATCATTACCACAGGCGTTGACTATAGAACTCTTGAGGCTATAGATGTAGAGCGTTTCACCGGAGCGGGTATATATTACGGCGCTGCTACAACGGAGGCGCACGCTTGTCGTTCGAAAGATGTATATGTAGTCGGTGGCGGAAACTCGGCAGGGCAAGCGGCAATGTACCTTGCAAACTTTGCCCGTGAGGTTCACCTCGTGATTCGAAAGGAAGACCTTAACGCAACGATGTCGAAGTATCTGATTGATCAGATCGGTGCAACCAAAAATATAATACTTCGTCCACGCACGGTGATAAAGCAAGTATTCGGTGGCGACCGGCTTGAAGAAGTTGAACTTGAAAATATAGCAACCGGTGAAAAGGAAAAGGCACAGGCTGCAGCACTATTCATTTTCATTGGTGCACGTCCGGTCACGGACTGGATCACACTGGATATTATAAAGGACGAAAAAGGTTTTATTGAAACAGGGCGTGAACTGTTAAAGTATGAATCGTTTAAAAAAGCATGGAAGCTCACACGCGAACCGTATCTGCTTGAAACCTGTAGTCCTGGGATATTCGTTGCCGGAGATGTACGCTCCGGTGCCATGAACCGTGTAGCCTCTGCTGTAGGCGAAGGCGCTATGGCAATTAAATTTGTTCATCAATACCTGGCAGAAAATTAACGCTATACTATATGGCAAACGAACAAGAAGGATTGTGTAAGCATTTGCAGGAGCTTCACACCTTAAAAAAAGAAAAAGAACATGTATGCGAAGAGTGCATTAAGACCGGTGATGAGTGGCTACATCTGCGTACATGCCAAACCTGTGGCACTACACTTTGCTGCGATTCCTCGCCCAACAAACATGCATCACAACATGCTCATAAAGCCGGACATCCAGTCGCTATATCTTCCGAACCTGGAGAGCGCTGGGCCTGGTGCTATATAGATGAGCAAATTGCAGAGTATTAACTTTTCCAATCTCAATTGCCTCGGGATTAATCCCGAGGCAATTGAATGAGGTTTTATTTAATGTGCGACTATAGAGTTAAATCTGGAAAAACATTTCTTCGCACATGCAGCAAGATTTCAATCTGCTATTTTTAAAAATTACACACTAAGCGCGGATCAACCATTGTGCTCTTCACATATGCGCAGGCCGCCCTAAAACATATATACAAACATCCATTGCCTCGGGATTAATCCCGAGGCAATGAATAAATTTCTAGTATATATACTACTGAATATATTATAAACTCCTTTGTCGCAGATGGCGGGGAATGAGGATCCATTCCAGTCCTTCGAAGATCAATTCTAAGGTGATGGCTAATAATGCTGATGGGATGGCGCCTTGTAGGATTAACGATGTGTTGTTAAGGGCAAGTCCTGTTACTATGAATTCACCAAGACCTCCAGCGCCTATAAATGCTGCGAGTGTTGCCGTACCTACATTGATCACGGCTGCGGTGCGAATTCCGGTAAGGATCATCGGCATGGCGAGGGGCATTTCTACGAGCCTCAGCCTTTGCATGCGGGTGAGGCCTATAGCCAATGCTACGTTCTTTAATGGAGGATCTACTGAAAATAGTCCGATTACGGTATTGCGTAAAATGGGAAGCAGTGCATAGAGAAATAAAGCGATGATGGCGGGTATAGTGCCAATGCCGGCCAGTGGAATCAACAACGCCAGCAGTGCTATGGATGGAATGGTTTGCAATATACCGGTTGCATACAAAATCGCTTTTGAAAAAAGAGGGTATAGATATAGCAATATCCCTAATGGGACGGCCAGCAAAATAGCCGCGAACAACGCGAGAAATGTAAGCTGTATATGTACCCACGTCTTCTGCAGAATGATGGCTATATCTGTGTCTGATGCCACTGCTTTAGTTTTTCCAATAAGGTTCTTTGTCAAAAGGAATTCCTGTGCGATAGTGCGATGCGATTTTTTTTCGAACAATGCCTGAGAATTCAGGCGCTGCATGGTTTCCTCATTTATAGTACCTGTTAATTTATCAAGCAACGTACGCGCCCTTTCAGGCAACGACAAGGTATAAAATGAGACAGCCTGGTAATCAGGAAAAAACTTCTTGTCATCTTCCAGCACAAAAAGGCTATAGCGTTTGATTTCACCATCGGTTGAATATGCATCCGTTATATCAATCTTATTCTCAAGGATTGCCTGATACGCCAAACCATGCTCAAGGCCTGTTGGCTTTTGTGAAAGTGAATAATGTTGTGCAAGATTTATCCATCCATCAGCACGCTTCAATAGTTCGAAGCTGAGTCCTATCTTTAGTTCAGGGTGTTGCTTCAAATCGGAAATAGTCTTCACATGAAGTTTATCAGCCGATGCAACGGGAAGTACCAGCGCATATGTATTATTGAAACCGTATGGTCTTGAAATGCAAAGCTGAAATTTTGTACGCAGTATATCAGCGGCCTGTTGCATGTCGAGCGTTCGGTCTGCCTGCAGGATCTCTGCTGCAATGGTCCCTGTATATTCAGGATATATATCTATAGCTCCGGTGCGCAGGGCTTCAAAACTAACAGCAGTTCCTCCCAGATTAAATTTACGTTCTACTGTAAAACCACCATCTTCGAGAATAAGCGCGATCATCTCACTCAATATATACCCTTCGTTAAAGTGCTTGGCACCAACGCGAATAACAGTAGTATCCTGACTTTGTGCCATACCGACAACAAAATGCACAAACAGTATAATGATTAGAATTCGCTTCATTTTCTGCTTGTATAGTTATACTTGGTTTGCTCAATCGTAGCTTTATCACCAGTGGTTTTGATCTTCCCATGCTCCAGCAACACAAACCTGTCAGCAAGAATCTGTGCTTCTTCCCAATCATGGGAAACCAGCAAGATCGTGCGGGGTTCACTTTTCTGAATATCAATTAAGTGATCATAGATGGAATGCTTTGTCTCATAATCCAGAGAAGCAAAAGGCTCATCCATCAGTAAAACCGGAGGCTCAAGCAACATAGCGCGACACAGCCCGGCACGCTGCTGTTCTCCTCCTGAAAGCTGATACGGATATTTATCAAGATGTAGTAACGGAAGTTGTACCATATTCATGAGCTGTTCCACTCTTTTCCGGATTACATCGGTAGGCCTATGCGCAATCTTTCCAAGCAACGCTATATTCTCATAGATGGTAAGATGCGGGAACAAACCAACCTGCTGCACTACATATCCAATCTGTAAACGCATTGCCTGGATATTACCGTAATCAATAGGCTTTCCAAAAATTTTGACCTCGCCTTGGTCGGGGCGAATCATTCCATTGATGATCTGCAGCAATGTAGATTTACCACTGCCGCTTTTTCCTAAAATAGCGGTGATACATTCAGGCGCAAATGCCAGGGACACATCTGAGAGGATCCGCACCGTTGTATAGTGATGCCGTATGTTTATTAACTCAACCGGATACTGTGTCGTCAAAGGATGTAAGTTTGGATAAATATACACGCTGGCCACAACGTGAACAAATCGTGAATCGTTCCTTTCCATCGTTTACGGTGTAGCTATAAACGAATTTTAATATCTATATTTTGACGGCCGTATGATTATTCGATTATACTCATTACTTTTCGCGCTTGCAAGTTTAGTGTCGTCATCACAATCAAAGAGTCCTTTCTCATATATATGAAATTAGTTCATTCTCTCCTTGTCCTTTGTATTTCAGCGCAAGCTATATATGCACAAACGAAATCGCCAGCAGTAAAACAAATTGAAGAGTTCACTAAGGGACAATATCCCTCCCTTGAAAAGCTATACCGCCAACTTCACCAGAACCCGGAGCTTTCGCTTCATGAAGAAAAAACTTCTAAAATCATGGCAGCGGAATTGCGTGCGCTCGGTTTTACCGTCACTGAAAAATTAGGTGCTTTTGGATTGGTGGGTATATATTCCAATGGAAAAGGACCAACCGTACTGATCCGTACCGATATGGATGGTTTACCACTCGAAGAAAAAACAGGTTTACCCTATGCCAGCAAAGCACGCGGAGTAAATGCTGCGGGAGCAGAAGTTTCGGTAATGCATGCCTGTGGTCATGATATTCACATGACTGTATTTATAGGTACAGCACGCGCATTAATTGAAACTAAAAAGAATTGGAAAGGAACACTTGTAATGGTAGCACAGTCTGCCGAGGAAAACGGTTTTGGTGCTGACCTGATGTTTAAGGCCGGGCTATATGATAAAATTCCGACACCGGACTATGCTATAGCACTACACGACCATGCAACATTGGAAGCAGGCAAAATCGGTTACCGCTCCGGTGCGTTCATGGCCAGTGTCGATATGATGAACATTACTATACATGGTAAAGGTGGACATGGTGCTGCTCCTCATACGACCATTGATCCGGTGGTGTTAAGTGCTGAAATGATTATGGCCTTTCAGACTATCGTTAGTCGTGAGATCAACCCGCTTGAGCCGGCAGTAATTACAGTTGGTTCTGTCCACGGCGGTGCAGTTCATAATATTATACCGGATGAAGTGAAACTCCAGCTTACATTGCGCTCATATTCACCAGAGGTCCGTCAACAGATTATTACTGCTATACACAGGTTGAGTAAGCAACTTGCTTTGGCGGCAGGACTTCCGGAAGATAAAATGCCGGAGATTACAATCAACGATCCGCAGACTCCAGCTACCATCAACGATGCTGCGTTGACCGCGCGACTGGTAAGTATATTTCAGCAAAACTTTGGTAAAGAGAATGTACTTGAAATGCCACCGGCTATGGTGGGCGAGGATTTCAGTCGCTTTGCTTTACAGGATAAGAAAGTGCCTATCTGTATGTTCTGGCTTGGAACAATCGATCCTGCTATAGCGAAAGATGCGCGAGATAAAGGCATTATACTTCCCTCCTTACACTCCTCCACATTTTCACCATCACCGGAGCCAACGATAAAAACAGGTATTACAGCTATGAGTGCAGCAGCATTGGACCTCTTCAAAAAATAGTTATGGTGAGATATAGGTAAACCTATTTCACCGCGAAGGTTTCATAGTGCTTAACGTGTGGTTCAAATTCGAGTAGAAAATCTTTGTCCTCGGGATAGTAACGGGCTATCGTAACATCTTCGCCTGCAAACATCTTGATACTCTCGAAGTTTTCCCATGTCGATACCGTCCAGAAGTGCGCTATATCGCCTTCTATTTCTCTCCATATCTTTACTTCGATATTTCCGGGAGTAGCCATATAGTCTTTAATGCCTGAATCATACAAAAATTTTAAATAACGCTCTGCATCAGAGGCTTTCGTTCTGCCATGCCATACGCGGGTGATCATATTGAAATTGTTTGTGTGCTATACTAAAATATCGAACCATGTATAGGGCTTCATACCCATCGATTTCTCTAGCGGACAGCACTGGCAATTCAACAGAAGTCGCTAGGTAAAAATATCTTTCAGTGCCCGTTTCGCGGCATGATGTCCGCACATGCCATGAACACCTCCACCCGGTGGCGTTGACGATGAACATATATAGATTCCTTTAGCAGATGTCCTATAGGGAGAATAACGAAGCGCAGGACGTGTAAAGAGTTGCCCTATATCCTGAACACCACCATTGATGTCGCCTCCTATATAGTTGGGATTATACATCTCCATGGAAGCGGCATCCATTGTATGCCGCGCGAGGATTAATTCCCGAAAGCCCGGAGCAAAACGTTCGATCTGCAGCTCGATGGCCTCCGTCATATTTTTTGTCGAGCCGCTGGGAACGTGACAATATCCCCACGCAGTATGCTGATCTTTGGGAGCACGTGTCGGATCAAACAGACTTTGCTGAGCCAGCAACACAAATGGTTTATCGGTATGTTTTCCCTTTGATACGGTATACTCGGCATCGGCTATCTCATGAAAGGTATTGCCTATATGTACCGTACCAGCCAATCGGCATTCAGGGGCTTTGAAAGGGATAGGCCCTGCGAGTGCCCAGTCTATTTTATACACACCCATTCCGTACCGATAGCGATTCAGCTGCCAGGTGTATAGGGATGAAAATGTATAGCCTGCAATCTCCAGCAACTGCCGGGGAGTTACATCCAACAATATAGCTTTCGCGGAAGGCAATTCTTTGAGTGATGATACCATCCAGTCAGTACGAATCGCCCCTCCGATAGAAGTGAAGTAGGAAGCTAGTGCATTCGCGATCGACTGCGATCCTCCTTTCGGTATAGGCCACTCTCCCAAATGTCCATTTGTCAAAAGCACAAGACCTATAGCAGCAGACGCTATATTTGTCAGCGGCTGCATGGCATGTGCTGTCATTCCACCCCATAATCCACGGGCATGTTCGGTTCGGAACCGATTTGCAATTTGCTTTGCAGACCAGATGGCGTTCAATCCAAATCCCGCCAGCGCTATAGGATGCTTCGGGATACCAAGCGGTCCTAATATATACTGCGAAATGGCTGGCCAGTGGTCCCGTATAGGTTCTATAAGTTTCCGGTATGCATTTTCATCAGGCCCCAGACTTCTGGCCGTAATTTCCAGCGAATGCTCGAGTATAGCAGCTGTACCATCATCGAAAGGATGCGCAGCCGAGAATGTGGGCGATATATACTCCAACCCGTGCTTATGCAGCGGAAGCGTTGAGAAAAAGGGAGAAGCTTTTGCAAGTGGATGAATGGCCGAGCACACATCATGAATAAATCCGGGTAACGTGAGTTCTTTGGAACGGAGCCCGCCTCCGATCGTATCTTTCCCTTCAATCAGTAAAACAGATAGACCTGCCTGTTGCAAAGTGATCGCAGCGGCAAGTCCGTTTGGCCCTGAGCCTACAACAACGGCATCATATTCTGTTTTATTCACGGTTTGTCTGCAGCACTTAATTTGCAGTAAGTAAAGCAAACATACTTAAAAATCAGTAAGTATAATATCGGGTTGTACATTCTCGCTGAACCTAAAGCGTGAAAACCTGTAACCCCTACTCGTTTCACATCTCTCTTTACAGGAGAATATACAACCCGATATATTAAAAGTCTATAGGCATCCGTACCACGGACCCAACTTTCGCTCCCTATTCAACCGTACCCATGATGCGGAGCAATACAATGCGCGCATTGAGGTAATCGTATACTGCTTCCAGGTAATTCGATTGAGCGGTAGACAGTGCCAGTTCAGCATCAGTAAGTTCAAGCCGTGATGCAATGCCATTCTTATAGCGATACTGAATTATAGTATAGCTAAGCTGAGCAGTTTCCTTTACGATTGCCGTATTCTGCAAGCGAAGGAGAGACTCCCTACTTCCTGCTATAGCTTCATGAACTGTAGCACGCAATTGCTCGTGCGCGTAATTTAAAGTGAGGCCGGATTGCTCTTTACTTAAACCCGCCTGCCTTACTTTGGCCTGCGTGCTGAAGCCTGAGAAAATAGGAATGGAAAGTTGAAGTCCTACGAAAGAAGAATTAGGATAATACGCATTTCCATATTCAAAATTACTCGTCTGCGATTGCACCTGGTATTGCGCTACAGCTGAGAGTGTCGGCTTACGCAACGCAGAGGCTGCACGCGTATTCTGATGACTGATCTGCTCCTGCAAAGCCAGCACCTGGAAATCAGGGTTCTTCGCTTTTGCTTCGTTATATACTTCTTCCTCCGAAGGAATAGATTCGGGTGCAGGTACAACCAATGAGTCTGTAAGTACAATATCTTTTAGAGAATCTATACCGATCAGTGTTTTCAATTGAAGCTTACTGGTCTCGACTGCATACGATAATTTTACAAGCTCAGGTTCCAGGTTCTTTACAGAAGTATAGGCGCGCAGTGTATCAACACGCAAGCCTTTTCCCTGGAGAAACAGTGATCTTGAATCGCGCAGTACGCGTTGATTCCGATTTATACTTTCCTTCTGCAATTTAATCCGCTCGTTCAACACCAGTATCTGGAGATACGTTTGCTTGATCATTGTTTGCACTACCAACTGCTTACCACGTGACGTTGCTCTACTCTCTTGCTCTTGTAGTCGTGCGCGTTGAAGAGACGGATATGCGAGCGGATTATACAAAGGTTGCACCGCTGCAACGGCTACAGCGAGTTGATCTTCGCCTCCGAATCGTCCATAGGGAATTTTACCTTCCGATGTTGTTTCTCCAAATCCAAAGAATGGAGTCAGCCGGAAATAATGGTTTGCTTGTGCATTGGCACTTACCGTAGGTAAATATAGGCTTCGTGCAACGATGCGTTGTTGCTGCGATTTACTGATCTCCAGTTCACTGGATTTCAGTTCGGGATTGGAGGTTAATGCCAGGGTAATAGCCTCCTGCAACGACAGTTCCTGCTGCTGCGCACTCACCGGAGATACCAGTGAGGCGAGCGCAAAAACTATATACATGTAATATATATTTGATTTCATGATTCTTGAATGATACTTAAGCTATAGCAGCTTGTTCTTTATTAATTTCAGATGCAGGGCTTTCACCGTCTTTCGCTTTGTGTACGTGTGCCCTTGAGA
The DNA here is from genome assembly GCF_900167975.1 of Ohtaekwangia koreensis. GTDB lineage: Bacteria > Bacteroidota > Bacteroidia > Cytophagales > Cyclobacteriaceae > Ohtaekwangia > Ohtaekwangia koreensis. Next base: position 937,339 of record NZ_FUZU01000003.1, read on the forward strand.
AGTACGAGTATACTGATGGAATAACATAGAGTGTAAGTACACCAGCAAAGATCAACCCTCCTACTACGGCAATTCCCAGTGAAGTACGACTGCCTGAAGAGGTTCCCAACGACAGGGCTATGGGCAACGTACCAAAGATCATGGCAAGTGTTGTCATGAGGATTGGACGGAAGCGTGATGAAGCTGCTGCGAGTACAGCATCGCTTACCGACATGCCTTCTTCTTTTCTCTGGTTGGCAAATTCTACGATGAGGATACCGTTCTTGGTTATCAAACCGATCAGCATAATAATCCCGATCTCACTGAATACGTTGATCGATTGACCCGTTAACCACAAGCTGAGCAATGCACCGGTAAGCGCCATCGGCACAGTAAGTAGAATGATGAATGGATCGATCAGACTTTCAAACTGTGCGGCCAACACCAGGTATATCAAGAGTATGGCGAAGATGAAAGCAAATACCAGACTGGAGCTACTCTCAGCGTAATCACGGCTTTGTCCTGCAAGAGCAGTACTGAATCCAGCAGGCAAAATGCCTTTGGTGATACCGTCCATTTCCTTGATCGCTTCTCCCAGACTTACTCCCGGTGCCGGTGTTGCAGAGATCGTTACGCTATAGGCTTGGTTATACCTATATATAGCGGGTGGACTCACACTTTCATTCATGGTCACCAGGTTATCAAGCGATACCATTTCTCCGTTCTGTGCTTTCAAGAACAAGGAATTAAGGTCAGCCGGTGCAGAGCGTTCTTTTCTGTCCAATTGCCCGATTACTTCATACTGTCGGTCATTGTATATAAAATATCCATAGCGTCTTCCACTCAGCGCGAGTTGCAACGTGCGGCCTATCTCTTGTGTAGAAATTCCTACTTGAGCAGCGCGTTGTCTGTCGATGGTTATACCAATCTCCGGACGGTTGATTTTAAAATCAGGATCCTGAAAACTGAGTTTTTTACTTTGGTATACTTGTCCCATCAGCTTCGGCATTACATCGATGAGACTTGGCAGATCAGGTGCCTGTATAACATACTGCAACGGCTGTGAGCTTGAGAATCCACCAATGGTAGGAATCTGGATGGGTATAAGAATTACATTTCTAAATCGTCCGGAGGCTGCTACCAGCTTTTCATATACCTGTTGTTGCGAAAGACCACTGGCACGGTCTGCCGGATCTTTCAGGAACACCCATTGGAAGCCACCGTTTACAGGCTGCACCAACGTTCCTATAGATGCAGCTATACCTGCATAGGTACGATTACCATTCAAATCCGGCACAGAGTCAGAAACGAAGTTGTTTATCTCCTTCATGGTTTGCTCCATACTCTCATACGATGTTCCTTCCGGTGCAATCACTGCAAGACCAATCATCGAGCGATCTTCTAACGGAGCGAGCTCAGAAGGAAGTTTCGGTAACAGATACCAGGCTATACCAAATGATAATAGCAAGAGTACAAATCCTAACCAGCGGAATTTAAAAAATGCGTGAAGTGATTTTTCATAGCCGCGATTCAAAGCTTCGAACCAAGGCTCTGTCTTTCTGTATAACCATCCTTGTGATGCACTCGCTTTCAGCAAGTATGCACTCATCATCGGTGATAACGTCAAGGCAACAAAGGCTGATATCAATACAGAACCAGCTACAACAATCGCGAACTCCTTGAACAGTCTGCCGGTAATTCCTCCGAGGAAAAGTATAGGAAGGAAAACGGCGGCCAGTGTTACCGTTGTTGAAATTACTGCAAAGTATATTTCATCGGCTCCTTTTCGTGCTGCTTCGATCGGGCGCATGCCCTTCTCAATCTTGCTATATATATTTTCCAGTACTACAATCGCATCATCCACCACGAGTCCAATCGCGAGTACCAGACCTAACAAGGTGAGCACGTTAATCGAAAAGTCTGCTATATACATAATAAAGAATGCAGAGATGATCGATACCGGTATAGCAACCAGCGGAATGATTGTACTTCTCCAGTCACGAAGGAATATAAAGATGATGAGTGCCACCAAAACGAAGGCGAGGATCAACGTCTCCTCCACTTCGTGAAGCGAGTTCCGTACCGGTACAGTAAAATCTTTACCCAGAGAAATGATATAGTCTTTTGGTGCATTCTTTACAATTTCATCGAAGCGATTCTTGAACTCGTCTACAATGGCGAGTGAGTTCGCACCACGCTGAGGCTGTACGCCCGTACCTACGCCATAGCGCGCGGTCGGTCCTTCCCCTACAATCATCGCGGTACGTTCATTCTGAGACGACATGATCGCTGTACCTATATCTTTGAAGCGTACAATCGCGCCTTCTTTTTGAAGAATGATCATGTTGTTAAAATCATCTTCGGTTACAAGTCTTCCTTGTGTACGGAGTGTCACTTCCGTGTTTTCGCCTTCAATACGACCGCTTGGTAAATCTACGTTCTCACGTTGCAGTGCTGCCTGTACATCAGCGGGTGTTAAATTATAGGATGCAAGTTTCAACGGATCCATGCGTAAACGCATCGCACGCTTACGTCCGGCATATGAATCTACGAGTCGTACTCCGGGTATAGATTGTAACCTTTCTTTTATATTGATGTTAACAAAATCGGTTACATCTTCCAGGCTGCGTGTATCGCTTTGCACTGTGAGGAAAACAAGGAACTCTGCAGGTCCTGACTTTTCTACAATGGTAGGTTCTATATCTGCTGGCAATTGTTGACGCGACTTCGAAACTTTATCGCGCACATCGTTGGCAGCGGCTTCGAGGTCGGCATCCAAATTAAATTCAACGGTAATGATACTTACCTGCTCGCGTGATACCGAAGACAAAGCGCGTATACCGTTTGCTTCTGCTATAGCCTCTTCCAGAGGTTTTGTTACCTGTGACGCAATGATGTCTGCACTAGCGCCTGGGTATACCGTTGTAACCATAACGATCGGTGAATCCGTTACCGGATATTCGCGTGTGCCCAGAAAGGTATAGCCTACTATACCAAACAAAATTAACAGCACCGACATAACTCCCGCCAAAACCGGGCGGGATATACTTACTTGTGAAATTGCACTCATGAAATATTGAATTGAATAATCATTAGAAGAATAATGGGTTGTTGGGGAAGACTATTTCACAGATACAAGTTGCACGGGAGCACCAGGGCCCAGACGGAGCAGGTTGCTGACGATGACCGTATCACCTTGATTTAATCCTTTTGTTATTTCAACAGAACCTGTACTGCGTTGACCAATTACTACAGGTATTGCTTCAGCTTTATTTTTGCGTGATACAAATACAGAGTAACCGTTCGAGGAAGGTATCAATGCTTGTGACGCCACGGTAAGGGCACTGGACGAAGTGTTCAATGATAAAGTAAGTCTCACACTTTGACCGGGTAATAACTTACCCTCCGGGTTTGATGTAGCGCCTCTTACTAACAGTGTACGTGTGTCGTTGCTAAGGCTCGCACCGCGTGCTACAACTTTTGTTTTATACTGTTTTGAATCAGAGATGACTGTAAAAGTTTGTTCGCTGCCTGTCTGGATGATGTTCGTATATTTTTCAGGAACAGAGAATTCAACTTTTACGACACTATTGTCTTCGATGTTTGTTAATATAGTGTTCACTGAAACAATCGCTCCGGGATAGGTATTGATCATTCCGATCTGTCCATCAAATGGTGCTACGATTCTGGTCTTGTCGATCATCACCTGGAGTTCAAGGATCTGTGCCTGTAATACTTTCAGATTTGTAGAAGCCTCATCGTAATCCTGTTGTGCTATAGCTTCCTTTTCAATCAGATCTTTCAAGCGAACTTCATTGAGCTTTGCTAATTTTTCCTGCTGGCGAAAGCGTTCAAGCTGTGCCTGTAAATCTGAATCATCGAGTTGAAACAAGAGTGTGCCGCGCTTTACTTTACTTCCTTCCTTTACATTTACGCGCACAACTTTACGGGTAAGTTCACTGGCTATATCTACTTGTTGATTGGCTACGATCGTTCCTGTTACTTCAAGTTCATCGCGAACTATACCGGGCTGTACAATAACAGCATCTACCGGAACTCCACTCGGCACCACTGCCGCTGTTTTTGTTTCACCTTTCAAGTCGTCAGCTTTGGAAGTACAAGCTGCTATAAAACCAGCCAGAAGAGTATATCCGGCTATTGAGAGAACAAGGGTGCGTAACCGCTGTTTGTTTGAATCATTCATACGTTTGGGGTTTACATTTATTGATTTATTTAAAAGTTTCGATACGTTTTTGGATAAGGGGTGCGAAGTAAAACTCATATTTATTCAGAAGCTAGTATTTATTGATATATTTAAATTAATCGATTATTGAAAAGAAAAAAATTAGTCTTTCTTCAACGCTTCCAGGAACTTGATATACTCATCGAGCACCTTGTTGTTAAGCTTGTACTTAACATTCCTTCCCTCCTTTTCCGCAAGTATAATCTCAGTATCTGTCAATTGTTTCAAGTGATGACAGATCGATGGTTGCGCCAGATCAAGGATATCATTGATATCCACACAGTATAGACAATCCTTCGTTTTTTTAATCTCCTTCAAAATGAGTAATCGGTTAGGGTCAGCCAAAGCTTTCGAGATCTTCTCTGCCTTCTTAGAGTTCATCGCTGGTGGATTTGGCGCTAAAATACTCATTTATGTATTGAAATTAATCGATGTAACGAAAAAGAACGTTTTTAGTTTTCTATAGGCCTAACTACATCGATCTATTCCAAAAAGTTTCTACATAGTTTAAATTTTATAAAAGAATTTTCCGCAATCGATAATTCTGAGGTTTATTTATACTCCTTCTTGATGTTTACTATATATTAAAGAATGTTATCACATCTATATAATATTCGTTTTCTTTAACCTACCGTATGTAAGCATGCCAATCCAAAATGATCAACATGCTTATTGGATCAATATTTATTTTACTGCTTCCTCTTTATAGAACAGATAGCCTCCATGGTGAAGAACGCCTTCACGAAAATCGCCTGATGCGGTAAATCCTGTATCATCTATATATTCAATGTGGTCACCATCTATAGTATAGCTCCCGGTGTAGGCGCTCTTCTTCGTACCACGCGCCTCGTCATACCTACCACCTGGCAAAAGCTCCTGACGAATATGGCCGTCTTTTGTAACCCACATACCTATATATGATTGTGCTCCCTCCTTGGCAAACCCTGTTGACACCGTTATATTTTTCCAGGTTTCAATTTCCTGCTGAAGCGTTGCCATCTTTTGCAACGCCATGGTATAGGCGTCTTCACCGAGCAACAAATGCAGCGGTGGATTTTTCTCTTTTGCTATAGCAATCAATGCATCTGCAGCTTTATCAGGGTCACCTTGCTGATTACCATTCAACGTATTCTGATGAAGGCTTTGTGACTCGCGCACATTCTTATACTCATCAATCTGATGAGCAGGAACTGCCATCGAGCTTGCAGCAAGAAAATTCGTTCTGAAATATCCGGGCTCTACTACGGTTACATCTATACCAAAAGCCTTTGCTTCTTCCGCAAGTGATTCTGTTAAACCAGATACTGCAAATTTAGTAGCACAGTATATTCCCCAGCCTGGAAACGCTCCCGTAAATCCACCAATAGAAGATATATTGAATATATGACCGGAGCGCTGGCCGCGCAGATAGGGCATTGCCTTCCGGATAACATTTAATAGCCCGAACACATTGATCTCAAAATTACCACGTACTTCCTGATCACTCAGTTCCTCTATACCACCTGCTAAACCATACCCGGCATTATTCACAATTACGTCCACCCTGCCAAAGCGATTTACGGTTTGATCTATAGCATTACCGACACTCACTTCTGAGGAAAGATCTACTGCTATTGGCAGAAAGTTGCCGTTGCGTGTACCCACTGCGTTGTTCAAGTCCTCAACCTTACGCGAGGTTGCCGCTACCTGATATCCTTGTTCCAGTAATTTTTTTACGATGGAGAGTCCCAAACCTTTTGAAGCTCCCGTCACGAACCATACTTTTTTTGTTTTCATATTTTATTCCTTTTGACAGGAACAAAATTAGACTACTGCAACAGGCTGGCGATTACTTCTTTCAAACCAATGCTTGCAAAATTCAAACAATTCTAAAAGATGAAGGGGTAACGCTTGTTTGCTTTTTGAAAAAGTTATTGAAATGAGAAGGTTCTTCGAACCCAAGGCTATAGCTGATCTCTGAAATATTCCAGTTGGTATGTTTCAATAATGCTTTCGCTTCAGCGGCAAGGCGTTCTGAAATGTGGTCGGTTGTTGTTTTACCGGTGGTTACCCGAATGGCACGGTTCAGGTGATTAACATGTACTGCCAGTTGCTCTGCGAAATCTTTTGCAGAACGCATGGAAAATCGTTGTGCCGGTGATTCAATCGGAAACTGACGCTCAAGCAACTCAGTAAATATAGCCGTGATCCGGGAGTTCGCATCTGTATGCTGATATAGCGTTTCCGTAGGCTGCATCTTTAATGCATAGTGAATCATCTCCGTTACATAGTTCCGAAGCAAGTCGTATTTATATACATACTCGGAATCAATTTCTTCCAGCATCTTCGTAAAGATCTGACTCACATGTTTATCCTGACTCTTATTTAATATATACGATGGTTTACTGCCCATCGTAAACATAGGTAGCTCATTTATATTACCGCGCAGTCTTTCTGTAAAAAATGCCTCTTTAAAAATACAGAAGAAACCGGTTTTATCATCCGAGAGAGATTCCCAGGCATAGGGAACATGCGGATTAAAAAACATAAGCGTTGTACCGGCTATCTCTACACTCTTATCTGAATAGTGATAAACGTTCCGGCCGCGAATTAAGCTTATCTTATAAAAGTCTCTGCGACTATATTGCACCGGTACAGCATTGGGTCCCACGCAGTCTTCCAGGCGGAATACATTGAAGTGACCTATATCCTGCTGCAGGTTGTCAGGCAGCCAGTTGAATTTCTTTTTATAAAAATCTTCGAGCGTTTCTATGTTTGACATGCAGCAAAATTACAAAATTCAAATATGATTCGATAACTTTAAATTTTAAGCTTCAAGTCCTGAGCTTTAACCACGATTTTTTTACTGAATATTAAGATATGTTTTCACGAATAATATTGTCCAGCCTGTCCATGTTGATGGTTGCGCTCCTGAGCACCGGATTTTTCAATATAGAGAAGAGTGGGGTTTCGGGTATCGGATCTGACAGCGACTCAACTCTGGCGCGTCACTTCAAACAACCGCCACAACAATATGGCATTCGTTGCTGGTGGTGGTGGCTGAATGGCAATGTTACGAAGGAAGCTATAACACGTGACCTTGAAGAAATGAAGCTGAAAGGCTTTAGCGGTGCATGTATAGTAGATGCTGGTGGCCAGACACAACAAGGGAATGGTGATGTACCGGAAGGGCCTATGTTTGGGAGTAATGCGTGGCGTGATTTATTTGTTCATGCTATAAAAGAAGCAAATCGTCTCGGACTCGTGATCAGCCTTAACATTCAGAGTGGATGGAATTTAGGAGGACCCGATGTTACTCCGGAAGAAGCAACCAAACATATTACATGGTCTGAACTTACCGTGACAGGACCATTGAAAACAACGCAACCTCTCCCCTTACCTCCTGTGCATGATAATTACTATAAAGATATAGTGGTAATCGCATTTCCGAAAAGATATATACCTGCAGAGCGTGCACCTATCAGAAGCCTGGACGTGAAAGCTGCTTTTAAGGAAGGAAGTCGTTCCGGGTATGATACAGAAAAATTACTGGATGATGTTCCGTCTTCTATACATGAAGAAGATGCTGTTCTTCGCGATATCGTTGTGCTTCACAATAAGCTTGACGCGAATGGAAAACTGCAATGGCAGGTACCGGCAGGTGAATGGACCATCATGCGCTTTGGTTTTACCACCAGTGGAGCAGAAGTTTCAACGTCCAGCGGAAAATGGCAGGGCCGCGTCATTGACTATATGAACGCTAAATACTTTAATCGGTATTGGGACACTTTCGTGGATCCATTGCTTCAATCGATCGGTCCGATGGCAGGCACTACACTTCGCTACTTGCAAACGGATAGCTGGGAATGCGGTGGTATAAATTGGTCCGATCAATTTGCAGAAGAATTTAAAAAACGCAGAGGGTATGATCTATATACCTATTTGCCGATAGCAGCGGGCAAGATCATTGAGAATCGTGAGGTGAGCAATGCATTCCTGGCGGACTTTCGTAAAACTATAGGAGACTGCATAGCAGACAATCATTACCGTGTCTTCTCGGAGCGTGCAGCGAAATATAGCATCGGCATTCAACCGGAATCTGCGGGGCCGCATGCAGGACCATTGGACGGCCTGAAAAATTATGGATTCAATGAAATTATGATGAGTGAATTCTGGTCGCCCTCGCCACACCGCTCACGCCATGAAGAACGCTTTTTTGTTAAACAGGCATCGAGTGCAGCACATATATATAATAAACAGCTTGTCGGTGCAGAGTCCTTTACTACCATCGGCAGACATTGGAATGATGTACCGTGGGCAACCATGAAGCCTGCATTCGATCATGAAGTTTGCTCCGGTCTCAACCTGGTCGTGTTGCATACGTTCACATGCTCTCCGAAAGAAATGGGACTTCCCGGTCAGGAATATTTTGCCGGCACGCACATCAATCCAAACATAACGTGGTGGCATCTTTCAAAAACCTTTTTCGATTATCTAAAGCGATGTCAATATATACAACAACAGCCCGGCACCACGGTAACGGATATACTATATTATTATGGCGATCACGTACCCAACATTGGTCACCTCAAAGAACATGATCCTGCCAATGTATTACCAGGCTACGATTATGATCTTATCAACGAAGACCGGCTTTTGGCGCTAGAGGTAAAAGATAGTAAGATCGTACTGCCTCATGGTGTCTCTTATCGCGCATTGGTATTGCCTACGCATAAAGTATTATCACTTGCAGCATTGCGTAAGATCAAAACACTGGCGAGCAACGGAGCCATCATTATAGGTGCAAGGCCTGAACGCCTTGTTAGTCTCTCCGGAAATCCGGGAAGTACAACCGAATTTAAAAACATTGTCAGTGAACTATGGGGTAATGGTATAGATACGGTTGGAGCAAAGAACATTGGTACCGGGAAAATCATCTGGGGAAAAGCTGTACGGGATGTACTGGCAGAAAACGGAGTACCTCCCGATTTCAGTGTTATCAACAATGAGAAGAATGGAAATTTCGACTATATACATCGCGTTGTCAACGGTGACGATATATATTTTGTAAGCAGTCAGAACCAGGCGGAGTCTGCCGCAAGCTTTTCATTTCGCACCACTGGAAAACAGCCTGAACTGTGGGACGCTGTAACCGGTACTATACAAACAGCAAAGGCTTTCCGTGAAGAAAATGGGAGAACTATACTTCCATTAGAATTCGATCCCTATGGCTCTATGTTTGTTGTCTTTCGCAATAACGCAAAACCATCTACAGCGGGTACATCTACGACCAATGCTTTACACTATAAGAATGTACTGAACGTAAAGGGGCCCTGGAAAGTAAAACTGGACACATCTATGGGAGTACCTGCATCGCTAAACCTTGATACGCTTACAAGTTTAACACAACGCCTTGAAGCGGGTGTGGTAAATTACTCAGGCAAAATTATATATACCTCAGCATTTGATTTCCCCAAATCCAAAAAGGACACCCGGTATTTCATTATACTTGGAAATATACAGGATGTCGGGATTGCCCGGATAAAACTAAACGGTGAGGAGATTGGTGTGACGTGGACGCCTCCATTTAGAATGGAGGTAACCAAACAGCTTCGGAAGAAGGGAAATCAATTGGAGATAGAAGTTGTAAATTCATGGCGAAACAGACTGGTGGGTGATCGTGGGCTACCTGCCGATAAAAGATATACTCAAACCAATATCACCATCAAACCAGAATGGCAACGGTTGGATGCAGGGTTACTCGGACCGGTACATCTTGCGACAGGTAATTGATATCGCAGTAAAAAGTTATGGATTGTTATTGACCTCATCAACCTATATACATTCATATGATGATAAATCTCTACACACCATAAAAAGCATGCTTTGTTTTAAAGAAGCAAATGCTTTCTGCAACGGGCACGACATTTCTATACTCTACATGAATTCATAACACTTCAACAAAATATAGTATGCGCGCTGAAAGTAATCTTACCACTTCGTACGATCAGCAGGTTCAGAAAGAACTTTCGCAGTGGCAAAAGCGCATGCAAAAAAAACCTTCTTTCCTGAACAGGTTCTCCAAGACCACACAGGAACGGATCAATCGCATCATTCCTGAAAAAATACATGGAACCATTACTACCGCGATCAAACAAATGACACGCGCGCTGATTTTTGGTATTGGTATAACTTCGAGTAAACCTTTGGTTCTCGCCACACTACAAGAACGGGAAGCAGCTGTATTGGAAACGATTCGCAAACATCGGAATACGGCTACTGCTGAAGGCGCTATTACCGGTGCCGGAGGACTGCTACTCGGACTAGCAGACTTTCCAATCTGGCTTACTATCAAAATGAAAATGCTGTTTGACATCGCAGCACTATATGGCGTTGATGTAAAGGATTACAAAGAACGTATATATCTGCTTCATATTTTTCAGCTTACGTTTTCCAGTCAACAACACCGTAACAGAATCTATACTACAATAGCAAATTGGGAAAAAGAAAAACTTCTCTTGCCAAACGATACTAATCAATTTGACTGGCGCAGCTTTCAACAAGAGTATCGTGACTATATTGACATTGCTAAACTTCTACAACTCGTGCCTGGCATTGGCGCGGTGGTAGGAGCATACGTTAATCACAGGCTCACGGCCAAGCTGGGCAAATATGCGATGAATGCTTTTCGGATGAGGATGATTCCTTCTCTATAAATATCCAGTTCAGGATTTATTCAGAATCCTTGTTGAATTTTACTCCTGTTCCAGAATACAAGACGTGACCGTTAAACTACTGGATTCCAAACACGCTTTATGGTATATTTCCAGCGGATATTACGCTATTCAGAATTATGAAAGTGCTTATTGTTGAAGATGAAATTGAGCTTGCTCAAAGCATGGCCAAGTTTTTGGGTTCTGAATCTTTCATATGTGAACAGGCCCATTATTACGATACAGCACTTGATAAAATTACGGTTCACGATTACGATTGTATCTTATTGGATATTTCTTTGCCTGACGGAAACGGTCTTCTGCTTCTGGAGAAATTAAAAGCTCTCAAGAAAAATAACGGAGTAATTATTGTCTCTGCTAAAAATTCCATCGATGACAAAATCAATGGCCTGAACCTGGGAGCTGACGACTACCTGGCAAAGCCGTTTCACATGGCAGAACTTGCTGCACGGGTACAAGCCGTTGTACGAAGAAGATTATTCAACGGTCGCGATATACTTGAATTCAATGAGATAAAAATCGATACTGCGGCCATGGCGGTCACGATATCGGAGAAAGCAGTACCCCTCACACGAAAAGAGTATGAACTGCTGATATTCCTGCTGTCCAATAAAAATAAAGTCATCTCCAAAAATGCTATAGCGGAGCATTTAACCGGAGATATAGCAGAAGTAATGGATAACTTTGACTTTATATACGCGCACATAAAAAATCTAAAAAAGAAATTAGCCGATGCCGGGTGTCCGGATTATATTAAAACGATCTACGGACTAGGATATAAATTTACCACATGAGGTTACTAAATGTAAATCTGAGAAGTTTCCTATATTATTCATTATTACTGGTACTTATCGGAGTGCCCTTATTCTTCATCACCATTCGGGAAATCCTCGAACAAGAGATCGATAAAACACTGCATCTTCAACGCGAAGAGTTCATCAACCACTTACGCAACTATGAATATTTGGAAGACCTTGAAGTGGATCTCCACGTCTTTGATGAACTTGCATATGACATCAGCATTCAACCGGCATCGTCCGGCAGTAAAGATGAATTCTATGAAACCACTTCCCTTTATGATAGCATCGATCGTGAGGCAAAACCCTATCGCGTAGCAACTTCTTACTTTATTGTTAAAGGTAAGTGGTATAAACTCATCATGCGCATGTCGCTTGTAGAAAGCGAAGATCTGGTTTTGGTGATTGGCCTCGTTCAAACTTTGTTAGTCTTATTTTTGCTCGGTGGTTTCTTATTGATCAACCGCTCGCTGTCCAAAAAAATCTGGCAACCATTTTATAAAACACTTACCAAACTAAAAGCATATGAACTGAATAAATCTGAATCGTTTCAATATGAAGAAACGCGAATCGATGAGTTCGATGATCTGAATGCCGCCATACGTTCACTTACTAATAAGAACATGGAAGTATTTCAGCAGCAAAAAGAATTTATTGAGAATGCATCACACGAACTGCAAACACCACTCGCCATTTTACAATCCAAGCTTGACTTGTTGATGCAAGATGAAGCATTAACTGAAGAACAAGCTGCATTGGTAAAAGACATGACCAATACAAACCAACGTCTCTCTAAATTAAACAAGAGCTTGCTGCTGCTTTCCAAAATAGAAAACCAACAGTTCATTGATAAAGAAGACGTTGATATAACGCAGATACTGCGTGATACAATTTTGAATTACCAGGAACTCACAGCAACCACAGCTCCGAATATTTTAACGACTTCACCATTTATACTTCAGGGAAACAAAGTACTTTTGGAAATCCTGGTCAACAACCTCGTACTAAATGCATTTCAGCATACAACACATCACGACCAAATTAAAATCAAGCTACAAGATGGAATTCTCACCATCGAAAATCCGGGAGAACCCTTTAAGCAAGGCTCAGAAAAAATATTTGAAAGATTTCATAAAGAAAGCACCAACCGCTCCAGCACGGGCCTTGGATTGGCAATTGTAAAAAAAATATGCGACCTCTCGGGGTATAATCTTACATATGCATATCAATCGGGGGCGCACTATTTTAGAGTAAAATTCTGATTCAGAATTTCTTCAGAATTATTACAAGTCTTTTTTCTTAAAGTCTTTAGCCCTTAATGGTGTATATTCATTTAAAATATACCCGCTAAAAATCGGTAACAACTTACATAACTATAGTATTCCACATATTATACTCCCGTTACAAGATAAATATATAGCATTGCCATAGTAAAATAAACGTTCAGATTAAATTCAGAATCTATAGGTTGATTTGCAGGGTAAATACTTCTGATCAATGTCTACCAAAAAATCAATCGCTGCCTTTCTGCAACGATTCACCAAAAGCCGGTTCAGCAACCTTCTTCTTCTTATCGGATTGCTCGTCAGCATTTCAATGATCACACGCGTAGTGTTCCTGATCCAATCAATCCAGGGAGTTGATATAACAATCCTCAATATAGCAGGCATCTTTATACTGGGACTTTTTTACGACCTTATCAACGCAAGTTATTTCATTATACCCTTATTGTTCTATATATGGATCACGCCACAACGTATATATTCAAAAGCGTGGAGTAAATATATACTTTACGGATTCTTCTCTCTATTAACATTTATTCTCTTGTTCAATGCAGTTGCAGAGTGGTTCTTTTGGGATGAGTTCGGTGCGCGCTACAACTTTATAGCGGTAGATTACCTGGTTTATACCAATGAAGTATTAGGGAATATTAAAGAATCCTATCCGGTTGCCTGGATTGTCGCTGGTGTTATTACGCTCTGTCTTCTTCTTCAATACGCATTACGAAACCGGATCAGAACTACCGATACGTTGCCTATGAGCTTGAAAAAAAGAAGCAGCATTGCTCTTGTATTCATTCTCCTGCCTATAACTTTCTTTTTTACCGTAACAAACCGCGGCCATCATTTTAGCAGCAACGCGTATGTAAATGAACTTGCAGCGAACGGTATGTATGAACTCTTTGCTGCTTACCGAAACAATGAACTTAACTACGAACAGTTTTATAAAAAAATACCGAATGAAGAATCATTTATAGAAGTAAAAAAACTTATTCATACAGCAGAGTCACAATATATATCGAATGAAAAGCACGATCTCACTCGTAAAGTAACACATAGCGGGAAGGAAAAAAGGCTCAACGTGGTATTGATCTCGGTAGAAAGTCTGAGCGCAGATTTTATGAGCACCTTCGGAAGCACAAAAGGGATTACACCTTTTCTGGATTCATTGGCTACACAAAGTCTGTTATTCACAAAGGTATATGCCACCGGCACGCGCACCGTTCGCGGCCTCGAAGCATTATCGCTGTGTGTACCACCTACACCGGGCCAGTCCATTGTAAGAAGACCACACAACGAGCACATGTCATCGTTGGGAAAAATCTTCGAGCAAAAAGGTTATGAAAGCAAATTCATCTATGGAGGCTACGGCTATTTTGACAATATGGGCTACTTCTTTGCAAACAATAGTTATAGTGTCGTTGACCGTAATGAATTGAAGGATGAAGAAATTGACTATGAAAATATATGGGGTGTTGCTGACGAAAATCTTTTTACACTTACGCAACACGAAATAGAAAAAACCATCGCCGCTGGCAAACCTGTATTTGCTCATGTCATGACAACGTCTAATCATCGCCCGTATACATATCCCGAGGGACGCATCAATATACCCTCGCATACATGCCGGGAAGGTGCAGTGAAATATACCGACTATGCAATTGGCAAATTCATCAAATCTTGCAGCCATAAAAGCTGGTTTGCCAATACAGTCTTTGTGATCATCGCAGACCACTGCGCGTCCAGTGCCGGGAAATCAGAATTACCAATTCAGAAATATCATATACCATTATTAATCTATTCACCATCAAATATACCGGCATCACATATGGACAGACTTATGAGCCAGATCGACCTGGGCCCTACCCTGCTTGGCTTGCTGAACTTTTCGTATACCAGTAAATTTTATGGTTACGATATATTTGCGCTGGAACCGGGACGCGAACGGATCTTCATCAGCACGTATCAGAGTCTTGGGTATGTACGCGACAATAAACTGATCGTACTATCTCCTCAACAGAAAGAGCAAACCTTCCTGGTAAATTTCAAAACTAATTCACTTAGTCCAATAGCCAATGACAGTAAACTGACCCGTGAGGCAATTTCATGGTATCAATCGGCAAGTTATGCGTTCCGCAAAGGACTTATGCATTAGTATACATATTAACTGATAACATAACAATATTTCAAATCCGTAATCTATATACTTATTCATATGAAATATGGTATCCTGATCGTTCTTCTCTTGCGTATCTCGCTATGCTTTGGTCAATACAATCTGCGAAGCAAGAACTATACGTCCATCAACCTTACTTTACAGAAAGAACCAATACATAAAAAAAACGTATGGCTGCAGGCAACATATGTACCACTCACGCTTGTGGCACTGGGTGCTTTAAGTACACAGAACAATAACATCATCGACCGGCACGAGATCCGTGAAGAGAGAAATGAATATACACCAACCTTTCACCACAAGGCCGATAATTATTTACAGTTTGCTCCTATACTGGCAGTATATGGTTTGAATGCTGTTGGTATAAAAGGGAAAAATACCATGGCAAACCGCACAGCCATTTTAATAAAAGCAGAATTGATCATGACAGCTTTAACATTTTCATTAAAGAAGATAACAGCAGTGCCCAGACCCGATACTGGTCATCCTACATCATTTCCGTCCGGGCATACGGCACAAGCATTTGCTGCAGCAACCTTTATGGCAAAGGAGTATGGTGACCAAAGTATATGGTACCCCATCGGGGCGTATACCGTTGCTACAGGTATCGGTGCTATGCGGATCTTGAACAATCGCCATTGGATATCCGATGTGCTGGCCGGAGCCGGGATTGGTATATTGGCTACCAACATCGCGTACCTTACACATGGCTATAAATGGGGAAGCAAGAGAAAAAATACAATGATTGTGCCTTCGTATAGCGGATCTGCAGCAGGATTATATATCCGCTACCAGTTCCGGTAGGTATAAACACTGAATACCCCATCCACAGTGAGCGTTGTGGCAGGTAAAAAATTGGGGCAATTTGGCCTGTTCTTTGCTTTTATGCGAAGCAAAAAGATTCAAAAATCTGCATTTTGGACAAGCTAATGCATACTATAATTCCTTTTTGGAAGTTATGATGCATGTACTTTTCAGATTTAGTTTTCCCTTTTTCAATTAACAAATGATGCGTATCTTGATACCTTGATACGCCCGGGAATCAGCGACAGCATTATGAAATTTCAACCTCTAGCCTTATTTGTAAGTATTTGTCTTACTTTCCAAGTATGCAGTGCCCAGATTAATCAGCAGAAACGCAGCTATGATGATGCGAACCTGGGTCTTCCCGATCAAAAACTCAAACGGAAAAACAGTCTTTTCCACGCGGTAAAGGTTCCGGTGACACTCATCGCGCTGGGTATATATGCAACGGCCGACCACAAGGTTATTAATCGATACGAGATTCGTGAAGAACGCAATGAGTACATGCCGAACTTCCGCAGCAGCGTTGATAATTACCTGATGCATGTACCGGTATTGGCAGTATATGGATTAAACATGGCGGGTGTAAAAGGCAAACATGATTTCAGAAACCGCTCGCTGTTATTGATGAAATCTGAAATGATTATGGCGGCAATGGTATTCTCTGTAAAACAATTTACACAGGTTACGCGCCCGGATGATAGTAATAACTACTCATTCCCTTCCGGACATACTGCACAAGCTTTTGCTACGGCAACGTTTATGTCTAAAGAATATGGCGACCAAAGTATATGGTATAGCGTAGGAGCTTACGGCATGGCCACTACAGTTGGCGTTATGCGCGTTCTTAACAACCGCCACTGGATCTCCGATGTGCTGGCTGGAGCTGGTATCGGTATTCTTTCCACCAATCTCGCATACCTTACCCATCGGTATAAATGGAAGAATAAAAACAGTGATCTGACCATCATTCCGATGTATACTAATGGCCCTGGAATATATCTGGGATATACTTTATAACAGCAACAATCCTGGTATAATATATTGCTGAAATGAGACAGCATGTTGCATCAAATTAAATTTCTTCTCGTGTTCAAACACACAACGGATGGCCTAGCGTATTTGAAACGCAGGTAAAAAAATATTATCGCCTGACGTCTTTTACTCCGTTCACAAATTCGTTATCTTCAACTACCCTTCCATACAACATGTGAACAGGATAGAAATTTCACAAGTCGGTTTTCGATGTATTTAATATATATACCATGAAGAAAATTCTGCTAGTTGATGACGATCAAATCTGTAACTTAATCAGTAAGAAAACACTTCAGCGCATGGGCATTGTAAATGAAGTGCATACTGCATTGAATGGTGAAGAAGCGATCACGCTGTTGAATGATTATTTCAAGGGAGCACTTTCCTTGCCGGATGTTATATTACTGGATCTGAATATGCCCATTATGGATGGCTTCAGTTTTATAGAGGCCTTTAACAGACTTAAGATTCCAAATAAAGAGAGTATGCGAATCGTAATCGTTACCTCGTCACAAAACCCAAACGACATCAGCAAAGCCCGAGAATTAGGTGTTACATCTTTTCTCACAAAACCGGTTACAGAAACAAACCTGCGTTCTGCCTTTGAAGAACTCATCAGCTGATACAATTACTCAGATAAATCGTATCTCCGGAAGTTATGTCGGTTGTATAGTATACGTCTTATTCATTTCATCTTTCAGGAGTATCACTGCTTCATCACAGGTTTTATAAAAGTGTACACGCAGTGCCTCCGGAAATGAATCATTACCAGGATATATAGCCGTCATTTTTTCGCGGGCATCATTGATTGCTTCTGACAAAGGCTTATGGTTAATAACACTCACGGTTGTTTTACTCTTATGCACACCGGCACGAAATATATCAGCATTTCTTTCTGTTACAGCTTTTTCAAAAGCTGATTTTAGTTCTTCAAGGTTATCTATGAACTGCCGGATCAATTCTCTTTTAAACTCTATATTTCCCTCGGTATATAAATCAAGTTGGTTAGATATAGACACTGGTGTAGCCTCGAACTCTCCATTCAGAATATATTTCGCAATGATCCGCTGTAGATCCGCAGGATGGAATGGTTTGCTCATATAGTCGGTCATACCTGTCATCATTACTTTATCGCGCATCTCAATCATGGCAGAGGCCGTCAAAGCAATGATCGGGATATTTTTAAAGTATAGATCATCCAACGCACGGATGGCCTGCGTAGCATCATAACCATTCATTACCGGCATTTGCAAATCCATCAAAACCAGGTCATATCTTTTTTCAAGGATCAACTCAAGCGCTTCTTTTCCATTGCTCGCCACAACGGTATGGATACCCCAACTTTGTAAAAAGTTTATAGCAACAATTTGATTAACGCGATTGTCCTCTACCAGCAGTACACGAATATTTCTATTCTTCAACATGGTAACAAGGTCACTGTTGGCAGTCTCTCCTTCCAGGGGCTTCTCACCTTCTTCCAGCGTGAGCGTAAAATAGAATTTAGAACCTTTACCTGGTATACTCTCAACGGCAATATCACTGTCCATAAGCCGCAGCAGCTTTCGCGTAATGGTAAGGCCCAATCCCGTGCCACCAAATTTCCGCGCACTGCTATCGCCTGCCTGTGAGAAGCTATCAAAGATCGATTCTATATTTTCGGGAGGTATACCAATGCCTGTATCGCTAACACTGCAATATAAAGTCACGGCACTTCCGGTATTCTTAATTTTCCGGATGGTGAGTATAACTTCTCCCTCCATTGTAAACTTTACTGCATTCCCCATCAGGTTTGTAATAATCTGAGTAATGCGTACGGGATCGCCCCTAAAGTATTGCGGAAGTTCATCGTCATACTGAGCCGATACTTTTACATTCTTTCCGAAGGCATGATACTCCATCATCTTGACTATGCGCTGAACAATCTCCTTCAGATCAAAATCAATTGTATTGATTTCGATTTTGTTCGCTTCAATTTTGCTGAAGTCCAGAATATCGTTAATGATCGTCAACAGGTTTTCACCTGAAAACTTCAGCAGCTTAAGATTCTCGGCCTGTCCATTGTTTCGTTTTTCTTCAAGCAAAAGATTTGTCAATCCAATGATCGCGTTCATGGGAGTACGGATCTCGTGGCTTATCATGCTCAGGAATTTACCCTTTGTTTTTGCTGCTGTCTCTGCTTTTTCTTTTGCTTCCATCAACGCTTCTTCCGTTTTTTTGCGCTGTGTAATGTCACGTGATGACATCTGGAATCCATCGAGTACACCAGTCTCAGTATAGGTGGCCATTATATAAGCCTCCATCCAGATACTCGCACCGTCCTTCCTCACCATGCGATATTCCATACTTTGTACATCATGCGACCCGGAAGCAATTTCCGAAAAACCTTTTTGCAAGCGATCACGATCTTCCGGATGAATGAACCGGTATATTTCCTGTCCCAAAAATTCACTCGTGCGATAGCCTGTGATATGCTCGACAGAAGCGGAGATAAATTTATACCGGACTTCCGGAGTATAGAGACAAATAAGGTCTTTCGTATTCTCGGAGAGAAGACGGTATAACTTTTCACTCTTCACCAACGCATTAGCCTGCCTGGACAATTTTTTATTATTGGTCCGTAACCGGTTTAGCACGGGAAGAAATATATAGATAAATTCGAATATCAGAATGGCAACCGCTAGCCCAGACAATGCCAGTTCTATCTTTTTTAAATAGTATAATTTTTGTTCAGCTTCATATTGATAGGTGTATACCGTCTTCTCCATCAACAGCAGAAACGGTAGCTCATCCGTTGTAATCTGGTCAATTGCCTGCTCGATAACAGGAAGTGTGGGAGTTTCAAGTATATTTCGGGAAGCTGCCGCAATGGCTGCGAGGTGACTTGTATTCAACTGTAACAGTGAATCAATTGCTTTACTTCTAGCATTGTTCTTGTTCTGATCAATCAATGTACGGTGCACATTTTCCCAGCTATCAACCAGGGTGCGCAAAGTATCCAACCGGTTAAAACGTATAGCTCCGGTTTCTACAATATCATTTTTAAGGTAAAGTATCAGTTTGGAAATTCGCTGACTTAACATGCGCTGCCGACCTGCCGTGTTAATGAGATGCGCGTCTTGATTTTGCCGTTGCAAGTCATACTGGATAATTGCCTGCGTAGCGATAATCGTTAACACAACGGAACCGATAAACAAAATGTAGCGCCCTTTCAAAGAGCGTGGTG
Organism: Ohtaekwangia koreensis; assembly: GCF_900167975.1. Taxonomy (GTDB): domain Bacteria; phylum Bacteroidota; class Bacteroidia; order Cytophagales; family Cyclobacteriaceae; genus Ohtaekwangia; species Ohtaekwangia koreensis. The sequence continues at coordinate 957,589 of NZ_FUZU01000003.1, forward strand.
TTGTTTTCATAAAGAAATTTAATAAATTAATAAATGTTATTTACTCGCCAGCGCACTGGAATAATTTTTTAATAAGAGGAACATGATGAAAATTTTAGTCTGTGATGATGACGAAGCATTGGTTAGCATGGTACGATTCAAGCTCTCTCGCGAAAATTTCGGTGAAGTATTTAAAGCCGCTGACGGTCGCGAAGCAAAACGTTTACTGGATGAGAATACATTTGATCTTATTATCTCTGATATTCACATGCCCTTCCATTCAGGACTCGAGATCGTAACGCATGTGCGGCAGGTACTAAAAAAAAATACGCCGATTATCATTCTCTCTGCTGAAGGACTTGAGGAAACAGTATTGCAGGCTTTCGATATGGGTGCAAATGATTTCATCACAAAACCATTCAGTCCGGCAGAACTTGCTATACGCGTGAAACGCCTGCTAAATTTATGATGCATGATGTATGAACAATGGCTACATGCTTACGGGATCACTGATGAAGAAAAAGTATTCACCTTCATTGCGATGTTCTTTTTCATCGCCGCCTTCCTGTTCATCACATTTATACTTATCAGTCGATTTACCAAGAACAACCGGCAGCAGCATGAAGTAGCGTTACGCAATCATTTTCAACGCTCACTGAATGCCATCATCATTATGGAAACTACTTCTGCGGTTCCCGATTCATCTTATCGTTTCAAGATTGAAAGTCTGAAAAATGTGATGAAGCAATCTTCTTTCGCGCGGCAGGTCATGATGAATCAATTGGTAGCGCTGAAGAAGACTATATCCGGTTCCACTTCGAAAATATTGGAGCGAATATATATAGAGCTTGACTTGCACAGCTATAGTATTCGAAAATTGAAACGCGGTTCGTGGAAAATGAAAGCGCAGGGAATCCGGGAACTAACCGAACTTAATTATACCGATGCTATACATTCTATCCGAAATTTTCTGACTGCTAAAAATAAAACGCTGCGGGAAGAAACATTTCTGGCGCTCGTGCGGCTTGACCAGGACAAGCCACTTTCCTTTCTGGATCATTATACCGGTGAACTCACACCGTGGATGCGCATCAATATACATTATCACTTGTCGAAGTCTGATTCACGCAGAATACCGGATTTCAGCCAATGGTTTACAAGTAGTAACCTAGACGTTGTATTGTTCTCTCTAAGTATGGCACGTCAACTGAGGCAAACTTCTGCTGTAACGAAGTTACCCGAACTTTTATCGCATAGCGACGTGCGTGTAGTATCCCTCACGTTCGAAACGATCACTGAGTTAGAAGCGTACGATCTGGCAGATGTTGTAACCGCGAAAACAGATACATTCTGGAACAATGAAAAGATCAGCGCACGGCTGGTACGATGCCTCGGAAGAATCAGTTATACGCATGAACACAAGCAAGCGATCCTTACCTATCTTGACCACCCGGACTATCACGTGCGTTTTTACGCAACGAAGGCTTTATATACACTGGACGATGAAGCACGAAACATGCTTCAAGATTTCAATACAGAAATGAATGGTATACTTTCCGGTATCATCAACCATATATCGGAACCGCTTTTACAATAACTGTAATCAACCGTTGAATGTGGAATATTATTTACCAGGTCGTTAACACACTTATTCTCGCTTATGCCGTTACCATCGCAGTGAGTTACCTGGTGCTTGCCATCATTTCCATGATTGAAATGCATGCCTATATCAGAAGAAATTATTTCATAGATTATAAATATATCCTTTCATCACCCTTTGCTCCAGGCATTTCGCTGATCGCCCCGGCTTATAATGAAGGACTCACCATCATCGACAATGTGAAGTCGCTGCTTTCGATCATGTATAATAATTATGAAGTGATCATTATCAACGATGGCAGTAAAGATGATACGCTGGCAAAACTGATTCCTGCATTCGACCTCGTGAAAGTAAATTATGATCTGCAATATACCGTAGCCACAAAACCGGTACGCGGTATATATAAATCCAGGAACAGAGCTTTTAAAAAACTCACTGTAGTGGACAAAGAGAACGGTGGAAAAGCAGACGCATTGAATGTGGGGCTAAATTTCTCCAGGAAAGATCTCGTGGCCTGTATAGATGTAGACTGTATCATTGAACCAGATGCGCTTCTGAAAATGGTAAAACCTTTTCTGGAAGATCGCACCGTTATTGCTTCCGGTGGTGTAGTGCGCATTGCCAACTCATGCATTATAGAAGAAGGAAGATTGATTGAAATAAAACTCCCGGTAAGTCTTCTTGCACGCATGCAGGTGTTAGAGTATATACGGGCTTTTCTATTGGGCCGTATGGCATGGAGCAAATTGAATGGACTACTGCTCATTTCAGGAGCCTTCGGCTTATTTAAGCGTGAGACTGCCTTGAAAGCCGGTGGCTATAATCACAAAACCGTGGGCGAAGATATGGAACTCGTGGTACGCATGAGAAGGTATATGCAAGACCAGGGACAGCGTTACCGGGTTGCCTATATACCGGATCCGCTTTGCTGGACAGAAGCACCTTCCAGTGCTACGATCTTAAGCCGACAGCGTAACCGTTGGGCACGTGGTACTTTTGAGACTCTATCACTCCACAAGAAGTTATTCTTCAATCCTAAGTACGGAGTTATGGGAATGCTCAGTTACCCGTTTTGGTTTTTCTACGAATGGCTCTCTCCCTTTGTAGAGTTTATAGGGCTCGTGTTTTTCCTGCTCCTCGTTATACTTGGTAAAGTGAATTGGACTTTTTTCATTTCATTGACCTTTGCCGTTTATTCATTCGCGTTTTTCATTTCCATGTTCTCTATGTTAGCAGAAGAGACATCTTTCTTTAAATACACGGCCAAGCGTGATATATTCAAAATGATTGCCATTGCTTTACTCGAACCGATCTGGTTTCATCCACGCGTAGTGTGGTGGTCTATAAAAGGAAATTATGATCTGATGAAAGGAAAAAAATCCTGGGGTGAAATGACGCGCCAGGGATTTGTTCAGTATAAGCGTAAAGAGAAAGTTGCATAGCAGCATGAAGCATACGATAGCCGAATCACTAAAGAAAATTTTACCAGCAACACTCTTGTTCGCGGTGGTATCTGTATTCATCCGGCTATATGAATATATTGTTGTAACCAGCAACTATAGTACCCTCAACGTGGCAGCCTTTGAACTGCGCGGTATAGGTTATGATGTAATTGTATCGCTTTCTTTTGCTTCCGTTGTCATGCTTGTGCATCTCATGCTTTCACTCTGGTCGCTTCGTATAGCGTACGTGGTGAGTTCCGTTTTGTTTACAGGACTTGTGATACTATCGTTTTGCATCACGCATTACTTTACCGTGACGCTGTTCCCGTTGAGCACTGATCTATATGGATACTCACTCCGAGATATTGCCACAACGATACGCTCTTCGGGAGGAACAAGTGTAAGCGCCCTGATTACCTTTATCCTTATACTCACAGGCTTTATAGCAGCACTGTACTGGATTTACCATGCAAATTTTCTTCAAGGTATATCAGCTTTTGCGGCGTTATGCTCGCTCGTGATTTTCATTTCGTTGATTCTTCCACACCATGCAGCGCCCGAGAATTTTGATCGGGATATAGATTACTATTTAGCCGTTAACAAAACCTGGTATTTCACTGATCGAACAAAAGACTATATCCGCGACAAATTTATACAAGAGAATTTTGATCCGAATGCATATCCGTTTCTACACCGCGTTGAGTATACCGATAGCCTGGGCCAATATTTTCATAAAGCACCAGAACCGCCTTCCATAGTAATGATTATCGTGGAAGGCCTTGGTCGCGATTTTACCGGACCGCAGGCACCCTATGGCGGCTTCACACCTTTCCTCGATTCACTGTCACAACGGAGCCTCTACTGGGAGAATGCTGTCAGCAACGCTGGTCGTACATTTGGTGCACTGCCGAGTATACTCGGGTCGCTGCCTTATGGGAGCGAAGGGTTTATGGGCTATGGCGCTTCTCTACCAGATCATCAAACTTTGGTGAGCCTTCTTAAACCCCACGGCTATAGATCCAGTTTTTTTTATGGTGGTTCCGCACATTTTGATAACCAGGATATCTTCCTGGAATATCAGGGCATAGATCGGTTTATAGATGAAAGTAAATTCCCGGCATCGTATCGACAGACGACACATGTATCATCGTGGGGGTTTGCGGATGATGAAGTCTTTACCTTTGCTGCACAGGAACTAAAGCAAGAAAAGGCTCCGCGATTGGATATATACCTCACACTTACAACGCATGAACCCTTTATTTCTCCGAATCCGAAATTTGATACCCTGCTCTCCAGGCATCTTGAGAATCTTTCCTCCCCAATCTTAAAAAAGGAAGTGCAGGAGAATAAAGGAATCTTCTCGTGCCTGCTATATACCGATAATGCGATACGAAATCTGTTTCGGCACTATCAGTCGCGTGCCGACTTCAGTAATACTATATTCATTGTAACGGGTGATCACCGGCTTATTCCCATGGCACCTGGTAATAAGATTAAACGTTTTCATATTCCGCTCATTGTATACTCGCCACTTCTCAAGCAAGAAAAAAAATTTGCTTCACTCGCGGTCCATTCGAATATCACGCCAACCTTGTTAAACTACCTTGCTGCAAATTATAACTTTGATTTTCCTGACGAAATGCCTTTTATTTCCGGGCCTTTGCACTTTGATTCTACATTCTCCAGTAATCTGGACGTTGCACTCACCCGAAGTAAAAATGAAATACGCGATTATGTAGACGGTGAATATTTCTTGTCCGATGACAGACTATATAAGATTTTACCAGGGCTGAACCTGGAACCGATTCAGAATGAGACAATCAAAAAGAACGTGATTGAAAAACTGAAACGTTTTAAAGCTAAAAATACATTTGCGTGCGACCACAACAGGGTTGATAAACGCTCTGCTCCAAAACTTGTGTTGTTCACTTTTTCAGCAAGTGAGCAACAAATACTGGATGATTTGAAAATCGAGTCACTGGATGTTGATCAGCAATTTATAAAAGCACGGGATGTTGCATTTGAAAAACAATATCTTCAGAGCCGTACCATCCTGAAATATCTCCTGAATAAAAATCCGAATTACCACGATGCGCGCATCTTACTGGCCAGAACCTATGCCTGGGATGCACGCTACGATAGCGCCATGCTATATATACAGCAGGCACTACAACGCAGTCCGTATTATGCAGATGCATATGTAGCCTGGGGCGACCTTGAATATTGGCAAGGGCATCATCAGCAATCTGCACACGCCATCAAAAAAGGTCTGAGTATTGACAGCAGCAATATAGACCTGCGTGCACGCCATGCGCGTGTGCTGATACTGGAGGGAAAAAATAAAGACGCGGAAAAAATACTGCTCGAGGTATTAGCAAAAGATCCCAACCAGGAGATTGCAAAGGACTTGATTCGTAAACTAAAAAAAGAATAGTATGGCATCCCCGAAATGTTTCATATACTATATGTTGTGTATGCTTACAGCATTTTCCTCCACAGCACAGGAATGGAAGGCATTGGGTGTTGATGAGCTTTTCGAAAAGGCACGTCAGACCGCCTTTGATGGTAAACGGGAAGAAGCACGGACTATGCTGATCACTATTCTCGAACGCGCTCCAGACTATACGGATGTACGGATTTTCCTGGCGCGCACTTATGCGTGGGACGAACAGCGTGCGCAAGCTCGAAAAGAACTTCAAACGGTTTTGGCGAAATCGCCTTCACATGAAGATGCGCTCAACGCATTAACAGATGTAGAAATGTGGGATGATAACTTTGCGCAAGCCCTTACCGTTGTAAATACCGGTCTCTCCTATTATCCTAATTCGGAAGATCTTTTATACAAAAAGGCACGTATACTAAAATCACTTGATCAGCCGGAAGAAGCTCAACGTGTACTGAATCACTTACTGTCCATTAACCCAGCGCATACCAAAGGCCTTGAGTTATCGGAAGATTTTCGTCTGGCACGCATGAAATATACTGCCGGTGTATCGTATGACCTCGATCTTTTCAGTCGCACCTATAATCCTGCGCACTCATTGGCTGTACAACTTGCGCGTGCAAACCGGTGGGGTTCATCCATTATCCGGTTAAATTATGCGCATCGCTTTTCTTCCAATGGAATTCAACCTGAAATTGATCTATACCCCCGGATCGTACAGGGTGTATATGCTTACCTCAATTATGGATATTCCGATAGCGACTTGTTTCCGCAACATCGCTTTGGTGCAGAGGTGTTCACCAAGCTCCCTTTAAGCTTCGAAGCATCGGCAGGTCTCCGGCATTTATACTTTGGGACAACCAGCAAAGTGACGATCTACACAGGGTCTATCGGCTGGTACTATAAAAGTTACTGGTTCTCGTTCCGTCCCTATATTACTCCGGGCGAGCCGGGTACATCGTTCTCCTCCACGTTAACGGTCAGGAAATATTTCAAAGATGCAGACAACTATATCGGACTCACCGGTGGCTATGGGTTCTCTCCGGACGATCGCAGGATTCAAAGTTCTACCGGCCTGAGTGCAGATCGCATTTATATTCTGAAATCACAACGGGTGGGATTTGCCTGGCAAAAAACGCTGAAGCGAAATTTTATACTAAACATCAGCCTGGGACTGTCCCGCCAGGAATTATCTTTTGATGAAGGTAAATATGTGTGGATCACAAACACGGTTGTGGGTTTACGCAAAAGGTTTTAACCGTATACCTATAATACCGCAAGTTTTGTTTAATGAAAGCAACATCATCTTAAACGGCTTATCCTCAGCATATCGTAGCCTATATCTGATTCATGCTTTAAGAATATAGGTAAATATCTGAGGCAGCCAACTACAGCACTACATGAATATGTAGGCAAAATGCTGAAGCACCAAGACCTGCCATACTATGTTTATACATCCAAATGCTATAGCTTTCGCTCACCAACAATCAACACCCACGGATTGTTATCGGGGGCTATAAATGTATTCTCTTGCCGTGATGTTCTCACATTTACAAATGCTCCGGTTTTGGGATTGAACCAGTGATGAGGAAGATTAGCCGGTATATTTCGGATCGTTATCGCTCCGCCTTCCGCGAGGTATGCTATATAAAACGTGCCCTCTTTCGCAAGCAACGGTTTATTACCTTCGGTGAGGTCAAAACGTTTCTCCATATCCGTAAAATCAAAATGCTGAAAGGCTTTTGATACGAACCCTACATATTTACTTCCTTCAAGATGTATAGCCTCGCGCCAGGACACCGGCTGATCAGTCCACGTGTCCCATCCCGCTTCATCCGGCTTTACTTTCCATTGCCAAAGACCGGCAGCACCATATACTACACCCATGGTTCCTCCGTGCATCAATTGTGTCCATGCCTCTTCACCTTGCCACCATCCCAATCCCAGCGTGCCCCCACCCATACCTTCGTATGTTGGCTCTCCGTTAAGGACAGCCTTCACAGGTTTATTACTATACATCTCCTCCACCTTGTAGAGTATATGTTTGCCTTCATGTCCGCTTTGGGCCCACTGGAAGTCAAGCCAGGGTTCAGCCTGATGCGAACGGTTATAGTGAAAACACTTTGTGCTGTCGTCTTGCGCCCAGGGTGCGAGGTAATTGTCTGCAGGATTATAGTGAATACCCGTGGGCTGCCTATAACAATCCCACGCTTCAATGGCTATACCACCAGGCTCTACTCCGGGATCAAGCCCTGTGCCATCGGCACTTACAAGCCAACATGCAGGCATACTTCCGTAACGTGCTATTAGGTATTTACAATACCGAGCATACTCTTCGGGAACAGCTGTAGTACCCAGTACTGTTTTACCTTTCCAGCCGAAACCATGAAAGACCGGTTGATATACCGGTACTATACCATGGTCCACCAGTATAGTCATCAACGAGTCGAGATACTGAAAGTAATCAGGCTTTAGTATATTCAAATGTCCTTGCGGGAGATCCTCAAAAGCTCTGTCAAAGCCAAATATACTATCACGCGCTTCGGGGCCTTCCGCATACCGATCCGGTTGGACAGACATCAGCAGCGCTGTGTTATAGCCTTTTTGCTTACGGTCATTAGCATATATCTTTACCTGATCGGTAGTGGCCCGGAACGGAATAGCCCAAGGTGTATCCCCTATAACCAGAAAGGGTGTGCCATCATGATGTACTATATTTCTCTTTTCGGGAGATATTCGAAGCAAACCATGTTTCAACAGGGTGTTATTGCCCGTATATACTACAGATTTAAGTTTACCATGCTGTCTGGATAAGCCGGCATCATTACCCGAAGTATAGGTTGTCCAACTCCATACTGTTGCGGTATCGGGTGGCGTAAACCTTATCTTCCAATACTTATCGCCGTCCCAAAATGCGGGCCTCTTTAAAGAATCTCCACGATTATTGGTAAATACAGCCCATATATCTATATCTGTATATGGGTTTTTATATATATTCTGAGACGTTAGGGTAATTTCATAAGTTGTCCACTGCGGAATATGGGGTATAATTTGATCTTTAGGGCCGCATTGTGTGAAAATTATATATACTATGAGGATAAAGCGACAGTTTTTCATATATATGGGGGTTTTGAGATATATGAATTTAAAGATATTCTGGTATAAAAGAAGCTATCTTTATAGATAGTATATGAAAAAGTATAGTACTTTTTATGTATATATTATTTCATTCCAATACAAATCCGTATAATTGCACCTATAATTATATTTTTAACTTAAATAATCTGAAAATGGCAAAGAAAAAACTCCCAGACAATCACGGTAAGCTTGTTACTAAAAAAGAACTAGCTGAGATTAAAAGACTGGTTAAAGCAGGAAACAATTCAACTAAAGTTGCTAAAGAAGTAGGCCGTACACTTGGTTCACTTCGTAAGATTGCTTTTGACAATCAGATTTCTCTTCGCGTTAAAAAAGCAAAATAATCGTTGATTTAGTATAATCAGATCTGTTCTTATTACTACTGGTTAGATAATAAGTAAGCAGTTCGTAGCCCTGCATCATACTGATGCAGGGCTATACGGACGCTTAAAGTCTCCTCTCCTCTTAATTATGATTGCTGAATCTCCTGCAATCTGTTTCTTTCAACAGCCATGATACTTGGCCCCGGCAATTCAACACTGTAGATTGTTTTAGATCGGTTTACCGGCTTAAGGATTACCACAACTATTTTACCGTCCAGTAAATACTGACGGCCTGCTACCAATTCATTGTTCATTCTATTACTATACTATTTGTGAAAGCTTGCATACAACATACTATCCTTCATATCAACGTTGGAAGTTGTTTGATTATGATGCGTAAATATACTTTTTGATCATCCTGTCCAGCTCACGGTAGAATAATTTACCATGATCGCCTGTGAAAGATACCGTACCACTCGCGTTAAAATCTTCTATGATCTCACGGTATAGCTCGCCATCTACCGGTTCAGCCAGCATTACTTTAAGATCACGTCTTATGAATTGAATCTTTACAGGCGATAGTTCCACCAGTTTATACTGCTGTGCTACATATGCTACCAGATTTCGTTCATCCAGAAAATCTTTTATCAGATCATTTCGATGCTGCTGTATAAGTTCAATTATACTCCGCGGGTCTTGTTGTTGTGTCGACAGATCGCTTTGTTTTTGCATGGTGCAAAAGTAAACTATTCAAGCCCGTGTTTGTGTGCTATTTGTTCCAAAAAGGTATATGCTTTCACTATTTCACGATAAAATGCGGATGATATAGCCCGAATATTCAAAAAATCCATTGCAATAACTTGAATTATAGGTGTTCGATGACCCAAGCGGTAGATTTTGTTTTGTACATCCGTGGATTGGAATAATCAGCCTGAAATGTATTCAACTAGCCACGTAAGTGTATCTATTACACATTTTCTATTTCAATTTTGACTTTTTTTACATAATCCGAAGATGCAAATTGGCCGCTCAATTCTTAATAAACCTTATGGCGTCCATCATATCATCTTCCACCGCCTCATCAAACAATGAGAAGGGTAATTATACCTTACCACTCATCATTCTTACAACCTTGTTTTTTATGTGGGGTTTCATAACCTGTATGAACGATATTCTTATACCATATCTACAGGGCATCTTTAAACTTACGCCTGCTCAAGCCGGATTTATACAATCCGCTTTTTTTGGTGCTTACTTTTTTGTATCGCTGATCTACTTCCTGGTGTCTATCAACCTGGGCGATCCGCTTGCCAAGATTGGCTATAAGAACGGAATTATTGTAGGACTGATCACGGCAGCCATTGGTTGTTGCCTTTTCTACCCGGCTGCAGAATCGAAAGCTTATGGTATATTTCTGCTTGCACTTTTTGTGTTGGCCGGTGGTATTACCATTCTGCAAATGGCGGCTAACCCATACGTTGCGTTGCTCGGCAACTCGGAAACTTCCTCCAGTCGTCTTACGCTCACACAAGCATTCAATTCTTTTGGAACTACGATCGCTCCGATCATTGGAGGTAAACTGATCTTTAAAAGTGTTGGTGGAAAAGAACACATGACTGCCGAAGCCGTGAAGACTCCCTATCTCTTTCTCGCTGCTACATTGATTGCCTTAGCTGTAATCATTTCATTGTCCAAGCTTCCGAGATTTACCGGTGAAAAAATTGAAAAAGGACTTGAAGTATTGAAGTTCTCTCACCTTACACTCGGTGTGATCGGTATCTTCATGTATGTAGGTGGTGAAGTCGCTATAGGAAGCTACCTGGTAAAATACTTTGATGAGCTGCTTGGTTTCAAAGAAGCAACGGCTGCCACATATGTTGCTTTCTATTGGGGAGGTGCCATGGTAGGCCGATTTATAGGGGCAATCTCATTGACAAACCGGAATCAAACTCAAAAATTCTTATTGATGGCCATGATCACGCTCATTGCCGTGGTAGCAGTATTTATGCTTATGGAAAGTGTACTGTTTGCTTTGATTATCCTCGGACTGGTTACCGGTAACTGTATAGCATTCATACTTGGTAAATCTGTTCCAGCCAAGACCCTGGCTATATTCTCAATCATCGTTGTAGGGCTTTTGATAACGACTGTATTTACATCGGGCGCTGTAGCGATGTGGTCTGTTCTTGCCATTGGCTTATTTAATTCTATTATGTTCCCTACGATCTTTACGTTGGCGATCAAAGATCTCGGGAAATATACCAGTCAGGGTTCTTCTTTGTTGGTAATGGCAATTGTAGGCGGAGCGGTTCTTACACCGGTAACAGGTATTATTGTAGGTGCTATCGGGTATCAGAAAGCATTCCTGTTTCCGATCATCTGCTACCTTTTTATATTCTACTATGGTGTAAAAGGACACGAGGTTAAACGCAAGGCCAGCGCCTGATCACCGCGATCTATACTTGTAACTATACAAAACAAGAAAGGCTTCGAATTGATCGAAGCCTTTCTTGTTTCATCAGGTGTTGATTGCTTTTGATACTATTACTTGATCGTCTGTGCGGCTACACCTTCTGTTGTGATCTTTATAGGCTTGATAAATCCTTTCTCATCAAAATACATTTTGTCAATGCATGTAACACGATGATCAGCATGTGTTTCACTAAGTGGTCTTCTGTGGTATACAATATACCAGGAGTCTGTCTTAGGAACATGGAGAACAGAGTGATGTCCTGCTCCGGTCGCTACAGCGGGATCTTGCTGCAATATTTTATCAACGCGTTTGAACGGACCTAATGGAGAGTCTGCTATAGCATATGCTACTGAATAATCCGGTCCGGTCCATCCTCCTTCTGACCACATGAAATAATACTTTCCGTCTTTGATGAACATGAACGGACCTTCTACATAACCTTCGGGAGTGACTTCTTTATAGATGCTGCCATCAGCAAAAGGTACAAGCCCGGTGAATGAATCGTTAAGCCTCGCCACATTGCAGTGACGCCATCCACCGTAAAAGATATACCATGCACCATCTTTGTCTTTAAAGATAAACTGATCGATAGGCTGTGCACCATTGTGAAATTTATCAATCAACGGTTTGCCTAACAGGTCTTTGAACGGACCTTCCGGGCGATTGGCAACCGCTACACCTATACCACCATATTCATTGTCATTCTGAATATCATTCGCACCAAAAAAGATATAGTACTTACCGTCCTTTTGAACAACAGCCGGTGCCCATACGGCACGCTTTGCCCACTTCACAGAAGCAGTGTCCAATATCCGTTCGTGCTTTGTCCAATGCACGAGATCACGGGACGAAAACGCATCGAAAAAAACCTGCTTCTCATACCGTGCCGAATACGTAGGGTATATCCAGTATTCTTTTCCGAAGATCACGGCTTCAGGGTCAGCATACCATCCTTCGAAAACAGGGTTACCCGATTTCTGTTTTTTCTGTTCAGTGGCCGATTGTCCCGAAGCGCTACACGCTATACATAAAACATACAGTATAAAAAGGTTCCTCATAATAAAAGGTATAAATGATTGATGTGATGCAATCAGAACTCATCAGGCGTGCGTTCCGGCTGGTTCTCTCCTGCTATCATAACCGTTTGGTTATCCAGGTCTATATGAAATGAACATATCATGCTTTCCCGATTATCCGTTGTGATGTCATCGCATGCAAAGAAGTAGGAAACTTTATATTTCACCACAAATATTCCATTGGCGGCAGTCTGAAACCGGATACTCGCATCATCAATCGCAAGATCTACAACGCTTCCTTTCTTTGAAAACCAATAGCCTTCGATCATGGACTGCAGTGCTGACTGATGTTGATGTAAAAATTCGGTTATCGCAAGCGTTCTGCCGTCTTCCTGATGTGCAACAGCGCCTAATGATTCTGTGGTCTTTAATGTGATACTTTCCTGCATGATATCTCAAAGATAGCACAAGAGGCGCTCATAAATTTACTCGATGTGAATCAGTGCCTTGTGCATACACACGGAGTGATCTATACCTACATATTGACCGTAGTTTTCGGTAACCGTAAATCCGCTTTTCAGATATAGCGCAATGGCTTCGGGCTGATACGTTCCTGTTTCCAAAATACAATCGGTATACTTTAATTCCGATGCCCATGCTTCAAGCGCATGTACTATGCTCCGACCAATGCCCTGTCCACGAAACTCACTGGATACAAACATGCGTTTGATCTCAGCCGTTCGGTCTGTATAAAGTTTAAATGCACCACATCCCACGGGTACAGTATCGCTGTACGCGACAATCACATTTTTGATCGTGTCCAATGAATTGAACTGTGCAAAGAAACTTTGCTCGGCACCATATCTACTCAGAAGATCGCGATCGAGCATCTCCACCAGTTTCCTGAAATCATGGTTACCGGAATCTGTTCTGACGAGCTTTACCATTTGATGCGTGATTATGTAAATGTAAAAAAACTTTCATTCACGTTCGGTGGCAACATCATGGCAAGTTGCGCACAATAAAAAAGGATGCTACAAAAGCATCCTTCTAAAATATAGGATAAATGAATTGCTAATGCAGCAATATTTTCTTTACATCTATACCGTCTACCGTCAATGTAAAGCCACGTGCTTTTCTATCCAGCGAAGAGCCTATGAATTCTTTCGTCTCCTTCTCTCCTTTTCTTCCGGATGACGCCAGCCCTGTGATCTGCTCCATCGCCAGGCTCAATAACGTTTCGCGGGTATCGCCCAATGGATAAAGTAATGTGCTGTTATCCGCATTGTATATATCCGGCACAAAACCGCTGGCGTAGTCAGATTGATTAAGGCTGTTATATACCTTCAAGACTATAGGCTGCATGCCCCACGTATTTTTGGAATCATTCTCTTCGTACAATGAAATCGAGCCGACATTTTTCCCATACGTTGTGTCACCAATGACGAAGACTTCCATATAGGGCTTCAGTGCATTGATCACAAGTTCACTGGCAGACGCTGTGCGTGAGCTGGTGAGTACATATAGTCTGCTGTTCTGAAGCTGATTTCCTACATTCGAGGTTTTCGCTTGATAGTAGCTGGTCAAATAAGCTTCGCCCATGGAAGGCGTATTGATGATCTCTTCCTCTACATCGTCATTATACTCACGCTTCAGAAATATACTGCTTGTATTTACACCGGTTCCGATCAGGCTCGCCAGGTTGTTCGCAGAAGTTTCCGAGCCGCCACTGTTATAGCGAAGATCAAGTACGAGGTCTGTTATACCTTGTGCCTTGAAATCGGCAAAGACAGATTCCATTTCGTCATCATACGTAGTGCTTTCTGAATCCGCACCGGTTGCAAAAAAGTTATATACATAGTATCCCACTTTATGATTATCGCTTTCGATAACCGTGTGCATATAGTTGGGATCCTCCTGGTACTCCGTTGTGGTCAACGAAAGGGTTGTCTCTGTGCCAAACTGTTCCTGGTCAATAAGGAGTGGACGGTAGCGGACCGTGTGATTTTCACTTATCGCACCCAACAACGTCTGGTAATTGGATATGGTAATCTGTTGTTCATTTATAGCGGTGATCACATCGCCACGTTTCAAACCTGCTTGCGCTGCTGCCGATGCCGGCTTGATGTAAACGATCTGTGCTATAACATTGCTGTTCGATGAACTTTCTCTGTATAATTTATACTCATACCCCGCTTCCTTGCTAACGCCTTGCAGCGAATTCAAAAGTTCCTGATAGTCTGCCTGAATCCAGGAGAACCGATCTTCGGAGGATAGCAACGAATTAAAAAACTCCTCAGGTGCAAGCGTAAGGTCGGGTGATGCAGGAATCTTATCATGCCACAAATACCAAAAATTCATGTTCTCCAATATCCAGTTATTGACATAACTATTTTCATCACTGGTGGTCGTGTTGGTTGTGGGTGTAACTTCATCATCCTTGCACGTTGCCAGTAAAAAAATCATGGCAGCACCGAGTACCCATCGTGTAAACAAAACTCTATCAATCTTAATTTTCATAATCATATTGTATTCTGTATTCAACGTTAAAACCATGGCATCTATTACAAAACATTGCGCAGCCTGGTCTACTGATTCATCGTATTGGTCTATACATAAAAGCAATTAACCTTTTTATAGGCTGAGGTTGTTTTTCCACAAGTATAGTTAAAGAATTATCGATACTGATATTTATTCTGACTATCGTACGCGAGGCCTAGTCCAACACTGGAAAGTTTATTCTCATCAGCCAGCGCTGCATTGGGGAAAAGTTTTTTGAATTCTGATTGTATTAACGGAACTTCCGTGGAGCCACCGGTAAGGATCACAAGGTCTATATCTTCTTTTTTTACCTGGGCTTCACGCAAACATTGCATCACAGAGTCGAGAATTTTATCTACCTCGTAACGAATCGCTTCTTCAAATTGTTCACGTTGGATGGGTATAGATAAACCTTCTTCTAGAAAATCGAATGGCGTATTATATTGAGATTGCGCTGTGAGTGCGATTTTAGTGTCTTCGGTAACGGCTAACAATGCATGTCCTCGTTCCTGTTCAAGTACCTGCAGCAATCTCGAAAAGCGCTTCCGGTCATGCGAACTGTTTAACAACTGCCGCATCTGCGTGATGATCTTGGGAGTATACAGGAAATTTACTTTACTCCATTCAGCCAGGTCGTGATACGGCTTGAGGGGCACCTCCAGGTGTTTGTCACCGTATGTACTTTTATACCCGATCTCCGGCATGATGGCTGCGAGACTAAGGTCTTTATCAAAGTCGTTGCCACCAACACGTATACCGGTGTTTGCTAATATATCTGTGGTGCGATCAGTCTTACGAATATTCTGGTTCGACAAACGGATCACCGTGAAATCGGAAGTTCCTCCTCCAAGATCGGCCACGATTGCCAATTTCTCTCCTGTGATCTTTACTTCGTGCGCGAAAGCTGCTGCGATTGGTTCAAACTGAAATTCAATATTTCTGAAACCAACACTTCGCGCTATATCTCTCAACTCCTGCTCTGCACGGCTATCGGCATCCGCATCATTATCTATGAAATGTACCGGCCGGCCCATGACTACATTTTCAATTTCGTGCCCGGTATATGCATCTGCTTTTGCTTTGAGGTTCCGGAGAAACAATGCAATGATCCGGTCAAACTTCATCAGCTTTCCATTCACGATCGTACCTTGTTTCATCAGCGATGTTCCCAGTACACGCTTCAGACTTCGCATGAATCGTCCTTCACGTCTTTCGAAAAACATGGTGACAGCAGTACGACCGTAGGAAGGTATATTACCATCCTGCGCAAAAAAAAGTGCACTTGGAATTGTTACATGCGAGCCTTCTACAGGTGTGAGCGTTATAGTACCCTGGTTGGCGATGGCTACACTGGAATTGGATGTACCGAAATCAATTCCACAGGAAATCTCTGTCATCTTATATCATTTCAACGTGCAATTTGCAGGATGTAAACGGCTCTTCAAAATCGGCATGAAGCTGAAGAGCCGTTGATCATTCAAGTACTATGATTTCAAGGTTTTATCAATTAAAAATTTTAGTCATAGTCAGTATTTTGGTCGAATCCAACTGACGGGCTATACTATTTCAGCTTGGTTAATTCGCTTCCTGCCAACAGAAATGCACCCGATCCATATTCCTGGAAATTATCGATCGTAACTTTATCAGGTGCTGCTCCAATCGGTTGTACCCACTGAAGTTTACCTTCTGCGGTAACATATATATTTAAACCTTTCCATGCTTTTTGTACCACCGGAAGATATTCATTCTTGTCAAGTATACCGTTGTTAATCCCCCACGTCAATGCATAGCAGAAGAATGATGAACCGCTTGTTTCGGGGTGTGGTACTTCGCTTTCATCCAACAGGCTTGGTCTCCATAAACCATCTTTACTTTGGATCTTTTTTACAGACGCAGCCATCTCCTTCAGCAACGTTACGTATCGGTTATACTGCGGATGATCTTTCGGGAGGTATTGCAATACGCGAACCGTACCTGCCATTACCCAACCATTGCCACGAGCCCAAAAAGTTTTTTTACCATTGGGCGTTTTCTTGTCGAAGTAACTCTTATCGCGATAGAACAGATGTTCCTCTTTGTCATAGAGAAAATCATACGTGTCCCAAAACATCGTATTGAGATAATCTATATAGCGCTGATCTCCTGTTGCTGCTGCCAATCGCACCAACACAGGTGGTGCCATATAGAGAGCATCACACCACCACCAATCCTCTCTTCCTGGTTTCGGATCCAGGATGAGTGAATCAAATGTAATCTTAACATCTTCGATCATCTTCGGATCTTTCTTAACTTCATAGATCTCGAGATACGTTTGTCCTTTTGCATGATCATCAGCATGCCGCAGACGCTTTGCCAATTTCCAGTCGAAAGATTCAGACCACGCTATAGCAGCATTCAGATACTTTTCATCATTCGTAGTGCGATACGTTGCCATCACTCCGGTATAAAAGGCCGCACGCGCCCAATCATTATCATTTTTCTCGTTGATGGTAACCGGATTACTTAATTGCCAATCGCATACCTTTCGCATCTGGTCTGTGATGAAGGATTTGCTATAGATGTTCTGTTCTTTCTTTTGACATAGCGCGGCTGTACTCACGAGCATTGTGAGCATGACGCCAAGAAAACAAATAGGTAATTTCATGAGGGGTACGTTTTATGAAGTTGGGTTGTATTATATACTTCTGTGAAGCCAAAATATAGCGTCACGGAAAGTGAAACCAATCTACTAAAAAGTCATTAGCATACCGCAACTCTGGGATAAGCGGAACTATAACTGGCGCACCGGAAGAATAATTTCAAACGTAGCACCTATACCTTCTTTACCATGCGCGGCAATAAGACCTTGATGCTTCTCAATGATTTTTTTGGTGATTGCCAGACCAATGCCTGTTCCTTCAAATGAATCACGAGGGTTTAACCGTTGAAACAGTTGAAATATATTCTCAGAAAATTTCTCATCGAAGCCAATTCCGTTATCCTCCATCGCTATTTTACAGTATTGGCCATCCGGCACTGCCGGACTCTGGAATAATTTACCGGCGATATGCCTCTGATGAGGGTGCGAACATTTTCCCCTTGAAAACTTAAATAAATTGTTGATGACATTGAATTGCTGATGATGTTTTGAAACACCTGAATTACATAGTACAACTGTTTTTCAAAAAAGAGCAGAACTTACCCATATACCATGGCATGAATTTTTATAAGCAGCAACATGCGTGTTATGAGAATGTATTTCTACAACAATTGTGTATAACTATCGGATGGTTAAACGCATTTTATAAATACATATATATACAACGGAGTCAATAACATATTTTTTTTATGATAGTTGCAATTGCTATTTAGATTTATCTATATTCGAGCATCTATTGCCTACAGGTAGGCAGGTTAGGATTAAAAACCGATAATTCCAGACGGGATGTTATCGGTTTTTTCGTTTATAGTATATACCGTTATAAGGGTTAGCGTATCTTCAGGCAACGGTTTGGAGCAATCGAATTTTGTGAGCCGTAATGTCGGTTGCAAGTTTCAGAACACGCAACGGCTTTCCGTTCCGGTCGCGGATCGCGGAGTAACTTCCATGGATATATACTTGCGAACCGTCTTTCTGAACCCGTTCATATTCACCCGGACGCGCAACACCTGCTACAAGATCTTGCCAGAATTGTTTATACTCTTCTGTTCTCGCATACTGTTCATCAACAAAAATACGATGATGCTTTCCGGCTATCTCTTCCAGGGTATATCCCATCAACTTAAGAAAGGATGAATTTGCAGTCAGAATGATTCCATCCAATGAGAATTCGATGGATGCTATACCACTGACATTGATCGCCTCAATTCTGCTTTCCATCTCCGTGGTATTACGCTTCATCTCTTCCTGTGTTGCAGAAAGCTCTTCCATGTTCTGCCGCATCTCCTCTTCCTGCGAACGCATTTCTTCTTCGCGCTGCTGTGACTCTGCCAGCAACATCCTGATTCGTTCGGTAGTTTTCACAGACAAGAAAGAGGTCGCGATAGCTTCTGATGCTTTCTTCATAAATTCAATTTGTCCATCACTATAGGGAGTAAAGGAGGCGAACTCCATAACTCCTGTAACATCTCCATTTGCAAGCAGCGGCACAATAATGATACAGGTAGGTGTTGCCAACCCGAGACCGGAAGTGATTTTTACATAATCACGCGGAACCTTTTTCATGATGATGATTTCTTTTTCCAGAAAGCACTGCCCTACAAGCGAGTCTCCTATAGCAATTCGCTTCTCCATATACTTCTTCCGATCGTATGCATAACACGCTGTTAGCTTGAGATACTCACTTCCATCGGTATCTTTATCAAGGAGAAAAACAGCGCCCTGACTTGACCCGGTATATTTGGACATCTCATTGACAAGCTCATACGAAAGTGTGTCAAGCGTATCCGTATGCTTCCGCAGAATTCCACCGATGGTAGCAATGCCTGTCGTGATATACTTATCTGCCTTGTCGCGTATATTTGCTTCGATCAGGTTGTGTTGCATTTTGAACAATGATTTCCCAAGTTCATCATCATCCGATGACACGTTGTAATCGATGTTGAGATTTCCTTTACTGATCTCCTCCGCAAAAAAAATATTGCGTTTTATGTTCTTAACCTGTGCCTCCAGTTCTGATTTTGCCTGCATCTCGCTGAACGTACGTATACCTAAATTATATCCCCACAAAGCGTTGATAAAAAGAATTATACCGGCTACGGCCGCGTGAATTACAAACGCTTGCAAGTTCATATAATCCAGTTGTGTGAAATATATACCTTTCATACCGCTATATTGGAGGTACGCGAATATACTATGATGCAGCAGTACAAAGACGAGTAGTGGAATCTGGAGCTTCCAGTTTTGAAATGTGATGAGGAGCGCTGATCCTACAAAAAAGAAAAAATGCATCTCAAACATACCATGCATCTGGTAAATATATTGTGCTGAAAAAATACCAACGATTACCGCGAGCACATACCGGTATAATCCGGAGTCTGGCAAGATCGTTTTTGTGGTATAGTAGCTCACGAGACTAAGGCCTCCCACTCCCACCGCTATCAGGTAGGTATCGTAAAAGAATGCGAACACAATACCGAGAATAAAATATAGCGCCAGCGCTATATTCATAATGCGATCTGATTTCTTGTTGATGTCGGCAAACACACGGGTTCGTTGGGTTGCAAACACTTCAGGTGATACGTTCATTGAAAAAGGTTCATTAGAATACCGGACTTACTCTCAGCGGTTGGAAATTCACAACCGTACGGCTTGGTGGCGAGCTGATCAAAGACGGGGGGATTTTTACCTGCGACCAGTGCCCTCAATGAGATCTCTACAAAGTTGGTTTCCCGAACATTGCAGTATCGCGATGTATTGTAGTTGCCGCGATAAAATAATTTTTGATTTTTATCAATGATCACCGCTTGAGGTGTTGCGTAGACACCGCAGGCATGCGCTAAGGAATCGGCTATATCTTTTATTACCGGAATGTTTTCGTCATCAATCATGACGCGCGCCTGGTTGACATCTGCATACGCGGGAACGACAGCAAAGATCTGCACGCTATCGCTGAACGTTTTTACAAGGTGACGAAAATGCTGAATATTAAAACGTGAACACGGACAATCGGGATTAAAAAAATGAATATATACTGGTATATTTTTTCGATAACCTTTCAGTGCATCAACGTCTATATGTTCATGTATACTGCGTTTCGCAAAATTCGCAGGCACGGGTGTGGGCAATGCGTATTTTAATTCCTGCGACCAAAATAAGGCAGCAATACCCGCTGCCGCAAGTACCAAAACACAGCTTACAAATACTTTTCTCATCTCTCTTCAATCAATCGACATACGAACTAAACCCCGGGGACGGATCTGTATCGCTTATAAAAACAGCAATGTTGATGGATTGTTTAAAAGAAAAATGAAAATATGTAAAAAAGTGCTTATTGAAAGCAGCGGCCTTGCCTTCACTCGACTACAAAAAACAACGCTAAAATCTTTTTAAGCTATATCTTTTACATACCGATCTATATCATTTATACTGGCGTTTTTAACAAAATCTGAATGCAAGAGCAGTTAGAAAAGATAAGCCTTTCATGAGTATTGACATTTAATGATCTTCATGATCGTACTATTTAATCAAGACTTCCGAATTTTTGTTTTTATAACGATTGGCAATATCCCTAACTTCATCGTCAGTAAAATCTTTCTTTGCTAAAATTATATTGAATAATTCGCCCCATTGTTTTTTATAAGCGAGCATTCCTTTTAGAACTAAGACCTCTGCGTCATGAGGTTAGGATACGCACTATCTTAATGATTCCTTAGAATACCACTCATTTTCATAAAGCGAGATAATCTTTTCAATATCTTCCCATTCAGTCATTGCCCGGCAATCTTCTTTACGGTTATATAGTTGATAGGTGAGGTTTCTGACGTTACTTCCATGAATTATATAAAAGCTTGAAAAACCCAGATCTGTATATTCAGGCACTTTGTTATCAGTTCTTAATTTCTTCACATCTTTTTTAAGTTGAGATTCCTCCTCCATTATAAAAAGGCTGTAAGTCGTAAGTTTTTTTAGAAAAGATTCTCTTTCAATTTTTCGGCAAACCTTTTTAAGAATGATATTCTTTTCAACAACATCCGGGTCTCCTTGAGAGTATAAAGAATCCACTTCAATAATGCCTCTTCTTATTTCAATTTTCTCCCACTGATCTCCCTTAAGAGCGAAATTTTTATCAAAATTTGGAAACTTGTTATTATCCTGCTGGGAGCAGCAGGATAATGCAAGAGCAATTAGTACGGGTAAACCTTTCATTAGAATTGAAATTTAATTATCTCTAGTGCTTGTTGATATACCATTTCTCTTCGAATAATTTTTCGATTTTTAATATACACTCCCATTCCTTTATACTTGAACATTGGGATTGTCTGTCGTAGGAATCATAATAACTCAAACTCCTTACTTTGTCACCAGAGATTATTTGAAAATAGGTAGTTGACGCATCTGCAATGACGAATGGAAGTTTCTCTGTTTTTAAGGACTGTTTGCATTTGTCTAAAATCACTTCCTCCTCGTCAATTTCAAATAGATGATATTGCACAAGTTTATCTATAAGGTATTTACCTTCATTTTCTTCAAGTTGCTTTGTGATTATTATATCTTTTAGTACTATTTCCGTAGAGTCACCCTCAGCCACACCGGTTCTAATCTCAATTTTTTCCCATCGATCGTCAGTAAGTGTCAATATTTTGTACCATCCATTATCGGCTTCTCCCCATTTAAAATAAACAACACTAAAGTCTTTTTTCTCTACAATAGATCTCACTTTAGTATATATATCTTTTTGACTTCCATTCGAAGAATAAGATGGAATTAACTTGTTTGTCTCCTTATGACAACCTACTAAAATCATAAATAGTAAAAATGAGTACCGCATAATATTTTTCAGAAGTTAAGAGTACATAATATTTTGAGTAATTCTTAGCAATGGTGAGTTCATAGATTCCCTTTATCATAAACCAGTTCAGAATAAAACCGGCTTATGATGAAAAGGCAAGTGCAGCGATGTGCTTCTCTACAATATTTCTAATGCATAAGTGAATCTGGAAGCCACTCTTTTTTAAATAACTCCTCAATCTTGTAGATGTTTTCCCTCTGTCCATCTAGGCATTCGTAAACACCAGAGTATTTTAAGCTTCTTACTTTATTTCCTGAAACAATGTCAATGTATGTGCTTCCTATATCTGCAATACCGCTATCCTTACATTTTTTAAAGAGGATTTTCTCCTCCGGCAATTCGAACAATCCATAACTCTTGAGTTTCGATAAGAAAGAGTTCGCTTCTTCGAGCTTACAGAGTTTTCTTGTTGTTATGTCTCTAGCTATATAGTATCCGGGGTCTTTTCTCATCTGTTCTTCATCCATAACATTTTGCTGAATGTCAATCTTCTCCCAGTTATCACCTTTTAGCGAAAATATTTTATACCATCCGTGATTGATGTTGTCTCTAATACAAAAAATGACACAAAAATCGCTTTCAATGGCTATTTCTTTAACATCCTTATGTATATCATCAATACTGGCATTCCCTTCAAATTTGGAATTCCATTGGTTATTATCCTTGTTTTTTCTATCATTATTCTTGCAGCAACTGCATATTATTGTAAGCAAAACTAAAGTATAAAGACTTTTCATAATGTTGATTTTAGTTGCAGGAAGTACCTGATATTCCATTTTTATACCGCCTCTTGATTTCATCCACTTGACCCTCTGTGAATCCTTTCTTTTTTAGAATTATATTGAATAATTCGCCCCATTGTTTTTTATAGTCGAGCATTCCTTTTAGAATAAGCCCTTGTGCTTCGCGAGAATTGAGATTAGGGTACGCACTTTGCAGCCCTTCAGCTACTAAATCCAGGTAAGTTGAGAATATTGCAATATGATCATCCGTAGGTGTATTCTTAAACCAGTTATCTCTATCAAAATAATGCACTACTGCATGGAAGGCTTCGTGGCATACAGTAGCTGCAATGAACTCCTGAGAAGTATTAGAAAGATTCTGAGGATGAAGCTTTATAGTTACACCCACTATACCGTTGTATAATTCTACTGGTTCTGTCCAACCGTATGTATTATTTAACTCTGGTTTTTTTCTTATATCTTCGGCTGTCCCTTCCTTCAGAATCAAATTTACCTTATCATTTTTATTAAATATATCCTGTATCAGTTTATTATACTTATTTGCTATAGCAGGATTCAATACTTTTTTAGCAACCATTTTCAAACAAGGATCTTTCAACTGATTCTCTATACAGGCCACACAGTTGTCGCCTACGTAAAAGTCGTTTTCAGGCACTACTATTACTACTGGTTTTTTCGGGACTGGTTTTGTAGCACCCGTATTATTGCCTCCGCTTCCACCTGCCTTGGGCGATGGCCCGCTACCCATCGCTACATACGTACCTCCACCACCAGCCGGAGGTACAGCTATCATATCATCGCACATGCCCATGTTAAACGAAAAAGTGCATACGCTACTCAGTTGTGTCTTACGATCATATTGGCAATGGCAAGGATAATCGGTAACGGTTTCGACTTTGTAGGTAGTTACACAGTTTTGTTCAATGCTTTTAACACATTGATTAACCAATTGTGTTCTTCCACCTTTAGATATACTATCTCGCTCAAAGGGAATTGAAAATTCTCCGATCAGGTTGCCTTCCAGATCAAATTGCTGAAGGCTCCCTCTAAAAGGCTCATCTTTGGTATAGCTTTCATCCGGTATATAGCGGTATATAAATCCATAAAACCCGTCATCATACTTTGATAGAACCATGTTTTCAAAATAATCCGGTGAGTCGTCAGGTAGCGGAAAAGTATAATTCAGTACTCCACTATCAGGATCTTCGTATTTAAAAAATGCATCTTTAATTTCGAGGCTGCTTACTCTTCCGTTTGCCGCATTGCCTTGCAATTTTGATAGCAGGTCTTTGGCAATTGGTTCATGATCAAGGTCTGTAATGACAATTTTTTCATCAGGAGTCTTCGAAACGGGTGTCTCTTCATTACAGGATGAAGCCCACAGGAAAAGAATGGCGAAGAAAACAGGTAACCGTTTTTGCATACTTATATAGTTATGGTATAAATGGGTTCTTCACCAAAGCGCATTGCGCATAACAGATTAAAAACAAAAGGGCATGCTCTTATCAGAACACGCCCCTCTTAACCCCTCAACACTTTCTCTTTCTGTTAAAACAAAACTATATAGCAGGGCATAATAATGTAAAGAGGGCTTTCACGGAGAAGCATGTACAGAAAATATAGATAGCCGTGTCTGTATTAGTACGGAGAAATGGACACTGGATTTTGTAGGTATGTAGTATAGCTGCAAGCTATATAAGCGTTGCAACTTACATCAGATCAACATCATTTGCAATACTAATTGTACTGTTTGTTGGCTTAGCAGCAATTCTAAATATCCATCAAATCGAATCGCTTGTACAGGTGACAATGAACTTGGTCTCCACAGTACTAGTGCATTATGTATTCTTAGGTTGAATCAATTTCGCGACAAGCCCTGTCCAGCCGGTTTGGTGTGTGGCGCCTACTCCCCTCCCGTTGTCGCCATGGAAATACTCATAGAACAATATATACTTGTTAAAATCAGGATCGTTTTGAATACGCTTCTCATGATTATATACCGGGCGCATTCCGTCTTTATCTTTCGTGAAAATACTCACGACACGTGCTGATAGTTCATCGGCTATTTCAAGTAACGTCCGCATTTTACCGGAGCCTGTAGGATGTTCTATTTTAAAATCTTCTCCATAATATTGATAAAAGCGTTGAAGAGATTCGATCAGCAAATAATTTACCGGGAACCAGATGGGTCCGCGCCAGTTTGAATTACCGCCAAACATTCCCGAATCGCTTTCGCCTGGTATATATTTAACCGTAAGGTTATTCCCGTTGCTGTTAAAGGTATAGGGCTTGGCGTCATATACTTTAGACAACGCACGTATACCATATGGAGAAAGAAACTCCGTTTCGTCCAGCATTCTTTTCAGGATACGTTTCATCCGGTGACCACGCAACAGTGATAACAAGTGGCGTTCTTTTCTTCCCTTCTCTGCCCAACGTGAAATAAGGTTTGCCAGGTCAGGTCTGTTCTTGAGGAACCATTCTAATCGTTCAGTAAACTCGGGATTGGATTCAAAAACCTCTTCATCGAGAATCTCTACAGCAAACAACGGAATCAATCCTACCATCGACCGGACTTTCATCCGGATATCTTTATCATCGGAAGTATGCAGAACATCGTAGAAGAATTCGTCTTCTTCATCCCACAGGTCAATACTTTCATTACCAATGTTTCGCATGGCACCCGCTATATATAGGAAGTGCTCAAAGAATTTTGTTGCCAGACTCTGATACGTTGGATTTTCTTTCGCGAGCTCAAGCGATAAGCGCAGCATGTTTAAGGTAAACATCGCCATCCAGCTTGTACCATCGGTCTGCTCAATGAATTCTCCTGCAGGCATTGGCGCACTCCGATCGAATACACCAATATTATCCATCCCGAGGAATCCTCCCTGGAAAATGTTATTCCCTTCGTGATCTTTTTTATTTACCCACCACGTAAAATTCAGCAGGAGTTTGTGAAAGACTTCTTCGAGAAATTTCCGGTCGCCTTTGCCGTTTTGTTTCTCATCAATCCTATATACTCTATACGTTGCCCAGGCATGTACCGGTGGATTCACATCGCCAAGCGACCATTCATACGCAGGCAATTGCCCGTTGGGATGCATATACCATTCCTTTGTAAACAACAACAATTGCTGCTTGGCAAATTCTGCATCTACCAACGCAAGCGGTATAGTATGGAAGGCTACATCCCACGCGGCATACCAGGGATATTCCCATTTATCGGGCATCGAAATAATATCTGCATTGTGTAAATGCATCCATTCATGGTTTCTTCCCTTCTTGCGTTGTGCCGGTGGTGCCGATTTTCCCGGATCACCATTCAACCAACGCGCAACATCATAGTAATAGAATTGTTTGCCCCATAACATGCCGGCGAAGGCTTGGCGCTGTATGTCTTTTTTATCTTCGTCTGCTATATTTTGTTGCAACTCCTGGTAGAACGCATCGGCTTCTTCTACTCTGCTGTTCCATATAGTATCAAAATCACTGAAAGGTTTTGCACTAAAATTATTGGTGAGGCGGAGTCGGTGTGTAACTGCCTTTCCTGCCGGTACAGTTACATCATAATTAAATGCAGCCCGGGTACCCCGCGGACTCCGGTTTAATGTTCCTTTCTTTTTATTAACGATATAGTCGTTGATGCCATCTTTAAATGTACCCGTGGATGGGTAATTATAGAGCCGTGCTGTGTTCGTTTCATTCTCACAAAAAAGAGCTTCACCTTTTTCTTCTGTGAAAAGATAAAATCGTCCGAGCTGCGGATGAATGATGAGAATTGTATGCGCATCGTCCAGGTACATCTCAGGCCTGCGTGATTCGTTATTCCACTGCCATGTATTCCGAAACCAGATGTGCGGAAGTATATTTACGGCAGCATCTTCTGCTCCTTTGTTGTGTACAGTAATTTTGATCAGCAGGTCATCGGCATCTGCTTTGGCATACTCTATAAAAACGTCAAAGTATTTTTTATCATCAAATATACCCGTGTCCAATAGTTCAAATTCCGGATCATTTTTACCCCTGCGCTTGTTTTCATCTTTAAGCCACTGGTATGGATACTCCCGCTGTGGATATTTATACAGCATCTTCATATAGGAGTGTGTGGGAGTGCTGTCGAGGTAATAGTATTGCTCTTTGCAATCTTCTCCGTGATTGCCTTCGTAGCTGGTGAGACCAAAGATCCGTTCTTTCAGAATAGGATCTTTCTTATTCCAAAGTGCGAGTGAAAAGCAAAGCAACTGTTCATCATCGCTGATGCCACCAATACCTTCTTCGCCCCACCGATACGCTTTACTTCGTGCTGCATCATGCGAAATATAGTCCCATGCATTTCCGTCAGCACTATAATCTTCACGCACCGTTGCCCATTGACGTTCGGTCAGATAGGGTCCAAATTTTCGCCAGTTCTTTTGTTTAGCATGATCCTCCTGTAGACGTACTTTTTCTGCGGTCATTAAAATCAAATGGTTAGGAAAGAAATGATGTGTAAGACAAATCGCGTGTAATATAGAGTACTAACCATTATCTTCAAATCCTGGATACAGCAACATGCCTCCATCAACAAATAAAGTAATTCCGTTTACATACTCGGAGTCATCGGAAGCAAGCCATACCGCTGCGCGACCAACATCTTCGGCTTCGCCGATTCGCTTGGCAGGAATAAGTTTCAGCAACTGATTATAGGCCTGTGGTGTTTGCCATGCAGCGTAATTAATAGGAGTACGAATTGCGCCCGGGCCAATGCTGTTCACACGAATTTTCAGTGGAGCATATTCCTGCGCGATAGTTTTCATCAACATCATTACTCCTCCTTTAGAGGCAGCATAGTTTGCATGCCCTGCCCACGGAATTACTTCGTGCACCGAACTCATGCAAATAATTTTCCCGGCAGACAATGAACGTTCCGGTGATACACCGCGCTTTATAAATTCTTTGATGGCTTCACGCGCACATAGAAACTGGCCGGTGAGATTTATACCGATCACGTGATCCCATTGTTCCAGTGACATCTCGTGAAACTTTGCATCCTTCTGCAAGCCCGCATTGTTTACCAGGATGTCAACGGTGCCATACCGTTTTATAGTTTCGCTGAACATCCGAAGCACATCTTCTTCTTTACTAACATCTGCTTTTATAGTAAAGCCATCACCACCTTCACCCTTTATTTCTTTTAGTACCTCTTCTGCTTTATCAGCACTGCTGGAATAATTAACAACCACTGCTGCACCGGCTGATGCCAACGCTTTTGCAACGCCCGCTCCTATTCCTGAACTGGCTCCGGTAACAATGGCTACCTGGCCCTGAAGCTTCTTTGTTTTTACGATCATGTTGATCTTTTTTTAATGATTTACAATTATTCCTGATTTTCTGCAAGACAACATCGTGCGAAAGAAAAAATTGCACCTGCTACGAGTAGCGAAGTATCAACATGCTCACGATCTCATATATAAAAAAAGCGGGATAATTTTCCTCAAATTATCCCGCTGCATTTCTTTACTGATCAAACTATATACGTGGTGGAATAAGTTTATATACTACCGGTGTTACAATGCGTGAAAGCAATGTTGAGCTGATCAAACCTCCGATCAATACAATCGCCAGCGGTGCTATCAACGGATTGGTTGATAAAGCAATCGGCAACAACCCTCCAATGGCAGTAAGTGATGTCAACACGATTGGAAGAAATCTTACTTCACCCGCTTCGCGAATAGCTTCGTCTACGGATTTACCTTGCATTCGTAATTGATTGGTGAAGTCAACCAGCAGAATGGAGTTCTTTACCTCTACTCCGGCCAGTGCGATCAACCCGATGATGGCTACAAATGAAAGCGGATTGCCGGAGATTAAAAGTCCTAACAACGCTCCTACTATACCGAGCGGTATAACACTGAGTACGATGAGCATACTCTTAAATGTTTTGAACATTAAAATGAGCACCGCGACAAACATGAAGACCGTCATGATGATGATTGTACCGAGTCCTCCAAAAGAATCGTTGCTGGCTTCTACATCACCGCCCATCATATAGCTATAGCCTTCAGGAAGTTTCATCTTCTCCATCTTGCTCACTACATCACTGATCACTACACTATTCAGGTATCCTTTTTCCACAGATGACGATACCGATACCATGCGTATTTTATTATAGTGATCGATACTCAGTGGTGATGTCTCTAATTTTAATGAAGCGATTTGATCCAGCGGCACCGGTGCACCGAGGCGTGTATTCACAAACAGGTTATCAAGCGATGCGAGGGTAGCACGTTCCTTCTTGGGTGTTGTCAGGTATATATCATAATCCTCTCCATCGGCATCTGTGAAATTGCCCATGTTAAGACCCGCTACAGCAAGTCGTACAGTGCGATCTATATCTACGGTATTGATACCCGTCATTCGTGCTTTATCCTGATTGATCACAACGCGCATATCACTTTTCAGATTGTTCACCGGGTTGTTCACATACAATGTACCTTCGGTTTGCTTCATCATGCTTTCAACGCGTGCTGCCAGTGTGCGAAGTGTATCGAGGTTGTCACCAAATAACCGAATCTCAACCGGTGCTACTATCGGTGGACCTTGTTCGAAATTTTTTACTTCAATTTTAGCACCGGCATGTTGATTAAATTCATCGCGGAGCTGGTTGATGATTTCAAGCTTACGATCTGGCGATGTGTGCTCGTCCAATTGAACAAAAGTCTGTGCAAAATCTGTACGCTCATTCTCCTGCGTTACGTTATAATATACCCTTGGATTTCCTTTCCCTACATTTGAAGCATAGTATTTCACTTCCGGAATTTTACTTACCGCTTGCTCTACATATCGTGACACAGAATCGGTCGCCTCTATATTAGTTTGCAACGGTGTAATCGTATTGATGATAAACTGTGGCTTTTCAGAGGCAGGAAAAAGACCAAAGCCTATGATCGGGAATAATTGCAGTGACCCTATGAAAACAACCCCTGCCACCACCATGGTGATAATGGGATGTTTCAGTGCTTTATCCAGCAATACAGAATAACTTCCATGAATCAATTTCTGCATGCCGCGAAGAAATATATTTCCTTCAGCATTTTCATGACTCTTTAAAATGCGGCTCGATAGAAACGGAATTACTGTAATGGAAACAAGCATCGAAGCAAGCACCGCCATAATTACTGCAAGCGGCAATCCGCGAATAAAATCACCGGCACCCTCCGGCAAAAATACCAGTGGCATAAAAGCGATGATCAGTGTTACTGTACATCCCACCACAGCAAGACCAATCTGGCGTGTAGCCTTCAGCGTTGCGTCCAGTCTGGAATGTCCTTCACGCATCCATCGCTCTATATTTTCAACCACCACAATGCTGTCGTCTACCAATAAACCCAAGGCTACCACCAGCCCTACTATACTTAACTGATTCAGACTGATTCCAAAAAGGTTCAGCAATACCAGACCAATCGCCAGGGATAATGGAATAGAGATCATCACTATAGAAGCAGCTCTCCATCCTAATGGCAACAGCGTGATCGATACTAACAAAATAGCAATGAGAAAATCTTTTCCTAAGCCAGCTAATCTTCCATTCACATTATCAGCCTGATCGAAATGGTGTACCATGTCGATGTTGGAAGGCAACTTTTTAGCGAAAGATTCCAATACGGGTTTATATACCTTCTGTGTGTTGGTAATGTTCAATCCTGATTTTTGTGCAGCGATGACAAATACGCAACGGTGTCCATTCAACCTGGTGATGTGTTTGGTCTCATCAAAAGTAGTATAGGCGTCTGCTACATCTTTAAGAAGTATATTCTTTCCATTGGCAGAATATACAATGGTGTTCTTGATTTCTTCGAGTCCTTTATAGTTACCACTGGTTTTGATGCTGAACGACTTTGAACCCGCAACGATACTTCCTCCGGGAATGTTGGCCATTTCGCTTTGCAAACTTCCTGTGATAGCATCCAGCGGTATATGCATTTGCGCTATCTTTTCAAGACGCAATTCTACCCGCACGATCTGTTCAGGAAGTCCTTGTATTTCTACATTCTTCAACAGCGTGATTTTTTCCAATTCATCCTTCAACGCTTCGGCATGAAATTTCAATTTTGTACGCGATGCATTTTCTGAGATCAACGCGATCTGCAAAATATTTACATCCGAGGGTTGAAACTTGTTGATCTCCAAACTAAATATATCCTCGGGTAATTCAGGGCGAAGACTGTTTATCTCGCGTACAATTTCCTGGTATTTTTCATCCGGATCACTTTCATATTTATACTCGACACGAAATACTGCAAGCCCATCGCTGATCGTGGTGCGAATACGCTTCATGTCTTCAAGCTCATTGATCCTTTCTTCAATCGGATCAACCACCAGTTCTTCCATATCCTTCGGACTGGTGCCGGGATATACCACTATAACTGCAAACTGAGGAGACTCCACATCCGGGTCTTCACTACGGGGCATGGTAAAGAGCGTGGTTATACCCAACGCTATTGCCATCAGAAACATCACCAGTGTAAACTGATAATTCTTCACGGCATATTCTGAGATTTTCATACAGGCTATTTCAAAATGTTGATAGGAGAATTGTCGGTGAGATAAGCGCTTCCGGAAATGATCAGCGCTTCTGCGTTTTCAAGTCCTTTGCTGATGCGTATACTCTTGCCGTTGAATGATTCTATAATAACGGGTTGCTTGTGTGCTGTTTTGTGATCGGTTGTGATGAACACAAACCCTTCATTGTCATTGGCATCTAACACGGCTTCATAGGGAACGCTCCACGAAGACTGCGTCTCACCTGTTTGAATAACAGCAGATCCAAACATACCAGTAGCAAGTCGCGCACCTTCATTTTTTATTTGCAGCTCCAGTGTAAATGTACCGGTCTGCGCATCTGACGTTTCTGACTTACGACTCACAATAGCCGGGAACGTACGACCGGGAAATGCATCTATATGTATAGCAGCTTTATCATGCAGCGAAACAGAACCCCATTGCTTATCACTCACACTTACTTTGAGAATCCAGTTTCCACTAGCCGCACCGTTGGTTAACAGGATTGGGTCACCAATGCTTACTACTTGTCCGGAGTTTACAAACTTGCGCAACACATAACCACTCTCTGGTGCATGAATCTCGGAGAAGCTACGATTGAAGTCCGCAGCTTGCAATTGCTCTTTTGCAACTGCCAATGCTGTCTCGGCATTTTGCAATTGCTCCAGTGTAGCAACGCTATCGCGATATAAACTTGTTACGCGTTTAAAATCGCGTTCTGCTTTTTCATAACCATGACGAGCCTGTGATACTTGTGTATTGATCTCGGTAAGATTCAGTGTAGCGAGCAACTGTCCTTTCTTTACTTTATCACCTTCCTTTACAAGCACCCGGTTTACTATACCACCAATCTTGAATGCCAATGTAGTTTCATCATCTGTTGTAAGTTGACCGGAAGCATTGATCGCACTTACATCTGTAGATTTTTGCAGTGACATTACTTTCACGGGGATTGGCTCAGCACCGGAAGGAACAGAGGCTTCTTTTCCTTTGCTGTCGGTGCAGGCTTGCAGCACTATCAGTAGCAATGTCATAACCAACAGGGTTACCGTAAAATGTGTTGTGAATTTTTTCATAAAGGTTAATGATTAGTATTGAAGAGTATAAGATGCTGTTTCGCGTTCCAGTTTTGCTTCGGCAGTAAGCATTTCGAATAACCGCAGACTTTGCTGCAGTTGTGAAGAAGTTAGTTGATTGCGTGCGTCCAGAAATTCGATCAACGTGTTAACTCCTTGCTGATATCCTTTCTCAATCAGGTTAAAGTAACTTTGCGCTGATTTCAATTGCTCGCGTGATGCGAGATAATTTTGTACGGTAGTTTGAAGATCATTCTTCGCTACAGACTCTGCGAGCTGTAGCTGTCGCGTTGTATTGAGCAGATTATATTCTGTCTTTTGAATTTCAAGTTTACTCTGACGGATGGTGGTTGCGTTACGAAACCCCTGGAACAACGGTAACGATAGCTGTACACCTACGAGGTAATATCTCGAATCGTTATTATACTTCCAGTCTGAAGCCTGTGAGCCAAGATCCAGGAATGCGTTTACTTTGGGCACGCGCGTAAGCCTGTTCAAACGCAACGTTGATTGATTAATGTCACGTGCAGTCTTGATCAATTGAAGTTCTTCACGCTGTTGAAGTGAGATAACCGTTGTATCAGGTATAGATGTCGTTTCGAGGTTTGTAATATTTATATCTATAGTGCTATCGAGATTTTTGTTCAATAAAAAATTGAAGTATTTCTTAGCATTTGCTTCCGTGTTCCTGGCGCTGTTCAATTCTGACTTTACGCGCTCGGCTTCACTTTTCGAACGCAGGTAATTTGCAGGCAGGCTTCTTCCGTTGCGCAGTAAAGATTCATTGATCTCTACATTTTTATTTACGAGAGCGAGTCCGCTTTCATAAATTTTAATAGCAGCTACAGCAGTGAGATAGTTGAAGTAGGCGGTCTTGATATCAAGCACAAGCTGACGCTTGTATATATCTACCTCGAACTCTCGCATCATCACCTGTTGTCCCTGGATTGTTCTATTCACATAGAGGTCAGTATTGATGATTGGCAAAGAGGTGCGTACACGTGCATCGTAAAAATTCTTCGGAAAAAAATTCTGACTTACGTTATCGATTTGTGGAAACTGATCGCTCTGCGTCATCTGGTTTAACGATGTATATACCGGATTGAGCAGATCCCCTACTGGTATAGATATACTCCGTCCCCCGGATCCGGAAGTATAGTCACCCAACAAGGTTACAGAAGGCATAAAATAACTCTTCGCGATCTGCAAAGACTGCTGAGCCTGTTGCAACGAAAGGTTTCTTTGCTGCAACAACAGGTTGTTCTTGAGGCCCTCATGCACGTAGTCGTCCAGGGCTGACTGTGCTTGCAAGGACATCGGAATGATCGCGAATGCCGCCATCACGAAGAGTTTTGCAAGCTTGATTTTGGGGTTAAAAGTTTCCATTGATATTTAAGTTTACACTGTTAAGTCGTAGAGCAAAAAAATTTATTGTATGTTTTTAGGGTGCATGCGCTCAAATATTTCAATAATAATAGCACACGCCTTATCAGAAAGGCCCTGACGATTCTCTTCACTGATCACATCACAGCGATTACGAATCTCCAGCGAACACACACCATGCACCATAGACCAAACTGTAAAGGCCAATACCTCCGGATTCATTCCTTTGAAGTATCCCTTCTCTATACATTCTGTAATGGTACCGGTCAGAAATCCGAAAGCACGCTTACCTTCTTCCCACTTGGCATCTTCCTTATTAATTGAATTTATAGGAGATCGGTTTATGAACATTAAATCATAAAATTCTCCATTTTCTACAGCGAAATTGATATATGATTTTGAGATTGCCTTCAAGCGTTCGAATGGATCTGACACATGCTCGAGTGCGCGGAAATATTGATTCAGGAGTATAAATCCTTCCAGGTGCAAAGCGTGGAAGATGTCGTCCTTATCTTTAAAGTAGAGATATATAGTGGTTGGAGAATACTCAATTCGTTCAGCGATATTCCGGATAGATGTTTGCTCGAAGCCGTGCTCTATGAACAATTCCTTCGCAGTTTGAAGGATTTTAGCCCTCAATTCCTCTTTCTGGCGCTCTTTTCTCGTGGAAATAGTCATAACCTTTTTGAATTGATATTTTACTTAACGGTGTAAAGTTAATTAGAGTTGCGTAAAAAACTGCCTTTTCCTTAAAAAATTAAACGCAACCGTTAATTCAGCGCCAGTCCAAGCTAATTAGCTCTTCTGAAGGATGTGTTATTTCCTGCCAGCCTTAATTTTGATCAGGGCGATTAATGAGAGAAAGAGAATCCCTGCCCCTACTGTCATAACAATAGAATTTACATCGGCCGCCCAGCCTAATACAAATATACCAAGCCCTACAAATGCAGACGCAAATACAATCACGCTTACACCGAAACGATTCTGACGCTCGGCTTCCTGATGGTCGTGTGCATGGCCATGGCCTGTCTGTGCATGTTTCAGTATATGCTTTTCAATAATAAGAGCACCCGGATCAATGTGCTTGCGTGTATAGTAGTATATTTCAAAAAGTGCCAGCAATAACAACGGTATCCCTACACCCAGAACTGTTTCTATAGTACGGCTCAGCTTTGTATGAAAAATTACAGGCACTATAACTTTAAAGAAAAGATTAACCGTAAGTGCCACCACTGTAGTCGTGATCACTGAAACGGAGGTCTGGCGTCTGGAAAATAAAGACCAGATCATCGGCGCGAACAAGGCTCCCCCTGCAATCGCTGCTATACTCAGCACTACTTCCACTATACCACCTGCCAGTGGAACGAGCATGGCGACTACGATGGTTCCTGCGCCAAACAGCAACGTAAATATCCTGGCGATCAACACCAATGTTTTATCGGTCGCTGCCGGATGAATAACTTTTTTGTAAACATCATTCGCAAATACAACGGCTGCCAGGTTGATCGTGGTGTTGGCCTTACTCGATGTAGCGGATATCATGCCCGACAGAACAAGTCCTATTAAACCTGCCGGCAATATTTTTTGACAGAGCATCATATAGGCACCTTCCGGTTCGAGGCCTTGCAGATCCGGATTGATAACGCGATAGATCATAGGAGGCAACATCCAGATAACAGGGCTTACCAGGTATAGTATAGAAAACAGGTACGCAACTTTGCGCGCGTTCCGTTCACTCGACACGCTGGTATAGCGTTGCACATAAGCCCAGTTGCCTCCAATATATACCGTCTGGTATCCTATAAATGCGAGCATGAAGCCAGCCGTATAATCGTTGCTGAAAGGTTCAAAGAAATCTTCCGGAGCTTTTTGAACAAAACTGTCGAAGCCTCCTACATCTCCGAGTGCAGCGGGTATAACAATGAGTACCGCTGCCATCAGTATAACAAATTGCACGACATCCGTTACCAGTACTGCCCACAATCCTCCGGCTGCTGTATACAGAACAATGATAATACCAATCGCGATTATACAGGCATTCAGAGAAAAAGGCGTAGCCACATATACCATTTTCCCAACCGGGTATAATACAGCGCTGGTGTTTACCAAACTCAAAACAAGGATGAGGTATGTATAGAACTGTTGTGCACTTGTGCCAAACCGCAGGCCTATATATTCAGCAGCGGTGCGCGTACCGGTGCGTTTCCATCGGGCTGAGATAAACATGGCTGTTAAAAGTCCGCTGATTGCCATGGTAAGCTGGATCATGTTCGCTACGAGTCCGTGCTTATATGCGATCGATCCCCAAACCACAAATGTACCTGCTGAAAAATAACTGATGAATAAAGAAAGCCCATTGATCCACCAGGGCGTTTCTCCTCCGGCTTCAAAAAATGCCTGACTGTTTTTACTTCCTACTCGTGTGAATGCAAGTCCGATCGAAAAAATAAGAAAGGCAAAAACTGCCATCACCACAAAATCCAATTGCGCCATGTGTGCTATAGTTCAAGATGTAGAATGAGTCGTGTTCGCCACGATCACTCGATATTAATTTTTAAAACCTGAATTCCATACGCGTTCAACTTAAATATTGTGTTAGCCGACAACGTAATAGATTTACCGGTGCCTACATCCTGTGTATCCTTTATTTTCAGGGAAGGCTTGAGCTTCTGTATATCTATAGAGACACGTACATCTTGCCCACGACCGATGTCGTTCATCAAAATAACAAAAAGATTTTTCTGATCTGTTGAAATGGCCGTGAGTGCTTCTATGTTAGGATTGTCCGTCACTACAAGTCCATCGCGCAGAATCAGGTTCGCATCATGAGTATATATTTTGCCTGGTTCAAATCCATAGGATTGGTGCGGTCCTACTTTTGGAGTAACAAATCCGCGTGGAAAATCTATAGCACCATTCGAGCGCAGCTCCGCTTCTGCCAATAAATAGTCGGTGATCCAACCAATCTGCCACCACGCATGGTGCGGGTATGGACCAGATCCTTTGTTCATGGCATTCCAGTAATAAGAAGCAACCTGTGTTTTAGGATCAACAAATGCATCGCGTCCAATCGCTGCCGAGCGCGCCATCGTCAGAAATAACGAGTCTTTTGTCTGTTGAAAAACACGAACAAACAATCCTGCGTGACTGGCTAATTGTATAGGCCCATGCCGTTGTGCCGACCCCATGATACCACCATGTTCGAAGCTTAATCCGGATTGCGTAATCTCCCAATCCTCACGTGCTATATCTTTTACTTGCTTAGCAGCAGTACTGGCAACCGGATGCGTATATATAGAAGTAGCATAAAAGCGTGCGGCTTCGAGGGCTGCATCTTTATACTTACCATCATTTGTTAAATCGAACAGATCAAGCAACGCCTGGGCTGTCTGTCCTGTAGCAAAATCAGGTGCGTAGCGTGCATCACCGCATACACCTATAAAATAACCGGGCTTGACGCCATTCTCAATCAACCAGTCGGCTCCTTTACGAGCAGCATTTAAATACCGTTCATCTTTTAAAATCCGATAGGCTACGAGTAAACCATAAAATGTAGGACGCAGATCTTTTATATCCTTAAATATAGGCTGCTCCGTATGGCGGTCGTAAGCTACTTCCCAACTACCATCTGCTTTCTGCCATTTTAATAGCAGGTCAGCGCCCAGGCGTAGGCGGTTGCGAAGTTCTGTATTTTGCGGCTCGAACAAGAGTATATTTCCATCATCCAGCATCGTATAATATGTAAGACTGATCGGCTCTACAAACTCACCCCACTCCTCAACAAACTTTTTACTCTTCGCTAAATAATACTGCCCTATAGCAGCACCTTTAAAAAAGCCAGGAGTCATTTGCTGTTGCGCAAATTTAAAATTAAGCGCATACGGTAACACCTGTCTCTTTAGTATAGGATCTTCCGAGGCATTCGCCAGCATCCACATCGCACCATAGTCTGAATTCTTCATGGCATCGCCAGAAGAACCAACAACACCTCCCAGGTAGGATTGTCCACCGATCTTGCGACCTTCAAACGCTTCAATATTCCACAACGATGTCTCTCCATTGATAAGGTAATGACGCATGGCAGCGACACGGCTGATCAGCGATTGTTTATTTTCGCGTAAGTCAAGTGTATTATCAAATTGGTATATATCATTTACCGTATGCTTCAGGCTCTTATACCAATCACCGTTTGTTACACTGAATCGAAACTCATAGGCAAGTGTATCGCCTGCTTTCAGTTTTGAAGCAGGTTCACCCAATACGGGATAATACAACGTTGGGGACACAGCTCCCTTCCGATTCATGTGCGATAGGCCAAGCTTCCATTGGGCGTGAGTGTTGTGATCTTTCTCCCATGGATCACGCGCCAACCCCGGGGCAGGTGTCACTGCTATAGATATACCCTTGCGTGTAGTAATAATTGGAGAGAGCGTGCTTGCCGTTCGATCCGGGTATATAACAGGAAGTTTAGGAATCCCGTGTCCGTAAGCATAGGCCAGTACAAAGTTGTCCTGAAAATCACTTCCCTGAAAATATCCGGGAATCGTAGCCCATGCGAGGTCGTCTTTTTCAACGGTTGCGAAAGAGGGTGTAGCCAATGAATAATAGCCATCTTGTTTGGCGATCAAACTTTGTTTCACCAATATATCGGTGGGATATAGCGGATCAAATTTCCAGGAGGCCGTAACGACCGCCACCGAAAGTTCCTTTGTAAAACTG
Organism: Ohtaekwangia koreensis; assembly: GCF_900167975.1. Lineage (GTDB taxonomy): Bacteria > Bacteroidota > Bacteroidia > Cytophagales > Cyclobacteriaceae > Ohtaekwangia > Ohtaekwangia koreensis. Next base: position 996,499 of record NZ_FUZU01000003.1, read on the forward strand.
ATTTCATTTTCAACAGACTTTATATCTTCCGGATAAAAATGAAAGGCCTCCCCTGCTGTATTCAATGTCACCGGTGACGTTGATTTTTTCCAATGGTCAATTTGATATTTATAGATTGGCTCAGGAAATACTACTCCTGTGATAGCCTTAAATATAGTAGGCGTACTGTCGGGTTTATCTTTACTATATAGTAAAGTATATTCTCCTGACGGAATCTCTAAGGATCGCTGCGATGAGTCATCTTTCAAAGTGATTGCTGTGATCTTCCATCCGTTGTCGTTTGACCAATTTATATGCAGATGATCATTCTTTAACTCCACTGGACGCTGGCAACATAATACCAGTGCGGCACTGCATACAAACAGAATGTTATATAATATTCTTTTCACGTGGTAATAGATGTTAAGCATAGCACTGAATTTCAAATACGGAGGCAGGTATATGTTGTGATGGGTGATTCACTTCAAGCACCAGCTTGTGTGTATGTATAGCTTTGTCGAGGATGATCCGGTTAACCGTCTGGTAGTTATCATTCTTTTGATAGAGTACATTTCCATGTTCATCCAATAACCTGAATGTACGAACACAAAACGGCATCACCGATTCAGGATGTCCCATCAGTACAGTTTCCATTGGATGATCGAAGTCTGTATCAAACTTGAGTATGATCTCACGGATGGAAACTTCTTCACGCCAAGTAAATTCGAGTCGAGGTGAAGCATCGCTTAAATCCGCTACCCATGCATTCGGTTGTAGCACGGGGCGATCTATACCATTCCGTATGTTTACAGCCTGAAAACAATTTAAACCTGGATTTATCTTCATCGCTACATTCAGTCCATCCGGTCTTCGCAGCGGACACCAGAATTCAAAAGCATCCACACCAATGTCTGGTGGTGGTAGTTGTTTACCATAGTTGGAAACAGCTTCGTTAATGTGATTGAAAACGGAAAGTATACCAGTAACGCGTTGCAGTGAATAGTGTAATCGTATAGCAGCATTTTTCCTGAAAACGACAAATGCATATCCGGAATCCATCCATATACTCTTGAAAGACAACTGCACACAATTTCGTCCGGGGACCAAAGGTATAGATCGTGATTCCAGTAAAACATCAGGCGTAAAATTACCGGGCCGTTGGCTTAGAAACAGCTCGACCTGTAAGGTTGTATCAACATCGGCTTCAGCATGCAGACTCAGATCCGGAACTTTACCTTGCTGCAGGGGCAATAATTGGGCTACCGCAGGATCCAGATTCCTGGTGATACCTGACTCGGATAGTTCCCTTAGTATATATTCGCTTGAGGCTTTAATGGTAGCAGCACGAATCAGGTCTTTTGAATTTACATGTGAAATTTCCGGAATATAGTGTCCAATAGCAGCGAGACCCTGTTGCAGTTCAGCGATGGTTCCATTTCGCAGCACTTCGTTAGGAAGTATATTCTTTTGCACACAAAGCGCAGCGGCCATACCAACAGCTTGTCCGCCATAAGCGCTCGTTCCCATCACGCGTGTCGAACCGAACGCAACGTGTGTTACACTGATGATACGCCCCGCAAGAAACAAGTTCTTTATATTCCGACTATAGTAACACCGAAAAGGAATCTGATAAATTCCCTTGCTGTGCCATTGATTACAACCCGGCTTTTCACTGAATACGCCATCGGCCGGGTGCAGATCGATCGACCAGCCTCCATACGCAACGGCATCGGTATACGCTCGTTGCTCAACGATATCCTGCTGTCGTAATATATAGTCTCCTTCGAATCTCCGGCTTTCACGTTTACCCGGAATTGTCCCTACCCATTCCAGCGTCAGATTCTGTGCCTCGGGAAAGTTGCCGGAGTTCTTGATATAGTTCCACACGCCATACACAACCTTCCATAGCTCCCACTTGATATTCTCGGTGTCGTGTACTGTATCCAGTCTGCCACCATACTCAATCCACCACAGCTGACAGCCCTGTTCTTTGGCAGAGAACTTTTTATACTTTGGTATCTTCGTAATATCATCGAGCGCATAGGACGGTGGAATGAAATTAACCGGTTTACCTATATCTTTGGTATAGAAGTATATCGAGTGCCCGAGCAATTCGCCATACTCTGCGGATGGCGCGAATTGTTCACCGAACTCATCCCTGGACTCAGCGCCCATGCGAAACGCAGCACCAGAAAGAAATCCTACTACTCCATCACCGGATGCATCACAAAACAACGGAGCGGATATACTATATTCCGTAGCATTCTGACTGCAATAGGCTCGCACCGATGAAATCGTATCGGCATTCTTTTTACCAACTTCTATCACGGTAGTATTCAACAATAGCGTGATGTTCGGCTCACGTACAACTTTATCCAGCAACACGGTATCAAAGATCACAGCGTTACCTTCCTTGTTCCTATACATATTCTCCACCAGGATCTCATCGATCACGCCACCTTCACGCGACCACCGGTTGTTGTTACCCATGTGCGAGGTTGCCCCCAATACCCACAGCCGTACTTCACTGGAGGAATTACCACCCAGCACGGGACGGTCTTGTACCAGTACGACTTTCAATCCTGCACGCGCCGCTGTAATAGCACAGCATGTACCTGACAAACCACCACCGACGACAACGAGATCTACCTGTATATCTTTGCGGAGAAAAGATCGAGATAAACTATCTTCAGATTTTAACATTCTATTTTTTATTTAACGTTATACCTTCCCACGAATCCGTTCGAAACGACATGACCGGAAAACCTTCTATACTATATACATTGGCACCGTTGCTTTCCACCGGGCTTCCTGCCCACGCGTAGCGTACAGCAACGGGATTTTGTATTTCTTTACTCCATACGCGTACTGTAGCATTTTTAATGATTGCGTCAGCCCATACAAATTTCTTATCGGCTGCCGCAATAGCGAAGCCTTTCACTTGTGCTCCTCTGGACTGTAGTCCCTTGCCTATATTTGTAAAATGTATAATGATTGTGTCGCCACTTTTTTCGTTTGATTTATAGCGCGGTGATGTATACAAATCGCTTTTGCCATAGGTAACTTTGAGAGCTTCCTGTGCAAGTCGTTTCCCTACGACTTGCTTTTGTGTGGGATGGACATCGTAAGGATCGCCAACGTCATGGCTAACCGCCAATCCGGTGTTGGGCATTGATAAAGCCATTGCCTGTGCTTCGCGTAATTCTGCCCAGGTATTGTCCACCGGTTCTTCGGCGAGTTTACCATAACCGGAGATTTGAACGATCATGAACGGGAGATCTCCCTGATGAAATTGCTTTCGCCAATCGTTGATCAGTAAAGGAAGCAACGATCGGTACTGATACGCCTTTCCCGAATTACCTTCTCCCTGGTACCAGGTAAATCCTTTTATACCCAAACGGGTAAAGGGGCCAATCATCGCGTTGTACAACACCGCTATATTTCTGGAAAGTCCGATCGTGGGTGTCTTTACAGGATAGTCTTTTGCAAGCAAGCCTGCTTTATACTCCCACTCACCTGCCAACGGAACGGTTATTGGATTATCCGATTCTGCCAGTTCAAATAATCGCAGGTCTCCTGCAGTGTGCGTTTTAAAACATCCGTTTCCTGCCTGATGTTCAAGACGAATCACGATTGTGTTCGCGCCTGCGTTCAGCAGGTTCTTCGGTATAGTATATATTCTCCGGGATGGCGCCCACGTACTACGCCCGATCTCTACACCATTGCAGTACGTAATGTCCATATCATTGAGAATCTCCAGGTTCAACACCAGATCCCGTGTAGCAACTTCGGCAGACAGATTAAATGTTTTACGCAGCCAGAGCGACCCGGCATAATTTGCAAACTCATGATCGGCACCGAAGTCAGGTGCTATAAATTTCTTCCAGCCGCTTTCGGATGTGGGCTCGCTATACCAACGCTCGCTTAAACCCGGGTCTTTTTTCTCCAGTGCATTCCACCATTGCAAAGACGCTTCCGCATTTTTCTTTTCGAGATTTTCCACCGAACGATCTTGTACACGGGTCAGGCGAAATGTATCGACCTTACCGCGAAAATCAGGATGCTGGTATAGCGCATCAAGACTCGTCCACGATGCAATAGCAGTACCACCCCATGAGGTATGAATAATTCCGATCGGTATATTTAGCTCTTCGTGTAATGTACGTGCAAAGAAATACCCTACGGCTGTGAAGCTTGCGGCTTCAGCTGGTGTACACACTTTCCATTGTGCAGGCTCTGTATCTTTTAAAGGATAAGACGATACCTTCCTGCTGACAGTGAAAGAACGGATCTGTGGATAGTTCGCGTGACGCAATTCATAAGAAGCATTGAACGTCCGAAGTAAAGGCCATTCCATGTTGGACTGCCCTGAGCAAATCCAGACATCTCCCATGGCTATATTCGTAAAGGTATAGGAGCTATCCGTATGTACTGTGAAAGTATATGGACCACCTGCTTCAAGCGCGGGATATACTGCGCTCCACTCCCCCATTGCATTTGCTTTAACTTTCTGCTTCTTACCATTGAATGTTACTGCGAACGAAGACTTCGCTGGAGCTGTGCCCCAAAACGTAATCGGCTTTTGCCGCTGCAACACCATATCGCTGCCGAAGAACGCAGGCATTTTGACGCGCTGCGCATACATACTTTCTGCTACGAGTACAATAAAGATGGCCGCTATATATTTTATCCCGACCATCTTTACAGGCTAAGCGTTTTCTTAAGAATTACAAAACCTCCAGGCTTTTGAAGTTCAATGGAAACACTCTTGTTTTCTCCTGCTGGTGATGCTAAATCAAACGATTTGCTTTCACCTGGCTTCAGTATATCTATAGTATAAGATTTCCCTGAAACCATGAGCTTGTAGTTTCGTAAGGTATAGCTTGGAAAATCTTTTCGAGCAGTTACCTGTATGGCGGCACCAGTACCTCGCTTTACTATTTCTACGATTGCCGGAGAGAATTCTTCCTGCCATGTAGTATACATGGCGCGCGGCTCACGCTCTGGAGTAACTAATCCCCAGGGGCGATACCCATTTACATTTGTACCCGGGAAAGAACTTTCGTAATCATTAAAAGTCCATACGGACGCACCGATAAGAAAATCGCATTTGCGAAAATCTTCCATTGCCTTCTTGAGATGTAGTACACGTTCCTCTTCGCTGCCGACAGCATCCGTACGAATTCCAAATTCACTAACGTAGACAGGTTTGTCAGGATACAACTCATGTACGTGTTGCAAATGCTTAAGATGCGCACCATATATATTGGCGCTAACAAAGTCAACATATTGTGACGCTTCATCCTCGGCCTTTTTAATATGATCATTAAATACGATCATGCTTGCAAATGTTACGAGACGTGTAGGGTCAACCGACTTTGTAAAAGCATACATATCTTTTGTCCATGCTTTGCCTTCGGGAGTTTGTGACTGGTATTCATTTCCAACGCTCCAGGCAATTACGGAAGGATGGTTCCAGTCGCGTTCCACCATCTCCTGCATTTGTGCCTGAAATTTTTTTCGCATCAGTGGATCTGCCATTTGCGTGGGCGTCATCTGCCAGTTACCGGCTTCACAAATGATGAGCAGTCCATGTTGATCAGCCCAATCCAGCAACTCAGGTGAAACAGGATAATGGCTGATGCGCGATAACTCCATGCTACCATTCTTGATTAGCATAAGGTCTTTATCTAAAACTACTTGAGGATCCATGGATCCATGTCCCGGAAAATCAAGTGGCCGGTTACAACCTCCCATGCGGATAGGCTCACCGTTGAGTAAAAGACTTGTGCCCTTGATCTCAATTTTACGAATACCAAAGGTTGTCCGTACAGTATCTTTTCCTACAACAGATTCAGCCTCATATAATATAGGTTCGTCATGATTCCAAAGCTTAACATCTTTCGCTGCAAGTGTCCCTTCCAGTGTGAGCAAGCCTTGAGTTTGACTTGTTATAGCATCACCGGTTACTTTTAGCTTTACAGGGATTTTCTTCCCGGAATGATATATAGTTGTTTTCAGATCGCCCGGTTTGATAGACTGCGCAGATTTATTTTGCAGATATATTCCTATTTTCACATGGGCTGTCTTTTTTACGAGATCAGGTATAGCCACTATTCTCACTTTATCCTGATAAGCTGCGGGGCGAACGATCAACTTTACATCTCTCGTTATTCCTCCATAATTGATCCACGGAAATAATTGAGAGACGTTCGTGCCTTGATAATCAACCTCGGTTTTGGAGCCGGGTATAGTGGTTGTGTCCCACGCATTATTCACACGCAATGCAAGTACATTTTCATCAGACAAAAATTCTGTGACGTCCAATTCAAACGGCGTATAGCCACCTTCGTGCTCGCCCATACTTTTTCCATTGAGCCACACGTGTGCTTTATAAAACACCGCTTCGAACCGGATGAAAGCTCTATATCCTTCCGGAAGTGTAATCTTATTCAACTTTCGGGTATACCATGCGGTACCGGTATAGTAATGGTAGCGTTTGTCAATGGTATAACTATGCGGAACGGTTACCTTATCCCAACGGCTTGAGTTAAAGTCCGCGCCATACCACTTATACTTCTCGCCAACCTCAACCGGGTCTAGTGCAAATGACCATTCACCGTGCAACGATGTTTCCCGTACGACACCTTGTGCAAAAAGTTCCGTTGTCGCAAATGCGAATACCCATACGGCTATACTATACTTCCAAATTTTTCTCATCTCGATATACTTCCTGTTAGTTTAATTTTTCACTGATTGTTTCTGCTATGGCAGCGCCTATAGCATTCAAGCCTTGTTGATTGTAATGGATGGAGTCTTTCAGCCAACCTCTTTCTTCAAATAAGTTTGTATCGGTATACACAATTGATACATTGTTCACTTCATTTGCTATCGCTTGTTGTTGCTCGCGAACACAATTAAATCCATATACATCATGGTCCTTATAATAACCGGTAAGGACCATATAAAAAGGTATATCCTGGTTTAATTCCTTTCTAAATCGGCTGACCAGGTTTCGAAGTGCGTCCTTATATTCTTGTGGCGTCAGCTTTTTATCGTTGATCGCATTGGCATCACGTTCTCCCTGAAGCCAGATAATTCCGCTCAGAGGTACACGAGTCTTGTCCATAGCACGCTTCACTTTTTCAACGGCATCTGAAAACAACGGAAGTCTTCCTGCAACGGACCAGCTACCGTACGGATCCAGCTCTGCTTTCGCATGACATGAACTTCCGCCACGAGCGGCTGATACGATGATCACTTCATGGCCGGTGATGTTGTGATACGTTAAGGCAAATGACGGGCTTATACTTCCGGTATTTGCTTTTTCAAAATGCAATTCATTACGGCCAGCCGGATCCGATAGTGGTAGCAATGAATCTGAATCTATACTATATTCAAAAGCGCTTCCCGGTTTACAATATACAGACCCATGCATATCGCCCTGCCCTACTGCGTTGCTTTGCCCTGCTATTAAAAAGAGCCGTTGATGTTGTGCCTGTACTGTCATTAGAGAAAGCAGTTGCATGGTAACGAACAGGCCTGAACCTATTACCAATCTTATAGCCTCTTTTGTCACCATGCGTTTACTGCTGCATTTTTAAGAATATATTCTATACTGTGGTTATTTCCAGGGATCATTCTGATCGATCAATGGGTTCGCATTGATTTCGTCTTGCGGAATCGGAAAATACTTGTTCTTGGGCTGTACCGTTCGTGCAGGGTATACATCATTGACAGCTGCCGGTATAACGGTAAGGAATTTATCCGTACGCGTAAGATCATACCAGCGATCGCCTTCACCAAAAAATTCCCAGGAGCGCTCTTGTATAACGGCATCGATAAAATCCGTTTCGCTTAACCCGGAGGCAAGCTCCGGTAAACCTGCGCGATCGCGCACAGCCTGGATAAAATCGTACGCCGCTGTAGTAGCACCATTCAATCGTGCTTCTGCTTCCGCGGCAATCAGGTATATATCTGCCAATCGCAGAATAGAAATATTGCACGATGTGTTACTGCCTACACTATTTTCCTCCTGGTATTTCTTTACAAGTACAGCTTTCTGTGTAATGGGTGTCAAACTTTTTTGAGGTACAGTCTTGCCTGTTTTATCTATATAGGTAGTGTCAAGCAAGAGTCTGCGTTCATCGTCCGGGTCAAACGAATTGTAAAAAGACTGGTACGCGAATAGTGATCCAAATGTAGTTTTACCATAGGCAGGAGCGCCACTACCGGGAGGGCCATAAAGCCCCAGCAACTGGTGCGACCTTCCAGGAACGGTGGTCTCAGCTTCAAAGGCCCACATGTTTTCGATGCGTGCTATATCCTCCGTTTGTGGACGGTATAAATCGCGGGGATCATCTACCAGACTATATTTCCCTGAAGCGATAACATCGTTTGCCTTCTGCAGAGCAGTCGCCCAATCTTCATTGTATAGCGCTGCCTTCGCATATAGCGCTGATACAACTTCTTTAGACGGCCGCCCTTTGGCAACGTTCGGGTACGAAGCCAGTGATGTTGCTAAAGCCTGATCCAGGTCTGCGTAGATTTGCGCATATACCTCCGCTTTCGTTTTCTTTTCAGCATAGGCTTCCTCTTCTGTAATGCTTGGCTTTGTTTTTATAATGACATCTCCAAAGTTCTTGGTGAGCATCCAGTGGTAGAAGGCACGAAGAAAATAAGCTTCACCGAGAATCTGACTCTTCCGGTTTTCATCCATGTTGGTAGCCGGAACTTTCTCGAGGATCCAATTCGACTTTTCAATTCCATCATAACAGGAACTCCAAACCTGTTGTGGTGATTCAAATGTCCTGGTAAAACTCTTCTGCGTAGTATAGTTTGCATCATAGGAGAAAAGCGTAAGTGTATTTCTTCCTACAACCGCGCGCGGATAAGTTTGATCGGCACTGAAATCGGATATCAGCACAGCAGCCGGACCGCTATACATATCTCCGATCGGATCGTATGCTGCTGTAATAGCAGCTTCTGCGTCTTGTCCTGTCTTATAAAAGTTTTCGGTAAAGATCGAAGAGTATACAGTTTCGTTCAGCTCGCATGAAGTAAGCAATGCGGCTGTTAAAACAATGAGTTGAGTATAAATATGCTTTTTCATTTTCATTCCAGTATAATTTATCAGCACGGTTTAGAATGTGATTTGAACGCCTCCCAGAAATGTTTTCGCGGCAGGGTACACGAGGTTATCAACACCGATCGCTGTGTTTGATCCTCCATAGGAATTTACTTCCGGATCGAATCCGCTATAACTCGTAATGGTGAACAGGTTGTTGGCACTGATATATATTCGAGCACGGTTAATGCCTTTGATCTCCGGCAAGGTATAGCCCAAAGAAATATTTTTGCAGCGCACGTACGATCCATCTTCTACAAAGCGATCACTAATCGGTAAACGCCCTCCAGGAAACCCGCTGACATATTCATTATTCGGATTATCCGGTGTCCAATGATTAGCTGTTTCTTTCAGCAGGTTGCGTTGTCCTAATGGATTCTCGAAAGAATAACGGCTCAGGTTATAGATTTCGTTTCCATAACTGCCCGACAGAAAAATGCTGAAATCGAAATTCTTATAGCGCAGGTTCGAAGAGAATCCAAAGATGAAATCAGGATTCGGATTGCCGGTAGTGACCTGGTCTGCTGCTGTGATCGATCCATCGCCATTATAATCTCTGACCTTTGCACCGCCTGTGCGGCCATCAGATCCCGGCAGGAATGCTTCACCGGTTTGGTATACGCCATCAAATAAATATGTTTTAAATAATCCCAACGGAGAGCCTACGCGCAATACAGTATAATTGGTAACAAAACGTTCATTGGTTGTTCCTCCATCTAGATCTACGATTTTGTTACGGTTGAAAGTTGCGTTGGCAGAAACATTCCATTGTAATACACCATCCAACACCCGTGCGTTCGCAGCGAGCTCCAGTCCTTTGTTTTCAAGCTCAGCGTAGTTCCCCGTAATACTTCCATAGCCTGACGATAACGGAAGAGATTTTACATAGAGCAAATCTTTTGTGCTCTTCTTATATACATCGGCAGTCAGATTAAGTCTGTTTTCAAATATACTTATATCCAAACCTATATTCAGCTGTGTAGACTTCTCCCAGCGAAGATCAGGGTTTGCAATACGATCGGGGTTTATACCGATGGTATACGTATGATTAAATTGATAATCGCTTCCTGAAGATGATACGGTTGCCAGCGACTGATAAGCACTCAGTGCCCCAGAGTTACCGGTTAATCCATAGCTACCACGAAGTTTCAAATCACTTATCGCTGTTACATTTTGCATAAAGCCTTCTTCAATGATGCGCCATCCTGCAGCTACCGCTGGGAAGAATCCATACTTATGATTTGCTCCGAATTTACTTGAACCATCTACGCGTGCTGTGAAATCAACAAAGTACTTGTCTTTAAAACCATAGTTCACGCGCCCCATATAGGAGTCGAGGCGTTCAGCGGCACGGCTGCTGCCAACGGTACGGTTAACCGCCAATTGCAACGCTTCATTTTTAGTAGCATCATTCGGGAAACCGTTCGCGTTGATACGGTTGTTGTTAAACATGTTGCTTTGTGTGGCAAAGACACCGGTGAATTTTATACTATGCTGCGATGCAAAAGTTTTAGAATAGCTAAGTATACTTTCGTGCAACAATACTGTGTTGTTAGAATTTGTTTTAGCTGCAGAACCTGAGTTTGCATTCAGATCGTTCTTCGCGATTATATAGAGTGGCGAGTAATAATCGTTCAGGTTACTTTGCAAGTCTACATTGAAAGAAGCCCTGTAGCTTAATCCTTCAGCAAGTTTAGCTTCACCGTATAGGTTTACCAGTGTTCTTTTAATCGCGGTCCGGTTTAATACCTCTGCCAACCCAAGCGGATTCGTTACCTCACGGTAGCGCCCATCGCGTTGTTCACCAAACGGAAATATAGTACCATCGGCACGATAAGGTTGCAGCGTTGGCGGTGCACCTATGGCAGCCCCTACAATGCTGCTTAATATAGCTCCGGCATCAATATCTGTCGAACCAGTAGTGGTACCGTTGTTAATGGTGTAACTGCCCAGAATACTCGTTCCAAACTTGACCCGGTCGCTGATTTTATGATCTATATTCAACCGCAATGAATACCGCGTAAAATTTGAATTGATAATGATACCGTCCTGATTGAAATAGTTTGTAGAAAGCGCTAATTGTGTTTTATCATTTCCACCGCTGATTGAGAGCTGGTGATTTTGAATGGGTGCTTTTCTGAAAATCAAATCCTGGTAATTAACGCCTTGTCCTTCTCCGGCAGGGTCTGCGTATACTGCTGTCTTGTAAATTTCATTTTCGAGCTGTGCAAATTCAGAAGCGCTGAGTACATCGAGGGTCTTCGTTACCTCCTGCACACCATAGTATCCATCATAGGTTACACGCGTAGCTCCGCTCTGTCCGCGCTTGGTAGTAATGAGCACTACACCATTCGCACCGCGTGATCCATATATAGCAGTCGCGGAAGCATCCTTCAATACTTCTACAGACTCTATATCACTGGGATTGATGGTTGATAGCGGACTTACTTCGTTCACACCACCGCTGTTGGAGATCTGTATACCATCCACTATATATAGCGGCTCAGACGTTCCGTTGATGGAGTTGGTTCCGCGCACACGTACACTGATGTTCCCTCCTGGTGCAGCGGAGTTTTGCGTGATTTGTACACCGGCCATGCGTGCCTGCAACCCTTGGGCTACATTGGTTACCGGAGTTTGAATGATGTCTTCTGCTTTTACAGAAGCGATGGCACCGGTAGTTTCAATTTTACGCTGTGTACCATAGCCGACAACGATCACTTCACTTAATGTTTTTATATCTGGCGTAAGACTAACATCAATGGAAGTTCTGTTTCCAATGACGATCTCATCTGTATTATACCCGATGAATGAAATGACGAGCACATCTTCACTCAATACATTTTCGAGTATATATAGTCCTTCAGCATCAGTAACAACACCTTTGGAAGTACCTTTTACGAGCACGTTAACACCAGGCAAGGGGTCGCCTGTTTCGGAAGAAATTTTACCCCGGATAGCAAAAGTCTGTGCATGCACGGACGACCAGCTTAGCAGCATGACTATGGTTATCACGAAGTAAGAAGATCCTGTAGACATTTTTTTCATAGGCATTTGATTTGGTTCGGAAAAATACCAGTTGAACCATTTTCTGCAATAACAAACGATTGAAAAGTGGTAACAAGAAGTACCGGGAACGCTTTCGCAACCGGTCACGATATATTTCGGGTTCATTGGACCTGGTTTTGCAACGGTTTGCAAGTGTCTTTTTAGATCGCTATTTTTTCAGAAATATTCGGTTCGGATGATCAAGTGTGTTAAGTGCAGTGATGTAGATGCCATTGCCAAAGCGGGGATAATACGAGGCAAACAACGCTACTATTGCGGCCGGTGTGATTACTATTTCACGCTTCCCTCTTTGGAAGTTCCGCTCGTAGCGGTCTCGTCTAAAAAGCATCAGCCCACCATTGTAGATATAGCGCGCGAACTTCAGATATCAAAGTCTACCGTATCGCGGGCACTTCACGGCCACTCGGATATCAATGAAGAAACTCGAAAGGCTGTGCTTGATGTCGCGAAGAAACTTGATTATCAACCCAACTTGCTGGCATACGGGTTAGCAAAAAGTAAAAGCCTTACGATCGGCATCATCGTTCCTGAATTCATTAACAGTTTCTTTCCGTATGTAATTATAGGGGCGCAGGAAATTGCAAACCCAGCAGGATATCATGTCCTGATCTGCCAGTCCAATGAGTCGTATCAAACCGAAATTGACAATACAAATGTACTCATGTCGAGCCGGGTGGATGGTATATTAGTATCCCTTACGGGGAAGACTCCCAACGTTGAGCACTTTCGAAAATTTGAACGTGCTGGTATTCCTATAGTATATTTCAACCGGGTAACGACTGACGTGTGTGCCTCAAAAGTTATTGTGGATGATTATGATGGCGCGTATAAAGGTGTACAGCATCTGATTCAGAATGGATGCAGCCGCATCGCCCATATAGCTGGTCCGCAGAATTTGCAGATTTGTAAAGACCGGCTTCAAGGATATCAGGACGCGCTGTTGCATCATGGGATGGAAATCAATGAATCGCTGATTATATACCACGACCTGAATCCGGAAAGTGCATTGCATTGCGCACAGCATTTACTTGATCTACCCGAGCGGCCTGATGGATTGTTTGCATTGAATGATCCCGCTGCCATTGCCACCATGCAGGTTGCAAAAGAGAAAGGTATACGGATTCCCGAAGAGCTTGCAGTAGTAGGCTTTAGCAATGAGCCCACCTCTGCGCTGGTTGAGCCAGGTCTTACAACACTGGCTCAACCGATGGCAGAAATCGGCAAAACTGCTGTTAATCTTTTATTCAAACAGATGAATGATGTGTCGGATTGTTTTATACCGGAGACTAAGATTCTAAAGACGACTTTAATTGTGAGAAAATCATCGCTTAAAAAACAATTCTGATCTTACACTATATCTATACTATTGCCGGGTGAAGGTAAACTTCCAGTTGCCTGAAACTCCTTCCGTTCTCCCTCCTTCTTCCTGATATGTAAATTCCATTATAAGAGAAGTGTCGGTAACAGAATATTGAATGTTTACTTCATCTTCCCGGATCAGGTATATAGCAGGATTCCGCTCGTCAAAAAATAAGCGACCTCCGGATGCTGAGATCCAAGGACTACGATCGGGACTATAGGAAATGGTATAGCTTACACTCGCAGCAGTGTTGGCCATAATACCCATCGTAAATGCATCGTAACCGCCTTGAGCAACATCGTCCAGGGTTACAGCGGTAGCTTTCCACGAGCCCTTGAGTTTTTCAATTTGTTGCTCTGCGACAGAAGGGTCATTTTTGTCGTTATCACTGCAACCAGCGAAGAGTATAGCTGCAGCTGCGCTTATAAAGATTGAAAATATAGTTCGTTGTACATTCATATAGCTTGACTTTAAAATAAGTCTGCCTGACTTAACGCCCGGCAGACTACCACTAACCTAACCTACTTAACAGTAAGTATCTTTATTGATTCAACAAGTATCCTGAAAAAGAATATTCCGGACTTTTCTGACTATAGAAGCCTCCTATCAATTGAAATCCTCCGGCTATATATTCGAGCTTGAAAGTATCTTTATCAAAGTGCTGAAGAATTACACGCAAGTCAAAGGAAATTACCTGGGCATTGTCATTTGAACCAATCGCAGTAAATTTCACATCGCCTGTATCATTTACTTCATACTCGTAAACAAATTTTGCCAGGAAACGACTCGTTACACCATTGCGTGTCTGCGCTATAACTACATCATAGTACATCAGTTTGTTAACCGGATCAAAAACATAACTCATCTCCTGGAGGGTAAGCGCGTAGGGACCAATCAGTAAACTGCCCGCGGCCTCGTTGTACGCTTCAATGAATGCATCGGATTGTCCCGGCAACCTGTTCACGCCTGGATTCTCTGGCATTAAAGCTCTTTTATAGGTGCGTCCAATCACACTATGCAACGGCGTGGCTGGATGAAAAAAGTAGGGCTCTGTATCATTCACCAAATCAACCGGATTGGACAGTTGTACCGTATAGAGTCCTTTATCTTCATTCCAGAACAACTCCCGGAAACTATATGCTCCTATAGTAACGGGCGATTTCAATACAATACCGTCCAGTGAAAAAGTAAAGGGCGATATAAAGGTCTCAATTTTACTCTCATCCGAAGAGAGATATTGTGCAGCAAACAGCTTGCTCCCTACATCGATCGCCAAAGGGACAGTGGTGTTGTTTGGTAACAGGAGCTTTAAACCTGTGTTGTCCTCCAGGTATACCGTTGTGCTTTGAAGAACATCTTCAATTCCATCCTCTAAAATCCGGGATGTCTCTTGCTCGGTCGCTTTCAGCAGATATAGCTCTGTGCTGTGCTTCAAGCCTTTCATAATGATACTATCTCCGGATACTCTCACGAATGTAAATTCAAAATCAGACAGCAATCCTTCACCGCTTGTACCACCGTTAACATTGCCATCCGGATCGGCCGGTAAATGTATATAGGAGTATGTATCAAATGTCAAAGTGGGTTTCTGCAAGGCCTTCAGTACCCACGTGCCGTCCATGGGCTGAGCAGCAGATGTCTCATTGAAGTCAGACACCATATTTACAGTACCATTTTCATTAAAATCAAAGTAATAAAAATAGCCACCACCTGCCTTGGTATATAGCATCGCCTTCCAGCCATGCGGAGCGCTGCGCAATAGTGTATTATACTCCGTCAATGCCTCTTGCACACGCTCGTCGGTAGTTTCATTGAAGATCGGTTCATATTCATTGTCGCAGGCTGCCATTAGGATGACAACCCCGATCGCGAACAGAACACTGCGTAATTGATTATTTTTTCTCATGCGCATTGCAATAAATAATTTCATATTAGTTACCCAGTATTCCATATGTATAACCTTCATTCGGATTGCTTACAGGATAGAATCCAACAAAGCTGCTGGTAGGACACGATGATCGCTCCCACTCAATGTCGTATGTATAGCCCGCAAAAAAGTCGAGTATATTATATACACCGTAATCCTCTGCCAGCATACGCGCATTCTCATCGTTATCTACATACCAGAATCCATAATGTCCGTCCTCAGTCTGGAATACTTCGAGAATAAAATTCGCGACATAGTATATTCGTTCGCCTGGCCCATTGGTATGATAATGCAATTGCAAGTGCACATGTGTTTCGTCAGAATAATATAGTCTGAAGTATGTATCGAGTCCATAACCTTTTGTCGTCAACAGATTGAAGTCTGTGAAAAAGGCAGTTGCAAATCCCGAAGGGTAACTATAGAAATTAAAATCGAATCGTATCGCGGTGGAATCTTTTCCGTAGCCAAGTATATCGAAGAGTGGTGTTCGCTCTTCTACTGGCTCGCCCGGTGCAATCGCATTGATTGCTTCTTGTACTTTGGTTTGCAGCGCATAAAAATCAATATTATACTTTGCGCGAAAATATTCCACTACATATTGCTCTTTCTTCTTCAATAATTGTCGGGATGACGTATTGGTTTCACATGCTAAAATTCTTTCATACCCTTCTTTACCTTCTACTAACATGGTAGCAATCATTTCTACGAAATCTTCATCGGTGCTTGCCATGGCATAGCTTGTGATAAAACCCCGAGCCCTGGCTTCGCTTAAAGAAACCGAACTCCAGTTGGCAGTATAGTTACCGGCTGTCACTTCCTTGAACTCAGGCTGATAGGATATATTTTGATTGAGGATGTGTCCAAATTCATGCTGTACAGTATGGATAAGTTGTTTGACACCGGCATTGTTGTGAGGATCAAAATCGTTAACAACAAACAGCACTACTTTACGTCCGCCTTCTGCAGTACCAATAGTGGTCGATCCATCATAATTATAGTTGGCACTGCCTACCAGCACAAATTGTTTAGGACAATATTCCTTTATAAAATTTGTAGCGGCTACCTGGTTATACGTTTCGATCCATACCTTCTTCACAACGTCCATAACACCTTGCACCTTCGTAACTGCAGGTGGTGTCAGGTTTTTGTAAGGGTCC
Source organism: Ohtaekwangia koreensis (assembly GCF_900167975.1). Classification (GTDB taxonomy): domain Bacteria; phylum Bacteroidota; class Bacteroidia; order Cytophagales; family Cyclobacteriaceae; genus Ohtaekwangia; species Ohtaekwangia koreensis. The sequence continues at coordinate 1,013,118 of NZ_FUZU01000003.1, forward strand.
AATTCGGAATTATCCCAGCGATACTTTACCTGTATATTATAAGGTGTGGTAAAATTATCTGTAAGCCAGTTGTCCAATTCTGTAGGTTCACGTGTGTCGTCATTTGTAACATAATCAGGATCGGACGTGTCATTTTCATTATATGGATCATTGCAGGCAGCACCTGTAAGAGCCAGTATAATCATGATTGCAATTATATTCTTGTATTTCATAAATCTCATCCTTCAAAATTTATTACCGTGGATTAGGTTCAAGTCCGCCCAATGAAATTGCTTCTGCCGGTATTTGTAATACTCTTCGCGGATCACCAGCGGACAATACTATACCTTCACCATCGCGGATCAAATGTTCAACCGGAAGATCGTGTCGAAGTATATCAAACCAGCGGAGTCCTTCATGCAAAAATTCCGCCCTGCGCAAATCCAACACAGCAAGTAGTGTGGCTTCCTGATTAATGCTTTCCTGGTAGAAGTTATAGAGCTTGTGTGCATTGAGGTTATGGTATTCCGGTACGTAATTCGTGATCCGCTTACTCACGAGTACATTCATATCGTCCAGTGCTGCTGACAAGTTGTTTTGCATGGTATAGGCTTCAGCACGATTGAGCAATACTTCTTCAGCAGAGAAAAGTGGTATCACGGTATAGGTAAAACCCGTATTGGCATTTGTACCGGTGCGAACAAAGTGATCTTTAAATTTCGGCACAAAATATACCTGGCTAACCGAGCTATAGTATACCCAATAGGAATATTGGCCTTGTGTGGCATTGTAATCCAGAATGGCTGCCTTTGTGTTTACACCGGTGGTATATTTTAGCGTGTTGTAGGTAAAGGCCCAATCAGACAATGTCTCGCTCAGCAGCAGGTTTGCCTTTTCAGTAGAACGGGTATAGGTAGTGATCAACTCATTCATGGCATAGCCTCTATATGTTGAGTTCCACGGACGCAGGCCAGCCGCTATATCCGTATTGGAAAATACCTGGTTCGCGTGTTCTATTACTTTGTTATAGTCTCTTTTGAATAAATAGAAACGTGTTGCAAAAGCATGTGCTGCTGCGCGTGTAAAGTGATAGCTCGGAACGCCATCGGCATCGGCATCCTCGGTGTTATAACTTTGATCGTCAATCAACGGAAGTCCATCGGTGAGATCTTTCTCAATCATGGTATATACATACTCTACTGTATGCCGATCGTACTTTTTCAAAGATTCAGTTTCGGGTTCCGTTACATACGGTATACCGGGATAGTATGCCGCTGTAGCAGCCTTATAGGTTTTAGCAAAAAGTGCTACCAGCATAAAGTGTGCATAGGCGCGTGCCACCAACGCTTCACCGCGTTGCGCATCATATACCGGAAAATTGCCTTCGCGTTCTATGGCTTGCAAGGCATGGTTCGCTGCTGCGATCGCGGTATAGCATGAGTTCCAGTAGTTCTCCGGTGTATCCTGCGCTGTTGAATTTACATTGCGCCAAAAGTATGGATCTGTATTCCGCACATCCTGCGATTGAGACGGATTATCTTCTACGTTATCGGACATTGCTTCGCAGAATGGTATATAATTCCCTTCGGGATACGCAGTCACCAATAGCTCTGCGATCTTTTCCTTCGAATCGAGAATGGTGCGATTGTCGGGTACCTTGGAAAGAAAGTCCTCGCATCCGCTTAGCGCTATACTTAGTACGAGCAGGCTGACTATATATTTTTTCATGGCTACCTTCATTTCGTTAGAGGTTGAGTTTTATAGTTGCTGTAATCTGCTTCGGCACTGGCATGGCCACACCACCAGACGAATAGAATTCAGGATCCTGTCCGTATAATTTCTTATCAGCGTATAGCAACAGTAAATTAGTTCCAGTCAACGTAAGCGATGCGTTGCTTAACCCAGTGTTTGCAAGTAGTTTGGAGGGCAGCATATAGGACAATGAAATCGTACGCATGCGAATGAATCCTCCGTCCACAACCCGGGCCGTTGAATAGTTATAGTTATTGTATGGATATATAGATCCCAATCGGCTAAGCGAAGTGAGATCCAGTATAGAAGGCACATTCGTATGCTGCTCATCTCCCGGCAATACCCAACGGTCGAGGAACTCACGTGGCATAGCATCGAGATCAGAGTAACGTGTTTTGAATGCAGGATTCAACCGGATCTTATTACCAGCCTGGTATGTGAGGAATATATTCAGTGTGATATTCCTATACTTGAATATATTTGATAAGCCACCGGTTACAGTAGGATCAACGGAGCCCTCATACTTGAGGTGTTGGATGTTAGGACTTTGCAAAAATACATCTGAGCTTAAATTTCCATCCTGGTTGATAAACAACGGCATGCCGGATTCAGGATCGAGTCCTTTATAGTCTACCGAGAATAATCCTCTCACCGGATATCCTTCCATGGCGCCTCCTTCCGGAAATACAAGGTTGAAAATGCGCGGTTCATTACGCAGGTTCGTGATCTTACTTTTATTATAGCTGAATACATAGTTTGTATTCCAGCTCCACTGCGTGCGATTAAATATAGTTGCACCTATAGTCAGATCCACTCCGCGCGATTTCATATCAGCATAGTTGATCGCTTTATAAGGCTCGCCTCCTATACCGGATGTTTTTATAATGCTGATCAGGTCGAATTGATTGCGTTTATAAAAGTCAGCAGTAATCACAAGCTTATTGAAGAGACCGGTGTTGAAGCCAACGTTCATCTCGTATTGCTTCTCCCAGGTGAGATCCGAATTTTCAAGGCTTTCTATACCGATCAATGATTCACCTTCATTTAAATAAGGCCTTCGTGTAGCAGCCGTTCGAAATACAACGGAGGCATTGTTGGCATTACCGGTGTTGGCGGTAAGTCCATAGCCCGCTTTCAGTGTGAGGAAATCTATAGCTTGTGCGCTTTCCATAAAACGCTCGCTATCTATATTCCATGCACCACTCACATTCCATGTAGGCAACCACCGGGCTGTACGCGATTCACCCAGACGATTTGATCCGTCCATCCGCACAGTGGCGTTGAGTACATATTTACTCTTATACGAATACGTGGTGCCCGCATAAAAACTTGCATAGCGTTCATAGCCATAGCCCATACCGAAGTAGTTAAAGTTTCCTTCGAGCAATTGTTTGATGAGCAGATAATCGGTATAAGGAACACCACCTCTGCTATATTGATAGCCATAACCGTTGGCAAATGAAGTCTGGCGATCAACCTGACGGATCTCCTGCCCTGCCACCAGATTTATGCTATGTATACCTGTGAATGTATGATTCCAGGTTAACTGATTTTTAAAATAGTAACTCGCCATCTTGTCATCTGTACGATTATAGAAACCGCCTTGTGGCAACACCACTACCGGGTCTACATTCGGATAATCCGGATTAACGTACAGAAATTTATTTCCCATACGAATAATCTGTGAACCATCGGCCCTATAGGCTTCCGCCATGTTCGAACCTTCTTCAACCTTGTGTTCCGTTACTGTACTCACGGAGCGCGCTGAGCCTATAAAATCGTACTTCAATTCTTTCAGGAGCTGATAACTGAATTCACCCTGTAGTTTGAAATCAAGCTGGTTAAGATCTATATAGTTTTTATTGACTTCGTTGATGATGTTGAACGGAGCATAGTTGCGTGTGAAGTATTCCAATTTACCTTCTTCATCATAGGCGGTTAATACACGACTCGTATTCAATGCATAGCTAAATGGGTTGATATCAAAATCGCGATCGTATCCACCTTCTACTACATTCGTTTGACGAGACACTGTACCGGGTGCACGCTGATCGCGCACCGAACCGGAAGCTATAATTCCCAGACTTGCTTTATCGGAGATCTTAAAATTACCACGAGCGTTCGCGGTATAGCGTTTTACATTGTCAGCAATAGACCACCCGTTGTCATTGTAATAACTGGTAGAGAAATATAGTTGTGACGCTTCAGTACCTCCGGAAACACCTAATGAATGTTCCTGTACAAAAGAGTTATCGAAGAGTATATCAAACCAATCGGTGTTGGCGGTTGCATAACGTTGCAGGAACGCACGCCTGCCCGCATCTGTGTTGGGAAGGTCGAAATCATCCGAGCCGTTATTATAAGAATCGTTTATGATGTTATACATCTTGGTATATACACCACCGTTGGGCAGATTCGCTACATCAGCATGGTTCAACAATCCCTTGCGTTCCATCTCGGTATATACCGACATCTGGTCTACGGAATTCAGAATATTATAGTCGTTATAGGAAGGCCTGAGGTATGTTGAAAAATTACCGGTATAGGTGATCTGCGGTTTTCCAATGCGGCCTTTTTTAGTTGTGATCACGATCACACCATCTTTAGCGCGAGCGCCATACAACGCAGTGGCTGAAGCGTCTTTCAGAATCGTAATGTTGGCTATATCATCCGCATTGAGACCAGCCACGGATGAACCGATCAGCGTGCTGGGATCTCCCGTGGTCAATTGTTCTGCCGATACATTGACAACATCTTCGAGTACAACACCATCAATTACCCAAAGTGGTTTATTATCTCCGGTGATAGATGTGGCTCCGCGCACACGAATCTTCGGAGCTGCACCAAATGTACCGGATACGTTTTGAACCGAAACTCCGGCCGCACGTCCCTGTAACATGCGGCTCAGATCAACGGTGCCTTCAGTTTTTATATCTTGTGCCGAAAGACTTACAACGGATCCTGTAAAGAGTCGTTCATCAACAACCTGATACCCGGTTGATACTACGGATACTTCTTTCAGTGTTGTGATATCTTCCGTGAGCTCTATATCTATACTGCTTTGATTGTTGACGACTATATCTATAGGTGCATACCCGATGAAGGAGAATGTTAACGTTGATCCCTTCTCTACTTCAAGGGAGTATTCACCATTCGCATTGGTTATTGTTCCGCGAGGCGATCCCTTTACGGTAACATTTACTCCTGGTAGTGGTTGCTTATCCGTAGAGGATACAACCCTGCCGCGCACAATGATCGACTCCTGTGAATTCTTCGGGGCTATAACAATCAGGTTGCCCTCCAGAATTTTATAGGTCAGATTTGTAGGTGCAAGCAATTTCACCAGTACATTCTGAAGTGATTCATTCTTTGCCGAGACCGAAACTTTTTTATTCAGATCAGCAAAAGAATCATTGAAGAAAAAAGAATATTCACTCTCTTTCTCAATGACGCGAAACACTTCGCGTAGCGTAACGTCTTTCAGTTCAATGCTTAGATCCTGTGAACTCGCATTCGATGCAAGGGCAACACCTACAGGAATCAATAAAAAAAGCCAGATTCTCATAACCACCGTTATTTTATTCAATACTGACCGGACACAGACTTGGCCGTATCTTATTTTTTTCATAGAATTAAATGGGATTTGGTTAACAAAAAGGAGTATTGCCTCCGCTTGAAAAAGCGTGGCAGACTGTTTACCAGTCCTTCAAGGATCAGGAGATGTGACAGCATCTTTTGATCCCCTTTTATTTTATGGCGTTGGTCAGCTGTGGTGTTGGTATAAACTATGCATGATGTTGGGTTTAGGGTTCGTGTATATATAGTTTCGTTACGGAACTTGCAAAGAGTTGTATTTAGATTTTGTCGATTGGTTCTCCCGAAGCGTTACTGTTTTCTCCGCAATGGTAAATTCAATAGGTGATGTGAGTGATAATGCTTTCAGCACCTGCTCCAGACTAAGCTGTCGCAAGCGACCCGTATATCTATAGCGCTGCAGTTCCTCATCCTGAAAATTTATTTTGATATCGTAAAGCCGTTCGATCTTTTTTGCAAGTTCATTCAGCGACTCACCTTGCACTGATAACCATCCATCTTTCCAGGCAGTCTCCATGGCTGCGTCAACTCCCCGCTCAACCTGAAAGGTATATTCTCCCGCAAAGGCTGCACCTCTATTGCTTGTTCTTGAAGCGATGAGTTTCTCATTGGGTTTTAACGGAGTAACTTCAGTTTTACCTGCCTTGGTCGTGCGCTCGATGTTGATCAGTCCACGTACAAGCGTGGTGGTTGCACGGTCATCGTCACTGTACGCTTTGATGTTAAAGGCTGTTCCCAGTACCGCCACGGTATACAACGGTGTCTCTACACGAAACGGAACTTTCATTTTCACGACATCAAAAAAAGCTTCGCCTTCCAATCTTAAATGACGGTTCTCTGCTCCGAAATCTTTATTGAAAGTAATTTTGCTTTTAGCATTTAACCACACGTGAGAACTATCGGGTAAGGTTACATACGTCTTGGAGCCTGCCGGTGCTTCTATTGTTGTGAGTTGCGCAGTGTTGTCTGAATTTGAAAGTATACCGCTAAAGCGAGCCCCTATAAAAAAAGATATAGCCATGCATACAAGGAACACCGCGGCATAGCGAAGCCACGGTATCGCTGTACGTTGCTCGCGGACTGGCACCTGCTGACGTATCGTGTCCCATACGAGTTTCCAATCTTTTTCTGCATTGATCTGTTGATAGGGCAACCCGTCCATCTTCAGCCAATACTTTTCAACCAATGTGAACTCTTGCTGAAAGGCAAGATCATTTTTCAATGCTTCCCATTCTGCTTGTTCATCAGCATTCAATCCACTGGTTAATACCTTGGTGGCCAGGTACCATTTTCGCTCATTCAATTCGTGCTCTTGCATACGGTATATAGTATAGGGTAACTGTTTATAGTTCGGACATATATATTCTATCGCGTAACGATAAGTTTACGGGTTGTATCCATACCGTGACCCGCTACACGAATCAAATACGCCCCGGGTGTCAGTGCCGAGGCATCCAGCGTTACGGTATGTTTGCCTGCCGTATATCGTTTACGTTGTGTCAAGACTTTTTTACCAACCATATTCTGAATGTCAATTGTTACTTCACCGGGTTTATATACCTCGAGATCAAAAGACGCATTGGCATGCGCGGGATTCGGATACGGCACGGATACACGTATCGCCTGAAAATCATCCTCCACTCCCACGGGTGTTGTAAATGTAAAATCCATGATCACCACACCGGCTTCATGGTATGAAGTTCCGCCAAAGCCACCGATGTCACTTACCCGTACATATATCTTCTGCCCGGCAGTTACCGGGTACCCAGAAATTATAGATTGGTCTTGATTATCATTGATGTCGTCATTGCAGGCAACCTGCGACATGTTCTCATCGAAAAATGCAACGATCGTATTGAATCTGGATTCAGAGAGATCAGCAGTAATCAGTCCATTACCGGGCGCTATAAAATACCACCATACTGAATGAATCTCCTCAAAACCTGTATTCTGGCAATAGGCCAGTATATCATGATCCTCTTCATACGTAGCGGGATATGTAGATGATCCGTAACGGGAAACTGTTGGCGTGATTTGTATAGCATCTGCAAAATTATCATTGATCACATCGGGGGGTACTACATCAATGGCTCCAAAGTATGTGGTTACAGAAGGAGTATATTCCTGGCCATTGGCTATATATTTCTCAAACGTAATATCAATTTGCGGATACGGAAATACAAGTTGTCGCGAATCATCCAGGACGTATACAATCCAAAAGAAATGGACGCTGCCTAACTCCATCGCTATATTTCCAGTAACTTCAAAGGTCTCGGATGGATTCTCCAATGAACCGAACAACGGTACCAGGCCGGCTATAATATCTTCTATCACAACATATTCGTCAGTAGTATAGTATACTTTCACTTCTTTTATAAGCGAAACGTCCGTTGTGCCTTGCGTAGTGAAGGTAATGGACGAAATATCAACGTTACCATAATCGCCATTCACTACAAATTCAAGCGTGCCCGGAAATGCAACATCGCCAAGCTTTACCGGAGGTTGAGGCGGAGATGTAGCTTGTCTGAAAAACGTATCGTCAATATAGGCCGCCTGCTTCGGGCGAACTTCCACGTCATCCATGAACCATATACCGGATACTGCTTCAGGACCAACATTGGCAACGTGGACAAAAGATATATAGATTGGTATACCGGCATAAGCAGAAAGGTCTACCCGGATTTTTCCATTTACCGGATCAACGTATTCTGGTAAATCCTCTTCCGCAAAAGTGGCCAGCGTTTTTGTAAAAGCATCCGGAGCTTTACTCGTTGTGGTCGAGATTTTAATATAGAACATATCACCGGTGAGAAAGACAGATCTGCGTGTATTAAACATCAGGAAATCACCGGCTACAGGTGTGATCTGCGGAGTGATCAGCCAATCCTCATCGGTCATGCCTTCGCGACCGGGTTCTGCATCACTGATTACATATTTCTCTACACCAAACTGATTATACTTCCATACACTCCAATGTATAGGGCCAGCGCCTCCGCCATTCTGCCATGAAGTCCATCCTTCGGGAAGATCACCTTCATCCGCTTCATCGAAACTTTCGTAGAACGTTACTTGCTGTGCCTGCGCTATAGCCGTTATGAATACAAAAAAGCAAAGGACAAGGCAATGGCATGTTGTTCGTATACCTATAGATGGAAGAATATATTTACTGCGCCAGGAATGCGGTTGTAATAGGGAGTAAAATCTCTGCATAGAGTCTGAGGCTTGGGTAAAAAATAAAATCGCCCTATAGACCGGAAATCCTGTCGCAACCCTTAAAAGGTTTTAAAATATTTTTTTTGCCTATGAAAAAAGGAACAGGAAAAGAGAAAGCAGCAGATCCCGTAATCGTTTTAGAGCAATTGAAATCTGGGCTTCTACTGTTTTTATCGAGAGTTGTAAATGATCGGCTATAGCCTGGTTGGAAAGTTTCTCCATGCGACTGAGAAAAAATATCTCTCTGCATTTTTCCGGAAGACGATCGATAGCCTGCATTAACAGTTCTTCCTGTTCTGCAGCCAGCATATTTTCAAGCGGGTTGTCGCTCGATAAATCTGATTTACCATAGTTACGCATGTGCCGTTGTACAACTTTATTCGATTCAATAAAATTAAGACAGGCATTGCGGACACCGTGGTATAAATATGTTTTCAGTGAAAAGCGAATGTTGATGGCTTCATGCTTTGTCCAGAAACGAACGAAAAATTCCTGTACAATTTCTTTGGACTCCTCCACATCTCCCATATACTTCATCGCAAAAAGTGTGAGTGGACGATAATATTGATCAAAGACAATCCTGAAAGCGTCTTCATGACCTTCTTTCAGATGTTTAATAAGATCGTCTTCGGAGTACGCTTTCACCTTCTTTATACCTCAAAATTCATTTTGACCTATATATGACGATAAGCCTGTTTAAGCATAGGCGTTCCGTTGAATCCGGTGGACGCAATATAAAGATGCGGTGTTCAGGTTATTATTTCAACATTACACGTCAAGACAATTCCAAACAACCGATTTTTTTATTAACGGTATTCTTTCAAGGTTGTACTGTTATAGAATTTCTGCAGAAAATATGCCTGTGTTCATTCGAACAATGGATTATTATTGGCAGGAATCGCCATCGTGCTTTATTTCAGCGCACGAAAAAATATGGATTCAGAAGGTTCTCTTTATTATACAAGAGTTCTTCATCCTTGTCGAGTTGAAGTACTTTTAGCCCTATCTCTTTTAAAATGGCGTGTGCAGCCGCAGTGTCCCACTCCATGGTTGGCGCATAGCGCGGATATATATCCGCTTGGTTTTCTGCCAGCAGCATAAATTTGAGGCTGCTGCCTTTCGATACAAGCGTTGGCGCCTGCAGGGATTCTATGAATGCTTTCGTTTCCTCGTTCATGTGCGAACGCGAAGCAACCACGCGCAGACCGGGTTGAGTGAGATCAATCGGAGTACGCGCGGGAAGTTGTGACGTTTTATTTTCTCTTTTTACAAATGCACCAGAACCTTGTGCTGCAAAATATACTTCACCTGTAACGGGTATCGCCACAACGCCGAGTACAGGTATATTTTTGTGAATGAGTGCGATGTTTACGGTGAACTCATCATTGCGTTTGAGGAATTCTTTTGTCCCGTCCAGCGGATCGACCATCCAGAAGTAAGGCCAGGCTTTGCGTTCTTCGTATGCTATTGCCTTCCCTTCCTCACTCAACACGGGAAAGCCAGTAGCCTGCAGCCGTGAAGCGATCACTATATGTGCTTGTTTATCCGCCAGCGTTAGCGGGGAATTATCGCCTTTGGCTTCCGCCTGAAAATCTCCGGAATGGTATACCTGTAGTATGGCTTTACAAGCTTCTTCGGAGGCTTGAATGGCCAGGGGTAAAAGTGATTTGATATCCATCCGAAAATATACACTTATACAATCATTCCCGCAGCAACTGTCTCGTTCGTTCCTTCATCTACCAGAATCAAACTTCCGGTAATGCGGTTCTTGCGATAACTATCAAAAAGCAACGGTTGGGCTGTGCGGATCTTTACCCGGGCTATCTCATTCATCGTTAATTGATCAACATTCTCCACACGATGAAGTGTATTGATATCCAGCTTATACTGAATTTCTTTCAAAACACCTTTTACTTCTTTCGATGTATGGCGTACATAGAACTTTGAATTCAGGTTGATCGGTCGCTGGTTCATCCAGCATAACATTACATCAACATCTTGTTCGGACTGCGGATGATTGTTGGGCTTAGCGATAATATCTCCTCTGCTAATATCAATTTCATCTTCCAGTGTAATCGTAACGGACATAGGCGCAAATGCCTCCTCTAATTTCTCATTACCAAAGTGTATATCTTTTACTTTGGACTGAAAACCAGAAGGCAACACCACTACATCATCGCCCGGGCGAAATATACCTCCGGCAACGCGTCCTGCATATCCTCTGAAATCGTGATACTCCTTAGACTGTGGACGAATAACATATTGCACCGGGAAACGGCTGTCGATATGATTGTGATCGCTCTCTATGTGTACTGTCTCCAGCATGTGCAATAATGTAGCACCCTGATACCAGAGCATATTCTCGGAACGGTTCACAACGTTATCGCCCGCCAGAGCACTGATCGGCACAAACTGTATATCGGATACCTCCAGCTTGGAAGAAAATGCTTTATATTCTTCCATGATTCTTTCGAATACATCTTCCTTGTAATCCACCAAATCCATCTTGTTAATACAAACAATGATGTGCGGAATTTTCAGCAACGATGCAATGAACGAATGGCGATAGGTTTGTTCAACAAGTCCTTTGCGTGCATCGATCAAGATGAGTGCAAGATTCGCTGTTGAAGCGCCCGTTACCATATTACGGGTATACTGTATATGGCCGGGTGTATCGGCTATAATGAATTTACGTTTAGGCGTAGCGAAGTAACGGTATGCTACATCGATGGTGATGCCTTGCTCGCGCTCCGACTTCAATCCATCCGTTAACAAGGAAAGATCAACGTAATCAAATCCTTTCTTCGCGCTGGATGCTTCCACTGCTTCGAGTTGATCTTCAAAGATAGATTTACTATCAAACAACAAACGACCGATCAATGTACTCTTGCCATCATCTACACTGCCGGCTGTAGTGAAACGAAGAAGTTGATTATTTATATAGGAATTCATTTCGAGTATATATTAACGATGCGTGATTGATTAAAAGTAGCCCGACTTTTTGCGGTCTTCCATAGCGGTTTCAGAACGCTTGTCGTCTGCACGGGTACCGCGTTCGGTTTTACGTGACGCTGCCACTTCTGCAATGATCTTCTCGATCGTATCGGCATCCGATTCAACAGCACCGGTGATCGGCATATCGCCACATGTTCTGAAGCGTACGATCTTCTTTGCAGGAATTTCATCCGGTTTCAATTTCAACCAGGGTGATGTCGATAAAATCGCACCATCACGCATAATCACTTCGCGCTCGTGCGAATAATATAGCTTAGGGATGGGTATATTTTCGAGGTGTATATATTGCCATACATCCATCTCTGTCCAATTGGAAATCGGGAACACGCGGAAGTGCTCACCTATATGTTTTCTTCCATTGAATACATTCCATAATTCAGGACGTTGATTTTTAGGATCCCATTGTCCGAACTCATCACGGTGTGAAAAGAAGCGTTCTTTCGCGCGGGCCTTTTCCTCATCGCGTCTGGCACCACCCATGGCAGCATCGAATTTATACTGCTCGATGGTATCCAGCAACGTTACGGTTTGAAGTGAATTACGACTGGCGTTATAGCCACTCTCTTCCTTGGCGCGACCTTTATCTATACTTTCTTGAACAGAACCAACGATCAGCTTTACACCTAATTCATTTACAAGCCAATCGCGATACTCCATTGTCTCCGGAAAATTATGTCCCGTATCAATGTGTACCAACGGAAAGGGTATACGTGCAGGAGCAAATGCCTTGCGTGATAAATAGGCCAGCACGATGGAGTCTTTGCCTCCTGAAAATAACAGAGCTGGTTTTTCAAACTGGGCTACTACTTCACGGATCACAAAGATCGCTTCGGCTTCCAGTTCTTTTAAGTGACTTAAATAATATTGGTGGCTCATCTTGTTGTTTCTTTTCCTTGTCTCAAATGCCGCTTAAGAAGTCACGGTAACTTTTGGCAAAATATACTTCATCAACTGATCGATCGACTCTTCAACACTTACCTGGTGAGTCGGTATTATAATGTCTGCTTGCAGTGGCGCTTCGTAAGGCGAATCTATACCGGTAAAGTTTTTTACTTCTCCGGCACGCGCTTTCTTATAGAGTCCCTTTACATCGCGTTGCTCGCATACTTCCAAAGGCGTATCTACGAAAATCTCGATATAGTTTTCTTCCCCTACAATATGTTTTACCTGTTCGCGGTCTGCATGAAAGGGAGATATAAATGCTGATAACACAATGATGCCTGCGTCCAGAAAAAGTCTTGATACCTCTCCTATCCTGCGAATGTTTTCTACGCGGCCTTCATCGGTAAAGTTCAGGTCTTTGTTGATGCCCGCGCGGATATTGTCGCCATCGAGCAGATAGGTTTTAAAACCCTTAGCGTGGAACTGAGCTTCGAGCTGAACAGCCAAAGTTGATTTTCCTGAACCTGATAAACCGGTGAACCAGATCAGGCGGGCGTGTTGCTGAAACAACTGCTCGCGTTGCTGCCTGCTTACTTTTGTTTTAATGGGATATATATAATTCAAGATCGAAAATGTTTTAGTTGATACGAATAGCGTTGTAGCGTATGCTGGTAACTACCAACAACAGAGCAATTTACAAGAATGCAAACGGCATCTAACCGATCCATCTATTCTGTACACACCGGTGTGATGTGCTTCAAAACATTTATTACCTGAATGTGAACGATCCATAAACCACTAATTCTGTAGAGTAATGCGGCAAAGGTAAAACGAATGGCGAAGTCTACAAGGAGATTCTGGAGATCGTGATTAATTTTCTTGATTTACAAACAGCCGTTTGGGTTTGGGTGGGCCTATTTTCGAGAGAATTGCGAAATGTTCAAAACTTGCCCAATCTAATCTTATTGATTACAGCTAAAAACTTCTGGGACTGACTTAACGAAGCCTTTCAAATTTTTCACAAAAGACGTTGTCAAATGGGCACCTACTCCCGAGAAGTTGTGTACTTAAGTATTTCACACTTGAGTTCCTTTAAGCCGACACCAGTTAATCGTTACCCGCTATAGATATACTATAGAACAGATAACGATTAACAAGCAACCAATAATGGCTTAGCGAATCTCCCAATAACGCTTGAGCATTTTGAGGAAGTCTTCCATCTGGTGCAATGGAATCATATTGGGGCCGTCACTTAATGCAACTTCAGGATTTGGATGTGTTTCGATGAAGAAACCATCTACTCCAGCAGCGGCAGCAGCACGAGCGAGGAACGGAGCAAACTCACGTTGACCTCCGGATGATCCGCCTTTGCCTCCGGGTTGTTGAACAGAATGTGTTACATCAAAGATCACCGGAGTATATTGACGCATGATAGGCAACGAACGGATGTCAACAATCAAAGTATGATATCCAAAACTTGCACCGCGCTCCGTCAGAAATACATTGTTATTATTTTCTCCGCGTACTTTATCAACGGCATACTTCATGTCTTCAGGAGCCATGAACTGACCTTTCTTAATTTTTACAGCTTTACCTGTACGAGCCGCAGCCTTTAGTAAATCTGTCTGGCGACATAAGAAGGCAGGGATCTGTAATACATCAGCAACCTCTGCAGCTTCTGCACATTGATACGATTCATGAACGTCCGTTACGATGGGTACATTCAATTCTTTTTTTACACGCGCCAGTATTTCGAGACCATCTTCTTTTGACGGTCCCCTATAGGAACCTGACGAAGTTCGGTTTGCTTTATCGAATGAAGACTTGAATACATATTGAATGTCCAGCTTCTCGCAGAGCTCTTTTACTTTGCTTCCGGTTTGAATACATATTTCATAACTCTCCGCTGCACAAGGACCGCCAAACAAAACCATCTTGTCTCCACCCAGCGTGATCTTGTCTGCGATCTGAACTTTATCCTTGAATATTTCCATGTTTATAGTTTACGCTTCTAAAATCTTTTCAAACTCACCTCTTGCAGAAAGCACCAGGTCCGCCACTTCACGCAATACACCGTTGCCTCCTTTGGTCAGCGTTACAAGGTCTACACGATCTTTTATATACTGAAATGTATCCGCGGGACAAACACTGAGACCTGCCAATCTGAAAACAACAAGATCATTAATATCATCCCCGATGAATGCAACTTCTTTGGATTTTAATTTATAGTGCTGCACCAACTTTTCGAAAGTAGATGCCTTATCAAGTATTCCCTGGTGACAGAAGTCGATCTTGAGTTCTGCACATCGTTTTGTTGTTGCACCGGATTCTCTCCCGGATATAGCACCTGTAATAATACCCGCCTTTCGAAGGTGGCTGATGATCTGGCCATCCTTCACATTGAAGTTCTTGATCTCCTTACCAGTCTCATCGTAGATGATCTTTCCCTCCGATAACACACCGTCTACATCGAAAAAAATAGCTTTAATGTTACCAGCTTTCTTTACCTGTTCTTTGGTATACTTTGCAAGAATCTGTTTCAAACGATTGATGGTTGTGTTTTATTCACGGAATTGTGTTCCGAAAATTAGAAAAAGGTTTTTACTTTCAAGCACCAAACCTAAACTGTCAATGAAAGTTTTTAAGTTCCTCATCTCTCTTCTCATCACTGTAGGGCTCGTATACGTTCTGGATAACAGCTTGGTGGTGAAGGGAAACCGACTTCCCCCGTTAGGGAGATTCCTCGATCCGTTTCATGGATTCTGGCAAAATATCGAATCGAAAGATGCACGTGTTCCCGAACAACCGGATATTCCGGGGTTAAAGGGCAAGGTCACGATCGTGTTCGACAGCCTGATGATCCCGCATATATTCGCGGAGAACGATGAGGATCTTTACCTGGCGCAGGGTTATGTTACCGCCATGCACAGGCTTTGGCAAATGGAAATTCAAACGCATGCCGCTGCAGGAAGAGTTTCTGAAATTGTGGGAGAAGTAGCACTCGACAACGATAGGGCTAACCGAAGACTCGGGATGGTATATGGTGCTGAGAAAGCGTTGGCCGGTATGATGAAAAATCCTACCACCAAAATGATGGTGGAAAAATATACCGAAGGCGTAAATGCCTATATCGCGTCACTCAATGATAAGACACTTCCGTTCGAATATAAATTACTCGATTACAAACCTGAACCGTGGAAACCCCTGAAGTGCGCTTTGCTGTTAAAAAATATGGCGAAAACACTTTGCATGGGCGACAAGGATATGGAGATGACCAATACCCTGAAGCTATACGGTAAAGACGTAGTGGAATTGCTATACCCGGATCGCGAACCTATCGGTGATCCTATTGTCGACCATGCGAATGCTTGGAAATTCAAACCCATTACTTTTGATAGTATATCACGCAGTGTACCCGAAGAGTATATCAACGTAAAAAAAATACCTCCCTCCGATCCTACTGCAGGCAGTAACAACTGGGCTGTAAGCGGAAGTAAAACTGCGAGCGGTTCGCCTATACTGTGTGGCGATCCACATCTTAATTTGTCGCTGCCATCTATCTGGTATATTGTTCAGTTGCATGCACCCGGCACCAATGCGATGGGCGCTTCCTTACCAGGATCTCCTGCTATCATTATAGGCTATACGGATTCCGTTGCGTGGAGTGTTACAAACGCTCAACGCGATCTTGTCGATTGGTTTGCTATTGAATTCGAGAATGACAAGAAGGATAAGTATATGTTCGATGGTAAATGGACAGAAACTAAAAAAGTGATTGAAGAGATCCACGTTCGTGGGAAAGATATAGTGTACGACACCGTGATCTATACGCACTGGGGTCCGATCACGTACGATGAAGATTTTCATGGAGAGAATAATCTTGTGCAGCATGCTTTCCGATGGATGGCGCACGATGAATCGGAAGAACTCATGACGTTCTATAAACTGAATCGTGCAAAAAATCATAATGACTATACGGATGCCCTTCATCATTACGCTACGCCACCGCAGAATTTTGTATTCGCTTCTGCTTCCGGAGATATAGCGATGCGGGTGCAAGGTAAATTTCCAGTGCGAAGAGTATATGAAGGAAAATTTATACTCGATGGCAGTAAAAGCACTAACGGCTGGCAAGCCTATATACCAAACGAACAAAACATACAGTATAAAAATCCGGAGCGCGGCTTTGTAAGCTCGGCAAATCAATACCCGGTAGATGCCACTTATCCCTACTACATCACAGCTTCCAATTTCGAAGCCTATCGCAACAGAAGAATAAACACTGTACTTAATGGATTGACTGGAATTACTATTGAGGACATGATGAAGCTGCAAAACGACAACTATAATTTAAAAGCAGCCGAGAGCCTCCCTATATTTCTAAGTCACCTGGACTCCACGCATCTCACCCCACAACAGGCCCGGGCGTTTCAAATTCTTAAAGATTGGAACTATATAAATGATAAGGATTCAGAAGGCGCTTCTTACTATGAAGCCTGGTGGGATGTATTGATGCCGTTGATCTGGGATGAGCTCGATAAAAACAAGACTGCACTTACGCGTCCGACTACCTTTAATACCATCCGGTTGATCAAAGAGAAACCTGACCTTGTTTTCTTTGATATACAGGGAACGCCAGAAAAAGAAATGGCGGGAGATGTACTCCGAAAAGCTTTTGCACTGAGCGTTGAAGATATTGAAAAATGGAAACAGGAACGGAAAGCTAAACTTGCAACAACAGCCAGCACCGAGAAACCAAACGATGGTGCCCGGTGGTCGGTATATAAAGATAGTTATATAGGACATTTACTTCGCCTGGAACCTTTGAATGTACGGGTGCTCACCGGTGGTAATCACGACATCGTTAATGCGCATTCCAAAACCAACGGACCTTCGTGGAGAATGATCGTGAGCCTGGAAAAATCCGGGGCCAAAGGATGGGGTGTATATCCTGGTGGACAATCAGGAAATCCTGGAAGCACCTACTATAGCAACATGGTTCCAGCCTGGAGCACAGGGAAATATTATAGCCTGGGCTTCTTTCAAAAACTGGAAGATGCCGGTTCCGAAAAAATCACCACCCTTCAACTCAATCCTGCAACCAAATGAAATTTATCATACAGGTAATCGCTATAGTTATATTGGCATTTATAGCTGAGTCATTTCTTCCCTGGTATAGCCTTGCAATAGCAGCTGCTATAGCCGGGTACTTTTTAAAATCGAGGGCCAACTTTCTCGCAGGGTTTCTGGCCATCGGATTCCTGTGGTTCATCAACGCCTGGATGATCGACAGTGATGCTGCCGTTGATCTTGCCGGTAAAGTAGCGTTGATCTTTCCTTTGAAGGAGAAAAATCTGCTTATGCTTGTAACCGCTTGTCTCGGAGCAATTGTTGGCGGCTTTGCTACCCTCACCGGGTCGCTACTAAAAACTGAGAAGAAGAGAAACTACTATTAATTTTTAGTTAAACTGTTTGAATTTGGACACTTGTATACGTGTTAACGCTTTAGAATATACTATATTGAGTTAAATAAAACCTAAACACGTACCTATATGAAAACAAAAAACGTACAGGCGGCATTCTTAATTAGTGCTATAGCATTTAGCTTATTCAGCTTTATAGCAGTGCAACAATGGGTAGAGCTGGGCTCTCGCAAAGTAAACTTTGGACTGGACCGTGATGTGATCAACGTGTCCAATCGTGATGGCTATTTCGAAGCCATCAAAATTGTAGTTCGCGGAGGCGCGCTAAATATGCACCGATGCACCGTTCATTTTGAAAATGGCGGCACACAGGAAGTTGAGTTGCGTCACAATTTTGCGAAGGGTTCTGACAGCCGCGTTGTTGATCTGAAAAGGAAATAAGCGCTATATCGATAAGATCGAATTCTGGTATGATACTAAAAATGCTGCTAACCGCAAGGCAGAAGTTGTTGTCTGGGGCAAACGTTAATTTCTCTAAAATAGAAAAAAATCACCTATATAGATATATAAGTAAAGCCTCGAAGTTAAAATAACTTCGAGGCTTAGCTACGGTAAATTATATATACAACCGGATCTGCATCTATAGCATATCGCTATAATTATTCCATTCGCAGTGATTTTACCGGGTTTGCAAATGCTGCTTTCATTACCTGGTAGCTAACGGTGAACAGTGCAACCAACAATGAAGATCCTATCGCGAGTACAAAAAACCATGCGCTGATCTCTACCTGAAACTTAAAATTCTGCAACCACGTGCGCATCAGCCACCAGCCCAGCGGACCGGCAATCAAGAACGCAATCATTATAAGTCCTGCAAATTCCTTCCAGAAAATCCAAAGTATATTTCCCGCACTGCTACCCAATATTTTACGAATACCTATTTCCTTCGACTTTTGCGTCACGGTGAAAGACACTAGTCCATATAGTCCAAGGCATCCAATGAAAATTGAGATAAGTGAGAACGTCTGGATCAATTTGAGCATAGTCTCTTCACTTTCATAAAACTTTGCTATACTATCGTCCAGAAATTCATATTCAAAAATCTGATCAGGATGTTGCTGGCTCCATACTCCTTCAATGGCAGACAAGGTAGATTTTGCATCTGACAAATTCAGTTTCACCGCATAGTTTTCATAATCACCGCTATACGTGGTAATGAGTATAGGACTTATTTCTTCATGAAACGATTTATCATGGAAGTCTTTCAGCACACCTACAATAGATGCTACCATTTGACCGCCATTGGCTACAATTACTTTTCCTATAGCATCTTCAGGAGACTCAAGTTCCAGCTTGCGTACCATGGCCTCATTCACTAACATTTCTCTTACTGTATCAGAAGGTGTAAGATTTCTTCCGACAACAAATTCCAATCCGAACGTAGAAGCATAATCGGCATCAGCAGATTTTATGCTGGTTCTGAAATTGACTTCTTCCGAGCTATTATTAAATTTGATAGAGTTGCCCCAATCTTCTTCAGACGCAGGTGCAGTATAGCAGAGTGACACATCTTGAACTCCGCGTATCCTGGAGATTTCATTTTTCAATGCTTCCTTACTGGTCGGACTAGCATCGTTGCCTGTCGCGATCATTACAATCGCCTCCTGATCAAAACCCAAATCAGATTCTCTGGCAAATCGTATTTGACTAACAACCACGATCACTCCTATAATTAGTATCTGAGATATCGCAAACTGCGATACGATCAGCGTGCGACGCACATTGAAGCCACCAACATTTTGTTGTGTAACTTTTCCTTTCAATGCTGTTACGGGTTGAAACTTCGCTAAAACAAGTGCTGGATAATATCCGGCCAGAAATGTAACCACGACACCAAGCGTCACTATAAAATAGATCAACAGGTAATCCGCAAATGGATTTAGTGTCATGTGTATATTAAAAAGACTATTCGCATAAGGAAGAATCAGCGAAGCCAACCCTATAGCCATGACTATACCAATCCCGCAGATGATTGCTGTCTCAAAAATGAACTGCCAGAAAAGTTGACGCCTCAGGCTTCCCAAAACTTTCCGTACACCAACCTCCTTCGAGCGCTTTAAAGCTTGCGCTGTAGCCAGGTTCACAAAGTTTACGCATGCTGTTGCGATTAAAAATAAACCTACGATGGATAGTATATATAGCTTTTGTCTTTCCATAGCACCACCATACCGTGCATCGAAGTGAATCTCTTTCAGAGGTTGCAATTTATAGTGGTGTACATTCTTGCTGGTGGGGCGATGTTTCTTTACATACGCAGGCATAACACTTTCTACCTGTGCAATGGAGACGTTGGGCTGAAGCCGTGTATAGCATTGCATACCATCGCGAATGCCTCCCCATCCATCGGTCTCATTTGCCAGCCACGGATTATAGGATTTTAACGTGACATAGGATACAAAAATTCCTGCCTTTAAATCTGTATTCTCGGGAAAGTCCTTGAGTATACCTGTTACCGTGAATGGAAATTTATTTCCAAGCCAAAATGTTTTACCAATCGGATCTTCATTGCCAAAGTATTTTCGCGCAATGGCTTCGGTCATGACCGCAGTATTGGGATCAACAAGCACGGATCTTTCATCACCTTTCAATAAAGGGAAATTGAATATCTCGAAGAATGTTTTCTCGGCAAATGCAAGTCCATCCGTTTCATTGTATTTTAATACTTTGTCTTTTTCCTTCAGCGTAATAAGCACATCACGCTCGGTATAGACACGCGCTACCTTTTCGCCAAATGTATAGTCATTTCGGAAAGACTCTCCTAACGGTGATGGCACACAGTTTCTATAGGCCACTACATCGCGGTGCAATTCTGTAACGATTCTGTAAACACGGTTTGAATCCTTGTGGAAGTTATCAAAACTAAGGTGATGCGTCACAAAAGTAAAAATTAGAATACCACAGGTCATGCTGAGTGCAAGACCTGCTATATTAATAATAGAATAGGCTTTATTACGTTCCAGGTTTCTCCACCCGATCTTAAAATAACTTCTGAACATAGTATAGTTGTTTACATGTATATATACTTCGGCTGGACGGATTATTCCAGGTCGGAAAAGCAGCAGCACATCGATGATGAACAGTATATCTGCTTTCCGTTTGCCGGATTTCTTTAATCGCCTTTCATAAACTTCCAGGAGATCGCCTTCGATGTAGTCCTGCATCTCGGGATGACAATACCAACGAAAGAAACGCATGAAGAGCCCCGGAGGTGACTGAATTGATTTTTTGCGCATCAGCCTGCCAGGTTAATTTGAAATATAGTCTTGGGAATAGCCCGCCAAAGTTCTTCGCGGGTTTCTTTTGCATGTAACATGGCTTTCTTACCCATGGCGGTAATTTCAAAATATCGCTTAGGTCTCCCCGCTCTTTCATCACTGGACTCCCCAGCGTACGATTTAAGATAGCCTTTGTCTTCCAACCTTTTCAGCGCGGTGTGCAGCGCTCCCATGCTCACGGTTCGTGAAAGCCGGGATTCGATTTCATCTTTTATCGATACACTATACGCTTCGTTGTTAAGTATACCAATCGTCAGGATTACTATTTCTTCAAACTCCCCTAACTGATATTTTTTCATCTCCGGAATAATTTAATCCAAATGTAGGAATAATAACTATGCCAGAAACTAAAACCCCTATATATACCCATCTGTGACACTGGATTACCGGGTCAGTGCACGCAATTGAACAATAACTGATCGAATCTGGTCGGTCGCGAATAAGTTTTTACACTGTTGGAAAAAGTAATCTATAATTTGCCCGGCAGATGGCAATTTTTAGAAAAGGAAACCATAATTATCTTCCAATCTTTCAAGTAGTTCATCCGCATTCACTTTCTTCCTGAAAAAATTTTCGAACGGATCACCAACGTTTTTGAGCCTTGTAAAGATGGTTTCTGTATTGAAGTCTTCCAATCTTAACCCCTCCTTTATTTCTTCCCATAGAAGCGGAGTTGCAATCGTGGCCAACGGTCCGGCTACCAGAGAGTATGGAGCGACAATACTTTTTCCTTCCTCATTACATGTATAGTCTAACGACACCTTCCCATACACATCACCACCCGATCCCTCACGGACTACATCATTTGGGATTTTCAGGCTGATAAGATTACAGATATATTCGGCTACAGCTTTCGCGGTTTCAAACTTACTTTTGGAATCGAGTGGTATATAAACATGCAGCCCAGATTTACCATCTGCCTTTATAAAAGAAGGTAACTTCAATCCATCTAAAATCTCCTTGGCCGTGAGCGTTACATCCAAAGCCTTTACAAGTTCAAATTCCGGAGAATCAATTACAATAAGAATATAGTCTGGCGTGGCAGGCTGCTTTACTTTCGCGTGCGCAACATTAAACTCGATATATCCTCGTTCTACATACAGTAACACATGCTCTTTATCATTGCATAAAAGTATAGACTGTGTTTTATCCTTCGGCATGGTAATCGGTTTAATCCAGTCAGGCATCTCCTCTTCGTCACTTTGAAATAGTGATGCTACGTTTAATGCTACCGGAGCACGTAAACTTTCAGCTTGTTGGCGTACCCATAAGGGGCGATCCTTCATATAGGGTAAAATATATTCCGATATTTTGTTATAGTAATTCAGTACATCTTGTTTGTTCAACCGTGGTTGCCTGAAAATGATTTTATCAAGATCTGTAAATTGAATCTTGTGCCGCAGTTTGAAATCAGGTTGCCGGGGCGCTTTCTCAACGATCTTGATTTCCTTCGTTGGAGCACGAGCCTTTTCTTTTTTCGTTACAGCTGGTTTCTCTTTCGACTTAGGAGCAGGGAAATCATATTTCCTAGCTTTCTCTTTTTTTCGAACGACAGGAAGTTCGGGAAGCGAACTGAATTCCTTCTTTATCGCTTCGTCAAATTCGAATGGTGCTTCATCCCATATTTTATTCGAACTGCTATGAAAGTAATATATACCAGAAACCTCATCACTACTATTGAGCTGATGGTTGGATGATTCAAGATTATTCAGCACCGTTTCATAGCCCATGTCGTAAAACAATTCGGCATCGCCTTGGAGTCCTTCAACGCTTATCCGCTCATCTATAGACTGACCTGCCTTGGTGATGTAAAGCCGTATCAGCTTTTCGCGGTCTGCCCTGTCTTTACAGTCTTTGACCAACTGAAGAATCGTCTTGAATGCTTTTGTGTTCTTGCGAATTAACATCGTGCGAGTGCTTGATTGTCCAAATATAAAATTAAGCATTCACGATGTTCTGCGTACACTATTTTTTAGCCGAAACTATATTTAATAGCTTGGCTTTTTTTGTCAATACGCTTATTTGATGCGCTTGAATTTGACATTCTTCGCTCCGAAATTTGAAATCTTAAATCTGGTCACTTCCTTTCCTTTCCGTATGAACTCCAGTTCGAAAGCAAACGTGTTTACGCCTGAAAATTTGTCTTTCCCTATGGGAGAAAGTTCCATATCACTCAGCCGCGGATGCGTCATTATCAATGTATCCTTTATAATCTTGAATCTATATACTGTGGTCAGCTCGTCACTTTGATAAGCACCTTCAAAGTCGGTTAACCGGTTGCTATACTTCTCTGGTTCCGCAGGAGTTTTACTTGCGCTCTGTGTAGTAATAACATTGGGCACTTCTATAAATTTATCCTGAAGGTACAAATCTATCAGTGGCGTAACTTTCCCCAGCATTGTATAGTGTTCATTGTTGCTCAACGTAATTACAGCCAGGTTGTTTTCAGGAAACCTCATCAGCACGGCTCTATATCCGGCAACATGTCCGCCATGACTGATAACCGGAAGACCTTTATGCTTTCTGCGTAATTGACCTTTTGCATGATATATAGTATCCTCTTGACTCATGGCCCATACAACGGGTTCGTTATTGTCCAATACAGAAATTTCGTTGAACGCCTTAATCAATGCTTGATCGCCTACGATCGGATTATCAAAATTGTTGACCCACTTTGCCAGGTCTTCCGCAGTTGTCAATAAATTCGAGGGGCCAACGTTGGAATGGCTCTGTTCCATTTTTGTGAACTTGCCGTCTTTTAACTGGTATGAATACGCGCGATTTTTTATGGTCTTATGGTAATCATCATAAAACAGTGAGTTGGTCATTCCCAGAGGTTCAAAAATATTTGCTCTCGTAAAATCAGAAAAAGACTGCCCGGTGATTCGACTGACCGCTTCTGCTAAAAGAGTATAGCCTGTGTTGCAGTATCCGAATGCAGTTCCTGTTTTGAAGTTCAGTTCTTTCTGTATTGACGCCAGCTTTAAAATCTGTTCTGTGGTTATTACATCTTCCTCATGCCAGCCCGCCAGTGCATGTATAGCCCATTGATCGCGCAGGCCACTTGTATGCGCCAGCAGGTGTTTGATCCTGATCGGACTACCATAATCGGGAAGCTCCGGTATATATTTCCGAATGTCATCCTCGAATGAAATTTTCCCTTGTCGCTCTAACAGGTATACTGAGAATGCCGTGAACTGTTTGGAAACGGAACCTATATGCATCGGTGTTTGTGTCGTGACGGGAATATCATATTCGAGATTGGCCATTCCATATCCTTTTTTAAAAACTATCTTTCCGTCCTTCACCACTACCACGGCAACGCCCGCGGTTTCTGAATTATATTCCGAGAACAAGCTATCGATCTTCTTCTCGATCCATTGATCAGGAAACTGCGCAATAGCATTGTATGTGATTAGCAACAGAATGATGGAGGTTGATACCGTTCGTATTTTCATGGTATATATTTTCATGGATGGAGCGTAGCACTATAATTTTATACGATCGAAAAATAATATCAAAATTTATCGGACGAACTACACGCAGAGGATGCCAGAAGACGGTTGAAATTATACTACTACTGATCGCAAATCGCTCTTCGCGATGTAAACATAAAAATCGGGCATCTGCCTTTTCCTTCATCCGCAATTAGGCGCTCTTTTTACGGGGAAAAACTCATTGCTGCCTTACAAAAAAAGATTTTGTGCGTTTGGGGGTGGCGGCCATTTTGCGTGCTATAGAGGAAACATATGTGCTAATGGGCTTGTCTAAAATTAAAATGCTTACCACAATCGCATTTCTGGCAATTGTGGTCATTCAGGGTAGCGCAACAACCATGCAACCTTGCGCAACGGATCGGCTACAGGACAGTTTGTACCTGCCTCCGCTTCATAAATTTGTAGGGAACGAAGTTCAAAGCCTGCTTGTGCTGATCGATTCTGATAATTACGAAACATTCTATATCCGGGAATCCAAGGGAGTTGAAACAGGTATCATTCTTCAATTCAAAACAAGTGGAATCTCCCTTCATATATATTGCACAAATAATGATCCGGACGGCCTGGACTCCGATAGAAGTCTTTCCGATTTGGAAAAAATAAAAAAACAGAAGATCACGCGAATCGAAATTTACAATGAACAGAAGTTTGTTACCCTATTCGATCAAGGGGATTGATATGTGCCGACCATAAAAATCTGCTTATAGCCAAGAAGCTGCTTCGAATATAGCAGCGGCCTTGGTTTTACCTCTATGCACACATTCAGCTATATCCTGAATGTCCTGATGTTCATCCCAAAAGACAGTTTCATTCGTTAATAATCGAATCAATTTATTAAATTGGTTCTACTGTAGTTTATTTTCGATCCGAAATCATTCATATCATCTCAAAAAAGTGCTGACGGCCGTGCAACATTAAACTATATCCACGCGTCTTAGCAGAGCAACCCATTAACTCCATGATCAGAAACTATATCAAAGTCGCCATCCGGAACCTTCTGCGTCAGAAAGGTTTCTCATTCATCAACATCTTAGGACTTGCACTCGGTATTACTTGTACTGCGCTCATTGGTATGTGGGTGAATGATGAGTTGAGCTATGACAAGTTCCATACTGATTATAACCGTATATACCGTATTACCTCCACTCTTCCCGAGATGAAGGTGCATGCCGCGGTAACCTCTGCCCCACTGGCGCCCGCGATAAAGAATGAGATTCCCGAAGTGGAAGATGTAGTGCGAACCAGTGGTTTGAACCGTGAACTGATACAGGTTGGCGATATCAAATTCGAAGAGCCGGGAATTATGTTTGCCGATTCGAATTTCTTCAGGATGTTCACCTTTCAATTTATCCGTGGTGATAAAGAACACGCTCTCGAAAATCCGGAAGGAATTGTTATCTCGGAAGAGATGGCCAGAAAGTATTTCGGCAGTATTGATGTGCTTGAAAAAACGATCCGGAAAAATAATAAAGAAGACTTTACGATAACGGGTGTTATTGCCAATGTACCGGATAACTCCCACCTTCAGTTTGATTTTGTTCAACCGATGAGTTTTCTCGCGCGTACCAACAACGATTTCAAGAATAACGTCTGGGACAATTTCAACTGGTATACCTATATAAAGCTTACTGATAAGGCGAAGCAATCCGAATCAACCATTAAAGAACTGGAGACAAAAATCCAGGCAATCTACAAAAAGAATGAATCGTTCTTAAAAGTAAGTTTCGTGTTGCAGCCCCTTGAAAAAATTCATCTTTACTCCAACTTTCTGGCTGACCTCGCAGGACATGGCAACGCACAGAATGTATATATCTTCATGATCGTTGCTGTATTTATACTCGTGGTTGCCTGCTTGAATTTCATGAATCTCGCTACAGCGCGAGCTGCTCGCCGTGCAAAAGAAGTCGGACTTCGAAAAGTTGTGGGCGCTATACGGCCGCACCTGATGGGACAATTTCTTGCAGAGTCGCTGGTCGTTGCGTTGCTATCCTTGATGCTCGCATTACTGGTTATCTTTCTTGTTCTACCCTATTTCAATACACTCGGAGGAAAAAATCTTTCGCTTGACTTCACCAACATAAAACTTATGGGTGGTCTGCTTGGTATAACTATCATTACAGGTTTATTGGCAGGCAGCTACCCGGCACTATATCTTTCCGGGTTTGTACCGGCCACTGTATTAAAAGGGAATTTTGCATCGGGTACATCGGGTGGCTTGTTCAGGAACGCGATGGTAGTGATCCAGTTTACTGTTTCAATTTCATTGATTGTCGGTACCACCATAGTATATCGTCAGTTAAAGTATATCCAGCAAATGAATCTTGGTTACGATAAAGAGAACCTGCTATATATACCGATGACAGGAGAAATGTGGTCGAAATATGAAACGTTCCGTACTATACTTGGTAACGAAAGGCTGACTACTAATTATTCGTTCATCTCCGGCCTCCCTACTTCTTCATCCGGTGCAACCGTGAGTGTGGAGTGGTCAGGGAAAGATCCGAACTCTCAACCTCTGTTTTACAATACTGCGATTGATGAAAATTTCGAAGAGGTTTTCAAAGTAACATTCGTTGATGGCCATGGCTATGGTGATAATGCCAAAGCTGATTCCGTGAATATTATTGTAAATGAAACAGCATTAAAAACAATGGACATGCCACTTAAGTCTGCAGTGGGAAGCAAGATCAAAATCTGGGGCACCGAGAGAACGATCATTGGCGTTGTAAAAGATTTCAACTTCAAGCCTGTACAAGAGACTATAGGACCGATGTTCCTGGATCGGAATACCTGGGGCGGCTACCTCATCGTGAGAACTTTACCAAATGAACTTGAAAGTACCATCGCTAAACTTGAGCAAATCTGCAAAGAGATTAATCCGAGCTATCCATTCAATTATAGTTTTATTGATCAGGATATAGCCAACATGTATAAAGCCGAGCAACGACTGAGCAGTCTCTTTAATGTGTTTGCTATATTGGCTATAGTGATTTCCTGTCTTGGACTCTACGGCTTATCTGCATACCTCGCGGAAAGGCGCACACGTGAAATGGGAATACGCAAAGTGCTTGGCGCTTCCGGATTCCAACTGGTATATCTTTTATCGGCTACATTTACACGGCCGATCATGATCGCTACTGTCATCGCTGTTCCTCTCTCCTGGTATGGAATGAGTCGCTGGCTTGAGGGGTTTGCCTATCACGTGTCAATCGACTGGACAATTTTCCTGATCGCGTTTTTTGCAGCACTTTTCATTGCATGGCTCACCGTAAGTTTTGAATCGATCAAGGCTGCAACTGCAAATCCGGTAAAATCATTGAGGTCAGAGTAGCGCTCGATTCAGCGATATGCTTACAGGTTAGCGGAAAGCATACAGTAAGAAGAGCCGGTGAAACTATATATAGTTTCACCGGCTTTCTGTTTTACGATAAAGGATTTCCTCTGAGAAATATAGAGTTCGATCATCTATAGTTATATAGCAGATAGAATTGCTTCTTAACCAATGCATATTTTCATAATAGAAAATGCAATTTGGTCCACAGAAATGCTTATAATGGACAGCGATTCCACAAAAAGTGACACGTGACAATTACAAAACGAAAAAAATCATTTATACATTACTTCCCGGTTTACGGTTGTATCTCAACCGCGCTTATCTACGCTGCTGTAGGTGTGATTGCGCTACTTTCTTTTTTTAAAGTGAGAGACGGAGGTGCTGATGAAAGCAGTATGCTGGCATTAGTCAACGACTACCTCGTAGGGAAGATCTTTATCTATGTCATTCTCACAGGCACATTGTGTTACGTTATCTGGAGATTTTACGAAGCTTTCACTGATCCATATAGATATGGCTCACATGCTTCCGGCATTGCCAAGAGAATAGGTGTGTGTCTCAGTACCCTTGCCGATATCATGATCGCCTATACTGCGATTCGTGTACTCTTCCATGCAGGTAATATTATGCTGAATGGTGAACCCCGCGAAGAGCAGCAACGTGTAGCTTCAATTTTGCAAGAGCCCTGGGGTAACGAAATTATTATCCTCTTTGGATTTCTGATTATCGTCACGGCTATAACACAATTTCTGTACGGTGTAACAAAAGGCTACAAGGAACGCATTGATATCGATCACTACAGCAAGGCCTTCAAAATCTTTACAACGATTATGGCGTGGTCAGGCTTTATTGCGCGCGGTGTCATCATCGGAATTATAGGCTTCTTCATGATAAAATCCGGCATTACAGAGAATGCTAAATTAGTGGTCAATACCGATAAAGCGTTTGACTTTATCGGAGATCATGTCGGCCATATATACTTTATAATTGTGGCATTTGGCACAATCTGCTATGGCGTCTTTATGTTTATTCTCGGTGTCGCTTACGATACTGATAGGGATTAAAGTGTTATAACGAACATCAAGTATACTTTCCTATATATATAGTTTGCTGGAATCCGGTAGTCGTTGGTACCGAAGGACCTATTCACAGATGTCGACTTCATGGTTAGCCAGCGCGTTAATAGCTCAATTTACTACAAACCGTATATACTTCTTCCCCTTGTCATAGTCTAATCGTAATATGTAGGTTCCAGAACTCAACGGCCGCAGATCAAAGTATATTTGATAAAGTCTATCGCCACTCTTCTGAATTTGCCTAATCAAAAGTCCAGTTGGTGCATGCCAGACGCTTACCGTAATGGGAGTTTCTTCGCTGAGCTCTATACCTACATGGAAGGAGCCATTGTTGGGATTAGGATGTAGTATAAATTCCTTTACGTATTCCTCGTATCCCAAGCGGCCGCCCTCAGGATCTTCTCCTTCCTCCAGGATGATAATGGTTTTACTTACCTTGTCGAAACACTCTCCCAAATGTGTTGCCAGACTTACTTCATACGTCCCCGCATTTCTAAACTCGCCATATAGCACGTCTCCGTTATCCTGTAACTTGGTCATTTCAAGAGGATAGTTCCATTCAATTTTTTCTGGCAACGGCCACGATATATCAATCATTACAACGGTATCGCCAGCAACAGCTTCCTTTGGAATCATAAAAGATGCCTTGAGCAAATCGTATGATGTCTCCAATAAGAACGTATCCTGAGCAACACATCCCTTGTCACTTACCGCCTTAATCCAATAGCTTCCGGCATCTTTTATCACTACGTGTTGTTCCTGGCTGGTAAAGCCATTGTTGCTTTCCCATGCAATACTAGACCAATCTGGTCCCGCATTCAGTGTATAGGTCTGTCCAACACACAGCGTAACACCGCCCCCGAGATCAAGTGGCAATGCAGGTGTATTGTCGAGTATAATCGTGCTCTCTCCTTTACAACCTTTTGCATCTGCAACGGCTACGGTATAGGAACCCGGGCAAATATTGGTTTTAATGTTCGAGTTTCCACCGCTCGCCCAGATATACTCATATCCTCCGTTACCCCCGATAGCAGCAACTTCCAATGAGCCGTCACATCCATCTCTACAGGTTGCCAGCGTTGATTTGGTGACGGTTATTTCAATAGGGTCTGGATGTTTTAGTTCGATGTCTTGTGTCAATGTACAATTGTTACCGTCTTTCAAAACAACCGGATATATCGCTGCGCAGAGTTGTGTTTGTGTTGCTCCGGTTTTGTTGTTCCATTCATATCTATAATTTCCAACACCTCCGGATGCTTCCAGCGTTAGTTGCCCATCACAGACTCCGTTACAGGTCGGTATTGTTGCGCTCTTAACTTTTAATGCCAGCGCATTGGGTGCCGGTATATCTACGGTTTGAACAACTGTACAGCTATGACCATCAGTAATCAATACATCATAGAGACCTTTCTTCAGATTCATACCTTGCAGGTTACTTTGTCCATCAGGCCATTCAATCACAAACGGGCCATCGCCTTCCGTAATCGTAATTGCTGCGCTGCCATCCGATGAATCAAAACATTTCGTGGCCGTAGCGATGTAGTCGGACTTAGCACCGTCAGTACTGGTTATACCGACACTGCCTGTCATAGGACAAGCATTGTTATCATGAACGGTTAACGTATATATTCCTCCCCTTGCACTGGATAGCGTAGCATCCACGTCAATCACGTTGGCTTTTGAATCTTGCCAACTATAGGTATATCCGTTCACACCTCCCGTAACAACGGCCCGTGCTGTTCCGGCAGGGTTACCACAGAATGCAGGCTGTATATCTGTAAATGAGATATTGATTTTGGCCGGCTGCATCAATGTTGATGCTACTGTTTTTTCACACCCGTTACCATCTCGTAGGGCGATTGTATAACTTCCTTGTTTGAGCAAGCTAAATATATTCTCGGATTGCCATGTTGCTTTGTTATCTTTTGAATAGCTATAATCTTGTACACCACCGGATGCCTGTAGTTTTACAAATCCGTCATTGCCATCGAAACATGAAATATTCTTTTGATCAGCGATGGTAAATGCAATCGCTGTAGGCGTTGTGATGGTTTGCGCAACGGATTGCTTGCATCCATTATTATCGGATACGACCAGCGTATAATCTCCGGCTGATAAATTCGCTATAACGGCAGTAGTTTTTCCATTTGACCACATATAGGTATAAATACCTGTTCCACCCGAGCTAACCGAAGCTATCGTACCGTCACTCGAGCCGAAGCATGAAACACCGTAGCCTGAATAATCTGAAACATCAGTTATCTGTGCTTGCACCTGTATTGGATTTTCGAGCGCCATTGATCCACTTCCGGTACATCCATTAACATCTTTCACATCAACAGTATAGGAACCCGCTCCTACACCAGATAACAAAGAACCAGTAGCTCCTGTATTCCAGGTGAAGTCAAGCGTACTTGTTCCTCCACTCGCTATAGCATGCAACTTTCCATCAGTCATATTATAACAGCTGATAACCTGACCGTTGTAATTGCTGGCCTGTGATACGGCTACTGTAACCGGATCAGGATCGGTAAGAAAATATGATGCTTCCGCTTTGCATTGATTCCGGTAGGTAATAATGACTTTATATAGCCCTTCACCAAGATCTTTAACGGAAGAGAGTGTTGGGCTTTCACCTAAGGTTGTCTCATTTTCTGTCCATGAATAATTCTGTGCAGTTATAGTGTTGTTATTTTCGTCTTTTACAAGGGCTGCCAGTATACCATTGGTATCACCATTGCATTTGATAACGCTTCCATTGAAGTTTGACTGTGCTACTATGGATACAGTATTAGCCACTGGTTCATCAAGTGTTATTGATTTATTTGTGCTGCATCCCTGATCATCGGATACAATCAAGGAATATGTACCAGCCCCTATATCTGCAACGCTTGCTGTCGTTTCTCCGGATGCCCATTTATAGTGTACAGCCCCAATGATCGTAGCGGCAACCGGCTTGGCTTCCAGTATAGCGGTTTTATCACCGGGGCATGTTAATGTTGTGAGTTGATTAATCGCAAAATCTATTTTAGGCGGTGCAGTTAATGCCAGACTTGATGAAGCGGTGCAACCATTGGCGTCCGTTACGGCAAGACTATAGGCATTGACACCAAGTCCTGAAACAGAACTTGTATTGGCTCCAGTAGACCATCGATACGTATAGCCTTCGGTTGTTATACCATTTGACACCGTGCTTTTAATAGCTCCATCACTTTTGTCCCAACAACTTACCGGGTAACTATTATAATCTGTAGCCTTTGACAGAGCGACTTGTAACTTTACTGGTTCTTGTAAAACCACTTCATTTTTTGCTTCACAATCATTTGCATCTTTCAAGGTAACGGTATATGTACCTGCTTTAATTCCGGATATATTTTCCGTTATTGCTCCCGTACTCCAGCTAAAGTCTTTATAGCCACCTACACCCCCCGAACCTATAGCTGTAGTTTCTCCGGTGCTGCCTCCGTTACATTTTATAGCATAGCCATTGTAGAACTGAGTTTTGAAATCAACGGATACTTGTGTAGGTTCCAGAACCGTATAGGTAACATTAGTATTACAGGCACCATACGTATCCTTTACATAATTATTGACTACCTGAAAACTCCATTTACCAGCCTTTAATCCTGTAATCTGATAGGTTCCCGTGGAAACGGTCGGCTCAACCATTAAACCTCCGTCTTCATGATAGCCATTTATATAAAACTGATTTACCTGTGATACAGTATTAGATATCTGAAGCGTTACCTTCCCATTAGCATCACCTTTACAGATAACATCAGTGCTACCGTTGATAGAAACGCTTGGTGATGGTGCGTACAGATTAAAAGCCAATGCAGGTAAAGTTCTGTCGGATAAGCCTGGATCAATCACACGCACATACTTATTACTATATGGATCAGAAAAACCGATACTTACAATTTCTGCCGGTGTTAATGTGATGCTTTCTGTAATTTTCCCGATTGTTTTCCAACTTGCATTATCGTCTGACAACTCCCATTTATAACTTCCTGTTGACGAACATGAAGACGCATTCAATGTAATTTTGTCACAGGTTCTTGTTGAGTCAACTTTAAGTATAGGGTAGAATTGAATGGTAGTGGTTGTACTTCCACCAGGGTTTGTACCAGTTGTTTTAAACGTTGTACTACTGCAGGCTGTATTAAATATCGCTAAATCTGTAGACGAGAATACATCAGAACAAGTAGCCTTGATTGCTATATATATTTTTTTATCAGCTATAGATGACCACCCGGTTCCTTTGATGACTACGTTTGCCTCATTACCTGAAACATCAGCCCCTTGTTCCCCTAGTCCTATCTGAGTTGTCTTGCCATTAAAGACACAGTGACCAATATCAATCTTCTCGGAAAAGGAACATGTTGGATTTTTATATACAATCCGAATCTTCATTATCCATTCATATCCTTGCGCCAAGCTTGAAGTACATATACCAAGCATTAAAAATATCAGTAGGTAAAATTTTATCTTCATAATAATATTAATTCGTTATGATCACAATAAATCGTAAAATCAAAAACTTACCTCTAATTCTTTACTCATCTCTGAAAAAGCTCCGTTACCAAATACAGCCATAACTTTATAACTATACTGGCCTCCTACTATCATTCCGCTATCAATAAACTGCTTCTCTTTTATAGTACGATATAATTGCATCGCTCCGTCTTTGGTCTTTTTGTAAATGCGATACGAGACAACGTCTGCTTGCGTGCATGTCCAGCTTAGTATTATCTTTTTGGTTACCCGATCTATAGTTGGTGTAGCCAAATCAACCGGAGGTTTGGGTTGGGGAAGTATGAACCCGGTAACCACTGGCGCGGGGGGCGATTCAAGATTAGCTTCATCTATAGCAATAACGGTATAGTGCTGTACATTGCTATTGGTGAGGTGCGCATCGGTATAGGTATATACCGAATCTGAACCGGCCATCTTTGTAGTCAATCGTATCCATTGCCCCTGATCGCCTTTACGATATACTTCATACTTCACTACATCCTGACTCCCACTCGGCTCCCATCGGAGGATTACACCTTCCCTAGTCGATTTAACCGGCAACCACACTGCGGGCATTGGCGGAACTTTATCCGGTAACGAAAGACTTAGTATAGCAGATAGACCGGAGTGATTCTGATTCTTATCGATCGCCATTACCTGATAGTGGATTTTCTCATTCAGACTTTTCAATTCTACTTTGTCTGTAAACGTTGTGTCCTTTACCACTTCGCCTGTCATCAACGCAAACTCTTCGCTTTGATAATAAGCCCTGTAAATACGGTAACCCAATATATCTGCATCCGGGTTGGGCTTCCAGCTTATACTTACGTTTCCGTAATCATCTACTTTACCTTTCATGCCGACAGGTATAGCCGGAGGTATACTATCTACCAGCAAGGTGAGATATGGCATGGATGTAATCTCGGTTCCATCCTGCGTTTTTGCTTTCAGTTTGTAATAGTTGGTTTGCTGCGGCGTGGTATCTTTAAATGCTCTTACCGATGGAGAAAGTATATCTTTATGAACTGTTTTGTATGGCCCGGAGGAAGTAACCGAACGCGTTACTTCGAAACCTTTCAGTGCTTCATTCTCTGCTTCCGGAAATTCCCACTGTATATCTATACTCTTATTATCCATACTCAAGGCTGAGGTAATGAACACACTTGACGTTACTACTTTATTGCCTTTGACTTTCACTATATTTGATATAGGTCCAAACTCACCAAATGGTGTTATTCCTCTTATGCGGTAGCTATATTCTTTTCCAAGCACAGCAAGTGTATCCGATGCGTACTGGTATTTAGCATCCTCACCTTTCTTGCTGAGGGTAACCCCCGGTATATCGGTGACCTGCACGAATGGCTTTCCATCCTCTGAACGCTCGACAGAATACGTGGTATAAAGCGTTGCATATTCTAATTGGTTCCAGCGCAAGATCACCACATTGCCAGTAGCCTGCGCAGTAACTCCGGCAATGGAAGGCAATTGATACTTCTGCAATGGATCGATGAAGGCGCTTCCGCGTAGAGTATCCGTTGGCGTAACCACGCTGATCTGGTACAAATATTTTACATTCTTCTCAATTTGTTTATCGCTGAAATATAGTCCTTGTGCTTTCGCTATCACCGGAGACATATCGGCACAAAACAAGGCAATCGAAAAACGTTGTTCATTCTCCTTCGCCTTATTTACAATTTGCATAACATCGGTGTGCTCGATGTTTAATTCAAAGGTTTCACCATAGAGGGCCTGCGCGGCAACCATTCCATACTTGTTATGTATATACTTCTCCCATTGTTCTTCCGGCAACGGTTTTAAAGGTGAAGGTGTTAACACCTTTCTTTCCGATGGACGCAGTACTTTTCCATTGCGCACCAACACAATCCGTTCAATAGTATATCCATACTTGTTGGCTACTTGCCAGTGGTCAACTGACAGCGGTGCCCACCGTAGTGTAATGGAATCGGTAGAAGGACGAACAATCACAGCAAGTTCGTCTTCGTTTTTTATAGTTTGCTGTGCCGAAGCGTGAATAGCCAATAACGCCACCATGCCAACCACACAACACAGGATTCTAATCCGGTATGGCATTGTATAACTCCCAATCATAACTGCTTGTTGTTTTATTGATTCCCGGTATTCTATAGTATACCCTTACATTGTATTTACCCTGACGGTAGAACGGGAACGGTTTGGTTAAAATCGTTTCAAGTCTATCCGTTAATCGCTCTGGTCTATCCACTACATAGTTGGCAACCTGGCGCTGTATGCTCCGGTAATCGGTTAGCATCGTGCGCATCAGGTCATAGCGCATATACCCGCTCAATGGCGCTGCGATAACTGATGTTGCTTCTGTCATTTCCGGCCCTTCCGCAATTTGTTCAAGAAATGCTGCACGTATAGCAGGCAGACCAAGCAACGATGTATCGCGTGTTGTTTTGATAGAGCCAAGCAATGGATATCCTTCATATACCAGCGGATATACTCCTTGCTCATACCATTTATTGTTATCAAGTATAGCGGCAGTGGTTACGAGAGCCGCATATTCATTTTTACCTTCCAATTCGAAACGATCAAAAGGTTCTGGCCCTGTCAGGTATGATTTTAATTCCGTCATATCGCCTGCCTGTGAAGGTATATTCATGGTAATGCTCAATTTTATACCTGCCATTTTATCCCGGAAAGTATTGTACTTGCTCGTGCGGAATGGTGAACTATATACAGTCTTAACATCGCGCAATGCCAGTTCTCCTTCTATTCGTTTGGTGGTAAGTGTGTCTCCTCCCTGGAGCTCGGTTTCTACATGCTGAACGTTAGCATCCAAAACAGCCTGCTGCCTTGGGAAATTCAGAATCGCTATTGTATATACTTTATCATTGAGAAGTCCGGATGGAACAGAGAAATTTACCCGCTTCGAAGAAGCATCATAGCTAACCGTTGTTTCCTTATAGTCCTGACTTTCTGTACTCGTCAGACGCAGTAACTGAATCCACTCAGCGCCCGGAGTAAAAAGTTCCGGCTGGCCTTGTTTAAGCTGAATAAAACCTTGATTATATTCTTGCGGATAAAAATTATATTGTCCTGCTATCGGGTATGAGATCTTCACGTTTGATGCAGGTATATGATCAGGAGCTTTACCTGTTGTGAAGCTCGTCTCTTTTACTTCTTCTACTTCCTTGCCTTCAAACACCACAGCTTTCCATGTACCGTTCACAAGCTCTTCAAAAGTAATCTTTACCATTACATCTATTTTCTTTTCAGAAGGAAGAATATCATGTGAGTCAAACGCAGCTACATCCGATTCATCATTCCAGCGAACTGTTCCTTCTACAGGTGTACTTCCATCACTCACTTTGAAATCAACCAACTTACCGCGGAATGATCGTCTTCGATTTTCGATATCCGTAATGGTAAAGACTTCACCGATCGGAATGTTGAAGGCAGCCTGCGGTGCATTGAATACATCTACATTATTTTCTCCCTTCACCGGATTTACCTCAGCAATGATGTCTATATCTTCCAAGGGATTGCTGTTACCAACAATCGTACATTGTTTACCTATCTCAAATTGGAATTTGCAATTACCCTTTACCAAGCCACCCAATATTTTATAATAGCCACCTACGATACCACGCATCCAGAAAGGATTAGGACCTTTCGTTTGAAGTATGGCAGCGGCACCTATACTGAGTATATCATAGTTACCTTTATAGAAGCGCAGCTTCACTTTGATACCGATCTTACCCTCTATATATGCATACGCCTGACCGTTGGCAAACCAACCATTGATACCGATCGTTTCGTCTGAACCTACGCAATGATATTCCTTTGCGTATTTCTTGATCATAAAATCTGTACCTATGCCGGCAGCGAATCTGCCATAGAACATCAGGAATTTCAAATCTCCCGTATCCATACTGAAATCTAATCCGAAGGCAAACCCAAAACCAGATTCAGCTGCATTCAGGTCGCGCATATAGTCAAGATCAGCAGAGGTAATACCAAGTATTTCCGAAACCTGCCTGGGTGGTGATGGACTACCCGGAAGATTTTTACCCATCATGAAATAACTCTTCATCTTCAACAACCAGAGTAATTCAATACCAACCGGATCATTGGGCGTACCCACCAACATATACCACTCGTCTTTTGAAAAATGCATCACCGCCCAACCCGCTCTGTTGTTCGGGCCTATACCTTTAATGATACCTCCAACTACATTGATATACATTTCCATGTTGGCATGGAATACATCATTCACATTATCAAACAATATTTTAACACTGGCTGATACCTGCCCTTGCAGTGCTTCCATAAGCTTGCTTCCTTTACCACCTACAGCAGCTGCAGCCATTTGTTTTATTTTATCGAGACCTCCCGGTAGGGCTGGAGACATCACTACTATATTTCCGGTAAACGTGACAGAGTTTATACCACCATGTCGGTTCAGCATTACCTCCAGCGCTACATCTCCATTATAAGGAGCCTGACTCGGAGTTGCTCCGAATTTTACGAGCGCTTTTATACCGATTGTGTTTTCATCTGGTATATAAGTAATGCCCGAAGCATTTCTACCCAACGAACTACCTTCAACACTTTGCTTCATCTTTGAATAATAGCCACCACCGAAACCATACGCAGAGAAGCCTGGAAATAGAGGAAGTCCACTTTCAAACTCTACAAGAGCATCGGCATACCAGTAGCGGAAGTCCGGAGTCTTACCAAACAGCGCTTCAACTTTTAAGGATATAACCTGAATTTTACCTGCTATAGATCCTTTGAACCCATCGCCATATATAGGATCGTCTTCAAAGAAGTTGATCATACCCGCGATCTCAATAACACCGCCCTTCTTAAAGTTGACACCTATACCTGTTATTTCTACTTTGTCAAATTGCCAGCTCCCTTTTTCCGTGCCGCTAACTTGTCCTTCCGGAGACGTAACATTCTCCGTCTCGCGTTTACCCCAGACGATAAGTCCTGCTGTTCCGCCAAAACCTTCCTCAGAAGATTTACCCGCTATATTAATTGTGATCTCAAAACCAATACCGATACGATCTGCGCCATCCTTCTTTAATAGTATATTATTAATCACCAACGGATATTTGGAAACTGATTGCTCTTTCCCTTCCTTACCAAAGCTTACCTTTTGTATATCGAAATGCGGTGCTTCTGTGCTGATCCGCAATCCTTCAAAACCTATACCATTGAAACTTGCTTTCGGGCCTTTACTTAAAGCGCTTATGGTAAGCTCACCGTTGAGTATAGCCGTTGGGTAAAACTTATTATCTTTTTCCTTTACTATAATGGTAGAACCTGGTCTCAGGTTAAGATCCGCCACCAGCAACGGCAATCTGAGTTCATCCTTTATTGTTACTGAAAATATATAGTTACCATCAGCACTACGCCCAGCCAGATAACCAAACTGTGTCGCACTGTTATCCTTTTTCTTTTTGAGATTTGGAACTGAAATCATGCCTCTCAATTCAAAACCTTTAACCTGGTTGGTAACAAATGCAAGTTCCACATGGCTGATGGTATAGGCCCATCCACTCATATCACCAACAGACAGTACATTATCGGCAAACACTTCTCCGGTAAATCCCTGGTCATCCAGGATCATGTGCTCTACCCCTAGCGTTATACGCGACTCATCGCCCTTCTTTTTTGCAAACGAGGGTGGCAAGCGCACCTCAAGACGTTGCATATAAAAGCCTTGCCACAACAACGGTTGGCCGCCCTGAGTGAAGGGAGATGGATAGTCCTTTGGGAAATCCATACCCGGAGGATTGGCCAGATCACTCCAGTCCATAAAAGCTTGCGTTACCTTAAAACCAAAACCACTAAGTCCATTGATCTGGAAAGCCGGTATATTTACACCTACCATCAGATCGTTAAGATTCTGGGCATACGTTGTAAAATTTACCTTTACCCGTTCCTTGTCATTCGTACTTGCTTTACCTTTTTCATCTTCGGGTATAATCAGGCTTCTGGAAAACTCTACTTCGGCTTCAATGCCAATGCCTTTGAATCCATTGCAATCAAACTCGACATAAGTATTGTTACTTCCGCGGATCGTCAACAATGATTTGCCGTTTAATTTTATAACATGATCGCCAATCAGGTATACTTTGGCATTGCCTGCTATACCACCTTTCTTCGATAAGGGAATTCTGCCATGAAAGGCTATACGATCACTTGTTTTTGGAAACTGAAGTGAAACATATACATCCATTATATTTCCCTGTGGTGTCACCGTCATGCGATCAATCAGGATGCTATAGTCAACAGCTCCACCTGAACGCACAACGCCTACCGGCAATTCTATTTCTGCAAGAGCATCCAGGCTCTCGATGAACCGTTGTGTACCTTGTACTTTATCCAGCAATGTCTGTGCATAGGCACGTTGGTCCTGGACTGAATCAGCAAGATTACCTTCAGGTATAAGAATAGGATCGTATGCTGCATCGATTGACTGTATGTAGTTCAATTCATCAAACGTTCGGTATACCGCTGCCTTAACAGAAGTTGGTAGATCTTTGGGAGGCAATACCACTTTCGTGGAATCGGTGTATGCTGCCCCCGGAAGTATATATAGAAACTGAATTGCAAAAAACAGAACTGACACCAACCGTACATGTATCCTCATATCATATAACATCTTTCTTACTCCCAATCGCTCAAAACCGATCCCGCAGAATCCTATAGTCTTTGTGCTTTATAAACCATTCGCGCGCTTTCTTCAAAGCTGCTGTATAATCTTTTGTTTTTATATCACCGCTCTCATCAAGCTCCAACGGGTAGCCTTCAATTACAGGCGCCAACTGCTCCATAATGCGATAACCACAGGGAATAGGTTCTTCTCTTTCTGCATCTGCTGATAAACAATTTTTGTCATCGCTTTGCATGGCTTCTACCATATAGCGGATGGCTTCTGCGTTGCGGGTATATACCAGGTCCGGGAAAATTTTATACACAACATCATCATTCATTGGAAGTTTACGCACACGCTTCATTACTTCATTTATAGCAGAAACATCATTCATCCGCGATAATGAAACCAGTGCAGCCCAACGGATGGACTGCGCGTTTCCTGCCTGCGTATAGGGACGAATGGTTTCTTTCAGATCCGTTAGTTCCAGAAAACCTGCGAGCTTCAATACCTGATCAAAGTGTGCTGTTTTTTTACTTACCAGATTTCGTATACTATCTTTTGATGCTGGCGAAAAATCATCTTTCCGAAATGTAGTCAGGTAATCCAGTGAAAGGCCGGCATTGCCACTATCTTTATCTTTACAACCTTGCACAAGGTGGCTTACTGCTGTCTGTCGAAGTGTACTTTGCTTCACACCACCACCGACCTGTTGGAGCATGGTATATACTTTAGAGCGCACCATTACGAGTGTATCATACTGATATACTGGTAATGCTGCTAATACACTTTTCGCATTTTCAGGAAGCGGAACCTGCGCAGGTATAGAAGGATTCTTACCTTCGCGGATTTCCGCAAAGTATATCTTTAACAATCCTTCCGGTTGCTGACCGTATGATACCAACGGAAATGCTATTGCTATAAACAATATGATTATCCACCAACGATTTAAACTTTGCCCCATAGCTATATCATCCTTTCGGTTTACTCTTTGCCCATGCATTATACTCCTTCATCACCTTCACAAAATCCTCACGCTGGTATGCTCCGCTCTTCACGCGCTCCGACAGCTCCGGATAATCGGCAACAAGCTTCGATACGCCTCTGTTAAAGTTCAGGAACATGACTTCCAGCAACTGATCACCTTTTTTATAGTATATGGTAGACTTTACTATTTTCTCAGTATGATCGCGCATACTGGTAGTAACGTAACTATATCTATATACCGGGATTGCTCCACTCAACACTCGCTGGCAGAATTTCTTCTCATATAACCACGGTGTTACGTTCATATCCTTCACCCAGGTGAGTGATTCGCGGACGATGCCTTTATAACAATAACTATGTATCTGAGAAGGGTATATTTCAACACGATTATTGTCCTTCATAACAACAATCTGATCTTCCAGCCACAACGTATCTCCAAAAGGCATAACATCATGTGAGGGTATAATGAAACGGACGTTAACAGTATCCCCAGGAGTGATTACAATATAATTGCGGGCGGGGGCTGCACTTGCGCTACCTATAGATGTTGGCTGATTGGTTGACGCAGTCGCTGCAGGCATGCCTGCGATCAAGCCATTGGCGGCAAACCGTGCGCGTTTGTCCTGTAACATTCGCCTCAGAGAGTGTGCCACCCGCTCAGTTTCACTGGCCGCCTTACGGATTTTTTGCAACCATTCTTCGGCTTTGTCAAAATCATTTAAGCCATAGTATGCCAAGGCTATATTGCACTGTATCATTGCTGTTACTTTCTGATCAATGCGTGCTTTTTTATCTTCGCTCGATTCAAGCAACGCCTTCTCCCACATAGCAATAGCTTCGTTTACTTTTGTTTTAAATGTGTCATCAACATAATCTTTCTTCTTGTCAGCATAAGTATAGGCTACATATAATAAAGTAAGTGCTTGGGTGAGGTCGCTATACTCATCATTTTTATCTTTTATATAGCCAATCTCAATCCCCTCTAAAACCAAACCATACCCGTAGTTACTGAACAGCCAGCTACGGATTTCTTCTTTTCGTTGACTTATGCGTTCGGAACGAAGATTATTTTTAAAGGTGTAATCACGATCGTACTCTTTTTCCAAAGCTGTTAGTGAAGACCTGTCAGTCGGATAGAATTTGGTATTAAAGAAACCCGTCAGATCCTGCTCGGTAATTGTCTGCCCTTTTGAAACTACACGAATCTTCATTGGGAAGGAGTAGGTAACGTCATACCAGTACTGGTGCAGTGTAGATTTCTTACCGTTCTGCTCC
Source organism: Ohtaekwangia koreensis (assembly GCF_900167975.1). Lineage (GTDB taxonomy): Bacteria > Bacteroidota > Bacteroidia > Cytophagales > Cyclobacteriaceae > Ohtaekwangia > Ohtaekwangia koreensis. The sequence continues at coordinate 1,055,647 of NZ_FUZU01000003.1, forward strand.
GTCTCCAAAGGCTTATCTCTCGTTTCTCTGTTGGTAATGGAAAGCTCATTCACAATCAACTCCAACTGCACATCACCGTTTTCCCGCACATTTGTAATACCCGGTATACTCATAGCGCGTTGAAGTGTATCACGTTGCCACGGTGAAAGATCATCACCTAAATCCTCAAGCCTGCACGAATACGTCCTGACTGACTTATCCAACGGCTTCATCGGGTAACGATAAAAGTATATACCCTTTGATTCGTACTTAACGTTCTGAGAAAATGTAATTCCGATAGCCAGGAATAAAAGGCAGGTTGTCAGGATTAAGCGCATGTTACTATTTTGATTGCTTCATTGTTGTATTCAATTTTTTGGGTCTTTTAATTCTATCTTATTCCATACATATTAAATGAACTACTTCCCGGCTGTATACCACTATAGAAGGTAAAACTAAAGTTGAAAAGGTTTATAATTCAAGGCTTTATCAATTACTTCCTCAGCAGTTAGATTCTCAAAGTATATTAAATCAGTTACAGCAGGATGACGAACATTCTTTTCCAGAATGTCAATCAATTCATTAATCTCATCCTCTGTTTTTCCCTTCGGGCTTGTAATTTCCTTTACAAGTTGAATCAGTTCTTCTCTCGTCATCGTCAGTATTCTTTAATATCCATATCCATAATGACAACAGGCTCAATATTTCCTTATGATATTTCGGTGTATATAGATTATCCATATCGCTAACTGCGCCTCTTTGGTTGAATTGGTGTCTTATGTTGAAGAACGTAATTTCTCAGTCTCCCTAATTTTCAATTGAGAAATATCACCTGATGTATTTAGTGAGTATAGAGAGCCAATTTCATCTTTATTTCTTCTTCTTAATTCGTAATACGCCTTCATTCAAGTCCAATGATTTTAAATCTTATATTGACGAAAAATCAACTTCATACTTTTTAAATTCAGATATACTCAATCCCTTTAAATTGCTAACCTCCAATTCATTTTTAACTTTTTCGTTCACAAAAATGCTATAGGCATGGCCCCAGAATATATCGTATTCAGTTTTATAGAAATACCGTTCACTTTCATAAAAAAAATCAGTGGTGGTAACAAGCTCCTTTTGTTTATTTCTAAAGTCCTTATAGTCCGAAAAAAGAACAGGTTTATTGTCAATTTCGACCTTCTCTTTTGTCAACAAATCATACTTTAAAAAGGATGTTTTTGCATAATCAAGTTCAACTTTGTTATCATATAATAAATGCAATAGAAAGTAGTCAGCCGTTTCAGTATTAGATGATAATGTGATACTACGGAAAGAATGAAGAGGCAAACGAAAGCAATCGATGATACTCTTCAGCTTAGCTGAGATTGTCTTTCATTCCAACATTATAAATGGCACCATAGCTATCCTTAATACTAGGTTCCAACCGATATTTTATTTGCATTCTCAACTATGGGATTACTTTCGAATACATAATTTTATAAGTATTAAATTCTATAAAATCTAAGACGAATGATTGATCTTCCATTTTTTTTCGAGTGAGTTCATTCACTAAAATTAACGTTGAGAAACCCCATAGCAAATCAAATTCACGGCGATACACTATTGTATCAAAAGATAATGTCTGCGACTTCTCTGATACAAGGAGTGATCGTCTTTGTATAAAGTCGTTCTTATTCAAAAAAGCACCTTTCTCAAAGTAACCTTCATTAACATCATTCATAACATTCTTTTTAAAGAAGATTTGCTCAGAATAATCTATTAAATCAAAAGTGTCCCCTAACAGATGAAAGATAAAATACTCTCCAACATCTAAATGTTGAGTCCTAATTTTATAGACTCTGAATGCAGGTAGGTTCAACATTTTAATAAACTCCATTAGTCGATTCGAAACTATCAGAACATGTGCATTTGGACGACCCTTTTGCCAGTAGACAAGATCCCCTAATCTTTTCTTTCCAGTTCCGGTTTTAGCATCAATCTCCATTAAGATTTCCGACTCCTTAGGCAACGATTCATTTTCAATACTCTTCTTTATCTCATTCAATTGAGAAATATCACCTGATGTATTTAGTGAGTATAGAGAGCCAATTTCATCTTTATTTCTTCTTCTTAATTCGTAATACTTTGTCATCGCAAAATTTGGGTAAAATGTAGATCATTCACTTTAACTGTACCATTTATTGAATTTTCAATTAGAACATTCTTTAAAGTTGCTATTGTCTCTGTCAAATCTGCATGTAATCGTTGAGCGATTATTCCTGCATCAAGGCCATCATTTACATAGTTTATATATTTTGTGTCAATATAGTTATTGATTTCAAATGTATAATCAGGATGATTTCCATGTACACCACCAATACCTTCTCTATACTTCTCAACCATTATTCCGTTATCAATATGATTGAATTTAAGTATATCGTCACCATCATAATGATTAAAATAATGTTGCATGGCTTCACTGTTTTCCAGTAATTCTTTTGGGAGTATATGATGAGCCTCGTAACCTTCTATAAAATCGTCCCAGCTCTTTCCGGAAGCAATCCACTGGTCGTTTAATATTCTCTTCGTCTCCGCGAGGTTTTTAATCCTATTACGTATAGAAGCGCCGGCTTTATAGGCATTAGCACACTTATCACAATTTTGTCGGATTGATCGTATTTTCGCTTCTAATTTTTCTTTTCGGACCTGCGATGAACTAAGCGGTTGCTCGGTTGTTGTAATCTCTACTTCATCGCCATTTCTTTCTACGCTGGCAATAACCTCTTCTGTTGCTTCACCCGCATCATCAACACCAGACTCTACTATATTAATTACATCCGATTCGTTTTGAACAATCTCTAATCCAACATTCTCAGCTTCCGTTAATACCCTCGCTACATCTTCCGTCTTGTTCAGCGCCTTCCCTGCATTCTTCAATGCTTTAAGACGGCTCATAAGTGCACCACTCTTCACAACCACCCATTCACCAGCGGTTAATACTATAGGTACTAACATTACTGTTACCTGACCGTACCTATAGGGGCACATGTCTGCGCAATCGGTAAAGTAAAATTTCACAAAGTGGCCGCCAATCTTTACCACGGCCTTGTAAGCTGCTACTTGTTGGCGAAGACCAGGAGGCATTAAACGTTGCAGCAATACTTCCTCGGAAATGCTGGTATTATTCTTAACATCGGTGAAGGTCCGCCGTACATCTGAGATATAGGAGGCATAGCTATCTATATTTGATTTTACTACTTGCTTGGCCAGCTGTGCGAGACCAGACACCATTTCGGCAACGTCTACTGTAGCAATCAATTCATGCACTGCGCCTGCTATATATTTGGTTGCATCAGAAGATTTCTTTACTGCTTCCTCGCTGGTGGCACAGTAAAATACGCCAAACACGCCCCGGTATATTACAGTGCTATATTCAGCGATAATCTGCTGGTCAACCGTTGCCGTCTTATATACAATTGAATTATGAAGTGTCGTAAGGCCTTCGCCTATATATTCATCTGCACAGGAATTGGCTATGTTAGGGAACAGATCGGATAGCCAGTCAGGAGGAGTAAAACTATACTGCATGGCCACGGTTACCGTAGCATCTGTGCCTTTGCTGAGGGTAACAATGCTCTTACCTGGTGTATTATCACTTTGTGCCTGTGCGAGCAGCTCGGTATACTTCGGATTTTCTTTGTTCAACACATAGACCTTACCACTGATCTCGAATTGTGTGTTGATGTCTGATACTTGTTTCTCCAGATCCTGGCGACTGGCCTGACTTAACAACGAAACACCGTCTTTACCCTGAGAGTAATCGATCACTACAATACCATTGGATGAAGTTCCACCAGCTTCACCATTCAATGGTATCTCACCTTTCAAATCATTTACACAACCATTGATTGAAACAAATTTAGTTTCTGATGGTACAGTATATGCAAGCGATGTCAGGATTGCGTTGCTGGTATTATTTACCTTTGTATAAGATACCAGCAGCAATGCGGCAGTACAATTACCAGCATTGTGTACCAGTCTTACCTTCCCTATATTTTCTGAATTATAGGCGTTGGTATAGGGCTTGTTATCGGAAGTTTTATAGCCATTAAAAATACCACCGGCCATATCGGCCATATAGTCAATACCTTTCAGACGAAAGCCTAATAAAGTACCGTTGGCATGTGTTGTTTTGGAAGTCTCAAGGATTACATCGCCAGGTTCTTCACCATCACCGTTTTTAAACTTGAAAGGTTTTCCGGCCGGATCAAGATAACAATAGCTCGTATTAATACTTGCCGCATCCTCATCATCCTCAAACAATCCAATTACCTTCTGCGGATCATGAATATGATCCCATTGATATTTATAGAGTGTAGGTCCGTTCGGATAATCCATCAGGTTATCCGTACTCCCCTGACTCAGAGATGGGAATTCTTTAAATGTATGTTGAAGATTAAAGGCTCCATGTCCAATTTCATGGGCGATGGTATTTACAACATTTGAACTATTGAGTTTATCTGCGAAGATGAATCCGGCCTGCTTACTGCGTGGCATATAGCCGAGGGTAGCACCACTCTTCGGCTTGGTTACTAAAAATATATAGTATGTTTTATCCAGCAGGTTGCCATAGGCTTTGATCACCTTCTTCATGTCACCTGTATAATTGGTGAGCAGGCCGCTTTCGCCATCGTCAAAGTATTCATCCAATGACACGGTGATAGAAGGCTTGATCTCTACGTTCCAAGCTGCTACCGCTTGTCCATATATATCTGTGAGTTTTTGTGAAAGTATACTTCGCGTTATTGCACCCGGGACGGTGGTTCCGTTTACCGGTACGATAACCAGGTCGCGGGTGATCTTGTCATAGCTTACTAAATTTAGTTTACCTAATACATCGTCCTTCGAAGTATCAGTGGGCGCATAGAGCGCCAGCAGCTCCAATACCGTACCCTCTGCGCCACCGCGGACGTTGAGTATATAGTTATCACCGTTATTTGTGGCTACAATAGGTGAAGCGTTTATTTCAAAACGTACTTTTTCCGGATCAATGTTTGTTCCTTCTAGCGTAGCTGCTACAGGATCACTAAGTGAGTTGGTAACGGCCTTCCAAGGTATATACTGGCCACCATCGAGTTGCTGATAGTATCCCGATAAAGCCTCATACTTTTTTTCATCAAAGCCTAATTTGCCATCCCCTTTCGTAAAGGTGAGCGTAATGGTATAATTACGATCACCACGTCCCGCAGCTTCTCTGGCTTCTTCGGCGGTGGTCTTGGTAATATTGCCTTTCTTGTCTACTACATACCCGTTCCCTACTTCGTCTGCTATGGAATAGCTTTTACCTTTTGGAAGAACTTTCTTTTCTCCATCGGTAGTATATACTTCAATATTACCTTCTTCATCCTTTGTTACTGTTGCTATAGCTGCACCAGTAATTTCAATCAGCGTTTCAGTAGCAACAACTGTAACCGGAATTTCTCCAACCAACGGAGCATTGGTAGAATCAACTTTCTTAACTGACTTTATCAGGAACTTACTTTCGGCATTCCATACACTTTTAATTTCTCCTGCTGTAAGCCAGTGCTGCTCATTTACACGGATGTCTTTAAAAGTCATACGCACTTTGGCAAACTGGAACCAAGGCACAATCATCATCCCAGAGCCGGTATATGTACCGCCTTGATTGGCTGTGATCTCGCGCACCAGCACTTCATAATCAGCGGCATGGATGGTATCGTTGAGAACTAGTTGCCGTGCGGCTGTCGTGTTGGTGGGTGCTGTAGGCGGTGATACATCGCTCTTACAAACAAATTCATTGGCTCCTGCTATGGCAGTTTTGAAAACCTTAACCGCGCTATAGTCGCTTACCTGTGTGCTTTGCTCGGCTCTTACTTGTACCTCGTATTCGGTATTTGGTTGAAGGGAGGAAATTGTATTCCATTGATCATCTGTCTTTGTTTCATACCATTCATCGTGACTACGGTTATTACGAGGCCTGTAGCGAACTCTGTAACGAACAGTATCTGTTCCTGCTGTTAGTTGTTCCCATCGTACAATAAGCGAAGATGGATTTGAAGTTTGCAGCGATAGATTCTCGGGTATACCCAATGCATCACCAAACTGAAATACATATACTTCACTCCTGCCATCGTTCGTAAACAAATCTCTTCCATCAACATCTTTAGCCTGTACTTGCCACGCATATTTTCTACCTGCTATCAAAGCCGGCTCGGCCGAGCCATATACAATTTGATTGCTGTTCGTTGTCGTTTCATACAAGGGCTGCTGACTGAGAAAAGCATCATACGGATTACGCGTTATCGGCCATACTTCTACCAACCTGAATATATACTCTGCAGTAAAGGCGGAGTTAGGTGAAGCTGTGTGACGTGGCGTCCAGGTAAAGGCGATGTTTACAGGGTCAAGAATTTTTACTTTGGATTCTGTCCTGGGCAAGTTTAGCAACGGCGGATCATTGAGAATGATCCATGCTACAGCGGTTCCTTTATTGCTTACGAGCGTGCTTCTGTTATAGTCCAGTACTTCTACTGTAAAGCGATATACACCTTCGGGAAGTTTGGCTCCTTTCTCATATTGACTCCGGGTAAACCCGGCAAAGTCAAGGTTAGCGGGATTAAGATACTCTTCGAGATCCTCGCCATATGCAATCAGCGATTCGCCACCATACAAGATTAAAGGTTGCTGTGGTATAAAGCTCTGTTTGGTTCGGATGGTGATCCCTACACCTTCTATTGTAATTCGAAGCTTTCCGCGATATTCGGTAAGTGTCGGATCGTTCAATAAAAAACTTACCATGAACCGCTGTGAACCAACAGCAGAAAGATCACTTAAATATGGAGTGAAAGGTGGTGCGAGTTGTGCCGTGACCCTGACGGGATATGTTTGAGCATATAGCCTTACCGTGCACGTGGCTATAATCAGTAATACGATCGATATTTTAACAGCTAACTTCAAGGTGATTCTCATTTTATTCCGAAGGCATAACTATAGCCGAGTGTACCGGTAAACTCTGTAAAGGATTGCCCGGAAGTTTCGCTCTGACTTTCACGATTGACAGCTACAAGGCTAAGGTTCAGATTGTGCTTCTTTTGTATAGTATAACTTCCGTTCACGCGACCGTTCAGAATCGTGCTTACGCGTTTCGAATTTGTATAGCTATTATTATAGGAGGATGATAGTGTAGCACGAAGCTTACGATCAAAAAATGTCTTACTCACCGAAGCGGTAGGTCCCATTGTTTTTGTACTGATGGCGGGACTTTCATTTACATTGCCATTGAATGCCAGTGATACGGTAAGGTTCTGCGGGACTATATTCAGCGAATACGCTGCATTAACATTATAAAACTGACTACCCGAATTCTGTGTAACCTCTCCTTGCTTGTCGGCAGCGTCCTGAAAAGATACATTCAGATTTATACTCTGCCTCCGCTCTTTTGAGTTGCCAAGAGTATACATAGCTGTAGCTGTAGCATTCTGGGAAATTTGAGTGTAGTTGAGAGTATCGAGATTATCGTAAGGAGTAATGCTGTTGATCGTTGTAAACTGAGATCTGATATTGGTATAGGTCTGAAAACTGGAATAGGAAGCAGACAGATTTAATTTCTGCGTTGGTATATAATTTACGTTTACAGACCCAACCATTCTGCGCATAGTACTTACTTTGCTTTTGTCCAGATTATCACGTTGCGTTCCGGCACTGACCGCTATATTAATTTTACCCTGCACGATAGCGGCTGAACCATTTACGGTAATACTTTCCAGGTCACTATTAAAGTAGTATGCTCCCAACGTACGATACTGCGGATCGACTCGCTCATAGCCAACCCCTATAGTATATCCCTCCTGTTGATAATTAAGAGATGATTTAAACGTCTTGTAATAGGAAGACGATAGACGTGGTGTATATAAAAACCCAGCGTTTCCGAGTACATTTGAATGACGCCCCTCTTCTGCACGTATATCGCGCGAAAGTGCACTGGAAGCAACCTCGGCTTTGAGTAAAAAATTATCGAAGAAAGTCTGCCCTACGCCAATACTGACAACGAGATTTTCCTGTGGTAAAATAGTCAAGCTATCAGGCGGAGAGCTTATGGAGCTTATATCATCCTTTGCATGAAACAGAACAAGATCAACGGACGTGCCGTCTTTGGCATAGCTGGTTTTAAAACCATAGCCCATCCGTTTGAAAGAAGGAGTGTTGATAACTATTTTGCCCGTGTCCATTTCAGGCTGCACAGCCTTTAAGAATCTTCCGTATAGTACACTGAACTTCCAGTTACCTTCCGGAGCCAGATCAACTGCTCCACCTAAGAATATATGTCCATTCACCGTATAGGGTGAATACGACATACTTATATACCCCGCATGTGCGGTTACGAATTTATAGGTTGGATGTAAACTATATTGATTGAAGGGTTGCTGGAAAGATGTATTTTGATTGGACAGACTAAAGCTTAACGGAACGCTCCAACCATATAAAGAGAAGTTTACATTGCCGGACGCAAAGTATGTATAAGGATCGCGCCTGTTATTGATGCCATTGGCAGTATAGAAGATCTGGTTTAAGGAAACTCCACCTGTTATTGTAATCGGCGTCTCTTTACCGATGGACTCAAGATTCTGCGCTACAACAGTAGATGAACTTAAAAGAAATAATACGCAAAAAACACTCGCAGAGTATAATTTCCTCATAGGCTAACAGGCAAGTCAACAGATTTCAGGCACAAACTATTTTACAAGCCATTCGGCTGTAAATCATTTCCAAGTATAAAGGAAAATCAGGAAATTAAATTTGGGAATATATAGTCATTTAATACAAGCGATATATGCGGTATGAAAGCACTAGGCAGTCTCTATTTTGAACTGAACAGTCGAAGTTTCAGACCTGAGCATTGTAGAAATTACCATTAAGCACTACGACATTACACGACCACTGTAGTAGCTCTTGAAAATATATAGATGATGATGAATCATCACCAATAAACGGCACTTGCATTTATATACGTATTTATACTGATAGTGGCGTCAGTGTTCAAGCTTGTATATACAGCTGAGAAGAGACTTGATGATTTCTATATAAAACTATTAACCGAATTTACATGTAGTTATACTTACGGTACAATCTGCGGATGTCTCGTTACTTTGGTGGGTTGGCTAACAGTACATCCTACTTCCTCAAAATCTTCTCCATTGATTTCCCTTTTGCAAGTTCATCAATCAGCTTATCCAGATAGCGAACTTTTTGTATCAACTCATCTTCGATTTCTTCCACGCGATAGCCGCAAATGACGCCTGTAATTTTTGAAGCATTCGGATTGAGTTGAGGTGCTTGAGCAAAGAAGTTTTCAAAATCGGTCTTCTTTTCTATTTGTTGCTGCAGCATTTTTGCATTGTATCCTGTCAACCAAAATATGATTTCATCAACCTCCGCTTTTGTCCGTCCCTTTTTCTCAGCTTTTTGAATATAGTGTGGATAAACACTTGCAAATGACATCTTATATACCCTTGACTTGTCCATTCGGTCTGTTATTAACTTTCTCGAATTTCCGAAAAAAATATTTATGAATACGGGATTTTACAAATGGTATAATATGAAATGTAGGATGAGCTGGGGCTATGCTTCATTATTAAACAAAGGCTGTGGAGATGAAGCTAACACAGTTATGAATCCAAGAGAAGGCATATCATTGAAAGTAATTTCGATAGATCAAAATCTGCCAGGCATAAAACAAAAAAGCTTGCAGATTTAAAATCTACAAGCTTTTCTTTTTGTGCGTCGGGGTGGCCAGATTATACCCTCCCCCTGCAAACTATTTGTAATCAGAAACTTGTAAGAACAATCTCAACTCGGGTCACCGTTCAGTTCTCAATTTCTTTGAATGAATTTGATGCCGGTTATCAATCTAAATTTACAAAATATAGCACCTCGAATCATAATTTAGGTTAAACATTTTTTCAATCCGGATCGAAATGCCTATCAAGGGACAGTGGCCACAGTTCCATAAACACGGCGTAGTGATGATCACTGCGCATCAATCAGGAAACTCGAATTATGAAGAAGCCGAGTCCATTCCCCGCGAGCTAGTTGTGCAGTTGGTGACGGCTATCGAGCCGATATTTGAAGCCAACGATATATACCCCAACCCAACAGGAGGAAGTTATAATACATATGCTATATCGTAGGTTCTTAACGTGCGTGCTATTAAATTTCGTCAGCAACGTGGGACAAAGACGCAGGTATCTACATGCATACGTCTTATAGCTCGGCGTTGTAAAGCATTACATGGAAGATAGCATGAAATCAGTGTTAGAAAAATTAAAATTGATTGATCACTTAACTACGGAACTACCGATAGAGAAATACGAATTTGTCGAGAAGTTAAGACGCAATGTTGATCAAGGTGACACAGGAGTATTTCTTTCTCCTTTTGAAGCGTTTAGCTCCAGCAAAAATGAGTACAAAGGAACAGTCACTTTTGACTCCTTCAAAATACGGAGGCGGAGAAGGTTTTTTGATATGGCCATGAATTTGGCGGTGGCTGAGGGAAGTTTCAGGCAGCGCGAAAATTTGCTAATAATAGAATCTACTATAAAAGGATTTCGAAGCGTTTTTATTCTCTTTATAGGTTTCATGTTTTTAGTTTACACAGGTATCATTGCCTCCTTCGTTTCTTCAGACACTCCAGGAGATCCGGGCTGGTTTTTTGTGCCTTTTATCTTCATTCATGCTGCAATTATGTTTGGGATCCCGTATTTCGTAATGAGAAGAGGAGTTGCCAGAATGAAGTATGAATTGGAACGCGATTTCTTTTATATGACGAAATAGCAACGCCCTACAATCGAGTAGCCCGCCCCACTAATTTAGCGGGGGGAGGCTCTCACACCACTGTACGTACGGGCCTCGTATACAGCGGTTCATTAAGTTGTGGAGATACTTTTTCGTAGTAGGATAGCATGGATTCATACCCCCTCTTGACAAGCCTTTCGATTGTTATCGTTGTTACGAGTATAGGGCTTTGGGCTACAGCCCATCCACCCATGCGCGTTCGGCTCCATGCATATGCCTGACCATTGTGAATACCTAAACGAATCAGGTTCTTTCTTTTCCGTTCGGGCTTCTTCCAGTCTTCCCAAATGCAATACCTTAATCGGTTGCGCAGCCAACTATCAAGTTCTTTCAGTTTGGTTTGTATACTCGCCATGCGGAAGTAGTTAATCCATCCGCACTGAATTTCTTTTAGTTGGGCTATACGCTCATCAAAGGAAAGCGGTGTTGTTTTCTTCGTTATCCGTTTTAGTTCTTGTTTCAGCGCCCTCCACTTCTTATCGACCACCACCACCTGATACTTGCCTTTATCGCCCTTCTTATAGGTGGATACAAATTGATGTCCGAGTAATTGAAATTGCACGGGCCTTCGTATACCGCTCTTCTCACGGTTAATAGGAAGTCTCAGTTTGTTCTTTAAGAACAAAAAGATACTGTTGCCTACTCTGCGTGCTGCTTTCTTACTTTTAGTATATATACTAAAGTCATCAGCATAGCGAACATAATGATGCTTTCGCTTCTCCAACTCTTTATCCAGCTCATGTAACACGATGTTAGACAGCAATGGACTTAGCGGGCTTCCTTGCGGAACCCCTTTTGTGCGCTTGATTAACTTTCCCTCTATTTCAATGGGTGCAGTTAACCATTTACGAATAAGTCGTAAGGTGATGGGGCATGTCACCTTGGTATACAGCAGCTGTAGAAGAATGGTATGATCCACTTCATCGAAGAAGCTTTTCAGGTCTATATCTACTATATAGGTATAGCCTTCCTGGATATTCTTCTGTGCTTGGTGTATAGCTTGGTGAGTGTTTCGATGTGGACGGAAGCCATAGCTGTGTTCTTTAAAATCCAGCTCGAACCGTGGATAGATAACTTGATGAACGGCTTGTTGCAACACTCGATCGACAACGGTAGGGATGCCTAAGAGACGTTTCTTCCCGTTCTCCTTAGAGATTTCAATCCCTAAGATGGCTTGTGGAAAGTAACGACCGGTATATATAGCAGTAGCTATATCATTCCAGTTTGTTTTCAAGTATATCGGTAATGCCTTTACAGACATACCGTCTACACCTGCCGAACCGTGGTTCGATACAACCTGTTTGATTGCTCTGTTCATGTTCTGTCGGCTTACAATCCTCTCAATCATCGTGTACGATTTTGCTTCTCTGTTCCGCTTATCGTAGGCTAGTCAGCAACTCGGATACTCCCTTTAGCATTGCTAACCTCCTTACAGCATTTGGAACAACTTCATGTTCAGTCCTTCATTGATTTGTGAGACCTCCGATCTTTCCATCGGCTCGTTGCGATCAACTACTATGACTTCTGCTGACTTCTCCTATACCAACACGTGGCACAGAGACCTCCCCAGGTAAGGGCATATTCCTTCTTCCGATTCCTGCGGTATCTACTGATAAAAGATTGTTGGTTACGGACCTTGTGAAGTTGTGCTCATTTATCCTCTTTCGCCAGCCTCAGTATACCGTTCCTGTTCGTCAGTACCGGAGTTTGTAGTCTCGCTTCCTTCAGTGCATGCCTCGCAGCAAACCACCTTGCGACTTACTAACAGGCTTCACCAACTCGCCTGTGAGAGACTTGCACTCTCTGGAATATTCACGGTATCTTCGATACCTTTGCCCATGCTGGGCGCACACACAAAATATAATGCATGCTTTGCACTTTGATTTGAACAAGCGGAGTTTAAATTGAAACATCACGGCTGAATTGGTGATGCGTTTACTGAGGGGCGCGCATTATATTCAAACGTTCTGCACCTTTTTTTAGTGGACAGATTTAGATTTGACCATGGATGAATCAATGAATTTTTGGAATTGGTTTAAGATAAACTGCAAGGATCTCCATTCCGAGAAATATCCAAACGACGCGTTTAATGAATTGGACGAAAGAGTTTATTCCATGGGACTCTATTGGGAAGTTGGACCAGGTGTAAAAAAAGAAAATTTATTAACCATTTCAGTTAGTGGACGGAAAGAGCGACTTCACAACGCAAAAAGTCTGTTGGCTAAAGCGCCAATGCTTGACGACTGGGAATTTGATATACTAAAAAAACCAAAAGCGAATTGGGACACACTTGAAATACCCAATCATAATATCAAGGTTTCCGCCTGCAAACTGGACGTATGTGTTGCTGAAGTATAAAGACGGCAAAAAAGAAATATTGATTAAGGCGGACACACTTTCGGACTTTGAAAAGGGTAAAAAAATTGAGTTGGCGGAAATAGTTTTGACTAATCTTTTAGGCGAGGAGAAAGTAATGAATGAATTGGACTACTTAGACGTACTCGAAATTGATGAGTCGCCCTACAACACACAAGGTATAAAGGATCTAGATAAACATTTAGACCATTTAAAAAAAGACGCATAACAATGCATACAAATCATGCCGGCTGAGTTTGATGATTAATTATTAATTTGGACTGCCGGGCACGCTTTATATGCGAACGTTGGCAGTAATTGGTTCCCAATGGACAAGAGTAAAAAAAAGGAAATTTTAAATAAATACAAGAAAGACGAACTTGAAAAACTAAGTCAGTCAGACAACAAGATATTGTCGGACTTTGCAAAAAATAAGTTGGGATTGAAGTCAGATCGATTGAGTCTTGAAAGATTGAAGAATATCCCAGACGACAAATTGATTGCAACGATTACAGAAAAAATAAACGAAGTTTTAGAGACCAGATACAAAAACGAGCCCAAGAAGTATAAGAATGCTGATAATGTTATCCCAGAGTTGAACGAATCGTTGAGGGCAATTCACTTTACTTGTAATTTTGAAATGTATGTGGTAATGGGTGACAACGATAAATTTTTTACAGGGGCAACTTCGTTTGAGCTAACAGAACTAATAAATGGATATCGTCTTCTTAGGCTCGAGAAAATTGCGGACAAGATTTACCTTCGGACAATAGATGACATTGAAAAAGAATTGAGTGAACAGGAGAAAATTAAAAGAATCAAAATAGAATATATAAGAGGACACTTGAAAGAGTTCGAGTTGAACTAACGTCCGCCAACAAAATGTATAATCCATTGTGCTGACAAGGAGGACATTTTTGTTTTTGCCCAGCGCCACGCCTTATACATAAACGTTAGTGACAATGCCGTTGGACAAAGTCTGACATTATATGAATGAAGGAGAAATTGTAACTGTCGACAAGTTAAAAAAGGAATGGGACAACGTCCTTTCGTTATATGACTTGTTTATCAATGGAGGACACAACCTCCGGCCTATAAGATTTATAATAAGACATATAATTGAAAGGGGTTATAACATGATCATGTTTCCTGGCACATCGATGTACACCTTACTCATTTCACTTCCCGAAGACAATAAAGTGAACTACAACAAGACTTTGAGAATTGAGTTTGATCAAAGGACTGAAAACTTAAAATTCAGATTTAGCGACTGGACTGGAATTGACCGACAGAATGCGGATCTTAAAAAGCAAATCAAATGGGAAGAGACCTGTCAAGCCACAGAAGGTAGTTCTCTGCTAGAAAGTTTTTTGGCTGACAATATGGACTTTAGGAGAGCAATAAAGAACGAAACGAGAGCTGAGTAAACGGCGTTAGCTCTAACACAATGTAAGGGCGCTGAAGTAACGTTCATCCAATTGTTTTACAACCGCCTAAAAACATTCAGGACAGACATAGAGAGAATTTTATCAGCTCATTCATTGCTTGTTGACGAAGAGGTGATTCTTAAAATCAGCAACTTTGCTTTGACATTAGACAGGTGGAGATAGACTTTAAAACTAACTTCAGACACGATGACCTGTTGCAAAGACCAACACAGAAAGAACGGGCTTTTTTGGACTGAGTAAGCTCCCCAAGATTTATGAGCTGCATTGTAGGTTCTTAAAATGCGTGCCGTTAAATTTTGTCAGCAACGTGGGACAGAGGTGTAAGTATTTAAACGCATACGTCTTATAGCTAGACGTTAGCAGTAATTCATTCCGACATGACATCTAAAAAACTCTTGATTTTTCCTTTGTTTTTTGTGACTTTGCTTGTATCAAATTCTTGCGTGTCCAAAGTGGATAAGGACGAATTTCATCAAACGTGTGAGAACAGCGATAGACTTATAGTAAAACGCTACGATTTAGGCACTGACTCTAGCGTGGTACGCAACCTACATGATGTTGTATGGACTAATACTATTACAGATTCAAAAAGGATTGGAAAAATCAACCATCTTTTTTCATCAGTCAAAGACGGTGGATATTGTTGCTGCATGAAAACTCATTACACAATGACTTTTTATAAGAATAATACTGAACTGGGAGTTTATTCTGTAGATACTACAGAGATAAAGGACAAAATTGTTCTTTATGGCAAAAGTTACCAGACTTCGTATATAGTTGAATTAAAGGACTTACATGCAATCATTTCGGACAAATGAACTACTGCTACTAACAAAGTGCATATGCCATTGCCGGGGTTCAGAGTAGTTTTGTTTTCAAATAAGGTTCGGTCACGATGGACAGATTGAGCGGGTCGCAATAAATATTCCTATCGTCATTATTTAAATGCTCCTACATCCGGCAACGTCATATGCACCAACGTTGTGTGCAAGGCGTAAGTAAAATTCTTCATGGCTGACAAAAGATGACGACTGACTATTTAGAATTTAGGACAAAGTATATTAAGGGGTTTGACATGATTGCATTGACTGTGTTAGCTGCTTCAGTTTCTGCTCTGTCAATTTGGATGATTATCCTTGTGCCTAGCGTATGGATAATTCTGATTTTCATATTGCCCTCCTTGTATCTTCCTTTATTTGTTTCTTTTATTCGAGCTAGTAAAGTTCGACTTGGATCCGACTACGTTGAGACCGTTTCATTTTTAGGAAAAAAGAAAATCTACTTATGGGACGTAAAGAAATTTGGGATATTTTTTAGAGGTAGATCCTTTGGGACTAAATTGATAAGTCAAAAGAATATAGATGAAAGTAGCGATGACGAACTATTGGGACATGTAATTTACCTGACAACGAATCATGAATTTGACTTGGACTCTTTCCGACCTATGAAACACCTAAGATTTCACTATCGTAAAGATTTATACTTTAGAATTAAAAAAATGATCGAACAGACTGAGCAGACGCCCAGCACACAACAAAGTATATAAAACATGCCTGTTGACAGCTACGACAAAAGAATGAATGACAAAAGAATAGTGACAATTTAACTTTACAACTTTGGAAGAGCTTCGGACAAGCATTTTTGAAAAGAATAAGGAAAAAAGTAAAAAGCGCATACTCTATAATATTGGAATCTTTGCAGCTATTGGGGCAATCTGGGTCTTATACTTCATTGGACTTCCAATCATTGGACTAAAAACATGTATTGGCTTTACAGTTGTTATGATCGGTATTAAACTGTATGATGACAAGTATATGGGAATTAGTGCTTATGGGGAACGAAAGGCTAATCTCGTAATCGCAGAGGAGTATCTAGAAATTAGGGATGTTAAAATTTCATATACTGACCTTACCGATTTAGTAATATACGTTGACGAATACTTAGGAATGCCAAAAGAGATTTTCGGTATTCATCACGGTGGTAACAATAAGATTGAGTTTAATCATAAAGGACGACTTGTTTCAATTAACTACGTCATAAAAAACAAACAGGACTATGACAGGGTTTTACGACAGGTTACAGGAATAGAAAAAAATCCAAGTCTAAAGAGAAATTTGAAAAAACTTGACTAGTTGACGTGGGACAGTGACGCGCTTCGAAAACCCAAGCCGTCATAAACATAAACGTTGTGGCCAATGCACTAGGACAAGTAGACTGCCTGAAAGAAAATATACAAATGACAAAGCCACCCAAATCAATTTTTGACCTAATTGACACGGAGGACTTTAGGAAAAAGACAGCGATGTACATTGGTGATAAAAAAATTACGACTTTAAAATCTTTTATTGATGGATACTTTTACGCCACATGGACAAATGACATCGAAGTTGATGACAAGATAAGGTTTGATTACTTTCACGATTGGGTTGCTACACAATTTAAATGGAAGGAATCAACAGCGGGTTGGTGTAAAATCATTTTAGACGAGTGCAAAGGAGATGAGGAACTTGTGTAAGCTTCCCATATTTAGGACGTCCACAAATTAGAAAATTTCATTTATAGTTGTAGTTATAGTCCGCTGTGGATTTGTGGGAAACTCTTCCGGAGTTTTCCATAAATCCACGGCTAGCATATCCACTGGACTGCGCCCGTTGAGCGCATCGTGCGGACGTTCATAGTTATAGTCCTGCATCCACTCGTCAGCCAGGGTTCTTACTTGACTGAGCGTTTCAAACAAGTAGGCATCAAGTATATCTTTCCTGAAGCTTCCATTAAAGCGTTCGATGTATGCGTTTTGTGATGGCTTTCCAGGCTGAATAAATTGAAGGTTAATCTGATGTTCTTCACACCAGAGGCCAAGCTTGCTGGAGACGAATTCAGGACCATTATCAACCCTAATTCTTTGCGGCTTACCTCGCCATTGAATCGTTTGTTCAAGTATGCGCACCACGCGCTCTGCTGGTAGCGAAGTATCAATT
>NZ_FUZU01000002.1:0-2500 GCF_900167975.1 Ohtaekwangia koreensis
CTCAAGGGATGAGTTTGTTTCTACCAGATTTATTGCGGGTTACTTCATGTGAGCTTAGTGAATGATGTTTGTGGGCTAGGTTGTAAAACAAAAAAAGCCTTTGGAGGTTATCCAAAGGCTTAGTTAGTAAAAGAAAGGCAACGACTTACTCTCCCAGGTATTATCCCAGTACCATCAGCGCTGGCGGGCTTAACTGCTCTGTTCGGAATGGGAAGAGGTGATCCCCACCGCTATAGTCACCTTAAAATCTTAAAGGTTCGTCACTTATCTAAAAGCAACCCTTTCAATATTTCTTTGACAGTATTGGCAAAAGAGTAGAAGTATTAAAGTTAGTAATGTAAAGCAAGCACATAAGATTGTTTTTCGTTGTTACCCCGGATCCTATTGCTAGAACCCGGGGCCTGAAGCGTTCGGGTAATTAGTACTGCTCAGCTTTGACATTTCTGCCTTTACACCTGCAGCCTATCAACGTCATAATCTCTGACGTCCCTTAATGGAAGTCTCATCTTGAGGTGAGTTTCGCGCTTAGATGCTTTCAGCGCTTATCTCGTCCCAACATAGCTACCCGGCAATGCAGCTGACGCCACAACCGGTACACCAGCGGTTGGTTCAACCCGGTCCTCTCGTACTAAGGTCAAGACCTCTCAAACTTCCTACGCCCATCACAGATAGGGACCGAACTGTCTCACGACGTTCTGAACCCAGCTCGCGTGCCACTTTAATAGGCGAACAGCCTAACCCTTGGGACCTTCTCCAGCCCCAGGATGTGACGAGCCGACATCGAGGTGCCAAACCTCCCCGTCGATGTGAGCTCTTGGGGGAGATCAGCCTGTTATCCCCAGCGTACCTTTTATCCTTTGAGCGATGGCCCTTCCATACAGAACCACCGGATCACTATATCCAACTTTCGTTCCTGCTCGACTTGTCAGTCTCACAGTCAAGCATGCTTATGCTATTGCACTCCACATACGGTTACCAAGCGTACTGAGCATACCTTTGAAAGCCTCCGATACACTTTCGGAGGCGACCACCCCAGTCAAACTACCCACCACGCACTGTCTCCCTTTTCAGGGATTAGACATCAGATAAATAAAGGGTGGTATTTCACCGTTGGCTCCCCTATACCTAGCGGCACAGGATCAACGCCTCCCACCTATCCTACACATCATCTACCCAATGTCAATGCGAAGCTATAGTAAAGGTGCATGGGGTCTTTCCGTCCCGTGACGGGTACACGGCATCTTCACCGTGACTACAATTTCACCGAGCTCATGGCTGAGACAGCGTCCAGATCGTTACACCATTCGTGCAGGTCGGAACTTACCCGACAAGGAATTTCGCTACCTTAGGACCGTTATAGTTACGGCCGCCGTTTACTGGGGCTTCAGTTCAATGCTTCGCCTTGCGACTAACATCCCCCCTTAACCTTCCAGCACCGGGCAGGTGTCAGGCCATATACTTCATCTTTCGATTTCGCATAGCCATGTGTTTTTGTTAAACAGTCGCCTGGACCATTTCTCTGCGACCTCTCTATTGCTAGAGGAGGCACCCCTTCTCCCGAAGTTACAGGGTTAATTTGCCTAGTTCCTTAGCCATGACTCACTCGAGCACCTTAGGATCCTCTCCTCGACTACCTGTGTCGGTTTCCGGTACGGGTACCATATCAATATGCTTAGGGGGTTTTCTTGGAAGTCTGCTTACGTTCTCTATCCCTTTGGCCGAAGCCTCCAGGTACTATTGGGTTTCAGCAAAGCCTGCGGATTTTCCTGCAAGCCCTATACCTACGCCTTTTAACGACCTATTTCGTCAGATCGCGGAACTATCACTCCTCCGTCACCCCATCGCTCAATACGGTAGTATTGGAATATTAACCAATTGTCCATCACATACGCCTCTCGGCTTTTGCTTAGGTCCCGACTTACCCGCGGTTGATTAACATTGCCGCGGAACCCTTAGTCTTTCGGTGGGCAGGTTTCTCGCCTGCCTTATCGTTACTTATGCCTACATTTGCTTTTCTAACTGCTCCACAATACATTACCATACTGCTTCGCCGCTGTTAGAATGCTCCCCTACCACTTGCATTGCTGCAAATCCTGAGCTTCGGTACTACACTTGATGCCCGATTATTATCGATGCTCTGTCGCTCGACCAGTGAGCTGTTACGCACTCTTTAAATGAATTGCTGCTTCCAAGCAAACATCCTGGCTGTCTAAGCAACTGAACCGCCTTAGTTCAACTTAGTGTAGATTTTGGGACCTTAGCTGCAGGTCTGGGTTCTTTCCCTCTCGGACACGGACCTTAGCACCCATGCCCTCATTGCAGAGTATATTTGTTACCATTCGGAGTTCATCAGGATTTGGTAGGATGTGACTCCCCCTAGTCCTATTGGTAGCTCTACCTGTAACAAACTCAACCTCCACACTGCTCCTAAAAGCATTTCGGGGAGTACGAGCTATTTCTCAGTTTGATTAGCCTTTCACCCCTACCCTCAGTTCATCCA
>NZ_FUZU01000002.1:7500-1407500 GCF_900167975.1 Ohtaekwangia koreensis
TTCTGCGAATAATGAAAAGCAATTTGCTCCTCAAGTATCTGCTTGATTTCACTTTTGA
Organism: Ohtaekwangia koreensis; assembly: GCF_900167975.1. Taxonomy (GTDB): domain Bacteria; phylum Bacteroidota; class Bacteroidia; order Cytophagales; family Cyclobacteriaceae; genus Ohtaekwangia; species Ohtaekwangia koreensis. The sequence continues at coordinate 7,559 of NZ_FUZU01000002.1, forward strand.
ACCGTATCATATCTGTAGACTTGCCAGCATCGATTTTATTTTTCAACAAATTCAACTGTCCCTCAAGTTCATTATAATATTTTTCTTTCCTCGCTGTCTCAATCAACAGTTTGGTATTTCGTTCGAGGGATGTAGAGTATGAGAATTTATTTTCCTTAATGAGCTTCATAAATTTCTCATAATCATTATCGGTAAGGTGGAAAGATTTCAGGTCTGGTTGATTCGAATTCTCCGCGCAATAACGCGATGCAAATTCAAATACCCACCCGGAACTTATTAGCGCAGAGGTGACCGTGCCGACAGGTTCGTATTCAACCGTAACGTCAGGATCAAGACCTCCTCCATCATAAACTTTTCTTCCTTGCTTGGTTTTAAATTCCGATTTTAACGAATCGGCTACACGCTCTACAGTCCCATCATCTTTTCGATGCGTATAATCAAGCGCCTGGATACATCTCCCGCTAGGAACATAATATTTGGCTGTTGTTACTTTCAGCTGAGAATTATAGGCCAATGGACGTGTTGTTTGCACAAGTCCTTTTCCAAAAGTTTTCTTTCCTACTAGCACAGCACGATCATAATCCTGAAGTGAGCCGGCTACAATCTCCGAAGCCGAAGCGCTTCCTTCGCTTACCAATACAATCATTGGAATTTGTGTATCAACCGGACTATTTAATGTAGTATATGTTTTATTCCACTCTTCAACTTTTCCTTTTGTCGACACCACTACTTCACCGCGAGGAATAAATAAACTTACTACGTTCACCGCTTCATGCAGAAGCCCTCCTGGATTTTCCCGAAGATCTAAAATGATTTTTTTTGCGCCTTTTTGTTTTAATTCAATCAACGCACTGGAAACCTCGTTGGCTGCGCCAGAAGTAAAATCATCCAGACGGATATATCCTATTTCCGATTCCACCAAACCATAGTAGGCCAAGTTATCAATGCTTATTTTTTCACGTTTGATTTTAAATGTGAGATCATCTTTTTGTCCGTAACGCCTTACTTTAATTTCGATCTCCGTTTTAGGTTGGCCTTTAAGTAATGCACTAACATCTGATGTTGATTTTCCCTGCACATCTTTTCCATCCACGGAAATGATTTCATCTCCAACTTTAATCCCCGAGCGATACGCTGGGAAATCTTTATAGGGAAATGTTACGACTGTTTTTTTATTTATGATTCCGATCAATGCTCCTATACCACCATACTGACCAGTGGTTGAGATACGAAAAGATTCAATTTCATCTTCCGGTATATAGTCTGTGTACGGATCAAGCGATTCCAGCATTCCATCAATCCCTTTTCGAATGAGCTTCTGTGGCTCGACCTCATCTACATAGTAAGCGTTGATCTCTTTAAAGAGCGTGGCGAAAATGTCGAGGCTCTTTGCAATGTCGAAATACTTCTCTGCAGGTCTTCTAAAAGCGAATGCAAGTACTACACCGAGTACTAGAATCAATGGCCATTTAATTCTTCTCCACATATAATAGCTTTCTGGTTGCTGGCTCTTGTGCAAATGCGAACGGATGCTAAGTAAATATAAAGAGTATTCGATTTACTCCCTATATCTATATCATCAGAAGTTTTGAGGTTAAACGCTTCCGGAATTTTTAACCGGGGCTTTGGGGATTTTTTTGAATGACTGAAGCATTCTGCGCTTAATCTCCTCGAATAGCAAAATTTCTTTGTGAGCGTAGATATACCCGATCATCAATGGTGCTTCCGGCAGGAATTGCTTTTGTAAGCGATAGGCCTCTCTCATTCGCCTTTTAATCAAATTTCGATCAACGGCGCGTTTAAAGTTTCTTTTAGAAACAGAGATCAGAACTTGGTGATGCTCTAACGGCTCAGGACCGGGCATAAAAAACACCTTGAACGGGAACAAATAAAAAGAGGAACCCTTGTCGAAGAGTTCCTGTATTTGTTTTTCCTTTATAAGTCGTTCTTCCTTACGGAACGTAAATTTCCCCATGGAGATCAAAATTAATTCAATCTCTTTCAGGGAATTGAACTACCCGAAAGGGATCTATTTATGCTTTAAGGTCTTCTCGTCAGAAACAGTAAGTTTCTTGCGCCCTTTTCTTCTACGGGAAGCTAACACTCTGCGTCCGTTTGCAGAAGCCATTCTCTCACGGAAACCGTGTTTGTTCTTTCTCTTTCTGCGGGAAGGTTGATATGTACGTTTCATAGTAATCCGTTTTTACCCTTACTTTTTAAGGGCTGCAAAGATGGCCAGGATTTGCCGATTTTACAAACCATCCTACAAGGATTTCTTCCAAGATGGTCATAATCTGTTAAAAACCGTAGTTATCTGCGATTTCAATTTTCTATTTGAACAAAAATCAGGCAACTAAATCTGCCAATATTTTCTTCGCTTGTTCCGGATCGAGTCTTGGACCCCATTGTGTTACTACCCGTGATGATGCCAGAGACGCTAACTTTCCAGCTTCTGCATAACTATGATTGTGGGTGATACCAAATAAAAAGGCACCCGCGAACATATCGCCTGCTCCATTGGTATCGATCGCCTGAACTTTGTAAGGTTCAATTTGAATAAAAGTGTCGCCATCAAAAATCAATGCTCCGTTGGCACCCAGTGTGATCACGAATCTCTTGGCAACCTGTCTTAATTTTTCGCGTGCCTCGAGGATGGTTGATGTTCCGGTAAAGATCATAGCCTCTTCATCATTACAAAAAAGAAGATCAACGCTGGCTCCTACTATCTCTTCCATTTGCTTCGGGAAATATTTCACCATGCTTGGATCAGAGAATGTGAGTGCTACTTGCACATTATTTTTTTCAGCAATACGCTTTGCTTCTTTTATCGCCTCAAGTCCTTTTGGACTAGCTACTAAATAACCTTCCAGGTATACATATGAAGAGTCTTTGATAGCGCTTTCATCTAACTGCTCAGGTGAAAGAAAAGAACTCACTCCTAAAAATGTATTCATGGTACGATGCGCATCCGGTGACGTCATCACCAGGCAGCGACCGGAATGTCCTTCAGGACAATTTTCGTATTTCAGATTTGTATCAACGCCATTTCTCTTCAGATCATCCAAAAAGAATTTACCAAGAGTGTCATGTGCTACGAGGCATGAATAAAAACTTTTCCCGCCAAACTGATTGATTGCAACCACAGTATTCCCTGCGGAACCCCCACCGGTCATTTTGCTTTTCTGCATGTCGATTACTTTCATCAGCTCGAGCTGACGCTTTTCATCTACCAGCGTCATAACGCCTTTCTCTATACCATTCTTTTCAAAGAAGTCATGATCAACTTCGGTTACAATATCAACGATCGCATTGCCAATGCCGTAGACGTTATACTTTTTGCTCATTCCGGTTTCAGATTTTTCCCGCAAGAATACAGAATAAATAGAAGAATACAGTATCTGTGTCTGTTGTACGACTGTGTTATTTCTTTTGAACGTTCATATTCAATGTCATTTTATACTTACGGGCACGATCAGGATAGTCTGTAATAAACCCATCAACTCCCATACCTTTCAATGAAATCATTTCCTTCTCATCATTCACAGTCCAGGGAATAACACGGATTTTCTTTTTGTGAAGTGTATTTACTTTATCCTTTGACAACAACTTATAGTATGGACTATATATAGAAGGATTAAAACCAAGGTCCCTCAGGTTGGCGTCTATGGATTTGATGTTTTCTACCAACGCTGCTAACCGTACTCCGGGATATTTTTTATGCCAGTACTTCAGCACTCTGAAATCAAACGATTGGATAACAACACGTTCGAGCGGCAAATATTCATTGATGATTTTATAAACGAGATCCGAGTATTCTTCTACACCGGGATGATATTTTTTATCACCGTCTGGTGTACTCTTGATCTCAATGTTATAGTCTACTTCGTATTGCGTAGTTGTTTTAATATGACTCTCTGCGGCAATGATTACATCGCGTAAAAGAGGCTTGCTTACCGCGATCTTCTCCTGTTGTGGAAATTTTTCATTCCCTTTTGAACCGCAATCATATTTACTCACATCGGAATATAGCATCTCGTAGATGTTATACTTTTTTTCATCTTTCTCCGCTATAGGATGACCTGCTGTATCCAGACAAATGGAAGCTGACATGAATGGTTCGTGAGAAAGTACTACTTGTTTGTCCTTCGTGATAACGACATCCATTTCTAAGGTCATCACTCCGGAATCCAATGCTATGATAAAAGCAGGAATGGTATTCTCAGGCTTAAGACCGCGTGCACCGCGATGACCTTGTACTTCAAATTTTGGCATATAGACCTGGGCGAAAGATGTTATGGATGTTGCTACCAATAGCAGTACAATGTATTTTATCATGCCCCAAGATAAAACTGCTGTAGACAACCTCCAAGCTCCACGCATGAAGTACGCATTAGCATTCGGTTATAAAAAAACATCCACATACAGCGCGGGAGTCAGGCCAAACCCCTAATCCTATACCCCTCCTGACTCTGCACTGCATGTGGATGCCTATCGACTCCACTATATATACTAGTGTCCTACATTACTCATGTCGACTTTATTTTTTGCCGGTTTTAATATCAATACAAATGGAACACATACGAGAAAAAATATTCCTATACCCAAAAAGACATCCATATAGGTAAGTAACATGGACTGCTTCGTTACCATCAGGTCCATGAGTTTATTTGCCTGCATGGAGGCTTGATCTGCACCAGCGCCATTTGTAAGGAAATTTGCTTTCATACCTGCAAGACGTTCTTGCACATCCAGATCATACGGTGAGATGTGATTTGCAAGGTCTGCGCGATGCTGTACACTTCTGCGACTTATATAGGTACTAATCAACGCTATTCCAAATGATCCACCTAACTGACGAACCATACCGGTAAATGCAGCACCCTGACCAATCTCTTTTCCTTTTAGAGATGAGAGTGCAAGTGTGGTAGTAGGTACAAACAAAAATCCAAGTCCTACACCGCGCAACATCAACATCCAAAAGAAATCACCTTCACCTGTAAACGGAGTAATGATGGTATAGGCCCACAAACTAAATCCGAAGAATATAGAGAAGCCTAAGGCTATCAAGTATTTTTGAGATATACCATTCTGAATTGCTTTCCCTACAATAGGCATCATCAACCCGGTGGCTACTGAACTGGGAACCAACATCAATCCCGATTGTAGTGCAGTCCATCCCAAAGCATTTTGCGTGAACAGCGGTATAACAAAGGTTGATCCGTATAAACCAAAGCCAAGGATAAAGGAGAGAACTGTTCCTATAGCAAGATTCCGGTCTTTTAATACCCGCAATTCAACAGCCGGATCTTTCGCAACAAGTTCCCTCCAAATGAACAAGTATACTCCTAAGACGGCAACCACGGCAAAAGTGATGATCCATATATCTTCAAACCAATCATGCTCCTGTCCTTTCTCCAATACAAACTGAAGAGATCCGACAGCCAAAATCAGGAATAGGATTCCCAACCAGTCAACGTCTGATAATGATTTTTTACCGCCATAGTTCGGACTCTTTACGTACGACAATGTCAAGAGTGTTGCAATAACTCCGATCGGTATATTTATATAGAAGATGTAGGGCCATGAAAAATTGTCTACTATATATCCACCCAACGGAGGGCCTAGTGTAGGACCAACAATCACACCCATGCCGTACAACGCCTGGGCCATACCACGTTTCTCAGGCGGATATACTTCCGTAATAATTGTCTGAGATGTTACGAGTAAAGCACCTCCTCCAAGTCCTTGTATAAAGCGGAAGAACACAAGCTCCCATATATTTGTGGCGTTACCACACAAAAAGGAAGACACTGTAAAGATGATAATGGAAACAGCAAAGTAATTTTTTCTACCGAACTGCTGTGACAACCAACTCGTAAGTGGTACGATGATCACATTGGCAATAGCGTATGCAGTAATTACCCAGCTTACATCATTCAAGGTAGCGCCCAGGTTTCCCTTCATCTCATTGAGCGCCACATTTACGATAGTCGTATCAATGATTTCAAGCAAGGCGCACATCACCGCAGTAATGGTGATGATTACCCGGTTAAAACCATACTCGACCAATGATTCCTGCTGAAGCATCTGATCTCGGTTAATCTATATGTACATCAACAATCACATTCATACCGGCACGCAACAGACTTGCTTTCTCCTGCGATTCAGTCAGTACTATTTTTACCGGTATACGTTGTACTACTTTTACAAAGTTACCAGATGCATTATCGGCTGGTAAGAGCGCAAATTTTGCGCCCGTTGCCGGAGATATAGATTCAACTTTTCCCTTAAAAGATTCATGCGGAAAAGCATCAACTTCAATTTCGACTTCCTGTCCGGGTTTCATTTTTTCAAGCTGTGTCTCCTTAAAGTTTGCAACAACCCATTTCTGTCGCTCTGTTACCAATGCAAAAAGTGATTGTCCGGCTTGTACCAATTGACCTACCTGTGCATTCTTGCGCGAGATAACACCGGCGGCAGGAGCCGTGATATAAGCATACGACAATTGAAGCTTAGCAAACGCTACATCGGCTTCACGCTCTTTTACGACAGTCTCAGCCAATGCTATATTTCGATCACTCACGGTACTCTGTGCTTTACGAGCTGACGTTTCGCGGAAACTTGCTTCGCGTTGACGCTTGGCTACTTCAAGTTGTTTAAGGGCAGCATCACGTTCAGCTTCTGCCTGCTCATATTGTTGCTTCGTTATCGAATTTGTTTTGATCAATTCCTCATAACGTTTAAAGTCCTGCTCCGCTCTTCGTGCTCTTACTTCTGCGATCTCTATATTTCCTTCCGATGCCTGCAGCGTTGATTTGGAACTCAATACATTTTCCTGAGATGTAGTATATCCGGCTCTTACAGCAGCGAGGCTTGCTTTTGCATTTTCTAATGCCGCTTCTGCCTGCAGAACACGCAACGCAAGGTCACGATCATCCAACACAACCAGTGTATCTCCCTTTTTTACTACGGAGTTATCATCAACCAGCAGGCGCGCTATAAAGCCGGGTACTTTTGGAATGATCGGACTGATATCGCTTTCAACCTGCGCATCATCAGTTTCTTCATGATGCCGGCTATGGATATATTTTGTTATACCAAATGCTGCTCCTGCCAAAACCAATACGCCCAGCACCAGAGCAAATCTTTTATTCTTGTTAGTTTTAGTTTCCATACTATATTTTACAATGCTTTTATTGAAGAGTTCCGACTGATTCCTGAAGTTCGTAGTAAGCGATCATACTTTCTGCTCGCGTGGTAGCATAGTTGATCCGTGCCTGAAGTAATGCGACATCAGCTTCCAGGTAATCGGAAAGAATGAGTAAACCTTGTTTGTATTTATTCTGAGAGATCTGAAAATTCTCTTCCGCTTGTTCGATTGCTTTTTCAGTGATCGCGAGTTGCTCCAGTGACTTCTGACAATTCAGATATTTTTCACGGATATTAACCTTCACCTGGTCTGTCATAATCTGCCTGGAAGCTTCTGCCTGTTCAACGCGTGCCCGCGCTTCCTGCATACCATGTGAAGCATGTATAGCACCGGTTATACTATATTTCAGGGATACGCCTCCATTTAAAGCATTGGTGATATTGACTACATTCGGTATAAAGGCGTTTACATATCCGGCCGTTAGGGCTACGGTTGGAAGGCGATTAGCCTTTGCAATTTTATACCCGGATTCTCCGGCCTTTACCTGTACCGTTGCAGATTTCAATTCAGTACGATTTGCAAGTCCTGTCTGAAGGTATTCATCCCAGGTAGTAAGCTTTGCCAATTCAAACATCCCAACAGTATCAATCTCTACGATAGTCTCGTCTGGCAAGCCTAAGAGTATAGCAAGATTATAGTCGGCAAGCTTTACATTGTTATTTACTTCAGTAAGAGCAAGCTCTACATTATTCATCTGCAATTCAGCCTTCAACCGATCATTACGCGCTAAAAGATTTTGCGCCTCTTGATTTTTAAATTCAGTTACACGTTGCTGCTCCTGTTTCAGATTCTCCTCTATCGTTTTACGGGTTTCCAGTAACTCATAATATTGATATATAGCTTTCGCTATTGTGAGTGCAACGTTGCTTTTCGTAGTTTGTGCATCATACTGAGCAGCCTGTTCCAGGTACTCGTTCATAATTTTAGTGTTCCTGGTTCTGAAACCGTTGAACACAGGCCACGATGCAGAGACTTGCAGCAATGCTATATCGTGTAAATTAGCCAACGATGCGAGTGGTGAATCAGAACTTCCACCGTTCGAAGATGATTCTTGTGAAAAACTAACGTTGGGAGTATTCAGATGTAAATAGGTTCCGCTAACACCAACTTCTGGTATTACTTTGTCTTGCGCCTGTTGAAGCTTCGCCTGTGCTTCTTTTACTTTAGCATTGGACACGATCAGTTGCTTACTGTTGACAACACCAAGATCGATGGCCTCTTTCAGCGTAAGCCGTTTAACCGATTGTGCCTGCAACTGCAGTGCGGTAAGCAGGCCGATTATTAGAATACTGATTTTTCTGTACATGGTATATATTCTTATTTCACTAAATAACCTGTGAGTAGATCGTTGAGATATTTTTTCACGCGTAGTCTGTAGCTCTCGTCATCCTCGTTAGCACGCAACCACCGTTTTCTGAAAATCGAATGTGTAGTCTGATACATTACACCAAACAAAGTCGCCATGGCCATATCTATATCTACATCTTTTTTGAAGGCCTTCTTTTTCTGACCTTCTTCCAGAAGCTTGCGTAACTCCGAACTGTTTCTGTTTAGAATTTTGCTGATACCTTCCACTAATTCTGGACGCTGCGTTGTTGACAGTTCACGATGGATAAGCTGATGATACTTGCAGTTAGAAAAGATTTTCTCAACATATAGATCGATCACTTGCAATAACTTCTCTTCCGAAGAGGAAGCAGACTGATTAATATTGTGAAGCTTCAGTCGGGTGCTATCCACTGATTGCTCCATAACCGCCAACAGCAGGTTTTCTTTGGAACCAAAGTGATAGTTAATCAACGCGACATTTACATCAGCCTTCGTTGCGATTTCCCGAACACTGGTCAGGTCAAAGCCTTTTTCTTCAAAAAGCTCACGTGCCGCAGAAAGTATCTTTTCACTTGTCATAATCGTCTTAACGAGGCGCAAAGTTAAACGGTTGTTTAATTTTTAAACAATTGTTTAAAAATTATTTTCTTAAGCCGTATTAACAGAGTTTCAAACGGTTGTAGCAAATGAATGATTTTCAAATTTGATTCATTTTTTAACTTAACGATGATAAAATTAGATGCAGCCAAGGAGCGTGCGTCACTGATTATACCGACATATTTCTGTCAGGCGTGAAATCACTTATCACCAGGGCTGGTGATATTAATTCTGGATTCACAAGGTGCAAAACAAAAATCACTGCTCAATCTCACTGCTCCATACATATTGTAATGAAACAATAAAACTGAACAGTGACTTATGTAAGAATCTGAAGTCTTATCGGATAATGCGCATCATGCCTCCCCGGGGAGGACGCATGCCCATTGGGTTTAGCTGTTTGTTGATCGCATAAATAAAACTGACCATATAATAACGACCTAAAGAATTTGTAGTCTGGCGTTGAAAGTAATTAACGTCAGCTGTTTGTGATACACCTATATTCTTATCCAGAAGATTGTTTACTGAAAATTTAAGTTCGCCACTTTTAGCTTTTAGTAAGAATCGAGAGATGGAAAGGTTCACCAACGGAATAGACTGCTTGTAATCTGTCGTTTTGCTTTCATATACCAGGTACTCAAGTGATGAACTCAGTTGGTAATTTTTCAGAATAGTAAGATTTGCTTCTGCTGTATATGTCTTATTAAAATATAATTGATTGGATGATTTGTTGAACTCATAGTCTGTGGACTGGCGACTGATGTTAGCGCTTAAACTTGCGTCAAAGACTTCTTTATAGCGGTAGTCATAACGCAACCTTCCACCATAAGTCTTTTGAAGGATTCCGCTTTCAACTTCCTCAACAACATTTACACCACTTTGCCTTGTAACATTCGCAGATAAACTAAAGCGGCTGCCAAACTTCTGTATCGGAAAACTAAATGTAGCATCGGTATTGATACGCGTGTTGCTTGATACGTTTACCGGTGTCGATATACGAACTTGTTCTTCCGTATAGCTCTGTGCAGTGGTAATCGAATTTTTCGTATAGGTAGCATCTACAAAAGCGAAGAAACTTACAAACTTGCCCGGCTCAAACGTCATAAAGTTCAACCGTGCATTGTGTGCATAGGCAGGCCGTAAATTCGGATTCCCTATATACCAGTTAAGCTGATCACTATTATCAACCACAGGTTGCAGTTGCTGAATCGTTGGTTCTTGTACTGACGTCTCATAATCAAAGCGAAGATGCTTCGTTGTAGAAAAATCATAATTGAAATGCGCGACCGGCAAAATATTCTGGTATGACTTTGAAATCTTCTGATCCAGTAAAATCAAATCTCCATCGAGGTAAGTTTGTTGAAGGCTACTTCCAAAAGTCAGATTATAGTTTGACCGAACCATTCTGAGATTAAGTCCCGCACGGTGATACTGATAATCGCTCTTATACTGATTGCTGAGTGAAGAATTAAATACATAGTCCTCATTCTCCACATCATAAACCCGTTTGTCAACATCATTCAAATTCTGTCTGAAGGTATAATTCGCTTCAAGGTACCTGCGCTTGCCGAGTGGTTCTGTATAGGAAAGTGTGCCGCTATAGCTTACCGTGTTGGTCTCCTGTATATTGGTTTGTAACACGTTGTTTACCATCTCCCCTTCGGTATAGTATATATTTGTAGCATTCTGATCACCATCACGATCACTATCCGTAACGCTCAACTGTCCATTGACGGAAAGCGTACGCCCCTTCCGGGAAAAGCGATGACGCCATAGCAGATTTGTATTCAGATTTACTGAACTGCCAGCGGAAGACGTACTTCCGATACTTTCATTTTGAAGTATACCGCCAGCATCCAGATTTTGGCTTTCACTTTTTGTATTGGATTCTGTTTCATTATACGTAACACTCGTAACCATTTTCAATGAATTCATAGAATCCAGCTTATGTTCCAGCGTAGCATTAACACGATGATTGGCATTCGTATTCAACTGCCTGCTATGTTGATTAAATTGAAGATTGCCGTTTGATAAATAATTGGTACGCTCGGTTGTAGCATCTATATCGTGATCGAGGTAGTTGTAGAAGTAACTTGTATTAAGCTCCGTTTTTTTATTGAATTCATTATTGAAATTTACACCGCCAGCATAGTTCGTCATGATTCCGCTGTTGCGTCCGCCTATATTTAACGGTATACCAGATTGATTATTCGAATTAAGCTGAACACTTACCTGACCGCGTCCACTCATTAATTGTTGCGCACCACCTGTAAAGCTCATATATTCTTCCATAGAGAAACCTTGTTCATTGGTATTGTTAGCCATACCGAGAACGGAAAGTTGCTGACCTTTTCTGAATCGATTAAGATTCGCTTTGGCCGCAAAGCGATCGTCTGTACCTACTCCACCTTGTACGTTGCCAAATATACCATTACGCTTTTCCTCCTTCAGCTCAAGGTTTATAGTCTTTTCACGCTGACCATCATCTATACCCGAGAATGTTGCCTGATCGGATTTTTTATCAAACACTTGCACTTTATCTATGGCATCAGCAGGAAGATTCCGCGTAGCCAATTTAGGATCGGTTCCAAAAAAAGTTTTGCCATCCACCGTTATTCGCTTTACCTGCTCGCCTTGGGAGCGAATGGTTCCATCATTATCTACTTCAACTCCGGGAAGTTTTTTCAATAATTCTTCTACATTGGAATTCTGGTTAGTCTTAAACGCCAACGCATTATACTCGATCGTGTCGCGCTTTATCACTACGGGTATTTTTTCTGACTGGATCACTACTTCATCGAGCTTTGTCTGCGCAGGGTACATCTTTATTAATCCCAGATCCATAACTTCACTTTCTGTAACATGTAGCAACGAAGAATATGTTTTATACCCTACATACGTGATCTTTAATATATACTCTATCTTCTCCAGATTCTTAATTTCAAATTGCCCGGAATTATTGGAGGCCCCGAAATTCACCAGCGATGAATCCTTTGGATTTAACAAAATAACCGTAGCGCCTTGCAAAGCATGAGAAACGGAATCAACCACTTGCCCTGTAATCGTGATCTTTTGCGCCAGTGAAAGCTGCGTTATGAATAGGAGAAATATTAAAAGTCGCTTCATAGTATGAGTTTATGAAATCCAGGAATGGAAATTATTTTGAACTATATATAGTATAGATTGACCAGGTCTTAACAGGTTAATTCCTGATCATGACATTTCCACCTTCCCGGCCCATGCGTTGCATTTGCGCTTCTACCATCTTGCGAAATTCCTTCTCCGTAATTTTAGTGCCTCCCGAAGAGATTTTGAGCTCGCCTTTTTTCAAGGTTCTTTTCTCTATCTTTTGTACCGTGATCACTCTTTCACCATTGTTCATATCGATTTGGATCACCGTTCCGGGCAGCGTATTAAAATTTTCCGGACCCATATAGGGGCGCAACTTGTCGGTATACCAGGCTACTATATTTTGCTTGCGATCTTCAATATATAGTGTGGCCTGACGGCATTCATATCCATTGATTGTCTTTACTTTCGCTCCAAATTTCCAGGGCGTTATCTTTAAGGAGTCCTCGATCAGATATTTCTTACCCATAAATTCCTGTAGTGTGACACGCTTTGAAGCACTATGATTAAAATAATACTCTGCCTCAGGTCTTCTGAATCGCATGCGCACATTGCCACCTTCATCTGCAAAATCATCTTCTTCCTCTATCACAGGTTTATACAATGATTCCGTCTCATTAAAGAAAAGCTGGTCGCTGCTGATATTGAATTCCGGCATCATCTCTTTCATCCCTTCACGATCAGGAGGAAGCCTGCGATGCATATTTACTTTCACCTCATAGGTGATAACACCTTCCGTAGTTTGACCAAACACAAAATGAGCAGCCATCATGGACACAACAGTGCCCAGAATTATCAGGATTCGTTTCATAGTAATAGAAATTTGCATATTGATTTTACAATCGTAAATGTACTGGCAGGGATAACTGCCAACGGTTAATGGTTCTGAAAGGAATGTTAATTAACGTTAAAGAAGTACATCCTACGTTACAACTACGTTAACTTTGTGAACCGTTATCTACTCCTATGAATGAGTAATGGTTACTCTTGTTGTGATTGGGGATTAAGAAATAACAGTTTAACCATTGAGCGGATAAGGCCAGGCAAGACTAAAAATGATGAAGCGAAAAGATATAGTGATTCTTATACTTATGGTCAGCAGCATTGTGTTGTTGATCACACTCCAGGTATTCTGGTTGCAAAACTCCTATGAAAAAGCATTTTATGACTTGAGGCGTCAAACGAATACTATATTTCGCAACACGGTGTTAACGCTCCGCGATTCTGCTTTCTCAAAAAACATCCAGGCTGTTTCAGTAGATTCTTTAGGCCCGAAGCTGACACTTGCAATGCCTGGAGAGTCCGCTGCATTTGGACTGCGTGATTCTGTAAAGAGTATTGCAGCCCAAAATCAAAATGTTCAGGTATATATATCCACTCAGTATGGAGATTCTGTGTCGAAAGATGAATTAAAGCCTGTTGTTGCCGGCATCCAGAATATCCGGTTCCGAAGCGCAAAAGGATATGCTAAAAATTTCATTGTGCGGCTTGGTGCCGATACTTTAAACAGCGATAGCCTGCAGCACCAATTTAAGCGCGCACTCGCCAGTGAATCGCTTGCTATACCTTTTACAATAAAACACATACAACACATACCGCTGGAACGTTCGGAATTTTTTCCGGATTTCGGTCATAAGGAATTTATTCGTGAGCGAGGCCGGAGCGATACGCAGGAAACTATATTTAGCGATACCCTACATTCAGAGCCTGTCCGATTAAATCCTGCCCATCATTATACAGCCTCGATGACTGGTATACGGAGCACAGTATTGGCTGAAATCACGCCACAGATTTTATTTTCTGCATTTCTTACCATCACTATTTTGATTGCTTTCATCGTGATGTATTTGAATATACGTTCGCAGCAACGGCTCATGGCACTTAAAAATGATTTTATAAGCAACGTTACGCATGAGTTGAAGACCCCTGTCGCCACGGTGAGTGTTGCCATAGAAGCGCTGAGGAGTTTTCAGGCGAAGAGCAATCCGAAACTTGCAGCCGAATATTTAGATATAGCGCAAAGCGAATTGAATCGACTCACGTTAATGACAGACAAAATCCTCAAGACTTCGATCTTTGAGAATCATGGTATAGATTTTAAACCTGAGCCCATAAATCTTGACGAAACGCTGCAACAAGTGCTTGCGTCTATGAAACTGATTTTCGAAAAGCGAGGTGCTGCTGTTAACTATATCAAGGAAGGAAATGATTTCGAGATGCAGGGCAGTTCGCTACATGTCACGAATGTGATTCATAATCTTATTGACAATGCATTGAAGTATAGTCTTAAAAATCCATTTATACTCATTACATTAAAAAATTCATCGGATAAGCTAACATTACTGGTAGAAGACCGCGGAATAGGTATACCGAAAGAATATCACAAAAAAATATTTGAGAAGTTCTTTCGCGTTCCTACAGGAGATGTACACAACGCCAAAGGCTATGGCCTCGGACTAAATTACGTGGCCAGTGTAATAAAAAGTCATGGCGGAAAAATTGAAGTGGAAAGTGAAGTTGGCGTTGGAAGTCTGTTTAGAATTGCATTGCCGAAATACTGAAAGACGGCAGAGATTACAAATCGGAGATAATAAGATGAAAGATATACTTTACAAAGCGAGCGAATCGTGCATAAACGTTATGCGCTTAACCACTCGTTCACAACAACACACACTAAAATCTTCGTGACTTTTAAATCACCTATGGCAAAAATAAAAATACTTTACGTTGAAGATGAGCCTTTCCTGGGAAGAATTGTGAAGGAGAGCCTGGAGAGTCGTGATTTTGAAGTGATCATGGTAACGGATGGCAACGATGCTGTTACCGAATTCAAAAAATCGCTGCCTGATATATGTATACTTGACGTCATGCTTCCGTCTAAAGATGGTTATGCCATTGCACAGGAAATTCACCAGGTTGCGCCTGCGATACCGATCATTTTTGTTACTGCTAAAACACAGACGGAAGATCTGTTGAAAGGATTCGAGTCCGGAGGGAACGACTATATACGCAAGCCTTTTAGCATGGAGGAGTTGATCGTGAGAATCAATAACTTATTGCACATTACACAGCATCAAAAAAATAGCAATGGACATGATGGCATAATGATTGGTGCGTATCAATTTGTGCCGTTGCGGTATGAGCTCCGCTATAAAGATTTCGTGAAAAAGCTTTCGCATCGTGAGTCTACGCTTTTACAAGCGCTGGTGGAAAACAAGAATGCTACCGTTCTTCGTAAAGATATACTTATGAAGTTATGGGGCGATGACTCGTTTTTCAATTCACGAAACCTGGATGTATACATTACCAAGCTTCGCGATTACCTGAAGGAAGATTCTTCTATTGAGATTATCACCATCAAAGGCATCGGCTATCATTTTGCAGTGGGCTGATTCAATGAATGTTCCCTTACTTCAAGTTTATACCCAACGCCGTGAACATTAAGAATGGAAACATCCGGATCATCTTTCAGGAGCTTTCGGAGTCGTGATATAAATACATCCATACTTCTGCCTACAAAATATCCTTCATCCTCCCAGATGGCCTTCTGAATAATATCACGGTCGATCACCTTATTCCGATTAATACAAAATAATTTCAATAGCTTCGCTTCTTTATTGGTAAGTTCCTGTACGCGTGTGCCTGAAGTGATCAACTGATTGGCGAAGTCACACATCAATGTTCCCAATGGATATATAAATTGTTCATCAGCCTTAGTCGGCTGATCATATACCCTTTTCAGAATCGTTTCTATACGGAGCAAAAACTCTTCTATACTAAAGGGTTTCGTGATATAATCGTCTGCCCCGAGTTTAAATCCCTGGATACGATCCTCTTTCATGGATTTGGCCGTAAGGAATATAATCGGGACTTGCAGACTTAATTTCCGAATGTCATACGCCAGTGCAAAACCATCTTTTTGCGGAAGCATTACATCCAGGATACATAAATCATACTTTACCTTTACAAAAGCACTCAAAGCCGACTGTCCGTCTGTATATATATCTACAGTATAGCCAGCCATCTCGAGATTATCCTGTAACATAAAGCCCATGTTACGATCATCTTCCGCCAACAATATCTTTCTCGGGGTTATGCGCATTCTCAATAACTCTGAAAATATAAATCGAACCGGCTTCCTTGATTTTCTTCACTGCTCACCGTAACGATTCCATTATGTGCCTTTACAATTTGCTGCACGTAGGTGAGCCCAAGCCCAAATCCTTTTATATCGTGTTGATTGCCGGTAGCTGCACGATAGAATTTATCAAAGATAAATTTCTGGACATCGTGTTTGATTCCTATACCCTTATCCGCGATGCTGATCTGAATTCCGGCTTCATGATTTCGTGTTGTGATGGTAATCTCCGGATTTAAAGGAGAATACTTATCCGCATTGTCCAATAGGTTATAGAAAAGATTTGTGAGATGAAAAGGATCGCCTGTCAGCTGTGCCGGAGATGCCAGCAGGTGTTTTATGATTTTTCCTTGTCTGGATTGGAGGCGAAGTTCAAAATTAGAGATCACTGAATTGATCAACTGATTTATATCAATCTCCTTTTTATTCAGATTTACTTCACCGCGTTCCATTTGGGCGGTCTGCAATACCTGCTCTACATGAAATTTAAGCCTCTGATTTTCCTCATGTATAATATTCGCATACCGCATGGCCTTCTTACTATCGACCGGTGTAACGGCTCGCAACACTTCACTGGCCATACCTATATTTGCGATGGGCGTTTGCAACTCGTGCGTCATATTGTTAAGGAAGTCCGTTTTTATTTCAGCGAGTTTTTTCTGCTTTGATAAATCCATCACCATATAGGAGAATACAACCAGGACGAGCAGAAATATAGCAGCAGTTATGATCCATATATTCAAAGATCCTAAAATGTCAGTACGCTTATCCGGAAAGGTAATGGAGAAATCCATTTTTGCTACGACAGGCTCACGGTTGCGACATGTTGCATCACCTTCTGTGAGTGCCCCCTGTTGATAAAAATTTCCATACAACAACACATTGCTCTGATGTTCATATACCCCCAGCTCGAATGAAGTATATATACCATGCTTCTTAAATTCCGATCGAATCAAAGAGTCTAGTAATGCATACTCAATCTTTCTGTTCAGCGTAACAAAAAAAGCGTTGGATGCTGTGTGTTGAACCGGATCGATGCGTCCTGAGAAATCCTTTTGAGATTTCAATAAATTATCGGCGACATTCCGTAATGCCAGGTTAACACTCTTATCAAATTGAGCCTCCTCTAGTTTATACGCGTGTACAAACCAATAGATCTGCATCACCAGCAAGCCCACAAGCGCGGTGAGTGTCGTAACGATCAGTATTCTATATACCCTGGCTTTCATTCTAAATTCTGTAAGTAAATGTAGCGCTTAATTCTATGGCTATCGCAGAATTTACATTTCGTTAACATCTTTTTACAACGGCTTTACAAAAAGAAAAGTGAATGCCGGTAGGTTTGAAAAACAAATCAACAACAAGCTCATGAAAATAATTACCCTTCTATTCATTACCCTAAGCGCCTTTACTTTTCGAGAACCCGCGGTTTCTTACAAGGTGGATCTAAAGCAAAGTTCTGTGCGCTGGACTGGTTACTATTCGTTTAGTTTCGGTGAGCACACCGGCACCATCAATCTTACAAAGGGAGAATTATCCATGACAAGTGATCAATTGACTGGTGGAAACTTCGAGATCGACATGAATAGTTTGCAAGACACTGACATGCCCGCGAACGATGGTGGCAATGACCTGACCGAACACTTAAAAGGTGACGACTTCTTTTCAACAACGAAGTTTCCTTCCGCACTATTTGAAATCACCAAGGTAGAAAAGGTTAAAGATGCAACTGCCAATCAACCTAACTATGATATAACAGGAACCTTAACATTAAAAGGAATTAAGAATCAACTCAAGTTTCCGGCAAGCATTACGTCTAACGGGAGTACTGTTAAAGTTCAGGCGAAATTTAAATTTGATCGCACGAAATGGAACGTCCGTTATAATTCCGGGAGATTCTTCAGTGATATAGGCGATGGCGCGATCTCCGATGCTATAGGAATTGAATTGAGTTTGCTGGCCACTAAATAATTATACTATGAAACTATATTTCTTAATATTCATTTACAGCCTTTGTGCTATACAGGCACAGGCCCAAGGGGACGCTGAAAAAATCTACGTCAGTCATGACCAGGGCGACTCCTGGAAACCAATCCACACCGGGCTTCCGGAAGATGTAGTGATCAATAACTGGACAATGCATCGCGATGCTGTTGTAATTGCCACCGATGCGCACGGCATATTTATATCTGATGATAAATTTAAAACCTGGCATGCTGCCAACTTTGGATTACCACAACACGTAAAGATCGATGCCCTTATTTCATTTGATAATATAATCCTGGCAGGAACTTCTCAAAACGGTATATATATGTCTTACAATGACGGTGACTCCTGGCAGACATGCAATATTGGGTTAAAGAACATGACGGTGCGATGCTTCTATATCTATAACAACACACTTTTTGCAGGAACAAATGATGGGATATATTACTCATACGACAAAGGTCGTTCGTGGACAGCATCTATGCGTAGCGTTCAAATAAATGCTTTTACGGCTTTGAATAAAACGCTGTTTGCAGCCACCCGACTTGGTGCTTACCGATCGGATGACAATGGAAGAAGCTGGAATGCCAGCGGGAGCAACGGAGCCATGGCATCCATTGGGGTAGATGGCGACAATCTGGTTGCTATACTATATCAAGGACAATCCTTTGTGTCCACTGATCGTGGCGCTGTTTGGCTTGATACAAAGTCATTTTTTTACCAGTATACTTTTCGCCTTACACCTACCAGCACAAAACAGCTAATATCCAATTGGAGAAGAACCCTGAGACTCCCATACTATCAACAACTCACCGGCCCGCAAGGCTTACCGAATGTTCCTTTTAATTTGCTACTGGATACACCGTATGGTATACTAACTGCTTCCAGCAAACGAGATGGTTGTTGACGATATATGTATTATTAGCCACTAAATAAAAAAAACCGGAGCACTTTCGCGCCCCGGTTTCTCTACCTAACCTACCTGTGACCAGAGATTTACTCTATTTTTTTTACTATATCACCGCTCCTGAGGTTGAGTGAGAAATTATCATCACCAACTTTCAAATCAGCAGTGTCTTCACCCTGAAACGTAACTGTACCTTCGTAGGTATAATCACCTTTTGCAGGAACGGTTCCTGTCAGTGTATACGTAGCTGTGCCACTTATTATTTTATGTGTCTGCTTGTCTATTACAACGTCAGCCAAGTCAATTTCTATACTGCTGCTCCCGGATTTTTTATCACCTTCTTTTTGCTCGAAAGAACCACTGCGTTTGTAGAAACCTTCCAGTAGAAAATTCTCAACAGATTCTTCAAGACCAATAAGATCGAGTTCGGATGTACCAGAATGTTCAGTGGACAATTTTGGCCCGCTAAAATCACCGCTATAGCTTAAGTCAACCGAAACGCTAGACGGCTTTTCTTCATCATTACAATTGAGTTGAAATTTATAGCTGAAGTCATAACTCCAGGTAATACTTCCTCCATCAGGGCTCTCACCAGACAGATCTATATTTTTAGAAGCACCACATGCGGCCACACGGCCGTTGGCGTTGTCTTCCAAAAGATCTTCCGATGTACCTGCTGATTCCGTAGAAACAAAGTTTACACCGGATGTATTCGATGAAAATGAAGAAGAAACAATTACTGCTGCTTCATCGGAAGTAATGGAGTTATTCGGTTTATCATCATCATCGTTGTTACAGGCTGTAAACCCAATGATCAATGATAGAAATAACCATGCATTCGTTTTTCTCATAAGCGAAAGTTTAGTTTTGCTATTTGACGGATACAACGGTGCAAGGTTCGCGTTTCTGCAGGAAGCGACTATGAAGAGCCTATATCTTCAATAAAACTATGATTTAAAGGGATGACTGGAACAATAAAATTATGCACAATTTTTATTCACAAATCCACAATGTGGATTTAAGACATCAATTCGCTAAGGCATGTTTTTTGGATCTATAAATCTGTTGAGATTATCCTTATAGTGTTCACTGATCGGGATCTGTACTTTCAAAAGACTTATTCTTCCTTTGCGTATAGATGCTATTTTATTAAGCGATACTATAAATGATTTATGAACGCGCACAAATTGATCGACTGGTAATTTTTCCTCCAGTGATTTCATACTCATGCGTGTGATCACCGGGCGTTGTGCTGAAAGAAGAAAGATCTTCACATAATCTTTTAGACCTTCTATATAGGCTATATCACTAAAATCAATCCGCACTAAATTATACTCTGAATTCACAAACAGATATGTAGCCTGGCTGGGCTGAACTGCTACGGGAACTTTCAGTGCATTGAATTTATCATGGGCCTTGTTCACTGCTTTTAAAAAGCGCTCGAATGAGACAGGCTTCAAAAGATAGTCTACAACATCCAGGTTATAGCCTTCCATGGCATACTTCTCGTATGCTGTTATAAAAATTACAAGCGGTGGATTTTTAGAAAGACCTTGTAAGAATTGTATACCGGTTATCCCGGGCATCTG
The DNA here is from genome assembly GCF_900167975.1 of Ohtaekwangia koreensis. Lineage (GTDB taxonomy): Bacteria > Bacteroidota > Bacteroidia > Cytophagales > Cyclobacteriaceae > Ohtaekwangia > Ohtaekwangia koreensis. The sequence goes on from NZ_FUZU01000002.1 coordinate 28,444, forward strand.
TATATCGAGGAAGATAAGGTCTACATTTTGAGTCTGCAGAAAATTATTTGCCTCCAACGCATTGGAGCATTTCTTCACCAACTTCAAAAAAGAAATCTTCTTGATGTTATCCTCCAGTAAGTCGAGCGCGAGCGGCTCATCATCAACAGCAACACATGTCATAATTATTCAGGGATAATTTTCAGTTCAGTGATAAACCAGTTATCATCAGTCTTATATATCTCCAGTGTATATAAATCCTTGTATAACAAATCGAGCCTTCTTCGAACATTCTGCAATCCGATGCCGGAGCTTTCATCCTTTACCTCATTGCTGGAAGGATTAAAGCGATTACGCACCGTAAAACTGATGCGATAAGCTGTTGCTTCCAGTAATATAATAATAACGGGCTCATGGATCAATCCTACTCCATGCTTGAATGCATTTTCAACAAACGGAACGAGGAGCATAGGCTCTATAACGGTTTCCTTTCGCTCTATATCTACATGAAAGTGCATGTTGATGGTTGAACCAAACCGAAGTTTCTGCAACTCTATATAATTACTTAAATATTCTGCTTCCTGTTCTAATGTAACCTTCTTCTCGGTGTGATATAAAGAATATCGCATCAATTGAGACAGTTGTATAATAGCAGATTCCACCTGGTCAGATTTCTTGCGTGCAAGTGAAGCGAGGCTGTTCAACACGTTAAACATGAAGTGTGGACTTACCTGTGATCGCAGAAATGAAAGTTCGGACTTCAGTTTTTCATTCTCTTGTTCTTTCAGGGCGGCTTCAAAAGAGGAACGATCTTGCATAATACGCAGCGCAAGACTCAATCCAAATACCATTAAGAAATTAGGGACACCCACAAAAAGCGGTGGTCCAAACGGTCGGCCCATATCGCCTGCTGGTATAAAGTATAAACGAATAGCATACCCTGCGAACAAGTATATACTAAATGCAAGCACTACTATAAATGTATACGGCCACCAACTTTTTTTCGAAAGAATCCGTGGCACGAATATGAACATGTTGAGGTAAAAGAAAATTGCCAGTAACACATTGGTGGCAAAGGCTTCGATGCGAAACCACATGGGGTCAAACGGAATGGTTTGGATCATGTGTTCCGGCGGTGCCGGGCCGGCTCCACCTCCAGATGGAGGCATTCGTTCTGCAAAGCGTGCATTGCCTCTTGAAATAAATCTGAAAGGCATCATGAACAACAACGCCCAGCCAAACACGTGTAGTGCTATAATAAGTATTTTATTGACAACTCTTTTTTTCACGTGCTCCTGAGCCAAACGACATCCTGTTCAGATGAAAGCTCACTCCATTTTTTAAATATCTTTCTTTTTAATGTTTTGTCAAACACAAAGGCTTCTGCAAAATGCAGAAAGCCTTCGGTACTTGCTATGGTTTGGGCTCCATCGAATTTACTATATATCATCCGCACGTGTACAGGTAGATATTGCCGTTCAGTTAAGTCTATCGTTTTCATCTTCACCATTCAACTTCTAACTCCAGCACTTAACTGAACGACCTTATCCCTACAGCCTGCAGGTTAATTAATACGTCTCATCGTATTCTTCCAATGGCTTGAACTCCCAGATATCGTCATAACGACTTGTTCCGTTTTGTCCGGTGCCTACAAAAATTCTATCACTCAATACATATCCAACGGCAAGGCTTCGTGCGGATCCCTCATATCCTGTGCGATCATCCCAATCAAATGTCGTGGCATCAAATACGTATACCGTTTTAACTGCTGCACCTGTTGATGCTACTCCTCCGATAATATAGACTTTCGTTCCTACAGTCACTGCCGTTGCATCGTATCGATACATAGCCAATTTGAATTCATCATAATCAGATTCATCATCATCCGGTGTACGCTTTGTCCAGGTTGGATTACTACCATCGGTACCGGGTACAAACTCCCAGAAGTCAAGATTGAATAAACCGTTATCACGACCTGTACCTATATATGCTTTTCCATCTACTACAAATGCTAATCCTGATTCTATTTTGTCACCGGGGTAACTTACTATCTCCGACCAGGTGTTGGTTGAAGGATCGTATTGCCAGAAGTCACTGTTTGTGTTATCACCATCATAACCGGTACCTACATATCCTTTTGAACCGATAGCAAAAGCTATAGCGTTATAGCGTGCAGAACCACCGAAGAGGCCGAGGGAATCCCAGGCGTTAGTAGCCGGATCGTATTCCCAAAAGTCTCTGAGTTCTTCTGTGTCTTCATCACGATTATACCCGAGCCCTACATATCCTTTACCATTTACACTAAAGGCAACAGCACGCTCACGCGCTTTGCCCGGGAATGGCGCCATCGACTCCCAGTAACCGTTGTTGATATCGAAACCATATACATCAGACCAATAATCATCGCCATCATAACCAAGTCCGACAAATACTTTTGTGCCGATGGTGAAAGAAAATGCACCGGAACGTTTCACACCTTTAAAAGGCGTAACCTTTGTCCAGTTACCAAGTGTATCATCATCGTCATCATCAGACGAGCAGGCATTAAGCATCACTAATCCTGATAGCACAAAAAGCATTGCTGCTAATTTTATCTGTTTCATTCTTAATTATTATTTACAGTGACAAAATAAATTCTCAAGCGTGTTTTATAGTCGACACCATTATTGCCGGCATAGATACGATCTACCGATACCGGAAAATTTTCAGAGAGCGAGAAGACCAATCCATTCTCGTTGAATTCAGCCAGTTCCATTTGCTCTTTTACAAAAGATGTTACATCAAGAGTATAGCGTGTATAGCGATCGAGGTCTGTGTCGTTGAGCAGCGTGGCACTGGTGCCGTACTGGGCATAGAAGTTATTTTTCTCATCCGCTTTATATACCACAAACGAAGAGGGTATAGGCTCGACATTACTATATGAATTACGGATCGGGTAAATATCGAGTATAGCTTGAGTGGGATAGAAATTTTCGATCTGCTTCAACTCACGCAGGTACGGCATATCTATACGCAATAACAATCCGGCACCGGCCTGCAGATACGCTTGCTCGTCTGTTTCATCAGAACTCAAGCGTTCATCGGTATCTTTAAGTGTTGTTAATTTTGTATTCTGGACATTGGTGTGAATATTCGTCTGCACTATATTTGAAGACGAAGCTGCGAATGATATATACTTATCGGTAATAGGAGTCGTGCTCTTATCTTTATAGTAAACGCGAAGTTCGGGTGTTATCGCAAAACCGAGCAAGCAAGTAGAGCTGCTGGTATCCGGCAATATAGCAAGGCCTTTAAAGTAGCGCAGAAATTCTGTTGAACTGCTCAACTGGTCGCTGCCACTGGTAAGTTTTTCGAAGAGTTCTTTTCCAAGATCATCTGAAAGAATAATTTCCAGAGAATCTGAGCGATTCGGTTTCGGAAGAAATGTAAGAGAGCCTAAAGGGTTTTCATCAATGGCGAATGTTCGGTCGCTATATAATGTGCCATCATCATCCAATTCCATATCTTCCTTTACATAGTGTGCGCGCAGCGTTACATTGGCAGTAGTATCATAATAGAAGTAATGATCATACTTTAATACGATCGCTATATAGTCGTAGGATACATCTTCATATTGCAGGTCTGCACCAGACGGAGGAACCACCTGAAAGTACGATGATGCGGTAATGCGACCGAGTTTTTCATCTACATGCGAGCCCAATAACATGCGGGCACCAACATTTGTAGTCAGGTCCTCGATCCGGATTGTTGAAAGCTTAACAGAAGAAGAATCAATGTATGAAAAATCCAGTGCGCCTTCGTTGAAGAAATCTGTACCAATCTCCGAAGAATCAACACCACACGATGTCATCATTAAAATTACTACGACTACAAACCAAAATTGCTTCATGGAAAAACATCTCCGTGACAAAAGAACCTGGTTCGTATTGCTTCATGAAATGAATGAGACAACCTCGCTCAATTCAGCTACCAAAACCAATACGGGCACCACCGAACGTATAGGCTATGGGTTGGCGACATTCTAAAAACCATCGCCAAATGCTTTTTTACGCTGATAATGACGATTACAAGTTATTTCTCAAATGAACGCGTAAATAGATCGGCACAAAATCAAAGATTGCAGTTGTATTCTGTGGGTTGGTCGCTAATTATTGTCGGACCAAAAAGTGGTGGCGAAGTTGCAAGACTAAAAAATCTGCAATGCCGAGATTTACACATGTTCTGATCGCAGGGACACTTATACTACTACACTATAGCGCGCAGGCGCAAAATATATTTAGCTCGCCTTATTCTGTATATGGAATAGGCATGATAAACAACAGAACCTCTTCCATGAACAGAAGTATGGGTGGAGTAGGCATAGGTGTACAGGATGACTTCAATCTCAACCCACTCAACCCGGCTTCATACGGGGCGATCTCATCACCAATAACACACATCTATGAAGTTGGACTATATGTAGAGTCTAATAAATACCAGATGAGTACACGGTCGGATTCAAAATCTACCGGAGGATTATCCAATATAAATTACTGGTTTAAATTTTCTCCTTGGTGGTCGGCTTCCGCGGGCCTTGCTCCGTTTAGTAGTGTCGGTTATAAGATTAACACAACACGGGAATTGGGTGCTGCTTCAAATGTAGACTATACTTATGATGGGAGCGGTAATATCAACCAGCTTTACCTGGGCAACTCCTTTAACATCGTAAAAAATTTGTCGCTCGGTGTTAACATTTCATATCTATTCGGGAGCATTACAAAAAATGAAACTATAGATTTATCGAACCTGTCAAGTGTACTTACCTACGAGAATAAAATTGTAGCACGTAAAATGGACATCGATTTTGGGTTACAGTATAGAATCAAAATAAAAAATCGCGCGTTGGTATTGGGAGTCGTTGCTGACGATGGCCTTACATTGAGAGGAACTCAGAAGAGCGCATTATATGATCAGAATGCCGATACGCTCACCAATGATACCGGTGATAAACTAAAGTATAAACTTCCGGCTTCAGCAGGTTTCGGAATTGGACTCCATTCTAAACGTTCCATCCTTGCTGCCGATTTAAAATTTGAAAATTGGAGCAGCGCAAATTTCTCCGACCAGGAGTTAACATTTCAGGATACTTGGAAAGTTGCTGTTGGCTATCTATATAAAGGGAACCCAAACGCAGAAAGTTATTGGGGCCTTGCCTCACTTCGCACCGGATTTTATGTACAGAACTATCAGCTAAAAATTGATGGAACAAATCTGCCACTGTGGGGAATGTCTGCCGGAGTTTCATTGCCGGTGTTTGATGGCAAGTCTGCTATCAACTTAACATATTCTTATGATAGACTTGGAACCACTACCAATAATCTGATCAGACAAAATTCTCAAAAGATTATGATCGATGTGGTGATTCGTGACCTCTGGGGGATCAAACGTAAATTTGATTGATGCATCGATCGCATGCAGCAACTTTGCTTCTGCGAAATATACTTTAAACTATACGAAGTGGGTAATACAGGGTTCGAACCTGTGACCCCTACCTTGTCGAGGTAGTGCTCTAAACCAGCTGAGCTAATTACCCGTAAGCCGGGCGTGAAATTAACAATTCTTTTAATGGATACCAGCATTCCCAAATTACCGGTTACCGGTTTTGTGGGTGATGAATTGGGCAGAAGCATTTATATTAGAAACTTTATAAACTGTTCTCCTCTTTTGACAAGAGCCTATGAAGTCGCCTGAATATTGGATTACTCAACTTGCACTTCTTCCACATCCGGAAGGTGGGTTTTATAGAGAAACTTATCGCACAGCAGAATTAATTCCTTCACCCGGATTACCATCGAGGTTTCCTGCTGCGCGAAATTTTTCAACGGCTATTTATTTTTTACTTCGATCACACGATCGCTCCCTGTTTCATCGTATTAAATCTGACGAGCTCTGGCATTTTTATGCGGGCGGGCCACTCAACATTTATATATTAACAGACCTGGGACTCACAACCTATACTTTGGGATCGGACCTGGAGAAAGGTGAATCGCTGCAAGTAGTAGTTCCTGCTAATTGCTGGTTCGGTGCGAAAGTGGTTGATGAAAACAGTTATACTCTTTCAGGATGTACCGTTGCTCCTGGCTTCGACTTTGCAGATTTCGAAATGGCAAATCGAAACACTTTACTTAAAACTTTTCCTGCCTGTAAAAGCATCATAGAATTATTGACAAACGATACTGCGTGCTGAACCGAATTATTTTTTGTGTGCTGTTTTTAACACTTCTATGCTCTGCAACATTTGCTCAGCGTCAGCAGGTGTTTACAGGTATATTGGTTGATTCTGCAACCTTCAGTCCACTACCTTTTGTAAGTATCCGCATAAAAAATTCGATGCATGGAACTGCTACTGATGTGCAAGGTAAATTTAGCATTACAGCTACTGATCGTGACACACTGATCTTTTCACTAGTGGGATATGAAACGATTATACAACCCCTATGGAATTATGAATCGAGCATGATTCGTATGACAGAAAAAGGAATTATGCTGGAAGCCGTCACGATCGAATCAACGCCTTTCAATTATGATGGTATGTTTGATGATGAGAATGCCAAACTCGCCCGAAGGAAATTGCCATTTTATTTATCAAAAGGTAAAAAACAAAAAAGAAAACTCACCTGGCTACGTGAAGACAACAATCGCGCAAAGACGTATGTAGATATAGTAATCAACAACCCCGATACAAAGTCAGGGCTGATGAAAAAATATTCTCTTTCGGAAGATGAGTACTATAAACTACTGGGAGACTTCAATGCCAAAAACTACACGGTGATGTACTATCTTACCGCAGGTGAGCTTATAACGCTCCTCAATAGTTTTTACGAGCAGCATGCGCCAAAGAAATAATTGCTATACTATATCTCACGGGAATCCAATCGCTTTAAAAGCGCAAGACCTTCGTCCCACTTTCCAAATCCCGCTGCTACATTAATGTGTCCTGCCGGACCAATTTGAATTAGCTCACTACCCCATGCATCAGCAAAAGAAGCTGCACGCTCTTTGGTTACGTAGTAGTCATCTGTACTTGCCACCGCAATGGAAGGGAATGGTAGCTTGTTGGAAGGCATGGGGGTAAAGCCCGATGTACCACTGGGATAAGTCTCTGCTTCCGTATCACTCGGAGCCACCAGCAACGCTCCATTTATTTTACGATTATACCGTTGTGCCCAAAAAGCAATTGTACAACACGCGAGGCTATGCCCGACTAGTATAACGTCTGTTGTATTTAGTTCTTCGATCTTTTTATCGATCGTTTCAATCCACCTGTTGCAAACCGGAGTGTCCCAATCGTGTTGTTGTACGCGGATAAAATTATACTCTTTCTCCCACAGCGTCTGCCAATGTCCTTCACCGGAATTTCCAAGTCCAGGCAGTATTAATACGGTTGATTTAAATATATAGTCTGCCACAGCTTATTTGAAATCAACGTTACCATTCGAATATTTTATATTATAGGTAAAACTATCGATGCGCCAACCTTTGTCGGTAAGAACGCAATGTAAATCATAACTGCCAACAAACTCGCGCGTGTTGCCTTGCGTAGCAGCCTTTTTATAATGTAGCGCTATTGCATAACAAAGCACTTTCGCTTCTATAGCTTCCGACTTAAAGTCTACCAAAAAATTCCCGGCTTGGTGATGTACAGCATCTATTCCGGCAAAACCTGCTTTCCACATGTCGCAGATTTCTTTTGCTGAAAGGTTCTTGCCTGCGCCTGCTCCAAGTGAAGACATATCAAACCAGACATTCTCTGTGAGAACTTCTTCCAGCAGCTTATCCCACCATTGATAATCTGTATAGATAAAGAGCTTGGTAGCGAGTTCAATTACTTCATCACGTTTACTTTTGTTCTCCATATAAAGGGGGTTGATGTCACTTCGAAAATATACAACACCTTGAAAAATTGCTAATCAAAATAAAAAATAGCGAAGCAGATTAGCGCAGAGAATATCAAACACAAAAGTCTGCGTTAATATTCGAAAGTCCTACGAACAATATTTCTACTCTTCTAGAATAAAAGTGCGGATATCGGGTACATATAGATTGAAAAATCCTTTTCCTCCTTGAACGTTGGAGGGATAATTGACCGGTTCACTGAGATACTCTATAAAGCTAAAGCGATTATCAAGTCGCAGCTTCATGAAATTATAGTATTCTTCACTGATGTTTGATAAGAAAACAGCAACCGTATCACCCGCTTCAAAGTCACGTTGAAATGCCCTGAAAGTTTCGCTATAGTCGTTACTTTCAAATTCGGCATCATCTAACAAACGTGTAAACGCACGAGGATTCAATGCATCTTCAATCAACTCATCACTTTCAATTTGTTGTACATTCAACATATACCAGTTCTTTTCTTCGGGGTCAATAAGCTGGTATGAGACTTGAACCAGTGTATCATCATAACCATTGAAATATAGCTCTGCCTCAATGTCCTCAAAAGAAATCATAGGCTTAACTGTAGTCGTTGCCGATATCTCGCCTAATGTTTCGCTTTCCACATGGAGAGTATATTCTGCATTTGGCTCAAAGGGTATAAATGTACCGCCATATACTCCGCTTCCAAGCGCAACCAAAGTATAGACATCCCGGGGACCCGTAATCGTCACTTCCGCATCCTCTACTGCAATCTGGTCCAATAATTCCTGAGCATCACTATCTTCATTTGCATCCAGCGCGCCAAACGATTTGGTTAATAAAACTACCAATGACTGATCTGGAATAATCTGTGTGGATACGACGATCTGCGGCTGAACAACGGGAATACCTTCTACCTCCAATGGATCTGGTATACATGCTGCCAGTATAATAAACATAGATGAGATTAATCCTGCACTTGAAAACCTCACACCGTAATCTATAGTCTTTATCATTCTTTCTCTTTTCTGGTATATATAATCAGAATGCACTAAAATTTAAATCCGTAACTGATAAAAGGTATTAGTCCAAATAACCCGGGCTGTTCATAACGCAATGCATTCGTTGCCTCGTCCTGCTCTATCGTAATCCCGATAGGATTTGCCCGATTGTACGCATTGTATACACCGGCAAACCACTGCCATTGAAATTTACGATCTGGTTTACTCCTGAACTTGATACCCATATCAAGTCTATGACTATCCGCCAGTTTTACCTCGTTGATACCAGAGTATATAGGCACAAGATCGACACCTGTTAATGTTGGCGCGAGAATTACATATTGTCCTATAACAGGAGTAAAGCGTGAGCCAGAAATAAATTCCCACACAGCAGATACGGCCCATCGCTTGTTTATAGCATACTGCATAACGACAGCACCATTATGCCTTCGGTCATAGCGCGAGTAAAACCACTCACCGTTATTGATTTCGTTATACTGCCTCCACGACCACGACAAAGTATAACTAATCCATCCGGTAAATTTACCGGCATCTTTACGCAACAAAACTTCGAGGCCATAAGCGTTACCTTTGCCCTGTATAAGTTTCGATTCGAAATCGTTATTGAGAAAAAGATTAGTGCCTTCTTCGTATCCGATCAAATTGTCCATTGATTTATAGTATGCTTCCATTGAAAGAAAAAGATCTTTCGTGGGGAAGGATCGTTGCCACGCCAGGGCCACCTGGTGGGAAGTCTGCGGACGAATGCTGGATGTAACCGGATACCATATATCTGTAGGCGAAGTAACCGCAGAGTTTGAAATGCGATGCATATACTGCACCATCCGCGAATAGCTAAATTTCAATGCTTCGTCATTTGTAAGTGCATACCGTGCCGAGACTCTTGGCTCCGGGAAGAAATAAGTCTTATCTGCAACGATAGCCATAGACGCACGCGTGCCCACATTGAAACGCCAGCGGTCGGAAGCAGCCCATTCGTATTGGGCATGCACGGCTAACTCATTTGATACCTTACCGGAAGTTGCACTGCTCTCGAAGATCTCCGCTATAGTACCTTGTGAATTAATGATATTCGGACTAACGTTATGCCGTGCCCAATCTATGCCACCTTTAAATATACCATTGCCTAATACTGAATCTTTTTGCAGGAGCCAACGTGCTCCATAATCCTGAATATCAGACAACGCTCTCAATTCATTTTCTTCAAAGGCATTGCGAATATCATATTTATACTCTGATCGGATCACGGAAAGCGTGCTATTCCAGTTGTTATGTAAACCACGATTCCATTGCAATGCCAAGCTTGTGTTTCCCGCGTTATAGTTTGTTAAAAAACCATCGCCATCATTATCACGATCACGGTAAAGCTCAAGCTGATCAACGCCTCCATAATAACTTATCTCTACGCGATCATGGTTAGAAGGCCGAAGTACAATTTTACCATTCAGGTCATAGAAGTAATATGGAAGTTCTTCGTTACCGATCGCTTTTACTACCTGATCGATATAGGTTCTTCTTCCTGCAATCCAGATGCTCGCTTTATTCTTTACGATTGGTTGTTCAATAAAAAGTCGCGAAGCAATTATACCTATATCTCCGGAAACGCGGGTCTTATCTGCGATACGATCTATAGTCTCAATATTTAGTATGGACGACAATCGGCCACCAAACTCTGCAGGAAATCCTCCATTTATAGCTTCAACCTTATTTAATATATCCGGGTTGAACACTGAAAGAAAACCCAGCATGTGGCTGGGGTTATATATAGGTACATCATCCAGCAATACAAGGTTTTGGTCTGCAGCACCACCACGCACAAAAAGATCGGAGCTTCCTTCCACACCACGTACAGTGCCTGGCAGTAGTTGCAGTGCTTTAATAACATCTGCTTCGCCTCCCAGAACGGGTAACATCCGGATGTCTTCCGGTGTAAGCAGATATGTACTCGTGCGATTTGTTTGCAGGATTTCCTCTTGAGGACTTCGTTCCCCAATTATTTCTACTTCTTTCAATTGTCCAATCGTGGGGTTAAGCGATATAGAAATGGTTGTATCTTTTTGTAGAGAGAAAACTTGCTGATATACTTCGTATCCTATAAAAGAAACAATGATCGTTTTTCTTCCACGCGATAACGTTTTTGAGAACTTCCCATCATTAGTTGCTGCCAGATTAATTGAATCCGGGTAGATAAAAATGTGTGCTGCCGGAAGCCGCTCACCTCCCTGATCGCGCACAACGCCTTTCAGCGTAACGGTTTGAGCCATTACACTGTTGATACCTAAAATCAACAAAATCACCACCAGTATTTTCATTGCATAATCACTTCGGGTGTAGCATAACAAAGTAATGAAACATAACGAGTATTGGAGTGTTAAATTTTAAAAAGCAAAAAATGACTTTTTAAAGCAGTTTAAACCTACATGCTTTTTTGGCCTGAATTGTCTTTAAGCTTGTGCTGCAAAAAGCTTACTTTGAACTTTTAAGCACAATGCAACCCTTCCTCCGAAATTTATTGGTGGCACTATGCACAGTATCGTCACCGGTATTGGCATTCGACCAATCGGATAGTACAAGGTTATCGAACATTCTCAATCAGGCCGCAAATATTTATCTATCCTATCCTGATTCCGCTATTACACTCGCAAACTCTATTGCTACTGAAAGCATGAGTGGCAATCATAAATATCTTCTTGGACATAGTTACTTCGTTCTTTCAAAAGCGAACTGGGCGAAGGCGAATTACAGACTTAGTATAGAGTACGGTTTTAAGGCCCTTAAAATATTTGAGAACTCTTCCTATACTCATTTATGGGGACAGAGTTTGTTATCGCTTGCACGTACATCATTAGAACTCCGTGACTTCACGCAGGCAAATGATTTTTTAAAACGCAGTCGGCAACTCGCCATTACTCATGATGATAATAAGCTACTGGCCGATACGTATCGCGAGCGGTCTATGCTGCTTTCAGAAACTCAACTATACGACTCTTCGCTTTACTTTATAGACATCGGGTTACTGCTGTACAAGGGCATGCACGACACACTCAATACAAGTATACTATATAGTCGCAAAGTGAAAATTTATCATTTACTGGGTAATTACAAAAAGAGCACAACCTATAATCGCCTGGCGCTGCATCTGGACAGTGTGGTCGGAAATAAACGGGCGCTTGGTATATCATTTTTATATGCAGCACAAAATGCGAATGAACTTCATCAATCGGATAGCGCTATTTTTTTTGCAAAGAAATCGATCGAGTTGAGTGGCTCTCTTAAAAATCTGTCAGGGTTGATAAAAGCACACACCCTGCTGGCAGATATATATAGCAAAACGAATAAGCCAGATCTGGCCGTACATCAGCTAAAGCTGGCAAATCAATATAAAGACAGCTTGTATAATTCTGAAAAGAACGCACAGATACAGGAAATGAAATCGCTCTACGAACTGGGCACGAAAGACAAAACCATTGAAGAGCTGGGACAAAAAAATACGTTGCAGCAACAGTTGATAAGTAATCAGCGATGGCTAACTGTACTTTTGGCGGCTGGTATAATTCTGCTTATGGGTTTTATCATGGTTCTTTCGAGGCTGCGTTCTATACAAACAAAAACTAATCAGACACTGGAAGAAAAAAACCAAGCGATCGAATTACAACGTGAAGAAATGCAGGCGCAGGCAGAATACCTTCATTATCTGAATCAGCTTAAATCAAAACTATTTTCTGTAATTAGTCATGACTTACGTGGTCCTATAGCAACGTTGCAATCGCTGCTCGACCTGGTCACTTCAAAAATTATGACGCAGGAGGAATTTTTATCCGTATCCGATAAAGTGAAAGGTAATTTAAATGTAACGCAGCGCACACTGGACAATCTTTTGAACTGGTCTTTGAGTCAGATGGAAGGTATACGAACAGAAAAGAAGGCGCTGAATATAAAGGTCTGTATTGACGAAGCGAGTAAACTGCTGACCGATATTGCCGAGCAAAAGAGGATATATATTGCAAATACGACAGAAGAAGCTATTAAAGTCTGGGCCGATCCGAATCAACTTCAATTGATACTTCGAAACTTGATTCACAATGCCGTTAAATTTTCCAAAGCAGAAGGACATGTAGAAATCTTTGCATCCACTTCAAATAATTACTGCAGCGTTACCGTAAAAGATTCAGGCATTGGAATGACGGAAGAAGAAGTAAATATGATTTTAGGACAAGAGCACTTCACCAAACGCGGCACGCAGCAAGAGAAAGGCACTGGCCTCGGACTGCTTCTCTGCAAAGAGTTTATCAAACACAACGGTGGCGAACTAAGCATCAAGAGCAAACAGGGCCACGGCACTGAAATATCATTTACCCTCGCACTCGCGCTATAAATTCACGAACAATATCCTTTTTAAATACGTTGTACAGACAACAGACTCTGACGGCCATCATTGGCATTATTATAAAGGGATTAGACTTCGAAAGTACTGCAATTGAATTTCCTGATTTTTAAGAAATTGCTAGTGTCGATTTGGCAGTGTTTGGCATTTGGCGCAAAGCTTGCAACAAGAGATTCTGCAAACAACCTATAAAAATTAAAAACTAACGAGAAATGGGAGCTTTAATAATTGGACTTTTTTTCATGGCGATTGGATGGATGGTGAGTTCGAGGCTGAAGAGTAAGTTCAGAGAATACTCGCAAACTCACCTGACGCGCGACTTGACAGGCGCAGAAGTAGCCCGCCTGATGCTGGCTGATAATGGTATACATGACGTTCAGGTTACACACGTAGAAGGTGAACTAACAGATCACTATAATCCTGCATCAAAAACGGTGAATCTAAGTGAAGGTGTATACCATGGAAGAAATGCAGCAGCAACGGCAATAGCCGCACACGAATGTGGTCATGCTGTGCAGCATGCGAAAGCGTATAGCATGCTGGAGTTACGTTCAGCGATGGTGCCTATACAGAACATCAGCGCGAAAGTGATTAACTTCTTATTTATGATGATGATGTTCGGTGCATTCTTCGCATCGCAGCTTATACCGTGGCAAACAGCATTACTGGTAATTATAGGATGTTATGGTGTATTCGCTTTGTTTGCACTGATAACATTGCCTGTAGAATTTGACGCCAGCAAAAGAGCGCTGGCCTGGGTGCAGTCGAGAGGCATTGTAAACACACAGGAATATGGAATGGCAAAGGACGCATTGAAATGGGCAGCAATGACCTACGTTGTGGCAGCCATCGGTGCGCTTACTACGTTGTTCTACTACGTGATGTTATTCCTGGGTAGTAATAGTGAAGACTAACGTTTGTAAACGATTGAAAAAATCGCGTAAAAGGTTTTAACATTAAAATGAGAAATTTATTTTGCAAGCCCGGGCATATGCCCGGGCTTGTTTTTTTATACCTTACCTGCCGATACATACAGACTTATTAACCTGAACCTCATATATGAATTTTCAACTTACTGAAGAGCAACTAGCCGTTCAACATGCAGCACGCGACTTTGCAAAGAATGATTTACTTCCCGGGGTAATTGAGCGTGACACCGAACAGAAATTTCCGAAAGAGCAAATAAAAAAAATGGGCGAACTCGGCTTCCTGGGTATGATGGTAGATCCTAAATACAACGGTGGGGGGATGGACACTATATCTTATGTATTGGCTATGGAGGAGATCTCAAAAGTAGATGCCTCTGCATCGGTGTGTATGTCTGTAAATAACTCCCTTGTTTGCTGGGGGCTTGAGAAATTCGGAACAGAGGAACAGAAAGAAAAATATTTAAAGCGATTGGCAACTGGTGAAGCAATCGGTGCATTTTGCCTTTCTGAACCGGAAGCGGGATCAGATGCTACCAGCCAACGGACTACAGCCGAGGACAAAGGCGATCACTATATATTGAATGGCACCAAGAACTGGATCACCAATGGAAACAGTGCCAGTATATATATAGTTATAGCACAAACTGATATCGCTAAAAAACACAAAGGCATTAATGCGTTGATCGTTGAAAAGGGAATGCCCGGTTTTGTTGTTGGAAAGAAAGAAGATAAAATGGGGATCCGCGGGTCGGACACGCATTCGCTGATGTTCACAGACGTAAAAGTTCCGAAGGCAAATCGCATCGGTGATGATGGGTTTGGGTTTACATTCGCTATGACCACATTGAACGGTGGTCGCATTGGTATAGCATCACAGGCGCTGGGTATAGCTGCGGGTGCATACGAACTGGCACTTGCCTATTCGAAGGAACGCAAAGCCTTCGGCAAAACATTATCAGAACACCAGGCTATACAATTCAAACTTGCAGACATGGCAACAAAGATCGATGCAGCGCGCCTGTTGGTACACCAGGCTGCATGGCTAAAAGATCAGAAGAAAGATTTTGTAAAAGCAGCCGCGATGGCCAAGCTATACGCTTCGCAAATTGCACAAGACGTGACAACCGAAGCTGTACAAATTCACGGAGGTTATGGCTATGTAAAAGAGTTTCATGTAGAACGCCTCATGCGTGATGCCAAAATTACCCAGATCTACGAGGGCACTACTGAAATTCAGAAGATGGTAATTTCAAGAGAGCTTCTTAAATAAATATAGTATTCATTGCAATGGAGCTATAGTGTCATGAAAAATTGACACTATAGCACCGTTTTTTATTCAAGGAATTATCAGAATTAATGACCCAATCAATATCATCACGCTATATTTTAAATTCATCCGCATAGTATAGATGTCGTCATAGCGTTACCTTTGTGCATGCTTTCCGAAAAAGACAATACGCATATCAGTAAATTTCTCAGCCTGGTGCTTCGGCACAAACCTGAAACAATAGACATTACACTGGATGAAAACGGATGGATAAGCGTAGATGTACTCCTTCAGCAGATGACAATTCATGGGCATAGCATCTCGAAAGCTATACTGGATCATGTCGTTACTACGAATAGCAAGAAAAGATTTTCTTATAGTGAGGATGGAACAAAAATACGAGCAAGTCAGGGGCATTCCGTTGAAATTGACCTCGACTATAAATCTCGGCAGCCACCCGCTATACTTTATCACGGCACAGCAGAGAAGTCGTTAAACTCAATTTTAGCGACCGGTCTCAAAAAAAGAGAACGTCACCATGTACACCTTAGCACAGCTATAGAAACTGCATTGGCCGTTGGCAAACGATATGGCAAGCCTGTTCTTCTCTCCATCGATGCTCGAAAAATGCATGATGATGGCTATATATTTTTTCTTTCCGAGAACAACGTATGGTTAACAGACCATGTGCCTGTGAAGTATATAAATAAAACAACAGGGCTATTGATAAATTGATAGTGGCACTATAACGACAAGGCTATTTTTTGTCCTTCCTGTTATATAAATTAAAAAATGGAATATCCACAGCAACAAAGGCTCCATAGCGAACATAGTAATTCTCGCTAATAGAAGCTGTGCCACCAGAATCAACATCACGCAACGCAGGTCCCATCTGTGCTCCTAAACCCAGCGATATAGGGCTCTTTCCTAATCCATAGATGAAGTACAATCCAGGGGCAACTATATCTTTCAATTTTACATTGGACGCAACTGCTGTGTTGTCATCATTAAAACGAAACGAAGCCAGTGCACCGAGGTCAATAACCGAAACAAAAAGACTTACTGACTTACCTCCTTTTTTATCACTCGCTTTCAATCCTCCCCGGCTGAAAGAAAAACCTACCGGAGCAAAAACACCAGCAGAACCTCGATCAGGTGTTTTCGATGCAGGCATGTGTTCAACACCTCCATATAACCCCACATATCCGTTGAGTGAAACATTACCATACGATTCACGCTTCACGCGATAGCTTCCTGGTGGTAACGCTACAACTTCTATAGCCTGCTTCACTTCCTCAGATGTTTTTGCAGTAGCCACATTGGCCATGAATGATCCGTATTTAATAACGCCTTTCAAAAAATTCGAATCTGTAGTATCTATTTTTTGAATGATCAATGAAAACTCAATCACCGCTGCGCTATAGGCCTTGGCGCGTACATCAGCAACGAGATTCGAAACATGGGTGAAAAGAAACTCAATATCAGATGTTTTAAACAACGGTGTTTTATCTGAGTTCATCACAATTTTATTAGCCAGTGCCAGAATCTTGGGTAGATCGTTTAATAAAGCAACATAGCCACCGGTAGTGCCTGGGTCATCGCTTGCTTTTAATTGAAGCAACGTTTGATCAGCATGCGTAAGTATAGGTTTAAATTTAATAATGATGCTTTCAGCATTGTTGATTGTTTTTGAAAGCGTTGCTAAAAAAGCTGTGAATGTATCGACATCTATGGATAACGATTTTTGATAGATCAGGCCAAGATATATTCTTAAAAAAACAGGGTCGCTAAATTTATTGAACTCTTCCTCCGAAATCCAATACCGCTCGCCCGTTGCAGAACGTAATGACTGCGAAAATATATTAGCTACTTTTAAGACCGGTCCGAAATCACCCCAGGTATCACGAATATATACCCTTGTTGCCAGTTCATTTAAAATATCACCGGGATGTTTGCCTTGCTGTATTTCTACGGCTATCTCAAAAATCAATTGAATATAGGGATAAGACGGAAGACCTTGGATACGCGTCACCAGCTTGGTGCGGGTTGCTGGATCAAGGTTGATCCATGTATTTGCATTCAACAGAATATTCGATAAATCATTTGCAAAGGCTTCCCGAAAAGCCTGCAGGTATTGCTGGTAATTATAGATCTCATGGCCAGCCACCAGCATAACAGAATGTGTATTCGGGAAGAGTACTTGTACATCTTTCCCATAGTCCTTGTTATTTAAAAAATCATTGAACTGCTCAAAGAAGTATACATCAAGCTCGGCTTTGGTTCGCTCTACCAGAAACTTTGCAATTCCATCGGCAATCGTGGTGACATCAAGCCCGCCAACGGATGAAAGCATTTTGGAAGCGCCTGCAATCGGGCTGCTGCTCAAAGCATTTACAGCAGGCAATCGCAGATATGGATTTTTAGAAAACGCTTGTTGAATTTCACCATAGGTAGTTTTATCAACATACTTTTTTAAAATTTCTGCCGCTTTTAAATTGCTTTGATTAACAATCGGAAATAATACCCGACCGCTATCTATAACGGGATTTAAAGCTGCAAGCTGCAACGCGTCCTGATACGCCACCTGTGCGCGCAACGTGTTCGGCAATACGAACAAAAAGAACACGGCACCGAAGAGTATATTTCTTTTCATTTTACAATTTATTTAAAGTGTTAACGGGATTTATCAGTTTGCCATATTCCACGCTATCGGCATGGCTCATCAGCTCTTCTCTCAGATCATGCGCACGATATTTCTTATTCTTTTTCCTGACAGCCTCCAGCAGTAATGCAGCGATACCCGCTACATACGGTGCGGCCTGGCTTGAGCCGGAAAGATTTACATAGGCCTTATTAAGAAAGGTTGAAAAAATTTCTTCGCCTGGCGCAAAAATGTTTGTCTTATTCGCATGTATAGTATCTGCCAATGGAAATTTGCTTTTCGTAATACCTGCCACTGACAATACATTTTCATATCTGGCGGGATACAAAATATCATTTCCTGTAGTTGAATCTCTATTCCCAGCCGCTGCGATAATCAAAATTCCCTTCGCGATAGCTTTACCTACAGCGGTTTCAAGCGCACTATTATTTGCGCTTACTCCATTGCTGATAGAAATGATATCGACTGAATTTTTAATCGCCCACTCTACCCCCTTCACAAGAAACTGTACATCGTCACCGTGAATATCATTTGTAATTTTACCCAAATAAAAATCAGTATTAAAAGCAAGTCCTTTCACACCGAAACCATTATTGGAAGCCTTAATTATACCCGTAACATGAGTCCCGTGCCCGGTTTGATCTGTAATGCCTGTACCGCTCGCTGATAGATCCATAAAGTTAGCGGTATTGACTATCAGATCCGGATGAGGCAATGCTATACCTGAATCTAACACGGCAAGCTTTACCTTCTCGCCACTCAATCCTTTTCTCCACAGCTCCCCTATATTAAAATCCTTATGCCACCAAAAATCCGATTCGCTAAATTCAGTCAGCGCAGCCCGGGCGATGATTTCATCTATATTCTCAATGCTCCCACTCCAGTAATAATTATTCGCAGCATCTTTCAACCAGGTATTAACGCCTCTTAAAATATCACCATGGAATAATTTGCCTTCAACCTCCAGTTGACTGCCCGGGGCAATGTTCTGATAGCTGGGTGCATTTATACTCGGGCGTCCTACACGAACATCCAAATGTTCTTTTACAATAACTTTCATTTCTTGTTTATCTATAGCTATCGTTAGTCTTTCCTTTTATCCTGTCACTAAATCTTTACGAGCTTGTACAGCAAGTCAAATGGAATGATACACTCAACGACAGGGCTATTTGTTCCTGTCTCATAATCTGTAAGGTGAACTTGCAGCAATATATACTATTATATCCTGACCTGATATTCCGGCACTTCTTCTCTTTTATGCCATAGCCTGGCTTCAGGGGCTCTATTGAGATATAGCAGATTTCTTCCTACGTACTCACAGATAAGGCGATCATTCACACAAACAATAGTGGCGCACAGAATGAAATCAGACAGATGAATATATAACTTCCTATAAACACAACAATACGTCAATGTTAAGAAAGATAGAGGAAGAGCAGAAAAGATTAAAAATCGCGAACTAAAGGTTTTCTACACAACGCAACAGGTATCGGTATACTTTACTTTATTAAAAAAACTAAGCACCCGGCTGCCGGGCACTTAGCTGAGTAGGTCTTTTGATATTCTTCTGCATGGCTAACTTTAACCCCAACGATTCATGCTGGAGTATGCATGCCTCATTTCACAAGCATGAGGGTGCTTTTTGTTATTAGAGCCCATCTAATAAACATATGTCTGCTTGAAGATCACGTTCGGACATTCATTCACAACGCTAGGCCTGGTGTACACTTTTGTCGAAACATGGATTACAAAGAGGTTATCAATCAATCACAATTCAACAGAGGTGTTAACACTCCATGTGTATGCTATTTAAATACAAAAAGCCCATCGCTCTGCCTTGCGGCAAAATGATGGGCTCATAATCGAATGTAGCAAAACATCTACACATTTACAAGCAGGATGTTTTCAATGTTAGCTATAAATGTTAAACAAAACCCCGTTTCCGGGATGGATACCTGAAAAAACGTTACTAAAATTACGACATGAATATTCATGTAGGACAAGAAATAGAAAAAGTGCTTCTTGATTCAGGCATTAAAAAGAAAGAATTTGCCAGGCGGATCCATACTAGCACGCGAAATGTTTATTCAATCCTAAAAAAGAAGGAGATCAAGACAGACCAATTGATCGTGATCAGCAAAGTGCTGAACTACAATTTTTTCAGTTTATATGTGAAGCCAATCGAAGAGCAACGTTTACATATGCTTTCGGTAATGAACGAAATGCAGCAATGCAACGCTCGTAAGAATAATAACAAAGTAATGATTACGCTGGAACTGGATGGCAAACCTGAAACGCTCGCGCAAAGTATAAAGCGATTACAAATGATCAACCAGGCGCTGGATTAGGATGGGCATTTAATAGCGGTTTTAGACCATGCAGAAAGTATAGTATATCATCTGCATGGCCCACGAGTAAACCTGCTATTTCATATACATATAGTCTACGGTAACATTGATCATAGCCTTAAGGCCGGTAAGCATACCGCGATCATCCATCATAAAATCAGGCGTGTGGTGCGATGCTGCTTTCTCTACCGGAATCTCCGGAGGACATGCACCTACAAAGAAAAAGAAACCAGGCACTTTCTTCTGATAATAAGCAAAATCCTCAGCACCTGTTACGGCTGGTATACGCGCTACATTTTGTTCACCGGCAGCTTTGTTCAGGCTGGCTACCATCTTCTCGGTAACAATGGGATCGTTGTAGGTTACCGGTGTCATACGTGTGATCTCGATCTCCGCGCGAGCACCTGCACTCTCTGCTATATTTACAACGGTGCGCTTTAATTTTTCATGAATATCATTTTGCATGGTCTCATCGAATGTACGGATCGTTCCCGTCATCTCTGCATATTCAGGAATGATATTCTGACGAATACCCGCATGTATAGTACCTACCGATATCACCGCTGGCTCCTTCGTTAGCTCCGTCTGACGACTGATAATAGTTTGTATACCATTAATGATCTGCGCGGATACAACCACCGGATCTATACCGAGCCAGGGTGCTGAACCATGCGATTGTTTTCCATATACTTTAATCGTAAACCAATCAGAAGCTGCCATCATACCCGCAGGTTTATACGCGATCTGTCCGAGTTTACGAATGCTTTGAATGTGCATTCCGAAAATAACATCTACTTTAGGATTCTCGAGTACACCTTCTTTTACCATCAGGTCAGCACCACCTTCTTCACCGGCAGGAGGTCCTTCTTCCGCAGGTTGAAATATAAATTTGATAGTGCCCTTCAGATCTTTTTTATTCTTTGAAAGTATTTCGGCAACACCCATTAAGATGGCTACGTGCGAGTCATGACCACAAGCATGCATAACACCAGTCTCTTGTCCATTGAATGTTGTTTTTTCCTTGGAAGCAAAAGGTAAATTATTTCGTTCCGTTACCGGCAATGCATCCATGTCGGCACGCAACGCTATAACAGGTCCGGGCTTTCCGGTTTTAAGTAAACCTACAACACCTGTATGAGCAACACCCGTTTGAATTTCTATACCGAGTGCTTTTAAATGTTCGGCTACATATGCGGCAGTCTTTACTTCGCGATTTGATAGTTCAGGATATTGATGGAGGTGTCTTCGCCATTCTATAACTTTATTCTCGATTTCTTTTGCCTGCTGATCGAGCTTTGCCTGTACTTTGGAATTTACCTGCGCCTGAGCAACGATACAGGAGAGTATAAGGGCGAGGCTATAAAAAAATTTCATCATAGGAATGGCTTTAGATTCGGACAATATATTGATTATCAATTTTGCAACCAACGACAATGCATGGAGTGGATTAAAATCTTTTCGAACGACACAGAAGCGAGGAGTAAAATTACCCATGATAAACCACAACTCCTGGTTCTTCATGGCAAACGGATTTGCCTCGTACTTCACGAAGAAAATTTTATAGCTGTGCAAGATGCCTGCTCACACAATGGAGAGTCGCTGAGCAAAGGACACGTTAATTACCTGGGCGAGATCGTTTGTCCCTGGCATGGCTATCGCTTTCAACTTAAAAGCGGCCGTGCCTGTGATTCTTCTTCCGCAGATTTAAAAACCTATCCGGTTAAATCAGATGATTCCGGTTTTTTTATTGGCATTTAAAATAGATTAATACCTATTTTCGTTTTTTACTCGCTCCCTAATAGTTGTGGAGCGCTGTGGTTAATCGACCGAATAAAAACTTATGCAAGTTCGTTTTCTGATCATCATTCTCATTATAAGTTTACAATCTGTTTTCGCACAAACATATTTCCGCGAAGAGAACTGGATCGATCAATTGAACCTGGCGGGTGGACTTCCTGAAAAATTACTCAGTACGCGCACAACCGTTTTCTACGATTATACACTTACCGAAAAAGAGCTCAAGGATACACAGGAGTATTTTCAGCGTTCAGGTATCGATGCTGTTGCGTACTATGAGATGGATATACTCATGACCGGTAAAGATATAACCCGTGCATTCGGAGATTTTTTAACGAAGCGTGAGATCTCGAACATTGCCTTTCTAGAAAAAACAGATAAAGGTTACAGGTTGATTATCACCACGTACAACGGCAAAGAAAACGTTGTTGACCCGAAGCAGAATGCATGGTCGTTATCCAATACTATACTTACGGAATTATTGAAGACGGTATACCGCACTACAGCCAATCAGTTGAAGAAACAAAATTTACTGATCAACGATCTTCCTGAACCTGGCCCGGATATAAATCCGATTGCTGGAAAGCGAAATGAATTCTTTGCGATTGATTTGAAAGTAGATCCGCTGGCTGTACCCAAGTTTGGTGACGAAGCGCTTGATAAGCAGCTGGAAGAGATTTTCAAGAACAACTATCCGCTGAAGTATAAACTTACCGAACCTGGGCTCACCGATAAAGAATTGCGCAAGCAAGGATCGCTATATGTACTCTGCATCGTGAAAGGAAGAGGATCTGCATTGAAAGAAATTTTGGGATACCCAGTAGCCAAATCTGAAAGCGCTTTGGTATCGGTTACTTATCCTGACATGCAGCAGCAACTAAAAAATATTCCATCCAACGCGCAGGTATATAAAATATACTTTAAACACATCGACTCTGGCAATGTATTTCTGGGCACCAAATGGGATGCTGATGTTACCTGGGAACAAGCACTGTTAAACAACATCAAAGGATTAAAGGCAGAGCTTAAACTGAATTGATGAACGACATCGCAAAGTTTACTCCACTCCTGCCATCTTTAATTTATAGATATACTCTGCTTCTTTGCGTTTCATTTCTTCGTTCGTAGCGGATAGCTCCTCCATATTCTGACGCATTTCCTCTTCCTGTGCGTGAAGCTGCTGTGTCTGCTCCTGCATTTGCGTAACCAGCGTACGCATCTTCTGAGTCGACTTCACGGTAGAGATCGCCGCTGCCATATACTCCGTTGCCTTCTCAACAAAACTCTGTTGATAATCCTGCCACGTTACAAATCCAGCCAGCTCAAATACACCTTCGATTTGTTCGCTATATTTCATCGGAACAATCAGGATACAACTGGGTGTAGCATCTCCCAATCCGGAAGTAATCTGCGTATAGCCCTCGGGTACTGATCGCATTACCACCGTTGCTCCTTCAAGAAAAACCTGACCGATAAGTCCTTCACCAATTTCGATGCGCTTTTCAACAAACTTCCGTTTATCGAAAGCATAGCAAGCTGCAAGCTCCAGGTATTTATTTTCCTCAAAGTCTTCCTGTAGTATAAATGTACCCCCTTGTTGTGCGGAGAGATAGCGAACAAGAAAACGCGTAGCCTGATCCGCTAAGGCTTTTGCATCATCCTGGTGCTGTCGGATGATCTCTGTGAATTTTGTCAGCCCCTCTGTTGTCCAGATACGCTTGCGATCTTCGTCCTGTATGCGCTTCATTTGGTCGCGCATGTCCATCAAGGTAGAAGAAAGATTATCTGTATTCAGTTTTGCATTCGCCTCGCTCATGCCAGGCCAGCTCACAGCAAAGTCACCGGTGGTGATTTTTTTAATGAAGTTGGAAGCATTCTTGATGTTGCCAATTGAAGAGTTCAATATCTCTTTCGCGTCATCGGCTATCGGTGTGCCGGGATCAAATATAAATTCACGATTATTCTTTTCAAGATTCAGCAGCAGTGCTTGCCGGTGCGACTCTTGTCCGCGGATGCGATGAAAAATAAGGTATAAACTTGGTATACCGAGTAGTAGCATTAATGCCTGGATGACGAGATTACTTTGCACTGCTGCCTCATAGCGCATTTCAGCATCATGCTTCAGCGCACGTTCATGCTGAACAAAATCCGTTGAGAACCCAAGGTATGTTTTCCATACTTGGTAGCCACGATCTTCAACCATCAGTTGTTTAAACTGCGTCATGCTGTCAACCTTGGCGATCTCAATCATCTGATGACAGAAAGCTATATATCCATTAACGGACGCTACATATTCTTCAAAATTCTGCGTAGGATACTTCTGCTTCTTCATAATCATCCTAATGGTATCCATATCATTGGGAGCTCCCTGCAAGGATATATGAAACGGATCCAGTAACGTTTCTGTTTTTCCCAATGCATATCCGCGTACACCTAAGTCAAGCAGGTTAAGCCAGCGAATAAGTTCATTGGTTTTGCTCAGCGCTAATTCCGCTTCCCGCACATGCTCGGCAGTTTCAGTCATAATTCTTTGATTGCGGAAAGCAAGGACGGATGTGATCAGCGTCAATATCAGAATAACACCAACCGCGAGGTAGATTGTATTCTTTCTTAGTAAAGCAATAAGGCTATTCATAGAATAGTTAGAAGGCTATATGGTTTGCAATATGATATTAACGAAACGGTTTAACAATAGCAATAAAACACACAGACTATTCCGCAGGAATGCGTTTTGTCTGTGAATTGGAAAAAATATTATACAAAAAAGGAGATTACGCTTCCTTAAAAATCAAGGATAACGAAGTAAAAAACAACCACTTCATTCATCAGACTATATCTATTCCTTTTCCTTCTTGCAATGTAAGAAAAGGTTGATGCGGCTTAGGAAGCTTTGCCAGCGCAGCGTTCAAGTCGCGTACAGGTTCTTCTGCTCCATCATCAGCAAGTGGAAATGTACCGAAGTGTGATGCAATGGTGAGCGATGATTTTACTTCCTGGTGAATCTGCACAGCTTGTTCTGGAGAACAGTGAATGGGCGACATAAACCACGCAGGCTTATAGGCGCCAATGGGTATCAATGCCGCACGAATAGGTGCACAGCGCTCTCCTATTTCTTTAAAAGTATAGGCGTTGTAACCCGTGTCGCCTGCAAAGTATATATTTCCATCGGTGCGCTTCAGCAGATAACCACACCACAACGTTGCATCACGATCGAGCATTCCTCGTCCTGAAAAATGCTGTGCCGGTAAAGCCTGAACAGAGAGTCCATTCGGTATAGCAATCTCCTGCCACCAGTCAAGTTCGTGATACGCATGTATACCGTGCTGCCTGAGAAAAGCACCAACGCCCAACGATACTATAAATTGAGGATTGAACACTTTCACGAGCCGCTTCACGGTATCTATATCTAAGTGATCATAATGATTATGACTGAGTAATACGAGGTCAATCTTCGGCAGGTCTTCAAAACGTATACCGGGAGGACGCATTCTTTTCGGACCAATCCACGAAAAAGGACTCGTGCGTTTACTCCAAACAGGATCCGTAAGTATATTCATTCCGTCAACCTGAATTAGAAACGTGGTGTGATTTACAAACGTAATGCGTAAACCATTTTCGATTCGCTCCGCCGGTTTCTCACCAAAGGTATTTTCAAGTTGCTCCGTCCAAGCACCGCGCTTACGTTCGCGCATCCATTTCAAAACTTCTATAAGGCCGTTCGCCTTCACACCACCTGGATTTATAAACTGTTTCCCATCAAAGTGATCACTAACAGGACCTTTATACCGGGGCGCTGATATACTATAACCAATTAAAATAAACGTGAGAGCAACTGCTGCCACTGGCAAAAGAATATAGATTATAAGCATAGGTTGCTCTGATGTTACATAGATTATAAGCAGGAAGACGCAAAAGACGGATTCTTATTGCACACTCAAAAAATTATACCCAGACTTTACAAATAAAAAAAACGTAAAGAGCCTTGCTACAAAGGTAAATTTTTCATTCACGCTGTTCTTTGTTTCTGCATGTAATCTCTTTAAAACAATACATTAACAGAAATGTTTGGCAGAATATAGACTTCTGTCACCCGGAAATTTCTTATCGTCAAACAGCTTGCATGCCAATGTTTATAATGTTTTACAGCAGTAAGATTGTATAAACTTATCTATGAATAAAAGATTTTACGGGCGGCAACGGTTGTCCTGTATTCTACGTTAGTCGGAAGTCCATACGTTTTTTCCTGCATGGCTTTTTATCGAATGCCCTTCGGGACAAAACATTTTATATTTTTGAAGGCTCTCTCATCATGGAATTAAAATTACAAACAGGCTACAAGCAAATTTTAGGAATGGCAATGCCAATCACGCTGGCGATGCTTGTGCCTCAGATCAATTTTATTACTAATAACATTTTCCTTGGTGGACTTGGTGAAAAGGAACTTGCCTGCGCTGGTATCACGGGTGTATTCTATCTGATCTTTGCCGTGATTGGCAATGGCTTGAATAACGGATTACAGGCACTGATAGCACGAAGAGCAGGACAAGATTTACCACAGGAGATCGGCAGACTTTTCTATCATGGTGCGTGGGTTGCCCTGGCCGTTTCCTCCATCGGTATATTGATCACCTATACGCTTGCTCCTTCGATCTTGCGCATGGTTATTCATGATCCGGTGATTACCGAGATGGCAATCGACTTCCTGTCAATCAGAATCTGGGGGCTGCCGTTGCTATACCTATATGTAATGCGTAATGCTTTGCTAGTGGGTACGAACCAAACTAAATTTCTGGTATGGGGCACATTAAGTGAAGCTTTAGCAAATATATTCTTCGATTACGCTTTTATCTATGGCAAATTCGGATTTCCGGAGATCGGTTTTAACGGAGCGGCGTATGCTTCCATTATCGCGGAAGGCTTCGGGTTATTGGTGATCTATATTGTGATTCACATCAACGGAATGCACAAGCAATTTGCATTCTTCAAGCAAGCAAGAATGGATGTGTCGGTTTTGAAGCTTATCATGATTCAATCATCACCGCTAGTGATACAATATGCGATCAGCATTGCCAGCTGGGAATACTTTTATATACTGATCGAACACCATGGCGCACGTGCGCTTGCTATATCCAACACCATGCGAAATATATTCGGCTTGTTCGGGATATTCTCATGGGCATTTGCTTCTACCACCAATACGATGGTGAGTAATATTATAGGACAAGGACGGCAGAATGAAGTAATTCCAATGATCAAACGAATCTCCGGAATAAGCTTTCTGATCTCTCTCTTTATTTTTCTGTGGCTGAACATTGTGCCGGAATGGTTCCTGTCATTCTACGGACAAGGTGATGATTTTATCAATGAAGCTATACCCGTAGTGCGCGTTGTATCCTGTGCCTTGTTGCTGATGTCGTTTGCCACGGTATGGCTGAACGCTGTTACCGGCACCGGCAATACGGTAGTAAACCTCACGATCGAGTTGATCACCATTATCATCTATAGCGTCTATTGCTATATCGTGCTGGAATATCTGAAGTTGCCCATCACCTGGGGATGGGGCTCAGAATGGGTTTACTGGATATCCATGCTCTCCATGGCATATCTATACCTTCGTTCCGGCAAATGGAAGAATAAGAAAATCTGATGATCGACTACTTACGTTTGTAAAAGTATAGATACGATTTTTTCTTACCGTTTTTCTCACTGAGTGTATAGAACCCTGATCCGTTACGATCCCATGCAATAGATTCGCCCTGAGGTTCTTCTTCATAGGGGATTTCTTCGGGCGTTCCTTTTAGCAGCTTTGGTGCGGGGGTATAGGCTGCCGCAGACCAGCGGTATATATGCTCGTAATTCTTCAGCAGAATTTCTTTTCCATCATCAGAGAAATCACCGGCCACGATTTCTCTGAATGGCAAACTCATTACCTCCGTGGCCGTAAGTGTATCGGTTGTTGAATATGGATATCGCAGTGTATACAAGTATACCGGCTCCTCACGCTTCGACACTATAAAAAGATCTTTAGTCTTCGGATCGATAAAAAGCGTTTCAGTATCCTTCATGTCACCCGGCAAACGAAAGGTAATTTTATCGTATGCTGTAATCTCCATCTTATCTTCACCTTCATGCCAGACAGGTTCTTCAAACCTGTATATATATTTAAAAGTATGTGCTGCCGCATTGTCGCCTATATCACCTACATATATATAGTTTTTGGCAGGATCAGGTCCAGGTCCCACAGCCAGGTCTTCCCAATCACGGTTATCAACTCCTTTGAGTTTACATGTCAGTGCTAATTGCAAGGTTTTATCGATCAAGAAAACCTCGGCTTTGTTGCCGCTGTCATTATGTACCCACAGCTTGCCTGGGTTGTTTATACTGGCGGCCATATCTGAAACCTCTGGGAATGGAGATTTCTTTAACTCTGCTAACGGTTCCCCGCGTTCGAACGCTGTTGAAATAGTATAGGCTGCCTCCTTTTTTGAGCAACCAAGATTGGCTAATATAACTAGCGCGATCAGTACTTTCTTCATGTATATATGCAATTAAAGTCCGAAGAAAAGGTATCCCGGTTTAAATAAGAAGTATTTCTTCCCGAAACTGATCTTATAATTTTATACTACGATTTTGATGTTGAGAGATAGGGTTTTATATCAAGGCGTATTCGTTTGTAATCACGCCTGGCATCTTCAATCGAAGATTTTATCCGCATCATTGTATTTGTATCCCAACCTTTTTTCGAGATTTGCACGACCTCATCCATATTTCGTTCCATCTTGTCGCGATGCTGTAAGAGCTCGCGAGTAGCTTTGTCCATGGGATGTTTTGCTTTAGGGGATGCAATCATTCTCTTTTCATCGAGTGCACGTATAGTCTGATTCAATGAATCCCGCAGCTGCATTAGCGCTTTTGAAATCACCTCGCGTTCCATCGCAATTTCAACAGAATCCTTATTCTGGAACATATCCACCTGGCTATAGGCAAAACTATGTATACATATAGCCGTGGCAACGAGTATGGTACGTAACGCTTTCACACCATGTTATTTACAAGTATAAAATAAATTACAGTGCCTGAGTCCTATATGCTTTTCCGTCAGATACAGAAAGGTAGTGCGCAAAGATCTCTACGTTTTACCGCGCGAAAGTAAAAATGGCAGCATCCTCGTTCTTCTTTCCCTGTAAAAGATCTGTGATAATTTCAGCAG
The DNA here is from genome assembly GCF_900167975.1 of Ohtaekwangia koreensis. Lineage (GTDB taxonomy): Bacteria > Bacteroidota > Bacteroidia > Cytophagales > Cyclobacteriaceae > Ohtaekwangia > Ohtaekwangia koreensis. The sequence continues at coordinate 57,938 of NZ_FUZU01000002.1, forward strand.
CAATATGGCTAAAGGTGATCCCGTTACCACCAAATCCCAGCGCAAAGTATGTATTCGGCCGTTGTGATATGGAGCCTATATAAGGAAGCCCGTCTTTTGTATTGCAAAATGTACCAGCCCATTCGAAGTCTGGTCTAAACTCTATTGCGGGAAAAAGTTTATGAAATGTTTTTACAAGCTGTGCGGATTTAAGTGGCAGGTTTGCATCGCGCTTGTCCGGATTATAAAACTTATCGTCCTTCCCTCCAATCAGAATCCGGTTATCAGATGTAGTGCGCAAGTAAAGATAAGGCCGGGCAGTTTCCCATATTAAACTATTCTTATACCAGAATCTATCTTGCTGGAAAGGCTCGCTTATAACGGCATAGGTTGAGTATAATTCTTCGACTTGTTTAGGAATATAGCGTTGCGATTCATATCCACAGCAAATAACAAGTTTACGAGCGGTGATCGTATTACCTGTATCCGTTAACAGTTCAACGGAACGCTTGTGATGTTTTATTTTTACAACCTCCGTTCCATCGAATATTTGTAAACCTCTTCTCACCGAAGTATGTATCAATGAGTGCGTCATGCGATATGCATCCAGTTGTGCGGCATCCTCTGAAAGTATACCGGCTGGTGCCTTGAATGAAAATTTATTAAAGATGTCTTTCTCCTCGAGCCATTGTACGGATGATATATGATGTTTCTTCCGCAAACTATATTCTGTCTCAAGCTTTTTTACGTCCTTCTTGAAAGAAGCAAACTGAAAACTTGGCTTCGGTGTAAACTCTACATATTTAAAATTAGCAGCCATCGCCTGCAACTTATGAACAGCCTCCAGGCAAAGCTTATAACTTCTTACAGCACTCTTTTCCCCTACAATGGAAATGAGTTTATGCAAAGGCGTATCGATCTCATACTGTAGCAAACACGTACTCGCTGCGGTGCTGCCCTGTCCTACATGCCTTCTGTCTACCATCACAACATCAAAGCCTGCTTTACACAAATGATAACTGACAAGCGCACCGGTTATACCTGCCCCCATAACAACAACATCTGTTTTGATAGACTCCTGAACAGAAGCATAGGTCTTTACAATGCCATGTTTTAACAGCCAAAAAGGATAATGCGAGCGGAGGTCCATAAAGTATACCTGCAGATTTCTACGAATGTGAGAGTGGTGAGAAAATTCGTTGATTCTCCGGCAGTTCCTTTGTTTCACGTTTTACAATAAAGACAGCAGTCTTATCGGGTACAATACCGGCTCCGTAGTTCACGGTGTATACTTTCGTAAACTCTGCGCCAAAGAAAAGTATAATGGAAGTATAGTATACCCAAAGCAACAGGATCACAATAGAAGCGGCAGCGCCATAGGTTACACCTATACTTGAATTTGCAACATATAGACTGATCAGGGATTTGCCAATGATAAACAGCAACGAAGTAAACGATGCACCTATAAATGCATCACGCCACTGGATTGTTGCATCCGGAAGTACTTTGAAAATAATAGCAAATAAACAGGTTATCACGGCAAGGATCGATAAGAAATTCAGTCCTTGAAAAAGATATACTGAAATATCGTTGAAGTAATATTGAAGCTTATCGTGCATGAGGTCCAACAGCGCATTAATGATCAGTGACACCATCAATAAAAAACCGAGACTGACCAACAATGAGAATGATATGAGCCGATTGACGAGAAGCTTTACAATACCACGCTTTGGTTTGGCCTTGATTGACCATATATAGTTTATAGAATCCTGCATCTCGGTAAATACGCCGGTTGCGCCAATCAACAGAATTCCAAGACCAATCAAAGCACCCGATGCACCGAGTTGTGACTTCTCTATATTCTGGATGATCTCCTGAATTTGAAGGGCCACTGAATTTCCAACGAGGCCATTGATTTCACCATAGATCTTTCCCTGTACCGCTTCCCTGCCCCAGAAAATTCCTGCCAGTGAAATAATAATGATCAGAATCGGTCCTAATGAAAATATCGTATAATAAGAAAGTGAAGCACTCAATTTCAATCCATTGTCCTGCACAAATTCTTGACCTGCCTTCTTTAGGACATTCCATATTTTAGAGAAGAGCTTCACGGTATGTTTCAAAATTGGAATCAATGCTTTTCGGAGAAATGCTCCTGCTTCTGTATCTCATCGATATCAACAATGAGTTTTGCAACCGCAGGGTCTGCGTAGGCACCATACGCATCTATCAACGTTCCTTTTTTTCCATCGGAAGTTTCAATTACATATAGTATAGAATTATCATCCGGGTTGCTGATCCCTTCGAAACGATAAAAGTTAACTACCTTTATATCACGTGGAGAATATACTTTATTGGAATCCAGTGATTGCAAACCACCGTTCTCAGCTTTGAAATTTTCTGTATATCCTTGCTCTATCATCTTATCGAGACAAGCATTTAACGTCTTCATTTGGGGTATAGGAGTTGTCTGTGCCATAATAGTTTTTTTAATTTTGTGATAACTGGTTCTCGAAATCAACGAGGTTGTCTTGTATTGTACGGGCATGAGGAAGCGCACTATTCAACCATGTTTTAATGTTTAAATCGCTTGTCTTCGCGCCATACGATTCAAGTTCACCTATAAAGTCTTTGTTTGTATTTCGTAATTTTCTACACCACTTTTCATCAAACTCGCTAGGCTTTTCGTCCAGCAATCTGCGAGCCTCCCGTGTAGAATTTTCAGTGGCCTCTGTCGGTATACTAATAACATGTGCAGAAGCATAGGCTTCAACTTCGTCCAACAGATTTTGTAATTCAGGCTTAACTTTATTAGCAGTAGCTACTGCATGCGCAGAATTTTTCTCAAGCGCCACATCGGTTAAAGCGATGAGAGTATGAAGCGAACTTGTTGTTTCCACTACAAATTGCGCATCTTTTTCATCGGGCTTATTTTCGAACTTCGCGCGGTTCTTTTCCTCCGCTATCTCTTTACTCTCCTTAGACTGGTTACAGCTAACCATTCCAATCAAAATACATATTACTATTATATATTTCATGACTCATAATTTTGACTAAGAACATAATTATTCTGAAGGGCTTCGTATGTGTTTCTCAACGTCTCCGATGACTCCAGTGTTATTCTATGATCAAGCAGGCATTGACGAAGGTCATCTGATATTTTCGCTGCACTACTAATCACATGATCATATCCCTTTGTAACCATCTTATCCATCGCTTCACAACAGCTTAGTATAGCGTGCACAGGTTTAGCCGCAAGCATCGAACGGAAGTCCATCCATAAGAGACATGCCTTTCCTGCAATGGATGTATGCTGTGTATAGTATCCGCCTAGTGCTTTTACTGCTTTAACAAGCTCTTGAATATTACGGGCACTTTCTTGTGTTACCATGCTAAAGAACGGCGCTGCATTTAAACCTACATTCAACTGATTCAACAAACTGGTCGCCTGATCATAACAAGCAATGCGATCGTAGTTCAACTGAATGAGCGTAGTAAGATGATGTATAGGTTCAGCGTTTTTCATAGTTCAAACCTCACATTGAGTTTAAAAGAACTATGCCCGAATAGGCAAGTCTACAGGCTTGGGTGCTGTGGAACCGGTTCCTCACTATGAGGTCACAAATAGATTAACAGGCAGAAATAGTTGCGAAGTGCAGCGTCATAACGGGGCATAAATTTTACAAGTACTCAGAAATATAAAACTATATATGTCACTTTCTAAAGATCAACATCCCTTCTATCAGCGATTAAGTTTAAACCTGATAAGTATCACTATCCTCGGAACACTTTTATTTATAGGGCAAAACATATTACTGCCCTTATTCTTCTCGATGCTTCTGGCAGGGTTGCTTATTCCCGTTGTTAACTTCCTTAACAAAAGAAAAATACCCCATGTACTTTCTATAACACTCTCTTTGATCGTTTCGCTTATCCTTCTGTTCGGTATATTTTATTTCCTTACCACACAAGTGCTGAACTTCCTGGATGATTCTGAAATGATTAAGGACAAAATCACACACCTTGTTTTGGACATAAAACAATGGGTATCGAAGAATTTCCATGTCGGCATTCGCAAACAAAATCAGTATCTACAGGACACTGCAAAGGAGATCAGCACCTCGGGACCTAAGCTCGTGAGTCAAACATTTCTCTCCATCACCGAGATTGGCTCATATCTGCTTTTCATTCCGATCTATACCTTTCTGCTGCTATACTATAAAGATCTTATCAAGAAGTTTTTGATTGAACTATTTAGAGATGGCAGCGAAGAAAAAGTAATTTCAGTCATGCACGGTTGCCGGTCAGTTGCTCAATATTATGTAACCGGCCTCCTTATAGAAATGACGATCGTATTCGCATTGAATTCGCTGGGATTTCTTATTCTTGGAATTAAGTATGCAATCTTCCTGGCATTGATCTCTGCGTTGCTGAATCTTATACCGTATGTTGGCATGTTGGTAGCGAATTTATTTTGCATGCTCATTACACTGATCACCTCTCAAGACACGGGGGATGTCATCTGGGTGGCTGCTATATTAAGTGGTGTGCAGCTGGTGGATAACAATGTGTTGATGCCGCTGATTGTTGGTTCTAAAGTAAAGATCAATGCACTGGCTACGATCATTGGTATCTTAGTGGGTGGTGCACTGTGTGGTGTTCAAGGGATGTTCCTTGCTATACCAGGAGTAGCTGTACTAAAGGTTATTTCTGATCACGTTGATTCCTTAAAAGCCTGGGGAATTATGATGGGAGACAAAAACGGCCACGACGAACCTCGGATACTTAAACGAGCAAGACGCAAATTAAAATAATATTTGAGTATAACTTACTTTCGGATTATATACTTTATTCTGCACGTAACTCTTACCCATATACTCTAGACTCTGCCTAAATATTCCATTTCATACAAATTTAGCTGAGCAACACGGTCTTGTGATATACAGGTCTCGTAATATGTAGTGTATATATGTGTTCATCTGCCGGAATATTCACATATAGCGCGCTTATCTATACAACTCCATCCACCTCAATTGCGGGCTTGTCTTAAAAAGAAAAAGCCTGGGCTATCAACCCAGGCTTTAACCGCTTTAAATTAATCATCTACGGATGATGATTTAGATTAAATGCCAGGTATAACTGGGCAAATGAGTTTTTAGAGTCGCCAATGATATCTCTTGCTGTTTCACTGTCAGCAATTTTAGCGAGACCGTAGTTATAGCGTGCACCTACTTGCGCAGGTCCAAAATTAAAACCGATACCTCCTACTAATCCGTAGTCAAATGATTTGAAATTATCTTTATCAAGATCATCACTGCCGCTACCAAAATCACCATCGGTAGAAATGTTTGCTCCTAGAAGATAAGAGCCATAGGCACCGAGTTGTAAATCAACTGACTCACCTAACTTAAACACAGCAAGTACTGGAACATCGATATAGTTTAAATTGAATTTAGTTTCCTGATCGATAATTCCATCGGTTACAAATTTCGAACCCTTGGTTGAATACAACAATTCAGCCTGCAGTCCGAATGCTTCTGTGGAGATAATCTCTCCAAACAAACCAACGTTAAAACCGTATCTTGCATTTTCATCGTCTACGTCATCAACATACAGGTTACTAACATTCAATCCGCCTTTGATACCAGCTCTTCTCTCCTGAGCGAAGGAGGTAACGGTAGATGCTATTGTAAATATCCCCGCAACCAACAAGATGTGTTTCAATTTTGTTTTCATAGTGTTTTTTAATTTGCGGGATAAGAAAAATAACTATGCCATCGAGTGTTGATGAACCAAATTGACTATTTAATATAATACTCTATATAGAATAAAAGAGTCGACTAAATATTTACCCAATTTATATAGATGTAGAACACGTTAACCTATACATACATCTTAAAGCTATAGATTGAATAAAAAAGCCACTGGATATCGATCCAGTGGCTCATCTATTATACATACATGGAATACCCTGCTAGTTTCTTCTGAAAGATCCGGCAATCAGAGAAACCAGAAAGATCACAATAGCGATAAAGAAAATTATTTTAGCCGCGTAAGCTGCACTGGCAGCAACGCCACCAAATCCAAAAATAGCTGCAACAATAGCTATTATTAGAAATATTATAGTCCATCGTAACATAAATAATTGTGTTTAGTCTACACATTATAGTACTAGAAATTCATGCCTGGCCGGATACTATGTATATAAATTCGACATGTGCATGTAGATGATTATCCCCAAAGATTACCCCATTGTTGATACTTAGCTTTAATAATTATTAAGATTAGTACATGGCACATCCTTTTCTTATGTCATGACGCATAAGTATACATTTAAACAATACAATTATGACAAGCCTGGAATTAAAAGGAAAATGGAATGAAGCTAAGGGTAAGCTTAAACAAAAATATGGTGAACTTACTGATGATGACTTAGCTTTCACATCTGGTAAAGAAGATGAACTATATGGTCGTCTTCAGCAGAAACTTGGAAAGTCAAAAGAAGAAGTAAGAAAAATGATTGAAGAAATTTAATCTGATATCATTACTGATGCTTAACAGTTTGTAAGGTCATTTTTGGGGTATTGCTTCTCTTCATGTACACCACACCATGATCAGTGCAATACTTCCAAAATGAACCTTTGCCTAAAGTGATTTACAAACCGTATATCTATATATACGATTCATATAATTTAGTTGGTCTATAGTTCAGGTAGAAGGTCTGGGCCGCTGCGAAGGCAGCGGCCCTTGTAAAGGAAAAGCATATGAAAGGACGAATCATCACCATGCTAATTGCACTATCCATGTTAGTTTTAATTATTGGCATGCAGTTTATACACCTCTAGAAACTTTTCACAATCGCTATATATATAAAAAGGTTGCCGCAACGCGCGTGCAACCTTTTACTTTATTAAAGCTTACGTAAATCAGAAAATATAGTCGGTGCTTAAGAAAGCAGATTCGCGATTGCGTATAATATTACTGATGATGTGTTTATTTTCATCCGTGCTCTTGGTCGAGACCAGCGTACGAATTGAAAACACACGAAGTGCATCTGCGATGGAAAGTGTTCCTTCCGCAGAATCCTTTCTACCATTGAAAGGAAATGTATCTGGCCCACGTTGACTTTGAGCATTTATATTGATTCGCCCCATTTGGTTTACGAAAGCATCGATCAACCTGGCTATCCGTCTTGAATCTGTACCAAATATACTCACCTGTTGTCCGAAGTTAGAGTTCAGTACATATTCAATAGCTTCTTCATCTTCATCGAAAGGTACAATCGGAACTACCGGCCCAAACTGTTCTTCATAGTAAAGACGCATTTCCTTATTCACCGGATATACAACTGCCGGATAGAAAAATGAATTTAATGATTCACCACCATTTTCATTTACAACATTCGCACCGTGTTTCTTTGCGTCTGCTACAAGCTCTTGTAAATATTCAACTTTTCCAGGCTCTGGCACAGGCGTTAATCCAACACCACTGTCCCATGGCATCCCAGGTTTTAACTTCTTTACTTGTGTATTGAATTTCTCAATGAATGAATCGACAACAGCTTTGTGTACAAAAATAATTTTCAATGCAGTACAACGCTGACCATTGAAAGAAAGACTTCCTGTTATACATTCGGTAACAGCATTATCAATATCTGCATCCGGCAATACTATAGCAGGATTCTTTGCATCCAGTCCCAATATAGCTTTAAGACGATGAGGTTTAGGATGAAGCCTTTTCAAATCATTCGCTCCTTTATTTGTTCCTATAAAAGCGAAGACATCGATCTTTCCAGTTTCCATCAACGCACCAACTGTCTCCCTACCTTTTCCATAAATAATATTAATTACACCCGGAGGGAAGCTATCACGAAAGGCTTCTATCAATGGGCGAATGAGCAGTACACCAAATTTCGCAGGCTTAAAAACTACCGTGTTACCCATGATCAAAGCCGGAATTAATGTGGTAAACGTTTCATTCAACGGATAATTATAGGGGCCCATACAAAGCGACACACCCAATGGCACACGTCTGATCTGTGCCATGAAACCTTGCTCCTCAATCAGCTTTGCCGAATTACGATCAAGATCTTTATATGCCTTTATAGTATCCACTATATAGTCGCATGTACGGTCGAATTCTTTTTCAGAATCTTTGAGACTCTTACCGATTTCCCACATCAATAACTTAACTACCGTAGCGCGCTGTGCACGCATAGCCACGAGAAATTTTTCAACGTGCTCGATACGTTCCGTTACACTTAAGGTTGGCCACAATCCTTGTCCAAGATCGTAAGCCTTCACAGCAGCGTCAAGAGCTTCCAGTGCTTCCTTCGAGGTGAGCAATGGAGTGCTTCCAATTACTTTTTGTTTATAGGTGCCGCCTTCTTTGGTAAAGACAGGGCTGAGTACTGGATTAAGATTACCAGTCCATGTTTTCATTTCACCATTGACCAGGTACTCACGTTGTTCAATTGCTTCTGTGATTCTAAAAGCATCTGGAATGGCGCTTTCCTCTGGGAAAACATTCGCTAAAAGTTGACTCATTATACTTAAGGGTTGGTTTGTATTATACTTACTGCTGATGAAGTGCCGATACGACTTGCTCCTGCTTCAATCATGCTCATGGCATCGTTAAAAGTTTTTATACCACCCGATGCTTTAATGCCTACAGCGGGCGGCAGATTCTCTTTCATTAACGCTATATGTTTGGCATTGGCACCCGTAGGTGCAAAACCTGTTGATGTTTTAACAAAATCGGCACCTGCATCTGCACAGATCTTAGAAGCTTTTTTTATCTCTTCATCAGAAAGATACGCAGTCTCAATGATTACTTTCAAAAGTTTCTGATGATCATGTGAAAGCTTGCTACACTTGGCTACTTCGATCTTGGTCCACGGAAGATTCGTTTTAAAAGAAGTTACATTCCATACTACATCGATTTCATCTGCACCATTATCGATTGCACGTTTGATCTCGTCAAGCTTGGTCTCTGTCATATTATACCCTAACGGGAAACCAGCTACTGTTACCAATATAATTTTAGCGGTACCTATCTCACGCTTCGCGCGCTTTACCCAGAAGGGAGGAACACAAATGCCGAGGAAATTGAACTTCTTTGCTTCTTCAACGAGTTTGTCAATATCTCCAATTGTAAGAGTAGGACTCAGGTTTGTATGCTCGATATAGTTCGCAAGATTCATTACACGCAAGTACTTGTTTAAAAATATAAATCACAAGCTCAGTTCACTATACATTTATATACAGAGCAGGGTACTGTGCATGTATAGTACTTGATCTATATAAATATTGTCTCGTGTTTCACCAGATAGTTATTCACAATACGATCTTACCTATAGATCCAAAAATAAAACAGCCCGCGAAAATCGCAGGCTGTTCGTTGCTATAACTAGGAAGGTATAGCAAAAGTTCAATGGCGCATACCGCATACCTTACAATATTTCATTTTTCCGGGTGGGCGTTTCTTGGGCGGACGCTTATGACCAAAGTACATCGGATTGGTATACTGTGGCTTCATCAACATTCGCTCATTCCTTCGGATGGTCTTAACTCCTTCACGCATTCTTGCTTCGTACTCATCTTGTGATTCATACGTAGGTCCAGAAGACTTCTTTCTATTCTTACGCGATTTCTTCGGACCATAATCTTTCTTGGGATAATAAGGCTCGCCTGGCTCCAGGGTTGTTGGCGAATTTGACTGAGCTTCGGAAGCTGCTTTTTTCTTCTTCCTGGATGATTGCGCACATGTTGTTGCACACATGATCGCGATCAAGAATAGAGTAATTAGTATACGCATAAAGGATCTTTACAAAGATATAAACTGTAATCATTACCCAATCGTATTCCGCATCCGACTGAAGGTCTTTAAAGGCGATCAAACGAAATGCCTAACCGGTAAATTTTTAAGAGACAGTCTTCTACTCGACAAAAACAACTTTTAATTAACTTTAATTTACATAAATCAAATAACCCTATCTATATGAAGTCCTTCTTTTTACTCATTATGGGTCTTTTTTCCCTCGTAGCCAGGGCGTCTGATCCAACACCTCTTGAAATCGGAGCAACCGCCCCACCCTTTTCATTGCCGGCAACGGATGGCAAAACATACTCTTTAGAAAGTTTTGCGCAGTATAAAATTTTGGCAATCATATTCACCTGTAACCATTGTCCTACAGCGCAGGCGTATGAAGACCGCATCAAACAACTTGTGCAAGACTATACCAGTAAGGGCGTTGGTATAATTGCTATCTCACCAAACGATCCTCAAGCTGTACGACTGGATGAGCTGGGCTATACTGATCTAAGTGACACATTTGAAGAAATGAAGATCCGCGCAAAAGATAAGCAGTATAACTTCCCTTACTTATATGATGGCGAGACTTCTTCTGTCTCAATGAAATATGGACCGCAGGCTACACCTCATGTTTTTATTTTCGATACGAAGCGTACACTTCGCTATACCGGCCGTATTGATGATGGAGAAAAACCAGGCACTGCAAAAACACATGATACACGCAATGCACTGGACGCACTGCTTGCAGGTAAACCTGTAACGACAGAAAAAACAAAAACTTTTGGTTGCTCAATCAAGTGGCCATGCAAACGTGATTATGCGAACAAAGCATTTGAAGAATGGGCTAAAGAAAAAGTATCGATCGATGATCTTGAGATGGCTTCATTAAAACAGTTGCTGAAGAATGAAGGCGTAAACTATAAATTAATAAATGTATGGGCTACGTGGTGTGGTCCTTGTGTTACCGAGTTTCCAGAGTTTGTGAACATGAACAGGATGTATAGAAACAGGGAGTTTGAATTGGTAACGATCAGTCTCGATGATGTAAACAGGAAACCGAATGCCCTTAACTTCCTTACCAAGAAACAAGCTTCTACCAAGAACTATATATTCAAGGGAGATAAATATGCTTTCATGGAAGCGCTTGATAAAAAGTGGGAAGGTTCTTTACCCTATACATTGTTCATTGCACCAGGCGGTAAAATTATTTATGGCAAACAAGGATTGATTGACCCGCATGAACTAAAGAAAATTATTGTGGAGAATATCGGGAGGATATATTAATACCTATGCCATCAACACTGGCTTAGTATATATGATGACCAAGAAAATGATTCACCGATACCGATAAGTATAAATTAATACGCAGCGAGTATACTGTACAAGTGTTTAAGTATACATCTGAAAGATTGTATACTCATTAAGAACATCAGGCTTTTGCAGATCGCTGGCGATCTGCAAAAGCCTGATGTTCTTAAGCGCGGCCTGCTCAAATGTAAACCGACTCTCTCTTTAAACCCGCGCTATGCACCTCTCCACTTAACACCAATGAATTTCAGCAGACTAAAAAAATTATTTCTCAAATAAATCCGCCTGATCCTCCGAACGCTTCAGAAGGTTCGCATCGATTGTCTTGCTCGCTTTAGCTCCAAGCTTCTTTAGGTCTTCAACCCTTCGTACCAAGTTTCCACTTCCTACCGATAACTTCTTCATGGATTCTTCATAGAACTTTTTAGAAGAATCAAGATGACGGCCCAAGGTGATCAGGTCTTCAGAGAATCCTACAAACTTATCATACAGATCGCCAGCCTTGTTCGCTATATCCATTACGTGACGTGTCTGATATTCCTGCTTCCACGTATTTTTAATAAGCTGAAGCGATGGAATCAACAACGTAGGACTCACAAATACAATCCTTCTTTCGAGCGCTTCTTCATATAGCGTCTTCTCACTCTGGAGCGCCAATATATAGGCAGGCTCAATCGGTATAAACATAATTACAAAGTCGAGACTGCTATCGGTAATATTCTTCTGGTAATTTTTATCTCCCAGCAATTTCATATGCTGGCGAATAGAAGTGAGGTGACTCTTGAGGTGAATTACTTTCTCTTCTTCTGATTCTGAATTTACAAAGTTGTTATAAGCTGTAAGACTCACCTTCGAATCGATAATCACATGTTTACTTTCTGGCAAACGGATAATTACATCCGGACGAAGTCTGCCTTCCACAGTGGTGAACGATTCCTGAATGAAATATTCGCGATCTCTTTCGAGTCCCGATTTCTCAAGTATACTTTCCAGAATAAATTCACCCCACGCACCTTGCGTCTTCGTATCACCACGCAATGCACGCGTCAGGTTTTCTGCTTCACGCGTCATTTGTACGTTAAGCTTCTGAAGATTTTCAAGCTGCTCGCGTAAAGCGGAGTTGCGCGATATATTGTCCTTGTGCGTTTCTTCAACCTTCTTTTCAAACTCTATAATTCGTTCTCCCAAAGGTTTTAACAGATCATACAGATTGGATTTATTCTGATCTGTAAACTTTTTACTTTTCTCTTCGAAGATATCGTTCGCCAGATTTTTGAATTGCAACGTGAGCTTTTCATTCATAGCTTCAAGTTCCTTCCGCTGGTCCTGAAGTTTCTCTTGTAAATTCCTGTAGTCTGCTTCGGAAGCAGCCAGACTGTTATTCACCTCCAGTACTTTTTTTCGTTCTATCTCAAGATCATGTTTCAGTTCGCTTATCAAACCTTGCTGCACTTTATTTTTTTCCTGTTCCAGTACTATAGATGAAGTTGCAGATTGATTTTCAGCCGTAGATTTAAATTTCAAAACGAGCCATGCCGCTACTGCACCGACACCAACCCCTACCAATAAAAAAACAATTTCCATACGCTGTAAATATATTTTAACAATTAACGGTGGACAAATAGATTTCAAGCTTTAATAACAAATCATTTAAAAGTCCGCTCACCTTGATTTCTACGCATTAAAAATTGCTGGTTAATATGCTGTTTTAAATTCTTAAAAATCTTTGCAGGAGCTTTTAAGCATTATCGGGCGGACTAATTCTGATTGCGAACAACAAATTTTGAGGAAGATCTGTTCTTCACCCCTATAAAAACGAATTACACGTAACGAAATACCCCATGCTATACTCTAAATCCTGTAGGCTTTACGACCGCTATTTGATAGATTTGCAATAATACAAATTCTACATTTTATGATCGAAACAATTAACTCCAGCCAGCAGGCAATTCTATTGGAAGACAAGTATGGTGCACATAACTACCATCCGCTTCCCGTAGTGTTATGCAAAGGCGAAGGAGTGTTTGTTTGGGATGTAGAAGGGAAACGCTACTATGATTTTCTTTCGGCATATAGTGCCGTGAACCAGGGCCACTGCCATCCCCGTATTGTCAATGCACTAATCAATCAGGCAAAAGAACTCACGCTTACATCACGTGCTTTTTATAATGATAAGCTCGGCATTGCCGAGAAGTATATCTGCGAAACATTTGGCTATCAAAAAGCACTGTTCATGAACAGTGGCGCTGAAGCGAATGAGTCGGCTATTAAGCTTGCACGTAAGTGGGGATATACCTATAAAGGCATTCCGGATAACGAAGCTGTAATTATAGCCGTGAAGAAAAATTTTCATGGCCGCACTACTACCATTATTTCTGCGTCTACGGATGAAGATTCTCGCAAGGGCTTCGGCCCTTTTATGCCAGGATTTGAAATTATAGACTACGATAACATTGATGCGTTAACAAAAGCACTTGCTAATCCCAATGTATGTGCGCTCTGGATTGAGCCTATGCAAGGCGAAGCAGGCGTATTTGTTCCTGCTGATGGATACCTGAAAGCGGCAGAACAACTTTGTCGTAAGCATCATGTTTTACTCATGATGGACGAGATTCAAACTGGTATAGCACGCACCGGAAAAATGCTTGCTTCCGATTATGAAAATGTTCGTCCTGATCTTTTAATTCTGGGTAAAGCTCTCTCCGGTGGCACAATGCCTGTATCATGCGTGCTGGCGGATGATGAGATCATGCTCGTGATTAAGCCCGGTGAACATGGCTCTACATTCGGAGGCAATCCATTGGCAGCAGCGGTATGTATAGCGGCACTCGAAGTAATTAAAGATGAAAAACTGGCAGACAATGCCATGAAGCTCGGTATAGTATTTCGTGAGCGCATGCAAGCGTTGATGAAGAAGACGGATATGATTACGCTCGTACGTGGTAAAGGATTATTAAACGCTATTGTTATCAATGATTCTCCCAAGAGTGAAACTGCCTGGAATCTCTGCGTTGATTTTATGAACAACGGACTTCTGGCAAAGCCGACACATGGAAATATAATTCGCCTTGCACCACCTTTGGTAATTACGGAAGAACAAATTCACGAGTGCTGTGATATTATAGAGAAATGCATTCTGAATTTTAAGAAATAAACAAAGCTCTCATAAAAGTATAAAAGCAGTCCTTACGACTGCTTTTATACTTTATATACACCGATACTATATTCGCTATTCAATATATTATTTTAACTTCTGTCGCACCACCTCATATATAGCTACACCGGCTGCAACGGATACATTTAATGAACCTATCTTCCCTCGCATGGGGATCTTTGCAAGTTCATCGGCATCACGAATAAGAGCATCTGCAATGCCATCTTCTTCGGAACCCATGATCAATGCAATCGGACCAGAAAGATTTACTTCATATAAATTCTGACTCGCTTTCTCAGTACACGCTACAACGCGTATTCCATTATCACGCAACAACTGAAGCGTCTTCTTCAAATCTTTTTCGCGGCAAATAGGTAAATGATTCAAGGCTCCGGCAGAGGTCTTCATCGCATCGCTGGTGATTGGAGCATTGCCTTTTTCTGCAATAACAATTCCATCAAGACCAGCACATTCTGCTGTCCGTGCTATAGCCCCAAAATTCCGTACGTCAGTTATGCGATCCAGCAAAAGAAAAAATGGCTCGCGGCCTTCGCTATAGGCGCGATCGATCAAATTATCAAGCGATGCAAAAGATATTGAAGCCAGCAAACAGATCACACCCTGGTGATTCTTCGATGACATCCTCTTCAACTTCTCCATGGGCACAAAGGAAACGGGCACATTATTATTTCTTGCCGTCATAATGAGTTCCTTGATCAGGTCGTTACTCAACCCCGACTGGATCATTACCTTTTCAATTTCCTTCCCTGCTACAATTGCCTCCATCACCGCGCGGGTGCCATAGATCATATCTGATTTTTCCATCGTAAGATGTTAATATTAAAGTGTTTTCAGCTTGATGTGCACGCTTGACTACACGCTCAAACAATCGGCAAATTCCACATTCTATTCCAGTTTTGAAAAAATATTCAAGCTTCTCTTTCAACATTCGCTGATTATATTTGGCGTCTAATTTCATACTATGTCGATTAAGATCAGAAAGGAGGATGCTCTCAATTATCACATGCAAGGGCAGCCCGGTAAAATTGAAGTAGTTCCAACCAAAGTATTAAGCTCACAGCGCGATCTTGCATTAGCGTATTCTCCCGGAGTGGCAGAGCCGTGCAAAGAAATTGCTGCGAATAAAGAAGATGTTTATAAGTATACATCGAAAGGAAACCTGGTCGCTGTTATCTCGAATGGTACAGCGGTATTAGGATTAGGTGACATTGGACCTGAAGCTTCCAAACCTGTGATGGAAGGTAAAGGTGTTCTCTTTAAAAAATTTGCCGGCATTGATGTATTCGATATAGAGATCGATGAGAAAGATCCGGATGAACTCATCAAAATTATAAAATCACTGGAGCCTACATTCGGTGGTGTTAACCTCGAAGACATCAAAGCTCCGGAGTGTTTCAAGATTGAAACCGAGCTGCGTGAAAAAATGAATATCCCGATCATGCACGATGATCAGCATGGAACAGCGATTATATCGTGCGCTGCATTGCTGAATGCGTTGGAGATCGTGGAGAAGAAAATGGAGGATATAAAAATCGTTGTGAACGGTGCCGGAGCTGCTGCCGTAAGTTGCACGAAGCTATATATAGCGCTGGGCGCACGAAAAGAAAATATAATCATGTGCGATAGTAAAGGTGTACTGAATACTTCGCGCACGAACCTTGATGATATCAAGAAACAATTTGTATCGGATGTAAAAATCAACACACTGCAGGAAGCGATGAAGGGTGCCGATGTTTTCATTGGTCTCTCTGTAGCAGATGCCATTACTCCGGAAGACCTGAACAACATGGCGAAGGATCCGATTGTGTTTGCACTTTCGAACCCAAACCCTGAGATCGACTATAACCTTGCGCGCAAAACGAGGGAAGATGCAATCCTGGCAACAGGCCGTTCCGATCATCCTAACCAGGTAAACAATGTGTTGGGCTTCCCCTATATATTTCGTGGTGCACTGGATGTTCGTGCTACAGAAATTAATGAAGCTATGAAGCTGGCTGCTGTACATGCACTTGCTGATCTTGCAAAAGAACCCGTACCGGATATGGTTGTAAAAGCATACGGTACTGATAAAATCCAATTCGGCCGCGAGTATCTTATACCAAAGCCACTTGATCCGCGTCTTATCACAACGGTATCGCCAGCGGTGGCGAAAGCTGCTATGGATTCAGGTATAGCAAAATATCCGATCACCGATTGGGCTGCGTATCATCATCAACTACAGCAACGCATTGGTATAGATCAAAAACTTATGTCGCGGGTTATTGACCGCGCCAAGAAAAATCCGAAACGCGTTGTATTCGCGGAAGCGAATCATCATAAAATTCTAAAGGCAGCGCAGATTCTGAAAGACGAAGGGATTGCCAAGCCGATCTTGCTGGGTAACCGTGAAGAGATTCACAAACTGATTGAAGAATATAATCTTGACCTGCACGATTGCCCTATATATTATCCGCGTGAGGATGATGATATGGTGAACCGTTATGCCGAGGTACTATACAAGAAACGCCAGCGTAAAGGATTGACGTACCTGGATAGCGTACGCATGATGCGTGAACGAAATTACTTTGGTGCCATGATGGTAGAGTTCGGTGATGCTGATGCGCTTGTCAGCGGACTTACAAAAGATTATCCGAAGACTATACTTCCGTCTCTTCAAATCATCGGTACTGCCGAAGGCGTGAATCGTGTGGCCGGTATGTATATCATCGTCAATAAAAAAGGCACATTCTTCTTTGCCGATACCACTGTAAATGTTGACCCGAATGCACAAGAGCTTGCCGGTATCATTGAGCTTACCGCGCGTGGTGTAAAGTTCTTTGATATGGATCCACGCATCGCCGTATTGTCCTATTCAAACTTTGGTTCTTCACAGGGAGAAGTCCCGGAGAAGAGTCGTGAAGCCGTGCGTATAGCCAAAGCAAAAAATCCTTCCCTGGTAGTTGAGGGCGATATACAGGCGAACGTTGCATTGAACACGCAACTGCAACAAGAGACATTCCCATTCAGCGCTCTTGCGCAAGAAGGTGCGAATACATTGATCTTCCCGAACCTAGCTTCGGGAAATATAGCCTATAAATTACTGATGGAGCTCGGAGGCGCAGAAGCCATCGGCCCTATATTACTCGGCATGAAAAAACCAGTGCATGTACTTCAGCTCGGAAGTTCTATTCGCGAAATTGTGAATATGGCTGCTATAGCAGTGGTGGACGCACAACTACATGAACAAAATGATCACCTTTAAGGTGATCATTTTTGTTTCTACTCTTTAGGTTTTGAAGAACCAAAGAGGCCACCAAATTTTGTAAGCAAACCAATTACCGATCCGAGTACTGCTAACAATACATTGATGTTATCCAGTAAATGTTGTTGTGCCAGCACTATAAATGTAATCAGGCCAAACAGCAGGATCATTAACACGGTATGCATAATGCTCCACGAGCCTTTGTTGTTTAGCTCACGTTCCATGCGAAGCTCTTCTGCTTCATTCACAGTGGAGAGTATAAAACTGTTAAAGCTTCTGTTCATGATCTGAAGAGAATCTTCTGCTATAATTACTCCTTTCTGCAATAGCATACGAATAACTTTTGCGTTCCGCAGATTAACAAAGCGATCTTTGGCGAGATCAAACAATAAAAATTTCTCTGGATTAGAAAATGAATTCCACAGCGAATGATAATATGCCGTGGATACTTCTTCTACCTGCAGTACAAAATTCTCTTCCTTCTCATAGGTATCCGGTGACTCGTGTCTAAACAGAGGCGCAAGCCCGGGTAAGTATCGGCCATATTGCAATTCGCTTTGCACAATAGGATTTGTATGATCAACACCTTGTGTTTTAGCCAAAGGTTGATGCAGCACGACAAACCCACTGAGTACATTTTTCCATTTGCGCAAAGCATATCTATGCTCCGAACATTGCTTTTTAGCATCTTCGGAATCTTTAGTCACCAGTCGCTTTATAGCATCTTCATAAAAATCAATGATGGCTGCCGGTGATACCGCAGAAGAAATAATGATCTGTATGGGACAATCGATAATGGATGAAAGCAATTTTAACTTCTCGTCATTTATACCGGGTTGATTTATACCATGCTCAAAATGCTTTATAAGAATAACATTAAAAGATCTCTTCTCCGGCAAGCTGATGCTATTACGGAAATTGATTTCTTTAAAACCATCGCGGTTGGTTATGCTCACAGCATCTTTAAAGCTTTGAAGGATATCGTTCTTACCCGAATAAGGAAGTCCTACCAAAAAAATGCGTTGTGTATTCTCACGGATCGTCTTGTGAATAAGATCATCTTTCGAGATCTGGCGTTGTGCCTGGTATATCAGGTTATTGTCCAATACAATGCCTAACCCGAAAATAGTACGTATCGCAAAAAAAGAAACCTGTGCCACCAAAAATGCAGCGATCAGCAATACAATTACAAACAAAATGAAATATTCGCTGTGAACGCTGCTATAAGCAGCAGCTTGTGATATATAGCTTCGTTCTTCGCCATTACTTGTTTTAAATACCAGGTGTACACTGGATGAATCAGAATGATACCTCCAACTCCACTGATTGTCGTGTGAAGCCTCTGATACTATAGCACGCGATTTTTTTATAAGTCCTTCGAGTGGGGGCCATGCTATAAATTCAAGATCGCGAAGTTCTGTACTCTCTTTTATTATCTCACCAACACCAATTTTATCGTTTCGTTCTACCTCGCCAGTACTGGCCAGATAGTTCCCCCTCATTGCGAGCGTATCGATATCTTTCGGAAATACGCCCAGTCGTTCCAGTTCCTTTTCACGATGCAGTTCGTTTTGCGCGGCCTCCCATTGTATATACCGTTGCCATAGTGTACTCTCCTCCCGTAAAGCGATATTATAAAAAGATATAACCGGTAACACTGACGCGAGGATCAGCCATAAAAACACCATGCAATAATACAGATTATGATAATTTCTGATGACGAAAACATTTGCGTTCAACCTGTTAATAAATTTCGCCTGATAACCCACCGCAAGCAGGCTGATCAATACCGCCTGTATAATGATGGCTATATAAAATTGATCAATGACACGACAAAGTGACCAGTTTATCAATACAATGAATATAAAGCTTACCCATACAAAAGGATGAAGCAATACACCGCGTGTGCGCCAATGTGACTGATATTTAAAGATCGTCTCGCGTTCAAAAAGTATATACTGAAATACCAAAACATATAGGGGAACAACCATAAAACAAAATGCTATAACGGTAAGGCTTTTTATAAACAGGCTCCCGATCATTATCAGAATTAAAAACGCAAGAACCACAATGGATCGAATATACTTTTCGAGAGGCATGATCAATGGCCATGGTCCCATGAATTCAGGTTGCACTTCATTTTTCCGTGGGCGGAGCCAATTCAGAAAAAACCGAATGGTCTTGAGTTTTGAAGGTTGATAAACACACGCCAGGTGTATCAGCAATAAAATTCCATGCAGAATAAAATAGAAGAACAATATACCCACTGCGAAGGTCATCACCACAATCATCGGAGCAGTATAATATTCAAGATCCAAAGTTGTCACCAGGTATAGCGGCAAGTTATCGATAGGTTGTATATACAGGCGGTGTCGGCTGTTATTATAAAGAGCCTCTATGCATTGGGCAGCTCTTCCTGTAATCGCAGCCTGGACTTTGGCATTGTAATCAACCTCACTTAAAAAATTTTCCTGTGTATTTCTTTCCGTATCCGAATGAAACCATACTTCACCGGGCTCATCGATAATACTAAATGTATATCCCGGTGGCAACAAAGGATTCATGACGGAATGCAGACGCGTTGCCATGGCAAGGACTACAGCACCTGAAGCATCTCCCTCCAATGCTATACCTATACCTGCCTCTGGCGAGCCTGTGCTCCACGACCGAATAGATTGAAATGCAAATTCTTTTGGTGATCTTTTCCCTGCATCTGTACTATCCGGAAGAGTCCACAAATTCCTGGACAGTACATTCGAAAAGTATTTTCGATCCTGGAGGTTTAACAATCTCTCTTGCCTGTGAATCAAATGTGTGGCGACAATCATCTTCAAGTCGCCTTTGCTATCAAGCCACATTGTTTCATTGAAAAATCTATGCTCTTTAAAGCGTGCTGCAATCTTCAATGCATCAGCCTGTGCACTGTTTTCTTGTTCTACGGGATTAACCTGATAAATATTATCATAAATCAAAACGCCATTACCAGGAGGGCGTATTGTATTGCGACAGCTGTCCAATTGTGTATATATCGCATTCAACTCGGCTGTAAATCTGTTCTTAATATCCCCTGAGAGTTCTTCCAGATTTTTATCTACTGTATATTTAAAACCTATATATTGATTACCGGAGAGCAGTATCAACAATATAACTGCTGTACCTATAACGATGGAGAATCCGGTAAACCACACGTTGATAATGCGGAGTCTTTCTATCTCGTTCATCACTTTAAGTTTCAACAACGGCATGGCTAATGCAAGCACGAGCGCGATGAGAATCGAGAACGCCAACGTCCACGTATCCACACCGCGCGCTTCTTGTTCAAAATTTGATGTCTTCAGTACTCCGCATAATATCCAGTCTTCATTTTCCCGGAAGGTGATCCGATGAGAAAGCAGCTGATAGTCAACGCCTGAAAGCTTAATCTCCTTTAAAGGTATAGTACGAATTCCGCTGCTGTCCACAAATAGCTTGTTAAGGTCTTGCAGCTCAATCCTGCTTGCAAAAGTCTGATACGCTATATTTGAAAAACTACACGTATCACTGGCGCCCTTTTTGGAAAGACGAACGAGGAAGAAATCATCAAAGCGATGTTTAACAAGCGAACGCCGTATCAATTCAGAAGCTTCGACTCTGAATTTAACAGCATGCACTCCTTCGCTGACACCTTCTATATATTGCGCAGTGCAAAAGAATTTATCTCCGGATTTGAGAATTTTAATTTTCAGATTCGTGAGGCCGGGGTACCATATATATACACTATCATTCGCTTGATCAACAACCGTCTGTGTTACCTGGGAAATATTTTTGTCGTATACCTGTTTAACTTCGTGAATATTGTTACCAATGCGCTGTAGCGAGCGATAGTTCTTTGCCAGAATTTCTTCCTCTCGATGTTTTACATATACCAGCAGGTAATACGCAAGCAGTACACCAACCAACAGGAGTGTTACTAACGACACCCAAAATTTTTTATTGACTTCAGGCAGTCTCATCTGTACTCTATTTAAAAAATTACAACAACTTCAAAAGCCGGAAACATTATCCGGTTAGATCGGCAATCACCTTCCTGCAGGTGCAATTATAGTATAGCATCACCACTTCAAAAGTTACGTTTCAAAAATTCCATGGCATTGATATTCATTACCCGGCTTACAATCTCCTCCGGATCTGTTGTGTTGCCTACGCGAAGATTCTTACCGTTGCCTTGCATGAAATTATAGGCATGCTTCAGCAGGTAATCATCCATAAACTGAAGGTCTTCGTGTGTCCAATAACCATTCAGCGGATCAATTATGCCGTCATAGTCCGAACCGATGGCAGCAAGTCCCCAGGGAAATATACCAGCACCCGAAAGAACTTGTGCTATATGTTCCAGTTGGTTCCAAACCAGTTTAGATCGGTGAAACAGAATCTTTCTACGATCCGTATGTCCTTTCGCTTGTGCGAGCGCTTCCTTGTTGCCTACCCTGCGCTCATCCATTTGCAGTCCTAAAATGCCACCACTGCGCGCAATGCGAATGAGCTCGTCATCAAAGAAATTTATAGAACCAGGATTCATGCACGCACCTGTTGGGCGAACGGCTATAAAGTTATTATCGTATGATTTCAATCCATTGGCAGCACCATGACTTACCACTATAGGAATAGAATCGTTAGGAAATTCCTTCTCAATCCAATCATAATATTGCCTGCGCGATACCGGGCTCATGTGCTTAACGTCTAGCAGGATGCGCGCACCATTTGTTTTTGATAAAAGTGCTTTTGCTATATCAAAGCCAAGCGGTGTGAAGCCGGTGTCCAATTTATATCCCTGATCCAGTACACGCGCCATAATACCCGTAAGACTCCGCGCATGACCACAAAGTTCATTATAGAAATGATGTGCAAACGTGATGAAGAACGGAGGGAATTCCCAGTTGCTCTTCATAAAGTTAACGTTCTTTAAAACCTCGTTTTTATCGGCCGGTTTTTGTTCCGGAGTGAGACCACAATTAAATACATGGGCTCCTTCTATACTCATGATAACCGCGATGGTAGGTATAGCAGCATCCGCGGTTTGCAACACTTCCTCTAATTGTACATAGTTTCGTACTAATTTATAGCGAACCTTTTTTCCGTCAATCATTACGGTAGTATCGTGAAGCTGACGGTAAAATTTATACTCGTTCTGAAGATCCGTAAAGTAGTCGGGCATCTTCTGCAAAAAATCAATGCGCTCATCGCCCAAACCTGTCGCTATATTTAATATAGCATCGGAAACCTGTCCGCTGCCAAGTCTGTTTTTTACAAAACCTTTTTCGAGCGGATATAGCGATGCCGTAACAACCTTTACACTTCCGTAATGGGATGAAGAAAAATCTGCTTGTCTGAATTTGGTGAGACCCGTTACGTAATTCAGAAGTTTATCTTTTAAAGAAGGCTGATCATAATGCCAGATGCTGGTGGTGTCCGATGAGTCGGGGCTGTTCGCTCCTGTTCCACTGGGATTCTTAAAGCTTTGGCCGTATGGTTTCATAGCCGGGTGGCAGTGCAGATCAACAATAAAATTATTCATACAAAGGATGTTTGAGGTATAGGTAATTCTAAAAACGAAAGTATACTTTCACGATTCTTGCTGTAGTGATTTCGTGCATAGGTCTCCATGGCTTTTAACAGCTTTGCTTCTTTCACATCCAGACCGAGCACTTTGCCTGCATGGATCGCTTTCTTGATTTCATCGGGAGCATCGTCATGATTAAACTCCAGTTGAATGCGCAGATAGTTGTCGGGGTGAAGCACCTGCCGCACGTAATAATCGGAAGCCTGCACATTTGACTCAGTAAGCATATCCGGCAGATACTTGATCCACTTTAAGTTTCCCCAATCACCACTGCCAATATCCTGCGGATCTATATAGTTATTGTTCGAAGTGCCACAACCCAGCGACAATACTTTAATTTCATTGGGTCGTTTATTTAAACCACGAAAGCCATCGGCACGATATTCCAATTGAGGTCCGTGGTAGCAATTGAGAACAAACGCGACCGCAGCCATAGCGGGATGATTCAGCGCTACACCGCCATCAACATATTTCTTCTGATATATAGGGAAGTATGTAGGCCCGGCAGAGGTGCGCATGGCGAGATCAACGAGGCGTTCATTTTTATCGCGCTGAAAGCTTGAATTAAAAACCGCCGGCTTGAAATTTACACTTCTTCCATCGTCCTGCGGATTCAAATCGAATGATGTAACCATCAGAATTTTCTCGCGACTATATTTTTGTTGCAGCGCGTCATGTACCTGGCGCATGTCCACTGTACCGAATTCATGATCGAGAATTTTCTTCAGCCGGTCTTGCGTATAGTCTGCACCCAGATTCTTTCCAAAGCCATCACGAAAGTCATCCCATCCTGTATCGTAAAATATATCATCGGCTTCATCGCGGTATAATTCTACAACACGCTGTGTTGTTTTCTGGGCCGCGAGTGCAATGCAAATAATACCGCCGGTAGATGTACCCGCCATCATATCAAATATAGCGGCAGGATGCGTGCGTGTATCTTCAAAAATACACTGGAGGATTGTAGCCGGAATTATACCACGGGTACCACCACCATCTATACTCAGGATGAGGTATTGATCCATGTTATGTGTTTTCAGGTTTCGTTACCGACTCAGGTTTCTTTCCAACACTCCGAAGGTTTACCAGTTTGTTCAACATATCAAACCAGAATGGCGCACCCAACGATACGGCTAGTGCTGTAAATAAAATTCCAAGAATTTTTACTACCCATCCCCCAAAATTATGAACCGGCTTTGCTGATTGCCAGCCGAGTGGTAAAGCACTCGCGTCCAACTCGGATTTCAATGCCTTCAGTTGCTGCACATTTGTCTTTACCTGTTGTATAGCTTCGTCAGCGTTTTTCCAGGGATGCAAGGAATCTTGTTTAGCCTCCCGTGCTTTGTTTACCAATTCTATATAGGTGGAATCGTGCGTGATTGCTTCGGCACGGTCTGCCAGGCTCTGCCGGGCAGCTGGATTTTCATATAAGTACTTTGACAGATCTATAGAATCTACATTCAGTGCAAATGAAAGTATAATAGAAATTCGTAAGATCATGGCCTGTGCCTTTTTCTTATATGTGCCCGAAACACGTTCCATGGCCTGATCGAACCATGCTTCTATTTCTCTCCTCACTTTCGTTATTTCACCGGATGCTTCCGCTATAGATTGCAACAGCGTTCGTTTAAAATCTTCATCGAGTAAATCGGTTGCAGCAATCGCCTGACGCAGTGTATCTATAGTATACGGCTTATCCCCAAACTGTCGGTGGTGAATGATATCGAGTAATGCGCGCGAAAATTTATCTGAAGGTATATAGGCGGCCATACGTCCTTTTGCTGTTAAACCGTCAATGAGTTTATGCTTCAGGATGGCTTCCCCTATACCGCCTTTTTGAAAGGTATCTAAAAGCCATTGGTTTAATACCTTGGGGCGAAGTCGTACAAAACTGGAAATGATCTCCTGTATAGCGGAGCACGCCAGGCTTAGTAGAAAGTAAATGAATATTAATCCGATCACCAGATCGAGAATAGCAAAAGCAGACATACGTTTATTGGTTTAAAATTTCAAGCAGGTATATACGTGTAGCTTCGTCAAATATACCATCAACCCGCAAACCAAAGCGAGTACTTTGCAATGCTTTTACGGCAGCTTCGGTTTTTGTTCCGTAGTCTCCATCGGAAGTACCACAATCAAAGCCTGCAATTTTTAATGCATCTTGTAATATTTTTACAGCATTGCCCGTACTACTCATGCGAAGTATAGTGTCCGGCAAAATCATTGTTGATGAGGGAGCTAATCGCCTGAATCCCAATACATGATCTGTCGGGAAGGCTGTGATGGAAACCTGGTTGCCTTGATTTCCACCAAGAGAATATACTCTCTTCCCATCTTTCGAAAATCCAAAAAAGAAACCAACATGGCCTTTCCAAGAATCCGGTTTCTCACGCCAGAAAACAACTACATCACCAGGCTCAGGGCTATCAACCCGTTGTCCAGCAAACAGCCAGGAGCGGGCATCGGCCTTTCCGGTGCCGCGCAGGTTTACTTTTTTCGCGCACCAGTTTATAAAGATGCTACACCAGGGTGTTTCATCATCGTTGATCCAGTTAAAACCAGATTCGTGTGCATAGCGCACTATAGCAGCATTATCTTCAGCGCCCGGAATTTCTTTTTGACCGAGTTCTGCTATAGCTACTTTAATAAGATTATCCATTTGGAAAGACAGGAGTAGTATATATAGACAACGAATTCTAAAAACAGAATGCATCAGCGGTGGGCTGCAAAAGAAAGCAAGGTAACGATTGGTATTGCGATAGCAGAAAATGATATCACGTTCGTAAATGTGCAGGGGGATAATGCTGATAATGTTTCATGAGGCAGAGGGTTTATCAAAACAAACTAACAATTCAACGAGTATGGCTGGCTTCACTTACTCCACTGTATCGTAACACAAATCTTGAAGGAGTCAACAGAATGTATATCAATACTACGCAACATTTCGGTAGATATCAACAGCTTATGGAAAATTTAAAACCAAATAGACATATATCTGTTAACTTGCCAGGCAACCTTTTTTATATTTTAAAGATGATTAGAACATTTTTCTTTACTATACTCCTCACGTTTTCTTTCGCGGCTATGCATGCCCAATCTTTAAAAGTGATGTCGTACAATATTCGTCTCGACCATCCGGTGGATGGTGTTAATCAATGGCCTAAACGAAGTGATAAAGTATATGCACTCATCAAAAAGTATAGTCCTGATATTCTGGGAGTTCAAGAGGCATTACATCATCAACTGCAGGATCTTCTGAGCAATCTTCCGGAATATACCTTTGTAGGTGTTGGTCGTGACGATGGGAAAACGAAGGGAGAATATTCAGCGATCCTTTTTAAGAAAGAACGATTCGCTATAAAACAACAGAGTACATTTTGGCTTTCTGAAACCCCTGAAATTGCCGGGAGTAAAAGCTGGGATGCCGCCATTACGCGCGTTGCAAGCTGGGCTATACTTCACGACCTCTCTACCAAAAAAGATTTAGTAATTGTTAATACACATTTCGATCACATTGGTAAAGTGGCTCGTGAAAAAAGTGCTCTTCTCATAAAAGAAAAAATCAGTTCACTCCGAAAAAATCTTCCTGTTATTTTAACCGGTGATTTTAACAGCGAGCCTACGGATGCTTCTTACCAGGCTATGGCCGATGGCCAGGTTCTGAAATTACTGAACTCGCGACCACCCTCTGACACACAGGGTACATTCTGCAACTTTGCAGTAACGACCGAGCCTTGTAAAGTGATCGATTATATATTCTATACCGAAGGATTTATTCCGCAAAACTACCAGGTAATAACCGATCATGACGGCCACCATTATCCTTCTGATCACTTACCAGTGTGGTGCGAATTTTGGTGGAAGAAATAATGAGGTAATGCTTATTGCAAAAATCTCATTCCAAAAAAATGAGTCAACAACTGGAATGATTTTTTATATTACACGGATGCAGGAATAAAACCGTCCTGGTAAGTCAATACAACATTACTTCTACCGTTTTAATCCTTTTTTCTATCTTCCATTTCTCAATGTCTGCCATAAGGTTGTCCGTGCTGTTTGTAATGATCCTGGCCCTTCACGTGAAGGTGCTGGCGCAAACAGATTCAACCAAAAAAAGAATTCTCGACAACCGGCTCTCGAAGGAAGTGATGAAAACCATTTCACGGAAACCGAGTTCCGATTCTTCCATCAACGTAAAAAGTGAAGCTCCTTTTTTGCCCTATGAAGGGAAAATTATACGCCACATCGTTATAAATCATATTGGTTTCGAACGAACGATGTATGACTCTTCGCACAGGTTTAAAAGCGAGGTAACGCGAATTGCCAATACACTTCACTCTACTACACGCGAAAGTGTAATCCGTGATAACCTTTTCGTACGAGAGAACCGTCCGTTGAATCCCTATCGGGTTGCGGATAACGAACGCTATCTTCGTGATCTTGACTTTATACTGGACTCCAAAATTATAGTGCATCGTATAAAGGGATCGCCAGATTCTGTTGATCTTGAAATTGTGACGCGAGACGTATTCAGTTTAGGCGCCCGCGTATCTTCGGGAGGCATCAGCGATTACCGGATCGGCTTGTATGATGCTAATCTTTTTGGAATGGGCCAACGCGTGCAAGCCGGTGTTGGTTTTGAAACCGGACGTTCGCCGGTTGTCGGATTAGATCTTTTCTATAGGAAAACAAGTATAGGAGGTACGTTGATCAACGTCTCCGGTGGCTATACCCAACTTGACAATGCGCGAAGTCTGGGTGAAGAAAATGAATATGCATACTTCATTCGTCTTGAGCGTCCATTGGTATCTCCTTACTCGCGTCTTGCGGGCGGACTCGAAGTAAGTCGTAACTGGTCGCGAAATGTTTTTCAATATCCCGACAGTACCTTTAGAAAGTATCGCTATAATATAGAAGATGTGTGGGGCGGATATAACTTCAGCATTGGCAACATGGCAAAGAATCGCGACAGACACTTTGCAGCGATCCGGTATTACCGACAACATTATTCTCAGCAACCCTCGCAGCCCGGAGAAGAGTTTAACCCTATATATAATGACCAGAAATTTGTATTGGGTGAAATGACTTTCTATAATCGGAATTTCTATAAGACCCGGTATATATATGGCTTTGGGCGAACGGAAGACGTGCCCTATGGAAAAACGATAACGCTTACTACGGGCTGGTCTAAAGAACTGGGTGCAAAAAGGATGTACGCTGGTACTTCTTTCACACGAGGTTTTGTTAACAAGAACGGGGCCTTTACAACTATTGAAGGTGGCTTTGGTACATTCTTTACAAGCAAGAAAACTTCGGATACTTTTTATTATATAGGGGGGACACACTATAGCAAGCTATATGAATCGGGAAGGGTAAAAATCCGTCACCTTGTACAGGGCGGATATGCACAGGCCTATAATACAATTACGAGGGAACTGCTTACACTGAATGATGAACTCACTGGCTTTTCTCCAGACAGTTTATATGGAAAACAGCGTATATCACTCCGTGTAGAGACAACCGTATTTACAAAATGGAAACTTGCCGGTTTTCGCTTCGCTCCTTTTTTGTCTCTTGAAAATGCTTTTCTAAAAGATATCATTTCAAGTAAGTCACTGGGTGAGTTTTATTGGGGAACTACCAGTGGCGTTCGCATCCGGAATGAAAATCTTATTTTCGGCACGATCGAGCTACGTGCCTTTTATTTTCCCACAGCGGTGGATGGTGTAAGTCATCTCAGTTTTAAAATCACTACAAACGTCCGGTTAAAGTATAGCGGAAGGTTCGTCAATCCCCCTTCGTTTGTCAGGTATAACTGACACAGGGATCACTATATATACTTGATGTCCCTGGAAAAATTTACATCAGTAGAACAAATGCCAGACCCGCGAAATCACCTTTCTTAAAAGTAATATCATCGGTATAGTTATTATCACCATGGCCTTGCTGTGTTATATAGTGCAGGCTGAGTTTACAGTTTTTCTTATTCAGATACCAGTTCACGCCAACATCCAACATCCGATCTTCACCTGAAAACTGAGCACCTTGATCGCCTTCAAAATTTGTCACCATTACACACGGCTCCAGAAATATTTTGTCTTTGATAATCAGATTGTAGCCTGCACGTATATGGCCAGCCTTCATATTATAGGTCTGCGCTTCCGTGTGTCGCTCCATATACATCCATTCTCCATCTATATTCCATCTCCCATAGTTAAACAACACATCGAATCCACCAGCATAGTTTGAGGTAAATATATCTGTTTTGCCCTGTACCGAACTGTTCAGACCAACCGTAATACCTTTGCGTTTGCTATAGTAATTATTGGCATCGTAGTTAATAGCGTAATTTTTCTTCTCGGTGTCACCCACTGTAAAGGTTACTCTATCTACTACAAGTGGACTCCAGTATTTACCGGATGTCTCTGTAAATTCTTCAGAGGTTGTATTGTTGCTAAAAATACCAACGTTATAATCGATGGTAACGAGATGCTTGCTGGTAAGGCCTCCCAGATTTATACCTGTGGCCCGACCGTATCCTTTCCCGGTAATATGCTGGCGGATATAGGCCTGTGTTGGAGATTTATCAAAAGAGTTTACAAGCAAATCGCCAGTAACACATTCTCTGCTGATCTGCGGATGAAAATATCCTACGGTTAACGAAGCCATTTCATTCTTGCTGATGCGCCATGTTGCATACGCATCCAATATACCCAGCGTGCCGGTGTTGGTTGATCCGCGCACAGCGCTAAATCTGTCCTTTCCCATATTGTCATACTGAATCATCACTGCATAGCTAAGTTTTTTGTAAGGCTTCCCCTTGAAGCCTATACGTGCTCTGCGGATTAAAAAATTCAGGCGATCCTGCACAGACTCCATAGGTCCGTTATCCGTTAACTGATCTTTCTCACCCATGGTATAGGTGCTCCAGAATTGGAGGCTGGCAACAGGCTGTACATATTTAAAAAGACTATCGGTTTTGATCCAATAATTCTCCTGAGCCTGAAGACACATTGGAGCCAGTATAAAAAGCAGTATATATATTTTCTTCATTTCGGTCGCCGATTAAAATGCTTTACGCACGGATGCTGCTACATATGCATGCCGATTTTTTGCTTCTGGCACTAATGCCATTTCGTGTTTCAGCAATTCATTCTCACGTTCCAGTTCGATCTGGCGTCTGCGCATCTGCTCCTGCGTTGCCTGAAGTTCTTCCTGGTTCTGACGAAGTTCTTCTTCCTGTGCTTTAAGTTCTTCGGACATCTGCTGGCTTTGTGTCAGTAAACGTTTCGTGCGTTCATTAACCTGTACCGTTGAAATTGTGCTCGCTATACTTTCTGCTACTTTTTCTACAAACTGTATTTCGTGCTTCTGTAGTTTATTGAACGATGCCATTTCAATAACACCAAATACTTCATCATTGTGAATCAGCGGAACGATCAGGATTGTTTCCGGTAGTGCTTCACCCAAACCAGATGTAATGGTGATATAATTTTTAGGAATTGATGACAGATGTATAGTTGCTTTCTCCAATACAGATTGTCCTACAAGGCCATCGCCCAAACCAATTTTCCGGTTTATCATTTTCTTCCGGTCGTATGCGTATGTTGCCATTTGTTCCAAACACGTATCTTCCGGTTTGTCACCTTCCACCATTAGGAACAGCGCACCCTGATTTGCTTTTATATACTTAATAAGCATCTTTACTATATCATGACAAAGCTCAGTTGTGTCTGATGTATTTCTGCGCAATACATCACCGATATGTGCCATCCCTTCATTTGCCCAGTCACGGATATTTTTTTCATCCGTTGCCTTCTTGAGGTTGTTACGCATATCAAGCAACTCATTACCGAGTATATCGGATTCACTTAAAGGCTGGAAAGATTGTGTGAGATTGCCCTGTCCTATTTCCTTCGCGAAAGAGGTATAGGACCGTAAGCCATTTACAAGGAGGTTAAGTGACTCGGTCATCGCGCCTACTTCATCTCTACGTGTTGTGGTGGCCTCTTCAGTTTGCTCACCTCGTGCAAGCTGTTTCAGTTTTTCCTTGATGGTTATAATGGCTTGTGTAAGCCGGTTGCTGAAATAAAACGAAATAGACAGCCCGGTGATCAATACGAAAATTGTTATACCGACTATCACTAATACTACCTGTCCAATTTGTTTAGTAACTTCTTCCTGCTTTAACGCTACTAACTGATCAATCTGGTCTGTGTAAAATCCGGTAGAAATGATCCAACCTAATGGTGCAAATAACCTTGAGTATGATAACTTGTTTTCAACTTCTTCTGTACCAGGTTTCTTCATAGTATACTCTACATATCCTTCGCCTTTTGCATTACACAACTCCGCACGAAGCTGGTATATATTTTTACCGGTATATTTTTCTACGTTATACTTTGCGTCACTCAATGAAACACCGGCCAGGTTTTTCTTCTCAGCATGCATTAACATGGTAGGATATGGTACCTTATTGTCAGTCACCCAAAAGTATCCCTCACCTTTGTCGAACCTGATCTGCGAAAGCATTACCAGAGTTTTATTAAGTGTATTTTTTCTCAGAGCTTCTGATGACACAGTGGTGTCTTTTGATATGGCTGTAACGGAATCAGAAAGTTGTTTATAGTTTACTTCAACTATACCATATCCTATGTCGGTGATATGCTTTACGTATAGTTTCAGTTTATTCATCTCCTCCAAACGGTAAGATTCAATGTCCGCTGTAGCTTTCGACTTGATCTTATAAATCGCCACAGAGCTTATCAACACCGAGGGTATTAATAAGGAAAGGCTGATCAGTAGCGTGATTTGTTGTTTGAGTTTCATGATCAATGGGGTATAACGATACAAGGTTACTATTCGCAACGAAGTAATCTGATCATGAATGAGCAAGTGGCGACTGTTTTGAGTAAGTGGATCAGTATTTACTGTCCTAAAACAAAAAAAGCCTTTATAAAAAGGCTTTTCATACATGGCGGTACGTACACTTATTCGGAGCGCAATGAATTTACGGGATTAACGGTTGCAGCCCGTAATGATTTATATCCTACAGTAAGAATGGCTATAAGCAGTGTAATGCCAAATGTGAGCACGAAAACCTGGGGACCCACTTCGATTTTATAGGCAAACTCATCTAAAAACTTACCCATCAGGAACCAGCCGGCCGGGGCCGCTAGCATAAACCCGAGTAGAATGAGCTTCGCATATTCTTTGGAGAACATCATGACGATGCTTTCTACGGAAGCTCCCAACACTTTACGAACACCGATTTCTTTCGTCTTTTGATTGGCCATAAACGTTGCCAGTCCAAACAAGCCAAGGCATCCTATAAATATAGCCATGGAAGTAAATATACTCAGCAGTATAGACATGCGTTGTTCGCCTTCATAGAAATTGCGAATGTTCTCATCAAGGAATTCATATTCAAATAAATGTTCCGGATACGCTGCCTCCCATTTTGTTTTGAGCTGACTAATCACGCCTTGCGCCTGCTTCACGTTTACCTTTAGCGCCAGGTGTTCATATCCGCGAATGCGATTGAACAGTACCGTTGCTTCTATTGGAGAATGCAGTGACACGGTATGAAAATCTTTAACAACTCCTACCACGGGATATTCTTTACTCCACACACGAATAACTTTACCTACTATATCAGCTGCATTATCAAAGCCTGCAATATGTGCCAGCTTTTCATTTACTATAAACCCGGTTGCTGTATCAAGGTCTTGTACGTTCTGCCCGGTTAATAATTCGAGCTCAAATAATTTCAGGTAGTTACCATCAATTTGTTTTACCTGTGTTCCATGTGATTCATCACTTCCCTGTAACTTGAAGTTAGTACCCGATACATGACCCGAGGATGGAGGATCATTGGCAAGACTGGCCATTTCTACTCCCGGTATATTTTCCATCTCATCGCGTAACGTTCTCATCTTACTCCCGCCTTCCTCTATACCGGCTGGCTGTTCTTGCTCCGGTATAGGTACAATGAGTATACCGTCTTTTGCAAAGCCAAGATCTTTATCCTGGTAATAATTCATCTGGCTTACAATTACGATCGTACCAATGATGAGCAATTGCGATATAAAAAATTGCATCACTACCAGGCCTCTTCGTAACATATAGCCTGAAGAATTTTTATTGCTGATGAGATTCTTTAAAGCTTGTGCCGGTTTAAATCCTGACACAACAAATGCAGGATATAGGCCCGACATTAATGATACTATAACGGTAACGCAAATGATGAATAGCCAGAGGCTGGTGTCACTCGTAAAATTAAGTGCAAGCTCCATTTCCATAAACGGATTGATGAATGCCAACGCAAGTTGTGTTAACCCAAGCGAAAGCAGCATCGCGAGTGTTGTAACCAGCGTAGTCTCTCCTAAAAACTGGCCAACCAATTGCATCCTCGTACTTCCTAATGATTTACGAACACCTACTTCTTTCGAGCGCTTTATAGCTTCTGCTGTGGAAAGGTTTACGAAATTTATACATGCCGTAAGTATAAGTATCAATCCTATAATACTGAAAGCCGTTAATGAGGTACGCGAAACTGTGCTATAAGAATATGTATCGAATCGTTCATCGAAATGCATTTCTGTAAGTGGCTGCACCATGAATTCTGTTTTGTCAGGATCATCGGCTCCTAAATACTTCTTAGAAAAGGCAGGTAGTCTTTGCTCAATTTTGGCAATCTGTTCACGCTCCTTCAACAAGATATAGCATTGCTCACCACTCCATATACTTTTCCATCCGGCTTCTTCACGTTCTTTCTTTATGGTGCTATAGGACAGGAATAAATTAAAAGGGAAGTCGGTGTTAGGCGGAGCATTTTCCATCATGGCAGTAACGCGATACTCCTGATCATTGAATTTCAATACTTCACCTATAGCATCTTCCTTACCAAAATATTTTTTTGCCAGCTGCGTTGATATGATCGCTTCGTTTGGTTCATCTATACCCTTGATTGCATCTCCGGAAAGAATTGCACGATCGAAGATCTTAAAATAGCCAGGTTCTGTAAAAGCAATCTTATTTTCCTCCTGGAATTTTTTCAACTCTCCGTTTTTCTGTGGTATCGTTACGAGACTACTTGAACCCTCCGATATAAATACAACTTCTTCGGCTTCCGGAAAATCGGTGCGAAACGCCTCGGGCAAAACCGTTGGAACCCCGGCTTGATACTCGGTGCCATTATTTCCAACAGATTTGTTAACCACACGATAAATGCGATCACGCTTCGATTGAAATATATCATAACTGCTCATGTATGCTACCATGAGAAACAGCACGAGGCTACATGCAATGCCAAGGGTTAAACCCGACAGATTAATAATCGAAATACCTTTTGAACGGAGCAGGTTACGAAAGGCGGTTTTGAAATAATTTTTTAGCATAAGTGAAAAGATTCGGTCACCTCTATCGCAACATCATGCCACACTCGCGATCATTGAAAACACCTGTAATATTACGGTTTACGCAATTTTGCTTTGTTCAAATGTGTTCGGCTGCGTCCGGCTACGGACAAAAAAAGGGCAGCAGGAACCTTCCCAGCTTACCGGTAGTTTGAAAAGTATATTAACTTTGCTGCATGATCCAGAGCCTGATCGTTGGTTTTATTTTTCTCCTCGCGGTAGTTTACGTGGGCAGGCTGATCTATAAAAATTTTCAATCTAAATCAGTGTGTGAATCCGGATGTGGAAAATGTGGCGCAGTGGATTTCAATAAGATTGAAAAGCAACTTCGCGAAAAAGGACTTTAATCTAAGCCCACACTTTAGTTCCTTCCGTACAATTCTTACAGATTTCAATTTCACTTCTTGACCGAAGCAACGAAGCCCTGAACTGATTATACTCTTCTCCATTCCAGACTTCGCTGAATGATTTTTTGGTGAGATCTCCCAGCACGTAATGCGCGTCTTTGTCGAAGCAACATGGCACTACTTTGCCATCCCATGTGATCACACAACTGTGCCACATCTTCCAGCAATGATTGTCTAAACTATTCTTTATAGTATAGGAGCCGTCCTTCGTTTTGCGATAGCGCGAATATTGATCCTGCGTAGGAATAAGATCAGAACCATTTTCATAATCATAGATCTGTGCTGTCTTTAATACAACCTGATCAACGCCAATTTGCTCTGCCAGAGAATATACTTCAGGGATCTGATGTTCATTTGGTTTTACTACGAGAAATTGAAAGATAACGTGTGGCGTTTTCGATTTAAGTTTTTTCTTCCATGCCACTATATTTCGTGCGCCTTCCATTACTTTATCAAGACTGCCGCCTACGCGATACGATTGATAGGTGTCTTGTGTCGTGCCGTCAATAGAAATTATCAGGCGATCCAAACCTGACTCAACAGTAAGTCTGGCATTTTCATCTTTCAGGTAATGTGCGTTAGTAGAAGTGGCGGTATATATATTCTTGTTGGAAGCATACTGCACCATATCTAAAAATTGAGGATGCAGATAAGGTTCGCCTTGAAAATAAAACGTCAGGTAACTCAGGGTTGGCGCCAGCTGATCGATGACACGTTGAAATAAAGGTTGCTCCAGCATGCCCGTTGCACGTGTAAAAGATCGTAAACCACTGGGGCATTCCGGACATCGGAGGTTACACGATGTTGTCGGCTCAAACGAAATGCTGATGGGCAATCCTTTCATCGCAGGCATACCCGCGATGCGCGAGCGATGATAACTTGAAAAGATCTGTGCTGCATTCCAGGCGCGTTGTGCCGTTAACCCGGAAGCAAAATTCAACTGATCTTTCCACGCGCGCATCATGCTGCAAGATACTCGCGAAAAGTATCGGTTGGATTATCGTAATGTGGTTATCTTTCGAAATTCATTCGTACTTATGAAAAAACTTCTGTTTTTACTCTTTTGTATTTCCTTCGCGGGATATTCACAGCCCGTTAAGCTTTCGGAGGAGGCCACTATTTCGGTGATCACCTGTGGGCCGTGGCAGGGCGAATTGTACTCCGCGTTCGGGCACAGTGCTTTTCGCGTATACGATCCTGCACAGGATATAGATGATGCGTATAACTACGGTGTATTCAACTTCGACCAGCCTAATTTTTATTTGAATTTTACGCGAGGTTTTATGTACTACCAGTTGGGTGTATATGATTACAAGCGTTTCCGCGATGTATATATTTACCATAATCGCTATATCCACGAACAAGTACTAAATCTTACACAGACACAAAAACAAAAGATGTATGAGTTTCTGCAGTGGAACGCGCTTCCGGAAAACGAAAATTATCGCTACAATTATTTCTACGACAACTGTGCCACCAAAATGCCCGGAGTGCTACGCCTTACGTTTGGTGACAGCGTAGTATTTGACGGGTCGTATATCAAAACCGATTACAGCATTCGCGAGCTTACAGATTTATACCTGGAGAACCAACCTTGGGGCGACCTCGGTATAGATATAGGATTAGGATCGGAGATCGATAAGAAAGCAACTCCGTATGAGTATATGTTTTTGCCTGATTATGTTGAGTCGGGACTTGACCATGCCACTATAAAACAAAATGGAGTTTTTGTTCCGCTGGTAAAGGAAAAACGAATTGTGTATGAAGAACGCGCGGAGGATGCTCCAAAAGGATTACCGCATCCGCTCTATATTTTCAGTTTCATCGCACTGATAGCAGGTATACTTACTTACCGCGATTGGAAGAAGAAAAAACTATCTACCTGGTTTGATGCTATAATTTTTATTGTTACCGGCTTGGTTGGCGTGATGCTCTCATTTTTGTGGTTCGGAACAGATCACAACTCAGCCTATAACTATAATCTCTTATGGGCCTTGCCAACAAATCTTATTGTGCCGATTGCTTTTATCCGTCAGCCGGCATGGCTTAAGAAATATTTTCTGGTGGTGGCAGTCATTGCTGTGCTCACATTGCTCTTATGGCCTATGCTTCCGCAAAAACTAAATATAGCACTGGCACCAATCGTAATCACCATTGCCTTGCGTGGATTTATACAATATAAATTAAGGAAAGCTTCTTAGAATTCTGTTACACTAGTTTGCGATTCAGCGCCTGTAGTAACAAAATGAGCAGGAGGTGTCACTATAAAGCCTGAGACTTCATTAAAGCACTGCAGGTTGTTCATAGACCTGCAGTGCTCTTGATTATTCTGATACTATATATGTATCGGTCTGTTGGCGGTTGCTGCGAGGCAAGCTTCTTTCACCGCTTCCATATAGGTTGGATGGGCGTGTGACATACGTGCTACATCTTCAGCTGATGCGCGGAATTCCATAGCCGTTACTCCGGCGGCAATCATATCAGCCGCACGCGCTCCTATAATATGAATGCCTAATATTTCATCAGTCTGCTTATCGGCCAGAACTTTTACAAGTCCATCTGTATCCATGCTGGCACGTGCACGGCCTAAAGCTTTATACGGGAAGCTTCCTGTTTTATAGGCCCTCCCTGACTGCTTCAATTGTTCTTCAGTATAGCCAACGCTGGCGACCTCTGGCCATGTATATACCACACCGGGTATCAACAGATAATTAACATGTGGTTTTTGTCCGGCCATTTGCTCAGCTACATATACACCTTCTTCTTCCGCTTTGTGCGCCAGCATAGCTCCGCGTACCACATCGCCTATAGCGTAGACATTATCAACTTTAGTTTTCAGGTGATCGTCAACCGGGATCTGACCTTTAACCGTTTCAATTCCTATTTTATCAAGACCAAGCCCATCGGTATACGGTCTGCGTCCTATACTTACCAGACAATAATCACCTTTCAGTTCAAGGGCATTACCACCATTCTTAGGTTCCGCCTTTACCACAACTTCATTGCCTGTATTTTCAACAGCAGTAACTTTGTGCCCCAGAAAAATGTCCATGCCGAGCTTTTTAGCAACACGGGATAACTCTTTTCCCATAGTACCATCCATCGTTGGAATCAGGCTGTCCAAAAATTCTACCACCGTTACTTTCGCGCCAATGCGCGCGTATACCGAGCCAAGCTCCATACCAATTACACCGCCACCAATAACAATAAGATGTTTAGGAACTTCTTTCAGTTCAAGCGCTTCCGTGCTGGATATAATTCTTTTCTTGTCGAACGCAGCAAAAGGAAGTGGTGTTGGCTTAGAGCCTGTTGCTATAATTACTTTATCGGTGGTAATGGTAGTTTCCTTTCCATCCTTCCCAGTAACCTTAATTGTATTTTTATCCACGAATGATCCAACACCAGTATGAACATCGATCTTGTTCTTCTTCATTAAGAAGGCTATACCATCTACATTGGACTTCACAACATCACTTTTCCGCTTGATCATTTGCCCTATATTCACTTTAGGAGCAGGTATATCTATACCATGTTCAGCAAAGTGTTCCTTAGCATTGATGAAATGTTCAGAAGAATCCAATAGTGCTTTAGAAGGTATACATCCTACATTCAAACATGTTCCGCCTAACGTATCATATTTTTCCACGATAGCAGTTTTAAATCCAAGTTGGGCAGCGCGGATGGCTGCTACATATCCTCCAGGGCCGGAGCCGATAACAATGACGTTGTATTGCATAAATCAATATTTATAATTCTAAAAATTTATATACTAATCGAATGGAGATTCCTTCAGTTACGCGTCTGCTGTTAGGGATTCCATCTCTGTTCCCCCAGGCTTGTACATTTCCGACTCCGGGTACATAGTAAACAGGGAAATCTTTTTCGTCAGGATTGGTTACGATGTAATTAATCCTGACTTGGAAATTTACAGAAATTCTATCGGATATCGGAAGCCAGTAATTGGGCTGCAGTTCTACGATGAAAAGTTTGTTACGTTGAGTTCGTACTTCAACGAGATCGCCATAGTTATCGCCTTCAAATGTAATCGTTCCTTTCTCCGTGAAGTCAGAGTAAATAAGGCAGGCCTGCAAATTGAATTCATTAAACTTTTTCCTGCTTTTCAACAGGAACTTTCCTACACCTAAACGGTAATAGCGTCCTGTGTTAGCATAAGCAACATTCGAGTATAGTTCGTCTTTCCGGATGTCGTTGAATCCAACAGCGAGATCAATGATTGTATGATCTTTGGTTTTATAGAGCAGAGAAGGTTCAAACACAAAGCCTCTGTTGAACGTAAGCGGAAATGTTCTGAGAACATCAACCCCGAAATATAGCCTCCGCGAATCATACGTTTGAGCATGTGTGACTGATACCAGTACAAACAAGATACATGAAAACGTCAATGACCTTTTATTCATTAATATTAACATAAAGTTCTTGTGAGTAATCGAGAGTAGAAGACACAGAGGCTTGTGTAAACGTTGTTGGCTTTACGATTTCGAAATCATCAAAGTAAATTCTGAAACCGCAGCGAGCAGATTGCATTTCAACGGTACGGCTATAGTGAATCGTAAGCGTGTCATTTCTGACATCCGATTCAAAGATGACAATAGTAGAGTCATCCTTGATTGACAAAGGCACTCTGTATTGATAATCAGCAGGCTGATTTACCGGTTTCTCTTTGCCATGCAAGCCGTATACAGATCTGTAGTATTTTTCTGTGGAGAAGTATATAAATAGCGTTGGCTCGCTATCCAATTCGCACTCATCCACACATCCTGAATATGTAAAAAGACATGAAATAAAAATCACACTGAGGAGTCCTCTTGTTAATTTATACTTCATGTCTTTATAGAATGGTATATCTGTTAGTTTAAATTATATTATACTCCCAGGATCAATCTTCCCGGATCTTCGAGTAACTCTTTCACACGTACGAGGAAGCTTACGGATTCTCTTCCATCCACGATACGGTGATCGTACGAAAGTGCCAGGTACATGATCGGACGAACAACAACTTCACCATTCTTCACTACCGGGCGCTCAACGATGTTGTGCATACCTAATATAGCCGACTGCGGAGGATTGATGATTGGTGTTGAAAGCATCGAGCCAAATACACCTCCATTAGTAATAGAGAATGTACCACCAGTCATTTCTTCTATGGAAAGTTTACCATCACGTCCGCGTGTTGCCAACCGGATCACTTCGCTTTCAATTTGATTGAATGAAAGTGACTCTGCATTGCGAATAACCGGAACAACTAAACCGCGAGGTGTTGATACTGCTATAGATATATCACAATAATCGTGATATATCACTTCATCTTTATCGATCGAAGCGTTTACGGCTGGGAAATCTTTCAATGCAGTACATACTGCTTTTGTAAAGAACGACATGAAGCCGAGCCCTACACCGTATTTTTCTTTAAACTGATCTTTATACCTTGAGCGAAGCTCCATTACCGGCTTCATATCTACTTCGTTGAAGGTTGTGAGCATCGCTGTCTCATTCTTCACAGCCACGAGACGTTTCGCTATAGTCTTACGCAGCGAAGTCATTTTCTCTCTGCGCTCACCACGACCGCCACCTGTAGCAATTACCGGAGGAGTTGATGATGTCTGTGGTTTCGATTCAGTTTTCGCTGGCGCTGATTGTGCCTTCTGAGCATCATCTTTTGTTATTCTTCCACCAACACCAGAACCTTGCACCTGGTTAGAAGCAATCCCTTTTTCATCCAGGATTTTTGCAGCAGCAGGAGAAGGATGTCCGGCAGCATAGCTTTTATCAGCATCATTCGCTGAAGCCGTTGCCGCTGGTGCAGTTTCCTGTTTCGCAGGAGCTGATGCACCTTCTGCTATTTCTATTTTACAGATAAGTCCGCCAATCGGAAGTGTTTCTTTTTCTTTTGCTACGATGCGTAATATACCAGACGCTTCGGCGGGTAGCTCGAACGTTGCTTTATCAGATTCAACTTCTGCAATCACCTCATCAAGGTTAACGAAGTCGCCATCTTTTTTCAACCAAGTTGAAATTGTTACTTCGGTGATGGATTCACCTACAGCAGGAACTTTCATTTCCTTTACTCCACCCGTTGCTTTCGGTGCCGCTGGCGGAGCCGATGCAGCAGGTGCAGGTGTTGCTGCAGGCGCAGGAGTAGCAGCAGGTTTTGCAGCTGGAGCTGATACTTGTCCATTGGAGTCAATCTCTGCGATTACATCTCCGATAGGCACGGTATCACCTTGTTGTTTTACGATTTTTAGAACACCAGCACTTTGAGCAGTAAGCTCGAAAGTTGCTTTATCTGATTCAAGCTCTGCGATTACTTCATCGAGTTGAACCGTGTCTCCATCTTTCTTTAACCAGTTTGCAATAGTCACTTCCGAAATTGATTCGCCTACTGCGGGTACTTTTATCTGTAATGCCATTCGATTTTTAATGTTTTAGATTATAGGATTGATGATTTCAGATTTACATTTTTCAGATTGAGTAACAACCCTCATCTCAAAATCTCAACTCACTCTATCTGTTTATACTTCAAAAGCTTTATTCACAAGTTTCTCCTGCTCTACTTTATGAACCTTCAGGTATCCGGTTGCCGGTGAAGCACTGGCTTTACGTGATACGAACTCAAGATTATATTTCGGCATCATGCGGGCAATGTATGATTGCGCGCCCATGTTCGCCGGCTCTTCCTGCGCCCACACAAGTTTAGCATCTTTATACTTCTTGAGCACGGCTTTCAGTTGTTTTTCCGGGAACGGGTGAAGTTGCTCTAACCGAACTATAGCAGTGTCTTTCGTCTTTCTCTTTTGTTGTACCTCTACAAGGTCATAATAAATTTTACCACTGCAGAGTATAACACGATTAACATCTTTCGCTGATACATTCGAATCGTCAAGTACCTCCGAGAAGGATCCGCTTGTAAAATCTTTGATCGGAGATATCACAGCAGGATGACGTAACAATGATTTAGGTGAGAACACAATACAAGGCTTACGGAACTGCCATGCAACTTGTCTTCTCAACAAATGGAAGAAGTTAGCAGGCGTTGTAGGATTGGAGATTACCATATTATACTCCGCTGCTAATTGTAAGAATCTTTCAGGGCGACAGCTTGAGTGCTCAGGGCCTTGTCCTTCATAACCGTGTGGCAATAACATCACCAGGCCGTTCATACGCTGCCATTTCGATTCAGCACTTGAAAGGAACTGATCTATAATTACCTGCGCACCATTTACGAAATCACCAAATTGGGCTTCCCACAAAACCAACGCACTTGGCGATGACATCGCGTAGCCATACTCAAAACCAAGCACACCAAACTCTGATAATAAAGAGTTATATATATGGAACTTAGCCTGGCTCTTATCAAGATTATCTAGTCCGCAATAAGGTTCATTTGTATTTGCATCAAAAAAGTATGCATGGCGATGTGAGAATGTACCACGCTTCACATCCTGACCAGACATACGCACCGGAGTTTTCTCAAGCAGCATAGATCCGTATGCTAACAATTCTGCTTCAGCCCATCCCAATACTTTCTCTTCAAAGAAAGCGGTTGTCCTGTCCTTCAGTAATTTCTCAATTTGTTTCAGCGGCTTGAAACCTTCCGGTATAGTAGTAAGTGCTTTTCCTACTTTTTCAATAACGCTTTCTTTAATACCGGTGTCCGGTGACTTGTCAAAGTCTTCGGGTTTCGCCCAGTTCATTTGCTCCCACTCTTCTTCTATTTTTTGTGGTTTATAGGGAAGCGGCTTTTGTTTTACTTCGTTTAGTCTGTCCTGAAGTTGATTACGGAAGTTTTTATCCATCTCATCTGCCAGGGCTGCATCTACATCTGCACGTTCAATCAGTTTCTTAACGTAAATCTCACGTGGATTCTGATGCTTCGCGATAATGTTATACAGTTTCGGTTGCGTGAATTTTGGTTCATCGCTTTCATTGTGTCCGTGTCTTCTATAGCAAAGCAGGTCAATGAATATATCTTTTCCGAATTTAATGCGATACTCAACGGCCAGTTTAGAGGCGAAGTTTACAGCTTCCGCATCATCACCATTTACGTGCAATACCGGAGCATCCACAATCTTCGCTATATCTGTGCAATATATACTGGTACGTGCATCATCATAATCCGTAGTGAAACCAACCTGGTTGTTGATCACAAAGTGA
Organism: Ohtaekwangia koreensis; assembly: GCF_900167975.1. Taxonomy (GTDB): domain Bacteria; phylum Bacteroidota; class Bacteroidia; order Cytophagales; family Cyclobacteriaceae; genus Ohtaekwangia; species Ohtaekwangia koreensis. Next base: position 101,049 of record NZ_FUZU01000002.1, read on the forward strand.
ATCGTTCCGCCGGTAGTATAACCAGGCAATCCAGACATTTGTACCACTTCGTATACTATACCTTGTCCGGCAACGGCAGCGTCTCCGTGAATCAGAATCGCCATCCCTTTTGACAATTCTCCTTTATACTCATCATCGATCTGACCACGGGTATATCCGAGTACCAACGGGTCAACCGCTTCAAGATGCGAAGGGTTTGGAGTAAGCTTTACATATACCTTCTTACCCGATGGTGTATTTATATGACTTGAATATCCTAAGTGATATTTCACATCACCATCTCCCATCGTAAGGTTTTCAGGGCTCACGTTTCCTTCGAACTCGGTGAAGATCTGCTCGTATGTTTTGCCAAGTATATTTGCCAGTACATTCAAGCGGCCACGATGCGCCATACCAATCACAACTTCTTTCACATCAAGCTCGGCGGCAACATTTATAATCGTGTTCAATGCCGGGATTGTGTTCTCTCCACCTTCGAGTGAGAAGCGTTTTTGTCCAAGGAATTTTGTGTGAAGAAAATTCTCAAATACCACAGCTTCATTAAGCTTGTTCAGAATTCTTTTCTTTTCTTCCTGAGCAGGATTATAAGTGTAGTATTCTTTTTCAATCTTCTGATATAGCCATGCACGAATATCATCGTTACGAATGAAGTTATGTTCAAAGCCGATCGGCCCTAAATAAACTGAATTCAGTTTTTCAATAATCTTGCGCAGTGTAGAGCGTTGCATTCCGATCTCTGCTGCTACATCAAATTCTATATCCAGATCGGCATCGGTCAGGCCGACACTTTTGTGATCGAGGTTCACATTGTGATTTCTTCTTTCACGAACCGGATTTGTTTTCGATTTCAAATGCCCGAAGGAGCGATATTGAAAAATAAGATTACGCACCTGCGTTTCTTTTATCGAAAGAGAATCCGTTACAGCAGGTGCTGTTGCCGAAGAACCATTTCCCTTATCGCCATAGCGCACTTGTGAAAAGTCGTAACCTTCAAAAAACTTTTGCCAGGTTGGGTCTACGGACGCTGGATCATTTTTATAATTTTGATAGAGCTGGTCGAGATAACCAACGTCTGCATTGGAGATGTATGAATATTTGTCCATGATTTTATAGAAAGTGAACAAATGTAGAGAAGCCGCTTATTATATAAAAACCGTTAAATCGCATAAACGATTATTTACCTTTGCATTCGTTAACATATAGGTAAAATAAAAAAGCACTTCACGGGAATGAAGTGCTTTTTAGTCCGCTCTGGATTAAAGCTATCAGGTGAGATGGGACTGTATCCTGTAAAGAATAAGCTTCGACTTAATGCATAGAAATGGGCTCTCTAGTTTCGCGCGGTTTATCGTCAAATTAAATGTTACGCCTTTTAATTGAGAGTCTTTATATCATACTTATGTGTAATAATAAATCAACGCGCCAAATTATCACATTTTACGAGACATAAATTCACATGAAAGCCGCGAGCGTGTATGTAATATTCACTCTAGTTTTACGCCATGGCATTGCATATTGGACGGGAAATTGAAATTAGATACAAAGAATCAGGTCTTAAGCTTTCAGAATTTGCTAAAAGGCTGAACACAAGTTCACGTAATGTTTATGATATCTTCGAACGAAGTGAGATTAAAACTGATCAGCTTGAAAGGATCAGTAAGATCTTAAATTTCAATTTCTTCTCCCTTTACCAGGCGTCAGGCGTTCAGGAAGCGCTTGTGCCGTATGTAACACGGAAAGAAAAAAATAATACAATATCTATCATGGTAGAGCTCGATGGCCAGGAAAGCACCCTTAATCAGTGGTTTCATAAATTGACACTCATTAATAAAGCCATGAATTAGTCCTTCTGACTATATTAAGAATGCGGCTGCGATTGCCAGGCCGAAAAATTCCCTTAACTTTGCGACCTTTAAAAATCGGACGAGTTCCACTATTTTAAAAACTAACAAGAAATGGTTAAAATCAGATTGGCCCGCAGAGGCCGCAAGAAACTGGCAATGTTCGATGTAGTCGTTGCTGACGCCAGAGCTCCACGTGATGGACGCTTCATTGAAAAAATCGGGACTTATAATCCCCTTACTAACCCTGCTACGATTGACTTGAAAGACGATCGTGCTTTTCATTGGGTTATGAATGGTGCACAACCTAGCGACACTGTTAAAGCCATGCTTTCTTACCGTGGTATCCTTATGAAAAAACACCTTCAAATCGGTGTTATCAAAGGTGCATTGACGCAAGAACAAGCAGATGCTAAACTGGAAGAATGGCTGAAAGGCAAAGACGCTAAGATCGAAGCTAAACGTGATAAATTATCACAAGCTAAACAAGCTGATCTTAAAGCTCGCAGAGAAGCTGAAACAAAAATTAAAGAAGCTCGCGCTGAAGCTATTCGTAAGAAAGCTGAAGTTGCTTCTGCTGTTGCATCAGCCCCGGCTGAAGCTGCTCCTGCTGAAGGTGAAGCTCCTGCTGCTGAAGAGCAAGCTTAGTCACTTTAGAAAATTGAAGAGTGTGCCGGTTCCGATCTCATCGGGACCGGCATATTTATTTTACGATTACACGAAATGAATATCGATTCCTGCTATAAAATCGGACTCGTTTTGAAACCACACGGACTGAAAGGAGAAGTAACGGTTTCCATCGATGCTGACTGTCCAAATGATTTTGCTACACTCGATGCTGTATTTCTTTCCAGCAATGAGCGACTCGTTCCTTACTTTATTCAACATGTATCCGTTCGAGGCTCCAAAGCATTTGTAAAGTTTGAAGATGTAGATTCTCCGGAAGGAGCCGAAGAAATTTCCAAGCAAGCCATTTATCTTCCGAAGACTGCGCGGCCAAAATCGACCCGCGGAGAGTTTTATGATGATGAAATTACAGGCTTCGAAGTTATTGATGAAACAGCAGGCACTTTAGGAAATGTTACCGAAGTGATGCAGGCCGGTGCTAACCGTTTACTGGTATTGATGCAAGGCGAAAAAGAAGTTCTGATACCGGTTAACAGTCCTTTTATACTGAGCATTAACAAATCAAAAAAACGAATTAGTGTAGATCTCCCGGAAGGATTTCTCGATATCTGATATTCTGAAGTATATACATATAACTCTAGCAATATGCACATCGATATCATTACCACATTGCCAAAACTTATAGAGAGTCCATTCTCTGACTCTATATTAAAGCGTGCGCAGGCAAAGGGCATTGTTACCGTGAATGTTATTGACCTTCGCCAATATGCTACGAATAAACATCGTACAACTGATGACTATGCCTTTGGTGGTGGTGCCGGTATGGTAATGATGATTGAACCCATCGATAACTGTATAGCCGATCTCAAAGCGAAGCGCGAGTATGACGATATTATATACATGAGTCCGGATGGGCAGCGTCTTACGCAATCTATAGCGAACGAACTGAGCCTGAAGAAAAATTTAATTCTGCTATGCGGTCACTACAAAGGCGTTGATGAACGCGTACGCGAACACCTGGTGACGCGTGAGATCAGCATTGGCGATTATGTTCTTTCCGGTGGTGAGCTGGCTGCAGCCGTTGTTGCAGACGCTGTAGTGCGATTAATTCCGGGAGTGTTATCAGATGAGACTTCTGCATTAAGTGATTCCTTTCAGGACGACCTGATTGCACCGCCAGTGTATACCCGTCCTGCTGAATACAAAGGATGGAAAGTCCCGGATGTTTTACTTTCGGGTCATGCAACAAAAATCGAAGAATGGAGGCATGAGCAATCTCTTGAACGAACAAAGCAGAGAAGACCTGAGCTACTCGACTGAGTATTTTTTCACAAATCGATTGAGCTTTTAAAAGTTTTTAAATCGGTAAATAACGCTGTCAAGGCATAAAAACCCGCAAAATTGTTCTCCTGAGAATTAATCGACTTAAATCTTTATGCTCCTCTCTGAATTTCTCAATTCTTTCCATACATTTGCAGTCCAATTTTCAAAACCATCGAGTTATGGCAGTAGACTTAATTAAACTAGTTGAGCAAGAATTTGCGAAAGTCCGTGAAACGCTTCCCAGCTTCAATCCTGGTGATACTATCAACGTTCACGTGAAAATAAAAGAAGGTAACAAAGAACGTGTACAGCAATTCCAGGGCACTGTAATTCAGCGCAGAGGAGCAGGTACAAACGGTGAAACCTTCACAGTGCGTAAAGTATCTAACGGTGTAGGTGTTGAGCGTATCTTCCCGATCGTGTCTCCTACTATCGATAAAATAGAAGTATTGAAGAGAGGTAAAGTTCGCAGAGCTAAACTTTACTACATGAAAGGCCGTCAAGGTAAGGCTGCCCGGATCAAAGAAAAACTTTAGGCGTTTATCGCTTCAAAAACATAGAGCCATTCTGAGTAATTCGGAATGGCTTTTTTTGTTTGTAGTTACATGTCAACTATACGGCACCAAGGTCCACACGGTGCATCCAAAGTATATACTCCATTTTCAAAATGAATGCATATAACACCATCGTGTTAAGGGTACAGACAAGAGAAAATACGGGCTAAAATTCAAAGTGTTTGTTGTGACCTATTCTCAATTCAAAATCTAATACGATTGCAAGCCGGTTAAAACAGCGAAATTCAAGTGGGTTAGCATACAATTAAATAATTAATAACTTTGTCCCCGCTCATTAAAAACCGTAACCAGACCAATAATTTAGAGATTATGGCAAAAAACATTGTAGAGCTCTTGGGCAAAGACGCAGATTACCTGCTGAAGCACCAGAGTAAAACTATTTCAAAAGATCGCCTTCACCTTCCGAATCCGAGTTTTGTTGACAACATCTTCGTTCAATCAAACCGTACACCGCAGGTTTTAAGAAGCCTTCAGCAATTATTCGGAACAGGCCGCCTGGCCAACACAGGGTTCCTGTCCATTCTTCCGATTGACCAAGGTATTGAACATAGCGCAGGTGCATCCTTTGCAAAGAATCCTGACTATTTTGATCCTGAAAATATCGTTAAGCTTGCCATCGAAGGCGGTTGCAACGCTGTGGCTACTACATATGGCGCTTTGGCCATGATGTCTAGAAAATATGCTCACCGTATTCCATTCATCGTAAAGATTAATCATAACGAATTGCTCACTTACCCGAACAAGGCTGACGAAATCATGTTCGGTTCTGTAGAGGAAGCATGGAACTTAGGTGCTGTTGCCGTTGGTGCAACTATATATTTCGGTTCTGACAATGCAACTCGCCAGATTCAGGAAGTTGCTGCTGCATTTGAAAAAGCGCATCAGCTTGGTATGGGTACTATCTTATGGTGCTATACACGTAACAACGCTTTCAAACAAGGTGGCATTGATTATCACGTATCGGCTGACTTAACAGGTCAGGCAAACCACTTGGGAGTAACAATCCAGGCGGACATCATCAAGCAAAAACTTGCTGAGAACAATGGTGGCTTCAAGGCATTGAACACTGGTGGAAGCAGCTATGGAAAACTGGATGAAAAAATATATTCAGAATTGACTTCTGAACACCCTATCGATCTTTGCCGTTACCAGGTAGCGAACTGCTATATGGGCCGCGCAGGTCTGATCAACTCCGGTGGAGAATCTAAAGGTACAAGCGACCTGGCAGATGCAGTACGCACAGCCGTTATCAATAAACGTGCTGGTGGTATGGGCTTGATCTCCGGAAGAAAAGCATTCCAACGTCCGTTGAAAGAAGGTATAGAAGTTCTGAATGTAATTCAGGATGTATACCTCGACAAGTCGATTGACGTAGCATAATTGATTTCCCAAACAAGCCGATGTATCTTTCCGATACATCGGCTTTATTTTTTACTAAAATTTTTAACACATGGCATGGTTCAAACGCAGTGATAAAGGTATAGTAACACCCACGGAGTCGAAACGTGAGGTGCCCGATGGACTTTGGTTTAAATCACCGGCTGGCAAGATTATTCACACGCGTGAATTGAAGAGCAATGCTTACGTGGTGCCTGAAGAAGATTATCATGTGCGTATTGGCTCTGAAGAATATTTTGAAGTGTTGTTCGATGAGAACAAGTTTACAGAGCTTGACGCTGATATGGAATCAGCGGATCCCCTGAAGTTCAAAGACACAAAAGCATATCCAAAGCGGATTAAAGAATCGCAGGAGAAGTCACAGCTTAAAGATGCTGTGCGTACTGCCTATGGAAAAATAAACGGACTTGATATTACCATCGCCTGCATGGATTTCACTTTCATCGGAGGCTCTATGGGTTCCGTTGTGGGTGAAAAAATTGCCCGTGCAATGGACCACAGTCTGAAAAACAAAATACCTTTCCTCATGATCTCCCGCTCGGGTGGTGCACGTATGATGGAGGCAGGATTATCGTTGATGCAGATGGCCAAGACTTCGGCCAAGATTGCATTGCTCGACAAAGCTAAAGTGCCCTATATCTCTTTGCTGACAGACCCTACAACGGGTGGTGTAACAGCATCGTATGCTATGTTGGGTGATTTCAATATTGCTGAACCAGGATCACTAATCGGTTTTGCCGGGCCACGCGTTATTCGCGAGACTATTGGTAAAGATTTACCGAAAGGATTTCAGAGTGCTGAGTTTGTACTGGAGCACGGCTTCCTCGATTTTATCATCGACCGCAGAAACCTGAAGAGCAGAATTGCTACGCTTCTGAAGATGCTTCAGAACTAAAACGCGAATCTTTCATAGAGTATATATTAAATCGTCTGGCAACAGACGATTTTTTTTGCCCCTATATATTCTTCAGGTCGTTCCCGCAGATTTTCGCAGACTAGCGCAGAGAAATACTATTGGTTTCTAATCTTGGGTATATCCGAGAAAATCCGTTGAGGTAATATTTGTGGGTCCCGTAGCATACGGTATTGCTTTTTTCAAGTTAACGGGTGAACTTAACGTATGCTGAAAAACTACCTGCGAATCGCCATACGAAGCCTCATCAAACAGAAGGTTTACACAATCATTAATGTATTGGGACTCTCCATCGGAGTTGCCAGTTGTATTCTGATTGTAATGTTCGTTACGAATGAATTTTCATACGATACATTTCATACCGATGCTGATCGCATTCACAAAGTAGTACTCGAACGGAAATACCCGAATCATCTTACCAACTATGCTATCATTCCACATTCTTATGCCGATGTAATGGTTCGCGACTTCCCCGAGATTGCCAGCACTATAAAAATGGGTGGCCCCATCAATCAGGTAATCGTGAATTATAAAGATGAACATGATGATGTAAAGCAATTTGAAGAAGACTTCATTATGGCTGCTGATTCAAACTTCTTTACGTTCTTCAGTATAAAAATTTTAAAAGGCGATCCACAGAAAGCGCTTGTTAACAAGAATGATATTGTAGTAACCGAAGAAACAGCACAGCGGTATTTTGGCAATGCAGATCCGCTTGGCAAAACGCTTCGGATGTTCAACCAGGATTTCCACGTAAGTGCTGTATCTGAAAATGTTCCTGCCAATTCACATTTCAAATTTGATTTTCTTGCCAAGTGGGACGATGAGTTTTTTGGTGGTGGTGTCCAGAATAATTTCACAACGTTTACAGCACATGTATATATAGCCTTAAAGCCAGGAGCTGATGCACAGGCATTGGAAAAGAAATTCCCAAAGATGGTGGATACATATGCTGCTGCACAGATCGAGCGTGACCTTGGCAAATCATGGGAAGACTATAAAAAAGAAGGCAATGGGTATCGCTACTTTCTACAACCGCTAACCTCTATACATCTTGATCCGCGTAATATAGAAGCAAAGATGCAGGCAGGCGGAAATATACACTATGTATACTTTCTGATTTCCGTAGCAGCGCTTATCCTCGTTATTGCCTGTATAAATTTTATGAACCTGGCAACAGCACGCTCAGCAGAACGCGCTCGTGAAGTAGGCGTACGCAAAACGATGGGGTCTTTGAAGAGTCAGTTGGTTTTTCAATTCCTGACAGAATCAATTGTATTGAGTTTGTTTGCAACCATACTGGCATTGGTTATCGCGCTCCTCGTACTTCCATCCTTCAACAATTTAGTCAATAAAGAGCTCGTACTGAACTTGACTGGTTTTCTTCCGCTTGCTTTAGTGGCTATAGCGATCGTGGTTGGTTTTTTAGCTGGAAGCTATCCTGCTTTTGCACTATCATCTTTCAACCCTGTTATTGTGATGAAAGGAAACTTTACCAGTAATGCAAAGGGTACATGGCTTCGTAACGGCTTGGTTATATTTCAATTTTTTATATCTATAGTATTGATTGTCGGCACTATAGTAGTAGGCCAGCAGATGGAGTATATGCAGAATAAATCGCTCGGCTACGACAAAGAACAGATCCTTATCATTGAGCGTGTGTTTGCACTGAATGACAAAGCAGAAACATTCGTTGAAGAAGTGAAGCGCATGGCGAATGTAGAGAAGGCCGCAGGGTCATTCGCATTGCTCGGCCGTCAAGGCGATTTCTTTGGCGCTCAATTCACCCCGGAAGGTTCATCCGAGATACTCACTACGAAAACTATGGGTATAGATGATTACTTTGCCGAGACGATCGGATTTGAGTTTGCTGAAGGACATGGTTTCTCGAAAGAAACAAACGACTCATTGTCTATCATCTTGAATGAAACGGCCGTGAAGACGCTGGATATACAAAACCCTATAGGAAAAAAATTAGCGCAGGTTCAACGCAGGCAAGATGGCAACGTTACAATACAGTATACAATCATTGGCGTGATCAAGGATTTTAATTTCCAATCACTTCGCGACCCCGTTACTCCACTCGCTATTCAAAATGCAGAAAGCTTTGGTGGTGGTGCAGCCTATGTATATGCGCGTGTAAAAGGCAAGAATGCAACGGCCGCCCTGGGCGCCATGGAAGCAACCTGGAAAACACTGGCACCGGATCAACCTTTTAAATATCAATTCTTGGATCAGAACCTGAACGCTCAATATGAATCCGAAAAAAGAGCAGGTAAAGTATTCGGTATATTTTCAGGACTGGCTATAGTTATAGCTTGTGTTGGTCTTTTTGGACTTGCAGCTTATACTGCCAATCTTCGCACAAAAGAAATCGGTATACGCAAAGTATTGGGTGCTTCCATAGGAAGTGTAATTATTCTTCTATCAAAAGACTTTACAAAGCTTATCGCTATTGCTTTCATACTAGCAACTCCTTTAGCATGGTATATAATGGATAACTGGCTACAGAACTTTGCGTATCGCATCGAGTTAGGCGTTGGTGTATTTCTGATTGCCGGTGGTATAGCATTGTTGATCTCGTGGATCACTGTGAGTTACCAATCCATCAAAGCAGCAATTGTCAATCCGGTGAAATCGCTAAAGAGTGAATGATCACGCAAGTGTAATAGTATCTACTACTTCCAATGCAGCGCGCTCCGCTGATTGAATGGCCCCACTGATCGTACCTGCCTCACCCACTATATCTGTAGCCTCACCTGCGAAAAATAATTTTTCGCTTACGGCTGCCGAAAGAGTAATACGATCTGCGTTGCTGCCACCGGGTTTAACATACGATACACCACCCTGGATATAGGGAACCTTCGACCAATCCATGATGGTATATAGTATAGTATCCTGAGCGTCTCTGCGGATGTTAGCGGTAGCTTGTCCGTTGTAAACAGCATCGAGTTCCGACAATATAACCGGCACCATATCTTTACCCAATGCAGAGAGCTCCTCTGCTTTTGGTCCCTGTATGGTTATGTCGAGTGTTTTTTGCAGAGGATCACGACCTATACCTGCATTAAAATATTCCGGTGCCTGTGTACCACCATATATATATGCACTGTTCATTCCCCAGAAATTCTTTTTGAATTCAAGGCGAAGGCGAATGCTGCCATCCATATCAAGACGGGATAGTGCTGTGGATTTATCGGATGGAAGTGCAGGTGTAAATGAAATCGCTGCCGATTTTAAGATTGAAACCGGAACGGCTATGATCAAACGATCAACTTCTGCTGTGAAAGCTTCAGCACCATTCTTCTCGCCTCCTATCGTAATTTTATCACCGGAATAATTAATAGTCTTTACAACGCTATTCATTTCTACATAGGGCAATACATTGCTATAGCGTGAAAGTAAAACATCTTCCATTGGATTAGCTTTCAGAATGAGCTGCTGTGAATTTCGTATCCGCAAGCTTATTCCCTCTGCAAGCGTTTTTATACCCAGTAATGTATTCGAAGTACCTGCTGTATTACCTATCCATGAATTGAGGATTGAAAACATACGCGCATTTATACCGGCACTTGCAATGGCCTGTTGCACCGAACCCGTAGAGGCATTCGAAGAAAGGTTCGTAACGAAATTTTTTGCTGCTATAAAATCAGCATCACCTGCTAATTCGGCTGCTGATTTTATAGTACCATCTACTATAAATATATCACTCCCCTGTGTATAGAATTCTATTACCGGAACATTCAGCTGACTAACTATTTTTCCCCATGCAGAATCAGAACCCCAAATAAACTGTGCGCCTAACTCCGCAGGAAACTCACTGATTGATTCGTTAGCCGGATCAAAAAGTAATGCATCATCCGGTTGAGTAATACGTTGTATAGTTCGCACCCTTCCACCAATTCGATCGGATGCTTCGAATACCCGAACCGGTATTCCTTTACTCCTCAAAACATCAGCGGCATGCAACCCTGCAGCGCCAGCGCCCACTATACCGATTACGCCATTGTAGGTGTTGCTCGGAGCGGGATCATCATCCTTGCATGAACTTAACCATGCCGGAAGTACCAGTCCAGCCGAAACTCCAAGTCCGATTTGCTGTAATGCTTTTCTTCTGTTCACCGGGAAATGTTATTTGTATTGGTAAAAAATTTCCGGGAAATATAAACGATTTTCGCATTATGAATGCTTTCGATCTGCCAGCCATCAAGAAAGTGGCGATAATCGGCCCGGAGTGCACGGGGAAATCCGATCTCTCTAAGTTTCTCGCCGAACATTACAACACCGTATGGAACCCTGAGTATGCGCGTGGCTATATAGATCATCTCGTGAGACCATACGAAGAATATGATCTTTTAACAATTGCACATGGCCAGCTTCGTCTCGAAGATGAATGGACGCGTGATGCAAATCGCGTTTTGATCTGCGATACAAACCTATACGTCATTAAAGTGTGGAGCGAATTTAAATACGGTAGTTGCCACAAGGAAATTCTACACCATATTGCTACACGAAAATACGATTTATACCTCCTTACTTATGTAGATTTACCCTGGCAGGAAGATCCGCAGCGTGAGCATCCGAATCAACGTGAAGAGCTCTATAATATTTATTTAAAGGAAATGAAAAATCAATCTGTGCCTTTTATTGAAATACGTGGCGACCGTGAACAGCGAAAACAACTTGCTGTAAACGCGATTGATACTATTTTAGCAACGGTATGAGCATTACTTCTCCCTATGCAGCTTTAAAGATCAGAGACTATCGATATTTTATTTCTGCTCGCTTTTGTATTACGCTCGCCATCCAGATACAAGCTGTTGTGGTGTCGTGGCAGGTATATGAAATAACTAAGGATCCATTATCCCTCGGACTTATTGGCCTGGCTGAAGCTATACCCTCCATTGGTGTATCTCTTTATGCAGGACACGTTGCAGATGTGGTACAACGCAAAAAAATCATCTTGCTATGTGTGGGCACACTGCTACTTTGTTCGCTATGCCTTCTTTTCTTTACACTGGAGCCGGGGCAATTTTTTATCAGCTATGGCGTGATTCCTATCTATACTATAATTTTCATCAGTGGTATAGCACGTGGATTTATCACACCCGCATTGTTTGCCTTCATGCCGCAGCTTGTGCCGCGCGAATTATATAGCAATGCCATTACATGGAACAGCACATTGTGGGAAACCGCTTCACTATCGGGACCGCCATTGGGTGGACTACTGTATGGATTCTTTGGGATCTCGGTTGCGTACACAACGGATGTGCTACTGGTACTTTCCGGGTTGTTGCTGGCGTTTGCCGTCTCCAACAAACCATTGCCCCCTTCAACATCAGACGAAGGAATGGTTGAGAAGATTAAAGAGGGTCTACGTTTTGTATATAATAACAAGATCGTATTAAGTGCAATCTCGCTTGATCTTTTCGCTGTACTCTTCGGTGGCGCAGTAGCACTGCTTCCTATTTTTGCTGATACTATATTACACGTAGGCAAAGTAGGACTCGGCTTTCTTCGCGCTGCACCTGGCGTGGGTGCATTGCTGATGGCGCTATATCTTGTACATCATCCAATCAAGAAAAATGCAGGGAAGTTATTATTCTATTGTGTAGGTGGCTTCGGTGTTTGTATGATTCTCTTCGGGCTCTCCACGAGTTTCTGGATTTCAATGTTTTTACTAATGATGAGTGGAGTATTCGATTGTGTGAGTGTAATTATACGCAGCACGCTATTGCAAACTTTAACACCTGAAAACATGAAGGGAAGAGTTTCCGCTGTGAATCATATCTTTATCGGCTCCTCCAATGAAATCGGCATGTTCGAATCTGGTGTCACGGCACGCTTGTTTGGTGTTGTGCGTTCGGTAATTATAGGGGGCTGTCTGACGCTGACTGTAGTAGGTGTTACCAGTTGGTTCTCAAAGTCCTTGCGCAGGTTACAACGTGTTGAATAAACCAAGTATATATGCCACAAATTTCAATCAATACTCCGGCACTTCTTTTTCCAGCCATTACGTTGTTGATGCTCGCCTATACCAATCGCTTTCTCGCCTTGGCAACATTGATTCGGAATCTCCATGCGAAATACAAAACCATTCATGAAGATCATGAAATCATTAAAGCACAAATCAGAAATCTGAGACTTCGGCTTATGCTCGTAAAGCACATGCAAGGTGCGGGCATCACCAGCTTTTTCTTTTGTGTGCTCAGCATGCTGTTCTTCTATCTGCAATATGAAGTGTGGGCGATTGCTATATTTGGAATGAGCCTGGTGTTCCTTCTCCTTTCACTTGCCCTTTCGCTGAATGAGATTTATATCAGCACCAAGGCACTGGAGATTGAATTGAAAGATATGGGTGAAGAGTAACGACAATACTATATAGCATCAGCATATATATTCCATAAAAAAGCCCGGCCATCACGTAGCCGGGCGAACCATTTAATCTAAATCAAATCGATCGTTTCGATTTGTGCTTTTTGGATGTGGTTGCCACACGATCCTGATAATCTTTCAAAAGCTGATTAAGCTTTCGCTGATACTTATGCTTGCGGACATCTATATGTATATTATCTAGCTTTATTTCATGCACAAGCAGATTAGCCTGATCATAAAAGCGCACAATAGAGTAACTCTTATCTTGTGCATTGGTTTCCACTACCCAATAGTGTGATTTTTCCGGCTGGCCAAACGCGTATACTGACACAAAGAGTATCGCGGTTAAGAGTGTTAAGATTCGTTTCATAAAGGGTCTTTTTTGTATGATGAACGGAATGAAAGTATATTATTTTCACAGACCCCACCGATGTATCCGGTTTGAAGACAAGCACAATAACATGCTCGATAAAAATGTTTCGTCTACGATTCTGTCACTTTCGTCTATAAACGGGTGTGTCGCTAAACTTTCATCGCCTGATCGAGTATGAGCATGTATATGGATAGTTTTTTCTCAAAGCTTGTACTCTCCAATGAAACGCACTACAGGTTAGGCAGGCACATACTGTTCTGGATGGTATGGTGGGTATTCCTGGGATTTATATATGGATTCTACTATTCAGAAGGAAAAACATACGAGATGTTTTCCATCTCCTATATAGAGTCATTGGTTTTCATGCCACAGCATATTTTTCTGAGCTATGCCATTATATACTACATCCTTCCCTCCTATATTTTCAAGGAAAAATACTGGATTGGCTTCCTGCTGGTACTGCTTTTAATTTTGATGACGGCTGCGCTATCACCGCTTATCAATTTCAATGTTATTCGCCCGCTGCGAGAGTCGTTGCATTATTCAGTAAAGAAGGTCACATTTTTTTATTCCTTCATGGGTGGTTTACGCGGATCGATGACCGTGGCGGGATTTGCTGTAGCCGTTAAATTGGTAAAGCATTGGTATCAGAATAAAATTGAAAATGAGCAATTGGAGAAAGAGCGACTGAGGGCAGAACTTGAAGTTTTGAAAGGACAGATTCATCCGCATTTCATGTTCAATACGCTTAACAGTATATATTCCATGGCGCTTAAGAAATCAGATGCCACACCCGAAGCTATACTGAAACTATCGCAATTGATGCGATATATACTTACTGAATGTACAAAGGTTACGGTTGCTCTCAACAAAGAAGTAGAAATTCTTCTGCATTATATTGAATTGGAGAAAAGCAGGTTTGGTGAACGTCTCGATATATCTGTAAACATCAAAGGTGATCTCGATTCAAACACGATAGCACCGCTTCTTCTGCTTCCCTTTGTCGAAAACAGTTTTAAGCATGGTGCCAATGAAATGATTGAACAAGCCTGGATCAGTCTGGATCTGCAGGTAAATGAAAGTACATTAAAATTCAAGCTTATCAATGGCAGATCGATTGACAACAACAATCCAAACTCGATTCATGTTGGATTACAAAACGCGAAAAAACGACTGCAATTATTATATCCTAATGCGTATGATCTACGTATTACAGAGGATGCGGAGACCTTTGTTGTGTCTCTGGTGATTTCACTCGACTCTATCAAATTGATTGAAGCATGACCCCGAAACTTCGCTGCCTGCTGGTGGATGATGAACCTCCGGCTCTCGACATTCTGCGAACCTATATAGATGCTACACCCATGCTTGAAATTGCAGGAGAGTGTCACCACGCCATGGCAGCATTTGAATTTATTCAGAAGAGCCAGGTCGATCTTATTTTTCTGGATATCAATATGCCGAAGCTTTCCGGAACGGATTTTCTCAGAGCTTTACCATCACCTCCGAAAGTAATCTTTACCACAGCGCATCGCGATTATGCGGTGGATGGATTTGAACTTGGTGCTGTCGATTATTTACTCAAGCCCTATTCACTCGATCGTTTTTTACGCGCTGTTCATCGTGCTATAAATCCGGAGCAAAAACAATCCACAGCTATAAAAGAAACATTAACTACCGAGAACGATCGCTTCCTATATGTACGTGCAGACCGTAAGATGGTAAAGATTATGGTAGATGAAATCCGCTACATTGAGAGCCTGAAAGATTACGTGCGCATTCTTTTACCCGACAGACAAGTAATCACCAAGCAAACTATAACGGCTATAGAAGAAATGTTACCTGAGCAGGACTTCATGCGAATCCATCGTTCATTTATAGTCTCTGTTAACAAGATCGACTCTTATAATCTAAATGCTGTCTTCATCGGCAAGACGGAACTTCCTGTCGGCCCGCTATATAAACATGAAATAGCAAAGAGATTAGGCACACATCATTAGCCCTATACATCTACTTCGCCAGCACTAACTCCTTCAAGCACTTAATCCATAGCGGATGATCATTCAAACTTTCTACAAGCTGAACTTTTTCGCCACCGTGCTCTTTGAAGATTTCCTGATACTCATCTCCGATTTCGATAATGGTTTCAAGACAGTCGGCCGTGAAGGCTGGTGAGAATACAAGAATTTTCTTCATTCCCTTTCGGCCGCACTCCCGTACTACTTCATCTGAAAACGGCTTGAGCCATTTCTGATCGAGGCGTGATTGAAAACATACTGTATATTTTTCTGTAGGAATATGAAGCTTCTCCGCCAACAGCCGTGTGGTTGCGTAGCATGTAGCCTTATAGCAATACTTGTTGTCGTCCGTTACTTCATGCTCACAATCGTGATTAGCACAAAGGTCGTTATCATATACTTTATCAACCTGACGTTCGGGCAAGCCATGATAAGAGAACAGCACATGATCATAATCATCTATACTATATTTCCTGCCACGCTCTGCAAATGCTTCTATGAATGTAGGATGATCATAGTATTGGCTGATCATTTTAATCTCCGGTATAACCCACCACTTTCTGATAACACGCATTACTTCATCTAACGCAGAGCCTGTAGAAGCCGATGCATATTGAGGAAACATGGGCAGCACAATGATGCGCTCGTAATTCTTTTTGCGCATCGCCTCCAGAACATTTGGTATCGAAGGATTCTTATAGCGCATCGCGAGGTATACATCAAACTCTTTGGTTAACTCTTGTTGTAGCAACACCTTTACCTGCTCGCTGTAGTATAGTAATGGCGAGCCCTTGTCCGTCCAGAGTTTCTGATAAATCTTGGCAGATTTAGGAGCACGGAACGGAACAATGATGAGGTTTACCAACATTTTACGCAACAGCCACGGTATGTCGATTACGCGTGGATCATTGAGGAATTGTGAAAGATATGAGCGCACATCGCTCACAGAGGGGCTATCGGGTGTGCCCAGATTAATGAGAAGAACTCCGGTTTTATTCATGTCTTAAAAACTTCGCGATGCAAGTAAGCGAATAACATTTTCCGACAAAAGAAGTTTATGCCTGCGGAGAAACTTCGCGTTTATTTTAAGATCGGAGAGCGTTTAAATGGCTTCGTTTCATCAAAAAGCTTTCGGTATGTAGCGTGACGTTTTGACATTTCACCGCCTACTTGTTCTACAACCAGAATCATCTTGGGATTGAAATCTCCAATCCAGTTCATCTCATAATGTTCGTAACGTGCGTTGGGCTGCAGCACATCGCGTGCATTGATAATCATGGCGCCATCCAAACCTTTGCCTTGATGTTCGGGTACCACTCCGAATAAAATACCAAAGGCTTTCTTGTTAGTTCGCATCAGCGTATGCCAGATGAATTTCAATTTTCCAATCCAGTCAAGTTTACCATTTACATATTTAAAGATCTGGTTGATCTCGGGTAACGATAAGAAAAATGAAACGGGCTCGCCTTTGTAAAATCCGAAGTATAAAAGCTTCTCATCCATGATAGGCTTCATTTGCTTTACCAGTAATTTGGCTTGTGCTATACTAAGTTCCGGATTCTCCGATCGGTTAGCCCATGCTCTATTATATACCGTCATTAAATATTCAGGCAACTTATCAAGTTCACTCTTTTGAAGGTGGCGGAAACTATAGTCAGGATCCTTTTTAGCAAGTATTGCTTTCTCGTGAAGACGTGGCGCCAGCGGGCCTTGTATAGAGCGCGCATAAGTAAACTGATAGAAGTATACCTGGAATCCGTACGCTTCAAAAAAATCTTTATAGTAAGGGAAATTGTAGTTGCACTGGTAGTTGGGTTCACGATCAAATCCTTCGATCAACAATCCCCACCAGCGATCGCGACTTCCAAAATTGATAGGCCCGTCCATCGCTTCCATACCGTTTGACTGAAGCCATGTCTTGCATTGATCGAAAAGTACAAATGCAGCTTCACGATCGTTGATGCATTCGAAGAAGCCCATTCCGCCTGTAGGCTGGTCGTTGCCCTTGTGAACTATCTTTTCATTTACAAAAGCGGCTACTCTCCCAATAGTTTCTCCTGAATCATTCTGAAGAATCCAGCGAATACATTTACCGTGTCTGAATGTTTTGTTTTTTTCGACATCGAAAACACTCTCTATATCTTTATCGAGTGGGCGAATCCAGTTGGGTTCGTTTTTATAAAGCTTTACAGGCAGCAGGATAAATTCCTGTATATGCCGGGGAGTCGTTACTTCAACAATTTTCATTACTGTTCGACAACTTGTGATTTGGATGCCGACACAAAGCTATTGATCCTGTTGGGAAGCACAATACTAAACCGCGTCCCCTGGTTTACTTTGCTGGCCACCGAAATCTGGCCACCTAGTTTCTCCACCGCATTTTTAACAATATATAGTCCTATGCCGGAGCCGTCAGACTGTTCCGTGGCGCGGTAAAACATTTCGAAAATTTTCGCCAGGTTATCCTCATCTATACCTATACCGTTATCCGCAAAACTCACTTCTGCACGGTAATTGTCTACCAGAATTTTTACGTTGATCTCCGGTGTAGAGACATCGAGCTGCCTATATTTTACAGCATTGGAAATAAGATTCCTGAAGATCTCTGAAATGCGCCACGGGTCGCTATAAAAAGCTTCGCCTTCTATTTTTACATGACGGACCATTTCCTTGGCACCTTCCAGGTAATTCAGGTCTTCGAATGTTCTGTCAATGATCTGTTCGAAATCCACTTTACTAGTGGTCACATCCATTTTCAGATTTTTCGAGTGGCTTAACACATCGCCAATGAAATGATCGAGGTGTTGAACTTTCTCGCCAATGATATCTATATAGTCCATTGGATTATCCGTGTTACCGGGCAGTCGCGCGAGATTCACCAAACCGAGTATAGAAGAAAGTGGTGCGCGAAGATCGTGCGAAACCTTATATACAAAGTTATCGAGTTCTGTATTTCTGATCTTTAATTCCTCCTCCACCTTTTTACGATCGGTAAAATCTACATATACACCATATATACCTATAGTCTGGTTATCCAGCATAACCGGCATACCATAGAGTATAACATTTACGAGCTTACCGTTTCTGTTCTTACGAATTGTTTCAATGCTTACAATGCGATTGGCGGTGATGAGGTTATTAAGATCTACACCTTCGTGGACAAGTTCTTCAGGAACTATAAAATCATTTATACTCTTGTCCTTGAGTTCGTCCAGCGAAAAGCCAAACATTTCTTCAAAGCCTTTATTTACCTGTTCTACTTTTCCCTGATCGTTCAGCAGCACAACGGCCATGGGTATATTTTGGAAGAGCTGCGCTAATAACGTTTCATTTTTCTTGATCCGTTCTTCCGTTTGCTTGCGTTCGGTTATATCACGGAAAATTACCTGTACGCAAGGCTCACCCTGAAATGTAAAAGGCGATGACATAGTCTCCACGTCAATTACCTTTCCATCCATGCGAACATATTTTTGTTCTACCATTGGAGCGAGCAAGCCGCCCTCTTTCATTCTGCGGGCAATGCGTTGATGATAATCCGGGTGAACAAAATTCAACACTTCGGTGCCGATGAGCTCATTCGTTTTCTTGTACGCGAGAATCTGGTAAGCCTGCGTGTTTGCAAAAACAAGTTTGCCTTGTTTATGTATAACTATTCCGATTGGCAATCTGTCAACCAGCGACAGGTAACGTTGTTCGGTTTCTTTCGCCAGCTCTTTACGTTCTGTTATATCTTGTATTACGCCACGTCTGATGATAATTCCATCAGGCCGTAGTTCATGATTCGATTTTACTTCCACCCAGATTATATTTTCCTTTACCTTCATTCGCCCTTCCCAATTCCAATCCCTTCCTTCCTGTATACTGAGCGCTGAAGTTTGCTGCTGCAACTCGCGGTCTTCCTCGAAAACAATATTATCCAATACAGACGCATCGGATAAGATCACCTCGGGTGTGATTCCTAAAATGCTTTCGCTGGATTCACTTACATACGTGAACCGTGGCTGGTCATCTGGATAGATTGTGTACTCGTAAATAACCGCTGGTAGGTGCCTGATAAGATCCTGCATATGTATTAGACTGGCAAAATCATTGATAAAGTAGTCACAGGCCTAAGGATGTTGGGTTCAAGCCTTGCAAGATAATTCTATAGACCTAACAAAACAATGCTCGTATATAGTTTGTCAAATTTTTATACCACCCTCAGCCTTTAAACCAAGCATTTTGTTTTGATTACGAAGTTTTTCCGAGAAGTATTGGGCTAAATTTACCCTGATCTATTTTTTGCTATGGCGAAACCTGTTAAGCAAGTGTTTAAAGCAATCCTTGAAAACCCGGAATTGGTCATTGATGCTGCGTTTGTTTCAATTCCTTTTGATGTGGAAAAAGTCTATGGTACCAAGGGAATGGTAAAAGTAAAAGCCTGGTTTGATGGCTTTCCGTATCGTGGTATTTTATCGAATATGGGCACAGGCTGCCATGTCATTCTTGTGCGAAAAGATGTTCGCGCTGCCATTGGGAAAAAAGTAGGGGACCACGTTCAGGTAGAAATCGAATTGGATACGGAAGAACGCGTTGTAGAAATTCCGCCTGCGCTTAAGAAAGAGCTTGCGAAAAATGCTGCCGCTAAAAAATTCTTTGATTCACTAAGCTATACCAACCGTAAAGAATATGCGCTTTGGATCAGCGATGCGAAAAAAGAAGAGACTCGTCTGAAGCGTCTTCAGGCAACTGTAGAAAAACTTCTAGCGGGCAAAAAGAATCCCAGCGAAAAATAATTATATACTGCCTTGAGGAATTCGCTATAGCGCAGTCATTTTTCTAAGCCAGTGACGAGCTTCTCGCATGGAATCGAAATATTGCACCGTCATAATTCTCGCCCCTGCCGTCATATCCCGAATGGTTAGCTGCGTAAACTTGCTGCTAGGCATAACGAGCGCCAGGTAACGAATACCGGCATTCTCCATCGCTGGCATAATGTGCATTCTGAAATGAAGTACATCTTCGTCCAACACAGGGCCAGCGGTACGGCTATCCGTCAGCATGTGCAGCTTGGGATAGTTCTTTATTTCCTGATACATCAGCTCCAGTCGTTTTTTCTGAACAAAATTATAGTGTTCACTGTAACGTGGAACTCCATTTAACGTAAGACGAATGCAGGGAATTGAATCATCCAATTCGATGGTAGCATATTCGTCTTGGTAAAAAGCTTTTACCATACATTCAGAACTACTAAGGGTCGGGGCAAATTCTACAAAGCTCATAAGCTGCTTTGGTTATGTAAGTTTAACGACAATTTACGAAGATGTAAAACTGCCGGTTACACCGATAACCATGAAGTTTACGGAGTGTAAACTAATATTTTACGTTATCTTTATTCAACTCATAAATAAATCCCGTCATGGCATTCGTTGAGATTGGCCCTAAAATCAAAGAGGTTTTTGACAACCGCCACATGAAGCTTACTGATTTTGCAGATGAGCTCGGAACTGTTCGCCAGAATGTTTATCGCATTTTCCGGAAACGCCACCTGGATACCGGATTACTTCTTAGAATCTCACAGGTACTTGATCACGATTTCTTTCAATATTATTCGAGCCAGCCGGAGGAGCACGCAGGGCAGAATAATTTGAAGCGTATGCTTGGCGAGACTGAATATCAAAAACAGCTTGAGCTATCGCGCAAAGAAATTGATTACCTCCGCAGGATTATTAAACTCATGGAAGATAAAACAGAGTTGATCCAGCAAATGGAACACAAACAATATTCCTGATTTAAATTCAGCCTAAGCGCCCCTATAGATAGACGCCTCTATATATACCATATACACTTGTGCTTACCTCATTTGAGGCGTTCAACGCGTGTAGCGAAATATTTTGTGTCACCACGCCATGGAAAGCGTGCATATCGTTTTACAAAGTATAGATTTACCCGCTCGCCACTCAAGGCAACGGTTTGTAATTCCTTCACCAAGTCTTTATCCCCTTTCTCTACCGAGAAATCAAAAGACTCCGCTATAGGGCTTGTGCCTTTCAACGCTCCGAATGTTTCAAGATTTATTTTCCCTTCGTAAGTCTTGAACATCACTCCTTTTTGGCTGATACGTAATACTTTGCCAGCTAACACACCATCTTCATATGTACCCCAGTATAAAAACGAAAAGGTAATCACACCTGCAATCAGCAGTACAATCAGAATAATACGAGTCACTTTTTTAGTTGTACGTTTAACTTTTTCACCAAATGTTTCCATAACTGCCAAGGAGTAGATTGATGGCTAAAGTTAACCCGTTCGCAGTTAATCATACCAGCATCTATATAATATTTATTTATACAATCAGCGTATCCTTTATATCGAATTGAAGCGCTGCATTATCTTTGTGGCTTATGTCTGAAAAATATCGTCTGGCTGTTTTTGCCTCTGGTAGCGGAACCAACGCGGAAGAAATCTTTAAGTATTTCAAAAATCATCCGTCCATTGAAGTTGTTCTTTTAGTCAGTAACAATCCACAAGCTTTTGTGCTGGAGCGTGCCCGGAATTATGGAATTTCTACCAAGACATTCGACAGACAACAGTTTCGTGAAAGCACCGTGGTACTTGAATGGCTGCAAGAGAAAAACGTAACGCACGTTGTACTGGCAGGTTTCCTTTGGCTGATACCAACGTACCTGGTACAGGCTTTCCCTCACAAGATCATTAATATACATCCAGCGCTCTTACCAAAGCACGGAGGCAAAGGTATGTATGGTATGAAAGTACATGAGGCTGTAAAGCTTGCGCGTGATTATGAGACCGGCATAACGATTCATGCTGTAGATGAAAAGTATGATGAAGGAGAAGTAATCTTCCAGGCATCGTGCCCCGTACATGCTGATGATACACCCGAGCAGATCGCTGATAAAGTTCACCAGCTGGAGTATAAACATTACCCTGCTGTGATTGAGCGTTGGATAACTGACTAGCTATACTTTCTTCTCTTCACGAATGATCCACTCGAAAGAAGCTGCACGAGGAAATTCATTGAAGATGGATTGAACGAATTCATCCGGAGTAACGAGTTTTCTTTTTTCAAGATCAAGCCACGCACCTTCTACCGTAACGTTTGCCGCCAGGGCGTTGTCGTGTTTCAGAAAATTATGGCGAAGGCTCCAGCGCGAAAAATCCTTCGAAGCCTTTATCAACTCTACATCCAGCGTAAGCTTATCATCGAGTGTTATCTCGCGTTTGAAAACGGCTTCTTCGCGAAATAGAATCGGACCTATCTTTAATGACTCCAGTTTTTGCGTAGTGATACCGTGTTCGGATAAGAAGATCATACGGGCCATGGCTCCGTAATCATAATATGCAGAATGACGAAGGTGACGGTTCTGATCAATATCAGCCCAACGAATCTGAATGGGAAGACTAAAAGTTGCCATATAATTTATTCTTGCTACAAGGTATATATTTATTCTTATCCAATCAGGCTCACCACGAAATACCACCCCATCACAAAGCATACGATCAGCTTGAGGAGTGTCCCGAAAAGAAAACCGACAAACGATCCGAAAGCTGCACGCAATGCCTGCGATGAGTTTGCATTGGCCATGATCTCCCCTATAAATGCACCTATAAACGGGCCTATTATTATTCCCCAGGGGCCAATAAATATACCCACGATTAATCCGAGTGTGCAGCCCCACATGCCATAGGTGCTTCCACCAAATTTCCTGGTGCCATAGAGCGGAATGATATAGTCGAGCAGCGTCACCACCACAGTAATGATGCCCCAGATGATGATGAATTTTGTAGTGAATGGTGCCGCTTCTTTAAGCTGTTGTAACAAGATGCCAATGAAGCACAACGGAGGGCCTGGCAGAAATGGCAAAACACAGCCCGCCAAACCTGCCAGCATAAAAATTATTCCAAGAACAATCCAGAGTATATCCATCGTGAACAAAAATTAATGAAATTTAAGTTGACAAATTATATCATGCTTCACATTTCGAATATTCATCACATCGCTATTATCTGCTCAGACTATGAAGTCTCTAAAAAATTCTACACCGAGGTTCTGGGCTTTCGCGTTATGGGTGAATATTATCGTGCTGAACGGAAATCCTATAAATTAGATTTAGCATTGGGCAACCGTTATGTGATCGAGCTCTTTTCTTTTCCGGATCCACCTCCACGAGTATCACAACCTGAAGCACGAGGACTCCGTCATCTTGCCTTTGAAGTAACCGATATAGAGGACTCGGTAAAAATGCTTACGTCATACGGAATTAAAACCGAGCCCATCCGTATTGACGAATTTACCGGCAAGCGATTTACTTTTTTTACTGACCCCGACAATCTCCCGCTTGAACTATACGAATCATAATTTATGATCAATCTCCATCAGTATACACATTATTTTCTACAGCTGTTTCCTTCGCTCCATGGTCTTCCTCCGTGGGATATAACAGCTTCTGCTTCTGTACATATACTCGACAAAATCAAAACACTATCGGAGGACTATATCATTCGTGACCATATTGCTATACATAAAGAGGCACGAATCGAAGAGCATGTGATTATTAAAGGTCCTGCTATTATTTCCGCCAAATGCTTTATCGGTGCTCATGCATACTTGCGTGGAGGTGTATATCTGGGAGAAGGTGTAAGTATAGGCCCCGGATGTGAGATCAAGACCAGCTTTATTATGCCGCGCGCATCTCTTGCTCATTTCAACTTTGCAGGCGATTCAATTATAGGTTCGCAGGTAAATATGGAGGCCGGCTCAGTAATCGCCAATCACTATAATGAAAGAACGGATAAAGAAATTAAGGTATTGGTGGATGGCAAAACATTTGAAACGGGTGCCACAAAATTTGGAGCCCTCGTTGGTGACGGCACAAAGATTGGAGCAAATGCGGTTTTATCACCCGGAACAATCTTGCCCCTTAATTCCATTGTGAAACGATTAGAACTTGTAGAACAAGTGAATTAACGAATTCATATTGTGTATTATAATGTTATTGACGATCTAACATCCCTTAAGCGCTAACGAAAAATGTTTTCAAACAGAAAGATCATTCTCATTATATCGTTGCTTGTAATGGTAATGATAACGGCTTATGTATTGGTAGTATATATACCTACACAGGTAGCACAACGAAGCTATGAAGGAGCCAAACAAATTGGACGCGATTTCAAAGAGGCCTTTCATTTTACTCCGGAAGTTACGGTCAACAATACCATCGTATTACAACAACAAGTGCCTATACTGGAGCTCGCCACGCTGTCACAAAAATTTCAGCATCAGTATATATGGAACAATACCTGGCTGAAAAGCACGAAGAAGATTACGATCCTGGGAACATTTGAAGCGAAGGCTGGCTTTGATCTCAATCAGAAGTTTGCAATAACGATTGGTGAAGATAATGCTACCATAACAATGCCTCATCCTAAACTACTATCTCTGGAGCCGATGGGTGATGTTAAATTCGAAGATGAAAACGGATGGTGGAACCCTATAAAGCCTCAGGATCGTTCGGATGCTATGAATGCTTTTACGAATGACGCCAAGCGCTATGCAGCGCAGGCTGAATTTGTAAAAGAAGCGCAGCAATCATTTGAGGCGAAAATAACGGAGATCATGAAGCTTCATGGAAAAACGGTTACGATACAATATACTGATCAGGAGAAGGTCTTGTTTCAATGATCCGTTGGCAACCGAAATGAGAAGTAGATCACCCGGGGCTATATATCAAAAAAAATCCCGCAGATTTCACAAATAGACACAGACCATGCATTGACGGGTTGCGCTACTGGAAAAGCTGCGGGAAAGTATATTTAAACTATACTACTTTTTTGCGGATCAGTTTTGCATAGGTTCTGCTCACGGGGAAGCTTTTACCATTTTGCATTTTTACTACCATGCCGCCATTGAAATGTTTTTCAATTTCTTTCAGGCTGTTGATATTGATGATTGTACTTCTGTGTACTCTGATAAAAATCTCAGGATTCAATATCTCTTCGAGTTTACCAATACCGGATGAGCTTACAAACTGATCATTCTTGGTTGTAAGTATAGTATAATCACCGGAAGCTTCCAGGTATACAATTTCATCTACGGGCAGGTTCAATAACTTTTCAGACTTCTGAACGAATATATGCGAGTCGTATGAAGTTTTGTTTTCTGTCTTAAGGTTACGCAGCAATTCGCCAACGTTGTTCTGCTCCATCTTCATACGCGCAATAGCACGCTCTACGGCAAGTTTGAAACGCTCCTGGTCCAGTGGTTTCAAAATATAGTCTACGGCGTTTTTCTCGAAAGCCTTTAGTGCATACTGGTCGTAGGCAGTGCAGAATATTACATAAGGATCATGTGTAATTTCATCGAGTACATCAAAGCCCGTCATACCTGGCATTTGTACATCGAGAAAAACAAGATCAGGTTTTTCCTTGTCAATTAACTCTACTGCATCTTTTCCTTTAGAGCACTCACCAATCACCTGGATGTTTGGCATTTGTTGTAGGTACTCCTGCAGAAGGTCGCGAGCTAATTTTTCATCATCGACAATAACGCAAGTTATGTTCATGTATAATTAAGTTTAATAAGTTACACTGCTTTGCTTTTCAATTCTTCAACGATCTCCTCATACGGGATGAAGAAGCTAACGGAATATCCCCACTCATTGGAGTGAATTCTTAATCCAGAGCCCGGTCCAAATATACTCTTCAGACGCTGGTCGGTATTTTTCATACCTACCCCGCTCGAACTTCCATCCATTACTTTTTTGGCTTTGGAGCCAAGTCCATCATCTTTTACCTCAAAAAAGATCATGTTGTTAAAACGCTTAACAGTAAGAATGATTGTTCCTCCGTCTTCTTTCGGGGCGATGCCATACTTCACGGAGTTCTCTACTAGCGGCTGAAGAATCATTGGAGGGATTTCAACATTCAGGCAAGAAAAATCAACTTGCTTTACAAATTTCAAACGATCACCGAAACGTACCTGCTGAATGCGAATATAGTTATCTATAAAATCAAGTTCCTGGATAAGTTTCACCATTTGATCGCCATGTGAATCCAATGCATAGCGAAATATATCGGACAGCTGCGTGATTACTTTACGTGCCTGCTCTTTGCTGGAACCGATGAGTGTGTTGATGGAATTTAATGTATTGAATAAGAAGTGAGGGTTTATCTGCGATTTCAATAACGAGATCTGCATCTCGCGATTCTTTAAAGTGAGCTCGCTTTTTTCCTGTTCCTGTTTTTGCAGTCCCTGAAAATAACCGATCACATAGTATACCCCAACAGTAATTATATACTGGTCATGGAAATGTAGTCCTTCCCATTTTAATAAGCCAACAATGTGAGCTTTCCAAAAATCCCAGCCTGCATATCCTTCTACATAATCTTCAAGATAATAGGACAGTGTGCCCATAATCAAGAAGTGAGTCATGGCACCAACAGCATGCCCAGCCACCTGAAAATATATTCTGAATCGAAATAGAAAGTTTGCGTAGAAGAAGATACCGATGATGAGGATACAAAGCACTTCGAATAGGTAAAGTGCATTCCAAAAGATATACGTGTTTGGATTTTCGAGCTTCCATTCTATAAAAGTGCCTACACCGTAATTAGCGGCAAACCAAAGGCATAGCAAGAGGTAGGCCTTCTTCCAGACACGAGGTATTTCTTCTATAGACTTCAAGACAGGCAAATTCATAATTAAAAATACATAATGAAATGCAAAACCGATCAGGATAGATTATTGGCGATAAATCTTCAATTTAAGGGAATATCCTACGCTGGGTTTGATACGAAATACATAATGTCCAATTTGAAGCCTATTTTCCAGCATAAATGCGATTTATCATTCTTTTTGTTCTGTTTATTGGCTTTTTTGAAATTCATGCGCAAAAAATAACGCTTTCAGGTAAAGTTATTGATAAAGCGACTGGAGAATCTCTGCCTTTCTCTTCCGTTGTTATTAAAGGGAAACCGATTGGGACAATCGCCAATCTTTCCGGTGAATTCGATTTCCATTTCCCCTCCGAATACAGAAACGACATCCTTGTGGTTAGCATGTTGGGCTACGAAAATTTTGAGGCCCCGGTTTGGTCTGTCATCAACAGCGGTCAGAAAACAATTGAGCTTAATAAATCGATCACCATGCTTGACGAAGTGGTGGTGACAGATTCACTTATAGCAGGTGGAGAAATACTTCGGGTAGCGCTTTCGAAAATAGAACAGAACTTTGCGATGGAGCCTTTTATGATGGATGGCTTTTATAGGGACATCAAAAAAGTGAGTGGCACTACTATAGCATTATTGGAAGCTGCTGTAAAGATCTTCGATGATAATTACGCAAAGCCAAGGAACCCTTCCAAACTGCGCGAACATGTTAAGCTTGTAGAGATACGCAAGAGCCTCGGGTATGAAAATAAATTTGCAGCATACTTCGATCAAAAAAATTTATTGGAGGATCTGCTCTTGCACAACAGTATACGGTATCATCATGATATAGCGGAAGATGTATTTGAAAATATACAGCGTGAAGATGACTCTTTCTACAACGATCATGAGATCTTTGTTCTATCGTATGAAAAAGATTTTAAGCTCAAGGTTTTCATTGACAAAGTAGACTATTCCATCATCCACGTTGATTTTGAGATCAGTTATACTGGTGACAATCTGGATACACGCAAGGATGTTGTGAATACATTCATTGGTTATAAGAAGAAGATCGACTTCCGTAGATATAATGGTAAAATGTATTTGAACTATATCACGGTTATCACACAGGAGAAATGGAATGATGTTAATACCAAAGCGCTAAAGTTTGATACCGAGCTTACGCAACACCTCCTCATCAACCAGGTATATGCGAATACTGCAGAACGCATTCGTTCCACAGAAAAGATGCGTAACTATGGGTTGCAGTATCAGGATTATCCATACAATAAAGAATTTTGGGCAAGCTATAATGTTATTAAAGAAACTGCATTGGATCGTAAGGTAATTGAAGATCTGGAACGCGAAGCGCCACTGGAAAAGCAATTCGAGGCAGAATAATAGTATATGATATAGATATACTGACCCTACTGTATAAAACAAAAAACCTTGAGGAGCACTCAAGGTTTTTTTATTAATTCTTATTTGATAGTTATTTCAATGTAGCCAATGTTTCTTTCAGACGCTTCATGGCCTCGCGCAGATCGCTTTCAGAAGCAGCATATGAAAGTCTTATACACGCCTCATCACCAAAAGCACCACCCGGCACTAATGACACGTGTGCTTTTTCTAACAGGAACAAACAAAGATCATCTCCATTTTTTATCGTTCTTGTCCCGTCCGATTTGCCATAAAATGCACTTACATCCGGGAAGAAATAAAATGCTCCTTCCGGATAGTTCGCTTTTATACCTGGTATTTCTTTCAGCAGATTATATACTATATCTCTGCGTTTACGATATTCTTCTACCATTTTCACCGTAGAGGTTACATCACCTGTAACCGCAGCCAATGCTGCGCGCTGTGCTATAGAACAGTTTGCAGAAGTGATTTGTCCTTGTACTTTATTACAGCCATCCGCAATCCACTTGGGAGCAGCTATATAGCCTACGCGCCAGCCCGTCATAGCAAAGCCCTTCGCGAAGCCATTTACAGTTATAGTGCGCTCAAACATTCCAGGGAAAGAAGCAATGCTAACCTGCTCTCCTGTAAAGTTGATATGCTCATAGATCTCATCAGCAATCACGAGAAGGTCAGGATGCTTCAACACTACATCTGCTATATCCTGAAGTTCTTTACGTGAAAACACCGAGCCTGTAGGATTACACGGTGAAGAAAAGATCACGGCTTTCGTCTTTGGAGTGATCGCTGCTTCAAGTTGTTTTGCAGTTACTTTAAAATCACTTTCAATACCACCTTTCACAATAACAGGAATTGCCTCCGTTAAACGTACGAGCGCATCGTAGCTTACCCAGTATGGAGAGAATACAATTACTTCGTCACCAGGATTAAGCAATGCCAGCATGGCGTTGGCTATAGATTGCTTCGCTCCGTTGGAGACGACTATATTTTCAGCTTTATAGGGTACGTTATTTTCTTTCTGATATTTCGCTGCCAGTGCCTCGCGCAAATCCTGATACCCTGCTACAGGAGGGTATGCAAAATACTTTCCATCATCAATCGCTTTCTTGGCTGCATCACAAATATGTTGAGGAGTTTTGAAATCAGGTTCGCCAAGGCTTAGCCCGATAACATCAATTCCTTTCATTTTAAACTCACGTGCCTTCGCGGCCATGGCGAGGGTTGCAGATTCTTCAATCGCGTTAATTCTGTTGGAAAGTGTGTTCATGGTTGTTTTATAAAAAGCGAGCAAAGAAAAGCATTCTCGCTTTAAGTTGGAAGGACTGATTCCAGATTTGAAAATTTCACATTTCAGACTCAACTATAGGAGCTGAATTTTAAAAATTGAAATCTATAGCAGGAGTTAATTGAAAAGAGTTCGGCCGGTAATGCTTCTGCCCAATGTGATTTCATCGGCATATTCAAGGTCTCCTCCAACCGGAACGCCACGCGCAATGACGCTTACTTTCACCGTGATCTCTCGGATTCGTTTATTTATATAGAAGGATGTTGTATCACCTTCCATCGTAGGGCTGAGCGCCAGGATTACTTCTTTGATTTCCGACTGACCGTCACTGACGCGATTTACCAACGATTCTATTTTCAAGTCAGCAGGACCTATACCATTCATGGGCGAGATCACTCCTCCCAATACATGATAGAGTCCGTTAAACTGTGCCGTATTCTCGATCGCCATTACATCTTTTACATCCTCTACAATGCAAACAATGCTGCGGTCACGTCTGTGACTTGAACAAATCGAGCATATCTCCGCGTCACAAATGGTATGGCATACTTTGCAAAACTTGATATTCGCGCGCAGGTTATTCAGTGCATCGGTTAATGCATATGTATTTTCATCCTTCGCTTTGATAAGATGCAGCACCAACCGCAATGCAGTTTTCTTTCCGATGCCGGGAAGTTTTGCAATTTGGTTGACAGCTTCTTCTACAAATTTCGAAGGATACTCCACAAGTTGGCGTTAGTGATTTTGAATTGATTGACGATCTTGATCGACTACAACACGACTACAGAATACGAGCATCGATGCCTGCTTCGCAGATCGCTTCGCGCAAAGGCTTCAGAAAATCGAATGTCCCATTTTTAACGGCACACTTTCCTTTATAGTGAATGAGAAGTGTGCACTGCTCAGCCTGTTCCGGAGTATGCTTGCACACCCGAATCAAAGTTTCGATCACATGATCAAATGTATTAACATCATCATTGAACACAACCAGATCCATCAGGTCGGTTGTTTCAACAGCCTCCAGCACATCTACATCTGTTAATATTTCTTCCTGATACGCGGGTTTCATAACTGCAAAAATACGTTGTGAAATTGACTCATTCAAGATGGATTTGGAATTGATCCG
The DNA here is from genome assembly GCF_900167975.1 of Ohtaekwangia koreensis. Lineage (GTDB taxonomy): Bacteria > Bacteroidota > Bacteroidia > Cytophagales > Cyclobacteriaceae > Ohtaekwangia > Ohtaekwangia koreensis. The sequence continues at coordinate 131,971 of NZ_FUZU01000002.1, forward strand.
ATTTCCTGATTTTTTGCGCTGCAAACTACACAATCATGACTCCAACACTGGTTGCTACCATAATGGTTATCTACTTCGGTGCATTGATTTTCATTTCGATAATCACCTCCCGGGGCGCTGATACCAATACTTTTTTTACCGGCAACAGACAATCGCCCTGGTATCTAGTGGCATTCGGCATGATTGGCTCATCATTATCAGGCGTCACTTTTATTTCAGTCCCGGGAAATGTAGGCAAGGTTGGGTTTGGTTATTTCCAGGTAGTGCTTGGTTATCTGGTCGGATACTGGCTGATTATCGGAATCCTGATGCCACTTTATTATCGCCTCAATCTTATTTCAATCTATACCTATCTTGAGCAACGCTTCAGTTTCTGGACCTATAAAACCGGAGCATTTTTCTTTCTTGTGTCTCGTACCATAGGTTCATCTCTTCGTTTGTTTCTGGCTGCCACGGTGCTTCAGTTATTTTTATTCGATGCATGGCACGTTCCATTCTTTGTTACGGTAGCAACTACTATAATTCTGATCTGGGTATATACTTTCAAAGGCGGTATAAAAACCATTGTATGGACGGACTCCTTCCAGACTATATTTTTGATTTCAGCAGTATGCATTGCAGTGTGGCAGATCACAAGTCAATTAGGAATGTCGTTCTCTGAAATGGTAAATGCTGTTAGCTCCAGCAAGTATTCTAAAATGTTTTACTTCGATGATGTAAACTCCACGCAATTTTTCTGGAAGCAATTTATAGGAGGAGCCTTCATTACGCTTACCATGACGGGCATGGACCAGGAGATTATGCAGAAAAATCTCACGTGTAAAAATCTTGGCGAAGCACAGAAGAACATGTTTTGGTTCAGCTTACTGCTTGTATTCGTGAACTTGCTGTTCATTACACTTGGCGCATTGCTATATATGTATAGTTCAACCAACGGCGTCGCGTTACCAGCAAGTTCGGATGAATTATTTCCACGTCTTGCTTTTAATGAACTCGGATTGGCAGTAGGGATTTTCTTTTTACTCGGCATCACCGCTTCGTCTTATGCAAGTGCCGATTCTGCTCTGGCAGGATTGACCACTTCGTTTTGCATCGACTTCTTAAATTTCAAAGACAAGAATGAAGACGTGAAGCGTAAACAAAAATTTATGGTACACCTGGGGTTCTCTCTATTGTTCCTCATTATCATTCTGGTATTTAAGGAGATCAATGAGCGGTCGGTCATTGATGCGGTGCTAAATATAGCAGGGTATACATATGGACCTCTGCTTGGCCTCTTTTCATTTGGATTATTTACCAAGCGACAAGTACGCGACAAGCTTGTTCCTATCGTATGCGTACTCTCCCCGGCAATCTCTTACCTCATCAGTCTCAATTCAGAAAAGCTATTTAATGGCTATAAATTCGGAATTGAAATTCTGGTGGCGAACGGAATTATTACTTTCATCGGGTTGTGGCTTATTTCGAGAAAAAGTACGGCAGAGGAAATAAAGGCGATCTAGTTCTATACTATATAAGAGATAGTGGAGATATAGCACTATAAAAAAAGGAAAAGGCTACCTCAATCCGAAGCAGCCTAGACCCGATTAAAACCAACCCCACTGTATCTTTACGTGATCATCTTAAAAAGATGTAATCACTTTTGTTTGCTTATATATTGAAACTCCTGCACATCGTCACCTTTTGTAAGGCGGATAACGTAAGTGCCTTGCTGCACACTTCCAAAGTCAATGATCATCTTACGCTTTTGCAGATTCTGCGAAGTCATGAGTTCACCATTAGCCTGAAAGACTTCAACTTTTGCTCCCTTAAATTTCTTTTGAGCTTTTATCACAAAGAGTTCTCTTTGTTTATAAACAGGTGCCGGTATAATGTCATCTGCTATTGCAGATGAAGTGATAAAGAGACAACCAGCAACAAGAACTTTGATAAGGGTTTTCATAAGTCGTTGTTTGAAACTCCTTATTGCTAACCCTGTGCCATCGGCATGAATACCTTAAAAACGGTTATTTAGAAGGTTTTTTATTACACCTTATCCAAGTTTGGGACGTTTTTTTCTCGGTTTGGCAACATCTAACGCTAATTCTGCCGAAGGATTCCAGAAAACATCGGCAAAGTGTACTATTTTATCGTTGACCACCGCTATCCCTTCTTTTTTTAGAAGTCGCTCCATTTTTTCAGGTGGCTTAAAATGATGTTTTCCGGAAAGCAAACCTTTACTGTTCACGACTCTGTGTGCAGGCACATCTTTCGGGCAGCCGTGCATTGCCCAGCCAACCATCCTCGCACTCGATTTCAATCCAAGATATTGGCCTATTGCACCATAACTTGTGACACGGCCGGGAGGAATGAGTCGCGCAACTTCAAATACATCGGTAAAGAAATTTTTATCAGTTTGCTTCTTTTTGGTACGTACCATACTGGAAAATTTTCATCTTATTAACTTTGCGCCTCCTTGGACAACTTGAACTAACTTAAACTTTTATCGTGAAGCACTTAAATATTTTCATTTTTTTGTTTTGTAGCTGCTTAACCACCCTAGCCCAAAACCATCATTTGGTTTTCCCTGACTCAGCTGGGTGGAATGTTTTGAATGAAAATCAAGAACTAGCTTTCCGGGTAAAGATCGCTCCTGAGATTCCTGCATTCTTTTCCATAGAAGGTGCTGAAGGACTAAATATGAATTTTGATACGCTCGGTAATTTCAGCTGGAAGCCATCGTATGATCTGGTTGACCGCGTAGCACAGACAAAAGATATTACCGTCATTTTTCAGGCGACCTTACGCGATGGTAAACGCGAACGAAAGCCAATAACTTTCACCATAAAGCATGTTAACCGCCCGCCGGTTGTAGAAGACTTGCCAGTATTTTATGTGAAGCAATCTAATCTCAATACGTACCAGATCGCCAACGACTATGTATATGATCCGGATGGCGACCCGATTGTAATTAAATCTATTCAGTCGCAGATGCCTGAAGGTTCAGGCTTATCTTCTCTTGGCCAGTTTACATGGACACCTTCACGAAGTCAGTTTTCATCTCTCAAGAATAATTCTTTGCAAGTAGAATTTATTGTTCAGGATCAACCCGACAAAGCTGAAACTAAAGGCAGGCTAAAAATTTCTCAGACACAACAGGATCTTCCTCCGGAGATATTGATCGTGCCTGGTGATTCTCTCTTCTCCATTAAAGAAGATGAGACTCTGAATCTTAAAATATATATATCCGATCCAAATGGTGATGACAACGTTCGTAGCGTTGGCTTTATTCCGAACGATAAGCGTGTGCCTTCAACAGGATTGAAAGAAAACACATTGTTGCAATCAGAATTTACCTGGACGCCCGGATATGAATTCGTTGATGATGCACAAAATTCTATTACCACAGAAATTGTATTCTTTGTTATTGATAAGTCCAACAACCGTACTCAACGCAAAGTCCGGATCAAAATAACGGATACCGAAAACCTTATTAAAAAAGACGGGCACCTGTACCAGAAGTATAGGAGCAATTTGGTCGATGCATTGATCCTCATTCAGCAATTGGATGCTAATCAGAAAAAATTAAATGCAGACTATAAGAAAGCGAAGAAGGGTAAGAAGAACCGTTCCATTGTGAATGCATCTCTCGGTGCTGTAACAGGCTTCACCCCTGCTGTTGTTGACAACTCAGATCAATCCAAAGTGGTGTCAGCGGTAGGTGGTACAACGGTGTTGACGTTGGGTACACTGGAAGCAACTGAAGTAGTAGGGCGTTCGAAGGAGAACATTCTGGAGAAGATTAAAATTGGCATTGACATCCGCAATAAGATACAATCTCTCGGTGACGAATTCGCCCGGAAGTATGCGCTGAAGTCTTCACGAAGGAACGCTGAATTCGATAAAGACATTGAAAAATTGCGGGCCAACCTGAATGATCAACGTATTGTGTTGCTGGAACTTGACGCTTATGCCAAGAATGCAGCCAAAATTGACGACAGAGAGATCAAAAAGGTATTTGTTGACTTCGCTGACGAACAGAAATAAAGAAAGTTTTCACTGGTATTTGCCGGTTTAAAGGAAAACTATACATTTGCACTCCTTAAATAAACCGGTACACAGAGGAGTGGTAGAGCGGTTTATTGCACCGGTCTTGAAAACCGGAGACTGTAACAGGTCCGGGGGTTCGAATCCCTCCTCCTCTGCTGAGTCACACTCATTGACTTAACAAAACCCCGAAATTCGTTCAATTTCGGGGTTTTTAATTTCCAGGAAACATTATTTTGAACATTATTGGTCACTATAAAGTGGCAAATTCGGTGCATCTGATGATTGCTTATGAAGTGCATCGAATCATCGAAATTCGCTTAAAACACAGTCCTCATAAATTTTAGTTCGAGTTACTTCAGAAATACCAGACTCTCTATTTCTGTCTAGCAGCTAAATCGAACGAGAAAACACGAGTACGTGGAATGTAAGCGGTTCCTATTTTACAAGTCGGAAGCACAATGCTAAGTTTGAATCTATCCTGGCCTTGTTAAGCGGTTGTATTTTTTTGCACTTCAGAAATATTCCAGGTTAAGAAAACGAATCAGATCAATAAAAATAGGAACTCGAAAGATTCTTATTACACTTGAATTGATGAATCCGTAATTCACGCAAGTGAAATCAAATGAAACCGATTGGATATGAGTGAAATTATTTTGACGACTAGAATTGAACTTGAACGTATCATTGCCAATTCGCTTCAAGGAACTGATCAATCAGGAAGGGCCCTACCAACAAGGGTGCTTCCTCAGTGGAGAAATTACTTTGCTGGTCGTCTATCAAACAAAGCTTTCCGAACTGGCTCAACAATCTGGTCTACTTTGTTTTTTCGAACGGGTATATCTAGGTACGCTCCTGCTGTATATTCGGTGGGGGTGATTCGCCTCAAATGCCTTCTAAACAACCTCTCGTCAATAGTCGCATTAGGATTTTGCTCGCGTAACTGTTTAATAAATTGCTGAAAGAACCAAATTGGAACACCATCTTCAGTCCAATCTTCGTAATAGAAATATTCTTCCGTTTCGATGAATCCCTTTACCACGCTGATACAAAAGCCGACACATGTCATATACTCCTCAACTCCGCTTTGAGAAAAATATCGTCCTTCTTTGTCGTAATAATCACCTGCAAAGAAGTATCCGTACGTTGGATTAGCATTTTGCTGGATCACTAAACAATGTGCATAAAAAGCAGAAACTTCCTCTTTGGAAACGAATTTCAATTTCTTAAAAATGAAAGCCCTGGTCACGTTGTCATTGAATTCTACATCACTACCTGTGTAATGGAATAGATTGTAGTTGCCTTGATAAGCGATCACCAATCCCGAATGGTGAGCAACGCCATCCTTGTCCACGTAGATGGCCACGCCAACGAAATCGGAATCAATTTCATGTGAGTCTGTTCGGAGAAGCTCACCATTTATTTCTTCGAGTGTAATTAACATCAAGTGTTAGACTAAAGCTCCAATTTTAGACTCAAGTTTTTCTTTTACCGATTGCCGCAACTGAGACACATCTTCCTGGTCTTTCAAGGATTTAGTAATTATCAAAATGGTCTTCAACGTACTAGCACTAAGTGAGTCATGATTGAAGAGTCGCATTAATTTTCGGAGATATCCGAAATTTTTGCTTTCTATGTACTCCCTAAATTTACCGTGTAACAATACTAAAGCATCAACCTCATCCTTTTTGTTAAAGTCCTTGATGAGTTCAGTGAAGAGATTGTAAATAGCTTCTTCAGTATAAAAATCGCAAAAGGTATACTTAATGGCACCGTTTGTTTTTTTCGTACGCCAAACAGATAGCATTACTGATTGGTAGAGAAATTTGTTGACCTTGATAGCCTCACTCTCACCACAACCCACAGTATACTTCTCTTCACTATTTCCGGCAATTATGTGGATGTTCGGAATCTTTCCACCCACTTCAATTAATTTTCCGGAAAGAAAAATCAGGTCGGTATCACTAGTAATTCTCTGTCTTGTCGCCTTTACTCTGAATTTTTTAGATGATTTAATCTTTTCAAGAACAGGAACCTTGGACGATCGGGTGTAAAAATTTGCTTCATACTCAAGACCATTTTCTTGAATCAAAGACTGAATCGATAACCAGTTTTCAACAAGATATTTGTTTGTTGATTTGTTCTGAGTTACCTCATCAAAGTCCTCATGAACTTTTTTGATTATGGCTTCCGAAGCTTCCGCAACCAAAGTAGCTGAACCTTTAAGAATTTGAATCTTTACATTCTGGTCGTTGGCCGAATCGGATAAAATATTCGTGAGAGATTGCATAAGGGTTACAAGAGATCTAGTAGCAACCATCGACATTGCTGCAAGATCAACATCCTTTCCTTTCGCGTCTTTGACTATTTTAAACTCTATCTTGTTTCCAGACATGATTCTGGGTTAAGGAAGTGAATAGGTTTTGGCATTTTTAAAATATCCGACTAGAATAAATTCCACGGATCCGCTTTGTACCGTTCCGGAATTTGATCCCTAACCGACTCCTTGAATCGATGAAGTGTCGAATACGAAACAAGTTCGTTGTGCGCAAGTAAACCCACAACTATGGATGGATGAATATCCTTCTCATCTGAGAACTCAATTACTTTTTCTTCTGTAATATAGTTTGTATCGTTTTCGAAGTGCTCTAAGATATCAGGCTGTAGCAGGACTTTTTCAGCATTCTCGTTAGCTTCCAACTCTTTCGCAGAGGTTGACTTCTTAGTAGTGTCATCTATAAAAATCGCTTCTCTCTCATCCTTAGTCAAGTGTAAAGTGATATGACTCAATTCGTGCGCAAGAGTGAACCAAAAATTGTCTACCCGATCATAACGACCTGTTAAGGCAACAACAGGGCCTTCAGCTGACAAGAAGGCAGCACCATCGAGATAGGTTTTTGAAAGATGGGAGAGAAACACAAATTTGACTCCGACTTGCACCAACTCATTCAGGAAGTTTTTTATACCTCCTTCTTTATTTGTGTATGAGTGAACATCAGTCATTAGTTCAGCTAATGCCTTTTTTTGAAATGGTTTTGCTTTAATTGTTTTTGAAAAATTTAAAGCCATTTGATGCCAGATCAGGGCGTTGTTTTGATTGAAAGTATTTTCGAATGCAGAAGAAGTTCGGTATTCAAGTCGTGTTCGATCTGTCTCCAAGAAAGATAGGTCTAGCTCTTTGCCCTTGGAAATATTCCAGAACCGTCTCAATTCTTTATCAAGGTCTTCGCCTTCCTTTATCCATCTCTTTTTAATCAGTTCATTTATTGGCATGTATTTGTATACATCAGCCTTCAATCTGACCTTATCATTATTCCCTGTATTGTTTTCGAGTTGAAATTTTGCACCCAATTCTATCCATTGAAGTGCTGTCAATTCAAAAACCTCTGCAAGTGACTTTGCAATGTCAAGTGAGATTGGCTTTTTGTCCTTAATTATTTCGTTTGTGTGCTTGAGGGAAATTGACAGAATGTAAGATAAGTCGTCTTGGGTCCAATCCTTTTCCTTCAATAAACATTTCAAAGCCTCACCAGGGCTCCGAAAATCCTTCGTGCTTACACTCATAGAGTTAGTTTACTGTCTGTAGCGATTTAAAGAACAAAATTTTAAACTTCTAATTATAAGGCAATTAGAATGACCAAAGCTAAAGCTTTACTGGAAGTACAAGACAAATATAACCTATTTGGTAACATTCTAAAATGATTTTTTGACGTGTATTTCAGAGATAACCCAATAGGTAAACAATTAAATTTATTTTATTACCTAATTGGTAATTACAGAATTTTACTTTTACTTTTGAGCACCTGATCGGTTTTGGCAGTCCAATTGACGCAAAAAAAAATCAGGCAGAGTGTCTACCTGATTTTGGTGTAGAAATCTCGGATTAATCGGTCCAAGAAGTTCTTTTGTGATTCGCACTGCAAAAGTACTTACTATTTCTAACCATTCCAAATAGACATTCTTGTTCTAGTATAGATTACAGTACTTAAAGTTAGTAAGCCCGATTAAAGTTCAAGTGCACACTTCCATGTAAAAAAGCGCAAGCTTCCCATCAGGAAGGTTGCTCTATACGATCCTGTATTGAGGATTGTGTAGAGAGAGGGTTATCATTTCTTATTACTTGAACTTTTAATTGGAAACAATAATGAATCAATTTAACAATGAGGATTTGGCCTCAAAAAAAACCAAAACTTTCAAAGCGTTAGTAGATGACGTTTTGGTAAAATTCGACCATCCTAAAGTAACTGGTAAGGAATTACTGACGGGAGCAGGGGTAAAAAACCTGGAATGTGTATCGCTGTTCCAAAAGCTCAAAGGCTGTGACTTTGAACGAATTAGTCTGGATGAAAAAGTTGATCTTTCTCATCCTAGTTTGGAGAAGTTCGTAGTCAAACCTCCTGACTCTTGGAACTACACTATTGATGAAGAGCCGGAAACCAGCACAGAGGCTAAGCTATCAGCAAATCAAATTTTAGCCAATGCCGGTATCACACCTGTTACCGACTATTACCTGGTAGAATTTGATAGCACTGGTAATGAAATAACCCATAAGGATACTCCAGATGCTCCGATTCAACTGAAATGCCCTGGATCAAAATTCGTGTCTGTATTTAAAGGCGAAACCCCTGTTTCGTAACATTAATATGGCACGGGCTGATTTTATCAATCAATTGAAAGCTCTTGGGTTTGAAACCCAAGAGCTTAGCAATAGTATCGTAGCGATCGAGTACCTTGTTCCCATCGGGAAAAACAAGGGAAAAACAGTGCGGCTTGGGTTTCAAGTACAGGACGACTTTCCCATGAATTGCCCCGCTGGTCTTCATTTCAATGCGGTAAACGCAGATAACTGGAAGGAGCCTCGTCAAAATGTAAGCGACAGCCCACTTGGATCCGGATGGAGATACTGGAGTAGGCGATTTCCAGACTGGAACCGAACGGATCGATCTGTAAGAACATTCCTTGCGCATGTGAGAAACATTCTAACCAGAATCGAATGAAGAGTTATAGTATGAATATGACTAGCGCCATCCATGATGCGCTAGTCAAACACTTAATTCGGCCGGATGGGCAAGAGGATCTATGTTTCGCTACTTATGTTCCAAGCACTGGCGCGATGCGAACTACTGGGATAATTACCGAGATAATTCTTCCTAATGAAGGTGACCGAAACGTACATTGGAATGTAGGCTTTATGCCAGAGTATTTTGAAAGGGCAATCCGTATTGCGCGAGGTAAAAAACAAGGCTTGGTGTTCTTACACTCGCACTTAACGTCTGGCTGGCAGGGAATGAGCAAAGACGATGTTGTTGCCGAAACTAGACTTGCCCCCGCTGCCTTCTCAACTACTTCATTTCCTCTCGTTGGACTAACGATGGGAACTGATGGTGCATGTAGTGCAAGATTCTGGATAAAGGATCCTCACGCAAAGAGATCATATCAAAGATTTTGGTGTGAGAATGTCAGGGTTATTGGCAAGAAGCTTTCAATAACCTTTAACGACCATCTTCTCAAACCTGCCTTCAACTCCGAACAACAGATGCGCACCATATCTGCATGGGGCCCAAAAATTCAAGAGGATCTCTCGAGGATAAAAATAGTAATAGCCGGACTCGGTAGTGTCGGGAGCATCATCGCGGAAATTTTGGCAAGAGCTGGTTTTTCAAATTTTATTTTGATTGACTTTGACTTAGTCGAACTGAAAAACCTAGATCGATGTAGCGGAATGTTCAAAGAAGATGTTGGACGATTCAAAGTTGACACCGTTCGAGATGCAATCTTGAAATGTGCTACCTCTCCAGATGTTAGAGTTAGAGTTGTGCCATTTAGTATTTGCGAGACGGAGGGATTTCACGCAGCCCTAGATGGCGATATAGTGTTCTCTTGTGTTGACCGGCCATGGCCAAGACAAGTGCTGAATTTTATTTCTTACGCGCACTTAGTCCCCATAATTGATGGTGGCATTTTAGTCAGAACTAACAGCAGCAATACTCGAATTATTGGAGCTGATTGGAAAGCACAGACGGTTGGTTACAAACGTGCCTGCCTGGAATGCTTGGGTCAATACAAAACGGAAAATGCCATCCTTGAGAGAAACGGGTTTCTGGACGATCCGAGTTATGTGTTAGGCCTTGTGGAGGATAAGGCCTATAAAGAAGCACACGAAAATGTTTTTCCATTCAGTTCAAACTTGGCTTCGCTTGAGGTGTTGCAGCTGCTAAGCTTATTCATCGCTCCCTCTGGGTTAGCAGATGTTGGTCAACAGATGTTCCACTTTACATTGGGTACGATGGATCAAGATAAAACAAAAGAGTGCTGCACTGGATGTTACTTTCAGTCAATTGTAGGCAAAGGTGATAGCACTGGAGTACAAGTATACGATCGACATTTAGTAGCAGAGAATGCGAGAGCAATTCAACTATCTACCTCTAAATGAGCCACACTTTCAACACACCAAAACAAAAAAGCTCTGAAGATCAGAGCTTTTTTCTACTTAAATAGCCGAGACGAGCAGACCCTTGAGGCAAACTCCTCTATGAAGCCTCAATAGACTCATATATACTTGCCAAATCTATTTCTTCGTAGGCACCAACAATTCCCTAATATCAACATCAAGTAATCTTGCTACTTCAACAAGAGTTTCCAACGGAGGTTGAACGTCATTTCGGCACCAACGAGATATAGTTGTAGTATTCATGCCGAGCTCTTCTGCTAACCATTTGTTTGTTCTTCTTTTTTCAACCAACACAACCTTGATGCGATTTATTTCCTTAAAAGCCATTCGTTTTTGTCCTAGCAGTGAATCGTTTCAATCAAATTTAGGATTTGATAATCAAACAGAAACGGCACTTAAAACGCATCATTAAAAGTTTTTAATGCACTTTATAATGCATACTATGCATTTTTAAATTATCATTGTGCACTTAAATACATCTGTTATGCAGGATAAAAATCTCATCATTTCTTTAATCAAAGATGATTTAACTAACAACAAACTTGTCAGCGGCCTTAGTAATCTTGGGCTCAGCGCAGGCGATTACCATTTACAACTAAGTGGAACAATCCTAACAATGATCGGCCTGGATACCGAGGATGATTCCATCCACGACCTATATTTCCAGCTAACCCAGCAAAGTGAATCGCTTGATCTTTCCAATATCAGCACCCGCGAGCAGCAGTTGGATGGCATGGCGCAGTCTATATATAGCGAGCTGTCACGAAGAAAAGCATTGAGCAACCAGGTTTAATAAGCATCAACAGTCATCATAAAAGAGCTATGCAGCTACCTTACCTATATCCCTGGCAGGCACAGAGTATGGATAAAGTATAAGTATCAAATCATTTCCAGTCGGTAAGCCGGGTATATTTGGAAGTAAACTTATATACCACATCTGCAGACATAAAGGCAACAGCAAAAGGCCCCGATAAATCGGGGCCTTTTTATTGGATAGGGTTTTTCACAATCGAGAGCGCAGCGATCTAGCGGCAACTCCCTACCTAAAGCTATTTCTTCTTCTTTTTAGAGAGTACCAGGTAGCCATCCGATGTTGTATCATCCTTATCACCTATTCTGAATTGTCCTCCCAGTGAGAGTTTTTTATCCGTGAGTTCGTCAATTATATATTCGTTAGACTCATCGCTTGTAAGGGTGAGTCTCATGGCTTGTCTGCCTTCAACCACAACGTGATCTAGCTTCCATTTAAAGTTTTGCTCAGCTTTGTTAGGACAATCTTTTGCTGTGCTGCCATACCACCACGTTCCCGTGTTATCAGCACGAAGTTCAATTTGTACATCTTTCTTGCACTTGTCGTCTGTCCATATCAGGAGATCGTATGAGGTAGCCCCGGCATTTCGGTATGCTTCAGCATCTACACGTCTCATCAAATCATAGTCATAGTAACCAACAATTCTGGCACGCTCTGCTTCTATGTCGATCTTGGCATCGCCCGGAAATAAATAACCAATCGGTGTAATAGATGTAAGGGGAGACATTACTATCCATCCATCAGTACCTCCACTGATCCACGCAATCCTGCGCTTCTTACCAAAGTATGTCTCCATGGTACGACTAATGGAAACGGTTAATTCAGTACCGTTGTTATCAACCTTATATTCTCTACTGCTCTTGTTTTTAGTAGCAACATCGGTAACACCCTTTATTTTATAGCGAATGATTTTACTGCCGAGATGAGTAATTATACTATCTTCCGATACGATTACTTCAGCCTGTTCATGAACGGGCTTGGAATAAAAATTATTACTATACTTCTTGTAATCAAACCAGCGATTGTCCTTAAAGGAAGTAGTAGACTGAGCGTTAGCTTGATTCAAAAAGAGAATGAAAAAAAGGAAGACAAGAATTGTATTGCGCATAATTGGTAAGGTTGATTTTTTTAGGAAGCTAATACTAAAATAGTGAGTCCTGCTGCTATAAAGGATAGAATGGATTATGCTACGGTATAATGATTTATAATGAGTCGAGAATACGTCATTCCATATATAGTTTAAACAATCCTTGACTCTGAATACAAATCATAAGCAGCTACTAATGATTCGCGACCGGTTGACGTTTTATAAATTTCGTACTCGCTGATTTCAGCGCGCTGCTCTGCATAAACAGGACGATAATTTGATTCGTATTCATCCCAAATTATAAGCATGTAACTATATCGTATTTTACTTGCCCTGCCATTTTCCATCCAAAGATTAAAAACCTCTTCGTCCAGTGATTTCGGAAAGCCTGATCCATCAAACATATAAAAGCTTATTATATAGTGGGAAATTTAGACAATAGCATTCATTTGGCAATGAATACACCTATGCGTTTAATCATCAAAAAAAGCTAACCTTTAAACAAACTTTGTTTGTATCCCATCACCAGGAAATCAACAAACGTGAGCCAGAAAACTACATGGCCTATCACGAACATAATATTTCCTTGCTCATCTGAAATCATGTTTAGAAAAATCAATGGGACGGGAGTATAAAACGTGAAGACGGTTAACAGCTTCAATATATCAAGATGATTCTTTGTTTTCTTTGCCAGGAAATGAGCCATATATACCAGTGGCAGAAGTAACCATGGCAGTACGAGTAGCTCATCGGCTCCCGCCAAATGCAAAATCTTGAATAGAACCCCAAGAATTAAAACAGCAATAACAGCTTTCGCCACTTTAAAGTAACGCGTATTTCGAAATGTTCCATTTAACAGCATCATAATAATACCCATCACTTCAGCTATCGTGAGAAATCTTTCAGCATAATCTCTATCAAAAACTGATACCGGCAATGATAGAAAACAACCAACCGCGAGCAGCAGCAGAATACTGATAACTGCAATCAAAAATTTATTCATAGGTAGACATTAGGAGTCGCGAAATATATCCCTTCGATGTTTAACTTAAAAGGATGATCGTATATGCGCACAAACATATCCATCTTTCACGTGTCGCAACACAAACTATATCTCAAAAGAATCAAGCGAACGCATCCAATATTGAATACAAAACGTAGTTGATTGAGAGTCTATATTAAAGCATGTCGGATGGCTTGAGAGTGTATTATTTACGCGAACACTTTATTTTGTCGCAATTCGCCCGCTTGAAAGTCGTTTTTCACCAACCTCGAGGTTGTATTCTTATACTATGTTTGCATTAACAAAACGAAACAAACTATCACTTAAACATTAATATTTATGGAAACAACAACCCGAAACGCGATCACTGTAGAAGCAACCGTTAAAGCCCCGGTAGAAAAAGTTTGGGAAATATGGTCCGAGCCGAAACATATCACGCAATGGTGTCAGGCATCTGACGACTGGCATGCTCCACACGCTGAAAATGATTTACAAACAAATGGAAAGTTCAAGACTACCATGGCTGCTAAAGATGGCAGCATGAGTTTCGACTTTGGTGGAGTATATACCAACGTTGAGCCCTATAAACTAATTGAATATGCCATGGAGGACGGTCGCAAAGTAAAGATCGCATTCGAGGCCAACGGTGCTGAAACAAAAGTGATAGAAACATTTGATCCTGAAGATACCAACCCAATCGAGATGCAACGGGGTGGCTGGCAGGCCATTCTTGATAACTTCAAGAAGTACGCAGAAGTAAATCTATAGTATATACCTCGGTGACTGCATTTACAAAGACACGTTATGGCAACGCTAAAAAAGAATCTTAGAGTTTGTAAAGCAGGACACACATACTATAAAAGCAGCGATTGCCCAACCTGTCCGGTTTGCGAACAAGAACGCAAACCGGCAGCAGGTTTTCTCTCTACAATCAGTGCACCCACGAGGCGAGCGCTAGAAGCTGCCGGTATTAAAACATTGCATCAACTTTCGCAATGGAGTGAGTCCGATATATTGAAGCTACATGGTGTAGGACCAAGCAGTATACCCAAATTACGCAAAGCGCTGTACGCTGAGAAACTCACCTTCTCCAAGAGCAAGTCAGACTGATTCATAAAACCATTGAGCGCTATATATAGTAGCGTCCTAAATTTCTTTTTCATACATCTTTAATCCGCTTGCGAGCCTGTTAATAGTTTTCGCGAGGCGATCAATTTTTGTTTCCTCCTTTTTGGCAGAATATATATACTCTACATAAAAATTACGCTCACTTTCTGAAAGTGTATTGAAGAACCTCCATGCAGCGGGTTCATCTTGCAGGCAGAGTATCATTTCTTCGGGTACCTCCAACGGTTCGTTGTCGGGGTATAGAATAATGTGTACATAATCGCCTACGTCTTTTTTTATTTTCTTACGGATCTCGGCTTTTACCGGCAAGAATAATTTGCCATTCCCCATCGGCATCAGGTGATACTTTCGGATTTCGTAACCATCAATGGTGCCCCTTACTTTTACCCAACCGAAGTGTGCTTTTTTATCCTGCGGTATTTCAGGTATGCGTGCAAAGGTCCAGCCGCCCTTCCCTTGAAATTTCTCCAGGATATATTTCTTATTAACAATAGGTTTCATGTAGAAGCATCTGTAGGATGAACGTATCTGTACTTCGCGAAAATACTATTTTAGGAATAAACCACCATTTCTCACCAACCGTAAAAAGTATAAGCAATCTATAGAAAGATATAAATATGCTACAGCCTTTTCATTTCAGTAGAAGTATATTTCATGAATTTTAGGCAGCAACGGTTAACATTAGTTCTTCTCAAAAAATACGCTGCCTAATCTTTAATAAGTCGCACATACGTGCCGTGTGCTTTATATAACCCACATCGCATTATAGTATTGTTGGCATGATGTATACCGCGTCCCCAAGCATCATTTGCCTGTTGATCGCGCTCGGTGGCACTGGCCATATAGGTAAATTCGTCAACACCCGAAAAGCCTCCTTCTTTACTTCGATACCCACCGAGCAGCGCACAGAATCCGCTGGTGGTATCACCACTGCATTTCAATCGCACACCAGCCTCTGCTATACCCACAAACTCCTCCAGCGCTATCCATTCATCGTTAGTCGGCACATGCCACCCTTCCGGACTAAACCCTCGCGCATCGTTGATGGCATACCAGTTATAGATACGTCCATATTTACCACCCATGCCTGCATCATTTTTATAATAGCACCACGCTGGCTTTCCTTCTCTGCCGGCTCGCTCCCATTCTTCAGCAGATTTTGCGTGCGGTATAGAGTCTCCATTGCTGAAGGTGGCGCCATCAAAATTATGAGCCATCCATACCTGGTTGCCTATTTTAACTTCTGCGATGGTATTGGCGTGAAGGGTATCATTTCCATTTGAGGAACCTCCACACGAAATGAATAACCATGAAACGAACAGTATTAAAACCGGCAGTATGATCAGCTGCCTATAATGATGCTGGTGATCGTTCTCGCTATAGCAGGACGGTTTGATGAGTTTCATAGGTTTACCCCAATAACGTAACAATCTAACCGGAGGATACAGCTTTATTTATTCAGTAAACACAATGAAGAAATTGTAATCCTTAGCATAGTATATAATACTGTTGCCTTTGATTATCAGGTTTTGATCTTTGAGCAACTGCCTGACTATATTCAATGATTTTACCTTAACAGTGAATCCAAAAATACCTTCCGTTCCGGGCGACTTGAAATTGCCGAGTATATCAGCTCCTTCACTACTACTCACCACGATTAATTCGCTTGACTCGGCTTTTAGTACCTGTGCCTGAATACCCAGATACGTGGACGCACCTTTATTGATAAAACCGAGCTTCGTAAAATTTGATATATACTTTGCAGGATCTTTTGAAATCCACCAAACCGATTTCAACGACAGCGATTGATTAGCATGCGTTGTATTTACTTCACGCTCTTTCCAATTCTTGTTCCTGTATTCAATGTAGAATAAATCGTTACCGGAAGGTTCAACACTTAGCCATATAGGGTTCGCGTTTGATTTGAATGGCACGGCACACTGTTGAAGCAATAGCATTACTGAGTCTGCGGATTTTACGGATAGCGCAAGGCTGGTTCCTCCCGCTCGGTGCTTGAGAAAGTTTGAGTAGTAGTTACCGATAGCGAATGAACTATCCAACGGTGTGATGAACTCCAGATATGTACCGTCTTGAAATTTTACGAAGAAGTTACTGATTCCTTCATGCGCTCTGCCGTTTTTCACCGTAAACTTCAGGCGGTCGGAAAATAAAGTCTTTGCTTCATTCAGATCACGCACAACTATAGGAACATGATCTATACCTATAACCAGCTTATGCAGATTCGCTTCTTCGCATAGCGGCTGCGACCAGGCTGCAAAGCCTGCGCTCAAGTATATAAATGCCATTACAATGCCCTTTATAGCCATGAGCCCAAGTACTGACAAAACTGCCGACTCACCAAAGAAACTTCTTATTTTTGAGCTGTTTTTCAAAAAGCAAGGTAAGAGCTAGGTATAGCGATCCTAAGGCCCTCCTTAACCCTTCCTATACCCCTTGCTTAATTCATGTTATAGTGGCAGGGGACGGAAGAAAATTGGTAGTATTACTATCAGCTTTCACGTAATCTAACGCCTAGCTTGGTTTTGGGAAACAAATTCAGTGCGCTCGGAAAGAATTTTAATACTCCCGGAAACAATTCATCAAATAGTGAAAGGCCTCAATTATATTTCCGCATCTCCTTGCATTAAAGATGAATGATTGAAGTAATAGCGTGTGCTAAAGTCTTAGGCGACTACAAGTTTACCGATGAAGAATTAGGAAAACATTTAATTACCATAAAAAGCTGTGCGATATCATTAAAAAATAAATATGGAGTTGTTGTCCGTTTTCAAAACTGAAAATCAACGAGAACTGTTAACCAGCCTATTGCCAGGAGCAATTGCAAGCTGGCCTTACACTTACTTGATTGTGCATTCTTTGCCGTATGATGTTCAATCAGCGCTAACTGAATGGACTATTATCCCCATAGTTCTCGGTTTCTTATTAGTCAGCTGGGGCACGGGCCTTTTCCTTACAGATGTTGCCTCTAACATTGAAGTCAGACTTGAAATGATTTTTTTAAAATTGAAGACAACACCCAAACAAGCAACGGCAGTTTCTCCTTTTTCTTTGAAGGATAATACTTTAGCAACATTCAGATTGTTATTTGGGTGGCTTTTAATATTATTCAATTGCTGGGAATTACTTCTGGGTAAATTCGTGAGGGATCGAATAAATGATAAATCAGTTGACCAGCTTAGCGAAGAGTTTTACGATCGATGGGCAAGATATTTAGCTATCTGTATTTCTACGAAAGAGCCGGTAATAGTAAAATATTACAGAGGTATATTAAACAGGTTTAGATTTGAACTAACGATAATAGCTGCGATATGTATAATGCTACTTGGACACCTCGCTATTTGTATCACCCATGAACAAACATCCAATATAGATTGGGGGAAGACAAGCCTTTATCTGGGTATACTAATTGTAATTCTCACTTTTCTTTTCATTGAAGCGTTTAAAGGAATCGAATTACTGCATGATCTGAGGCAAGAATTGATTGACACGTGTTCCGAAAAATCATGACTATATGCTCGGATCATATTTACGCTTAAAAAGGGTCAATAGAATTCTGCCATTCCCATTATGGTTTTTTTTAATTCTTCGCGTAGAAGAATTGGCCTTCGAATTTCAAGGCCATCACCATAGCTCAACAAAACTGATTTCAATTCATAATTCAAAATGAGGTTGAGATGGATTAACATGCTTCCGTCTTTAAAATATCTAACTACTTCTTGATTTAAGTGAATTGGTTTTGAAAGGACATAGGGCTTAGCATGCTTATATACTTTTATCTCAACCTTTTCAGGTATTGCATTTTCAGGTATAGAAACTCCAATCAAATTATTAAAATAATCGCTTGGATTAAAAAGAGTATTTTCGACATAGGATACACTTGATGGACGTATTCTCTTTATTCTATCGAGCGCGTAGATAGTAATTCTACTTGCATTTTCTTCCCTTCCTATCAAGAACCATCGATTCCTAAATTCTTTCAATAAATATGGATGTACATTTTTTTCGCTAGGTTGAGGGTGAGTGTAGGGCTGATAAGACAGTCTTAATACATTTTTACTCTTAATTGCTTCAAGAAGCTCATATATATACTCGCCTCCTTGTGAGGTTGTATGCCTCTCAAATTGAATATAAATCTGTTGATCATAGGTCTCAACATTTATTCGATTCTCAAGCTTTCGGGTAATATATTCTACATCCTGAGATAACGTAAAGTTATCCACTGCTTTTAAAATCTGAATTGCATTTTTTAGGCTAGCTAGATCATCCTCATCGATAGGGATATTTTTTAATGAAAATTTTCGGGTATAATAGTAAAAGTTATCACTCTTTTCGGGCCTATGTATAGGCGCATCTTTTTTGTCAATCAGATAGTTTAAGTCTCGCAACAAAGTCCTTTTACTAATGAAAGGCTGGCTATCTCCAAGCCGTTGATTAACTCTATCAAGCAACTCTTGAAACGTCCACTTTCTGGCATCTAGCAATTCATCAAGAATTTCAATTCTTAAATCTTGACTTTTTGTAACAGGCATATAGCAATAAGTTTATATGAATAGGTGACAATAGTTGTCATCAAGATGTATTAAGTTTGTATCCTATAAAAATCCTCTATAATCCTTTAAATTCTAACGAATTATACTATCTTGGCATAAAGTTTTCTTAGGGACCTATGCCATAGGGTTGATTGTCATCGACATGAAAATTCCAAGCAGTAGCCATCCGAGCATCCATAACGTGGATAAGATCGGTAATCTTATTATCTATCTCACGGATCAGATATGGAAGAATTACCATCAGCAATTATTTCTAACGAAACTCCTCAAACTTCTTTATATCATTGACGAGACGTCCGTAAAAGAGACTGGAGTTCCTATCACAGGTTTGAATTATAAAGTGTGGAAAATGGGACCGGTTGCATATAACATATATGTTGACTTAATGAAAAACAATTCTGAGCAACTTTCATTTTATGCAGAAGCTAAAAAATGCGAGAACAAAAATGATCGGGAGGTAGCACTGATTAAATCCGTCAATAAATTTGATGATTCTGAGTTCTCTGACTACGAAATTGAGTTAATAGATAAGATCATCAGGGACTATGGTAGCCTAACGAGTGAAACGCTGATTAACCATCTACATAAAGAGGGAACATTGTGGGACAAAATCGTCAAGGAAAAGAACTTAGAAGAGTTATTTGAAACTAAGCAGACATCCTCCTACATCATTGATTTATCCGACCTTATTGCTAACGATCCAATTAAACTTGAAAATTTTAAAAACGCACAGGAATCCTTAAACCTTTAGCCAATAGTGTTTTCTCCTCCTAACATCATTTTAATTAGAAATTTTGACTTTGAACGAAATGGCACGCAACCAAAAGATAAATTTATGGTTGTCATTTTACGAATAGGTACAGATGCAATCGTTGCGCCATTGACAACTTCCAAAGACTATATTCCGGACGAACATAAAGGCCAGAGGTGTGTTATTCACCACCCGAGCAAATTGCATTGCTATTGTATACCTAAATCCCTAGTGGTGGGTAAGAATGGGTTTGCATTTTCAAAAGACACCTATATTCAAGTACAAGCTAATTTAACAAAGCGCACTATATCTCACCTAAAGTTCAGATATGAAGATACAGGTGCAGCTAGCCTCCAAGACCAATTAACCGACACCGAATATAGCGATCTTCTTTACTGTATATATAAAAGTAAATTCGTTCCACGCGGTATCAGAAAAGACCTTGCACCAATCATAGAAAAATTAGAAAAGGCTCGTTCTACTAACTAATATCGATCTTCTTCCTAAATCTCTAATCAGTGACAATAGATGTCACTGACCATTTCTACATTCACATTATCAAAGCAAAACATGAGCGTTTCGAAGTCGCGAAGTTGAAGTCTTTGATCTTATTTGATTTTTCAAAACAAAAAAAACAAAAAAATGAACTACCCTAAATTTCAGCTGTTAAGGAGCAGCAACAGTCAGTACTACTTCGTGTTACGCTCAAAAGGAAATGGAGAAGTGATTCTAAAAGCCAGTGAAACCTATACCACTAAGCAAAATTGCAACAGCGCCATTGATTCTGTAAGGATAAATGCACCATACGACTCGCGTTATACTAAAAAGGATAGTCTTTCAAATTATACTTTTAACTTGAAAGCGGCCAATGGGCAGATTCTTAGCAACAGTGAAAGCTATACATCTTCATCTGCCAGAGACAACGGCATAGAGGCAGTAAAACGTGACGCTCCGGGTGCTCCTGTAGAAGATCTCACATAGAGACCTTAGTCTGCCGAAGGTCAAATGGCAGGATTTGTATCACTTAAATTTTGTATGATGAATGTTTCAGCTCGAAAAGATCAGGTAACTGTGTGTAAAGGCAATACCTGTCTTACAGTTGTCGGAGAACTTGCAAAAGCATTAGCTTTTGTTGCAGTCATTGGCGTTACCGTATGGACTGTAAATGAAATTACAAAAGTTTTCAAGTAGTCCTAGAGCCTGGTATTTCCCAGGCTTTTTTTCTTATAACACTCATGTATATATTCTCAATCTCTGGTTAATTATACCATGCAGTTAAAGTACGTTAACGTGTGACCAGAGCATCAACAAAAGTTTCTAACTCACTACGTAGTGTATTTTTAGGTATCGAAGTATAGCTTAATCTTTCTTCAACTCTTGCCGACTTTTCAGTTCGGCCACAAGTTCCAGATACACCCTTAGAGCGAGTTTCATTACAGTTTCTTCATTAGGTTGGAAGTACGTGCTATACTTTTCAAGTAAAGCGAAATAGAAATCATAGGTTGCATTCTCTTCATCATCAAAACCTATATAGGTTAGCAGAAGCGAACTGAAGTCTGAATGATAGAAAGAATCATCAAGGCCAATCTCACGCAGGCCGTTAAAAAATCTATAGCTTTTAAGCTCTTGTTTGAGGAGTTGAAGAATGAGTTCTTTTTGAGAAGGCAGTTCTGATGGGCAACATTTAGTCGTCATAAAATATTTTTAGATGCTTTGCTGTCATAAATATAACATCCATAAGCATATAAATAACAACAAATGATATTAATAATACTTTAATGACAATAATATGCGCTTAAAACACATTTAAAGCACTAATTTTCAAACACTTAGTTTTGTTCGAAACGTTTAAGAAACTATGAGCAAAACAGCAAGTCCTGAATATAACCGGCTCAAGGTCGTACTGGCAGAAAAGAAAAAGACCAATAAAGAACTTGCAGATTATTTGAATGTACAGCCGGGCACCGTTTCACGATGGTGCACAAATGATAGCCAGCCAAGTATTGCTACACTATTTGAAATTGCCAAATACCTAGATATAAAAGTATCTTCGCTGTTGGTTGAACAATAGAGAATTGAAGCGTTGGAATTTATCACACCCTTCACATATATGTATAGTATAAAAATTACTGTCATTAAACACAGATGTAATTACTACTATGCCTGATTCTCCTGATCGTTATGAGCAACATTCATACCTCCCCAGCGGGTACTGGACTGGCTTTTACGTTTATTACCATAGCCAAGAGCGACATGAAATGCTGCTGATGCTTGACTTTATAAACGGTAACATCTCAGGCAACGGACATGATGACGTTGGTGCTTTCACGTTCGAAGGTCGTTATGATCTTACATCGATGACGTGTCGTTTTATGAAACACTATAGCACACATCAAATCGATTATCATGGACAGATCGATGAAAATGGTATATGGGGAAAGTGGTATTACGTTTACTATCCTGGCATGGGCATTGATGAAGCTGCATTCAATAAACTCATGTCTGAATTCAGACAGCAGTTCGCTGGAGGCTTTCACATCTGGCCACGCAATAAAGAATTCTCTGCCCACGAAATGGCCATCAGAAAATTGAAGGAAGAAGAAGTAGTGAAACTGGTGGAGTGATTGATATTATGAGCAACGTAATAAGTCTTGAATATACTTAGCTCAAGGTCGTACTAATCAGAAAAGACAGCTTGAACAGTAAAGATTTTCCTCAAAGAACTTAAATTCGTTACGTAAACTATACAGTTCTATTAGCTCCATTTCCGCACAAAATATTTCGATTTCGGACACAATATATATTTGCTCATTTAATTCCACCCGAAAAAAAGCGTTTCGCTTTGGATCACGCTTTGCAGGTATATGCGTGATCGTATTAACTCTTCACGTATGCTCAGAAATTATTTCAAGGTCGCATTTCGGAATCTCGTAAGAAGCAAAGGCTTTACATTTATCAACGTGTCAGGACTTGCTGTAGGAATGGCTACAGCGATTATAATTTTTGTATGGATACACCACGAAGTAAGCTTCGATACTTTTCATGTGAATCAACCGAATATATACCAGGCATGGAATAGAGGCCGGATGAACGACAAGATCGAATGCTGGCCCTATACACCAAAAGTTCTTGGTCCAACACTCAAAGCAGAATATGAAGAGGTGGCCGAGGTAGCGCGAACTTTTAGTCGATGGTTTGTTACTATTGTAGACGATCGTAAAGTATCAACAAAGGCACTTATAGCAGATCCATCTTTTCTGAAAATATTTACCTTTCCCTTGCTGGAAGGTAATGCCAGCACAGCACTCAACGATAGCTATTCCATTGTGGTAACAGAGAAAATGGCGCTCAAAATGTTTGACGACATTCATGCACTGGGTAAAGAAATCAAAATCGACAATGAGCTATACCGTGTAACCGGTGTTATGAAAGACCTGCCTCCCAATACCGATTTCGATTTCGAGTATATATTATCCTCGGAGTACATGAAGCGCACAAACGATGATGACATAAACTGGGCAAACAATGGTATATTTACCTATGTTCAACTCAACGATGGACATTCTTTCGCATCGGTAAGTGAAAAGATCAAAGACGTTATCATTCGTCACAGCGAAGGGCTTGTTAAGGAGGAGATTATACTTCACCCGATCAGTCGCTGGCATTTATACTCACGGTTCGAAAACGGAAAATCTGTAGGAGGACGAATAGAAACGGTGCAACTATTCGCCATTATCGGAGGATTCGTTTTACTGGTAGCCTGCATAAACTTCATGAACTTAAGCACTGCGCGCAGTGAAAAACGCGCAAAAGAGGTTGGTGTACGCAAAGTTGCCGGTGCCGACAAAGCATTACTGGTAGGACAGTTTCTAATCGAGTCAATTTTACTGTCCGGTATATCTGCAGGTATAGCCGTTGTGTTAGTACAGTTAATGTTACCGTATTTCAGTACACTCGTTGGCCAAACCATTTCTGTACCCTTTACACACCTATATTTCTGGATAGCGCTGATTGCTTTCACGATTATCACCGGTATCATTGCAGGCAGTTACCCGGCATTCTTCCTTTCATCATTCAAACCAGTTACGGTGTTAAAGGGTACATTCAAGAAGAGTTCTTCGCGCATCAACCCAAGAAAGATACTGGTGGTTACGCAATTCACATTTGCTATCGTACTTATTATAGCTACCATGGTAGTGGTACAACAGATACGCTATACGCAAACACGCGATCGTGGCTATAATGCAAAGGCACTGGTATACCATTGGATGACGGGCGCTCTGTATGAAAATTATATACCTTTAAAAAATGAACTCATCAACTCGGGTATAGCTTCAAGTGTAACGAAAACGCTTTCACCCATGAGCATGATTATGAGTGACACCTGGGATCTGCAATGGCAAGGTAAAAATCCGGAAGACAAAACTGACTTTGGCCGAATGTCGGCAGATGAAGGACTAGTAGAAACAGCATCGCTCCGATTGATACAAGGTCGCGATATGGATCTTCAGAAATATCCTACTGATTCAACAGCGATGCTCATTAACGAAGCAGCAGCAAAAGCATTTGGATTCAAAGACCCGATTGGTCAGACTATAAAAGAAACGGATGGCACCGAATATCACATCATAGGTGTAGTGAAAGATTTTATTACCGGCTCTCCCTATCAAACTATAAAGCCCTTGGTTATTGAAGGTGTGAAAGGAAGCGGCTTCAACGTTATTCACATTAAACTGAAAGAAGGTATATATCCACAGAAAGCCATCGCGGGTATACAAGCACTCTTTCAAAAGTATAATCCGGAATATCCGTTCGAATTTCATTTTTCTGATGACGACTACGCACAAAAGTTTGAAGATACCGAACGAACAGCATCACTTACCTCTGTATTCACTATACTAACAATCTTCATTTCATGTCTTGGACTATTCGGACTCGCCAGCTATATGGCTGAAGTAAGAGTAAAAGAAATAGGCATACGAAAAGTTTTAGGTGCATCGGTAATCCGCATCACTGCGTTACTGTCTAAAGACTTTGCAACACTGGTGTTCATCGCTATACTTATTGGCACACCCATCGCGTGGTATGCTATGGATCAATGGCTGCAAGGCTATACATACCGAACAAACATAGACTGGTGGATATTTATACTCGCAGGAGCGCTATGCAGTACACTCGCACTGGTTACGGTAGGCTACCAATCTATTAAAGCAGCATTGGAGAATCCGGTGAAGAGTCTACGGAATGAATAACTAAATAGAGCAATGACTCTATTTCATTAAATGCACGTATCCTGAAATAGGTCTATCGGTGCATTCATTTCGTATAGTATAAAAATAAGTACCGAACGAGAGATCCTGGCCATTCCATGTGTTATCATAACGCTCTGAATAGTATACTCTCTCACCCCATCGATTTACAACTTTAAGACTTGAACCTTTCAACGATTTATCTACAACAAAATAATCGTTGTAGCCATCATCATTCGCAGTTAGAACATTAGGAATAAATATACTTTCCATATATACCGGGAGAGCATGAAGAATATCACTCTGTGTTTTTCCGCATACATTTTGCACCTCAACATGATAGTAACCAGAATCTCCGGAAGCTAGTTCTACAATGTGTACACCCTCGTTCATCAACGCATTGTCTTTATACCATGCTATATCATCATAATCTCCTTCGTACAACAATTGCCGGTCGCACTTACTTTTTGCTATCAGAGGCTTCTCTGGCGCGCGTAAAACTTTTATGCTTAACTGTTTTGATACAGAAGTAAAGCATCTGTTGAATACAGTAACGGATACTTCACCGGCTTCAGCGCGATCCGTTAAGTTCAATGTGAGTGTATTTGCAACTGACGATTGAACGCTAAAACCTACAGGATATGACCAAGTATAGGAAACATTGGATTGCTCAGGTTGCGCTACAAATATTACTGATTCTGTTTGTATACAGAATTCAGCATTACCAGCTATTTCTGTAGGAACAAGGGGCGGTTGCACCAGTTCAACTATAAGAGGTTGCGAGGTCGAGTTTTTACATAAACCTTTAGACACGGCCTGTATCGTTACAGCATGTATACCCTTTGGAAAATCAACGGTAATTACAGAGTTGTCTGGCTGTAGCTTTTTCACATTACCCGACGGTGAAATAATCCAATCATAACTATTGGCATTTGTAGCAGATGCCATGTATTGAACGTTGCTTTGCCCTGCACAAAGTTCAGAGGGCCCTGTAATAATGGGTGCTGACGGCTCAGGGCTTACTACTACTGTCAACGTTTCAGACAATTGGCTTTCTCCACATCCGTTTTCTGCTTTAACCTGTATAGTCGCTGTGGCATTGGGTAATAATGCTATAACATTAACTTGATTTGCAGCCTGCGCTATAGTGTTTACATTGGATGACAGAGTCCATATATATTTATCAACACCTTCGTTTTGTGACGTAGTATAGATTGATGATACCCCAGCACAGATTAATGCGGGGCCCGTGGGCCGTTCTGGTTGCTCAGGCTTACGTGCCATTTTCAGACTTGCAGAGAACTCTGTACGTGGATAACATTCAAAGTAGGGAACAACTGTAAACGAGGTATTTTCTTTGTACTCATTTATTTTCACTGCTATCGATGGCAGTGTTGTAACAAAAGAACCGGACGTTGACTCTATGCCTTCAGGAAAATACCAGGTAAAACTTGTCGCAAGGTCGGCTCCCTTCGCCTCAAACTCTACAACATTATCAACGCATATAGCCTTAAGATTGCTAATTGCAATATCAGGCAGCTTACCGCTCTTAATAAGAAACGCAGTATACCAACTACCACCTTTCATATCAAAGCAGCCGACTGTAAAATCCGCGTAAAAGTTACTAGTTATATAGAATTCGTTTTTTGAATTAAAAACAGCATGAGCTCTGTAGCTCGGATAAGACTCTGGATTGAGAAACATGTAACGTTTGAAATTTCCGGTTGCGTCTGTTGTAAGTATAAACGATTGTTTTGTAACACTTGAGGATACATAATCATCGTCATAAGCAAACCGTTTGCCTGAGGACCCACAAATATTAAGTTCATTAGTATTCGGATTTATATTGAGACTCCCCGGTAGCATGTCATCACTATACATCGTCTTTGCCCACAAAAAACTTCCTTCAGAACTAATTTTAGTAAGAAACCCGGTACGATCGTCAATATCGTTCTGGGCCTTCAATGTTATCGTGCCTAGTCTAGCAGCACCGTTAAAATACCCCAGCATAAAAATATCACCCATCTGGTCGATTTGAACTTCAACACCACGAGCATCATCCAGTGCATGTTCAGTCGGATCGACTTGATTGGACCATATATAGCTGCCATCACTCTTCAGTTTGTATATAAAAGCACTATAAAAAAAGGGTGCTTGCAGTGTTTCACCCGCAAAATTGATCCTTCCGGTAAAGTCTCCAATAATTATAATGTTATTGCTTGCGTCCGTTCTAATATGTTCTATTGAAGGTTGCACACAACAACCCATATATATCATTGGCTCCGACCACATAAGAATTCCATTGGAATCATATGCTGCTACCAAGAGGTTGTCCATATCGACAAAGCCCCCTACAATTATATTATTAAACCTATCACTTGTAATGGCATGACCAGCCGAGTTTTGATTACCGTACTGCCTTACCCAAATAAGATCACCAGCTAAATTTAGCTTAGCAATAAAAGCACTCCCATTATTCGGATCCAGAGTCGGATCTAAAAATGCCGATCCCTTCGAAAAAACTCCTGTTATTAAAACATTGTTATCACTATCTATAGCCATGTCACTACCGGAGTCCCAGCCATCGCCTCCAATTTGTTTTATCCAAAGAATATTGCCTTCAGGATTATACTTGATTAATAACAAGTCTTCTGTTCCTGCAGACTCAAATTGAACACCTTCGAATTTCACCCGACCTTGTAAAACATAAAGAACATAAAGGTTTTCATCAGCATCCAATTCCATCTCAATAGTAAAGACACCTTCATCATAAGCAACATCTTCTGACTGATGCGCCCACATTATTTCCTGGGCTAATACAGATACAACATTCACTAACAGAAACAGAAGTAATGCAGGTAAACTATAACTATACATGTGTGGCTCGGTAGGATAAGGCAAATATAATTACTCATGGTTCCTCTTCAAAAAGAACTTTTCCTCTCGATGTCACTTGTATGTTTAATCAAGACTGTGTAGCAGCCAAATCCATACCCCATTGTAAGTCATCTCCGATTACAACCGGGAAATGCATAAGCAGCGCGTTGAAAGATATAGATCCGTCAGGAAGCATGTTTGTACTTTTACACCCATAATTATGCTACAATAAAATTACACCAAAATGAAACTAGGAGTAAACATCGTAAACCAAAACACGCTTCCTAAATACGCCTCGTATTTAACGGGAAAAGCCGTTGGGTTTTATCCTGGGTATATGTATAGATAAACATCACACTGCTGATACATACAAGCCCCGGGTAAACCAATCCGGGGCTTTTTATTTTC
This sequence comes from Ohtaekwangia koreensis, assembly GCF_900167975.1. GTDB lineage: Bacteria > Bacteroidota > Bacteroidia > Cytophagales > Cyclobacteriaceae > Ohtaekwangia > Ohtaekwangia koreensis. The sequence continues at coordinate 160,333 of NZ_FUZU01000002.1, forward strand.
CCCGATAGTCAAAAGTATATATCGTCCGGTGAAAACATTGGAGTGGCGCTGCCATGTCTTTTCTGAACGTATATATAATACGCTATATCTAATACAATTATTAACACTCTTATTAAATAAACTAATGAAAGAATACCACAAGATTCAGACTGTATTTTTGCGCAGTCCTGAAACCAATTTTAAACAACTGATGGAAGGCCACTGGGCATTACCGGAATTTGAAACACTGAAGGACATTCCGTGGACCTGGACCGAAAAGATTGACGGTACCAACATCCGCATTATGTGGAATCGTAGTGAGGTGCGCTTCGGCGGTAAAACTGATGATGCACATATACCAACCTTTCTGCTAAATGTACTGCAACAGAAATTACCGCAGAGACTATGAAACAAATCTTTACTGATGCAACTGAAGTATGTATGTACGGTGAAGGTTACGGTAACAAAATCCAGAAGGAGGATAATCGCTACATCGCTCACCGTACAGACTTTATTTTGTTCGATGTAAAAGTAGGTAACTTCTGGCTGTCTCGCGAAAATGTAGAAGACATTGCGAACAAATTAAAAATAGATATCGTACCAATTATCGGTACCGGTACATTACTGGAAGCAGTTGAGTTTGTAAAGAAAGGTTAAACCTCTACCATGGCACAGGATAAAAAGCACATCGCAGAAGGTCTCATCATGAAGCCTAAAGTAGATTTGTTTAATCGTCATGGCCAGCGAATTATAGCTAAAATCAAATTCCGTGATTTCAAGCGGTAGATTGTTTTACATATTTTATCACTAGCGGGGGATTAATTCCTCCGCTAAGTATTATAATAAAATCGTATTAAGGGCGATACAAAATCTAGATCTTTATCAACATCGCTATAACGATGTTTCATTTTAGTAATTCATTTAGCGATCGTTAACAAAACATACTAAAACCGTTAGCTTGTATTTAGTACATGCGCATATGAATTTATTTCATATAATCACTCAGTCTACCGGCAAAAGACGAATAAAATAAATAATTAATTAACCATTGAAATCTATATTTGTTACAGTTGCCTACAGCAACTCCATATGAACTCACCCCTGCCTGACCCTCAACAATTTATTTCCGACAAACGAAGGAAGTATGAAATCACTGCTGTATTTCTGGTGGGCATCGGCAAAATCATCTTCATGGATTTACTCCAATGGCGACTTCCATTTATAGCTATTGTCATTATTGGATGGACTATATATGTAGTCAGGCAAAGCAGAAGAGTAAAAGGAATACTTCATTATTGGGGCTTTCGCCTGGACACTTCAAAGAAGTAGCTCTCAAAATTCTACCCTTTGGTACTATTTCTGTTATCACATTCTTTGTTGTTGGCTACAAGCTTGATACTATCAACCTGAGCTGGCATATAATTCCAATCTTAATTCTCTATCCTATTTGGGGCATCATTCAACAATTTCTTGTTATAGGTTTAGTGGCAGGAAATCTGCAGCACTTAAAAGCAAAGCGGCCAAATACCTTTATAACTATTACAGTAACGGCTATACTTTTTGGCTTAATGCATTATCCTGATTACTGGTTGATGGCCGGCACATTTATCCTCGCTTTACTGTACGGCTATATATATCAACGTTCCCGAAATGTATATGTACTGGGATTGTTCCACGGATGGCTCGGTGCATTATTTTATTACACAGTGGTGGGTCGCGATCCATTTGTTGAGGTCTTTGGAAGATTATTTTTATGATCAAATTCAATTGTCTCGGGATTAATCTCAAGGCATGGTATAGGGAATGCTAGTGAAACAGCAAATTTTCAATACCAGTAGGTTATAAATCTAACGCTGCGGGCACATATGCTCTTGTAGTAGTTTTCTCAGATAAACTTTCGGAGATAAGGACGCTGTAATGAAACAATATTACCACCTACCCACAACGCTTCCCATTGATGTGTACAGATATATACTGCAATTAGCGACACATTATTACAAGCACTTGAATTTTTATTTTTATTACTGTCAAAAGCGGCCTTAAATTGTAGATTTGCGGCGTCTTGTCTATATGAAATCAGTATTTACTTTGTTGGCAGCTATATTCGTTGCCCTTTCAGGCAATTGTCAGTGTATGAACGGCTTTGAAAAGCTGTATCCAGAGCGCTCCGTAGACTATTCACTTGATTTTGGGAAGTCAGTCTCGATGTACGACAACTACCTCGCAGTGGGTGTTCCTGACAGCGACACGGTAGGTCGTCAATCAGGTATAGTTTACATCTACGAGAAATCAAATGATACGTGGGTAAAGATTGCATCAATGATTGCATCTCAGCCTGTTGTCAATCTTCGGTTGGGGATAAGTGTTAAGCTCTCGAAAAATTATCTTCTAGTTTCAGCGGAAGCAAATGGCGGTCAAGTTCTGCTTTATAAGAAGCCAGCATCAGGATGGGCGTCCGCAACAGAGTTCAGTACTCTCTCAGTACCCGGAACTGCATCTTTTGGTACCGCCTATTTTCACCCCGTTGACATTTCGGTTGATGAAAATACTATTGTAGTGGCGGATGCCTTGAAAGCCCATAATTTTAATCCTACAACTATCGCGGGTAGTCTCTTTGTTTTTCATAAAGACCCCGGTATATCCTGGAGTAATGCTATATCGCCATTGGAAATAAAAGCTACATACAATGTTTCAGACTTCGGAAGGACCGGGGTATATATTTCAGGAAACAGAATTATTACAGGTACACCCTTTACGCCTTCGGCCCACGGCAATATATTCATATATAACGACCCTTCAGGAAGTTTTTCAAACTTCACTCTGGAGGCACTGCTATCTCCATCTACAAACTATAGTGCTTGGGTGGATAATCTTGTGGTGCTGGAAGATGGAATCATGTGGTCAGCGTCCGGAGGTGGTCAGCTGCAACTGATGTATTTCGAAAAACCTGTCAGTGGAAATTGGGGAAATGCGACACCAACCTATATACTTGATCCGGACGGCCAAACATTGATTCCAAATGCAAGCTCACTCCGTCTTGCTACAAATGGTACTGATCTATACGCAGCCAGTAAGAATGTATTCGGAAGTACAACTTTGACATGGTTGAAAAAAGGAGCTACTGGCTGGGCCGCTCCAACCTGGCAAACAATCGATACGAGATCATCCACGGTTAGCCGATACGGGCTCGTAATTGCTGCAAATCAGCATACGGATGTCGTTGCCGGATATATACCTAATCCGAACAAGACTTCCGTATCGAACGCGATCGCCACGTATTCAAAAACATCATCTGATAAATGGGTATCGTCATCATTATATACCATACCAACGAGTACGCGTAATCATGCTTTTGGCAGTCGGATGACACTACAAGGTGATTTTGTATTTGTAAGCGCTATTCGCGACAATACTTTGAAAGCCGAAGCTGGCAAAGTATATATTTATAAAAAAAACGGCTTGCAATGGAACCAAGTGTCAACAATTATACCTAACCCAACCACCTACTCAAATGTAAATTTTGGAAGCGCTTTGGCTGCCAGTGAAAAATTCATTGCTATTGGCGCAAACAACTGGGGTGCGATAGGTCGGGTCTTCATTTATAAACGGGATCAAGACGATTGGAATAGTCCACAGTTTTTTCAGGAAATCGTAATTCCTAATCCACAGAATACAGTTATTGCCTCGGGGGACAATGTAGCGATGAGTGACCGGTGGTTGTTGATTCCGTATGGCGATCAATCCCCATCACTTGATACAAGAGTGGCGATCTATGAATATGATGGTAACTCCTGGATATACCGGCAATCAGTGTCAACGGGATATTTTAACTTGTTTTCAAAATTCACAACGGTTGGAGTTGCCATTGAGGGGGATACCTTCGTTGCTGGTGGACAGGTTTTTCAATTAGAAGCTAACAGCACATGGATAAACACGGCAAAGCTATCTCCTACTGATCCTGAGAACCTCCGATTTTCTTATCCAACCTTTGTGTTGGTTCAAAATGGATCAGACTTCGGACAGACCGTAGCTATTAAAAACAACACAATTTACATTGGAGCCCCACGCAAGGATTTTGAAGGGACATGGGATGTAGGCGCAGTATATGTATATAAATCAGGCGGTTCTTGGTCGAGCAGAACAGAATCCGTTAAGCTTCTTCCCGATATAAAACAACAAAGTGGATTCTTTGGTGCATCTGTATTTCCATCAGAAAGCTCTGTAATGGTAGGAGTACCTGTTGCAGAATTCTTCGCCAGCGCAGATCTTAATAACAATAAGCCCACAAATATACCAGGCAAGGCGATATTGTTTGAAGCAGCCGATGAATGGTGGTCATCCGCTTATCTTTCCAAAGTCTTTAAAGGAGAAATGAGTGTACGGGATAATTTTGGTATTCAGGTTGCAATGAATGAGCAAAATATATTTATCGCTTCGTCATTGGAAGATATATCAACCGGCCGAACCGCAGGAACGGTATATATTACCGATATACCACTTGCGATGAAGCCAGCGCCTCAACTTTGTAACGAGTCGGGTAGTACAATAACACTCACCGCGAAGCCATCAGGTGGTACATGGACAGGAAAAGGAATTATAGATGCTGCACTTGGTATATTTGATCCATCTATAGCAGGAACGGGATCACACGAGATTACCTACACACCCACGGGTTGCTTGTCGAGTGGAAAGATTAGCGTAAAGGTGAACGCTAAACCTCCAGCTATCATTACCGTTGATAAAGAATATTGGGTATGCCAGGAAGCCGACATTTCCATTCCATTAAAAGTAAAAGAAATAACAGACAGTGACTATCAATGGTTTTTCCGAGAAAACGATAGCCAATCTTTTATATACCTCGGCGAAGCCAGCCTTACAATGGATGCGTCCCAACGTGGTGAGTACATGGCAAAAGTCTACAATCAAGCATGCGAAACATTTTCAGAAATAATTACAATCCACAATGAATCGATCGATGTTCTCGCTAATCCGCTTGGAGAGGTTTGTGGTACTCCTCCTGAAGGGTTAGACCTTACGGCTTCACCAACCGGCGGTACATGGTCTGGCTCCGGCGTAGTAAACAACCGATTCGTCATGAATCATCTTGCTAATGGAGGCTATACTCTGTATTATAGTTATACATCTGCTCGTGGTTGCTATTATCAGAACCAAACGACCGTAAAAGTTGCCCGGCTCTCTACTCCCGTGATCAATCGTACCGGAAATTTATGCGAGCAGGGATCCGTAAAACTTTCAATTGACACTACTCCGCTTGCAGGCACTATCTATTCGTGGAGTAAACAAGAAGACAATGGAGGTGATTATTTAGAACAAGGAACGGGGAATTCATTAGAAACTTCATCACCAGGAAACTATATGGTTTCACTTAAGAAAGACTTTTGCGAGGTTGCCTCACTCGCTATTAGTATAAAAGATAATTTCTCGATGGCACTGGTCCCTGAAAACGTAAAGTCAGAAGTTTGCCATGAAAATGATTTTTCCTTCAGCGTTCCTTCCGATCCACGAGCGACATACGAATGGCTATATTCAGCCGACAATGAGCAGCCTGAAACACTTTCTGAATTGACTAACAGCATTCACCCAACAAAATCAGGGTACTACTCTGCAGTTATAAAGAAGGGAGCCTGTTCGTATACAACTTCTCCAAAGTACATCTATATACATTCAAAAGACTCTGTATTTGTTCCAAATGTATTTACGCCGAATGGTGACGGGAAAAACGATTCGTTTCAGATCACAGTACTAAGTAAAGATGACGACCAAACGGATAACGACAACGAGGACAAAGCCAGCTATACTATCTTTAACCGATATGGAAGGTCGGTTTTTTCAGCGCCAAATAACCAGGTTTGGAATGGCAACGAACTAAATACAGGAATTTACTATTGGTCCGGGGTGTACCATACCTGTAGCGGTGTGCCGGTCAAAATAAAGGGTTGGGTGCATTTAGTAAAGTGATGATCATACTTTATCAATTTCCCCGGAAAGATTATTCGTGTATGCTTCCGCTATATTTACAGTCTCTACGTACCGCAGAAGTGCCTTATTTATAGCCACTGTCATTTTTGAAATAGACATAGTTCAAAGCAGAAGAGTAAAAAAAATGCTTCTAAGAAGCGATCAAAATTGTGTCCGGCATTATTTCAATTATATCCTTTGCCTCGGAATTTAATCCCGAGGCAAGGGATATAATGTGGATGAAGCTCATTATGAAAGTCCTCCTATCAGAAGCACAACACATCAGGCTAAAAAAAAACACAAACATGAATTGCCTCGGGATTAATCCCGAGGCAATTTATAGTTTAGCCTTTTGGCATTTTTGCCATGTCCATGTAGAGAACATTCCAGCGATGGCCATCGAGGTCGCTAAAGCCCATGCCATACATCCATCCCTGATTGTCACCAGGACCATTATATACTATGCCTCCGGCATCTTTTACTTTCTTTGCAATTTCGTCTACTTCTTCGCGACTCTCTGCATCGAACGAGATCAGCACTTCGCTTGATTGCTTTGTATTCGTGATTTCGTGGTTCGTAAAACTTTTAAAAACAGGTTCTTCAAAAAGCATCACCACTACATTCTTGGTTCCAATTAGCAAGCATGCCGATATATCGGGGTTGGGAGCATTGGGGTTGAGCGGAAATCCAAGCTTTGTAAAAAACTCTTTTGACTTCGCTACATTTTTTACCGGAAGATTGATCCACAATTCTTTAGTCATTTCGTTAAGATTTAAGGGTTGAATAATATATACTATATTGCGAATCGTTGTTACTTTACCAGTAAGGCATCAAGTCTTTCGAAACCTTCCCTTACACCGCGCTCCATACCAGACTGCACCATACCATCGCGTGCTGCCACCGTTCTGAACACAGATTGCATCGTGACACGTGTGCGATTGCCAGGGAGCACTTCGAACAATGCTGTATCCAGACTTACATGGCCGCGCTCAGGCAATCCTTCAAATTCAAAAGTCTGTATAGCTCGCTCCGGTGCAGACACTTCATGTACTACACCATTAAACGCATACTCGTTGCCCTTCTCGTCAGCATGTATATATCTATAGGAACCACCCGTTCGCATATCGTATTTTTCGATGCGCATTTTCATGTTCTTCGGACCCAGCCACTGTACCACTAGGTCGGGTTCTATAAAAGCTTTGAACACCATCTCGCGTGGCGCATCAAATTCGCGGTACATATAAATGTCTTGTTTGCCTGGCTCGGCAACAACCTTGAGTTGGTTTTTTGTTGTCATCGTTTTTTGTGTTTTTTAGTTGATTGCATTTTTACTAATAGTGTATCCAGCTTATCGAATCGATGTTCCCATTGTTTACGAAAAGGCTCCAGCCAGTCGGCAACCTCTGCTAACTTCTTAACCTGTATTTCGCAGTACCTTTCTCTACCTTGATCTTTAATGATAATCAAACCGCACTCCGTAAGTATTTTAATGTGCTGCGAGATAGCCGGTCTGCTTACATCAAATTGCTCTGCTATTGTATTCAGGTTTAGCGACTTCTTTGAAATCAGATTCAAAATGTCCCTGCGCGTAGGATCTGCTATAGCCTGAAATACATCTCTTCTTGCCTGTAGTGCCATATATGTAAGTATTTGCTTACTAATATACGCGTAAGTAAACGCTTACGCAATAGTCACTACGTTTTTCTTAACATTCCGATGGCAGAATGTTCTGTTTCGTGATCTACAATACAAACATACAGTAAGAAATTTACCTGAAGGTGGGGCTAAAACGACATTATAAAAGGCTGATTGCGACAAAAAATGCTCACCGCTACATAATGCGTACTTTTGCAAGCTATATACCTCAATATATAGCTGACTTTAAAATCATAAACTATAGTATCATTACTCTATAACAATTTTATACTTATCGAGTAAGCCGGCAACTCCTGCCAAAGAGAACTTTGCTTTCTTCATTTTGTTTAATTCAGGTTCGAGTGAATAATTATAGGCAGTCCTGAAATCAGCACCTTCCAATATTGTATTTTCAAATGCTGCACTAAGCAAATCGCAATTATGGAAATTTACGTTGGTTAAATCTGCCTCTCTGAACTCCACTTCCTGAAGTTTACATTCTTTGAATGTAGTGCCCTTTATTTTTAGCTTATAAAAAGAGGAAAAATTCAAAACGCATCCTTCAAAGGAAAATGACAGCAGCATTTTACTGCACTCATCAAAGCGTAATCCTAAATGTTTGCAGTTCTTAAATTTTGCATCTCTAAACGAAGTATTCCTCAACTTAGCCATGCTGAAGTCACAACTCTCAAACTTACATTGTGAGAAGATTATTTCAGCGAGTTCAGACCCTCCGAAATTACAGTTTCGAAACGTGCAATTCTCATATTCTCCTTTAGTGAGTGGCGTCTCTGTATAATTTACTCCTTCAAAATGTTCGTCTTCGGTATAGGGATTAATCATGGAATATATAGTTTGGGCTGTGCCTTAAAATAAATAAAGCTCCAAATATAGATCTGTAACCGTTTGCAACGAACACCTTGAAACAAACTATTCGCAACCGCATTTTACCTTGGAACGACACCGCTACAGGAGTCTATTATAGATCTGTTTCTGAGCACACTAAATTTTTTAGATTTTAAATAAAATGCGTTTATCTTCAAACCTTTAAAGATTTCTTAACCATTTACTAATACCCGAACCCAATAGTTTAATGAATATTAAGAGCCGTCTTATCGTAATGAACTTTCTACAGTTCTTTGTCTGGGGATCATGGCTGATTTCCATGGGTGGCTACATGATTGTTACTCTGAAATTTACAGGCGGTCAAGTCGGCAGCATTTACGCCACCATGGGGCTTGCGTCTTTATTTATGCCATCCTTGATTGGTATTGTGGCCGACCGTTGGATAAACGCTGAGCGTCTCCTGGGTATTTGCCATCTTATTGGCGCGATGTCTTTGTTATATGCAGCACAGGTCAGCGATTACAGCACGATGTATTTCACAATGCTGGTGAACTCCATGTTCTATATGCCTACCATAGCATTGAATAATTCTGTGTCGTATGCCGTTTTACAAAAAGACGGAATTGATGTTGTCAAGTTTTTCCCACCCATTCGCGTGTGGGGTACGGTTGGATTTGTTTTCGCAATGTGGGTAATCGATCTCGGTCGTTGGTCGCTAAGCCCTATACAACTTTATGTAAGCGCGGCTTCCGGTATATTACTCGGATGCTATGCCTTTACACTACCGGCCTGTACACCGGCAAAAGTAAAAAGAGATGGATCGTTCTTGTCATATCTTGGACTGGATGCCTTTGTATTGTTTAAAAAACCGCGCACAGCCGTGTTTTTTATTTTCGCTATGTTTCTGGGAGCCGCACTACAAATTACGAATACATTTGGTGAAGCTTTTATTCACGACTTCACGGGTCAATATCCAGACTCCTTTGCTGTAAAACATCCGAGTATATTAATGTCTATATCTCAGATCTCCGAGACGTTGTTCATTCTTACCATACCTTTTTTCCTGCAGCGATTCGGAATTAAGAAAGTAATGCTGATGAGTATTTTTGCATGGGTATTGCGCTTTGGATTATTTGGATTCGGAAATCCTGGAGACGGATTTATTCTTTTAGTACTCTCGATGATTATCTATGGAATGGCGTTTGACTTCTTTAATATATCGGGCTCGCTGTTCGTCAAGAACGAAGCCGACAACTCAATTTTGTCTAGTGCCCAAGGATTATTCATGCTCATGACGAATGGTGTTGGCGCATTTCTGGGAGGAGTGATCAGTGGTTGGGTTGTCGATTATTTCACTGTGGATGGTATACGCGACTGGCAAAGTATCTGGCTCGCTTTTGCAGGATATACTTTGATCCTTGGAATTGTTTTTCCGTTCGTTTTTAAATACAAACACAATCCTTCATCAGAAATTACAGGCAGCCCAGGCGTTGCGTGAGATATCCGATATAAGAGAGTGACTCCTATAGGGAGAAATGCAAACTCCCGCAGAAAGCGCAGATTGACGCAGATTTTTTTAAATACAATCACGTATTTAGTCTGCGTTAACCTGTGAAATCTGCGGGAGATTTATTTTCAAGCTTTCTGCGTAAAATATTATTTTAGCGCCTTCAAACCGACTTATACCCTCGCATGTACGAAGCGCTACGAAAATATATCAACCATTATACTTCCTCTGAAATCCCGGATGCAGACTTTGATCTCGTATCAAAAGCATTTATACCAAAGCATTTTATTAAAAGGCAGTTCCTTTTACAAGAGGGCGACATCTGTAAGTATGGTGCTTTTATAGTGAAAGGTGCCATGCGCCAGTACTCGCTCGTGAACGGAGTTGAGAACATTGTATACTTTGGCATCGAGAATTGGTGGATGGTAGATCGCGAAAGCTATATCATGCTTACGCCGTCACAGTATAACATTGATGCTATAGAAGATTGTGATGTACTGCTGGTGACATATGAGAAAATGCAACCCCTGATTGAGTCCGTGCCGTTGATTGCTAAAATGATAAACCAAATGGACCAGCGTCATTCTATCGCGATGCAAAAGCGTATTCACAATGCGATTAGCTTAACAGCAGAGGATCGTTTCTTAGATCTCATGAAAAGCAATCCTGCGTTCCTCCAGCGGTTTCCGCAAAATATGATCGCCTCTTATCTCGGCATCACACCAGAGTCGCTGAGCCGGATCAGAAAGAAACTTGCCACGAAGTAAACAACTATGTTTAACTCATACCTATCTCACACGGTATAGCAATATTATACGCGGGCGTTATCGTATATATATAACCCGACATACCAGACTACCAAGCTTTCGAGTACGCTTATAGCGAACATTTCCTATCAAATGTCAAGTGTCGTTCTTATCATTTGATATTTAGCAGCCGCTTCTTTTCATAGATGTTTGCATCATGAAAACAGCACAACAACGATCCATAAAAGGAAGCTACAGTGGCATGAATTCAAAAGTTGGGGAACTTTTAGTGAACCGTTTACTTCCCGGTTTAAACGTCCATGCTATCGGTCCGTATGTATTTCTCGATCACCTTTATCCTACAGCACAAAAAGCTAAAAAGCCAGAGAGTCCCTCAGGCAAGTTCGCACATCCGCATCGTGGTATTGCTACGTTTACCTATATATTCAGTGGCTCGCTAGAGCATTATGACAGTCATGGAGGGCATGGTATAGTAGAAGCTGGTGGAGCTCAGTGGATGAAAGCGGGAAACGGTGTTGTACATGACGAACACAACAGCCCGGAGTTCCAGCGCACAGGTGGAATTTTACATGCTTTGCAATTTTGGATCAACCTGCCTGCGGTACATAAAGCTGAGGAACCAGATTACCTGGCCGTACAAGCGAATGATATTCCTGAAATAGAATTACCGGAGCATGCGGGTACCCTCCGCGTTGTAATCGGCAGCCTCGGCGATCGGCAATCGCCTGTTAAGACCTATAGCAAACAGTATCTATACCATATCATTTTACAACCGAAGTCAAAGTTCACGCTGACGATTCCTTTAAAGCAAGAGACCGCGGCTTTTATACCAGTAGGTGAAGTAAATGTTAACGGACAAGATTTTGGGAAAAGTGAATTGGTAACATTTCACCTGGAAGATGGCGAGATAGAATTAGTCAACAGAGGTATATCTCCGGCAGACATCATTCTGTTTGGAGGTGAACAATATGCCGAGCCTATAGTAGCAGAAGGACCTTTCGTAATGAATTCACGAACTGAAATAGCCCAAGCGTATAACGACTTTTTCGCTGGCAAATATGGCACGATCACATATAAGTCAATAGAATAACAGCTCAGTAAAGGGATAAAAGATCTATGGCTATAGCTATAACACTTATCAAAGGTCAATGGTCTTTCTTACCCTTTATCATTTAAAAGCAATTTCACATCCTGCACCTTTGAATCATTAAACAAACACAAACTATATCTTTTATGAAAAATACAATTTGGAACATCGATCCAGCACATTCTGAAATTCAATTTAAAGTAAAGCATCTTGTTATCAGTACTGTTACCGGAAGCTTTACTCAATTTACAGGAGCAGCAGAGGCTACAGAAGATTTTGATGATGCAAAGATCTCATTCGAAGCGGACATTAATTCCCTCTCCACAAACAATGAGCAACGTGATGGTCACCTGAAGGGCTCAGATTTTTTTGACGCAGAGAAATTCCCGAAAATCAAATTCTCCTCTGTGAACTTTAGTAAGAATGGAAATGACGACTTTGAACTGGAAGGTGATCTCACTATAAAAGGCGCTACACGCAGGTTAAAACTTTCGGTAACACATAACGGTATAGCAAAAGATCCGTGGGATAATGTGAAGGCCGGTTTTGAGTTATCAGGGAAAATCAGTCGCAAAGATTTTGGTCTTACGTGGAACACGTTAACTGAAACCGGTGGTGCTGTAGTGGGTGATGAAGTAAAACTTATCGCCAGCGTTCAACTTGTAAAACAGTAATCTTCAAACTATAAATATACTTTTGTGAAAATTGGAATTATAGGTGCCGGTAATATTGGTAAAGCCTTTGCCCGCCACGCTGCCCAGGCAGGATATACCGTTGTGATCAGTAACAGTCGTGGTCCGGAAAGCCTTGCAGATATAGTACAGGAAATCGGTCACGGCATACAGGCCGTAACAACGGATGAAGCTATACAAGCCGATGTGATCTTTCTCGCGGTTAACTGGAAGCAGGTGCCCGAGGTGGTGAGCAATGTTAATCAATGGAATGGCAAGATTGTAATCGATCCTACCAATGCCATTGCTTTTCCACAATTCAAGCCGCTAGACTTAGGGAATAAAACATCGAGTGAAATTATAGCTGAACTTATTCCGGGTGCACGTGTTGTAAAAGCGTTCAACACCTTACCTGCCGCGCTATTGGCTGCAGACCCAAATGACAGCAACGGGAAACGTGTTGTATTTATATCCGGGAACGATGCTGAAGCGAAAAATATAGTAAAGGAAATTGCTAACCGTATCGGATTCGCAGATATAGATCTTGGTGATCTTTCGCAAGGAGGAAAAATCCAGCAGTTTGGCGGGCCGCTGCCCGCACTTAATCTTATCAAGCTGGAATCTAAATACTAAAAAAAATAAGCTATACATTAATCACCAGTGTAATCGTACGATGCGAATTCCACTGGTGATTACTGATGTAATAGTATATTATTTTTTCTTTTCACGTAGCAACACAAGTTGCCCAAGGTGATAACTCAGGTGAGTTGTTCTGCTGATCAGCACATTCAATTTATTTCGGTGCGGCTCATTTACAAAGGCCTCTGCAGATACTGCTTCATGACGGGTAAGCCACGCATCCAAATCCAGTTGATTGAAATTTTGCAGGAGCAATGCATTTACATCGTTCCAATATTTCTTCAGTTCTGATACTGGTGGCATCTCAAACCCTGATTTATCAGGACTTGTAATAAAAACTTGTTCCAATTGAGGATACAGTTTTTTACCAAATCCAAGTAACGGTAGTATAGCATCGTTAACTGCCGCCAAATGACCAAGTATATATATACCAGTATTCTTTCCGGGCGCTATTTCTTTTAAAAGCGCTTCCTCCGGGATAATTTCAAGAAGATCATTAATTCTGTTGACTTGTAATGTCCATGCTTTAATAAAAGTGCTCACCAGTAAGTCCTGGCCTGATACGGTTTGATCGGTGGATGTCATAATGTTTTGGGTTTAAAAAGTGTGAGGTTCTACACTCGTCCTTCTACAAAGAATCGGAAGGCATAGTTCCTTGCCAACGCATTTTAATTTTCGGTTTGCACATCTATTACAACCTCAAGTGCAGTACGCGCACACAACGCTGGTCACAGCTATTGATTGGACGGATCCAGTTTTAAACCCATCACGAGTATATCATCAGTCTGGTCGTGGGTTCCTTTCCACTCGTCCATTGTTCTTTGCAGAATATTCATCTGCTCCTTCATTGGTAAGTGATGGATCTCCAGCAAGAGTTTGTTCAATCGCTTCGATAAAAATTTCCCATTGTCTTTGCCTCCAAACTGATCTTTATAACCATCTGAAAACAAATATACCAAGGTAGGCTTGTCAATTGTGATGGCGTGTTTTTTGAAAAGGAATTCATGTTTATTTTTCACGCCACCGATAGAATGAACATCACCCTTTACCTGGAATAATCTGTTATCCTGAATATATACCAATGGATTTTTAGCTCCGGAAAATTCAAGAATTCTTTCACGCTGCCTATAGATGCATAACGCCACATCCATACCATCGTTGTTTCCGGATATATCCTGGCGTAGCGCAGTGCGAATCTCCTGATCGAGAGAATCCAATATCCGGTTGGTTTCAGTGATACCGCGGTTCACTAAACCATTCAACGCATTGATACCGATCATAGACATAAATGCACCAGGGACTCCGTGACCTGTGCAATCCACGGCAGCAAATGCTATATCACCATGATGCTCTCCATTTTTAATATCGGATAACCAATAAAAATCTCCGCTTACAGTATCGCGTGGCTGGAAAAGTATAAATGAGTTATCAAATATACCGGGATGCTGATCAATCTTCGGAAGCATCGCCTCCTGGATTCGCTTGGCGTAATTTATACTGCTCTTGATATTTTTATTCTGCTGATCAATCTTTTCATTCGTCTTGATCTTCTTACGATAGTTAATGACCAATACCGTGATGAGTGCCAGCGACAACAAGCTCCCGCCAATGATAGAGTTACGCACAAGTGCTTCCTTCTCAATTCGAGTTTCTTGTTCTTTAATACGCACGTCAGCCAACTCCTTATCTTTTTGCAAAAGATCAATGGCCATCTGACGATTCTTACTGATCGCTTCAACTTCTTTCAGCGAATCTTCTGTGACCCGAAGCGAATTTTCAATAAGGCGTAGCGAGTCATTCGTCTGCTGAAGTATTTTGGTTTGCTCGGTCAACTTTGATTGTGTTGCCCGTTTTTCAATTCCCGCTTTCGCGATGTGTTGCTGCAACTCTTTTACTTCACGCTTCTTTAACTCTTCGCTCTGTTGTGCCTTTACCAACAAATTATACTGTGCTTTATACTCTGCAGATTTTCTTGCATTTCCATCTTTGCTATAATATTCTGCCAACAGCTGATAACACTTTTGCTGTAACTCTGTATCACCTTGCGATATTGCCAGTGACAATGCTTCGTCTGCAAACTCAATGGATTTTTTATACTTCCCGGCAAGGCTATAGCTCGATGCCAGGTTCATATACTCCTCTTTTACCAGGGTACCATCCTTCAGTTGTTGCGCTGTACCTAAAGCGTTCTGAAAGTTTTCCTGTGCTTTCGAGTATTTTTTTATTTCCACATTTAGCATCCCCAGCTGATGGGAAGCTGTATATAGCAACGACAGGTCGCCTGATTTTTTAATATATACCTGTGCTTGATTTAGCTGATCGATTGCTTTGTTAGTCTCTTTTGATTCATGATACGATTTCGCGATCGCGATAGCATATTGAGATGCTTTCTTATAGTCTTTACTCTTTACTGCCTGACTATAAAGCTTAAGGTCATCAGACAAATTTGTTTGCGATTGACTGTTTGCCTGACCGAGAATGCCAAAAAAAAGAAGGATGCTAAGTGAAACACACTTAGCATTTACAAACAGGGAATTATTTCCCCGCCCGTGAAATAGATTATAGCCTGACATATAGACAAGCAATTTTGCGAACTTCCTTTGACTATATGCTGCGCAACGGTTTAAAAAACTTACACGGGCAAGATGGAAAGCAAGCATCAGACAATTAAAACTGACAAAGAGTGCTTTACAGTTCTTTTTAAGAAGAGGATCATTCGAAAAGCGAAGATCGCGATGCATAGCGGTAGGCGGTTGTTACTTTGTTCAGACGATTGGGCCGGCCATTTTTACTATCCGATTCGATGAAAGTCCAAAGCGGAGCCAATGGTTACTATAAAAGTATATTACTTTTGTGCATCTGTAAAATTTTAAGGTGATATATAATTTACAAACCCTATGATTGCAACGCTTGTCCATGTCTATGTAAAACCAGAATTTGTAGAAGCTTTCATTGAGGCTACCCGTGTGAATCATGAAAACTCGATACAGGAGCCCGGTAACCTTCGTTTCGATATCCTCCAGGACGCACAAGACACGGGAAAATTTATACTATATGAAGCGTATGCATCGGAGCAAGATGCCATTGCACACAAAGAAACCTCTCACTATTTCACTTGGAGAGACACTGTAGGTCCATGGATGGCTCAGCCACGTGAAGGTATAAAACACGCACTGCTATTTCCAACAGCGAAAAAGTAATTCATGATCACTGCTTTTAACTTTGCGACAACACCACAGCTACATTTCGGAGTTGGTAAAATTTCCGTGTTGCCCTCCTCCATCAAAGCATTTGGTTCCAGAGTGCTCCTGGTCACAGGTGCACATTCTTTCACATCATCACCTTATAGTCGCAGTCTTTTAGATCAGGTACAATCTCTTGCCATTGCCGTTGAACAATACATAATTGAAAAAGAACCTACACCTGCCATGATCGACAGTGCTGTACAAAAATTTTCAATGTTCTCTCCGGATGTTATTGTGGCGATTGGTGGCGGTAGTGTACTGGATGCTGGCAAAGCTATAGCAGCGATGCTTCCATTGAATGAATCGGTAAAAGATTACCTGGAGGGTGTGGGCACAAAGTCTGCGCACCCGGGTATAAAGATTCCATTTATTGCAGTTCCTACCACTGCAGGGACAGGAAGTGAAGCGACTAAAAATGCGGTGCTATCGGAGACCGGTGAAAACGGTTATAAGAAATCGCTTCGGCATAACAACTTTGTCCCCAACGTTGCCATTGTTGACCCTTCTTTAACGCTGAGCTGTTCGCCCGCTATAACTGCTGCGAGTGGTATGGATGCCTTTACTCAACTTCTCGAATCCTATCTTTCTACAACGGCAAATCCTCTAACGGATGCATTAGCATATAGGGGATTACAACATATTGCAAATTCTCTTTTGGTTGCATACAACGAAGGCTCTGATATACTTGCGCGTGCAGACATGGCGTTGGCTTCCTATATCTCCGGTGTCACATTGGCGAATGCCGGGCTCGGATTAGTACATGGCTTTGCTTCTTCAATTGGAGGATATTTTGAAATACCACATGGTACGATTTGTAGTTCATTGATGTTCGCAGCAAATAAAATAACGGTGCGTAAACTACGTGTAGGGAATAATGGAAATGAAGCACTGTTGAAGTACGCAGCAATAGGAAAAGTCTTTTCGAAAGCTGAAGGCAAATCGGATGATTACTATACCGATGCACTTCTGGAGTTGATTGAAACGTGGGCACACGAAATGAGTATACCGAGTCTTTCTAAAAGTGGAGTTGATCCCGCTTATTTCGAAAAAATCGTAAAGGCTACGGATAATAAAAATAACCCGGTAGCTCTTGATCGGGGCGAAATGTTTGAAGTACTCGAAATGGCAAGCTGAGTATATATAACGGCATTATATATCTTCCTGATACAAACGGCAGATTTCAGATATTCTATTCTCTAATCTCCTGAAGCTGTGAACGAATCTATATACTTTCCTTCCTGCACTAGGAAGGCCACTATCTCAGTGTTAAAACTTTTAATCGATGTTATTGAAACTTAATTGCTGTGCGGATTGTAGTTTTTATAACTGTGAGTAATTGATTGGAGCCCTTCATAACACAATGAATTCAAGGGTTTCCGCCTTTTTAAATACAGGAATGCAGCCATAAAAACTATGAAACAGATTTCGCAATCTTTTTGCAAATAATTCGGTATATTGCTAGTCATTTCTGTTTTGAGAAAAAGATAGCCCCCGCTACTCCATTCCCGACTCACAAAGATTTTTGTTACAATCATTTAAAATTGCCTATGGCCAGACCTCAAGAAACATTCAACAAGAAAGAACTAGAAAAAAAGAGACTTCAGAAAAGGAAGGAAAAAGAGCAACGCAAAGAAGATCGGAAGGCTAACGCCAAAGAAGGGAGTAGCCTGGAAGACATGATGGCTTACGTAGATGAAAATGGTAACATCACTTCTACTCCACCGGATCCTACCAAAAAGAGAGCTACGATTAAAACAGAAGATGTTGTTATCGGCTCACGTAATAATGAAGGCGCTGCATCTGTAAGCACCCGAAAAGGGAAGGTTACATTTTTCAACAGTGCTAAAGGCTTCGGCTTTATCAGAGATTCAGAAACCAAAGAAAGTATATTCGTTCGTAGCAATGGTCTCGCCACGGCTATCAAGGAAAATGATACAGTAACATTTGAAACTGAGCGCGGACTTAAAGGTCTTAATGCTATAAAAGTAAAAGTGATCCGGTAGCAAAGGATCGCTTTTCTCTTTCAGAATATGATACAAAAAAAATAACCATCTTCATCAGGTGGTTATTTTTTTAACGTGTTGAGCAACTATAATTAGTCGATAAGTCTTACGTTCACCGCATTCAGGCCTTTCTTGCCTCTCTCAACTTCATATTCAACTTGATCTTTCTCGCGTATTTCATCGATAAGTCCTGAAGAATGTACGAAGATATCTTCGTTTGAGTCGGTTGGTTTAATGAATCCAAAACCTTTGGCTTCATTAAAGAATTTTACTGTTCCTTGCATTGTTAATTTTTTAAAAAAGATAAAATAATTGCAGTAAGCATTTAGCTCTAAATAATTACCAGTAACTATCCTATTAATTTTTGTCTCGTAGACGAGACGAAGAAATAATGAATTAATTATGAAATTAAAAGATGGGATTAATAAAAAGCTATTCGATAATTACTTGTTCCCCTAAAACTTAAATACTTGTCAAATGTAGCGCTTAATATATATATATCCTAGTGAAAGTGAAAAAGCTTTTGATTATATTAAAAACCATCAGATTCTAACTCAGAGGTTACAACTGAAGTTTTGCTTCCACCAAAAGCTGAAGTTTGAACTTGGGTAATCCGCTGCAATCTTATAGCCAAGATATGTAACAGCTTCTTCAAGGGTAGCACCCTGCAAAGGGAAACGCTTCTCTTCCTTGTTTACTATATAGTAATAACCACCTTCTGAAAATAGAGTGACCTTAATATTAAGGTCACTGCTATATATATGTTGAAGTACTTCACCAACATAGCTTCTATCAATAATGCGTTGTGTCATGTGTTGTTACCCACCGTAAAGATTCGAAATTCGTATTCGTTTTAACTGGTAACGAACTTTACCCCTGACTACTAATGCAAATGACTACGCTGCTGCCAGTTTAGTAACACAAAGCGTAAACTGCTTCGAAAGTGTAAATTCATATCTGCCTGCATCCATCAACTCATTAGCTTTTTTTGATAATGATAATACATACAACAGATCCTGAGCTGTTACTGAATCCTTAATATTATTTATTGCCCTTCCTTGATATGCCTGCAGTGTAAAGGTATAACCCTTTTTCTCCTTAGGATTCAAAGACTTGAACTCATGTCCATACAATTTATATTCCTGCGGGCCTTCTTCAGAGGCGATCATAAGCTGAAGTATAGCCGGACGGTATTTACTCCAAAGTGATACATATACCTGGCTTGAGATTGAACTGAAGAATTTAGGATCCATTTTTTATTATGTGTTAAAACTTATTGCGGTTTAAGGAGGTTTGCTTGTTAGCCGAGGTAAGACTTCAAAGACTTACTTCTGGAAGTGTGACGAAGTCTGCGTGTTGCTTTTTCTTTAATCTGGCGCACACGTTCACGTGTAAGGTTGAACTTATCACCGATCTCCTCCAAAGTCATTGGATGATTTCCATTTAATCCAAAGTAATCTGAAATCACTTCCGATTCTCTTTGAGTTAACGTTGCGAGTGCACGCGACACTTCACGCTTCAACGAGTCCATTATCAATGCAGAATCCGGAGTTTCTTCGCTGCTGCTTTCAAGCACATCGAGTAAACTGTTTTCTTCACCGTTCACAAAAGGAGCATCAACAGAAACATGTCTGCCTGATACACGCATTGTGTTCTCAACTTCTTCAACTGTTACCTGCATTACCTCCGCTAGTTCTTCTGCAGAAGGCTCGCGTTGAAACTTTTGTTCCAACTCTGAAAATGTTCTTGATATCTTATTTAAAGAACCTACACGGTTCAAAGGCAAACGAACAACACGAGATTGTTCTGCCAAAGCCTGCAGTATAGATTGACGAATCCACCACACAGCATATGAAATAAATTTAAATCCGCGGGTTTCATCAAAGCGCATTGCCGCTTTTATTAGACCTACGTTTCCTTCGTTGATCAGATCACCAAGTGTTAAACCATTATTCTGATACTGCTTCGCCACCGATACAACAAATCGAAGGTTGGCTTTCGTAAGCTTCTCTAATGCTATCTGGTCACCATTTCTGATCCTTTTAGCCAGTTCAACTTCCATCTCCGCAGTGATCAGATCTACTTTACCAATTTCTTGTAAGTATTTATCCAGGGACTGACTCTCCCGGTTTGTAATCTGCTTAACGATCTTTAATTGCCTCATTGAAATGAATTTTGATTAAGTACTATAATACGTAAACTAGCTTACGAAGCATAAGGTTCAAACTGGCTTAACGCCCAACTGTTTCAATAGTTTGGCATGCCCGTATAAGGCGCCAACAAACGTACGCGCACTTTTATAAGGCAAGCCGAATTCGAGTGCAGTTTCTTTAACGATACCTGCTATTTTTCTATAGTGAACATGGCAAATATTGGGAAATAAATGGTGTTCAATCTGATAATTCAGACCTCCAACATACCACGAGAACCAACGGCTTTTATTTCCGAAGTTAGTGGTAGTGAGTAGTTGGTGTACCGCCCAATTATTTTCAAGTGTATTTGTTTCATCCGGCAACGGGAATTCTGTTCCTTCAATTACATGTGCCGGTTGAAAAATAATTGCAAGGATGAACCCGGCAATGTAGTGCATTATCACAATACCAAGTACAATCTGCCACCACACCAACGATGTAAATACAACTGGAATAACAAATATATAGCCTATATATAGAAGTTTTGATCCGATCAGGATAACCCATTCGCGGCCTATATGCATGTTGTTCTTTTTAGCAAGGCCATTCCGGTCATATTTAACTATACGTGTGAAGTCTTTAATTGACAACCACACGAGCGTCATAAGGCCGTACAAAAACCAGGCATATATAAACTGATATTGATGTATCTTTTTCCAATTTGAATGAGGTGTTAATCGCAATACACCTCTCGGGCTTACATCTTCATCTTCTTCGTGAACATTGGTATAGGAATGATGAAGAACGTTGTGCTGCATTTTCCAGTTAAAAGCATTTGCACCGATAAGGTTCATTGAATAACCGATAAGTGTATTCAACCATTTCTTTTTTGAATAAGCACCATGATTTGCATCGTGCATAACAGATAATCCTATTCCTGCGAGACCCAAACTCATGATCACAACAAGCAGTATCAGCCAGGCTGTGCCCGTTACTCCTCCACCTACAATGATACCGTAGGGTACAAAGTACAGCGCAAACATGAAAATTGTTTTGATAACCATTTCTGAGTTTGCATGCCGGGTTATTCCTTCTACTTTGAAATAGTCATTTACCCTTTTATTTAATGTGACAGAAAAATCGCGACTTGTGGATGCAAACTGTATGGTTTTCTGATTCGTCATTGACTAAATGCTAGTGTTTAATAGCGGATTTCAGCGCCAGGTAGATTAAATAAATAATAGAACCGAGACTTGTGTCTCTTTTCAATTGATAAAATCGAGTAGGAGGGATATTCTTTCAGAGAAAATGGCCTTCAGCAGGATTCAAGGAATTGAAACGCAAAGATACAAATTTTTGCTGAATAACCGTTCGATGGTCGCTGGAAGTGGCAGGAAGATCTTTGCAAGGTTTAAGGGGAAAGAGTAAACTTCTGTAGACAAATTCACTTATAGCTCGCAAAAAATCGTCTTCATCGCAGAGTCACCCTTTTTATAATTGGGGCCTGGCTTGGTAAAAAATTCATTCAACAACTTTAAATCTTCGATTTTAGACACATCAAACAACGGCTCTGGCTGTGTGCCACCTGAAAGCTGATACGCGCGCAGTAACTCGGTGTTTTTGGTACCAAGCCCATAGCATTGTGGTTCTATATGACGCAACTTTCCATTATAAACAAATTGCATCCGTTGCTTATTCCTGATCGCGTGTATAATGTGTAAATTCATGAAATACCAAATATAGCCGATTCAGATGCGATGTTCATTATTAAAATATAGTGAATCGAAAAGATAAGCGTTGGTATAACGTATAACATATGAAAAGAAAAACCATCTAAAAACAAAAACAGGAGTTCGCGTTAACGCAAACTCCTGTGTATACATTGCCACATATATATTAGTTACGATCCCAGAATGCAGGTGGTTCAATTCCCAGAGAGCGCAAGTATACATATCCTTGGCCACGGTGGTGGATCTCATTGTCAATCCAATAAAATACGGTAAAGAATATAGTGCCTTCATACAGACCGAAAGCGCGGTCTACATCCTGAAAACGATGTGGTGGAATTTGAGGCCACAGCTCGTTGATCTTTTCTGTGGTTTCATCCCAAAGCTTGAGCACTTCCGCTTTTGTACCAGGAGCGCGCCTTGAAAAGAGTTCATTTGTTTCTTCACCACTTATCCATTTACCAGTAATCACCCCTTCCAGACCAGGTACAGCCATAACAATCATCTCCATTACCAGCTCCGAAAAAGGACGCATGCCACCAATAGAATACGTAAAAAATTTATCTTCAGGATACGCCTCAATTGCTCTGCGTGTAATCCGACGGTGGCCCTGCCAGTGTTCCAACAATTGTTCTGGAGTGATCACTAGTCCAACATTTTCCTTGGTTTCAATCAAATCGTTTTTCATATACTTTGGGTTTAATGTTTTCATTAATGATGTAAAGAAACCCATGCGAAGTGACAGCCTTATGTCAGGAAGTATTTTTAATGCAAAGTTTTTTTTGAAGACTTACGTTATTGACCTTGATGAAAGCCTAATCTATAGATATAAATAATTTCAGGCTTCATTAACCATTGAAACAACGAGAGCCCTACTTATTACTTTGCAGCACTTTGAATTAAACGAATACAAGCTTCTTGGGCTCTGCGAGTTTGTTATCGCCACCACCAACATCACTCATTCAAAAAAGCCGACATCTCCCGAACGGCTAGATCAAGCTCCTTCGCACTGTTTGTCAACTTCTCTAAGAAACGATCACTGTCATTGTCTGGATGTCCGGTCTCATCGACTTCCAACTTCATTAGATGTACAAGCCCAAGAATGCGTGCCAACGGTCCTCTTACTTTATGTGAATTAAAGAATGCATACTCCAGGAGCTTTTTATTCTGAAGTTCAATCTCTTCCTTCTGTGCAAATAACTCTTCTGATTTTTTACGAATATCTGCTTCCTTTTCAGATAATTCCTGCAGCATTTTATACAACATTTGCCGCTGCGCAATCAGCTGACCGTTTAATCGTTCAAGCTCGGTATTTCGATGTGATTCGGTCTCCAGCTTTAACCGAAATTCATCTATATCGCCCCCATCCCTGTCCTTAAGTTCCCTTGTATTCACGCTCTTATACTTTACTCTAAACTCATCTATAAAAAAATTGCAAAGCTTATCTCAGGCATGGCTACTGAGAGCAATCGAGCTTCATAAATATCACATAAAGCCGTCAGGTCTCTGTTCAGCAAACATTGCCAGAGATAGGATAGAGTAGGAACAAATATAAATCTGTGAATAAAAAAATGTTGTCGGGTTTATTGCGTATCCGGTGTATCAATAATTCCCTACTGAGACCTACGTAATTATACCGAGATTTTTCTTTGCGTTAAGAAATGTAATTATCCAGTCAACCATTTCGGCTGATGCAGTTGTAGAAAGAACGGCTTGCTCCTCTTTTATTATATACTCTGAATAAAAGTCAGGATCAGCATTGGGAGCGTTGGGAGCATATACTGGTACACATTGGAGTAAATGATATTGATCATCACGTACATCAAAGACGATAACGTGATTCAAGTCATCATCCACATGATCAGAACAGAACAGCATAATTGGAAAATCGAAAAGCTGAGCGTTCATGAGTTCGGGGAATAAGTTCGCATCAAAAAATTCATACTTCAGAATTTTACTTTCCAATTTTGATTGCGCTAAAAGTTTTTGAACTTCCTTCAATCTTAGAAGCATTACTTCGTATGGAATATCATCAGGAAAGAATTTTTCAAGTGGCATCCACTGCTGTGACTTTAGTTGCAGAAATTGAATTGCAGATTTACCGATCGACAATTTATAGTCAAAGGCTGCATAACCGGGAACAAAATAGCCAGGGTAGAAGTATTGCATCGACAATCCTTTACAATACTCCATCTTCAAATAGATAAGAAATTTGCCCAGGCTATATTTACCATAGTCATGATCGTATACTGCGGCTATACCTGCTGAGCTGTCTGCACCCACATCAAAAAAACCAATGGCAATTAATTTATTGCCATCATACACGGCAGCCTCATACGTGTTGTATATATTAACCGGTGAAAAATCTGCTAGCAGTAATTGACCGAGCGTGCCCATTGGCTCAAATGGCAAATGCTTTTTATACTGGCTATAGAGCTCTTCTTTCTCCGGAGTAATTATCGCGGGTCTTATTTCAGTTCTAAAGCCTGCATTTCTCTTGAATAGTTTATCGCGGGTTTTGTCTTGAGAGAACTCATGAAGTTTTACCCGAAGCCATATAGCGCTGTAAAACTCATTCTTGAAATGAACAAAATTCGTAGTGAATATATTCTGCCTCATTCTGAACCAACCTCGTTCGAGGTAAGCATCCAACTCATGGGGCGCTAACCGTACAGGACAGCGGACCTGCGCCAACATACCTCTCTCCTTCAAATTCATAATTAACAACTATCGGATCGTGTCACCAGTGATTTCTTCTGCGAAAGAAAAGGAATTCCTTTAAATATAAAAGTATACGGCAACCAATATAGATCGGAGCCGACTGGCAAGGATGGTGAACGCAAGTTTTTCATGAAATTCCCGTATTGTTTATTACAGATGTTATGCTTAAAAATTCCAGCCCATCGAATGAACAATACGTCACTACTTCCTTTGGTGAACCGGAAACAACTTTCACACATCTCGATATCCTGGATATATATAGAGCGCGGCATAAGGCCACCGCTTTTCAATTTTTCAGTTACTTTATCTACATCTTCCGCTTTATCTGGTTGACTGGCTAAGCAATATTTTGCCATCTTTACTTCATGCACGAATCCCTACTAGCACATTTCAGGAGGTATATCTCTATCAATGATCATGAAGAAAAAATCATCTGCAAGCATGTTACACACCGTGTTGTAAACAACAAAGAATATATTTTGAAAGAAGGGCAGATTTGCCATGCAAATTATTTCATTGTTAAAGGATGTTTCCGCATGTATTTATCTACAAACACAGGCACTGAACAAATCATCCAATTTGGTATTGACAATTGGTGGATTACAGATTATACAAGCCTGGAGATGCAAAAGCCTTCCATCTATACTATACAGGCTGTGGAGGATTCAGAGATCCTTGTAATCGATAAAAGAATTCAGGAGGAACTGTTCTCAGCCATTCCGAAATTAGAACGATACTTCAGAATTATTTTGCAGCGCATTCACTCCGCCTACCTGATGAGAATTCATTATATATATAATATGTCAGGGGAAGAACGATACAATCACTTCAATGGCATGTTCCCTGAATTCGTGCAACGTGTGCCCCAGTATATGCTTGCCTCTTACCTTGGCTTTACGCCCGAATTCTTAAGCAAGATCAGGGCTCGAAAAAGCTAACCAGATTTTTCCGTTCTTGAACAAGATTAAGTTTTTTGTTCAGTCGGCATCCCTCCTTTGCATAAACAAAAAAATATCTGTTTATGGGAAAGAGAACAAAAATGAATGTAACTGTACCCGAAGGTTACGGAGTGATGATTGCCTTTGAAAAGTACCTGGCTTCCACCGAGCTTTCAACAACGCACAAGGACCTGATTAAAATCCGCGCTTCACAGTTAAATGGTTGTTCATACTGTGTTGATTTGCACGCGAAGGATGCTCGAAAGGCGGGTGAACGCGAACAACGCATTTATGCATTGACTTGCTGGAGAGATACACCATTCTTTTCGGATGAAGAGGAGGCAATTCTGGCGCTTACTGAAGAGGTGACCTTGATACATCAACGTGTGTCTGATGCTACCTATGACCATGCTGTTAAGACGCTTGGGGAGAAATATACAGCCCAGGTAATCATGGCTATTATTGCGATCAATGGCTGGAACAGAATTGGAATTGCTACGAACATGGAACCATCACTGAACTAATATACTATAGAACAAAGTTCATATGCCAAAATCCAGGCGAGGAGTATCGTATATATATCCTCCCCTGGATATTTACATTAATTAGATGCTGTCTTTTTATCCTTGGTCACAATGGAGGCCAGGATCATTCCATCCGGCATTTCCTTCGAAGAATAGTACAGATTTACCTTAGCTTTTCCTTTGGAAAGCATGAGTATATCTTTTACACTACAATGCATGCCTGTGTCTGTACCACTCACATCGGTGTATTTCCATTCCTTCAATAGCTGGTCGTTACCATCCTTAATCGAAATGTTTCTTGCTGTTCCTATTTTTCCACAATGATTATAGTATATAGCTAATTCATCGTTGGCCACACTTTCATCAAGTGATAAAGAGGGGACGCTTGCCTGCCGGGAAACATATTGCTGCAGTATCAGTTTATCATTCAAATAAACTTTGTAGCTATCAGCACCTGTATCTCCGGAGAACGAAAACAGAATTGCACTGGCAGCAATCCACATGAGCAGTTTTACTGCACGAAGTTTACTGATCGTTGGTTTCATAAAATTAAATTTAGGTGTGTAAGAAATTTGTCTGTATGACTATTACACGGTAAAGAAAGGCAGCCGGATCAGTCCAAAATAATTTGCTTGATCATCGGAATGTTTTACTTGATGATATGCCGATCGTATGCCAACGTATGCAAAACATCCTTGTTCTGAAGATATTCAGAACGTTGCTTTTGAGAATTTAATTTTTCAATATTCGCGCATGCAACCGACATTATACGATCAAATCGGAGAAGAGAATTTACGCACGTTGGTCGATCGTTTTTATGATCTTGTTTTTGAGAATGAGCAGATCTCTCATTTGTTCAAAAATGACAAGAATGAGATCAAGGAAAAACAACGTTTATTCCTGATACAATTTCTTGGCGGCCCTGACCTATATTCTGAAAAGTATGGACATCCGAGATTACGCGCGCGCCACATGCCCCATGTTATAACACAGGACGATGCCGTAGCCTGGCTCTCGTGTATGTCCGCGGCTATAACGAGTCTCACAATTGAGGAATCCATTAAGGATGAAATATTTAAGCGACTTGTCCCTACCGCGATGTTTATGGTGAATCGCCAGGAATACTGAAACGCTCACCATTTTTCATGAAAAAATCACCATACTTTAGCTTTCGGAATTCAGGATTTTTGAGGCAATCACAGAATAATTGCAATGGAAGTCGAGATGATAGAAAACCCGATTGTAAGAGCCGCTATCGTAGCGATGAAAAATCGTAAGCGCGATGCTTGGATTGAACTATTTGCTGAGAACGTAACGTTTACCGATGACGGGCATGAGAGAAGTTTTAAAGAATGGTCGCACGGCGAGCTCTTCAATACTTCACTCCCGTATCTTTCATCTATTGACACAGTGGAAGACAATGGACTTACCATTTACGGTAAATTTCATTCTTCACGGTGGGGCGACTTCAAAACGTTTTTGTCGTTTCAGATTGACAACCATAAAATTACCAGGCTCGAGGTTGGCCCGGTAAATTTCAAGCAGGTATATTTATAGTATAGATTAAATCTCGTCCACATAAAATTTAACATTATGTATCAAGGCAGAAGCGAAGAGATCTTTGAAAATTACCTCCGTATAATCAGTGAGCATTTACAGGACGTGATACAAGGGAAACTGGACACGATGTATGAACTTCAGGAAATAGCTGAAAGATTATTCATACACCCCACACACTTGAGTAACGTTATCAAAAAACTGACCGGAAAACATCCCTGCTATTTTTACGAACAAAAGATTCTGGATATAGCAAAAACTCTCCTCAATGACAGCAAGCATTCCATTGCTGATGTCGCGCACATCCTGACGTACGATCCTTCAAATTTCACAAAGTGGTTTAAATCTTACGCAGGAATAAGCCCGTCACAATATCGGAAGCAGTTGCAGCAAAAATTCACGGAGACTTCGAGTCTCGCAGCATAGTCATAGAATTGCATCTATAGGCAAGTGATCGCCTATATATCTTCCATAATGAATGTTGGCAAGTTTCCCATCTTCACCAATTACAAATTCACTGGGAATGGTTGATGCATGGCCGTCCTGTTTCATCGGCTTCTTAAACAGTCTTTTCCCTTGTGTTACCTTCGATACTATACCATTGAACAGACTTCGTAAGGCCTTTCCTAAAGATTGTTCTATATAATAAGCTTGATAGAGCGCGTTCTCCGGGTCTGCTATAAAATGAAAAGGATAATCATTCCTGCCCAGGTATTCCTTCATTTTCTCTGTTGATGATTCATATACCATCAATACTGTAATATTATTCTTTTTGAAATGTTCTGCTTGTTTCAATAATGTGTGCATGCGCAGATTACAAACCGGACACCCGGCATTTCTTTCGAAGGCAAGATATACTTTCTTCCCGCGCAGGTTTTTCAGGTTGATACTTGCACCATACACATCGGTGGTAGAAAAATCAGGCGCTTGCTGATACAGAGATAGCTTCATGTGATTAAATGTTTTTGAATACTGGTTTTATACCTGCACCGAAGTCAGCAGCATCGTTCTATATACATAGAAGATATTGTCTGATCTTCATGTCGCTGGAGTATACTTTAATACCAGAGATTCGTATTCAATCACCCATGGTCAATGAATATTTTTCGTGCCTGTTCCAGGCATTTATACTTTTGATTATCGAAGGTGTGCGTATTGCTATAGCCCATCTCTTCCATGAGCTTTTCGCGGGTGGCCCCGCGCAAGAATGTCTTCGTAAGAAAAATTACACAGTGCCGCGAAATCCTGCTGAACACGCGCTTAATAACATTATGCTTTACCCTGTTCTCTTCTTTTTGTTCCCACTCTGCAAGCGTCAAATCTTCCAGTTCATAATCGGGTTCAAGTGATGTTACGCGTTTAGCGGCGCGTAGTCGTTTAAGCCAAAGATTTGAAGCGACTGCTATAATATAGGTCTTGATGGAGGAGGTGAGCACAAAATCTTTTTTCGGCACTTTGTCAAGAAGTACGATAATGGTCTCCTGAAAGATATCTTCTGCATCCGCAGTTGTACCACTGTTTCGTTTTATGAAGCGTTCAATCGCAGGATAATAGAATGTATATAACAGATCGTATGCTGCATTATTACGCTGCTTAAGATTGGACAGTACTTTACTTTCGTCCATAGAACTCCTTTTTTAAGAGTAATACCCGTTTGTGACTTTCAATCACCCATCAAGGTAAAATTTATTTTCGACTCGCTTAAATTAAAACGGACATGTCCGCTAGCCAATAGCTGCGCGGATAGACAGACATTTATGAATTTTTCAGTTGTTCTGCTCACAAAACTAAATCCACAAAACCTAACGCAATGAAAATTAATGGGATAGAAAATTGATCAACAAACACACGCCCGGCAGAGAAAAAAATTTTCTAAGATGATAAACGATTTCAGGGTGTCAGGCGTTTTACCACCGATAGCGATCGTTATCGGTATCGGGCCAGGCTTCATAAGGTATTTGAACAGGCGTCCGGTGCTTATGTATAACTAAAAGAAAGGAGGTACCATGTCTAGTCCCAAGCACATTTTATCAATTAATCGTACACTAAAATTTTTCACAGGTGTGAAGAATTGAGGAGTTGGTAACCTCGTGAAATTTTAGTTACAGGTAAAATTTGAATGAGGATTCTATAATATCCGGCACGCTGTGCCGGATATTTTTTTGTCTATATCTGCCGCCACG
The DNA here is from genome assembly GCF_900167975.1 of Ohtaekwangia koreensis. GTDB lineage: Bacteria > Bacteroidota > Bacteroidia > Cytophagales > Cyclobacteriaceae > Ohtaekwangia > Ohtaekwangia koreensis. The sequence continues at coordinate 190,473 of NZ_FUZU01000002.1, forward strand.
CAGCGTGTTATATTTTATTACAGCCGGCACGAGAAGTATTTCTAACTTTGCAGCCTACCTCGTGTATTGAATGATCGAAACAATCATCACGGCTATCTTAGCATTCGCTTCCACCAATGTAGATGACTTGTTCATTCTAATGATCTTGTTTACGCTCACATCCGATACATTTCGAAAGAAAAATATACTTGCCGGTCAGTACCTGGGCATTATAACGCTTGTTGTCATCAGCTTGATTGGCTCACTCATCGGTATCATTATACCAACAGTATATATTGGTTTTTTAGGATTCTTCCCCATTTATCTGGGAATCATGAAGCTGATTACTTTTTTCAAAAGAAAAGATGAAAATGAGCAGGAAGAAGTATTGGAAATCCCGCAAAGGAATAAAAGCATTTTATCATCGCTGGTTGGAGCTTCAACACTGAGCGCTGCTTCTATTACAATTGCGAATGGTGCCGATAACATTGGAATCTATATACCACTGTTCGTCAACCTATCGATTATAGACCTGGTGATAACCATCGGAATTTTCATGCTGTTGGTTTTTATTTGGGTGAAGGCTGCCGAATACCTGGCGCGCCACCCTGCATTAAAAGAAACACTGGCAAAGTATAATCACATTCTCTTTCCAATTATACTGATCGGATTGGGAATCTATATACTCGTGGAGAGCAAATCCTACAGCCTTGTTTTATAAATACAACCACAAGGTAAAGTACCCCGTAGTTGTATTGTTCTGTATGAGTGGGTATATACCGAAAATCAAATGATCAGTTTTGCAGTGCCACCATCTACGCGCAGTGCTGTTCCGTTGGTAGCAGACGAAACGGGACTCGCTACATATGCCACCAGGTTGGCCACTTCTTCTACCGAAGCGAAGCGTTGCAGTAATGAAGTAGGACGTGCTGTCTTGAAAAAATTCTTCTCAGCTTCCTCTGCAGATATATTCTGAGACGCTGCAAGTTGTTTTACAAATTCCTCAACACCTTCTGATTTTGTTGGCCCAGGCAATACAGAGTTCACGGTAACGCTAGTACCTTTTGTAAGTTCAGCTAAACCTCGACTGATCGACAACTGTGCCGTTTTTGTCATACCGTAGTGAATCATTTCTTCCGGTATATTAATAGCAGACTCACTGGAAATAAAAATGATTCTGCCCCAGTTCTTTGCTTTCATTTTCGAAAAGAAATGTCGCGACAAGCGAACGCCACTCAGCACATTTATTTCATAAAAACGAAGCCAGTCTTCATCGGTGATTTCTTCGAATGGTTTTGGCTCGAATATTCCTGCATTATTTACCAGTATATCTATATCCGGCAATTTACTCAGCAACGTCTTCACGTCTTCAGCTTTCGAAAAATCAGCCGCCACACCGGACACTTTTCCTGATGGAACAAGTTGCTTTAATTCTCTTACAGCTGCATCTATACGCGGCTGCGTACGGCCGTTAATGATGACGGTTGCACCTTCTGCCAGCAAGCGCTGCGCTATAGCAAACCCTATACCTTGTGTTGAGCCGCTTACGAAAGCAGTCTTATCTGTTAATTGTAAATCCATAGTTTTTTATTTTTTTAAAAGATTATCAACCGCCAACGTGTTGTGCTGAATGAACGAAAGCAGCACAGCAAAAAAAGCAGCGTGAAATAATTGAGATGTAAGTGCTTCCCAGTTTTCAATCAAGGTAGTACCCAGAATAAGTGCGATCATCATTACACCACCTGCAATCAACGATACGCGAGTGAACAAACCAATCAACAGTAGAAGTCCTATAGCAAACTCGGCTATAGGTAATGCATAACTGAAAGGTATCACCAGTGCAGATGGCAATATTGATTTCTCGAAGCAGCTTACCATCCACTGGCTAAAGCCGTTTAGTTTAGGAAGGCGTACAAGGCCATGCCCGAACATACTCGCAGCAATGGCTAACCGTAACAAAAGAAAAGCGGTTGGGTTCATATATAGTTCGTGTTATAGTATATAGTTGTATTCATTTTAATGAATGTGAGCCTGGGCAGTTAATATGTTAAAGTGTCACGACAACTTTTCCTTTAACCCTTCCGGTTTCCTGCAGTAAATGTGCTTTGCCCATATCGTGAAAGGGGAATGTCTGATGTATATGTGAACGGATAATTTTCCTGTCCAGAAAATCAGCTATCCTTTTCATGTCCTCTCCATTGGATTGTACTAAAAAGAAATAACCATTAATTCCGTTTTGCTTGGCTTTCTCTGCAAGCGCTTCAGGTAAACCACCGGGTATACTTATAATCGTGCCACCGCGCTTCACAACGGAGATGCTACTGTCAAAAACATCTGCACCGATGGCATCGAGCACAAAATCCACATCTTGTACGGCATCTTGTAAACGCTGCGACTGGTAATCAATATGCTGGTCTGCACCGAGTCTCGAAACAAATTCCTTGTTCGCTGCCGAAGATGTACAGATTACGTAAGCACCTAAATGTTTTGCAAGCTGCACCGCATAATGACCTACCCCACCAGACGCTGCATGGATTAATACTTTATTACCAGGCTGAATGTTTGCCTTCGTCACCAACGCCTGCCAGGCTGTAAGCGCTGCCAGTGTTGCTGCCGCAGCTTCTTCATGCGAAATACCCGAAGGCTTCAAAGCTATATGTGCCGCGGGTGCTGCTATATATTCGGCATATGCTTTACCATGCCCGGGAAAATTCACCATTCCAAAAACTTCATCTCCTTTTTTAAAGGGTGAAACATTTTTTCCGGTCTCGGTGATCACTCCGGAGATATCCCAACCTAAAATCAACGGATTGAGTTCCTTGAATCTTCCATACATTCCTTTACCGGCACGGGTTTTAACATCTACAGGATTTATACTGATAGCTTTCACTTGTATTAAAACATCGTCATCGCCTACAACGGGAATCGCCAACTCTGTTTCAATAAGGTTTTCGACTCCACCGGGTTCTTTTAAAATAATTGCTTTCATGCTTCATTGTTTTGCGATACAAAAATCGAATACCCTGATTCTTAAAACTTGTAAAATCATGGGAATGTCTTGTACATTTACGGGATATGGAAATCAAGAACTTGTTTGAACCATTCGAGATTGAATACCTTGAAATGAAGGAATGCCCGGTAACTGCGCACAAACATAATTTCTTTGAGCTGGTATATATACTGGAAGGAACCGGCATGCAATGCATCAATAAAAACAAACTCCCATATGCATCTGAGAAGCTATTCCTGCTCATGCCGCAGGATTGTCATTCCTTTGAAGTGAAAACCGTTACCAAGTTCTTCTTCATTCGTTTCAATGATATATACCTCAAAACACAAAGCAAAGAATGGATCCAAAAACTGGAATTCATTTTTCAGAATAACACACACCTTCCCGGTTGTATTGTAAAGAATAAAACCGATAAGCCTCTTGTAAAAGCGATGGTCGAGGCGTTGATCCGTGAGCACATCAACAAACAACACTATCACCTGGAAGTAGTGAAGCAGATTGTAAATACACTGATCACAATCGTTGCACGAAATATATCGATGAACATTCCCCTGAAGGAAAGTGTAAAGACCAACGCATCGCTGGAGATCATCAACTACATTCACCAGAATATATATTCCTCCGAGCACCTGAAAGCCGAAAGCATTGCGCAGCGATTTAACATTTCACCAACCTATATAAGCGAATACTTTAAAAAACTAACGGGCGAAAGTCTGCAGCAGTATATAATAGACTATAAGTTGAAACTGATTGAAACGCGCCTCCAATACAGCGATCTGCGCATGAACGAAATTGCTTACGAGTTGGGCTTTACTGATGAGAGTCACCTGACGAAGACCTTCAAGAAATATAAAGGAGTAAGTCCTTCGGAGTTCCGGAAACATTTTAACAACAAGATGAAAGTAGCCGTAGCATGAGAACCGTTTCGAAAATATACCCGGCAGAGTCAAATCCTATAGGCAACCTGATAACGTACCGCGCGCTACCGACACGGTCGATTGATTATGTGGACCCGTTTCTGTTTCTTAATCATCATGGCCCCCAGATATACCCAAAGAATAATACGGGCTTACCCTTCGGCCCCCATCCACATCGTGGCATGGAAACCGTTACATTTATTCTCGATGGCGACATCTCGCATAAAGACAGTGGCGGTCATGAAAGTATCATTCATGCGGGAGGTGTACAATGGATGACGGCCGGCAGCGGGCTTATTCATGCAGAAGTATCTTCCGATGACTTTAAGAAGAACGGTGGTAAGCTTGAGATCCTTCAACTCTGGATAAATTTACCAGCGCGGTCAAAAATGACAACGCCGTTTTACAAGGGCTTTGAGAAAAATGATATACCAAGTATCACGCTTGATGACGGTAAAGTGAACGTTAATCTTATAGCAGGAAGCTGGAACTACAAAAAAGCTGCTTTTGAATCTGGCATCGGAGTACATTTAAATACTATATATTTTCAGCCAGGCGGCCGAATAACCATTCCGGTCGCCCAGGCTCACAACATTTTCTTTTATGTTATTCGCGGTGTGTTGCACGTAACCAATACAGATATACCTGCACTAAACCTGGCAACATTCAATCATGATGGCAACGAAGTAACCATAACAGCAAAAGAGGAAAGTATCTTACTCTTTGGCCATGCGCAACCGCTCCAGGAACCCGTTGTTGCACAAGGTCCTTTTGTTATGAATACCGAACAGGAGATCAAAGAAGCCTACCGGGATTATCAGCTTGGAAAATTTGGATCGTGGGATCATTAATGGTATACAGAATGATCCAATCCCTTTCTCTATAATATATACTATGCAGTGGATTACCCGTGAACGCCCGAAGATTGACCGTATAGCCTGTCCGTGGTTGATCAAAAGATTTATTGATCCGGAAGCAACGTTCATTTATGTTCCATTCAACCTGGTGAAAATAAAGGCTGCAGAACTCAACGCTATACCTTTTGATATACCGGATGTGGAGTTCACACATTATGGCGATGAATGTACCTTTGATTACTTCATACGAAAGTATGAGCTGAAAGACGATGCTCTTAAAACGCTTGCCGTCATTGTACGCGGAGCGGATACAGATCGTCATGATCTTGCGAGCCAATCATCCGGACTTTGGGCTATCGCTGCAGGGTTGTCCTATAACATCACAGACGACCAGGCGTTGCTGCAACAAGGAATGATTATCTATGACGCGCTCTATGCCTGGGCGAAACATCTGCAACACGAAAAGCACACTCAGAATCCTATCGAGAATTTACTGTTGGATGTATATCAGCGGTTCATTAAACAAAAATCGGAATCAAAGAAGATTCCTTCGTGGGCGAAAGAGTTAAAGGAAATTATACAAGACCAGATTGACACGAATCTGAGTTTAAGCTTGAAAGAGATTTCACAAAGTCTTAACGTACACCCGACATATCTTTCAAGAGAGTTTGCAAAATATTTTGACGACCTTTCTTTTGGAGACTATATCCGGAAGTTACGAATCGAAAAAGCTATTCATCTTCTCGAAGATCCCAAGTATTCACTGGGAGAGATCGCATACCTGACGGGATTTTCCGATCAAAGTCACTTGAATCGGATTTTTAAAAAACACTTTGGGAAAAATCCATCTGATTACAGAAAAAGTCTATCGAAAAAGTAAAACGGATACAAATAGTAAATTTCGTTCTATCGGGCTTTATAAAAACTGTATAGCATTGCTATCAGATTTTTAAAGTATGTGCATTTACAACCGGTATATCTTTGCTGTTACCCTGTTCTTCCTGGTGACACTTTCGTGTTTTTCACAAACTGTAGAAAAACATGTCCATTCACGCGAACAACTATGGTTTGGTTATTTCAATCAAACGCGGCTCAGTAATAAGTTTGGAATTTGGCTGGACGTTCATTACAGGCAAACCGATAATTTTGTCGATCGCCCTTTTCAATTTATGTTCCGGCCGGCCGTAACATATTTCATTAAAGACAATCTACGGTTTAATGTCGGCTATGCGCTTGTTGAACACTTCCCTGCCAAAGGATTGGAAACAACGCGTCCTGAACACCGCGCGTGGCAACAGATCTGGTGGAATCAAAAGTATAGCGGACTTACTACATTGCAGTGGCTAAGACTCGAAGAGAGGTTCAACCGGAAAATTGCAAACGATGTTTTGCTGGATGACTATAACTTCAATTATAGGCTGCGCTATAATATGTCGTTCTTTATTCCACTCAAAGGAAAAGAGATCGTGGCGCACACACCGTTTGTTGCTGTTATGAACGAAGTGTTTCTTAATTTCGGAGGGAAGATCGTCTACAATACATTTGATCAGAATCGATTCTTTGCCGGATTTGGATATCAATTTTCAAAACATTTGAACAGCCAGTTAGGATACATGAATATATACCAGCAGGAGGCTACCGGAAATAACTATATGGTGACGCATGCCATCCGGCTTTTCTTCTTTCACACACTTGATCTGCGAAAAGCAAAAGAATAATTACGACAGAATATAGCTACACAATGTCATCAGAAAAATATACTCTAAAGAACCTTATACTTTACTTTTTAAAGCTAGGTACATGGGGCTTCGGTGGGCCGGTAGCGCTTGTAGGGTATATGCATCGCGATCTGGTCGAAAACAAAAAATGGATCACTGAAGAAGACTATAAAGAAGGGCTTGCCCTTGCGCAGCTTGCACCAGGACCTCTCGCGGCACAACTTGCAATTTATATAGGGTACGTACATCACCGCATCCTGGGTGCAACACTCGCGGGTATAGCGTTCGTTATTCCTTCATTTTTAATGGTACTCGGCATAGGCTATGCCTATACTTTATTGGGCGGTCTCCCATGGATGCAAGCTATATTTTACGGAGTAGGCGCATCGGTTATTGGCATCATTACTCTATCAAGTTACAAGCTTACGCTGAAAAGCATTGGGAAAGACTATTTGTTATGGGCCATATTCATAATGCTTGCTGTCACAACGTTCGTCACTGAAGAAGAAAATATAGTCTTGATCCTGGCAGCTGGTATATTGGTTTGGTTTGTGAAGGCGCCACCTAATTTCGCCAAGGCCCCGACATTGTTCACACTTCCAATATTAGTGCAAGCAGCGCCCGCTATATCTCAATCAACAAAATTATACCAGATCGCCTGGTTCTTTACCAAAGCCGGTGCGTTTGTATTTGGTAGCGGACTGGCTATTGTTCCATTCCTGTATGGTGGTGTGGTAAAAGAATATCAGTGGTTGAATGAACAACAATTTGTAGATGCCGTGGCAGTCGCGATGATTACACCAGGACCCGTTGTAATCACTGTAGGTTTCATTGGATATTTAGTGGCCGGAGTTCCCGGAGCATGTGTAGCAGCGCTTGCTACATTTCTGCCCTGTTACTTATTTACCATACTTCCTGCTCCCTATTTTAAAAAGTATGGAAAACATCCCGCTATAAAAGCCGCGGTTGATGGTGTTACCGCAGCTGCCATTGGAGCGATCGCTGGCGCTGTATTAGTATTGGGAAAAAGAACACTCACAGATATACCATCCGTTGTGATTATGCTATGCACGGTTGTTATTTTGTTTAAATTTAAAAAAATACAAGAGCCGCTTATCATTGCAGCGGCCGCTTGCATAGGTGTGATCTTAAAAACAATTTTGATATGAACCGAAAAGACTTTATAAAGAATTCCGTCATCCTCAGTGGTGCAACGTTACTGCCTCCGAACAACGCATTTACCGCTGGACTGCAACAAAGTGGCATGGATAAACTTACTGATGAGAATGGAAACTTTGCTTTACAACCATTGCCGTATGCAGAAAATTTTCTAGAGCCAAACATGGACCAGGAAACGGTTCATCTACATTATACTTTTCATCATGGTGATGCTGTGAAAGCTGCGAATAAAGATATGCAGATGATTCAAAAAGCACTGGATGAAAATAGTATAGAGACTGTTGATTACTGGACAAAGAAATTATCCTATCATCTTTCATCGCATATTCTTCACACCATTTTCTGGACGAACCTTTCAAATAAGAAAAGCGACCCGAAGGGAGCGTTACTCAAACAGATTGAAAAAGATTTCGGGAGCTACGATAAATTCAAAATGCTGATTGCAAAAACATCCAAAGGTGTTGATGGAAACGGCTGGGGAATTCTTGGCTACCATCCAGCCACACGAAAGTTAACCGTCATGCAATGTGAGAATCATGAAAAGCTCACACAATGGGGAGTGATACCGGTGCTGGTTATCGATGTTTGGGAGCACTCATATTATTTAAAGTATCGTAACAGACGCGCGGAGTTTGTAGATAACCTGTTCAGTGTTTTGAACTGGGAGAATGTAGCCGCTCGTTTTGAACTGGCTCAAAAAATTGGTTAGTAGTATACCCAAACCGGGTATACTTATTATAATTATATATGGACTAACATATATACCAATACCTTATAAATCCGGTATAAAAAATTCAAATTGATTACTCCCAAAATGTTTTTATACCCCGTTTATGTGATTAAAGTAAAGCTATAGCATTAGGTAATTATCATCGTTCAACTCATTTTTATTCATGTAAAAACAACTTTCATGTCGTTGGACGGAAATAAACGTAAGGTTATCTGAAACACGTTTTCAAAGTATATATACCTGTAAACTATTTGGTATATTGTTCAGTAACCAAAACCGTTTACGTTATGAAGAAAAATTTACTGCTCCTGGCAGTCATGATCATGACTGCTACACTGGGTTTTACCCAAAATCGTCCAAACTACTGGACTAAGTCTGTAGAACCTCCGATTGAAAATCAATTAGCGCAAGGTCGTTCCAAGCCTTCTGCCTATCAGATATTCGACCTGGATCTTTCCGGATTCCAAAAAGAAATAAGTAAAGCGCCTGTCCGGGGACTCCCCTCTACAAATGCCGAGCTTATTATCAGCTTTCCCGACCCTGATGGAAACATCGGCCGCTTCCGTGTAACCGAAGCTTCGGTTCTGCATCCTGATCTGGCAGCAAAGTACCCGGGTATAAAATCATATGCTGGCCAAGGCATTGATGACCCTACGGCTACTATACGCTTCAGCGTTTCTAACCAGCAGGGGTTCCATGGTATGGTATTCTCCAGCAAGAGTCACACATACTATATAGATCCATTCTCAACCGACAAGAAAAGTTATTCAATCTATAACCGTGAAAATTTATCAGCGCACGACATGGATTTCGAATGTCTTACCGATGGAGCATCGCGGCCAGCGGAAGGATCACGAAGTGCAGCGAACGCCCGCACCAACGACAAGAAGCTACGGAAATACAGGCTTGCGCTTTCGTGTACAGCAGAGTATGGAAATCTCTTTGCGGGCTCATCCGGTACGGACGCACAAAAAAAAGCCAATATTCTCGCGCAGATGAACGTAACCATGACACGCGTGAATGGTGTATATGAACATGATCTCGCCGTTACCATGGAGATCGTTCCTAACAATGATCTTATTATATACTATGGAAGTACATCTGCAGATCCATGGGCAAGTGAGTGGAATACAAAAACACAACAAGTAATAGACGCTGCTATAGGAAATGCCAATTACGACATCGGTCATAATTTCAATACTACTGGCGGAGGAAATGCCGGATGTATAGGTTGCGTATGTACTACCGGCAGCAAAGGCAGTGGCTATACAGGCCGGTCTAATCCTACCGGAGATGCTTTTGATATAGATTATGTAGCGCATGAAATGGGACACCAGTTCGGAGGCTATCATACACAAAGCAATTCTTCCTGCAGAAGCGGAAGCGGAACTACGGAAGTAGAACCTGGCAGCGGAAGTACTATCATGGGATATGCAGGTATATGTGCTGCCAATGTTCAGAGCAACAGCGATGCCTATTTTCATTACGTAAACATTCGTGATATTTCTGCTAACGTTCAGAGTGGCGCAAGCTCAGGTTGTGCGCAGGTTGTTAATCTTGTAAACAATCCTCCGACTGCCAATGCTGGTGCAGACTATATTATACCAAAGTCGACAGCGTTTGTTTTAAAAGGGCAAGGATCTGATCCGGATGGTGATGCACTGACCTATACATGGGAACAGAACGATGCGGGAAATCCAAATTCAAACTCGGCTCCTACCTCTACACGAACCGTTGGCCCAATGTTTCGGTCTCGTGTAGGTACATCTTCACCGAACCGTTACTTCCCACAAATCAGCGATGTAGTTGCTAACAATCTGACACCTACCTGGGAAGTTATACCATCCGTAGCACGTACGTTGAATTTCGCATTGACCGTACGCGATAACAAAGCAGGAGGTGGACAAACATCAGACGATCTGATGGTGGTAACGGTAAATGGCACTGCAGGTCCCTTTGTAGTTACGGCACCGAATACGGCCATTACGTGGAGCGTTGGATCGAGCCAAACGGTAACATGGAATGTAGCGAGTACAAGTGCATCGCCTATAAATTGTGCGAATGTAAATATACTCTTATCTACCGATGGCGGATTTACATACCCTATAACACTGTTGGCAAATACTCCGAATGACGGAACACAGGCTATCACGGTTCCAAATAACGCAACCACTACAGCACGCGTTAAAGTGGAAGCTGCAGGAAATATATTCTATGATATATCGAATGTAAATTTTACTATATCTACCGGTACCGCTACGTGTACAGCAACGGTGCCTACGGGATTGGCAGCATCTGCAATCACTACCACCGGGGCAACACTTGCGTGGACTAGTGTAGCGAATGCTACATACGATGTTCAATACCGCGCTACCGGAACTACCACGTGGACAACGGTTGCTGTAAGCAGTGCATCGACCTCCTTAACCGGACTAACAGCCGGCACTCAATATGAAGCGCAAGTAAGAAGTAAATGTACCAGCACTACCTCTGCATATAGTGCATCGGTAAACTTTACTACATCTACTACATCTGTAACGTATTGCGCTTCCAAAGGCAATAATATTACCGATGAATATATAGGTCGTGTACAACTGGGTACAATCAATAATAGTACAGGGGCAAATGCCGGATACGGAAACTTCACTGCGATCTCGACAAACCTTACAGTTGGTGCTTCCAATACCATTACGGTAACACCGACCTGGACCAGCACCATCTACAGTGAAGGATATGCTGCATGGATTGACTATAATAAAGATGGAGACTTTGCAGATACCGGTGAGCTTATCTGGTCACGTACAGCTACCACGACCACACCGGTGAGTGGTACATTTACAGTGCCCGCTGCTGCTTCTTTAGGAACCACACGCCTGCGTGTATCCATGAAGTACAACGGTGTACCTACTTCTTGCGAAACGTTCACATATGGTGAAGTGGAAGACTATAGTGTAAATATTACTACGGGAAGCGCATCAAAAACTGAGCGTGGTGAAGTTACGGCTTGGTCAAACACAGGAAGAGTAGTGTATCCAAATCCTGTAAAAGATTACCTTATACTAAAACTGGCAGAAGGCACTTCCGTTCAATCGCTGAAAGTATCAACGTTAAATGGTGCCACGCTTCAGGCTACCGAAAAGTATGAGGAGCAGCTTAATGTTTCCGGACTTCCATCCGGTATGTATATACTTTCTATCAAGACCGATAAAGGATTGATCCGCGAGAAATTCGTTAAGGAGTAACTATACTTTTTTAGCACAGTTATACTTTATTTAAGGCCTCCTGGTCTGCTGGCAGTTATAGTTTAAAAAGCCATAACTGTTGAAAGGCCGGGAGGCTTTTTATTTCTGGTACTTTGTTTGATATATTGAACCCATGATACGCATGATCCATATTCTTATTCTCTGTAGCCTGATGCTGGGGTGTCTGAGTGTACGCTCCCAGATTCCTGACGCCATTCGCAAAATTGAGTATACCACACTTACACGTGGTTATCAGAAACATGTTGTTATATCACCGGATAGTATTACTACAAAAGTAGAGGGTCGGGGAGAAGATCAATCACACAAACGCGCGCTTACAAAAGGAGAATGGAGCATGCTGATCGATTGTCTCAGAAATATAAAACTCGCGGAGATACCCGATTTGAAATCACCCTCTATGAAAAGAGCATACGATGGTGCACTTCACTCCACGTTAACACTTACTACCAAAGACGAAAAAGTGTTATCGCACTCTTTCGATAATGAAGACGCAAATGAAAAATTACTACCGTTGATGAAGGGCGTTAAGAAGCTTGAAGGGGACGGCGATAAAGAGTAGATTTTTTTACCAGTAAAATAGATTCGAGTTGTGCTGTGCGCCAAAGCTTGAGTGTACCAATTAAGATTCTCTATGGCGCATTAAAGACTATCACTCGTCAGCCAGTGATAGCCTTTAATGTTTTAGAGAAATTCAAAAAGCAAGAAAGATAAAGAGACGCGCTAGAGCGCATGCCTATTCAACATATATCTTTACTACTTTGTCTTTATACTTTTCATATATACCTTTTGCTGCATCTATAGAGTTACCGACAGGTTCCGATTGATATTCGTTGTTTAATGTGTTCACCCATTTCCACTCCCATTCTTTTATTCTCTCTTCAAATGCGACAAGGTCTGCTTTCTTTCCTTGCTTCATGCTTTGAGATGTATATTCGAAGAATTGTTCCCAGCGGGGTTTATAAAATCCTTTCAGCAACCCTGACCACTGACGATTTGAATACTCATGAAGCTCGCTATTCTTATCGCCCCATAGCGTTACCTGATCGCGCGCATTAAATTCATATATATTCTTTTCTTCCAGGGTAATGCCCCAACGCTGTGCATCGGTTACCCACTTACCAAAAAGGAATTCCTGGCGTGTAGCAAGTAAGGCATCCATATCATCAATAAGCTCAAGGAATTCTATACTATATTTCTGAAATGCGACTTTATCTTTTTTCTGATACGCAAGCGCTATCTTTTGCTGTAAGGGTGAAGCATAGTTTGCCAGCACTTGTCGGGTTACATCGATCAGGTCATATTGAAAGGCTCTACTATTACTAAACGAATCTGCAACATGGATAAATAACTCCCAACCCTTAACCAACTCGCGTGAATCATAATCAAGTTTAGTCAACACCCGGTGACCTTTTACATCGAACGTTGGCCGCGCTACAATAATGGATTCAGGTCCACCTTCACCGAGTCCTCCATTATATACTGTATTTTTTAAATAGTCCCATGCTTTTACAACGGATGGGTTATCGGCACCGTAACGTCTGTGAGCATAACCCTTAAGCCAGACATCTACATTAATTGGTGTATCCTGCCATACATTTTCCAACATCAACTCAAACAGCGCAGGGTTTTGTTCATTGCCTTCCGGGGTTAATCCTATACCTGTTAGTTTCCCTGACTTGGGATCATGCAATGCCGCAGACGGATCTTCCGCTACATTTGACATCCTGCCAAACATACTTACGTTGCCTCCAAAATTTTGAAGCATATTCCAGATCCATGGTTTGCCATAGTATGCATCATTGGTTTTCCACACCGGGTGACTTTCGCTATATAGATCCAAAACGATCATGTGATCATCAGGCACTGCTGCAAACAATGCCTGCATTTGCACAGGCTTCCAAAAATCTGAATTATAGTGGAACATCCACCCTTGCATTACCCAAACAGCTTTCGGATCGGTGTTCGCCATCGAGCGAAACACTTTACCACTGATCTTACTCAAAAATGTAGAATCATTTGTTGGCGGAACATTTTCATTAAAGGTATCTGCAGAGTAAAAATGATCAGTGCCATACTCTTTTGTTTGCGTTTCCAGGAAGAGTGCACCTATTTTTTCGAATAATGAATCTTCAGCGTCCAGTATATATACATCGTTGAAGCCAGCGCCCCAATTCGTCTTCTTTACTTTCGCATTTGGGAACTTCTCTATAAATGAAGGAGGCACGTGTCCTGTAAATGCGGGTAAAACAGTTGTCATGCCGAATGACCTTTCCTGCGCCAATATTTTTTTCTGTAGGTCTTTATGTGTGTCCATCCAATGTTGTGGCAACGGCCCGCCCCAGCCATCTATATTTCCCATCCACAACCAGGAAAAATACGCGGGACCGCTGAAGAAAGCATCCAACGCTTTATCCGTAAAACCGAGTGTATGGTATACATCGCGCCAAATCGCTTCTTCGCCTGTAAGCGCAAGGGGCATATTTATACCATTCAGTGCCATCCAGTCAATCTCCTGCTGCCAGCGTTCCCAGTCCCACCAAGCCATAGTATAGTTGAACGTACAGTAATTCAGATAATAGCGATATTTATAGGGAGACGTTTTACGAATCTTGCTCTCTACCACGGGTAGAGTTTCCGTGAGGTGAGCTTGCATATTATTCCAGGATATATCCTGGTGACAATAATACTTCAGGTAATAATTAAGTGCGGAAGCAACGGATATACCATTATTACCTCGGAGGACGATCTTATCATCTTTACTTTCCAGTTCAAAGACATCCTTTCCATTGTCCTGTTGGATGTACTCAATCGTGAAGGCATCCGCTTTGTCATTTACAATTCGTTTGACAAGCGCGGTCGCAGCGTCATCTTCTTTCTGTTCTTTTTTTTCAGGAGTACATCCGGCAAGCAAGGCAAGGCAAACACCGGTATACAAAATCGATTTGAAGGTATTCATGGAGCGAAAGCGGGTTAGTATTCTTCTTCAGGTGTTACTACAGGTAAGTGATGCTTTACCACTACATGAAGCTATAAATTATGCCACTATAATGACGTAAGTTAAAAAAAGAAAAGGCGAAGAGAATCTCCTCGCCTTTTACGAAATATACTTGATTACTAAATCTTGTGTTTGATCTGGGACACCAGCGTCTGGAAGACTTGATTCTCGCGAATGTTCGGATTCCAGGCGAGTCCTAATTCGATCAGATCCAAGGTCTCGGTAATAGTCGCTCCTTCCTTGTCTTTTTCACGCGCCAGAATGAACGCGGTATCAGATATAGCCAGGGAGTTTTCTACATCGTGACTAATGATCACCAAAGTATTCAATTCATGGAGAGTCGAAATGCCCAACAACAACTCCATTACGCGATCGATCATCAAGGCATCAAGTCCCGAGAAGGGTTCATCCAACAAAATAAACCGATTGCCCGTGAGCACTTGTTGTATGATACTGGCTCGTTGACGTTGTCCTCCGGAAAGCTGCATCGGGTATTTTTTAAGATGCTCCGCGAGGTCGAACTTCTCGGCGTATTCATTTATCAATGCATCCTTCTCTTTATCATTTTGCGTATTGCTTGAGTGCTTCATAGCGAGACGCAAATTATCATGCACGGTACGGTGATTGAAGAGTATATAGTTTTGTGCTACGATACCAACTTCACCTGCTACTACAGGGTGTTGATCTAACCCGACCTTTACGGTGCCTGAGCCCGGTTGTATAAGACCCGCGAGGATTTTAAACAATTGTGTTTTACCTATACCACTCCGACCGATCAGTGATATAACTTGTCCCTGATTTACATCCGGCCGAACTATATTGTGGATACGAAAATTTATATCCCGCAAAATCTGTTTATCGTACGACAGGCTTACCCCCTGCACTTCGATCAGTAATTCATTCTTCGAATACTTCATTTTCGCACGTGAATTTTGGTATAGGGGAAAAGCCAGAAGCGCATATTCTTCAATAAGAAATCGAAAAATATACCAATCGCAAAAATGATCACCAGTATAGCAAACACAGTACTAAGATCTATATACTTGTTAGACTTGATCAGCATGGTACCCAAACCTCCTTCAGACATACTGAGTCCTTCCACCATAGTAATCATCATCCAGGCAATGGCAAAATTCTGACGCATTACTTCAAATACCTGATCGAGTCGTCCGATGATAACAACTTCAAGCAAAGCCTGCCAGTTGTTCATGCGAAGTGTTTTACAAAGCTCATACTCTTGCACGTTTA
This sequence comes from Ohtaekwangia koreensis, assembly GCF_900167975.1. Taxonomy (GTDB): domain Bacteria; phylum Bacteroidota; class Bacteroidia; order Cytophagales; family Cyclobacteriaceae; genus Ohtaekwangia; species Ohtaekwangia koreensis. Next base: position 206,369 of record NZ_FUZU01000002.1, read on the forward strand.
TCGATTCTATAATCGACAACAGTGATGTAACAAAGAATGGAACTATACCAAAGATCAGCAAGCTGAGCTTCAGTTGATGACCATCCTGAGTTATTAGTGTAAACAGAAAGATCAAGCCGGTTAAAGTAAGGTATCTGCACTTCACTATAAATCTTGCGAGTGGTGAAAATACCGGGATCAACGAAAGATAACTTACGACCAGTGCGATTACAATTGAAATGCCCATGCCTGTTAACGTAAGGCCAAGGCTGCTGAAAAAATTATCAATAAAATACTCTGTCGTAATTATTGATACCACTGACTTCATTATTCTTAGTGGCGTTGGTATTAGTCCGTTGCCACCAAAAATCTCCCAAAATAAAAGGGCGGCAATCGCTTGAGTAACGATCAACATTACCAGCGTGCGCCCTTTTATATGGGTCAATGGATTAAAGATGTTTTTTATTTCCTCCATTGACTTTTTTGAATTACTCTCCTAATACAATTTGTACACGTCTGTTTTGTGCTCGGCCCACAGCCGTAGCGTTGTTACCGATTGGTTCAGCCGGGCCAAATCCTTTTGATTCGATACGATCTATTACCAAACCTTTACTTACCAGGTAACTCTTTACAGAGTTCGCTCTGTCTTCAGAAAGCTTTTGGTTCGCCGCAGCGTTACCAGTATTGTCCGTGTGTCCATATACACCTACTTTCAAACCTTCGGCTACAACAGAGCTTTGCAGAATCTCATCCAGTAATTTATAGGACTCTGGCTTGATGATGGCGCTACCGGTTTCAAACTGAATCTGATATGATTTCGAAGAAACCTTGCTGGTGATCTCATTTGAGTATGTAACCTGTAAAGCTTTACCTTCCATCAGCTCACTGTGATTTACAATCACGGATTGCAAGAAAGATTTATCTACCACTTGTGCGTATGGAGGGTACGTTGCCATATACTCCGGATACATTTTAGACAAGATGTCTCCAAATGTATTGTACACGATTTTATAGCGGTCGATACCATCTTTACCCAAGCCGAATGTATTCGCAGCATCCTGCAGGTTAAAGGCCATTGATCCACCCAACGCTACATCAAGTCCTTGCATATCTTTCTCTGTTACACCGTTGTAGTACTTCAACCAGTACTCACCGCTTTGTTCATTATATACTTTCGCAGAGATCTTGGCAGCAAACGCTTTTGCTTCATTGAATGATCGTACCTGGTCACCCGCCTGGCTCAAAGCCATGATCAGGTTTTCGATATCTGTTCTGTGATCGTATGCAAACTTTTTAATCGTGATCGTGATGTTCGGCATCTGCGAAGCATACTGCTTTGTGTTAGCAATGGTGATCAAACCACCTTTTTGTTTCGCGATGTTTACATCACCAGGTGTCCATGTAGCAACACCGTCTACCCCTACCGTTGCTTCTTCACTTCCCTTCTTACCATCTTTCACAATCTTTCTGCTTTCCTTGTAACCGGTGATATACTTGTTACCGGCATCCAGGAAATCGTTCGCAGCAATGATGTTGATCGCATCCTTATCATATGTAGTTTCATCCGGGTTCACGCGCAGGTTATTATCACCAGCCCACTTTAACAAGATGTTCATATCACCATCACGCAACACACAGGCTACTGTTTTTCCGATAGCCGACTTCGGATCTTTCTTCCAGTCTGGAGGACCCATCAGCTGATCTTCACCATATGATTTACCCATGGCATAGAAAGCAATTGGCTGATACTCCGGCCCAAGAGGTTCAAGTTCTTTACTTAAACCAGCGAAGAATGCAGGCATACCATCTCCCATGAAGGAAGCAAATACAGCAGGCGTCTCCGGATTGTTCTTATAGTCTTGTGCAAATTTTACAATATCTGCTATAGATTTAAAGCAATCATCCTGACGCACTATATCTACCTGCAGTTTTGATTTATCAAACAGTGAACCCTTTGTAGTCAGTGCTCCACCGTTCGCATACATCAATGGGAACTGTGAATTCCACGCCATTACTTTCCAGATAATGTGCGTACCTCCGTTGACAGATTCCTGATCAGAAGGTAAAGGAAATACACTTGCATTACCCACGAGCGAAGCTTCCGGTGCATCCGGTAATGCTACGCGCCCGATCTCTTGCGATACTTTTGCTTCTTGTGGTCTTTTATCCCACCACAATACTTTTCCGGCGAAGATTGCACCCAGTACGAGTATAATCATCAATACCTTTCCGGAGGTTTTTACTTTAATAGCCATATATATTTTACAGGTTTAATAGATTAGTTTCAAAAAACATTATTTCAAAAGGTCGCCAAAATCACCAGTTAAAGGAGTTGCTACCCGGGTGTTTGAACCAGTAGTAAGCTTGAACTCATTCTCCGGATTGAAAGTCTCCAGCATGCGCAAGCCTTCCTTCTCATAGGTAGCGTTGTCAAGGTCTATAGAGCGCATAAAATCTGACGAGTAACTGATCGCCTTTTTCATGTTGGCCAATTTGCTCGCTATATCTTCCTTCAGATACTCCATAGATTGCTCTACCATTAATTTCTTCTCAGGGTCACCCTTGAATATTTTAAGGGCGGACGTAAGCGCTCTGTTGCCTGAAGTAACGGATCTATATAGATCACGCTTCAGTTCCAATTCATTCTTCGCATCTTCAATCAGGTATGCACTGTTTTTATGAATACGTGTCAGGTAGTCACCAATCCGGAATAAATTATCGCGTATCGGTGTAAGCTGTTTGATATACTCATTCAATCTTCCGATCTGACGTGTAGCGTTGCCTAACTCCGGCAGCATGTTTTTTTCTTTAGCTGTTTGCGCCTTCGTCATCAACTTGGTGATCTCACTTTCTTTTTCTTTTATTTTCAGATCGATCTTTTCTTTCTGTCCATCAACTTCGACAGATTGTTTATATAGTTTCTCACGCTCTTCCTGCATGTCGTTGATGTAGTCTTCAGCAATGATGAAAGGATCCAGCTCGATCACTATACCGACCAGTTTCTTCATGAGGATCTCATAAAAGTAAAAGAGACTCAATCTGAATTTCCGGTGTGTAACAACATATAGAAATATACCCAGGCAGGCTAGTGCTACACCGAAGTTGAATGTATTCCATACAATCTTCGTAAGGATTGGAAATACATAGTATCCGATCAATCCCGCTATACCTAAAGCAGCCAATGTACCGAACTTTCCACCGGGTCTGTTCCAGTATGATTTCAATTGCTGAGCATCTGTAGGGAAAATCTGTGTTTCCATAGTTTGTTATAAGGTTGTCTGTATTTTAGATATATCGTCTGTTATCTTCTTCATCATGGCTTCGCAGGCCATGTTATAGCCTTGCTTGTTGCTGATAAGTTTACCTTCCTCTTCGGCAATGGTAGTCTTCAGTTTACCCATGGCAACTTGTGCATCGGTGATTTCTTTCGTCAGTTTTTGAATCATTTCAGAATGCTTTACAATGGAGTCTTCCAGTAATTGCAATTCCTTTTTCTTATGACCGATTTCTTTTTCACCTTTCTCACGTGCTACTTTCTCAAATTGTATTTTATCCTGATTGATAAGCTCTTTGTATTTGTTAGCAGAGTCGATCAGTTTATCTTTTGTCAATCCTTGAATTGCCAGCGATGCATAGGTTGCTGAAAGACGGGCTTTCTCATCCTTGATATGCGCCTCAAGTGTCTCCGCCATTTTCCAGAACTCATAGTAATCTGGGCCTGGTAGATTAGCCTGGTCAAACATCTTCTCGAAGTGCTTTTCGAACTTATCAAAATCTTCGTCATTCAATGTCGTCCTTGCAGGTGCTGAAACCCGAGTTGGTTCATGAGATGACGAAGGTGATTTTGCAGGGGCAGACTTGTCCGGGTCCTCTTCAAATTCTACGAAGAGGCCCATAGCTTTTTTAAAAATACCAGCCATAGGTTATATGTGTTTTAGATTAGGTTTCGAAGGATAAAAATTTTCCACAATAGGGTCAGCTTTCAAAGATAAATAGAAAGCAACAAAGGCCGTACATCTTTAGGGTTAAGCCTACGATTAAATGTTAGTCCGAGAAGAATAAGTCCAGCCTTTATGAATTAGAAATTGGCAGGGGGATCACTGATCATGGTGCAGATATGCTTGAAATTGTGATGATAAACGAGAGAGTTTTAGAATGGATGCAGGGTTACATACAAATATTTATTTTTTCAAAATCTTGCAGATTGTTTAGAAAATAATATCAGAATCCTGTGGATTTAGTGTCTAATGCTTTTGCAGTCAACTCATTAAAATAACAAACAGGGTTGAAACGTGTGTGCGTCTCTCAACCATTATTTCGGGGAATATATAGTATCGCTAAAATAAAGGCCCTATATCTGTCAACTTCAGGATTTACTTACACTGCGCGTTATCACTGCAAATGAGTCTTTCAACATGTGAAATACTTTTGAAAGCGATTCCGTTAGTGCTTCTATTGTAATGGGCTTTTCAATGAAATCCGTGGCACCATGATGAAGTGCATCTTTCAGGTATTGAGGATGCACCGTGGTTGAATACATAACGATCGGCACCTGGCTGATCCGATCTATTTTTCGCAGTTCCTGTAAACATTGCTGTCCATTCATGCGCGGCATATTCAAATCAATGAAGATACAATGCGGAAGAAACGATGTGTCGTTTTGAATTCGTGTGATGGCTTCAACTCCGTCATTGGCAAACTCGAGCCGAGTGGATGCCTTCACGCCTTGTAATGCCAAACTAAAAATTTCCTGGTCATCCGCATCGTCATCCACCAGGAAGAAACAAATCGTATTCTCCATACTCCTTTTAATGTTTTCCGGAATCCATTTGTAAACACTACACACAAATTAAAATTCATGCATGTTTAAACAATCAAGAAAAACAGTTAACGTGTGAAAAGATAACAATTCCGTATACATCCCAAGTGGTCACTGATTTAATATTCTATTATTTTTATTCATCCGGTATATTTACAGCATAAATAGCAACATCTTATTTGCGGAATGATATAGTAGCGGGTGGAAATAAATCAAACGTTATCTGTACGCACCTCGAAAAACAGTTTGACTATATTTCAATGTCCGCATAAAAAACATGGCTTTTAATCTTCTCATAATTTTTCTCGGCTTATGTCTGCTCACATTTATAGCCATTGGTTTAGTGTTTTACCTGGGTATGGTCGCAAACCGCAAAGACTCTATAATATCACCCATTAAGTCAACAACCTTCCAACGGGCGCAAGCATCACGGCCCGCACCGAGGATCGAACAAAAAAGCGCGATCGCAGCAGGACTATATCATGTTTTACCTGTACAGGATGAAGGCACTACATATACTGTGATGGCAGAGAGAACTCGGAACCCGGAGAAAGAGACACAATTTGTCATCGCCCTGGATGCTTCCAATGTTGAGGTTTGGAAAACTCCTTTTTACTCACGAGAGTATGTGCCCCACCTTGAGACGGATGTTCAGTCGGTATATGTAGTCTATCTTTATATTAACAACGACCACCTCTGTATAAAACTTGAAAACGGAGCAATCAGTAAAATCAACAAGAGAAATGGCGAACTACTGACGTCTCTGTAATTTTCAAAAAAAGACATGCCTATATGGAAAATGACCTGCCGTTGCATCATACGGTAATAAATCTATTTCCATGAAGAAATCAATTACGCTCTCTGTCCCAAAGCCTTGCAATGAGCGGTGGGAGAATTTTACGCCTACAACCCGTGGCGGCTTTTGTAAAGGATGTCAAAAAGAAGTGATTGACTTTACCGCCTGGAGTGATGATGCTCTTCAAAAGTATATATTTAAACAGGGCCGCATTCCGTGCGGACGTTTCAATCCTTCGCAACTGAAAGTATATACTGCCGATGAACCACGTTATGCAGTTTACACCTGGCTCCCCGTTTCTATGCTCTCTGCGATGTTGTTAGTCTCACCTGCGGTTGCTGCGCAAAGCCAGGAACCTACCGCGCATGTCAACGATAGTGTTAGTAATAGTAATTCCAGGCATACCAGATCATTGCGAAAGGATAAAGCTCGCGTCACTATTAAAGGTGTTGTGCATGATCAGTATGCCAACGAACCACTGCCTGGTGTATCAATATATATTAAAGGATCTACCACTGGAACAGTCACTAACGATCATGGTGAATTTAGCCTCACATTTCCGCACTTAAGGAACGACACCTTGATAGCATCATTCATTGGTTATGAAACGCAGGAACTTCCTCTCAACAGTGTTGCCATCCGCGATAGCATTATGTTCAATCTGCAAATGGATGTTACTGTACTCGGCGGACCCGAGCTATACTTCACTAACCGATGGACACCCAGATCGATATGGTGGAAGATCAAAAATCTTTTCAGGTAACATGAATTATACAGACCAGCAATCTATACTTGATCTACCAATGGGGATAGATTGTTGATTAGTTTTGAAGCACGTACGTTTACCAGTATCAGACATTTTGTATCTAGCAGCTTAAATACTAATCTAACCTTAATATACCTGTATGGTCAAGCACTTGTGTGTTGTTTTCCTATTTGTTATTCACGCGTTGGCGGTTCATGCGCAATCAAAAGTTACCGTTGGCAAGCCGTATGCAGTTATTGATGCCGAGAGTAAATATTACTTTACGAACAACGGTGAAATTCTCACTGTAAAAATTCATAAGCGAGCGATCACGCTTCAAAAGATGAATGCCGTTAATCTTTCATTTCAAAAAATAAAGCTGTATGACGATTTCCCGAAAGATTTTCAATTGGAAAAAATAACGGAGTTTAAAGACCGGTATTATTTCTTTTACTCCTTATGGGAAAACGAGGAAGAACAACTTTTCTGCAGAGAGATTGATTTTGCTTCGTGCTCTTTTAAAGGTCCTGGTAAAAAAGTAATCACTGTAAAAGAAGAAATCTCCGGCTCACTTGTAAGGGCTGGTATGTGGCGGATGGCACTTTCTGATAAGTTTGATTTCTTCTTCTCATACGATTCTACTTCACTGGTAATTCAATATCGTTTAAAACCTGAAAAACGAAATGACAGCAAGAATTACGATGTGATCGGTATGCACGTTTTTGATAAAAACTTAAAAGAGAAGTGGAGTAATCGGATAAAAATGCCATACACTGAAAAGAAAATGGACAATCTTGATTATTCAGTGGACTCCAAAGGGAATGTATATATCGTAACACGTGTGTTCAACGATAATACCACCGATGAAAAGAAACGTGGTGACGATGATGCCAACTATCATTTGGAAATTCTGAAAGTAGCTACTTCGAGCGGAGCAATTACTACTACCAAAGTAGATGTAGCGGATAAATTCGTGCAAACCATATGGCTATACGAAAGTGCTCAAGGCCATATGATCTGCGCGGGTTTTTACAATACAGGTAAGAACATGGATAATGTTGATGGCGTGATTCTTTTTAAGTTCAGCCCTGACGGAAAATTGTTTGATTTGAATTCATACGAAATCCCGGTGGAAATATTAAACCAGTATGCCAGCGGAAAAACAAAACGCAAGAACGATCGTAAAGATGATGACGACAAGGCTGAATTCGAAAACCTGGATCTGCAACATGTGGAAGTACAAAAAGATGGAAGTATAGTATTGGTGAGTGAGCAAAAGTATATCAGAACACACACAACCTATACCAACGGAAGAAGCAACACATACTATACCTATCATTGCAATGATATATTCATCACCAAAATCAACGCTTCCGGCAAGCTTGCGTGGATGAAGAAACTGCCGAAGCGACAGGAAGGTGGTGCCGGATTTGGAGGCATGTCATATTGCTATTTCATCAGCGATAAAAATCATTATATGATATTCCTCGACAATGAGAAGAATATGGATTTACCTCTTACAGAAGTGCCGGCTCGCCATGTAGATGGTGCAGGTGGATTTTTGACAGCCTATAAAATAAACGATGCCAGTGGAGCCGTAGAGAAAGTGTCTTTACTAAATACACGTGATGTTAATGGCATTGAAGTGTTTCAGTTTGCACCCCATCGCATCATGGCTACAGATGTAAACACCCTTGTATTTGAAGCCTATAAGAAAAAGAAGGAAGATATATTGGTAAAAATCGTTCTGGAAGATTAATGAACTTATTATAGTCCTCGGGATCCTTACCGAGGACTATATACTATATCCCGATAGGCATCCTTCGCTATACGGCCTTGATCATCTTAAAGGGAAATAAAAGTATAGCACCTATAAGCTTGAATACGATCTCCAGGCTAAAGCCCAGTATTCTGAATGGAAGCAGGATGAGCCAAACGATGGGTAACACAAATATCATTACCAGCGCCAGGGGCCAGCACAATACAAACAAGATGCACCAGAGTAAGATCGCGAGTATTGTCTTCATACTTCATTTTGATTTGGAATTGCTTTATCAAATCACTCACCAATTTAATTTTAGCTGATTTTCAAGGAGTTCGGGCACTAAAGATCCGATTATTATTCGATTTTGTACAGCCGAGTGAACGATCGCGTACAGATCGATCCTAAAATCTTCTCCTTTTTTGATTGTCGGTTAAACCTTTCATTGGCTATGATGTCAAAGGAGAAAATCGATGAGATCATGAAAAAAGCAACATTTCTTTCCTTCCTTATATTAACCCTTGGTGTATTACTGGGTACTTCAGATACTGTGGAGGCACAAAGACGCGAACGTGTTCACAGGAGACATCACCGACATGCCGTGCGCGTTCATGTGCGTGTAACACGAAGAGCACATATTCGTTACGCGCATCATCCGCGTTGGGGAGCCGTTGTAGTTGCTGCACCTCGTAACGCTGTTGTTATCCGCCATGCGGCAACGCCTTATTATTTTAATGATGGTATATATTACGTACAACGCAACACAGGATTCGTAGTGGTGCGTCCTGCGCCTGGCATTCGCATCCGTGTTTTACCTGTTGGATATAGAACTGTTGTTGTCCGTAGTCATCGCCCATACTATTATTACTATGGAACCTTCTATACAAAAGTCAACAATAGCGATGAGTATGAAGTTACCGCTGCTCCAGAAGGCGCTATAGTAGATGCTCTACCGGATGGATATGAAGTGAAAACTATAAAGGATCAGGAGTACTATGTGCTGGACGATGTATACTATGCGGAAGTTGAAGCAGAAGAAATGGAAGATGGCGTAGGGTATCAAGTTGTACGTTTATAGTACTGTTAAGCGTTATCGGTTTTACGAATCGATAACGCTTATCGTTTTACGTTGCACTTATCCATTTACAAATATTAATATATAATGATCAAGCCCAGAATTTCCACCAGGGCTTTTTCTTTTGTGCTGCCTGCTCTTCTGTTTGAACAGCTGCTGCTGTCTGCGGTGGCTTTGGCTTGTGCTTTATGATATGCTTAAATCCGTGTGTCTCTAAAATTTTATTGGTTCGCTCTACAAATGGTTTACCTTTTATAGGGTCGACCATGGCTACAAAACTTGCATATCCTTTTATGGAGGCCAGCAGATTTGGTGAGTTCTTCCAATGTTTACCTTCCAGTGTGCCGTCCTTTTCAATTTGAAAGAGTAAAGCTCTGAAACGATCAAGCTCTTTGGCGTTCACTGCTGGCTTATCATTTACAATTACTCCGGTAACTTCTTTTCGTGCCCCTTTGCGCAGCACTCGAAATTTATCAGGATGAATAGTAAGGTTTTCTTCCTTGATAATTCTTTTGATGAAGCCTAGTAATGTTTTCGTGTTGTTCACGTTTTCCCCCGAAGCAGAGAAGGTAAGGTCATCTGCATAACGGGTATAGGCAAAGTTTAATTTCGAAGCTATACCTTTTAACCGGGCATCAAGCTTACGACAAATTATATTGGTTATAGCCGGGCTGGTTGGAGCTCCTTGTGGAAGAAATCTGTCAATGCCCGCTGCATAGTATATTTCACCATCAAGCTCAATCTGGTCGCATTCTGATTCTGTAGAGATCAATCCGAATATAGTAGACAGTTGTTCGGAGTAACCAAGCGATCTATAGAGACCTTTTACACGCTGGTAGCTGATTGTAGGAAAAAAATCTTTCAGATCTATATTGATAACAACTTCTGCTTTTACATGAGGCAATGCATTAGTAACGATAGACCGCTTCATCACAAAGCCGTGTGCATGGTCATCTATCGATACTTTGTTGAGTATATTCTCGAGAATCCAGTGCTGCGCTTTTTTAAGGCGCGGCATCGGTGTTGAGATCAATCTCTTCCCCCCGGTTTTTTTAGGTATATAAAAGCGTTTATAGTGATTGATTTTACTAACGGTACGGTTATACGCCAGAAAGCGAAGTTCACCAACGGTTATACCCATCGCGTTCGCAAGTTCATCCGCCATGTGCATCTCCGGCAACTGATATGTTGCCAGTTTAGTTAGGTCACTTGCTTTATTGTTTAATCCCTTCGATACATCTTCACCGAGGTATATAATATCTTTCTCCTTACGCTCTTTCCATTGTGCTGCCTTTGCTTCACGTTTTTGCTTCCGGAGTTTTTTATTCTCTTCACGCTTCAGACGTGATTGCTCCAGGCGTGCCTTGCGAATTTCTTTGAGCGCCTCTTCCTTGTTTTTGTATTTGCGTTGCTGATCCAGCAGCACGTGAAGTTCCTGTGTAAGTATAGATTCTTTGGTGATGAGAATTTCAGGCAGCGAAGGAATGCCATCATCTTTTTTCCAGAAGCCGAGGCGCTTCATCTCTTCCAATATAACAGAATCACGTGTGGAAGCTTTAATCCTGTCGTAGAGTTGCTGACGGGTAACTTGCGAGTTGTCTGCCATAGGTTAGAAAAAATGGTAGCGGAGGATACCTTCGTCATGCTGAGGACTGGATCGGTCAACTCAAGCGAGACGCTACCAGTACGTTATTTCAATTCCCGGAATTCGCACCGGAAATGACGTACTGGTAGCAGGATCGCACAGTTAAGAACGGGCCAGTGGCGCGTTAGTAAGCTGTGTACAGGGACGGTGATACACCGCCCGGATTGCAAGGTTTTTATACCCTTCCGCTACCGTGTTAAAACTAATTTTATAATTATACTTTGCAAAATTTTATTACTCCTTTTCTCGTAATGCTATTCGTAAAGCAAGCATGTGCTCGCACGGACCTTGCATCAATTTATTCTGCTGGTAAAAATTACAGGTACATTTCCCACTTATCGCCCGCTCATCTGTGTCAATCAACAACTCGGGTTGATACGTTTTGTCTTTATCTTTTACCGTTCCACTCAATGCCTTCTTTCCTTCGCGGTTGATATATATACTTGCCGTTACATTCTTCGTCAACACAAAACGAGTTGCAGCTTCTTCGCGCGGGTTGGCAAAACGCAGCTCTTCCATTGGAAGCGACTCGCGGGATAATTCACGAATTCGGTAAGAGTTATTATTAATATCATAAATCACTCTGCCAACTTGTGTAAAAGCAGAAAGAGCACCCAACACAATTTTCTTGTCAAGGTTCAGCCGGACCGCAAGACTCTCCGGTTTTTCAACCCAGTTTTCCCGTAGACCGGTATATACCTTTTGCATCGTCATGCTGTCCACCTCGATGCGCGGTGCCAGGAGATCGAAATTACCAAGTCGCGACCAGTCATTTACGGTCCAGCCAGACAACCCCAATGTAAAATTAAGATCACCCAGGTCCGCTATATAAAACGATGGAAGCCCTGAACCCAGTAGTACCACTTTAAAGTGATTCGCTACCGGGATAAGTCTTTCGAGTAATAGTAATCTTCGCCTTCCCCACACACGTACCTCTCTGGCCTCAGTACCTTCATATATAGTGCGCCCGCATTTCACTTCGTAGTTCCACGGTTCAAAAATCAGCTTTACTGGTTCACCCGGTTTCAAAACCCAACGCAAAGATCGCGGCCCTTCTTTCTCCTTATACCTTCGCAGCATAAAGCAAATATTATATACATCCATGGGATGTAGATTGAAAGATGTAGCGGGTATAGTCATCGCCGAGCTCACTTGCAGAAACCCTCGCACCCAACTTGCCGGCACATCAATCTTTACTTCTTTATAGCTTTCTTCTCGAGTCGTTTGTACCTCGAAGCCGGAAGGATCGATAGCAAAGTGCGTCTCTTTGTATTCACGGATCTTCTGAAATTCATTATATAGATCTGAAGAGTAGTCAATATTGGTTGTGCCGCACTTGAACTCATTTACTTTATTAAATACATTATAGTTACAGCCAACTTTTCCATATGAAGATTCATCCTGGCTAAAGCATTCAAAAAACAATTCATCCGGATGCACGGTGATCACCGGGTCCAACACGATCCACTGATCACGGTTAGCATGATATAGATAGTCGAAATATTTACGCTTCGCTTTATGAAACGGCCCGCTGATTTCTTCCTTCTGCCTGCGTATAGTTTCAAGTTCCGTGCGTACTGCTTTCAGCTTCTGTTCCACTTCAACCGAGCCACGCATATATTCCGCCAGCCATATATCTTCCTGCTGCTTCGCCCACTCTTTATAATCTGATTTATCCTTTGGCTTAAATCTAAAATCCGACACAACGATATCATGCAATGCAGAAATGGCTTCGCGAAAAGGTATATGTTTATTCAGGTATCCTGAAAAGTAAGTAGGATCTCGGTATACATCAGGCGCAAAGCTCATGTTGGTAGCATGTGCATTGCCTGTAACAGCTGTATCGCCTTTAAATTTATAGTTAAACTCCATACTACTTACTCTTTAACATAGTCTGAATACTGTTTCAAAACGAGTGGCGATTGAATGGCTGGATACCGGGTGCGAATATCACGAAGTGCAGCTATACATTCCGCTCTTTCGGTAATGGCAACGGAGACTGATACTCTCGTAAAAATATCAGATGCTATTTTAGCTGTCTCTTCATTCTTAAGTGACTCCTTCCTGAGAAAATCCATTACTCTGATCTTCGCGACTCTGCCTTTGTTCACCTGCGAAAGAAGCGTAATGAAATATGATTTCAGTTCCTGTATGATCTCGTAATTATCCGCTGCGTATTTCTCAAGATAAGCGGTTGTAAACAACTGCACTTTTGTATTGGGATGCTGACTTAATTTCAACAGATACTCCATTCCATTTTCTGCCTGAAAAAACTTTGTGATCATCTCGCGGCCGAAATCCTGAACATCTTCCCGTACGGTATCACACAGTGCTATCAGCAGGTCAGTTGTCCAATCGGAAGAAGAGAATGTATTCCGGAAGTAATCAAAAGCGAAAATGCGTGTATCATCCCAATACGAATCCGTTATACGCAATGCTTCCTCTTTATCAGCCTTAACGCGCTCCGGATATTTCTTGAATATATTCCAGGTATATACGCGTACTTCCTGAAGTGGATTGCTTCCAAGCTTCACCAGTTCAGATATAGTCAACTCTTCCTCCTTGATATTTTTCCTCAATAATATCAATCCCATTTGCTGCGCAGCCTTGAACTTCGACTGAAGAAGAAGTAATGATCTTTCTTTTGGAATAATGGATAAACTTTCACTCAACTCATTGGCGAGTAAATGCAAAAGATCATCGTGCAATCCTTCGTATGATTCCTTCATGAGAAAGGCCGGCACAAAAAGATCAACCAGCTCAGTGCCAAAGGAAGGGTATGCTTTTGTAAGCTTGAAGATCAAAGGCTTCACTGCATTTCTAACGTCAGGCAATGATGAGAGACAAAAGCTCACGAGTATCTCTTTCTTCGCGAGTAAAGCATTTTCGGGAAACCGGCCTAACAACGCAATGCCTATACCGCGTGAATGTATATTATTGGATTGCAATAATATTTGCAGAAAATCTTCCGGTAGGTTCTCCGCATTTACTTCATGCATCATCAGAATCTTTCCGGCCAGTGTATGAATTTCTTCCGCCTGATGACGGAACAGATCTTTGACTATATCCAGACTAATGTTTCGCAGGTTTCCTGAGAAGGAAATTACCAATGTATCGGAGAGCTGTGATACGAGACGTTTGTCTTCGTCTGTCTCTATATCCATGGTAACGAGGTGAGAAATTGTTTTCGCTATAATAATTTCGGCTTGCTCCCTGGTGAAGGTGACCGTTGTTAAAAATCCGCGCAGCCATGCATGGGCATCGGATTTTTTCATCTTCAAAAGATCCGTAACAAATTCCGTGTCCGATAATAATGTAGCCTTCTGTTCTACGATCCACTGCTCTGCCTGCGCTCGTGCTTCAGCCAGACTATTATCGAGCATCGCCTTCAATAACAACTTGTCGGGTATATTTCGATCATACTTCTTTCGTGCCAACGCCAGGCCTAGCTGTTGAGTCTGCACAAAAGCAGACTGCAAAAAATTCAGTACATGCGACATGTCAACCTGGTTTTCAAAACCAGGGTTCGCCTGAAATACCTTTATAGCAAATTCATGTACGCGAAGCGATTTACTAAACGACAACAATTGAATAATCTCGTCCGGAGCCTTGTCCCATAAGTGCGGGAAAGCTTCTTCCCGTGTTGAAGGTGCAGCATCACCCGGGATATAGGGTGCTACACATACCCATGCTGTTTCTTTCTGAATATACCTTGGACTATTCTTATACAGTATTGTACTAAACGACTGAAAGTTGCTATAGCTATCAAAATGTATAACACGTTCCTGCCGGATGTTGCGTCTGGTTTCGGTGTTATACTGATACGAGATATCGGATACGTGGTAGGGAGGTGTGAGGTCTTTTGTATCATCAAACGCCAGCAGTATAGCAGAGGCCATCTCTGTATAGGATGATTCATTTGCCTCTCCATAGTGACGAAGGAAGCGAAGAACACGCTTTGTCAGGTAACCTTTCGTTTTGTTGGAGAAGGCCATGTTCTTCTTATGGTCGGGCCCCATCCACGGATTGGATCTATAGCCTGCCGGTTTCTTCTCAACATTCTTGGCGATTACACCATAGGTTGAATAATCTTCCAGCATTTCTGCTGTCTTGAAAATATGGCGTATATACTTGAAATAATTTATCGTCAACGGTATATCTTCCAGCACCTTCATGAACACAGCATGTAGTGCGGGGTCTTGTCGCGAGAGCTGGTATATACCGATCAGATATTCGTTCGAAGCCGTCTTTAATTCGAACAGGAATTCACGCAACTGCTTCTCAATGAGTTTATAATTCCTTTCACCTATACTTTTTTGAAATGGGAGCGGTAACGTCTGAATAATGGCTTGATTCAGTACTTCCTTGTCTTTGCCTTCGGAGAATTTAAGCAGTACTTCCTGCAGCAATTGCTTTGTATGAGGTTGCAGCGGTTTCGACTGCAGGTCTTGTAAAAAAGGAAGTGCATTATCGGTTCCACATCTTCCGATAGACCAGATGACAGAGTATATATTGAAAGGATCTGAAGAATCAGTAAGTTTAATACTATAGGGAATCGCTTCTGTGATCTTTAGATCGCCCGCCCGCCAGATAACTCTCGACAACGGCCAGGCTTCCGGTTCTTCTCCGGCCACAGCCGTTTTCAGAATCTTAATGATTGCCTTTTTACGTTTATCGGTTCCGGGCTTTACCTTCGATTCTGTCGAGGTGATGACCTGCGCTTCTCCGGCAGCTACATATCCTTTTTTGCGCTTCTCTTGTTCGAGTGCATCAAACACCTTCTCAGCTTCCTGAAGCCCTACCGGGAAAATGGTTTTAGTACCATCCTTTAAGGCAGCTCCCCGTCTTCCATAACGAAAGTTTACTATATACCCTTCGCCTGCTTCACAAAGATCAATTTCATATACCTTATCAGAAGAACCTTCCTGAAAAAACAGCTTGACTTGCTTTACTAGTTTCAACGGATAAAAAGGTTTGGGTTGAGCGCTTTATTTCAATTCTACTTACGAACTGAAATATATAGTAATCGCTCAAATTTTTATAACCGCAGATCATTTTTTTATGAATTCGCACAAATCAATAGCTTTTTGCCAACCCTGAGCTTATTACTCGCCCCACAGGTGATAGACAGACATTTCTTCCCCATCAGCACCGATTACTATATAACCATTATTTTCCGTGTCGCGTGCATTGCCGGGTTCAACGGCTATCCACCCGGTTTTAAATCTATAGAGGTGAACGTCTGAAGTTATCCAACGGGGAAATGTAGATGTCTGCATATCCTCATCTGAAAAATCCGCATACGTAAAAGGAAAAGTCGGTCCATTCAAATCCCATTTTATTAAGTCGTTCACGGAAAAAAAATACTGTCTGTAATCTGCCAACCGTTTTCAGCTGCAAAATCGATTACTTCAGCTGGCCTGAAAGTATATTTAAAATCCGCACGCCAATATAACGCTCGATGTCCGCCCCAAGGACCTTGATCATTCTCGCTTTCAATAAGATATTCTTCCTTATAGTCTACCCAAAAACCAGCGGGTGTGACTTTACTACAGGAAAATAATAGTATACCCGCAACCAAGATAATCAAGCTACTATATCTCCCTGAAATCATACTACATACCTTCATTGTAATACTTTAACTTGACATCTGCTGTCGCTAAGCACTATATAAATATTATCAGTTACAAGTATACTTCGAAGTAAATAAATACTACTGTTTCAAATATCCTAAAGGCGGGCCAACTCTTTCAAAGCCATGCTTTTTCCTATACTCATTGCGTTCGGCCTCAGACATTTTCTCCAATACACCTTCACTTGTGGCTTTGAAAAATTCTTCCATTTTACCGGCAGGTTGAAAGATCATTAAGAGCTTCGCCTCGCCTTCGCTTATCTTGGCAAAAGTATGCGGCACCATGCGTGGACCGAAAACACTATCGCCAGGTTTGGCGTGATATGTTTCTTCACCAATCTTAATCTGAAACTCTCCCTGAAGGACATACCACCACTCGTCCTGATCATAATGAAAATGAAAGGATGGTCCTCCTTTTTTCACGCGTGTTGACTCGAATACATATAGGTCACCGTTAGAATCGGAAGGAGAGATCTTGGTAAAAAAAGTATCGCCTTCAAATAAACTCGTGCTTTTGTCATTTCTATCTTTACCAGCATCAACTTTAAATCCTTTATCTGTCCGAAAAGGATTCATACGTTTGGCTTGTGTAACGACAGGTGTAATCAGTACAGTAGCAAGTGCTGCTGCATGACGCAGAAAGGAGGTTCTTTTCATGGGTATTAATTTATAGTTTGAGGATCAATGTATATCGTATATAACCAAAGCGACATTACGAGACAGCACTTCATAAGAAATATATTCTGATCATCGTGAAATAGTATCGATAATCAAAGTACTATGAAACGTGTCTTGACTTTGTAATTTAGTAATACATGTGAATAAAAAACCGCTTACTACCCAAATGGGTAATGGGCATGCTTGCGCCATTGTGACGTCTGATGCAATGGTGTGGACTTGAATCACCTGGCAGAGTTTTTATAGGTCCTATGCATTACCAACTTAAAAAACAAAATGGAAAACCTTGAGTATAACATTCAGATTACAGCCGACAAGAAGAAAGTATGGAGTATCATGTTGGAACCTGATACTTATAAGGAATGGGCGGGAGTAAGCTGGCCGGGATCGGACTACGAAGGCGCTTGGGACAAAGGGGAAAGCATTAAGTTTGTTTCACCCGGCCAAGGTGGTACGCTAGCCCAAATAACAGAATATAGACCGCACGACTTTGTATTGGCAGAACACATTGGTATCATCAATGCAGATGGCTCAGAGGATAGAGACAGTGATGCAGCCAAAGGTTGGATCGGGACAACTGAAAGCTACACTTTCACAACGCAGAACGGGAAAACGGATTTGAAAGTAAACATCAAGTGTCCTCCCGAATGGGTAAGTATGTTTGACGAGGGCTGGCCGAAAGCTCTTGACAAATTGAAGGAAATGTGTGAAGGGTAAAATTTTGATTTACACATCTACACTTTATCACCTGCTTATCGCTATACTAACGCCTTTACGCAGTGTATTATGAATCTCTGCAACGTGGTCGGTATGCGCGATCAATTCATCAATCACGGCAGTGGGAGCATCTGAAGTAACATTGACTTTATACTGAAAGTTAAAGCCGGGTTCTCCTTCTGCTCCAAACTCTGCGCTACATATAACTTCGACTCCTGCTATAGCTATATTTCTCTTGTTTGCCTCACGATACAGATCGTTACAAAAGCAAGTGGCTAATGCAAGCAACAGGAGTTCGCCTCCATTTACGGACGAACCATAACCTGTTGCCTTGACGGGAATTTGAACCTGCTGAGAGATATCATTGGTTGCAACAACCGCTTCATGTTTATTAAAATTATTCTTTATTGTAGCTGAAATTTTCATAACGCTAAAGGCCTAAAAAAAGTCCAGTCGAATATATAGTTACAACCGACAGAAATACCGAACGCTTTTTGGACAATGAGATGCGGATTGTCGGCCCGGGGCTGAAAATCGAGTGGTGCTATATTTAACCGCTTTATGGAGCTCACCAGATATACCTAATCGTTACCTGATTTAGCACCGGGTAATCTTCCTTTAATCCACTTGATCTGTCCATTGTGATTAGACTCATGTTCACAGACGTGAAACCACTTGCAGTAATTATTCGTCGGTCCCCATGGCCAAGCTTCATCAACACTGAAGAGCCACTTGTCATCCCGTTTTTTAAATTCTTTTATAGTGTTCTCCCGCACTTCTTTTAAAGTATTCAAATAGTAATCAAGGTTGTTGCCTTTTATTTTTTCTCTTGCTTCATCGCCAAGTCTCATAGCAACATCAAATCGTTTCTTGTCCGGCTCACTCCAATCGCCCCACTTTCTACCTTCGAAAGTATGGATCTGGTAGAAGCGTTCGGTAGCTGCAAGGTGAAGTAACATCGACCCTATAGAATTCGATTTCTCATCATGTATATAGTCCAATTGTTCCGGAGTCATCTTATCGACCGGATATAGTATAGTACTTCTCATCCAACTCATCATGGAAAGTAATGTCCCTATATGAGGCGAGAGTCCCTGACGTGGACCAATAATGTTTTCACGCTCATCAACCATGAAAGATGTATTGGTGTCTAACGCTGATACAGAGGTTAATCCAAGGGTACTTGATGTGAAAATCGCAGATGATTTAATGAAATCTCTGCGATCAAGTTGGTTTAAGCTTTTCATGGGATAGTCGTTTGGTGGGTTTTATTGTAAGTAAATATAGCAACCACGCATGATATAGTCGACATGAGTTATAGAACTTTACAAGGCTTCTACAGAGAAGACCTATAGCCCATTGATTGCTATACATCCTTCTTCATTAAGTACTCATACCAAATACTTCCGACACATTAAATGGGTCGCTCCTATACTATAAACCCCTGATTCTTAAAAGAATGCCTCACTAATACGCGTTGGCACAACTTTTTTAAGATGCTACCGCTGGATTTATACTTATTACTATCTTTATGAAAAAAACTTTTAAAACGATTCTTGTGGTGATCATCCTGATGATGACTCCGATGATCGGTTCATATACCAAAGAGGCCGGCATCAAACATACTATACGCATTACCAAGGAATATACCGCTGTTCTTGAAACATTAACGATCTATAATCCCGTTAAACGCCAATGTGACAATACACCCCTGGTCACAGCAAGCAACGCCAGAATTGACGTTACAAAATTGAAAAAACAGGAGATCCGCTGGCTGGCGCTGTCGCGGAATTTACTGAAGCGTTGGAATGGCAATTTCCACTATGGAGATACGGTTAAGCTCTCTTCCGGTGATCCAAGCATCGATGGTGTGTGGATAATTCAGGACAATCTTAACAAACGCTACAAGAACTGTGGCGATCTTCTATTTGATAGCAATGTGCGCAAGCTCGGCAAGTGGAAGAATGTGAAAATCTCGAAAGTGATTTCAACTTCGGTGCTGCATCCTATAGGGCTACCCATTGAATAATTTGAAAAGCTTTTCAAGTTATTCTATATATCGAGCACCTATGGCTGCATGTCATTGATTACTACAGGCAGTAATAATACTTTGGTGTCTGCATCAGCGGTGTTAATTGTAACCGACTGCTACACAAGCTGGGGAAGCGCTTTCGATGCTGTGTAATACTTTCCTTCGTTTCATGATGTTCTCTTTCTGTAGCGACAGGTATAGAAATTTATTCGGAAGATGTATGATCCGCGCTGCGGAATTATACAACAACTTAACTATAAATCATCATGGAAACCACTGTTTTAAAAAGCACAGAACGTAAAGAAGGTAAAGTAGCGAAGGCTATCGAACAACAAACATCAAAGGTACCATCCGATACATTTCTTTGGGCTTCGCTTGGCGCAATGGCTGCGTCACTTACATTAAAGACCTTCAAGAAAGATCACCTTGCTTTATTTGTAGGGCAATGGGCGGCTCCTTTTCTTCTCTTGGGAATCTATAATAAAATTGTAAAGGTAGAGGGGCATGACAAAGAATCCTAAGGGCAATTAAACTCCGGTATATCAGTATATCGGAGTTTTTTTTATCTATACCCTATAGCTTCCAATAATTACAACTTATAATCCTGTCCACCATGTCGATGGCGGAGCGATAGCATCCAGTTTAACAGGTTCTCCTATCTTAGGCGTTGTCATTTTAACATGAAGCTTATCAGCATGTTTTAATGCACGCTCAATAGGTTCCCGCCACGGGTGAAGCGCTAATTTGAATTTGCTCCAATGTACGGGCATAAATACTGTAGCACGTAAATCTATACTTGCCTGCACAGATTCTTCTGGCATCATGTGAATATAGGGCCACTGTTCATCATACTGTCCACACTCCAGCATAGCGACATCAAAAGGCCCATACATTTCACCTATCTTTTTAAACGAATCATCGTAACCCGAATCGCCTCCTATAAATAAACTATAGTCGCCAGCTTTCAACACATAAGATGCCCATAGTGTTTTATTATTGACAAGACCTCTTCCTGAGAAATGCCGCGCTGGCGTTGCAATCAACTCAATGCCGGGGATGGCTATAGCCGCGTGATCCCACCAGTCCAATTCTTGAATCCGCTCTTGTGAAATCCCCCAATGAATCAAGTGCGATCCTACGCCAAGCGGTGCACAGAACACCTTCGCTTGGTCTTTCAACTTTACAATTGTACTATAGTCAAGATGATCGTAATGATCATGTGTAATAATAACCAGGTCTATTTCCGGAAAGTCATCCGGAGTATATAGCATGGTACCTATAAAACTTTTAGAGCCTACATATTGTACAGGTGAAGGCCGTTCACTGAAAACGGGATCGACTAGTATATTTTTACCGTGAATTGAAATAAAGTAAGAAGAATGTCCGAACCATATAATTACCGGTTCGCTTGGAGATAATGTTTTCAAGTTTGTTTTAACGTGCGGCAAGGCAATAAGGGGCTCGCGATCTATACCTTTACTAAAGAAGAAATCCTTCATCACGCTAATGTATGAAGCGTCTTCCGACAGCATAGGAGTTTCGTGCAGGTTTTGAAAACGCCCGTTCTTGTAGTGCGAGGATGCTTTTATTTTTTCGAGATGTTCTCCCGCTGGAGCCTTACCAAAAGATCTTTGTTGCATAAATAAAAAAATAATTGCGGCTAACAGCACTGCGACAATCGCCAGTGTCTTCAAAAGCCTCCAAATTGTTTTCATGTACACCTGTAGTCGGTGACAGTAAAAAATTATTGTAAAACCTGCGATAAAAGATTAGCATAACTGTAGCGATTACATAAGCATCGTATTCGCAATACTCAATTCAGGGCTCCTTGTATCCGCTTTAAATTCTCAATAGTAGCTATAACACGTTGCTCCTCCTTTTTGGTAGTTCGCTTGCGCACTACGAACCAACCGAAAATTACCCATGCGCCATAGCCGATAAATATACTTACCCGCTGCGCAATGGTATAGGTTTGAAGTGCTTCCAAAAAGAATAATACCATGAACAGGTTAAACGATACAAAATATACCGGACCGCTCACGGCAAGCATTCTTCTTCGTAACTCGAAATAATTTTCCCAGGCGTGAATGTGTACGGTTGGCTCCTGCAAGGGCTCGATCTTTAAAAGCTTTCTGCCTGCATATAACTCTACGATTCCCTGCAACAAGCATAGCATCCCCAATCCAGCCACAGAAATAAAAGAGAGCGTAGACGCAATACCAAATCCATCGCTAAAAAGAAAATAGAGAACGACTATGCCTGTTATCGCTAACACAGTACCGCGAAAAAACATAGCCTGCATTAATTTATCCTTCGCTGTTTTATTTTCTTCCTTCAGTGATTCTATCGCTGGAATTACCACAGCAGGTTCTTGCTTATTCCAGAGTGATTGTAATTTTTCAAAGTCTGCCATAGTTATTTATTTTCAATTGCAGAATATATAGTTGCCAGCTGTTGTTTGATGCGGTAGATCTTTACCCGCAGTGTTCCTTCGCGAATTCCTATCGCTTGTGCAATTTGATCATAGGGGAGCTCCTGTAAAACCATACTGATAATAAGACGATCTGCCTCTTCCAGTTGTTGTATAGCTTCATAGAGTAACTGTATAGCACGTTCTTCGCCCGCGCTGTTCTCATCCATTTTCTCCTCCACTGAATGATCTTCCAGTGATACCGTTTTACTTTTTTTATCCTGACGGATATACCCCAGGCATGTATTCACCGCGATGCGATAGATCCAGGTGCCGATCTGTGAGTCGCCCCGAAATTTATCTTTGTTTTTCCATACACTGATAAAAGTATCCTGAAGTAAATCCTTGGCTATATCTGCATCGTTGCAATAGCTCATACACAGATAGTATATATTTTTGGAATAGGTGCTGTACAAAGCCGCAAACTCTTTATCAGCGTTTAGCAATTCACTCACTGATGACAGATCACTTTTGTAAAAACATCGTTACTTCTTTTATGAACCACTGCGATTCATCCCAGTGCATAAAGTCTTTGGCTGTCTCCGTTAACTTCACAGTGTGATCCGGTAATGTTGTATAAAATTTTTCATGCATCTGGTAGCCCTCTTCAGTTGTCATCTTTTTCATCGTTCTGCCAAAATACCATGTTCCGAAACATAAAACCGGAATTTTTATTTCAGGCAGCAAATTTCTCAAGTCGGTAGACATCTGATCAGCAAGCACTGTTGCTATAGTCTTTCGATCGGATTGCGCATTCCAGTCTGCATAAAGTTTTGCTCGCACGGTGTCGTGTGTAATCATATTCTTTCCCATCTGGTACATCATTCCCTGAAAAGCATTGTCGGGCGAGCTCATGTATGCATTCTTCATGTTGCCTGCAAATGTATTTGCCTGCTCTTGAGTAATGTTCGCGTTCAAGACCTGTGCAAGAAAAGGATATGTATCCATAACAATCAATCGCTTGATCAATGCTGGTTGCGCAGCAAGCTGAAGTCCTATAAATCCACCATAGTTCATGCCTACTACGGTAACATTCTTTAGTTTTTTAGTGACGATATAGTTACGGATGGATTCTTTATACTGTTGGGTATAATTGCTATCCAGAGGTTGAAGTCCGGCAAAACCTGCCAGATAAAACACATGGCATTCGTTGGTCTTGGACATTTCTTTAACGGCATCATTCCACATGTCACCTGAACAACCGATGTGTGGTATAAACAGAACCGGATTTCCCTTACCGGTTACCTTCACCTGAAAAACGTTTTTCTCGGCACATGCTACACCTGCTGTTAAAAGGATACAGAGTAATAAAAAGCTTGTAAAATTCTTCATATTATTAAATTTTGCCGTTAGATACCAGTGTCCTTGAATTGTTACAGAAACCAAAAAGTTTTTTTTACTGTGAACTCGTCCGTATGAAATTCGCCACAAAAATTATTATCAGTTGCCTTCTTGCAATGGTTGTGTGCACCTCTATATACCTGAACGCAGCGCTATATTATAAGCCGGAGATCAAAACGGAGGAACAGGACACGATCAACTATGATTTGCTTCTTCAACTACGTTATTTAAAAGGAGCTATTGCCTCCGGTGAGGCGGAAGCGATGCAAAAGCTTTATCCAGAAGGATATATATTTATGCATGCCCTCACTGCATTAGCCTGGCATGACTTCGCACGGCAATGTGATCCTTCATTAGCACTATATGAAGAGGCGCATACTGAGATCTCAAAATCCTGCAGCGCGATAACTGACGATTTGGCAAAATCAACCTTCGATCCATATCTGCAACTTCCATACGGAGCGTTTTATACGGGCTGGAGTAATTTTCTATTGGGCAAGAAATTGGGTCTAGAATCCATGAGTAAAAGAAATATAGAAGAAGTCAATTTATTTAAACAGCAGTGTGAGTCTATTGCGCATGCTCTTGATTCAAGCGTCTCTCCTTACCTTGAATCGTATTACAAGGCAGCATGGCCAGCCGATATGCTTATGTGTATTGCATCACTTGGGCTTCACGATCAATTATATACTCCACGCTATACAGCTACCATAGAAACCTGGCTTAAAAAAGTAAAGACTAATCTTGATGTAAACGGGTTGATCCCGCATGCAGCAGATGCTGTTACTGGCAAACCAAATGAAGATGCACGTGGATCATCACAAAGTCTTATGCTGGTCTTTCTTTACGAAATCGATCCTGACTTTGCACGCCAACAATTCGAACTATATAAGAGATGTTTTTTGGGATCATGTCTTGGTTTGCCGGGTATACGTGAGTATTGCAACGGTACGGCTGGATCAGGAGATATTGATTCCGGCCCTGTGATCTTTGGTATGGGCGCCGCTGCCACGTTGGTTGGCATGCGCACAATGGCTACTTACCATGATCACTCCAATGCGAATGCATTGGAGTGTGGCATTGAAGCGTTTGGTATCCCCATAAAGAATGATCACGAAAAGAAGTATATCTTCGGCACCTTACCAATAGCCGATGCATTCATTGCCTGGGCACATGCAGGCTTACCACGAAAGACGAATGTCGAGAATGATGTTTCCTGGAGAAATTATTTCCACATATATAGCATCCTAATTGTAACCGTTGCCATGCTCTTATTAATCATAGTATGGAGCTATAAAAAGTCATTCAAAAAATCGAACGAGCGATCGAACCTGTCATAAAAAAATGATTCTTCCTTAAATCAAACCTGCTAACTTGCAAGCGATGTAAACATTGTAGCATAATGATTCTTACTAAACTTTTCAGCGACTTCTTTAACAGTGAACGTTCCTCCGGGGTTGTCCTGATCTGTTGCACAATATTCTCATTGGTGGTAACGAATATATTTCCTCCCTATCTGGAATTCTGGCACATAGAATTTGCAGGGCATCACATAACGCATTGGATCAATGATGGATTGATGACTATATTTTTTCTGTTGATCGGACTGGAGCTTGAGCGTGAAGTATATATAGGCGAGCTCTCGGACATCAAGAGTGCTTTGCTTCCGGCACTGGCTGCGCTGGGGGGAATGGTATTGCCTGCATCCATTTATTTTCTTGTAAATATGAATGGAGGCAATCTGCGCGGTGTTGGAATTCCGATGGCAACAGATATCGCTTTTGCTTTGGGGGTGCTTTCACTGCTAGGGAAACGAGTACCAACCTCTCTGAAAATTTTTCTAACTGCACTTGCCGTAATCGATGATCTGGGAGCCATCCTTGTTATCGCTATATTTTATACCAGTACCCTCAGTTGGTTAAACCTTGGTATAGCGTTCGGAATTTTACTTCTGTTGTTTGCCTTTAATCGATTGAAGATCCATTCACCATGGCCATACCTGATCGGTGGCGTTGTAATGTGGTACTTTATGCTACACTCCGGAGTGCACGCTACTATTACCGGAGTGCTGGTGGCTTTCGCTATACCTTTCGGAAAAGGAACAGAACATACGCTCTCGTATAGGCTGCAACACTTCCTTCACAAGCCTGTAGCATTTTTTATACTTCCGCTTTTTGCCCTGGCGAATACCAGCATTCCTATCAGTAGTGATTTTTACTATGCGTTGGGAGGAGCCGTCAGTCTTGGTATTATAGGAGGATTGTTGATTGGAAAGCCAGTGGGAATTGTACTGTTCAGCTACGCAACCGTGAAGTTAAAATTGAGCAGCCTGTCTCCAGATATTTCCTGGAAACATATTATAGGTGCCGGAATTTTAGGAGGCATCGGTTTTACAATGTCGATCTTTATAAGCTTGCTTGCCTTTGATAGTGAAGTGTTCATCGATCAGGCGAAGATCGCAATCATGTTGGTCTCTACTGTTAGTGGTGTTACTGGATTCCTGTATCTCAAATCTGTGCTGAAGGAAAGCTAATAGGCTATATTTGCTGACAAGATATATAGTTACCACAGCCTTGACACAACAATGGCATGCATGCGTATACACAAGGATATTGCTTTACACGACCACTTCCCATTTACCACGTTCGTCCTTTGAATAGGACAAGCCATTACTCATAACGTGTACTTGTTTTCCCGCATTATCCGTATAGTTCTTCTGTTCATATACACGAATTCCGCCATTCTCGTTTGTCAGAAAAGCAATTAGTGCATTCATGGTTGGCGACACATCGTGCAGCCACAGATCATCATTTTCACGAACAAAGGCCTGACTCATTGTATTGAAAGTTAAAGTATAAATTGATAAAAAATGGTGCCTGCAAAAGCACTATTCGAGTTCTTTTAACAAGCCTTGTAAATCCAGTGGGCGAGTATACATTTCGATTGTGCCATCATGTTTCAAGGGCCACTCCTCCTTTGGGCGATCCCAATATAATTCAATACCGTTGTTATCCGGATCGTTTAAATATAGCGCTTGTGAAACACCGTGATCGGAGGCTCCTGTAAAAGGATACGCGGCTTTGTGCAGCCGGTCAAAAATAACAGCAAGATCTTTCCGTGTCGGATAGAGTATAGCAACATGGAACAGTCCTACACCATGTTGTAGAGCGGGAGGAGCATCTTTACTATACCACGTGTTTAAACCTATATGGTGATGATAACCACCTGCCGAAACAAAGGCAGCCTGCGTTCCGTACCGCGTGACGAGTTCAAACCCAAGTAGTCCGCAATAAAACTCTATAGCGCGATCAAGATCAGACACCTTCAAATGAACGTGACCAATGCGTGTATTCGATGGTACTGTGTAAGGCTCCATATTTTATGAATATATAGTGTTAAGAAAACTCTGCTTTGGCAATACTCCCGGTGAATAAATAAATTAATTTATTATCAGTCATCCAGAACGAAATAAACAATGACAGCAACGATTTACCAATTTATGGAATACTCGTACATTCGAACAAATCAAACTAAATCATGAAAGCCTATATTATTGTTGAAGTAAACGTAACGGATCCGGTATTATATGAAGACTATAAGAAGTTAACACCGGCATCGCTCGTACCATTCGAAGGAAAATTTATTGTGCGTGGTGGTGTTACTGAAACACTGGAGGGAGATTGGAAACCCGGACGCTTTGTAGTACTTGAATTCCCATCAGTAGAAAAAGCAAAAGCGTGGTGGTCGTCTGACACCTACGCTCCTGCTAAAGCCTTACGGCAATCGGCCTCACATACCCAGATGATTCTGGCGGAAGGCTTGGAATGATATTGTTAGTTTACCTTGATCAGCTCTACTTCAAAAATCAATGCAGCGTATGGCGGAATTTGTCCACCGGCACCACGTTCGCCATAGCCGAGCTCTTGTGGTATAAATACTTGCCACTTGTCTCCTTCATGCATTAACTGAAGTGCTTCTGTCCAACCGGGTATAACTTCACTTACACCGAACGTTACAGGCTCGCCACGTTCTACAGAACTGTCGAATACAGTGCCGTCTACCAACTTGCCAATGTAATGTACTGTAACATTGTCTGTAGCTTTCGGTGCTTTACCTTTTCCTGCTGTAATAACTTTATACTGCAAGCCGCTTGCTGTGCTGATCACGCCTTCTTTTGTTTTATTTTCTTTCAGGAAGATCTGACTACCTTCTCTCAGCTTGGCATTTTTCTTCGCGGCAGCCTGCTGCATATACTGTTGCACGATCGTCATTGCTTCCTGCTGTTCGATCTTTAATGTTTTATTCTGGTATACATCACGAATGGCAATCGTCAGTGCTTCAACATCGAGTGAATCTCCACCTTGCGTTTTCAAATTAGATGCTACAAGTACTCCCAAACCATAACTTGCTTTCTTTACGGTATCGGTTAATACTATATCCTTGGGTTTCTTCAGTTGTTCAATTTCAGCTTTCAGCTTTGTTACTTCTGCCTGCAACTCTTTCTTCGATTGTGCAAAAAGTGGCAAGGCAATGATCATGGAAAAACAAAAAACAAATAATTTCATTATATATAGTTAAACGTTAAAAATTCAGAATTACAAAAGAGATATATACCTATATCAGTTTACCGATAAGGTCATCGACACTAATGCCTTCGGCCTCTGCCTTGAAATTGCGTACAATGCGATGACGCAATACAGGCTTGGCTATAGCTTGTACATCTTCAATATCAGGAGAGTATTTACCATTGAGCAATGCGTTGCATTTTGCTCCGAGCACCAGGTATTGTGAAGCACGCGGACCTGCACCCCACTCAAGGTAATCTTTCGATACAGAAGAACTTCCGGCAACTCCCGGACGGGTTTTATTAGCCAGGTTTACCGCGTACTCAATTACATTATCCGGCACCGGCACTCTGCGCACCAGATGCTGGAAGTATGTGATCTCCTCCGCATTTAATATTTTATTTACGGTCTTTACTTCGTCTGACGTTGTGTTCTTAACGACAGTCACTTCATCCTGTATAGATGGATATGTGAGAAGTATATTAAACATGAAACGATCGAGCTGAGCTTCCGGAAGCGGATATGTACCTTCTTGCTCAATCGGATTTTGTGTTGCCAATACGAAGAACGGCCTTGGAAGATCGTACCGTTGTCCTGCGATCGTCACAGAATATTCCTGCATAGACTCCAGCAGCGCTGCCTGTGTTTTCGGAGGCGTCCGGTTGATTTCATCTGCCAATACTATATTCGCGAACACAGGGCCCTTCACGAATTTGAAGTTACGCTCTTTATCCATCGTCTCAGCGCCCACTATATCAGAAGGCATTAAGTCTGGCGTAAACTGAATACGCTTGAATTGAAGATCGAGGGAAGTAGCGATGGTTTGCACCAACAATGTTTTAGCCAACCCAGGAACGCCTACCAGCAAGGAGTGTCCTTGACAGAAAACTCCAGTGAGTACCTGGCGGACGACCTCTTCTTGTCCAATAACGATTTTAGAGATTTCGGTTCTCAGATTCTTGTAAGCAATAGCCATTGCGTTGGCTGCTTCAACATCGGATGCAAATTTTGTCATTGGTTCTCGTCTAAAATTCCACAATTATCATAAGTCGGATCAATACTTATAAAAACATCTTTCCGGGCTTTATCGAACCACTTCTGAAGGATCTTATCTTTTTTCTCGTTTAAGGTAGCAGCTTGTATACGCGACCAATCATTTTCCAAAGAAGCCTGGTGTGGTGCGAACCTTGATTTATAGTATAGAATACGCACGGCATTCTTTCCATCATCCGTACGATAAGTGATTGGTTTAGACACATCGCCAACCTGCATCGAATCCAGTTTAAAGAACACTACAGGATCCAGCTCGTCAACCATTAATCTTGTGCCGCCATCGCCATCACTAAAAAATCCACCGTTGCCTTTTGTCTCTACATCATCCGAGTATTCTTTCGCTGCATTTTGAAACCGTATACTATCCGATACTATTCTGCTGCGAAGGCTATCAAGATAGCGTGTTGCTTTTTTAATATCGTTGGCAGACGGCTTTGGTGAAATAAGTATATGGCGTGAGTGGTATTCATTTCCTCTTCGTTCAATCAACTGCATGATGTGAAAACCAAATTGTGATTTGAACGGCATCGATATTTCATTCGGCTTTAATTTGAATGCCATCGCTTCGTACTCGGGTACCATCCGTCCGCGACCTGACCAACCCATATCGCCTGCATTGGACGTGACGCTGGGGTCATCCGAATGCTTCTTCGCGAGCGTTGCAAAATCTTCTCCCGATAAAATCCTGTTGCGTATACCTGTTAACTCTGCACGTGTTAAATTCTCCTGCTCTTCACTAACGGTAGCGATCTTTACAATCTGTGCTACCTCCACCGATGCAGAAAAATAGGGCAAACTATCTTTCGGAATTTTACTGTAAAAACGTTTTACTTCTGCCGGAGTAACACCTATACCTTTTGTTATTTCTTCCTGCATTTTACGCACTACAAGTTGTTCACGTTCCTGATCGCGAATCTCCAAGCGAATCTGCTCCAATGTTTTTCCGTAGCGTTCTTCGAGTTCGTCAGGTGATACGCCCGCTTGCGCGATAATCATATCCATCTTACGTTGTGTATACTGATCTACATCTGCATCCGCTACTACCACGGAATCTATTTCCGCTTTCGCCATCATCAGTTTATTACGGATGAGAAGCGCGAGATACTGGCAGCGCACCTGTGGGGAGGCAGAACCTCCGTTCGTCAGGTAATCCTGGTAAGCACGCTCGAGATCAGATTTCAATACGATATAGTTATCAACTTTCGAGATGATCTTATCCACTACGAAGCCTTTGTTCTCAGGTTCCGCTGTCTCTTGCGCCCATGCCGATGGAATAATTATTCCAAGCGCCAACACGAGCATTATATGTTTTACTATACTCTTCATATCATTTAAAAATCTCAAATTCTTTTTGGTCTGCACCATTGTTATATACTTCGTCTTCCAGCTTGTCTGCAAGCTCCACTTTGCGTTTGTTGAGAATAATATTCCGGATGTCATCCTTTACAAACTCCAGGGGCGATACGTTGTCCGAAATGCGGTACTGATCTACCTTTAAAAAGTAAAGATAGCCATCATCGGAAGTTTCGTAATAGGGGTTTGATTTTAAAAACTGAATTTTATTCGGGATTTCCACCAAAGGCGAATTCCTTACAAGATCATCAAAAATCATCCAGCTTGAGTCGGAGATATGATATGCTGATGAAAAGCTCAGGCAATACGATTTAAGCTCTTTCTCATCTTTTTCACGCTTTGAGAAAATGAGCTCTTTGATCCTCGCTGTTCGCGGAGCATTCTTGGGAACCTTAATAAAAGTAGCTTGTACAATGTTCTGCTTCAGCAGAAAGTTATCGATGTTCCCTTTGTAATATTTTTCAACCTCCGCATTGGATATGATCGTGTCCAAATGCTGCTTAACGTAGTAGTTCTGATACTCGTACGCAATAATGCTATAGCGATAATCCAGGATCTTGCGTTCAACATCGGCTTCATTGATATCAATTTTTCGGGTCGCTTCCTGAATGAGTAGCTGTTTACGAATCCAGCTATTTATATATGCCTCCACGCGTGTTGTGCTATCGCGTTTGGTTGTGCCCGGAGCAATGATGCCTTCGAGTTCGTCTTTATAAAGATACGTATTGTCAACCCGGGCAATAGGCTGACGGTCTTCATCACTTCCGGATGAATCCTTCTTCATTTTTATGAAATCACATCCGGCAAGCGTTAGTCCTGTCAAGACAAACAAAACGAATAAATTCCTTTTAGTATATACATGAAAAGGGTTAAACGAATTTCGCTTACTCGGTAGATTACTTTTGCTGAAGGTTTTGAAATACGTATTGCTTCCCTTTTTCATTCACTTTCACAGAATATTTCTTCTTTAATTGCTGAACCCAGTTCTTCTCCAGGTATGTTTGATAATCGGAGATAACCGCTGGTCTTGCTTCCTCAAACGACATCGGACCGGGAGGAAGTATATCCTTAAGCCACGCAAGGTAATACATTCCGTTATTTTCCGTTGAATGAACGCCTGCTGTCCACGGAACCTTCCGCAGGATTGTTTTTTCTTCTTTTTTATAAAAGCCTGTCTCAGTCTTAAGCTTGTTTTGTGCTACAAATTCCTGAATTGCCTTTTCGTCACCCGCTTCCAAAATTGGTTTAAGCTTCGCCACAAAATTATTAGAGGCTGTAAAATAAAAGGATGCCTTGGCACGCTCACCTGCCTGGTAATCATTCACATGGGCATCATAGTATTTGTGCTGTCCTACAGAATCATCTGATGCTTTATTCCAGACTTCTTTTTCCATGATCTCAAACAACAGAATACCTTCGTAGTATTCCTGAAGGAGATATGTATAATCGGGGTTCTCACGCATAATTTTTTCTTCCTGCAGCGTTAGGATGCTCGCATCAACAAAATGGTTGTAGAGTTCTTCCAAATACTTTGCAGGAAGTTGAGACGTAGGTTTTTGATTTTTTTGCGCGTAGTCGAGGAAGTCCTTTACTGAATAATTTTTTCCGGTGAGCGAGAACAGGATTTCTTTATTTGCTTTCGGATATGCAGGTGCTTTCCACTTCCCGGTTTGAATACTTGTATCGGCTAAAGCCAGCACTTTTGTTTTAGCAGCAGGTTGTTCTGTAAACTGAAAATCCTTTCGGAGTTTCAAGGTGAGTGCTTGCTTAGACACTTGTGTGCGCTCATCGCGGTTAACTCGGCTCTTCAGCGATGCATTTAATTCTTCAAATGGTGCGAGCGGAATTTTACGCTCAAGTTTCATGATGTGCCAGCCATATTGCGTTTGAAACGGATCAGATATTTCTCCGGGTTTATTCAATGAAAACGCAATACGCTCGAACTCTGGTATACTTGCCATGGCTCCTACTCCGAACTGCTTGAGTTTACCTCCGCTATCTTTTGATCCGGGGTCTTCCGAGTACTGCCTGCAAAGTTCATCCCATTTTACACCGGCTTGCAATTCATCATATATATCAAAGATGGTATTCTTTACTTTTTCGTTGTCTTTGCCATCCCCGGTCCGAAGCATGATGTGTGAGATTTCTACTTCACCTCGCGCAGGTCTGCGGTCCGTTACATATATAATGTGATAACCAAATCGTGATCGTATCGGCATGGAGACCTCACCAACCTTTGTACTATATGCTGCCGACTCAAACGGATATACCATCTGCATCGCAGTGAAATAACCGAGGTTACCCTGGTTGGTTCTTGCCGATGGATCTTCAGAAAACTCTGATGCTATCATTCCAAAGTCTTCACCTTTTTTAATTTTATTTCGAAGATCAATGATTTTATTGTAAGCCTTTAAAGTGTCTTCCGGTGAAGCATCGGGTTTAACATTGATCAAAATATGTGAAGCTCTCACCTCTTCCTTCATGCGGTTATAAGTAAGCCGCACCAGGCTGTCGGTTAGTTTCGTATCCGGGAGGTACGGCTTCCGAAGTTCATCTTTATACTGGCTATATTCTTTGATGAAGGCTTGTGTGGTATCAAGACCTCTCGCTTTTGCTTCTTCAACTTTTAGTTTGAAGTTTATAAACAGATCCAGGTATTCCTGAATTTTTTCATTGGTAAAATCTTCTGATTTATTCTGGTGATTCTTTTTATACAGGTATATAAACTCGTTAGTGGTTACAGTTTTTTTATTCACTGTAAAAAGAGTCTGCGATTTGGGGGCTTTTTGTTTTTTGCCTTGCGCAAAACTGAATGTAATCATTGCGCTGCCGAGCAGCATCAGGATTGCAAATCGTCTCATAGGTTTAGGGAGAATTTATTGATAGTGAACGGATTTTATCAGGCGACAAACATTTCGCCCGCTTCGGTTTTGATATTCGACTTTGTCCATGATGGATTTCACTAACCGAATTCCAAGGCCGCCTTTACGCTTTTGATGAACGATATTATCAATGGCCGGTTCGTGAAATTGATTGATGTCAAAGACTGTTCCATCATCTACAATTTCAAAAACAACGGGATTATTTTTATCTACCAGAATATGTAATTCAAACAAGTCATCCGGATTACAATGATGTGCATGGATCATAAGGTTTGAGCACATCTCATCGATGGCCAGCACGATCTCGCTGATCTGCAAGTCAGCCACACCATGATTCTTCAATGATGTACGGATAAAATCCCGCACACCTTTCAGATTCTCGATGCTACATCCAACTTTATACGTATAGTTCATGCGACCATTTGCTTTGCCTCTACCTTATCTTTTCCAATCTGGAGCAGCTCATTCAACCCGAGAATACTAAATGTATTCGCTACTCTTTCGCTCATGCCATAGAGTACCATACGAATGTCCCGATCTTTAAACTCTTCGATATAGGACATAAATACTCCCAATCCGGCAGATGAAATATATTCGAGCGCTCCGCAGTCCACAAGGATCTTAGTAAATCCTTCTCCCACACTTTTGGCAATTGCCAAATCAAGCTCTATGGAAGAGCTGGCGTCAATTTCACCAATGAGGGCAATGACGTCTGCACCATCTTCCTGCATTCTCTTGATGTGGATCATAGGGATTTAACGTTTTTTAGTTTTTTATGTTCTCTTCGTTTTATCTCGGCTTCCCTCAGGCAGTCCGTTGTCAATTCTTATTCTTTAATGCCTCACGTTCCCTATCACTTGAACTTGACGATCATAGTCGTATAGTCATCATTGATATTTTCAGTTCCCGTGAATTCGTACAGTTTTTTGATCAGGTGATCCTGGATTTCTTTCGGTCCAAGAGTCCTTACTTCGTTTACCACGCTTTCCAAACGTTCATACCCGAACTCGTCACCTTTCGGATCTTTCGCTTCGGTAATGCCATCGGTATATAGCACCATAACATCGCCTGATTTATATTCAAATTCATTTGCCTGGATGAAGTTCTTATAGCTTTTATTTCGAACCATTCCCAGGGCTATACCTTTATCTTTAAAATATAACGCCTGTTCTTTTCCTGCACAGAAATATAGCACGGGACAATGTCCTGCGCGGGCATATCGGATCTTCTTTGTCTGGGTGTTGATAACAAAGTATATCGCTGAGATAAAGGAACCGCGTTCCAAACAATACACCAGCGCCTGGTTAGAGCGAACCATGAATGTATCGGGTTCTATATCTTCCTGCGCAAGGCTGTGAAAAATTCCTTTCATCTGCGACATATGGAAAGCCGCAGTAGTTCCTTTTCCTGAAACGTCTGCAATGATGAGTGATACGAGATGATCGTTGATGCGAATGGTATCGTAATAATCGCCTCCTACTTCATCAGCAGATTCCGAGAAAGCTTCAATTTCGAAATCATTATCTTTTTCAAGAACATCGGGGAGCAGGCTTTTTTGCACCATCTTGGCGATCTTGAGCTCTTCCTTGTAACGTTCATTTTGCAGCGCCTCCTCCATTAACCGAAAATTCTCAATAGAAATTCCCGCCTGGTTGGCAAACGTTGAAACGATTTTGGTCATTTCCTTATTGAAGCCTTCGGGTAATTCTTTCAACAACGCGAGTGTCCCTATATTTTCACCCTTTACAAAAATCGGGAACGCCAGGATGGATCGGAATCGTGAACCTTTCAGCGAAGCCAAATGCTTCGACATGTTTTTGGTCTTGTCACTGCTTTGCTCCAGTATACCTTTTACGTTATGCGTTTTAAGATGCGAAATAATGTCATGCGCTTCTTTGTCGGTAATCTTATAGGTAAACAGTTTATAGTTGAGTTGCTTGCTATTCACTTCAAGCCACGCAGCATCCGCGAATACTGTACTGACGGATGTCTCCAGTAAAATATTGTAAACGCTCTCTTCGTTCTGCTCTGTCTGTATAGATTGACTGATCCGTTGGAAATTCACAACCTCTTCCAGCTTTTGCTCAAACACTGATGTTGTCGGCAGGTTGAACAGAATAACAAGGAAGGAAAATGTACTATAGATGGTGACGAAAACAATTAGCGAAAGCACGAAAATGTGATGCCTGTAATCGGTGAAATGCGGTACTGTATTCGCGATACTTTCCGATAGCGAGCTGTTTGTGTAAAAGAGATACAGCAGATAAAAAATCGTAAGCAGCAATAACAATAAGCTCGTCCACTTCTGGCGAAAGTTCAGATATGCTACCCACTTCATATTCCCAGACAATACGAGTCCGGCCATAACGAATACACTGAGAAGCGTAACGTATAACCACTCCGTCATCGGAATGTCAAACGTGTTGTATAGCAGAGAGAATAATAAGCCTACTTCAAAAAATGCCCACAGGCGTAAAAGCCATTTTGACTTTTGATATAGTATAAGTCGCTTCCAGGCCGTGAATGCCATCAGCAGGAAGCCGATCATCAACGCGAGGTTGATCAGGTAAATCAGATCTTTAAAAACAACATTGGTGGTAAGTCGGGTGCTGCCCATCAAAAATTCAAGCAATCGCAACGAAAGTGATATTACCGTAAACACCAACCCCGTTGCAAACACGCGCCACAGAAGATCCACAAAGTTTAATACTTCATCGCGCTCAATCTTCAGTTTGAAATAATAAAAAACGGAGAGGATATATAAGTTCAGAATAACACCAGGAAGCCACGTGGGCAGCTCTTGTTTAATATTGGCGTTGGATGAGCTGAAAACAATGGAAATATCCGTAAACAGCAAGGCCAGCCAGGTGATAACACCTACCAGAAAGAGTAATCGGGTAATGGCCTTGGTACGCATTGAGGATAAAAAAAGCCAATCAAGCGATGATTGGCTCCGCAATTATAGGAATAAATCGGTAAGATTTATTCAATTACAGTCTTCTGAATAAGTCTTCCTTGAGGCTCTGGGCTTTATTTTTTTCCGACTCGGAAAAAAGTCCGGCCATTTCCGGTTATGGAATTTAAAGAAGAGACAAGGTTTCCATATGCTCTCTTGAAAGTGCTTTAAGAACTAACTTCCGAAACCTTGTTTCCAAAAAAGTTTATTTACGGCTGTAGTTTGGAGCTTCCCGGGTGATGCTTACATCGTGCGGATGGCTTTCTGTAACTCCGGCAGACGTTATCTTAACGAACTTGGCCTGCTTAAGCTTTTCAATATTCTTTGCTCCACAATATCCCATCCCGGCTTTTAATCCTCCTACCAGTTGATATAGCACTTCCGATACCAATCCTTTGAATGGCACCCTTCCGGAGATTCCTTCCGGAACGAGTTTTTTAATATCATCTTCTACATCCTGGAAGTAACGGTCTTTCGAGCCATCTTCCATTGCTTCCAGTGAACCCATGCCGCGATAGCTCTTGAATTTTCTTCCTTCATAAATGATCACTTCTCCAGGAGCTTCTTCTGTTCCTGCGAGGAGAGAACCAATCATGATACTATCCGCTCCGGCAGCTATAGCTTTCACCAGGTCACCTGAGAAACGTATACCACCATCGGCAATAATTTTCATTCCGGAACCCTTCGCTGCTTTCGCTGCTTCATATACAGCGCTGAGCTGTGGCAAGCCTACACCGGCAACTACCCGCGTTGTACAGATACTGCCGGGGCCAACGCCAACTTTAACAGCACTGGCACCAATTTTAGCAAGTGCTTTTGCTGCTTCGCCTGTCGCTATATTTCCTACGATGAGATCGAGTTCAGGATATTTTTTCTTAACACGTTTCGCTGCATCCATCACACCTTTCGAATGCCCGTGTGCAGTATCAATACTGATTACATCTACACCTGCAATTCGCAGTGCCTCGATACGATCGAGTATATCTGGTGTCACCCCAACAGCTGCCCCTACACGCAATCTTCCGAACTGATCATTACATGCATTCGGCTTATTCTTTTTCTTTTGAATGTCTTTGAAAGTGATAAGCCCGGTAAGCTTTCCTTTTTTATTGACGATCGGAAGTTTTTCGATTTTATACTTCTTCAGCGTTCCTTCTGCCTGATCGAGTGTTATACCTTCTGAAGCAGTGATCAGATTATCTTTCGTCATGATCTTTTCAACCGCTGCATCCATGTCTTTTTGAAAACGCAGATCACGATTTGTGATGATACCCACAAGTTTACCACCTTGATCAACTACGGGAATACCACCAATGCGATACTCACGCATAATCTTTTCAGCTTCGCGCACAGTGGCATGAATTTCCAAAGTAATCGGATCAAGTATCAGTCCGCTTTGTGAGCGTTTTACTTTACGCACCTGTTCAGCCTGTTGTTCGATCTTCATGTTTTTATGAATGAATCCAAGGCCGCCCTCCAGTGCCATGCTAATGGCAAGTTCAGCTTCCGTTACCGTATCCATAGCAGCCGAAACAATTGGAATGTTAAGCTGAATGTTGCTGGTTAGGAAGCTTGTTGTAGATGTTTCGCGTGGAAGGACTTCAGAATACGCAGGAACAAGAAGCACATCATCGTATGTGAGCGCTTCAAAGAGAAATTTAGAATTATCGAGCGGCATAGCAAATAATATTACGATTCATTATTTGCCGGGCAAAGATATACTTAAATTATATAAATCACTAATAAGATATTAAACTGGCTGATATTTATTCCCTTTATCCATTCTAAGCGACATTTATTCTTATTAATCCAGGTGCTGATTTATTTTTGAGTGGTAAACCAATTTTTTATGAGAAGAATATTCTTTACCCTTTTTTTTAATTTTTTAATCATCGTTGCTTTTGCTCAGGTACAAACAGGTAAGGCGTCGTTCTATGCAGATAAGTTTGATGGTGTTACTACTGCCAGTGGAGAAAAATACCGTCACAACAAATTTACCGGAGCTCATAAATCTCTTCCCTTCGGGACGAAAGTTCGCGTTACAAACCTTGCCAATGATAAATCTGTAGAAGTAAGAATCAACGACAGGGGCCCTTGGGTAGAAGGCCGCATCATTGATTTATCAAAGGCCGCTGCAGAAGAACTTGGCTTCGTGAATAAAGGTGTTGCCGATGTAAAGATTGAAATTGTTGATGCTGGCGATGGCAAGACCAGCGATCCGGGGAGACCGATTGAACATGTAATGGTTGAAGAAAAAGAATTTTATGAATTCGAGATCACGCGTCTTAATCCTAAAGGATACGGTGTACAGATCGGCACATACCAGGAATTAGTAAACCTGATGCGTTTATCAGACAACCTGAAGAACTCGTACAAAAAGCAAGTTACCATTCAGGTAAAGGTTATTAACGGCATCAAGTATTACGGAATTATTTTGGGAAAATTCTCTTCACGTTCCAAGGCTGAAGAATTTCGTGAAGAGTTGAAGATGAAGTTTCCGGATGCGTTTATTGTAGAGTATAACAGACTTTGATTTCCCTTTTTATATTCCTGCCAATCTCTAGCGACTAACTCGACAAGTTCTTTTTGGCCAGAAATAAGTTTTCCTTTGCATACCCTATAGTTTGTAATTCCACCAACACAAACTATAGGGATGTTTCATGGAGATTATCGGATATATCGCATCAATTTGCATTGGGTTGATCTTGGGATTGCTGGGAGGAGGAGGTTCCATTCTATCGATCCCGATCCTGGTATATATTTTTCAGATCGATGCCGTAACGGCCTCTGCCTATTCACTCTTCATTGTAGGAGTAACCAGTTTGGTCGGTGCTGTTCCAAAGTATAAAGAACATTTAGTGAACATCCGTACCGGATTACTGTTCGGCATACCTTCCATCATAAGTATATTTATTACCCGCAAGTGGATCGTTCCCGCTATACCAGATGTTATCTACCAATCATCTTCCATGGTGATCAGCAAGCGGGTTTTATTGCTGGGTATATTTGCGATCCTGATGATCCTGGCATCTGCTTCCATGATCCAGAATAAAAAAGAGATTACGCATGACGAAGACCGGTTCAGAACTTTTCTTGTTTTAATAGAAGGTATACTCATTGGCTTCCTTACAGGATTAGTTGGTGCTGGTGGAGGCTTCCTGATTATACCCGCATTGATACTGCTCACAGGCCTCCCGTTCAAAACCGCAGTAGGCACTTCGTTGTTTATTATTGCCATCAATTCACTGATGGGCTTCCTGGGCGATGTTTTAAACTATACCATGGACTGGTTGTTTCTTTTATCGATCACATCGTTAGCCATCATCGGTATACTTATAGGCAACAAACTTTCCGGAGCTATATCTTCGACAAAACTACGCAAAGCCTTTGGATGGTTTGTGTTGGTGATGGGCTGCTGGATTTTAATACGGGAAGTGCTTCTTTAATTTCTATTCGCACTTCAGCGTATCTACCGGGTTAGCTCTTGCCGCTCGTATAGTCTGTGAAAAAATTGTGGCAAGTCCAAGCAAGAACATTAGCGACAAGCTTATTACAATCTCAAGTATACCAACGGGAACATGATAATATTGCATCCGTACAAATACCTGGTCGAAGAACAGGTATGCCAGAGGTATAGCAATCAGGGCCGCAATACTCATCAACTTCATAAAATCTTTTGACAGAATAACGATTATACTTGTTGTAGAAGCTCCCATTACTTTTCGGATACCAACTTCCTTCACTCTGTTCTCCACGGTAAATACAACCATACCCAATAATCCAAGGCAGGAAATAGTAATTGCCAGTAACCCGAGGAAGCCGCACATCTTTACCATTACAAAATAAAAAGCGTAAGTCGCCTTAATCTCATCATCAAAAAATTGTGCAGTAAATTTGTCTTCACCGGCAATCATCTTCCAGGCCGATTCCATTTCCGTGATGGAAGTAAATACATCGGTAGTGACCATTTTAATATTGGCGTATTGAAAGCGACTTGAATCGTAGCGAAAGAAAAAGCTTTTTATAGGATACCGAAGTGGCATATAGTGAAAGTTCTTCACTACTCCGCTCACGGTTATTTCATCACCACCTGGTAAAACATACGACTGACCGATTGCATGTGCCGGATCCTTAATGCCAAATGTTTTCAGGAATTCTTCATTCACAATCGCATGCTTTTTATTCTGTGCTATATCTTCTGTAAAGTTGTTACCTGCCAACAGCGACAGATTCAGATTTGAGATATACCTCTCATCAACAAACATCTGGTATACTTCCGTAGAATCCGTTACATGCAGATCTTTCAGCCATATACTTTCAGAAGCTCCGGTGCCTGCAATATGCGAAGACATTGATATAGATTGTACCGACACAAGTTTTGCAAATTCATTCCTCAAAATTTGCGGATTGGCACTTTGCAATTCAACATCAAGGATGTTCTCCTGATCAAAACCAAAATCATGATTTAATGAATGTCGGTATTGATTTAATACGACAACAACGCCCATGATGAATCCAAGTGACAGTGCAAACTGTGACACAATTAAAACTTTTCGAAAGCTTATCCCCGAAAAGCCTTTACTAACAGGTTTTGTTTTCAATGCTTGTATAGGTGTGAGTCTTGCGAAATAAAGTGCAGGAATAATACCTGCAACCAGTCCCACGAAAAGAGCAAAGAGTATAAAATAAGCGATGGTATAAAAATCCGTGGAGAGATCCATACCAACACGATCTGCCAACATTGATAAAAATTCTGATCGCACCAATGTAAATATATAGTATGCAAAGACCAGTGCAATCATCGCAATGATTACAGTCTCCATGATAAATTGCAAAAAGATCTGATCACGTTGTCCGCCCATAACTTTGCGCAGACCAATTTCCTTCATACGCTTCAGCGCACGCGATATTGAAATGTTAGCATAGTTGAAACAAGCTGGTAACAATATCAGGATCGTAAGAAAAATAAAGATACTTAGCGAAGCATAATCCCACGCAGGTCCGATGGAGTAACGGAGATCGCGTCCGGGCGCTATATCATTCAAGGCTTGCAGCTCAAATGTGGCTCTTAAATTTTTCTCTTTCGCGTATATAGGTGCAGAAACTTTGTTCAGATATGCTTCGATAGCTTCCGTATTATGGTGCGCAGGAAGAAGCAGGTATATATAGGACTTCCTGAAATCAACCCAAGAATCAGTGCTTTGTGTCGAGTTGGCTTGTGAAGATTGAAGCAAGGTCTGGTACGAGGCGAGCACTTCAAATTGCATGTGAGAATTCTTCGGAACGTTCTTCAGAATACCGGTGATTTCGAAATCCTTTTCGTCCATTGTAATTACTTTTCCGATGGGGTCTTCAGCGTTAAACATTTTAACTCCTGCTGCCTCCGTTATTATCATACTGTTCGGTTTGGAAAGCACCGTTGCGATATTTCCCTTCAGAAGTGGAAATGTAAATACTTGCAGGAAGTTGCTATCTACATAATATCCCTCCAGCGGTATTTCTTTATCCTTATAGGATGCCTCTGCTGTTAGGGTTGAGTTTATCCGTACCACCTCATCTATACCTGTATATTCATCTCGTAATTTCTGAGCAACGGCAACAGGAGCAGTGGCAAGTGGATCGGTGCGCTGTTTATCCGTTACAACGGAAATGACGCGATACATTCTGTCCTTGTTAACATGAAATGTATCGTATCGCCAGAGAAAAGACATGAACGCTATCAACAACAGGCTTATGGACATGCCTACGGCCAGGCCGAGTACATTAACAATGGTGAAGAACCGATGCTTCGACAGGCTTCGTATACCAATGAGAAAGTAATTTTTTAACATAGCGGGATGGAAAGAAGTGAATGCGTAATGATGATGTGCAGCCTTTTGCTTTCGTTTTTTTACAGCGTACGAAAACAACAGTGAGGCTACACGCTGCCAGTATTTTAATTTAGCACGCCTTACAGACATATACTCTAAATCATGATTGAACAGTTCTTCAAGATCTCCATGAAGATCTTCCATCGATGTTGTGTCGCAGTACCAGGTAAAGATCCGATCTGCCAATCGCGGTGGTTTTATGGAGTGCTTCATTTTGTCAACGAAAGTGTTGCCTTTGATAGCTTCCACAGTTCATCACGCAAAGCCTTCATATTATGAAGTTCAATCTTGCCCTGATGCGTCACTTCAAAATACCGCTTGCGCCTTCCGCCCCGTTCTTGTGTAGGTTCCCCAAGCCACGATTTTAGATATCCTTTTTCCTCCAGGCGTGTAATCGTAGAATGAAGCGCTCCTATACTAATGCTTCGATCTGCTCTTTTCTCAATGGATTCCTTAATGGCTACACCATAGGCATCTTCAGCAAGGCTAGCTATCGTAAGCAGTACCAGTTCCTCAAATTCTCCAATAAATCCTTTCATGAAAATATGTTCTACAGTACTTATACTGCAAACATGCCTAATATGTTTCTATTTTTAAGATTAAATAGAAACATATTTTCTCAGTGCTTGAGAGTAGTACCTCTGATGTCTATAAAGACAAAACGAAATTTTTGATTTTCAACAGAAAAATATACTCTTCAAATGAGACTCCAACGCAGGGTCGATAAATTTGAATCTGTTCAGTGTGTGTTCGTAAAACATATCAACACCGCTTCCGAAGTGCATAATTACTTCCACCGGAACCGTAGTATAGCCCAAGCGTTTGGCGGCAACAATGCGGTGATTGCCGTCGGTGAGCAAGGCGGTATTTTTTATAACTGTTAACTCTAAAGGAGTAAGGCCGTGCTTCTGCACATAGGCCGTTACTTCATCGACACCATGCCGCTGTATAAAAGGTACATGTGGTGCTGGGGTTTCATCACGTTTAAATTCGCGGTAACCCCAAAGAACATCAATAGAAATTTCAGTTTCCCTTTTGTAGATCATATGGTTTGCCCTCCTGTCAACTTCTCAGGAGTGATAAATCAAACCCTATACCTCTGCTCAAAAAATCGTTTTAAAGACGATAGAGAGTATATATCAAAAAATATTATCTCAACTTAATCACATATATCTCATATTGGGAGATGAACCTGACCTTTTTACCCTATAGCTGTAAGGGTATCTTCTTTAGCAAGGGAATCTAAATTGCTAGGCAACCTGACGTGGTCTGCTCGTGATTGTGCCGATTGTCTAAGTGCGTCACGTGTACTGTTAGAATTCAGAAACGAAAGAATGCTTTTAAACTTCGATGCTTACTCTGCACTGAGCCTGAAGGAAGGGAAATCTTTACCGAAACAACAACGTAATATTTACGATCAATGTAAACCGTTCTTTATACACGAATCTGTTTTGCATGATATGTCAATTTTACCGATCAACACAAAGGCATGAGAATTATTAGTAACATAACGTACTATGGTTATATTTGCAACATCGTTGGATGCCACGGTTTAGTGTATTAACAATGAATAAATGTAAATATTGATATTCCGTTGTTTTGATTCGCATTTCTTAGCCCAAGAAAAAGGGGAGGTTAAACAGCCTTCCCTTTTTACTTTTAAGAGAATGCTTAACAACTAAATCCTCTACGGATTGCCTCGTTAACTTCAGCAGCAGATCGTGATAACATAAACATCTTGACTTTACTGGTAGCAGTATTGAAAATAATTTTTCGTCCATAACTACCTCCTGTGTGTTGGGCGATTATCTGTATACCGGTTTGTTGAAGCAAAGTGTTGGCTACTTCTACATTTCGTTTCCCAACCGAAAACAACGGATGATCATTTGACCACGAGTTGCATCCTCCAAAAACTTTCGCTTCAATATTCTCAACATGCGCACCTCGATTGAGCATCGATCGGATCAACATTGCAATGGAAGAATAACCAAGATCAGCATCTCCTTTCGGACTGTCCTTTGAGCCTGGTAACAGATAGTGATTCATTCCTGCCATTTGGCGTTGT
Source organism: Ohtaekwangia koreensis (assembly GCF_900167975.1). Classification (GTDB taxonomy): domain Bacteria; phylum Bacteroidota; class Bacteroidia; order Cytophagales; family Cyclobacteriaceae; genus Ohtaekwangia; species Ohtaekwangia koreensis. The sequence goes on from NZ_FUZU01000002.1 coordinate 250,804, forward strand.
TTATCCCACAAGCAAACGGAAACACAAGAACCCAACACAGTATATATTTCAGTCTGTGCCGTGGTGATCAGAAATTGCCCGTTGGTTATAAAGTAACGCTTAAGCGATGCCATAAGGAACCTGATATATAGTTGGGTTGATTTGCTTTAGCGGAACATTCATATTCATGATCGATTCACTATGACCCAGGAACAAAATACCCCCCGGCCTTAAACTGGCTGTGAGTTTCCGGATTACTTTCTCCTGCACCACTTTATCAAAATATATCAGAACGTTTCGGCAGAAAATTATATCCTGAGATACTGCATTGTAGCTCTGATCCATAAGATTAATGCGTTGATATGTAATTTTATTTCTCAAAGCAGGTTTAATACGAACCAGATTACTTGAACGATCTTTACTTCTAAGAAAATAATCGCGTTTCCACTCCGGTGGGATTGCACTGATTTTATCGAGTGTATATATACCATGATGTGCTGACTGAATTACTCGCAGAGATATATCACTGGCCATAACCGAGTAATTAAAAAACGGATTGGTCTTCTTGAACTCCTCCAATACCATCATAATGGTATAGGGCTCTTCGCCTGTGGAACAGGCTGCCGACCATACTTTAAGGGTTCGCGATCCATATGTGCGAAAGTATTCCGGTAAAAATGAGTCCGATAAAAACTTAAAGTGCAGGGGCTCGCGCAGAAAATCGGTTTTATTAGTTGTAATGAGATCTATTACATTCAATAGCTCACTATGTTTTCCTTCCTTACTAAAAACAAGATCCAATAATTCCCTATATGTACTTAAGCCTAACGATTTCACTTTTTTATTCAGGCGACTTTCCAACATGGACCGTTTCGCGGGAGGCAATTTAATACCGTAGACGGTTGTAACATATTGACTAAGCCTTTCAAAGCTCTCATCGTCCATGCGAAGGATTGAAATAGGATCTGAAGTTTCCATCGGTCGCTTGATATATATTTAGTGCTTGTATTGACTTGGCGCGCCCGGGTACATTACTGCATAGCCAACGGCTCTATAAAATTTAGATCCTGCATATACTATAACTGCAGGATCCGAACTCTGTATTTAAAATTCTGTGAATTCACTATCTAAGGGACCATTATCAAGTTTAAGGTCGAATCCCTTATGATTACCCGAGAAAGCATGCTGAACATCTTTTTCGGAATATTTCTGTTTGTCTTTCGTAATCTTTCCGGTTGATCGCGCGCTGGTTTTAGCATCGATTTTAAAATAACTGATTGCGGCCTTTAATTCTTCTGCCTGCGTGTTGAGCTCTTCTGCATTTGAAGACATCTCCTCTGCTGCAGATGCATTTCCCTGTGTAACTTGTGACAACTGTTGAATGGCCTTATTTACCTGGCTTGCGCCTTGATTTTGTTCAAGACTTGAAGCAGCAATTTCCTGCACAAGCTCAGCAGTTTTATTTATATCCGGCAAGGTATTGATCAGTAGCTCTTTTGATTCCTTTGCTTGTCTAACGGTTTGTGCTGAAATCTCATTAATCTCCGCGGCAGCACGCTGACTCCGCTCGGCAAGCTTGCGCACTTCCGCTGCAACTACAGCAAAGCCCTTACCATGTTCTCCGGCACGTGCAGCTTCAACAGCTGCATTAAGTGCAAGCAAATCTGTTTTAGAAGCTATCTCTTCTATGATTATAATTTTATCTGCAATGGTTGTGATAGCCTCCACGGCTTGTGATACAGATTGACTTCCTGCCTGAATATCTTTTAAAGCTTTGTTTGCAATCTTCTCTGTCTCACGCGAGTTATCGGTATTTTGAAGAATGTTAGCAGCCATTTGCTCCATTGAAGAAGATACCTCTTCTGCGGCACTCGCCTGCTCTTGTGCTCCTTGTGACATCTGTTGTGATGCTGACGCCACTTGTTGACTGGCCGCGGTTACATTATCTGCTCCATTATATATAGTGACCGCTATATCTCGCAGATTGTTTACCATTTGTTCGAGTGCTTCGTCCAATTCACCGCCATGACTTTTCTGAGCACTAAAATCAATCATCAGGTCACCTTTGGAAACTCGCTTTGCTACATCCACGGAATTCCGAAGCTTCACGATCATAAACTGTAGCTCCTTCAGCATCAATCCTATTTCGTCTTCTATTGTAATTTTAACATCGGCAGAGAAATCTCCGGCAGATAATTTCTTCACCGCCAGTGTAGCAATATTTAGTGATGATGAAATTCCTCGCAATAACCATACAGCCATCATTACACTGATCAGAACCGCCAACAGGATAATCATGCACATAATTACTACTGAATTATAGTATAGATCACTGGTTTCCAGTCTATCGTTTTCCATCTTTGCGTTTATAATGCCCAGGTAGCTATCAATTACAGCGGCTAACTCTGAACCTGTTGAATCACCTTTATCATTAGACATCGTCATTGCTCTGGCGTTGGTAGCATTACCCGCGAGGCTCATAACTTCTTTGTGGACGGTATAGAAGTTTGATGATTGACGTTGATACTTATCGAGAAGTAATGACACATCACCGGTTGCACCTCTGCTAAGGCGCGTAATAGAGATCTCCAGTTCGTTTTCTATACTGGAAGCTTCGGCGATAATGCTCTCTCGTAACCGCGCATTCGATGACAGGATCAAAGCTTTCTCCTCGCTATAAAGTTTTAAGAAGAGTTCCTTAATCCGAGAGGCTAAAAGTAATTGATCCTTAGTGCCGCTATTGTTAATATATATAATCAGCTCCTCTAACGTAGCACTGGCTTTCAAAAACTCGGTGTAGCTATCATTGAAAGAACTTGCCTTTGCTATATTTTCACTATTTATAGTTGCTAATTTTACTATTTCGGCATTGGTCTTGAAAAAATCATCCAGCTTAATTTCCATTTGTGATATGATCGGAGTCAATTCGCCAGAGCTTATTGATTTCAGAATATCAAATTCACTCCGGGCTTTGGTTACACTCGCATCGATTGACCTCGACAATTCGTTAATTTCCTGATCGGTCTCGGCAATAATAACTTTTTTCTGATCCCTCATTATTACCATTATCATCTGCCTGACGCGTGTAATGGATGCCTGTTGTTTAACAGTGCCATCCATAATCATATTGATGCGGTTATTCATATTGCCGATCCGTAAAAAGGCAACAGCAAAGATTATGATCATCAACGTCACCAGCATTGCGAATGCAAGTACGAGTTTGTTTCGGATTGTCATTTTGTTTAACATATAGTATATATTTTATTCATAGGCCTATTAAAATTCATTTACAATGCTTATATCAGCAGTCGAGAACACCTTGTTTATATCAATGATCATCGTGATATCCCCTTGATTATTAACAATGCCCGTAACCGGTGTTGAGTGTCTATAGCTATCAATATCTGCAGGCTTTTGTATCTGTTGCATATTAATCTCTACCACCTCTCTGGCAACATCTACAATCGCACCGATCTGTATAGTTTTTTCATCCGCTTCTGCAATTTCCAAAATCAATATTCTGTTTTTACTGGTTCTTTCACCAGCCGGCAAGCCAAGCTTGAGACGCGTGTCCAACAAGGGAAGTACCCTGCCACGCAGATTAATTATACCCAGCATATAGTCTGGTGTATTGGGAACTTTAGTGATTTGATTCAACTCAACAACTTCCTGCACGTTGTCTACATGAACAGCAAATTTTTCATCGCCCAGAAGAAATGTGAGGTAAGCGCCAGACACGGAGGCTGTTTCCATATATATACTTAGTTTACAAAAATCGATTCTTTAAAAAGTCGTTGAGGGTCCAACACCAACGCCATTGTTCCATCGCCCAGGATCGTACCACCTGAAATAAAATCAACCTGCTGATAATGCTCACCCAGTGGTTTTAACACAGCCTGTATTTTCCCTTGGATACTATCTACCGCTATACCCTTCGTTACCCCATTAAATCCAACCGAGATAATGTCGGTTGTTTTAGGAGGAATGGCTGTACTATAAAATTTTTTACGAAGAGAAAATACCGGGAGCAATTCTTCATTTACAAGTACATCTACACATACATGGTTCTCGCGGTCCAATGAAGTATAGGGTATCCGATCAATACGTTCTATAACATTGAGCGGTATTACATAATGGGTAGTATCTACCAAAACGAGTAGTCCATCAATAATAGAGCGCGACAGAGGAAGCTTAATATGGAAAGATGTGCCTTTGCCTTCGGTGCTTGATATTAAGATGCTCCCGCGAAGTTCGGTTATTCGCTGATTCACTACGTCCATTCCTACACCTCGACCCGACACATCTGATATAACTTCGGCTGTCGATAAGCTTGAGCAAAAAATCAGATTAAAAATTTCCTGTTCTGTCAGTTCATCATCAGGCTTGATCACACCTCGCTCAGTGGCTTTCTGTAATACTTTCCGGGTATCTATACCTTTACCATCGTCACTTACAACCAGGTTGATAAAAGTGTTGGACCGATAAGCTTTTAATTTTATTGTTCCATATTCCGGTTTCCCCGCAAGACTTCTTTCTTCCGGAGTTTCTACACCATGATCTATAGCATTACGAATAAGATGCATGATGGGGGCTGTCATCATTTCGATCACATCTTTATCCATTTCCGTTTCAGTTCCTTTGGATAAAAAATTGATTTTTTTTCCTTGCTGCTTTGAAAGGTCGCGAACGAGACGTTTGAATTTTGTTACGAGTGCTTCTATAGGCACAAGACCTATTTCGAGAGAAGTATCGCGCAGATGGTTGGTCACCGTTTCCATGCGCTCTGTAATTTCATCTAACGCAGCGATACGATCACGCTGTGCAATATTCAGAAGCTGTGCTTGTAAAATGATCAGCTCACTGATCCAATTGATAAGGTCATCAATTTTATGTTTACTGACTTTGATAACAGTATCGTCCTGCGTCTTACTTTTTCTTTGAATGCCGGCATCCTCCACAACTGTGTTTTGCTTTCGTGCGGAAGTACTTTTTTCGGAAAGCCAGGATGCACATATTTTTAATTCCTCCGGATTTCGTGCGCTACCTTGGTGGTAATCATCCACTGCCTTTTTGAACTCCACTTCCTGCAGCAAATTTCCGTCTGCCAGCTGCTCAAGCAAAATTTCACATTCGTGCTCAACAAATATAAAGTAGCTTTCAATTTCACTTCGTGGAATCGACGTTGCAATTACAACGCTCCAATCAGTAATATACCCTTCATCGTCTTTATACTGGTGTGTTTTAATAGTTCCTAACGCTTCAAGATCCTTTACGATGAAAATGAGCGGATGATTTTCTTGTTCAGAAATTCCTATCGTAGGTTTTACCTGTAATAGATAAGTGGCCAGACTATTTTTGTTATAACCTGTTGACAGACCTATTGCAGTAGCAGCAGCATATTCAACGTCTTTTAAAAACTGGGACGCCAGTGCTAGATGTATATCAAGATTATCAGATTGCGTTGTGTCACCTTTATTCTTCTTCCCAAGTAAATCGCGAACCCTATCAAAGGCTTGCAGCGTAAGGCTTATCAGATTATCAGATACCGGCAAGTGGCCTTGTCTTACTTTATCAAATAACGTTTCCAGTAAGTGTGCAAGCCGACTTATATTTTCAAAACCAAACATACTGGCTGCGCCTTTGATGGTATGCATGGTTCTGAATACTTGTTCGAGTGGTGCAATAGCCAACGGGTTAGACTCAAGTTGCAGAAGGCCCTCGTCCAACTCATTCAACAGATCAAGCGTGTCTTCTATAAAACGCTTTTGATTATTGTCCATTTACAATGGCGTTTTCAATCAACGCAAAAAAGGTATCTGCTTTGTACGGTTTCTTTACCCAGGCAGCAAGACCGGCCTTTTGCGCCTCACGCATTTTTTCAGGATCACGCTCTGTTGTTAGAAAAATGACGGGAATTTTTGATGTTCCTGTCTGCCCCTTTATTTTATTTAAAAGTTCAAGACCAGTACATTCCGGCATATTATAGTCAGAAAGGACCAGATCAACTGAAATTGTCTCGTTGTTAAGTACCCCAAATGCCTCATTACCATTCGATGTTGCAATCGTTGCATAGCCAGCTCGCTCCAGCGTATCGCATAGAAAATTTCTGATGCTAGTGAAGTCTTCAACAACAAGTATTGTTTTTTTCATTGTAGATGAGGTCATGTGCCTCGTTTTTATAAAGCAAGTTTACCAGTTGTTCACCAGTCCCCTATTCAGGACTATTATAGAATGATGGTTAGTTTAATTACTTAAGTGCATGTCCGTATTTTTACTTATACAATTGCGGTTACACTGAAGCGAGCCTTAAAAAGGAGATGGATACATTGATCTCTAACACAATTTTCTGATGTATATCAGATCAATTGCTATGATTTGAAATATCAATATACCCCATCTTCTGCACCAAGATGACGTTCATAGCTAACTTTTTACTTGCCAGCGCATCCGAATAACAAACCTGCCATACATATATAGTTCAACTTTCGCGGATATACCGCGAAAGGCTACAGCATGTAAAAATTTTTATTGCACAAGCGCAGAGTCCAAAAAATAACATCAAAAATTCTCAAAATATTTAGGCATGACTCTATTCGAAGATCACACACCCACAATTGACTTTAACTTAGAACCACATTTTTCATTTAACTTTCCAACTAGGCGTCTTTACAGAAAACAAGATGAAATAACATGACCGAGGAAAATGAGATTAGCTATTACCCAAGTATTAAACAAAGCTGGGGGATTGTAGGAATATCCTTACTTATTATGGCATTGTTTAGTTTCATCTACTTGGTACTAAATCAGTATATAGATAAATCGATTTCTTTTTTTATATACTATATTTTATCAATGGGCATAATTTTTTGGATTGCTCACAAGAAAAAAGAAAGAGTAACCGGTGCTAGTATATACAATTTCAATTCAAGTTCTTTTAAAAATGTAATACTGGTTTCCGTTGCAGTAATTTCAATTCAAATAGGGATAACCACTCCGCTTGTAAGCATGATACCGATGCCTGATTCTTTTGAAAAAATATTCCTTGAAGTAAGCAAGCGAACTGATATTTTCTCATTTATTACGATCGCCATCGCTGCACCTATATTTGAGGAACTGATTTTCAGAGGTGTTATTCTGGATGGGCTGTTGAAAAGATATTCTCCTTTTCAATCTATTTTTATTTCCAGTGTACTCTTCGGTGTAATGCATTTAAATCCCTGGCAATTTATTACTGCTCTTGTTATTGGAATGTTTTCAGGATGGGCGTATTATAATACCAGGAGCTTGACCTTATCTATTCTGATTCATTTTGTAAATAATTTAGCTGCCTTTAGTTCTAGATATTTTCTGGACACCGAAGCTTTACTAGATCAATCATTAACAAAATTATATGGCGGCCTCTTAAGTCTTATTGTATTTATTTCCGGAGGAATAATTGTTACCGTGATCTGTTTATACTTTCTAAGGCTAGAATTTAAGAAAGCACAAATTAATTAAAGCAAGCCTCATAGTGATTGAATGAGATTTCAGTCTTTTAGATAAAGCACAAAAAAATGCGATCATGATTTGATTCGCATTTTTTTTGCCGGAGTCGTGAACCAAACCTGTGATCCATTTCACTAATTCGGCAAAACATTAAAATGAAAAAAGCGACCAGTTACCTGGTCGCTCTTCTCTTTGTAGCGGGGACAAGACTCGAACTTGTGACCTTTGGGTTATGAGCCCAACGAGCTACCAACTGCTCCACCCCGCGATGTGGTGCGATTTGATTATTTGTTGTCTTTCCTCAAATCGTTTGCAAAAGTAGGCCGCTCACATTTAAAAAACAAGTTACCTTTGTAAAATCATTTATGGTATCATCATCTTTTAAAGCTGGTTTTGTAAGTATTGTTGGTAAACCCAATGTAGGCAAGTCATCTCTGATGAATAAGCTCATGGGAGAAAACCTCTCTATCATTTCCGCTAAAGCACAAACTACGCGCCATCGCATCATGGGAATTTTGAATGGCGAAGATTTTCAGATAGTTTATTCTGACACTCCCGGAATTCTCGAACCAAAGTATTCTTTGCATGACGCCATGATGAGTTATGTAAAAGTGTCGTTGGAAGATGCGGACGCAATTCTACTCGTTGTTTCTCTGGAAGACACGTATGAAGAAGAATTGTTCGAACGCTTTAAAAAATTAGGAACACCCATTCTTTTAGTGATCAACAAAATTGATTTAGCGAAGGGAACACAGGTAAATGACAAAATCGCTTACTGGAAAAACGCTATTTCCAATATTCGTGAAATCGTGACGGTGTCTGCAAAAACCGGGGAACAAGTGGATACACTCCTTCCTAAGCTCTTATCGCTCATGCCGGAGCATCCTCCGTTTTTTCCGCAGGATGAATACACTGACAGGACAGAGCGTTTTTTTGCATCTGAAATTATACGTGAAAAAATATTTCTGAATTACGAGCAGGAGATACCCTATAGTACAGAGGTTTCTATCAACTCATTTAAAGAAGAACCTGATATCATACGGATCAGTGCTGTGATCTATGTTGAGCGCAATTCACAAAAAGGAATTGTGATTGGCAAAGCAGGAAGTTCTTTAAAGAAAGTTGGGATGGAGGCACGAAAGGATATGGAATCCTTCTTTGCTAAAAAAGTATTTCTTGAAACGCACGTGAAAGTGGCTGATAACTGGAGAAAAGAAAAATTCAAACTCAGACAATTCGGATACCTCGAATAAGCGTACAGGTTTAAACTATACGTGAGGATAAATTGTAAATCTAAAAATCGACAATCGTAAATCGAAATGGCAAACATTGTAGCAATAGTAGGAAGACCTAATGTTGGGAAGTCAACTTTTTTTAATCGTCTGATAGAAAAACGTCAGGCTATTATGGATAATGAACCGGGCGTTACACGCGACCGTCACTATGGATATGCAGAGTGGTGCGGAAGTTATTTTACCGTGATTGATACCGGTGGTTATGCAACCGGCTCTGAAGATAAATTTGAATCGGAGATACGCAAACAAGTTAAGCTTGCTATCGATGAAGCATCTGCTGTAATTTTTATGGTGGATTGTCGCGATGGACTTACGGGTTTTGATAAAGACTTCGCGAATGTTTTAAGAACTTCGAAGAAGCCAATCTTTGTAGCCGCCAACAAGGCAGATACACCTGATAAAACAATGCTCGCGAATGAATTTTATGAGCTTGGTCTTGAAGGCGAAATATACCCTATATCTGCTGAGAATGGTAGCGGCACGGGTGAACTCCTCGATGATTTGATTAAGCTCTTTCCTTCGGAAGGTGTTGAAGATCCGGATGCCGGCATTCCGCGTATAGCCATCGTTGGAAGACCAAATGTAGGGAAGTCATCTTTACTCAATGCATTACTTGGAACAGATCGCAGCATCGTAACGGATGAAGCTGGTACAACACGGGATGCTATACACTCATACTATAAAATGTATGGCAAGAACTTTATACTTATAGATACTGCCGGAGTTCGTAAGAAAGGCAAAGTAAAAGATGATATCGAATTCTATTCTGTACTCCGTTCGTTACGCGCGCTTGAAGAGTGCGATGTATGTATAGTAGTGATCGATGCCGAGCGCGGAATGGAATCGCAGGATGTTAATTTGATCAGTCTCGCGCAACGTCAGGGCAAGGGTATGGTGATCATGGTGAACAAATGGGACCTGATTGAAAAGGATTCCAAAACCTCCGATAAGTTTAAGAAGGATATACAGGAGAAACTGGCTCCGATTGATTATATCCCCATTATGTTCGTATCAGTACTAAACAAACAGCGTATTTTTCAGGTAATGGAAAAAGCTGTAGAAGTATTCGATAACAAGGATAAAAAGATACCGACATCCAAGCTTAACGATATACTTTTAAAGGAAATTGAGCACTATCCACCGCCATCTATAAAAGGCAAGTTGATTAACATAAAGTATATAACGCAGGTAAATGCGCGGTTTCCATCGTTTGCATTCTTTAGTAATCTGCCACAGTATATTTCAGAGTCCTATCAGCGCTTCCTTGAAAATAAAATTCGTGAACACTTTGACTTTGAGGGGGTGCCAGTACGGTTGATCTTCCGCAAAAAATAGATTTTAAAAACAATTTTTATTACCCGTTTGATTTCCTGTGATATAATCGTACTATATTTGCGGTAAATTTTTTAAAACCTGTAAACTATGAAAAAAACTATCGCATTGTTAGCTGTTTGTGGCTTCGCTTTGACTTTCGTTGCTTGTGGCAAGAAAGCAGAACCTGCTGCTGAAACTGTAGATTCTACTACTGTTGAAACACCAGCTCCTGTAGAAGCTGACACAACTGCTGCAGATACTACTGCAACTGATACAACAGCTGCTCACTAGTCAATCTGAAAAGATTTGATTCTTAGGAAGGCTTTAGATATACTAAAGCCTTTTTTGTTTTTATATGAAGTCTGAAAAGGTTCTCGATATACTCCAGGCACATATCCCTACCCCAGCCGTTGGCTATTGCTTCGACTTATGGAAGGCAAGTCCGTTTGACCTGAAACTTACCAAAAGCAGGCAGACAAAGGTTGGCGACTTCACCAGTAAAAGGACGAAGAGCCATCCGCGTATTACACTCAATCACGATCTCAATCCGTACTTGTTCCTCACAACCTATATCCATGAGGTTGCTCATCTTAAGGTATATCTCCAATATGGGGCTCGTGTAGACCCTCATGGTGAGCAATGGAAGACAACATTTACAGATTTGATGCTTCCTTTACTCTGGGAAAGTGTTTTTCCTGAGGAAATATTACATGAGCTGCGTAGGCACATGGTAAATCCAAAGGCAAGTTCATTCGCGGATGCTACACTGACTCAGGCCTTCCGCAAATTTGACAAGAATGCCCATCAGTTCGCGGTGCTTTCGGAAATTCCGGAAGGGAGCATTTTTAAACTTCAGGGGCGATATTTTAGAAAAGGCAAATTGAGAAGAACACGTGTATTATGCCGTGAGCTCAATTCGAAGCGTGATTACCTCGTTCCCGCTGAGGCGCAGGTGAGCGATGTTCAGTTCAGTCTTCTTTGAACAAGCTGACTCACCAATTCATAAAATACAGATGGCTTTAAAGTACGCCAGTTATCTACCTGCAGCGTTCCTCCCATATTTATATACTGATCGAGGTGATATTTATGAAGCTCACGTTGTACAAATTCAGGAAAGTTAACAGCAGCAATCCATCCGTCTTCAACTTCTTCAAACCATTCTTCATAATAGCTATCATCGGAGCCATGGAAGTTCATGATGTTTTCACCCATAAGAATAAATTTATTGATCCCTTCCTTTATCATAAGTTCCAACACATTTCTCTTCAGCGTCATGATGTCGTTGTTAAGCGTATCATTCCACTCACCAATGAGTTCAATTATAGTATATCCCATATCGTAATCGACATACAGGATTTTCAGATATAGTGTCTCCGATCCAAAATTATCCCAAGCCGGATCTATATAGTATCCGTAGATCGTTTCAGAATAAACATCGTGATTATATTCTTTGCCGTAAAAAGGAGAGCGGTCGTCTGCGGCCGAATCATAATACTTTTGCCAATTATAGTATGGTTCTATTTCGTGCACAGTTCAAAAATTTGTGTTCAACTGCTATAGTATCAAACCAAGTTAATCAAGGTCTATATAAAATCACGAACAGTTTTTTCTGTACTGAAAAAAAAACTGTACCGTACCCAATAAAAATAAAGCAGATTATTATTTACGAAACGCTTCAACGGCTTTGCGGACGGAGCCATGTTGTTTCAATAATTGCGCAGCCTCAGCTTCAGCAATTTTAAGTTCATCCATGATCATACGGGTTCCACGGTCTACCAGCTTGTTATTGGTAAGCTGCATATCAACCATCTTATTTCCCTTTACGTGCCCAAGCTTGATCATCACAGCAGTGGACACCATGTTCAATACTAATTTTTGCGCAGTACCTGATTTCATGCGTGTACTGCCGGTAACGAACTCCGACCCTACAACTACTTCTATAGGGTAATCAGATTGCCTGGCAATTTCGGTATCCTTATTACATACTATACAAGCAGTAACCACACCGTTGGCACGTGCATCTTTCAAACCTCCTATAACATACGGCGTTCTTCCTGATGCTGCTATACCTACCAATACATCTTGCTGGTTGATCAAGTGTTCTTCAAGATCTTTCCAGGCTTGCGTTGCATCATCCTCCGCATACTCCACAGCTTTCCGTATAGCTTTATCGCCACCGGCAATTAAACCAATTACTTTACCTTGTGGCAATCCATAAGTTGGTGGAATCTCAGAAGCATCTACAACGCCCAGTCTTCCACTCGTACCAGCACCAATATAAAACAGCCGGCCGCCACCTTGCATCTTTTCAACAATGATATTTACCAGGGCTTCAATCTGCGGAATTACTTTTTCTACTGCGAGTGGAACACTCTTATCTTCTTTATTGATATTGATCAACAGTTCCTGCACGCTCATCTTTTCGAGATGATCGTAATATGAAGATGATTCCGTTGTAGCCACTTAGTTTGAATCTTTCTGATGATAGAGGGTAAGGCCAGCTATAGGGCCTTCCAGAATATTTTTTACAGTGATGCCTTTATCATTTGCAACCTGACGCAAAACATCGCTAAAGTAAAATGCTATAGAACCTGTGAAATGTACTTTCAGGTTCTGATAGTTATCATACTTCATAACGTTATTCTCATAGAACTCTTCGAAGCTGCTATAGATCAGATTATAGCAATACGGATCTTTCAAATGTTGAAAGATAAAACGGGTAAAGCTTGCCAGAAAAGCACTCGGCCGTTCCTGCTGGTATATCTTTTCAAGAAACTCTTCACGTGAAAGTGGAAAGCGCTCTTTGAATTGCTTGGCAACAGACTCCGGCATTTTATCGCGGAGATAGTCTACTAAAAATTTCTTACCAATGTTAGCACCCGATCCTTCATCGGCAAGAATCCAACCGAGGTTCGCTACGTTGTCTGTAATTTTCTTTCCGTCATACAAACATGAATTAGAACCTGTACCCATGATACATGCTATACCTGGTTCATGACCACACAACGCGCGGGCAGCTGCCAACAGATCCCACCCGATTTCTATTTGTGCTTCCGGAAAAAATTCAAGGAAAGCGCTTTTTATAGTCAATTGATTTTTAACAGAAGATACACCGGCACCGTAGAAGAATATCTTGTTTACCTGATCATGAATCTGCGGCAACAGAATTTCCTGAACGTTCTTTTTTAAATCTTCAATAGGCTGATAGTATGGATTAAATCCCGGAGCACTGGCTTGGCCAATTGTTCCATCTTTCTGAATGAGTCTCCAATCTGTCTTGGAACCTCCGCTGTCTGCAATAAGAATCATCTTGTGTGCCGCTTGTTATTCGCGAATTTAACTGTTTCTAAACGGTTATTACAATTTCAATGGCGGCAAAACTAAGATAGTAAACAACAACTTAAAACAACTTCGGAAAGTGTGTCCGTGTGTCGGAGTAATTTTTTAATTCTTTTAATTCACGAGCCTTCCGATTACCGTAAATTTATCGAAAACCTTCTCTGTGTGAGGTGCATCTTTCAATTCATCTGTAAGATCTTGTCCTGCCCAATGTTCATAATGTTTACCATCACGCCATAATCTTGATTTGGTAACATCGTAGATACGCCCAAGGTATGCCACCCATATTTCAGGTTTATCCTGGCCATTGCGTAAAGCAAGCTGCGACCGGGTATAGCTGGGAAGTTCTTCTTCGCTCACTTTCCGGAAGTTAATTTACTATAGTCTTTCAACACAGTCGTGAGAAATTTTTCGAATGTCATATCCGTTTGTATCCCGAGTTTTGTTTTTACTTTCTCCGTTAGCAACATCACAGGACGAAGGTTGTCGTGCTTGCGATATACTTCCAGCGCTTGCTGTATCAATTCAACATCACGATCCGATAGCATTACTACCGAAGGGAACTGTGGTTCGTAATCATCGTCTGTCAACGTAAAAACTTCCTGGGCCGTTACTGCTTCCTGCGGAACAAGCTTTACCACCGTTGTACCTGCTGCTATATCTCCCAGGCGTTGCCCTTTACCATTCATGGCGATGGTAATGATCGCGATCATTCCTTGCATAATTTGTACTTCGATGATACGAAGCAACCAGCGCATCAGAAAATTACCAACCGTGGCGGGTGTACCATCAACCCGGACTACCTTGATTTTCATCTGACGCTTTCCCGGACTTTGACCGCTCATAAAAATTTCAAACAGAACATGATATAGTGTATACGGAATAGCCAACATCGAAATTACAACCGCAGGAGAATTCACATCCAGCTTGTTCATGATATAGGACGCCAATATGATGTAGGCTATAACGATTACGGAATCAATTAACATTGCCAACATCCGATCGCCCAGACTAGCCACCGGGTATTGTATAAAAACATTTTGCGTGGTGCGTACACTTACTGTTTGCATCAGGATTAAAATTCAATAACTTTTCAGACCTAAAGATATACAAATCAATTCTTGCCTATGCGTTCCTTTACTCTAACTGTATTAATTGTTTTAACTATTGCCGCCTGTAGTAAAAAAAGTGAATATAGCAGCCTGTCTGACGAGCAACTTCACAAGGTTGCTGACTCGCTCGCACAAGCTTTTATTATTACCGATGGTCACGTGGACTTACCGTTCCGTCTCAAAGTAAAAAACTTCAGACTCGACCGTGAATACCTCGGTATACCTGTTGAAACAAAAGAAGGTGACTTCGACTATATACGTGCCCGGAAGGGCGGCCTCGATGCGCCATTCATGTCAATTTATATTCCGTCCAAGTACCAGCTAAAAGAAGATAACGGGAAACAGTTAGCAGATTCATTAATCAACATGATTCGCTTTATCGCGGATTCTATCCCTGACAAGTTTGCGTTTGCCGGAACGCCTGATGAAATTATAGCAAATTCTAAAGCCGGCAAAATTTCTCTGCCGATGGGAATGGAGAACGGAGCTCCTGTAGGGAATGACCTCGCCAATGTTAAGTATTTCTACGACCGTGGTATACGCTATATTACTCTGACACATGGTAAGGATAACCAGATCTGTGATTCTTCTTACGACACACTGAATACATGGGATGGTCTGAGCCCTTTCGGGGAAAAAGTTGTAGCCGAAATGAATCGTGTCGGCATCATGGTAGATATATCCCACGTATCGGATAGTACATTTTATGATGTAATGAAAATCACCAAGGCTCCCTGTATAGCTTCCCATTCGTCTTGCCGGTATTTCACACCAGGCTTCCAGCGGAATATGAGTGATGATATGATCAAGGCACTTGCAAAAAACGGTGGCGTAATTCAAATTAACTTTGGCGCATCTTTCCTGGACTCTGTAGCCCGACAAAATGATGCGCTTCGTGATTCACTTGAAAAAATTCTCCAGGAGAAAAAATTAACCTCTGCAGATGAAGCTGCGCAGCCGATCATCGATCAGTTTGCCAAAGAACATAAATCATTATTCTCGGATGTAGAGCGGGTGGCCGATCACATTGACCATGTTGTAAAACTGGCAGGCGTTGATCACGTGGGCATTGGCTCGGATTACGATGGTGTTGGTGATAGCTTGCCGGTAGGATTAAAAGATGTATCGCAATACCCGAACCTGATCTATGTTCTTTTAAAACGCGGCTACTCCCCTGCAGACATTGAAAAAATTTGCAGTGGAAATGTGTTCCGCGTATGGAATCAGGTGATTACCATAGCGGGGCAATAAAAAATATTGTGCATTTTTACAGCTCCTTGATCAGGTATATATTAAACTACAGATCGGGAAGCTGTTAACTTTAACTTTGTGAGAGAAGCTGCATTTGTAAAACGGAATCAGACGCGGTGGCAGGACTTTGAGCGAACGCTTACCACTTCTCAGAAAATCAATCCTGATACTCTGGCAGAAATTTTCATTCAGATCACCGACGATCTCTCTTTTGCACGTACGCAATACCCGGATAGCAGAGTTACACAATACCTTAACAACCTCGCCTCCAAAATTCACCTGGAGATTTATAAGAACAAGCGAGAAGACAAAAACCGCTTCATTACGTTTTGGACAACCGAGATACCGCTCGTAATGTTCGAAGCGCGCAAACAGCTTTTATACTCTTTCATCATCTTCATCATCGCAGGAACGATGGGCATCGTATCAACCCTATATGATGATACTTTTGTACGCCTCATCCTTGGCGATGGTTATGTAAACATGACGCTGGAGAATATCCACAAGGGAACACCTACCGCTATATATGAAGGAGATAGTGAAGCCAGTATGTTCTTCCGCATCACGTTCAACAACATCAGGGTGTCTTTCAATACGTTTGTGTTAGGTGCTATATCTTCGTTACTAACAGGCTTCTTTCTTTTTTACAACGGACTGATGGTTGGCACGTTCTTAACATTCTTTTATACCGAAGGACAACTTGCACAAAGCGCTCCAGTAGTCATGCTTCATGGAACGATCGAACTTTCGTCCATCGTCATTGCAGGAGCTGCAGGTTTTCTAATGGGAAACAGCATCCTGTTTCCGGGAACATATTCCCGACTGGAATCATTTAAACGTGGAGCCTTGAAAGGACTAAAGATTATCGTAGGATTGTTACCGTTCTTTATTCTTGCCGGATTTATAGAGTCGTATATAACACGATATGCTTTTATGCATTGGAGTATAAAAACGGCCATCATCGGTATATCCGCCATTCTTATGATTTATTATTTTGTTATATATCCGCATCGCGTAGCAAAGCATGGAAAACACCAACACAATTGAATTTCAAAAAGCGCGTGACTTCAGTCAGAAGATGAGCGCTACATTTGATTTTATCAGGCAAAACTTCAAACCTTTTGCCAAGAGCATGCTTTTCATTGCCGGTCCTCCGGTAATTCTCAGCAGTATATTTATAAGCGACATCTTCAATCGCTTCATGGGTATGAGTATGGCCACCACACAAGGCAGAACGGGTGGCAATGTGGAAGATATACAGAGTTACTTTACGTCTTCTACCTTCTGGCTGCAACTGGCCGGTATACTCATCTTTGCCTGGATCGGAGGCGTAATAACGATCGCTACAACCTATGGCTATATGCGGCTGTATAGCAATAAGCGAAGCACAAACATTGAGGTGAGTGAAGTGTGGGCACAGGTACGTGAAACTTTCTGGATGCACTTCGGCACACTGACGCTATACTTTGTTGTGATGTTCGTCTTGTTTCTCATCATGTTTATACCCCTGGGGGTTATCATCGGTTTATCCAGTGCAGCGGGTCCTTTTGTTGCTATTTTCGGTGTGCTGGCATTTTACGCAGTGGCCGGTTTGTTCAGCATAAACCTCTCTATGATCTTTATCATTCGTGAAAATGAAAGAATCGGTTTCTTCAACGGACTGGCTCGTCTTTCATTTCTCATCAAAAACAAAATGTGGAGTACATTTGGTATTGGCGTGATCACGATACTTATTCAGTCCACAGTTTCCTTCTTATTCTTCATACCGTGGTATATAAGTTTCATCCTTTCCATGCTACATTCTGTTGAAGGCGGCGCGTATGAAGAACCTACCGGTGTTATGGCCATTGTCAATTCGGTATTTCTCGTGCTATACTTTGTTAGTAATACGTTGCTATATGCTTTGCCATTGATAGCACTGGCGTTTCAATACTATAATCTGGTGGAGTTAAAAGAATCAACCGGACTTCTCAACAACATTGAGTCTTTCGGACAAAGCACTACGCAACCACAAAGTGATGAGCATTACTAGGCTGCTCTTCGTATTCGTTCTTCTTTCTATTACTACTGTCTCTTTCGGGCAGGATCAGGAGCCTGTTACTCCACCGCAGGAAATTGTTGATTCCTTATTTTCAGAAAATGAAGCAAAGGATGAGCAAACGGAAATCATACCACAGCCAGATAGCTCGACTATAGAAGTACGTGCTATAGATCAGAGCAAGCTAAACGAAATGCGCGTAGATCCTGCGATGGACTACGGCCAGGACAGTCCCGCGATTATAAGTTTATGGGATCGCATCAAGATGTGGTTATTCAATGCCTTTCGTTGGTTATTTTCTATAGGCAGTTCAACCAACTGGGGAAATATAGTGGTGGGCCTTGTTATTATACTGATCCTCACTTATGTTATCATGCGGTTGTTAAAGATTGATGCGCTAAAGATGTTTTACGGACGTGCCGATAAAGTTACCATCAATCACAGCGTCATCGAAGAGAATATACATGAGATGGATTTTGAAAAACTGATCCAGGAAGCACTTACACGCAAAGAATATCGTCTGGCCATCCGCTTGCTTTTTCTGCACGGGTTAAAATTACTCGCAGATAAACATCACATTACCTGGGAGCCCGGTAAAACCAATCACGATTACCTCAACGAACTAACTTCAAAAGAACTGAAGACCGGTTTCAACGAGCTCAACTTTTACTTTGAATACGCGTGGTATGGAAACTTCGTTATCACCGATGATCTCTATAATCGGGTAACGGATATTTTTAATAACTGGAAAATCAGCATCCGTTGAAGAAGGACTGGAAATATATACTCTACATTGCCGCAGCGATCGTCATATACATCGCGTTCTCCCTCATGGCACCCCGTCAGCTCGACTGGCGGATCACGTTTCATCGTGATCATAAGATTCCCTTCGGCGGTTATGCTTTGAGCGAGTTGATCCACGATGTGTTTCCGGGAAAAAAGATCCATAAAAACAACTATACTATATATGAATTATACGATACTATTCAGCGTCCGGTAAACTTTATCAGTATATCAACAGATTTTAGTCCTGCCGGTGATGACGCAAAAGCATTGCTAAAAAACGTAGCCGCTGGTGGTCACGCATTTATTTCGGCACATAATTTTTATGGAACTCTTTCGGATACACTAAGCATCGAAACCATTGATTATTACTTTGAGGATGAGCATCGTCATTTCCTGAGTGAAAAAGACGACTCATCCAGACTTCAATTTACAAACGCGCTCCTTCCTGATAAAGGTGTATACCTATATCCACGCAAAAACATTCATAGAAGCTTTACTATACATTCTGATTCGCTGAAAATAAAAACAGTAGCGGAGAATGATGTCTCATTACCCGTTACAATCATTGTTCCTTGGGGCAAAGGGAAATTCATTCTCAATTGTACACCCATGGCCTTTACAAATGCATATTTACTGCCAGGCGAAAATCATCGGTTTGCGGCAACCTCGCTTTCATATTTACCAGTGCAAGATGTAATCTGGACTGAGTACTACCAGCTTGGTCGAATGGAAGCAGCAACTCCACTGCGATTCATATTAACCAATGAACCACTACGCTGGGCATACTTTATCACCATTATATCTCTGATCATCTTTATGGTCTTTGAAGCCAAACGCAAGCAGCGCATTATCCCTGTGATAAAGCCCCTCGGCAACACAACGCTGGAGTTTGTAAAAACAATCGGCAATCTATACTATCAACAAGGCGAGCATAAAGCCATCGCTGAAAAGAAAATCAACTACCTGTTCGATCAGATCAGGACACGTTACTGGATCAATACAAACAAGCTTGACGAAGACTTTACAGTATCCCTGGCAAAGAAGTCTGGTAAGTCCCAAGAAGATGTGCGTGCGATGGTTATGTCTATAAAGAATATTCAATCACAGCCTTCAATTGCTATGGAGGCGCTTATCGATTTGAATGACAGAATAGAGAAGTTCAATAAAACGCATACAGCGTAAAAAGATAGAAAGTATATGGAAGATAAAGTTTTTGAAAACCGGGTTGATCTCAGCGCATTGAATGAGAGTATACTCAAGATCCGCACGGAGATTGCGAAAGTAGTGGTGGGTCAGGAGCACATGGTAGATCTTTTGATCACAGCTATACTTGCCGATGGACACGTTCTGATAGAAGGTGTGCCCGGTGTTGCCAAAACGCTTACGGCTAAATTACTTTCCAGAATCATATCGGTTCAATTCTCACGCATCCAGTTCACACCCGATTTGATGCCCTCCGATGTTCTGGGAACTTCTTCTTTCAACATGAAGAAATCGGAATTTGAATTCAAGCCGGGTCCTATATTTTCAAATATAGTATTGATCGATGAGATCAACCGTGCCCCTGCAAAGACACAGGCAGCTCTCTTTGAAGTAATGGAAGAGCGGCAAGTAACGATCGATGGAACTACGTATCCGTTCGCGCCACCCTATATGGTGGTTGCCACTCAAAATCCAATTGAGCATGAAGGAACATATCGGTTACCGGAAGCGCAACTCGATCGTTTTCTTTTCAAGATCAGTGTAACCTATCCCGCATTCGAACAAGAAATTGCCATCATCACAGGGCACCATGAGCGCAAAGGTGCACAGGCATTAAGTGAAGTAAACGCAGTGCTTACCGCTGAACAGATCAAGAATTTTCGTCACGCTGTTCAACAAGTATATCTGGAAGCTAAACTTATACACTATATAGCGCAGATCATCCATGAAACCCGAAACAACCCAGCTCTTTTCCTGGGCGCTTCACCTCGCGCATCAGTGGCGATTCTCAATGGTGCGAAAGCTTACGCTGCCGTTAATGGTCGCGACTTTGTTACTCCGGAAGACATCAAGTTTGTAGCGTTACCTGTATTGCGCCACCGGATCATTCTTTCTCCTGACAAGGAAATGGAAGGCGTTACTGCGGATGAAGTTGTAAAACAGATCATAGATAAAATTGAGGTTCCACGGTAGTGAAGATTATCCGGGCACTATATTTAAATAACAGGTTGTTCCTCGCGATAGGAGTAGTGGTAATTGCTTTCATCACCTGTTTCATTGTGGACGCACCTGTGCTGATCCCCAAAATACTTTTCCTGGTATTGCTGGCTATTGTATTTACAGATATAGTTTTACTCTTCCGGGTAAGGCGTGGTGTACAAGGGTATAGATATACTCCGGAGAAGCTCTCCAATGGTGACGAGAATGAGATCAGAATACATATTGAAAATTTTTATCCATTTCGCGCTTCTTTAAATATCATCGATGAAATTCCACATCAATTCCAAAGGCGTGATTTAAACTTCAGGCTTAAGATTGCTTCCGGTGAAAAGAAAATAATACGCTATCATTTACGGCCCGTGAAGCGTGGTGAGTATTCATTCGGCTCGGTTAATATTTTCGTAACAACGCCTGTCGGTTTTCTTTCGCGCAGATTTAAATTCTCTGCCGATGCGCTCGTGCCTGTATATCCATCCTTTATACAAATGCGCAAGTATGAATTGATGGCCATCTCCAATAAGCTAATAGAGGCCGGTATAAAAAAGATCAGACGAATTGGTCATAACCAGGAGTTTGAACTGATCAAAGAATATGTTAGCGGAGATGATATCCGCACCATTAACTGGAAAGCTACTGCGCGGAGATCACACCTGATGGTAAATCATTTTCAGGATGAGCGTTCGCAGCAGGTATACTGTCTCATTGATAAAGGCAGGGTGATGCAAATGCCATTCAATGGTATGAGCCTGCTTGACTATGCTATTAATGCAAGTCTTGTTATATCAAATATAGCCATCAAGAAATCCGATAAGGCAGGCTTGATTACCTTTCAGGACAAGATTGGTGTTATGTTGCAGGCGAGGAAACAAAACAACCAGGTAGCGCAAATCCTGGAAGTTCTATATAATCAAAAGACGGCTTATCGGGAATCAGATTTTTCGGCACTCCATCATCAGATCCGCAAAAAAATCAGTCAACGAAGTTTATTGTTGTTGTTTACAAATTTTGAATCCATTTACGGCCTTCATCGCCAGTTGCCTTATCTTAAAAATTTGGCCACACAGCATTTACTGGTTGTAATCTTTTTTGAAAACACCGAAATGAAATCTATGTTAAATAATCCGGCCCGTGATTTACATGGAATTTACAACAAGGCTGTAGCCGAAAAATTCAGCTACGACAAAAAGCTTATCGTAAAAGAACTCACGCGACATGGAATACAGGCCATGCTTACAGCTCCTGAGCACTTAACCATAAATACAATCAATAAATACCTTGAGTTGAAAGCACGGGGAATGGTTTAGGGCAACACTAAATTGCTTCAAAATTCAAACAGGACAATCACCATCCCAAAGACTGCTAAAATTCCCGGACTATATTGGTTACTTGACACCTCTTCGCAGACTTAATATTCATTAATTTTGATTTCTTAATTCCATTAAATATGCGAATCATCCTGGCGTGTCTTCTTGCAGTCATTGGTGTAACAAATATCGTTGAAGCACAGCAAAGCGCAGTCGCAAAGTTTACCCTTCCTAAAAATACTACTTCCCACGATTACCAGGCAGGCAAGGTGATGGTTAAGATCAAGAAGGAATATAAAGCACTCTTTCTGGAAGACAATAAAGCAACGGCGCGTTCTGCTTCTTTGCTTGGTGCCAAGCGTATACATTCATTAGCTCCGCGGGGCACCATTAAAAATCCGAAAGCAAGAGCACAAGCATTTAAACCTGTAATTGACATTGCCCAATACTTTGAAATATACTTTGATCCTTCACAACCTGTCGAAGACTATATCAATACGCTTTATGCCAGTGGATATATAGAACTGGCTGAGCCGGTATATACTATGCACATGCAATATACTCCCAACGACCCTGCTTTCACATCACAATATTATCTCTCCAAGATCAAGGCCACAGAAGCCTGGGATATAACACAAGGCGATGAAAGTATAGTCATTGGCATTATTGATTCCGGTGTTGACATTGATCATCCGGATATAGCCAGTCAACTTTACGTGAATCAGGCAGAAGCCAATGGCACTGACGGAGTGGATGATGATGACAACGGCTTCATCGATGATATTAACGGTTGGGATTTTTCAGGTGCCGACACACTGAATGCGTTAAACCCAAATTACGGAGGTGATAACAACCCTGCTATATTTAAAAGCGGTGCGGGCTTTACACATGGCACACAGGTTGGAGGTTGCGCAAGTGCCGCCGTAGATAACGGTATAGGAATGGCTGGTGTAGGCTTCAAGACAAAATTACTCTTTACAAAGCATTATGCAGACAACCAGAGAACCAGCGATCGAAACTATAGCTCTGATCTTTACCTCGGCATAAAGTATGCTGCAGAAAATGGAGCGCGCATCATCAATTGTTCATGGGGAGGTGACGTACGAAGTCAGATTTCACAAGACATCATTACCCACGTTACCATGGACCTTGGATGCCTTGTAGTAGCAGCAGCTGGTAACAGCAATGTTATCACGCCGCTATATCCTGCTTCTTACGATTACGTATTATCAGTTGCTGCCTCCGATCAGAATGATAATCGCGCAAGCTTTACAAACTATGGGCCAACGGTAGATATCAGTGCCCCAGGTGTAAGTATATATACTACATCTTTTGACAACAATTATTCAGCACCCGGAGGAACATCCCTATCGTCTCCGATTGTAGCAGGTGCTGCGGCATTGGTTTGGGCCAATCATCCGGAATATACTTCATTAGAACTTGCAGAGCAGTTGCGTGTGTCGGCCGATGCAAGTCTATACGATCAAAACCCTGGCTATATTAATCAATTAGGAAAAGGCAGACTAGATGTGTTGCAGGCGCTTACGCTGAAGTCGCCATCAATTCGTGCATCAAATTACCGGCTGTTAAATAAAGACGGACTTGATGCGGCTCCGGGCGAGGATGCTTCTTTACTTTTCGATTTCAAGAATTTCCTGGCTACGTCTTCTTCCGGATTGGAGATCTCTATCTCGAGTACATCTCCTAGCATTACTATTACCGAAAGTAAAATCAATCCGGGATCTATAGCTTCCGGAGCAACTATCAATAATATATCTACACCTTTTAAACTAACGCTTGCCTCAAGCATTGCACTAAACAGTAAAGTAGAATTACTAATTACATATACCGATGGTGCTTATCGTGACTATCAGATCTTCACGTTCGTGCCAAACCCTTCTTATCGGGATATTGATGACAACAGAATCACTACTACGATTTCATCTTCCGGGAGACTGGCCTACGAGGACACACAAAATTCTCAGATGGGCAGTGGCTTCTTTTTCAATGGTAAATCTTTAGTATATGAAATGGGAGTTATCATGGGGAATTCATCGCCAACAATTCTCAACACTGTACGAAATGGCAGCGGAGGATTCGATCAGGATTTTGTAAGCGTGCAGCGAATGGAAGAAATTATACCGGGTGAGCGTTCACTCTCGGAAATATTCGGTGCATTCTCCAATTCCGCAACAGCGGAAGAACAGAAAGTAAAAGTATCGTATCGCACACTTGTATGGCAAAATGAACCATACGACAGGTTCGTAATCGTAGAGTATAAAATTAAGAATACACAGGCTGCAGCACTTACTGATTTTTACTTTGGACTATTCGCTGATTGGGACATCAGTCTGAATGGCACACAAGATGCTGCCTTATGGGATGCACCAACAAAGCTCGGATATGTATACCCAAAGGTATCAACCGAATTACCACAGGCCGGCATCCAACTCTTGACAACGAAAGCAAATTACTATGCGATTGACAATGATCCTTCGATAGCAGGGGGTTTATCTTTCGGTATATATGATGGCTACACGGATACTGAGAAGTTTAAGAGTATATCTACTACGCGTAGTCAGGCAGGCGTTAAAATAGGGGGTAATGATGTTAGCCAGGTAGTATCGGCAGGGCCTTTCAACATTAATGCTGGTGACGAAATAACTGTTGCCTTTGCACTGCACGCAGCAGAGAATTTTGATAACCTTCTTGCCTCCGCTCAATATGCTGATTCAGTTTACAATTATACATTAAAGGCTTCTCTGCCATCCATCGATACGGTCGAAGCCTGCTACAAAGCCAACACAACCTTAAAGGCGACTGGCGCCACAAAATATAAATGGTATAAAGATTTTACGGGAGGTGAACCTATAGCGACTGGCTCACAACTTACTATACCGGCTGTTACCACCGACACTACGCTCTATGTATCAAATGCAACCAACACGTATGAAAGTCTCCGCGTACCCGCACACATTGTAGTACAGGCGCAACCGGGTATACTTACTTCACGGTCGACTGTATTATGCGATGGTGACTCTGTTACACTTTCTGTAGAGGAAGCAAGCGAGTACGCCTGGAACAACGGAGAGATTACCCAATCAATAAAGGTGAAAGAAGCAGGCACCTATAGCGTGATGATCAAATATGAAGATGCCAACCTGAACTGCGTATCAACGTCAAGTGAAGTTGTAGTGAGCATTCTTCCCCGACCAATGGCGTTATTTACCATCACCATGGCTTCAGGCGATTTTGTTATAGGCGAGTCCATTCAATTTACAGATAAGAGCTCTGATGCTGATGCCTGGTTTTGGGACTTTGACGATGGATCGAGCAGTATAGAACAAAGCCCTGAATATGCTTATGCCGCGAGTGATACATATCATACATCGCTCACGGTTACTGGTGCTAATGGGTGCCAGGACACCTATATTAAAGATATATCTGTTATTACCGGTGTAGAGCAGAATTTAAGTCGATTCGTAACGGTATACCCTATACCAACCATTCAAAATGAAGTAACAATATCCATTGAAGGCTTAAAAGCTAAAAATATCGGGTTGTCAATTCTTACAACAGAAGGCACTCCGGTATATGATGCTTCTTTTGAAAATATAGATCAGGCTTTCTCACACACTATAAATACGTCCAGGTATTCTTCAGGCCTATACTTCCTTGCAACCCGAATTGATGGGCGCCTGGTGGTGAAAAAATTCTCAATCATAAAATAGCAGACACAAAAAAAATCCACACTTCAAAGTGTGGATTTTCAGTATGTATAGTGATTAGCTTTCGAGCAATCCTCCCAGCAACGAACCGGATTCTTTAGTATTATTTCTGCCATACGGAGCCAGAGCTTGTACAAGCTTACGGATCGGCATAGATTGAAGCCATACTTTACCAGTACCTTGCAAGGTTGCCAGAAATATACCTTCACCACCAAATACCATCGAACGCAAACCTCCGGAAGCCTGTACATCAAAATGTACTTGTGGCTCAAACGCGACTACACAACCTGTGTCCACGCGAAGTGTCTCATTGTTAAGCGTGCGCTCAATCACAGTTCCTCCAGCATGCACAAACGCTTTTCCGTTGCCATGCAGTTTCTGAAGAATAAATCCTTCGCCACCCACAAGTCCTGAACCTAACTTACGGTTAAAGGTAATAGCTACTTTTGTTCCAAAGGCTGCACATAAAAATCCATCCTTCTGAACAATCAATTCATTCCCCGGACTTTGAGAAAGATCTACCGGAATTACAGTGCCTGGATACGGAGCGGAGAATGCTACTTTCGCTTTTCTGCTTCCGCGATTTGTAAAGTGCGTCATGAAAAGAGACTCGCCTGTAAGAATGCGAGAGCCTGCAGATAAAAGCTTATCAAATAAACCTTGGTTAGGATTTGCACCATCACCCATTTTTGCTTCGAAGGTTATACCATCTTCCATGAAAAGCATAGCACCTGCTTCGGCAATAACCGTTTCATTGGGATCTAATTCTATTTCAACGATCTGGATACTTTCGCCTTTGATCTGATAGTCAATTTCGTGTGATGAAGTCATGAGGTTGTTATTTTTTATAGTACTTAAATACGGGATACTCTACCAACTTGTTGTTTATACCAGCATTACTTAACGCGGCATCAAAGAAATTCCACGTCACCAAACCATCATCTGACTGAGGTTCAAGCATGTAAAAAATCAAATTCACCAATGGTTGATCTAATGGAACAATATAATCACCCTTCTTAAATTTTCGCGTAGCTCCTATAAATTTACCTTCCGCCTTTGCCATAAAGTGGCCTTCAAATTTTCGCTCAGACTTACTCAGCTTCTCAACACTATATACTTCGCCCGAAAATGACTGCGCTTTATCGAGTTGCTTCACTTGAATCCCTAACTTTTTCAAATGGTCTGCTATATTTTTAAACGTAGCAGGAATAATATAGCCTTCTGGAACTATACTCTCAACAACAGATTCAAATTGTCCGAAATAATTGACTTCATCAACACTGATAATATTACCGGTGCGAAGCCACGTGGCTGTACCGTCTGCTTTTTTTGAGCCTACATAATCATAGGTTATAAAATTCTTCAGTTTTTCTTTCGATACCATTTTAAAGCGCACACCTTTCTTTACTTTACCGGCTTGCTCTTTTACTGTACGGATCGCATCCTCCTGTGCCTTGGCAGTGATTTGAGAAATTTCAGCAGCATGCGCATGTGTGTGCTCCAGTATTTCTGCCACAAATGCGCGCGTAGAGTTAATGCGTTGATAGAAACGTTCATGCGCAAAAGCTTCGCTGAGAATGGCGATTCTGTTTCGTAAGCTAAATTGATTGATCAGGTAGCGTGGATGGTGGTTATAGGTATAGAAATTTTTTACCGGCCATCCCTCTTCAACGCTATAGTCTCCATAAGGACCGAGACGCAATCCATGCTTTTCATACACTTTTTTTGTAATGGCAGGGAGCATCACATTATTGGTATAGTCATACGTGGAATACTCTCCTGCATAATGATAACTTGGCGCCCATGTCAGGGAGTATGCATGCCACGTTCCATTTGTGGTGTGAAGATCGACAAACACATGAGGGTCCCATGCATTTATAATGTTAGCAAATAAACCTTGAGTTTCGATGGCTTCCTGTTTTATACCGTCACGATTCAGATCGAGTCCCTGGCTATTCTCACGAATACCAACTTCCATTGGGCTATCTTCCTGCGAGGGCCGTCTCCCCTTTTCCATTTTATCATTACTGTCTGTGTTATATATAGGAGCAAAGAGAAGGACCTGATTATCGAGCAGATAGTTTTTATCACCAAGCAGTATATCGCGCATCAGCATCATCAGCGTTTCTTTTCCCTCTACTTCCCCTGCATGTATATTTCCCTGGATATATACGATGAGCTTCTTGGATTGCCGTGCTTCTGCTGCTGAGTGTATACCTGCCCTTGAAAGTATAGCTACTGGTATATCTTTCCCCTCCTGACTTTTGCCCATGGATATAACCTTTACTTCTTTGCTCAGCCGTTGTATAGCCTGTAGATAATTCATGACTTCTTTATGTGTTGAAGTCTTTTCGAAGTTTGTTTTTTCCGGGGTAATGATCAGTTCTTCTGGCCAGGTATGCTGTGCTGAAAGAATAGTCGGGAGTAGTGAAAGGATGAGTATAAAAAGTTTCTTCATATTGATTATTGACCTTTACAATATTAAAAACTTGTGGGTACTGAAGAAACGTTTTGTGACGGGTGGAGAAATAAATCTCTTGCAGAGTATAACTGCTATAAATACAAACTCCCGCAGAATGCGCAGATTGACGCAGATTTTTTAACTACAGCCTTGTATTTCGTCTGCGATAATCTGTGAGGTCTGCAGGAGATGTATTCCAGTATCAGCGAGGAACTCCTATAGGTATAAAATGCTAACTCCCGCAGAGTACGCAGATTGACGCAGATTTTTTAACTACAGCCTTGTATTTCGTCTGCGGTATCTGTGAGGTCTGCGGGGAATGTATTCCGGTATCAGAGAATAACTCCTATCGATATAAATGCAAAATAGCGCAGAGTACGCAGATTGACGCAGATTTTTTAAATACAACCATGCATTTCGTCTGCCATAATCTGTGAGGTCTGCGGGAAATATATTCCGGTATCAGAGAGAACTACTATAGATATAAATGCAAACTCCCGCAGAGTGCGCAGATTGACGCAGATTTTTTAAATACAATTTTGTATTTCGTCTGCGTTAATCTGTGAAGTCTGCGGGAGATATATCCTCAGCTCTTGCAAGAAAGAAGTATACAGAGAAGCTATTGCTTTTTGTTTTTCTTCTTTCCTTTTTTCATATCATCGTAGTCATCGCGTTCCGCTAACTTTTTATCGTCAACATTTTTATCGAGGAAGTCGTTGATCTTCTCGATGTTCATGCTCGACTTAATTTCTCCGAACTGATCGATGGTTATATCGAGGCCTTGAAGCTCTTTGTGAACACGTGGCTTCGGTGTGTTGGCAGGTTTCTTTTCTTTCTTTGACATAATGTGAAAGTTTATTGGTTCCCTGCATCTGGCTTTACGCGACTAGATGTTTCATTCCCGTAGCGCGCGAAGCCTGTAGCCAGCAAACCTGTAGCATATACTACGCAACCTTCACCTTGATGGTTTGGAGTGCGTATTCAATTCTCCTGATAACTTCGTCCTTCCCGATAATTTCCATGATCATCATCAGATCAGGTCCTGCACCTGCACCTGTTATAGATACGCGCAATGCCTGCAGGATTTTACCAGTACCGATTCCCAATGTAGCAGTAACCTGTTCGAGCGTAGACTTCGCTGCAACAGCATCTATCGATGGCATTGCTGCAACGGCATCCTTATACGCTGAGAGAACTTTTACAGCATCATCATTCCATTTTTTGTTTACTACATTTTCATCGAATGTTACCGGTGCGTGGAAAAAGAATTTTCCTTGCTCCCAGAAATCTTTGGGAAATGTAGCTCGCTCTTTCATAACGGCAGCAATCTTCGCGGCCTTCTCTTTCGAGCAATCTATACCTTCATCCTTCAATGACTCCAGCAGATACTCTGCCAATACTTCGTCAGACTTGGCACGTAAATATTGCTGGTTGAACCACTGTGCTTTATGAATGTCAAATTTTGTTCCCGCCTTACCGATACGTTCTACTGAGAAAGTTTTGATGAGTTCTTCCATCGAAAAGATTTCCTGTGTAGTACCGGGATTCCATCCTAAAAATGCAAGGAAGTTGATCAAGGCTTCGGGTAAATAACCGGATTCTTTATAACCAGTCGCTACTTCACCACTCTCAGGGTCTTTCCACGTAAGTGGGAATATTGGAAAGCCTAATTGGTCGGCATCACGCTTACTAAGTTTACCGTTACCGTCGGGCTTCAGCAACAACGGCAAATGTGCGAACTGAGGCATTGCATCTTCCCATCCCAGGTATTTATATAGCAACACGTGAAGTGGAGCAGAAGGAAGCCACTCTTCACCACGTATCACATGCGAGATCTTCATCAGGTAATCATCTACTACATTGGCAAGGTGATAGGTAGGCATGCCATCGCTTTTCATTAACACCTTGTCGTCAATTTGTGATGAGTGTACCATTACCCATCCGCGGATCATGTCGTTCAAACGGATCTCTTCTTTACGCGGAACTTTCAAGCGAATTACATAAGGCACTTTTGTCTCGAGTAATTCCTTTACTTCATCTTCTGGTAAAGTTGTAGAGTTACGCATCTGTGCACGCGTAATGCTATTATACTGAGGAGAAGGAACGCCAGCAAGTTTCAATCGCTCACGCATCGCTTCCAATTCCTGTTCTGTATCAAATGCATAGTATGCATGGCCAGCATCAATCAATTGCTTGGCATATTGCATATACATAGGCTTACGCTCAGACTGGCGATACGGTGCATGCGGTCCGCCAACACCAACACCTTCATCGATTTTGATGCCTACCCAGGCCAATGCTTTCTGTATATATTCTTCTGCTCCGGGCACGAAGCGATTCTGATCGGTATCTTCTACACGAAGGATCATTGTACCATTATGCTGACGTGCCAGCAAATAGTTATATAGTGCTGTTCTTACTCCACCGATATGCAATGCGCCCGTGGGACTTGGCGCAAATCGTACGCGTACTTCTCTCATCTCTCGAAATCAAAATTTGGACTGCAAAGGTAAGAAAGGAGGGGTGATTTACGAGGCGCGGAGCGTGAATTTACAGGCTACGGAAAACGAAGTTTGTGCAAATACTTCGCATTCCGTAGCGGATTCTTATTTTATTGCTATGCAGGAAATTTCAACATTAACATCTTTCGGCAGTCTGCTTACTTCTACCGTTTCACGTGCAGGCGGATTTGTTTTAAAGTACTCGCCATAAATGGCATTCACTTTCGGAAAGTTATTCATGTCTTTCAAAAAGATTGAGCTCTTCACCACATTCGAAAAATCGAATCCCGCTGCTTGCAATATTTTTTCAAGGTTTATCATAACCTGACGTGTTTCCGATTCAATGTCGGTTGTGATAATATTTCCGGAACTTCTTTCGATGGCAACCTGTCCGCTCACAAAAAGCATATTACCGGACTGGATTGCCTGGCTGTAGGGACCAATCGGTTCAGGAGCCTGATCAGAATAAACAACTGATTTTGACATGTTTTCTTTAGATTAAAATTTAATTTAGGGTTTGTCAAAAATAGCATCCGGCAACGGATTTACTTTCAGCACATGAATATTTTAATCATTGGTGAGCAAGAACACTATCGCGAAAGCCTTTTGAAGTTTGGTGATAGCCACCAGTATTCATTTGTTAGTGAACACCGTGACGCTGAAAAATTTTTAGAGAGCCATGATCTCGTGCTTGACTTTATAATTGATGAAGAGCCTCAGAGGTTTGAGATCTATATTAACAACGAGACAACCGTATTCTTAAACACATGCAAGATCAGTTTAGGTGAACTCGCTTTCATGACAGGCGATAATCTGCAAAGCAAAATTTTTGGATTCAACGGATTGCCTACATTTATTAACCGGTCTATTCTGGAAGTAAGTCTTTGGAAACCTGAAGATGAAGTAGTCCTGAAAAAAATCTGTGATGATCTGAAAACAGAATTCCTGGTGGTAGAAGATCGTGTGGGATTAGTTACACCGCGTGTGATCTGCATGATCATTAATGAAGCATACTATACCACCATGGAGGGAACTGCTACGCGTGAAGACATCGACATGGCCATGAAGCTTGGTACTAATTATCCGTATGGTCCTTTTGAATGGTGCAAGCGGATTGGCATCAAGCATGTTTACGAATTGCTGGAGGCGCTTTATGAAGACACTAAAGACGAGCGCTATAAAATCTGTCCGTTGTTGAAGAAAGAGTATCTGCGTCAGTAAAAATCCTTCATTTTTTTACATTAGATTTTGGGCTATCATTCTTTGGCTTTTCCATCCCGTAAACGTTTTCGAAAAGAAAATTTGCAATATATTTTACCTGTCTACCCGTCAAAGCAGTATTTGATAACTTTGTCGGGTTTCTAAATTTATACCATGGCGAGCGAGTTCAATAAGACTGTTTCTACCCGGTACCACATGTACAACAGTCTTTTTCTTAACCTTCCGTATTCGGGTATTTATCGTACCGGTACGTTGTTGCCCCTGTTACAGCAAGCCTGCGAAACAGGGTATGAAAAAGGAAGGGATCCACGGATGATCATCCGTAAGTTCTTTAGCGACTTTACACCACAGGCATCACGCGAAGAACAATTCGATTTGCTTTTCAACTTCATACAATATGTAGAGCGCCAGGTTGTATTGTTCGATTCAATTGAAGATGCTGCCTTTGATGAGATCAACAACCTCAACGGTAAGGGTACTGTTTCTGCGTTGCTGTTGCGCGCGAACTCCGAAGGCCTGGAAGAAGAATTGAAAAAGAAGCTGGAAGATTTTAGTGTAAGAATTGTGTTAACAGCGCACCCTACACAATTTTATCCAGGCAGCGTTTTGGCGATTATCAATGATCTTGAACAAACCATTCGCGAAAATAAATTAGATGATATAAATCTGTTGCTTCGCCAGTTAGGGAAGACAGCTTTCATAAATAAAGAAAAACCTTCACCGTTCGATGAAGCGGTAAGCTTGTGCTGGTTTCTTGAAAATGTTTTCTACCCGGTAATACCAGAGATCATTCAAAAGTTAATGTCTGGTTTGAATATCAAACTGGAAGAATGGAATAATTTCGACTTGATCAAGATAGGTTTCTGGCCGGGTGGTGATCGTGACGGTAATCCGTTTGTAACACACGAGATCACACTTAAAGTTGCACAGCGTCTTCAGGAAACATTGTTAAAATGTTATCATCGTGATCTTCGCTTTTTGAAACGCAGACTTACTTTCAAAGGAGTTGATCACATTATCAGTCGCGCAGAAACCAAAGTATACCCGATCGCATTCGGTGGCTACGGCGAGATATACCATCACCCTGATGAATTGTTGAATGATCTTTTTGAAGCGCGTGATGTGCTCATTAATGATCACCGCGGACTTTTCCTGGATGTTCTCGATGCGTTTATTCTGAAAGTAAAAATATTCGGATTCTACTTTGCAAGCATGGATATCCGACAGGATAGTCGTAAACATGCTTACGCGTGGGAAGCTTGTATCGAGAAACTTCAGAGCAAGAATAAAAAATTAAAGAACTTCGATAAGCTCACCGAGCAAGAGAAGATAGATACACTACTGTCACTCAACTTCAAACCAGCTTCTTTAAAATTCGAAGATTCGTTTGTTACGGAGCTGATCGAGAGTATAGATGTAATCGGACAAATTCAGGAACAAAATGGAGTTGAAGGTTGCCAACGGTATGTAATCAGTAATTGTCAATCAGCGCTCGATGTTATTCGTGTGTTTCAATTGGCCAACCTGATCCTGGGCAAAGAGGAAGATCTCAAGCTGGATATAGTTCCGTTATTTGAAACGATTGAAGATCTGGCGAACTCGTCTTCTGTTATAAAAGCACTATATAATATTCCGGCATACCGCGAGCATCTTAAACGCAGAGGCAACAAGCAGATCATTATGCTTGGCTTCTCGGATGGTACAAAAGACGGTGGCTATCTCCGTGCAAACTGGTCTATATTTCAGGCGAAGGAAAATCTAACACGCATCACGCGTGAAGAAGGATTTACAGCGGTGTTCTTCGATGGACGTGGTGGCCCTCCGGCACGTGGCGGTGGAAACACGCACGACTTTTATGCATCATTAGGAGATACGATTGAAGACAAAGAAGTACAGATCACGATACAAGGTCAAACCATCAGTTCTAATTTTGGCAAACCTGTTTCATGCGGCTATAATCTTGAACAACTTCTATCGGCTGGTATAGAGAATTCTGTTTTCAAGAATATAGATACATTTGAAGCCAATGAGAAAGCGTTGATGGATATGCTGGCCGAAGAAGGTCATAAAGCATATCTGGACTTGAAGCAACATCCTAAGTTTGTTCCTTACCTCGAAAAGATAACACCGCTTGCATTCTTTGGCGACACCAACATTGGTTCGCGCCCGGTAAAGCGTAGTTCAGGAAGTTTGAAATTCGAAGACCTTCGTGCTATACCTTTTGTAGGATCATGGGCACAAATGAAACAGAACATTCCCGGATTTTACGGAGTAGGTACTGCTATACGCGAATTAAAAAGACAGGGCAAGCTTCGCGAGTTGAAAGCATTATTCAAGCAATCATTATTCTTCCGCACCTTGTTAAGCAACAGTATGATGTCGCTTACTAAATGTTACTATCCCGCGACAGCGTATCTCTCAAAAGACAAAGAGTTTGGTGAGTTCTGGAAGAAGATGTATGCTGAATTCAAACTGTCACGCGAAATGATCCTGGAAGTATCCGGATTATCTGAGTTGATGGAGAGCACACCGGTAAACCGCGACTCTGTAAAACTGCGCGAGCGCATTGTGCTTCCGCTAATCACCATTCAACAATTTGCCCTACAGCAATTGCGCGATCCTGACGATAAGGACAAAGACAAAGCGTTTGAGAAGCAATATCGCAAGCTGGTAATGCGATGTATGTTTGGCATTATCAATGCCGCGCGCAACTCTGCATAATATAGTATAAGTAGAGCGGGAGCCAGACATTCGTTTGGCTCCCGTTTTTTATCTATATACTTTAAAGACTTGTAACATTAGCTTATAGAGTATATATCATGACAAAACCCTGTTCATTGCCGGTTCGTTATTTTTAAGGAATACTTTGAAAGTAGTACCCACATTCACTTCACTTTCCACCTCGATCTTTCCGCCCAACGCTACTACTTGTGCTTTCACAAGATATAGCCCCATTCCCTTACCTTCTACATGCGTATGAAAGCGCTTATACAAATTAAACATATTCTTTTTGTGAAGATCGAGATCAATCCCCAATCCGTTATCGCGAATAGTAAGACATATATAACCATCCGTTACACCGGTCTTCACATGAATGGAAAGTCTCCGGTTAACATCACGATATTTAATAGCATTATGAATCAAATTGATCAGTATACTATCCAGGTAAGGCTTCGCGGTATGGATTACATTCGCCTCTGAAAAATCATCAATAATTTCTGCACGAGTCTCCGTGATCTCATGCTCCAGGTTCTCCTTTATAATAGCGAGCTCCTCTTCGAAGTTCAGCTTTCCAACAACATACGTTTTATTCTTTCTGATTTCCAGAACCGTACTTACATCCTTCACAACGGTATCCAACTCCTCCGTTGTAAATATTAGTTTATCAACGATCAGTTTTACTTCAGTAGGATCCTGGCGTATAAGTTCCAGAACTTTACCAAGGCCTAATATGCGAGCAACAGGCGCGCGTAGGTTATGCGCTGTAATAAAAGCGAACTGCTCAAGTTGCTGATTATACTCTACCAGTTCATGCGTTCTTTCTTTTATCTCAAGATCTAAGCTTCTGTTATGCAGAAGGATCTCTTTATTTTGTTGTTCTATAGTTTTCCATGCGTCTTCAAGTCTTTGATTTTGCTCTGCCAGCAGATCACGCTGGGTAGCAATTTCTTCCTGCCTTTGTGTGAGCTCTTCATTCTGTAATGACAGGTCTTCATTTTGAGCTTTGATCTCTTCTTCACGCAACACCAATTCTTCATTTGCACTTTGAAGCTCCTTTGTTTTTTCAAGCACTGTGTGCTCGAGCTTTCTATTCTGTTCCTTTATAGTTCGTACACGAATTTTATAATAGCCAACACCTATTCCTGCTAATACAAGTATAGTCACGATTCTAAACCACCACGTCCTCCACCAGGGAGGTATAATATGTATGACAATAGAAGCACTTTGTTCATTCCATACACCATCTGTATTGGAGGCCTTCACTCTAAAGATATAGTTGCCCGGATCGAGATTTGTATACGTAGCCGTTCGGCTTGAACCTACATAGTTCCAGTTCTTGTCGAAGTTTTCCATTTTGTAAGCATATTGGATCTTCTCAGGAAGGGTATAGTTTAGTGCAGCAAACTCAAAGGTGAATACCGATTGATCATACCGCAAAGTAATAGCATCTGTTTGGCTGATAGACAGTTTTAAGACAGCATCTTCATCCGTTGTATTTATTTCTACCGGTTTATTAAATAGTTCGAACTTTGTAATGCTTATAACGGGGTGTTGTGAACTCGATTTTATTTGCTCGGGATGAAACAGCGTTACTCCTTCTGTGCCGGCAAAAGCCATTAAACCTAAGGGCTTATCATACAAGAACGAGCATGAATTAAATTGGCCATTCTGCAGACCGTCTGATGCATCGTAGTTATAGAATTTCTTCTCCTTCTTATCCCATTTTGTTATACCGGTATTTGAGCTAATCCAAATGTTGCCTATAGCGTCCTGCTGAATAGCAAATATAGTACTGCTGAACAAACCATCTTTCTCTCCAATCTGATGCAGTTTATGCTGAGCAGAATCATAGATTAATAAACCAGCGCCTTCTGTACCAATCCACATTCTTCCGCGCTTATCAAAGTGCAGCGCATAGATCATGTTACCGGAAAGGTCATTTTTACTTTCGGGGTCGTTAAAGTATTGGGTGAAAGTTTTTTTTTCAGGGTCGAAATAATTTACGCCACCTTTTGAACAACCCAGCCATAACCCTCCTTGTTTGTCTTCAACAATGGCCCGTATATCGCCACTGCTTATCGTGCTGTTTGCTATAGTATATTTGGTAAACGTTCCCGTGTTTTGATCGAGAAGATTCAGTCCGCCCCAATTCGTACCAACCCAGAGATTATGCTTTGAGTCCTCAAAAATTACGCGCACATCATTACGACCCAAGCTTTTCGGATCGTTAGGATCATGCTTATAGTTTGTGAAGCTGTCTGTCTTCTTATTATAGCGGAACAACCCTTGTGAATATGTACCGAACCAAAGTGTATTCGTATGATCACGAAACGCACATAATATAGCGCGGTCGGTCAGACTTCCTTTTTTCCCATCCACATCGTAATGCTTCAGAAGCGTCCCGTTACTACTATACTTGTACAGCCCGTTACCATCCGATCCAAGCCAAAGGTTCTTCTCCTCATCACTACACATGCCCCAGAAGCGTGTATACATTCGATCGGATTTCTCTGACAACTTTACTTCGATCCGCATAAATTTTTCTTTTACACCACTGATCATCTGTGCACCTTCACCATTGGTAGCAAGCCATATATTCTTGTCACGATCTTCATAAATGGAATGAATGGTGAGCTTATACACACCGTATTCATCACTGCCAGTAACAGGCTCTACTTTGAAATTTACAGGTGAAGTATCATTAGGGTTACTGAGCGAGATCTTGTGCAAGCCTTTATCTTCCACACCAATCCATAAATTGCCGTGGCTGTCTTCTTGAAGTGACCGGATAACATTACCCTTTAAAGCACTATTTTCTGTATTTAAAAGCTGAAATGTCTGTTGTTTTCTATTGAAGAAAACCAACCCATCGATAGTACCGATCCATACATTACCAAAGTGATCAGGACGTATACACCTGACGTTGTGCAGAGCAGACATAGTGTCGTGTCGCAAGCTTTTTACTTTCTGTGATACTATACCATCTTTCGTTTTGAATATATCCAAACCTCCATCCAACGAACCTACCCAGAGCAAGCCTTCGATATCTTCATATATAGATACAACTCGTACACTCGACAATCCTGGTAAGTTGTACTGTGAATATTGAATCAGTTTGGATTTCTTTTTATCAATGTATGTAAAGCCCGCTGCCCAGGAGGACACCCATAAATTCCCAGTTGGGCTTTCTGAAATATAGGACACGTCATTTCCTACAAGTGAATTTTTATTTTTAGGATCATGCTGATAATGAATAAAGCGTTCGGTTTTGGAATCAAATCGATTTACTCCTTTCCGTGTAGCCGCCCATATTATACCTTCTCGGTCAGTAAAAATTGAAAACACATAATTATGTGACAGGCTTAAGGAATCATCAGGGTCATTTTTAAATATTTTAAATATATACCCGTCAAAGCGCGCTATACCATCCTCAGCAGCAAACCACATAAAGCCTTGTTTGTCTTGAGTGATGCTGTTGATCACTTTCAGTGGCAAGCCGTTGCGTGTAGTGTACTTTACTATTTTACTTTCAGGTTCTTTCTGAACGAAAGAACACAGCAATACCACTACAATAACACAAAAAAGTGATTTCATGCAGTTTGCATATATGGTAGTTATAGCCTGCGTCTGTTCAGCTCTTGATAGGATCTTAATGCGCATTGATATATGCTTGAATTTCGGGGACGCTAAATTCCTTCCGTTCCAAAAGATGTTTTAAAATATTTTAGTATACTATATTGACGTCTCAACAAAGATATTCACGTTAGAAACCTTATTATCATTCGGATCTTCTTAAGATTACAACGCCCCATGACTGGGCAAATCAACGTATTCTGCCACCGCGTTGTTATTATCGTAAAGAAAGTGAATTTATCGCATTATAATGGAAATGAAAAACTTCATTGTCTAATTCGAACAATGAATGTTGGACAATAAATAGTTAAAACGATGTTATGACGATTTTTTGCAGCTGAATACCACCAGAGCGACCGTTAGCAGCATTGCAGGAAAAATTTCGAATCGTTTTGAGAGGTTGTTTGACTATAGCTGTAATTATAGCTATAGTCAATATATTCATGTAAGCTAACGTATTTGTAAGGGATATGCCGGCCTTCAAACAAAAATTGCCATCCCCTGGTGTCAGTAGCTTCTTACGTAGATTGAAACATCTTTCATCAACAGTTTTCCGAAGGCGAAGGAAAGCCCTTTGTCAACAAAAGACCTATCGGGCTGACTTAAGAGGAACGATGTTGCTGTTGGTACACTTAATCCCCACGAGCCCGAGGACTGCAACACACCGGGATTAATCAATACTACATGACTGCTGCCGGAGGTACTGGTATAAACAGCGACCACAGCTTTCTTTGCATTGGCATGCTCTTGTGCCTGCGTTAATGTTTTTTGATCATAACTCGGCCCCAGAAGCTTCCATTGATTGCTGCTCTTTAAAAAGCTTGCTATTTCACCAGCTACCATATACCTGCCTGTTTTTTGAGAGTAGAAATCATTTATTCTATAAACGATATGAAGCGACTCTCCTAAAAATTTACTGCAGCCACGGCTGTTATTTAATGTATCCTGACAACCTAAAAAGGTCTTCATTGCGTTCGTCAAGTCTTGCTTCCAATTTGCATTTAAGCTTTGACTTTGTGCTGCACAAGACAGAGTTATCAACATAACTATGGCAAGAGCAGATTTGATAAAGCTTGTGTTTACGTTCGTAAAGTATCTTTTCATAAATTATTTTTTGGCCGAATATATACAACGGGTTGCGCGGAGCTGGCGTTAAAAAATTGAAAGTGTTATACGTGTAAGGATTTGCAATGAACGCAAGATGATGTTGCAAATCTGTTCCTTTAAGAATATAGATATACCTATAAATGAGTGATGAAAATGATGTCTACATTCTGAATAAAGACTTGAGACACATACTCCAGACTGGCCATGACGCTTGCAAAGTGGCACAAAGAGGCAAAATGAAATAAACCTGTACTTTCCAGCGTACGTTGAGCGGTATACTATATGATTAGAGATCAGGAAGTAATATTTTAAAGATTAGCCGGAGTATTCCGGGACTAATCTTTATTCTGCATATACAACATTAGCATGCACATTGAATCTTTAACCCTTGCGCGGCATTAGCTCCTTCCGTGGCATAGCCATCCAGTTTCCACCAGGCGATTCCTCCTATTAATTCCTTTACCTTAAAACCCAGCTGACTCATTTTAAGCGCACCCTTTGTAGAGGCGTTGCAACCTATACCATCGCAGTAGGTTACATACAAAAAATCTTTATCAAGGTCTCGTGTGCTATCTTCTGTCATCGTCCGATGAGGAATATTTATTGCACCCGGAATATGCTCAGCCTCATAGCCGAAAGCTTTACGTGCATCTACAGGAATTATTTTTTGACCATTACTGATCAATTCAAACAAGTCCGAAGAGTCAATCTCGAATTCAAGCTTGTCGTGATAATGTTTAGTCTGTGCATTCATACGTGATTTATTTAGTGTCAAACTAAACGCATACGAATCACTATATGAAATCAAATATTTCATGATAAGCATCGATTTTATTCATATAGTGTGATGCGGAAACTATTTTAAATTTACAGTATGGAGATACGGCATTTAAAACTTGTGAAGGCTATCGTAGAGGAAGGCAGCATTACAAAAGCGATTGACAAATTACACCTTACGCAATCCGCATTAAGCCATCAGTTGAAGGAGGCAGAGTATCAATTGGGGACCAAGATCTTTTTAAGAGTCAATAAAAAAATGATACTCACAAAAGCAGGTGAAAAACTATATGAAACTGCGAATGAGATTTTAGAAAAGCTTCATGATACGGAGCAGCAAATTAAAAAACTGGTATATGGTGAGACTGGAGAGATAAGGCTGAGCACCGAATGTTATTCAAGCTATCATTGGCTTCCTTCGGTGATGAAACAATTTCAGTTGACTTACCCGAATGTCGATTTGAAAATTGTAATGGAAGCAACACATTATCCGCTTCAAAAATTATTGGAGGGTACATTAGATGTAGCGATCACCAGTGACCCGATTAAAGATGATAAAATTAAATACCTGGAATTATTTCAAGATGAAATGCTCGTTGCTGTTTCTGAGAATCATGCGTGGGCTACTAAGAAATTTGTAGTGGCAGAGGATTTTTCTTCCGAACACCTTTTGATTCACTCACTGCCTTTGGAGACTGTTACTGTACATCAATTTGTGCTTGCACCTGCAGGTGTATCTCCCAAAAAAATCACACCGCTTCCATTAACAGAGGCGTCTATTGAGATGGTAAAGGCTGGTATGGGAATCATGGTCATGGCGAAATGGGCATTGCAACCATACCTCAAACATCAGCCAATAAAAGCTGTAAAGATTGGTAGATCGGGACTGAAGCGTAAACACTATGTAGCGATCATGACGGACCGAAAATATCCCGAGTATTTTAATCACTTCATTGAATTTCTGCAGACAGAAATCAACCTTCAGTGGACTATATAACTAAATGATATAGCACAAAAAAAGGGACGGTGATGAACCGTCCCTTTTAATTATATACTTAGCGTATTACTCTTTTTTCTCTTTCGAAGAAGCTTTCGCTTTCTTGACCTTGATGGTAAGCACATCGCTCTTTCCATCGTAGTCGGCAAGAATGATTCCGCCTTCTTCTACTTCGCCTTTCAGAATTTCTTCTGCTACAGGGTCTTCGAGGTATTTCTGAATCGCCCGGTTCAAAGGACGTGCTCCGAATTGATGATCATATCCTTTCTCTGCGAGGAAATCCTTAGCCTTATCAGTAAGCTCCACATTGTAGCCTATCTGAATGATGCGATCGAATAACTTACCCAGCGTAATGTCGATGATCTTGTGGATATGTTCGCGTTGCAGAGAGTTGAACACAATGACATCGTCCAAACGATTCAGGAATTCAGGAGAGAAAGCACGCTTCAACGCATTTTGAATGGTAAGCTTCATGTGCTCTTCTTCGGTTTCGCGCTTTGCAGCAGTAGCGAAACCTATACCTGTTCCGAAATCTTTCAGATCACGAACCCC
Source organism: Ohtaekwangia koreensis (assembly GCF_900167975.1). Taxonomy (GTDB): domain Bacteria; phylum Bacteroidota; class Bacteroidia; order Cytophagales; family Cyclobacteriaceae; genus Ohtaekwangia; species Ohtaekwangia koreensis. The sequence goes on from NZ_FUZU01000002.1 coordinate 292,607, forward strand.
TATATTAGAAGTCATGATGATGATTGTATTTCTGAAATCAACTCTGCGACCAAGTCCGTCTGTTAATATACCATCGTCAAGCACCTGAAGAAGTATATTGAATACATCCGGGTGAGCTTTCTCGATTTCATCTAACAATACGACAGAGTATGGCTTGCGTCTTACCTTTTCAGTAAGCTGTCCACCTTCTTCGTAACCAACGTATCCTGGAGGCGCACCCACAAGACGAGATACCGAGAATTTCTCCATATACTCACTCATGTCAATGCGCACAAGTGAATCTTCTTTATCAAAAAGATACGTAGCGAGTACTTTTGCCAATTCTGTTTTACCAACACCAGTAGGACCCAGGAAGATAAAAGAACCAATCGGTTTCTTAGGATCTTTCAAGCCTACACGTGTACGTTGTATAGCTTTCACCAGCTTACGGATCGCTTCTTCCTGACCGATAACTTTTCCGCTTAGTTCTTCGCCCATATTCAGAAGCTTGTTGCTTTCTTTCTGTGCGATACGTTTTGTCGGAATGCCTGTCATCATTGCGATAACATCGGCTACGTTATCTTCATTAACTGTATACTTTTCAGTACGTGTTTTTTCTTCCCACTTCGCTTTCGCGATGTCGAGTTGTTCGATCAGTTTCTTTTCACGATCACGCAGTTGTGCTGCTTCTTCGTACTTCTGACTTTTTACAACGCGATTTTTTTCTTTCTTAACATCTTCTATAGCCTCTTCGAATTTCACGATGTCTTCAGGCACATGGATGTTGTTGATGTGAACACGTGCACCGGCTTCATCCAAAACATCAATCGCTTTGTCTGGAAGATAACGGTCGCTTATATAGCGATCAGAAAGTCTCACGCACGCATCGATAGCTTCTTTGGTATAGATCACATGGTGGTGATCTTCATACTTCTCTTTAATGTTATCGAGGATCTGGATTGTTTCTTCTGGTGTAGTAGAATCTACCATTACCATCTGGAACCTGCGCGCGAGCGCTCCGTCTTTCTCTATATATTGACGGTACTCATCTAATGTAGTGGCTCCAATGCATTGGATTTCTCCGCGGGCAAGAGCCGGTTTAAACATGTTGGAAGCATCGAGTGAGCCGGAAGCTCCACCTGCACCAACAATAGTATGAAGCTCATCGATGAAGAGAATTACATCTGGAGATTTTTCCAGTTCATTCATCACAGCCTTCATACGCTCTTCAAATTGTCCGCGGTATTTTGTGCCGGCAACCAATGATGCGAGATCTAACGTCACAACACGTTTACCAAACAACACGCGAGATACTTTCTTTTGAATGATACGCAGAGCAAGTCCTTCCGCGATAGCAGTTTTACCCACACCTGGTTCACCAATAAGAATCGGGTTGTTCTTCTTTCTTCTTGAAAGAATCTGAGCAACACGTTCAATTTCTTTTTCACGACCAACGATAGGATCGAGTTTATTGTCCTCAGCCAGACGTGTTAAGTCGCGGCCGAAGTTATCCAGCACAGGTGTGCGGGATTTTTCAGTTCCCTTCTTCTCTTTGCCGGCTGCACCACCTTGTGCGCCACCGCCAAAAATTTTAGATGAATCATCATCCGGATCGTCCGTATCCTGTGACGCCATCGGACCTTCGTTTTGGTATTCCAGCATTTCTTTTACGGTCTCGTAGTTTACGTCAAACTTATTTAAAATTTGCGTCCCAAGATTATCATGGTCACGCAGTATCGAGAGCAACAAATGTTCAGTGCCTATAAGTTGAGCCTTGAAAATTTTTGCTTCAAGATATGTGATCTTCAGAACTTTTTCAGAAGCTTTTGTCAATGGTATATTCGCCAGGTTTTTAATCTGATGCGTTGCTGTTCCTTTGGATATCTTTTCGATCTCGTTTCGTAATTCATCCATTGGTACACCCAACTTTTTCAGCACCCCTACTGCTACACCTTCGCCTTCGCGGATCATTCCGAGAATAAGATGTTCAGTGCCAATATAGTCATGTCCCAGCCGAAGAGCTTCTTCGCGACTGAGTGATATAACTTCTTTAACGCGGTTGGAAAATTTAGCTTCCATAAGAGAAAATCAAAAATGATTAGTGTAAATGTAAAGTTTTTTGTCAGTTCAATACTATCGTAAGCCTGAAGATTTAATACTGCGTAAGAAACACGCTCAAATTAACATTTGTTCATTTTTCTACTGCGGAAGCCCGGATAATCTTCGAAGCAACGGGCCCTTCACAAAAGATCAGGTCTATGAGACTCATGTTACTTACAAACGTGTTGCCAAACACTTGAGTATATTCTGATGGATTATAAAACTTTGCCAAAAGCTCTGTTTTTTTAGGGTTTATCAAAGATCGAAGGTCCATTGTAGTGGAAGGGTATTCTTTCTCATACGACAAACTTTCGCTGACAACTACATTCCACTTGAGCCATGCAAGACACATTGACAGCAATTGAATGTTCAGGTCATATAAGAATTCATATTTTTTGAAAAGTACTTTTTCAAGATCATCTACATAATGTTCAAAGAACGGAGCTTTTCCATACGCTGATTGTATGGTGCGCCAATGATTTGTTAACCATTTCTGTGTGTAATCAATTCGTATATCAGTGATAAAATTTTTACCATGCTTACCTGTTAAGGGCACCGTGAGTTGCTCCACTCCATGGGATGTATTGATGTGACAACGGTTACGATATGTTTGTTTCATGAAGTGCTCATGTCGCTCAATTATAACTTCTGTAGAGGACGACAACGCAGAAAAAAAAGCAATGGATGGAAGATAGTGTGACTCAATTAAAACTTTCACGTATTTATATTAAGGATCAAATTTATCAGTAACACAGAATTTCTATATATAAGTCTGGCTGATCATAAAAAACATTCTGCTTTATCATCGTTAGCCTTTTAGTCTCCTGTATGCAAAGTTGTTGGCGAAGGTCACGCGCTGGTCACCGTGTCCAAATAATAATGTATCGCTTATCCTGTTGAGAATACTCCTCAATCAATTATGCCATCCTTGAAAAATTTCAACACGGGCACAACGGACTGGTGCTCATCCAACGGTATGGGTGGAGCATCAGAGGTACTTTCAAAAAGATAACGCACAATGCAATCATCAAACTACTAAAACAGAATGTGTTCTCGGAATAAAGAAAAATTATAAAGCGATTTACTTCCCCTAGAAGATCTCGAGATATGCAACAATGAAGGGTGCCGAAATCAGCAGACCATCAAAACGATCGAGAAAACCTCCATGTCCTGGAAGGCTCGTGCCCGAGTCTTTTATTTCTATACTTCTTTTCAGAAGGGATTCCACCAAGTCACCAAAAGTTCCACCTACGATAATGATCACTCCCACGATCAGCCATTGAATCAGCGAAAGCGTATGAAAATATGTTGACAGTCCATATGCGAAAATCATGGCGAGCAATGCTCCTCCAAAAAAACCTTCCCATGATTTCTTTGGAGAGATGCGTTCAAAGAGTTTTCGTTTACCTAAATAGGTTCCTGCAAAGTATGCTCCGGTATCGCTTGCCCATAAAATAAAGAGGCATCCGAATATAATTTCAAAGTTGTAAACGCCATTCTCGAAGGCAGCGATGTTCAATAAGGCAAAAGGTATAGCTACATAAAATATACCGAGGAACGTAAAGGCTATGTTTGTAAAAGGTTTTCTCTCAAACTTCTTATATAGCTTGATCATATATACACACGATATGATTGGGAAGAAAAGAAAATAATACCGGTACGAGATCGCGTGATTTTCAATCAGAAAGGAAAGTGTAAAGATCAGAACACCACCTAATGTACCCAGTGCTTTTTGAGGTACCATGCCATCAAGTCCTACAAGTTTATAAAACTCGATGAGCGAGAAAAAGCAGATGATAAAAAATACTGCAAAGTATCCCCATTCACTCAGGCAGACAGCGGTAATGATACCGGCTGAACCGAGCAAGCCGGTAATAATGCGAAGGGTCAGGTTATTATACTTGGTAAGAGAAGTCACAGAAAATCTGGTTGCAGTTAGAATGGCGTCTAAATTATAATTTGTTACGGAATAAGAGTCGAATTATCCTCATTTGTATTGTCTGAAAAATTAACAGATCTTCTCTTTTCATAAAATTTCTTAAAAATATAAAGTAACGCAGTGGTTATTACAGCGCTGAATAATACTGCGGACCACGGTGCAGCCTCTGCATTTTCGATATCCATCTTAACAGAACCTTGCTGATATAAATACATCGCGACTACAGTAAAGCCATTGTTAATAAAGTGAGCGATGATCGGCATCCAGAGATTGCCCGACCAATAATAAAGATATCCGAAGAGTGCTCCCAATAACATACGCGGTACAAAACCATAGAACTGTATATGGATTGCACTGAAGATGGCTGCCGAGATCCAGATTGCAACGTGAATGTTATTCGTTCCACGGAATAATTCGCGCTGGATGATTCCACGAAAAACAAGTTCTTCTCCAATGGCAGGCAATACAGCAATTACCACTACGGCCAGTAACATTTGCCCGGTTGAATCAAACTTGGTAAGATATTTTGTGAGCTCTGCTAGTTGCTCCTCGGTTGCCTTCGCCCATTTTTCAATCCCGGAAGGGAACGTAACATTCTGATTCCATTCGATGAACACAGAATTCACGATCATGAACACAATGACGATCGCGCCTATCATCAAAACGGCTTGCATATAAATTGTCTCTTTAAAAAGATCAGCAACCGAACGATGAAATTTTTTGAGGATATACATCGGCACAAGTATGAGGCCGAACAGCGTGCCGAACCCTTGCATGAGAAATAAAGGAACTTTCATTCCCGGATCGCTCAACGGATTTTTTAAAGATTCCGTCATTTCAATGACGCTTCCAGGATAAAAAGGCAGTGCAAAGAAAAAACCGATCATCGGCCCCACCACCTGAAAACCCAAAAACACCGCTCCCAGCGTGATGAGGATCACTACTGCCGGGTGTACATTACGAGCACCTATTTCCTGCTCCATATTTCTGCTTAAATTTGCGAGCTAATATGGTGAAAATCGGTCAAATAGAGCTGGGAGAGTTTCCTCTGTTGCTTGCGCCCATGGAAGATGTGAGTGATCCGCCTTTCCGCGCGGTATGCAAAGAGGGGGGTGCGGACCTGATGTATACTGAATTTATATCATCGGAAGGTCTCATTCGGGATGCTGCCAAGAGCCGTCAGAAGCTTGATATATTTGAATATGAGCGTCCTATCGGGATTCAGCTTTTCGGTGGCGATATAGGCAACATGGTACAATCCGCAGAGATCGCTACCGCTGCAAGACCAGACCTGATCGATATTAATTATGGTTGTCCCGTGAAAGCGGTTGCTTGCCGGGGCGCTGGTGCTGCCTTGTTACAAGATATACCCAAGATGGTGAAGATGACCGAAGAAATTGTGAAGTGTACACATCTTCCGGTTACAGTAAAAACCCGCCTGGGCTGGGACGAGTCAACAAAAAATATTTTAGAAGTAGCAGAGCGTTTACAAGATATAGGGATCAAAGCTTTATCCATTCATGGTCGTACGCGTGTACAGATGTATAAAGGTGAAGCCGACTGGACACTGATTGGGAAAGTAAAAGAGAATCCACGCATACATATACCGATCTTTGGCAACGGAGATATAGATTCACCTGAAAAGGCGCTGGAGTATAAAAACCGGTATGGTGTGGACGGTGTTATGATTGGTCGTGCTGCAATTGGTTATCCCTGGATCTTTCAGGAGATCAAGCACTATATTAAACATGGTGAACGTCCGTTGCCTCCCGATATGAATGAACGCGTACGTGCTACAAAAAAACACCTTGAGTTTTCTATTCGCTGGAAGGGCGACAAATTAGGTGTATTCGAAATGCGCAGGCACTATACCAATTACTTTAAGGGTATTAATGACTTCAAACCTTTTCGCATGCGATTAGTAGAAGCTCCTACAGAAGCGGAAGTGCTGGCTATACTCGATGAAGTTGTCAGCACGTATAACGGTACCGTTGTAGCCGCTTAATAATTGTAGCAACATATATATCCTGCCAAATCCATTCATTTTATTTCAAAGCAGAAAGAAGTCTGACGGAAAATAACTTTATTGCTTACAAGCAATATCTGGTTTTAATTCTTTCAAACTTCGTGAACCTTTACGTCTTCAAAATCGTAATTTGATCTTTCTACCTCATTAACCCTTATGTCTGATTCTACTAATCGCTCAACCTCCATTATACTTTTTGTATGCCTTACATTGATTTGGGGAACATCGTTCATCCTGATCAAACAAGGACTAAAAGTTTTTTCTCCCGATGAAGTCGGGGCACTTCGTGTTGCTGCCGCTTCCTTGTTTCTCTTTCCACTTGCAATAACACGTCTGAAGGAACTTCAGACACATCACTACGCTAAGCTTTTTGGCTCCGGCATGCTCGGTATATTTATACCTGCGTTCCTTTTTGCCACTGCACAAACAAGGATGGAAAGTTCCGTTGCCGGGATCATGAATACACTTACTCCTATTTTTACCATGATTATAGGTGCTGTTGTTTTTAAATTACGTTTCAAAACAATGGCTATTGTTGGAATTATGTTGGGATTCGCAGGTGGTGTAATTCTAAGTATATCCAGAAGTGATGGCGCAGTGGCTGGTTTCAATGTATTTGCACTGCTCATCGTGCTGGCTTGTTTCTGCTATGGATCGAACCTCAACCTCATCAAATTTAAAATACCGGATCTTGGTTCTTTAACCATCACCAGCGTTTCATTATTACTGATCGGACCGTTGGCTATACTATATTTGTTTGGCTTCAGTGATTTTACGCACAAGCTTACAACACAACCCGATGCATGGAAAGCTTTTGGATTTATAGTACTGCTCGGATTTATGAGTACTGCTGTAGCTACTATACTTTTTAACAGACTCGTAAAAATGAGCACTGCCCTCTTTGCAAGTTCGGTTACCTATGCATTACCTATTGTAGCTGTAATGTGGGGATTGTTGGATGGCGAAAGACTTGGTATAGGTCATTTCATAGGGATGGCCGCTATCATTGGTGGAGTATATCTTGCTAACCGGAAATAGTTATCGGTTAATCGTTATCCGGAAATGGTTGTGGATAACGATTAACCAATAATGTTACTACTTCAACTCAGCTATCATCTTCGCGTTACCCATCTGCGGAACGATAGCTTCAGTACGAATCATATTCTTATCAGCGGATGATATCCAGAAGATAGTCTTTTCACCACCGTCAATTTGATTCATGGTAATTTTATAAGTATCAAATGAACCTGCTGGCACGGTGATCTTTTCAGTACCCGCTAATTTAATTTCATACTTTTTGATTTGAGACGTTGCTACATCCACCATCTCTATAATTGTACTTGTATTTTCTTTCAGTGGAAGACGTGCAATTACCAGATCTGATCCGGCACCATCTATTGTGATGGGGTTTTCGAGCTTTACATTAACGGGTTTTTTTTGTCCGTTCCCCATATCCATAGTACCGGTTACGTTCTGATCCGTATAGCTCAGATCTATATTTACCGGTCCTTGCTTTACTTTTCGCTGCAGACATTTCAATGTTTTAGGCTCTATCAAATTTTGCTCTGCAATTTCTCCCATGGGTGATTTTATAGCATCGGTAACAGACCACTTTCCACCTTCCTGTTTTATTTCACGGTTCATTTCCATCGCTATATTTTGTGCGCCCATAACCATGGTAAACGCATAAGTATATTTACCGGCTTTCAGATCGGCAACTGGTGCCGGTAATTTTGTTACGCCTGACGCCTTCTCTGCAACCTTTACAGTTTTTACATCTACCAAAATCGCTTGTTGTTTCTTTGCAACTTCGGGCTTCATTGATTCCTGATAACGGCCACCCAAATGTTTTGCCAGGAACTTCTCAGCGTATGCAAGCATCGCCATGTTATTATCCGGTACTCTGAAACCGTGACCTTCATCCGGAGCGCAGATATACTCTACCGCTATACCCAGATCACGCAATGCTGAAACGATCTGGTCGGACTCCGCCTTCTTCACGCGAGGATCGTTGGCACCTTGCACCACAAGTAATGGTGCCTTGATCTTGCTTGCGGAAAACAAGGGTGACTGCTTTTCAAGTTTTGCCTTTCCTTCCGGTGTGGATGGATCGCCCATACGGATATAAAACACTTTGCGTATAGCCTCCCAGTAAGGAGGAATAGAATTTAATAACGTCATCAGATTGGAAGGGCCTACTATATCTACACCTGCCGCATATACATCCGGTGTAAACGCCAAACCGGCAAGCGTTGCATAACCACCATACGAACCGCCCATGATGCCTACACGCTTCGCATCCACTATACCTTTGTTGATCAAATGCTTTACTCCCCAGGTAATATCATCCTGCATTTTTTCTCCCCATTGACCATTCCCTGCATTCAGAAATTTCTTACCATAGCCTGTAGACGCGCGGAAATTTGGCGACAACACCGCATATCCTCGGTTTGCTAAGAATTGTGCATAACCATTAAAGCCCCAGCTGTCGCGAGCCCATGGGCCGCCATGGGGGAAAACGATGAGTGGAAGATTTTTCGCTTCTTTACCGAGAGGCAATGTCAGGTAAGCAGGAATCTCAAGACCATCCGATGATTTATAGGTTATCGGCTCCATCTTTGCCAACGGAAGCGCTTGTAATTTCGGACGCGGTGTATACTGTTTGATCACTTTCTTCTTCGGTATATCAAAGAAATAAACTGAACCCGGATCGTCATCGCTATATACAGAAACCAAAGCCTTGTTCTCATCTTTTGTGAGCGATACTATACTAATCTCCTTGCCCGAAAATTTAGACTTCAGGAAATTATAGTTTGCCTCGTATGCCTTGTCTTTAAAATACCAGCGCGTCTTTGCATCGGTATAGGTTGTATATACTATATCTTTTGTTTTGTTGGAAACAAACACACCACCAAAGTCTACTTTGTTTAAAGGATCGCCTTCTACCAGTTTCACAGCTTTTGAATCCGGATTAAGCAAATATAGTTTTACAAGATCTTCTGCTTCACCTTTGTTGGATTGCAGGTAAAAGTTTTTATTCTCTTTATCGAAGAAGCCTGCAGGGGCACAGCTTTCCAGCGGACTACAATCATATATTTTACTGAAGCCCTCTGCATCGGCACGAAGAATTTCGGTGCTACCATCATCTGCCGAACGTGTGGCCAGGCGAATGTTTTCATCCCAATCAAAATAAAAACCAGTAAGGCGATCTTTATTTTCTTTCAACAGTGTAAGCTTGCCCGTACTGATCTCCAGCTTATATAGATCATGCCATGCCTGATCACGACTATTCAATCCAACCCACAATACATCTGGATTTTTCTGTGATACATTGTAAATCATGGCGCGCACATTTTCCATAGGGGTAAGGTTGCGTGCAGCAGGAACACCCGTTGCTTCTTCTGCCGGAGCATAAGGATCTAGACCATATACATTGTAGTTTTCATTACCTCCTTTATCCTGTACATATAGAATATATTTACTATCGTACGTCCAGAAATATCCACCGATAGGACGTAAAGTATCTGCTGTAACCGGCTTTGCTTTTTCAAACGGTTCATCAAACTTCTTTACCCATACATTCATTTTACCTTTGTAGACTTTCTGAAAGCTTATCATGTTTCCATCCGGTGAAAGCTGGCCGGCAGCAATTTCAGGATTATCAAAAAACAATTCGCGATCAATAATAGGCGGCTCTTTGGCACCGGCCTTACTTTTCTGCGCTTGTGCTGCAGTCACCATCAGCACCAAAGCCAGGGTTAGAACGATAAGCTTTTTCATATTCTGTATGAGGGGTTAATTTGTTACTTCATTTAGTTAGTTGAAAAGAATAATAAAATGTTACAGATGATCGCGAAAGATTAAAAAATCAAAAAACACTTCTACTTTTGCGGCTGTTACTTAGCAGGACAAACAAACACTATGCAGCTTCAGAACGATTTACTTCTTCGTACGGCACTGGGACAGAAAACAGAACGCACACCGGTTTGGCTGATGCGCCAGGCAGGACGCGTTTTACCTGAATATCGCAAGGTGCGCGCTACGATCAAAGATTTCAAAACACTTGTTAAATCACCGGAGTTTGCCACCGAAGTTACCATTCAACCCGTTGATATTCTAGGCGTAGATGCTGCTATCATTTTCTCTGACATTCTTGTGATTCCCGAAGCGATGGGATTGAATTATGAAATGGAAGAGAGTAAAGGTCCCGTGTTTCCGAAAAGAATTGAATCTCCTGCTGATCTTGATCTGCTTCATATATCCGGTGCAGATGAACTTCAATATGTACTCGATGCCATCAAGCTAACCAAGCAAGCGTTGAACGGACGCGTGCCTCTAATTGGTTTCGCGGGTGCACCGTGGACTATATTTTCATATATGATTGAAGGTCGTGGCAGCAAAACATTCAGCGCTGCTAAAAAAGTACTGTACTCACAACCTGAATTTGCGCACAAGCTTTTGTCGATGATCACGCAAAGTACAATTCATTATTTGAAGGCACAGGTAAAAGCAGGGGCTGATATTATACAGCTTTTCGATTCCTGGGCAGGAGTGTTAAGTCCGGATCAATATGAAGAATTTTCGTTAAAGTATATATCTCAGATCTGTGATGCTATCACGGAAGTTCCTAAAACCGTTTTTGCAAAAGGAGCTTTTTTCGCACGCACCGACCTGAACACCATAAATTGCAATGTCGTTGGACTTGACTGGAATATGGGTATAGAAGAATCACGACAATTGATACCGAACAAAGTGTTGCAGGGAAATCTTGACCCTTGTGCCCTATATGGTTCACTCGAAGATGTAAAGCGTGAAACTAAAAAAATGCTAGCTGCTTTTGGAGACACTAAACATATAGCCAACCTCGGTCATGGCTTATATCCAGACACTGAAGTAGACAAAGTAAAATGCTTTATTGATACGGTAAAGGAATTTAGAGGATAGCTGCTGCAGAAAATACATGGTTGTATATAAAAATCTGCGCGTGTATCCATATCAGATCTATAGGAGTATCTTCTGAATGTTGGATATATTTCCCGCAGATCTCACAGATTACCGCAGATGAAATACAATCCTGTATTTCATCTGCGTATTCTGCGGGAGTTGCATTTTAGATCTGTATAAGTACCGTCAATCTGCGAATACATTTCACTATTTTAGACTTCGTAACTCAATTGTCTTTTTCAAAAAGTCACGTGACGTCTTGTGGTTTGGATCAATTGCTATTGCTTTCTCGAACTGCTCCTGAGCTTTATCAAGTGCACCCAATTGCAAGTTACACTCACCAATTGAGAACTCCGCCAGCAAGCTATCCGGGTTAACAGAAAGAGATTCTTTGAAATCTTCGATGGCTTCCTCCCATCTTCCGAGATCCATTTTACAAAATGCTCTGTTGTCTATAGCTTCGAAGAATTCAGGAACGAGATCTATAGCTTTGGTATATTCGTCTATTGCAAACTCATACTTTTTTTCATCGGTGGGGCTATGGGCTCGCTTATAATATTCACTAGCAATGCCTACTATAAATTTAACAGCTTGCGTCTGCCTTAAGAATTCATGATACCCGATCAAATCATCTGCACGTATGGTTCCTTTCGCAAAGAAGATCGCATCATTAAAACCATTCTTATCGATAGGCGCATGATAAATCTGTACTTCCAGGTTTTCCAAATTTTCTGAAAGAGGCAAAGAAGCCTGAGGCTCGTAACATAAAACATGATAGGTATTATTTCCCTGATCAAAGTTTAGAAGTTTATACAAATTATATCGTCCATCAAAGAATGAATAGAAAATATCTCCTACAGCGAGTTCTTTATTGTTTTGATCCTTCATTTACTATTATCAGAGTCCTTTAATAATTTAACGTAGTCTACTTTCTCAAAACTATATTCCATTTGTTTTTGATTGTTACAATAGTTTATAATCATATCAAACTTGTCAGCACTTTCAACAGGTATGTAAAGTTGATAATGCGAATTTCCTGATGCCTTTGAAAATTCGAAGATTGTTAGTTTCGAGATAGGGTCGATAATGTGCAACGTTAATGTTGTTATTGAATCATTATCGTTGTGAAGATGATCTGCTATTGAAAGCACACATTTATACGTATTTACTTTGTTAACCGATTGTAATGGGACCGGATACGGACCATCCATATACCAATAAACAAAAGCGCTATCATTGACTATACGTCTTCCCGCATTTCCCCAATCAGAAGGAGCATACAGGTAGTATGCATTTTTATACCTATACACTGGCAACCAATGTTTCGGTAACCCTAACGATTTCTGCTTTTTAAACGAAGCTGCCTTTTCTTTCTTAAAGTATTCATAGTTTGCCTCATATGTCGATCTGTTGTCCTCATTGAACTGAAAGTCTACTAGCCATTTATATTCCTGAGAATCGTGACCTTTGTCAATATAAATAATGTGACGATAGTCGTTTGTGATTTCCTTATGTATAATAATAGTGTCTGCCTTATTTATGTCCCCCGAAAATGTACCGACAACACGAGCAATCTGGTTGTTATCTATTTTGTCAGATGTACTGATAGCTGCAGCCTGCTTTCCGGCACACATGCAAATAAGAAGAAGTGGAATTAGTATTTGTTGCATTCTCTAAATCTAAACATAGGGCTGTATATTTTCAAACCTCCAAAAGTATTTCAGGAACGATTTACACAAATCGCTTCAACGAAAGTATACAACCCAGATGAAACCCTTCATGATAAAGCAGATACTCAATCGCTTCGTCTATATTCGGCACCTCAAACCCATAAACTTTTGGTATCATGACAGACGGGGAATAATTCTGAAATATAGCTTTGTCGAAATCAGACTGAAATCTATCAATCGATGTAATCAATAAGTCTTTGAGATTCACAATCTGCTGATCATTTAAGACCGCACTCGGCTTAGTGCCCGATATATATGGGGAGAAATACCGGTCATCTACAGTAATGGGTAAACCTGCCCGTACATAACACATGTTTTGTTGAGAGGAGATAAGATGCCCCACATTCCAGACTATATTATTGTTATAGCCTGGAGGGATATAATTAAGTTGTTGCGCTGTCAATCCTTCGATTTGCTTCAACAAATAAAGCCTGAAGTTTTTTATTTTATCAATCTTCGTGTTCATGGAATGCTTTTAATAATGATCCTGGTATGAACTTATATGAAACCAATTTTACTGAATTCCCTATTCTAAACTTATACATACTATATGATACACGTAAGTAAAAAGGAGTTACCTCCCCCCATTACCTTGCGCCTTTATACTCACTTCTTCTCTTAATCACTTGTAAAATATTCTCCTGAATATCTTGCATGATCCATTTACCCCAGAGACTTGCGTAGAAGTTAAATGTAGTAGTGAGTTTAAACTCACTGTAAAGATGGAGTCTGTATTGGTCTGAACCGATTTGTTCAAGTATATAGGTGCCTTCCAATACATTAAAGAATGCACCTCCAACAACAATGTGTTCATCAAACGTAGTCGAAGGAATTTCATACGGGTTTGCATGTATCGAGAAATTCATCATCTTCTCATGCTCATATTTCAAAACAGTTTCATCGAATACAAGACCATGCGAAAATATAGCTGCGCGCTTTGCGCCAACACCTTCATAGTTAAGCTCTGCACATATAGGTCGTGGCAGCTGTAAGAAATTCGTCAAGCGCCCACGATCCTCGTTCGGCTGTATTTCCTTCACGCTTGTTACATTACTCCATATCTTCTCTTTCGATGCATTAATATCAATAGATGTGTCGGCCCTATAAAATCCAGGAATATCTCCAATCACTTTTTCAATCGGCCCTATGAAGAATGGCAGAATGATAGCAGCCGATATATGCAGATTGTTTGTACGCTTTGATTTTTTAAGTTTAAAGTATCCACAAGTAAGTCCGCCTAAACTTGCAAAGAACAGAAAGATTGGAAAGACCATAATCCAGCAAGCCCAACCTTCAATGGCAAATACCAGGGTTACTATAAGGAATATGAATATAGGTATCCACGGACAAAAGACTAGGTAACGCTTACTTTTCGCCTTGTCAGAACTTGAAAGATATATAGTTAACACTCCTACACCATAGGGCAATGACATAAAAAAAGTCAGTGTCATGACGGACCATAGCGACTCCAACCCGCTAAAACCAAATGCAAGCCGAAAGAGAAGAGCAAAAGCAACAGGAACTCCTATGACGATAATTGGTGTTTTGAATTCTTTCAGTGTCATTTATACTTAAAGAGTAGTTCACTTAAATATATAATTATTAATATTATTTCCCGAATACATTCTAGCTTGTAAAATACCAGTAGAGAAATAGAAATGTCTTTCTTGTTTGATCTTCCTTACTCCGCTATATTTCGAGCTTCGCAACAATGAAACACATTCCAATACGGTATATAAATACACCCCAGGAAGAACAGAAATTCTCTGGAAGCTTTAGCATACGCGACATTCACAGTCTGCTTGCAGGGAAGGATATCATTCAAGAGCTTCACCGGCACGACTTCTTTTATATACTGGCATTGGAAAAAGGAAGAGGTAATCACGAGATCGATTTTAGATCCTACGAAATTCGTGACTATTCAATATTTCTCATGCGTCCCGGTCAGGTGCATCAGCTTACTCTGAAAGCAGGGAGCTCGGGATACTTGATTGAATTTAACACTGACTTCCATTTTTTAAAAGATAAGGTATCGAGTGAACTCTTGCGAAAAGCTACTGATCTCAACCACTATCAATTTGAAGCCAACAGCCTTAAAAGGTTAGTCGCTATACTAGGCTATATATTTGAAGAGTATACTATCAAAAAGGAAAGATATCAGGATGTGATCAAAGCCAATCTTGAGATTTTCTTTATCGAACTTATCCGGCAGAATAGTAATGCTACACCGAATACCACCAACCCCTACACACAGGAGTGTTTTGAAAAATTGTCAGAACTTTTAAAGACGCATATTGTCAAACACAAGCAAGTATCATTCTATGCAGACAAGTTGAGTCTTTCCCTCTATCAGCTTAATGCCATTACAAAAGGAGCGCAGGGGAAGACGTGTTCAGAGATTATGAACGAATATATTATACTGGAATCGAAACGATACCTTCTCGCAACATCAAACCAGGTAAATCAAATTGCAAGTTACCTGGGTTACGAAGACGTTTCCTATTTTATCAGGTTCTTCAAAAAGCACACAGGGCAATCACCGGAAGCGTTCAGGCATAATTTCAAATGACTACTGAGAAAATATTACAATAAAGTTTAGCCAGCCTTTATACCATTACAACTAACATTTCACGTAAATATTTTTTTCTTTATCAAATGAAAGAACCTACTTGAACATTTCTTTGTTCAAAAAAAGTCATATTACCGTCACCTATTTGTACAGGCATGAAAATACTTTTAAACTACCTCAAGAATTATAAAGGCCTTATTGCCATTGCTTTACTGTTAGCTGCAACCAGTCAGGTTTTCTCACTTTTAGATCCTCACATCACAGGTAACATCGTTGACGACTTCATCGAGAAACGTGACTCACAATCCCGGGCGGAATTTGTGAGAGGTATTCTCTACCTGGTAGGGCTCGCAGTCGGTGCCGCCATGGTATCTCGTATAGCGAAAAACCTGCAAGATTATTTCACAAGCATTGTCGTTCAGAAACTGGGTGCTAAAATGTATGCCGATGGACTTAAGCATTCGCTGGAACTGCCCTACCAGACTTTTGAAGATCAGCGTAGTGGCGAGACATTAGGTATATTACAGAAAGTACGCACCGATTCAGAAAAGTTTATCACTTCGTTCATCAGCATTCTGTTTTCTAGTTTGGTGGCTATGATTTTCGTAGTAGTATATTCACTTACGGTTAGCTATAAAGTTACGCTGGTATATTTCGCTGCCGTTCCGATCATTGCTATTACAAGTTGGTTATTGAGCC
This sequence comes from Ohtaekwangia koreensis, assembly GCF_900167975.1. Classification (GTDB taxonomy): domain Bacteria; phylum Bacteroidota; class Bacteroidia; order Cytophagales; family Cyclobacteriaceae; genus Ohtaekwangia; species Ohtaekwangia koreensis. The sequence goes on from NZ_FUZU01000002.1 coordinate 308,593, forward strand.
GTAAGATCAAAGTAGTTCAAAAGAATATAGTAAAGGAAACTACATCCCTGGCAGGCTCTACAACAGAGTCTCTGCGAAATATAGAGTTGGTAAAAAGCTTAGGGCTTGCCAACCAGGAAATCCAACGTCTGAATAACACAACCTATAAAATCCTCGACCTTGAACTTAAGAAAGTAAAGTATGTACGCGGGATGAGTTTCTTGCAAGGTACTACCGTTAACTTTATAAGAAGTGCCATGGTTGTTATTTTACTGATGCTCATTTTTGATAATGAAATTTCGGCTGGTAAATATTTTACATTCCTCTTTTACTCATTCTTTCTGTTCACTCCTTTACAGGAATTAGGAAATGTAATCATTGCATTTCGCGAAGCAGAAGTATCGTTACTTAATTTCAACCGGATTCTGAATCTTCCAAAAGAAGCTAAACCAAAGAACCCTATATATGTAGACAAGATCACAGATCTTACTTTTAAAGATGTTACCTTTCAACATCAGTCTGCAAGTAGAACTGCATTGAATAATATATCTTTTGAAACCAACAATGGTAAGACCATTGCATTTGTCGGCCCATCAGGCTCCGGTAAAACTACACTTGTAAAATTATTGGTGGGCCTATATAAGCCTAAGCAAGGAGATGTACTATACAATGGTGTTTCGAGTGCAAGCATAAATATGGATGAGCTGCGCGAAAAGATTGGATTTGTGACACAGGACACGCAACTGTTCTCTGGCACCATTCGCGAAAATTTATTATTCGTAAGACCTACTGCCACCGATGAGGAGTGTATGATTGTATTGCAGAAGGCTGCATGTCAGTCTTTATTGGAACGTGCCGATAAAGGTCTCGATACTGTTATAGGCGAAGGCGGTGTAAAAGTTTCCGGAGGAGAAAAACAAAGATTATCTATAGCGCGCGCACTGCTTCGCCAGCCAGATATACTGGTGTTTGATGAAGCAACGTCATCTTTAGATTCTATTACGGAAGAAGAAATCACCTGGACTATCCGCGATATTTCGACCGCGAAAAACCACATTACTATATTGATTGCACACCGTCTCTCTACCGTGATGCATGCTGATCAGATTTATGTACTTGAAAAGGGTAACATTGTTGAATCCGGGAAGCATGATAAACTCTTGCAGGAAAAAGGATTATACTATGCAATGTGGCGACAACAGATCGGAGAGAATGTTCATACACGTGTTAAAACAAATGGAGTTGCTGTAAGTTAATAAGATGGCGTTCTGTACGAAGCTTTAGCTTAGACCTTAAGCTAAAGCTTCACTCCAAAATCATTGAGGCTGTTCAGCATCCCACTCGAAGTACTCGTCTTTCTCGAGTTCTACTTCCTTCTTCTTCTGTGTGCCTTTATTTTTGAAGGCTTCACGAAGTTCCTTCACTTCGTTCTTCAGGTCGTTCACGATTTTCTTTTTCACGGCCTCGGTATCGTATTGAATGCGGTAGTCGTCAGTGGTCCCTGTGATTTTCAGATAAAGTTTACTTTGTCCGGAGCCATCATCGCCAATGGCGTCTTTAGCTTCGAGATCAGCAGCTCCTCGTTGTCGCAGTGGTGTAATAATCCTATAGTCAATGTGCTGATCGAACGTATGCGTACCGCTTACCTTGAGGCTGGTAACATTGGTGCGCACTTCCATTTGCGGTATATAAATAGTTTTATTCTCGATGTGTATTTCATTCTTTAAATCAGAAAATCGCAAACGACTAAGACCATCATCTTTTATATAGCGCTTCAACTTCTGCATGGGCTCAAAGTTGTTAAGTTCGCCTTTTTTGATCACGACCCCTATATCTGCAATTAACGTCTCCGGGAAGAGACGAAGATTAGGCTTCAACACCATCTCCATGTTAACATCAGCATGCGCCTGGCCCTTTAAATGCTTATCCTGTATGAAGTCCTGTTGGAAATTTTCGAATACGTAAAATATACTATCGACATATATACCATTTAACCGTATCGTACTTACAACATCTATAGCTTTTCGATTCTTGGCATCTACAATGCCTGAGCATTTGAGGTCACCACCCATCGATTTCAATGTAATATTGCGCGATACCGCCATTTCATTCTTTACGAGCAGATCACCTTTCAGATCGCTGCCGTGAAAACGTTTATACTGCAATGCCTTTACATCGCAGTTAAAATTCAGGTTTATATTTCGAGATATACTGAAATTATACTCCTGTTCTTTATTGGCAGAAGGTTTGCCGAATCCGATAGCTAGCAGTTGATTGAGGTCTATAAATTCTGATTTCAGATCGGTTTCTATACCAATAGGCTGGTCTTCAAATAACAGGAAGGTGATTATGTTTTTGAAGAATCCATTGAGCATAAAATCGCTGTTACCTAGTTCACCAGCAACATTACTTAAAGCCAGGTCGTTGTTACTGAATTGCAAACTACCTTTCAGATTTTGAAGCGGCACTTTGTCATCTCCGTATAGCAGGCTGATGTTCTGAAGTTCTACTGTACCTTGTGTGGATACGCGTTGCGCAGTTGCACGCTTTTTCAACAAACCAATTCGTCCTTCAAAAGACACATCTGCCAGCAACGAACCGGATACATTTCTGATCTCGGGCACCGGGTAAAAATCAAATACAGAAGCAGCATCTACGCGACCTTTGAAATCGCACATTACTTCAGGGTCACTGAAATTCTGTAGTATAAAATTGGCAGCAAAGGACTCACCATTCAGGCTTCCCTTTATATTCTTCAATACCAATGTAGCCTGTCGTGGATCGGAGATTTCACTGCTCGCAAAAGATCCTTCGAGGCTTGCGCCTTCAATCCGTGTCTTGAATTCAGGATGAAATATAGTGGCATCCTTAAAACCAAAGTCGATAGAAAACAGAGGATTTCTCCGTTTGCTGATCTCACCTTTTAATTTTGTTTTAAAGTATACATCACCTTTACTCTGGTACTTCGTTAAGTTTTTGGTAGCCGATTCCGGTAATAGTGAAAATATAGTCTGTATATCTGTATTCTCACCTTCAGTAACGAGGTCAATTAGATTTTCATTTTTCCAGTTGTAGGTACCATGCACGGTGAAGGAAGATTGCCTAAGCTTGAGGGTTGAAGGATTGATGAGAATATTGCGCTCCCGATCGTTATATACCAGGTCGGTTTCTATCATAAACGATTTATTCGCGAGGTATGTCCCAGTACCGATGTTGATTCGTTCGGAGGTTAATTGTCCCTCAGCATTAATATTGTATACATCGTTGGTTGTGCCTATGGAAGCAACAAGATTCTCACTGGTAAACATCAGGTCTTCGGTAGCAGCTATATTTATATAGTGAACACGTGTATTTTGCAGACTTACATTCTTCAACTCAAAGCTTACCGTCCCGGATGAAGCCTGCTTTTTATCTTTATTCTCCTTTAATATAGTATAGTTGTTATTGCCATGAGCATCGATCTTCAGGCTGGTTTCGCTGTCGCGGATCTGAAGGCCTCTGATGGTATATTTTCCTTTCCATACTTCAATAGGATTTAGTTGAAAGGAGATCGTATTTGCTGTCAGCAGTGGATATTTACCGGGCTGACTATCCTCCACGTATACATCTGTAAATACGATTGATAGCTGTGGGAACTTCTCAAACCATGAAACGTCCATCTTACCGATAGTCACCGGTGTGTTGAGGCTCTTGTTAACCTCCTGAACAAATTGGTTGATGATTTTATCCTTAAACAGGAATACTGATATCGACAACGATACAAAGAGGACCGCCAAGGTTAGTCCTGCATAAAAAAGTATCTTCTTAAACGTTTTCAAGCTTAAAAAATGGTTTGACAAAAATACGTTTCAAAAATCAAACCACTGAATAAATAACGCTGCTCCCGGTATATAAAAGCTAAAGTCGTGAAAATAACGACCAACCCGGGGCGTAGCTATTGAATTGAGATCTTCTCGGGGATCAGAATCGCTGCGGGGAAATACCGTTTTACGGCTGCATAGTCTTGCTGTGCATCCATACGACTAAAGTATTTACCAACCTTTACACGGAAGATTGGCTCTGTAAACTGCACTTCTGTGTTGAGTTTTGGTAGTGCTGTGGCGATCTGTTTTTTCGCATTCAACGCTTCTTCACGTCTTCCGGAGTATACTTGTATAGTATACCCCTCAACAAATTTACGGCTCAGGTTTATATGATCAATGCTATCCAATACACCATCAAGCCTTCTGTTCACAGTAAGCTTCGGCTCAACATAAACTGTTGTTGTAGCTTTTGTATTATCCGTGGTAGTGCTAGTTGTGTTGGTTTCTGCAGGAGCTGCTTCAACTTTAGGCCTCCATACAGAAAGATCTTCCGAATATTTTCCCGTCTGGGAAGTTGTGGTCGTCTTCTTTTGAGTGACACAACTTCCCAGCAGAAATATAGCTGAAAGTATATATAGCGATTGTTTCAATACCTGCATGATTAATCTATTATGATACAGCGGTTGTTATTGATATCGTCTTCTACCTTCTTGAATTTCACATCACGAAGAACACGCCCGTCAGGATACTGAACGCTTACCTTATCATTCCGATTGGCAACCTTCTCTGACTTGGCTGGCATTACTTTCTCTTGTGGAGGACGATTTGGCTGAGGCTGCTGTTGTTGGCTTCCTCCTCCACCACCACCACTTAACAGTGATCGTGACTCTTCCTTCTGTTCATTCAATCTAACACGTGAACGACTTACGCGTGCTTCCTGAACATCGTCCGGCTGTTGCACGGGTATATCTGCTTTCAACAAGAAGGATATAGTATCTTCATTTACTTTCGCGATGAAGCGTTTGAAAAGCTCGAAGCCTTCAAACTTATAAATCAAGAGTGGATCTTTCTGTTCGTACACTGCATTCTGCACAGACTGTTTCAGATCATCCATCTCACGCAAGTGTTCTTTCCAAAGTTGATCGATGATGGCCAGTGTAATCATCTTCTCCATGGACTTTATCAGCTCGGTGTTATTCGTCTCTACGCATTTCTGAAGACTCGCTGCTACACCAATCTGCTTCTGACCATCACTGAATGGAACGAGTATATTTTCAACGGTAGCTCCGCGTGATTTAGAGATCTCATGTACCACTGGCAATGCCTTATCAGCGATAACTTTATTTTTTCTATGATAATGCTCTAGTGATTTGTGATAAAGATCGTCTGCGAGTTTACTCTGATCGAGCTTCTCAAAAGTTTCCCTCGAGATATCATAATCCAATCCCAATACTCCCAATGCATTGAGGCGGAGTGCTTCGTAATCATTACCATTTTTGGCGTTGATTACCATATCCTCACATGTATCATTTAACATGTTTAGTATATCCAGCTCAAGACGTTCTCCGAACAACGCATTTCTTCTACGCTTGTATATAACTTCACGCTGTGAGTTCATCACGTTATCGTACTCGAGCAAGCGCTTCCGTATACCAAAGTTATTCTCTTCTACTTTCTTCTGTGCACGTTCGATAGAGCTTGTCACCATGGAGTGCTGAATTTCTTCACCCTCTTTCAAGCCAAGTTTGTCCATAATGCGGGCGATACGCTCCGGCATGAACAAACGCATCAGGTTGTCTTCGAGAGATACATAGAACTGAGATGTTCCCGGATCGCCCTGACGACCTGAACGACCACGCAACTGGCGGTCTACACGCCTTGATTCGTGACGCTCTGTACCAATGATTGCAAGACCACCTGCGGCTCTCGACTCTGGTGTAAGTTTTATATCAGTACCACGACCTGCCATGTTAGTGGCAATCGTTACTGTACCCGGCTTACCGGCTTCCGCAACAATTTCTGCTTCACGCTGATGTTGCTTCGCGTTCAACACCTGGTGTTTAATCTTCCGCATTTGCAACAGGCGGCTTACTACTTCCGATATTTCTACAGATGTAGTACCAACGAGTACCGGACGGCCTTCACCGGTGAGCTTTACAACTTCATCTATAACTGCATTGAATTTCTCGCGCATCGTTTTATACACGAGGTCATCATAATCTTTACGAACAGCTTGTCTGTTGGTAGGTATAACTACTACATCGAGCTTATATATATCCCACAACTCACCTGCTTCTGTCTCGGCAGTACCCGTCATACCAGCAAGTTTGTGATACATACGGAAGTAATTTTGCAACGTGATAGTAGCGTACGTTTGTGTAGCGTCTTCTACCTTCACATTCTCTTTCGCTTCTATAGCCTGGTGTAATCCATCAGAATATCTTCTTCCATCCAATACACGACCAGTCTGTTCGTCAACGATCTTTACTTTACCATCAACAATAATATACTCGGTATCTTTTTCGAAAAGTGTATAAGCTTTTAAAAGCTGATTTACACTGTGGATACGTTGTGATTTGATTTGATAATCGCGGATCAGCTCTTCTTTTCGTTGAAGCTTCGCTACATCATCCAATGTTGATTCTCTTTCGAGTTTATTGAGCTCCGTTCCGATCTCAGGCAAAATGAAGAAGTTGTGATCTTCACCTTCTCCGGTAATAAGATCGATACCTTTTTCCGTGAGTTCAACGCTGTTATCTTTTTCATCGATCACAAAATACAAAGGCTTATCCGCCTCTGGCATGTTGCGCTTGTTATCTTGTAAGTAGTAGTTTTCAGTTTTCTGTAGAACAGCTTTACTACCGGCTTCACTTAAAAATTTAATAAGTGGTTTATACTTTGGCATTGCGCGATGCGCACGGAATAAAGCCAATCCACCATCCTTATCATTTCCTTCTGTCAGTTGCTTTTTAGCTGTTGTCAGGTAATCGTTCACCAGCTTTTTCTGTGCTTCAACCAACTTATATATACGTGGCTTGAGATCGTAAAATTCATGTTCATCACCGCGAGGAACAGGGCCTGATATAATCAATGGCGTACGCGCTTCATCGATCAACACAGAGTCAACCTCATCAACCATTGCATAGTGATGGGTGCGTTGTACAAGTTCTTCAGGGTCGCGCGCCATGTTATCACGCAGATAGTCGAAACCGAATTCGTTGTTGGTTCCGTAGGTTATATCTGCACGGTATGCATTTCTGCGTGCGTTTGAATTCGGTTCATGTTTATCAATACAATCTATACTGATACCGTGGAACTGGAAAATCGGAGCCATCCACTCGCTATCGCGGGTAGCCAGGTAGTTGTTTACGGTTACTATATGAACACCGCGCTTAGCAAGTGCATTTAGAAACGCAGGCAATGTAGCCACGAGCGTTTTACCTTCACCGGTTGCCATCTCGGCAACTTTACCTTCATGCAATACTATACCACCGATGATCTGCACATCATAATGCACCATATCCCAGGTGATCATGTTTCCGGCAGCCATCCATTTATTATACCAACGAGCTTTGTTGTCTTCGATCTTTATATGCTCACGACCTACAGAGAACTGACGATCGAAATCCTGCACGGATACTTCGAGGTATTCATTTTCTTTAAAGCGTCTTGCCGTTTCGCGCACAATAGCAAAAGCTCTCGGCAGCACTTTCATCAAGACTTTTTCAAGTTCTTTATTGCGTTCTTCTTCCAGCGCATCGATCTCCTGGAAGATGGCTTCCTTATCGTTAATCTCAAGCTCAGGGTTATCTGCTATTTTTTTATGAAGAGACGCTAATTTGTCGTCTATGTTTTTGAGTTCCTGGTTTATGAATTCCTGGATCTGCTTTGTTTCAGCACGAAGTTCATCGTGACTTACGGACTTCAGTTTTTCGCCTTCCTGTTTAGTCTGCTCAACCAACGGCATAATGCGCTTGATGTCCTTCTCTGACTTTGTTCCGAATAATTTGGCAATGAGTTTCAGCATAGTATAGTCGTTATCCGTTAGTTGTTATCTGTCATCCGGCTCGCGGTGCCTGAATTTTTACCCCAGGCGGACAGCAAATAACCCTTAACCTCCCCAAAAGGGGCTTAAAGTTAATTTGTTTTTTGAGATTTCAGGGAGAACAATTACAGTTCCAAGTCGCCTTCGAACACCATTTTGGCAGGACCAACGAGGAAAATTTCTGAGAACGTGCCGGAGTGGCTGGATTTGAATTCAACAGACAGGTCGCCACCTATAACTTTAATGTCAACCGGAGACGAATATCCTTTCAATGAAGCAGCCAATGCGGCTGCAGTGACACCTGTTCCACACGAAAGTGTTTCGTCTTCCACGCCACGTTCATAGGTACGCACATAAATTGTATTGTCTGCCAGAAGTTGTACAAAGTTTACATTTGTCCCTCCGGGCTTGAACGCATTACTATATCTTATCTTTCTTCCCTCCTCTACCACCGGGTACTGTTTGATATCGTCAACAAACCGGATATAGTGCGGAGAGCCGGTGTTAAGAAAATAGTCGTCACCGATCAATTGAATTTCTTTTACATCATTCATTTTTAAACGAATGATACCAGCCGATAAAAGCTCTGCCGAATGCGGGCCATCGTAAGCCTGAAAAGTAGAGTGCCCATTTACAAGCCCCAGCTGAGAAGCAAAATGAACTGCTGCACGACTTCCGTTGCCGCATAAACTTTGCGAGCCATCGCTATTAAAATATTCCAGATTGAAATTGAGCGAAGGATGTTTTTCGATCAGCATAAGTCCATCTGCGCCTACACCAAACTTCCGGTGACAGATTTTTTCAATCTGTTCTTTCGTAAAAGACAGTTTGCCTTCGCGGTTGTCCATCACCACAAAGTCGTTACCGGTTGCCTGATATTTATAAAAATGGAGTTTCATAAATCGATACTGGGAGAATTAGCTGCAGGAGAACAAGATTTAATAACAATCCTATTCTAATCGTATTATTTTACTTCTTCGTAATCAACATAATCGCCACCGTTCAATTTGCTCTTCTTGGCTTGTGGTGGAGTTCTGCGTTGTTGTTTAAAATCCTTTAGCTCTTGCGCAGCAGCTCCTGCACGAAAAAAGAACTTGCCTATCTTATAGAAGACATAAACGATGAGACTAAGTATGATAAGGAATCTGAACATATTACTTCGTTTAACAGCTTAAACAGAAATACAAAGGTAGAGGTTCGCTTGTAATTAGCAATTCACGGCTACTGCAGAGAGGAGACGAAAGATGCTGCAAATTATTTCAGTCCGTTGGCTTTACATGAATAATCCTTACCGTTTTAGGAAATGCGATTAAACATTTTTCCTAGGTTAAACATGTAACGCTTCCAAAAAAGAAACCCCGGAGATTTCCCCAGGGTTTCACATTAATTTTAATTATCAGTATTATCGACTCAGGTATAAATTCCGTTCCGAGTAAATCTTCATGAAGTAATCATCCATCAGGTCATCGATGAAATAAATCGCTTCGCCCGTAGATTTCATTTCAGGGCCAAGCTCCTTATTTACTTCCGGGAATTTATGGAAAGAGAACACAGGCTCTTTAATCGCGTATCCCTTGCGGGTAGGATTGAAAGTAAAGTCTGTCACTTTCTTCTCGCCCAGCATCACCTTCGTTGCGTAGTTTACATACGGTTCATCGTATGCTTTGCAAATGAACGGCACCGTTCTGGAAGCACGCGGGTTTGCTTCAATGATATATACCTTGTCGTTCTTGATGGCGAACTGAATGTTTATCAAACCAACCGTGCGTAACGCTACTGCAATTTTTTGAGTATAGTTTTCGATTTGTTTGATCACCAGATCTCCGAGGTTAAATGGTGGCAACACTGCGTATGAGTCACCGGAGTGAATACCCGCTGGCTCAATATGCTGCATAATACCAATGATGTATACATTTTCACCATCGCATATAGCGTCTGCTTCTGCCTCAATGGCACCATCCAGAAAATGGTCAAGCAATACTTTATTTTCCGGTAAATGTTTCCAGATGTCGAGGATGTGATCTTCCAGTTCCTGTTCGTTGATCACGATCTTCATGCTCTGTCCTCCGAGTACATACGATGGACGCACCAACAACGGGAAGCCTATTGTTTTACAAACTTCCAGCGCTTCATCTGCATTTGTCGCTACACCAAATTCAGGATATGGAATTCCAAGTTCCTTCAGCAGAGACGAGAATCTTCCGCGATCTTCCGCAAGGTCAAGTGCCTCGAAAGAGGTACCGATTATTTTGATTCCGTATTTATCAAGTTTCTCAGCAAGCTTCAATGCCGTCTGGCCACCCAACTGAACAATTACACCTTCCGGTTTTTCATGTTGAATGATGTCGTAAATGTGTTCCCAGAATACAGGCTCGAAATATAGTTTATCTGCTATATCAAAATCAGTGGATACAGTTTCCGGATTACAATTGATCATGATGGTTTCATAACCGCACTCTTTCGCAGCCAGTACACCATGCACACAAGAGTAATCAAACTCTATACCTTGTCCAATACGATTCGGTCCTGAACCCAACACTACTACTTTCTTCCGATCAGAAACGGGGGACTCATTCTCCGTGTCGAATGTAGAATAGTAGTATGGAGTTTTTGCTTCAAACTCTGCCGCACATGTATCTACTAATTTATATACCCGATTGATCCCAAGCTCTGTACGCTTTTTATGTACATCACTTTCATAGCAATCTACCAAGTGAGCAATCTGCCGATCAGCGTATCCTTTTTCTTTTGCTGTGCGAATCAGAGAAGCCGGTATGTTTTCAATGGTATACTTTTCAATTTCTTTTTCGAGTTCAATCAACTCTTCGATCTGCTTTAGGAACCAGCGATCGATCTTTGTGAGTTTCAGAACGGTCTTCATTGGTATACCGAGCTTCAACGCATCGTATATGTGGAAGATCCGGTTCCAGGATGGATTCTCAAGGCTATGCAAAATTTCATCTTGCTTCGTCAGTGATTTTCCATCTGCACCAAGACCGTTTCTTCTGATCTCCAGTGATTGACAAGCCTTTTGTAAAGCTTCCTGGAAATTTCTTCCAATACCCATCGCTTCACCTACTGACTTCATTTGCAAACCTAATCTGCGATCTGCTCCGTGAAACTTATCGAAGTTCCAGCGTGGAATTTTCACGATCACATAATCTATAGCAGGTTCGAAGTATGCTGTTGTTGTTTTGGTGATTGCATTTTTCAATTCATCGAGGTTATACCCGATGGCAAGTTTTGCTGCAATCTTCGCGATAGGATACCCCGTAGCTTTTGAAGCCAACGCTGATGAGCGCGAAACCCTTGGGTTAATTTCTATACCAATGATGTTGTGATCGTTATCCGGGTCGAGCGAGAATTGTACGTTACAACCTCCTGCAAACTGACCTATACCGTTCATCATTTTGATGGCAAGATCGCGCATGCGCTGATATACTGTGTCAGGCAACGTCATGGCTGGAGCAACCGTGATAGAATCTCCGGTGTGAATCCCCATCGGATCGAAGTTTTCAATCGAGCAGATGATGATCACGTTACCATTACCATCGCGAAGCAATTCCAATTCGTATTCTTTCCATCCCATGATACTTTGCTCCACCAACACCTCATGTATAGGTGATGCGTGCAAGCCATTGTTCAAGGCATGATCGAATTCGTCAGGGCTGTTTACGAAGGCTCCACCGGTTCCGCCTAATGTATAGGAAGGACGAATCACCAATGGGAAACCAATTTGCTGAGCAATTTCTTTTCCCTGGAGGAACGAACTCGCAGTACCTCCCTTACAAACACCTACACCAAGCTCGAGCATTTTCAGTCGAAACTTCTCACGGTCTTCGGTAGTTTCAATGGCTTTGATATCAACACCAATGATACGTACTCCGTAATGCTGCCAGATTCCTGCTTTGTCGCAATCAATGCAAAGATTCAAAGCAGTTTGTCCGCCCATTGTAGGGAGCACCGCGTCAATATGGTGCTTCTCCAAAATCTCACGAATTGATTTTTTGGTCAGTGGCTTCAGGTAAACATGATCAGCCGTTACTTTATCGGTCATGATCGTAGCCGGATTAGAATTGATCAGCACGACTTCAATGCCTTCTTCACGCAACGAACGCGATGCTTGTGAACCTGCATAGTCGAACTCGCAAGCTTGACCAATAATAATAGGGCCGCTACCGATGATGAGTATGGAGCGTATACTTCTGTCTCTTGGCATTTTTGTAGTGGAGTGGTATGAACAAAATTGCGCAAAAATATAACATGAGGTCGAATGCTAAAGCGATTCGGAAGATTAAATATTAAAAAGTGCAATCCATACAATTGATAGGATGTCCTTCATATTCTGAAGCAGACTCTTTTAGCACCATGTGACCGTTCCCGTTACCGTTTGAAAAACTTATTTTCGATGCACAAAAGATTTTAGAATTTTAGAGTAAACAAATCTGAAGGATGAATCTGAACGGTAAAGCCCGGGAGCAAAATACATATGACGCCATCGTTGTGGGCTCGGGCATAAGTGGAGGATGGGCCGCGAAAGAACTTTGCGAGAAGGGGCTGAAAGTATTGATGTTGGAACGTGGCAAAAATGTAACGCATCCGAATTACCCGACTGCAAGTGACGATCCCTGGAAAATTGATTACGCTGGAAAGTTAACAGCAGCTGATCGAGAGAAAGGTCCGATACAATCACGTCATTATTCTTATCGGGGCGACAACAAACATTTTTACATTAACGATCTCGAGAATCCCTATACTGAAGTGAAACGCTTTGATTGGATTCGAGGAGATGTTGTTGGAGGGCGGTCGCTTTTGTGGGGACGTCATTGCTATCGCTGGAGCGATCTTGATTTTACAGCGAATCATGAGGATGGCTTTGGCGTTGACTGGCCTATTCGGTATAAAGAGTTAGAGCCGTGGTACGATTACGTTGAAACATATATAGGGGTGAGCGGTCAGTCCGAAGGTCTCGATCATTTACCCGATGGAAAGTTTCAACCTCCCATGGAGATGACGTGCGTTGAAAAAAAATTCAAGGAGCTCTCCGAGAAGAAATTTCCGGACCGAAGAATTACCATCGGACGAATCGCCAATCTCACACAAGCTGTTAAAGGCCGGGGTACCTGTCAGTATAGAAATCTTTGTCATCGTGGTTGTCCGTATGGTGCTTACTTCAGCACGAACGCGAGTACAATGCCTGCAGCTTTTGCCACCGGCAATCTTACACTCCGACCAAATTCACTTGTGAACAGAGTGCTCTATGATGAGCAAAAACAAAAAGCGATTGGTGTTGAAATTATAGACACCGAGAGTAAAGAGACAATTGAATATTACTCGAAGATATTATTTCTGAATGCTTCTACGCTCGGTACAACGTTCATTCTACTCAACTCGATTTCAAATCGATTCCCCAATGGATTAGGAAATGATAGCGACCAGGTCGGTCGTAATCTGATGGATCACCATAAACATGCTGGTGCCGAAGCATTACTGGACGGATTTGAAGATCAATACTATTTCGGACGGAGGCCTAATGGACTATATGTACCTCGTTTCAAGAACCTTGGCAAAAAAACAGAAAATTATTTTCGCGGTTTTGGACTCATGGGAAGTTCGTGGCGTAGTGGTTGGATGAGTCATTTTGCGTCTGATGAAATAGGAGAATCTCTGAAGCAAAGTATTCAGAAACCGGGTCCATGGGGAATATCTTTTTCAGGTTATGGCGAATGTTTGCCTTACCAGGATAATCGCGTCACCTTAAACAGCGATACAAAAGATGCCTATGGACGCAACACGATAACAATTGATTGCGAGTTTAAAGAAAACGAAATGGCAATGCAGCAGGATATGGCTCAGTCATCTGCAGAGATGTTGGAGGCGGCAGGATTTAAAGATATCAAGCCCTATATCCGTACATCTGCGCCTGGTAATGCAAATCATGAAATGGGAACAGCACGCATGGGGCGCGACCCGAAGACTTCGGTGCTCAATGGATTCAATCAAATGCATGCCGTGAAAAATATATTCATTACCGATGGCTCATGCATGACTTCTTCATCTTGTGTAAATCCTTCATTAACCTATATGGCCATGACTGCACGCGCCTGCGATTATGCCGTGAAACAACTGAATAAATTAAATATCTGATTTCAACGAACCCATAACCATCCACATATATATCATGAAACGACTCGGTATAGTAATTTTTGTTTTCGCCTCGTGTCTGAGCTACGCACAAAAAACTGATAAAGGCTGGCGAAAACTTTTCAACGGTAAAGACCTTACGGGCTGGAAACAGATCAATGGTAAAGCTCCTTACAAAGTTGAAAACGGAATGATTGTAGGAACAACGATCAGTGATTCGCCAAACTCTTTTATTGTTACAGAAGAAACATTCGGTGATTTCATTCTTGAGCTTGACTTCAAAATGGATGATGGTACAAATTCCGGAATACAGTTTCGCAGCGAAAGCAAGCCTGATTACTTAAATGGAAAAGTATTCGGCTACCAATTGGACATTGATCCTACACCTCGCAAGTGGTGCGGTGGTATATATGATGAATCGAGAAGACAATGGCTATATCCGTTAGAATATAATACCCCTGCTAAAAATGCATATCGTAACAACGAGTGGAATACGGTTCGCATCGAAGCAATAGGCAACGCGTTGCGCACCTGGATCAACGGCATTCCATGTGCCCATATTATTGATGACATGACCTTGCGTGGCTTCATCGCCCTGCAAGTGCACTCCATCAACAAACCGGAAGAGGCAGGTAAACATGTGTGGTTTAAAAATGTACGCATCAAAACCGAAAACCTGCAACCCTCACCAATGGATTCTATTTTCGTAATGAATTTTGTTCCGAATACATTAACAGAGCAAGAAAAGAAAAACGGTTTTGTTTTTCTGTGGGATGCCAAAACAACACAAGGATGGAGAGGCGCATACAAAGATAAATTTCCGGAGCACGGATGGGAGATCAAAGACGGTACCCTGAGTGTGGTGAAGTCAGCAGGAGCAGAATCACAAAACGGAGGAGATATAGTTACTACCAATGAGTATGGAGCCTTCGATCTCCAGTTCGAATTCAAATTGACAGAAGGCGCCAACAGCGGTGTAAAATATTTTGTTACCGAAAAAGAAAACAACCAGGGCTCTGCTATAGGACTTGAGTACCAGGTGCTCGATGATGAAAAACATCCGGATGCTAAATTAGGCGCTGCAGGTAATCGCACCCTGGCATCACTATACGATCTGATTCCTTCCGAAAAAAATCCAAGAGGTCTTAAAAAGATTGGTGAGTGGAATAACGGTCGTGTTATAGTATACCCTGATAACCGCGTAGAGCATTGGCTGAACGGATACAAAGTGGTAGAGTATAAGCGCGGCAACAATATATATAAAGCTTTGGTGGCTCGTAGTAAATATGCACAGTGGGAAAATTTCGGCATGGCAGAAAAAGGACATATACTCTTGCAGGACCATGGTGATAACGTGTCTTTTAGAAGTATCAAAATCAAAGAACTAAAATAAAGATCAGGTAGCTGAACTATATCTCTATGAAAACATCCAGAAGAAATTTTATTAAAAAATCAGCGATGGCATCTCTTGGAGCGATGGCCTTTACCGCTAAGAGTTATGCGAATATCATTGGCGCCAATGATCGTGTGCGCGTAGGCGTTGTCGGATTTTCTGACCGCTTCCGTCAGTCATTGCTGCCAAGCTTTATGAATCACTACCAGGAATTGAACTTTGATATAGTTGCTGTTTCTGACCTATGGAAAAAGAGGAGAGAAGAAGGCCAGGCATATCTGAAAGAAAAATTTGCTCACGACATTCAGGCTTGTGTTAATAATGATGAGCTCTATAAAATTAAAGATCTCGATGCTGTTATTATCAGTACCGCAGACTTTCAACATGCATTGCATACTATAGAAGCAGTAAAGGCAGGCTGTGATACGTATACCGAAAAACCTTTTGCTGAAACGATGGAAGACAATCGCGCAGCACTAAAGGCAGTAAAAAATTCCAAGCAGATTGTACAGATCGGGTCACAGCGAAGAAGCGGTAAGAATTATCATGCTGCCGCAGATTTTATTCAGAGTGGTAAGTTCGGTCCTATCGTAATGGTAGAACTAAGCTGGAATGTTAACCAGCCCGGCCGTTGGAGAAGACCCGCGCTGGTAGCCGAGTTACGCGAACAGGATACAGATTGGAAACGCTTTCTGCTGAACAGGCCGTTTGAAAATTTTGATCCAAGAAAATACTTAGAGTATCGCTTGTTCTGGCCGTACTCATCGGGCATGCCTGGTCAATGGATGAGTCACCAGATTGACACTGTGCATTGGTTCAGTGGACTGAAACATCCACGCAGTGTGGTAGCCAACGGTGGTGTATATTTCTGGAAAGACGGTCGTAAGAATTGGGACACCACAACGGCTGTGTTTGATTATGGTGACGACAAGCAAGGCTTTCAGGTACAATTTACATCGCGCATGATGAATGGTGATGAACGTCCGGCTGAGATATACTACTCCAATGGCGGCGAGCTTAATCTCAATCTTAACAAAGTTTCACCGGTTGGAGGGCTTCGTGAAAATCATGCTTTGGCCATGAACATGAAGGCCAATCTATTGCCAGAGATGGACATCGTTCAAAACGTTGAAACCGTTGTTGCCTCTGCGAATACAGGAGGTGATTCTCTTACATCAGCACACATGCGCAACTGGATGGAATGTATTAGAAGCAGAAAAGAGCCGAACGCTCCAGTGGAAGCGGGATATATGCATTCCATTGCTACGATCATGACAAATGCTGCAGTGCACACCGGAGAGAAAGTAACATTCGATGAGAAAAAACAAGAGGTAATGGCTGGCGATAAAGTCTTTAAATACTAATCGTTAACGCTTACTCCCAAATAAGAAACGGCTCCTCTGTTGGATATACTCAACAGAGGAGTTTTTATTTTGTGAAAGTTGATTTAACCAAAGAGGCTTTGGAATGCACGCGCTGGTCGTGTTGATTCATTACTTTTATAGCTCAAACTTTTCACGCTATGTACTATCATCGTCTCGGAAAAATTCCACCCAAGCGCCACACACAATTCCGTCAGCCAGATGGAAGTTTGTACAAAGAAGAGTTGGTGAGCTCCGAAGGATTCTCAGGTATATATTCCAACCTATATCATATAAATCCCCCAACACGCATTAAAGAATTAAGGGAGCCTGTACGCTATGGTGCGCGAAAAATAGATGACTATGCGTTGCGACAAACGCATTTGAATACATCGAAGGTAACGACTACCGGAGAGGACTATCTCGATGCACGCAAAGTGTTATTGATGAATGCAGATTGTTCTATCTCCATTTGTTCTCCGCGCAAGCGCACAATGGATTATTTCTATAAAAATGCTGAAGGTGATGAAGTGCTCTACGTGCATGATGGTAAAGGAATTCTTCTTTCACAATTCGGAAAATTGGAAATTCGTCAGGGAGATTACATTGTTATACCACGTACGGTTATTTATAAACTCGAATTTGAAGAAGGTCCTTTACGTCTGCTGATAATCGAATCAGCATCTCCTGTTGAAACTGTTAAGCGGTATAGGAATCAATTAGGACAATTACAGGAACATTCGCCTTACTGTGAGCGCGACATCCGGCCACCACATGAACTCATTACCGAAACAACAAAAGGTGAATTTCTGATGAAGATCAAGAAGCAAGGATATCTGCATCAGTATATATATGATTATAGTCCCTTGGATCTTGTAGGATGGGATGGTTTTCTTTGGCCGTATGCTTTATCTATACACGACTTCGAGCCTGTTACCGGGCGCATCCATCAACCACCTCCGGTACATCAGACATTTCAGGCAAGAAATTTTGTGATCTGCTCATTCGTGCCACGCTTGTTTGATTATCATCCGCTGGCTATACCGGCACCTTACAATCACAGCAACATCGATTCTGATGAAGTGCTATACTATGCAGAAGGTAATTTCATGAGCCGAAGAGGTATTGAGCGCGGATCCTTTACACTTCATCCCGGAGGTCTGCCACACGGACCACATCCTGGCACCGTAGAGAAAAGTATAGGCGCTAAAGAGACACACGAATTGGCGGTAATGATCGACACGTTTCATCCCCTATATTTAACGAATGACGCCATGGAGTTTTTGGACAAGAATTACCCAATGAGTTGGACAGATAACCACCGCGAAGGGTATAATGAAGTAAATACACCTTAAACTTTCATCGGTCTGTCAAGGCAATCTGTCTTCTTTATTAACATTTTTAACTCAAATATTACGACCGTGTTGTATTACTGTTAATAGCGGGCATAATTGTTGAACATCAGCTATCTGATTTACGTTATTTGTATTGTCAAACAACCACTAAAGCGTATGACAAACATGAATCAAAAACATCAGATAGTCGAGTCGTTGAATTCGCTTGATCAGATGCAGACTGAGAAGGTTCTGGAGTACATTAAAAAGCTTACCTATCCTGCTATACAGGATGAAGCTTCCTATCAAAAGTTTAAACGCGAAGCGCTGAAGGAGATTCGTCAGGCGCTGGGTAAAGGCCGCAAGCTCAGACCATCTTTCTAAGATACTGAAGGCCGCTGCCCGATCATCGATCTAACAGCGTTTAGATTACTTCTTCCATTCGCTTGGTGCACTTCTGCATCAAACACAATCCTTTACTCTCTTTTATACGCTACCTGTTCATGGTATTTCGATAATTTTGTTATCTGAAAACCAAAAAAAATATATACTATATATTAATATTAGATGTAGATCGAAGTATAGCTGTTAGTTATACTTTACATAATTGTCCCATTTCTCAAGTACGTCTACAAAATCCTGAGGAAGCTCTGAATCAAATTGGAGAAATTTCTTTGTGGCGGGATGAACAAAGCCCAGTGTTTTTGCATGCAATGCCTGTCTCGGTATAACCTTGAAACAATTTTCAACAAACTGTTTATACTTCGTAAAGGTTGTGCCCTTCAAAATTTCATCGCCACCATACATAGCATCATTAAATAACGGATGCCCCAGGTATTTCATGTGTGCACGGATCTGATGTGTGCGACCTGTCTCAAGTTTACATTCCACCAAAG
The DNA here is from genome assembly GCF_900167975.1 of Ohtaekwangia koreensis. GTDB lineage: Bacteria > Bacteroidota > Bacteroidia > Cytophagales > Cyclobacteriaceae > Ohtaekwangia > Ohtaekwangia koreensis. Next base: position 327,548 of record NZ_FUZU01000002.1, read on the forward strand.
AAACATAGCGCAAATCCTTTAGCAAGCGATAATGCGTTACAGCACGTCTGCCCATATCACCATTGGGAAACACGGTGGTTACGCGTCTGTCCTTGAGGCTTCGGCCTACATTTACATTGATCGTGCCGCTGGCAGACTCTGGCACACCCCACACCAACGCATTATACGTGCGCTCTATAGAGTGATCAAAGAACTGCTTCGCCAAACCTGTTAGACTTACTTCATCCTTCGCTATAACAAGCAACCCGGAAGTATCTTTATCGATCCGATGCACTAACCCAGGCCTTCCTTCATTGCCTTCCATCTGTGGAAGATTTTGAAAATGATACGCCAAGGCATTGACTACTGTTCCACTCCAGTTTTGATATGCAGGATGTACCACCATACCTGCAGGTTTGTTGATGACGAGTAAGTGTTCATCTTCAAACACAATGTTGAGTGGTATATTTTCAGCAACAATTTCTGTATCGCGAGGAGCTTCCGGCAGCGAAACAGTTATTATATCGTTGGGGTGTATTCTATAGTTTGGCTTGATCGGCTTTTCATTTACCCTCACAAAACCATCATGAATACCACTCTGTATTTTGGTTCGCGTTACATTCGGCAAGCGATCCATCAGGAATTTATCGATGCGAAGTAAACTCTGCTTGGGATCTGCCACGATGCGATGGTGCTCAAACAATTCATCATCGTCATCTGGAAGTATAGCTTCTTCGCTCATTTCGTAGTTCTTTGTTTTTTACGTTTAGAATGATATTCATTCAGGATTGCAGCTTCGTTCAGGATATGCCGGATCTTTTCCTCATTCTCTTCTACTTCTGCCACACTGTGGAATGTTATTGATTTAACATGCTTACGTCCTTTAGACTCCAGCAATTCATCATCATTGGACAATTCATATCCTTTTGCAAAACCAAAATCTACTCCATCAACAGCCGGACTCAGATAACACAGTTGCCCATAGAAATAGAAGTAAGGAATTTTATTGCTGATCTTTTCCTGCACATGCGTGCCCAGATCCATTACCCACGAACGGAGTATGGTCATAATCTCGCGAGCCGGCTCTTCTTTTTCAGAAATAAAGTGAGAAACAGTCATGTGACAAAAATAAGCTTCCTGAATCTACATTCTGTAGAATCATGAAAGAAAGATCGTGCTTCATGTGGGCTGGAAAGGTCCTCCCCGGAACAGTATTTTTATAAACCTTTACGGAAAGAGAACCAACATAGGTTGATACTTGTTGTAAGGCCAAACCACTCCACTATGGTTTTTGCTGATGATATCCGGAAAACAATTTTGAAACTCGCAGACGAGCGAGGTGCAGAAAAAACGTTTTGTCCATCCGATGTTGCTCAGGCTATCGATCAGAAAAACTGGCAAATGCTGGTCGATCAAGTAGAACTTGTTGCCAGCACTTTGATCCAGGAAGGCAAAATCATCGCCACACAAGATTATAAAGAGCCACTTCGATTCCGCAAGAAGTAGATCATACTACCTGCTTATCCCCTTCATTAATAATCTCTTTACGATTTGATAACACCTATACTTTTGTGCTCTGCAGCGAAAATCGAATTTTTAAGCTGTGGAACAGGAGAGCAACGATATTATACTTTTCAGACAGGTAAAGTCTGATGATCGCCTTGCGCTCAACACGCTGTTTGCCCGGTATTATCAAAAGCTGTGCGGGTTCGCCACCACCTATATACGCCAGGCAAATGAAGCCGAAGAAGTAGTTTCAGATGTCTTTGTGACACTCTGGAAGAATCGCCACCACCTTGTCATTGAAAAAAATCTGAAGGCTTATCTCTACGTCTCAGTGCGACATGCAGCATTGGCCGTTATTAAAAAAAGACAACCGTTGTTCGAAGATATTGAAGATATACTCTTTGAAAACACTCTCCCTGATTTCCATACACCCGAGCAATCGCTCCTGCATAAAGAACTTCAACAGTATATAAACAATACAGTTGACGCCTTGCCACCCCGTTGTAAACAGGTTTTCCTGATGAGTCGGATAGATGAATTGACCTATCGGGAGATCAGTGAGATCCTAGAAATTTCCGAAAACACAGTAGAAAACCATTTGGTAAAGGCGTTGAGTGTACTGCGCGATTCTCTGAAACGGTATCATTACACCGAACATCATCCTCGTGCGTTAACAGAAGCTTAACCTTTAATTAATATAGCGCACTGGTGGTGTACACGCTATATATACTCTTCCTGTATAGAAAACAGAATCTATGCAGGAGAATATTCCCACACACCTCATTGTACGCTACCTCTCGAACGAAGCAACTGCAGAGGAAAAGAAAAAATTACTGGATTGGGTTGCAGAAGATGCGTCCCATCACAAAGCATTCCTGGAATGGCTAACACTTTGGGAGAACAAGACACCCCGGCCTGCGGAACCTGATCTTTCACATGCACTTCGTCAGCTCAATGACAAGATTGATATATACGAGGAGGATGAGAAGAAAACACGAACGCTCTTCTCCTGGAGAAAACTTGCCGCTTCCATTGCAGTATTTCTCGTAGCCGGTATAGCCATTTATTTACTGGGTAAATATTCGGAATCTCGTTCAGAAAAAATAACCTATACACAGCAGACCACATCATCCGGAGAACAAATCAGTATAAAACTGAGCGATGGTTCGGTTGTACAACTTAATGCGCAGGCGTCATTGAAATATCCCGAAACATTCAAAGGGTTCAAACGCGAAGTATACCTGACAGGAGAAGCATTTTTCGAAATTGAAAAAGATTCGTTACGGCCTTTCATCATTCACACCGGAGAATTTTCAACACATGTATTGGGGACATCTTTCAATGTAAATGCAACCGGCGACAACATTATAGTAAGTGTAGCTTCTGGAAAAGTGCGGGTGATGCAAGGCGATGAAATGCAGACTCTCCTTCCGGAAGAAAAAGTAAGATACTCCAGTGCTACTAAAATCATGGTGAAAGAAAAAGCCAATCTCGAACGAGAGCTGGCATGGAAAAACAACACACTCATCTTTGAAGACACTCGTCTCTCTGACGCATCGAAAAAAATAGAACAATGGTATGGTGTCAGCGTAAGCTTTCAAAACGAAGCAATCAAGCATTGCCTTATCACTGGCAAATATAAAAATGAACCGATTGATAAAGTGTTGCAAGCCATCAGTTATAGTACCGGAATTCAATATCGTATCACTGACAAAACCATTACACTCTACGGCAAGGGCTGTGAGTAACATGACTATATATACCCAACGGAGAAAATAAACCTGAACCTTATGCACAAAAACTTACAAACTTTCATCAGCAAATTACGGAAGCTCTCGCTTTATACCTTGTCGGGTATACTTCTTCAGTGTCTGCTTTTCAACTTCCTGCTTGCAAAAGACGGAACAGCACAAAATATCTACGATGTTAAACTACGGCTTGAAGTAAAAGACAAAACACTAAAAGATGTGTTCAGCACCATCGAGGAGAAAACTGAATTTACTTTTACCTATAGCAGTAAGAAAGTAGATCTGGCTAAAAAGATCACACTCGATGGACAACAAACAAACCTGGGACAAATTCTCGAATCCATCTCGCGTCAGGCAAATATAGCAGTACAACAAGTGGACAATTTATTAATGGTGAAAGCTCAGGAAACAGCCGTGGTAAAAAAACAAGCAGCTGCTAACGGTGTTATTCGCGGACGCGTTGTAGATGAAGTATTAAAATCCGTGTTACCAGGTGCTACCATTTTTCAAAAGGGAACCAACAATGGAACTACATCTGATGTGAATGGAGAATTCTTTCTTCGGGTGCCAGCAGGTGATGTTGAAATTGAAGTAAGCTATATAGGCTTTCGCAAATATTCCGAAGTCGTTACTGTTCCGGAAAATGGAGTAGCGCAGGTAGAACTTAAAATGATCAGCGATGCTACTGAGTTACAGGATATCGTGATTACCGGTGTATTACAAGGACAACAAAAAGCACTCAACCAGCAGAAGACAGCGGACAACATCAAGAATATAGTAAGTGCAGATCAGATTGGTCGCTTCCCGGATCCAAACGTAGCAGAAGCATTGCAACGTGTTCCGGCAGTAAACATTGAAAGAGATCAGGGCGAAGGCCGCTATGTACTGGTGCGCGGATTAGCACCTCAATTTACCAACATCAGTATAAATGGAGAACAAATTCCTTCACCTGAAGCCAGTGTTCGATATGTAGCATTGGATGCAGTACCCGCAGATCAACTTGCATCAATTGAAGTAAGCAAAGCTATAACACCCGATATGGATGGGGATGCTATAGGAGGTTCTGTCAATTTGATTACACGTACAGCACAAACTGAAAACATCAGTGTAAATGCATCCGGATTGATGGGCTATAATAATATTAGTGGTAAAGCGAATTTGCAAGGCTCCCTGGAGCTCAGCAAGCGCTTCCTGAACAACAAGCTTGGCATTATGCTAAACTCCAGTTACTATGAGACCGAACGAGGTTCTGACAATTGGGAACGTGATGAACATCAACTGGAACTCCGGGACTATGAATTAACCCGTACACGCCTGGGCCTAAGCAGTACGATAGACTATAAATTCAACGAAAAGAACGAAGTATATTTCAGAACACTATATAATCGCTTCACAGATCGTGAGCAGCGCAGACGGTATATATTTGCACCGAATGCGGAGGATTCTCCTTTCGAAGACAATGAAATCGAGCGTCTCACCAAAGACAGACTTGAAAAACAGATTGTAACAAGTTTCAATCTGGGTGCAAAACATACACTTTCCAAATTCAGCCTCGATTATGAAGTATCATATTCTGAAGCTATACAAGATACGCCCTATGATATTGAGATTGGAAGCGTGGGCGAAGTGGATCAACTGTCCACAGACTTCACCACAAACGCCAAGTTCCCTACATTTACAGTAGATGATCTTCCGAACACAAGCCCACAGAATATATACCTTGACAATTCGATCTATGAATTTGATGAGGCCACGATGGGAAACACCTACGCCAAGGACGTAAACAAAACTGCGAAGTTTAATATAGGCATTCCATACAAGGCTGGTACCAGCGATGGTCTATTCAAATTTGGTGGTAAAGTAAGATTGAAAGAAAAAAGTTATCGCATAACCGAAAATGTTTTCAGCTATACCGGCTCAGACGACATTACCCTAGATCAATACGCAGGAGGAACAGTTGATGACAATTTCCTGGATGGCCGCTATAAACTCAGCGCAAATGCAGACCCTGAGAAGTTTGTAAAATTCTTCAATGCTAACCGTAACGATTTCGAACTATCAATAGAAGATAAACTGGCCACCGAAGCAGCAGAATCTTTTACTGCTAAGGAGGATGTATATGCAGGCTATATCATGTCGAAGCTTCAGTTGAGCAAACTTATGATATTAGGAGGTCTACGGTACGAGCATACCAGTGTTGACTATACATCTTCTAATGTTATAAATGAAAGTGAGATTATACCCGAAGAAGGCGGAACAGACTATAGTTTCCTGCTACCTCAATTACACATTCGCTACAACATAACCGACAACATGAATCTTCGTGCGGCTATTACGCGAAGCTACGCCCGTCCAAACTTTAGTGACATTATACCTGCACAGGAGATCAACATCAATGAAGGAGAAGGAACTATTGGTAATGCCAAACTTAAGCCCGTTGCCGCTACGAACGTAGATATACTTGCCGAAAAATACTTTGGAAGTGTAGGTATATTATCCGGTGGTATATTTTACAAGCGCCTTACCGATTTCATTTTCAACCGCAGATTCGAATCTGATCAATACCCGGGTTCTGAAGGACAAGTGATTGATATAACACAGGCCCGTAATGGGGAATCAGCATCCTTGTTTGGTTTCGAAGTAGCCTACCAACAAAACCTTACGTTTTTACCCGGAGCACTCAAAGGGTTGAGTATATATGCCAATTATACGCTTACAACCTCTAATGCCAAGATTCAGTCGCGCGATGACAATACCAGTGATGAAGAAATCAGGCTTCCGGGTCAGTCTAAACATGTCGGGAATATATCTTTGGGCTACGATCTCGGGCGCTTCAATTTCCGGGTGGCCGCTAATTTCAATGGAGAGTATATCAGTGAAATTGGAGGAAGTGCAGATGAAGATCTATATGTAAAGGATCGCGTACAACTCGATGCCACTACTACCTTCACGATCAGTCCCAAGCTTCGGTTCTTTGCTGAGTTCCTGAACATCACCAACCAGCCGTTTCAAGTATACCAGGGCGAAGAGAACCGCTACATACAACGTGAATTCTATTCATGGTGGACGCGTGCAGGTTTAAAACTTGATCTTTAATCTTAACCGAACTGAAAAATGAAAAAGCATCTATATATACTTTCTCTGGCAACAGCCTTTGCAACTTTACTGAGCTGTGCCGACAATTCTCTGGAAGAAACACCAAATGATGGCAACTTTCCTTTTCAATTACTGCTCGATGCAGAAGAAGGAGCTGATCTTGCAGACGCTGAAGACTATAGCGTAGAAATAAAATTTGCCGATTACCTGCCCGATGCAACGCTTCCCAAAAATGCCATTACACTTGGTTATACCCTTAGTGACCTGGAAGACGATATGATCGGAAATGTTACTATCGACAAAATAGTATATGAAGTTGAAATGGATGATTGTATATATGAACGTGAACTGAACTTCACAAAAGATACCGATGGCCTCTCCGGCACAATAACACTTTCTCCGGATACAGATCTTAACACGGTGCCACCCTCCTTTGAAGTTGTATTTACATTACCGGGAGGAGATGAGACTAAAGGAAGCTTCAAATTTGAGATCACCAATTTAACATCGAATGGAAATGTAGTATTGGGCTCTCCAAGGGTATTTGAATATGAGGTGTTGGACAATGACGTAGCGGGTGAATGGGAATTCGAAATCACCTCTGAAGAAGATCTTGAATCATTCAAGAGTATATTTGGCCACGTCAATGCCGACCTTGGAAAACTTACCCTTGAAGATATAACCGGAAAAGTGAAGGCCGAATTCGAATTTGAAGAAATGAAATTTGAAATCGAATTATTGGAGGAAGAAGAGATTACATCCTGTGAAAACGGAGAAACAGAAACTGAAGTCGAAAACAAGGTTATTGAGATTGAAGCTGACTACAATGCTGAAGATGGTGAGATAGAATTAGAAGGAAGTCATGTGATCGTGAACGATGATGGCATCGAGGAAAAAGAATTGGACTTCATTGTAGAGGGTGAATATGAAATACATGAAGATGATGAGACTGTAACCTTCACCTTTACGAAGGTTGTAGATGAAGACAATTTCAAGGATGGTGAAGAGTTATACTCCAGCAAGGATGGCGTAACAATCACATTCAAAAAAGATTAGATCGAACGCACCCTATAGCGTATACTATAAATGTCCTAACCGAAGATTACGTATATAAATGAAGAAATTATTCATACTGGCAGCATCTGCATTGCTTTTTATTACCTGCAAACAAAAAGAAGCAGCTACGCAGAGCATGGCATTAGATTCAACAACCATCATAGAACCAGCGTTTGCCACGGATACAGTCGCCTATGACAGTGACGACCCTGCATTCTGGATCAATCCTTCAGATCCTTCACAAAGTCTCATCCTTGGCACTGATAAGGGTGGAGATACAGGCAATGGCGCACTCTATGTCTTTGATCTGACAGGGAAAGAGGTTCCGGGTAAAACTATAAAAAATATAAAGCGCCCTAATAATGTGGACGTTGCCTATGGCCTTATGCTCCAAAACAAAAAGAAAGATATAGCAGTATGCACGGAGCGTAATACCAATTCTATCCGTGTTTTTAGCTTGCCCGACATGAAGCCTATAGATCAGGGAGGTATACCTGTCTTTGAAAATGATTCTCTTCGTGCACCCATGGGCATTGCACTCTACACCAACCCGGCCGATGGAAAAATCTATGCTATTGTTGGTAGAAAAACAGGCCCAACGAATGGGACCTATTTATACCAGTACCTTCTGCATGATGGTGGCAACGGAACAGTGAAAGGTAAACTTGTGCGCACATTCGGAAATTATAGCGGCAAGAATGAAATTGAATCCATCTCGGTCGACAACGAACTCGGCTATATATACTGCTCAGATGAAGGTGTTGGCATTCGAAAATACTATGCTCACCCGGACAGTAGCAATACCGAGCTGGCTCTTTTTGGAACAACCGGATTTGCCGACAACCATGAAGGCATCTCTATTTACAAATTCAGCGATGGCACCGGGTATATATTAGTATCCGATCAGCAGGCCAATCAGTTTCATATATTTCCTCGCGAAGGCCGCGGTGGAAATCCACACGACCATCCTATCATCAAATCGGTAAAGACCTCTACGATTGAAAGCGATGGCAGCGATGTAACCAGTATAGCACTCCCCGGATTTGAGCATGGACTATTTGTCGCCATGAGCGATAACAAAACATTTCAATTTTATCGTTGGGAAGATATCGCCGGACAAGAATTAAGAAAGGCTAATTAAGCTATAGCTATAGCTATAATCAACTCACGGGAAAGTATAGGGTGAATTCTGCGCCTTCGTTTATTTTCCCGTGGGCTGTTACAAACCCGAGGTGATTGGTCATAATCCTCTTTACGATTGTTAATCCGATGCCTTTTCCTTTGTACACAGTCTCCTGAGCGTGCAAGCGCTGAAACAGATTAAACACTTTTCCGGCAAACTCATCATCAAAGCCTATACCGTTATCTCTGATGATTACTTTTATATACCGTTGGTGGTCGTGCTTGATCTTGAATTTTTCTGCCATCTCTTCCGCTGTGGCATCTTGGGTAAGAATAAAAATTACGGGGGCTACATTATCACGCGAGAATTTTACGGCATTGTCAATCAGTGCATGAAAAAGTAAACCTAACTGATTATAGTATCCTGTAATCACAGGCAACTTCAAGTCAATGGAAAGCTGAGCGTCCTTGGCAGCAAATACATCTTTAAAATTATACTGCACCTCTTCAACAACTTCTTTCAATGATACCTTTTGTGGTTCTTCTTTTATTCCGGCAAGGCGTGTAAAACTCATCAGATCATCCACCAATCCATGCATGCGTGTAGCCGAGAGTTGCAAGCGCTCCACCAGGCGTTGAGCCTCTGCTGGTATAGTGGAAGTATATTTCACTTTCAGCATATCACTGAACGTCATGATTTTTCGCAACGGCTCCTGCAGATCATGTGAAGCCGCAAATGTAATTTGTTCCAGCTCTGCATTTGCCTGATTGAGTTCAGTGATCTTCAACTCAAGATCGCGCTGATACCGGAATCTTCTGGACAGTTCCCGAATGATGAGTAAAAAAGTAATGATGAATACCACAAAGGAAAATATAAAGATCACAACGGAGTAGTTAGACGAAGATGTGCCATAGGTGTCTTTGATCTTTCTTCGCATTACCAGTAAACGCTGTTCTTCCTTTTCCATCCTGGAAAGTATAACCGCGCAATTATCCATCGCTTCCCTTCCTTCTATCAATCGTTTCTTAAACAACGTACGATCCAGTGTATGCAGAACGATCGCTTCTTCCAGAATATCCAATCGCCTTGATATAAGATAATTCAAGTTGCCAAGATTTTTCTGTTGGGTGGGGTTGTCACTTGTCAGTTGCAGCAATCGCTTAAAGGAAAGTTTTATACTATTAATCTTTTTGTCAGACGATTTCAAAAAAACACTGTCGCCCGTGAGCAGAAAACCACGCTGACTACTTTCAATTTCCTTAAAATAATTTTCAAAATTTCTGATCTCATGAAGAACTTCATGCGTGTGCTCAATCCAGGTGATTGAATAATTATAGCGTAATAAACGCGTGTAAAAATTGAAGCCAATGCCCAGCAAAATGACAAGTGATATGAAAAAAGCCACATACGTGATTGCTACCGACTTGCGCATAGAATAGATAAATTTCTACAAATCGAGTAATAATTTCCACAATACCCCACTTTGATACTTGCTTATCAATATCATTGGAATTATATTTATTTGATTATCAATTCATTAAAAAAAAATTCGGAGGTTTAAAAATTTGGTTTTAGGGTTGCATGTACTTCCTGGTATTTAAACCCGAACCAGCTATGTTACGTCAGAACTTAACTCAAAAGCAACAGCTAAAGATAAATCCTCAGCAGCTTCAGATGCTCGAGCTGTTTCACTTAACAAGCTTACAACTTGAGCAACGAATTAAAAACGAATTAGAGGAAAATCCAATCATCGAAGAGAAAGAGGCCGATGAAATTGATACTACGAATAGCAAGGAAGAGGTTCAGGAGTATCAGGATTGGGAAGAATATGGATACGATGATATACCAGACTATAAAACAGAGAACAAACAATACTATCAACAGGATGATATGCCTGATAAACCTATCGTTGCGTCACGCGATTTCAAGGTAGATTTAGAAGAACAATTATCAGCTATAAAACTTTCTGAAACAGATCTGGCGTTCGCGCAATTCATCATTGGAAATCTGAATGAAAAAGGTTTTCTGGAAACTCCTCTTGAAACATTAGCAGAAGATTTTTCTTTGAAAACCATGCAGTGGATTGAAGGTGAGGATGCTGAAAAATTACTTCACGTCATTCAACGTTTTGAGCCTGCAGGTGTGGGTTCGCGCGATATACGCGAGTGCATGATGTTGCAGCTGAAACGGATGAATACAAAATGTCCGGATGTAAAAGCTGCACTTGTTATACTTGAAAAATATTATGATGATCTCAAAGCGCGCAATTTCGAAAAAATTGAAAATGCTTTACAGATAGATGAAGAAGAATTAAGGATGGTGCTTGAGATGATGGGTTCGCTCAACCTCAATCCGGTAGGAAGCACTGAAGAGAGAAGTTCAGCCGATACAATCATTCCTGATTTCTTTATTACTCATCGTGAAGACGGTATGGAAGTAGGCCTTACAAATCAACGCTCAGCAAACCTGGTTATCAGTAATCGCATGAAAGCCATGGTGCAGCAAGCAGAGAAAGGCAAAGACACACGCGCGTTCCAATATTTAAAAAGCAAACTTAGTTCGGCAGAATGGTTTGTTAATGCAATTCGCCAGCGCGAAACCACTATGTTGAATGTTATCAATTCCATTGTCCAGTATCAATTTGACTATTTTCAGGATGGTGATAAGTCTCAATTGAGGCCAATGATCCTGAAGAATATAGCAGAGATGGCCGGAGTAGATATATCCACGGTGTCCCGCATTACTTGTAACAAATACGTTCAGACTCCCTTTGGAACGATTTTATTAAAGAGTTTATTTAGTGAAGGTATTGAAAACAAAAGTGGCGCGGTGATCAGCAACAAGGTCATCCAAAAAGAAATTGAAGAAGTTATTAAGCGTGAAGATAAAAAGTCACCCTATTCCGATCAGCAGTTGGCTTCATTACTGGCTACACGAGGATTTAATATCGCAAGAAGAACTGTTACCAAATACCGGGAGCATCTCCAAATACCCGTTGCACAGATGAGAGCTTTCTGGGCTTAATTTTTTTAAGTAATTATAGTAGTAGTTATGTAGTTATTTTTAAAAAAGATATGGCTGAAAAAATTTTAATCATTGATGATGATAAGGACATGTGCCTTGTTTTAAAGCGTTTCCTATCCAAACATGGCTTTGAAGCAATTGAAGCGAATAGTGGTAAAAAAGCGTTGGAGATTTTAGAGAGCACCGACCCGGATTTAATACTTTGCGATTTTAAGCTGGAAGATATGGATGGCACTACCATCCTTAAAAACATAAAGGAAAAGCTTCCAACGGTTCCTGTAATAATCATTACAGGCTATAGCAATATTAAAACGGCTGTAGAGGTAATGAGACTGGGTGCGATTGATTACGTTACAAAACCGCTGTTGCCCGATGAAATATTAGTGACCATCAAGCGTGCGCTCAAGGAGCCCGCAGCGGTTGTAACTCACGTTTCCTCCGGTAACAATGACAGTAATAATGATACGAAGGCGTTATCATTCTCTAAAAAACACGAAAACGGGCAAACCTATATCTTCGGTAATAGCCCCGACTTCAAAAACATTTTAAATCAGATTGACCTGGTTGGTCCAACCAACTATAGCGTTATCATTTACGGTGAAAGCGGAAGTGGTAAAGAAGCTATAGCACAAGAGATACACAAGCGCAGCAAACGTGCAGACAAGCCATTTATAGCTATAGATTGTGGTGCCCTATCAAAAGAACTTGCCGGCAGTGAGTTGTTTGGTCACGAAAAAGGATCATTCACCGGTGCTGTTGGTCAAAAGATAGGAAGCTTCGAACTGGCAAATGGTGGAACAATTCTGCTTGATGAAATTGCCAACTTACCGTATGATGTGCAGGTTTCATTACTCCGTGTTACACAGGAGAGAAAAATGAAACGTGTTGGAGGAACGAAAGATATAGAACTCGATGTACGCATTATTGTAGCGAGTAACGAAAAACTTTGGGATGCTGCCCGCAATGGAAAGTTCCGCGAAGATTTATACCACCGCTTCAATGAATTCCAGATCAATGTGCCACCGTTGCGTGAACGCAAAAACGATGTTATGATTTTCGCGAATCACTTCCTGAATATAACCAACCAGGAACTTGGTAAAAATGTAAAAGGATTCACTCCTGAAGTGGAAAACATTTTCCAGAACTACGTATGGCATGGCAATCTTCGCGAATTGAAAAATGTTATCAAACGTGCAACGCTTTTAAGTGACGGAGATATCATCGATGTGAAGAGCATTCCTTTCGAGGTATCAAATTATACAAAACTGCAATTCGATGCAGGAGCAGAGCAGCAAATTCCTGTAATGTCGTCTTCCTATGGATTGGATTCCGGATTACCGCCAACACCAACGTATACCCGTCCCGTTATAAAAGAAACAGGGTTGAAGGGTGCTGGTATAGATGCGGAATATGAAATCATACTGGAGGCATTAAAGCGCGTTAACTTTAATAAAAGTAAAGCCGCCAAGCTTTTAAAAATCGATCGTAAAACACTATATAACAAAATCAAGCAGTACAAGGAGCTTAATAATATTGAGTTCCAGCAAGAAGTATGAGTGAATACATCCACTACTTGAAAATGCTGTTCGACTCGGGTGAAAACCGAGATACATTTGACGAAAAAATAGCAGACTTCTTTCCCGCGATTATTTATGTCTATGATGTTAGTAACAAACGCTTAAAGTTTGTTAACAAACGCATATCTGATTTCCTGGGATTCTCTTATGACGAGATCCGGGAAGGCGACTTGAGCAAGATCATTTTTAAAGATGATCTTGATCTCGTTCAGACTGAACTCCAAAAATTTTACGCACTCCAGAACAACGATTCTTATTCCTATAAATGCAGGCTAAACCATAAACAAGGTCATTGGCGTTACTTCCGAACATTGGGTTCGGTTCTACGCAGAAATGAAAATGGTGATGCCGCTTCACTCTTGTTCATAGCAGAAGATATTACAGAACTTCAAAAAAGTGAAGAAGAGACGAAGGCCATTCGCGAACTGTTTGATGAAACAGAAGAACTGTTACAACTTGGAAGCTGGACCTATACTATATCTGAGAAAAAGATGCAGTGGTCTAAAGGTATATATAAGTTGTTTGAATTTGATCGTGACGAGCTGCCCACAGTCTCTTATGATTTTTACATGAGCCTGGTTTCGCACGATGATGTTGATGGTTTTGAAAAAGCCATGCAAAACGCCTATGATACAAAATCGGAATTCGAATGTGAATACCAGGTAAAAACAAAGCACGACACCAGCAAGATTGTATCGACCAAGGCTAAAGTTGTTACCGATACAAATGGAACACCGTTGAAAATGATCGGTATAACGCGGGATGTCACAACCGTTAGAAATTTTGAACGGGATCGTGAACGAAGTATTCGCGAACTAAATCGTTCGAACAAAGAGCTTGAAGAGTTTGCATATGTAGCTTCACACGATTTACAGGAACCCCTGCGGAAGATCTCCACCTTCAGTGAGCGCCTCAAAGGTATACTATCGTCTGAGTTGAAAGCTGATGGACTGCTATACCTGGAACGCATCATGGCTTCTGCTGAAAATATGCGCATCCTGATTGACAACCTTCTGGATTTTTCCCGTACTACACGCAGTTCACATATTTACGAACAAGTAAATATGAATGATGTTATCGCTGCTGTTAAATCCGATCTCGAGTTAAAAATCGAAGAGACGAATGCTAAGATTATAACATACTCGTTGCCACAACTAGAAGCTGTGCGATCAGAAATAAAACAACTTTTTAATAATCTGATTGGTAACGCTATCAAATTCAGAAAGCAAACACTCAACCCGGTTATTAAAATCAATAGTGTAAGAATTACAAAACAAGACAAGGAGCTATACCACCTTCCTGCGGACAAAGATTTTTTTAAGATCCAGGTGCAGGACAATGGAATTGGTTTTGAAGAAGAATATTCCGAAAGAATTTTTCAGATCTTTCAACGTCTTCACGGAAAGTCAGAATACCCCGGCTCGGGGATTGGACTGGCGATCTGCAAAAAAATTGTCGATAATCATAGCGGAGTGATGTACGCTGAAAGCAAACCAGAAGCAGGTGCCTGCTTCTTTATTATTTTGCCGGAGAAACAATCCTGAATTACATGTCACAATCCACACGTATTTTAATTGTTGATGATGATGAAGATGATTTTCTCATCACGAGTGACTATATAAAAAGTATTGACAGCGCTGCTTTTAAAATTGACTGGTGTTCTACATATGCAAAAGCGGTGGATCACATTCGAACTTCCGAGCATGATATATACCTGGTCGATTACCGTCTTGGAGTAAAGACCGGGCTTGACTTGTTGAAGGAAGCGGTTCGCCTGAATTGTGAACAGCCTATCATTCTGCTCACCGGAAAGGGAAACCAGGCTGTAGATAAGGAAGCCATGCAAGTGGGCGCTGTGGATTACCTTATAAAATCAGAGCTTAACACCGAGAAACTTGAACGAAGCATTCGTTACTCGCTGGAGCGTTCTGCATCGCTTAAAGCACTGCGTGCAAATGAAAGAAAATATCGCAGCATTTTTGAACGGTCCAAAGACGCTGTTTTCATAACGGATGAAGCGCTACGTTTCAAAAATATTAATAGCGCTACTGCCGAGTTATTAGGATATACCACAGAAGAACTTTCTCTTCTCTCACTATACGAACTTATCACAGAAGGTAAAGATCGTGTCTCACAAAGTCTGGAGCAGACCAAAGAGATCGATGATGCCGAAATTATACTCATCAATAAACAGGGCGAGAAGAAGATATGTATACTCTCCGCCACATTAGAGATTGATAACACCGGGGCTCCGTATGTTCAAGGTATAATTCATGATATAACAAATTTGAAGCGTGCCGAGAAGGCAGCGTTGCAAGCCGAGAAACTAGCTGCTACCGGCCGACTCGTACGAACACTTGCACATGAAGTACGCAACCCGCTAAACAATATACAGATGTCGGTAGAGCAATTGATCACTTCAAATAAATCTGAAGATGATGCATTGTTCCTGGAGATCATTCAGCGAAACTCAAAAAGAATAAACGATCTGATCACCGAACTTCTTAATTCAGCACGTCCGACAGAACTCGTATTCAAGAAAGCTATACTTCAAGCTGTATTGGATGATAGCATCAGTGCTGCGCTCGATCGGATTACTTTACAGCATATTAATATGCGCGTGCGTTACCCGGAGACACCATGCTATATTCAGGCTGACAACAGTAAATTAAAAATCGCCTTTTTGAATATTATCATCAATGCAGTGGAAGCCATGAAGGACATGCAGGGAGAACTAACCATTGCGATAAATCCTACCCCAGGAGCTTACGTGGTCGAAATCATCGACAATGGATGTGGTATTTCCTCCGAGAATATCTCTAAACTTTTTGAGCCATACTTTACTTCGAAACGAAATGGCATGGGGCTTGGCCTGGCAGCAACGCTTAATATTCTGCAGGCGCATAAGGCACATATAGATGTTAAGTCTAAAGAGAATATGGGAACTACGTTTTTGATTTCGTTTCCCGCTATAGCATAACAGGTATGAAATGTATAGCTAGCAATAAGGGTTTCAATCACTCTTAATCGCTATACTCTGTTCATTTACCTTTCCCGAATTTCAGTTTGCCTACTTCGCCTTCGTCATACCGATCGCCCGTTGCAATAGACTTCACCATATTAAAAAATGTTACCATTTTATTTGACGCGCTGTTCCAATAGTGTGCTTCCTGTACATTTACTTTTATCAGGCAAAGCTTCGGATCATCCACTCCATCCGGAAACCATGCTTTAACAAGAGGTGTCCATAATTCTTTCATCTTCGCCTTATCAACCACAACTGTACTGACACCATTTATATGTACATATACATTCTTACCAGGATGAGAATATGCAAGCGCTACGGAGTTGTCTTGTGAAGCTTCATGAATTTTTTCGGAAAACTCATTGGTAAAGAACCAAACGTTGCCTTCATCATCAGTGTCCACCGTAGCCATAGGGCGGCTCATCACTTTGCCGTTATCATCTGTTGTTATGAACATGCAGATGTTTACATCCTGCAACAGATCTTTCAATTTATCTATTGCTTCACTTCTGTTTTCAATAATTTCAAATTCCATGGTATAATTTGTTACTGATAGATATGTTTGGAACTATATATATAGCGCTGATTACTTATCGCGTTGATCCGTTATTTCATCTTGCGAATGCTCCGGATTGTTAACGATGTTTTTTTGTTCATCCGCATTTACACGCGGCTGGCGTTCCCATTCCTTTGTTTGTGCAACCGTCTCTTGGCGGTCACTTGATGATGCATTTTGTTCTGGTCCTGCCGACACTTCTGCATCGGTTACAGGCTTCTCACGCTTTTCACTGGGCACAGAACGCTCTGCTGAATTTACCGGTGAAGTTTTTTTATGCGCCGAGCGTTTACGTTGTTTTGCATGCTTTTCCATAACACTTCTTTCTGTTCTCTATAAAATTTAAATGCCTGCTCAAATAAAATGTGTTTTCGCAGGCAGTTCTTTCAGGGAGGAATTTATTCCACAGATTTATACATGCTTTCCTCGGTTTTATGATTCACTGATTGCGAATGGTTGAACAACAGTAAAATGAATAGTTTATATTTGATTTATGACTATGAAGACCACTCGAAAAGAATTTATACTGGTTGCTGAAGATGATGCTGATGATCGCTACTTAATGCAAACAGCCTTTCATGAGAAAGGGTATACTGAAAAAATTGAATTTGTTGAGAATGGCGTAGAGTTATTAAAATTCCTCGAATCAGTTGCAAACGCAGAGTATCCGGGATTCATTTTACTGGACTTGAACATGCCAAAAAAAGACGGTCGCGAAGCATTGAAAGAAATAAAGCAACATCCTGTGTTTAAGAAAATACCAGTCATTGTTTTCACTACCACAAAAAATGACACAGAGATTAAACGGTGTTATGAGCTGGGTGCTAACACGTATATAGTAAAACCGACCAGTTTTGAATCGCTGCTAAATGTAGTCGAGGAAATCCGAAGCTACTGGTTTCGGGTGGCTTCTATTCCTGCATAGATATATAGTATATAAATACCTACTGCTGTTCTTCGACAACCGGTTTCTTCTTCCGTGATCCGATAAGTTTTTGAAGCCACGGTTTAGCGCTATAGAGTAAATGTGAAGTCACATTCTTTAACATACCAGGCAAGAACAACCTGCTGATTATATTTTTCGGCAACACTTTTCTGGCCAGCAAGTCAATCGCCAGCGATGACCCGGTACTAATCAACGCATCGTTGCGTGTTTCCCGCGTAGTCATTTTCCCCAATACCTTGGTGAGGTTAAGCAAAGGCTTCATTTCCTCACGAAGTTCCTGCATATCAACTTTAATCTGTTGCTTATGGAACTGAAGCTGTGCTCTTAATTTTTCTCTTTCCCGTAAAAGATCATCATAGGTACGAATGTTACTCATAAATCCGGGCTATTAAAAAATTACGGATAAGGGGCGCTATATGCTTTTTGCGAAAGAGTAATAAAATGGCAATCAACAACCCATATACTCCTGCTACAATAAAAAATCCACCAACAATATTATTGATTGCATTTCCTATCCACCAACTCAAACCAAGTCCCGAAAACAACAGGACAAACAACGACAGCACCGTTAACAACGCTACTGTTACACCTTGAGATGCCAGACCAGTAGCCTTATCGGTAGCATTTAAAACTGCCAGCTTAAAATGGGTCTCAAAGTAATCACCTGCATGCTCAGCTAAATTTTCAGCTTTTGATTTTAACTCTTCCATAGGGTTTACTGTTTAAGGGAAGTATATAGAGCAAATGTTTAAGGTTTACATCTAAAACCAAATGGAATCGAATGAAACCTTAAACAAAAGCTTAGAGCTTATAGAATCAGCTTACAGATTCCTTCACACGACCAAAGCGTGATGCAGCTTCGGACTTTAATCCTTTCGCTTCATTCACAAATTGATCCTTTGCGCTGAGTAATTTTTCTCTGTTGCTTAATATCGCATCCGTCAGGCTACCCGCAAACTCATCTGCTGCCTTTGATATGCGCTTACGAAGATCGCTTCCTTTGTCTGGTGCAAGTAGTAATCCGATAACAGCACCAGCTGCTGCTGCACCAACAATACCTAAAATTATTTTACTGTTTCTGTTCATGGCTGTTATATTTTTAGATGTATACCAGGTTAGTAAAAAACCGTTCCAAGGGTAATGCTTTTCGAATGAATATCACCTACATAAAAATGTAATACGATTTTTTTCGCGTTATATACTTAAACACCGAAAAATCGTTTACTTTTATTGAATTGGTTTATTTACTCACTACCCAGTAAAGAGCATTTAGAGTGAAAAAGGTTTTAATCATAGATGATGAAAGGGATCTATGCGTATTGCTGAAGGCTTATCTCGTTCCTTTGCAATACGAAGTACATTTAGCCTATACGCTGAAGGATGGCATTCAGAAGTTAGAAGGTATATCTCCTGATATTATTTTTCTCGACAATAATTTACCGGACGGTTTGGGATGGGACAAAGTAGAATATATACGCACTAATTTTCCAAAAAGTGCGATCAATTTAATGAGCGCTTACAGAGGCTTTCCGCAGGAACTTGATAATATTTCATCTGTTAAATTTTTGGAGAAGCCCATCAGCCTCGGATCTCTCAAGAATTTTCTATGACTCTTCTTTTTTCTTTTTACGCTCTTCCCTTTTTTTCCGTCTGCGTTCTTTACGCTCCTCTTTCTTAGCCTTCTTTTCCAATTGCTTTACTATACCCGAATCTTCGTTTACTACAGTCTTTAACTTTAGTGTGCCTTCACGTTTTTCCTCAAAGGCCTTCACGAAACCTTCCCATAGAACATTCCACAAAACAGGTACTACTGCCACAGTGCTATCGCTCGTAACGCTGGTAATCGGCACGCGCGTTGATAACCTGTCCTTGGACTGATTCGCGAGCAAAAAGGTTGATATAGATTTCCATCCAGCTCTTTCATCGTCTGCCTTACGTTTCCCTATACTTACTCCTTTCAGATTTTCAATGACGGGCGATATATATCCTTCCGTTTTTCCATCCATCATAACTACTTCTGTATATAGATTAAAATTACCTTGCTGTATATGGATACCGGGATACGCCTTAAGAAAATCATCCCACGCTTTCAAGTCTGCATTTTCAAATTTCAGATTGATCTCGAGATCAGGAAAAGACTTTGCTACATTCATTTTAATTTTCACACCTAACATTCCGTTACCGGGAGTAACAGCCGCCAGATGCGCAGATGCAGGCAACATGCCCGGATCTTCAGTTATATTCAGAAGATTTTCTGCCGATGCATTGACAGAATTTAAAACCAATTCTGCATGAGGCACCGTAGTGGAATCATAGTAAGCAATTCTGCCATTTGTGATTTTGATGCGGTTAACACGAAGCGGCATTAACGCGCGTATCGGCTGCATCCAGTCCACATCCATTCCGTTCGTACTATTTTTACTCCCGGTAAAATTCAACTCCGAATTTTCGAAGGTGACTTGCCCCACCAGGGCTGCATCAAGCACCGCGCTCCATTCTACCGAAAGATCTATCACTGGTATATATATAAATGGACTCTCATTGTTTTCATTCTCTTTAAAAACGCGCAACTCCTTCAATTGATATGCACCTCTGTACAAGTATATATCGACATCACTCAAGGTATAGCGATACCCGGGTATAGCTGCCAATACCTTATTTACATGGCGCGTTACAAAGTAAGGCATGGACAATCGGGCTGCGAAAATGATCGCTGCAACGGCTATTAGTATCCAAACCTTCTTTGACAGTTTCATATTTATACCGTATCACTCTTTTTTCTTCATTCGCTTCTTCCTGTCCTTCTTCGCATTTTTCTCAGCAGTCAGTCTATCGGTTTGCTCTGTTCGCAAGGCTACCGATGACTTTATCCCCGAGAAAAGCGATTTCCACCAATAATTGAAAATGGCTTTCTTACGATCACGATAAAATAAAATGATGCCTGTTTGTTTTTCACCCGTCACAAATTGTCCTGCATCATCCTTTATAAATGTATTGATAGCAAGTGTCAATAAATTATTACGCACCGCCTTGTCTGTATCCTTGTCTTTACGCAGGCTTGTTATTTTTAAATCTTTATAACTCAAGTCCACCGCTCCATCCGAGCGATATTCACCAAAGCCAAAACTGAAATTAAGTTTCATCATGGTGCCGCTTTCAACCTCTACTTTTGCCTGCGGTCGTAGTATATCATTCACAAGCGTGAGAGGAAAATTGCTTAATGAGCCTTTTACCATCGCAGGTTTTTTCGTGTTTGAAAACTGGCAGGTCATTTTAAGTTTACCTTTACCCATTAGGGCACTCGAAGCTTCGAGGTAAGGCGCTGGCATTGTGGTGTCCGTTGAGATGTGAAAGATACCAGCCTCAAGCTTATCAAAATATAGTGTGCCGGTAGAGTCTGCTTCTTCGCCCAATTCTTCATACGACACATAACTATCGCGTATGCGTACCGTGTCCAACGTAAGCGAAAAGGGCAATCGCTTCAATGCGTCCATTGGCAAAGGCATATAGTCACGCTTCGGAAACGGATAATGTTTATTCCTGTATATATCCATGGCTAAACTAAATGTGAGGGCCGATGCATTTACAAAGGCAGAATCTCCGGTTTCAAAATCAAATCCATCTGCAGTAATAGCGGTAATTATACCATGGAAGCGATCGTCCTCTACACGTTTACGTCTTGCATGCTCACGCTTTGAAAACCGAGGTTTGATACGAAGTGTATCGATAGCAAGATGTCGCCTGTCTTTATCAAGGTCCAGGTGATCACTGACGATAGTATAAAATGGAGAATCGAATGTCAAAGAATCCATCGAAAGGGCATGGAACGTCCATGGCGATTCATCACGCGTGTCGTTAATGCTCAGTCCTTTTACTTGTATACTTCCTTGAATCGTTACGGTATCGCGACTTGTACTATCTTCTGTACGAAAAAAAGCATGGCGAATATTAATAGAATTTATAATGACGGAAAGATCTCCCTTTTGATCAGCGTCAAGTTTTTCTTTTTCAACATGCTTTTTGGTCATGCTGAATTTTACTTCGTCTGCAGTAACGTCATTCAGATGAATACGTTTACGGAAGAGCAATGGAAGAATGTGAAATGAATTTATTTTGCAGTTATATATCTCTGCAGAGATTTTCTTTTCCGGAATGTCAAGGGTGATGGTATCAATTTCAATCTGTCTTTGCCATAAATTCAATTGCAAAGAATCATATTTCAGAACGATACCTTTTTTACGGAGTGATGCGACTTTTTCCCGAAGTGTTTTGTGAAGGAAACCTGGCAGATAACGGTTTGCAACCAAGGCAGAAGCACTAAGTATTATTAGAATTATAATTATCGAGACATACGTTTTCCTTTTCATGTATACATGTGCTTACGGGTTTCTTAGCAGCAGCATAGAAGTTGTAGAAAGTATTTCCAAAACTCCTATGCGTACTGTAAGAAGTAAATATATAGTGGTTGTTATTATGAATTGCCTGTGTCATTTTTCTCTGCCCACTTCTTCATTTTCTTATTTGCAAAGATAGCAACCTCTACGCGTCTGTTCTGATCTTTACCCACATCGGTAGTATTATCTGCTACCGGTTGGGTTTCACCATAACCAGTCGTTGTTATACGACCGTTCTTTACATTCTGCGCATTTAGAAAAGTAGCTACAGATCTTGCTCTTTCTTCAGAGAGTTTTTGATTGTGTTCATCCGAACCAGTATTATCTGTATGACCTTCAATTAAAATGTTGGTGTCTTCATATTTATTCAGCGTAGCGGCCAGCTCACGTAAATTTTGTTGTGTTGTTGGACTCAGCTGCGATGAATTAACATTAAACAACAGACCGGAGTTAAAAGTTATCTTTATACCTTCTCCTACACGTTCTACGGTTGCGCCTTCCAGATCGCGTTTAAGTTCTTCCGCTTGTTTATCCATCTGGCGTCCTATCAATGCACCTGCTGCTCCACCCACTGTAGCACCTATAATAGCGCCCACGGCAGTGTTACCTGATCGTGATCCTATAACTCCGCCTATAGCACCTCCGGCTCCTGCACCAATAGCACCACCTTTGGTAGTGTTGGTCGCATTACAGCCCATCAGTACCTGCATGCTTATCGCTACAAGCATAAACAATACAGATACTTTACTAAGAACGCTGCTTTTGACTTTGTTCATGATTTAAATGTTTGGTTGAAGATTCTGATTTATCAAGCCCTTCTGATTACACCCAGTAATAAGGAGAGAATTGCGAGTACAATAAGAACGTGAATTAATCCGGTAGCGCTATAAACAAATACGCCTAAAAGCCATCCAATGATTAATATCACTGCGATTAAATACAATAATGATCTCATAATAGTATAGTTAAAATTAGTTTGATGTTTGTAATGCTACATCTTAAAAAAGCTTGCCACCAACCGGCTCACCTGTAGAAAAAGTTACTTCATAGTATGTGAAGTCAGTGATATATATTTTCAAATTGCCCAAGTGTAGACATTCTTATACAGCCCGGTTTATAAAAGCTGTATGCCTTTTTGGGGCACAACTTTTACAAAGGCCCATGTTATATATATCTGTATACATGAAAATCAAAAAATTGTTAATAGACCTCGCTGACATTTATCGGTTTGTTATAAACGTTATACGCGAAGTGTTTTTACCGCCTTATGACTGGAAGGAAACGTTGCGACAATGCTTTGTTGTTGGTAATCGCTCCTTGTTCTTGATTGTATTTACTTCATTTCTCGCAGGCGTTGTGTTTACACGTCAATCGCGTCCGTCACTATCTTCTTTTGGAGCGGAGTCGTGGTTGCCTTCGCTGGTGTCACAAGCGGTGGTGCGTTCCCTTGGCCCGCTAATTACAGGACTTATCTGCGCCGGGAAATTGGGATCGAATATGGGAGCTGAGCTTGGAAGTATGCGTGTAACCGAACAGATCGATGCGATGGAAGTATCGGGCACTCGCCCTTTCTCGTTTCTCGTGGCAAGTCGCGTTACGGCTGCAACGTTAATGCTTCCTTTCCTGGTAGTCTTCGCGGACATGACTGCGCTGCTGGGATCTTTTCTCACCGTAAACTTCATGAACAACTCCAGTTTCCAGCTATACTTTAATGATGTTGCTGTGTCAATCACGTATGTAGATATATTCTCTTCCCTTATAAAAGCGGCCTTCTTTGGTTTTGCTATAGGAGCGGTAGGATGTTACGCTGGCTATCATGCCGAGCGCGGCACTGCCGGAGTTGGTAAAGCTGC
This sequence comes from Ohtaekwangia koreensis, assembly GCF_900167975.1. Taxonomy (GTDB): domain Bacteria; phylum Bacteroidota; class Bacteroidia; order Cytophagales; family Cyclobacteriaceae; genus Ohtaekwangia; species Ohtaekwangia koreensis. Next base: position 351,431 of record NZ_FUZU01000002.1, read on the forward strand.
AAATACTGCAGTAGTGGTTTCCATGATCCTCATTTTTGTGATCGATCTGCTGAGCCTTCAATTCATTAACCTTTTCAGACGATGAACCAGGATATAGCGACAGCTTCTGCAAAGGAAAAGAATATACCGGCATCAACAGATATAGTTGTAAAGGTCCGGAATTTAAAAAAGTCATTTGGCGATACGCATGTACTCCGTGATATAAACCTCGACCTGCATAACAGTGAGAACCTGGTTATACTCGGCAGGTCTGGCACGGGTAAATCTGTACTCATTAAATGTATGGTGGGCCTCATTACGCCAGACGCTGGCTCGATTACTATACTCAACTATGATGTACTCTCGCTGAATCAAAAAGAAATGAATGAACTGCGTTTGCATGTGGGCTTTTCATTTCAAGGCAGCGCGCTATATGATTCTATGACGGTGCGCGAAAACCTGGAGTTCCCGCTCAAGAGAAATCTGGGTATAAATGATCCGCATGAACTGGAAGAGCGTGTCGTTAAAGCTCTGGAAGATGTGGGACTCGAAGATGCCATCAATAAAATGCCGGCAGAACTTTCCGGTGGTATGAAAAAAAGGATCGGTATAGCACGAACGCTAATCCTCAATCCGAAGATCATGCTATATGACGAGCCTACTGCGGGGCTTGATCCCATTACGTCCATTGAAATCAATGAGCTGATACTTAAAGTACGCGATAAGTATAAAACGTCTTCCATCATTATCACACACGACATCAGCAGCGCCCGTCACACGTCCGACCGTGTTATTGCATTGGTAGGAGGCTACAGTAAATATGAAGGTACGTTTGATGAGATCAGACAAACTACCGATCCTGAATTAGAACCATTCTTTAATTATTAACTATATGAAAACGAACGAAGTTAAACAAGATATAAAACTGGGCGCCTTTGTGCTCGCAGGGTTAGCGATCTTCATTGCAACGGTGTTTTTTATCGGAAGCGAGAACAGCATCTTCAGTAAAACCTTTACAGTAGTATCGATCTTCAAAAATGTTGAAGGATTGAAAAGAGGCGATAATGTTTGGTTGTCGGGAGTAAAGATCGGCACGGTAAAAGAAGTACAAATCGTTTCTGAAGGTAAAGTGGTAGTACAACTTCAATTGAAAGAGCGGCAAAACGAGTTTATCTCTAAAAATGCAACAGCCTATATCGGCTCCGATGGACTCGTAGGAAATAAAATTGTAGTGGTGCGCCCGGGTAATGCACATACGCATATAGATGACAACGATACTATAAATGCTGCATCACCTGCAGATACACAAGAACTCATAAATATAGCGAAAGATGTAGGGCAGAATACAAAATCGTTAACAGGCGATCTTCAAACTATATCCAAGCGAATAAAGGACGGACAAGGTGTAGTGGGAGAATTATTAAATGACGGGCAGTTTGCACAAGAGCTGCGCAGTACGGTAAGCAGTCTCAAGTCGGCAGGCAACAACATGAATCATGCTACCGCGGAATTGAATGGACTGGTATATGAAATGAAAAACGGCGATGGCGTTATCAATAAACTCCTATACGACACGAGTATGGCGAGCACGTTTGACGCAGCACTGGTGAATGTAAAAAAAGTATCCGCAAACACTGCGAAGATCGCAAGCGACTTACAGGAGGTCGTTGCAAAAGTGAACAGCAATGATAATGCATTGGGTTTATTATTGGCAGATACAACTTTTGCACAACGTATGGAAAATACATTGATCAATGCAGAAAGTGCATCCGGTAAACTGGACGAAAACATGGAAGCCATGCAGCATAATTTTCTTCTTCGCGGATATTTCAAGAAGAAGAAAAAGAACGAGCAAAAACAGTGAGAAATTTTATACCTAACACTTAAGCTTGTCTGGTTCTCGGGGATAATCATCTACAAGAAAAAGCTTGAAAACCAGAGTGGTAGTGGCACAGAGTTTTATACATATAGTATAGATTAAGATTAATCATTAAAACCCTTAGAACCATGGAAAAAACAAGCACTAAAAAAGCTTCTTCAGCGAAGGAAAGCTCTTCCGAACTCGAAGAATTTTTCGTTGACAGCCTGAAAGACATTTATTGGGCAGAAAAGCATCTTACAAAGGCATTGGCAAAAATGCAGAAGGCAGCAACCTCTGAAGAGCTTGCTAACGCTTTCGCGGATCACATTACCGTAACACAAGAGCATGTTGCACGTGTAGAAAAAGTTTTTGAACTGCTGGATAAAAAACCGCAAGCAAAAAAATGCGAAGCAATGGAAGGTTTGATCAAAGAAGGTGAAGATATCATTTCTGAAACAGAGAAAGGATCTGCTACGAGGGATGTAGGATTGATTCTTGCAGCGCAAAAAGTTGAGCACTACGAAATCGCTACCTATGGTGGTTTGGCACAACTTGCCAAAACGCTAGGGCGTGAAGATATCAAAGATATACTTGGTCAGACACTCGATGAAGAGAAGCAAGCCGATGAACTGCTGACGTCTCTCGCAGAAGCTGACATTAACGAAGCTGCTGAACAGGAGTAGGTCACATTCCCTCACAGCCGAAAGTCAGGACATACAGTCCTGACTTTTTTATTACCGACTTACTTTATGAACAACAACACATTAAATATAGCCTTAACGCATAAGGAGTTTATCCGGCTTGACCGAAACTACGAGAAGGCTGCGCAGGCAGCATCGCTTAAGTATGTTACGGATTCAAGCACCGGTATTGTGCGTATACGAAAAGGTACAGGCTATATATACCTCCTTGACCGCAAGCCACTGCGTAGCAAACGAGAACTTGAGAGGATTAAAAAACTTGCGATTCCTCCTTCATGGTCGGATGTGTGGATTTGTACCGATGAAGCAGGACATATACAAGCAACAGGGTTTGATCTTCGTCATCGTAAACAATATAGATATCATCCGTTGTGGACGGCTTTGCGCAACGAAACTAAATTCCACCGCTTGTATGAATTTGGCAAAGCGCTGCCGACTCTTCGGTTAAAACTTGAAGAAGATCTGAATCGCAAAGACCTTTGTGAGGAGCGTGTTATCGCTACTGTAATAGCGTTGATGGAGCGAACCTATATTCGTGTAGGCAATGATGGCTACGAGAAACTATATGGCTCGTATGGTTTGACAACCTTAAAAGATAAGCACGTTGCTATTGACGGAAGTAAACTTGAATTCTCTTTCAAAGGGAAGAAAGGAATATTTCACAAAGTATCGCTTCAAAACAAACGGCTTGCTAAAATAGTAAAGCAATGCAGAGAGATACCGGGCAAAGAACTCTTTCAGTACTATGATGCTAACGGACTTCGCAGGTCGATAGACTCTGGAATGGTGAATGGCTATATACAACGGGTAACCGGATTCGAATTTACTGCCAAAGATTTTAGAACATGGGCCGGATCACTTCACTTTTTACGCGAGCTTAAATCACTGGGTGAGGTGTCTTCGGATACCGAATCAAAACGAAATATACTTTCTGCACTGGATGCTGTGAGTAGAAAATTAGGGAATACGCGTACGGTGTGCCGGAAATATTATGTACACCCTGCGCTGATCAAATTATACGAAGAGCGAAATTTAAAGCGATATCTGGATGAACTGGATGCTATTGAAGTAACAGACGGCCAATCTGATCTTACAATAGACGAAAAGGTGCTGATGAAGATTCTGAAGGCGCTTCTTTGATGGTACGGCATGCAAATTTTGATTTTTTGAAAGATCGCGCCCTATAAATATATAGGCACCCTATAAATGATGGTGTAAGACTACTACCTTTGTGGCATGCTGCTTTACAACGTAACAATAGGAATAGACAAAGAAATTGAACAGGAGTGGTTGCTTTGGATGAAAGAACAATATCTTCCTGTAGTCATGAAAACAGAAATGTTTACAGATTGGAAAATGTATAGAGTGCTTCACGACCAGGACGAAGGTTCTGTTTCGTATAGCGTTCAATACTTTGCAGCAGATATTCAGGAGGTGGTGCAATTTGTAGAGCAGTTCGAGCCGGAGCTTAACAAAGCGTTTCAAAACCGCTTCAAGGACCGACACGTGGCATTCCGAACACTTTTAGAGGAAATCTGAAACGAAAAGATTTTTCTCTTTGTTTTGATGTCACCGCTTACTTCTCTTTCCTGTCAGAACTTAACATTTAAATATATATGGACGTCAGGAAAATTAACCCAGAAGAAATTCCAATGGTGCATTTCACACACCAGGATGTACTCAGTGACGAAGAACAAAAGATACTTCGTGCTCACAAACTCGTAAAAGCCGTGATGATCAGTAGCCTTGAACACCAGGATATAGGCCTTATCATGAAACTTGAAGACGGTGAAGTCATCGAAACTTTTTCAAACCTGATTGACTTCGCAGATAACTATGTTGAAGTAAAAGGAGGTTCGCTTATTCCGGTATGGGCTATCGTGGATATCGAAGCCTGACGGGAAGCCTGATAAAAAAGATACTACATATTTACATGCCATTGGGGAGTACCCCATGAACATTATTGCTCAGCATACTCAAACGCGAGGAGCCTGTCTATTGTGTACTAAAAGCAATCACCTGCTTGCATCTAAAACAGGCGATTGCTTTTCTCTATATCCAATAGACTAATCTTTTTTCTTACCTGGATATTCTTCCCGGTGTTTATCGTAAGATTTTTGTGGTTCATCGCCACTGAAGTCGAGATCAATCTTTGGTGCAGCAAGCAAGTCAACACCCTTTAGTATATCTGGCAACTTCGCAGATATAGACCAGTTCTTTCCCGACATCGATATATATACTCCACGGTCATTATCATAATATACCGGGTAATCTTTAAAGTATACATAGCGCGTTTTTGCGCGGTAACCATGTGCCGGTGCCCAGGGTGGCGGGCCTCCTGCTTTCTTCTCTGACTTGTGTTTCTTTTTGCTTTTTCCCTGCGCTTTTGTATCCACTGTTGAAAACAACGTAAATGCCAGCAGCAGGATCAGGAGTAATCTTAGATTCTTCATACTTTCAATTTGAAATTCAAAGATGAAGAACTGTTGCGGATTATACTCTCCGAAAGCCCATAAAACCTTACAGGTAGAAATAAATCAAGTATTAATGCTTGCTGTTATTCCCTGAAAAGAATTTTTCAATCTGATCGCGCTCAAGTGTACAGTTCAGCCAATCATCGCCAAACTTGGTACCGTACTTTTTATAAAAATTTATAGCAGGATCATTCCAATCCAATACTTGCCACATCATGCCCGAGCAATTCTGATCCAATGAGTGCTGCATGGTTCTGTCGAATAGTATTTTACCAATGCCTTTACCACGCTCTGCTTCGGTAACAATTATATCTTCCAGGTATAAACGTTTTCCTTTCCATGTAGAATACCGCCAATAGAACAGTGAAAGTCCAATGATACCGTTCTCATTCTCGGCAACAAAAAAACCATAGATCGGATTTATACCGAAGCCATCGATCTCCATCAGCTCAACTGTATTGATCACTTCATGGGGTGCGCGCTCATATAAAGCGAGTTCTTTCACCAACTCCAGCACACGAGGCAGATCATCTTTCTTACCGATCCGGATATTCACATTACTCATATATCAAAAATAAAAGAGGCAGCGGTATATGCTGCCTCTTGTGGTAAATATTTACAGTATTTTTTTAATTATACTTCTTCTCCTACACTTCTCAACCGCACTTCAACTCCAATTGGATTCTCCTGCTTCGTATGCGATTTTACATTTCCTTTTTCGCGATGGGAGGAATAACTCCCATGTTATACCATGCAAACACATATTGATCAGCCGTTGATTCAATCGCTTTTGAAAGATTGGATGCACCATGACCAGATTTCGTATCGATGCGAATGAGCACCGGATTTTCTCCCGACTGACTTTCCTGCAAGGCAGCGGCAAACTTGAACGAGTGTGAGGGCACAACGCGATCATCATGATCCGCTGTTGTTACCATCGTAGCAGGATAAGACACACCGGCTTTCAGTGCATGAACCGGAGAATACTTCTTTAGATACTCAAACATTTCCTTTGAATCATCTGCGGTACCATAGTCGTATGCCCAGCCTGCACCAGCCGTAAAGGTGTGATAGCGTAACATATCCATTACACCTACAGCAGGCAAAGCAACTTTGGCAAGATCAGGACGCTGCGCCATGGTTGCACCGACGAGCAAACCTCCGTTAGAGCCTCCGGATATAGCCAGGTAATTACTTGAAGTATATTTCTCCTTGATCAGGTATTCACCGGCAGCGATGAAGTCATCGAATACATTTTGTTTGTTCAGTTTGGTTCCGGCCAGGTGCCACTTCTCGCCATACTCACCACCTCCGCGTAAGTTCGGCTGCGCATATATACCACCGTTCTCAAGCCACACAATGCGCGATGTGTTAAAGCCTGGTGTAAGGCTTACACCAAAGCCGCCATACGCATATAGCATCGTTGGGTTTTTACCATTCATCTCCAGACCTTTTTTATATACGATGAACATCGGCACCTTCGTTCCATCCTTGCTGGCATAAAACACTTGTTTTGTTTCATACGCTTCAGGATCAAAGTCTACTTTTGGTTTTTCATATAGCGTAGATTTTCCGGAAGCAATATTAAATTTAAAGATCGATGTAGGGTAGGTAAAGGAAGTATAGGAATAGTATACATCTTTGTCGGTGATCCTGCCACCAAAACCATTTGCCGTGCCAATACCTGGTAGACTCACTTCGCGCTCAGGCTTACCGTTGTAATCAAATTGCTTGATCAGTGTACTCGCATCTTTCAGATAATTCACGAATAACTTTTTGCCCGCTGTGCTTACCCCTTGCAAGGCGTTCTCTGTTTCGAGTATAATATCCTTCCAATGCTCCGGAGTAGGGTTAGAGAAATCTACCGCCACGATGCGATCGTTCGGTGCGTTAAGATTTGTTTGTATAATGAGACGCGAACCATCATTGTCGATGACGTTGTGGTTGTTATCAAAATTATTTACCAGGCATACAAGCTTGCCTTTTGGATCATTCAAATCCTGAACATATAGCTCATTACCCGTGGTGCTGGTAGCAGCCGAAACTATGAGGAAACGTTCGTCCTCCGTGAGGCCGGCACCTATATATCGGCGTGGTGTCGCTTCGCCACCAAATACAAGTATATCTTCATGCTGCGGTGTACCAAGCTTGTGATAAAACAGTTTATGATGCTGTGTTTTGGAAGACAACTCGCTGCCTTTTGGTTTATCATAGCTGCTATAATAAAACCCTTCATTTCCCTTCCAGGCAATGCCGGTAAATTTTAGATCGCGAAGTGAATCTTCTACAACACTTTTATCAGCAGTCTTGATAACAATAGCTTTACGCCAATCCGATCCACCTTCAGAAATCATATAGGCTGCCATCGAACCATCCTTCGTAAAAGATACACCCGCTAAACCGGTAGTACCATCTTTTGAAAAAGTATTTGGGTCCAGGAAAACTTCTGGTGTTCCGTTCTCCTCCTTCTTACGGTAGAGCACGCTGTGGTTTTGCAATCCGTCATTCTTATAGAAATAATAATATTCGCCTTCTTTACTCGGTGCGCCTAGTCGCTCGTAATTATATACCTGTTCCAATCGCTTTTTGATTGTTTCACGATAAGGGATTTTTTCCAGGAAGCCAAACGTTACATCATTCTGCGCCTTTACCCAATCTGCAGTTTCCTTTGCAGTATCATTCTCAAGCCATCGGTATGGATCTGATACCTTTTCTCCAAAATATATATCGACCGAATCGACCTTCTGTGTTACCGGATATTTCATGTTAGTTGTTTCTTCTTTTTTTGTTGAACATGCTAACGCCATCCCTGCGAAGCAAACTATGAGTAAACGAGTTTGGGTTTTCATGCTATACATTTAAGTGCTCTTAAAATAAAAACTCTTTCTCCGCTTTACCAATTCAGTTTGGGATGAATGGCATAACTTTTTAATTACACACGTGTTATAGCGTTGATAAAACTATACAATATGAAAAGTACAGTGCTCCGTTTAGCCGCTACACTATCTTTTGCAGCTATGGTTGCCGTCAATGCGCTGGCGAATATACTTCCCATGAATGGTTTAAACACAGGTGAAGTGTCGGCACTATATCCCAGTCTTTTTACGCCTGCAGGATTAACGTTTTCAATATGGAGCGTCATTTATATTTTGCTGGGTGGCTTTATAGTGATCAGTTGGACGCAGCGTGATGACAAAAGAATTGATCGCGTGCTGGCCTGGTTTATACTTACATGTGTCTTTAACATCGGCTGGATTTTAGTGTGGCATCATTTGCTTACTGCGCTATCTGTAATCATCATGCTGGCCTTGCTCTCGGTATTAATCCTGATCTTTCGTATTGTACATGAGTCACCCTGGCAGGAGAACAAACTACAAGTATGGGTTGTGTTGCCGTTTACAATTTACCTCGCCTGGATCACGGTAGCGACCATCGCCAACATTTCCGCGCTGCTGGTTTCTCTCGAATGGAACGGTGGATTCCTATCGCAGCAAACCTGGACGATTATCATGATGACTATAGCAACGTTGCTTGCTTTCAAAATTACGTTCGACTATAAAGTCCCTTTCTTTGCCGTTGTGGTGATGTGGGCCTTGTTCGGAATATACTTCCGCTGGCAAGGTGGCGATTTCAACATCATCACCTATACATCTGTTTTGCTGATGACACTCCTCGGGTTGGGCATTTTCTATATCATGCGAAAGAGAACTTCATCGTAGCTATAAAGTTGTACGCAGATCTAGCTTTCGCTATCAAAATATAGTTTATAAAAATGCTTTCCCGTTACTTCATCGAATCCTTTTTCGATTAGTTCGCGGCTGCCATGTATATAGATGTGAAAGTTCTTATCGAGCTTGAGGATACTTTTAAAAACGCGTGCTTGTCGCTTTACAGCTTGCACCGAGATCTCGAAGTTATCCATAGGATCCAGGTTATTCGTGGTCATGAAATTGTTCCCGTAATTCCGGAATGATTCAATGACATCCGCATTACCGAGTACATCAACTTCAAATTCTGCCTTGCTGAACTCTTCTTTCGATCGGAAGAAGTCCATGGATCGATTCAACAAATCAATCTTATCTGCTTTCGATACACTGAACTCTTCCGCAAGCTGGTCTTCTACATATTGTTTCGTAAGCTTCATGAAGTTGTTCGTGTGATGGAACGCATCCGAGCGTGGCTTTACATTCAGAAAGTCATGCTTCCAGAACTGCGCATCCGACTTATTGATATTATCTACGATCAGTACTTTATACCCTTCTTCTTTTTCGGCATTCAAAATCAAGCAACCCTTATCAAGTTTCTTGATATTTATACCTTCATCGGCACTCATGCTAAACTGAGGCGACAACTTCAGATAATTCTCTTTATTCTCCGACTTAAATATACCGATTGCTTCCACACTCATATTCTGCACTTCAATAGAATCGAAGTATGCAATATATAGTTCGCCCGCTTTTATATTCGGATGCTGCGTTGCTCCATACAAGTGCTTGGCCAGGTTTACAGAGTTCTCGTGAAAAGACTCCGGCTCCTGAAATATATCCATCGCAAATTTATAGATCGGGTTGAGCGTGAAGTCTTCGTTGGAAAATGTAAATGTATAGTACTCGGGTGTAGTGAAGTTCGAGAGAAAGTATGTACGCAAAAGCTGATGTACCTTTTCATCATTCACTTCCATAGGCGCTTCCGATAGACGGAGCGATTCACTATTGGCCGGGTTGCCGATATAGTGTGCCGATACTTGCTGAATGTTGGTTAGCGATGAATCGATCATAGTGGATTAAGCATTAAAAAATATAGCCCACGGAATTTATACCGCGGGCTTGTATTCAATTTGTTATCGTTATTATTAGTTGATGAGATCAAAACCTGTATAGGGCACCAATACTTTCGGTATACGGATGCCTTCTTTGGTTTGGTTATTCTCCAGTATAGCGGCAACAATACGCGGCAGTGCCAGCGCACTTCCGTTCAGGGTATGCAGCAACTGCGTTTTACCTTCTTTGCCTTTATACCGAAGCTTGAGGCGATTTGCCTGGAAGGTTTCAAAGTTACTTACAGAACTTACCTCCAGCCAACGTTGCTGTGCTGCAGAGTATACTTCCATATCGTACGTGATAGCAGCATTAAAACCCATGTCGCCACCGCAGAGTAATAACTTGCGATAGGGCAATTCGAGTTTCTCCAACAAGCCCTGTACATGTGCACACATATCTTCCAGCGCGTCGTATGATTCTTCTGGTTTCCGGATCTGCACGATCTCAACTTTATCGAATTGATGCAGACGATTCAAGCCCCGCACATGCGCACCCCAGCTTCCTGCTTCACGTCTGAAGCAAGGAGTATATCCTGCATTCTTGATGGGCAGATCATCTTCCGTTACCAGAACATCACGGTATAGATTGGTGATCGGTACCTCGGCTGTCGGAATCAGGTATAGGCCGTCTTCATTTACGAAGTACATCTGCCCTTCCTTATCCGGCAATTGTCCTGTGCCATAACCGGACGCTTCGTTCACCACGATAGGCGGTTGAATTTCGCGGTAGCCCAACCGTGTTGCCTCATCTAAAAAGAAATTGATGAGCGCACGCTGCAGGCGGGCACCTTTGCCTTTATATACCGGGAACCCCGCACCGGAGATTTTTATACCCAAATCGAAATCGATTATATCATATTTCTTGATCAGGTCCCAATGCGGAACTGCCTCACTATAGAGCTCGGGAACTGTACCGTGGCTATATACTTCTATATTATCATCGGCACCAACACCGGCTGGTACTTTATCGTGCGGTACATTGGGAATCTTATATAGCAGCTCGAGTTGCTTTTTCTCATATACATCCAATGATGTCTCAAGCGACTTCACTTTATCTTTATCCGCGGTAACAGCAGCGCGCAATGCAGTAGCTTCGTCTTGCTTTCCCGACTTCATTAACTCTCCGATTTTTTTTGAATCGACATTAGATTTAGCTTTCAGCTCATCGAGAATTTTCTGAGTATCTCTTCGTAGCTGATCGTTCTCGAGTACCTGGTTTATAAGGTTCTCTGCATCTTTGAAATTCCGTTTTGCCAAACCCTGAATGATCTTCTCGGTTTGTTCGCGGACAGTAGCAAGCTGTAACATGGGTATGGATTTTTAAAAGGCTTCAAAATTAGTTTTTTTTGATCGCCATGCGCTTTTCCAAGCTCAATAAAATATTTAACGGTTTGATAATTTTCAATTTTGGGTTATACTTGCATCATCATTCGGCTTTTATCTCAAGCCCTCTGAATATAAATCCGGAACTCTTTATCAAATTTTTGTTTTCTAGTTATCAGTCCATGACGTTATTACTCAGCTTTACGCTGATCACCAACCAATTCACATATCATTTTTAAAATTAACCACATTCATTTTTAAATCTCATGTACACTATTGACGACCTGAATGTCAGGCTTCTTTCTGAATTGAAAGAAATTGCAGAGGATATGGGCGTAAAGAACGCCAAGAAGCTTTCGAAACAAGATCTTATCTACAAAATCCTCGATCAACAAGCTGTGTCAGGCGATACAGCCCCCGCCAAAAAAGCCGCTGCACCCAAAGCCGAAGTTACTGAATCAAATGACGCTTCTGCCCCTGAACGCAAAATGCGTCCACGCAGACGAGAGAATGTAGCACCTGCAACACCTGCTCCTGCTGCTTCAACACCACAACCTCCGGCAAAAACAGAAACTGATTTCTCTTCTGATGAACTGCTGGATTCCATCAACCTCGATTTCGATTCTACTCCTCAAACTTTTGAAGAGCATACCGAAGATGATTCGGATATAGAGAATATCATCATTAACGAAGAGCCGCGCCACGAACACCGTATGCCGGAGAGACCTCAGCATCAACGTGCATCGATCCGTGAGTTTGACGGAGCGATCAGCAACGAAGGTGTATTGGAGATCATGCAAGATGGCTACGGTTTCCTGCGCTCATCTGACTATAATTACCTGGCGAGCCCTGATGATATTTACGTATCGCCATCACAGATAAAATTATTTGGTCTTAAAACAGGTGATACTGTTAAAGGTCAGATCCGTCCTCCGAAAGAAGGCGAAAAATACTTTGCTCTTCTCAAAGTCGAATCCGTTAACGGTAAGACTACTGAAGAGATCCGCGACCGTGTTGCTTTCGAATATCTGACTCCACTTTTCCCGGAGCAGAAATTGAGACTCGCCACCACGCCAGATAATATGTCTACACGTATACTTGACTTGTTCTCTCCTATAGGTAAAGGACAACGCGGTATGATTGTAGCACAGCCTAAAACAGGTAAGACTGTATTGCTGAAGAACATTGCCAACGCTATAGCATTGAACCACCCGGAAGTTTACCTGATCGTATTACTGATCGATGAACGCCCGGAAGAAGTTACAGACATGGCGCGCAGTGTAAATGCAGAAGTGATCGCTTCTACATTCGATGAGCAAGCTGAACGTCACGTGAAAGTTGCCAGCATCGTATTGGAGAAAGCAAAGCGCATGGTAGAGTGCGGACATGATGTTGTGATCCTGCTGGATTCTATCACTCGTCTCGCGCGTGCCTACAACACCGTAGTTCCTTCGTCTGGTAAAATACTTTCCGGTGGTGTGGATGCAAATGCATTACATAAACCAAAGCGTTTCTTTGGTGCTGCCCGTAAAATTGAAAACGGTGGTTCACTCACCATTATAGCAACTGCGTTAATCGATACCGGCTCGAAGATGGATGAAGTTATTTTCGAAGAATTTAAAGGTACCGGCAACATGGAATTGCAACTTGACCGTAAGCTTGCCAACCGCAGAGTATATCCTGCTATGGATGTACCGGCATCAGGCACAAGACGCGAAGATCTGTTGATGAAAGAAGACGAACTGCAACGTGTCTGGATACTGCGCAAGTTTATGTCTGACATGAACTCGGTTGAAGCGATGGAGTTCCTGCAAGGTAAAATGCGCGGAACCCGTACCAACGAAGAGTTCCTGCTCTCTATGAACGGATAGTATATATAGCACTACAGTATAGAAGCCATCTCTGATTCAGGGATGGCTTTTTTTATTCGCTTTGCGCGTGATATCATTACCATGAAATCCATTATACACGATGGTCAGGGTAACGTTCTCTACGCGCCCGGATTTATAACGAATGCTATTTCCATAGATATAAATAGAAATTACGTGATCCTGTCCTAATTTTACTCAACCAAAATAGTCACTATGACACGATATCGATTGGCGTGGTGGAAAGTCTTAACGCTTATACTGCTATATTATACAGCCATTGGCGGCTTTCTGCTTCCGGTTCCACGACTGCACATTCTCAATGAAAGTATACGCCTTAATTACTTTCACGTGCCCATGTGGTTTAGCATGATGTTTCAGTTCGCTTACTCGGTATGGTACTCGATACGATACCTGCGCTCATCCGCTATCGAAGATGATGACCACGCGTTCGTTGCTACACAAGTTGGTTTTCTGTTTGGTGTACTCGGCCTCATAACGGGGTCACTATGGGCCAATGCAACATGGGGCACTTTTTGGACGACCGACCCCAAGCTGAACAACACCGCCATCGGACTCATGATATACGCTGCCTACTTTGTATTGCGTGGCGGCCTGCAAGACGAAACCCAGCGCGCGAGACTAAGTGCCGTCTACAATATTTTTGCCTTTAGTATATTTATACCGTTGATATATATACTTCCGCGCATGACGGATTCGCTCCACCCTGGCAGTGGCGACAACCCTACGTTTCGTCTTTTTGACACCGCACATAACATGAAGCTGGTGATCTATACTTCCATCATTGCCTTTATTATGACTGGCTGGTGGTTTAAAACTATACTCTTCCGCCTACGAACCCTAACCCGACTACACCATGAAATATAGCATCGCTCTCATCACAATCATATTACTTGCCTGCTCATTACAAGCTTTTGCCCAAGACAACACTCCCGTTGAAATGGCCGACACCTTGAGACGCGATGGAAAGATATATACCGTAGTAGCCGGACTCGTAGTAATACTCACCGGCTTTGTTGTATTTCTGATACGCGTAGATCGTAAACTTCACAAAATGGAAGAAGAGGCTAAGCAGAATTAAGAATTAGCGACCAAGAAGCGAGGAGTGGCATGCTGCCATAATTGCCGGCTTGCCAAAGAATCGTTGGATTTAAGTGCTATTTTTCCAAAATGTCCTAAAGGGTAGGTAAGGCGTTCCTAAGGCGTTCCAACACCCCCTGATTTTTTGAGCCACTCTGGCAGGAAACAGAATTAAATTCTGTTTTGCATACAGTATATTTTATATCGCCCCTCACCATGTACTTTCGAAGGAGGCATAGCAGAGAAATCCTTGCTCGAAGCAACTCACTCGTTATACTATAATCATTCGGTAAGTAAAACTACTGTTTCGGAAACAAAATAATATTGTTGGGAAGGAAATTTGATAGGCTTATATACTCAATTTGATTTAGTTATCTTTAATAGAGCGATATAGATATATTTGCATGCCCAATAATTACTCAAATAAACATCAATTGATATTGATATTGATTTCGATTAACTTAAATTAATTATCTACTTGATTGACTTAATTAATTTTGATAGCTTAACTACAAAAAACAACTCTTGATGATAGAATTCGTTACATTAGATGCGCTTGACTTTCTATATCTGAAATGATTCAAACTGACATTCCGAAAAAAATTACTCCAGATCCTATAGTCGACTCTGTTGTCGAGTTTAGATTCTCCTCTCAACATCCCAAAGATAGACTGACTACGTTGCTACTAAATCACTTCAGTGTTGAGTTCCCTTCCTTTAGAGATTTTGCACCCCAAATTGGGTTTCCGCTTGAGTTCACAACGAAAGTATCCTTACACAATGATAATTTTAACGTAAACATCGGCCCGAATGTAATTTCTTTTGGATGCATGAATAGCTATAAAGGATGGTCTCCTTTCTCAGCAATTGTTACAGAGACCATGCATAACCTTAGTAAACAAGGTTTAATAAACGAAATCGAAAGAGTTGGATTGAGGTACATCAATTTTTTCAAAAATATTATGTTGATCTCTCAAAACACGAATCTTGACATTAGCTTTTCAGGACGTGAAAATTATACTACACGGAGCACTTCGTTAAGAACTCAACTCCAAAAAGACCCTTTTATTTTTAATGTAATTATTGCAGACAACGTTGTGCACAATAATGTTCCAGGCTCGATTTTAGATATTGACGTAGCCACGGAACATGGCTTAAAAATTAAATTTTCCGACCAGATTATTAGAATTCTAGAGCAAGCTCACAGCGAAGAGAAAATGATATTCTATAGCTTGCTTAAAAACGATTTTGTTAAAAAATTCAATCCTGAATACTAGGATTATGACAGAAGAAATTCCTACTCAGACTGACGCATATAGCAAGCTCTTATGCGAAGCAGCAGGTACCTATGAAACCTGGGGAACTGCGCCTGAACATTTCATGATCGCATCGCTAGTTCCACACATCTACTATTCTAACAGTAATTGGAATGTCCAAAAATCGCTTACCAATAATTTCTTGAGATCATTTGTTGCTTCACAAGGTTTCAACGAAAACATTTTTGACAATAACAAAATTTTCACATTTGCTCTTGACTATCCAAGAGCAAATGGAACTGCACTTAGTGGCCAAGATTTCGAAATGGTTTCCGACCTTGATATTAAAATTGCGAAATTAAACTCTCACTATGAGAAGGAGAAAGAAGCTGTCAAAGAATTTTTAGGAAATAAGTCGACCGTATTTGATGACAGTGTAAAGAATATCATAGTCACGGTAAGCGCATTAAAAATTCCTACTATAAACTTAGAACTAAGAGATGAAGCGACAATAATATTCAAACTAAAACTCGATGACTTAGGAAAGATAATGTTCAGATACCACTTGGATGAACCTAGTCGATGCACTTACAGCTATTTCAAGAAAGCCTTATGCATAGAAAATGGTGTTGGAAGCTTAAAAGACGTTATACTGGATATAAAGAAAATTATTTTTCAAGCTAGAATACAAACTTTGTTGCATTCAAGGCGACCTGAAATTAATTCCGCAATTGAAAACTGGAAGAATTCGTTTGTCGATGTCCTATCCTCAGGAGTTACTACCCAAATATAATTATAAGAGTAATATTGAGGTCGAAAGGCTCTTATTATCTCACCCATCAGCTTCCTTACTTAGAAAGTCAGCTGATGGTGCTGATTTATCCGATTTAAAAGTCCGTGATGTATTTCCTAATAGAGGAAGCCTCTATGGTTTCTCTACCTATTTCTTTGGAGAATTTCTTAATGACCATATTAAGTATAAAACGAAAACAAGAACTTACTGGAAAGAAGGGGATGCTTGCTTAAAGAGTAAAGATGTTAAGTATACCAATGAATCTTCGCTTGTCTTTCCCCTATATTTTAAACTGAAGGATTGTCACGAATTGAAAATACCACTGAAGAAAACAGAAAACAAATTAACACAAACAGTGATGTCCACATTGCTTGTTAAACATAGACCGATGTTGGATAACTATTGGCATTTTGAATTTGTAGTTTTCGATGAAAGTGGAACGGAGATAGATTCAAGCAATCTTAAGGAGTATCACAAAAAATCTGCATTAGAATTTGTTGAAGATCAAATTATGACGCTTGTTGATACAAATGATGCAAGTGCGAACAAAATTCAAAATCCGCTCTATAAAAAATCACCTTTTCAATCCTTCAAGGCATTAATAGAGAGCCGATTTATGTATATACTAGCTCAAATTAAAGATTCGTTTAGGTAACTCTGTTGTTCCTCAATAATTTATAAGGTCTTTCGGATTCACTCTTAATACCCTACCGATCTCAAACAATGTTTCAAGTGAAGGCTGTCGATGGTTATTAACATAACGAGTAACAGTCACAAAATCCTTATCCAACTTCTCAGCCAACCATGTCTGAGTTTTACCTTGCTCCTCCAATACTTCTTTAATCCGATTTAAAATCGGCTTGGTAGATTTTGTTTTTCTTTTTGCCATCATTTCAAATATCTACCTATCCAATTTGGTTATATATAACCGTTTTGGTTATATTGTACTTTCGTTTTAATTGAGAATGAAAAAGATAACGTTGAAAGAAAGTAGCAAGGAACTACGGAACCGTATACATCATCTTGAATTTAAGTTGGCTCAACATGAAGAGGCACAAAGTCATGCTACACCATACAATAACAAGAATGAAATAATAGAAGCCTTAAGCGAACTTTCAGTAGGTATAGATACATACGAGTTTCTGAGTGAGCTTTTCTTTAACTTTTTGGCTAACGAAGTACGCACTACATCCCCCTCTGAAGAGCGCCTTAATCTATATATAAACACTCGCCATGAGATACACCAGCTTTATGAACTGGCACGTGCTGCTAAAATGCTGCGAATGAAAATGGTTAATAAGTAAATTATTATTATAGCACTTTAAGAGGCTGCGATCTATATCGCGAAGTCCCCGAGGCGGGAGACTTCGCTCGGACATAAGCCCAGAGTAAAAAGAAACAGAAAACAAAAGATCTCGTCAAGATTGCAAATTACCGTATTTTGCAGCTGGACGCTAAATCCTAAAGTATGTCGTTGGGAGAAGACAAGAGTACAGATGCCGTTTTCGATAAAAAATCCTTTCATTTAGTTGTCCTAATATTGTTCTGTCTCCTTACATCATACTATTTAAAAAGTACCTTTAAACCTATAGAAGTTAACAAGCTATCCACTATTAAAGGCGCATTGGAAAAAGTTCCTTACTGGGGCGCAACTGGCGGGGACTTCACTTACGAATATGTAGAAATCATCATAGCAGATGGTAATTACATTCATCTTTCAAGTTGTAGTTATGAGACTTCTGATCTCAATAAAATTCGGCTTCTACAAATAGGAGATTCCATTACATTTCAAACAAGCGATAGTATCCCCAAAGAAAAAGAATACGAAGTATTTACTATAACTTCCAAGGAGTATGGCAACATATTAACTGTACAAGATTACAATGCTTGTGAGAAGAACCGCTGGAAGATGGTTTACTACATAGCGTTGGCTTCAGCTGCAATATTGATACTACGGATTGGTATTAGAACATTCGACAAATATATAGGAGATAAAACCGCGTAGTCCTTTAGCACTCACTAAAGCTAAGTGATTTAACAGCGTAACAATATTATGTATGGGCTACTATTTACAAGCTTTTATTGGCAGAGATGAAGATCTAAAGATCATTGAGAAGAGTTTTGAACACGCTAACGTCATTGCACTTGTTGATCACATTGCTTTACTTCCTTTAACCGAGGAACTATATAATGAGATTAATAACTATCAGAAAAGTGAGAGTATAGATACATTTGAATTTTTAACAACAGAAACGGAAAGACAAATATTACAGATCATTCAGCACAAAATGATCGCTTATGTGGAAGCTGAATATTTCGGAGGAATGGGAAATCAATGTGGAATAATTTGGAGGGATGGGAAAAGAATTTTCAAAAAGCTGGCTGAACAAGACGTCATAAACATTATACTAAATCAATTCGGCATCAAAAGAAGCAAGTCATTGGATGAGTTTGATATCGTTGGATTGGGAAGATATCGAAATACAAAGGACTGGAATACTTTATAGTGAATTCACCCGCTGCCGCCCAACTATATATATCGCGAAGTCCCCGAAGCGGGAGACTTCGCTCGGACGCAAGAATTGCACTACATTACATATCCATTGCACAGGGATAATCCCTGTGCAATAGATGCAAGGCAAATGAGTTCTAATAAAATCAACTATCAACAAAAAATCAATTAAGATTGCTAAGTAAAGATGTGATTCAACCCCATCAGAATCACCGGTTTTCCGGGACTCTGATGTGCTCGCGGCTATAAACGCAATCCATTATTATTATAACTTTATTACACATGAAACAACACTGGTCAATAGACGAAGTCCAGAACATCTGGCAACTCGCTTCACGATTACATGACGGACAAAAATATGGTGGCTCCAATGAAGGCGAAAAGATCGAGTATATAAATCACATCGGCAGCGTAACGTTTGAAATTTTAAATGCTATACACTATACCGAAGATATAGATGCAGGTCTCGCTATCAAATGTGCGATCTTACACGATACCATTGAAGATACCTCCTTTACCTATACGAAAGTAAAAGAGCTGTTTGGTGATGAGGTTGCCAACGGTGTTATGGCATTGTCTAAAAATGATAAAATTGAAGATCATCTTGAGAAGATGCTCGATAGCTTGAAGAGGATCAAACAACAGCCTAAAGAAATCTGGGCTGTCAAGCTGGCAGATAGAATTGTAAACCTATACGAACCTCCTTACTCTTGGAACAACGACAAGAAAAAGAAGTATAAAGAAGAAGCTGAAATTATACTGAAAGAACTTGGCGATGGAAATAAATACCTCTCCGACCGACTGCGCAATAAAATAGCCAGCTATGATCGCTTCATAACTGGCAGTTAAGGTGTGCAGCTAACGGCTGCCAATGATAATCTATGATCAGATTCAACTTTTATTCCTCTTAAGTACTTTTTTCATATTAGCTTTGTGTCTATATAAGTTGCTCGATGAAAAAGCAGTTCTTCACATACTCGTCAATAATACTGGCAATTCTCCTGATCTTTCACATTGTGAAGTTCACACAACGTTCTTCGGAATATGCACTTAACGGTGCAGGAGATTTTCTCTACGGTCTTCTCAAAACACTAACGTGGGCATTCCCTATATACCTGGTCTTAGCAGTGATCGGTGGTTATGTAGTCGCGCTGATACGGAAGAACCGCGGGCAGAGGCTTGGGGAGAAATAAACTAATAAAATAAGAATAGCATTATTTCACATATCCATTGCACAGGGATTAATCCCTGTGCAATGGATACAGGCACATAAGCACTGATGAAATCAAATGCCCAACAAAGCATTATATCAGTTTAAGATAAGGATGTGATTATTATCAACATGCCATTAATGAAATCGCTAGTAACCATACTTCTTCTCTTATTATCAGGCAATGTGTATAGCCAATCAAACAATAGCGACACCCTCATCATCACTTTGGATGAGAATAAACAATGGCTAACTAAATTTGAAGGGAAAGACCTGAAAGATAAACTCACTATCATCCGAAACAGAATCTTATCCGACACAGCAATCTATATCAGGCAAACTTTTGCTGATAGAATAAGGGTGGAAGACCAATACACACATGAAAAAAGAATTGAGGGTACCTGTAAACCATTATTCATTCTTGGCAATCAACCCATATACATTACTAATCAAACCAGTAATAAACAAATTGAAAATTTAGTGGAGCTCATTAATGTCCACAATATCAAAGATGTGAGAATTTTGAATGACAGTACAGCACCGGCTATCTATGGATCAAAAGCAATTTGTGGTGTCATTATCCTCGACCCTAAAATAAAAAATGCAGGGAAAATTAATCCTTTGCCCTGGGATTAATCCCCGGGCAAAGGATAAGATTGGTATATTAGATCTCTGCAATCACCTGATATATGCTAACAACCCATCTTAAAGTAGCTCTCCGTCATCTCATCCGAAGCAAGATCTTCACACTTATTAACGTTATCGGACTTGCTATAGGTATATCCGCTTTTCTGCTTATTGCTCATTATATAAGTTTTCAGCTGAGCTTCGATCAATTTCATTCCAACAAAGACTATATATACCGTGTCGGGCTGAAGAGGTACGAAAATGGTGAGTTGGTGGAGACTTCGGCAAAAACATTTCCGGGTGTACGTGCGCTATTAAAAGAACACTTCCCCGAAGTGCAGAGTGTTACCGGGTTTTACAAGATTCCAGCCAATACCGGATTTTTATTTCGCCATCAAGGCAAAATATATAATGAGACCGGGGGATGGCTTAGTTCTGATTCCGCATTCTTTACAGTGTTTCCTTCGCTTCTTCTTCGTGGTGATGCAGCAACAGCAATGAAGGAGCCGAACAGTATTGTAATTTCAGAGGCTGTTGCAAAGAAATTATTCGGAGATAAAGATCCGGTTGGTCAGGTACTCGATAGAATTGACGACCACTCGGAAGGAGGACACTATACTATACGCGGTGTACTAAAAGATATACCGGGCAATGCACACTTTCATGCAACCATTGTCGAGCAGATTAACGACAGTCGGCCGGAACAAGAAACGGAGTTATGGGAAGAAGGAAGGCTTGCTACGTATGTAACCTTTTCAGAAAAGATACAACCCGATGTAATCGAACAAAAATTAAATCTATTACTCGACAAATTAAAAAAGGAACATAAACTGGTTGAAAACACAACGCTATATCTGCAACCCGTTACCGACATTCATTTGTCATCACACTGCAAAGATGAGCTTGAAGCGAATGGCAATAAAGGATTACTATATCTGCTAGGTAGCATCGGGGTTATCATTCTTACTCTTGCCTGGATAAACTATATTAACCTGGAGACATCCAGATTTGTATCGCGCACAAAAGAGTTTAGCGTAAGGCGGATCATTGGCTCGGGCAAACGTAATCTGGCAGCACAATATTTAACAGAGTACTATTGTCTCACTATGGCTGCGCTTATCCTATCCGTTGTAATCATTGTTTCTTTTTCACCGCATTATTCTGATCTTATCGGCACTCAACTGCAACGCATATCACTGGATCAGCCGATGGTATGGATAGCAGCATCGATTTTATTTTTGCTTGGATCGATTGCTGCCGGAATATACCCTGCCATTTTTCTGTTAAGGTTCAATCCGGTAAATGCGATCAAAGGTGCAGTGAGTAAATATAGGACCGGCAACAAAGTGAGACAGACTCTTGTCGTGTTTCAGTTTACAGTTTCTATCATTCTAGTTGCGTTTGTTATAACCGTACATCAGCAACTGGATTTCATGAAGCTGATCAATAAAGGTATTGAGCTTGAAACCGTAGTGGCCATCAGAAATCCGACAGCATATTCAAATCAGGAACTCACGACTAAATATGGTGAGTTTGAAAGTCTTGAGAATAAACTGAAACAGTATCCAGCGGTCCAATCGGTAGCGAGTTCGTCTGCTATACCAGGATCAGAGATCGGGTTCAATTATATTAACCTGATCAAGCGAAATATAGGCGATCCATACGACCCTGCGGTCTATAAAACGCTCTTTGTGAGCGCAGACTTTATTGAAACCTATAACATTGACATTCTTGCAGGCAACACGTTTGAAATTCCCTCAAACTTCAATGGCACAGCCCCGTGGGAAACTGCCAACTGGTCGTCAGTGATTCTGAACGAACGTGCTATACGACAACTGGGATTCCCATCTGTAGCAGAGGCTATAAATCAGGAAATATACTTTACAGCATTCGATGAACCCTTGAAGTGCCGCATCATTGGTGTCATTAAAGACTACCACCATGAAGCAAGCCGGAAAGAAGTATACCCAACAATACTATTCCACAACTACGCAAGCTTTCAGCAGGTATATTTCTCGGTACGTCTGAAAGAAGGTAGTCGCCCGCAAGAATCGTTGTCGCAAATTGAAAATACGTGGAAAGAGCTTTTCCCTGACCGACCTTTTGATTACTTCTTTCTCAATGAATACTACGACCACCAATTTAGAGGTGAACTATATTTCCAGAAGATATTCACATTGTTTGCAGGTATAGCCATTATAGTCGCATGTCTGGGAATTATAGGCATGACGCTCTTTGAAATGAATTCGCGGTTAAAGGAAATCAGCATACGGAAAGTTCTTGGAGCATCAGTATTAGGGGTTACGGTACTCTTATCGAAGACTAATGTGAGGCTCATTGCAATTGCAGCCGCTCTTGCTACACCACTCATATACATCCTTGCTAAGGAGTGGCTCTCTGTTTATCCCGAAAGAATTCAGTTAACGGCATGGCTTGCATTATTGCCTGTGGTAATCATCATGGTTATTGTACTACTAATCTCCGGAGTACAAACAATAAAAGCAGCAAGTGCAAATCCGGTTGATCATTTGAGGGGAGAGTAAAAACGCAACTATATTAATTCGCCTATATGCATCCCCCAAAAAATTAATATATATCTTGCATCCTGATTTTGAAAACCCTAGGCGTGTATCCAGAGACATTGTTCTCTGGATAAAACCATGAACTCTATACTCTACAAGCTAATATGAAAGAAGTCGTTTTAAGTTTGGTCGTCACGGTATATTCATTAACCCTCATAAGTTGCAAATCAAAAGAACAGGCCTCCGAATTAAGCGAAACGGATAGTATATCGCAGGTCGAAGAGCACGTTGTGGGGGAAAGGGACACCATTTTATTGAAAAATATTATTCGCTATAGCGGTGCTGTACAAGACAACATCCGAACTTCACTGGAAACATTTTCACCGCTTGCTTCAGTTTTGGAATTTGCCCAGCGTTCTGTTAGCCTTAAAGATAGTTTGGAATTCGCTCACGAAACACAACCCCTTACGGATCCACAGGACAGTCTCATTTTTATGCCACACCAAACACAGGCATACCAGGCTATACTGGACTATAAAAAGCTAATGGCATCAGGGCCTTCGCTTCAGGATGTGTGCCCTAAATTAATAGCACTGAACCGCGTAACCGATGCCGGTGATTCTTCATCCAATCTGCTTCCTCCGGCTGGCGCATCTACCGTACTTTCACATGGCGATTTTTTCTTTCTCGGTGGCGCACCCTTTATATCAAAACTTACTACGGATGACAATGCTGTTTATAGCGATCCGCAGGGAAACCCGGAGACTCGCTTTGAGAGTTATGTAACCGAGAACGGAAACTATATATTAAATTCTATATATCACTTTAAAAAGAATTTACCCACTACAATATCCTTTGGCCCACCGCTTGGTTCGTATGATGGAGGGCCACAGGAAGTGAATGGAATCGGATCGCTCATTCATGAATTTAATAGTCGCATTCCTGTTATGTTTTTCACAGAAAATGGATTGGTACCTGCTCATCTCATTTCCATTACAATTAAAATTGTTCCTGAGTCCCTGGGCTGTGTCTCTGATCAGCCGAATCTCGTATTCGCCTGCTCTAAAAATATAGAAGCACAGGATATACTCGGTATATATATTCCCTACAACACAACGCCTATAGTATCTTGTAAAATTACCCGTCATCCCAACTCCGTGTGGACTGCGGATCTGAATAACGATGGCATTCCTGAGTTCGCCTGTGTCACAGGCTCCTTTGAGGGAATCGCCAGCGATGTAATGCTCGATGCGTTATGGTTTGTAAACATCGAAGGTGGCTGGGAAATTATTGATAGCGGGCAAGAGCTTGATTGCACATGAGAGCGAGTGCATCTTATTATAAAGCCACGGCATTCTTGCTCGCATTCTTTGTCCTGGTTTTTGCAATCGCATTCTCCTTCAATCGGTACTACCCTGTACTTGTAATTGCAGGTGAATCATCTGTTGGCACATGGATGTCCGGTGTACTGCTAACTATATCTGCCACTATATCCCTTATTTTAGGAATGCGCCACGGCTGGCGCCCGTGGTTTGTGTTCGCTGCATTTTTCTTTGTGCTGGCGCTGGATGAACGTTTCATGTTTCATGAGCATCTCAAAGAGTGGATAATTTTCTCTTCGCACACGAACCAAACATCGCGATGGGTATATGAACTTCCGGCTATAGCAGGCGGGCTGGTGGGCGCATATATAGCTATTATCTTATGGAAAAATCTGGAGGGTGTAAGTCGAATATTTCTTCTTTCCGCTACTATACTTGGTACTGCTTCTGTAACCATTGATGTTTTTGCTGCTGGAGTTCTATGGGAAGAATGTTTCAAGCTTCTTGGCGAGTTGTCAATCACCTGTGCGCTTTTAAGAAAAGCCGACCTGTAGTACTATATTAAGGCTGTGGTTTTCGAGTCCCTACATCACCGATTATGGAATAAATCACGTATACAGAAAAATTTAACACACCACTCTATAACATTTAACACAGAAAAAGTATATTTAACTGTGGTGTTTTGCCATGACTAACTTACCCTTCTATGGAAATATTAGATGAACCCCAGCTTAACGTAGATCGTAATTCAGTTATATATGCAGGATTCTGGCCCCGGCTTGGAGCGCTATTCCTCGATGGACTGATACTAACTCCTCTGACATTTGGCGTTATGTACTTTAATATAACTTCATGGAAGAGCATTCCGATACTCGCGGTCGTCACGGTGCTCTCCCTGTCCTACAAGCCTTTTATGGAATACAACTACGGGGCTACCCTTGGAAAGATGGCCTTAAAGCTTAAAGTTGTAAATCTGCAATTTGAAAAAGCCGATCTCCAGGAGATCCTCTTGCGAAACATTTTTCATATTGTACCGTCTTTGATCACGCTCTTTATTACCATTGGTATATATTCATCAGAAGAGTTTCAGGATATAACCGGATTTGGAGAATTCTCAACATACAGCAGTCGATATACATCACTTCAAATTATAAACGTAGTGAGCGGAATCATCACCATTGCAGACATGATCGTGATGTTGTCCGATTCACGGAAGAGATCATTGCATGACAAGATTGGTGGCACGTATGTAATTGAACAGCGGCACTAATACTTCTACACAGCATTTCCTTTATGATCATAAAAGAAATGCTGTGTAACATCTATATATAATAATACGTTATCGTCCGTACCAGGAACCACAATTTCAGGTTGCACTCTACGATGACTAGAAATTATTATATACTATGAGTATCCTTCAGAAAGTACTATCGTTATTTAAAAACAAGGATATCACGTTAGCATTGTCTGGTCAGTGGATTGGCCACTATGGTTATGGCAGTAAGTATTCTCCAACTGTCCAAAACCGCACGGTTTCATTTGTAGCGGACATTATCGCACAAGACAACACGTTTGAGGGAAATATAAAAGAAGATACTACAGGAATTCCGGAGGTGGCCCGAATTGAGGGTAGTATTACGCAGAGGAAAATACAATTCACCAAAACATATCAAAACTCGTACTCTATTGATGAGCACGGTAAAAGAATGGTTGCAAAAGGACCGGCCTATATCCAGTACTCGGGTATATATGATGAATCGGAAAAGAAATTCAAGGGAATGTGGACGATTGAAACAATCTATACTCTTGACTCCGGCAGGAAAATGAATCACATCAGCAGTGGATCGTGGGAGATGAAAAGATTACTGTCCCCTAATTAGCGCTAGGCATTTTTCATTTTTTGTTTTTCCTGGTTTCGCTTCACGTTATACTTCACAATTTTAACAATTAATGTCAATGGGGGTGGTGCATCCAATGGGATTTTCAGTGTGTCCTTTTCACCTTCGTACGCATCAAGTTCTTTCTTAAATCCATCTACTCCTCTGGGCACCGGATAAATTCCGATGTGATTTTTGAAGGCAGCGAAATGTATCACGTTGCCGTTCAGCACAAATGTAGGCATCGCATATTTAATGGCTTCTTCCGCTTTGGGAACTGCCTTCTTTACAGCATCTCTAATTTCTTTCAAGGGCTTTTGAATTTCCTTCGGGAAACCAGCAATGTATTCATCTATACTTGATGCTTGTGTATTTTTCATAGATACCGTTATTGATTCTTCCTGTAGATAAACGCACTGTAAACATAACATTTTGTAATGCGAAAAATCCTGTGCGAACGCGACAGACTACGGGGCAGATGCGCCAAATGCACTACTGTATTTCAAAAAAATACCTGCTTTAATTAGCAGGTATTTCAAGCAGTACTGGAAAATTATTTCTTTACTCTTTTCTCAAGCTCTTCAGTCTTCAGTGAGATCAACCGCCCCACAGGCTCACCTTTCCTGAATGTGATTACACGCAAGTTGTCAGCACCGGCCGGGTACTCAATAGGTGAATTATACTTTGGATAATATTGATTGGGAATTGAGTTATCTACCGTATAATAAATATCAAGCCCAGGTACTTCCGTGGCGAGTTCAATGATAAGCTTTCCGGATGCGTTTTTCCGCACCGTGACGATAGCATCATATATACTTTGTGCATAGTTAATTTGCGCTATATCCATGCGCTTAAAGTGATATTCTACGCGCGGCACGAAGCTATTCCAGTCTTTCTGTTTTTCCGGAGTCCAGAACGATTCTGCCATAGCAAGCGCACGTGGGTACGTCATATACTCTACCTGTGGTTCCGTGGGAATTTGCTCCGTCCATAAATTCCCCTGTGCACCGAGGACATAGGCTGAATCCATTTCTGCCGGAACTAAATCAAATGTATATACTTCCTTCAGCCGGGCACTGTTATATACCGGAGGCTCAATGGATCGCTCGCCCTGGTACATGTCCAAATAATACACCGGTGCCGGGCTCATTACTACCGGATGCTTCAGGTGTGATGCCTCAATGCCGCCTTTGGTTCCACGCCAACTCATAACGGCTGCACCCGGAGCTATACCTCCCTCCAGGATTTCATCCCAACCCATCATCTTTTTCTTTTTGCTTTGAATGATTTTACCAACACGCTTTACAAAGTATGATTGCAACTCCTCACCATTCTTCAAGTTATTCTTCTTCATGAAAGCCTGAACGTTTTTATCGCGCTCCCAAAAGCCTTTATAACATTCATCGCCACCCATGTGTATATATTCGAATGGGAACAACACGGCAACCTCTGTAAATACTTTGTCCAGAAACTGATATACCTTTTCATCGGTAGGATCGAGTGTATTATCGAGGTGCATTTCGAATTTACCATTACCAAACCAGGTTGAGAAACTTGATCCTGGATTTACTTTCAAGGTTGTATCATTGGTAACGGATAGCTCCGGGTACGAGGCAAGTACCGCCATGCTATGGCCAGGTACATCTATTTCCGGAAGAACCTCTATATATCGCTCTTTTGCATATTGGACAATTTCCTTTATATCCGCTTGTTTATAGTAACCGCCATAGGTAGCAGGTTCACCCGGCTTCGGAGCATCGTTACTGCCAAATGTACCAACGCGTGGCACGCGCCATGCACCGACTGATGTTAAGCGTGGCAGACTTTTTATTTCAATGCGCCAGCCATTGTCGTCTGTTAAATGCCAGTGAAACCGATTCAACTTATAGCTCGCCATGCGATCTATATACTTCTTCACATATTCTTTCGAGAAGAAATGTCTACTCACATCAAACATCTGGCCGCGCCAGGTGAAGCGCGGGTAATCCAAAATAGTTACTGATGGTGCCTTCCATTCAACATCCTGGATCAATGATGCAGACAATATCTCGGCAGGCAAAAGCTGCAACAATGTTTGAACACCGTAGAATATACCGGTCGCTGTATTGGCAGTGATATCAACTTTACCAGCTTCTGTATGCAGTGTATATCCTTCCTGTCCTAAACGACTATTGGGCTTTGTATTTAGTGTTAAAACTATATTTGCCGGTTTTGCTTCAACAGTATTTAATGTATAGCCTGTTGCTGGCTTAACTTTATCAGCAAAATATTTTGCTATGCTTGCAAGCTCTGGTTGCTTCGCAGGAATACTTATTGTTGTAGAGTTCGTCAATAGAAAATGACCGATCTCCTGTTTTAAGCTAACAGGAGCAGGAATGATAGAAATAGTCTGGGCATGTATGCATATCGGCAGTGTGCAAAACCATGCAAAGCATAGTATCCATTGTCGTTTTGTTCGAATCATGATTGTTGTCGGGGTTGGTTGCTAAACCAAGTTAAATACTTTTACTGTGCTGATGAAAAGTTTTTCCATGTTCACAGCACACACGGGTATTAACGGTTTGAGAAATAGATTTCGAGTAGCGAGACGAATACCTTTTTTAGTTATTCAACAACCAATTTCATTTTATTATCTGCAGACAACATGAACTTGTAAACACGTTTCTCAAAAGTTTTCAGATTGGTAGATACAACCAGGAATTTGGTGATGCCACGATCAAGATATTCCCCCACAAAGATTTTTTGATTTGCATCACGCTTCGCTTCATATACGAAGGAGGTTTGTTTCAGAATTACATCGCGTATTTCGTCAATCAACAACAACTGAACTTTCGTGCCGGATTTATATACCAGCGCTACATCAATAAAAGGATTTATACCGGAGGACGGACGATATTCTATAAACTGGCGATCAAGTACCTGCTTCGTTTTGTTTTCACTTGAAACTCCCACCACTTCGTATGTATAGCGGCCACGGGTTGCGAGTGTATCGGTTATAGAATAAGAAGTGGTATACGTTCCGATTGTGTTAAGTGCTATTGGTATTCTGCCAACCAAAGTGGATTTACGAATACTTTGCTGACTTCTGTATATTTCAAATTCACGAAGTGTTTGCTGAAGTGCTTCACTCGTTGTCCATTCCAGGTGTACCGCTTTACCAATCACATCTGCTGAGAGACCCAGTGTATCCAGGTTTTGATAGCGGTGTGGAAATCCTTGTGGCTCTGTGCTGAATTGTATTTTGAAGCTGCAGAAATCTCCCAGAAAACCATCAATGTTTACAAAGTAATCTTCATCTGCCTGTATAGAATCCAACGTAATAAAAGCATCCTCTCCGCGAATTTGCGCGATGCAATGCCGGATCGTATAGTTTTTTGTTTGACACGGATTTCCTGCCACTACTATAGCCTGAATTCCCTTTTCATCACGACACTTCTGCGATGCTATATTTAAATAGTACTTACCTGATTTGACAACCCGAAAAGTAAACCACTGATCGTTGTGGTATATCAGGCATTTATGAGTAGCGGCACGAAGAGACTTGTTGATACAATTCCACTCCACGGTGGTGTGACTTGTAGACGATTCTATATAATCATTATTCAGTGTAAGGACAAAGCCGTGCTGTATATCATTGTTAGCCACCTGTGCCCAGAGGCCATAAATGCCAGTCAATAGCCAA
Source organism: Ohtaekwangia koreensis (assembly GCF_900167975.1). Taxonomy (GTDB): domain Bacteria; phylum Bacteroidota; class Bacteroidia; order Cytophagales; family Cyclobacteriaceae; genus Ohtaekwangia; species Ohtaekwangia koreensis. The sequence continues at coordinate 381,358 of NZ_FUZU01000002.1, forward strand.
AAGATAGTGCACAGAAAAAATCGCATGTATAGTTAATTACAACAAATATAGTATAGCTGCTATCGTGTTTTCTTTTTGATGGCTCTCTTGCTACCTTCCTTAAATTCTTTAACTACTACCTTAACACCTTTTTTATAGTAGTCGCGTTTAGCGTCTTTCTTGCTGTCTTTTTTACGAGTCTTTTTATAGACCTTAATTTCTTTTTTAGGTTCTTTCTTCTCATGAAACGCTCCTTTAAACGTAGGATCTTCTCTGCGCTTCTGATCATCAATTGACTTGGCAATTGCCTGCTTCTCTTCAAATGGTGTCTTCTCTACAAATACAGCTTCCGGTAATTCCTTGAAGGGGATTTTTTCACGAATCAACTTTTCAATTTTTTCTATATGCGATTCCTCCGCCCGGTTTACAAATGTGATCGCCTTCCCATCCTGAAATGCTCTTCCTGTTCGCCCGATGCGATGTACATAGTCTTCATATAGTATAGGTACATCAAAGTTTATAACATGCGATACTTTCACTACATCTATACCCCTGGCTGTTACATCCGTTGAAACCAGTACGCGAAGTTTACCTTCCTTAAATTCATTCACAGCGTTGATGCGGCTGTTTTGTCCTTTGTTGGAATGAATGACACGCACCGGCCCGAGATTTCTACGCTCTATAAAATTGAAAACGTTATCCGCATTTTCCTTCGAACGCGTAAAGATCATTACCCGGTTAAAATCTTCTTTATCCTGCAACAGGTAGTCAATGAAGTTCAACTTCGTCTTCATGTTGGGAACATGATACAACGCCTGCTCTACCTGTTTTGCAGGAGTAGCCTGCTGTGTTACTTCAACTTTTATAGGGAACTCCAGAAACTCTGCAGACAAACGTTCTACTCGTTCTGAAAATGTAGCAGAGAATAATAAGTTTTGACGCTTGCGCGGAATGACTTCAAAAATTTTACGAAGCTGTGGCATAAAGCCCATGTCCATCATCCGATCGGCTTCATCCAGCACCAATATTTTAAATTGGCTCACGGGCAGCTCACCTTTCAGGTAAAGCTCCATAAATCTGCCCGGTGTGGCGATGAGTACATCTACACCTTGCCGTATATATTCAATTTGTGTTTTCGGACCGATACCACCGTATATCGCGAATATGCGCAGGTCGGTATACTTTGCCAATTGCTGCGCATGCTCTGCGAGCTGAACGATGAGTTCTTTTGTAGGAGCCAGAATCAACGCACGAGGTTCGTCACCTTGTGCGTATTTGATCTTCATCAGCAAGGGCAGCATATAGGCTGCCGTTTTACCTGTACCCGTCTGCGCAATACCAATGACCTCTTGTCCTGCCAAGATCATGGGGATACATTTCTGCTGAATTTCTGTTGGATGTTCAAACCCCAGATCAGAAACAGCATTTTGTAATTGCTTGTTCAGATTAAATTCTTGGAAAGTTGTAATGGCAGACACTTTTTGGTTCTAATTTTACTACGATGAAAACTACGCTGATAACAAACGCAAATATAGTCAACGAAGGCAAGGTCTTTCAGGGCGATGTACTTATTAAAGACCGTTATATAGAAAGAATCGGAAAAGAACTGTCTTTTCCGTTGGCAGACAGAGTTATTGATGCAAAAGGAAAGTATTTATTTCCCGGCGTAATTGATGACCAGGTCCATTTTCGCGAACCAGGCTTAACACACAAGGCAACTATTTATACGGAAGCGATGGCCGCGGTTGCTGGTGGCGTTACCAGTTTTATGGAAATGCCGAACACGAATCCTCCCACGTTCACACAAGCATTGCTGGAAGACAAATACCAGATTGCAGCACGTACTTCGCTCGCGAATTATTCATTCTTCATCGGAGCTTCCAACGATAATCTGGAGGAAGTAATGAAGACGGATATTACCAAAGTATGCGGACTCAAGATCTTCATGGGATCGTCTACGGGTAATTTATTGGTAGATAATCCAACTACGCTGGAAGGATTTTTCTCACGTTTCCCTGCGTTGATAGCGGCGCACTGTGAAGATGAACCAACCATCCGAAAAAATACGGCAGAGTATAAAGAGCGCTATGGAGAAGATTTGCCTATGGAATATCATCCACTTATACGCAGTGAAGAAGCATGCTATAAATCTTCATCGTTTGCTATAGGCCTCGCGAAGAAACATGGTACACGATTTCACGTGCTGCATATATCTACTGCCAAAGAGACAACCTTGTTTGATAATTCGATTCCGTTGTCTGCGAAAAAAATAACGGCAGAAGCATGCATTCATCATTTGTGGTTTAATGACGCAGACTATAAACGACTGGGTACGTTGCTGAAGTGGAACCCTGCAGTAAAAACTTTACACGATCAGCAAGAGATCTTCAAAGCTTTGCTGGACGATCGCATCGATGTTATCGCTACCGATCATGCTCCTCATTTATTGGAAGAAAAAAATAATTCATACTTCAAGGCACCCTCCGGAGGGCCGCTCGTTCAGCATAGTTTAGTGGCCATGCTTGAATTTTATCAGCAAGGAAGAATCAGCCTGGAGAAGATTGTACAGAAGATGAGTCACAATCCAGCCATACTTTTTCAGATCGAAAAGCGTGGATTTATACGTGAAGGTTATTTTGCCGACCTGGTGTTGGTTGACCTCGATAAGACATGGACTGTGCACAAAACCAACATCTTATCTAAATGTGGATGGTCTCCGCTGGAAGGAACCAAGTTCCATTCAAGTGTAACGCATACTTTTATTTCGGGACACCTGGCATACAAAGAAGGAAAATTTGATGAAAGTCGTCAGGGAGAGCGATTAACGTTTACCCGAAAATGATCTGAAATTGAATTTTGCAAATTCAGAGGCACTCACTAAATTTGCAGTCCTCAAAATGGTGGATGTAGTTCAGTTGGTTAGAACATCAGATTGTGATTCTGAGGGTCGTGGGTTCGAGCCCCATCATTCACCCCAATAAAAAAAGACTCCTTTTCAGGAGTCTTTTTTTATTTATAGTCTGTTCGTCTCTTCCCGTTTCCGTTCGCTGAAATTCACTGGCTTTTCAAAGCTTTAAACTGTATCTCTGTTTCTCAAAAAAATACCCCTATGGATCAGCGCATCATCAACCTTTTTGACGAGTATACTCACAAGCCTCTTACACGTGAAGATTTTATTCGGAAGCTTAGTAAACTTACCGGCAGCACTGCGGCGGCATTGGCCGTGCTTCCATTGCTGGAAGTAAATTATGCTAAAGCGGAGACAGTTCCTGATCAGGACGACAGACTTACCACGGCTCATGTAACCTACCCGATTGATGGTGGTGAGATGAAAGCATATATAGCACGTCCCAAGAAAAGCGTGACGTATGGAGGTGTCGTTGTGATCCATGAAAACAGAGGTCTTAATCCACACATCGAAGATGTAACCAGACGTGTTGCGCTGGAAGGTTTCGTTGCTATAGCACCCGATGCTTTGTCTCCGTTAGGAGGTACTCCGTCTGATCCTGATAAAGCACGTGATATGTTTCAGCAACTCGATGCTGCCAAAACGATTTCAAATTTTGCCAAGGCATTTGATTTTCTGAAAACACAAAAAGATTGCAACGGTAAATTTGGATGCGTTGGTTTTTGTTGGGGTGGTGCTATGGCTAACAATCTTGCTGTGCAAGTGAGTGAACTAAAAGCTGCTGTCCCTTTTTATGGAAGGCAACCCGAAGTAAATGATGTTCCTAAAATTAAGGCAGCATTACAATTACATTATGCCGGAATGGATGAGCGTATCAATGCCGGTATATCTGCTTATGAAGAAGCACTAAAAAAAGCGAATATTAATTACCAGTTATTTATATATGAAGGTGCTCAACATGCCTTCCATAATGATACTGCACCAACGCGCTATAATGAAGCTGCTGCCAAACTTGCGTGGAGCAGAACCATCGCTTTCTTTAACGAAAAACTTCGCTAACATGCAATGTTGTGCTCCATGAATTTTTACTGTATGTTGAATTCATGATCGTGTGGAAGGAATATAAAAAGCTGGCGCTCGAGGAGAAAATTGATGTGCTGTACGAAAAAGGTACGTTCATCATGGCGATACGATACTATGGGTATAAAGTTAATCTTTACCTCCTCGGAAATTTTTATGTGGAAGTTTTTATTAACCATAAGAATACAATAATCGAGAAGATAATTCCGTTGGACACGAATCATTCGCGCATGCAATTTTATTCTGATCAGATTAAATTACCAGTCGATCTTGACTAAGACTTTTTTTCTCCAACTATTGTGATGTTACCCAACGAACGAAAAATCCGAGTAGCAATCCACCCAGAATAATAAGGGGAGAAGGAATTTTTGTAAAAGCCAGCAATAGAAACGTTGCTATAGTAACGCTGAAATTCATGACTGTATTTTCCAACGGCTGAAAGAGTATAACAGCAGAAGCTGCTACTAATCCTGAACTGGCCGCAGTTATGCCTTCGAGTGATGCGCGCACAGCGCGATAACGTTTCAGACTTTCCCAGAAGCGAATTACAAAGAAGATGAGAAATGTACCGGGAAGAAAAATTCCGAAAGCAGAGACGAGTGCTCCTATAATTTCTCCACCTGTACCATACTCCCTCATAGACAATGCTCCTATATAGGAGCTGAATGAAAATACAGGTCCGGGTAATGATTGCGCAATGGCATAGCCTGATAAAAATTCTCCTGAAGTTAAATATTGCTTCGGAGCGTATTGAACAAACTCGGTATATAACAACGGAGTGAGTACTTGCCCGCCACCGAAAATAAGACTTCCGTTACGGTAAAAATTTTCGAACAACCGTACCGGTAAAGCTTTTGTTATACCACCCAACGCTGCGGCAAAGATCAATACACCTGCCCACAATAAAAAGTTGGCCCAAGGCACTACAATTTTTACCTTCTCTTCCTTGGGTTGTTTTTTATACTTCAATGCGGTAAGCAAACCTGAACATAACAATATAACCGGGAACACATAGGGTGTTTGTATCAGGTATGAAAGTATAGCCGCTATAATCATAAGGACTACAGCTGTTTTTGTACGAATCGTTTTTTGAATGATCATATAGGCACCATAGCTCACGAAGCCAACGGCCATCGGTTGTATAAACCGTGTAAATTCAAGCGACCATTTTTTTTCTTCGATGCTCGACATAAGCATGGCAGCTAACGTCATGAGTATAACTGCAGGAAGAATCCATACAATCAGTGTGAGGTATGCGAGATTAGGACCGCCTATCTTAAAACCAATTGCTGTTAAGGTTTGTGTAGAGGTAGGGCCGGGAAGAATCTGACAGAGGGAATTGATCTCCATCAGATCGTCCTCCGTCAGATATTTCCGTTTATCAACGAGTACTTTTTGAAAATGAGCCAAGTGAGCCTGCGGTCCACCAAACGTAGTAACCGCCAGCATCAGCACATCGCGCAAGAAGATATAGTATCGAACCCGCTCGATCATTCTATAGATATATACCAGTCAGCATGTTCATGTATTTATACTGCACTTATTTTTTTAAACCTATCTCGCGCAAGCGTTGATCGAGAAATTCACCTGCTGTTATATCTTCCCACTGCTTTGGATTTTCTGAATCCACACAACTCTCCAGCGATGCAAGACTCATCTCTGAACGTGGGTGCATAAAGAAAGGTATAGAGTAGCGTGGTGTGTTCATCAACTGGCGTGGTGGATTGACAACGCGATGTATAGTTGATTTTAATTTCTCATTGGTGAGCCGCTCCAGCATGTCTCCTACATTTACAACAAGCTGATCAGGCAATGCCGTGATCGGAATCCACTTGCCATCTCTGCGAAGTACTTGCAGTCCATCTGCACTTGCACCCATGAGCAGTGTGATCAGATTTATATCACCATGTTCTGCAGCGCGCACAGCATCCTCGGGAACAGCATCCGGATTTTCAATCGGATAATAATGGATAGGTCGTAAAATACTATTGCCGTGTTTGATCTTGTCGTCAAAATAATTTTCAGGCAACTCCAGGTATAGCGCTATAGCCCGTAACATATAGGTACCTGTCTTTTCAAGCGCGCGGTAAACTTCAACACTTACCTTCTCCAACTCAGGAACTTCGCTGGGCCAAACATTGGCAGGGTAATTTTCTTTTGCAAGTTCTGAACCCGGCAAGTCTTGACCTACGTGGTAAAACTCCTTGAGGTCACCGGTGTTTCTTCCCTTGGCATGTTCTTTCCCTTTACCGGTATATCCGCGTTGGCCGGCCATGTCGGGTCTTTCATACTTTTTCTTTACATCATCCGGCAATGCGAAAAAACTTTTAATGGCTTTGTAAAGATCCTGCTGCATAGCATCCGTGAGGAAATGATTCCGGATGGCTACGAAGCCAATATTATGATATGCTGCACCGAGGTCGGCTACAAACTTATTTTTTCTTTTATCATCACCACCATGGTAGTCCGCCAGATCAAGTGAAGGAATTTCATCATATAATATTTCATTCATAACACACACATTTGTTTCCGTGCAAGCTAAATATTTTTGGCTAAATTTCGTGCAGGTAAAAGCGGCCACATAGGTTGCAGGAGTATCACACATTTTAATATATCTGTTTATGAAAACAACCCGAAGAGAATTTGTGCAGCAAGCCTTCAAAGCTACAACCCTTACAGCGCTCGGAACGTCATTGGCCTTTAAGGCTTTTTCAGAAACCACGTCTTCACAGTCCGGTATAATACCAGGATCAGCACTCCAGTTTTCGCAGGTTAGTCTGCCCTATGCGTATGGAGCATTGGAACCTTCCATTGATGCAACCACGATGGAGATTCATTATACCAAGCATCATACCGCTTATATAAAAAATGTAAACGAAGCGATCGCTGCTGATAAAATAACTTTTGAGTCGGAGAAAGATTTTTTTGCCAACGCTTCCAAGTTATCTGCGAAAGCAAGAAACAACGGTGGGGGTGCATGGAATCATAATTTCTTCTGGCAAGTAATGAAGCCTGGCAGTGCTGCACCTACAGGCAAGGTAGCCGATGCTATCAATGGTTCTTTCGGATCGTTCGATAAATTCAAAGAACAATTTACACAGGCAGCGATGACGCGCTTTGGTTCTGGCTGGGCCTGGTTAGTAAAAGATGGAGGCAAACTAAAGATCGGTTCAACGCCTAACCAGGATAATCCGCTTATGGATGCAAGTGATTTGAAGGGTACCCCGCTACTTGCGTTAGATGTATGGGAGCACGCCTATTATCTCAAGTATCAGAATAAACGCAATGAGTATGTTGCTAACTGGTATAATGTTATTAATTGGGATGAAGTAGCAAAACGACTCGCGTAGCGTTTAAAAATATCCGTCATAACATCGATTGATCTATATATATAGTAATTCAAGCCTTGTTATGACGGATTTATTATTCTTATGAAGCCTCTCCGAATAGCGATCATTGGTGACTATACCGATAGCAAACATACACACCGCGCATTGAACGATGCGATCGAACACTGCAGAGGGCACCTGAGTTTTCCCTTCGAAGCAACGTGGGTTGCCACCGATGTAACCCCGGAACCGGCATCTCTGCCAAAATATACCGATGGCATCTGGATCGCTCCAGGTTCGCCCTATAAAAATGATGAAGCTGTATACCGGATTATACAATGGGCACGTGAAAATGATTTTCCGATCTTCGGTACCTGCGGCGGTTTTCAGTATATGGTTGTGGAGTACGCTAAAAATATACTCGGAATACAAAATGCCGGTCATGAGGAGAGCGAACCTGACGCGCCACAACTTGTAATTTCTAAATTAAGCTGTTCATTAAAAGGTCAGCAGGAAGAGGTTATTATTACAGATAAAGAATCGTGGCTATATACTATATTAAAGAGCGATGTTATTACCGGTTTCTTTAATTGTAACTACGGTGTTAACGCTGCCTATAGAGACAAACTTCAACACCCACCGTTTGTATTCACCGCCTTTTCTCGTGATGGAGAAGTACGCGGCTTAGAATTGAAGGGGCATCGATTTTTTAAAGGCACTCTTTTTCAGCCTCCGCTGGATTCCTCTTTGGAGAAACCCAATGCCCTAATCATGGATTTTTTTCGAAGTGTAAAAAGTCACTAACGGTTGGCGGTTAACCGATATATACTATAAATATTTATAGTAATAGGTATATGATTTAAATGCTTTTCAGGTAGGCTTCCATTTTTGCACAATCATGAAATTGTGATATCTGAATGCCCTTCATTGTACGGGAAGATTTGTCCTTGATGGTATTTGCAGCAATCTTTGAAAAGATATCGGCTTCATTCACAAGCTGAACATGAATCAGATCTTTACCATTGAGATGTTTTACCATACCCGGCAAAAGATAGTCGACAACCATTTTTTGCGACTCGGTGCTAATAACACCCATCTTCCGAATATCTGCTACAAATTTTACAGTTTGCAGCTTGACGAATGCGTTTAACAGAGCCATGTTAATCATAACAAATTGCTCATGATTAACAACTTTGTTCGTATACTCCAAGAATAGAGTGTCAAGCGGGGTATCATAATATATTCGTGCGCTTTGGTTTTCAAAAAGGTTCTGCATGCTCAAATGTATCCCCAATATGATATATATACGTATGCTTCTCTAAACGCTTCTTAAATATGTTTCCATTTTAGCGCGATCTGTGAATTGGAGCACCTGAAAGTCTGGAATAGTATTTTGTGAGTTCTCTTTAATTTTATTACCAGCCAGTTTCGCGAAAATTTCAGACGCATCCATTAATTGAATAACAACAGGCTTTTTCCCGTTGAGATGTTTTACCATACCTGGCAAAAGATTATCAACAACCCACTTTTGTGACTCGATGCTGATAACACCCATCTTCCGAATGTCTGCTACAAATTTTACAGTTTGCAGTTTGCACATTGCGTTTAATACAGCCGTATTAATGACAACAAATTGCTCATGGTTAATGACTTTATTTGTGTACTCCAGAAACAGAGTGTCAAGTGTAGCATCAAAGTATACTTGTGCGCTTTCGTTTTCAAAAAATTTTTGCATGTTCAAATTCTTTTAGTAGAGATCTTGCCATTAAAATAGGGTGCATAGCTACAACAATTTCAGAAGGGAAAAGAGGGGCAATTTTCAGTTAACATACCCTTGTAGGTTGATTGACGGGGTATATTTATATATAACCAATTACATGGCAAATGATCCCAGCAGACATATTGTTCAGTCTGGTATCTATATCACTGATTGAATGGAATTATCACTATATTTTATACCGTCTGAAGGGGTATACTATATACAGAAGGTTGTTAAACCAAATTTTTCTTACACAAATGCGGTTGTCAGCCAGTGGTCCTTCAAATACATATATAGCACATGGCTGCGATGGCCTATACAGTTTATATATGAATCCGCCTATATTGTTGATTACCGGTTTGCCGGGATGTTTACTTATCCGATATGGATTTGAATGCTCCACTTTCCACACCGTTCCTCTGCTTTGGTAAAACAACCCACCGAATAGCATCTTGCATTCTGTTGAAGTAAGCATACGACACATCGTTGTCAGCCTCCGACATCATGTCGTCCATTGACATCTTTGAAAAGATATCTTCCGAAACTATAAAGGAAACTTTAGAATGGCCGACCGCAATTGCCAGGCTTCGCCATTCTTTTGCAGACCATTGTTGATCCTCTTGAAGAATAATACCAAGATTTATAGCATCATAAACCAACCTTCCTGTTTTGAATTTCTCCATGGCATCGATCATGGCCATCAACCCGGTTCTATACTCATCTGAAGTAGGAGCGAGCTTCCAGGTGCCTATCAGAATATGATGTTTGGAATCGTACTCAATAGTCTTGTAATCGGTATCAAAATAAGTTGTAATCATAGGTTAATGCTATTACTGGTAAAGCAGATGTTTTCTTTGCTTACAGCCGCATTCAAATCTCAAGTTAATTAGCATGATTTGCTATTGATGAAGGGCGTCAAAAAGGTTGGCAGTTAGGATGACAAACTAGTTAGCAGCAAAAAAACATCTATGCATCCGAAATTCAGGCATACAATGCGTTGGGCTTATATAAGACCTTCACTTTGTTCAAATAAAATTTCCAGACACAATTCTGATAAAGGGGAATATCAACCAGCACGGTAGAAGTTTAAACTATCGCCTGCAATGGTTTGCTGTTCAACGAGTGTACCACGATGCCGCGGTGCCGGTATACCTTTTCCGAATTTTTGTGGCGCGATAAAAATACGGGCCTCGTCCCATAAATCATTTTCTATAAACATGGAAAGTGTAGCAGCACCACCTTCTACAATTACAGATTGAATCTTTTGCTTGTATAGATCAGTCACTACATTCCGGATGAAATCACTTTCATCTACACGGATTAATGAGAGGTTGGTGTGTTCCTCATGCTTCATCACATTATAGCAAATTGTTCTTTGCTTTTTATCGAATACATGAAGTTTCGTGGAGAGTTTAAGGAAACGATCTAACACAATACGTACAGGATCTCTACCCGACCAATCACGCACATTCAATTGTGGGTTATCGTATGCTATTGTACGGGCGCCCGCTAATATTCCATCTTCTTCGCTCCGCCACTTATGCACCAACTGTCGCGCATACTCATTGCTGATCCACTTCGAATCGAAATTCTCGCGCGCTATAAATCCATCGGATGTCTCAGCCCATTTTAATATAATATAGGGGCGCTGTTTTTCAATGAATGTGAAGAAACGCTTATTCAATTCACGTCCTTGTTTTTCAAGAATACCAGTGACTACCTCTATACCTGCTGCACGTAGCTTCTTTATACCATTGCCTGCTACAAGCGGATTGGAATCCAGATTGGCCACTACTACTTTCTTTACCTTATGCTCTATTAACATGTCCGCACAAGGAGGCGTTTTACCAGTATGCGAACAAGGTTCAAGGTTCACATATACCGTACTTTGTGCCAGCATACTTTTGTCTTCAACACTGCGCACAGCATTTACTTCAGCATGTGCCTCGCCATATTTTTTATGCCAGCCTTCGCCTATCATTTTACCATCGTGCACAATCACTGAACCTACCAGCGGATTGGGGCTAACGTTTCCTTTGCCGAGCAACGCCAGTTCGAACGTGCGCTGCATAAAAACTTCATCAATATGGTGGTCGTGTTTTGTCATTGCCTTATACTTGCAAAGATTGCCAAGCTATGAAGAATTCCAAAGCACTCTTTCATGATTTCATCAGCCGGATTACAATTCCGGAAAGTAATGACGAGATCAAGAGCATAGCACACCTTGTATTTGAAAAGATCATGGGGCTGAGCAAAACCGATATTCTTGCTGAGAAAAGTGTTTTAGCAGGAACCAATGTAGAGGCACAGCTATATGCGATTGTCCATCGCATCAATCAACATGAACCTATTCAATATATTTTAGAGGAAGCCGAATTCTTTGGAAGATACTTCAAGGTTAATGCTTCTGTGTTGATACCTCGCCCTGAAACAGAATTCCTAGTGCAGGAAGTTATAGTATATTCCAAAAAAAAAGCATCACTAAAGATTCTTGATATTGGCACGGGGAGTGGTTGTATACCGGTTACACTTGCCAGGGAGTTACGGAACGCTGAGGTATATGCAACGGACATCAGTGATGAGGCTCTGACTGTGGCGCGCGAAAATGCCGCACGACTGCAGGCAGCAGTAACGTTCATTCACCACGATATACTATCCGAAAAAATTCCGTACAGTGGTATCGATGTCGTTGTGAGCAACCCTCCCTATATAGCGCAGACAGAAGAAGCAATGATGAGTCCAAATGTACTTCGCTATGAACCGCACCTGGCTTTGTTTGTACCGGATGATGATCCGCTTAGATTTTATAAAGCCATCACTACACGCGCTTCAGAAATCCTAAAGCCTGGAGGGCTATTAGCGATGGAGATCAACGAACGATTTGGACAAGAGGTCGCAGCACTCCTCAATGCAAATCGTTTTGAAAATATTGAGATCGTAAAAGATCTTGATAGTAAAGACAGAATTATAAAAGGAATTTTAATATAGTAATAGCGATGATATCGATCAACAGGATTTTTATCAGCGCTATATTCATGAACTAAATATACATCCATGACACTCGTCTCTTTCATTGGATCCGGTAATGTAGCGTGGCACCTGGCACCTGCTCTCGATAATACTGATTTTGCCGTACGTGAGGTATATAGTCGCAACCCTGCTCATGCATCTGCGCTGGTCGATAAGCTATACGAAGCAGAAGTGAAAGCTACACTTGATTTCTCCACCAGCAACTCGCATGTATTCATAATTGCCGTATCCGATGATGCTGTTGAATCAGTCGTGCAGGAAATTATACTTCCCGAGAACGCTATATTAGTGCATACCTCCGGAAGCCTGCCGCTTGATGTGCTTCGCTATGCCGCTACACCAGATATAGGAGTGTTCTATCCGCTGCAAACTTTCAGCAAATCAAAGAAGGTCGATTTCAAAGAAGTGCCGCTCTTCATTGAAAGCGAAAATACGGAGACGGAAAAAATATTAATCTCCATGGCAAAAGCGATCAGCAAGCACGTGCATAAGATCTCTTCGCAGGAACGGAAGGCTATGCATGTTGCCGCTGTGTTTGCTTCCAACTTTACGAATCACATGCTCACGGTCAGTCAGGAAATTATGAAAGAAAACAAACTCAGTTTTGATTGGCTCAAGCCGCTCATCGCAGAGACAGTCAATAAGAGTTTAACGATAGGGCCAGAGAATGCTCAAACCGGGCCAGCAAGGCGTGGCGATTTCGAAACACTGGATAAACATATGGAGTTTTTGCAGCAGGACGAATCTGTAGCCGAACTATATAAAGTAATTAGCCAGCATATTGTTGACAAGTATCATAGCTGAGCTATAGAACTTAAAAAGGATGTTACATCTTTTCGCCATTGCACTTCATTTTCCTTTGTATATATATTGTGTCCAACGCCCGGATATACTTTAAGTACTTTCTTGCCCTGGAGATTTTGTGCTATAGCATTGGTTTCCGCTATACCAACACGATCATCATCTTCACCAAAAAGCAACAATGTAGGGCAGGTAACTGATTTTGCATAGGTAGCAGGATTATGTGAAAACGCCCAGTAGCCATTTTGCACGCCTCCCCAAAAGCATAACAACGCCGCCATTGGAAACGTGGGTACATTCATTAGCCTGAAGCGAGCGCATACAGTTTTATACAATGAACCAAAGGGACATTCCAGTATAACAGACGACACTGGTAATGTATAGTCATCCATCGCCTTTAATATAGCGGCTGCACCCATTGACGTGCCGAACAAGATGACATTCTTCTCTTCCTTCTGTATATAATTGAAACAATCGCGCACCTGTATAGCCTCACGATAACCAATGGAAGTGCTGTTACCTTCCGATCCACCGGATCCCGTAAAGTCAACCAGTACCGTGGTATAGCCAAGTTTTCTAAATTCCGTTGCCCGTGTAATCAATGAAGATTTCTCTCCGCTATATCCATGAAATAAAATTACGGTGCCCTTTGCATTGGGAACTTTGATCTTCCAGCATTCCAGGTCGTGCGTGCTGATAACACGAAAAGTCTCATAAGGCTTGGGCGGAAACTCTTTTGTGGTAGGCCGCGGATTATCTATACCTGTAAAGAGAAGTCCCGCCTTTGCCAGCGCTGAAAGTTGTTTGGGGTCTTTCGTTCTTGCTTCTGCAGAAGCACCGAAGTGTGTGAATTTATAGGCATGTTGATAAGCAACGGCATTCAGTACGATAAATACAAGCAGAAATATCCAGCCAAGTTTTCTTCTATTCATACCAGTTCTGTTGTCCGATCTGCTCTAATATATAGGTCGTAAGATTTTTCATTTCGTATTCCTCACGTGGTGCATTGCAAAGTATCACAAGTAAAATTTCCTTCTCAGGTATAACAATATAATTCGTTAAAAATCCTCCCTGACTTCCCGGATGTCCCACCATATGCTTGCCTCCTTGCTCCGTTATAAACCACGACCATCCTATAAAGGGTTGCGCCTCACTACTCCAGTTACTGAAACGTTTTATTGTTCGGGCATCATCAATTGTTTCCGGGTTCAGAAATATAGCCTTCCGATGTGCCCGTTCATATAGCACCAGTTCTTCAACGGAACTCCACACACCTCCGTTGCCGGCTGCAGCAAAAGTCGGCTCTTCACCATAATCATCTTCAATCCATTGCCCATGATTCAGTATATATCCATGCGAAACCCCTTTATCAGGATGTGGCTCGTTTGTAATCGTGCTCGCTTTCATTCCGGAAGGACGAAAGATATTTTCTTCAACGAACCGTTGCCAGGGCATGCCGCTTACTTTTTCAACGATCAGCGCCAGGCCATTGAATGCCGGATTTGAATATTCGAAGCGTGATCCTGGCTCAAACTCCAATGCGTCAACCTGAGTTTCCGGATACCAGTTTTCATAATCTTTTGCCGTGAGATAAAACACAGTATCATCATTCACGTGCCGGTTATCCGGGAGACCGGAAGAGTGAGTAAGCAAATGTTTGATCTTTACTTTACTGGCAATAGATTTATTCTTAAACTCGGGAAAGTATTTCAGCAAACTGTCCTCTACGGAAAGCCTGCCACGCTCTTGTAAAATAAGAATAGCATTTGCCACAAAAGTCTTGGAGATGGAACCCAGATTGAAAAGTGTTTTTGGTGTGATCGGTTCCTTCGTAACAAGATCTGCCACGCCATAGCCCTCCGAAAAAATTATACTATCGCCCTTCATGATAAGAATAGCACCACCGGGTTCGTTAGAAGGAAAATAGGTTGATGCGTACTCATGAATAGCGTCAACGGTTGGACTATTTTTTTTTGATACACATGAAAACATGAGGAAGCCAATAAATGTTATGTAAATTGTTCGCATGTCCTAAGCCTTTGAAATGTTGTGAAGGAAAGATCACCATTTTTTTGGTTACCCGGAAGCCGTACCTTTGTCAGCAAAATATAGTTATAGATGTCACAGTTTATTAATTCCCGCAGACCCAGACGAAACAGAAAGAGTGAAGCCATCCGTGCTATGGTAGAGGAAAATCGTGTTACGGTTGATGACCTTATTTTTCCAATGTTCCTGTTGGATGGCAAGAATCAAAAAATAGAAGTCGGATCGATGCCTGGCATTTTCAGGTTCTCAACCGACTTAATGTTGAAAGAAATAGAGGAATGTCTGAAGTTAGGTATTCGTGCCTTTGACGTTTTCCCTGCAGTAGAAGATCAGCATAAAGATAAAACCGCTACAAAAAGTTACGATCCAAATTTCTTTTATCTCCGTGCACTTCGTGAAATTAAAAAGCAATTTCCGGAAGCCTGTATCATGACCGATATTGCTATGGATCCGTATAGTTCGGATGGGCATGACGGACTTGTAAAAGATGGAAAGATACTGAATGATGAAACGCTTGAAATTCTGGGAAAGATGGCGCTCGCACAAGCCGACACAGGCATAGATATACTTGGCCCTTCGGATATGATGGATGGCCGTGTGGGATATCTTCGTGATGTGCTCGACAAGAATGGTTTTATGGAAGTATCAATCATGAGCTATACTGCTAAATATGCCAGTGGCTTTTATAATCCTTTTCGGGATGCGTTGGATTCTGCTCCAAAATTTGGTGACAAGAAAACATACCAGATGAATCCTGCGAACCGGACGGAAGCATTGATCGAGGCACAACTTGACACCGAAGAGGGTGCTGACTTTTTAATGGTGAAGCCTGCATTGGCCTACCTGGATATTATACGATTGTTAAAAGATAACTCATCATTGCCCATCGCTGCATATAATGTTAGCGGAGAGTACTCGATGATAAAAGCTGCGGCATTGAGGGGTTGGCTGGACGGTGAACGCGTGATGAAGGAGACACTATTAAGTATGAAGCGTGCAGGGGCCGATATTATATTAACGTATTTCGCTAAAGAATTCGCATCACTTACAAACTAGGTATATATAGTATGGGCCACAGGATTTTTTTTATTCTCAGTCTTGTGCTCGCTTCATTTCAGGTTTTCCCCCAAACTATTCGTCTGGATGATTCCGGACATTTCGAAGTAAAAGGGAACATCGGTCATTGGCGGGATGCAACCCATAAGCTTACTCTGGATGATGTAAAAAATATAAAGTTCGATTCTCTTCCGGTCACTAAATCTCCCAACTTCGGCTTCGACCGTGCTACACATTGGTTCAAGCTCAACATTACGAATGACTCCAAGAACCAGGACTGGCTCCTGGAGATCGCGTATGCGCCATTGGACATTATTGATTTTTATATACTAACGGATTCTTCCTTAGTACCTGAACACAAAGTATCCGGTGACAGGCTTGCCATCAGCACGCGTGATGTGCCACATCGCCATCCTATTTTTTCGTTTAGTATAGCACCCGGGGAATCGCGCACGATATACCTGCGCTTAAGCACCATCTCCTCCGTGCAATTGCCGGTTACAATTTGGCGTCCGATTAATTTTTATACCACCGGTTTCAATGTTCAGATTGTAAACGGATTTTTTTATGGCGGCATGATTCTGATGTTGCTGTATCAATTGTTCCTCTTTTTCTCGATGCGCGACCGAATCACATTTTACTATGTGCTCACGTTATTGTCGATGGTAAATATAGTCGCATTGTTTCAGGGCTATACATTCCGGTATATATATCCTGAACATCCCTGGCTTAATGATATCTTCGCCATGTTTACGGGGCCCGTGTTTGTTGTGTCTTCCACTTTTTTGACGCGGTCTTTCCTAAATCTCAAAAAATTCAGTCCGCTACTCGACAATCTCATGCTAACCAACATGCTGATGAATGTACTGACGGGCCTCAGTATGTTTATTTTCTTTCCGCATGTTTCGTATGAGTATCACCATTATTTTATTTTAATCCATTGTATACTGGCATTAAGCAGTGCAGGGTTTTGTTTTTACAAAAATTATCGTTCAGCGCGGTATTACCTTATCGCATGGGTTACGGTTTTGATAGCAGCCGTTTTCTTCACTATCAGCAATCTCGGTTTTATACCTGGGTATATGAGTACTAATTATAGCGGGTTGATGATCGGTTCTATTTTCCAAATGCTCTTTATTTCATTTGCGCTCGGTGATCGATGGAATATTCTACGGAAGGAAAATCAGCTTGCAAAAGAACTTGAACTTAAACGAGGACAAGAAGAAAATGAACGACTCGAAAGAGAAGTACAATTACGCATTGAAGAGATCCAGCAGAAAAATGGAAAGCTGGAAGAAGTTAACCGTGTAAAGGACAAATTATTCTCTGTAGTATCACATGATATAAAAGGCCCACTTGGTTCTTTGCAGTTGGCGCTGTCTCTTTTAAAATCAGGTGATGTAAGCAAGGATGAGTTCGAGAATTTAGCGAAGGCACTCGAGGTACGTTTTGTACAAACAACAGAATTCATCGAGAATCTTTTACAGTGGGCTACGCTTCAGTTAAAAGGCGAAACGTACGAGCCCAGTTACCTGGATCTGGCAAAAATTGCCGAGGAAACGATCACGTTACTTGAAGCCGACTATCGCAGAAAAAATATTACTATAAAAAACAATCTGCATCACTCGCTGCAAGCATTTGGCGATTTGAATATGATTCGATCCGTGCTTCGTAACCTGCTTACCAATGCTATAAAATTTACAGGTACCGATGGCACTATAACTATAAATGCTATGCGTACAGATCAGCAGGTCATTCTTTCCGTTACAGATACAGGTGTTGGTATATCTATAGCTCACCAGCATCGAATGTTTACGCTGGGCAGCGTGACAACACCCGGCACAAAAGAAGAAAAGGGAACTGGTCTTGGTCTTTTACTCTGTAAAGAATTTGTCGAAAAGAATGGAGGTCGTATCTGGTTTGAAAGTGAGGTCGGAAAAGGAACCACATTCTATTTCTCATTACCCGAGAATCAAGGCAGCACAGAATCGGTTGCAAGCGCATAGTTATACAGCTCCCTATATATACTATAGTATAACCTCGAGTCTGAATCCAACTCCATGATAGTTTACGATCTGTACAGCAGGATCTTCTTTCAGGTACTTGCGTAATTTGGAAATAAACACATCCATACTTCGCCCCATAAAGTAATCATCATCACCCCAAACCTCTTTAAGGATTTCTTCGCGCTTCAATACGCGATGCCGGTTATAGTATAGCAACTGAAGAACTTCTGCCTCCTTTTGCGTGAGTGTTTTCTCGATCGAAGAATTTCGTAACGTAAGCGTGGTGTAGTCAAACTCGTAATTGCCTACGTGAAATTTCCGTAATGGTATAGGTGCTTCCTCAGCGCTTCTTCGTAAGAAAACCTCAATGCGACAGAGAAGTTCTTCAAGACTGAAGGGTTTTGTTATATAGTCATCAGCACCGGTCTGAAAACCCGTGAGCTTATCTTCCATCATTGCTTTCGCGGTGAGGAAGAGTATAGGTATATTTTTATTTCTGGAGCGAACTGAGCGTGCGAGCGAAAAGCCGTCCTTCTTCGGCAACATTACATCAAAAATACAAAGCTGAAAAACAGAAGTATTAAATGCATTCTCACCGGACTCACCATCCGTGCAAAGCGTAACGTCATAACCTTTCAGACATAGGTTATCTTTTATAACAAACCCCAAGCTTGGATCATCCTCTACCAATAAAATTCGTTTCATATATCAGCAGGTGTTGATTTTATACCGGTAAAAAAAATCTAAACAAGCTTCCTTTTCCCACTTCGCTCTTCAGCGTAATAGTTCCACCATGTGCTTCTATAATTGTCTTCACATAGCTCAGTCCCAATCCAAATCCTTTTACATCGTGTACGTTACCCGTAGGTACGCGATAAAATTTCTGGAATACTCGCTTGTAATTTTCTGCACTGATGCCTATACCATTATCCTGTACCTCCACAATTACTCCTTTGGAATGAGATGACGTCTTAATGGTAATTTCCGGTTCGCCCTTGCAATATTTTATAGCATTGTCAAGAAGATTGGCGAGTACGTTGGTGATATGTAGTTTATCAACCTCGATTCCTATAGAAGCATGATTAAACTCTTCCCTTACCTTACCTCGTTTTTCATGAAGCGCAACGGAAGTATTTCGAATCGCTTCCTGGATCAGGTGACTTATTTCAACGCTCTCTTTTTTAAGACCCATGTCTTCTTTATCGAGGCGCGCCATTTGAAGTACACGTTCTACTTGCTGCTTTAACCGGAAGTTTTCTTTTTCAATGATCGTAGTATAGTTCATTAAACGCTCCGGCTGATTTACAATGTTAGGATCCTTCAACACTTCTGCGGAAACTGCGATGGTAGAAATTGGTGTTTTAAATTCATGCGTCATGTTGTTGATGAAGTCTTTCTGGATTTCCGACAACCGTTTTTGTTTCAAGATGACGAAAAGTGTATACGCAAAGAATACAATCACCAGCAGCAACACTATAGATGAAAACGACCATATACCCATCTGGTTAATGATATGTGCTTCGCGATTCGGAAATTGCACACCGAAGTAATATCCTTGCGTTGACCACTGTGGTAATCTGTTGCTGATGTTCTTTTGTTTTGATTTCAACGGAACATAATTTCCATATACTATCTTTTCATGTGTACAGTCATATATACCATACTCGAAATCAACTACTATATTTCGTCTCTCAAATTCTGTCTGTAATAAAAATTCAAGCAGGCGGGCATTCAATTGATTATTCACCATTACTACGAAGTAGTTGGTGGATAATTGCTTCACAGGATTGTTTGATGGTGGCGGAGTATCATTGATGTCATAGATCTGCTGCGCTACATTATATAGGGCCGCTGTGACAGTACGTTCGAACTCTGCTTCTTTCAGATCGAAAGCACGCCTTACCCAATATAGCTGTGTTATCGTTATGCCAGTGATGGATAATGTGGCCAATATTACAATAAGACGGATTGTAGAATTTTTCACAAGATAAAGGTACGAGTTTGTGCAGTAGCGTGCTGACACTTTAACAAGTTGTTAACAATTTTTAGGCAATCGTTAACAAGCCATTCTAAAGGCTTTGCGCAGTTTTGTATCGTTCGAACATCAAAATATTTCTAAATCAAAAACCATATACATTTATGAAAAAAGCAAGTTTAATTATTCTGGGAATCGTATTTGCCTCTGTGGCCATTGCCCAAACATTTGTTTCCAACGAAAGGCCTACTAACGCTTTGCGTGCAGCAGCTTTCACCTGGATGCAAACTTCCTTTGATTTTGGTAAGATCAAGGTTGGAGTTCCTGTAACACATGAATTTAAATTTACCAACACTGGTGATGCTCCACTTGTTATAACATCGGTACAAGCATCTTGCGGCTGCACGGTAGCAGAATATACTAAGGAACCTATTCCTGCAGGTGCACAAGGTTTTGTGAAAGCTACCTATAACGCTGCAAAAGCTGGTGTATTTACAAAGACAGTTACCATCAACGCGAACACCGAAGAAAGCGCTGTACTACTTTCTATCAAAGGTGAAGTGACAGAATAATTTGAAGTATATCTCAAAAAACACAAAAGGCCGGAGTATATCTCCGGCCTTTCTATTACTATATCTATAGTTTTCTTACTCTACTGTTACAGACTTCGCGAGGTTTCTGGGTTGATCTACATTACATCCGCGCATAACGGCGATGTGATACGAAAGCAACTGTAATGGAATAACGGATACCATCGGCATCAGCGCTTCGTGTACGGCTGGCACTTCAATCACAAACTCAGACATTTTAGGAATGAGTTGATCTCCCTCTGTCACTACTGAGATTACGCGACCTTTACGTGCTTTTACTTCCTGTATATTCGACACAACTTTTTCATATGAGCTGTCGCGTGTCGCTATAAATACCACAGGCATTTCCTCATCAATAAGAGCAATAGGTCCGTGCTTCATTTCTGCTGCTGGGTAACCCTCTGCATGGATATATGAAATCTCCTTCAGCTTTAATGCCCCTTCCAGTGCTACCGGAAAATTATATCCGCGGCCCAGGTAAATAAAATTGTGAGCATCTTTAAACGTTGCCGCTATATCCTGGATCTGATCGTTAAGCTGAAGAGCTCTCTCCACTTTTTCCGGTATAGTCTCCATCTCCACCAGCATTTCATGAAGCTTCTGCTCTGTGATGGTCCCTTTCTTTTGTGCCACCAAAAGTGCAATCATGTTAAGCACGGTTAACTGTGCTGTGAATGCTTTTGTACTGGCCACACCAATCTCCGGACCGGCATGTGTATAGGCACCCGCATGTGTAGCACGTGCTATAGATGAACCTACAACATTACAAACACCAAAAATTATAGCACCTTTTGATTTCGCAAGTTCGATCGCTGCCAGTGTATCTGCAGTTTCCCCTGATTGAGATATAGCGATCACTACATCGCCTTCGCGGATTACAGGATTTCTATAACGGAACTCAGAAGCGTATTCTACTTCTACCGGTATACGGCAAAATTCTTCAAAGAAATATTCCGCTACAAGCCCAGCATGCCACGATGTTCCACAGGCAACAATCAAAATACGATCGGCGTTAACAAGTTTGTTCACGTACTCGCGTAAGCCTCCCAAGATCAATCTCCCAGTCTGTGAATCAAGCCGTCCTCTCATACAATCTTTGATGGAGCGAGGCTGTTCAAATATTTCTTTGATCATGAAATGCTCGTAGCCACCTTTCTCTATAGCTTCGAGTTCAAGATCAACGGTCTGGATATACGGTGTTAACGGAAGGTTCGCTGTATTGGTGATGCTCAGCTTACCATCGCGGATCACAACAATCTCCTGATCGTTCAGGTATATAACTTCGTTGGTATACTCTACGATCGGTGTTGCATCGGAAGCAAGAAAATATTCACCTCGACCAACACCAACTACTAATGGACTGCCTTTACGTGCTGCCACGAGAAGATCAGGATCTTCCAGAGACATGATAACGATAGCGTATGCTCCGATCACTTTCGTTAGCGCAAGACGAACTGCTTCTTCCAAAGAGCAATTTTCATTCTCTTTAATATCTTCTATAAAATGAATGAAAACTTCGGTATCGGTATCGCTTAAAAACGTATGACCCTTTCTTAAAAGATCTTGTTTCAACGCACTATAATTCTCAATTATACCATTGTGAATGATAGCCAGTTTACCAGATGCAGAATAATGGGGGTGCGCGTTGCAGTCATTAGGCTCTCCGTGAGTAGCCCAACGCGTATGGCCTATACCAATGTGACTGTTAAGATTTTTATTTTTTAAATGCGTTTCGAGTTCAGAGACTTTGCCTTTTTTCTTATAGACATTTAAGCCTCCGTTTAACAATGCAATACCTGCGCTATCATAGCCGCGATACTCAAGACGCTTTAAACCTTTAATAATTATTTCATGAGCTTGACGTGAGCCCACATAAGCGACAATTCCACACATAAGGAGTTTTGTTTAGTTAACTGTAGGTACAGTATAGTAAACACGAAGTACTATATTATTCTTATTAAAGACAACCCGGTTCAAGCTCTTCCCGATAACATGTCTTCCATACGGATAACTTGAGGATGCACCTTCATAAGGAACCAAAACTGCCTTGGTGAATTTTGTCTCTTCTGCTGTTTTAGAAAACAATTGTTGAAAAAATAACGAGGCTGACCCTTTATATTTTTTATCTGTCTCAGAATAATTAAGTGTACAGAACCTGCCAACATCATTGATGATATTCAATGTACTGTCAAATGGAACTGACCCACTATAAAAATTTGAAAAACTGCTTACGTCATAATTTATATACCCTCTATAGGAATTGATTTGAGCCACATCATTTGTAAAGGCTGTGCTGTTTCCACGGAAGGCAGGCTTCTTAAGCCGGTTATTATCTTTCAATAATTTTACGACAAGGTTTGGTGGTGGTTCATTACCTGCCGGGTCTTCTATACTATTGATTATAAATTCTGCAGAGTTTATAGCCACTCTATCCAGTGTTGCCGCAAACTCTTCAAACTTCGAGAAATCAATCTTTGTTACAACACCAGTACCAGCTTGTATATACCTAAGGTCACCATTCGGTTCTGTGTCTTGATACGTTGTAGTGAGCGTAGCCAATTCAGAAGAAGAACGATCCGCTGTAATCTGATTGAAGCTCAGCAAATTGTTCAGACTAAATTCAATAGTCAATGTATCCTTCGTTGTATGAAAGTGCATGACAAGCTTCGTGAAATCATCGCCAGGTCTGATGCCTATAATTTTATCAGACTCGCCCGGTGTTAATACCAATCCCTTGAATCGCTCCGTAAAATACGTGTAGTTGGTAAAGTCAGTTTTACTCGCTGTTGTTGCAAGATTGAACAGTCTTTGACCAAATGCATCACTCAATGGTATCGTAGTATATACTGTATCAGGTGTAGCATCCGTTGCTCCCAGTTTATACTTGTCCTTATCGACATTAAATCCTTTTGTACCTAAAGCGGTTGGATCGAACGTAGCAACATCCTTACTAAGATAAGTTTTTTGAAAGTTATAGGTTGTTGTATGTGGCTTCTGTTGTCCGCCAGTATTCGTGGTAGTCGTTGTGCTGAATGAACTCTTCAACGCCTCGGTGAGTTCATGAACATTGATCTCCTGGTGTGTGTTACCATTCGCACCATATGCGTAGTAGTCATGACGCAACTGTAATGATATAGAATCGAAGACAGGCGTATGATTCGTTACGGAAGTGTCCAATCCACTTTTAGGAAGAAACTGCGTGAATGCAATCGCTGTTGCATCCCCGAATCGCGCATCGTCAGTTTTACCAACCAGGAGTCGGTTCAAATCATTCGATGCATTAAAGTTAGACGTACGTATAGAGTCAAGCTGTATAACGCTTGTCTCTACTGGTATATCTATAAATGAAAGATCAAATTTGGATGTTGGATTTTCGTAACCGAGGAGGCTTGTTCCATCTTCGCACGACAAAAAAAATAGAGCAATTGCCAACATAGCCAATTGCCCTACGCGCTTAACCCGCAAGTTCATTATAGAAATTATAATACGATTCAGTATAGTTTTCGTCTTCTATTGTTTCAACTTTCTTTTCCTTGATCTTTTTGAAGAGACCTTCAAGCTTTGTGGTTTCACCAGCAGCAATTACTGCATCTGAGAATTCAACACCAAGTTTAATAAAGCCTTCAAAGTCTGCTGTCTTCAAATTGCCCAGCATGTTATCTTCAATGTCCATCATCTTCACTTTATCAAGTATATCTCCCTTGAACTTGTGTGAGAATGGATTGTTGTAGATCGAGAAAACTGTTTTTGTGTTTTTGAACAACGGATCATTTTTATAGGTTGTCTTCAGATACAACGGAATGAAGCTTGTGATCCAGTCATTGCAATGCACGATATCAGGACCCCATCCTAATTTACGAACAGTTTCAATTACACCTTTGCAGAAGAATATAGCACGCTCATCATTGTCTTCATAAAAATTATTTTCTTTATCGTGGAAGACAGATTTTCTGTGGAAGTAATCTTCGTTATCGATAAAATATACCTGAAGCTTAGCATTTGGAATGGATGCAACTTTAATGATCAAGGGTTTTTCTTCATCGCCAACAGCGATGTTAATTCCAGAAAGCCTCACCACCTCATGTAACCTGTTCTTGCGCTCGTTGATAATTCCGAAGCGCGGCACCAGAATCCTAATCTCCATTCCCTTCTCCTGCATGGCTTGCGGAAGTTTGCGAACAAAGTCCGCTACATCCGAAGTTTGCAGAAAGGGGTTTATCTCGCTGGCTACATAAAGAATACGGAGTTTTGACATATTGATTGATTTTAAAGTAGAACGGAAAATTGAGCCACAAAAGTACAAATAAATACCCCCATGATCAACCTATTTTCAATTTTCCCTATATCTTTGCCCCCTTTTGCCAGAATGGCCTAAAATGGAGATTTTCAATCAAATAGCCCCATTAAAAGCCTTTATACACGCCCAGAAGCAACGTGGCAAGTCTATTGGACTTGTACCAACGATGGGGGCTCTTCATGCCGGGCACCTTTCGCTTATTGAAGCCTCTAAAAAAGAGAATTCAATAACCGTCTGTTCTATTTTTGTGAATCCTACTCAGTTCAACAACCCTGCTGACCTGCTGAAGTATCCACGCACCTTTGATAAAGACACTTTATTATTGGAAAAAGTTGAATGCGATGCGGTTTTTTATCCGGACAATGCTGAAATGTACCCAGAAACATCCCTGATCAAGTTTGACTTCAGCCATCTTGACAAAGTGATGGAAGGTAAATTTCGTCCCGGACATTTTAGTGGTGTAGCACTTGTAGTATCGAAGCTGTTTCATATTGTGGAGCCCGATCATGCGTACTTCGGTCAGAAAGACTGGCAGCAATTTGCTGTGATCAGACAGCTTTCAGAAGAACTTAAATTTAATTTGAAGCTTCACAGCGAACCAACATCACGCGAGCAGGATGGATTGGCTATGTCATCGCGTAACCTTCGGTTAAACGAGCAGCAGCGCGAACAAGCCATTGTTTTCTTTCGCGCGTTAAGTGCTGCCAAAACGATTCTTTTATCAGGTAAAAGTATATCTGAAGCAAAGAATCTTGTAAAGGAAATCATTGAACAACAGCCCGGAACAATACTCGAGTACTTCGAAGTTGCTGACAGCAAAAACTTAAATCTTTTAGAAAACGTTAAGGACTCGAATCGGCCAATTATGTGCATTGCCGGGTTTATAGGAGAGATCCGATTGATTGATAATATGTTTTTGGATTAATCTCCTGAGATCAGCACAACACATTTTTTTGACCTTGTTAATTGAACTATAAATTTTCAATCCCTTGAGAATAGAAGTTTTAAAATCGAAAATTCATCGCGCAAAAATTACACAGGCAGAACTGCATTATGTAGGAAGCATTGCTATTGATGAAGATTTGATGGACGCCTCTAACCTGATAGAAGGCGAGAAGGTAACAGTTGTAAACATCAATAACGGCGAACGTCTGGAGACGTATGTGATTAAAGGTGCGCGGGGTACTGGTATGGTTTGCCTCAATGGACCTGCAGCACGAAAGGCGCAAGTAGGCGATATTGTAATTATTATATCGTATGCATCCATGAAGTTTGAAAAAGCAAAAAAATTCAAGCCTACGATCATTTTCCCTACTCCGGATAATAAACTACCTTAAGGCGTTTTATTTTGTTCTAACCTCAATTTAATCGCCCGTGTCTTCACGCCTTAAGGCTCTTGTCCAGTATACTGTAATCTTTGCAATTACCTTTTTGCTAATCTGGTTTTCGCTTCGTGGATTACAAGGCGAAAACAAATTAGATTATTTAAAGCATACCTGGAACTCAGCACACAAAGGATGGCTACTGGCGATGGCGGGAATTTCTATACTCAGTCATTTGCTTCGTGCTGAACGTTGGCGAATGTTAATGGCACCGGCTGGTCATCACCCCAAACTCTCGCATAGTTTTTTTTCTCTAATGGTTGGCTACCTGGTGAACCTGGTGATACCAAGAGGTGGTGAGCTATCACGATGCTATAATCTTTATAAGCTGGATAAAACACCCGTTGATATGTCATTTGGCACTGTGGTTGTCGAGCGCATCATTGATATGCTTTGCCTGTTGGTTCTCATCGGTATATCTTTCGCTGTTGAATCTGAAAAGCTTTTCAGCTTTATAAATACTTTACCAATCGGGACTTCCAGTGCAAATTCTTCCCGTATAAATTTACTTCTATATATAGGTATAGGATGTATAGTGCTTGCCCTTGTTTTATTCCTGTATCTTCGTCAAAATCAAAAGGTAAGAGGTTTTATATCCAAGACCTGGAAAGGCTTCAAACAAGGCTTATCGTCTGTGTTCCAGTTAAAGAACAAAAGTCTTTTTCTTACCTACTCCGTTTTAATCTGGGTATTATATTTCCTCACGAGCTATACCGTACTCAAGGCATTTCCATCCACCAGTGAATTAGGATTTGGTGCCGTGTTGAGTTTATTCGCTATAGGGTCGATAGCCATGGCAGCCCCGCTACCCGGTGGCACAGGATCGTACCACGTGCTGGTCCCACAAGGACTGGTATTCCTGTATAGCATTCCACAAACAGAAGCTGTTGCGTTTACATTTATATTTCATGGATGGCAAACCGCTATCATGATTCTATGCGGGGCAATATCATTACTGATCACCTCCTATATAGTTCGGAAGAAGGATACCTCTTCAACCTAGTAGCTACTTATGAACTGCTACAGCTATTTTTGAATCGGCTGTGCCATAGTATAAAAACCATTTCTCTTTAAACTTCACCATTCCTTCGAGGAAGCAAACCTGATTTACCTGGCCGTTTATTTCATAGTCTCTATCCGGTCGTATAAAATTCTTTTCTAACCTGGCGATTAATTTAGCAGGATCATTCTTATCGAAAAGTGCCTGCCCTCCACAGTATGCTCCTTTCGCCAGCGTTGTATCACCACCTTCATCCAGGTTCATTCCGTTGTATAGCAAGAGAATTCCTTCATCTCTTATCAAAGCATAAGGACCACTCTCAACTAAACGGCTATCAAAATATCCCTTCCGGGGATGAAGAACTTTCTTCAACGAGTCATTCTCTACTATAGGTGTCCAACGTATAAGATCATCCGATGTAGCCATGAATAAATCTGTATCGCCAAAATACATCCAGTATTTACCATTTATCTTTTCAGCCACTACGCGCGACCCATTCTGTCGTGCTACAATTGCTCCGGATTTACTCCAAGCATTTTTATATTTACCCCGCAAGACACATCCTTGCTTTTGCCAGTGAATGAGATCCTTTGATGTCGCCAGCATAAGCCGCGCAACGCTACCGTCATACGAAGTGTAGGTGAGTATATAGGTACTGTCTTCCGACTCTACGATGCGCGGATCTTCTATTCCTCCTTCCCATTCATATACTTTCAAGCTATCATTATCAGGATATAATACAGGTTCTTTCATTTTTGTGAAGTGTATTCCATCTTCACTTATAGCCAACCCAATCCGTGAAGTCCCCGCATATTTTCCAATTACATCTTCCGCGCGGTATAACAGATATACTTTGCCTTCGCGTATAACGGCAGCAGGGTTAAAAACATCTTTCTCTTCCCACTTTACTTCTTTTTGTAAAATAGGACAGCGAAATGTATTTGTGCCGGGCAGTAGAATAGGATTTACACTATCGATTTTTTCAAACGGGATTAATGCCCATGATGAGTCGGGTTGTATAGGAGCTGTTGTTGTTTCCGTTTTTGGATGTCCGCAACGAATAATTAAAAGAGAAATAAAAATCAATACCAAAAGAACACCCTGAAAATTCTTTTTTCGTTTCATGTAGATATATTTTTATATTTCAGCAGATGCAGACGAGGATGTACATAGAAGTGACATCCTTATTATTTATAAACGTTTAAGTTAGTATTATGAAAACAAAAAAGAAACGTGTTGAAGAAGAGTTGATCAAAGAGGCACTGGAAGAAGAGCATCGCATTCGAAAAGCATTTAAGGATAAAGATTGGGCTGAGATAAAAGGAGCTAACAGCTGGATGATCTTTAAGGTAATGTCAGAGTTTGTAGAGGGACTTGAGAAGCTTGCAAAAATAGGACCGTGCGTTACGATTTTTGGATCTGCTCGTGTGAAGCCCAGCAACCCATACTATAAAATGGCTGATGAAATAGCGTTTCAACTCGTACAACAAGGATACGGTGTAATCACGGGTGGCGGACCTGGTATAATGGAAGCCGGTAATCGTGGTGCGAATCGCGCGAAAGGTAAATCTGTTGGTCTGAATATTTACCTGCCTCATGAACAAAAAGGAAATATCTATATTGATCCGGATAAGTTGATCTCGTTCGATTACTTCTTTGTGCGCAAGGTGATGTTTGTAAAATACTCACAAGGGTTCATCGTTATGCCAGGAGGCTTTGGCACAATGGATGAACTTACCGAAGCACTTACCTTGATTCAAACAAAAAAGATAGGACGTTTTCCCATTGTACTGGTAGGCAAAAAATTCTGGGGAGGTTTAATTGACTGGTGGAAAAAAGTACTCGTTCACGATGGTATGATCCACGAAGAAGATTTAGATCTTTTTGATCTGGTCGATACTCCTGAAGATGCTGTAGCAGTTATAGATGAGTTCTATGCGAAGTATTTATTATCACCTAATTTCTGATGATAAAGACGCATTAGGAACGATCATTGTTAATGAAGGTAATTATTCACACTGATGCATTCTGAATGGAGACAAATTCCTCACAGCCGACAAGACGAAGAAGAAATTTTTTTCCTGGAGGAAATATAACAACTGCAGATTTCATCTCTGTCTGCACGCTTGTTATTCTATTTGGCTATATAATATATAGTCAGACAAGACAAAATTTTTCAAAAGAAACCATCTCTGATGAAGGTGTCATACCAACCGAGTATGAAGAGATAACAGCTTCTACCACGTCACCCCTAGCCGCCATTTCGTTTGATCTTCCGAAAGAAATAACTTTTGCTGGTGAATCCGTTCCATTAGCTATACCAGATGTTCGTGAACGACTGGACAAAGAATTACAGATCAATTGTTACCTCCATAGCAACACTATATTTCTGATCAAGCGCGCGAACCGCTGGCTTCCGCAAATGCAGGCGATACTCCGGAAGTATAATATACCTGATGATTTCAAGTACCTGCCGTTGATTGAAAGTAATCTGCTCAATGTTACTTCCTATCGGGATGCCGTGGGGTACTGGCAGATACTTGAGTCTTCCGGTAAAGAACTTGGTCTTGAAATCACCAATGAAGTAGATGAACGTTTCGATCCCTTAAAGGCAACAGAAGCAGCTTGTAAATATCTGAAGAAAGCTCATAACAAGTTTGGCGATTGGGCATTGGTGGCGGCATCTTACAACCGAGGGATGGGCGGTGTAGAGCGCGCGCTGGATGATCAACACGTTCAGTCGTACTATGATCTATACCTGAATGATGAAACATCACGTTATGTATTCCGAATACTGGCAATTAAAGAGATCATTGAACACCCGGCCAAGTATGGATTTAAAATTGAAGCCCGTCATCTATACCAGCAGGAGCCACTTCGATACGTTGAGGTTTCCGAAACTGTGAAAGATTTGATATCATTTTCACTTCAACAGGGAGCTAACTATAAATTACTAAAACGGCACAATCCCTGGTTGCGTGAAGACAGACTGACTGTAAAGAAGGGGAAGCGTTACAAAATCGCTCTTCCCTCATAAAGTATAGATCGGTTATCTATATCTATCATTTTGAAAATTCTATACAAGTTTTAAATTTTATAATCTTGAATTTTCAAGTTTGAGACTTTTCTGAATTAATATAATAAATCCCTCTCTATGCGCCCTTATATACTTGCCGAAAACACCTGGAAGACTGTTGAAGAGACAAAGTATAGACTCGCTGTTCTTCCGTGGGGAGCGTGTGAAGCGCATAATTACCATCTACCGTATGGGACCGATATAATAGAAGCTGATAACATCGCTGCCGAAGCTGCGCGTATAGCCTGGGAAAATGGCTCGCGTGTAGTGGTGCTACCCGCCATACCGTTCGGTGTTAACACTGGGCAGTTTGACGTAAAGCTTGATATGAACATGAACCCCAGTACGCAACTCGCTATACTTCGAGATATAGTAACAGTGCTTAACAGGCAAGGTATATTTAAGCTGATCATCTTAAATAGTCATGGTGGCAATGATTTCAAAACCATGATCCGTGAATTAGGTCTTCAGTTTCCAGACATGTTTTTATGCCAGTGTAATTGGTATCAGGCCCTGGACCAAAAAGAATTTTTTGAAAATAAAGATGATCATGCAGGCGAAATGGAGACAAGTGTTATGATGCACCTAACACCCCAACTTGTGCGGCCCTTGCAAGAGGCCGGTGATGGTGCAGCCAAAAAATTTCGCATTACCGCTATACGCGAGGGTTGGGCCTGGGCAGAACGCAAATGGATGCAGGTTACAAAAGATACCGGTGTAGGTGATCCCAGAAAAGCATCTGCAGAAAAAGGAGCTCGCTATTTTAAAGCCGTCACCGAAAAAGTAGGGAAGTTCTTCCAGGAAGTAGCGGAAGCAGACAATAATGATCTATATAGTTAGCCGTAACTTTGTTAACGAGCATAAAAAAACTATTGCAAGAGTATATAAAAACAAAGAGTAGGAGTCACATAGTTGATTTACAGGAAATGCACTATATATAGAACCCACTAGCACGCGAAGCCTACAAGTTAATTAAGCGCTGCCATCTTAGTATTCTTATAGATCTCTTTTCCCTTCTCGTTCCACTCGGCTTTGATGTATGGCTTCAGTTCTTTATCAAAAGCTTCTTTCGAATACGCGATAATTTTTTTTCGTTTTCCGTTGGGATAATATTCAGTCCAATCGCCAACCTTTTCATCCCAATGATATTCTCCCTGTACGGCTACATTTCCATTTTCATGGAACAAGTAATAGAAACCTTCCTTCTCTCCGAATTCAATAGGTGTCATTTCTTTCATCCTTTTACGCTCTGTCGGATCATAATATGATACAAGCGATTCACGCGGCCAGCCTCTATAATATTTTTCTTTATCGGTAAGCACGCTGTCGCGGCTATAGGTAAGCCAACGTCCATGCTTGGTGCCTTTATAAAATATTCCTTTAGCCAGAACAATTTCACCTTGTCTTCTTTCATACGGACCGTGTAGCAAGACACCTTTTGCGGGATCAAACGTACTGGTCTTCCGGATTTCTTTCCGGGTGTAGTCATACCAGTATATATCTCTGGCAAACGTCTGAGACTTCTCTGCTTTCTTCAGGTAATAAAATGTTTCATACGTAGTGCGGTCACCAAAACCTTTTCGCGTAAATCCCTTCTTGGTTTTAATGCCATAGAAAACTTTTTTCTTCGGTTTCTTTTTCTTTTTGGTATCAGTAGGCTCTTCCTCTTTTTTAAAATCAAGCGTGGCGGGTGTATCAATGGAGAAGCGTTGCTCTTCTTCCGGTGCTGTTTGTTGTGCAACCCCGGACAAGCAAAAAGAAACCAACAGGTATATCAAAAACAAATACCGTTTCATAATATTATCAGTAACAAAATTCAGAACGAATTTAGGCAAAAAATAGTGTCAAAAGATTCTCTGAAAAAATGAAACTTCTTTTTCTGCCATAAGGTTCAAGTCAACAATAAATCTGTATGCATAGCAGTCCCATAAAAATTCTTACCGTTAGCGGAAGTCTTCGTGAAAACTCATCGACACAAATTGTTTTAAACTTTCTGGAAAAATCAACGGCTGCTAATGTCGTGGTAACGCAATATAAAGGCATCGCTGATCTTCCGCACTTTAACGACAGTAATGAAGTTCCATCAACAGTTGAGGCTTGGCGCAGGCAGCTAACTGAAGCTGATGGTGTTTTGATCTGTACTCCGGAATACGCCTTTGGTGTACCGGGTTCGTTAAAAAATGCATTGGATTGGACAGTTGGATCTTGCGAATTTGTTAACAAGCCAGTAGCGGTAATCACTGCGGCAACCGGTGGAGATAAAGCGCATGCGTCCTTACTCTTAACGCTCTCTGCTCTATCGTCAAAAGTATCGGACGAGGCTGCATTGTTGATTCCATTTATACGTTCAAAAATTGATAAAGAAGGCAACATAAAAGATTCAGAAACCGAACGCGCTTTGTTGGCGGTATGGAATGCGCTGATAAAATCAATTGTTAACCTTTAAAACACATATACGTTTGGTACCTTCACGCATCGCGTTAAAACTATAAACTCATGGCCGAAGAACTTATCATTTCAACATCCGCCAGTAAAAAGGAAAGATACGATATACTCATTCCACAGATTGAATCATTGGTAGACGGTGAGCCGGATGCGGTAGCCAATCTTTCAAACATTGCAGCGGCATTAAAGCAGTCGATGAATTTTTTCTGGGTTGGATTTTATATCGTAAAGAATGATCAACTCGTGCTGGGGCCTTTTCAGGGACCAATCGCTTGTACCCGTATAAACTTCGGCAAAGGTGTTTGTGGTGCTTCCTGGAAAGAAAAGAAAACGATTCTCGTTCCGAATGTCGATGAGTTTCCAGGTCATATCGCATGTAGCTCTGCTTCGAAATCAGAAGTTGTTTTGCCTGCTTTTAAAAATGGAGAAGTTGCTCTCGTGCTGGATGTTGATAGTGATATACTGGACGACTTTGATGAGACAGACTGTGAATCATTAGAGAAAGTTATGCGCATTATTGAAAAATTGCTGTAAGCAGAATGACACAACAAGAACTTCATCTTTTTTATACTACCCGAAGATCAACTTTTGCTGAAAGCCTTTCTTCCGTTACTAAAAAAATCAATCTGGTTTCCAATGTACGACTTGCTACTGCACTCGCCTTTCTTATTATAGTATATTTAGGTTTTTCGAACTTCAATTTACTTTACGTAGCAGCCATGCTACTCGTGCTTTTCATTATTCTTGTTCAGCGACATAGCAAACTCTTTCAGGAGAAAACACATCTTGAAAACCTGGTATCCCTAAATGATGCCGAGAGTAAAGCTGCTGCAGGAGATTCTTCTTCCTTTGCAACGGGTTCAGAATTTACAGATGCGCATCATCCTTACTCACACGATCTCGATATTTTTGGTGAAGGCTCCCTCTTCCAGTATATAAATCGTTGCAATACCCTTGGCGGGAAAAAAAGATTTGCAGATCGGCTTTCCGCACCGTTATTATCAGCAGAAACTATTCATGAACAGCAACAGGCTATACAAGAACTTTCTTCACACACAGATTTCAGACAACACTTTCAGGCGGCAGGGAGAGAGATGGACGAGCAGCCTGATGATCGAGCACAGCTCGAAGCCTGGCTTCGTCACCCTTCGTTTCTATATACCAAGCCTTTATACCGTTATCTGCTTGCTATATTTCCCGTCATTACCATCGCGTTGGTGATACTCGCTTTTGTTTCACCTGCATTTAAAGGATGGGCTATACTCTGTGCGCTTGCTCAATGGGCTATACTTGGCTTCCACTTAAAAAAAGTAAATGCTTTCCATGATTATATCAGTCGCAAGAAAAATATACTTCAAAAGTATGCGCGACTGCTCCATTACCTTCAGCAGAATACATTCCAGTCACCACTTCTTAAAAAACTTGCAGGCAGTGCTCAGGAAGCAGAACAAAAAGTACAGTCGCTTGCCTCCCTTGTAAGCGCATTGGATGCCCGGCTTAACGCGATGACTACGTTAGTAGTAAACAGTTTACTGCTATATGATCTGCAATGTATATACCGGCTGGAGCGCTGGAAAATTAACCATGCTGAAAAACTTATAGCATGGCTGGAGGCTATTAACGAGACCGAAGTTCTCGGGAGCTTCGGCACCTTCGCATTCAATCATCCTGCTTTTCAATATGCTGCTATACATGATAAGCTCTCCATTGAAATAGAAGCGCTGAGTCACCCACTCATCCAGGAAGATGAGCGCATCGCCAACGACTTGCTTATTGGTAACAGGCAATCGGTGTTGATTGTAACAGGTGCTAACATGGCGGGGAAGAGTACATTTCTTCGTACGGTTGGTATAAATCTGGTGCTCGCGTTGAATGGAGCACCTGTCTGCGCACAGTCATTCCGTTGTCCCATCATTCATTTACGAACCGGCATGCGAACAGCTGATTCTCTGAAAGATCATCAATCTTATTTCTATGCCGAGCTTAACCGGCTAAAAACGATTATGGATGAATTACGAAGTGATAAGCCCTTGCTGATTTTGCTAGATGAAATCTTGAAGGGCACAAACTCAACAGATAAGCAAGCAGGGTCAATCGCATTGGTAAAACAACTTTTGCCACATCCTTGTCTCGCAATGATTGCCACACACGACCTTGCGTTGGGAGACCTTGAAACGGAATATCCGGATCGTGTAAAGAATTATTGCTTCGAGGCGACCATTGAAAATGATCAGCTCTCATTCGACTATAAATTAAAGCCGGGACTTGCTCAAAAAATGAATGCTACATTTCTGATGAAGAAAATGGGAATCATTCCAGCGTAGTAAGCAACCTATACAATTGCTTACTATTTGCTACTTGGCAAATTGAAGAACTATACTATAGGATTCAACTCCCTGAAGTACCACTTCGCGCGTTCCTGAACCATCCAGGTTACCGCGTGCAATGATATGTGTGTCTGTGTTAGGATCTGTTTCTGTCCAGTATATTTTTCCCGAGCCCTTATCAATGGCGATTCCATCCGGTCGCGTCACGCCATCCTGACGATCAAATAAAACAACAGGGCTACCACTTGAAAGGCTGGAACCTATAATCTTCCCTAAACCTTCGTCTGCCCAATAAATGCTGTTCGCCACAGCATCCAGATGTATACCGGAAGGGTTTTGTAACGTAAGGTTGTTTATACCGAAAAAACGAGTCGGAATTGTTGACGTACTCCCTACCTGATAAAGCCATATTGATGCAAAATCAGTCAGGTCTGAAAAGAACATCGCCTTTGTTGATGGATCATAATTAACTCCGTAGCTATAGGACAACACTGTATCATACGCAAACATGGAAGTTGCTACCGCAGTACCATCAAGGCTACCCGTTTTCATTTGTCCGGTTCCTGAATTAGCCCAGTATAGTGTGTTATTGATAGCATCGATCGCCAACGCAGTCGGCATATTTACACTATCTGTAGCATCATATATAACTTCGGGTGTACCCGAGCCATCCAGGTTCATGCGCAGAATTCTGTCGTTTGTTTCTTCGGCCGCGTAAATTTTACCGGCAACAAAATCTATTGCTATACCTGCAAGTGTATCCAAGCCTTTGGATTCGTCAGCTATCGTGGTGTAGCTTCCGGGAGCATTTACATCCATAACGCCTATCTTTTTACCGCTATAGTCTGAAAAGTAAAGATGCGTTGCTTTCGGATATACCGGGTCCTTATCTATACCTCCACCACAAGACGCTAAAAACATGAGGGAAGCAACAACAAGAATTGAGGGAATAAATTTCATGAATATATGGGCTATAGATGGGTTCACTTATGCAGGTATTTTACAAAGCTCTGACAATGCTTTTACAGCAACGTCAATTTCTTCTGGTTTGTTATACTTACTGAAAGAGAAACGTATCGCTCCTCTTTTTGATTCCGGGTAAAGCGCTCCTAAAACATGTGAGCCTTGTGCGGCACCACTTGAGCATGCACTGCCTCCGGAAGCAGATATACCTTGCAGATCAAGATTGAAAAGCATCATGTCGTTTTCGTCTGATTCAGGAAGTGACACGTTCAGTACAGTATATAAGCTGGTTTCGAGGTTAGCGGAGTCACCATGAAAAGATATACCAGGAATCTGCTCCGTTAATCTTTCGATCATCCGGGTTTTCAATTCCTTTATATAGCGTATATGTTCATCCATATCTCTATAGGCAATTTCAAGCGCCTTCGCGAGACCTATAATACCATATACATTTTCAGTTCCGCCACGCATGTTCCGCTCCTGTGCACCACCATGAACGAACGGCTGAATTTTTTTATCCTTGCGGATAAACATAAAGCCAACACCTTTCGGTCCATGAAATTTATGCGCAGCGGCAGTAATGCCATGCACTTTAACTTTACTAAGATCGTGGCGATAATGCCCGACTGTTTGTACAGTATCTGAATGAAAGTATGCTTTATACTGATCGCAGAGTTCGGCAACTCTTTCTAGGTTCAACAAATTTCCGATCTCATTATTCGCGTGCATCAATGACACTAACGCATTTGGATTTTCTTTCAGCAGGCTTTCGAGATGATCCAGATCTATATGTCCTTTTGCATCCAACTGAACCATGCGCAGATTGAGTTGCTCTTGCTTCGTCAACAAATGCAACGTATGCTCTACCGCATGATGCTCAATAGGCGAAGAGATAACATTCTTTATACCATATGTACGAACGCTGCTTGTCAAAATTGCATTGTCAGCTTCTGTGCCTCCGGAAGTAAAGATGATTTCACCGGGCGTACAGTTTAACAACTCAGCAATTTTTTTTCTGGCAGATTCAATAGCAGCTCTTACCTTCCGCCCATGCCCATGTATGGAAGATGGATTTCCAAAATCCTCCAGCATAAAGGGCTTCATTGCTTCAAAAACCTCCGGATCCAGCGGGGTAGTAGCTGCATTGTCTAAATAAATGCGCATAGTTCGTTTAATGAGTTCTGGCCGTAAAGTTAAAAGGTTCGGAGTTATCCTTTGCCAGGTGCCCGATATTAAGCCAAGGTTTTTTCGCTAATGATCTCTTTAATGTCTGATATGATCTTTTTCGCAAGATTATCGGCTTTTACCTCCATGTCTGACTCTGCGTAAATACGGATGATTGGTTCCGTATTCGATTTCCGCAGGTGCACCCATTCCTTATCAAACTCGATTTTAACACCGTCAATGGTGTTGATCGGCTGCTTGGCGTACTTCTTTTTTACCGCCTCCAGCACTTTGTCGACATTGATATCCGCGGTCAATTCAATCTTGTTTTTAGAAATAACATAGCTCGGGTATGTTGAGCGCAGTCGTGAAACCGTCATCTCAGACTTTGCCAGGTGTGTCAGGAAAAGTGCTATACCTGCCAGTGCATCACGGCCGTAGTGCAGATCCGGATAAATCACGCCACCGTTACCCTCACCACCAATCACGGCCTGCTGTTCTTTCATCATGGTAACGACATTTACTTCGCCAACCGCAGCAGCAGCATATTTACCTCCCGCCTTCTCGGTTACATCACGCAGTGCGCGTGTAGACGACAGGTTGGAAACTGTATTTCCGTTTTTCTTTTTGCCGGCATTCAATACATAATCAGCAACGGCCACCAATGTATACTCTTCTCCGAAAGGAGTGCCATCTTCACACACCAATGCCAAACGGTCTACATCCGGATCAACCACAATACCTAAATCATACTTTCCTTTTTTTATCTCGCGGCAGATATCCGTAAGATGTTCAGGAAGTGGCTCGGGGTTGTGCGGAAAATGTCCCGTAGGCTCGCAGTATAGTTCCTTTACTTTCACACCCATTGCTTTGAGAAGCATGGGCACTGCTATACCTCCGGTTGAATTCACAGCATCCACTACTACTTTAAATCCTTTGCTTTCTACTGCGGCTACATCTACAAGTGGGAGTTTCAGAATCTGATCGATATGAATCTGGATATAGTCATCCTTCTTTTCATATTTACCAAGCTTTGTTACTTGTGCGAATTCAAATTCTTCCTTCGCTGCTATTCGCAAAACTTCTTCGCCATCTTCACCTGAAATAAATTCTCCGTTTTCATTTAGCAATT
The DNA here is from genome assembly GCF_900167975.1 of Ohtaekwangia koreensis. Taxonomy (GTDB): domain Bacteria; phylum Bacteroidota; class Bacteroidia; order Cytophagales; family Cyclobacteriaceae; genus Ohtaekwangia; species Ohtaekwangia koreensis. The sequence goes on from NZ_FUZU01000002.1 coordinate 419,703, forward strand.
TCAAGGCGTTCCACTGCACAGGATTATGACTGGCTGTGAGTATAATACCACCGGCTGCCTTTTCCAGCGGCACAGCAATTTCCACAGTAGGCGTTGTTGAAAGACCGAGATCGACAATATCAAATCCCAGACCTTGAAGCGTAGCGGTTACCAGCGCGCTCACCATTTCACCGGAGAGTCTCGCATCGCGGCCGATGACAACTTTTGTTGCTCCTTCTTTCTTCTTTAACAACGTGCCGTAGGCTGCAGCAAATTTTACAATATCAAGAGGCGTGAGGTTGTCTCCTGTTGTACCTCCAATAGTACCTCGTATACCGGAAATCGATTTTATTAAAGTCACTTAATTTTAGTTTAATGGGGAGGGCAAAAGTAAGAAAGAAATCTTTGAGACACGAGACACAGCTTTACGAAGTACGATTTTGATTGCTGATTTTACATTGTAGATTGACGCGTGTTATTTTGTCAATCAACTGAACAGCAAGTATGAAAAAAGTTATATCCGCGCCAGACCCGATACGTGAAGAAAAATTAAAAGCGTTTGATCGGTTGCTCACCATCATGAATGAATTGCGGGAAAATTGTCCTTGGGATAAAAAGCAAACCTTGGAAAGTCTTCGTCATCTCACCATTGAAGAAACATACGAGCTGTCGGATTCTATTTTAGAAGGAGATCTGAAAGAAGTAAAAAAGGAACTTGGTGATGTCATGTTACACCTTGTGTTCTATGCGCGCATTGCTTCTGAACTTGGTGCTTTCGACATCACCGATGTGTTGCATTCAATCTGTGATAAACTTGTTGAACGACATCCGCATATCTATAGTGATGTGGTAGCTAACGATGAAGAAACTGTAAAAGCGAACTGGGAAAAAATTAAGTTGAAGACCGGAAATAAATCTGTGCTGGAAGGTGTACCGAAATCTTTGCCTGCGTTGGTGAAGGCAATCCGCATTCAAGACAAAGCACGCGGTGTCGGTTTTGATTGGGAAAAGAAAGAGCAGGTATGGCAAAAGGTTGAGGAAGAGATGCAGGAATTTAAAACGGAGTTCAACACAGAATCCAACGAAGCGATCAGTAAAGAGAAAGCCATGGCAGAGTTTGGGGATCTTCTCTTTTCACTTGTTAACTACGCGCGTTTTATCGACATCGATCCGGAGGAAGCATTGGAACGAACCAACAAAAAATTCATCAAGCGTTTTCAATACCTTGAAACTGAGTCTGCTAAAGACGGAAAAGTTATGGGAGAGATGACGCTTGCAGAGATGGATATATACTGGGAGAAAGCCAAAGGCATGAATACCAAGCTACCTTAAGTATATAGTATATATTGTGATTGAATCCGAATACAGTCATACAATTATTTTCTATTCAAACTCCATCGCATAAGCGGGCCGCTGGTCATGCTGGTAACGAGTGCCATCACAACCAGGGAGACGAATACTTTTTCGTTGATCAATCCATTCTCCAATGCAATTAAGCCGAGTATAATTTCCATTGCACCACGGGCATTCAGTCCGAACCCTGCCGCCAGGGATTCTTTCCAGGAGAAGCCACCTAATCGTGTGCCGAGTCCTGCACCAAATATTTTCCCTGTAAAGGCGATGAAAATGATAATGACCGTTAATAACAGATCGAAATTGGTAAAGAAGTTTACACGCAATCCAATAGACACAAAAAACAAAGGCGCAAAAATGTTGTTGATAAACTGGTGAACGATTTCTTTGGCACGTTCTGAAAAATGTTCTGAATCACCTAGGGCTACACCCATTATAAACGCACCAAAGATCGCATGTATACCTATATATTCGGTAAACGCTGCTGCAAAAAAACAAAGTGCCAGTGATAATGAAAGTACACCTCCAGGCCAGGCAAGCTTCCGGTTTACCCACGGCAAAAATCTATTGAGTAATCCTCTGCCCACCGTTAGCATGAGCGCAGCAAATAACAATGTGAGTAAAGCCGTATACCATACGGGTATAACACTGCCTTTCCCAATCATCCCGAGTATCACAGAGAAGATCATCCAGCCTATCACATCGTCTACCATCGCAGAAGCAACTACTAATAATCCCATGCGTGACTTGAACATATTAAGATCCATGAGAATGCGAACGATCACCGGCAATGCTGAAATGGCCATGGCTGTTCCCATAAAAAGAGCGAACGTTAATCGCGCATGTATATCTGCTATACCAAAGAACTCCGGGAATAAATATGGAAATACAAAGCCTATCAAAAAAGGAATTACCAAACCAAACAGACTGGTTGCTATAGCTTGCCTTCCTTGTTGCCATACTATATGCAGATCAACCTCAAGACCGGCAATAAATAGAAGCAACACAACAGCGACCTGCACCATACCCGACAATACTGTTCCTGCACCACTGGGCACTGGGAATAAAGCATGAAACCATTCGGGTTGAATCATGCCCAACACGGTGGGGCCTAAAAGCAGACCGGCTATAATTTCACCGATCACGGCAGGCTGTTTAAATTTTCTGGCAACCTCCGCGAATATACGTCCCATGATGAGCATGATACCGAGCTGCATCAGAAGGTGTACTACATCAGCATGACTTAATCTAACCACGCTTTGCCTCCTTTCCGATTCGCTCATTTTTAGGTGGATGAATCACCAGCAGGTTACAAGGCATATCTGCAAATATATACTCAAGGTCATGCGGGAAGACTCTGTCAAATAAAGAGAACCTCCGTGGAGATGCCCCTACCACCAACAAGTCTGCATGCTTGCGTTGCGTAAACTTTGCAAGTTCAAATCCAGACTTTCCTGCCAGCATTTTGATATTTACTTTCAGCCCTTCATGTGGTATACTATTCAATATTTTTTCAACGTTATCTATTTCATCTTTCACCAGACTTTGTCGCAGGTTTTCATATTCGTGCTCGGAGTGTTGATCTGCTGCTGACATGGTGAGGCCATATAGTTTTATCTCGCGCACTACATGCAACCATTGCGCTTTATCCCGCAATCCAATTGTGCATGCAGCACGAACAGCTTCCTCAACAAAAGAACTGTCCTCGGCATTCACCACTATATTTTTAAAAGGATTTGGAGCTATCGATGGATCGGTAAGCATTAGCAATGAGCAATCTGCCTTCCGTAAAATTTTTCGGGCTATTGTACCGAGATAATATTGAACAAGATTCTCTTTCTTCAGCGCCCCAGCTATAAGCAAGTCTATATTTTCGTTTTTACAAGTAGCCAGTATCCGTTCACTGGGTTTTCCTTTTTCCCAAAAGATACGAACATCTTTTGCTTGCGACAGATCTACTGCAGACAGAAATTCTTCGAGCAGTATTTTTTCTTTATCACCATACTCGCCTACGTGTATAAGAATGAGTTCAGCATTCCACATTCGCTTGAACCGAGCTGCCTCAGCCATAAGCGCTTGCGTACGCGGCGAGAAAGCGAGAGCCAATCCTATTTTGCGGAAATGCATCATGAAGCGGTAAGATAACGGTTTTAACAAAGCTTCCCATAAGTATAATCCGGTACACCGGCCATGCACTTCTATTTTCAGAACCTTCTTGTTCCTCGAAATCTTACTTCTGTCGAATGGTTAAACTTCAAAATTAACGGAACCTAAAGCGTCTATTAACATGCTATAGTTCAAATACATATTTTGTAATCCGCCATAGCATGGAATTACATTACACGTCTGCGTTGATGAATCTTATGAATTTTCTTGAAAATCTTGCATGAATACTCCAAGGCCCATAATCTCACCATACAGCTGGGGAGCTTCTTCTACTTTTGTATACTCAAAAATTAGTGTGGGAATGGAGTGGAAGAAAAAGATCAGGGATTTGATTGTTGGTGAAAACAAACATATAGAATCCTGGGGGGAATATAAACAGGTGATGCTTTCCGGTCAATTTGCTTTGCTGGGCATTTTGTTATGTTGCATGTATATACTGATTGACCTGCTGTCGGGTACCTATTTTTCAATACCAGTTTTTGTCTGCGCATTATTTTTTCTTTCGCTTTCTATATTTATACATCGCCAAGGGGACCATTGCCTAGCCAATTATTTCCTATTGCCTACCATTAACATCATGGTGTATCTTTTTGCGGCAAGCGAATCACCCAACACCGGCATCTTTGTTTTCTTTATTGCAAATTCTGTAGCAGCCTTTGCTGTGTTTAACTATAAACAACGACTGCTATCGATTCTGTTTGCTGTCTTTACCTATGTATTGTTCGCGTTGGCCTACTTTGTAGACTTTAGCTTGATTCCTAAACGCGACTATTCCGATGAACTGTTGCTGTTTCACCTCGTAGTGAATTTTACCGTAGCACTTCCAGCCATTACCATGGGAGTATATCTTTTGATCAGCCTAAATCATTACAATGCTATACAACTCGTGCAAAGCAACGAGATGCTTACCAAAACAAACCGCGAGCTCGATCGCTTTGTATATAGTACCTCACACGACTTGCGTGGACCGCTTACTTCCATCATGGGATTGCTAAATATAGCGGAGCGTTCGCAAAATCCGCAGGACGTAAGAAACTATATGGTGATGATGAAGGACCGTATTCATTCGCTGGATAAATTCATCAAAGACATTACGGATTACTCCCGTAACAATCGCCTTGACATCGCGCGTGAAAAAGTAAATCTTCATGAACTGGCAAATGAAGTGTGGGATAGTCTCAAATATTCTCCGGAAGCTGAGCGTATCGACTTTCAAATTGATATACCACATGATGCTGTTGTTGAGTCTGACAAGAACAGGCTGAGAATTATAGTTGGCAACCTGGTTTCCAATGCTATCCGTTATCATGACGCCCGTAAGGATGGGAAATATATACGCCTTCGCCATCAATTGAATGGACGAGTATTCTATCTTAAAGTTGAGGACAACGGACAAGGTATAGCGCCCGAATATCATGGCAAGATCTACGATATGTTCTATCGTGGCAACGAAAAATCAAAAGGCTCAGGCCTCGGTCTATACATTGTGAAAGAAACCTTGATGAAACTTTCAGGCTCCATTCACCTGGAATCATCTCCCGGTATAGGCTCTACCTTTACAGTTAAACTTCCAAAACGCGTTGCTTAAATCACGCTATACCTAACAGGTGGAAGCTTCTTAACCAGAGATTAACATTCAAAAAACAGGAGAGAGTCCACTGCGAAGTGGTGACTAATATTATCTTTGCCGCTTATGGCAGCACAAGAAGATAACCTGTTTAAAAATGTGATTGCCCATGCCAAGGAGTATGGGTTTGTTTTTCCTTCCAGTGAAATTTACGATGGACTCAGCGCTGTCTATGACTATGGACAAAACGGGGCTGAGCTAAAAAATAATCTAAAAGAGTATTGGTGGAAGTTCATGACGCTTCTCCACGATAATATAGTCGGGATCGATGCTGCTATCTTTATGCATCCTACCACATGGAAAGCTTCCGGCCACGTAGATGCTTTTAACGACCCGATGGTCGATAATAAAGATTCCAAGAAACGCTATCGTGCCGATGTGCTGGTAGAAGACGCCATCACCAAGATGGAAGATAAAATTGAGAAAGAAGTCGAGAAGGCTGCAAAGCGATTTGGAGAATCTTTTAACCGCGAAACATTTGTTACAACAAATGCGCGCGTGCTGGAGTATCAGAAAAAAGTTGATGAGACCAATGCGCGGTTGAAAGATGCTATGGGCAATGGCGACATGGCGGCTATGAAGCAACTCATCATCGATCTTGATATAGCTGATCCTATTTCCGGCACCAAGAACTGGACAGAGGTTCGTCAGTTCAACCTGATGTTCTCCACCGAGATTGGTTCTCTGGCAGAAGATGCTAACAAGATATACCTACGCCCTGAAACAGCACAAGGTATATTTGTAAATTTTCTGAACGTGCAGAAGACGGGCCGTATGAAAATACCTTTCGGTATAGCACAGATCGGTAAAGCTTTCCGCAATGAAATTGTAGCGCGTCAGTTTATTTTCAGAATGCGTGAGTTCGAGCAAATGGAAATGCAATTCTTCATTAAGCCCGGAGAAGAAATGAAGTGGTATGAATACTGGAAAGCTAAGCGTATGAAGTGGCACCAGACGCTAGGCCTGGGTAATGATAATTATCGCTTCCACGATCACCTGAACCTAGCGCATTACGCGAATGCAGCCTGCGACATCCAGTTCAATTTCCCAATGGGATTCAAAGAATTGGAAGGTATACATTCACGCACTGATTTCGATTTAAAGAATCATGAAAAGTTCTCAGGCAAGAAACTTCAGTATTTTGACTCTGAGGATAATCAATCATTTATACCTTACGTTGTAGAAACCTCTGTTGGTCTAGATCGCTTGTTCTTATCTGTACTCTCAAAATCATATATAGAAGAAAAACTTGAAGATGGAAGTGAACGCGTAGTGCTGAGAATTCCTGCTCCGCTTGCTCCTCACAAAGTAGCCATTCTTCCGTTAATGAAAAAAGATGGTTTGCCCGAGAAGGCAGAAGCTGTGATGAATGAGCTGAAGTACGATTTGCGCTGCTTCTATGAAGAGAAGGATGCTATCGGTAAACGCTATAGAAGACAAGACGCTATCGGAACTCCATATTGCATTACCATTGATCATCAAACATTGGAAGACGATACGGTTACCATCCGCGATCGCGACACCATGAAACAGGAGCGTGTTAAAATTGCGGATGTAAAAGCGAAATTGATTGACGCGTGCTCAATCAACAACCTCCTCAGAAAAATATAGATATACTTGTATAAATAATTTAAAGCAGGCACCTCATAATATGGTGCCTGCTTTGTATGTATATAATTCTGAAACTGCCACGAGCCTCATCATCGCCATCATTATCCTAACTAAATTCCTATAACCCTTTTATGAATCCTATCCTTAACAAGAACCTCTTTTTTGTAAAAGAGCATGTCGGTATTTTCAAAGCTTCCAACAGTTTTGATATATACAATCCCGAGACACAGCAAATTGTATTGAACTGCCGCGAAGAGAACCTCGGGTTCTTTACAAAGCTTTTGCGTTTCTCGGATTATAAGCGGATGACTCCTTTCAACATCGAAATTAAAACTCCCGCTGGCGAAAAGATTATCACTGTAAAACGCGGCGTTTCTTTTTTCTTATCAACGGTACAAGTACTGGATGAGAACGATACACTGATCGGGATGTTCAAGCAGAAGTTTTTTTCTATCGGTGGAAAATTTGAAGTGCTTGATGCCAGCGAGCGCTCACTCTGTATGCTGAAAGGAAAATGGACTAGCTGGGATTTCAAATTTGTATCAAGCGACAACAAAGAATTTGCTACGGTAACCAAACAATGGTCTGGACTTGGTAAAGAACTTTTCACCTCTGCTGATAATTATGTTTTACAGATCAGCTCTGAAGTACCCGAGAATCATCAACTCCGTCAATTGATTCTTGCGGCTGTTATGTGTATTGATTTTGTTTTGAAAGAGTAAGAAGAGTATAATTTGAGAGTACAGAAAGACGAGTCGAGAGTAATCTGGCTCGTCTTTAAATATTTAATATCTTGCGCTCGCGAAAAAATGCTTATCATTTTTCGTGATTTAAATTCATCAAGGCTCCGCCTTCTTTTAATTTTTAATGAACTGGCAATCTCTTCTTTCTCCACAGCGTACAGGTTCAAAGCCAACTTCTTCAGAAGCATCACGAAGTGCCTTCGAGCAAGATTACGATCGGATTATTTTCTCGCATCCCTTCAGAAGACTACAAGATAAAACCCAGGTACACCCGCTACCTGAACACGACTTTGTACATACACGATTAACGCATTCACTTGAAGTATCGAGTGTAGGCAGATCGTTGGGAAGAAAAGCAGGCGAAGTAATTGTGCAGCGACACCCGGAGCTCAAAGAGAAATTTTCGCTGTTTGATTTTGGGGCCGTTGTAGCCGCGGCTTCACTCGCGCATGATCTCGGCAACCCTCCCTTCGGACATGCCGGAGAAGATTCTCTTTCCGATTTTTTTCTGGAACATCCTTATGGGAAATCTTTTCAATCAAAAGTTACAGAAGCAGAATGGAATGATTTGTTGAAGTTCGAAGGAAACGCGCAGGGCTTCCGCATCATCAACAGTAATCAATACGGGTTGAAGCTTACGCTGGCAACCCTAGGAGCGTTTACAAAATATCCGTGTCCTGCTTTGTTTCCGGGTCGCGATAAATCAAAAAAAAGTCAGAAGAAATTCGGTTTCTTTCAATCCGAAAAAGAAATATTCTCTACCGCGGCAGCGCAGCTTGAGTTAACACGCATTGCAGAAGATGTATGGGTGCGCCATCCTTTAACTTTTCTGGTAGAGGCAGCAGATGACATTTGCTATAGCATCATCGATCTCGAAGATGGTTGTAGGATGGGATTGGTGAACTATAATGATACTGTAGACCTGTTAGCGAATATTTTAAAAGAGAATTTCAAGCGTGAGAAACTCGATAAGATTACGGGCCAGAATGAAAGGATAGGAGTGCTTCGCGCCATGACGATTAATAAACTGGTGGAAGAATGTACTGAAGTTTTTCTGGCGCATGAAAAAGAAATTCTGGAAGGCACATTCGATAAAGCGCTTGCTGATCATTGTGCTTCCAAAGATGCCCTCGAAGAGATCAGTAGTATTTCTGTTGAGAAGATTTACCGTGCACGGCATGTAGTAGAGATCGAAGCCTCCGGCCATGAAGTGTTGCCGGGATTATTGCACGAATTTGTTACTGCGGGTGAACACATCATGAATAAATCTTCATCACGCAAGTATAAAAATCTCGCTTTATTGTTGCCGGTAGAGATGCGAATTGAAATTGAAAAGCAGGTGAGCACCTATGGTATGCTGCGCATCATTCTTGACTTTGTTTCCGGATTGACCGACCGGCATGCGCTTTCACTGTATAGAAGAATAAAAGGGATTTCGCTATAGCGAATAATAAAAGTTGTTTCAGCACTCCCTGGTGCTGAAACAACCTCGAAGGAATTAATTTTTAGAAGCTTTCTTTACCTGCTTTTCAGCACGTTTTTCCTTTAATGTTTTGGCCGGCTTCTTTTTAGTTTCCTTCCTTGCATCTTGTGATTTTGCCATAGCTAGTGATAGTTAATGATTCAAAAATAATAAACTGCTACTGTATAAACCATTGTTGTCTACTGATTTTGAATGCAGTATGGTATAGTTATACTGATTGCCTGGAGCTATTGTTTCAAGATATGAATTGATTTTTTACCGCTCACTTCCCCCACCAGCTTGTTGGTTATATGTTAACCTCGGAAAAAGGCAAAATTGATTAGCTTTGGCCTTTCTGAAACTTGCATTGCATCGATTATGTGGAATAGGATTGCTCAATTTATTATTAAGTACAGACTGTCGCTGATCATAATAATTGGTCTCATTACTATCGTAATGGGATATTTTGCTTCACGCGTTCAAATGAGTTACGACTTTGCAAGAACAGTACCGCTGGACGATCCGGATATGGTGTTGCTTACCAAGTTTAAAGCGCAGTTCGGAGAAGACGGTAATCTTATAGCGGTTGGCGTAAAAGATAGCGGTGTTTACACACTTGAGAATTTTAAAGCATTCAGAGAATTAACGCGCGATATAAAAAAGATTGAAGGCGTAAACGAAGTTGTGTCGTTGCCAGTGATCAAAATAATTTTAAAGGACACCGCTAAATCTCAATTCTATCTTCAATCAATTTTTCCTGAAAATATAGCAAGTCAGCAAGAACTTGATAGTCTCCTTGCCATCGCCTACGATCAGAAGGTATATATGGGCCACATTGTGAACCCGGACAACGGTGCCACCATGATGCTCGTGTCGGTGCAAAAAGAGTATATGAACTCTTCAAAGCGCGAAGGACTTGCACAATCTTTACTCGCTGCGGGAAAAAAGTTTGAAGACAAATCAAAAATCCAGTTGCATTATGCCGGCCTTCCGTTCATCCGTACGTTGGTAGCAAACCAGGTGCGAAAGGAAATGCAGCTTTTCCTCTATGCGTCTGCATTTGTAACGGGGCTGATCATGTTCCTGTTCTTTAAATCATTCCGTGCCGTAATCTTCTCCATGATTATCATCGGCATTGTTGTGGTGTGGACACTTGGAACACTTACTCTTTTTGGTTTCAAGATCACCTTGCTGAGCGGCTTGATTCCACCGGTAATTGTTACGATCGGTATAACCAATGCTATATATCTGCTGAACAAGTATCACCTTGAGTTTGCCAAGTCGAAAGATAAAATCAAAGCAATCTCTACGGTAGTTCAAAAGATGGGGCTGGCAACCTTCCTTACCAATTTAACGGTTGCTATAGGGTTCCTTACTCTTCTTTCTACCGATATTATTATTCTGCGCGAGTTTGGTATTGTAGCCGGCATAAACATCATGGTGTTATTCCTGGTAAGCCTGGTGATGATACCGAGTGTTTTCTCCTGGCTGCCTACGCCTTCTGAAAAACACTTGCGCCATCTCAACTTCAAAATCATGAACGGCTTTTTAAAGCTGGTTGATTTGACCGTGCATCGCCACCGCGCGATTATATATGTGGTGTCCATGACGGTAGCCATACTCTCTGTATATGGTATACTTCAGTTACGCTCGGTGTCCTACATGGTTGATGATATTCCGGAAGAGAGCCAGATCAAAAAAGATCTTCACTTCTTCGAAGCGAACTTCAGCGGCATTATGCCACTGGAGGTTGTTGTGGAGTTCAAAACAAAAAAGAGAAGGCCCGTATTGGATGTTAAAAATATGGCGAAGGTTGATGAGCTCGAAAACTTTCTTGACTCGCTACCCGAAGTGTCTCGCCCTATATCTGTGCTCAGTCTTATCAAAGCATCGAAGCAGGCTTTCTATAATAATAATCCTGCCCGCTATACTTTGCCAAGCAAAAGTGAAGGAGCCTTCATTCTTCGCTATATGAAAGGCCAAACCGATAACAGTGGATTGTTTAAATCCTTTGTTGATTCTTCTTTTACGAAAATGAGAATCTCCAGTCAGATTGCCGACATCGGTTCGATCAAAATGGATTCACTGGTTCATTACGTAATCGAACCTAAAATGAAATCTATTTTTGTATCCACGGAAAAAGATTCAGTGACAGCTTCGGTAACAGGCTCAACCAAGATCTTTATTAAAGGAAATAAATTTCTGATCGCCAATCTCCAGGAAAGTTTACTGCTGGCATTTTTACTGATAACACTTTCCATGGCGATACTCTTCGCTAATGTGCGCATGATCATCATTTCACTCATCCCAAATTTATTGGCGTTGATGATCACTGCAGGACTGATGGGGTATCTTAATATACCTCTCAAAGCAAGCACCGCGTTGATCTTCAGTATCACGTTTGGTATTTCGGTGGACAATTCTATTCGCTTTCTGGCAAAATACCGTCAGGAAATTCTGTCGAATAATTTCTACATCCCGGTAGCAATCAGCGATGCTATTATGGAAACTGGTAAAAGCATCATCTATACTTCCATCGTTCTTTTCGCAGGCTTTATCATTTTCACATTTTCTTCGTTTGGCGGTACCATCGCACTTGGACTTCTCACATCGGTGACGTTGATCATCTCGATGTTCACTAATCTGATTCTGTTACCAGCGTTGATCATGACCTTTGACAGACCACGGAAAAAGAAAGGTGATCGTAAGCTCATTGATGAGTTCGACCATACTTTTTATGGCGAGTCTGAAGACGAAGAGATCGACCTGAACAAAATCAAGATTCACAATCGCCATTCAGCTGCGGAGTAGTTGCAACAGATAGTCAGCTATTTGAAAGCACGAATAATGTGCTCCCGGACAAAATTCGTAGTTCTTACTTCGTAATTCGTAATTATCTTTGCGCTCTTATTTCGAAACGCAGACGCTAGTTTTTGAGCATGGCAGGAAATTATAAAGAATTTAAAGATCTGAATTTTGCCCGTATCGCTGAAGAAATCCTTGATTTCTGGAAACGCGAAGAGGTATTTCAAAAATCCGTTACCAATCGTGAGGGTGCTCCTTCTTTTACATTTTACGAAGGCCCTCCATCCGCCAACGGCACGCCCGGCATTCACCACGTAATGGCCCGGACTGTAAAAGATATCTTCTGTCGTTACAAAACGCTTCAAGGCTTCCAGGTAAAACGCAAAGGTGGTTGGGACACGCATGGGCTTCCGGTAGAACTCCAGGTGGAAAAACAACTCGGCATCACGAAGGACGATATCGGTAAGAAAATCTCCATTGAAGATTATAACAAGAAGTGCCGCGAAACGGTAATGATGTATAAAGATCAGTGGGATGACCTCACCATGAAAATGGGCTATTGGGTCGACCTTGATAATCCCTATATCACCTACGAAAAAGAATATATCGAATCACTGTGGTGGTTGCTCAAACAGTTCTATAACAAAAAGCTACTCTACAAAGGATATACTATACAGCCGTATTCTCCTGCTGCAGGTACGGGCTTAAGCTCACATGAATTGAACTTACCAGGCTGCTATAAAGATGTGAAGGACACTTCTATCGTAGCGCAGTTTAAGGTAATGAAAGATTCAAAATCAGAATTCCTGTTTTCAAATCCTACCGGAGATGTATTTATACTCGCCTGGACTACTACTCCCTGGACACTTCCATCGAACACATCGTTGGTAGTAGGCGAGAAGATTAAATATGTTCAGGTAAATACATTCAATCCGTATACCTATAATGCAGTAAGCGTTGTGTTGGCAAAAGATCTTTTTGGAAAATATTTCTCTGAAAAGAATAAAGAGCTGAAGCTCGAAGACTACAAGCCTGGAGATAAAGCTATACCGTATCACATCGTTCAGGAATTTACCGGTAAGCAATTACTTGGTATAAGCTATGAACAACTGATGCCCTACCTGCAGCCGCTATATGATGCCGACAAAGCATTTAAAGTAATTGCAGGAGATTTCGTAACAACAGAAGATGGTACAGGCGTTGTACACAGCTCGCCTACATTTGGTGCAGACGACTTCCGCGTAGCGAAACAAAACGGAATACCTCCACTTACCTTAAAAGACGAAGCAGACAACGAAGTGCCTACTGTAGATCGCAAAGGAAAATTTGTTACTGCGATAGGTGAAAGATTGAAAGAAGGTGTAGCCAAGTTCAACATCAAAACTCATAAGCCACTTGGTGCCGATGACTTTTATGTGAAGAACTATACCAATGAAGACGAGACTCACGCAGACTATAAAAATACTGATGTAATCGTCTCCATTATTTTGAAAGAAGAGAACAAGGCTTTCAAGGTAGAGAAGTACGAACACACGTATCCGCATTGCTGGCGTACCGATAAACCTGTGCTATATTATCCGTTGGATTCCTGGTTTATCAAAACAACGGCATTGAAAGATAAGATGGTGGAGCTTAACAAAACTATCAACTGGAAACCGGAGTCTACAGGCACAGGACGCTTTGGCAACTGGCTTGAAAATCTTGTTGACTGGAATTTATCGCGTTCACGCTATTGGGGAACACCACTGCCAATCTGGAGAACAAAAGATGGCAAAGAAGAAATTTGTATCGGCTCACTCGAGGAACTGAATAACGAAGTTGCAAAATCAGTAAAAGCAGGTTTTATGAAAGCCGCGCTTACTGTCGATTTTGATTTACACAGACCTTATGTAGATGACGTTGTACTTGTAAGTGCGTCTGGTCAACCCATGCATCGTGAGCCCGACCTCATTGACGTGTGGTTCGATTCAGGAGCAATGCCGTACGCACAATGGCATTATCCATTTGAGAATAAAGATATATTCGAAAAAAATTATCCTGCAGATTTCATTGCCGAAGGTGTAGATCAGACTCGTGGATGGTTCTTTACATTGCATGCCATTGCAGTCATGATTAACGAAAGCAGCCCGGAAATAAATGCTGTTAATAAAAAAGTAAACAACGGTGGCGTTGCATTCAAAAACGTAATCTCCAACGGACTCGTGCTTGATAAGAACGGCAATAAAATGTCGAAGAGCAAAGGCAACGTTGTGAACCCGTTTGAAACGTTAGGTAAATATGGTCCCGATATAGTGCGTTGGTATATGATCGAGAACGCACCGCCTTGGGACAATTTGAAATTCGACTTCGATGGTATCAGCGAAGTACAACGCAGATTTTTCGGAACACTTCAAAACACCTATTCATTCTTTGCACTGTATGCTAATATAGATGGGTTTGTAAAGGATGAGATGAATGTTGTTCCATATGATAAGCTGTCGCACCTTGATCGCTGGATCATTTCAAAACTTCAAACGCTTATTGTTGATGTAACAAAAGCATACGAAGAATACGAACCTACAAGAGCTGCACGTGCTATACAGGAGTTTGTGAATGATCATCTCTCCAACTGGTACGTTCGTCTGAACAGGAAACGTTTTTGGAAAGGTGAAATGAGTGAAGACAAGAAGGCTGCTTATGAAACGCTTTATGAGTGTTTACTTGTAGTCGGCCAACTGATGGCTCCTGTCGCACCTTTCTTCAGCGAATGGCTATATAAAAATCTTACTGAAAACATCCGCGATAAAGCGCTTGCCAACAACACTCCGCTTCGCCATGCGTCTATTCATTTAACAAGTCTTGTAAAGGTTGAACAAAACCGCATTGACAGTGAATTGGAAAAATCCATGGAGTATGCGCAGAAGATCTGTTCATTGGTTCACTCGATCCGCAAAAATGCAAAGATCAAAGTTCGTACTCCGTTACAACGCATTTTGTTACCGGTATTGGATGAAGCTTTTGCAAATCGCATTAAATCTGTAGAAGAGATTATCCTTGCAGAAGTAAACGTGAAGGCAATCGAATATATAGATGATACTTCAGGCGTGCTTGTAAAGAAAGTGAAACCGAATTTCGCGAAGCTTGGCAAGCAGTATGGCCCGAAGATGAAAGAGGTAGCTGCGGTCATCAATACGTTTACAAAAGAAGATATAGCACTGATCGAGAAACAAGGTAAACTTTCGAAAGATGGTTTCGACCTTGTACTGGAAGATATACTGATTTCGTCTGAAGATATACCAGGATGGTCGGTAGCAGCAGAAGCAGGCATCACGGTTGCGCTTGATATCACAATCACAGAAGATCTGAAAAAAGAAGGTATAGCCCGCGACTTTGTAAACCGTGTTCAGAATTTGCGCAAGGACATGGGGCTGGAAGTGCTGGATAAAATTGGTATTGAGGTTGAGAAAGATGGTGAAGTAGTAACCGCTGCCTTAACTGAATTCCGTGACTATATCAGCACCGAAACCCAGGCATTAACATTGGAGTTAAAAGAAGGTGTTGCCGATGCTACAGAAGTAGATATGGATGAATTTATGTTGAAAGTAAAAATAAGTGTCAAGCGATAAGTTTGTTTTCACAGTTCATGTTTAGCTTAAGCATGAACTGTGATGCAAACATCACCACCTGAGAACTCAATGAAAATATACAAGTATTTCCTCCTCGCGCTCTTAATCATTATCATCGATCAGGTTTCCAAATTATTGGTGCATCACTATATGTACCTGCACCAGGAAATAACCGTTGTCGGAAATGAGCAATTCGGATTCAAGCTCCATTACCTTCTGAACCCCGGCATGGCCTTTGGCATTCGGTGGAATAATGAGTTTGGCAAGCTCACGTTAACGGTGTTCAGGATTGCTGCCATGGTGGGTATAGGATATTACCTGGTAAAGATGGCGAAGAAGAAAGCGCACGTTGGTTTTTTGTGGTGTATGGCTTTGATTCTGGGAGGTGCTGTGGGCAACGTTATTGATAGTACATTCTATGGTGTGTTGTTGCATAATCAACCTGCTAATTCTCCTACACCGTGGTTCCACGGTCAGGTAATTGATATGCTCTTCTTTCCATTATTTGATTTTACATGGCCAACGTGGATGCCATACGTTGGTGGAGAATACTTTTTATTCTTTAGTCCTGTATTTAATATTGCCGACTCCTCCATCTTTGTTGGTGTAGTAATTATACTGTTGTTCCAGCGTACATTTTTTGGTGAGCATATCAATGACTCTGTGCCGGTACCGCCAGCAGAAGAATCGCCTACTGATGAAACTGATCAGAATATAATTACAAAAAATCAAACGGACTCATCATCACTATCTCAATCATAGAGATAATGATGGTGAAGCCATCGATCACAATTTTACCTGCTTCACACTAATAGCCGTTAGTCAAGTTCATTATTATTATTACTTTTAGGACTGATAACTTTTCCATAACCTTAACCTAAGAAGAATTATAATGAGTTTGTTTATCAAAAAGCCCTTGGATCAGCTGATGAATCAGGCTGGGGATTCTGAGAAGGGGTTGAAACGCACGCTAACGGCAACCAACCTGGTAGCGTTAGGTATCGGAGCCATCATTGGTGCAGGTCTGTTTGTTAGAACAGCAGCAGCAGCCAGTGAAGCCGCGGGACCTGCCGTAGTCATTTCATTCGTAATCGCTGCAGTAGGTTGTGCCTTTGCAGGTTTATGTTATGCAGAATTTGCTTCTATGATTCCTATTGCCGGAAGCGCCTATACATATGCGTATGCCACAATGGGAGAGTTTATTGCCTGGATTATCGGATGGGCACTTGTATTGGAATATGCGCTTGGTGCAGCAACCGTTTCAATTGCCTGGAGTGAATATCTCAACAAGCTCTTAAACGGGGCTATACCATATTCCCTCAGTCACTCGCCACTAGAGGGTGGTATTATAAATCTGCCTGCATTATTAATCCTTGCTATACTCACTGCTGTACTTATTAAAGGAACACAGGAGTCAGCATCGCTAAATGCAATAATAGTTTTCGTGAAGGTAGCCATCGTGTTACTGTTCATTGTTATTGGCTGGGGCTTTATTAATCCTGCTAACTATGAGCCATTCACTATTCCTGCAGGAACTCCTGGTCACGATACCTTCCGGGAATTTGGCTGGGGAGGCGTAGTCGGAGGAGCTAGTATAGTGTTCTTCGCATTTATAGGTTTTGACGCTGTATCAACCGCTGCACAGGAAGCAAAAAATCCGAAGCGCGATATGCCCATTGGTATACTTGGTTCACTTGTAGTTTGTACCATACTATATATATTGTTCTCGCACGTTCTTACCGGTATAGCAAACTGGACCGAATTTAAAACTGCTGGTAAAGAAGCCTCTGTAGCATATGCCATTGAAACTTATATGCATGGATACGGATGGTTGGCAACCGCTATCACAGTAGCGATTCTTGCAGGGTTCTCTTCAGTTATCCTGGTGATGTTGTTAGGACAATCTCGTGTGTTCTTCTCCATGGCAAATGATGGATTGCTTCCAAAAGTATTCTCTGATCTGCATCCTAAATTCCGCACTCCCTATAAATCGAATATCATTTTATTCTTTTTCGTAGGAGCGTTCGCGGCATTCATTCCAGGCAGCATGGCCGGAGACTTAACCAGTATTGGTACACTCTTCGCGTTTGCAGTAGTATGTATAGGTGTGTGGGTATTGCGCGTTAAGAACCCTGAACTTAAGCGTCCTTTCAAAACTCCGCTTGTACCCTTGGTTCCAATCCTTGGCGTTATAGTTTGTACCGCTCTGATCGTTTACGTTGACTCACGCACACAATTAGTAGCGGGTGCCTGGATGCTCATCGGGTTCGTGGTATACTTCGGCTATAGCAAGAAGAACAGTACACTTCGAAAATAATATTCAGATAAGTCAGTAATAAAAAAAGAGAGCCGCTTATGAAGCGGCTCTCTTTTTTTATTTGATGCTATACAAAATTAGAATTGCTCTAATTGAGAGAAGAAAAAGCTTCCTTCAATGGCAGCGTTCTCATCACTGTCAGATCCGTGAATAGCATTTGCTTCAATTGATTTTGCAAAAAGATTACGGATAGTACCTGGTTCTGCTTTCTTTGGATCAGTTGCTCCAATGAGTTTTCTGAAATCTTCTACTGCATTATTCTTTTCAAGAATCATCGGTACAATAAAGCCTGACGACATATACGTGCAAAGCTCTTGATAGAAAGAACGCTCTTTGTGAACAGCATAAAACTGACCAGCACGTTCAGGGCTGAGTTGAGTCTTTTTTAACGCAACGATTTTGAAACCTGCTTCTTCAATTAATTTTATAATCGCTCCGGTGTTACCTGCGCTTACTGCATCAGGTTTGATCATCGTAAAAGTTCTGTTAGTAGCCATATTAAGTTTTAGTTATAGTCTTGAACGGGAATGGGTTTCTGATTGTATATCTCTTGTAAACGGCCGCAAAAATAGAAAAAAAGATAACAGGAAGGGGGCCGCACTAAATGTTTAACAGACTATTTAAAAAGTCTATTGAAAATGACAGTCGATTACTGAAGGTGAACTATCAAGATTTTTTACCCATTTTTGCCCCTTGTTTTACCAGCCTATGCAGAATATCACGGCTTTTAAGGAATATCTAAGCAAACCGCGTAGGGTTGTTATCATAACGCATTTCAAACCCGATGCCGATGCGCTTGGTTCTTCCCTCGGATTATGGGGTTATCTAAAAAAGAAAGGACATTCCGTTACCGTTATAACACCCAGCGACTATCCTGATTTCATTTCGTGGATGCCGGGAAATAAAGAGGTTGTTATTTTTCAAAAGGAGAAACCTCAAAAATCAAAACAGCTTATTGCCGAAGCCGATACAATTTTTTGTCTCGATTTTTCAAGTCTTAATAGAATCAATGACCTGGGTGAAGTGGTTCGCACAGCTACGGCAACAAAAGTCTTAGTAGATCACCATCTTGAACCTGAAAAATTTGCTGACTTCGAGCAGTGGGATGGAACAGCTGCATCAACAGCGGAACTTATTTTTCAGCTTATAGATGAACTCGGAGATAAATCACAAATCGATACCGACATTGCCAATTGCCTGTATGCGGGCATCATGACAGATACAGGTGGGTTCAGACATTCAAACACTACACACAAAGTTTTTCAAATCGCTGGCGAACTTGTTGCCTTGGGTGCGAATCCATCGAAAGTGTCCAAGCAGATTTATGATACCAACAGCATCGAGCGTTTACGACTCATGGGCTATGTGCTGAGTCAAAAACTCAAGGTGCTTCCTGAATATAGAACAGCTTATATCGTGCTTACCGCAGAAGAATTAAAAAACTTCAGTTCACAAACTGGCGATACAGAAGGCTTCGTGAATTATGGCCTATCTATTAAAGGAGTAAAACTTTCCGTGCTCATCTCCGATCGCAAAGAGAATATTAAATTATCCTTCCGCTCGCTGGGAAATTTTTCTGTAAACGAGATGGCGAGAAAATACTTTGAAGGCGGTGGCCATCGAAATGCATCTGGCGGTCAAACCAAACTTACGCTGGAGCAAACGCTGGAGAAGTTTCTGAGCATCCTGCCGGAGTACAAAGAGCAATTGCTGGTAGAAGAGAATTAAAAAAGAGTAAACCAATTCCAACTTTATAAATTAAATCATTGTCTAATCATGAACATGACCAAACTCGCGAACGTGCTGATCGGATTGCTGCTGCTATGTGTGGCTTGCAAAAATTCAGAAGAGAAAGTTACTCCAAACGGATTTAAATTTCAGGTAATAAAAGCCGGTGATGGTGTAAAACCTAAACCAGGCCAGTTACTAATATTCGAATACATCATGAAAGATTCCAAGGATTCTGTATGGCAAGACACATACGAAAATGGTTTCCCTGGCGTGTTTCCTATTCAAGACAGCAGCACGATTGCAACTGAAATCGGTGCATTGCAAATGTTCCGCATGTTATCAAAAGCAGATAGCGTGACTCTTACTCGTCCTGCAAAAGAATTTTTCAAAGATGTGTTGGGTGGTCCGATGCCTCCTCAGGTAGACTCTTCCCGCAACATCACGATCAATATCAAAGTTGTTGATATCCTTGATCAGCAGAAATTTCCAGCATTCCAGGCGGAACTTTATGCAAAAAGAAAAGGCTTTCAAAAAGCAAAAGATGCCAAGCAGATTGAAAAATATCTTGCTGATAAAAAGATTACTGCCCAACAAGATACCAGCGGTATCCGCTACGTTATCCATACTAACAATGGTGGACAAAAGCCTACACCTACAAGCTGTGTTGAAGTTAGTTATGAAGGTAAATTCCTGAAGGACGAAAAGACATTCGACAAAAATCCGAAGATGACTTTTTCTCTTAACCAGGTAATTCCAGGATGGAAGCAAAGTATACCTATGCTTGGCGTAGGCGACTCTGCAACGTTCTATATTCCTTCCCATTTGGCGTATGGCCCACAGGGTTATCCGGGTGCTATTCCTCCAAATGCGATTTTGATTTTTGATGTTAAGCTTTTCGGAACAGGAGAGACTTTCGATCCTGAGACGAAAACCTGCAAATAGAAATTAACCAAATCCCAAACGAAAAATGAACAACGTAAGAAGATTGATAGGAGTCGCATTGGTTTGTGCGGCAGTCGGTTTGAGCGGATGTATTGATTCCACAGATGACATTGCAGATCCAAATATTCAATTGCAGGCAGATGTTAAAGCGATTGATGACTACCTGGCTGCCAATTTCATCGGTGCACAAAAAGATCCGAGTGGTATCCGAATGGAGATCACAAAACTTGGAACCGGATTGCCTGCAAGAAGCATAAACTCAACCGTTGATGTCGATTACGTTGGTAAATTCTTTCCAGATGGTGCAGGATTTGATCAAGGCAACATTAAAGGAACGTTGAAGAGCTATATAACCGGATGGCAGATCGCTTTTACAAAACTTCCTGTAGGAACACAGGCAAGACTATATATACCATCCGGATGGGCCTATGGAACAACAGGGCAAAACGGAATACCTGCCAATTCTATTTTGCAGTTTGATGTAGACTTTAATGAAGCGGTAATAACTTCTACCGAGAAAACTCAGTTCACTACAGACACTACTGCAATCAATAAGTATTTTGAAACGAATAGTTCAGCAGGTGTCATCAAGGATACTACCGGCATCCGCTATGTGATTACACAACAGGGCTCGGGCGCATCCATCAGTTGGTTTACAAAAGTTAATTTTAAAATCACCTATAGATTATTATCCAACCCAACCAGCGTGGTTGCAACGGTTACGCAAACACCAAGCGATACATTCTATAGCAGACCGGTTGATTTTATTCAGGGCATTATGATTGGCTTGCAGAAATTAACAGTTGGTGACAAAGCAACTATATATGTACCGTCAGGACTTGGCTTCGGAACAAATGGAGCAACGGACTCCAACGGATCGCAGGTAATCGGCAGCAATGCAAACCTGATTGTAGACCTTGAAGTGTTAGGAGTTCAATGAGACTATGTTTTGCTTCCAACAATAAGCACAAGCTCGAAGAGATAAAAAACGTTGTTGGCCGTAATATTAACATTGTAAGCTTAGCCGACATTAAATGTTATGAAGAGTTGCCCGAAACGCGGAATACGCTGGAGGGCAACTCTCTTCAAAAAGCTGAATATGTTTTTCAGCACTATAATACCCCATGCTTTGCGGATGATACTGGCCTGGAAGTGGATGCTTTAAACGGTGCTCCAGGAGTATACTCTGCACGGTACGCTGGCGAACAGCGCAGCAGCGAGGATAACATCGCGCTACTTTTACAAAACCTGAAGAACGATACAAATCGCAAAGCGCAATTCCGTACAGTCATCACGTTGCTTGGCGTAGAGGAAAAGCCGCTGTACTTCGAAGGGATTATTCGCGGCGAGATTATTACCGAGAAGCGTGGCACATCTGGTTTTGGATACGATCCTATATTTATCCCCGAAGGGCAAACTAAAACTTTCGCAGAGATGAGTATGGATGAAAAAAATCAGCTTAGTCACCGCGCTATAGCGGTTCGAAAATTGGGTGCATATCTTTCGGGAATCACTGTTTAAGATTCTCAATCTATATCTTTAAAAAGAGCCTTCGAGAAATAAAGATTCCGGAGGTTTTTTTCTTTCTGCACATTACCGGATGATTCGTAATTTTGTGCGGATTTTATGAAACCTATCTATATCATCGGCATTACGGGCGGGAGCGGCTCAGGAAAAACACATTTCCTTAAAAATCTTTCTTCCCGGTTTATGCCCGAAGAAATTTGCCTCATCTCACAGGATCATTACTACAAGCCTCTCGACCTACAGGTTATTGATACGAAAGGCATACAAAATTTCGATCTTCCCGAAGCAATTGAGCGCGAGAAATTCCATCAGGACATTCTGAAATTAAAATATGGTGAAACAGTACACAAGGCTGAGTACACCTTTAATAATCAAAATATAAAAGCCGCCACGCTTGAGTTCAAACCAGCACCGTTGTTGATCATTGAAGGTTTGTTCGTGCAGTATTTTCCGGAGATAGAAGAAGAACTCGATCTCAAAATTTTTATCGAAGCGAAAGATCACCTAAAGCTTAGCAGAAGAATCAGACGCGACAACGAAGAGCGTGGTTATGATCTCGATGACGTGCTGTACCGCTATCAACATCACGTTATGCCGGTTTACGAAACATTAATCAAGCCTCTCCAGCATAATGCCGACCTGGTGATTCCCAACAATCATCATTTTGAACGTGCATTGGATCTGGTAACCTGGGCTCTGAAAGCGCGGCTAAAAGCGGAACATTAAAATCGATTTGAGTCAATAGCCATAGCCAAAAAGCAAGGCATTGTACATTGCCGGCAATTGTCTACTTTTGTACCCCCGGAAAAAACATGACAGGAAAAGCTCGCATACGGACAACAACATTAATCGCAGGGATTCTAACAGCCCTGGTGATTGTTGTGTCGCAGCTTTTCTATTTTGAAACGGCTCACGTTGCAAAAAAAGAAATAAAGACCGAGCAGCAACAAGATGATCAGTCTGGTGACGAAGCTTACATTACGCTGCCTTCCAGCACACTTCCTTCCTCTACGCACGTAGAATTCGGTCAGGAAATCTTCTATCTTTTTGATATCCTCTTCGAGGAAGAAAAAATTGAAGAGCATGATTTTAATGTCTCGCTTCCTTTAAGTAAGTTTTTCCAAACACTTTTCGGGACCATCATTTCTCCGAACGCTCCTTAAGTAAGATATACTTCATCTTATATTCTACCGGATCTTTAATCGGTCCGGGTCTCTATTCTTTTCTATCACGTTTTTTACTTAACCAACCATATGCAAAACAAAGGACTAGTAATTTTTCTTTCGGTAGTCGTTACACTATTGTGTTTCTTCTACCTGTCATTTACGGTCGTGTCGTACAACGTGCAGCAAGATGCTGTCGCTGTAGCCACAGACCCAAGCGGTAAAATTGATGTTAACAAGAAGCAAGCTTACCTCGATTCAATCTGGAATACACCGGTATATAATCTGTTTGGTGCAGAGTATACTTACAAAGAAGTAAAAGACTACGAGCTTAGTCTTGGTCTCGATCTTCAAGGTGGTATGCACGTTACTCTTGAGGTTTCTCCCGTGGATATTATCAAAGGTCTTGCTGCCAACAGCCAGGATTCATCTTTTGTAAAAGCATTGAGAACTGCTTCTATTGAACAAAAGAAAAGCCGCCAAAGCTTTAGCTCATTATTCTTTAAAGCATATCGCGATGCTAACCCCGACAAACGCTTAGCATCTTTATTTGCAAATGCTGCTACACGTGGCAAGATTGCTACTAACGATGATGACAGCAAAGTTATCAGTGTTGTAAATGAAGAAATAGAAAGCGCTATAGATCGCTCTTTTACAATCCTTAGCAATCGTCTCGATCAATTTGGTACATCACAGCCTAACATTCAGCGCTTACCAGGTACAGGAAGAATTCAGGTTGAAATACCCGGTGCCGATAACCCACAACGCGTTCGTAAATTATTGCAAGGTGTAGCACGTCTTGAATTCTGGGATGTGATCGAACCAAACACATTGAATAATTCATTACTGGCAATCAATGACATATTGGTTAAAGAACAAAAGGCAGCAAAAACAGGTGACCAAGCCAAGACTGGCGAACAAGCGAAGACCGGTGACGAAGATCTTTCATCACTGCTTGGTGACAGCACAAAGACAGCAAGCGATACTACAGCAACTGCTGACGAATCAAAAGGATTGGATTCACTTCAGAATCTGAATATATCTCCGCTTTTCTCATTGAGCAATCCACAAGGATCGTTCCGCTATAGCACAAAAGATACAGCGGTTATCAATGACATCTTCAGAAGACAAGATGTTCGTAACCTGTTGCCACGTACCGTTGGTGTATTCTGGGGAAACAAACCTGAATTGATCGGCACAACGGAGTCGCTGGAGCTTTTCTTCCTGGATATAGGCCGTAATGGAAAATCAAAACTTACAGGTGAAGTAATTACGGATGCCCGTAATGATCTCGATGAGTACGCGCGTCCTGCAGTAAGCATGAACATGAACTCAGTAGGCACACGCATCTGGGCTAAGTGGACATCTGAAGCCTCCAGTAAGAGTCCTAAAGGAAGAATTGCCATCATGCTTGATAACACAGTATACTCAGCTCCTTCTGTAAACGGAGAAATTCCAAACGGTAACTCACAGATCTCTGGTAACTTCACAGTTGAAGAAGCAAAAGATTTAGCAAACGTTCTGAAAGCTGGTTCACTTCCTGCTCCTACCAAGATCGTTGAAGAATCATCGGTTGGCCCTACACTCGGACAAGAATCAATCCGTAACGGTATGATCTCGATTGTAGTAGGCTTCCTCATCATCATCTTCTTCATGCTGATTGTATACAACGCATCAGGATGGGTAGCTGACTTAGCTGTTATTCTTAACTTGATTTTCCTGTTAGGTATACTTGCATCACTCAACGCAGCGCTTACACTTCCTGGTATTGCCGGTATATTACTTTCACTCGCTATCGCGGTGGATGCAAACGTACTGATCAACGAACGTGTTAAAGAAGATATCAACGCAGGGAAGTCACTTGAAACTTCGATCCGCGCAGGTTATAAGAACGCATTCACAGCCATCATCGACTCCAACGTTACTACGTTGATCAAAGGCTTTGTATTGCTGGCATTCGGTTCAGGTCTTATCTATGGTTTCGCCGTAACGCTGATTATCGGTATCCTTTGTTCATTCTTTACATCAGTGTTCTTCACACGCGTGATTTTTGAATACTATATCCGCAGAGGTACAAAAATTAAGTTCTCTATGGGATGGTCAAAAGATCTGTTCCGCAGTATCAATATCAATTTCATTGGCAACCGTAAGATATACTATACCATTTCATCTGCTATCATTATAGCGGGTATGGGATTTTTGGCCGTGAAAGGATTTAACTATGGTGTTGATTTCAAAGGTGGTCGTACCTACATCGTAGCGTTGGACAAAGCCGTTACTGCGAAAGCTGTGCGTGAGAACCTGACGGAATCTTTTGGTGAAGCTCCTGAAGTAAAAACTTTTGGAAGTGAAACAAAATACAAGATCACAACCAGCTACCTGATCGATGATGATTCAGATGAAGCAACAGCACAAGCTGAAAAGCATCTTCAAACCGGTCTTGGTAAATTCTCAGGCAACAATGCATCTATATTAAGCTCGTATAAAGTAGGACCTACTATTGCAAATGATATTAAGATATCTGCGATATGGTCATTACTCGTAGCGGTTGTATTGATGTTCTTATACATTCTGATCCGTTTCAGAAAGTGGCAGTTCGCGATGGGTACTGTAGTAAGTTTATTCCACACCGTATTGATGGTGCTCTCCCTGTTCGTGTTATTGGAAAATGTAATGCCGTTCAGCTTGGAGATTGATCAGGCTTTCGTAGCGGCAATCTTGACTGTGATTGGTTACTCGATCAACGATAGCGTGGTTGTGTTTGACCGCGTACGTGAATTCTTGTCTATGAAGAAAAGCACAGAAGATACCGCTTCTGTTGTAAACAATGCCTTGAATGATACATTAAGCCGTACGCTTATCACAGGTATGTCTACACTCTTCGTATTGTTTATCCTCTTTATTTTCGGTGGTGAGACGATCCGCGGATTTACATTCGCCATGTTGATCGGTGTAATTATCGGTACATACTCATCTTTATGTATAGGTACACCTGTATTGGTTGACTTCTCTAAAGATGATAAACTACCAGACAGTACAAACAAAGTTGCACCTGGCAAAGCAGTTACTGCTTAAGTCAGTCTGACAAATAACAGAAAAGGCGTTCCGATTGGGACGCCTTTTTCTATTTTATACTATTCTATACTTGACTCCTTGTGAAAACAAGAATCAAGTCTATCTCACCGTTATAGGCTGAACTATAACTATAGATGAGACACAAGCCAATTTATAGTTCCTGTGATTGGATATTTCCCGGAGATTTTTGCTTTCTGTATTTTCTCGCATTCCACAACGCCTCTCTGCGTATAGCATGATGAATGGTTGCGTTGATCTCATAGCCGATCAGCAAGACAACTGTAACAAGCTGTATCCATACCATGAGCGCAATCAACACACCGATGGATCCGTATACTTTGTTATAGGTAGAAAAGTTCGTTACGTAAAATGAAAACCCATACGATACCGCCAATGTAAGAAACGTGGCCACCAGAGAGCCCAACGAAAAGAACCTCCAGTTATAGTGTATAGCAGGACCGAAATAATATAGCGTTGATATCGCCAGGAAGAACACTATAAATATAACGAGGAAGCGAAGTGCGAAAATCAGGAATACGGTAAACTTATCAATGTTAAGCCAGTCAAATTGCATAATGTAGTCCAGCACAAACTGGCCCACCACAAGAAGTGCAATGGCAAGCAATACAACAAATGCAAGATTGAGCGTAAGTCCTGTAGCGATCACTCTTGTTTTTAAGCCGCTACGTCTTTCAATCGTTCGGTAACAAGCGTTGAAAGCACGCATGAGTGCCAGCGTTCCATTGGTAGATAAGTATACGGAGAATAAAAAACCCAACGACAACAAGCCACCCCGTTGGTTGCTGACTATATCTTTCACTGTGGGGGCAACTACATCAAACATAGACGGAGGTATCATCGCTCCTAAAAATTGCAGGATGCTATCGTCTGTAATGCCGGAGAAAAAAGGAGTGACGTATGGAATTAATGTGAAGAGGAAGATGATCGCAGGAAAAATGGCCAGGATAAAATTGTATGCTACACCATTCGCGCGATCCATGATCTCATCGTCCATCAGGTTTTCAATGAACAATTTTAAGATCTTGTATAAAGAAACGTTCTCGTATTTTTTAAATCGTACTTTCTTAAGCCACGTTATGACGTGACGACCGGGACTCCATTGTAATAAGATGCGTTTATATTTATACTTCATTTAAAAAATGGCTCCAGTATAGTTTCCATTGCCTCGGGCGGACGACATGGTCGTTTCGTTATCTTATCAACAAATACCAAGAGTGTTTCTCCACGGTTGATGAGTTTATCTTCTTCATTAAAAATCTCATATTGAAAGCGGATTTTTATACTCGGCTTTTCAGGTATGGTAGTTACGATGCGCAATAATTCATCATATCTGCCAGGTGCGAGATACTTCGAGTGATTCTCCAACACAGGCATCATGATGCCCATCGCTTCAATTTCCTTATACGATAAACCTAACTGTCGCAAACTTTCCACGCGCGCCACTTCGTAGTACATCGCATAAAATCCGTAGTATACATATCCCATCTGATCGGTCTCGCCATATCGCACACGGATTTTAGTTTCAGATCTATACATCGAATCAACGTTTATTTCTCAGCGCTTCTCCCTTTTGCTGTTCGAGGGTAAGTGCTCTTTGGTACCGTATAGCGTTGCTCATATGTTCCTCGTAACTGTTTGTGAAATTATGATTGCCCGAAAAATCCTCCTTGGCACACATATAGTAATAGTCACTCGGTGTATAATTTAACACAGCATCCAGCGAGCGGATCTCCGGCATATTGATTGGCCCCGGTGGTAAGCCTGGATATTTATAGGTGTTGTAAGGCGAATCAATTTGCTTATGCACATTCAGCACACGCTTCAGTGAAAAATCACCTACAGCAAACACAAGTGTAGGATCTGCCTGTAAAGCAATGCCCTTCTTTAAACGATTCAAATATAGTCCAGCGATTACGGGTGCTTCTTTTGCATTTATACTTTCGGCCTGCACGATAGAAGCCAGCACCGATATTTCAATAGGTGTTAATCCAACAACCTTCGCTTTTTCTTTTCGTTCATCGGTCCAGAATTTTTCATACTCACCATGCATTTTTTCTACCAGCGCTTCAGGTGCTATATTGAAATATACTTCGTATGTATTTGGTATAAACATCGTCATGATGTTGTCTTTATTAAAACCATACGAATTCGTCATGGCAAATTTTATTAATGCCGCTTCAAATTCCTCAGGTTTCATTCCCAGGTTCCGCGTAATGCGCTCTGCCAATTCGGAAACGAGACGAACATTATTAAAAGTAATTTTAACAGGCTCTTGCTTTCCGGATTTTAAAATTTTCAACGCCTGCAGGTTCGTCATGTTTTTGCGCAAAATATACCGGCCAGGTTTTAACTGATCTGCATAGCCGCTGAGCTTGGCAAGAAAACTAAAAGACACGAGGTCGTTTACAACTCTGCCTTCATGAAGTTTTCTCTGGATGTCCTTAAAAGTAGAACCTTCTTCAACAATGAATAAACGATCATCCATCCCTACCAGAATGTTGGGAGTGTATACAATTTGGTAAGCATAGTAACTGAACGATATGCCCAGAATTGCTACCAGGAGAAATAAAATTAAACGCTTATTGGGTTTCATAATAAAATACGAGGTATCAAAAATAATAAAACAGCCTTAACCTCCCGCAGGAACGACTTTTGATTTCTGCCGAATATCTATCTTTAGAAAGAAATGGCAGCGGAATTACTAAAAATACATCCTCAAAATCCTGAAATCAGAAAAATCAACCACGTTGTTGAGGTATTGAAAGATGGCGGAATTATCATCTATCCCACCGATACCATCTACGGCATTGGCTGCGATCTCATGAACCGAAAATCAATTGAACGTCTCTGTCAGATCATGAACATTAAACCACAAAAGCTTGATCTTTCGTTCATTTGCAACGACCTCAGTCATATATCAGAATTCGCACACAGAATAGACACACCCGTTTTTAAAATATTAAAGAAAGCCTTACCAGGTCCGTTCACGTTTATTCTTGAATCAAGCAGTCGCGTTCCCAAAATTCTTAATGTGAATAAGAAGACAGTGGGTATTCGTATACCCGATCATTCGATCCCCCGTACTATTGTTGAGCATCTTCAAAATCCGCTCATCACAACATCCATTAAAGATGACGATGAGATAAAAGCATACACAACCGATCCGGAAGAAATCTATGAAGACTTTAAACATAAAGTAGATTTGGTTATTGATGGCGGAGTGGGAGGCAACGTACCGTCTACTGTTGTTGACTGTACAGGCGATGAGTTGACGATTTTGCGCCAGGGGCTTGGAGACCTCGATCAATATTTATAATTATTTTTACTGCTAAATATACCTTTCTATGATACGATTACTTGTACTTCTTCTATTAACCGGCAGCATGGCAACACTGCATGCGCAGGATTTTCAACGACATTTTATAGCGGAAGATTTTACAGCAGAGAATTTATTCACGAATAATATAGAAGGCCCATGCTTTGACGAAGCCGGTAATCTTTATGTAGTAAACTATCAAAAAGACGGAACGATTGGACTGATTGCTCCGAATAGAAAGATCTCTTTATTCCTGACGCTTCCACAAGGAAGTACCGCCAACAGTATAAAGTTCGATAGCAAAGGCAACATGTACCTGGCGGATTTCAGCGCACACAATGTGCTGAAGGTAAATATGAAAAATAAAAAGGTGTCGGTATATGCTCACAACGATGGTTTCAATCAACCGAATGATATATGCATCAACAGTAAAAATCAGTTATTTGCTTCTGACCCTAACTGGAAAGAAAGCACTGGCAAAATCTGGCGCATCGACAAAGGTGGTAAAGCTGTATTGCTCGATGACAAGATGGGTACAACCAATGGTATAGAGTTGAGTCCGGATGAAAGAATACTATATGTAAATGAAAGTGTTCAGCGAAAAATCTGGGCATTCGATGTAGACTTTGATGGAAACATTTCCAACAAAAGACTCTTTGCAGAGTTTCCTGATTTTGGTTTCGATGGTATGAAGTGCGACAAGGAAGGCAACCTATATGTAACACGATATGGTAAAGGCACAATTGCAATACTGTCGCCAAAGGGCGAGCTGATTCGCGAAGTACAATTGAAAGGCAAGAACTGCAGCAACCTGGTGTTTGGTGGATTGAATGGCAAACTCGTTTTTGTTACGCTGCAAGACAGAAAGGGAATGGAGATGTTTAGAAATGATATAGCAGGGAAAGGGTATTAATCGATGGCCCAGCATCAACTCATTATTTCTCTTAACACCTGCACTGACTTCATCTCTCCTAATGTATCAATGTGATCGGAATAAAAATTCATAAGTACTTCGAGTAGTTCTCTGCGCAATGTATTTGTAATCGGGAGTGTCGTATCATACTCTGCATTCACAACGTGTTCGAGCATCGCTTCTGCTTCCAACGATGCAAGGCGCCCTCCTACAACTTCATTTTTAGTCTGCGCTCCAAAACCCAGGTAGCGACTTAGCTTGATGAGAAATATCAAATGAAAATTTTCAACCTTGCTTTGTTTGTCAAGGGTTATCAACGATTGTATCAGGAACTCACACAACTCCTGCGCATGACTTTCTTCCTTTACAGTTCTGTTGATCACTTCATTTATGAACATCGCCAATGCCGACTTTCGAATGTCTGTCGGAATGTTGTGATACGGGTATAAACACTTAATCTCCTTAATGCGCAAGATGTTTGCATTCTCGCGATGATATACCACAAGGTCCAGCAACGTGAGCGGTTGATACAATGCTATTCTACTCCTTGCCGTTTGACTGCGCACACCATTCACAATATAGCTTTGCATGCCAAAGACTTCCGTAAATATATTTACGATGATGGAAGTATCTCCATATTTGGTATATCTGAAAACAATGCCGCGGGTTTTATGTAACATCTGTATAAGCAGCTATTGTGCTATGGGTATATTTGAAGGGCCGGTCAATTTATTCAACAACAGCAATCTTCCCGACAACACTTTCTGTTCCATCGGAAGTCGCTGCAAAAACAAGGTATATACCCGTTGCTGCACGCTTGCCGTTGTAATCGCGCACATTCCAGGTGGCAGTGCCGCCACTGGCTTGCGTTTGCCAGATAAGCTTTCCACTTATATCGGTGATCTTGACTAAAGCATCGGTGGCAAGTCCATTTATACCAACGCTTCCATTAAAACTATTTGTAATGGGGTTGGGGAAAATCTTAACGGATTGAAATGAAAAATCACTCTCTGTAGCATCACTTCGGAAAGAGATTATACCCTTATCCGTAGCAAAAAAAACTTCCCCGGTTTTGTCGTTGATCGCAATATCTTTAATCACATTTGAAAGCAATGGGCTGTTCGCGGTTGTAAAATTATAGATCAGCTCTTCGCCTGTAGCATTAAACAGCCAAACACCGCGCTCTGTTCCCATCCACTTCCGGTTGCCACCATCTATAGCAATCGCAGTCACTTTATCATCGCGCAGCAAAAAGCGACTTTCGTAAATAGGCTTAACAGCTTCTCCCGAGGGTCCGAAAAAATAAGCTACTCCTATATCTGTTCCTACCCACACTAGACCATCACGGTCGATAGCTATTGAGCGTACATTTTTACTTGGCAACGCTCCGCTTCCACTTTGGTCCGTTATATACTCGTATCCTTTGCTGGCTTTATCAAACACATAAATGCCTCCTCCTTGCGCGGGGTTGGTAACCATCCATATATAGCCTGACAAATCTATAGCCAAATCTACGGGGTAACGTGCTGCAAATATAGGAGCAGCGAAAGATTCCCACGTATTATCCTCTTTTAGCAGGTGCAGTGAATTAAGTGTGCCATATTCCGTAACCCAAAGTCCTGTTGACGAATTTTCAATAGCAGTTACATTCGCTGCACCAAGCGTGCTATTGGTTTCATTATATACGATTGATGTTCCGTCTGAATTTATTTTCTCCACACCACGATCAAAAGAAGCATAGTATACTGACTCCGATTGCTGACTACTGGCAACATCGGTTATATCTTTGAGCGATGTTTTTCGAGGTGACCAAACTCCATTTACAAATTCATCTACTATACCAACATTACCAAGTCTTATGAAACCTGAACTATATCCCCCGGGAATATTCCATACAACGCCATCGGCATACGCCAACCGAAAAATATCTGGTTGTGTAGGTCCATTCGGCAGATAACTTTGAAATGAACCACTATAGTTTGATAACAGTCCATTCACGTTATCACCAATCCAGAACTTGCCGTTCTCTTCCAAAGCGAAAAGAGGGGCTTCAATTTTTTCGTCTATCACCTCTGTCAAAACATTTGTAGCGTTGATCTTCCAAAGGTTGTCATCAGCCCCTACAAGTAGATCAGATCCCGAAGCATTTAAAAATGTAAAGATCTCTCCTGATAAATAACCTTCATTTGTCCAATTCCCTGCAGTATAACTGACGATACCTGTTGTATTTATTACAGCGTAAACTTTGGAATTAAAACTTGCTATAGCCTGTATAGATCCGCTCAGCATTCCGGTATTGAAACGTTTATAGTTTGCAAAATCCAATAGGTTATCCTGAAGATCTCCTGCCAGTATACCTTTTTCTGTAGCGAGAAATATACTGTCATCTTTAAAAGTAACGGCATTAATTTTTAGTGTCTCACCTGTTACACCCAGGTCACGCCAGGTTTCTTTAACCTCAGCCCGCGAAAGATCAAATACCACTACTCCAAAGTCTGCAGCAAAATATGCGAGCCCATTATTTATAGCGATGTGATTTATTTTCTTTGAACCGGTAATCGATGCATTCGCCAATGGATCAAGCGACTTGATCACATTATTCTTTATCACATCAATTTTTCCATCGTCATATGCGATCAGGAGTTGCTCAGTAAGAGCATCGTATTGAATATAGGTTACAGTCGTCCCACTAAGTCCACTCAACTTGGAGTAACTCGTGATGCTATTGTCTTCACGATCGAGCACCATGATACCATTGGTGGCTGCACCGAAAATATAGTCATCATCGATCGCTATACTTTTAATAGAGTTATAAGAAGTATGCACACGCCACGTGCCTATAGGAATTTCCTGTGCGTAAGAAGTAACAGTTAAAAGCAGAAGGCTGAAACTTAAAGCCTGAAACGAAAAGCTGAAAGGTTGACGTTGTATAGTGTGTTTGGAAAAATTTCTGCGGGCAGCAATCATAAATCTGTCTTCTTCCTTTTTTTCATTCCTTCCATAAATGATTGACGATTACGTGCTTCATATTCCTTGCGCTCACCTAGCATCACTTGTTGTTCACTTGCTGTAAGTCTGAATGAGAACGAAGCAAGCTCACCGGTTTGTGCGCAGATCGCATGAACTTTTGTAACAAACTCAGCAACAGCAAGCAGGTTCGGCATCGGTCCAAAAGGTTTACCTTCGTAGTCCATATCGAGGCCGGCTACAATCACGCGCTTTCCACCGTTGGCCAACGTATTGCATACTTCAATTATAGCGTCATCAAAGAATTGTGCTTCATCAATTCCCACTACTTCACAATCTCCGGCCAGCAGTAAAATATCGCTGGCAAAGTTTACCGGTGTAGACCGGATAGAGTTGGCGTTGTGCGATACAATTTGCTCGTGGTGATAACGTTTATCGATAACGGGTTTAAAGATCTCAACTTTCTGGCGCGCAATAATGGCACGATTTAATCTGCGGATAAGCTCTTCCGTCTTCCCGGAAAACATACAGCCGGCAATAACTTCGATCCATCCAACACGTCCGTGTTCACGCCTGCTCCCTAAATGTGGTTCTATAAACATTCGTTAAAATTAAGCATAGACATGAAATAAAAATACGCGTTGCGGATGGAAGCACCATTCAGTTTTGTCTCGCCAAATGTCTATCCATCTCAAAACTAATGTCTAAAGTCTGTGGCCTGACTAAATGTCTCGAAGCAAATTAATATCTTTAAGGCCGTTAATATCATAATCGTATATAAAGCATGGACGAAAAGATAAGTCTCGAAGCAATTGCCCTCTATGGAGATTCGTACGCGGAAAGTGTGTTGAGAGGATTTTTCTCTTCGAAAGATAAGATCAGTGGTCCCGAAATTCTCAGTCTTTGTAATGTACAACAGGTGAATCTTTTTGTGATCCGCGAGCTTTTTCGCGCGTGGAAAGAAGAAACCAAAAAGTTAAAGAGTCCATATTTCAATTATGACAATCCGGAAGTAAAAGAGTCGCTCGAAGACCTGATGGGTGTTCTCTCCAAAAATATTTCAATCGATCGGGCACATTTTGCTCCCTTGCTCAAGAAAGCGTCCAGCCACGCATTAATGGTTATTTTTGATCCGTACGATTTCTTTTCGATGATCGTTACGGGAAAAAATAATAAGCTTGAAGTAGAACCCTTCCGGGAAGAAATAAAATATCTCAAGGTAAATAAAGCTCCATTGGACCGGATGCTTCAAAAACTGGAGGAGAAAGGAGTTAAAGAACTTTCGGGTAATGAAGCCTTTGCTATACTTGATCAAATTCTGGAAGAAGTAAACTTTACTCCGGAAGATGTTGAAGACTATATTGAAAAGTTTTCAGCAGTGGTACCGCTGGATCCGGCAAGGTTCTTCGTAACGAAATATGTTGAGCCTGAATACAAAGCGCCTGTACAAAGCAGCAGACCTGTGGAAGTGGAAACTCCAAAGGTTGTAACATCGCCTCCTCCTCAACCTGTTCAACAACCAAGACAAGCACAGAATACTCCACGCGTTCAACAAAGCGGAGGCTCGAGCCTCAACGATCGGTTAGGTCGTGAGTCCAAGCCTATGCTGGCGGGTAACTTTAATAAGATCATCAAGATCAAAGACAGCCTCACTATAAATCAAAAGTTTATGTTCACCAAGGTGCTTTTCCATGGTGACTTTGAATTGTTCAGCAAGGCTATCGATCGACTCGATCAACTGAACAACCTGAACGCGGCATTAAACTATATAGATGAGGAGTACGCTTCGACCTGGGATCGTGACAGCGAAGAGTTTCATGAATTTATGGAACTGGTGGAGAAAAGATTCTCGTAGTCCGAGTGTTTTATACCACGGTCAGGCTACACGTATTCGAACGATACCTTTCTGAGAATCAATCTTTAACTCGAAAAATTTTGTGATGAATGTGCTGAGGCGAAGGCCAGCCATTTGCGGCGTATAGTCTTCCGGATAGAACACCGTAAGCTCCAGTATAGCACGAATGAATTGTTCGTGACGGCAAAACTCCCGAACCCATTGGCGATAGGTAGCAGACCAATCTTCGCTATACTTTTCCATCGGGTCGCGGCCATCGAAGATAAACTCCAATTGGTTATCGCTATAGTTCTTGTAGCGGTATACTCCCGCCAGGTTCTCGTAAAATTCGTGCAGATGAGAATGATCCGTTCCGGTATGTTGCTTGATACGCTCAGCAGCTTCGTCCATCAGGCCAAGAGCATTAAAACGGAGCAGGTATTCTACTTTCACATAGTCCACCAGGTACTGCAACAGCGAATTTTCAAGAGAATGCTGTGCCTCTTTCAGAACATAGTTTTTATCGCGTGGGAAAAACTTACGAAGCACCGAGTCTGTGTTTTAAGATTTATACTCAAAGGTAAGAAAAACAGATGAGCCCGCGATTGCAGGTTGATAGTTTTTCATCAACAAAAATTTTAAAACTGATCTGCACTGGCCGACTCACATGATTTTTTATACGGATCTGGTACACTGCAATCCAACATAGAACCTACAGGGATGGATGGGTATATTTCTTCCAGTGTTTTGATCTCATTCATGAAGATCCGTCTGCTGATCTGGTGACGGTTCAATTTGCGCGGACTATCCAAACCGGCCGCTGCCAACAACTCTACAAAGCTTTCTATAGTATACTTGTGAAAGTTTGCAACCCTTACTTTTTTATCATCGATGTCGAGACCTGCGGCAAGCTCAGGGTCTTGTGTTGCAACACCTGTAGGGCACGTGTTCTTATTACACTCCAACGCCTGAATACATCCAATCGCCATCATCATGGCACGTGCGCTGTTACACATATCTGCCCCCAATGCTACAGCACGAATCATGTGAAAACCTGACAATATTTTTCCGGAGGCGATAATTTTAATGTGGTTCCGGATATTGAAGCCTTTCAACATGTTATCTACAAATGCAAGGCCTTCGAGTAAAGGCATTCCAACAAAGTTCGAGAACTCAGGAGGAGCTGCACCTGTACCGCCTTCACCTCCATCTACCGTAATAAAATCAGGGTATATATCTAACTCTACCATGGCTTTGCAAACGGAAATGAATTCGCTTTTGCGACCAATGCAAAGTTTAAAGCCAACCGGTTTGCCATCGGACAGTTCGCGTAGTTGATTTATGAAAAGGATCATTTCGCGCGGTGTCTTGAAGGCACTGTGAAAGGGTGGCGAGAAAACCGTAGTGCCCGCTTTTACAAGTCGAATTGCAGCAACTTCAGGTGTATTTTTTTTTGCGGGAAGTATACCACCGTGTCCGGGCTTAGCACCTTGCGAAAGTTTCAATTCAATCATTTTCACTTCGGGCCGTAATGCATTTTTTCTAAAACCATCCGGACTAAAGTTTCCGCCTTCATCGCGTGCTCCAAAATAACCTGTACCAATCTGCCAGATCAGATCACCACCATTATTAGTATGATGATGACTGATACCACCTTCACCCGTGTTGTGTGCAAAGCCTCCGATTTTCGCA
Source organism: Ohtaekwangia koreensis (assembly GCF_900167975.1). GTDB lineage: Bacteria > Bacteroidota > Bacteroidia > Cytophagales > Cyclobacteriaceae > Ohtaekwangia > Ohtaekwangia koreensis. The sequence continues at coordinate 456,552 of NZ_FUZU01000002.1, forward strand.
CCAGCATTCAAAGCCTGCACGGCATTGCTGCTCAGAGAACCGAAACTCATCGCAGATATATTTAATACACTTGCCGAGTAAGGTTGCTTGCAATCTTTATTTCCAACTACAACCCTGGGGCTATGCTCCATCTTATGAAAGTCAAGTGGAACAATGGAGTGACTCATCCATTCGTACCCTTCCGCATAGACGTTGAGTTGTGTACCAAATGGAGTGGTGTCTACTTGCTTTTTAGCACGCTGATAAATTACAGAGCGATCGTTTCGATTTATCGGTGCCCCATCCGTATCGGATTCAACAAAGTATTGCTGAATCTTCGGACGCATGTCTTCAAAAACATAACGAAGTCTTCCTAACACTGGAAAATTTCGCTTGATGGATTGCTTCTTCTGAACCATATCATGAACGCCCATGCTGATGATGGGGGCAATCAGTAAAAATCCAAAAAGAGCTGGCCACCAGAACCATGCCCACAGCACAAGCAGCATCGTTACAACAACGCTGCTAACAATGAATATCTTTCTCATATAGTATGGATGAAAATCAAATATAGTAACTCTGTAAATTCAGTTTTAAACCTGATGATTTGCCATCGGTTTTTAATTCAAGAGGGGATTTTTTATTCTACATATATAGTGAAGAACAAAACGCTAGTCAAATAACCCACCGCGTTTACTTAAGGGGGGCACAACCTTCAGATGCTTGTATGCAAGTTCGGTCGCTTCTCTTCCGCGGGATGTTCGTTTAATATAGCCTTCCTGTATCAGGAAAGGTTCGTATACTTCTTCAATGGTCTCGCTTTCCTCACCCACAGCGGTTGCAATGGTGGTAAGTCCGACAGGCCCGCCTTTGAATTTTTCAATGATAGTAAGGAGTATACGATTATCCATATCGTCTAAACCATTCTCATCTACATCCAACGCCTTGAGTGCCATTTGCGCTATAGCTTTTGTGATTGTTCCGTTGCCTTTGATCTGGGCAAAGTCGCGCGTTCTTCTCAGTAGGTTGTTGGAGATACGCGGTGTTCCTCTGCTTCTGCGAGCAATCTCAAAAGCTGCATCAGATTCAATCGGTGTATTTAATATAGCCGATGAGCGATTAACAATTTTTGTAAGCAACGTAGAATCATAATACTCTAACCGCGCATTTATACCGAAGCGCGCACGAAGAGGCGATGTAAGTAAACCTGCACGCGTAGTGGCTCCGATCAGTGTAAACGGATTCAACCCTATTTGTACTGACCGCGCATTAGGACCCGAGTCTAGCATGATATCAATGCGAAAATCTTCCATCGCAGAATACAGATACTCTTCTACGATAGGATTGAGGCGGTGGATCTCGTCAATAAACAAAACATCGTGCGGCTCCAGGTTTGTAAGTAGTCCGGCAAGATCACTGGGTTTATCCAGCACCGGACCAGACGTTATCTTGATGCTTGTCTGAAGTTCATTCGCGATAATACTAGATAGTGTAGTCTTCCCTAATCCCGGAGGGCCATGAAGCAACACGTGATCCAACGGCTCACTCCTTTGCTTTGCTGCCTGCACGAAAATTTTAATATTGTCTACTACTTTTTGTTGTCCCGTGAAATCTTCAAATGAAAGTGGACGAAGAGCCTTCTCTATTTCCTTCTCTACTGAATTCTGGCCTTCGTTATCACTTTTCAGGTAATCTTCTCGCATGGTATATGAGTCGTTATCGGGCTGTTCTGTCCGTCAATCCTTGGAGGTGTAAAGGTCATAAAAAAACTATTGAAATGACTAATATGACCAGAAGACATTGAGCGTGTAACATGAAATATCCACATAAATCGGCGATGATGCATGAGCAACGTTGTTGCATTTACATTTTTACGATAACTTGCGCCTGATTGAGCACGCCCCAACTATTATTGACTATCATTTTAAGCTTCTGGCAAACGCAGAAGCCTGTTGATGCTATTCATGTGGAAGGGTATACCATGGGCACAACGTATCACATCACCTACTTTGACGATCAAACCCGAAATTTTAAAACTTCCGTTGATTCACTTTTACAAAAAGTAAATCATTCTATAAATACATATGATCCTGCCTCAGAGGTGTCGCGCTTCAATACCAGCAAGCGAGGAATTGCTTTTGAACTATCTCATCTTCGAATTATTATAAAAAAATCGCAGGAAGTATATAAAGCTTCAAATGGAGCGTTCGATCCAACCGTAATGCCTTTAGTAAATGCCTGGGGATTTGGACCTGGAAAAAACCTGACCATGAATAAGGCGCGGATCGATTCTCTTAAATCTTTTATCGGTTTCGAAAAAATTCGTATTACTTCCGATAGCCTTATAAAACTCGATCCGCGGGTTCAACTTGACTTTGGGGGAATCGGACAAGGCTATGGAGCAGATGTGATCGCTTCATTCTTGCAATCAAAAGGAATTAAAAATCTATTGATTGAGTTAGGAGGAGAAGGTATAGCGATGGGCAAAAATATACAGAAAGATAAAAACTGGACGATCGGTATACTTGATCCTAACTCGACACGCGACAATCAATTCTTTAAAGCGTACGCTGAAGTAAAGGATCAGGCATATACTACAGCGGGAAATTATTTTAACTATCGTGAAATCAACGGAAAAAAATATTCACACACGATCGACCCGACCTCAGGTTATCCGTCAGATTTACCTTTATTAAGTGCCTCTGTATTTGCAAAAGATTGTACTGCCGCAGATGCATGGGACACTGCCTTTATGGTAATGGGACATACCAAAAGCATTAAATTTTTAAAGCAACATCGAGATCTGAATGCGATCCTGATGTATACTTCACACACTGGCCCTATAGAAATATTTAGTACACCGGGTATAAAAGACCAGGTTACATTAGAACGCTGAATCAATAACCTCCATGACGCTTAAATTACTCGTACTGTTTTTCACACCACTTCTCTCTGGCTTGCTTATTTACCTTGTTCCCAAAAGCAGGTCAACAAACTTCAAATTACTACTGGTGTTTGCGGGTGCATATCTGTTTGCGATAACCGTTATACATATTCTCCCCGAATTATACCATCAGCCCATAGGCAAAGAATGGATCGGCCTTTTTGTTTTAGCTGGATTCTTTTTGCAACAGCTGCTGGAGTATTTTACATCCGGTGTAGAGCACGGACATATTCACACGCACGATCATCATCATGATCACTCTCATCATCATCACTCGCATGATCAAACACAAAAATCAGTTTCAGCGATTGTATTATTGGTAGCATTATGTATTCATGCGTTCCTTGAAGGTGGTATGTTGGCAGAACCGTCTTACATGGGACAACACTATGATATCAATGCTATACTTCTCGGTATCGCTCTTCATCGTGCACCAGCAGCGTTTGCGCTAATGACTGTATTAGCTTTTCAACTTGGTTCACGACAAAAAGCGCTGCCCTACTTAATTGGTTTTTCATTTGCAGCACCGATTGGCTTGCTGATCAGCAGTTCTCTTGCCGATGCACATATACTGACAGAAGAAGGTCTCATTCTTTTATATGCCCTTGTATGCGGAAATTTTCTTCATATTTCTACCACTATAGTTTTCGAAAGCAGCCCTGATCATCGCTTCAATGCTAAAAAAATGGCGGTCGCAGTTTTTGGAGCGCTCGTGGCGGTGGCCGTTGAGTATATAGTTTAGGTGTTTACTTCACTATATTTATTGCGTGAAAGCGATTGTACGAGTCAAGCCGTGGAAAGGCAAGAATCCTCCTAAAAGAATTCTTGTTATGCGTTTTCAAGCTTTGGGCGATACGATAATTACCTTGCCTTACTTGCAAAGTTTAAAGCGACAATATCCAGATACAACGCTACATCTGTTTACTCGAAAAGAGGTTGATCCTATACCTGGAAGTATAATCTTGTTTGATAGAATAATCTCGCTTGGAGGAAAAAGGAATGCCAAAGTCCAATTTCTTTTGTCCCTTGTTAAAATGCCGTGGTTGTGGAGTACTCGCTATGATGCAGTCATGGATTTACAAAACCATAAGTTTAGCAGAATAATACGCAAGTTGTTATGGACAAAAGCATGGGTCGAGTTTGATAGAACCTCGCCCATTTCGGCCGGAGAAAGAACAAGACAAACCATTGAAGCACTTTGGGATTGGAAGATACCATTGGATACTGCCTTTAAATTTAAATACAAAACAGATATAGCGCATCTGTTAAATTCACATGGATACAGATCAGGGAATGAACTTGTTGTTCTTAATCCTGCAGGTTACTGCGCATCCAGAAATTGGCCATTGCAATCTTATGTGGCGTTTGCTAAACTCTGGTTAAAGGAAAAACCAAATACACAATTTGTATTACTCTTACTTCAGACGCATCATAAAAAAAGTGTATATATTCAAAGTGAATTAGCGGATCGGTGTATCAACCTTACAGGCCATGCAAATCAGACAGAAGCTTTTGAAGTCATTCACATGAGTAAATTTATGCTAACTGAAGACTCGGGGCTGATGCACATGGCATGGGTACAAGGTATACCAACGCTTGCTTTGTTCAGTTCTAGCAGAAAAGATTGGTCTGCTCCCCAGGGAAGTTGGTCGTATTGTCTTGATTCTTCCGATCTGGAATGTGGGCCCTGTGGTTTAGCAACATGCAAGTATGATGATAATCGATGCTTAACCCGATATTCTCCTGATTTTGTTTTTAATATAGCCATGCAATTAACTAAGTCATCAATCTAAATGTTAGGAGTATATAAAAGATATCCGTTTCCTGTTTCCACAAGAACCAAGTTCTTCAACCTTTTTCGTTACTTCTTTACACATCCGGTCTTAGAGAGATTTCTTATAGCAAGGCTCTCAAAGGGTCAGAGCCGATGGTGGTCGAAATTTATTCCTCCGATATATTTTTACGAACGAGAAAGTGTCAGGAAAGCAGAACGGGATAATATACTATATGATCTCGACATCAGTAAACTCATTGATCACTCACTTTACTTCTTTAGCATAAATGATCAAGTCTGGAAAAATCTGTTTAAAGAAATACAACCAGCATTTCATATAATCGATGCCGGTGCCAATATAGGTTTTCTGTCAATGAGTTTCGCCAGGCTTTGCCCGCTAGGCTTTATATATAGCTTTGAGCCCGATAGTGAAAACTTCGACTATCTCAAAAGAAACAGGGATAACAATAAGTTTTCAAATATTGCATTATTCAAAACGGCGTTAGGTGAACAACCTGGTAAAGGTGAACTATATAAATTATATAACAACAATCCGGGGGCAAATCGTATTTTAACGAACAAGCCCAATCAGCATGTAATTTCCGAAACCATTGAAATATCCGTGCTTGATGATTTCAAGAAGACAGGTGCCATACAGAAGGTTGATCTTTTAAAGATTGATGTTGAAGGGTTTGAACCCTTTGTACTGAAAGGTGCAAAAGAAATTATAAAAACCTGGCGCCCCATTCTTTTTGTTGAATTAGCAGAAGTAAACCTCCGTCAGCAGGGGTATACTGCAAAAAAATTAATTGAACTCATTGAAAGTTTTGACTACGATGTTAAGGATGCTCGTACAATGAGGCCAATCGACAGGGATTTTGAAAACCATCATACGGATGTGTTATGCTTTGCAAAAAACTAGATACTGATATTTGAAAAAGAAAGTTTCCATCTGGATACAAGGAGGGATTGGTGGAGGTATGTTTTCTCAAGGATACCCCGCCATTAATCAACTTATAGCCGGGCTCGCCACGCAATATGATATTGATATATACTCGCAGCTTCCTGCTAACCCCGATTATATACCACAAGGTTTTAAATTTTATTCTCTCAACCGGAAGATAAAATCAGGGACGCTTCGGTGGATATATCTATTCTCTATCTTTTTCGTTAAGCACATCAAAAAACCATACAAGGTTTTGTTTAGTTTTTGGGGGTACCCTGCCGGAGCTATATCTGTTATACTGGGCTTGGTTATCAGGCGTCCTTCTGTTGTTTACTTGCATGGTGGCGACTCTGTTTGTATTCCATCTATACCCTATGGCGTATTTTGTGATTCTAAACGCGCCCGAATCTGTCGTTGGGCCTATTCACGCTCATCGCGTTTATTAACCATAAGCCAATACCAGGCTTCGCGTTTAATAACCTACGGTATAGCAAAAGAAACTGATGTAGTTCCCTACGGTATAGATTCTTCTGTATTTACTTTTAAGGAAGACCGATTCGATACACCTTGCATACGGTTCATTCACGTTGGCAATCAAACTCCCATCAAAGATCAACACACCATGTTGGAAGCGTTTTCGTTAATTGTTCAATATATACCCGCTACGTTAACAATTGTAGGTCCCGATTTTTTTGAAGGCCAATTGAAAACCTGGTGTATATCATTGGGCATCGAGAATCATGTCAAATTTATAGAGCCGCAGCCGAACGCAAGCTTGTCTGCCTATTATCACTGCGCAGAGATTATGCTTCATACTTCTCTATATGAAGCTCAAGGATTTGTCTTTGCAGAAGCTGCTGCCTGCGGAACGCTTATAGCTGGTACGCGAGTGGGTATGTTAGCTGATATGGGAGAAACCTGTGGAATTATTGTGGAACCTGGCCAATCAAAACTACTGGCAGAAAAAATTCTGGACATACTCAAGAAGCCAGAAGAAATAAAGGCAAAACGACTCGCTGCACTGCGATGGACTCAAAAAATAAATTCAGATTACACCATAAAAGAAATTTCTGCCATATTCGAACAGGTGATGTAATTTTAGGCTAACAATGTAATTCTATACTCATAAGCCAGGCATATATATTAACATTATACCCGTGAAACGAATTGCTATTCTGGGCAGAGGGGCGCACACTTTACCAACGTACCGGGTATTGTTGAATGATCTGGCCGCACATTATTCCATCACACTTTACTCTGAAGTAGCAATGACTCCTGAATGGCTGCTTCTTGAACATAATTATGCTATAAAGTCTATTCCTAAAGGAAAATATCCGAGAAGGTTAAGAGATTTACTTTTACTCCTTTTGATTCTGCGTGATCATCTTAAAAATCCATTTGTATTGCTTCACGCGCACTCTACATATCCTACTGGGTTTATAGCTATACTTTTAAAGAAAATTTTCAAAATTCCTGTAGTGGTTGCATTGGATGCCGCCGAGGGAAGTGCTTTCCCTGAGATTGATTTCGGAGACCTATTAAGCAAGCGAAGAGCTAAATTGAACCAATGGGTAATAAACCAGGCATCGTTTGTAACAGCGTTAACAAACTTCCACCGAGATCAGGTATATACCAATCTAAAGATAACCAAAAATATCAACGTTATACCCAGAGGTGTTGATCCTGCTAAATTTTCCATTGTAAACACACAAAAAGAAAATGATAGCATAACAATCCTGAGCGTTTCTTATCTAAGCCCGGTAAAAGATCCTGAAACACTTATAAGAACGTTCTTCCTCATTCAACAAAGTATAAATTGTAAATTGATACACATCGGTCACGATTATATGAACCATGCGATTCAGCAACTGGTTAAGGAGATGGGTATTGAAGATAAAGTATTCTTTATGGGACACCTCGCCTATGAAGAAATTCCAGAGTACTACAAAAAAGCAGATCTCTTTCTTTTAACATCTGTTTATGAAAGCCAGGCCCTTGTCGTAGCAGAGGCACTCGCAGCAGGTATACCGGTAGCCGGAACTCATGTGGGACTGATGGCGGATCTTTCAGAAAAATGTTGCATTACAGTTCCACCAGGAAATTATAAAGCTTTAGCAGAAAGCGTTCTTGCGCTACTCAGTGATAAAGAAAGAATGAGTGCACTTCAGGAAAACGGCTATAACTGGTCCCGGCAAAATAATCTCGATACCTGCGTTGCCACGTTACGTAATATATATGATCATCTCATCGTAATAAAACAATGAAGATAACTACAGTTATACCTACCAGAAATCGCCCGATGCACATCAACCGGGTTTTACAAACCCTTCAGTCACAAACCAGACAAGCAGATGAAATTATTATAGTAGATTCAAGTGACGAGAAGAGTTACATCGATGAAGTCTTGAAACATTTTTCTCACTTGCCTTTAAAATGCATTCAATCATCAGCCTCAGTATGTATACAAAGAAATCGAGGTATTGCAGTTGCCCAAGGGGATTGGATTTTTTTATGTGATGATGATATAGAGTTAAATTCCGATTATTTGGAAAAATTAGAGCTATATACTAAATGTAATATTGAATGTGGAGCCGTGGCCGGACGTCTGCTTCAACAAGAAGATAATAGTTGGGTTGATCAATATCCAGTGAAGGGAGCAAAAGACTTAATCTGGCGATTTATATTTCAACTCTCAGTGTGGGGTGATTTGCAAACAATAAAATCATCGTTCCCCATAAATATACCTCTTCTATATATAAAGAGATTTTATTCCCGAAGAGGTAATGACCTTACCCTTGCTGGTTGGCCGTTGATAACATCATGGAAAAAGGGTTCATTTCAAACTACAGTTTATTCACTTGGCGCAAATCTTATCAAACGTGATTGGTTGTTAGTATCGCCCTATGACGAAGTGTTGGACCCGAGTGGTATAGGAGATAATTATGGAGTAGCTATTGGATTTCCTCAAAGCTTAGGCATTCATGTACTTGATACAACCTTTGCTTACCATCACCGTGCACACGAGAATCGTCTTGATCGTACTCTGGCATATTACCGAAGAGTTTTAGCCCTGCATTACTTCATCAAGAAAAACAAAAAACATGGTATCCTTACCACACCGTTCTTTATTTGGTCACTGACCGGGAATACGTTACTCTATATATTCAAGAGAAATAAAAAATTGGTTAGGGCAAATCTAAAAATCATTGTCCTTATCCTGACGTCAAAGAATCCTTACTGGCTTGCATTCAAAAGAAAAGAAAAAGTAATTCGTCCGGATTTTACTTAAGACCTTGTCAACGTTTTACTATCCAGGATTAAAATATGAGAAGCATACTGCTTAACAACGGGATCATGTGAAGCCAAAATGATAGTCTTACCCTGCCTGCATAAAGATTGCAGTTGCTCCAGTATATATACTTTATTTTTCGTGTCTAGCTGATTCGTTACCTCGTCCAAGAGCAATACATCAGGATCACGGTATAGAGCCCGCGCTAAACAAAGTCTTTGACGCTGGCCGCCTGAAAGCGTTATACCATTTTCCCCTATAGGTGTATCAAGTCCTGCCGTTAGCAGGTCAATAAAATCATTTATACCAGCTAAAGCTATAGCTGCTTTTACTTTGTTTCTGTCAATAGCAACGTGCTGTTCTCCGAAGGCAATGTTATGAAGAATTGTATCCTGAAGAATGACCGGAGATTGCGACACCACACCGAGCCTGGATTGCCATGCCTGAATTGATTGTTTATCGAGACAAACATTATTATCAATAATAATTTCACCCGCATAATCCTGTATAATTCCGGCCAAAATATTCAGCAATGTTGTTTTACCTGTTCCTGAGGGGCCTTGCAACATTACAAAATCACCTTTTGAAATTTTAATATTTATATTGTTTAACAGCAATGATCTTGTTTTATCCGCATATTGAAATGAGAGAGCCTTTAACTCTATGCTTGTCTTAAAGTCAACCGAATCACTATTTTCATTCAGGAAATTTTCCGGGAAGTCATCAAGATTTTCTTTCAAAGTTGATACTGTATATGCATAAGACTGAATTTGAGACAAGCTTTGCAAAATTCGATTGAGCGAGGGCATAATGCGATACAAAGCCAATGAAATTAGTCCGATGAAAACCATTATATACTTGGCGTCAGCATTTGATGTACGCGCATATATAATCATACCAGCGAACAAAACTATTCCGATGGTCTCCAGTATACGTGTTGGAAGACTTGCGAAAGTTTTAAGCTTAGCTAGTTGTGTTGTTGTTATTTTACTTATATGTATAAATTGATTGATAAAATAATCTTCCTTTTGGTATATTCTCGCTTCAGCATAACTACTTATACCTTGTGTTAAAATTATATTCGTAACAGGAGTAAGGTCACGAAATGATTTATCTGTTTTAAGGATTACATTTTTCCTAAAGAAAAAATAAAAAATAATCACCGGCATACATAAAATGATGAAGATAAAGAGAATGCGATAGTCAAACCAGGTTATAATACTAATCATCATCACACAAATCACCACATCGGTTATAAGCAGGAAATAGCTATTTACTACGTAATTAATAAATTCGAAAGGAGTGTCTTTAATTTTCCGAAATGTTTCAGCCGAATTTGTTTGCGCATAGTCCGTCCACTTCAAGCGGTAAAAGCGATGATAAATACGTTTTGAAAAATCCAGATAAAGCTGATTCAAAAAATCCAGCTGTTTATGCATTTGCCATACTGAAAATATATTTTTCAAAGCAAACGTTAAAATTATACCTACTACTAAAACAATCCAGGAAATTGATTCCATCAAAAGGATTACACTTCTCAATACTTCCGGTGCCTGCTGAGATTTATCAGGGTCAATGAGATAGTAAAATAATGGAAGAATAATTGTTAGTGAAAAGACCTCTAACAATGCCACACCAACAGAGATCGCTATATTTTCTATAGCCTTCAACCTCTGCTTGCGAGAAAGCAATCGTAAGATTTGAAAAACTCCAGGAAAAAATGAAGCATTCAAAATTGACTTCCCAGTATGAGGCATCCGAGCTGACGGTTAAAAACTATTAGTAGAAAACTTCTGCAATTGCATTCCCAACTTAGCTACAACGGATTTTACTTTCATTTTAATTGCGGATGTATTTCTGTTTATATTTCTGGCTTTGAAATAATTTACTTCGCTTACAACTCGGGTCACCGCATAGTCATAATACTTCCGCGAATACATTCGCTCGAAATCTATTTGACGGTCGGTGGTGGTAGTCCAGTCAAGGTCTGGTGTTTGAGATGCCTCGACTTCCTGGTATAGCTCTGTTCCTTTGATGGGATACGCTACTGTGATGGTAAAATGATCCGGGTTAGATTCTTTTAAGTGCTTTATAGTTTCTTCAATGTCTGCTTCTGTTTCACCGGGATAACCAAGCATGATGAAGGTTCCGGTCTGAATACCAAATTGCTTGGTAAGCTTGATCATGTCTCGCACTTGATTTACATCTACTCTCCGATCCATAAGATCTATCACCCGTTGCGACCCGCTCTCTGCACCAATCCATACACGAAAGCAACCTGTTTCCTTCAACATTTTTATGACGTCTTCATTCATGCGGTCAGCACGGGTAATGCATTCGTATGGAATTATGACATCTCTCTTTTTTAATTCATCCCTGAAAGCCGTTAGCCATTTATGACTGATTGTAAATACATCGTCCACAAACCATAGTGTATCCGGATTGTATTCTTTTTTGATCATCTCTAACTCCTGGGCGACTTTCTCAGGTGATCTTCTTCTATAGCTTAACCCATACACTGCACGACTGCACCACTTACAGGTATAGGGACATCCGCGCATCGTACTCACAGAAATTGCATTTGTGCCATGAAATTTTTTCCATGCATCAAGGTATAAATGAAGGTCTATCTTTTTCCGATTCGGAACAGGAAGCTCATCAAGGTCTTTGATCTTATCACGTTCGAGTGTTTCGATCCGTTTACCTTCATACAAAAAAGATATACCGCGTATTTTATCCAATGCATCTTTTGGTATAGATACGCCAACCGTATTATTTATTGTATGGATAAGCTCCAACATTGTTTCCTCGCCTTCGCCCAGCACAACAAAGTCAGCACCACTATTTAAATAGTTCTCAGCATTGTAACGAACATCAGGCCCGCCAAGAATAATTTTACTATTCGGTAAACTTTCATTTATATACTGGACGATCTCTAACACATTTAGCTTCGTCATTAGGTTGGCATATATACCAATGATTTTGGGTTGATGCTCGAGCAGGTATTGACGGAATTTATGCTTTGTTGAGAATGTAGTATCAAAAACATCATTATCGATACCATGTTGCTCCAGGTAAGCCGATATATAGAGTATACCTAATGGGGCGTAAGGTCGCATGATCTGCTGCTCCTTTACATCATCCGCCAGAAAATAACCATGCGTTAGAAGAACACTCATCTTAGTCGCAGGTCGATGATAAAATGATCAGCCATGCCTGAGAGAAATGAAAAGCCAGAAACTTTTTTCTCCATTACATTCAATCCAAACAACAAGCGCTTTCTACTTGAAAAGAAATTTTCGAGATAGGAAGGTGGCAGTGCGAACCCAACGGGCTTACGGCTTATCACTTTAAAATTTTCTGACGACCACATCTTTATTTGTGAGGGTTTGAAATACCAGGTTTTAACAGCCGTACCATGAAGATCGGCAACTACTTCAGTGCTGGTCCACCTGCGGAAAATATTCTTAAACTGAAAGCGGGTGAGGAAGTATATAGATTCCCACAAACAAAATTTAGGCATGACCACCGCTATAAATCTTCCTTTCGGAGATAAGATAAGCGGTAATTTTTGAAGTAATTTTTTAAACGATTCAGGATTAATGCAATTCAATCCTCCGAAGTTTGAGAAGACGAGATCAAATTTTTTATCAAACAATGTTTCATCGAAACTATCAAGGTCAAGGTAATGGGAGCTTATTTTACTTTGCATCGAAAACTGATGAGCTTTCTGTTGCGTCACCTTCAACATCTCTTCTGATACATCAGTGGCCACTATATTAAAACCCTTTTCACTAAACAAAACAGCGTCCTCACCGGTGCCACAATTCAATTCCAGAATTTCAAGTCCACTTAACTGTGGTGTAATCTCTTCAAGGTAGCGCCATACTTGTTTACGCTGTAACTGTCCAATAGCGCTCTGTGTAAAAACAGAGTCGTAGGCAGAGGCGATGTGATCGAATGGAGCAGCCATGCGAGTATAGGTTATGAAGTAAGCATTACAAATCTGAACTGTATTCTCATGTGTCAATTTAAATCAGGTCGTGTAACTCCGAGTTCCTTTAGTTTCTGACGTTGCGCAAATGAAGTAGGAATATAATAAAAAGTTGCCAGCCCTGCTCGTAAATCCTTATAGTTTAGACGTAATGGATTGCGAAAGAGTTTCTTCAAACTTATATATCCTTTCCGTTTGCGATACATGCTGTGAACATAACGATGCAGCTCTCTATAGTATTCACTGGAAAAAGTGCTTTGGAACATCATCGCCAAGTCATTCGAATCGCTCCAGTTCTGTTTTTCGCGAAGCTGGGCTTTTACTTTATCGTAAAATTTCGTTCCCGGTAAAGGGTAGGAAACGGAGATACCAACTTCGTCTGGCATCAACTGTAATACCATTGCCAGTGTGGCGTCAATATCTTCTTGTGTTTCTCCGGTATACCCAAACTGTAAAAAGAAAGCTACTTTAATTCCCTTCTGCTTCATCAAGTGGGTAGCATCGCGAATCTGCTGAACGGTTGTGCCTTTATCCATGGCATCCAGAATTTTTTGTGAGCCTGATTCTGCGCCTACCCATATAGTTTCTGCGCCCGAACGTGCCAACGCCTCTACCGTATCTTCTTCCAGAAGTAAATCTGCCCGCGACTGAATCTTGTATTTAAACTGCAATTGCTTCGACAACACCAGGTCTCTGAATTGTTGCACCCAACCTGGTTTTAATCCGAATATATCATCGCACATCCAGAAGTGATCAGGTCTATAGTTTTGTAACAGGAATTCAATTTCATTGATCACATGCTTTGGACTGCGCGAATTATAGCGGTTGCCATAAATTGGCTTAGCACACCAGTTACATTTATAGGGGCAACCTCGGGTGGTTGCTATATTGAGTGAAAAATATCCATGATGCTTAAGCCAAATCCGTCTGTATGATTCTATATCGATAAGGTCCCAAGCGGGTAACGGCAAAGTATCCAACTCCCGAATTACAGGACGTGTAGCTGTAACAATTGCCTCGTTATTTTTTCGATACGCTATACCTGAAAGTTGCGTAACATTTTGTTTTGCATCGAGCGCTACCAATAGTTCACGTAGTGTTTCTTCTCCTTCGCCTCGAACTACGTAATCAACACCATGATCAAAATATTTATCATAGTGATCAGCAGCATCGGAGCTAGATACGATTACAGTACATCCGGATTCCTTTCCAAGTCGCGCCATCATAAAAGCCGCCTCGCGCATGTTGGTAAGACACATCTTTGTGAGGTAATTAAAACCATCATCATAGATCACGAGGTACTCGGGCTTGTGCAGCTCTATAGCAGAAATGATTTCTGAGGCTGAATCACGTAGCGCAGTATCAAAGAGTGCAACGGGAAAATTTGATTCCCGCATTACGGCTGCGGCTAATATAGTTGCCAACGGAGGATACGGCTGTTTAAATTGCCATTGCTTCCGGTCAAACTTATAAAAGTATGAATGTGTAAAAAGTATTTTTCCGTTCATGACTTCCACGCAATGTTAAACTTCTTACCAAACGAGTCAATTTTTTCCTGATAGAGCTCTATTACTTTTTTCTGAAAATGACGCGGATGATTTTTTGACGCATGCTTTTTACTCTTAAAAGCTACTTGGAAATCATCCTTTTCATAATGCTCCCTATATATATGCTCCCATCGTTTCAACGACAGTTTCATAAAATAATTTTCCCACCAGTTGCCTCCGGCTGTGTCAATTATACCTTCCAAAATTTTTTTTATAAATCCGTTGGAGGTGTGTTGTACTGTATCGACAGGGCGTTGTGTAAAGTTTGGGAAAAACTGCAGAAGCCACGCGTTATTCCGAAGTAATTTGATATACAGATCTGGGCTGCACAAAGGAATAACGGTAGCGAGCTCTGTTGCCGTAAATAAATTTTTCTCTTCGATCTCCAGGTGATCTGTATCTACAAAATAGTTAACACAAAAATATTTGTGTGAGTTAAAAAGGAAAACTCTTTTATATAGTACCAATATCATGCGCGCAATCCATAATCTTCCAGGCTTGGTGATGATAAAGAAATCAAGATCAGAATTCTCGTCCATATAGCCTTTCGATAACGAACCCGATGCGAGCACTCCACGCACAAACGGAAAAGATGAAATGAATTTACCTTTTCGTTTAGCAACTTCAAGAAGCTTCATTGCTTCTTCATTCCCTGCAATTCTACGTTGGGCTAATTCATTTTTATTTTGAACAGAGAATAAGTCGCCAAATTGAAAAATATAGCCTTTAGCAGAAAGCTCTTTCAATTCAATCTCGATTGTACTTTTGGGGAGATGTTTCGTGGGAAGGAATCTATACACCTCATCAGCCTTTAATGGATAATTGAAAATATCATAATACAGTATAGTACGAAGGATGCTTTCAGCTACAGGTGCCAAAATAATATTTTCAATTTCGCTGATCATGAGATGTCTTTTAATTGAAGAAGTGTTCTCTCATTAAATAATTTTCTCTCGTTATCTTTTGTCCATCCCCACTTATTAAAATATCTAATCGCACTTTGGATATTACAAAAAAGCAATTTAGCATCTTTATAAGAGCCCCTGGCATGATGATGATAAATCGCGGTGTCGGGGAAATACAAGGTTTGATAATGTTTATGTATCCGCCTTGTCAAATCTGTGTCTTCAGTGTAAAGAAAGAAGCGTTCATCAAATAGGCCTACTTTCCTCAAGGCTTCAGTTCTAAGAAACATAAAGCAGCCAGAAAGAAAAGGGACATTCATAATCTTATCGTAGCCGGAAAGATGTAGCTCATATTGGAGATTCTCTTTCTCAAGTTGACTTTTAAAAAAACCTAAAAATCTGCGCATAATTAAAACCTTAGGGCTCGGTAATAATTTGCATAACGGTTGAAGCTTTCCATCCGGATAAAGCACCTTCGGCATTACTTGTCCTGCTTCATGATGTTGCTCCATGAACTTGTAAAGTGTGGGTATCACACTTTGATCAAAATAAACATCAGGGTTGAGTATTACATGATATTTCGACTCATTCAGAATCTTATTAAGTATAATATTATGTCCGGCTCCAAAGCCAACGTTTCTATTATTAAATATATAATGAATGCGGCTGTTGTACGCTAGATATTTTAGATCATCCGTTGGAGAGTTATCCAGGATGAACAATTTAGAATGTACAGTGCTTTTTAAAAAACTATGAATAGTCTGCGTAAGCATACTTGCTGAATTCTTATATGCAACTATGGAAGCACTTAAATCCCGCATAAACTTTAAAATAAAAAAACCGCAAAATTTTTACAGGTGTGTCCCAACACACCACAAACAAAATTTGAATTTCCGGAAAAAGGATAGAATTTTATCACACTTGTTTATTTCCTGACTCAGGACGCTACTTTGTGAATTTAGGTTGCCCAGAAATTTATAACAGTAAAACTTTAAACCCAAAAACCTTTCAACTACAACCATGAACGTGATTAGAACTTTTGAAGACTACCACAAACAATATAAAAAAAGTGTAGAGCATCCGGAAAACTTCTGGAGCGAAATAGCCAGCAGCTTTTATTGGAGAAAAAAATGGGATAAGGTTCTTGAGTGGGACTTCCATAAACCGGAGGTAAAATGGTTTATAGGTGGCAAGCTTAACATTACTGAAAACTGTCTCGACAGACATTTAATAAAACGTGCTAATCAAACGGCTATCATCTGGGAACCCAACAATCCGAATGATGATGCTAAACATATAACCTATCAACAGCTGTACGATGAAGTTTGCAAAACAGCAAACATGCTGAAGGCAAATGGTGTAAAGAAAGGTGATCGAGTATGTATTTATCTTCCCATGATACCAGAGCTGGCTTATGCCATACTGGCCTGTGCACGCATCGGTGCTGTACACTCTGTAGTGTTTGCAGGTTTCTCTGCCAAGTCAATGACAGACCGCATTACTGATGCAGGATGCAAAATTGTTATAACATCCGATGGTGCATACCGCGGTGATAAAACTATAAATCTTAAAGGTATTGTTGATCAGGCGTTGGAACATTGCCCGGATGTAACCCGGGTTATTGTGAAAGAACATGTTCATACAAGTGCGCCTATGAAAGCAGAACGCGATGTATGGTGGCATGATGAAATCAAGAAAGTAGATTCAAATTGTGTAGCCGAAGAAATGGACTCTGAAGATATGCTCTTCATACTCTATACTTCAGGCTCTACCGGAAAGCCCAAGGGTATGGTTCACACCTGTGGCGGTTACATGGTAAATATCAACTATACTTTCCAAACAGCTTTTCAATATCATGATGGCCAGATATATTGGTGTACAGCAGATATAGGCTGGGTTACAGGTCACTCCTATATTCTTTATGGACCATTATCTGCCGGGGCTACTACGGTAATGTTCGAAGGTGTACCATCCTGGCCGGATTGGGGAAGGTTCTGGCAGGCAATAGAACGTCATAAGGTAAATATATTTTATACTGCACCAACCGCTATACGTTCGCTTCAACAAGCACCAATCAGCTTCGTAGAAAAATATGACCTGTCATCTTTAAAAGTTTTAGGAAGTGTTGGCGAGCCTATCAATGAAGAGGCATGGCATTGGTATAATAAAAATATCGGTAAGGGTAAATGTCCGATCGTTGATACCTGGTGGCAGACTGAAACCGGTGGTTTTATGATCTCTCCTATAGCACATGTAACGCCTCTTAAGCCTGCTCATGCAACCTTACCGCTACCAGGTGTACAACCTGCCGTAATGAATGAAAGCGGACTTGAAATAGAGGGGAATAATATTGAAGGAAGATTGACGATCAAATATCCATGGCCTTCTATGGCACGAACGATTTATGGTGATCATCAACGATTTAAAGAGACTTACTTCTCCAGCTTTCCCGGAAAATATTTCACGGGAGATGGATGCAAGCGCGATGAGGACGGATACTATCGTATAACAGGAAGGGTAGACGATATCATTATTGTATCGGGCCACAATCTTGGAACTGCTGAGATAGAAAGTGCTATCGATGAGCACTCGTCCGTATGCGAAACCGCAGTGGTAGGGTTCCCGCACGATATAAAGGGTCAAGGTATATATGCTTTTGTGATCTGTTATGAGAAACCCGCTGAAGAAGAAAAGCTTCGCGCTGAAATAAAGGAAACTGTCTCAAAGATCATCGGCCCTATTGCCAAACCCGATAAAATTCAGTTTGTAAGTGGTCTTCCCAAGACACGATCGGGTAAAATCATGCGCAGAATTTTAAGAAAGGTAGCGGAGGGTGACACAAACAATTTAGGTGATGTCACTACATTACTCGATCCAGGGGTTGTAGAAGAAATTAAAGCGGGCGCGCTATAAGAATACTTTTAAGGAGTTCACGTGAAGATATATATTCATTCTTCACGTGAATTCTCTTTCTTTATATAGTTATCACAAATTCTTATTCTCACGAATCATCTCAGAGAACCCTTGTTTTTTGCTAAAGGCGGTTAATGCCATCACAATTCGTTTTGATTTAGTAGCAGTCGTCTTTGCACTGTCAATCCACTTGCTATAGTAATTCTGATGCGACATAGGCAACGACTTAAAGTATGCCAATGAATCCGGCTCTTCCTTTAAACATTTCATCAAGTCTGCCGATAGCGCAAGCTTTCGCTCGTCTATCTCCATTACTACTTTTATTTTATCGCCTTCTTTCTTGCCAAGAGATTTACGCATAGCGGCATTCACCGGCATTATAAACGTGCCATCACCCATCGGCAAAAGTGCAACCTTCTCAAAAACAAATTGGTCGAGTGTCCCCTTCACCCGGAAAGATATTTTTGTATTAGGTTTGAGTTTTTGTGCCTGGCTCTCGCTTATCTCAATATAGGTCCAGCCCGATTTTTCGCCTTTCTTATTAAACTTTAATATAGTGGTGGTATAGCGGATCATGGTGCCGTTTGCTTTAACGAGTTTACAAATATTTTATAAATGACGGAATGTTTGTATCAACAATAATTGTTGTAAATCTGGCTTTGTCGAGTGTAATAATTGCTAGAAGTTTTATGACAGCGGATAGGAATCTTGAATGAATCTGTAGTTTATTATGTCCCCTTTTGTATGAATACACCAGCATGAACCTAACGCATCTCCGCCCCATTGTTTCTTGTAATCAAGAATGCGTACTTTGAAAAAATAATATCAATGTTGACGATGGAAAAATCATCCAGTATCGAACATCCGATTTTAGATTTGATTAAAAACAGAAGAAGTGTAAGAGCGTTCTCAAGCGAACCTATAACAGCGGACAAAATAAATTCGTTGTTCGAAGCCACACGCTGGGCACCATCAAGCAGCAACGAGCAGCCTTGGGTATATCTATATGCTACGCACGATCAAGAGCTCTGGCATAAAATGTTTGAGTGTCTTAATGAAAGTAACAGGATCTGGGTAAAGGATGCACCGCTTCTTATTTTAAGTCTGGCGCGAAAGACATTTACACACTATGGCAGCGCGAACGCACATGCCATGTACGACTTAGGAGGAGCAAACTCATTCCTGTCACTGCAGGCCGTTGAGATGGGTTTACAAGTACGACAGATGGCCGGCTTCAGTCACATAAAAGCAATTGAAAATCTCAAGATCCCGGATATATATGAGATCGGTGTATTTATAGGGGTTGGATATCCGGGAGACCCTACAAATCTTCCGGAAAAATTAAAACAGAGAGAGCTTGCTCCACGCGAGCGGTTCTTACAGCAGGAGTTTGTTATGAATAAAACATTTTGATGGTTCCGGAAAAGACAGTAGTAGCTACGATCGGCAGGGATGCGTATGCTACCAGGCTTGAGACACCTTCGCATATAGTGATGGCGGATGAGCCTGTGAAAGATGGAGGTAAAGATATAGGCCCTCAGCCTTTTGATTTTCTCAGGATGTCGCTCGCATCATGCACAGCTATAACATTGCGTATGTATGCTGACCGAAAGGGGTGGGGTGTCGAGCAAATACAGGTTACGATATCAACCGAACAGGTCGGAGGAAAAACAATATTTCATCGTGTCTTAGAAATATCAGGGAGTATAGATGAACATCAGCGCAAACGCCTACTACAAATTGCCAATGCATGCCCTATACATAAAGTATTGACGAACCCGATCGAAGTACAAACCCTGATCACATGAAGTATATATGTATAATTAAGTATATATAATTACTTTTTGAGTAAATCTGCGAGTGCACTCTCCAGTTTTTCATATTGAAATTTGAATCCTGCATCTTCAATTTTCTGTGACGAAACGTTACTACCTTTCAATACAAGGTCAGCCATTTCACCCAATAATGTTTTCAAAACAAAGCTCGGAACTGCCGGCAAGACTACGGGTCTATTGATTTGCTTGGCTATAGCTTTTGTCAGGTCACGGTTTGTGACAGCGTATGGTCCTGTGCCGTTGTAAGCACCTTGCATCTTTTCATCCTCCACAGCTTTTAGAAACATTGCAGCAAGATCGTCAAGGTGAATCCAGCTTATATACTGATCTCCCGTACCCAGTGGTGCACCAACCCAAAACTTGATCGGCTTAACCATCTCTTTTAAAGCTCCTCCCTTCTCACTCAATACTATACCTATCCTGATCTTCACGACACGAATTCCAAGCTCACTGATCCGATCAACCTCTGCTTCCCATTGACGCACTACATTCGCCAGGAAATCTGTTCCCGGCTCATCGTTCTCCTTAAATTTCTTTTCGTTATCATCAAAGCCATAGTATCCAATCGCAGAAGCGGATATAAAACTTGTTACGGTATGTTTTCTCTTTCTCAATTCTTCATATAGCAATTGTGTGGATTGTGTACGACTCTTCAGGATCTCCCACTTACGCTCTTCGGTCCACGGCTTGTCAGCTATACCAGCACCTGCCAAATGCACGATGGTGTTTGTGCCTTCGAAAGCATGTGGGTCAATTTGCTTTTTATTTATATCCCACAAAAAAGTCTTCGCTTTACCCTGCCGGTGATTACGACTCAGGTGAGCAACATGATTGCCCTGTTGGTATAGCAACTCTGTAAGTCGGGTTCCGATCAAACCGGAAGCACCTGTGATCAATATATTTTTCGAACTCAATTTTATTTAGTTTTGATGCCCTATATTAAACCAGTAACATGCATTTTATAAAAAAGTTTACATGGATAGTACTGTTCACTTCGAGTGTGCTAACAATGTCAGCGCAAACTGTAAAAGTAAAAAAAGAAAATACGCGAATTACAGGCGACAGTGCAGAAGGATATGAGGTTGAGCTTGAAGGAACGGTGAACGAAGTACACAGTGCCTTCACCAAATTTCTAAAACTTTATGGAAAAGTAAAACAAAGTGAAGGTATTCTAACAATTAACGAACTCGCTATCAATGGCAGTACGTATACTTTCAGTATATACGCAACTGTAAAAGAGACTGGCAAAAATGCCACGGCGTGGATTGGATCGAAGTCCTCCGGCCAAGGGACGACAGATGCCAGCAATGTACATGCAGCCTTAGAGAAGTTGATAGCTGATTTTGGCATAAAGTACTATCGTGATAAAATTCAAGTTCAGATCGATGAAACCAATCGCGCCTACCAGGCGGTGGAGAAACAAAAGCAGCGACTAGCGAATGAAAACAAAACGTTGCTCACCAAGGTAGAAGATAATAAGCGGGAGAAAATTCAACTTGAAAAAGCACTCGAGAATAACAAACTCGAAAACGAGACGCTTCTCAAGCGAATAGAAAAAAACAAACTCGATCAGGACTCTGTCGCACTGGCCGGTGAACAATCCTTATATAGAAATTCAATTTGTTTCTTATTTGAAGGAATAGCTTCATCTGATGACTTAATCTCAATTTTATCCAGCCTACGCTTAACGGCCTTTACATTAGTTGCAGATGTGTAAAAGGATACAGTAAGTTCTGATGTCTTTATCTTACTCAGAAAAATAGATTCTGCATATAGGTCCGCATAAACAGCTTGGTAAGATCGTTCCTCCTCACCGCAATTAGAAATAATCTGATAGTACTCATTCTTAGAATTACGGATTGACTTATTTCCTTTGTAAGTTAAATCATACTCAAACTCTATTCTATTCTTCCCATCAGCAGAGATTATTTTTGTCAAGTACCAAGCTGTATTAATCAGGGCAGAGTTTCCTCCACGACATCTCCATGTGTTACCACCATAAACACTTGATGATTTTTCCGGTTGTTCGAAAAGATATATTGTTCCATCTTTTCCTATAGCTTCCCAACTTGTAATATCAGTATAAACACTTTCCTCAGTTCTTCTAGTCTCAGTATATTTGATCTTAAACTTATCGGATACAGGAAATCCATCTTTGTTTATAAAGAAATAACCCTGATAACCACTGAAATTAAATATAAACTTGTCCGGGCTAGTGTCTGTTCCACAGGCCCAGTTTTTCTCATCTTCATCATACACCGCTTTATCAAGTCGAAAAGTATTGGTTACATTGCTCCATGTAGAAGGGTTAAAATCAAACTTAGGAAAGGATTTAGATTTAATATTTCCATAGATATACCTCTCATCTTCAGTTCCTCTGGTTTCACGGATAATCACACCTCCCGCGTTCAAAAACCAAGATGATCCTACCCAAGAAGGCGCGTCTTCAACTTTTATCCCATTCTGATTATACATAAGGCTAACGGTATGCTTGAGAGGCCCCTCACTTAAAGATAGTAATTCGATTTTTTGCTGAACTATACCCCGAGAGTAATCGACTGTTGTATTTCCATATCGCGGAAAATTCGCTGCGTTCGCCGAAGGCTTGATAATGTCCTGAAAAGCAAAACCGGTTGTAGGTTGTGCATCAACACTATAGGAAACAACTATGATAACTAAAAAGATACTTACAACCTTCTTTATCATAACAGGTGGGTAGTTTAAGGTAATTGAACAACAAAGTTATGTAATTAGAAGAAGTATTCTACTCTACATCTGGTATTTTATGAATCAATCATTTGAATAATAAATATTCCCTGACCTAGATCTATAACTAGTATATATATAGTCTATTTTCAATAAATTATATACCTAAATATACATTACCCTTTAAATCAAATAAACATCAGAGCATTTATTGATAACAAAAAAGCCACTTCCTATAGTGTAGGAAGTGGCTTGCTCTGAGAGCTTAAGGGTTTATTAAAACGCTGTATATCCAGTCCAAGAGAATAAAGTACCTGGATTAGCTACACCTGTATTTGCATTTGCAGGAATCGTAATTGTTCCATTGTTAGCACCTGGTTTATTATCGCCTGTATTAAGGTTAGCACCTGTACCAGAAATGTTAACTGAAGTTGTACCAGCTGCATCGCCAGCAGAATCTGTAAGGTCTACGAAATCGCCAGGAGCAGGAGTGTTAGCAGAGAATATTATATTAGCATTTGTAACAGTCGCTGAACTTCCTCTTCTGATTTTAACAACATCAACCATACCATCAGCAGCTGTAGAGTTATTTACAATTGTAAGGTTAGTTATAGTCGGATTTGACTGTGGAGTCAATGAAGGAGTCAATCCATCAAGGTTACCGTCACCTTCAAGACCGCGTGGATCCGCTGTTACTGCATCAAAACCAAGTTCACGTTTTCCATAAAGGTTAGTAGCAGTACCTTTCCAGCCTTGCGTCCAATCAAACATATCGTCCTTTGCATTAATAGCAAGCGCGTTGGATATGTTTACAGTTCCACCAAACCATTCGAAGGCATCATCATCACCATAGAATACAGCAACGTTGCTGATTGAAGTTCCTGAGCCTACTCCGTAAAGAGTAAGACCATTAAATTCTTTTTCACCATTGATACGCGCACCGGTGTATTCCAAAATCAGGTAATCTATATTTCCAGAATCATCTGCATCATCACTACCACCATAAATAAAGTCAACAACTTCTGTTACTGCAGATTGACCGCCAGTGATTGTCGCATTACCCATTAATAGCAAACCACCCCAGTCTCCAGCTTCAGGAGAAGAAGCACTTGACGTAATTTTTATCGGAGCTGATGCTGTACCTACAGCCTGAATTTCTGCATCCTTTTCAACGGCAATATAAACGTTTGTTCCACCTGCAGTAGCTTTGATAGTTGTTCCTGCTTCAATGGTTAATTTACCTCCGGCACTTACTACAAGCGGACCTGTTAAGATCCAGCTTTTGCTCGCGGCAAGAGTGATATCACCTGTGATTTCGCCTTGGAGTTTATCAACTACTAAATCTACATCATCTTGACTTGCAATTATACCATCAGCGGTTTGTGTCGTGTCATCATCGTCATCATCAGAGCAGCTAGAGAAAGCTAAAACTGCTGAGATCATCAAGAGGTAGCTCAGAAAATTCTTAAGCATTTTCATTTTTAAAAGAGTTTAGTTTAAAGTTTTTTATAGTACTAATGTTCACTTGAAATTGGCCTCAAAGATCAGACTCAGATATTAACTATGCCGTAAAGCATTGTTATCAAATTATTAAGAGAGCGATCTCTGCTAGAATAGCTATCTTTAAAACTTATAAGTAAAACCGAGAGAGGTTGTTATTCCCTTTCTATAATCACTGATTATTTCATTAGCGCCTGAATCAATTTTCTTTGTCAGACGATAATTCGGGTTCAGTATATTTCGAACATTCAAGCTCAAGGAAAGTTTCTCACTCAGTCCTAGTTTTGATATAAAATCTAGTCTTGGTATACCGTTTTCATAGATGTGTTGATTGCCAACAGGTGCTCCTATAGAGTATATTCTGTCACTGAAAAAATTAAATACAAGAGCCGTTGTCAAACTTCTACCTTTTTGGCCTTGAGTATTGAATGTAACATCAGAGTTTACGAGCCATGGGCTAGCCCCTTCTAATGCAGATGTTTTATTTGTAGGCTGGAATGCTAAATCATCTGTAGACACATCCTTTAAATCTTGTTTAGAGTAGAGATACGAAACATTTAGTCCCACATCTAAAGAAGTATTCTTATCGTTTTTATTAATAGTACTATACAGTCCTTTTCTAACTTCTAGCTCAACCCCCGCAGCATCTGCGTTCCCTGTATTAACATAAGATAATTCGTTTGCCGCAGAAGCAACTTGAACTCTATTGATTGCATTTTCAATTTTCTTATAGAAGACTGTAACAGCGATCAACTCTTTGTTTGCAAAGTAGTGCTCATAGCGCAAGTCCACATTAAAATTCTCTGCTGGCAACAATTTTGGATTACCGAAACTTGAGACGTTAACATCTTCATAATAGAATGGAGCCACCTCTTTAAATTGAGGCATCGTGTAGCTTTTGCTTGAGGCCAGCCTAACAATGTTATCATCAGATATACTATACTTTATATTTAAGCTGGGGAGAAAATAAGATGGCTCTCTGACTTCCGTATTATCATTACGGATATTCGGATTTCTTTCATCGAGATTAGTATCCCAACCTACTTCTTGACGAATTTTTTCATACCGAGCACCAACATTTACAGTTAATCGCGAAGTAACATCAAACACAACATTCGCTATCGCTGCGTGAATCGTTCTGTCACCTGTATATGTAAAGGGGTTAAGTGCTTTTGAGCCAGTGCCACGTCCTGTTTCCATTTCAAAAGTCCCATTATCAATTGACTGTTGATTAAATAAAGCATCTGGATCATTTACAGATACTGATACCGCTGTCGGGAAATCAAAGTTAAATTGAGTTGCTTCAAAATCGCGGCTAGTATTGCGGAGGTTATAACCGATGGTAATTTTGTTATTAGATTCCTCATCAAATTTATAGGTAAGGCTTGCATTGGCAGCTATATCATTTTCCTTCAATGAAGAATAAAATCTGTGATTAAATGCCGGAGAGTTCGTGTTGACGCGATATCCATCACCATCGAATACATAAAAACTTGATCTTCTATCGGGTTCATCGCCATGAGCAACATTAAATGAGCCACCTACATCCAGCTTGAGATTTTGAGATAAATTGATTGCAGAGATAAGCTGATTCACCAGCAAGCTGTTATTATTCTGCTGTTGTCTTCTTACAAAACTCTTATAGGCGTTCGGATCAGTTATGTCATCATTACCATTAACAGTGAAACCTTCATAATTACCCACAGACTGCTTGTTATCGTGTATATATATAGCGTTATAGTAGATGCTGTTTCCCTCACCGAATTCATACGCCACACTTGCAAGTGCAATCTGTGATGCATTATAGTCCGACTTGCTATAATTAAAATCCTGACGTATACCTCCTGTTGGCGATACCTGACGAACCTGTCCTTTTTTAAAGAGGTAGTCGTTACCCATTGCCGCCACCAAAAATGTTCTTATAGTGTTTTGCCCAACAGAGAAAGTTTTACCTCCTGATAAAGATAGATTCAAATTAGTCAACGGACCTGATACTTTACTCGGCTGAAAAGAGTGATCAAATGAATAGTCTCTGAGGTTGGAGATTGGCACATTCCGATTGGTTGTACCCAAAAAGTTAGTTCCATCAGCTCTATAAAAATCTTGTGAAACGGTTTGTGAGTTTACCCCAAGAGAAGCACTAACTTTAAACTCTTTATCCTCAAATAGCTTTTTGGAAATGATGTTGACGTTGGCTCCAGTTACGTCACCAAAAATATTAGCACCAAATGTCTTATTAACATCGATGCTATTGATAATGTCAGACGAAAAGAAATCCAGCGTTATGTTTTTATACTCAGGATCTTCTGAAGGTAATGGAAGGTTATTTAACGACGTAGAGTTATACCGATCACCCAAACCACGAACAAATACGTTCTTCACGCCTTCCTGCTTACTTACTCCTGTTACTTGCGTAACCGCAGCTTCTGCGTTTGAAACACCTTTCCTTGAGAGCTCAATTGCACCTATATTTTGAATAAACTCAACTGCATTTTTTCTCTCTACTAATAAAAAGGATTCTGATGTTTTGTCTGCCGTTCCTGTAATTACTACCTCCTGAAGTTGTTTATCTTCAGAATCAAGTTGCAATTCAATTTTAACTTCTTCACCGGCTTTTACAATCAAACTGTCTACAGTTAATTTCTGAAAGCCTATGTAGGTTGTGGTCAATCGATACGTACCGGCATCAACGGTGAAAGAAAAGTTACCACTAATATCTGTAGTTGAACCGATAGATGTTCCATCAATCACAACATTAGCACCGATTGCATCTTCACCAGAAAGCTTTTCTTTAACATGACCAGAAATAATACCTTTCTGACCAAAAGAGAAATAAGCCATCGAAGCAAATAATACTGTCAAGATAAATTTAGAATGCATGAGTAAATTATTTGCTACAAAGGTCATTCTCTAATATTACCTCACTCGCACGTCTGTGTTACGAAATTGTTAAGTAGATCATGGAAAGCTAACGGCTGTTTAAATAATACTGCAACAGCAATAGCTATATACTATGACTATCAACGCTTTCGATTATTCTGACTTAACAATTATTACAAGATTTTTTAAAGCAGATAACGCGGGGGTAATAAAAGATTATTAAAGTTTATTCGAAGTAAACAAAATAATATAGGCTAAAGCTTAAGACCGAAGAGTTGGAAGCAGAATGCCAGAGTGAAAATGCGTGCCCGGCTTAAAAATGAAAACGGTACAAGAAAGATCTTGTACCGTTTTAAGAATTTGTGGGATAGCTCACTACAGAAGAGCTACATCTATATTATTTATTGATTGGCACTTTGTTGAGAATTACCTTAATGATGTCGGAAGGTTTAACATTGTCTGCTTCGGCTTCATAGTTTAATAGTATACGGTGACTCATTACATCCAACGCTACTTCTTTTATATCTTCTGGTAATACATAGTCGCGGCCTTCCAGATACGCTACAGCTTTAGCAGCCAGGTTCAGATTTATACTGGCACGTGGCGATGCACCAAACTGTATATATTGAGCTTGTTCGTTTAATTTATAGTCTAGTGGCTTGCGTGTAGCATATACCAGTTCTATAATATAGCGCTCAAGCGACTCAGAAATCTTAACACGGTTTACCTGATCACGAATGGAGAATATCTCTTCCTTCGTAAGCATAGTCGTTACTTTATAGTTGAATTGCATGTTTGAAATCCTCCGCATGATCTCTATCTCCTGATCTTTGGTTGGATAATCAACATATACCTTCATCATAAAACGATCGACCTGCGCTTCCGGTAGTGGATAAGTACCTTCCTGGTCAACGGGGTTTTGAGTAGCCAATACCAGAAAAGGTCTGTCAAGCTTGAAGGTTGTTTCGCCGATCGTTACTTGCTTCTCTTGCATCGCTTCCAATAAAGCCGATTGAACTTTAGCTGGAGAACGGTTGATCTCGTCAGCAAGGATTATGTTCGCGAAGATAGGACCTTGCTTTACTTCAAACTTTCCTTCCTTCTGATTATAGATCATTGTACCGACAAGATCTGCAGGAAGAAGATCGGGAGTAAACTGAATACGTTGGAAGTCGAGATGGAGAACCTGGGCGAGCGTACTTACGGTTAATGTTTTGGCAAGACCGGGTACACCCTCCAACAATATATGTCCATTGGTGAAGAGACCAATCATCAATCGGTTCACCATATATTGTTGACCAACGACTACCTTGCCTACTTCGGCATAGACTTCTTTAATTTTTTCCTTGTGTTCTTCGTGCTTTTCAACGGCTACGGATTCCATACACAGTATTTAATTTTAAACCTGTCAAAAATAGCGTAATTATTGAAAAAGTAAGGCCGAAAACTTGATGGATTACTTAATTAAGATTTAAAGGGAATGTCAAGAACTTTTGTCATTGGAGACATTCATGGAGCGTACCGCGCGTTACGTCAGTGTTTGGATAGAGCCAACTTCGATTTTGAGAGCGATCATCTCATCAGTCTGGGAGACGTGTGTGATGGCTGGCCGGAAACCAAATCTTGTATTGACGAGCTACTGCGGATTAAAAACCTGACCTACATTTTCGGTAATCATGACTACTGGACTCAGCAATGGATGGAGACGGGTTATGTTGAGAAAGTGTGGTTCAGGCAGGGAGGAGAAGCTACTATACAATCCTATCAGGATAAAATACCTGCAGCTCATTTACAGTTTCTAAACCGGGCGCTACCTTATTTTTTATCTGACAATAAATTATTCGTGCATGCGGGCATTGATATACAACGACCTCTTGAGCAGCAAGGTCCTGATATTTTTCTATGGGACAGAACCCTTGCACGCACGGCCATGGAGATATACCTGAAAGAAATGGATGGAAAGCTCACGACCTTTGATGAAATCTATATAGGTCATACACCGATTCCGTTTTCAAAGCCTATTCATTCGTGCGAGGTGTGGATGATGGATACTGGTGCGGGTTGGTCTGGTGTATTATCGATGATGAATATAGAAACGAAAGAAGTATTCACCAGCGATCCGGTACTATCCTTATATCCGGGAGTACAAGGCAGAAGTAAAAGTTAATTGTGTTACGTTCAAGAAGATTGTATAATGAGCGCTTCTTCCAATGAAATGCCACGAAGCTTCAAAAATAGTTGGGCAAGCACTTCCACATCACGAAGACAGTAGTCTTTGATTTTAGCAAGATCCTTCTCTACATAGTATACATGGTTGACTTTACTTCCATCAATTCCATTTTTACTGGAAGGGATATCGAAGATCGCTGCTAACAAATCCAGTGAAGTGAAGTGTTTATAGTCACCAAACTTCCATAGCTCCATAGTATCATAGTGCTGAACTTCCCAAGGTTTCCTTCCAGAGATGTTTAGTATAGCGGGCAACTGAATTCCATTCACCAGCATTCTGCGGCACAAGTATGGAAAGTCGAATTCCTTTCCATTGTGAGCGCAAAGTTTTTCTGTAGATGCATTTAGTTTCTCAAGCATGCACTTGAATTCTGTCAGCAACGCTTTTTCATCGTCACCATAGTATGCCTTTGTGCGGAGTGTAAGCGCTCCGTTTTCTCCTTCATAGAACTTACCGACACAGATGCATATAATCTTACCGAACTCAGCAAATATAGCAGCGCGATCATGGTATATCTGTTCGTCTGTCTGCGTTGTGTCTCTTCTCAGATGACTCGCCTTACGTGCCCATAACGATTTCAGTCGTTCATCCAGAGAATTAAAATCATCCGTATGTGAAACGGTTTCAATGTCCAAAAATAAAATGTCGCGCAACTCTGAATTCATACAACGGGTATTACTGATTGATCTTGGTTATTATTCCCGGGATCAGCTTATCGATAATCAACAGGAAAAAGAAAGCAAATATACTTGCTGTAGCAGCAATCGCCACAAACAAAAGATAGTATTGTACACTCCACTCAAAGGCTACCTTTATCCGATGTAGTGTACTTACTTTTATATCCCTTCCTTCGTGCAACGAAAACCGGATCGTACAGAATTCATTCTCTGCATCGAAGTCTCCAAGCAAAACTCCCAGGCCTTGAAGCTCTTGTTCAATTTCAAGAATACGATTCTGAAGATTAATATACTCTTCAATCCTTCCGCTTTGTTTCTTTATCTCTAACAATGATTGACGCGTAATCTCAAGCGAAGCTTTCTTCGCATTCAGATTTTTGAATTCATTTGTCTTATCGATTTTTGTAATCTCCTTGGAGCGTATAGTGCCAATCTTTAAAAGATCTGCATACGATGAATCAAACTTTGCAGGAGGTATACCAATCAACAAATGAAGCGATCTGCTGCCGCGTTGGCCGGAGTTCTCTTCATATTGAATTATACCATTTTCGCTTTTTATATGATCGCGCAATTTTTTCTCGTCATCATCAAACTTTGACGACTTCGATTTTATAGTCGCAGTCTTCTCGTATTTCTGGTTAACATCAAATTCCTGTGCCTGGCCCTGATTGGACTGTCCACTTGATTCAACCTTAAATCTGTATTTATCGCTGGCGTAGTTTCGCTTTACCTCCTCCAGACTCGAGAAAAAATCGGAAAAATTTTCCTCTCGTACTTCCGACAGGCCCGTGGAATATCCATATATAAAACGAAACAGGAATAGTACTACGAAGCCGATCAGTAAAACTGAAATTGTACGAAGCACGCGCTTCTTGAAAATGATTTTCATGTATAGAGATGTTGATACTTCAGCTTAAGAATGCAATACGCCCTCCATCTCCAGTTCCTTTATAAACGTTATGTTCTCTTCACGGATCGTGTCGGGTACAAATACAAAACGCTTATCAAAAATCTGCCTGCCTATATAGTAGCTCACCCAGTACTCGTTGTTGAGATGAAAAACAGACGGGTCGATCGGTTCAATTAATACTGCACTGTTCTCGGCAATCGTATCGAGGTAATGGCGAAGAATAGATGTACGTTGTTGCTCTCCGTCTTTCTCGCCATATCCTTTACTTGCTACCAATGTATTCTCGATCGGAAAATCATTATTGTTGATGAGATATACTTTCCATTCATCCTGTAGCCCTATATCTCTCTTACGTGCAACCGCAAGGGTCACATTCTTTACTTCTGGTTTTTCAATGTCCTTCATCATAGCCACTCCATATCAAACTGTTCGCGAAACTTTTCCTTCAGGATTTCCTCTGCTTCACGGATATCGACTTTTCTACCAAGCTCCTTTTCCAGCGAAGTCACCGCTTTATCCTGAATACCACACGGTACGATGTAAGCGAAATATCGTAAGTCTGGATTAATGTTAAAAGCAAAACCGTGCATCGTTACCCAGCGACTGGTTTTCACACCAAGCGCGCAGATTTTGCGTGCCTTCTTTTCATTTTCAAAATCGATCCATACACCGGTAAGTCCTGAAATTCTTCCGGCTTCTATTTTATATTCCTTCAGCGTTTGAATAACAGATTCCTCCATCAAGCGCATGTACTTATGAATGTCTGTGAAGAAATTTTCAAGATCGAGTATAGGATATCCAACAATTTGTCCCGGCCCGTGATACGTTATATCGCCTCCACGATTTATATGATGATACGTGGCATGCACGGCATTCAATTCTTCTTTCGAGATGATGAGATTTTTTTCATCTCCACTTTTCCCCAACGTAAACACGTGAGGATGCTCACAGAAGAGTAGATAATTGTCGGTGATTTTTTGCTGATCTGCCGGGAGGTTTCTGTTTCCGGTTTTTATGGCAATGGTCTTTTCGAACAATGAAACCTGGTAGTCCCATGCTTCCTGATAATCCTTTAGATCAAGATCTATAAACTTTACTTTTCTATTCGGCAGACTGTTCATTCGTGTTCACTTCATCTTCAAGTATATTCGACCATACGTGATAGGTAATATTCAGATTCAGAATCTCGCTATACATAATCACAAACAGATCGCCCGGCATGGAATAATAACGTTCGTCCATGTAACGCTCAAGGTAGCCTACGTTTCTTTCGTTTCGTGTAAGGTCATCCTGCATTTTTCTTCGGTACACTTGCGACAGATATATTCTGTCAAGGCCGTTGTCTTTTGAAAGAAAATAATCTTCAAGTGTTCCGCTATATACCAACGGGCCTTCGCCTGTTTGCATTAAAACATCTACTTGAATAAGATCAATATTTTTGGATTCGCCCGGTTTTTCCAAATCCAATATCTCGCCACTGAATAAATAGTACCATTCATTGTTGAGTCGGAGAAAGGGATACTTCAAATCGAATCTGAACAGACGTACTATATATCGCGTCAACAATCCTAACGCGACCGATGTGGCGATCATGCTGATCAGATATAGCAAGAAAGAAAAAATGCTTTTACGAATAATCTCGAAGTCGATAGCACCACTAGACTCTGTGATGATCTGATAGATCAATTCTAACTTGATCTGATAAGCCGTAAGGTGTTCGATGATGACAATGCCAGCGAGCTGAAAGAAAAGTGCCGGAAGAATGGCCCAGAAAATTTCATCGACAGCGGAGATCTTAAAAGACTGTTTGCTATAGGTTCCGTGTAAATACGAGTATCGGAAAGCAAGGCCTGGAATGATGAGGATAAAAAGAAAAATTGAACCAAGAATCAGATTCATGCATAATCCTCCGAAAGAGTTTTCCTATTTTTTATCAAACGCTTTAAGCCTGACGAGTTTTAATTCTTCCCCGTCAACTTTAATAGTGGGCCGTTCATCTTCTGAAATCATGGAACGCTCCACGAGACGATCCGCAATGATGGCTAACATAAGCTGTTTTGCTAACTGCGGATTATCGAGGATCTTCCGTGTTCGCTTACTGATTGGTGCTTTCATAGCGTTACCATATTGGTTTGTTAAAGTTACAACGAAACAACCTGAAAACAAGTTCTACTTTTGTTTATCTAATTCAGTACGAAGGTATAGTATAGAATCATTTGCTTCTGGTTCCACACCGTTCTCCTTCGCCAGGTAATAGGAGATCCAGTCGGTAAGGTGTATAAGATAATAGTATTGCTCCAGGAGTGATGCGCCTTCGCCTATAATGTCAATCACAGGTTTCGAGTTCTTCTCAAACAGATCGCGGCTGATTTCCATCCGCTTTTCTACACGTTCATGATCATGGTCGGAATATAGGTATACCGCCTGCAACATTGGCATCAGCGCCTCAGGGTAGCACCACCCTGCAATTTCGTTATGGTTTATTTCAGGAAAGGTATTGGTGTGTGCCAGTTGCTTGGCGTTTTCGTTCAGCTGTTGCTGAAATCTCAGTGCCATGGCGTAAAGCCGGTTATCGCAATAGATGACAGGAAGTTTTCCCTTCAGCTTTTTAGCGATCAGCTCAGCCTCGGATTGAATTCCTTTTTCCCCGCGATCCAAAAACTCAATGGCATTTTCTGTTTCTTTTATGAAAGCCGCACCAATCAGATTGGTATGATATAGCACATATAGCAGTGCGATCATGGTATAGGAAAGCATCGCTCGTGGACTTTCGGAACCAGAAGGAAGCTGTATATATTGAAGATTGTATTCACGACAGATATCCAGCAACTTGCCGCCTGACGCAATGGCTATAACCTGTGCACGCTTCAGCAGAGCTTTATGCAGGGCTGAAACAGTTTCTTCTGCGTTGCCGCTATAGGAGCAGGCTATAAATAATGTATGCGGACTAACAAACTGTGGAATGTTATAGGTTTTGCAAACTGTGATCGGAATAGGGATGCGGCCGAAAGTAAGCGACTCTACGAGGTTTGCTCCTATACCGGATGAACCCATACCTGCAATAACGACATTGCGTATATCACTGCCGGGGCGATCGAGGTCAAGGGACTGGCCGATCTTCAAAGCATCTGACAACTGGCGGGTGAAGCCATCAATGTATTTTTTTGTAGTAGACATAGTTCGTAATTTCGTTTTCAAAGATACGATATATCTAAAGTTACTGCGATAGGGGCTTCATAAAAAGTGCTTCGCTGATAATGGGCGAAAGGATGTTAACGAAATACGATCACGTTGTGGACAAAATTACTATTGGGAAAAAAGGTGAGCAGCTCGCGGCCAATTTTCTAATGAAGAAGGGTTTTGAAATTGTTATGCGCAATTACCGGTTCAAGCATGCTGAGATCGATTTGATTATCCGGCGTGATGATTGGTTAATCTTCGTTGAAGTGAAGGCCAGAAGCTCTACAGATTTTGGCGAGCCCGAAGAATTTGTTGATGCCCGGAAAGTAAACAAGATGTATGAGGCTGCCGAAGAGTATATCTACGCCACAGACTGGCAAGGGCATATTCGGTTTGATATAGTGTCTGTGAAGCTGGGGGGAGAACCTGTTATCGAAATTTTTGAGGATGCTATTAATTGACTATATTCTTAAGGGCTCATCGGCAGCACCAAATGCTTACTTGAATGAATTTTTATCCCGCAGAACTGCACAGATTAACGCAGATAATAAATGCATTTAAATCTGCGCCTATCTGTGAGAATCTGCGGGAGTAAAATTTAAGATTAATGAAATCTGCGGGAGCATTGGACTTTAATAAAGCTCTTTAAATTTCTTTTTGCCCTCATCCAAAAATTTGAGGAAGCCTTCTACACTTTTGTCGTAACCATAAGGAGAAACAAGTACGCGCTCATCTTTTCCAACCAATACATAGAATGGTTGCGCATTATTGTTGAGGTTGGCGATTTGAAGATCTGCATTTTGTTTACCGATCGTTTTCTTCACCTTACTATCGTACTTGGAAGTATACCATTCTGATTCGGGTAGCTCTGTTTTATCATCTACATATAGGGCTACCACTATAAATTCGTTTTTCAGTTTATCGAGCACTTGCGGATCAGACCATACCACGGCTTCCATCTCACGACAGTTTGTACAGCCATGGCCGGTGAAGTCGATGAACACAGGCTTGTTCTGCTGACGTGCGCAAAGCAATGCTTGTTCATAATCAAAGTATCCGTTTATACCATGTGGTAAATGCAGGAAGTCTCCATACTTCGGTTCGTCACAAATTTGATTAGGCTTCGCGTTGCGCGTTGCTGCTATCAAATCAAAATCATGTGTAGACATGGGCGGCAGATAGCCGGCAAGTGCTTTTAATGGTGCACCCCACATACCTGGCGTGATATATACCACAAACGTAAATGCGATGACAGCAAACGTCAATCGAATAATGCTTACGCGTTTATCTTCTGCATCCTTACCGGTATCGCCTGGCAAACGGAATCCCTTCATCAGATATACTCCAATGAGCAATACTATCACAATCCAAATGGCAATGTTAATCTCACGATCCAGAATTCCCCAATGAAACGCCTGATCAGCGATACTCAGGAATTTGAATGCCAGTGCGATCTCTATAAATCCAAGCACTACTTTCACAGCATTCAGCCATCCACCCGATTTCGGCATAGAGCTCAACCATCCCGGAAAAAAAGCGAACAACGTAAAGGGTATAGCAAATGCTAAGGAGAAGGCAAACATCCCAACAATCGGTTTTAAAAATTCGCCACCGGCAGAGGAAACAAGAATGCTCCCCACCAATGGGCCAGTGCATGAAAATGAAACGAGCACCAATGTAAAGGCCATGAAGAACACACCTATCAATCCACCTTTCTCTGATTGTTGATCCACTTTATTAATGAATGTTCCCGGCAGTGTAATTTCAAACAAGCCAAGGAAGGAAAGTCCGAAGACTATAAATACAATAAAGAAGATCAGGTTTGGAAGCCATTCCGTTGAAAGATGGTTTGCTGTTTCCGGGCCCATGAGCGGAGCTATAGCAGCACCGATCAATGTATAGATGATGATAATTGAAAGTCCGTAGATCAACGCCAGGAATTTTGAGCGCCCCTGCGTAAAGAAACTGACGGTCATCGGTATCATTGGGAAAACACAAGGCGTTAACAACGCGGCAAGGCCGGCAACAAATGCTAACAGAAAAAATCCGAGGAAAGAATTTTTGGCGGGATCTTCCTTCACCAACGTGGTGTCTAGTGTAGGGCCTTTCGTGGCTCCGTATACTTTATCCTCTGTTTTTATAGTCGCTATTTCCTTCGTTGTATCAACAGCAGATATAGCTGGAGTTACTGTTTCATCTTTCTGTTTTTCGATTTCAACATCTGGTTTTGCATCTTCCGTTTTCTTTGCAACGATCGCTTTACCTTCAACTTTTATAGTACCAAACAGAAGATCGCCATCGAACAATACACATTTACCTTCTACTTCCGAGCAAACTTGTCCCTCATAGGTTCCTTTTATTACTAATGTGGGTGATAGTATTTTTATCTTCTGTCTGAATTCACCACTTCCTTCAAATATCCTTACGTCACAGTCAAATATTTTATCATGTTTCGTTTTATCTTGAATCGCTACCAGTGGACCAACCAATTCAAAGCTTGGATCTTTTTCGAGTGTAACAGACATAGGGACTGGGCCACAATCCGGATCAAAGTCAACCGAATAGATATACCAGTTTTTATTAATAGACGCGTTAAAGATCAGCTCGACAACATCGCCTACATTATAAGTCTTGGTAGGAGTCTCTGCGGTAAGTTTTGCAGGTTGAAGAACTTGAGCGTAACCAGCAACCGTTGTTACCAGGAGGAGACTGAAAAGGATTCGTTTTAGCATGTATCAAAAATTCAAGCGCTAAAATAACGAACTCCCTTTCAAAAAAGTTGACGCATCACATGAAAGGTATTACAAGCGACAAAAATCGACAGGCTTTAACATAAATTAACAGATTCAGAAATCAACTTCTACCTGGCCCTTCAGCAGGTCTTCGAATGTTTCACGCTCACGAATCAATTTTGCTTCGCCATTTATAATCAGCACTTCTGCAGGTTTGGGGCGCGAGTTATAGTTTGAGGCCATAGAAAATCCATAGGCACCTGCGTTTTTGAATGCCAGGATGTCGCCTTCGCGGACTTCATTCAATTCACGATCACTTCCAAATGTATCGGTCTCACAGATATACCCTACCACAGTATATTTATCCACTGGCGCAGTAGAGTTTGATATATTTACTATATGATGATAAGCATCGTACATCATCGGGCGAATCAAATGATTCAAACCGGAGTTTACGCTTACAAAAGTTACAGTAGGAGTAGGCTTTACAACGGTTGACTGCACAAGCAATGTACCGGATTCACTCACCAGAAACTTTCCGGGTTCAAGCCAAAGTTCAAGTTGGCGACCATAGCTCTCGCAGAACTCGTTGAACGCTTTTGTAAGTTTATCACCAAGCTCCTGAATATCCGTTTCGATATCGCCTTCTTTATACGCTACTTTAAAGCCGCTGCCAAAATCTAAAAACTTCAAGTCCGGAAAACTCTTTGCAGTTTTAAATAGAACTTCCGCTGTCTTCAAAAAGGCTTCTGTCTCTTTTATATCCGAACCGGTATGAATATGTAGTCCGCTAATTCTGACATTGAATTTCTTAATCAGATCAAGAATCTCTGACAACTGTAAAACCGAAATTCCAAATTTTGAATTACTATGGCCTGTCGATATTTTAATATTTCCACCGGCCATAATATTTGGATTCAACCGAAGGCCACAAGGGTAAGTGTCTTTGAATTTTGCCCCAAACTTTTGCAAGGTTGACAGGTTATCAAGGTTGATAGCGATTCCTATTTTCACAGCTTCTTCTATCTCATTGAAATCAACACCACTAGGAGTAAAGGTGATCTCCGCAGGAAGGTATCCGGCACGCAACGCAAGTTGAACTTCACCCAGCGACACTGCCTCCATGCCTACACCGTTCTTTCGCATTAGTTTTAGAATGGAAATATTCGTGAGTGCTTTGGCCGCGTATTTTATTTTTACATCGGATGCTGCATACGCAGATTTCAGTTTTGAAACTTGTGATGCGATCTTTGCACCGTCATATACATATAACGGTGTACCAAACTGGCTTGCAAGTTTAAGAACATCAATACCTTGAATCGTGTACATTCCCTGTGTAGACTCCATGTTAAATTTTAAAGGCCTCAAATATATATCAGGATTCATTGTATTTCCGGATAAACCGGATCGATTTGCAGGATTTTTACGTTGCTCTTTATACATTGAAAAAAAATCCATTGCCTGATTCGATTTTAACCTTGAAACGATAAGCTTTTCATTTTTACTTACTTTATTTAATCCCATACTAACGTCTACTTCAGATGAAATTATTTTTCAGAGAGTACCTTCCTTCAGATGTCGCGAACGCAAAACAGACCATTGTTATTCTTCACGGACTTTTCGGTTCATCCGACAACTGGCTTACACAGGCACGACTTCTATCGAACAATAACTATAAGATTTATACTGTAGACCTCGCCAATCACGGACAATCATATCACAACAATACCTTTGATTATCCAACCATGGTGAGTGATCTGAAAGAATTACTGGATGAGTTAAAACTTCAGGAGCCTGTTATTCTCGGACATTCCATGGGCGGTAAAACGGCTATGAATTTTGCGCTGGCACATCCCGATGCATTATCGAAATTAATTGTAGTAGACATCGCTCCCCGGTATTACGATCTGGAACATTATACGATCGTAAAAGGATTGAATGCTATACCTGTGGATACCATTACATCGCGCAATGAAGCAGATGCCGTTTTAGCAGAGTTTGTTCCCGAAGTAGATGTGCGCCAATTCCTGTTGAAAAATCTACAACGCAAAACAGAAGGTGGTTTTTCGTGGAAGATCAATCTGCCATTGATAACACAACAGCTTGGCAACATCGGTGTTGATCTTCAGTTCAATGGAAAATTTGATAAGCCAACATTATTCATTCGCGGAAGACGATCGAAGTATATATTGGATAGCGATCTCAACAGAATTAAAGAAGTGTTTCCACAGGCCACACTGGAAACTATGGAAACCGGTCATTGGGTGCAAGCCGAAAACCCTCAGGAATTCGTTGACCTTGTTATGAAGTGGGTTCAATAACGATGGTATAATCTTCTGTATAACAATGCGGATCTGGTTATGAAATATTTACCTTTCCTTTCCGGTATATATTCTACTGCTCCCGGTCTTGCCTCCACAACAAAGGCAACGGGTAGAGATGCGCTGATTTTTCAGATTGATGAATCGTACAAGCAATATCTGAATAATAAGAAAGATTGTCGTAACGAAAACATCTCTAAATATTATTGTGAGGAGAGATTAAACCCTGAAACGATCCAGTGTGTTAATCAATATTTGATCAATCAATTTATAAAAGAATATCCTGATCAATTCGAAGTTAACAATTATGACCTTTCATTCCTGAACAAACTTACGGGTGAACGATTCACGTGGAATAAAGATTGGCAGACCGTAAACACCAATCGCTATCAGTCGTTGTACGATGCACTTTGTTGCCAGGTACAGGAAGATATAGCAGTCTTCCAACTAAGCAACGAAGAAGATTGGCTGGCTGCAATTCATTTGTGTTCCCCCAATCACTGGGCTCCTGAAGAAAAGATTGGAAAGCCATTTCAGGCTATACATGCACCGGTTCCCGGCATGGAGAAAACATTACTGCACTATCGCAAAATGTTGGAGTCTATAGTCCATGCAAGTTCTCCATTTACGCGCTTTGCCTGGGGAGTGGCTACCGATACGAGATTGAATCATCACCCTATACCTCCACCGGCTATAGATGCGAAAGAATGGAAGGGAAGAGAACACGATAGCACCAGCACTTGGTATATACGAACCGAGCGACAGAATCTTATCGGACTCGGTAGCGCCAACACATTCCTTTTTACTATTCGCACTTATTTTTATAGTATGAATGAGCTGACCGCCGATGAAAAGAAAATGTTATTGATTGCTTTACGAAGCATGTCTGCGGAAGCACTTCAATACAAAGGGCTTTCAGAATCCATTAAATTGCTGGAAGAATTTTTAGCGAAGCAAGCATAGTGGTTTTGAAAGCTTACGATTAAAGAACAGTAGCCTGACCGTTGCTTTCGTTTAAAGAATTTACAGGAGAGATTATTGTATTCTATATATCCAGGTAGCGCAGCAACATATCGATGCGGTCCTTCTCACCCACTACTGGTTTAGTTTCCTGGTAACGTCCTATGACTTTGTAACCAAAGCGTTCCAGTGTGGCAACAACCCTTGAAAGATCTTGTTGATTTATTTTTAGCGTCAGGCGAATCTTACCGGGATCGAGTGGATCTTCTTTTAAAATACTGCTTAATATCTTCGCGTGGTTCTCCTCAATCAAGCGGCTGATCTCTGCAAGCGAGTAATCAATATGATTCATGGACAACACCAGAACGCTGCCTGGCATTTGTACCGCTGCTGTCTGTGCAAAAGATGTTAGCGTATCCTGAACTGTAATCACACCGTGATACGTCATGTCAGCATTTAACACAGATACCATTTGCAATTTATATTCAGCGGCCACCTTCAGGATGTCGTAGAAGTGAGTATCCAGATGAACAAAACATTGTTGCCCTATGAGATTAAAATCACGAACGTTACGATCAATGTCGTTTGTTTCGAGAATGATCTCTTCAGAAATAAAGCCCAGCAGCTTGCTGTCTTCTACCACAGGCATATAGTTGCAGCGGAATTCTTCCATCCACACGATCGCCTTGTGTGCATCATCCGATCCTTTAAGGGGCGGAATCATGTGGTTTATAAGATCTTCTGCAATCACGCTGTTTAATTTAGTTAACTCTATTGAAGTAGAAATTCCTCAACCAGTTCATTGAATTTTTCCGGATGCTCCATCATGGGAGCATGACAGCATTGGTCAATAAACTTTAATGTAGAGTTGGGTATAAGTTTATTAAATTCATAGGCCACCATCGGTGGTGTTATCGTATCATTCAAACCCCATACCAATAAAGTTGGTGTCTTTATGTTCGGAATCTCTTCGGCCATGTTGTGCCGTTGTGCCGATTTTGCAATGGCCACAATACGCATACACTTGGGAATACTCTTCGTTATATCAAACACTTCGTCTACCAATTCTTTAGAAGCAACTTCCGGATTATAAAAGGTATAGGAAACGCGTTCTTTAATATACTCATAATTTCCACGTTTGGGATAGGAACCTCCCATGGAATCTTCAAATAAACCAGAACTACCGGTGAGGATAAGCTTTTTAACTTTCTCGCCATTCTTTAAAGTATAGATCAAAGCGATATGCCCTCCGAGACTATTACCCATGATGATCATATCCTTCAGGCCTTTAAATGCCACAAAGTCTTCCAGAAATTTACGTAAACCTTCAAGTCCGGCTTCTTTTATAGGCATTTCATAAATCGGAAGCATCGGAATTATAACGCGAAAGTTTTTCGAGAACCGAGCGACTACGCCTTCCCAATTGCTAAGTGCGCCAAACAGGCCATGGAGTAATAATAATGTATCTCCTTGTCCTTCGTCTACAAACTTAAACCCGTTCTCTTCTTTAACCAATATGGCCATGTCGAATGAATTAATGTCGATAAGTAAGGAAAAAAAACTATCAGTATGAAAAATTTATTTTCAATGCAGTTTTAAAACACATTCAGGGGCTACTAACGAAAATTAGTTAATCTTATATATGATCAATATACCTATACCTGGTGATGGGTGTAAATTGATTTTGGGGAATCAGCCTGCCAATATTTTTTTTACCAATTCAGAAATAACTTTTCCATCGGCCTGGCCAGCAAGTTTCTTGGTAGCGATACCCATTACCTTGCCCATATCCTGTGGACCTTTGGCGCCTACTTCTTCCTTGATTTTTATAAGCTCGGCTTCCACTTCTTCTGTCGATAATTGTTTCGGCAGATAGCGGCTTATTATTTCAAGTTGAAACACTTCCTTATCTGCCAGATCTTTACGGCCTTGCTGTGAAAATATATCAGCAGATTCTTTGCGTTGTTTGGCAGCCTTCATCAACAATTTATTCTCTGTATCCGCAGAGATATCGCCACTTCCACCTTTTTCAGTTTCTGCCAACAGGATCAACGACTTAACACTCCGCAGTGCCTCTAACTCTTCTTTGTTTTTGGCAAGCATTGCTTTTTTTATGTCGCTATCTATTTGTTGCTTAAGGCTCATATTTTTGTCTTTAATATTATTTTGCGAAATCAAATTAGCTGATCGTTCGTTTTTTTACTTGAAGCATTATATACCATGACCAAACTAAGCGTCAATATTAACAAAATTGCTACACTCCGAAATGCCAGAGGAGGAAATAATCCTGATGTGATCAAAACAACAATTGATTGTGAGCGATTTGGAGCACAAGGTATAACAGTTCACCCTCGTCCCGATGAACGACACATTCGGTATAGCGATGTTGTGCAGCTAAAAGGTGTAGTAACGACTGAGTTCAACATTGAGGGATATCCCGATCAACGCTATCTTAAAATTATAGCAGAGGCCAAACCTGATCAGGCAACGCTGGTGCCAGACGCCCCGGATGCTATTACATCAAACGCAGGATGGGATACTATAAAAAATGCTTCGCTACTACGTGATCTTTGCCAGGAAATTAAATCGCACGGTGCACGTGTTTCTATTTTTGTTGATCCATCGCCCCGTATGGTAGAAGGTGCTATAGCCATTGGTGCTGATCGTATCGAACTATATACGGAGCCGTATGCAAGTGAATTTCTGGTGAGTAAAGAAGTTGCTGTCAAGCCTTATATAGAAAGTGCAAGGATTGCGAAAGAAGGTGGGATTGGTATAAATGCTGGCCACGATCTTGACTTGCACAATCTTAAATTCCTCAAGCAAAACATTCCATATCTTGACGAAGTATCCATTGGACATGCACTGATATGTGATGCGCTTTATTTCGGATTGGAGAATACAATTCAACTATACCTGAAGCAGTTGAAGTGAGCTTGTTTAAGTATATGCTATACTTACGCTAGAACTTTGCCGCTACTGCGAGCTTCTTTGTAAAAGTTTTAACGGATCCGGTAGCATCGAATACCTGGAACCAAACCATATAGTATCCAACGCGTGCCTTCGAGCCATCGTCACGATCACCATCCCAACGCAGGAATCCTTCTGTGCCTAACAGCTCATTGTTGGCGAGTTGTTTTGTGAGACGTCCATTCGCATCAAATACTTTTACGTTGGCCACGTAGCCACCCTGATCAAATTTATACTGTATCTCGGTAAAATCCGGCTGACCAATAATCGGTGTAAAGATCTCTGGAGATATAGTTATATTCTCAGCTATAGCAGTTTCATTTCGCGCGTTGGAATTTATAAATCCTGGTGTCGCATAGCCACTTTGTGTGCTGGCCGACTTCCAGTTATCGGGATCATTCGTTGTTTCTTCAAAGGAAATTCGTT
Source organism: Ohtaekwangia koreensis (assembly GCF_900167975.1). Lineage (GTDB taxonomy): Bacteria > Bacteroidota > Bacteroidia > Cytophagales > Cyclobacteriaceae > Ohtaekwangia > Ohtaekwangia koreensis. The sequence continues at coordinate 500,170 of NZ_FUZU01000002.1, forward strand.
CCAACGAAACACCCTCTTCATCTTTAATGAAAACAGAATGATAGTCTTTAGTGTACGCAAAATGATCGATCACCACTCCTTGTTCTGATACAACTGCGATAGAACCTGTGTCGTCATTCAATGAGGGAAGTGCTTTTACTTCAAGAACATTTTCAGTTTTTGTTTGAGGATATTCTCCCGCCAAAACATCTGTATTTTCTGTAAGCACAAGATATGCTCCGGGTCGAAGCAGGAAATCTTCATTTGTAACTGTATATAATTTCCCAAGAGAGTCATTTTCGAAGGTGGCAAGCGACCAACCTTTTAGATTTAAATATTTATTTGAAGTATTAACAACTTCCAAAAAATCGACACCGGTTGGTCGGGGATTAAATAATACCTCATTGACTTTAACATCAAGATCGTTTGCTTGCTCAGGCAATGCAAATTCCAATGTAGAAAAGGATGCTTGTATTTCATTTCCACTGCAATCAAACACCTGCTGTACATCTATAGTATAAAGTATATTTCTTTGAAGTGGATTGCTGAAGGATACCGTTAGCACACGCAAGGATTGATCTTCAAAATCTATATGATCAATATCAACGGCAGGCTGAAAATTAAAATGTTCAGCGATTGGAATCTCATTCAGTAACTTTTCATCAAATACCAGGCGAAGTTGGTTATCCCCTATAGGAATTGCTGCCATGAGTTTGGGTGCAGTGAGATCCGGCTTATTAGCGAAGACTGAGTTTTGTTCTCCAGGCGTTCCTCCATTTTCAGCTTCAGAGGCGGTCCAGTTATTTTCTTCTCCGCAAGGGTTATTCGGATCAATCAGCTCCAACGACCATCCGCCTTGTTTCTTTTCATCGTCTCTATACCAATCATCACTATACTTTACTGAGTCTATTGTTATACCATTCGTGTGTTTCAGTACAATTATATCTCCGGTATTATTCAAAGAAGGAAAAGAGCTGAGCCCGACTACATTTTCAAATGTAATATAGGATGCCACTGAAGACGATGCCACCAAAAGAACATACTCGCCAGGATTTAATTTATATGAGGGTAACGTTGCCGTTGAAGAACCATCCGACAATTTCCATCCTGATAAATTATAAGCATTGTTGCTGCGGTTAAAAAGTTCGAGGTATTCAGTTTCGGGTAATTCAACGCGCGGAGAGGGATCTGCAAAAATTTCAGTGAACACTATATCCTTGAATGAGGGCGGCACTGGTGGAACATATGGATTGCCCGTGACAACAAAATCATCAAAGTAAAATTTATCAGAACGTGTCGCAGTATAACTACAATACACTCCAAAGTAGCTTGAGGAAAAATGCTCGGCATCAGTTACACTCCCCTCAGATATATAGTTTCCTGTAGTACCGACATCAGAATATAACTGCCAGTTTCCGGAGGCATCACGAGTTACTCTCACTTTCACTTCAGCGGTAGCGAGATTTAGTTTACCATCAACACCATCAATAATTTTTGATTTCGAGGAGCCGGTTTGTTTATACAAACTGATTTCATCTGCAGTATTGCCAACCATTACAAAATACCCGTTCAATGTGTCAGCGAGATTTTGTTGACTGGACACCAGGTAAACGCGAGCGTAGTTTGTGCTGGAGGAGTTAAAGCCGAGGCGTATATAAAATTCCCAACTCGCATCATTAATCGATTTGCTTGGCGTAGAAAGATACGCGTCATCCGAAACGGCCGGAGCCTGCAATTTTAGTTGATTTGCTAAAACAGTAAATTTTGTGTTCTGTCCAGACCAGCTTGGGTCGTTTAAAAAATCGCTATCCTGAAAGCTATCAGTGAGTTGAGCGAACATTTGTTGGGAAAAGAACAAGAAGGAAAACGTTATGAAACTCTTTTTCGTAAACGTTTTCAGAATAGAAAATGTGAATATTTGTAGCATGTTTCTAATAGGCACAACGGAATACATTACTTTTGCTAACCTTAAAATTTAAAAGTACAAAATAAAATGAAAATCGCAGTTGTAGGCGCCACTGGTTTAGTGGGCGCGGAGATCCTCAAAGTATTAGAGGAAAGAGATTTTAGATTTGATGAATTGTATTTAGTGGCTTCCGCGAAATCGGTTGGCCAGATCATAAAGTTTAAGGGTAAGGAATATACTATAAAGAGTATGGAGGAAGCTATCAAGCTTGCTCCGGACGTTGCTATATTCTCTGCTGGTGGCGGAACTTCACTGGAGTGGGCTCCAAAGTTTGCTGAAGTAGGTACGATCGTGATCGACAATTCTTCTGCATGGAGAATGGATCCTACTAAAAAACTTATCGTTCCGGAAATCAACGGTCATGTCATTACAATTGACGATCGCATTATCGCAAATCCAAATTGCTCTACCATACAAATGGTAATGGCGTTGGCTCCGCTGCATGCGAAATATAAAATCAAGAGAATCGTAGTAGCAACTTATCAGTCGGTTACCGGTACTGGTAAAGATGCTGTTCTTCAAATGATGAATGAGCGTAAAGGCATTGATGGCCCGAAAGTATATCCACATCCGATCGACATGAACGCGCTGCCTCATATCGATTCATTCCTTGACAATGGTTATACCAAAGAGGAAATGAAGATGGTGAATGAAACACGCAAGATTCTTAACGACAATACGATTGGCGTTACTTCAACGACCGTACGAATTCCATCTGTAGGTGGTCACTCTGAAGCGGTGAATGTTGAGTTTCATGAAGACTTCAAGTTAAGTGAAGTGCGCTCTATATTAGCAGATACTCCCGGTGTAATCGTTCAGGATGATCCAAAGAATAACATTTACCCGATGCCGATCAACTCGCATGGTCGTGATGAAGTATTTGTAGGTCGCTTGCGCAGAGATGAATCACAGCCTAACACATTAAACATGTGGATCGTTGCTGACAATCTTCGTAAAGGTGCTGCAACCAATGCTGTTCAGATCGCTGAGTTCATGACAGAGAAAAGCCTGGTAGAATAGTTCTATACTATATCATATAAATTAAAGAAGGTCATCCAAAAGATGACCTTCTTTGTTTTTGTTTATTAACGACAGACGTAAATTATAATCGTATAGGTGTATATACTATACATCCATAAAAAATAAAGCCTGGCCACCATGGCCAGGCTTCTCTCTATTTGCAAGCAGAGAGTTTAGAAGATCTTATTTTCCAAAATCAACAGTGGGAGCATTTTCAGAGCCTGCTGCTGCTTCGAAATATCCTTTGGATGTAAATCCATACATGCCTGCAAGCATGTTATTCGGAAAACGCTTTATATATACGTTATACGGTTGTACAACTTCATTGAAACGATTTCTTGCTACAGCAATTCTATTTTCTGTTCCTTCAAGCTGTGCCTGAAGATCCAGGAAATTCTGATTTGCTTTCAGCTCCGGATAATTTTCCGCCACTACGAGCAAGCGGCTCAAGGCAGAGCCTACACCATTCTGGGCCTGTTGAAATTTTTGAAGTTGTTCTGGTGTAATGTTACTCGGATCAACTTTAACCTGTGTTGCACTTGCACGTGCTTCAATTACTTTGGTTAATGTCTCCTGTTCAAAGTTTGCATAACCCTTCACTGTATTTACCAGGTTAGGGATCAGGTCTGCTCTGCGTTGATATTGACTTTCAACCTGAGCCCATTCTTTCGGAATGTTTTCTTGTAGCTCAACCATTGTATTATAACGACCTGCGAAAAAACCGTACAGAATCAGTACCGCAAGAATAATGACTCCAATAATAATTAGTCCTTTTTTCATATTGTTGATTAACTCAATTTAAAATTAGTAAAAAAACTGCGTTGAACGCTATATAACAGTCACCGTTTCCTTATTACGAGAAGACGCACTACTATACATTTTATTTTAAGTCTCAGCTACGCGAGAAAGAAAACGCAATCACCGATTTTTAGTTTGCCTATTATCGCGATTTATATTTTGGTTTAGTTAGAAGAACCCTCAGTCATCTTTTCCGCACTGTCTGCTATGCGAAGTTGCTCAATGAAATCATCGAGATCACCATTCATAACGGAAGGTAAATTATAAACCGTATAGCCTATACGATGATCCGTCACGCGACTCTGAGGGTAATTATAGGTCCTGATTTTCTCTGAACGATCTCCGCTTCTTACCAACGACCTTCGCGCAGTACCAAGTTCACTTTGCTGCTTCTCGACTTCTATTTCGTATAGCTTTGTTTTCAACATCTGCAACGCACGTTCGCGGTTACCGTGTTGTGAGCGCTCTACCTGGCAGGTAATAACAATCCCGGAAGGTTTATGCGTCAATTGTACTTTCGTTTCAACCTTGTTTACGTTCTGTCCACCGGCACCACTTGAACGTGCCGTCTGAACTTCTATATCGGCAGGGTTGATCACAACCTCCTCCACATCTTCAACTTCAGGAAGTGCCACCACAGATGCTGCAGACGTATGAACGCGGCCTTGTTGCTCTGTAGCCGGAACACGCTGTACGCGATGCACACCGGATTCAAACTTGAACAATCCATACGCACCTTCACCGCTTACACTGCTGATCACTTCTTTATAGCCACCGGCTGTACCTTCCGTTACATCCAGCACAGACATTTTCAATCCGCGTTTGTCGCAGAAGCGTTGGTACATTCTCCAAAGGTCTCCGGCAAAAATTGCAGCTTCATCTCCTCCCGTACCTGCGCGGATCTCTAACAACACATTCTTGTCGTCATTCGGATCTTTCGGAATCAGGAGTTCTTTCAGCTGTCCATCCAAAACTTCAATCTTTGGAGTAAGCTCATCGATTTCCATTTTCGCGAGTTCACGTAACTCCGGATCTTTTTCTTTTTCCAGTACTTCTTTGGCTTGCTGCAGATGTCCTCTGGCGTCCATGTACTGATTATACTTCACTACAATTTTTTCAAGATCTCTGTATTCTTTGCTGAGCTGCGAGAATTTTTTCATATCGCTAACGGTATCCGGCTGTGCCAGCAGCTGGCCTACTTCTTCGAATCGCAGCTTAATTTCTTCCAGTTTTTCAATCATACGCTAAAATCAGTCGGCAAAGGTAGCTAATAGATACGATACATCAGATGGAGAAAACAAAGACAATAAGGCTCTTATAGCAGGATTTGGAATTTGATGTTTGTCGCCTGAAATTTACCCGCATGAACAGAATTATAGTTTTTGGATTCCTGGTGTTAACGGCTTGTGGTGGCAAACTATCGGACGAGCAGCGGAAAAGATTACGCGAAGGAATGGATGATCAGAAGATTGTAAAACTGAGTGACTCTGATATTGTAAACGCGGCTCTTGAACAAGGACAATCTGTATTCGCAGCATTGGAGAAAGTAAAATTCGATGCAACTAAAGTTGATTCCATCTCCGAAAAGTATTCTGTTAAAATACATTGGACTGTGCCAGGCAAAGGCAATGCCGACCTGATCGAACAACAACTCATCGAGGCCTATATAACCGGAATGGTTACGGGCTCCTTACAAGATAACATCCAGAAACTATATACTGACGAAAAGCAATCTGATTACGAAACGCTGCTATATTCCAAACCTATAGTAAGCCCGATGGCTGACGGCGTTGAGAAGCTGGACGGTGTATGGCACATCTATATCCCGAAAAAGCAAGCGGTTCTTTCTGCCTCGAAAAAATAATCAAGGGCACGCGCCTGTAGTCCATGTAGTAACTCCGGAACCTTTCGCTACACATTCGTTTTCGTACGTTTTGTTATCGCACCCGCATACCTGATCAACAACATCCGGGCATACCAACACATCCTCAATTTTAGAAGGATCTATACAGGTTTGCTTATTGTCATCATCGTCTTCGCATGCCAGTAATACTGCCAGCGCAAGAAAGATACATATCCGTTTCATGTCTTTAGCTCCTCCTCTTCCTAAAGCAAAAAGACCGTGCCTGATTCTATAAATTAAATAAGCGGTAACTCGTTCTTATGCGCTGTTCTTTATTTTTGAACAGAATCATTAACCGAAAACCGCACTATGATAAAAAGATTTTTACACCCTTTTACCGTTCTGCTGGCACTGCTCTTCCCGGGTATAGTGTTCGCACAGCAAACAGAAAAAATTGACACGGCCATCGTATCAAAAATAAAAGATGAGGGAATGAACCGTTCGAAGGTAATGGACATTCTGAGTATGCTTACAGATATACATGGTCCTCGTCTTACAAATTCACCCGGATACAAGAAGGCTGCAGACTATGCAAAGTCTTCGCTAGAATCGTGGGGTGTGCAAAATGTACACTTTGATACATGGGAAGAAGATTTCGGTCGTGGATGGCAGTTGAAGAAATTCAGCCTGCAAAATCTTGGTCCGGTATATTTCCCGGTGATTGCATATCCGAAGGCATGGACACCCGGTGTGAAGGGAGCTGTTGCAGCTGAAGCGGTATATCTTGATATCAAAAAAGAAGAAGACCTCAACCAATATAAAGGAAAGCTAAAGGGCAAGATTGTCCTGTTCAGTTTACCAACACCGGTGAAGCCCGGCTTTAAACCTGATGCTACACGTTTGAATGATTCCACGTTGCTGCAAATGTCTAATGCCGACATCAGTGAGTCATTTGGCGGCAGAAGATTTCAGGCACCTACAGAACCACAACGGTTGGCCTACCTGAAATGGGATCTTTGTCAGAAGGAAGGCGCGATCGCTGTGTTGGAAGCAAGTCCTTCAGCACGTCTGGAAGATGGTACAGTAACCGTATCGGCTGCTACAGTTCCATATCCAGCTGAAACACCTTTCAGTAAACGCGTGTCGTCCTATAAAGCGAATGCTCCTAAAATTTTACCTCAGGTAGTTGTTGCTGCCGAGCACTACAACCGGATGGTACGTCAGATTCAAAAAGGTCAGACTGTAAAACTTGAGCTTACGCTTGAAACAGAATTCACACCTTCCGCACCAGGCTATAATGTGATCGGCGAAATTCAAGGAACAGATTTGAAAGACGAAGTAGTAATGATTGGTGCTCACCTTGACTCGTGGCATAGTGGTACGGGTACTACCGATAACGCTGCCGGCTCTGCAGTAATGATGGAGGCTATGCGTATTTTGAAATCACTGGGTGTAACACCGAAGAGAACAATTCGTATAGGTCTGTGGGGTGGTGAAGAACAAGGGCTGCTTGGATCGAAGTCGTATGTTAAGCGAACGTATGGCGAACGTCTTGATAAAGCATTCCCATACGATTCTATACAATTGAAACCCGGTGCTGAAAAATTCTCGGTATACCTGAACATGGATAACGGCACAGGAAAATTCCGCGGAGTATATCTTCAGGGAAATGACAAAGTGCGTCCTATCTTCCGCAACTGGATGAAGCCTTTTAACAAAATGGGTGCCTCCACGTTAACGCTTCAAAACACAGGTGGTACCGATCACCTTTCATTTGATGCTATCGGATTACCGGGCTTTCAATTTATACAAGACCCAATTGAATACAGCACGCGCACGCATCACACCAGTATGGATTTATACGATAAAGCTGTTGAGCCTGACTTAAAGCACAATGCTACCATGATTGCAGTATTTGCCTGGATGGCTGCTAATCGCGATGAGTTAATACCAAGGAAATAAATTTCACACGATTATAAAACAAAGCCTTCTGTGATACACGGAAGGCTTTGTTATTTTTGCGGAACTATAGTTGAAATTAATCATCGTTAAAAAAGACCCTATGGAATTCATTAAATCCCTCATTGATTTTATTCTTCACATCGATCATCACTTGGTTGAAATTGTTCGTGATTATAGAACGTGGACGTACTTGATTCTCTTCATCATTATTTTTGCTGAAACTGGTTTAGTGGTAACTCCATTTCTTCCAGGCGATTCTTTGCTGTTCGCTGCAGGCGCCATTATCGCCAAACCTGATACAGGCCTCAATATATTCTTCATGTTTTTACTGCTGATTATTGCAGCTATACTTGGCGACCTGGTGAACTATCATGTAGGTAAATACATTGGTCCGAAAGCCTTTAGTGGTAAGTATAGATTTTTAAAGATTGAATACCTTAATAAAACGCAGGCGTTCTACAACAAGCATGGCGGCAAAACGATTATCTATGCGCGTTTCATTCCGATCATTCGCACCTTTGCTCCATTCGTGGCTGGCATAGGAACAATGAGCTATCGCAAGTTTGCAAGCTTCAATGTAATTGGAGGCATTACATGGGTAGGAAGCTTTCTTTTCCTGGGTTATTTTTTTGGTGGAATTCCGGTTATTAAAAACAATTTCACGTACGTGATTCTGGGAATTATTTTCGTTTCCATTCTTCCTCCAATTATTGAAGTAGTTAAAAGCAGAACAAAATCGCAGCAGGTTTAGAGGCTTACGCTGACGAACGAAGTATAGCTGCTATATAATAGTGACTATACTTTTTTATACTTCCAACAATCTACGAGGTGATCGTTTACGAGGCCGCACGCTTGCATGTGTGCATAGATAACGGTACTGCCAACAAATTTAAATCCGCGCTTGATCAGATCTTTACTCAGGGCATCAGACTCTTTTGTAGTGGCTGGTACTTCTCCGAGTGATTTCCATTTGTTCACAATAGGCTTCCCGCCAACAAAACCCCAGATATAGTCATTAAAGGTTCCGAATTCCTTTTGCACTTCTAAAAAGCGCTTTGCATTATTAACTGCGGCATATACCTTAAGTTTATTACGGATGATGCCAGGATCAAGAAGAATTTTTTCCATTCGCGCCTCCGTAAATTTTGAAACCTTTACAGGATCGAAGTCAGCAAACGACTTTCGGTAGCCTTCTCTCTTTTTCAGAATAGTAGACCAGCTCAAGCCAGCCTGTGCTCCTTCAAGGATCAGGAACTCGAAATGAATCCGATCGTCATGAACCGGAACGCCCCACTCTTCATCGTGATACCGTATATACTGATCAAACTTAAGGCACCAGGGGCAACGAACTTTCTCTTTCATGTTTATTTATTTATCGATCGTACAAATATGCAGGATGGTGTGTCAACAGTATGTCAACAGGTTATTCGAATTTCCTAAAAGTATATTTTTTTCCTCAAACCGGTACCTGAAAATAATTCGAATCATGTGATGAAGTTTTCCTAATTTGTAAAGTGACTCCTGAAAAGTTATGCGGATGAGAAAAAAAAGAAAGAGCTTAATACGACACATTGCGCTGTTATTGTTTGCTATTGCTACTCTTGTGGCGTGTGAAAAAGATGATCAGCAACAAAGCCGTAATTTCCATATGGGATTCACTCCATTTCCATACGAGTCGTCTGTGGATGCGGCCAATTTTACGTATGCGCGATTGAGCGAAGATGCAGACATTATCAATCATCATTTTGATAACGGTGTGCCTTGGACAGAAGCTTTTTCAGGAGATGATTTTACTGAATCAATTATGGGAGATTGGAATTTTCGAAAGAGCCAGACAAAAGCATCACACAAAATTTACCTTTCTGTTACTCCTATAAATTTCACAAGAACAGGTTTGGCTTCATATCGCGGTGAACAAGATAACATGACCTTGCCTTCGCCTTGGGATACCTATAGCTTTAACAGTATAGAAGTAAAGACGGCATATCTCAATTATTGCAAACGCATTATTGATTTCTTCAATCCCGATTATTTCAACATGGCTATAGAAGCAAATTTACTCTATGTCAATAATCCTGCACGATGGAGCGAATACATGGAACTACATCAATATATCTATAGCGCGCTTAAAGCGAGCTATCCATCACTACCAATTTTCTGTTCTGTTTCAGGCGCATATCTGTTGGAAGGTTTCATTAACAACAACGATCATGTGCAGCAGCGACTTGCTGTATTGCAACTGCTGGAATATTCTGATCTATATAGTCTTTCATTTTATTCCTACTTAACAACCTATCTCGGCAATCCGTATCCTGCCAATACATTTGATGCTCTCTTTAATCTCAGTGATAAACCATTGGCGATCGCAGAGACAGGCTATGCTGCGCAAACTTTTTCAATAGATATAGGATCAGGATTGATAAAGATTGAATCGGATCAGGATAAACAGGAGAAGTACATTCGTGATTTACTCACAGCCTGTATGAAGCGGGAAACAAAGTTCGTTATCAATTTTGTTGTACGTGACTACGATCAACTCTGGGCTCAGATCGGCTCACCAAATGATATATCAATTGCCTGGCGAGATACCGGATTGATAGATGAGAATGGTGAGCCGCGAAAAGCCTATAGTACGTGGAAGGAATTCAAATCCAGAAAATTTATACTTAACTAATCCCATTACTTCGGTGAGTATAGCATACACCTATTTCATCCATTCATATACCGTATAGTGATCTCCATTCATACCGAGAGCCTGATATACCTTCATGGCGCGTTCATTTGTCTTATCAACATATAGTCTGAGTCCAATAAGAGAGTCATCTTCACTTATTATCCGGAGAATGTTATCGTACATCATCTTGAAGATTCCTTTTTTACGATAGGCTTCCATTACGTAAACTGACTGCAGCCACAACACCATTCCATTCCTCCAGTCGCTCCATTCATACGTAACCATGTGGCAGCCTATAATAATGCCGCTTTCTTCAACCACATTATAAAAACCTTTTGATGGGTCATCAAATAATGCTTGCAGGCCTTTCTTTAGTATTTGTGGGTCTAAGGAAACATGCTCTGTTTCAAGTGCAAGCTTTTGTTGAAAATCAATCAGTATAGGTATATCTGAAGCAATGGATTTTCTAATGGTGATCATATATATAGTAGATGATAATATAGCGATTATGATAATGCCTGGTTGATATCTTCCAGTAAGTCTTCTGCACCCTCGATGCCAACAGAGAAACGCAACAGCTTATCGGTTACACCAATGGCGGCACGGTCGGCCGCGCTGATTTTTGCATGTGAAGTTTCTGCCGGACTTGTAATGGTTGACTCTATACCACCCAAACTTACTGCGCGTTGTATGAGTTTAAGCTTTCTCATAAATTGAGAGGCATCTGTCTTTACTTCAAAGGACAACATACCACCAAAACCTCCCGGCATTTGCGCCTTTGCTATAGCATGCCCGGGATGATCGGGAAGACCTGGATAATATACTTTCCCTATACGCGAGTCTGCTTGGAGATACTGTGCAATAGTCAATGCATTTTGATTTTGCTGCCGAACACGAAGCACGATCGTCTTCAAACTTCTTTCTACAAGCCAGCATGTATGCGCATCAAGCGAACCTCCGGTATTGATAGCCTTCTGCAGAATTTTTTCAACGAAAGCTTTTGATGCAACGGCTGCACCACAGCAAATGTCGCTATGCCCACCTATATACTTGGTTCCGCTGTGGGTCACAATGTCTATACCAAGATCAATAGGATTCTGATTTACGGGAGATGCAAACGTATTGTCGATGATGGTCACAATGTTGTGACGTTCTGCAATTGACGCAACGGACCGGATATCCGTAATTTTAAGCGTTGGGTTGGAGGGCGTCTCTATAAAAATCAATCGCGTTTCCGGACGGATAGCTTTTTCAAAATTCGAGGGATCACTTGCATCCACGAACGTGTAATGTATTCCGAAGCGCGGTAATTCCGTGACAATAGCATGTTGCGTGCCTCCATATAGGTCGCTTTGAAAAATTACATGATCGTCTTTTTTTACGATAGCCAACAAGGAGGTCATGATCGCTGCCATTCCCGAACTAAAGATGACACCATCTTCAGCATTTTCCAGGGCTGCTATTTTTTCAGCTACTGCTTTTTGATTGGGTGTATTAAAATAGCGAGGATATGGAAAGGATGGAACACCTTCATAGTCATAGGCGGAAGAAGGATAAATTGGAGTGACCATTCCTTTGTGTACCGGGTCTCCGGGGGAGCCGGCATGTACACTTTGGGTAAGCTTTGAATGACTGGCTTTTTTCATGATCTCTAGTTAAGTTCGTTTCGTGAGATTACAAGTTCTGATTTGAAAAACATTTCTGCAATCACAGTTAATTGGAATCACCCGGAAATAGGTACGTCCAAAAAATTGTAATTTTTTTTTCAATACTTTTCGGAAATGTTTAACCAAAACCTTTATACCTATGGCAAATTTTAAACCCAATGCTGGAAAAAAATCATCTAAAAAAACGGTGGATGAGGGAATCAAAAAATTTGACGAGAAATTCCGTAAAGACAAAAATGTCGATACAAAGTCTATTTTCTTTGGTCGTGATGCACTGTTAAAAATGCTTAGTGAAGATGGTAGCTCAGGCATCACAATCTTTCTGACGTATCAGCCAAACCCGGACGCTGATAACAAAGACACAATTCAGTTAGCTTTAGTGCCAACAAAAGAAGATGGCACGTTAATATGGGAAGATGAATCCAAGGCTTCTGCTGCCACCACTGCGCTTTCTACGGCTGCTCCCTCTACCTCTGTCTCATACGTGGGAGGTGTTACCTGCCCTCCTTATTGTCCAAAATAACATCAAGACATAATATACTATATAGATGACCCTTGAGTCATATATTTTGTTTTCTAAAATTCAGTCAGTCCTATCGGCATTGAATGTCGTCTTGGCTTTTATTTATTTTAATAAAAGACAGGTAGAGGTAAAGTTGATAGGGCTGACCTGCCTTTTAAATCTACTTGGCGATTTTGCCTGGTACTTTTTTCCACTAAAAGGAAAAGATGTAAATCTCCCTGGCCACATAGCAAGCATCTTAATATTTATTATTCTCTGTGTGCTTTTTAACTTCGTTCTCAAAGGAAAACACAAAACTATTATCCTCTGGGTATGCTTTATCTTTTGTTGCTTCGCTATAGCGAATCTTCTTTTCGGCCAGAAGAAAGATATCAACTCTTATAATCAGATCGCAAGTGCTATAATCTTCATCTTCTTTAGTATATTTTATTTTTATCGCCTGCTTATAGATTTACCCGCATTGCAGCTACATCGCTTACCCATGTTCTGGTTTTGTACTTCAATTCTAATTTTTAATGCCGGAACACTTTTTCTTTCTGTATTTACTGCCTATTTAGTTGAAGTTTTGCATAATGATTTCTTGTTTTACGGTACTTTTCTGATTATTATGTATATCATCCAGCATTTAGTTGTGATGATTGGATTATGGCAGGACCTTCGGAATATCAAATCGCCCTCCTCATTACCCTCGGCACAGTAGGCATGCTCCTATTGGCCATTGCTATAGTACTATTTATGGTGTTCTATCAAAAGAAGATGATTCAGGAAGAACTGAAGCGTCAGCAACTTGAATTGATCTACCAACAAAAAATGATGGAGTCTGCTCTTGAATCTCAAGAACAAGAACGAAGAAGGCTTGCCGGTGAACTTCACGATAGTATAGGAGCAATGCTATCAACAATCCGTGTCGGTATAATTACGATAGCCCGCCAGTTGCCTGATCCTGAAAGCCTGAATCAATCGAAAAAAATGCTGGACGATACGATTTCGTCTGTTCGTGCTATCAGTCGTGAGTTGATGCCTTCTACATTGGAAAAATTTGGTTTCACTCATGCTGTAAAAGAAGTGTGCGAACGGTTTCAGGAAACATCTCTGTTGCCTATACATTGCATTGAAGTGGGAGAAGTTCGTAGCTTCGAAAAAAGTCGCGAACTCATGTTGTTTCGTATTGTACAAGAACTTCTTAACAACGCGATGAAACACGCGAAGGCCTCCATTATACAGGTAACACTTACAGGAAGTGATTCACTTTCAGTATGTGTAGAAGATGATGGTGTAGGGTATGATCCGGATGTTATTAAAGGATCTGTTCAAAACGGAAAAGGACTTGGTCTTTTTAATATTGAAAACCGTGCCCGTGTTTTGGGCGCGACTGTAATTTTTGATAAAGAGCGCGTGATCGGAAGTAAAATTACTCTTGTGGTCCCTTATGAGAAAGTTTAAAGTATATATAGCAGACGACCACACGCTTTTTCGCAAAGCCATGGTAAACTTATTACGTTCCTTCGATCGCGTGGAGGAAGTAAAGGATGCTGAAAATGGAAAAGATCTTTTGGCGCTTATAAAATACGATGTTCCGGATGTTGCCATCGTTGATCTTCAGATGCCGGTAATGGACGGAGCTGAAACATGTGAGCAGATCATCAAGAAGCATCCTGAGGTTAAGATCATCATTCTTACCATGCATGATAGCCACAAGTATATTTTACACATGATGGAAATGGGTGTACATGCCTTCCTCCTCAAAAACACCGAGCCGACCGAACTAGAGAAAGCAATTTATTCTGTTGCCGAAAAAGATTTCTATCACAACGACCTTGTTGCCTCTGTACTTAGAAAAAATATAACAGAACGAAAGACGGGGCAACGCCCACATTTCAAACACGCCGAAATCACCGACCGCGAAAAGGAGATCCTTATCCTGATTTGCAGAGAGCTTACCATCCGTGAAATCGGACACAAGCTGTCGTTAAGTGAAAATACGGTTCGTAATCACAGAGTGAACATCATGGAGAAAATCGGGGTGAACAACACCGTAGGCTTGGTAAAGTACGCCTATGACGCAGGCATTGTAAGCTAAATTGTAAAAACCGGGCATAGTATAATTGTACTATTTTTATAGTAGTTTTTTACCCCCAGCGCAGTTGTTATCATCCATTATAGCCTTCACTTTCAGGGTTTTCAGTCCGTTTTGTTTAAACACATAAAAACGCACTCATCCGTTCCTTCAAATTGAAGTGCGCCTAAATGCCGAACTTTCTCGAAAGGTTCAAGAAATTAATGTTTAACACGGCGATATTTCAAGTAATGAAGATACTTGTGGTTCACAGGCAGAAAGACACCGTTGTACAAATTAAGTCAGTGCTCAGCGGGTGTAATCCCGTTGTGCTTCACACCGAATCTGGTTTGGATGGGCTCCTAACCTCGCGAATCGAACATTTCGATCTGATAATCTGCGGCACTGACCTGCCTGTGGTCACAGGCTTCGAACTTGTACGCTCTATACGTACACATTCTGTAAACCGCCACACGCCCGTTATTTTTTTAGCTGATGAAGTGGATGAAAAAACACTCCATCTAGGAAACGCTCTTGGTGTTGCCGCTATGCTGGTATCGAAAGACGTTGACAATCGGTTAGCTGAGATTGTACAAGAAAATGTGAAGCCAGAAGCCGACAAAGATTGGGACGACCTTCTTTCAAACACACGATTCAATAATTAAATGCGACTTGTCGTATTAATTATCTACCCACGATTTATAGCGTGCTTACGATAAAGACCCCCTCTGTTTAACATTCAAAAAATTCCCCCGCACGCGGAATAGTTGTCACTTTAATCTGCGAATGTTTTTATCTCTCTCGCACCGGGCTTTGGCGCCCGGAGTGAGAGAAGAGGGCATTACGCTTCATCTGTAGTTACCAGTCGTTTATATACTCTTCGTATATCCTTCATGTGAAGAAGACAACCACATTTACCCTCTTACTGTTTAATGAAAGGTAAACCCCTAATTATTTAAATTATGATGATGCGTAATTTTCTCTCTTGTATTCTAATACTTTTTCAATTCTCCGTGATGGCACAAACTTCAGATGAAGGTTTCATCAAACAGGTTGTCACATCAGCCTATATAGATGGACTTCAAAATGGTGGAAGTACAGAAGCTATACGAAAAGGATTTCATCCAACATTTACAATGCTGCGTTTTGTTGATAATGATGTGAAGCCTTATCCCATAGAAGAATGGATTGCTGCGATTGAAAAAAGAAAAAGTGAAAACGCGGCACCGGCACCAAAGGCTGAAGGAAAATTCATTACGGTTGATATTACCGGTACTGCTGCCACTGTTAAACTTGATCTATATAGGGAAGGTAAGAAGACCTTTACGGATTACCTGGTGCTTTATAAATTTACCGAAGGCTGGCGCATTGTGAGCAAAACATATTATCGGCATCCATAGTCTAACGAGTTGATTCTATATTCTGCATCCAAAGGATAGACAATTAAACTTTGGATGTAGTATATACGATGCTGTAGATTTGAGGATGAATGATTTTGACCTGATCGTAATCGGAGGAGGGGCTGCAGGATTTTACGGGGCAATCCAATCGGCTGAACTAAAACCCGGCCTGAAAGTCCTTATCCTAGAAAAATCAAACAAGCTTCTCTCCAAAGTCAGAGTATCCGGTGGCGGCAGGTGTAACGTAACACAACATTGCTTTGATGCTATTCCGCTTTCGCGCCACTATCCCCGCGGAGAAAAATCATTGAAAGCCTTATTTAAAAATTACCAGGCTAAAGATGTTGTTGACTGGTTCGAGTCAAAACACGTTTCACTTAAAGCTGAAGAAGACGGAAGGATGTTTCCGATAACCGATAGCTCACAAACTATAATCGATTGTTTTTTGAACGAGGCCCTACGTCATAAAATAAAGATCGAGCTTGAGTCAGGCGTATCAGGCATCCGACAAAACGGTGATTGGTTAGAAGTATACTGTCAGGACGACAAAGTATATAAAAGCAAAAAAGTATTAGTAGCCACCGGTGGAAACCCTAATCCACAATTTTATCAATGGCTAAAAGATCTTGGACATAATATTGTTCCTCCTATACCTTCTCTGTTTACTTTTAATGACTCCCAAAAGCATTTTAAAGAATTGATGGGTATAGCTGTACCGAATGCAGAAGTACGAATCGCTACTACTAAGTTTTCACAAACCGGGCCCGTGTTAATAACGCATTGGGGATTAAGCGGGCCTGCTGTTATAAAGTTATCGGCATGGGCGGCAGAGTATCTTCATCAAATCAATTATCAATTTACTGCACTCGTCAGTTGGGTTGGTCCTGTAAAGGAAGACGACCTGCGCGGAACGTTGAGAGACTATAAAGCGGAGCACGGCAAACAAAAAGTATATACCAATTCGCTATTCGATTTACCTCAACGCCTTTGGCAATTGCTCTGCACGCTGGCAGAAATTGAGGAGCAAAAAATATGGGCAGAGCTTCCTCAAAAAAATATTAACAAACTCCTGGAGGGACTGATAAGGTCTCCGTTTCAAATAAAAGGAAAAACAACTTTTAAGGAAGAGTTCGTTACTTGTGGTGGAGTTGATCTCGCAGAAATTGACTTACAAACTATGGAGAGTAAAAAAATAAAAAACCTCTTCTTTGCAGGAGAGGTTTTAAATATAGATGGTGAGACCGGTGGCTATAATTTTCAGGCAGCTTGGACAACATCTTATACCGCCGCAAAAAAAATATCAGATCGCTAGTCTCTCCATTATACAAAGCATTATACATTTTTCCATTTGATACCGCATCCAATTGCTTTTGTCTTGGTAGTTGGCACAGGCTTACCCGCCAGCAATGCATCAACAGCTTGTTCTACATATTTCTTATCCGCTGATGCTTCATCGCGTGTGTTATTATCGATAGCACCTATATATGCTACTTTAAAATCTTTTCCATCACGTTGCAAAACAAAAACATGTGGCGTGTTGGATGCACCAAAAGCTTTCGCCACCTGCTGCGTTTCATCTACCAGGTAAGGGAAGTCATAATTTTTTCTTTTCGCTACAGCCACCATCTCTTCAAAAGAATCGCCAGGTGAAATCTCCGGGCTGTTTGCATTGATTGCTATCAACGGAAAACCTTTGGGACCATAACTTTTACTCAACGCTTGAATTCGGTCGTTGTAAGCTTTTGAATACGGGCATGTGTTGCAATCGAATATAACGATCACCCCTTTCGACGATGTATAGTCTGATAGGGCAACTTGCTTTCCGTCTACATTTTTCAATTTAAATTCAGCAACCGTATCTCCTACTTCGTATTTAGGAGTTCGACCAGCGAACAATAACACCAGCGACAACGCTAGTAGCACAGTTAATTTTGTTTGTTTCATAAGTCAGTTCAGAGTTAATCGTTTTAAGATAAAAGTATTTATTCAACTTCTGCCAGAAACTTTTGAAGTTCTCCTTCTTGCAATTCGCGCTCAATAAATTTTCGCTTGCCATTTTTTGGATTGATCACCAGCGTTGCCGGAATTGCTCCACCCCAGCTTTCGTCTACTTTATCAATCCACGCATTGTAATCTATTTCGTCCAGCAATAAAACTTTGCTTTCTATATTCTTCTTTGCCAGGAATGCATCTACCTTTTTAACCTTATCGGCAAAATCAAGGTTGACCAACGTCACTTGTATATTCGATTTTTTCTCAGCGTTTAATTTTTCAAAAAGAGGAAGCTCCTTCACACACGGTGCACACCACGTTGCCCAAAAGTTGATCACTTGAATTTTATCAGACTTTGAATTCATTAACTCCTCAAGCCGATCAAATTTGACAACCGCAGTTTGGGCTGCTACATGTTGAAAAGAAAAAAATATAAAAATTATTGCTCCCGTTTTTTTCATA
This sequence comes from Ohtaekwangia koreensis, assembly GCF_900167975.1. Classification (GTDB taxonomy): domain Bacteria; phylum Bacteroidota; class Bacteroidia; order Cytophagales; family Cyclobacteriaceae; genus Ohtaekwangia; species Ohtaekwangia koreensis. Next base: position 518,512 of record NZ_FUZU01000002.1, read on the forward strand.
TTTATAGATAACGTCTCCTCTATTTATGTGTTCTGTTTTTACTTATGAATTGTGAATAAACTCGGCAAGTGGAAGGAAAAAACTGACGAAGAAAACCTTAAAATTCAGGTAGTTAGATTATGTAAGATAATTGCTCAAAAGTAATCCACAAAACAAAGTACTTATCCACATTAACTAATTATTATCGCTTAAGTTACATTCAGTCAATTTGTTACAGTGAATTTTTTAAATCAATTCTTTGTGGACAACTTATATGCCCTTCTGCAATCAGAAGATTCGGAGCATTTGAAGGTAATGTTTTAAATAATAAATGGTATAGGGAAAGTGAACCGAAATAATTTATTTTTCTACCGCTATGATCAAGTATAAACGCATTCAAAAACTTTTCAATATCGAAATTCCAATAGTACAGGCGGGCATGGTTTGGTGCAGCGGATGGCGCCTGGCTTCTGCTGTTAGTAATGCAGGCGGATTAGGTTTAATTGGTGCAGGATCGATGTACCCGGAAGTTTTACGTGAGCATATTTCAAAATGTAAAGCTGCCACCGATAAACCCTTCGGTGTGAACATTCCACTGCTCTATCCAGAGATTGATTTGTTGATGAAAATTATTCTTGAAGAAAATGTAAAAATAGTTTTTACCTCCGCGGGTAATCCTGCTACATGGACTGGCTTTTTAAAAGATAAAGGTGTGACCGTTGTTCATGTAGTGTCGAGTGTGAAGTTTGCACGAAAGGCCGAACAAGCGGGTGCAGATGCTATTGTTGCAGAAGGCTTTGAAGCGGGTGGTCACAATGGACGCGAAGAAACTACTACCCTTGTTCTTATTCCTATAGTTCGTGATGCTATATCTCTCCCTTTACTAGCCGCAGGTGGTATAGCAAGCGGACGAGCAATGGTAGCATGTGAAGCCTTGGGTGCCGATGGTGCACAGGTAGGGAGTCGCTTTGCTGCAAGTATAGAATCTTCCGCGCATGAAAATTTTAAAAACAAAATAGCAAATACAGGTGAAGGAGAAACAGCACTCACGTTGAAACAGCTCACGCCTGTGCGCTTATTGAAAAATAAATTTTATCAACAAGTGCAGGAAGCAGAGTTGCGTGGTGCCAGTAAAGATGAACTTGAAAATCTATTGGGTACACGAAGAGCGAAACGAGGTATGTTTGAAGGCAATCTGGAAGAGGGTGAACTTGAAATTGGACAAGTGGCGGCTGGTATAAAAAAAATTCAGCCAGCGGAAGAAATCCTGAATGAAATGTGGAAAGAGTATAAAGTTGTTAAACAGTCGCTTTGTATATGAAGGTTAGTAACATCAAAGAAACTTGCCTTTATTTTCATGACCTGGAGGAGGCCAAAAAATTTTATGGTGAAATCCTGGAGCTTCCTGTTATAAGTTATGTCGCAGGCAAACACATTTTTTTCAGAGCGGGTAGCTCCGTTTTGCTTTGCTTCAATCCTGAAGACTCTAAAAATAAAACGAGTCCACCAGCACATTATGGAAACGGAAAACTTCATTTCGCTTTCGAAGTTCCAGATGAAGAGTATATATCTACCAAAGAAGAAATTAAAGCAAAAGGTATATCGATCACCGCCGAGGTAATCTGGAAAAGTGGAAAGGAATCCTTTTATTTTGAAGATCCACAGGGCAATGTTTTAGAAGTTGTCCCTGATAAAGGAATTTGGGATTAATCTCGGGAAAGATCAACCATCTACAAGAGCAGAAGTATCTTTTTCTGTTTCAAGAACTCTTGTCTGCAGGGGTTTGTCTCCCTGGCGGTATACATTCTCATACCAAAAGTCATAATCCTTATATTGTAGGCAATTGCCAACAATCTTTCCATCAATAAGAATCTTTATATAAAGTCTCTTACTTATGGTTTGTGAAATAATGGTCTGCTGTTCAGCAGGCAACTGGCTCACCAACACATATTCAATTCCCTTGTAGATTTTAATCTCCGCCTTCATACGTTATACAACTTTACTTTATGGTACCGCAATTTGTTTAGTAACCGCTTTTTTTGACACTTCTCTTCAACACATGAAATAAATTTCACTTATCTGCAATACGTTCTTATTTTGAAACTTTGTTATGAAATTAATTGACGGATGGCTGCATTTTTTGATACCCCAGTAGAATTTTTGAAAGGCGTTGGGCCACAGCGTTCGTCATTGTTAAATAAAGAGTTGAACATCTTCACCTTCGGTGATTTAATCCAACACTTCCCTTTCCGATACGAAGACCGCACAAAATTTTATAGTATAAAAGAACTATCCGATGATTTACCATTTGTGCAGGTAAAAGGTATTCTGAAAAAGAAGGAATTAATTGGAGCTGGTTTTAAAAAACGTTTAACGGTACAACTCACAGATGAAACAGGCGAACTAGAGTTAGTATGGTTTCAAGGAATCAATTGGATAAATGAAAAATTAAAAGTTGGTGTCCAATATGTTGTCTTTGGAAAACCCTCTCGCTACGGAAGTAAATTCAATATTGCACATCCGGAAATAGAAGTTCTAACGGGAAAAAATGAGCAAGGTGGATTTCTGCAACCGGTATATCCGCTTTCAGAAAAATTGCGAACGAGACACCTTGATAGTAAAGCTATAGCGAAGTTAATGCAAGAGCTTCTATTGCAATCGGGCGATAAAATTCGTGAGACACTTCCAAAAAATCTTTTGGACAGCTATAAACTTATACCGAAAAAAGATGCTTTGCTTAATATACACTTTCCACAAAGTATCGATTTACTCTCGCGATCACAGCAGCGCTTAAAATTCGAAGAGCTGTTCTATATTCAATTGCGCTTGCTGAAAATGAAACTTGTTCGCCAGGACAAATTCAAAGGGCAGGTTTTTCAGGATGCATCATTGCTTACTAAATTCTACAATGAGCATTTGCCTTTTGCTCTCACGGATGCGCAGAAAAAAGTAATCAAGGAAATTTATGGAGATCTGAAATCAGGCAAGCAAATGAACCGTCTGTTGCAAGGAGATGTAGGGAGTGGTAAAACAATTGTAGGCTTTATCTGCACACTTGTAATCGTGAGTAGCGGAGCGCAAGCAGCCTTGATGGCTCCTACGGAAATTCTCGCGCAACAACATTATAATGGATTGAAACGGTATGCAGATAAAATGCAATTACCCATTGCTTTACTCACCGGATCCACAAAAAAATCTGCGAGAAAAGAAATTCATGAAGCATTACGATCCGGAGAATTAAAAATACTTATCGGTACACACGCATTGCTGGAAGAAGAAGTACAATTCAAAAATCTTGGTTTAGCCATCGTAGATGAGCAACATCGTTTCGGTGTAGCGCAACGCTCGAAGCTCTGGCAAAAAAATGTAAGCCTATATCCACATGTATTGGTTATGACGGCAACGCCTATACCACGAACATTGGCGATGACTTTATATGGTGATCTGGATGTATCGGTTATTGATCAGTTGCCAGCCGGAAGAAAACCTATAAAAACAATTCACAGATTTGATGCTCACCGTCTGCAGGTGAATCAATTTCTGCGTGATCAAATTGAAGCCGGCCGACAAGTATATATGGTATACCCGTTGATTGAAGAGTCTGAAAAACTTGACTTAAAACATTTAATGGACGGATACGAAAGTGTTTGCCGTGCTTTTCCAGATATAGCCGTAAGCATTGTTCACGGCAGAATGAAACCTGAGGCGAAGGATTTTGAAATGACTCGCTTCATTAAAGCTGAAACTAAAATTATGGTGGCAACCACGGTTATAGAAGTTGGTGTAGATGTACCTAACGCATCGGTAATGGTTATTGAAAATGCTGAACGTTTTGGATTGTCGCAGCTTCATCAGCTTCGCGGGAGAGTGGGGCGTGGCGCAGAGCAGTCGTATTGTATTTTAATGACTGACTATAAATTAGGTGCCGATTCAAAAACGCGCATCGAAACCATGGTAAAAACAAACAATGGATTCGAGATCTCAGAAACGGATCTTAAACTTCGTGGCCCCGGGGATATTATGGGCACACAGCAAAGTGGTGCATTGGATTTGTTGATTGCCGATCTCGCAAAGGACGGCCCTATCTTACAACTCGCACGCGAAGTTGCTATAGACGTATTAAAGAAAGACCCGGAGCTGGAGAAACCTGAAAATAAAGTGATCAAAACACAAATTGAATCCATCCGAAAGACGGTTGTAAACTGGAGCCGGATAAGCTAACACCTTAATTTCTTAAATGCCAATCGTTCAGTTGGTTAACCTTCGGGCATTTTTTATCTTTACCCTCAAGCTCTTCCTGCATGCGCCATATTTTTCTCCTTGCTTCACTGCTTGTTTTTTTTCAGACATATAGTCAAACCGGCAATTATTTTCTTTCTCATTATTCTCCTGGTAAAGAAGAGCGATCTAGTAATGTTTGCTTTGATATGGTTCAGGACGATCGTGGGGTAATGTACTTTGCCACACGTAGTGGTGTGCTTGAATTTGACGGTCGTAACTGGGATCTTATTTCTGGTAACGGTGCGGTATATTCGCTGCAACTCAATAAGCAAAAAGAAATATACTGGAGCGGTACTGGCGGCTATGGAAAAATAGACACGAATGTACCCGGAGATCACAAACTGAAAACACTTTCAGCGGCTGGCGTGGGAGATGTGTTTCAAAATCTGTTTAGCAACGACAAGCTATACTTTGTTTCAGAACAAGCTATATATATAGAACATAAAAGCCAGCCAGCTGTAATCATCAAATCTTCAAATCTTACAGGAACCTTTCGAAATGTATTTGAACTGTTTGGCTCGGTATATATAAATACGCAGCGTGGGGGGATATTTAAAATCAGTGATGACAAACTTCTCAGTGCTACACTGGGACTCCCCAAGGATGCTGAAGTAACGTTCAGCAGCGGCTTGAATAACTTTTATGTTCTTGGTCTTTCCAACAATAAAATTTTTATCACAGGCGAAGATCTTCGCATGAAGGAAATTAAACTTCAGGATCAGGCGTATGCCGATGCAAGTGTAGTTGTTAATGGAAGTTGGGTGAACAGAGATTTGTTTGTGCTTGGAACATTGCGTGGAGGAATGATCTTCGTACAATCCGGATCTGGAAACACACAAGAAATCGTTAACTATAACACTGGTCTTCCTGACAATGAAGTATATGATTTGATGCTTGACAAAAGTTTATGCATCTGGTCTGCCCATGAATACGGATTCACCCGCGTTGCTCCTTATTTACCCTTTCGTTCTTTTAGCCATTATAATGGATTAGCAGGTAATTTACTTTGTGCATTATCCTTTGAGGGAAGGGAATATGTAGGGACATCACTTGGTTTATTCAAACTTGAAAAAGAAGAAGTATACGAGGAAATCACATACTATATAGATGTAGAGGTAAAGGAGAAAGTACCACAACAAGCAAACAATGCAAAGGCATCGGCCAGCGATTCAAAGCAAACAATAGAACCAACACCTCGACAGCAAGAATCCAAGAAGAGAGGATTTTTGCAATTCTTCAGAAGAGGTCGCGAGAACTCAAAAAATTCAGCAGCTGAAAAGAAAGAAGACATTGCCTCCACAAAAGACAACACCTCAAAGTCACTTCAGAAGACCAGTCGTTCGGTAAAAAAAGTTGAGCGAGTTTTAAGGTCATCGCAATATGTATATAAAAAGATTCAGGGTGTTGATGCAAAAGTAACGCAGCTTTTCGAATACAATGGAAAGTTAATTGCTGCAGGACTAGCCGGTGCTTTTGAAATCAATGGATTGGTAGCGCGCCCTATAGTAGAGGAGCCTGTACTAACGGGATATGCTTCATCAAATCTGAATGTGCTTTTGTTTTCTACCTACGCAAGTGAAGTACGCGCATTTCAATTAACTGCAGATGACAAATGGCAACCACTGAATTTTCTTGAGAATGTAGATGATCACATCGATGCAATTGTAGATGGCGTTGGTCAGGAGCTCTGGTTGTGTGCACTTGATAAAGCATATCGACTAGATATAGCGGATGGCCAGGTTAAAAATATTCAAACGATAGTCATTGATAATCCTGCGTTCAATACCATAAGCTGTATTCGTCTTAACAATGAAGTTATACTGGCGAGTGGCCAGGGGTTTCAGCGGTTCGATCGTAAGAAAAATTCATTCGAACGGATCGATTCCTTGACAAAGCCTATCCATTATTTTTCCGATGGACAAAATATACTATATAATGATAAGCACACGTGGAACTTGTTGGGTAAGGCGCATGGTCAAAGTAATCTCCAACTGTTAAACTTATTTCAGAATCTTCGCTTTGTATCCATCGACCATGAAGCAGAAAATCTTTGGCTGATCACCGAGACCAATGAGCTATATAAATTCTTCGGAGAAAAATTTACTCCATATGAAGCTGGCAATGAGCCCTTGCTCAGAACGGTTCGCAATAACGATGCAAAAGTAGATTTGTTGAATTTTGAAGTAGAAGAAAACAAAAGTGCATTAACCTTCGAAGTTGTTCAACCTGATTATCTCGCACCACAAGCTATAGAATATCGCTATCGTCTTAAAGGTCTTGATAAAGACTGGTCTGATTGGGCCACCAGCAACAGCATTGTGAACTATCCATATTTACCTTCCGATGACTATACATTGATGGTACAATCACGCGATATATTTGGCAAAGTTCATGCGTTGCCAGACGTTGTGTTCGAAGTGCTCCCCCCATACTGGCAGCGGCCGTGGTTCTATGCGCTCGAGTTCCTGGTATTTTCAGGGTTAGTGCTTTTATCTTTCCGTCTTAGCAATCGCTATCGGATCATCAGCAGATTGCTCTCGTTGTTAACTATTATTATGTTGATTCAATTTATTCAAACTGTTGCAAGTTCAGCTTTTGAAACAAAGGAAAGTCCGGTTACTGATTTCTTTATGCAAGTAGTGGTTGCTTTCCTTATACTTCCTGTTGAAGGATACTTACGTAATCTGATGTTGCGATCTATAGATACCTCAAGTCGGTTTTACCGCTTTCTTGAACCTAAACCCGGCAATGCTTCACGCGGAAAAGAAGAGCAGTAAACATCACATTCTTTACCGTTTAGTAACAAACTTTAATTACCTTTTGTCGGGCACATGAATTTACCTACTCAATGCATGCATTCATGTGATAGGAGTATCTACTTCTGTAAAGTTGCACTTAATTGAAAAGGAATGTGAAATCCGCCAAAGCAAGTAAACATACACCCACGATAACAGAGAGCGGCTTCAGAGCTCTCATTGAGCACGCGCATGAAGGTATTGTTGTGTATGATTCTTCAGGCTATATAAAATTCGCCAGCAAGTCAGTAAAAAAAGTCTGTGGCTATTCTGAAAAAGAAGTACTTAGAAACAGCGGGACGTTTTTTGTTCATCCGCATGATGTAGCAGAAGCGCGTAAAGCTTTTCTAAAACTTCTTCATACACCTGGAAAAAGTGTTAAACTTTTTCAAAGAATAAAACATAAGAAAGGACATTTCATTTGGGCCGAATCAATCTTAACAAATTTTACTCATATACCGGGTGTCGAAGGGATAGTCTCAAACTTTCGTGATATCACAGAACAGAAAGTTATAGCAGAGGAAGCATTCAGAAGTCAGGAGCTGCTCGAGACTATCAACCGTAATCTTTCGGAAGGAATTTACATGGGAATTATAAAAGAAAAATTCCTTCATGTTAACCAGGCATTTTTAAAAATGTTCGGCTATAGGAGTCTTCAAGAGGTTCAAAAAATAAAGCCTTCCGAAATATATGAGCGTCCAAAGGATACGGAAAAAATTTTGCGTGTGCTTCGAAAGAATCATTTTTTAAAAGGAGTTGAAACCTCTTTTAAAAGAAAGAACGGAAAAGTGTTTTGGGGAATACTCAATGTGAGTTTACTGAAACATGAAGGAAAGGAAAATTATTTTGTAGGAACGATTCGTGATATCACCGCTGAAAAAGAAGCTGCCGCTGCATTAGAGGAGTCGCGTAATTTCCTTACGAATATAATTAATACTGTAGTCGCTCCGATTTTTGTAAAAGACGAGAAGCATCGATGGTTGATGTTCAACAAAAAATTTGCTGATCTTATTGGCCGATCGCAACGTGAGCTACAGGGCAAAACAGATCGTGACTTCCTTCCTAAAAAAGAAGCTGACGCTTTCTGGAGAGTTGATAATGAAGTACTATCAACCGGCAAGACTATAAGCGTTCTTGAAAAAATCACGTCACGCAAGGGAGGCGTTCATGATCTTCTTACTATAAAGTCTGCTTTTACGAACGACAAAAAGGAAAAATTTCTTATTGGATTCATTACCGACATTACACAACTCAAGAATGCGGAGGAAAGAATCAACCAGTTGAATGCGAATCTCCGCGGTGTGCTTGAGAGTACCAAAGAGTCTATATATGCCGTAGATTCAGATTTCAACTATATCACGTTTAACCACAATCATAAACGCATCATGAAATTACTTTATGATGCAGATATAGAAGTGGGTAAAAATAAACTGAATTATCTCAAGGGTTCTGTTGACTATGCGTGGGTAAAAACAGAAATACAGAAAGCGCTGGAAGGTCGTCATTTTGTATCAGAGCATCATCTTCAATACCCGGGATTTACTGGCTATATCAGAACTACGTTTAACCCTATACGCAATAGCCGTAACGAAATCATGGGTGCCGCTGTTTTTGTTAACAATGTAACCGAGCGTAAACAATTTGAAGAGATCATTAAATCGATCAATGCTAATCTCCGCGGTGTACTGGAAAGTACAAACGATCAGGTCTTTGCTGTGAACCGGGATATAAAGTATATAACTTTCAACAGGGCGCATGCCGTTATATTTAAAAAGTTATTCAATACAGATATAGCTTTTGGAGAATCATTCCTGAAAGCGCTACCTCCTGCATTAAAGAAAACAGCACGATTCCAAATCCAGCGCGCGCTTGGTGGTGAGCAATTTATCATTGAAGAGCAACTGGTAAAAGATATAGTCTTTGAAGTCTCCTTAAATCCTATTCGAAATGAAGCCGGTATAGTTACCGGTGTTGCAATTTTTTCGCGCGATGTCAGTTTGCGAAAAACAATTGAAGAGCGCTTACGACAATTAAATGAAGAGCTTCTTCAACAGAACGCTCAACTTGCTGCACAAGAGCAAGAGCTCAAAACAACACTCGAAGAATTATCAGAACGAAATTTTGAGCTTGATCAACTCATGTATAAAACTTCACATGACCTGCGATCACCTTTGAGTTCTATTATGGGTTTAGTAAACCTGGCGAATCTTGATAATGATACTTCCAATCACCATCAATACCTCACCAAAATTGAAGGTCGCATAAAAAAGCTGGACGAGTTCATCAGTTCAATGTTGAACTATGCACGTGTAAACAGGACTGAAATGACACCGGAGGTTATTGATCCCAAAGAGATTGCTATAGTGTGCATTCGCGAATTGGAGTACCTCGAAAACTTTAAATCGGTACAAATTCAACTTACAGAATCTGACAATGATGTTCCCTTTATCAGCGATAGACTTCGGGTTCAGATAATTTTTAGCAATATTATTTCCAACGCCTATAAATACTATAACCCGGAAGCTATAAGCTACCTGAAAATAAATATCACGGTGACTTCCCACTATGCAACGCTGGAATTCATCGACAACGGTATCGGTATAAAGAAAGAATATCTTAGCAAGATCTTTAATATGTTTTACCGCGCCACTGATCGCTCTCAGGGTTCAGGCCTTGGTATGTACATCGTGAAACAAGCCGTAGAAAAATTAAGGGGACAAATCCAGATTGCAAGTGAGCACGGCAAAGGAACCAACATCAAAATAACCTTGCCTAACGGTTAAGCCGTTAATGGAAAGTGGGTTGTCTTGGATTAACTTTTAAGTATTTTTGAAAGATGACAAGACCAGATCTACAATCCGTTGCTCCTTTTTATAAAGGCTATGTTGAACATGTGAAAGAGCTCGACCTGATAGAGGCGTTGATTCAATCGAACAAGCTTACTCTGGAACTTGTGAGGTCTATACCAGAAGAGAAAGGAGGCTTTCGTTACCAAACCGGAAAGTGGAGCGTCAAGGAATTACTTTGTCATCTGCTGGACGTTGAACGCATCTTCGCGTATCGTACACTGCGTTTTGCTCGTAACGATAAAACGGCTTTGCATGGTTTCGAAGAAAATGATTATGCTCCTGAAGCGAATGCAGATGCTCGCACCATTCAAGAACTGGCAAATGAAATAGAGCGTCTTCGTGCTACTACAATCGATCTGTTCCGAAGTTTCACACCAGCCATGCTGCAACGGACCGGTACTGCCAACAAAGCAGAGCTCTCTGTTCTTAACCTCGGCTATATTATCGCGGGACATGAGTCGCATCACCGGAAAATTCTGAAGGAACGCTATTTGTAAAAGCTTCTGCAAGCATGACTAATTATAGCGACCATCCATTTTTTTCAAAGTCATTTCAGTGGCTGTTCTTATCTATAGCACTTTCATCTTCAGTATTCTATAGCTGCTCTCCGATTTCCAATCGGGCACTATCGAAGACGTTTCACGCTACGGAAGAAAAGTTTAAAGATCATGTGGGGTTCGTTCTCTATGATCCTGCTAAAAAGAAAACATTGTTCGACTATCAGGGCGCACAATATTTTACGCCTGCCTCTAACACCAAGATCTTTACATTTTTTACAAGTCTTAAAATTCTGGGCGACTCTATTCCGGGCTTACGATATATAGTACATGGTGACTCGCTGATATTCTGGGGAACCGGTGATCCTGGTCTGCTATACAAGAATGTATATACCAACGGACGCGTTTACAATTTTCTAAAAGCTTCGCCCTATAAATTATTCTTTTCTGTTTCGAATTTTGATACAGAGCATTTTGGTCCGGGATGGGCGTGGGATGATTACAGCTCTTACTATTCAGCGGAACGATCTCCTTTGCCAATCTACGGAAACATTGCCGCTATACAAGCCATCGGCAACAAACCGGAAATACAACCTCCATTCTTTAAAAAGGAATTACGCATCGGAATTCCACAGTCCAGTGCAGATGCAAACCGGGAATCTGATAAAAATGTTTTTACATATATACCCGGCACCAAAGTATCATCTAAAGTAATTGATGTTCCACTGAAAATTTCTCCTTTCTTAACAGCAACGCTGTTGAGTGACACACTCAACAAAAGCGTTACGCTTTTAAACAAGCCATTCGATTCCACTGCATTAACGATTTTCAATATACCTTCTGATAGTCTGTATCGCATCATGATGCAGGAGAGTGATAATTTTATTGCAGAACAATTGTTGTTACTCTGTGCCGGTACACTAAGCGACACTTTGAAAACTGAAATAGCGATTGAATATTCAAAGAAGAACTTTTTGAATGATTTATCAGACGATCCTATATGGAAGGATGGTTCCGGGTTATCTCGTTTTAATTTATTCACGCCACGTTCCATTGTTCAGCTTTGGGAGAAGATATATACCCTGGTGCCACAGGAAAGACTTTTTACGTTGCTGGCTATAGGCGGTAAAAAGGGAACGATCCGAAATTACTACAAAGAGACGCAGCCCTATATATTTGGAAAAACAGGATCGCTCAGCAACAATCACGCGCTCAGTGGATATCTGCTTACAAAGCGTGGCAAGGTGCTAATCTTTTCTTTTATGAATACTCACTTTGCTAAATCTACGAGTGAGGTGCGCAATAACATGCAGGAAATCTTGCACAAAATCTATGAAGCTTACTAAACGAATTTTTTTATAATGATGAAGTATTTCTATTCGCTGTTTTTTTTGGCGGTCGCGCTAACAGAAAGTACATCTGCGCAGACTATAGATAGTCTTGATATAAAGATCGGCCAAATGATCCTGATTGGTTTCCCCAAAGGTGATGTTGATGCAGAAGTGTTACGGGAAGTAAAACAAGGTAAAGTTGGATCGATCATCATTTTTGAGAAAAATATTCCTGCTAAAAATTCTTTCGTTGCACTAAAAAAAATTACGTGGACCTATCAGCAAGCTGCTCCTATACCGCTCTTTATATGTATAGATCAGGAAGGAGGCAGAGTAAATCGTCTTAAAGATAAATATGGATTTCCTCGCTCCATCACAGCGGCTGCTATGGCAAAAGCTTCTACGCTTGATTCGGTTCGCTTCTACAGTGAGGCAACGGCATCGACACTGGCCGGATTAGGTATAAATGTAAACTTTGCTCCTGTCGTGGACCTTGCATCCAATCCGGATAACCCAATCATAGCAAAATTTGGTCGCGCATTTTCTGCCAATGAAGATTCTGTGGCGCTGATGGCGAAAGAAGTTATCAAGCAACATCGTAAGTATGGAGTGATTACATCGCTGAAGCATTTTCCCGGACACGGCAGTTCGAAAGCTGATACGCATCTTGGTATAGCGGATGTTACCAACACGTGGGAAGAGCGCGAGTTGAAACCTTATCAGTTGCTCATAGACTCCGGATATGCTGATGCTATTATGACCTCGCACATTGTTAATAAGAAACTTGATAAAAATGGAAATCCCGGAACGCTGTCTGTGGATATACTAACTGGTATACTTCGTAAGCGTTTACATTTTAGTGGAGTAGTGTTTACGGATGATATGCAAATGCAAGCGATCACCAAGCATTATGGCTTCGAACAAGCTATAAAACTCGCTATTCAAGGTGGAGTTGATATCATGACGTTCTCCAATAATATTTCTGGCAGTGACGAACGTACCGTTAACAAAGTACACAGCATCATTCGCTCATTGGTAGAGAAAGGAGATATATCGCAAGCAAGAATCAATGAAAGCTTCAAAAGAATTATGCTTCTGAAAAAACGACTGGGCGAAAACTCTGTAGAGGCAAATGATAAACAGACTGTCGAAAAATTACAGATCGCTTTAAATAAAACTGAAGCCGACCTTGCTACAGCGAAAGAAGAATTGAAAAGTAAATCGGACGAGCTAGCGAAAGTGCAGGAATCATTAGCGCAAACAGAGCCTAAGAAAAAGAAGAAGAAAAAGAAAAGAAGTGAAGATTAAGTATAGGACGAATGTTGCACGAGGAACCTTTCAAAATATATAGGCCGACTGTTCCGGCAGTACCGATCCTTGTCAGTGTTCCGCATTGTGGAGTGGCATTTCCCCGTGATATACGCAGCCAGTACAAAACTTCACTGATCGAAGCACCTGACGATACCGATTGGTTTGTGGATCGCCTGTATGATTTTGCGCCTTCTATGGGCATGACCATGATCACTGCGATTTATAGTCGTTGGGTGATCGATTTAAATCGTGATCCGGACAGTAAGCCGCTATATTCCGATGGACGAATCATTACTGCGCTTTGCCCATCGACAACATTTTTAGGCGAACCTCTATATATAGACAACCGGAAAGAAGTAGCAGAGGCTGAAGTCGCCAGGCGGCATACATTATACTATCAACCTTATCATGACAAGATTCAGCAATTATTGGATGAAATGAGGGCTGCATTCGGTACGGTGTTGTTATGGGATTGCCATTCGATCCGCCAGGTTGTTACTACCATTCAGAAAGAAAAATTTCCGGATTTAATCCTTGGAGACGCTGATGGAAAATCTGCCGCCCCGAATCTGATTCAAACAACACTGGATATACTCTCTTCAGATTCCTTCTCCGTAAGTCATAATCATCCTTTCAAAGGCGGCACCATCACACGCACATTCGGTAAGCCGGCCGAGAATCAACACGCACTTCAACTTGAAATGCCCAAGGTACACTATATGGATGATACAGAAATATATTATCACGAAGGGCGGGCGAAACACATGCAGCAGTTATTAAAGAGAAATTTTCAGCACTTGATTTCACAATTACGCTAGCATGATCCAGCCTTTAAAATATTTTCAGCTTAAAGCATTATTGCAAGCAGATGGCTGGTTATCGCCAGCATATATAGGTGTAGATAATGAAGGTATAATTCAATTTCTATCTGACACGAAGCCGGAACATCCTGTTGCTATAGAAATGGTGGATGGCTTTGCATTACCGGGTTTCCAAAACGCACACTCCCATGCATTTCAATATGCAATGGCTGGTATGGCCGAGAAACATCCAGCAGGTTCAACAGATGATTTCTGGAGCTGGCGCGAAGCAATGTATCGTTGCGCACTAAGTCTTGACCCTGACCAGGTGGAAGCGGTTGCAACCATGCTTTATGCAGAGATGTTACGGAAGGGCTATACACACGTAGCCGAATTCCATTACCTGCATCACGATAAAGATGGCAAGCCTTATACTCACCTGGCAGAAATGGGTGAGCGTCTTGTATCTGCAGCTAAAACTGCCGGAATAAAGATCACACTCATTCCGGTATTTTATCAAAAAGGGGGATTCGGAAAAGATCCACAACCACGTCAACGAAGGTTTATTTCGAATACAACCGAAACATACTTTCATTTGCTGGAGGATTCCGCTGCGGTTGTGTCCAATCATTCGCATGCTAAACTTGGTTTCAGCGTCCATTCTTTACGAGCTGTTGATCCTATAGATATAGTATCCACTTTTCAGGAGGGACCCAAGGATATACCTTTTCATCTCCATGCTGCTGAGCAACTCAAAGAAGTTGAGGATTGTGTTGCCTACTTAAAGCAAAGACCTGTTGAATGGCTTCTGAATAATCTTCCGCTAAATGACCGGTTTCACCTGGTTCATTGTACACACTTAAATGATGACGAAGTGAAACGTCTTGCGCAGAGCGGTGCACATGCAGTTTTATGTCCCGGTACAGAAGGTAATCTTGGAGATGGAATTTTCAGGCTTACAGAGTTTGCTGCTTACAATGGTTCATGGTCTATAGGTACGGATAGTCATATCAGTTTAAATCCGCTGGAAGATCTTCGCTGGTTAGATTATGCACAACGCTTCACCACGCATAAGCGGAATACATTTGATGACGGTGCCGGTATCTTAACTCAAAAGACAATTCATGCAGGAAGAAAAGCAATGGGTTTTTCACCGAACGAATACTTTGGTATTGGTGAATCATTCGATGCTATCGTATTCAATGCAAAGTCACCATTGCTTGCACTAGCTAATGCCGACACTTTGCTTTCAGCGATTCTATATACTTCAGATTCCAGCGATATTCTCGGCACGCTTATAAATGGAAAATGGATCGTAAAGAATCAAGTTCATATACTATCAGAAAAAATTGACGCGAACTTCATTGCTGCAATTAAAAAACTGAGTTAAAAAGTCCATAAGATGAATTTCGGAATTCGACAAATCACATCTTCTGATAACGAAGCGGTGGCGAATATTATAAGAACTGTTATGCCGGAATTCGGTGCGGGTGGTGCAGGTTTTGCCATTCACGATCGTGAGGTTGACGATATGCATCGCGCGTACTCAACTCCATACAGCGCATACTATGTATGTGAAGTGAATGGAAAAATAGTTGGAGGCGGTGGCATTGGGCCGTTGCAAGGTGGCCCAGAGGATTATTGTGAGTTGAAGAAAATGTATTTCTTACCTGAGGCACGCGGACTAGGTTTAGGAAGAAGAGTATTAGAGGCATGCATTCAAGCCGCGCAAGAAAAAAGATATAGCTTTTGCTACCTGGAAACTTTTAACACCATGGGCAAGGCGATGAATTTATATGATAAAGCTGGCTTCAAAAAAATTCCCGGACCGTTAGGAAGCACTGGTCATTTTGCTTGTGATCGATTCTATTTACTTGATCTTAAATCGATATAAAGCATCAGTTGTGTTCTTTCATATAGTGCTCTCGCAGTATATCTGCAGCAAAATCATTGGTAAGATCACGAACAACGGTATGTATATGGTTGCTGTTATTCTGTGTGTTATCGTATTCAATTAGCAACATCGGACCTTGTATACGATAGTAGTGGCCAACTCCCGGCTTTAAACTTCCGGCCCAGGCAAAACTTAAATGATCTATACCGGCCTTCTTTATTTTTGCCATTAGCTTTTCAGAGAAACCGAACTCGTAATTTTTAATATAGGCATCGAGTAGCCGAAGAAATGTTTTCTTTTGATCAGAGTTAAGGTCAGTATATATAATGCCGGTAGGATTAATGAGCTCTGCTTTTTGTTTATTATATGATACAATTTCAGGAAGTGCTATATCTGCGAAGCGAGCCTTCGCGAGTTGCTGATCATTCATCGAGTTGATCAATTCGAAGCCAAGATCGATCTCCTCTTTTAATGTCTTCTTTCCTCGGTCATTACCGGAAGGAACTATAGCAGGATTACTTCCCCAGAAAGAAGGTGTAGAGGACTCCATTACACCATTCGCTGATGAAAAATTAAGTGAGAGATGATGACCTTCCAAACGCCATCCCCACAATGTTTTTTCCTCGGGGTTGCCAAATATAGTAAAGTAGTAATTCAGCGGATCGCGATACGTATCATCTTCCTTCCGCCCTTCCACTTGCTGCAGAATTTTTTCAAGTGAAAGAATTCCGGTTGCTTTCTGATATCCCTGGATACTAAGGGATGACTTTAACAACGCAAAGGCTACTGCGCGTTGTTTTGCATCTAACGCATGAAGCGATATACCATTCCTGTCTTTGGGAACAAAGTGCCAGTTCAATCGCTCATCACTCTTCCATTCGTATAAAGCTTTATTTTTCTGGGCAGGCGATAATGAAGAAAGAAAATCATCTGCACGCTGCACTACTTCGGTAGATTGCGCGTGCAGCGTAACGCTACAAAACAGAAACGCATACAATAACTTTATCATGACGGAAGTTATTGAATATTCAGATAAAAACGATCCTGTTGTGTTCAGCTTCTAGAAGGAGCAATACGATATCTGGAAGGATCAGAATCCATCGTCTTCTTTTTTCTTCTCCTCTTCTTTTACTTCTTTCTTCTTTGCTGCAGAAGAACCTTCGCTCAGACTATACGGAATATCAATGCCGTAATATTGCTGACGGAAACGATTAATGAATGTGAGCGTCTCATCGTCACTTCCGGGGATGAAAGCTACTTCTCCCACTTTAGCTTTTCCTGCATTACTTTTTTTGGCAATGATTGTGTTGAAATCACTATTGGATGAATGAACCATTAAGCGATTATCTTCAAAGCCGAAGTAGTACCATGCTTCAGGAGAAGCTTTTATAAATACGTTGAATACAGGAGCACCGTCCTCTGTTTTCTTCACTTCCATGAAACCTTCAAACGCTCCATTAATATCCTGGCGCCCTATATTAGACATACCAAGAGTGCCTTCGCTATAGAATGCCTTTTGCTTTTGAGACCACTTCAAATTTACATTTGAGAAAACAAGAGGCTTGGCAAGAGGCGTTAGCGTTCCTAATGAAACATAACCTTGCAAGCTTTTCTGCTCATAATCTTTTGCCGCACGTTCACCAACAAGATCTGCGATCTTATAAAGAAGCTCTGTCTGATCACCGAGACCTTCATCCGCTCCTTCATTTTTGATTACGTCCTGAATTTGGCGCGCCATCAAATCAAATGCTGTAACCGGTACATTCGAATCTACCATGATGAAAGAATTCATCTTGATCTCATTATTCGTCATGTTACCCTGTCCTATAGCAGTCGATGTAACATTAAAATCTTTCGTACCGCTGAATAATTTCACTGGACCTTCGAAACGAACCTGGAGCGTTTCGTCATTATAGGCAAACACTTTTCCGGAGAGCGAGTTTCCTGCAGCTTTTTCAAGACTCTCAATTTTGAATTCCTGTGATGCTGTATCATAGTGGAGTGAACCACTTGGCTCGAAGAAGTTCTCATCCTCCTCCATCTTTTTATCATTCACAAACGTAATGTATAGCTCGTTATCGCTGGAGAAATGTAAACCCGCATTCACACGACCTCCACCTTCAGTCACGGCATTATCAAAATCAATGCGAACATCAGTCTCATCACCAGTCTGAGTATACTGAATCCAGGTGTTGTAGTTCTTAATTTTTCGGATGTCAAGTTTTACAAAGCCTGTAAGCTGTAATGCAGGGCGTGTTGCGTACATCGTCATGTCGCCTTTATAGTACATACCTGCTCCCAACACCAGTTTCTCTTTATCAAGAACGGAACCGGTAGCAACGGTTTGTTGAGTCGCTACTGTCTTTCTTTTCTTGCGCGACACCTCCTCCAATGCTATATCTTCCAAATGGAAGTCTGTCATTTTGATGGCAAATGTATCTTGAAGGAAGTTTACATATTGATAGGTGGCATACCCTGTAAATTGTTTTCGGGATACTATATCTACCACACCTTCGGTAAGTCTGTGATAAGCATTTAAAGTATCCAGAATGATCGTTGTATTTTTCAGGGTTCCGATCTTCGCATTTTCTAAAATCAACACTTCGTTGTTCTCAGGAGTAATCTTCGCATCCGCGACTATGATATAGGGAATACCGCTTACTTTTAATTCCTGTGTTTTCAAGTTATACTCTGCTTTGTCTGCCAGGAAGTTAAGAGAGTCGAGTTCCTTTCGTGTAGTATAGAAATATGATTCCTCCAGCGGTACGTCCGGATTTCTTTTCATGGTAATCTTTTCAGCCTTCAGATCCCATCGCATTTCGGGTATAGATGTTTTAAACTGTGCGAATGGAAATTCAATCGCAGCCATACCTGCTACTTCCGGATTTATATCTGCATAGTTTTCTTTCAGGTTGAATTTCATACGCACATCTACACCATATAATAAAGGCTTGTTGGGATCTTCTGATTTTACTTTGAAGCGAGCATGTCGTGCACTGAAATCATTTGCCGTAAAGTTCATACTACGCGAGATCAGTTCACTTCCCCGTGTCTCAAGTTTTCCTGCTCCGGCAACGCCTTCTTTCGAAACGGTAAGTGTACCCTGCATCTGAGCAGTTGAATCATAGAAGTTGAAAGGAGCTTTCTGATTCTTTAATCGCATCTTGTCTTGCTTCGGATACCACTTCATCTCAAAATCAGGCAATGATGCTTGAGGAAACATTACCGAACCAAATTGCTTTTCTGCTATCGTAGCACGATTTCCTTTCGTAATAACAGAGTCAGGGTAAAAAATAAAATCGTATGACCGAACCGTTGCTGCCAGATAATCGATCTGTCCCGTTCCACGAAGACCGTGATTATCCATATTCAACGCACCCTTCATTTTGGCATCGCCATTGTAAAGCTGGTAGCCCGCCCGTGGTATAATATGTTCAAAACCAAGAGACTTGTCCGGTTTGGAATGAAGTTTCTCCTTGAAATTCGGAAACATACCACTTGACACAAACGTACCATCGAAGTTAATGGAGGCCGGATCGGCATCATTCAAACTATCAAGTTTAAATGGTGGCACCACAAAAAACATTGATTGATCATAAACGCCCCCGAGTACTTCGGGCCTGTTGAAGTATATAACACCACCTCCACTGGCATCCAGTCTCGGGAAATTTGGAATTTTTTTCTTTCCGGATTTATTACCGGCCTTACTAATAAAGAGTGTTCCTGATTTCTGACTTGTACTTGCCAAACCACCTACGGCTGCCGCGGCAGAGTCAGCACCCACCATGTTGTTGTTGAGCTTTCTGCGAACGTTCTGCCCTCTTGCATTTTTTTCCGTCACATAAAAATTAATCGAGTCGATACGCGTCAGGTTAATATAGAAGCTATCGTATTTCAGCGTAAAACCTTTTCCGCTGATCTCAAAGTTTCCGGCATTGATCGTTCCATCAAACTTTATGTCTCTGTCTTTTAAAAGTGTAATAACGTTGCTATCCGGTTTGATGCGAACGTTAAGAGAATCACTCACTTTAAATTCATCTACACCTCGAACCGTCATATACCCTTTCTCAAAATTGACGGTAGCATTCGCAGTGCTGTCAATCACTGAATGTATCTTGAGGTTATCGTAATCCATTTCACCAAGACTAGCTTTATAGATTACAATGGCTTTCTCTTTTACGTGTACTATATCTGTTTTTGGATTATATACTACTAATCCTTTTTCATTTAGAAATTCTATCGCTGCCTTAATGTCTCGGACCTCTTTGCCGGAAGATTGTACAAGATCTCCTGAATAGAAATCCCGTGTTTTATTCTTCATGCAATATCTGGCAACTAAAGCCAATGGATGGAAAGAAAAACCTTCGCCTTTTAACAAGCGGAAATCTTCAGGATCATAATAGTCCACGGACTCTATTATCAACGGTATCGTATTTCTTCCTCCATCTGTTCGCATGTCCAAACTGTCAGAGAATAAATCCCAGCGGATGATATCAGTCGAGAAATCTACATTAAAGAAAGTTGAAGAATACGGAGTGTGCATGAGCGCACCTCTTTCCTTCTGTACGTAAAGTTTTTGAAGACTATCCTTTCCATAGGTATATTTCATGCGCACCGCAGGATGCGAGATAGAATCATTTTTATGGATAAGATTGATACGTGTTTTCTTTGAGAATATAGTCGAATCGGTGAATTCAAAATCAGGAGACAATGCTTTAATCTTTTTTTCACCGTTATGGAACACTTCTATTGTTGACGGATTTCCTCCAACGGAGGCTCCGGAAATTTTTCGTCCTGTCAAGGAAAACCCTCCGGTATATTTCACATTCTCATCTCCTATACCTTGAATGGCCAACGTACTTTGAAAAGATTTAAACCGAGGATACGTTGACGCAACCGAATCTTTACGCTGTTGTGATTTAAATTCAAATGTACCGGGAATCAGGCCCGGTGTTTTACCTGTATAGTTAAACTTTACGAGGTCGGCTTTCAGTTCCGGCTTGGTAACTTTGAAATTATAGTCAGTAAGATTACAGTATACACTATCCGGGCTCAGCAATGCAGATGACCAATCGAATGAGCCATCTTTACCAACAAAAGTATTATCACGAAGAGAGAGAGAGCCTTTTGTGTTCTTTAGAAAAACTGAATCGTATTTTGTTACAAAGTTTAGCGTAACGCGATTAAAGCGAATCACTGGTCCTTCAACAATAGGCTGAGGAGGAGGATTCATCCATAGTGGCGTTTCGGTAAAAATGGAATCTACGGGTTGATCATTATAATCGTTTGATGGAGGCGGCTCCGAATAACTTTGATTATCGACAGCAGGAGCAGAAGTTGTATCATTCATATCGAATGAAGCTACCGGAGCTATGTAGTCAAAGGTATAGTCATCATCCTTTGCATATAGTCGAAAGGATTTTTCGTGATGGAGCGAGTGATGTTCAAAGAATGTACGACTTCCCTGGAAAAAATTCTGAATGCGTGGTGGCGTTTCTTTCTCTATTACCTGGTTCGTTACATTTAGAAAACCAGTGATCTTAGAAGGATCAGCATGTTCAACACTTACGGCATTGGCAATTGCTCCGAAATAATTGATCAGTGTTGGCTTCAGCGGAAGTTTTTTTTGTTTCATCTTCCGCACTTGTTGTTGAATGGTCAACTGTTGGTCAGCACCAAGGCTTGACCATGCGGATGCAAAACTGCCACCCACAACGGACGCATCTACATTCCGGGTATTTTCCAAAACAATTCTGACACTGTCGGGAAAATTAAGCGGTATGGATGAAGTCTGAGTTTTCTTTTGTGCCGACACCAATAGAGCCGGGAAAAAAGAAAGAAGGAAAAAATATGTTCTAACCTGCTTCACAGAAACTAAACCCTGAAATTCGTAAATATTGATTAAATAAACTAAAGGCCGACAGGAGCTAAACGTTTAACGACATCTTACTCGTACGAAAGCTGCTTAATTTTTCCACCGATTAATAAAATAGAGTATCAACGAGATTAAAATACTAAGGATGATGCTAGTCATCATCGGAAAATAAAACCTGAAGTTCTCGCGTTCAACCCGGATATCACCCGGCAATTTCCCGAGATACGGAATCTTGTCACTATACATAACAATTATTCCTGCAACAATGAATACTATACCGATTATGATAAGCAGTTTGCCCATACGTTATTTCATGCTGAAATTTAGCACGAATTAAAGAAGCTTGCGCTTTAGCTTTATACGAATCATTACATGGAGAAGGGAAAACTTTATCTTATACCCAATGTCATTGCCGAGGAAACTCAACAGGCTGTTATCCCTCCTCACATACGGGAGGCACTTCCCTCCATTCAATACTTTCTGGCAGAAGATATACGAACAGCAAGGCGATATCTAAGTAGTCTGAAAATTTACGAATCGATTGAAGCCTTAGCCTTTGAAGTTTTGAATAAAAATACAAAGGTCGAAGCCATCAAAGTTATGTTTAAACCTGTCTTTGAAGGAAAAGATATTGGTGTCATTTCAGAGTCTGGTTGTCCGGGTGTAGCCGATCCAGGAGCATTGGCTGTTAAATATGCCCATGAGAATGATATACAGGTTGTGCCTTTAGTAGGACCTTCTTCCTTGTTACTCGCACTAATGGCTTCAGGATTAAACGGGCAGCGATTTACCTTTCATGGATATCTGCCTTTCGATGGAAAAGATGCTTCCACTATCGTGAAGGCACTCGAAAAAGAATCTCATACCAAAAATCAAACACAGATTTTTATTGAGACTCCGTATCGAAACAACGCCATCATGTCGGTACTTCTTAAAAATCTAAAAGACGATACGCTGCTTTGCGTTGCTATAGATGTTACTGGCAAAGATGAGTACATCAAAACTTTTACAGTTAAAAAATGGAAGACTGTTAAATCGCAGTTTCCTAAAACTCCGGCTGTGTTTTTGTTTTTATCTCCTTAAACACTATTAGATTTATAGAGTTTTGGTTTTACACTTTAAAACCTAAATTTGACGCCGCAAAAACTAATAATAAACAATTAATTTATATGCCTTATCTATTCACCTCAGAGTCGGTTTCCGAAGGTCATCCCGACAAAGTTGCCGATCAGATCTCGGATGCTCTTATCGATTATTTTTTAGCCTACGATCCCGCCTCTAAAGTTGCCTGTGAAACACTTGTTACTACCGGACAGGTAGTATTAGCTGGTGAGGTGAAATCAGAAGCATACCTTGATGTACAAGATATAGCTCGCGAAGTAATCCGTAAGATCGGTTACACTAAGAGCGAATATATGTTCGAGGCGAATTCATGTGGTATCCTGTCAGCCATTCATGAGCAATCACCTGATATCAACCAGGGTGTTGTGCGTAGAAAGAAAGAAGATCAAGGAGCTGGCGATCAAGGGATGATGTTTGGTTATGCCACGAACGAAACGGATAATTATATGCCGCTTCCGCTTGAACTCGCTCACTTATTATTAAGAGAGCTTTCAACAATTCGAAAAGAAGGTAAAGTAATGACATACTTACGCCCTGATGCAAAATCTCAGGTAACGATCGAATATAGTGATGATAATAAGCCTCAGCGTATAGATACGATCGTTGTATCGACTCAGCATGATGACTTCGACAAGGATGCGAAGATGTTGAAGAAGATTGAAGATGATATCATCAACATTGTAGTACCACGCATTACGAAGAAACTTCCTAAACGTGTTCAAAAGCTTTTTGGAAACGATATTAAATATCACATTAATCCAACGGGTAAGTTTGTTATCGGTGGCCCACACGGTGATACAGGATTAACAGGTCGTAAGATCATCGTTGATACGTATGGTGGAAAAGGTGCTCACGGTGGCGGTGCTTTCTCTGGCAAAGATCCTTCTAAAGTTGACCGTTCTGCTGCTTATGCTACACGTCACATTGCAAAAAACCTGGTAGCTGCAGGTGTTTGTGACGAAGTGTTGGTACAAGTTGCCTATGCAATTGGCGTAGCTCAACCGGTAGGTCTGTATGTTAATACATACGGCACTTCTAAAGTGAAGGAAAATGATGGCGAGATCGCAAAGCGCGTTGCCAAGATTTTTGATATGCGTCCTTATTTTATTGAACAACGTTTCAGCCTGCGTACTCCTATATATGCAGAAACTGCTGCTTATGGACACATGGGACGCGAATCCAAAGTGGTTGAGAAAATTTTCAACAAGGGCAAGGCTTCTGAGAAGAAAGTAAAAGTTGAATTATTCCCATGGGAAAAACTTGATCACGTTGATCAGGTTAAAAAAGCTTTTAAACTGAGCTAACCCTATAGCACAACAAAAAAGAAGGGGCGATGAGTGATCATCGCCCTTTTCATTTCTAATCTTTTTTCAAATGCCTTGTCTTCCAGCGATTATGAGACCATAGCCATCCCGCAGGATTCTCATGGATTACGCTCTCCACTGACTTTATATAGTTCTCGATCAATGTAAAGTCTTCCCTGGTATATGGTGGCTCCGCTATCGGAACGAATGATGCTTCATAATAGCCTCGCCTTATTTTTTTTACCTGCGCATATACCACCGGGTATTGTGTTAAAATGGCAATCTGGTGCGCACCAAGGAAGAAAACGGTATCCTGATTTAAAAATCGGGTCTGATATTTCTTATCCTTCTTTAAACCCGGGTATTGATCACTGACAATAGCTATACCTCGAAGTATATTCTTACGCCTGATAAGCTCACGTGCTACATCATGTCGACCGATGGCGTGAGCACCAAACCGCGTGCGACACATCAACGAAAATCTATTAAAGAATTCACTGCTCTGGTGTTGATAAACAAAATCTACCGGCACGGGTAAATTGAAATTGCCGGACGAAAGCAGCCATTCCCAATTAAACTGATGAGATGCGAGAATCACCACAGATTGATTTTGTGCTTTATACTTCTCAATGATGCTTATGTCTTTGAATAGCATTCGCTTTGCGAGTTCTGCTTTCGGAATGGAAAAGAGCTTTAATGTTTCAACTCCATAATCGCAAAGGTTGATATAAAACTGCTTTTCAATTTTACGAATCTCCTTTTCAGATTTCTCAGGAAAGGAGTTCCTGAGATTCTTCTGAACCATTTTTCTACGATAGCCTACTATATAATAGGTGATGAAAAACAGAAAATCAGAAATGATGTAAAGTATCCAAAAAGGTAATCGTGATAATAACCTGACTAAAAGCATTGAAACAAAATTCTTTGAGGGCTCAAGTTAAGAATTAGACGTGAGTATTGAGATAGGACAGAACGAAGGATACATTCTGGTGATTACATATCTAACTAATTTATATTTTGCATCATGAAAAATAAGGTGGTGATCATCACAGGAGGTTCTTCCGGTATTGGAAAAGCATTGGCTCAGAAATTCGGTAGCGAAGGTTCTCGAATTTTAATAACGGGCCGAAACAAGGAAGAACTTGCAAAGACCGTTGACGAATTAAAGAGCAAAGGAATTACGATTCACGGTCTTCAGTCAGATGTTAGTGTTGAAGACGACAATCGTAAAATGGCAGAAGAAGCCATAAAAGTTTATGGAACTATAGATATACTGATTAATAACGCTGGTATTTCCATGCGAGCGCTTTTTTCAGAACTTGATCTTGATGTTGTGAAAAAAGTGATGGATATAAATTTCTATGGCGTGTTGTATGCCACGAAATATTGCCTTCCCGAGATCACAAAGAACAAAGGTTCCGTTATCGGTATATCTTCTATTGCTGGTTTTCGTGGGCTTCCCGGTCGCACAGGATACTCTGCCTCGAAGTTTGCACTAAACGGATTTCTGGAAGTATTGCGTACCGAGCTATTAAAGACAGGAGTCCATGTATTAACTGCATGTCCTGGTTTTACATCTTCCAATATTCGAAAGCGCTCTCTTACCAAAGATGGAAGTCAGCAAGGAGAATCACCTCGTCAGGAAGAAAAAATGATGAGCGCAGAAGAATGTGCACACCATATTTACCAGGCTACCATTAAACGCAAGCGAACCCTGGTGTTAACTACCCAAGGTAAGCTCGCTGTGTTTTTAAATAAATGGTTGCCTTCTATTGCAGATACGTTGGTTTACAACGTAATGGCTAAGGAATCAAACGCACCGATCACAAAATAATCGCTACGTTTTACTCATGAAAACCATTTTCATGTTATCAGCCTTGTTGATGTTCTTGTAAAAATCCGTAAGCTCTTTATAAGACTCCGCAGGATATTCGCCTTTGTTCATTCGGATTTTTCGAATGTACAGAAGGCTTCCTGCATCCACAGTGAATGTCGTTTCATACTCACCAAAGCGTGATTTGATCTTTGCTGGCTCTGGCAAAAATTCGGGATATATACCTTCCGGGAGATGATAGCGGATGGTATCGAAGTCCGTATAAGGCGTTCTTAACACTATATTGGTCTTTCTTGATTCCAATTTCTCCGGTATATAGGTTGAACGGTTCATGAGGTTTGGCGTCAGAAAAATTCGCTTGCCACTTACGGTTGCAAAACGTCTTAAAGAGAGATCTGCACTAACGACAGCTGATGGTATAATATTCTTCTTATTCACCATGCTAAAACTTGCAAGATCGAAAGCGGGTATATTTGTGTTCTCTTGAATCCATTTTTTCTGATCGTCATACTGTTGATTCAGAACAAAGTTTAAATCGTCATCTTCATATTTTAAGCCGCGATAAGTAGTTGTAACCTTTGCTTTCGCATCGCCTGTTAATTCTACAAAGACATCCGCTGTGCGCGATTGAATGTTTTGATCCGCTGTATAGGTTGGTGTTTTTACAAGTTTACCTCCACCCTCTGTAATCATAAGAGCATAGCGATCTCCCGTAAAATTTCCCATATAACCAAATGGGGCTGTCTGGCTTGTACATTCTAACCAAAGTGTATCCTTCGCATTCGGTACTGCAACAATAGCATGGTTAAACTGTGAACTTGGAAAAGTTATATCCATCGTAGGGGCATTTTCTCCTGCACGAATGAGAATATAGTTTGCTTTTACGCCCACCTCGTTCAGCATCGATACCATGTAATTAGAAAGAGCTTTACAATCACCATAGCCAGTTTTATCCACAACAGCGGCTTCAAAAGGCTGGAATCCTCCTATACCTAATTGAATCCCTACATAACGTGTTTTGCTTTGAAGGTATTCATAAAGTATACGAACCTTCTCTTGTTCGCTCTTTGCATTCTTTGTTAGTTCATGAATCTGTTTTTTTGTGGGCTCCGGCAAAACATTTCTGTCTTTATTAAGGAGCGTTATCCACTTTCCAAAATTTTCCCATGAATCCATGTTTCCGGCATACTTATCAAATTCAAAAGCATAAGGTGCTGCCATTATATTTGGAATCACTCTATCCGGACTTAACTTCTCAAATTTTTGAGGCTTGATGTTCTCAAAACTCCATTCAAGCACTTCTTTACTCTCGATGGTTGCCTTCTTTGGCTCAGGAATTTTAAACAGTTTATACCGCGGCTTTAATGCAGCGGGATATATCAATATATACTTCGAATTTTGAATCGTGATTTCATCATCCTGATATAGCTCAAAATCCGGAACGGAGAAAAGCGTCTTCTGTTCAATTTCATATTCAAATTCAACAGTATAGGGATATGTTCCTTGCGATAAGTCTGCCCGCTTTAATCGATTGTCACTATATAATGAGGATCCGTCAAAAGCGCTTTGATCGTATATTTCATTTTGCTTTAGTTTTTTTATCACACTCCCAGAAGCGTCATACACTGTTCCTCTGAATGCTTTTACAATATTGAATTTATCATACCCCACAACTTCCTTTGCATACTGTTTGGCATTTGAGTTCAGTATAGTCATTACAATCCGATAATGCATGACTGCATTACTTACTGAATTGATTTCAAATTTCAATTCGCGTTCACGTATTACAGCATACATTCCGGTCTTCATATCCTCCGGTATAGCACTTACCGGATATTTCGGATCTTCTTTCGCCAGTACGCTGGTATATATCAGCGTGCATAACAACAACCATGACATTTTTTTCATCTCAACTTATTTTCGCTTTAACACAATCTGCTCAGCTTGCTTGGCAACCACCTGGTTATAAAATTCGCGTAAGTGCGGATATTCATCCTGCAGGAAAAGACTTTTGTTGATCTGCAGCATGCTGATCACGTTTAACACATTGCCGGTTTGCGTAACATTGTAAGTATACTTGGCAGCATTACCTGGAAGAGCCATCGCCTTTGGCTTTGGAAGTTCATCTATAGTATATCCGTCCGGTATTACAATTTTAGACATATAGGTTTGATCTTTCGGGCTACCAAAGTCTACCGGGTATTCGCGCTTTTCGTGTTTGAATATATTCTCTTTCATCTGTGATGTTACAAATGGGTTCAGGTAAATCACGTTGCCTGTAACTATGCAATGTTCACTGATTACTAATTCGTGAAGTTGCTTGGCATTCTGTTCGATCTCTTTCAAATTCTGAAATTCGCTTTTCTGGATTTCCCATGTTTTATCAGCCAAAAAGCTTTTCAAATAATCCTGCTCGCCATTTGCGAAGTAATCTTTCCGCACGCGATGCGCATCGTACCCATCATAACTATAATTTACTTTGCCAGAAAGTTCTCCAGTTTCTTTCAATGCGAGATCTGTGCTTACGATAGTCTTCGATTTCATCTTTGAATCAAGATTCATCCATCCATGATTTACTTTTGAAATGATAAGCCCTTGTCCATTCAGGCATCGCTCTGGCAAAACACCCATCGGCAGATATTTATCGGTAGCATCCAACAAGATTTTTTTATCGCCAATCTTTACTGCGCAGATCACATAATTAAATTGCTCTTCCATCGGATAAGTTGGTCTTACAAATCCATGATCGCGTGTACTCAACATGATCATTTCAATGGGCAGGTCGGCCTTCTCCAACATAGCAGCCAAGAGTATATTAATGTCAGCAGCTGTTCCTTTCTTGTCTTCAAATATCTTCTTGAGGTTATCTGCATACCGGTCTTTCACACCATTCCATTCTACATTCTGACGAACATACGTAAATATAGCAGCCGCTTTTTGCTGTGGATCCGTGAGACCTGCTGTCAACTCCTCTACCTTTTTCTTCAGAAAGTTCGATCCTGTAATAGCCTTTCCGAAATTCTCAGCTTCCAATAGCGTTGTATTCAATTTTGCCCACGTACCCATAATTTCTTGTACAGGTCGACCCGGAAAATTTATATAGGACAATGCGAGATTGATCTTGGAGACATAGTCATCTTCACATGTCATGAAAGGTTCTTCTTTGAAAGCCGGAACATCTTTTGATATCCAATGATGTGCCTGAACCTGGAAATCTGCATTCGCTTTGTTCTTTACTTCATAAGAAGTTAGCGTTACATATCCCTGCATATATTTCTCGAAAATGAAAAAATCAGGAAACAGAGCCCAGTACTCACTGGCACGAACCGGTATATCATATTGAAATTGCCAATCAGGAAAATTAGCAAGGAACTCAGATGAAACCGTGTAAGAGTATTCGATCACGGAACCTTCTTTCACATTGGGCAATGTAAATTTCTGGAGGTTAATATTGCGATTGTATTTCTCTTTAAAGATTCCGTCTTTAGACATGTCGGTTTCAACAACTTTACCATTCTCAAGATTATAGGTTGTTGCCTTCAATTTCGTAACACGCTCTTCGTTCGATCCTGAATGGTACAACTGAATCGCGGCAGTCGCCCAATCCAATCCTTCTTTTGTAAGAATCTTGATGCGAACATGTCTTTCAAAAACTAGTGATGCATTTACGGCAGTTACCGTAACGTAAGCTTCCCCATAATCGGAAAGAATAACTGCGGAAGCCGATGAATCTTTGTCATAGATTTTCATCTTCAAGTCTTCCATCGGAATGTCACCAAATTTAACAGGAGATTTCTGCGCATATATAGTTTGCACAGAAAGGGAGACGATTAGTCCCAGGATTAATGCCCTCATACAACAGGTTAGGTTAAGGTTTTAGATTAGTTCTGTAAGTATAAAAAATTCATGCAACTTTATCATTTCTTTTTGCAGCTTGTACTCTCTTTACATTAAATATTGATCAATTGGCTAAACCAAAAACAGTTTATTTCTGTCAGAGTTGTGGGTATGAATCAGCGAAGTGGCTGGGGAAGTGTCCATCGTGCAATAGCTGGAATACTTTTGCAGAAGAAATAGTAACCAAAGAAGAAAGCAATAAGAATGAGTGGCGACAAGAGTCACCGCGTTCGAAAGTTGTTAAAGCGAAAGCACTAAATGAGATAGACGCTTTGCCGGAAGTGCGCACGCATGCCGGAGACGATGAATTGAATCGCGTTTTAGGGGGTGGGATTGTACCCGGATCATTAGTCTTGATTGGAGGAGAACCAGGTATAGGTAAATCAACACTCATGCTGCAAGTGGGATTGCAACTCAAATTATTACGGGTGCTATATGTATCGGGCGAAGAGAGTGAGCAGCAAATCAAAATGCGTGCTGACAGGCTCGGTAATTCTTCAAAGGGATTTTTCATCCTTACTGAAACCAATACTAAGAATATATTTTTGGCCATTGAGTCGCTTCAGCCGCAAATTGTAATTATAGATTCTATTCAAACGCTTTACTCTCCGTTAATGGATTCTGCTGCCGGAAGTATAGGGCAGGTGCGCCAATGCGCAGGCGAGTTGATGAAGTTTGCCAAGGAAACCGATACTCCGGTATTTCTGATTGGACATATCACTAAAGACGGGATGTTGGCTGGGCCGAAAGTACTGGAGCACATGGTTGATACGGTTCTTCAATTCGAAGGAGATCGTCATTTAGCGTATCGCATTTTGCGCACCACGAAAAACCGTTTCGGGTCAACATCTGAAATTGGTATCTATGAAATGTTAGGCACCGGGTTGCGTGAAGTATCCAATCCATCCGAGATATTAATTTCACAAAAAGATGGACAGCTCAGCGGAGTTACTATAGGAGCAACGATTGAAGGAAATCGTCCTCTGCTGATTGAAATTCAATCTTTGGTGAGCCCGGCATCGTACGGCACACCTCAACGGACGCCTACCGGTTTTGATCAGAAGCGATTGAACATGCTACTTGCTGTGTTGGAAAAACGCTGTGGTTTCAGAATGGGTACGCAGGATGTTTTTTTAAATATGGCGGGAGGAATTAAAGTAGAAGACCCGGCCATAGATCTCGCTATTTGTATTTCAATAATATCATCGATGGAGGAAATTCCAGTATCGGATAAATTCTGTTTTGCAGCAGAGATCGGATTGGGAGGAGAGCTTCGTGCTGTGAACCGAATTGAGCAGCGTATTTCAGAATCAGAAAAGCTTGGCTTCGAGGAAATATATATTTCCAAGTTCAATCAGAAATCTATTGATATGAAGAAGACCAACATTAAAGTAAAAGCTTTTGGAAAATTAACAGAGGTGTTTCAGGATTTATTCGGTTAGTCAGAATCGGAGAGAAAGTATAAATACATTCAAACGTTAAAATAAGACTATGTTTTCGCGCTCTTCGTGGCTTCATTTGAGAATACCGTTTTCTTACTACTTGATGCCGGTTTTCTTTTTTAGCCTTGCAATCTCTCCTAATCTAAGTGCGCAGCCGCTGTTGTGGACATTCATCGTTGTACATCTCTTCCTATACCCTGCCAGCAATGGCTATAACAGTTATTTCGACAAGGATGAAAAAAGTATAGGAGGCCTGAAGAATCCTCCGAAAGTAAAAAAAGATCTATACTATCTTTCCTTGCTCTTTGATGCAGTTGCAATTGTTCTTGCACTGATCAAGATCTCTCTTGTTTTTGCGATAATGATTTTTATTTACGGGCTCATTTCGAAAGCCTATAGCCATCCTGCTATACGGCTTAAAAAATATCCTATTGCCGGTTGGCTGATCGTGAGCCTGTTCCAGGGACTATTTGCATTCGTAATGTGCTACATTGGTATTAATCGTTTTCCATTGGAAAATGCCCTGAGGGCTTCGGTCATAATCCCTGGATTATTAAGCAGTGCGCTGTTAATGGGCACTTATCCTATGACACAGGTATACCAACACGACGAAGATTCAATTCGTGGAGATAAAACTTTTAGTTTGATGCTTGGCGTTCGCGGAACATTTTTATTTGTAGGCGCACTGTTTTCAATTGTATCGATCGGATATATACTTTATTTCAACGCGTTCTTTATAAATAATTATGCGTGGGTGTTTCTGGGAGCGATGTTCCCCGTGATTGTATTTTTCCTATATTGGTTTTTAAGAGTGATTCAGAATGAATCGAAAGCAGATCATAAACATACCATGTGGCTGAATTTTATTTCAGCCACATGTTTAAATATATTCTTCATCTACTTGTTGTTGGACTCAACACAGCTTTGGCAGATGTTTTGAGTATATATATAGTTGTTAGACGGTAGCCCCGGCTTTTTCAAGGAGGGCTTTGGTTGCACGAATACCTTCTTCCTCGCCCAAGGTTTGTCCTTCATACTCTATTCCTATGTACCCGCTATATCCCGCAGCCTTTACGATCGAGAGCATTTTTGAATAATCGGTTTCAACACAATTTCCTTGCGCATCAAACTCGTGTGTTTTGGCACTTACGCCTTTCGCATACGCCATTAACTCTTGTGTTCCTTTATAGCGATCGTATTCTTCAAGGCATTTTGTTTTCTCCCATGCCTCCGGTGTATTTGCTTCTGGTTTTGTGCGGTTAACACAGAAGTTACCAAAGTCTGGTAAGGTACCACAGTTGTCCATTTGCGTGGCCGCTATAACTCCACTCAACCACTGGCCATCGGAAGAGTAACCGCCATGGTTTTCAACAATAACATTTATACCGGTATTTTTTGCAAACTCGGAAAGCTTACGCAGTCCTTCTGTGGCAGCCTTGGCTACATCTTCTCTTTTACCTTCGCCTGCGGCATTCACACGTATAGAATGACAGCCCAAAAATTTCGCGGCTTCTACCCATTTGTAATGATTTTCAACAGCCTGTAAGCGCTTCTTTGCATCGGCATCTCCCAGTTCACCTTCGCCATCACACATAATCAACACGCTCGTTACACCGAGATCGTCACAACGCTTTTTAAGACCGGTAAGGTAAGCCTGATCTTTCGCTTTGTCTTTGAAAAACTGGTTTACATATTCAACAGCCGAAATACCAAAGTCATTCTTTGCTTTCGCAGGAAAATCAAGGTTCGTTAGTTTTCCTTCAAAAAGAGATTTGTGAAGCGACCACTCCGCCAGAGAGATCTTGAAAAATAAATCTTTGGGTTGCTCAACAGTTGCTGTTGTGTCTGTTGCTGCTTGCTGATTTTCACCGGAAGGCTTACTTCCACATGCTGACAAGAATGAAGCTCCTGCGGTTGCGCCAACGGTAATTAGTCCAAGTGAGCGAAGAAATGATCTGCGATTGGTTTCATGGTTCATGGTTGTAGGATGGTTGATGATGAATGGAAGTTAAAGAATTGATCTCGAAAAATTATCTGAACATCAATCAACGGTAAATATGCTTTGTGAAAGTCAAAACACTTCGCCATGTGTGTTGCGCATTATGATTCTGGCAACAGGTTTTACATTGATCGCTAAATTTATAGCAACGTTAGAGGCCCATTCATTGCCAAACAATTTCTGAATTTGCCTACCTGCCCAAATTCTGCCAGCAAAATTTTTTCTCCATTGATATATATAGTTTTTCTCAAGTTGCTCTCTTGAAAAACTTTCCTCCTCACAATACCGGATTACAAGTTCACTCAGAATTTTGGACGCGTGAATTGCCATTGCCATGCCGTTGCCACACAACGGAGTAATCATTCCTGCGGCATCGCCAGCCATCAGGATGTGATTGTCTACGAGTGATTTTGTTTCGAAGGAGATCTCGTTAATGACCTCTGGTTTTTCAAAAAGAAAATCAGCATTCTTAAAAACAGATTCCAGCAACGGGTTTTTGAAGAGCACTGCTTCCTCCATTTCACGAATGTTTTTATACTTCTTCACATTATCGCGATGTGTGAGATAACAGAGGTTTGTTTTGCCTTCTTCTATATTACTCATTCCACAATAGCCACCGGGAAAATTATGAAGAGCAATAAGGTCGTGTGGATGATCTGTTTTGAGATGATACTTTATACCTACATACGGAGAACGCTTCTGTATAAAAGACCTGTTGAGATGAACATCCATCTTCGATCTCTTTCCGAAAGCACCAATCACGATGTCAGCATATACTTCCGACCGTGATGTAGCAATGGCGAATTTATTATCCTGGAAAGAAACATTTTCTACGTCTGTATTTAGCCAGAATTCAGCTCCTGCTTCCTGAGCCTTGCTGTAAAGGAAGTTATCTAATATATAGCGACTGATTCCAAAACCGCCAAGATCAAGCGGCAGGATCTCATTTTTACCACTGATGGCAGAGAGTTGAAGCCTGTTAATTTGAGAAGGAGAAAATTCTTCCGGAAGAAGCTTAAGTGATTTTAAAAAGGGAATCGTTTCATTTGAAATATACTCTCCGCACACCCGATGAAATGGATATACTTTTCGCTCCACAACCAGCACCTCAATACCTTTGCGCGCTAAAATTATAGCCGAAATTAAACCGGCAAGTCCTCCACCTACGATTAAAATTTTTTTCAATTCTTGTCTAAAGTTTCCTTATTTGAGAATTCTTGGTGAAAAATAGTGGTCTGTAGTCAAAAAATTGCAACGGGCCCAATCTTGTTAAGTAACCTTTTACGTTTATATACTGTTACATAACCCAGTTGGCAATATGAAAACAATTATCAAAGATTCATCATCATCGGAGCCCATGCATATACTGCTTGTCGGCAATAATCCTATTGAATTGAGTTCGGTGCTGAAAAATCTGCAGGCGGTACAAGGCTTTAAAATTGTTACCGAGATAGCATTTGACTTAAAGAGCACAGTGGAAAGGCTTATTCGCTTTAATCCTAATTTCGCCATCATCGATGATAACCTGGGCAAAACAGAATTAAGGGAGACTATCCAAACGCTTTCGAGTAACAAGAAGACGAAAGATATTCCTATCATGGTCTTAAAGAACTCCAACTATAAAGAGGCGTTTGGCGGCAGCAATGTTTTGGACTATTTACTGAAACAAAATCTTTCGCCCGAAGCCATATATAATACCCTGAAGAATTCGCTTCGCTTTCGCAGAACGCAACTCTATCTATACCAAGTGTATCAAAAAAGAAAAGAGTTCTTGCTTAAGCTTTCGCATTAATCAAATCTGATCTTCGAGTGCAAATTCTTTTCGCATCCGCTGACCTTTTCTTTCTATCTCAAGGCGGATTTTCTTCTTTGGCTTGCTGTTAAAAAATCCATTGAGGTGGTTCAGGTTAAGCACTTGTGTGGTGATTCCGTTAATACTCGTAATGATATCGCCTGCTTGTATACCCGCTTTGTCTGCCACAGATTGTTTACGTACTTCCGTTACTTCAAACACATTTAGTTGTGAGCCCTTTGCTTTCACAATCAAACCACTCAAATTATAGTGAAATCCTTTTTTAAAGGAGGCGTTCTTCTTGATATAAATTTCTTCCTGGGGAAAATTAAAAATAACGGTAAAGCGGCTCATGATTTCCCCTCCGACAGCGCCATTACGAAAAACATTTCCGATTTTTATACTATCAGAATAACTATTGGGATCCGGAAAATTAGCGATCGCGTTATTTAATTTATAGGTTCCGAAATCTATAGACTTGATCCGT
Source organism: Ohtaekwangia koreensis (assembly GCF_900167975.1). Classification (GTDB taxonomy): domain Bacteria; phylum Bacteroidota; class Bacteroidia; order Cytophagales; family Cyclobacteriaceae; genus Ohtaekwangia; species Ohtaekwangia koreensis. Next base: position 554,001 of record NZ_FUZU01000002.1, read on the forward strand.
CCTACCTTACCAACAATCTCTCCGCCAAGTCCTCGGCCGATCACGCTGCTAACTACATGTTCCGGTACTATGATCCGCTGGTCTGTTGCCGGGTCGAGCATCAAACCGTGACTGGCTCCTGAGTCCATCAGTAATTTGGCGTTCATCGTTGTGCCATCCTGAAAAGATATAGGCGAAATAATATAGGGCTTTGTGTCTTCGATTTTCATGGGAAGCGTCTGGAATTTTCTTGGCTTCCTGAATTTATCTGGAGTGGTAAATGTGAGGAGTTTCTTTTCGTAGTCGATCTGAATAATGAAGCGACTGAACAATTCGTATCCTAATATACCATGCACATCCGTGCCGAGGTAGTTTCTAAGCTCCAGGTAATCTTCATCCAATACGAGCATCGCATGACCACGTCCCTGAATACCGGGCAGATCCAACGTTACATTGTTGGTAACATATGCGTCTACTAATTTTTCTCCGCCAGGGCCTGATATAGTATACTTGCGTGAGTACTGAAGATTGAGAATATCTGTAAATGTTTTTTGAGTAAGTATAGCCGTGCGTACACCGGTATCAAGGATAAATTTTAGCGGAAGGGAGTTGTTCAACACCACGGGAATAACAACGAGATTATTATAAATCTCTATAGGCATCTGTACTTTCTTCTGACCAGGAGGAAGAGAAAATCCTAATGTCTGAGCCGAAAGACTTTTAACACAAACAAGGGTAAAGAGCAAAGCCTGAATTATACGCACCATACAAACGTGTGAACCGTTATAGGTTATACGTCAAGATAAGTCAATTTGTGCGAATGTTTAGAGATTTTCTGTCTGGAGAGACGACAGAAGTTTTTCACTGGAATTTTCGATCAATAAAAAATCAAGGTTGGATGCGCGAAGGAATCCCGCGTCAACCATCTTCTGCATTTGATCCAGCAGAGCATTGAAGAATTCAGCAATGTTAAGTAAACCAACGGGTTGGCTAATGATCCCAAGCTGCTTCCATGTAAGTATCTCAGCAAGCTCGTCGAGTGTACCCCAACCACCGGGTAACGCTATAAATGCATCCGACAGGTCGGCCATTCTTTTTTTGCGTTCGTGCATGGAGTTAACAACTTCGAGGCGAGAAAGTCCGCGGTGACCAACTTCACGTTGTAACAGGAAATCAGGAATGACTCCTATAACTTCTCCTCCGTTTTTCATAATAGCATCTGCTATGACGCCCATAAGGCCAACGTTGCCTCCGCCATACACGAGTGTATGACCTTGTGAAGCCATTAACTCGCCCAATTCTTTTGCAGCAGTTTCATAGACCGAATTATGGCCTAATGAAGAGCCGCAGAAAACACAGATGTTCATGAATTACTTAGAAGCGAAATGACTTCTTAGAATTTGTTGTCATGCTTGTTCTTGCTCACCATCTTATTGGGGAAGATCCAAGGTGAAACGATCGCTAAAATAAATAATGCGATTACTACGAAAAAAGGCCACCATGATGCTACGTCCATAACTTATTATTTTTAGGCCCGTAAAAATAGGTTCTCTATTAGTATTTTGTATCAGAAGATTGAAAAATTGTTTTGAATAACGATCTTGGAGCCGAGGCCATTTATTGATTATGAAGAAATTTTTGATTTTTACCGGTATAGCGATTGTCGTGTTAATCCTGCTGGGCCGGGTAACAATGTACTATATGAAAAAACAAACCAAATCTTTCAGTCCGGAAGAAGAGGTTGTTTTTAACGATGGAGACCTTACGGTGAAGGTTTTTTACAATCGACCGTCTAAAAAGAACCGTGAAATTTTTGGCAAACTTGTGCCGTACGGAGTGGTGTGGCGTACCGGAGCCAACGAGGCGACAACTTTTGAAACCACGGGCGACCTTCAGTTTGAAGGGAAGACATTGAAAAAGGGTAAGTACTCTTTGTGGACGATTCCAGGAGCAGAAACCTGGACTATCATTTTCAATTCGGAATTTGGTCAGTGGGGTGTTAGTTCCGGTGGTGATGCAAACAGAGATCCTTCCCGCGATGTTGTAAAACTTGATGTGCATGCCGTGCAGCAGGAAAGACAATTCGAGCAATTCACAATTGCTTTTGAAAAAGTAGGAGAAGATGCTGAGATGGTTCTTATCTGGGATAAAACACTCGTTGCTGTTCCGTTTTCATATTAACGAAATAGAGAATTCATTTATAGAAAAAGAGGTAAGCGTAATGCTTACCTCTTTTCATTTATAGTCTGGGTATACAATTGTCGTTATCGGGCAACTGCTTTAACAATCAGTTTCCTGTTTTCAGGAGATGTCGCCGGTATAGCATTGCCAAAGTATTTAAGATTTTTAGGATCCGAACCTTGAGCTATCAGGAAATCGATCACGGCCTGAGCTTGTAACAGTGTACGATCATTGTGATATGTTCTTCTTACTAATACTGTATCAACATTATCAAGTCTGGTATGGATTGAATCTACCGTTAATTCAGTAAGGTCTGCCGATGATCTTATAGTATCCTCCGTATAACCATTCAGTAAGACCTGAATTTCAAATTTCAACGATGGATTAGCTTTTGCTATACGCGACAAACGCTTCAATTCATCATCAGACGATGCATCAAGCACAGCAGAATTAGGCTTGAAAGATACATTCAATTGTATTTCATCGCCTGCCTGAAGCTGCTTCAAAGTAATGTTTACTTTCTCCTTTTGCGGAATTTTATCGGACGTCAAGTCAAATGATCTTGTAAAGAAAGATACATTACTTTGTTCCGGATCAACTGACATTGCATAACGTGTTCCTTCTAACAGAAAAATAGAATACGCTCCATTCGCAGAAGGTCGCCCGCTGTATGCACGCTTGTTGGTAGCAAGATCTGTGATCGAAATATAGGCGGGTATAGCAGCCCCAGTGTTATCCGTAATTTTACCTTCCACAATCATCAAGCCGCGTGGCTTTATTTCAGCAGGAATTAAAAACTCGGTGATCTCTGAATTTTTTCTGGCGCCTGGCGATTCTTTTAGCAAGTATCTTCCTAACGCGGCTACACTAACGTACTGATCATCTTTTTCTGTGTTTACAAAATCAAGCGCTATAGGGCTTGTCCAGCTCCCTCCTTTAAATTTACTCATATAGAGATCCATGCCGCCTTTATTTGGAGCAAGTTTATCAGAGGAAAAAATCAGCGTTTCGCCATCAGCCATAATACGTGGTGTCTGCGAGTTTCCTGCATTGATCGCAGCTGGTAACTCTACAGGCTCCTCCCATTGACCGTTCGATTTCTTTTTTGCAGAGAAGATCTTGCAACCACTCGCTTTGCTTTGATCCATTTTATCGCAGCGCATAAAATATATTGTATTACCATCACCCGTAAATGAAGGCGAGCCATCATTGGTTTTGGAATTGATCGGGAGCATTAAATTCTCAGGCTGACTCCAGGTGCTTCCTGTAAGTTCTGAGGAGAATATATCATAGCCACCAATCACCGGAGACTTTGCGCACGTGAAGTATAATTTTTTTCCATCGGCACTCAGAGCATATCCTTTAAAAAAATTTAACCGCGTGTTCAAGTGTTTCGGAAGGTCTGCAGGTTCTTTCCAATCTGATTCGCGTGAAGTATATAAAATATTAAGCGCGCCATCCTGACCATTGTTTGCAACAAACAACAGTGCATTTCCATCGAGGCTGATGTAGGGAGCGGAGACATCCAGCGAAGGGTGATTTATAATACTGGGCAACCTCCGAACTTTCGCCTGGCTCAAAACATTAGATGCAATACTTACCAATAACAACAGCACAGCTATTTTTCTCATAAAGATTTTTAAGTGATTGATAAAATTAGCGAAATCTATGGTGGCAGAAAGCAAATTCGTTGCCGTGAATAATTTTCAGTTTTTCAGCTACCACAAGGGTTTTTCAGCTTTGCATCGTAACTTGGCTGCTCAGAAAATTCAGTATAATGATCCAGGTAATCCCATCTATTGCCATTCGGAAAGGAAAGGTCGTGAAGATGCGCAAAGGCGATCCGACCAGTGAGAAGGCCTATAATGAAAATCCTCTTGACCTGGCCAAGCGCTTCGAGGATCATGGCATTGAAGTAGTACATCTTGTTGATTTGGATGGTGCAGAAAAAGGAGCACCTGTTAACTGGGCTGTGCTGGAAACGATCTCTGGCTATACAGATTTGAAAATAGATTTTACCGGAGGGATTTCGACCGATGGTGATATTAGCAAGGCGTATGAATTCGGAGCTGACTATATCACAGCTGCGAGTATCGCTGTTACCAACCCGGAGCTGTTTGCTTCGTGGATTATATCCTACGGTCGTGAGAAAATAACGCTGGGTGCAGATGTTGTTGATCGTACTACAAAAGAACTTTTGTTCAGAGGATGGCAACGCAAAACACAAACTAAACTATTCGAACAACTGGAATACTTTTATTCACGTGGATTGAAGTACGTGAAGTCTACCGATGTTTCGCGTGATGGTGTTCTTGAGGGGCCAGCCTTCGATTATTACGAAGAGATCATCAAAACCTTTCCGGAAATATGTGTACTGGCCAGTGGCGGTGTTCGCGGTGTGGACGACATCAAACGTCTTAATGATATGGGCGTGTTTGCTGTAATCTTCGGAAAAGCATATTACGAAGGTATCCTTAACCTCAAAGACCTTGAACAGTTTCTGGTTAAGAAAGAATCTTAATTACTTTATTATAGTATCCTGATTATTTACGGAAGAAATCTTTCTTTCACTTTACAGATATATACTTGAGCTCCGATCGTTATAACCAACGTGGCGTTTCCGCCTCCAAAGAAGATGTTCACCAGGCCATCAGCAAACTGGATAAAGGTCTTTTTCCAAAAGCATTCTGCAAGATCGTTCCGGACTATTTAGGTCTTGACGAAAATTTTTGCACGGTGATGCATGCTGACGGAGCAGGAACAAAATCATCACTGGCTTATATATACTGGAAAGAAACCGGAGACTTGTCGGTTTGGAAAGGTATAGCGCAGGATGCTATCATCATGAATATTGATGACTTGCTTTGTGTGGGAGCGACTGAAAATATACTTCTTTCCTCCACTATCGGTCGTAATAAAAATCTTATACCGGGAGAAGTTATAGCAGCTATAATCAATGGCACAGAAGAGGTGTTGGAGATGCTGCGCAAGCACGGATTAAACATCATTAGTACTGGGGGTGAGACTGCAGATCTTGGTGATCTTGTAAAAACCATTGTTGTTGATAGCACAGTTGTATCGCGGTTAAGAAGAAAAGACGTGATCGACAACAGCCGGATCAAAGCCGGAAATGTTATCGTTGGATTAGCCTCTTATGGACAAACCTCTTACGAAGATTCTTATAACGGAGGTATGGGGAGTAATGGATTAACATCTGCGCGTCATGATGTTTTCCATAAAGACTATGCTATAAAATATCCGGAGTCTTTTGATGGAAGTATCTCTGCTGACCTGGTATACTCGGGAAGTTATAAAGTAACGGATAAAGTTGAAGGTTCTCCGCTCGATGCCGGCAAGCTTGTACTTTCCGCTACCCGCACGTATGCTCCGGTTATTATTGAAGTTTTGAAAAATCTTCGATCACAAGTTCACGGCATGGTGCATTGCAGTGGTGGTGCTCAAACAAAAGTGCTTCACTTTGTAGATGACGTTCATATTGTAAAAAATAATATGTTCGATATACCTCCGCTGTTTAAGCTTATTCAGGAGCAAAGTAAAACAGATTGGAAAGAGATGTATAAAGTTTTCAATATGGGCCATCGTATGGAGCTATATCTTGACGAGAAGTATGCTCAGGATGTCATTTCAATCGCCCAAAGTTTTAACATGGAAGCACAGATCATCGGTTATGTAGAGAAATCTGATTCCAAAAAAGTAACAATCAAAAGTAAAGTAGGAGAGTTCAGCTATTAAAAGAAATGCCCGGTATATATACCCGGGCATTTTTATATTCATTATATACACGCCTCTGCGGGTATAATTTAGCAGCTTATTTTCCCAACGCGGTTCGCGTGTCTTCCCCCTTCAAATTTTTCAGTAAGAAAACGGTTCACAATTTTCTCGGCGTCATCCAGAGAAATGAAGCGTGCCGGAATACAAACTATATTAGCATCATTGTGTTGGCGTGAGAGGCTAGCAAGTTCTTCCGTCCAACAGATCGCAGCGCGAATGCCTTGATGTTTATTCGCGGTAATAGCCACTCCGTTGGCACTGCCACAAACCAATATACCCTGATCAAATTCTTTACTCTCTACGCCATTGGCAACCGGATGAGCAAAGTCTGGATAATCCGCGGAGGCGGTGCTATAGGTTCCAAAATCTTTATACGTATAGCCATTCGCTTCTAACCATTTGCGAAGAGCTTCCTTGTATTCAAATCCAGCGTGGTCGCTGCCGATCGCTATTTTTTTCATGACGGAGATGGTGTTGATTGTTGTTCGCGTAAGCGTTCTTCCGCTTCTTCTTTCAATTTTTGTTTCTCTACTCTGGCCGATATTATAATACTGATTTCAAAAAGCAGATACAATGGAATCGAGATCAGCGTTTGGCTGAGCGGATCCGGAGGAGTGATGATAGCCGCTATAACAAGAATAATTACGACTGAATGTTTTCTGTATTTTCTCAAAAAAGCGGGCGTAACCAATCCTATTTTAGAAAGGAAGTATATAACTACGGGTAATTGAAATAATAATCCGCTACCAAACACGAGTGTTACCACGGTAGAAACATACGATGTGATATCGAACTCATTTCGGATCATGTCACTGATCTGGTAGTTTACCATGACGTATACCATGAGCGGAGCGATGACATAGTATCCGAATAAAATTCCTGAGAGGAATAGGAGAGAAACAGAAGCCACAACGCCTGTTGAGTTTTTACGCTCATTTACTTTAAGACCTGGCTTTATAAATCTCCACAGCTCCCAAACAACATAGGGAAATGCGAATACGAGTCCAATTATAAAAGCAGCTACGATTGTAATGGTAAACTGCCCTGTCATAAAACGACTTTGCAATTCGAGCTGGATGTCTTCGATACATAAATCCTGTGAGCTGAACGCCTGACCGAGCTTACAGAACATTCTCCAAGTCCAGAAATTTGATTTCGCTGGTGCCAGAATTACATTGGTGAAAATCCACTTTACTTGTACAAAAGCGAAGATTGTGAATATAACAATAGCAGCCAGAGAACGAATAACATGCCACCGGAGCTCCTCGAGGTGATCGAGAAATGACATTTCCTTTTCTCCACTTTCTTCTTCAATCGGATCCTGATCTAATGGCATGGTTATATAAAAATTATAAAAGACCTTCTTAATTTTTAATCAACTAAGAAGGTCCGCTGGATATTTTTCAAATTAATAAAGTGGAAACTTTTCCATCAAGCGGTTTACTTTCTTCTTCACCGCCTTCAGTTGTTTTGTGTTATCAACATTCTGTAGTGCTTCATCGATCAGTTCAACAACTTTCACTACGTCTTTTTCTTTCAAGCCGCGCGTTGTGATTGCTGGTGTTCCTACACGCATACCCGATGTTACCATAGGTGATTGCGTATCGAATGGAACCATGTTTTTATTAATCGTTATATCAGCTTGAATCAAGGATTCCTCAGCTTGCTTACCGGTTAATTTTTTCGAACGAAGGTCGATTAGCATCAAGTGATTGTCTGTACCTCCGGATATAATTTTATAGCCACGGTCAAGAAATGCCTGTGCCATTGCTTTTGCATTCTTGGCAACCTGTACGATATACTCCATGTATTCATCGGACAATGCTTCCTGAAAAGCAATTGCTTTTGCAGCGATCACGTGCTCCAATGGTCCACCTTGCGTTCCCGGAAATACACCTGAATCCAGTATAGACGACATTTTTCTAAGTTCACCCTTCGGGGTTTTCAGTCCGAAAGGATTATCAAAGTTTTTACCAACAAGGATAAGTCCTCCGCGTGGACCGCGAAGTGTTTTATGTGTAGTGGTCGTTACAATGTGGCAATGCTCCATTGGATCTGTTAGCAATCCACGCGCGATCAGACCAGCAGGATGCGAAATGTCGGCAAGCAAAAGTGCACCAACGCTATCTGCTGCTTCACGAAGTTTTTTATAATCCCAGTCACGGCTATACGCAGATGCACCACAGATAATCATCTTTGGTTTTTCACGCTTCGCTGTTTCAATTACTTTATCGAAATCAATAACGCCAGTAGCTTCTTCAACACCATAAAATGTTGGCTGATACAATTTACCAGAGAAGTTTACAGGAGAACCATGGGTAAGGTGACCACCATGTGATAAATCAAAACCTAGAATTTTGTCGCCAGGTTTTAAGCAGGCCAGCATAACTGCTGCGTTTGCCTGTGCTCCGGAGTGAGGCTGAACGTTTGCCCATTCCGCTCCAAATAATGCCTTTGCACGATCAATTGCTAATTGCTCGATCTCATCCACTACCTCGCATCCACCATAATAGCGTTTTCCGGGAAGACCCTCCGCATATTTATTCGTCAACACGGTGCCCATCGCCTTCATCACTTGTTGAGAAGTGAAGTTTTCAGAGGCAATTAATTCAATACCATGTTGCTGGCGTTGTTTTTCCTTTTCAATGAGGTCGAAAATAACTTTATCTCTTTTCATCAGGTAAGTAGTTTGTTTCTTATGGATCAGATATAGTCTGCAGGTATATTACATTAAGCGGATACCTTGTATGGGTTCATTGTGAACGGGTTTAAAAGAAGGCCCAAAAATAGGATTAGGATACCGGCTATTGAAATGATTGTCAGTATTTTTTACGAACGATTAAAAATGAATGATGTCGGTATCAGGAGGAGGAAATCCAAGTAATCTTCCCATGATCAGAATCTGACCTTTATGATGAAATTCATGTGTAAGGACGTGCGTGAAAATTTCTAAGGGAGATCGTGTTATTTCCCGGGGAGGAGTTCCGGCTCTTCCTGAAACATCCGCTGACGAACCATTCTTAAAATTCTCCAGAAATTCTTCTACAAGTACATCTACATCCTGATAAAGGCGTTGCAGCGTATGAAGATTGGAAACGTCATTGATCGGGATATAGGCCAGATTTTTTTTCAACGCAAAGTTGCCAAGCCAGAAAGTATACACATGCGCAATGTGCACCAACAGATCAGATATACTTTTCGAATTAAAAGTATCGACCTTAAAAAATAATTTTTCTCCAACGTGATGATAGTAATCCATAGCAACGGCACGTGAAGCACGAACGAGCTGATATTGTTTCACGGCATATTCCATAACTCACATTAGCCTAAAATATCTTACCAGGAACCACTGCTTCCTCCTCCGCCAAAACTTCCGCCACCTCCGGAAAATCCTCCACTGCTGCGGCCGCTGCTACCCGATCCCCATCCTGAAGCTGAAGACCAGCCACTTCCGCCAGAGCGGTTAGTATTATTCATTTTTGTCGCCATCCGTTTTCCCCATTCAGTTTTGCTCATCAGTATTTTAACAATCGGAAATCCGATAGCATATATACCTAGCACCACTATGCCACCAGTCACACCAAAAACTACCATGGGAAACACAGCGTAAAACGGAATTAAAAATGCATACAGAAACCAACCCATGCAGCCTTGTACAAAAAGACCAAGTGCTGTGAATATACCAAGTATACCAAAAATGAACGCGCCAATAAGCAAACGCTCCTTCCAATTCATTTCTACTTGTAAAGTGTCTTCTTCGGAAGCATTGTCAACGGCTGAATATTCATTTTTAATGGCAGTTACAATTGCTTGTACACCGCTTGTTACACCGCTGTCATATTGGTGATCTCGAAACCGGGGAGCAATTTCATTTCGAATAATGCGACTTGTAACGGCATCCGTCAAAACACCTTCCAAGCCATAACCAACTTCAATCCGCATTTTTCTATCGTCAACAGCAATAAGCAGCAACACACCATTGTCGTTATTCTTTGAACCAAGCTTCCATACATCGTGGGCTACACGCAGAGAATATTCTTCCAGCACATCGCCATTGAGCGATGGTATAATGAGAACAGCAATCTGATTCGTGGTTGAATCTTCGTGAGCCTGAAGCATCACTTCCAGGTTGTCTACTGTAGTTTGCGAAAGTATATGCGCTTCATCATGCACGCGATGACCCCACAACTCAGGAACGGCGCGCTGTGCAAACGCGGTAAGGTTAGTAAGTATGCAAAAGATCAGTATTAACTTTTTCATCTTTACCTATATTTCGCAGCTATATATCTTGTCGCTACCAGGAATCGCTGGATCCTCCTCCGCCAAAACCGCCACCGCCACCGAAATCAGAACCGGAGCCCCATGAACCGGAGCTCGATCCAAAACCACCTCCGCCAATCGGACCAATCCATCCACCACGGGATGACCATCCGCCACCACCGCCACCACCGCGTCTTTTGGCCGCTAAAATTATAATTACGAGTATCACCAGTAATGTAAATAGCGGAGAACTTTTGCGTTTTCTTTTTTGAGTAGTAGGAGGTGCATCATTTACATACTCTCCTTTTATGGACTGAATGATGGCCATCACGCCAGCCTTTACGCCTCCATCAAAATCTCCTTGTCTAAAATGCGGAGCAATCTCATTTCGGTTGATACGACTTGAAAGTGCGTCCGTTAATACGCCTTCCAATCCGTAGCCAGTCTCGATGCGGACAAGCTTATCGTTAATGGAGATTAACAGGAGCACACCATTGTCTCTATCTTTTTGACCAAGCTTCCATTTTTCTGCAACACGAAGTGAATAGTCTTCAAATGCATCGCCATCCAATGATGGTATAATTAGTACTGCAATCTGGTTCGATGTTGAATCGCGTTCTGCTTTAAGAATCTTTTCGAGCTCAGATTTTGTCGCTTCAGATAATACGTTGGCTTCATCGTGTACCCATTTACCTCCATGTTCGGGAACAGTTCTTTGAGCGAAAGACAGAAGAGGTATAAATATAAGGCAGAGAAAAATTCTAAATGTCATGAGTGAAAGCGGGTGGTTAGGCATGGAGATATACATTTCAGATCAGCGGTCGAAGCGAAGTTCATCTCCCAGTTCATTCGTATCATCTTCTGTTTTATAAAAACCTTTCTCCAATAAAATCTCACCACAACGTTTGATAGAAATTTCAAGACCCTCCACGAGTTTGCCTGCACGTATATGTGTTATCAATTCCGAAACAATTTTATCCCACTGCTTTTGGTCTACGACTTTGCTGATCCCTTTATCAGCCATAACAATTACTTCGTGCTCAAAGAATGAAATAAAGATCATGATGCCCGTGCGGTGTTTGGTGTTGAAAACTTCTTCCTGCAAAAAAGCATTTTCGGCACGCTGGCGTGTAGAGTAATCGAGATGATGCTGGCTTACCAGCATTTTCTTTAATGGATCTATAAAATTTGGAAGTACTGCACCGACAACACCTCCAAGAATTACTATTATAAAAATAAAAACGGGATCGTAGTAAAGTGTATTCTCCGCGTCTGTAATTACATAGCGATCGAATATAATCATGAAAATAAATACGAGTGATGCACCTATTAAACTGCCGCGATAATTACCTTCCGAATAGTGGCCACTGCGTTCAACAATCACAGGTACAATTTCACCAGAGATTTTGTCTTCCGCATTTTTCACGGCTTCCTGTATACGTTTCAGGTCGCTATCTGAAAATTTGTGTTTGAGATTCATAATTCTTTGTTCGTTGAACTTTGGGTAAAGCAATCTGCTTTAATCACAGATTCTTTTATTTCCGTTGGCGTTTAAAAATGTTTTTGCAACACTAAAGGAGTTGGATTATGCTGGAATAAAGTTACTTACTCGCGTTGTCATAAAAAAACATGATCAAACACAAACAAATTAAAAAACCAATTTATAGCTTTCCGTCCGAAGCAGATTAACAGGTATCTTCATAAAGCTTTAGTCGGGAATGTTAATTTAATATTTCAAAAATTATGGAAGAATTCTTTACCGGCACATTGGGCGCTACAGAAAATGTTTTCAGTTTCCTGATTCTTCCGTTGCTGATTTTTTTCGCGCGCATTACGGATGTATCCATCAATACCATCCGTATCATTTATGTTTTAGGAGGCAGAAAAACAACGGCCACTATACTCGGATTTTTCGAATCGTTTGTGTGGCTGATGGCCATTCGCCAGATTTTCGAACATCTGGATAACTGGATTTGTTATGTTGCTTATCCCGCAGGTTTTGCCATGGGTATTTTTGTAGGCATGATCATAGAGGAGCGCATCGCGTACGGAAAAGTAATTGTGCGGATCATTACACGAAAAGAGGTTTATCACCTGCTTGCTTTTTTAACATCACAGCAATTCAGATATACTCATGTGGATGCTGAAGGTCCGGACGGACATGAGAATCTTGTGTTTACAGTTTTGGAAAGAGAACATTTGGAAGACTTGTTATTAAAACTGAAAGAAATTTTACCAAGTGCTTTTTATACAGTTGAACGAGTTAATCGTGCCGCAGAAAGTGGAACGATTGTTCAGGAGTCAACGCGATGGAGTATAGGCTCGTGGTTAAAAAGTATAAAGAGAGATTAGCGATTTTAAATTTTATTTTCCGTATTACATATTAAACAACTCTATGAAAGCATTACGTTTTGTGGTTTTATTTTTTGTAGTCTGCGCCTTTACAAATCCAGCGAAGCTAGTCAAACTTGAATATATCTTTAAAGTAGGAGACGTGCATGAGTGGGTCCAGGTTTCGAAACAAACGATCACTCAAGATATACCTGGTGCCGGAGAAATGACAATCAAAGTTGCTATAGATGGTGGTATGCAGTTGAAGGTTGTTGAACTTACTGGCAAAGGAGCGAAAGTGCAGACTACATATTCGAAAATTAAAATGATCATGAATATGCCTCCGCCTATGGGTGATGTTACCATGGACAGCGAAGGAGCAGATGATAATATGCAGAACAAAATGATGAAGAGTATGACTCAGAAACCTTTCTTCATCTATATGAATAAAGAAGGCATTATTGAAAAAGTTGAAGGCACCGAGAATTTATACTCTGGCATTTCCGAACTTGGTTTAGAAGCTGCTGCCGCTGCACAGGCAAAGCAATCGCTTCAACAAGCGATGAGTGAGCAATCGATCAAGGCAAGTATTGAGATGTCGCTGATGCAGTACTCTCCAGCAAAAGTGAAAACTGGTGACACCTGGAAAAACACTGTAAGCACGGCATTAAATTTTCCAATGCAAATTAACAACACATGGACCTTTGAAAAACTGGAAGGCACTGTTGCTTCTATCACCAGTGATGGTACCGTTGTAACTACAGATAAGGAAAAGACAACAACCATCAACGGAATGCAAGCGAAGGTTGATTTGAACGGCCGACAAATGACAAAAGGTACCGTGGATATAAAAAGTGGATGGCCTATAAAAATGGAAGTGATCTCAGAGATTAAAGGCAAGATGACTTTATTAGCCGGAGGTATGCTTCCTCAGGATACCGATGTACCCATGGAGATTCTAAGTGAGAGTACATTTACAATCAAGTAAAAAACAAAAAGGATGGAGCACTTAACTCCATCCTTTTTTATGATATAGTTCAAAAAGCTTTTTATACCTCCGCCATCATTCTTAAAATATCTTCTATATACTCGCGTGAGTTAGAAAGACGTGGTACTTTATTTTGTCCGCCAAGTTTACCACGACTTCTCATCCAATTATAAAAGGTTCCCTCCTCAACGCTGTGCACAACAGGTTCAATAAGCGCAAGGTTATGCGCACGTTTAGCATCGTAGTCGGAATTAATCTCACGAAGTGTCTTATCAAGGAGTCTCGTGAATTCTTCCATGCTCGATGGCTTTACTTTAAATTCTACAAGCCATTCATGCCCGCCTTTTTTTCCATGCGCCAGATATATAGGCCCAGCTGTAAAATTCTCGATGATCGCTCCCGTCAGGTCACACGCTCTGGATATAGCAGTCTCGGCATTTTCAACAATAAGCTCTTCACCAAAAGCATTGATGTAATGCTTGGTGCGTCCTGAAATTTTTATGCGATAAGGAGCAAGCGAAGTAAATTTGATTGTATCGCCAATGTTATAGCGCCATAAACCTGCATTGGTAGAAATGACCATTGCATAGTTCGTGTTGAGTTCTACTTCGCTTAAAGGAACAGCGCGTGGATCTTCTTTTTCCAGTTCTGCTATAGGAACGAATTCGTAGAAAACACCATAATCGAGCATGAGTAATAGCTCTTCCGAATCACGCTGATCTTGTATACCGAAGAAGCCTTCGCTTGCATTATATATTTCCCAATAACGCATTTTATCCGATGGAATAAGCGCTTTAAAAAGCGCACGATACGGTGCGAAAGAAACGGCTCCGTGAAAAAAAGCTTCCAGGTTCGGCCAAACCTCAAGTATATTATTCTTTCCTTCTAGCTCAACAACCTTTTGAATCAAGAGAATTGTCCACGTGGGTACGCCTGCTATATTCGTAACATTATCACGCGCGGTCTCGCGCGCCATCTTTTCAATCTTCTCTTCCCAATTTCCCATCAACGCGGTTTCGAGACTTGGCGTCCGGATGAATTGCGCCCACTGCGGAAGGTTTTGCATAATGACAGCAGAAACATCTCCATAGTACGAACTCGCGCTCGGGTCAAAATCATTGATCTGATGACTTCCTCCAACAGCAAGGCCCTTACCATCAAATAAAGTTGTATCCGGATAATTGTTGACGTAGAGTGAGATCAGGTCCTTGCCACCTTTGAAGTGACAATCTTCCAAGGCTTCTTGTGATACCGGTATAAATTTACTGCGTGCATTTGTAGTGCCCGATGATTTTGAAAACCATTTTATTTCCGTTGGCCATAAAATGTTTTGTTCACCGCGCATGAGGCGCTCTATCGAAGGGAAAAGTTTTTCGTAAGTATGTATAGGTACACGACTGCGAAATTGATCGTATGTTTGAATGCTGCTGAAATCATACTGTATACCAAACTCTGTTGTACGAGCAGTCTGTATTAATTTCTTGAAAATCTCATCCTGTACCTCATGCGGATATTTCATGAAGAGCTCCATTTGATGGATGCGCTTCTTCATTACCCATGTCAATATAGAATTGATTAGTCCCATTGCAGTTTACAGCAAAATCAAAAATAAGAAAACTTGCCGATTGAATGGTGGCTTAAAAAGTATCAGCGGAATTAAAAAGTAATTATAATCCCTCAGATGGATCACTCCATTGCTCTTCTTTCGGAAGGGTGAGTTTTGACCTTTTCAATTCAAAGTTCTGACCAAGATAAACTTTCCGTACTTGTGGATCGCTCGCTAGTTCATGTGCTGTTCCTGATTTGAAAAGTTTTCCGTCTACCATCAAGTAAGCGCGATCGGTTATAGATAATGTTTCATCAACATTATGATCTGTAATAAGAATACCGATGTTTTTGTTTTTCAGTTTTGCTACAATGGTCTGGATTTCTTCAACAGCGATTGGATCTACACCGGCAAAGGGTTCATCCAGTAATACAAACTTCGGATCAACGGCCAGGGCACGCGCAATTTCTGTTCTTCTACGCTCTCCTCCGGAAAGAGACATGCCGTAGTTCTTGCGCACTTTATGAAGACTGAATTCTTCTATCAATTCATCAACTTTCTCTTTACGTTGCTGACTTGTAAAATCACGCATTTCCAGAACGGACATGATGTTTTCTTCAACTGTGAGTTTTCTGAAAACAGAAGCTTCCTGCGCTAAATATCCCAGTCCGATACGGGCACGCTGATACATCGGCAATGGTGTTATCTCACGATCATCAAGAAAAATCTTTCCTTCATTCGGTTTGATGAGCCCAACAATCATATAGAACGAAGTTGTTTTACCGGCACCGTTAGGTCCCAATAGCCCTACGATTTCACCTTGAGCCACTTGTACAGACACATCATTCACAACGGTCCGCGTTTTATACTTCTTTATTAAATGTTCGGCACGCAATATCATGGTCTAATGAAATTTAATGTCTTTGATTCTTAATTGAATAGAGGTTGTTCCGTTGAAAGTATTCTCTTCTACTGTAAATGCCATTTTAAAAACATCACGTTTCGAAAGTCTGTCGTAATGTTCAATCAGGTCGAATCCTACTGCCTGAAAAACACAATCACTTCCTTCTTGTCCGGCCAGGAAACGCACATGTTTATCTTTAAAGCTAGACAAGGAATTGAAAACATATATATTGTTCGCCTGAAAAACAGGGCGTTGACTTTCGGGACCAAAAGGAGCCATTTGCTTCAACACATTTAAAAACTTTTGCGAGATCATATTGAAATCAAGGGGCATGTCAATTTCAATAACCGGAGTCAGCATGTCCTCCGTTATTGTTGACGATACTACTTCTTCAAATCTGCGTTGAAATAATTCAAGGTTCTGAATGTCGAGTGTTAGGCCTGCGGCATATTTATGACCACCAAATTTTTCCAACAGATCGCTGCATTCAAGTATAGCATTGTAAAGGTCAAAGCCATTTACGCTTCTTGCCGAGCCCGTAATTTTGTTATTTGATTCTGTCAGTATCACAGTTGGTCTATAATATTTCTCTACACACCGTGCAGCAACTATGCCAATTACTCCCTTGTGCCAGGTGTTCTTAAAAAGAACTGTTGATTTTGCTGAACGCAGTGTTGCATCATTCTCAATCATCGCGATTGCTTCTTCAGTTATATCAGAATCAAACTGCTTACGAAGGTCGTTCTTGATATTTACTTTACCAGCAAGGTCGTTCGCTTCTTCTTCTGTTTTTGCTATCAGCAGATCTACCGCGGCACGAGCATGTGCTACGCGACCCGCAGCATTAATGCGTGGACCAAGCGTAAAAACAATACCGGAAACATCAAGATCATTTTTTATAGCAGCAATTTCCTTTAGTGCCTTTAATCCTGGAGAAGGGTCTTCATTCAATTTTTTTAATCCGAAATGCGCAAGCGTTCTGTTTTCACCATTGATCGGTACTATATCTGATGCAATGCTTACAGCAACAAGGTCGAGGTATGGCGCAAGTTCCTGTTCATCGCGGTAGCGTTTTGCATAAGCCTGAATTAGTTTGAAGCCAATACCACAACCACTAAGTTCTTTGTACGGATAATTACAGTCGTTTTGCTTTGGATCCAGTACTGCTATAGCGTTTGGTATATTATTGTCGGGCAAGTGGTGATCGCAGACTATAAAATCGATGCCTTTATTGTTAGCGACATCGATCAGTTCTGATGATTTGATTCCACAATCCAAGGATATAATTAAAGTATATCCATTTTGTTCAGCCCATTCAACTCCTGCCAACGATACCCCATAACCCTCCGCGTAGCGGTCGGGGATATATACTTCACACTTTCCATAAAAATTATGAATGTAACTATATACCAATGAAACGGCTGTTGTTCCATCAACATCATAGTCGCCATAGATGAGAATCTTCTCGCCTGAATCAATTGCCTTCTTCATGCGATCCATGGCTTTATCCATGTCCTTCATCAGAAATGGATCATGAAGATGATCGAGCGAAGGGCGAAAAAATTTCTTAGCATTTTCAAAATCAGTTATTCCTCGCTGAATAAGAATAGATGCTAAACTGTGATTTATGTTAATTGCCTGAGAAAGCTTTTCTATTTCCTCTTGTGAGGGTATCTCTTTTTGAATCCATCTTCTATACATCTGCTTAGTTTGATTCGAAATTGATATTGCCTTGAACACCACCAATGCCACTGGCACTATCTGTTCCCGGCAAACCGTCCTTTCCATTTTTTCGTGATGGGCCTAAACCGGCTGGTCCATGATATCCGCCTCTTCCTGCGGAGCCTGCTACACCGCCGTAAATTTTAACAACAATTTGTTTTCCTATCAATTCTTTAATCCTTGGATTCTTTGCATTGTCCAACGTCAACGTTCCACCATTTGCACCGTTTCCGCCTTGGCCGGCATTTCCTCCATTGGCGCCATCGCCACCGGCACAATGAACAGTGCCGGTGCTTCCTCCTCCGCCATTTCCTCCATCACCACCTTTACCTCCATTTCCTCCACTTAAATCTATAACCAGATTTCCATTCATGGTTATTCTCTCAAGGTACAGAAAAAGGTTGATGCCCGCTGTCCCATCGAGACCCCTTCCTCCGTTTCTTCCTGGCAAACCAGGGCTACAAGGAATTGTAGGACTCACACCATTTCTTCCGTTTCTTCCAGGTTTCCCATCTATACCTCTTCCATCAATAATGCAATGATTACCGAAGATCGCCCATTTAACGCGCACGAAGTTTTCGCGCTTCAATTTGTTAAGCACTAATCGTGATGAGTCCATCATGATTAATGTATCAGCAACCAGGATATCCGATTGACCCAAATCGAATACTTCATTCTTTTTGATAACAAGCTTACCAACACGAATCTGAGCCAGCACTGTAACGGGCAAAAGTGTTACTAAAATCAAGAGGTATTGTAAACGAGTCATTCTACAAAAATAAAGCAGGGGTGATCTTTTGAAAATTATTCGATGCTGTAAATAGATAGACTTGTAATAAACAAAAAAAGCAGTGTTTTACCACTGCTTTTTATATCTAAACAGATTTGATTTTTTACTTTGAACTTTCTGCTGGCTTTTCGTTTACTACGCCTTCCAGAACGTCTTTTATTTCGACACGCTGACCATCCTTGTAGGGAACAATCCAGGCATCTTTCACTCCCATCTCGCGCATATATTTTTTGAATGTGTCGGCTTCCCAATAATCACGGAAAATTCCGATTGTTACTTTTTGAGGCTCGCCTTCCTTTACTTCACCACCGAAGTTCGGGTTGTTGTCAAAATATTTTGCAAGGTCCTTATTTTTGAAAGCACCGATCTGCACTTTGAAAACTACGCCTTTCGAAAAATCCATAGGATTAATCACTGGCGCTTCTTTGAGTTGGGAGAGTTCGGCTTTTGCTGCTGTAAGTTGTCCTCGGCTTTGTGTGAGTTCATCTTCCAGTTGAACAATCTTAGCATCTTTATCACTGATCTGGCTTTGCATCTGCGTAACCTTTTGATTCAGGGAAGACACCTGGGATTCCGCAGCCTGTTTCTCTTCTGTCATTTGTTTCAGGCTCTCGGGACTTTTAGAAAATTCTTTGGCTTTTTTCTTCCACTCCTTCTTTTCTTGTTTAGAGAGCTGTGCAAAAACTAGTGAAGATGAAAAAATGAAAGCCAGACAAAAAAATAAAGTAAGTCTACATTTCATGGCTTGTTTGTTTAAAACTCATTAAAAGTACAAATAATTTTTTTATGTTTTGAAGGAAGCCTCTATTTCTCAAAGACTTCCAACCATGTTTTCGGGTCTTACCCATTGGTCGAACTGCTCGGATGTAAGCAAGCCGAGTTCAACAGCAGCTTCGCGAAGCGTCTTGTTTTCCTTGTGTGCTTTCTTTGCAATCTTCGCTGCGTTCTCATAACCAATGTGCGTATTCAAGGCCGTAACTAACATCAATGAATTTTCAAGATGCTGTTTTATTACCGGCTCATTCGGTTCTATACCTTCTGCACATTTATCATTGAATGATACGCAAGCATCTCCGATCAGGCGAGCAGATTGAAGGACGTTTGCTGCAATCACAGGCTTAAACACATTCAATTCAAAATGACCGGTGGAGCCACCTATAGAAACTGCCACATCGTTTCCGATTACTTGTGCGCATACCATCGTTAAAGCTTCGGGTTGCGTTGGATTCACTTTGCCTGGCATAATAGAAGAACCTGGCTCGTTATCCGGAATAACAATTTCGCCAATGCCACAGCGAGGGCCGGAACTCAGCATTCTGATATCATTCGCTATTTTCATTAAAGAAACAGCAGAGCGTTTCAATGCGCCTGATAATTCTACCATCGCATCGTGTGCTGCCAGTGCTTCGAATTTATTGGGTGCCGTTACGAAAGGAAGGCTTGTTAACTCTGCGATTTTTTTCGCAACAAGTACATCATATCCCTTTGGTGTGTTAAGTCCTGTACCAACTGCTGTTCCGCCAAGTGCTAATTCACGAACAACCTCGAGTGCATTTTTTACTGCACGCATGCTGTTGTCAATTTGTTGAACGTATCCTGAAAATTCCTGACCTAATGTTAGTGGTGTAGCATCCATAAAATGTGTGCGACCAGTCTTCACTATATTTTTATAGGCTTCTGATTTTTTTGCAAGTGTATCGCGAAGCTTCTTCATCCCTGGTAGGGTAATATCAACTACTTGTTTATAAGCAGCGATGTGCATGGCTGTCGGAAATGTGTCATTCGATGATTGAGATTTATTCACATCATCATTAGGATGAAGCACTTTTTTGTCGTCTGTTAATTTACCGCCTTGCATAACGTGGGCACGATACGCGATAACTTCATTTACGTTCATGTTACTTTGCGTGCCTGATCCAGTTTGCCAGATCACCAATGGAAATTCACTATCCAGCTTTCCCGTAAGGATTTCATCACAAACTTTTGCAATCAGATCTTTCTTATCAGCTGCTAAAACGCCCAATTCATGATTGGCTATAGCGGCAGCTTTTTTAAGATAAGCAAAAGCATAAATGATTTCCTTTGGCATACTGGCTTCCGGACCGATCTTAAAGTTGTTGCGGGAACGTTCCGTTTGGGCTCCCCAGTATTTATCAGCGGGAACCTGAACTTCACCCATAGTGTCTTTTTCAATGCGATAGCTCATAGCAGAATTTTTATTTGAGTCGCAAAAATATAGGAAGCTGTCACAAAAGCGAAACTATTGGCTGTTGATCAGGATTCGTTGCGCGGAAGGTGTTGCTTTTACTCACCTTTATGTATTATCAAACAATGAAATATTTATGATACTGAAAACGGTAAAACTCTTTCTGATTGGCCTTACAACGGTTTTTTTGGTGAGTTGTGACTCTGATGAAAAAACTGCAAAGGTTCAAATCAGTTTAACGGATGCTCCTGGCGATTATCAGGAGGTAAACGTTGACATTCAAGGAGTGGAAGTTCATGTTGGTGAAGACGAAAATTCTGGCTGGAAATCTCTGGCTGTTGATAAAGGGGTATATAATCTTCTTGAACTGACAAACGGACTCGATACCTTATTGGGAGAGATTGAAATACCTGCTGGTAAAATTTCTCAAGTACGATTAATACTCGGTGATGAAAACACTATTAAAGTAAATGGTGAAGTTTTTGACTTGGGCACTCCAAGCGCACAACAGTCCGGTTTAAAATTACAAGTACATCAAACTTTGGCAGAAGGAATAACCTATAAAATTCTTTTGGACTTTGATGTTGCGCGTTCCATTGTAACAACAGGAAATGGAAGCTATAAATTGAAACCTGTTATCCGCACTATTACTGAAGCGCAAGACGGAGCGATCAAAGGAATTGTGGTTCCTGCCGAATCTACTCCGGCCATTTATGCGATCAGCGGAATTGATACGGTGGGTACAACTTATACTGATGCTTCAGGAAATTTCTTGATAAGAGGTTTACCAACCGGTTCGTACGTTGTTTCGTTTGAACCAAACGTAAAATATCTTTCAACACAAAAAGAAGGTGTACAAGTGTCTGTTGGGAGCGTTACAGATCTAGGTACAGTTACACTAGGCCTTGATTAGAACCAGGTATATATCTGTATTAAAAGAGGCTCGCCATTGTGACAAGCCTCTTTTTTTTATCGTACCAGGTTTAGAAAAGTAGAACCCAAATTGTCAGCAATAATTTTTTTATAGCGGACACTTTTACGGTAATCAGTTGTCAGAAACTCATTCCATACCTGATCCCAATCTGTCTGCTTAGCCATAATAAACCCAAGCTCTTCAGCACTTCCGAGATCTACATCGTGCCTTTTTACAGGAAGTTTTTTACGGACCACACCAACATACTCGGTGAAATCCAGAATGGAAAATACCTTGGTGTTGGAAGAAAGATTTTTAATGACGCTTTCGCTTGATGGAGCGTATACTACATTTAGCTGTGGATAATATTGTTTCTTGATTTTATCGATATACTTCACATGTGTGCTTCCGGTAATTACTTGGGCCGTAAAACCTTGAAAGGTTTTTGGAAGATCTTCTAATTTGGTTAATGCTGGCGTCTTTTGATTGGTGAGCAACACCAACTGCGTTGTCATAAAAGGAGGACTGAACTTCATAATTTTTTTCCGCTCATCCGTGATGCTGGTGTTGGTTACTCCGAGAATGTTTGGCGTTGATTGCGAGACTTTAAGGAAGGTCGAGAAATCATGTTCTTCACCTGCATAGTTAATGGTGAGGTTTGCTCCGTGTTTTGCCTTTATGTATTCGGCAAAATCAGAGAGTATATCTACGCAAACACCCTTCATCTTACCGTTCACATTTTGAATAAGACCTGCTTGATCATAGTATACAATCGTTAGCATTCCTGATCCTTTCGATTTTACTTTCGACCAACTGTCTCCGGTATATTTTTGAGCTATAGAAGATATACTGAACACAAAGCTCAGCAACACTAAACTAAAATACTTCATAAGGGGTGATATAGGATACATTATCTATCGCTAAGATAAGGGAAATGCCAACACACCAAAATTATATAGCATTTTGTTTCGAACGGATAAACCGTTTATCGATCCATTGTAATATCAGAATGAAGGCGATGCCAAACAGAGCGACTCCTTTGTAGCGAGATATACCTTCAAGAAATCCTGCCTGAAGTTTAAATTCCGTCATTGAAATAGATACGATCAAAGTAACGATGAGTAAAAAGATTCCGGCACACATCCAGAAATATTCGCGCTTTGCCGATTGAGCTTGTTGTTGCTTAATTTTACCGATTACCTTGGCAGCAAAGGAAGCTGGCAAAACAAAATCAGGCTCCTTTTCAAGTACGCTGAAAATTCGCCGGTAAATTTTTTCATCAGCGTCATTGCCTGTAACAGGCAATCCAGCTTCAATTTTTTCCTGTATAGTTTTATCTGCTTCACTCATAACCATTCTTCTTTAACACTATATTTCTTTACTTTCTCTTTTAAGAGTGTTCGTGCTCTGAAAATATAATTTTTTACTGTGCCCCCTGGCATATTGGTAACTGCTCCGATCTCGTCATACGTCATTCCTTCCTGATGATAAAGTATCAAAACTGTTTTATAGTTCACAGGAAGTTCATCCACCAATTTTAATACAAAAACGTCCAAATCTTTTTCTTCCATTAATGATTCAGGACTTTCTTCATTCACAAAATACGCAGAGAAACTTTCCTCTTCGGGTATTTCACTGAACGGTATTTTATTCTTTCGCATGTGGTTGATCGCATGGCGATACGCAATGGTTGCGATCCACGTGGAAAGTTTAGATTGAAAATTAAACTCTCCAAGCTTTTCATATACTTTCAAGAATACATCCTGACAAAGTTCTTCACGCTCTTCGTCATTTTTCACTAGCCTGCTAATCATATGCGCAACAAGCCTTTCATGCTGTCGTATCAACTGCGTGAAGGCTTGCATATCTCCTCGTATAATTCTAGAGATTAGCGTCCGGTCGTCTATCATTGGGTTGTTAGACAGGTGTAGATTAAAAGATGTTGCAGGAAAATAGTAAAATGTTTTAGAGTCAAAATATCAAAACCTTAGTATTCCGAAAGTTTTAAAATTCCTGCAACATCTTGTCCTGGACCTGTGTCTTACGCCATAAAACAATTCGAAAACTTTAACACATACAATATTATGGAACACGTACTCATGCCCATCGCAATTTTTGGAAGCTTCGGAACAACCCTGTATTTCTTCACGAAAGTGCTTACAGACTATATTCTTAAAAAGAAGATGATTGATAAAGGTTTTGTGAACGAAGAGAGCCAATCTATTTTTAAAGATTATAGCGCAGAGAATAAGTATTCATCTTTGAAGTGGGGGTTGATCGCTTTCTTCTCCGGCATCTCATTAATCCTTATGGATTACCTGGATGTTCGTCCTGACTCAACGCTTCCATACGGAATTTTTGCAGTTGCTTTATCCCTTGGATTTCTAATCTATTACTTCCTGGTAAAGAAATTTACCAAGTAATCGCGAAGTATATCTTCTCTTTTCAAAGACTTTCTCATTTTCATTTCATTTTTATGATCAGGAATTATATCCAGGTTGCTCTGCGCAGCTTGCGCAGGCATAAATTTTTTTCATTCATTAATATTTTTGGTCTCGCGATCAGTATGTCTGTTTGCCTTGGCATTATGATGTTGGTCGCAGATCAAATGATGGCCGATCGCTATAATACAAAACGTGATCGGATATATCGCGTGGTTACTCGTTACCTTAATGCAGACGGATCTACATCCGGCAATGATTACGCTACATCGCCACAACCTATAGCTCAATCTCTTTTAGATGATTATACCGGAGTTTCGAAAGCTGTTCGTATTCGCAGAAAGTTTGGAAACAATTGGATGGAGTTAGACCCGGGGCGAGATGTAAACATTCCATTGTCAGGATTTTTTGTGGATGCTGATGCATTGGATGTTTTTGAATATGAGCTGGAGCATGGAGATCCCAAAACAGCTCTAAGAGATCCATACTCTGTTGTTCTTACAAAGAAAGCTGCCAGAAAATTATTCAAGGTTAGCAATCCTGTAGGGGAAGTAATCAAGGTAGGAAAGCTCGGTGAGTATAAAGTCACAGGTATCATAAAAGAGTCCAATCACAAATCACATATTGTCTTCGAAGGATTAGCGTCCTATTCCACTATTAAAAGTTTAGAGGCCGACAGTACTTTTGAAAGCAGTGATTCAGGGTGGGATAATTTTACGTCCGGATGGGTTTATCTTTTATTGGAGGAAGGACATTCTCCTCAAGAAATTGAAAGCCATTTGAACGATATCGTTAAAAAACGAGAAGCAAAAAATGGTGACAAAAAAAGTGAACGTACAACGAAGTATTATCTTCAGAATATTTCCAGCATAACACCAGGAGCGTTCATTAATAATCCCATTGGTCCATTTATGCCAATGATCTTTGTTTACTTTTTCGGTGGACTTGCGCTCATCATTATGATAACGTCTTGTTTTAACTATACCAATCTTTCAATCGCTCGTGCATTAACGCGCGCGAAAGAAATTGGTGTGAGAAAAGTGAACGGTGCACATCGCTATCAAATATTTGTACAATTTATTTCTGAAGCAGTTGTTATAGCACTCTTCGCGTTGGGGTTAGCTCTCTTATTTTTACAAGTTGTAAAACCGTTCATGCTAAACCTTCGCTTCGCCCAAGCATTGAAATGGGATCTCGAAGAAAATGTTTATGTATATATAGTCTTCTTGTTGTTCAGCATTTGCATCGGATTGTTTGCAGGTTTTTTTCCCGCTGTAATACTTTCAAAATTTCAACCGGCAAAAGTGTTGAAGAATATAGGAGGGATGAAGCTGCTCTCAAAAATGGGCTTGCGTAAATCTTTGCTTGTCGTGCAGTTTAGCCTTTCATTAATTTTCATAATCTCTGTTCTTATACTGTACAACCAACTTCAACTTTTTGTACGGGCCGATCATGGTTTCGATATGGCAAACAAGATCAGCATTCAGCTAAACAACACATCTTATACAACACTGAAAGCGCAACTTGCTACCTATAGCAATATCGAAAATATATCTGCAGCATCGCATATACCTGCAACCGGCATTACATATGGCGATGATTTCAAAAAGGGAACAAGCGATAAAGATGTTGTGATGGTAGACTACTTCAGCGTAGATGAGCAATACTTAGACAATATGAATATAGCATTGTTGGCAGGTACGAATTTTGATCCACAGGCCGTTGAAAAAAATAAGCGCTCCGTTATTCTTAATGAAGAGGCTGTAAAGAGTTTTCATCTTAACTCGCCGCACGATGCCATCGGAGAATTTATCTATTTGAATTCGGACTCCTCAAAATTTGAGATCATTGGTGTTGTAAAAAATTACAATCACCAGATGATGGTGAGCAAAGTTCAAGCGATGGCGTTACGCTATAATCCTGATGAATTTTATACACTGCAGGTAAAGTATACGGGAAGTCATGAAGATGCAGTGAAGAACATTGAATCTGCCTGGGCAAAAATCAATCCGTCTCTTAAAATTGACTATAAGAATTTCGATGAAGAGATCCGCTCGTTTTACAAAACTATATTCAGCGACTTTGTGAACATCATTGGTGTGATCGCTTTTATGGCTATCGTTATTTCATGTCTTGGTTTGTTAGGGATGGCTACGTATGCGACAGAAACAAGACTAAAAGAAATTTCAATTCGTAAAGTTTTAGGATCAAGCGATGGTGCACTAGTGCTGCTACTTTCCAAAGGTTTCGCTTCATTACTTGCTATAGCAATTGTTCTTGCTGTGCCGGCTGCATGGTTCATCAATAATTTATGGTTACAGCTAATAGCCTATAGGACCGAGTTAAGCATTGGCGTGATTGGAACAAGTGTATTAATTCTGATTTTGCTGGGAGGCATTACGATCGGATCGCAAACTATTCGAGCAGCATTCGCCAATCCTGTTGATAACTTAAAAAACGATTAGGCTTCAGCAATACATACTATACTAATTTCTGCGCAGCCATTTTGTTTAAGCACATGAGCGCATGCTTCAATAGTGGCTCCTGTTGTTATTACGTCATCCACCAGAAGGATCCTTTTACCTCTTACCGTAAGAGGATCTTTCACGTGGAAAACTTCACTTACATTTTGCCAGCGATTGAGTTTTGATTTCTTCGTTTGCGTTTCAGTTTTAATTTTCCTGGAAAGGATTCCATCCGAAAAAGGCACGCTAAGCTTTTGAGATAAGCCTTCTGCAAACTTTGCACTCTGATTATAACCACGCTTTCTCTTTCGCGAAGCATGAAGCGGAACAGGAATTATCAGATCAGACTTTTCCATTTCCGAATCCTGAATTCTTTGTCCTAACACTTTGCCCAGCATAATACCCACCTCTGGTCTGTTTTTATATTTCAACGCATGAAGCAAATGTTGAACACGACTGCTTTTGGCAAACTTAAAAAGAGCCACGGCATGTGTTAATTCAAATCGATTCGATAGTCTTACCTGAAGTGAGTTTTGGATTTCCTTGTGGTGATTGGTTTGAGGCATTTCCAATATACAACGCGTGCAAACCAAGTCTTCACCTTTTGCCAATGAATCAGAACACGCAACACAACAATTTGGAAAGAATAGAGAAACGAAATCCGAGAATAATTCGGTGATCAAAGAATTAGCCATTTTAGAAATATATTTGCCTGCAACTGTGTTTCTTAAAAATAATAAATCAAAAATAAATTATGGGACTCGTTCAGGACTTTAATACATATCGTAGTAAAATGAATGACAAGATCATGGACTCTGATAGCCTGATCATTAAACGAATATTCAACTTAGATACAAATGCTTATGCGGAAGGGCATCTTGATGTAAAATCAAAAGAGCTCATCGGGTTAACTTGTTCACTCGTTCTTCGCTGCGATGATTGCGTTCGTTATCATTTGGGTAAATGTAAAGAGGTTGGATTTTCTACTGAAGAAGTTCACGAGGCGATGGGAGTTGCAACACTTGTTGGCGGTACAATAGTAATTCCACACTTGCGCAGAGCGTTTGAATATTGGGAGGAACTTCAAAATGTTTAAAAGAGATTTAGACTTAGAACGTACTTGGGCAGCATTACTTTCTGGCATTGAAAGCATGCTCGGAAAAAGACCGAAAGATTTAAATGCTGTTCTTTTTTTGATTGGTGTGCAGGAGCTTGGAAGAGGCAAAAAAGTTTTCAGCAAGGAAGAGAAGCAAGACTTAATGCACATTGGTATTTGCAAAGTGTTGAGTTATTCCGGCTACTATATTTTAGAAGGTTTAGATAAAGAGGGCTGGCCGCATTGGAAACTAATAAAAAAGCTGCCACACTTTGATTTGCTGGAACAAGAGAAACTTCTAAAAATGCATGTGATTGAATACTTCGAAAAAGAGTTTGACTGGTTAAAGCCGGAGCACATTCAATAGCCATTGTTCGGTTTATACTATCGCTTTGCTTTGAAGATTACGAGCGGCTATCTTAGAAGCTTCTCAACTTTAAATCAGGTTGTTGCGTTTTGATAATAAACGGATAAATATATGGGAGCGGGTGTAGAGCAGATTCATGAAAAGATAAAAGCTTTCAGGAGAAAGTACTATCTCAACATTTTTATAAGAGGCGCAATTTTGTCTCTTTCAATTCTCACATCGTATTTTCTTATAGCCACATTGATTGAATATAATCTGTGGTTAAGTCCCTGGGCCAGGTTCCTGATTTTCTTTACCTTTTTTGCTGTCGCTATATTTTGTACGTACAGATTTTTAAAAGAACCACTGAGTTGGTGGATCGTGAAACGTGGGCTGGACGAAGAGCAGAGTGCTAAAATTATCGGAACGCATTTGCCTTCAGTAAATGACCGCCTTCTTAACCTGATCCAACTTCAATCTGCTAAAAGTGACTCTGCTTTAATCTACGCCAGCATCGAACAGAAATCACAGGATTTCGCTCCTATACAATTCGATACATTTATTGATATCAGGGAGAATAAAAAGTACCTGACATACTTGGTGCTCCCTTTTGTTGCAATTTTTGCCATCATCATTTTCAACAGCAGTATTCTTACACTTAGCACGCAACGCATTGTAAATTTTACACAGCAGTATTCTCCTCAGGCTCCATTTAAATTTCTTGTTTCCGAAAAATCATTGACTGCATTTTACAATGAAGATTTACCTGTTACTCTCACTTTAGATGGCCAAGCTATACCGGAAGACGCTTACATCATATCCGGTAATCAGAGAATAAAACTTGATCATAAAGGCAATGGCGAATTCGTATATACATTTGAGAATGTTCAAGCTGAATTTGACTTTCAAATAGAAGCAGCTGGTTTTTTCTCAGAAGTGTTCCACGTTTCACTTATTAATAGACCTGAACTAACACAGTTTAACGTTGAGTTAGAATATCCGCGTTATCTGCAGCGTCAACCCGAGAAAATTATCAATTCTGGTAACTTGGAAATTCCTGAAGGAACAAAGGTTCACTGGAATCTTTCAACAGTAAATGCAGAAAAGGCGTCCATATTATTCCTATCAGATAATATCTCGAACGCATTTCAATCACCTGATAACCAATCATTTAACTTCCAAAAAGAATTCCGCAATCCGGATCAGTATGAAATTCTTCTGGAGAATGACAAGAGTAAAAACAGAGAGAAAATCTCATATCGTGTTGATGTTGTGAAAGATCAATATCCACAAATTTCAGTCAACAATTTTAAAGACTCAATTTTATATCAACGTGTCGTTTTAGGAGGATCTCTCGCAGATGACTATGGTATTACCCAATTGGCTCTTCATTTCAGAATAAGGAATGAGAACCAAAAAGAGATATTATCAAGGTCAATTAATATTCCGATCTCTAAGGGCCAAAACCAACAGAGCTTCTTTTATAATTGGTCTGTCGATTCTTTGAAACTTAATCCCGGAGAGCAATTAGAATACTATTTGCAAGTTTGGGATAACGATGGTGTTAATGGACGGAAATCGACAAAGACTGGTTATTATACATTCTTACTTCCTTCCAAAGACAATCTGGTCACTGAAATCAATAATTCACAGAGCCAGACTGAGCAAAAAATCAATCAGAGTGAAACTAAAGCGAATAAGCTTCAAGACCAGATTGAGCAAGCTCATCAAAAGCTAAAAGGCAAACAAAATCTTGACTGGCAAGATAAAAAGATGCTGGATGATATCATTCAGCAAAAACAAAGCCTTGATCAGATGCTTGAGCAAATGAAAGAGGAAAATAAAATGCTTGAACAGAAGAAAGAAGCCTTCACGAAGCAAGACGAACGGATTCGCGAGAAAGCAGAGCAAATTCAGAAGCTTATGAATGAACTGCTTGACGAAGAAACCAAAAAGCTATTTGAAGAGCTTCAAAAGCTCTTAAAGGAAAATGCAGATGTTTCTAAGCTTCAAAAAGTACTCGATAAGCTTAACCAAAACACAAACAACTTAGAAAAGGAGCTTGAGCGCACACTGGAGCTTTTCAAACAACTCCAATACGATTATAAGCTTGATCAAACAATTGAAGATTTAAAGAAGCAGGTCAAAGACCAAAAATCATTGCTTGAAAAAACTGAATCTCTTGAAAAAGACAAATCAGGAAAAGATCAAAAGGGAGAAAACAATAAGGATCAGCAAAAGAATGAAGGCGGTAAAGACCAGCCTAATAACGAGAATAGCAAAGACCAACAGAAAGGTGAGAATCAAAAATCAGAAAGTCAGAAGTTAGCCCAGGAACAAGAAAAGCAAAACGAGGAGTTTAAAAAGACTTCTGAAAAGATAGAGGATCTTAAAAAGCTAGGCGAAGAATTAGACAAGAACGAAGAGTTACCCTCACAGGAGGATACCGAGGAAACCCAGCAGGAACAAGAGGAAAGCAAGGAGATGTTAGAGCAAAATCAACCTTCAAAATCTAAGACTCCTCAACAGAAATCCATTCAAAAGATGGAAAAAATGCAACAGCAGATGGAAGGTGCTCAAAGTGCCATGGAAATGGAAATGGATATGGAGAACATGGAATCTCTGCGTCAGGTTATTCATGGTCTCGTAAAGCTTTCTTTTGATCAAGAGAATCTCATGAAAAATCTTGCTGAATTAAACCAGAGTGATCCTCGCTTTAACACCCTTGCTCAACAACAACTCAAATTGAAGGATGATGCAAGAGTTTTGGAAGACAGTCTACTTGCACTTGGTAAGCGTGATCCTTTTATGGGCTCCGTTGTTACAAAGGAAGTTGGTGAACTGAACGATCACCTTGACAAAGTAATTGAAGCGAACCGCGAACGGAAAAGACCTCAAGCATCTACGGAAATGCAGGCAAGTATGACTTCAATCAATAATCTTGCTTTGCTTCTAGATGATCACTTTGATATGATGATGCAAATGATGGCAAACGCAAAGCCATCGATGGGTAAGTCAAAGAAGAAAGGACAAAAGCCTAGCCTCAGTCAAATGCAGCAACAACTCAATCAAAAGATCCAAGAATTAAAAGGAAGTGGTAAATCAGGACGGCAGTTATCTGAAGAGTTAGCAGAAATGGCTGCAGAACAAGAACGAATTAGGAAAGCACTTCAGGAAATGCAGGAAAAGATGAAAGAAGGAGGTAAAGCTCCCGGAGGAGACTTACCTGCAAAAATGGAACAGACAGAGATGGATCTTGTTAATAAACAATTGACAGACCAGCTTATCAGACGTCAACAAGATATCTTGACTCGTATGCTTGAAACTGAAAAGTCACAGCGTGAACAAGACATGGATGAAGAGCGTAAAGGAGAGACGGCCAAGGACTATGACAAAGAAATGCCTAAGGCTTTTGAAGAATATTTGCGACTCAAGGAAAAAGAAGTAGAATTGCTAAAAACAGTTCCACCCAAGTTATACCCGTACTATAAGAAAGAAGTAGGGGAGTATTTTAAACGAATGAGCAACCAATAACAGGATTTACGGCACATGAACACGATCAGCATCCAGGTTCCATCCTTAATGGAGAACATTAGAATGATTGAAAGCTTTATTGACAATGCAAAGGAACGTTTTCATCTAGATGATGACATATACGGCAACATTATGATTGCCGTAACCGAAGCCGTCAACAATGCTATTAAACATGGTAATGCCAGTGACAAATCTAAGAACGTCCATTTAAGCTTATCCTTGGACGACAGCATGATTAAATTTGTTATTAAAGACGAAGGCCAGGGCTTTAATTATCAAAACCTGCCGGATCCTACGGCACCAGAAAATATTGAGAAGCCAGGAGGGCGTGGAATCTTTTTAATGAAACATCTTTCTGATGAAGTCGACTTCAAAGATGCTGGCCGTGTAGTAGAACTCAGTTTTTATGTAAACTCCTAATGGCTTCAATTCGATTCTTTACAGAAGACGTCAAATTCAAACTCCCTCACCCAAGAAAGACTTCCCGTTGGATTAAAGAGGCAATCGTAAAAGAGCGTAAGACTCTTGGCAACTTAAACTTCATCTTCTGCTCCGACAATTACCTCCGGGAGATCAACATCCAATATCTCAATCACACAACCTTTACCGACATCGTAACCTTTGACACAAGCGAAGTGAAAGGATCAATTGACGGGGATATCTTTATTAGTATAGACAGAGTAGAGGAAAACGCGCTTAATTTTCAAGCAGAGCCAGATCACGAGCTTCATCGCGTTATCATTCACGGAGTTCTTCACTTAGTAGGTTATTCTGACAAGTCTCCAGGCAAGAAGCTTGTGATGAGAAAAAAGGAAGACACTTATCTATCTTTGCGCTAAGTTCCACGTGAAACCTAATGAGATTATGAAGAATACCGTTCCACGTGGAACAAAATGTGGAAATGTGGATGAATTTTGTGGGCAACTTTTCGTTCCACGTGGAACTTTATCAATAGACACTTTCTTAAAGTAAACATGATGTTTTCAGAGTACGATGTAATAGTTGTTGGGGCAGGGCATGCTGGTTGTGAAGCAGCGCATGCTGCCTCAACTATGGGGTCAAAGGTTCTTCTTATTACTATGAATATGAACACCATTGCGCAGATGTCCTGTAACCCAGCAATGGGGGGTGTAGCCAAAGGTCAAATAGTAAGAGAAATAGACGCCCTAGGTGGTTTGTCGGGAATCATATCTGACAAATCCATGATCCAATTCAGGATGTTAAATCGATCAAAGGGCCCTGCGATGTGGAGTCCCCGTACCCAAAATGACAGAATGCGATTCTCAGAAGAATGGCGTTTGGCCCTTGAAAGAACACCAAATCTGGATTTCTGGCAAGAAATGGTAAAAGAGATTCTTGTAGAGGATGGAAGGACTGTAGGCGTGCGCACTAACCTGGGGATAGAAATCAGATCTAAATCTGTAGTACTTACCAATGGAACATTCTTAAACGGCAAGATTCATATTGGTGAGAAAAGCTTTGGTGGAGGTCGCGCAGCTGAGAATGCAGCTACAGGAATAACAGAACAGCTCATATCCTTGGGACTTGAAGCTGGAAGAATGAAGACAGGAACGCCGCCGCGCATCGATGGTAGAAGCCTCGACTATTCTAAAATGGAAGAACAGCCAGGAGATGAAAACCCAGGCAAATTCTCATACAGTGATACCCAACCGTTGCAAAAACAAGCCAGCTGCTGGATTACATATACAAATGATACCGTCCATGATGAATTGAAAAAGGGATTTGAAAAGTCACCTATGTTTCAAGGTAGGATAAAAGGATTGGGTCCGAGGTACTGTCCTTCCATTGAAGACAAGATAAATCGGTTTGCTGAACGTGAACGCCATCAGATATTCGTAGAGCCGGAAGGATGGAACACTGTAGAGATATATGTAAACGGATTCTCTACTTCACTTCCAGAAGACGTACAGTACCGTGCCTTAACCAAGATACCCGGATTTGAAAAAGCCAAAATGTTCCGCCCAGGCTATGCAATAGAATATGACTTCTTTCCGCCAACACAGTTAAACCTAAGTCTTGAAACACAACTCATTCAAAACTTATACTTCGCAGGACAGATCAATGGTACCACCGGCTATGAAGAGGCGGCCTGTCAAGGCCTCATGGCAGGAATAAATGCGCACAACAAAGCGCATGGAAAAGAGCCCTTTGTGTTAAAGAGATCTGAAGCATACATTGGGGTTCTGATAGACGACCTTGTGAATAAAGGCACTCAAGAACCATATCGCATGTTTACCTCCCGTGCCGAGTATAGAATCCTGCTCAGGCAGGATAACGCAGATATAAGGCTAACCGAGTTAGGCCACCAATTGGGCTTAGCATCAGATGACAGATTAAAGTCAGTATTGGACAAAAAGCAGGACGTTCAAACACTTCTTCAACAGTTAAAAAAATACAAAGTTGATCCCGCAGATGTCAACGAAAGCCTAACTGGTTTCAATACCTCTGGTATATCAGAGAAAGTGAATATTGCACATCTCCTAAAAAGGCCTCAACTCACAATGAAAGAAGTAAAAACATTTGGTCAAGATGTAAGCGATTTACTGGATCAATACACCATTGAAGTACAAGAGCAGGCAGAGATCATCATCAAGTATGAAAATTACATAGAGCGAGAACAACAACTAGCTGAAAAGATTGGAAGCCTCGAGGATTATAAAATTAAAAATGATTTTGACTACGATCGAGTAAAAGCACTATCTCTAGAGGCTCGAGAAAAACTAAAAAAGATAAAACCGGAAACACTCGGCCAGGCAACCAGGATCAGTGGAGTATCACCATCCGATATTTCTGTATTAACTATTTACCTAGGAAAATGATAAGCATTAAACTCTGCCCAGTTTGCAACGCTTCAAACTTCACAAATCAAATTAACTGCACAGACAACACCGTATCCCATGAGAAATTTGCAGTTATCAAATGCAATACATGCGCACTTCTAATTACAAGCCCAAGACCAGACGATAGCAGTATAGGAGAATACTATCTATCGGAAGACTATATCTCGCACTCCGCCAAAGCAAAAAGTGCTATTGATAAGATATACTTGATCGCCCGAAACTATACACTTGAATGGAAACAGAAGTTATTAAAACAGCACTCACAAAAAGGAGCCGGTAAAATACTCGACTACGGATGTGGTACTGGAACATTCCTCCAATCGTGCAGAAACTATGGGTGGAATGTTTTCGGTGTTGAACCATCTGATTTAGCGAGGAAAGAAGCAGAAAACTCAGTCCAACAAACTGTATATCAGTCACTTAATTCTTTACAGGAAGATTCATTTGATATTATAACCCTGTGGCATGTCCTGGAACACGTTCCAGACCTCGATAACACAATTCAACAATTAAGATCCAAGCTGGCAAACACTGGCACAATGTTTATTGCTGTACCAAATCATTCGAGCTGGGATGGAAGCAATTACAAAGAAGATTGGGCTGGATATGACGTCCCAAGACATCTGTGGCATTTTTCACGTGAAAACATGAGCATGCTCATGAAGAAAAACGGTCTGAGAGTCGAGCGTACAATACCAATGAAACTCGATTCATTTTATATTTCTCTTCTCAGCGAAAAATACAGACGAGGCACGAACACAATAGGAGGTATGCTCTCTGCAGTTATTAATGGAATGAAATCTAATATGCTTGCCAGAAAGACTGGCGAATATTCTAGCCTGATTTATATAATTAAGAAATGAGTTTCCGAAGAAATCTACACTGGTTAATCTATCCTCTTTTCATACTTTCTTGCGCAAGACAGACATCACCAACCGGTGGTCCAAAAGATACAATACCACCAATACTTGTCAGATCATTCCCTGCTAAGCAACAAATCAACTTTAAAGGAGACAAAATAGAATTACTCTTTAATGAGATGGTAGCTGTCAGTAATCCGAAAGAGCAAGTTATAATCACGCCAGATGTAGGTAAAGATTACGAGATAACCGCCAACAAAAATAAAGTTAGCCTTACGCTTAAAAACAAATTAAAAGACAGCACAACATACTCTTTCAACTTTAGAGACGCAGTGCAAGATATCACCGAAAAAAATCCAGCTGTAAATCTAAAGTTGGCACTGAGTACGGGATCATATATCGATTCATTATATGTGCAAGGAAAGGTTTTTGATCCAATAAAAAACAAAGATCTAAAAGACATCACTGTAGCACTTTATCAAAGTGACACTTTCAATATATTAAAACACAAAGCTGTATATATAACAAAGAGCAATGAAAAGGGAGACTATATAATAGAGAACCTAAAACCCGGAACCTATTATATATATGCCATCGATGACAAGAACAGAAATTTGCTGATAGACAGCAAAACGGAAATCTACGGATACTTGACCGACAGCATCAACTTAAAAGCCAACGCAAAAGCCGTAACCATACCGTTGGTGAAACTTGACGCCAGAACGTTAAAATTTACTAACTCAAGACCGTACAATACTTACTTCAATATCAAGACTTCCAAGAATCTCAAGTCTTACAAACTCTCATCTCCAGCTGAAGTGATTCTCTCTTCATTCGGAGACGATCAGGCAAACATAAAAGTATACAACACCTTTGACGCAAAGGATAGCGTTGCTGTAAGGTTCCAAGCATTAGACAGTATCAACAATACATTAGACACAACTCTTTACGCAAAATTTAATCAGCGTGAAGTAAAGCCCGAAGCGTTCACGATTAAATCCGAAGGCTTTAAAGTAATTGCCCACAAAGGAATCATCAAAGGAAAAATACAATTTAATAAACCACTGCTCGACATCAGATTCGACAGTATTATTTATAAAATAGACTCTATGAAGACTGTAACATTTTCACGTGAAAACATTTCGTGGGACAGCCTTCACAATAAACTCACATTAGAAAAAACATTTGACAAGATCCTGCTCGAAAAACCTAAAGAATCACAAATATCAGTTAATCAAAAACAACCACCTTCCAAACCTTCAAAAGATTCCAATCCAGCGCCTAAGAAAATAATAAACAATCAACTCTATATAGGTGACGCATCATTTATAAGTATTGAACTTGACAGCTCAAAAAGATTTGAAGAACAACTACGTCCACAAACTCTCGAAGAAAGCGGCATCTTATTTATTGAGATCGAAACCACACAACCTCATTATATAATAGAGTTGTTGGATAAAAATTTCAATATAGTTTCATCACAACGCGACATCAGAAAAACGAGCTTCGAAGACTTAACTCCAGGTGAATATCAAATCCGTCTGATAATAGATAAAAATAACGATGGCAAATGGTCACCAGGCAACTACTTAACCAAAGAGGAACCAGAACCAATCCGCTTTTATACCAACGAAAAGAGGTCCTCCGTTATAAATCTAAAGGCCAATTGGGAGGTAGGACCTTTGTTGATAAAGTATCCATAACTTGTTAATAAGTATTCATAACGTGGATGAAATCACTAAAAAATACGTTTCTAATAATTCTATCAACATCAATGTTTATACAAGTGATGTTACCAACATGCATTAACAATGCATATTGTCCACACGTTAAATACCCACACTAATTAACTATGTTAACAACTTCTCAATCATTTGATAAAGAGAACTTTAAAATGTAAATTAATTCTACATTCACTCAACACACCAAAAGGAGTTAAGTTTATCCACAATTCAACATGACTAATTATAAATACTATATATATAATATAATAAATACTATTAGTACCGGTAGATTCTTATTAACATTTCTCGTGCTCCTTTCAAGTTCATCTTTCGCACAGAATCAATCGGAAATACAACTCGCCAATGAATACCTTCTAAAAGGCGACAAAAAAAAAGCGGCCGAGCTTTATCGCGAGCTTTCAAAGCAGGATGTTAACAATTCTTTTATCTACAATAATTACATCAACACCATGCTTGACCTCGGTATCTACGATGAGGCCCAGGCGTACTTAAAAAAATTATTGAAGCGGGATCCTGACAATTTGCAATACAGGCTGGACGTAGGATTGATCTACGTGCGTTCAGGAGACCTCACACGAGCCGATCGTTACTTTCGCGACCTGATTGCCGAGAATAAGATGAACGTGCAGCGTATAAAGATAATGGCGGAATTCTTTTCATCGCGCTCGCTACTCGATTACGGGATAACAGCGCTCACCGAATGCCGAAATTTTTTAAACAATCCAAACCTGTTCAGTTTAGACCTTGCGATGCTTTACCGCCTGAAGGGAAACCAGGACAAAATGGTGCAGGAGTATCTGAATTATGTAACTCAAACTTCTGCGAACATTCAATATGTTAAAAATGTAATGCAAGCGTTGTTAACGGAACCAGAGGAGTTGACAAGTCTTGAAAAACTTTTGTACGACCGCGTTCAGGAATTTCCGGATGTTGAAGTTTACTCAGATCTTCTGATTTGGGTGACCATGCAGCAAAAAAATTTTTACGCATCGTTCATCCAGGCGCGTGCTTACGATAAACGATATAAACATGATGGCGAGAAAAGTATGGAGGTTGCTCGCGTAGCGCTTGACAATGAAGACTACGACAACGCAGCAAAAATTTATCGCTATATCATCCGTGAATATGCACGAACTCCAAATTACCTGATGGCGACTTTAGGACTCATCAGAACGCGAGAAGCCAGATTGAAAAAAGTATATCCTGTAAATGCCGACTCTGTTAAAACACTGGTGAGCGACTACCAAAAATTTATAAAGCAGTATCCGGAAAATACAAATGCGCTTGAAGCATCAAGGAGTGAAGCCTTGTTGTTCGCAAACTATCTTGATCAAAAAGATTCTGCCGTAAAAATTTTAAATAAACTCATCGCCAATCCCAGAACATCATTATACCTGAAGTCCAAAGCGAAATTAGATTTGGGAGATATATATCTTTTGAAAGGCGAACCCTGGGAGTCTTCACTTCTTTATTCACAAGTTGAAAAAACTCAAAAAGAAAATCCCGTTGGCTATGAGGCTAAACTTAGGAATGCAAAGCTTTCATATTACAAGGGAGATTTTCGACTGGCACAAGAACACCTCGATATTTTAAAAGAAGCAACGACACGCGAAATTGCAAATGACGCGCTCGACCTGAGTATGCGTATAAAAGAAAATATAGCGTTCGATTCTGTGGGTGAAGCTTTAAAGGAATATGCTTCTGTAGAATTAATGCTTTATCAAAACAAAACGGACGAAGCACTTCAACGCCTTGAAAAATTGAAGCAAGGTATTTCTGTTTCGGGAAAACCAATTTCGAATCAAACTATATTGGACGATGTATATTGGCTGGAGGCAAACATCCGAATGAAGCGCGGTCAATTTGAAAATGCGTTGACGCTTCTTCAAAAAATCAGAGACGAATTTCCGGATGACATTTTAACGGATGACGCTTATTTTTTACAAGGAGAAATTTATGAGCGTCAGCTAAAAGACAAAGAGAAGGCTATGGAAATTTATCGCGAATTCCTGAATAAATATCCGGGAAGCGTTTACGCAGCCGAGGCAAGAAAAAGATATCGTATTATGCGAGGCGATTTTTCTGATCAAACTCAGCCTCAATTTTAAAAAAAATTTAACGGCATGTACGCCACAATCATTAAAGGAATTTTCAAAACGAAACATTGAATAGCAGGGGTGGTAATTAGCCTTAACGCTAAGTCAATAGCTAAAAATTAAAAAGAGTAAGGCTTTCGTCTTACTCTTTTAATTCTGAAAAAAATTTATCGTGCTATTACGACTTTTTGTGTAACTGAGTGAAATCCACTTTTTGCCTTAACGATATATACACCATTTGGATATTCATTTGTGAAAAGCACTTCAGCATAACCGTCTTCATCTGTTGATGTTAACTTTCTCGTCAACTCATAACCTGACATATCTGTTAAACTGATTTCCACATGTGAATCTTCGTTGAAAGATCGGATGAGCACAGAGAATTCATTCTCCTGAACCGGATTTGGAGAAAGAACAAGCTGACCTTTCGGTGAATTCTCATCGATCTCAACAGAAACGGGTTTGAATGTTTTTGACAGACCGTTCCAATCTGTTTGACGTAATCTATAGTATGAAAGTCCGGTATAAGGAGTGTTGTCCCAGGCAGTATAGGTATGTTCATCATTGCTCGTGCCGTTGCCCGGAACTTTTAGTATACCCTGAAAAAATTCTCCGGTCCTTGAATTTTCAATCGTGAAGTAATCATTATTCAATTCGCTTGTAGTTGTCCACACGAGTTTAACTTTTCCATTCACTGCATACGCTTTGAAATTTTTTAGATTTATAGGCAAAGGATTGATTGGATCTTCCGATCCTAAAGTGAACGGGCTGAACGCTGTAATCAAATCACTTGTAAGTGTACCCGCACTTTGTGTTCCGGAAATAGAATTTCCGCCATGGTTAACCCAACGAGAACCGTCCCATCTTATAACACGAAGGTCCGCCCGTCCCGGACTACCAGCATTCGCGGACACACCACTTATTTCATCCCATGATAAAGTAACGGATGCATCGGTTATTCCTGAACGATTCAAAATCCAGTATTCAACATCACTGATAGTTTGTAGAGAACCGTCCTGACTGGAGCCATATGTATCGAGGGCACTCACGGGAAAATATTCTGCAGTAAATGTTGTTAATGGCGTATTCGTGGAAGTTATAGACAACGGACGAAGTGAAGCATTTTTTCCGATCGGAAAACTAAACGTACCCAATCCGTTTGTTCGCTTGCCAGCAGGGCCATCAATGTAAGTCGTATTAGTAACACCTGTGTAACTTCCACTCGTGCCAAAAATTATATACCCGGTACTTGATGTGTTAACAACACCGGCTATAAATGTCATTACATTTTCAACGACTACATTTTGTAATACGTTTTTGGATGAACCTCCATCAACAATTAGATTATATACCGAGTATTCATCATCGCCCATCAACTGCTGCGCAGTTGTACCATCCAGCGTTACTGTTCCTGAGCCGGCATTAAATATATTATTCTGCGTAAAATTTCCGATCAAACTTATTTGTTGACTTCCGGAAACAGATAGTGCACCGTTAACTACTATACCATAAGGAGCAATACCATCAGAACATTGATCAATACTTCCAGCACCCGATAACGTAACGGTAGCATCCTCAATAATTACAAGTTCCTTGACAACTACGGCGGCAGAGATGTTTGGCTGAAATGTAGTGCTTCGAATTTTTATCCGGTCTCGTGCTCCGCATGAAGGAACAACACTACCAGACCAGTTTGCCGCAGTAAACCAGTCTGTCTCATTTCCTGCAGAACCACCAAGCCAGGTAATCAAAACTTCGCTTGCACCAATATCGGGTACAGCGAGGCGCTGCGCGCCATCAATATCTTCTGTTACAACCGATGCACCCTGATCAACAATATTGTCATCAACAACGCTCGAGCCATCTTCCGGAATCCGCAGATCTCCATTTGCAAGAGAAATAAATTTTCCATTTGGTGATGATGCTATTGTACCAAGATCCGAGAATTTGGAATTCGCATCCGAGAACCCTTGCCAGCCTGAAAAATCATAGCTTGTTGAATTAATTAAACCTGTAGTAGCGGAGTTGCCCGAATAAAGCAAATTGTAATCCGATGATGATGTATTGAAATTGGCGAGACTACTAGTCCCGATTGCAAAGTGACTACCACCACCCGTGCGATTATTGAAAAGTATATTGCTGCGAATATCAGCTGGAGAACTTGATGCTCGAAAAAAACTAAAAGTGTTGTCTAGATTACCTCCGGCACCAGTTCCTGTAACAACCACCGAATTTGCAAAAATGGAAATCGGAGATGTGTTGTCCACAGAATTATATATACCGAAGATACCCGCATCTGTTGTAATGGCATCGCCAAGTGCGATCATGTTGTTTACAACACTAAGGCTAACATCAGAACTTCCAATTAATATACCGGCTATCGTTGTGAAATCCGATGTCGTATTAATGTTACTGATCGTGTTCCTTTGAACAGTTACAACATTTCCGCCAACACTTATACCAGCTGCAGTATGCTCAACACTCGATACACCCGAAACAGATAGATACCCGATTTTATTTTTATCGACATAACTCGCATTATCGCTTGTGTTTACATTAATGCCATTGATTTCATAAGAAGCAGGGCACGTAGTACAACCTCCTAAAGAAATTGTATTCGCCAAAGTGTTATCCGTTGGAGACCCTATTTCATTCTTAATAATATTGGCACGAACACCGGATGTACCGCTGTGAATTCCCGAGAATATATTTTGAACGGATGCCGGATTACTCGTAATGGAATTTTTTACAATTGTATTTTTTAAAATCGTGGAGTATGTAGTGCTCGACACATTTATATCAATTCCTCGGAATAATGCAGACGTGGTCGGGATCGCTGCTGTTCCGGAAACGGAAAAATTTTGAATTGTATTTCTCCGAATGATAACGGGTAGCGTACCCGCTGTTGAAATTCCTATCACCGAACCACCGGCATTGTCATCAACAACGGAAATATTTCCCGTGCCATTAGCTTGAGAACCTATATAATTATCTTCAATCGTACAGTTGCAATTATTTGCATATATACCGGTCAACAAAACGTCAGACGAAGAAGAAGTAGTGGTGGAAGAAATATTTGTAAGAACATTATCAGATATTTCAACCGTAACCGTTCCGGAACTCGGCTCAATCCAAATGAGGCGTGATCTGAAATAGGCAGAACTGTTTGAAGAAGTCCAAGGTATGCTGCTAATTTCTGCCAAAGGACTATCACCACCTATATAATTATTTCTAACATAAAATGTACCCGTACTGGTAATGTTAATGCCGTATATATCCTTGTTGGCTGTATTGCTTATCGCTGATGTCTGATAAATGGAATTATTTTCGATTGTCCAATTATCATTGTTTGTACTTAAAAAAATTCCTTTGCCGGAATTAACAGTCCCGTTTCCAAAAAAGAAATCATAGATTCTGTTGTTACGTGCTATATTATTTTGATTCGGATTGCCGAACGATCCTGAAGAATATAATCCATTTGAAGGTCGCAGGTTAGAATTTTTGATGTCACAATACTCAACTACGTTATTATTGTTTCCGCTACCTCCGAAAAAAACAACACCGCGGTTTACGGTTGCGTCATTGCCTTCGATAATTAGCGACCGTAAAGAATTATCCACTGCGCCACCTGTAAAACTGAACACTATACCTTCGCCTGCAGGGGTCGCATTTGTAAATGTATTTCGGAATGTTAGATATCGGTTTGAGTAATCAAAGCTTGCATCAGCAGGATTTCTTCCATCAAAAATTACCCGATCAGCTCCTGTGAATCGTATCAGCGCTAAGCCACCACCTGTATCGCCTGAAATTGTACGCATAACATTTGTATTCGGGCGGATGGTTAAAATAAATGGACCGCCGAATTCAGTGCGCTGA
Organism: Ohtaekwangia koreensis; assembly: GCF_900167975.1. Taxonomy (GTDB): domain Bacteria; phylum Bacteroidota; class Bacteroidia; order Cytophagales; family Cyclobacteriaceae; genus Ohtaekwangia; species Ohtaekwangia koreensis. Next base: position 596,933 of record NZ_FUZU01000002.1, read on the forward strand.
TTTAAACTAACTGTGCCGGGCTCTACAATATCAGAGACGATGTTAACTGTTACGTTTCCATTCATCCCGCTTCCATTAATAGCATTGAATAATCCACTGGTACCAGTCAAATCAGGATACATTCCGCTAGTTCCGACAGTGATAGTCCCTGACAATTGAGCAAAAAGATGCGTCGAACTTGCCAGAAGCAAGCAGACGAAGAAATAAAGCCTTTTCATGTAAACAGTTTAAGATAACCCAACTCAAAGATAGATTTTTTTCCAACGCAATTCGAATGTTAGAGAAATCTGTCAAGGGTATCGAAACGTGGTATACAATACACTTTTAGCATTTGAAAATGATGACTTAAAGTATTTCCCTTCCTATTGAAAAATTAAGCAGATTTTGAAAAAAAGAGTAACCGGACTTATCAGACTCGGAATACTATTTTATGCCGTATTGGCCCTAATATTATTGAAATTCTTGCAAGAGCAGTTAAAACATACCTCTTATTCAGGTAATAGCAAGCAATGGGTATAAAATACAGTTATCAGGTTGAAATTGGAGTAATGTCGTCTCCTTCGCGGATGGTTCCGCCTTCAATTACTTTGGCCGTTATTCCACCATGACCACGCATTGCGTTATATCCGCCAGGTCCGAGATTTTCTTCCATTCTTGAACAAGGATGGCATTCGCCTGAATATTCAAGAACAGCATCACCTACTCGGAATTGCTTTTCCTTCAACGAGAGCAAATTGATGCCTTTCACGACAATATTTCTTCTCGTTAGGGATGGATCAATCATCTTCTTTCCAAGAAAAGACGCAATTGAATCGAGATGCTCTGCTTGAATTAACGTAACCTGTCGTGGACCACCAAGATTTTTATAGCGATCGCCTTCAAGGCCTATATCTTTCAAAGCCATGACCTGAGGAATAAATATCAAAGGTTCTAATCGTTTCGGACGAATACCGATGACGACAACTTTTCCTTTTTGACTATAGTTTCCGAAAAGTTCTTTAAAATTCATGAACTAAAGTTATAACTCGATGTTCTAATTTGTTGGATGTAAAACGAATTATCTGCTTTATGTATTTGCTTTGGAACCTGTTTCATGAGCGTTTCTCTATAAATTACAGTCCGCGACCCTGATTAAAAATTTTTCTGACAGAGTCAAAAAAACTTTACAATACTCTGCATGCATAACAAAATTTTTCTACCTTCGCTATCCCTGATTCAAACGTATGCGGAGGGAAGAAACAGTAGATCATCATATTAAAACAGCATGGCATGCTATTGCTCGAATGTATAATCAACAGGCGGGCAAGTATGATATCACTACGTCTATCGGATTTGTTTTGCTGAACATTCATTCTGACGAAGGAACTCCAGCAACGAAGATCGCTCCACTCATGGGTCTTGAAGCAAGAAGCTTAACGCGTATGCTCAAAACCATGGAAGAAAAAAAACTTATATACCGCAAGCCTGATCCTACAGACAAACGCTCCATCAGAATTTTTTTGACAGCGCTTGGCAAGAAGAAAAAAGAAATTTCGCGACAAACAGTTTTAGTTTTTAATAATGCAGTGCGCCAGGAAATTGACCACGATAAACTTGCCGTGTTCTTTGATGTACTGCAAAACATAAATCAGATTGTAGAAAGAAATAACATTTACGAAAAAGTAGAGAATTAACTTAGTGCAGCGTGACATTCATGTACGAACACATCAAATCATAAAGTAAGTATGAAACGTTCTATTCGCAAGGTTGCTGTTTTAGGTTCCGGAGTAATGGGTTCAGCCATTGCCTGTCATTTTGCAAACATTGGTTGCCAGGTAATGTTATTGGACATCGCACCAAAGGAACTTACCGATGAAGAAAAAGCAAAAGGTCTTACACCAGAAAGTAAGGTTGTAAAAAATCGTATAGTGCAAGGCTCGTTTGATCGTTCGATCAAATCGAATCCTGGTCCTATATATAGTAAGAAATTTATTTCACGCATTACGCTTGGCAACTTCGAGGATGATATGCCGAAGATCAAGGATTATGATTGGATCCTCGAAGTAGTAGTGGAGAATCTTGACATCAAGAAGAAAGTATATGAGCAGGTGGAAAAATTCCGTAAGCCGGGAACACTCGTTACTTCCAACACATCCGGTATACCGATTCACTTAATGGCGGAAGGAAGAAGTGAAGATTTTAAAAAGAACTTTGCCGGAACGCACTTTTTTAATCCACCACGCTATCTCAAATTATTTGAAATTATACCAACACCGCATACAGATCCTGAAGTTGTAAAATTTCTGATGCACTATGGCGATCTATACCTTGGAAAAACTACGGTGCTTTGTAAAGATACACCTGCGTTTATAGGCAATCGCGTTGGCGTTTGGGGCTTATTGAAAGTGATTGATGCTATGCGCAAGTTCGATCTCAATGTAGACGAGATCGATAAGTTGACTGGACCCGTAATCGGAAGACCGAAGTCAGCAACGTTTAGAACTTCCGACCTTGTTGGATTGGACACGCTTGTAAAAGTTGCCAACAATCTACGTGCAGCGCTTCCGAATGATGAAGGCCGCAAAATGTTTAAACTTCCTGAGATTGTTAATCAGCTCGAAAAAAATAAATGGCTTGGAGATAAAACAGGACAAGGCTTTTATAAAAAATCAAAAAATGCGAAAGGCGAAACGGAGATCCTGACACTGGACCTTAAATCGCTGGAGTATAAACCAAAGGCGAAAGCAAAATTTGCTACACTGGAAACAACCAAAACAATTGATAATCTTAAAGATCGCTTTAAAGTTTTGCTTGCCGGTAAAGATAAAGCTGGAGATTTTTATCGTGACGCTTTTTATGGACTGTTTCAGTATGCGAGCAATCGCATTCCGGAAATTGCAGATGAGCTATATAAAATAGACGATGCTATATGTGCAGGTTTTGGGTGGGAACTTGGTCCTTTTGAAACGTGGGATGCCGTAGGCGTTGAAAAGGCAATTCAGGGAATGGAAGCTTCCGGGTATAAACCTGCGCAATGGGTTTATGATATGATTACCTCCGGAAGTAAATCCTTCTATAAAGTAGAAGGAGGCAAGCGTCAATATTATGATATCCTGTCGAAGGCCTATAAGAACATTCCTGGTAAAGAAGAATTTATCATTCTTGAAAATCTAAGTAATAATATAGTCTGGAAAAATGCCGAATCGAAAGTTACTGATCTTGGTGATGGAGTAATCGATTTCTCATGGCATAGCAAAAGCTATACTTTGGGAAGCTCTGTAATTGAAGGACTAAACAAAGCTATAGATCTGGCGGAAAAAGATTTCAAAGGATTGGTAGTAGGACATCAGGGTGCTGATTTTTCGTTAGGCGCTAATCTTGGGCTTGTCTTCATGTTTGCGATCGAACAAGAATACGATGAGATTGATTTCATGGTGCGTCAATTCCAGAATTCAGTTATGCGTATCCGTTATTCATCCGTGCCGGTAGTAGTGGCGCCTCATGGAAGAACGCTTGGAGGCGGTTGTGAAATGACTTTGCATTCTGATCTCGCACAAGCTGCCGCGGAAACATATATAGGTCTTGTTGAAGTAGGAGTGGGATTGATTCCTGGTGGCGGTGGTACAAAAGAATTAACCAAGCGCGTAAGCGATGCTTTGGAAGAAGGAGATGTCGAACTGAATGCATTGCAAAATGCGTTTATGAATATAGCCACCGCGAAGGTTGCGCTATCTGCGGAAGAAGCACGTGAGATGGGAATCCTCCGTACGAAAGACAGAATTTCTGTTAACAAAGATCGCCAGATTCTGGATGCAAAAGCTGCAGTTATAGAACTGGCAGATGCAGGATATACAATGCCGGTACAAGCCAGAAATATTAAAGTTCAAGGACGAACCGGTATGGCACTTTTCATGGCAGGTGTACAAGGAATGCGCATGGGTAATTATATAAGTGATCATGATATGAAGATCGCGCGTTGGATTGCCAACGTTATGTGTGGTGGTGATTTATCTTATCCGCAGGAAGTGAGCGAGCAATACTTACTTGATCTGGAGCGCGAAGCATTTGTTTCCCTCACAGGAGAGAAGAAGACGTTGGAGAGAATTCAATCTATACTTACAGGTGGTAAACCGCTTAGAAACTAAAATATTAAAACTATGGATGCATATATAGTTGCTGGTTTTAGAACTGGCGTTGGGAAAGCAAAGAAGGGTGGATTTCGTTTTACAAGACCGGATGATTTGGCTGCAGATGTAATCAAGCATCTTGTGAAATCTGTTCCCGGACTTGAAAACAAAATGGTTGACGATCTTATCGTGGGGAATGCAGTTCCTGAAGCAGAACAAGGTATGCAGATGGGCAGAATGATTTCGCTGCTCGCGCTTGGCCAGGATGCTCCGGGTATGGTGGTGAATCGTTACTGTGGATCCGGTATTGAAACTATAGCGATAGCTAGTGCACGCATTCATGCCGGTCAAGCCGATATAATTATAGCAGGTGGAACAGAGTCAATGTCACTGGTTCCGGTAATGGGTTTCAAAACCGCGCTGAATTATACTATAGCAAAGGATCATCCTACATACTATACCAGCATGGGTTTAACCGCGGAAGAAGTTTCGAAGCAATTCAAAATTTCGCGCGAAGAACAAGATCAGTTTTCATATGAATCTCACATGAAAGCCGCTGCCGCCTGGAAGGAAGGGAAATTTAAAGATGAAGTTGTTCCTATCACTGTAAAGGAAGTATATGTGGATGAGAACATGAAAAAGAAAACAAGGGAGTTCATTGTAGATAAGGATGAAGGTATACGTGCCGATACAACGGTAGAAGGTTTATCAAAACTAAAACCTGTTTTTGCTGCCGGAGGAACTGTCACAGCTGGTAATTCTTCTCAAACATCAGACGGTGCTGCCTTTGTTGTAGTAATGTCTGAAAGAATGGTGAAGCAGCTGAATCTTAAACCGATTGCCAGATTGGTAAGCTATGCAGTAGCAGGTGTTGATCCGCGCATTATGGGTATTGGTCCTGTAGCGGCAATTCCCAAAGCTCTAAAAATTGCTGACCTTAAATTAGATGATATTGATTTGTTTGAGCTCAATGAAGCTTTTGCAGCACAATCATTAGCAGTGGTGAAAGAGCTTGGCATCGACAGAAAAAAATTGAATGTAAACGGAGGAGCCATTGCAGTAGGCCATCCGTTGGGTTCGTCAGGTGCAAGATTATCAGTGCAGCTTTTCGGAGAAATGCGCAGACAGAAAAAGAAATACGGAATGGTTACAGCCTGTGTCGGAGGTGGACAAGGTGTTGCGGGCATCTATGAATTTTTAAGCTAAAATTTATCCTACAAAATATTAACGGTTATGAGTACTACCACAACTGAAAAGCAAGCTATCAAGGGCGGAGAATTTTTGATTCGCGAAACAACGGCTAACGAAATTTTCATTCCGGAAGAATTCAATGAAGAGCAACGCATGATCCAGCAGCAGTGCAAGGATTTTCTTGCTAAAGAAGTTTGGCCGCGCCTGGACGAGATCGACTCAATGAAAGATCCGAAGTTGATGCCTTCAATTTTAGATAAAGCCGGAGAACTCGGTTTGTTGGGAACATCCGTACCTGCAGAACTTGGTGGTTTTGGAATGGACTTCAATACAACGATGCTCGTAGCTGAAGTTATTGGCGCCGGTCATTCAGTAGCGGTAGCACTTTCTGCGCATACAGGTATCGGTACACTTCCAATTTTGTACTATGGAAACGAAGAACAAAAACAGAAATATATACCCAAACTCGCAACCGGTGAATGGAAAGCTGCTTATTGTTTGACAGAGCCAGATTCCGGATCGGATGCTAACAGTGGTAAAACGAAAGCCACATTAACACCGGACGGAAAGCACTATGTGATCAACGGCCAGAAAATGTGGATCACCAACGGTGGCTTTGCAGATATATATGTAGTCTTTGCAAAAATTGATAACGATAAAAACCTGAGTGCTTTCATTGTTGAAAAAACTTTTGGAGGTGTCACCATGAACGAAGAAGAAAAAAAGATGGGAATCAAAGGTTCATCTACCCGTCAGATTTTCTTCAACGATTGTAAAGTTCCGGTTGAAAACCTGTTGAGCGAAAGAGAGAATGGTTTCAAGATTGCCGTTAATATCCTGAACATTGGGCGTATTAAACTTGGTATAGCAGCGTTGGGTGGAAGTAAGCATACTGTAACTCTCGCTACAAAATATGCAAATGAACGCAAGCAGTTCGGTGTACCATTGGCTTCATTTGGTGCGATCAAATACAAGCTTGCAGAAATGGTCACCAAAATTTTTGCATCAGAGTCTGCTCATTACCGTGCAAGTCAAAATATAGATGACGCTTACAATGCATTTATAGCGGCCGGGCTGGATTCTTCTAAAGCACGCTTGAAATCACTAGAAGATTTTGCAATTGAATGTGCGATCTTGAAAGTACATGGATCTGAAGTGTTGGATTATGTGACAGATGAAGGTGTTCAGATTTATGGAGGTATGGGCTTCTCGGCTGAAGGTCCTATGGACCGCGCTTATCGAGATGCGCGTATCAACCGGATCTTCGAAGGAACAAATGAGATCAATAGGCTTCTCACAATTGATATGCTGTTGAAGCGCGCTATGAAAGGATCAATCGACTTGATGAATCCTGCGATGGCTGTGCAAAAAGATTTACTTTCAATTCCGGATTTTGGCGCCAGCGAAGAGGAAGGAATTTTTGTGAAGGAGAAAAAAGCTTTGGCAAATCTTAAGAAGGCAGGCTTGATGATAGCAGGAGCCGCTGTTCAGAAGTTTATGATGAAGCTCTCCGATGAACAAGAGATCATTATGAATCTGGCCGATATACTCATCGAAGCATATATAGCAGAATCTGTTTTACTTCGTGTAGAGAAATTGATTTCATTAAAAGGTGAAGCCGCTGTTGAAATACAAAAAGAAATGGCAATCATCTATTTACATTATGCCGTAAGCAAAGCTGCTTCTGCCGGAAGAGAAGCAATTTCATCTTTCGCTGAAGGCGATGAGCAACGACTCATGCTAATGGGATTGAAACGTTTCACGAAGATTGATGCGTACAACTTGAAAGAAGCCAGAAGAAAAGTGGCAAAACATGTAATTGAAAAAGGAGAGTATCCTTTTTAGACATAAAGAATTTTACCTTAACCTAAACTGTAAAGGGCCAGAGAAATCTGGTCCTTTTCTTTTTTCCTTAGTGTACGAATTTGTAAAAAACCCTGTTCATAACCTGACATTTTTTGGTGGATTAAAAACAAAAAAGCTTATCAGGAGGCAGGAAACGATCTTTTCAACAACGGGTAAGACTTTTGCATTCTGGATTTGGCAACACCATAACATTATTTTTATGCAAACGAAGAGCTCCAATACATCAACCAACACAATCTTAGTTATCATATTATTGATTGTTACATTTCCGATTTGGATTGGAATAGCCGGAGGAATTATAGGAGCAGTTATTGGAATCTTTGGTGCGGTTATAGGGGCGGTCTTTGGAATTTTCGGTGCTATGATTGGTGCTATAGGTGGATTTATAGGCTGGATTTTTCATTGGAATTTCCACACGCCATTTGTTTTCTGGAACACGGGGCTCTTAACAATTTTTGCAATTGCCTTGTTGTTCATTATGCTCGCTAAGTCACGAAGATAATTACGAAACAGGGTGACGATTATAAAGCATCGGATTAAGGAAGTACTTCGAGTAAATCGGATACTTCTTTACCTCTACAATCTCAGGACTAAGCTTGTTTGCAAAAATCACTTTATACTGAAACTCAAATCCCTTTTCAATACGAACATTTTTGCGGACGATATACCATTGTTTATTCCATGGATTTAAAACTTTTACTTCCAGGTGAAACAAACCCGAAGTGCTTCGCACACGAACAATTTTTCCCGGATGTTTATTATATAATTTTCCATTCACAGAAACCTGGATGCTGGTTCCTTCTTCAGTTTGAATCGCAATACCAGAATCATACCCAAGCACACATGTAGTAGTGGCCAGCATTAGCAACAGCACAGGTAGCAGCGTTTTCATATGATGTTTGTTTCTTATGATAACGCAAGCTCCGTGCCATCGTTTAAAATCCGTAGTAAATAAAAATATTGCTAAAGATGAAACCTTTGGAAACCGCAACGCAGCGATTCATTAATAGCTCTGTTGGAAATAAAAGAGTCAACACAAAACTTGTGTTGACTCTATATGTAAACCTATACTTTGTTGAGGAAACTATAGGTATATATCTATCGATCGATCAGTTATCCCTGAAATACTTATCTTCTTCATCCACCTCTTCATCCTGTATTGGCTTGGTGCGTGAACTTACTTCCAAGATCTTGAATTCAGTTCTTCTGTTTTTCTGGCGACCAACAGGATTGTCTGTGCCATCAGGATTAGTATTTCTGGCAATAGGCTTTGATTCGCCATATCCTTTTGCAACCAAACGATCAGGAGCAATGCCATGTTGTACTATATATGCAACCGCAGACTCAGCACGTCTTTGTGAAAGTCTCTGGTTATAGTCATCCGTATCGACACTATCAGTATGAGAACCCAACTCGATTTTTATTTCAGGATTATCTACCAGCAACTGAACAAGTTTATCAAGTTCTTTGGCAGCATCCGGGCGAATGTCTGATTTGTTATAGTTGTAATAGATATTGTCGAGAACGAAGATTTTGTTCAGCTCAATTCTATCCAGCACAATAAGAGTGTCAAGCGTAATGGTCGTGATCAGTTCCTTTAATGAATTTGGATCAACCGACTTACCCTTCATAGTATAATTCTGACGCTTTATGAGATAACCATCCGTTTCACCAACGAGATTGTAATCCTCATTTTCATATACTCTGAATAGGAACTTGCCATCATTTCCAGTTGTATAGTCTTGCATCAAATCACCTTTAGCATCCAAAAGACTAACTTTTGCATTGGGAAGGATCTGACGATTCTGATCTTTGTCTTCTGTGTAAGCAACACCTTGTAAATAATAATTTACAACCTTCAGGTTAGGATCTTCATTCACAAAGGTATAGATGTCATCATCGCCCTTACCACCAGATCTATTAGACGCGAAGAAACCGCGATCGGGTTTAAAGAGAAAAATTCCAAAGTCATCATCTGATGAATTCATAGGCTGACCTAAATTCTCAATTTGTGTTTTACCGTTTGCACGCTTCACAACAAACAAGTCAAGTCCACCATATCCCGGGTGAGCATCCGAAGCAAAGTATAATTTAGCATCTTCGGCTATATAGGGGAACAACTCGTCACCAGGGGTGTTGATTTCCGGACCAAGGTTTCTCACCCGTGTAAATCTTCCGCGCGAATCCATTTGCGCAGAGTATAGATCTGTGCCTCCATAGCCGCCTTTACGATTCGAAGCAAAATATAGTGTGCGTCCATCCTGGCTAAATGCTGGCGTTGAATCCCAGCTATAATTTTTTGCGTCCGGATCAGACTCGTTTTTGAATTGCGTGTTGATATTTATAGGGATCGGCTCCGACCAAACATTATTTCTGAAACGTGAAATATATAGATCGACATCTGCGCCACCACCTTTTTTCTTTTCGGAATTGCCTTTGGCAAATACCATCGTCTTTCCGTCTGGAGAAAATGTAACACATCCTTCGTTCCGGATATTATCATTTATTCCCTCAGGTAATTTTGCAATTGTATTCAGGTCAACATTGGCACCTTTTGTTGCTACCTTATATAGATCTGTGAACGGCTTGCCTTCTGCTTCATAAATTTTTCCATCGCCTCGTGATGATGTAAAGTAAAGTTCATTGCTTAAATATACCGGAGAATATTCGCTGGCGGGAGTATTGATATCTTCCAGATTTTTTACTTTATAATAACTCGTTGTCTCGTTGAGTTTAGCGAGGTACGCAAGGCCATTCATCTCTGTCTTGGCGCGGTCTTTCAAAGCTTCGTTTGATGACGATGCAATTAACTCTTCATACTGTTTCTTGGCATCTTCATACTTTGTATTCGCCTTCAGCGATTGTGCATAATAAAACTTGATAGTGTCCTTATCAATGCCACGGCCACCGGCTCTGCTATAATATTGCTCAGCTTCTTTTAATCTATTGGACAACCGATAGGACTCGGCAATGAAAAAATTAGCCTTGGGGCTATTTCCTGTTTTTTTATAAAGCTCAATGGCATTCTGATATTTACCCAATAAAAAAGCCTTGGTGGCTTTCTTTTCTGTGCTGCAGGCACTCACGACCAGCAGAAGAATCAGAAGCGAAAAAAATGTGGACTTCATAACTGCTTAATAATATTGTTAAAGCTACAAATTATTGACTTAACCCTTTACCGTTTCGTGAGGAAGGTAACGCTTTAACCATGTAGAGCCAGCAGGTACTAACCAAAAATCTGCTAACGATGATTTTGTGTCTACAAGATTGTTAAAGGTTAATGACTGATGATCCCAGACTCCTTCGTTTATTTTTTTGGTCAGCTCTGAAAGTTTCAACAACACAATTTCATTCTCCAATTTGAAAGCGACTTGTGATCTGTCAAAAAAATCGACACCAATTGCGTTTCCAATTTCTTTCATTGTATTAACCGACTTGTCAATTGAACATCCGCTTGCCTGGTCATTCGCGGCGATGATAACAAATTGATCATACCGAATGTCGAACGAAGCTTCCATCGGTTGTCCGTGTACCATCCATCCTTGTGTAAACGCTACAAGTGTTTCTGAGATTGTATCAATATCGCTCTGAGAAATTTTTTTGTTGGATTGATAAACCCAGATTCTTGAATGCGCAGGAAGTGATTCAAATGGTATATACATAGTATGGAAATTTTTGAATGGAATTACGGGCAGACAGATTCCGTCTGACTAATTTAAACCATTCGCTTCAGCGATAAGTTCTGCAAGATCTTTGACTTTCACGTCTGCTTCGCGCTCTTTACTCTTTACACCATCACTCATCATCGTCATGCAAAAAGGACATGCCACAGCAATGGTGGTGGCACCTGTTGCCAAAGCTTCTTCAGTTCGCTCTTCGTTAATATCTTTCTTTCCCTTCTCAGGTTCTTTAAACATTTGTGCTCCTCCGGCACCACAACACAATCCTGTGGTTCGACATCTTTTCATTTCAACAAGATCTGCATCGAGTGCTTCCAAAACAGAACGAGGCGCTTCATAAATTTCGTTGGCTCGCCCCAGATAACACGAGTCGTGGTAAGTAATTTTCTTTCCTTTGAAAGCACCACCTTCTACTTTAATCTTTCCTTCATTGATTAACTGCTGAAGGAAAGTTGAGTGGTGAATTACTTCATAATTGCCGCCAAGTTCAGGATACTCATTCTTTATAGTATTGAAACAATGAGGGCATGCCGTAACGATCCTCTTAACTCCATATCCATTCAACACCTGGATGTTGCTCATCGCCTGCATCTGAAAAAGAAATTCATTGCCAGCTCTACGCGCGGGATCGCCCGTGCATGTTTCTTCGGTGCCCAGCACAGCAAACTTTACATTTACAGCATTCAAAATTTTCACAAAGGCTTTTGTAACGCGTTTATAACGATCGTCAAAAGATCCTGCACAACCTACCCAAAAAAGAACTTCAGGAGCTTCACCTTTGGCGGCCATATCGGCCATTGTCTGTATTGTCATGGTTATAGTTAATCGTTCTTTGCTACACTATATATGTAAATCACTTCTCATCTTTTGCCCAGTTGAAACGATCGCTCGGTGAGAATTTCCAGGGCGCAAAATTTGTCTCGATGTTTTGGAAAACAGAATTCCAGGAAGCTGGTGATCCTGATTCTTCCATAGCAACATAGCGTCTCAATTCTAAAATTATTTCGAGTGGATTGATCATCACCGGACAAGCTTCTACGCAGGCGTTGCAACTGGTGCAAGCGTTTATTTCTTCCTTTGTTATATAGTCCCCTAAAAGAAATTTTCCATCTTCTAATCCAGGACCACCCTTCTCAATACTTTTCCCAACGTCTTCCATCCGGTCACGGGTGTCCATCATGATCTTTCGTGGAGAAAGTTTTTTTCCGGTGATGTTAGCCGGGCATTCAGATGTACACCGTCCACACTCTGTGCACGCGTAAGCAGCCAGCAAATTATTCCAGTCGAGATCGTTGACATCTTTTGCACCAAATCTGCCTGGCTCTGCCGGTGGAGTTGCTGCACTTGCATCGGCTAAGCCCAACATCATTTTTACTTCGTTTGTAACTACCGGCATATTTTTCATATGGCCCTTAGGCTCTACGTTGGCGAAATATGTATTTGGGAAAGCTAGGAAGATATGCAGGTGCTTCGAGTAAGTAACATAGATGGCAAACCCAAGGATACCTATAATATGGAACCACCAGGCAAAGCGCTCAATAAAAATTAAGGTGCTTGTAGGAAGAGAATCAAACACAGGAATTAAAAATGAGCTGAAGAATAAATGTCCGGTAGCCGTATAGTGGTCTTGTGTTCTTTGAAGAATCTGATCAGATGCGTTCATTGTTAAGATGGCCAGCATCAAAATAATTTCAGTGCAAAGAATAATGTTAGCATCGAGTCTTGGCCAGCCCGCTAATTCGGTAGACCAAAAACGTTTCAGCTTTAAAACATTTCGTCTGATCAGAAAGAACACGCAGGAAAGAAGAACTCCTACAGCAAGGAATTCAAAAATATTCATCAACACAGTATAGAGACTGCCCAGGTATGGAGAAAAAATCCTATGTGTTCCTGCGAGTCCATCGATGATAAACTCCAGCACTTCGAGATTAATAACAAGAAAGCCAACATAAATTAACATGTGGAGGAAAGCTGGTACCGGTCTTTTGAACATTTTCTTTTGTCCGAGGGCAACCAGTATCATGTTAGACAACCGCTGATTCGGATTATCTTTAATTTCTTTGTCTTTCCCAAGATTTATATTTGCCCGGATACGCGAGGCTCTTTTCCAGATAAACCAGCTGGCAGCGCCCAGAGTAATGATAAAAGCGATCTGTTGAATCATACGCGATAATAACGTTATTCTATTAATTCCAATAAATTCAAATATGGTTTTGCACCGAATATAAATTTATATACTTTTGTGCCCCTGTCGAACAAAGACAGGTGGTAGTTTTCCCGGTGATGTAGCTCAGTTGGTAGAGCAAAGGACTGAAAATCCTTGTGTCGGGGGTTCAATTCCCTCCATCACCACTCTTTTTAAAGTTAGCCGAAATTTCAGCTTTGTCCAGTATATGTAGCTAAAGTTCTTTTAGCATATAAATTAACTTTACCGGTTTCAAATTAAAATCAAATACAGATTCCTGACTAAGAATTGAGTTTAGGATATGTATAAAAAAATAATCCCCTCCAGATTTACTGAAGGGGATTACTTCTAAAACTTAATCCTGGTCAGAATTCTATGCAGCCTTCTGAATATTTTCAATGCTGATTTCTTTGCGTTTCGCCAATTGAATGATATTCAACTTGTCCAACACTCTAATAACAATATAGGTTGGGTCGATTTCATGCCAGCGAATGCCACCGAAGTTTGCACGTCCACCATTTTTATGGTGATTGTTGTGATAACTTTCTCCCATCATCAGAAAATCAACTGGCAAGAAATTTTTAGAAGTATCACCTACTTCAAAATTTCTATATCCGTATTTGTGGGCAAACCAATTGATGATTGCTCCATGAATAGGAGTCATTAAAAAATGAATCGGCAATAAAAGCCATAGCCACCAGGTTGCAGCGGTAGTGAATTGTATGTAGATGGCAGTATAGATCGATGCCCAGAAAATACGTGACGGCCACGAACGAGCAAATTTGTCAAACGCTTCCCACTCAGGTACACCTTCAGTGAAACGTTTTTCAATAACAATTTTTCGATTTGCTATATCAGAATAGATAGTTTTAGTCTTCCACATCATATTCCAGATAGTCTCATCATACTTGGGAGAGTGTGGATCATCCTCAGTATCTGCAAATGCATGATGCATGCGATGCATAACTCCATAGCCATAAGGACTTAAGTAATTGGCACCTTGGAAAATCCACGTCAGGATAAAAAATATCTTTTCTGTGAATTTGTTCATTGTAAACGCTTTATGCGAAGCGTAACGGTGGAGAAAAAACGTCTGGAAAAAAAGGGATAAGTACCAGTGCGCAATAAAAAATGCAAAAATGACAATCATGTGCAAATTGGTTGTAGTAAAAACTATTTAATGTTAAGGCTCTTTTCAGCCCATGATCTGTAAGACAAGTTCGAAGAAGTTTTGTGACAGGATTTAAAAATAAAAATCAGAATTTTTTGCTGATGGCTGTATTGATGTCTTTTTTCAACTCTTGAATAAGGTCTGATGCGTTACCAAAATGGCAGGCGTTACGAAAACTTTCGAGGAATTTTGATGTGTCAGGAAGATCTATCTTTGAGGTCTCTTCATTTAATTTCTTTTTTGCGCGAAAAAATAATTGCCGGCAATGGTCCTTTTTCTTATCGAATGTTTGCTGGAGTTCCTCGTAATCAAAATCAAAAACTTCTTTTAATAAATAAACAGCGCGTTCAAGCGGCTCGAGTTTAGCATGAAGAACTTTAATGGCCGTATCCATATCCAGATGAGCCAGATTAGTTTCCTTGAAATGTTTAATCATCACGGAAACATTATCTATATACTCTTCCTTTTTCTTACGAAGAGAATTAAGATGATTTAAGCAATTATTCGTGACAGCACGAATTAGATATGCTTTCGTATTTTCAATTTTTTGCTGATCAATACTTAGCCACTTTACAAAAGTTTCCTGAACAATATCTTCTGCATCTTCTTTGCAACGCACCAGGTTATAGGCGATGGTATGAAGAAGTGGTTGATATTGCGATATGATCTGTGCTTTGTTCATTTACTAATGTGCGTCACAAAGATAAGCACCAAAATCGCGCCATCATATCCACTTGAGTAAACTATGTGGAAATAATTGACTACCACACACTTGTTTGTATAACAAGAATTTATTACATACCTCTAAACCATAATTACAGATGGCTTATTTTTGTAATGATTTTGGATGCTGACGGTGTCCCGTGGGGTTGAATTTATTTCACGAATCTTTGTTTATAATAGTAATGACGAATACAACAATTACACCTGAAGTACGCAGAAAGCCAATCCTTAGTCAGGAGGTGGCATTTTTTGGAATGCACATTCTTCCTCTCGCAGCAATTTGGACAGGCGCTACATTATTTGACTGGATAGTATGCATCGTGCTATATATAGCGCGCATGTTTTGGGTAACGGGTGGATATCACCGTTACTTTGCACATAAATCCTATAAAACTTCACGTTGGTTTCAATTTGTAATTGCCTTTATGGCGCAAACATCAGCTCAAAAAGGAGCACTTTGGTGGGCTGCGCATCATCGCCATCATCATCGTCACAGTGATACACCGGCAGATCCTCATTCAATGAAGATTTATGGCTTCTGGTATTCGCATATCGGGTGGATTGTTGGTCCTGATTTTAAAGAGACCGATTATAAAACCATTGGTGATTATGCAAAATATCCAGAGTTAGTTTGGCTGAACAAGCATTATCTGGTACCTCCAACAATTCTCGCCCTCACGGTGATGGCACTTGGTGGTATCGTGAACGGAGGAAGTATTTTGGCCATGTTTACAACGGCTGGATTCTCTACATTGTTTATTGGTTTCTTTTTGAGTACGATTCTCCTCTACCATGGAACGTTCTCTATCAATTCAATCATGCACAAGTTTGGTACACAACGTTATGAATCAAATGATGAGTCGCGTAATAGTATCTGGTTAGCATTATTGACATTAGGAGAAGGCTGGCATAACAATCACCATTACTATGAAGTGTCAGCACGCCAGGGTTTTTTCTGGTGGGAAGTAGACATCACGTACTATATACTTAGGAGCTTTCAGGCGGTAGGTCTCATTTCAGAATTAAGAGAGGTGCCCAAGCATATTAAGCATTCAAAAAACAAACAGCATGCACTCGAACTTCGAAAGGAGTTCGAATCTTTGAAAAAATCTGCATGATCATCTAAGAAGATTTGGAAATTTAGGATTCCGCTTTAAATTTGCACTCCCTTAGCGAATCAAGGGGCCAAATAAGCGGGAGTAGCTCAGTTGGTAGAGCACGACCTTGCCAAGGTCGGGGTCGCGAGTTCGAGTCTCGTTTCCCGCTCTTCTAATCTTCCAGGTCTACTTGGAGTGATTAAAAGAAACAAAAAAGTGTGAGATCCCTCACACTTTTTTATTTAACACCAAAGTCCCGATTAGCAATACCTTGTTAATAGGAACTGCCCTGGTGGTGGAATTGGTAGACACGCAGGACTTAAAATCCTGTGGCTAGTAATAGCTGTGCGGGTTCAAGTCCCGCCCGGGGTACAAAGGACAGGTGAATCACCTGTCCTTTGTTATTTTCTATAATCTCCTTCGACCTCACTAACATCCTATTCACTACGCAGAAGCTGTCCCTATTGGCATTTTACATCTTGCGTGACGATAATCATAAGCCAACTCTGCATTTTGCACAGCACCAGAATTAACGTGATGGTATGTTTAAGTATATATCGAGCATTATGTGCATTATTATGAATCACATTCAGCTATAATTTCCTCTGAAAACAAAAGACCACACTATAAATCCAAAGCAAAATTCTTTTCATGCTCGTCAAAAGGGTTGTACTTTTTTGCGGAGATATGAATTTTTTTGGAAAGCCTGACCACAAACTATATTCTACACTTCTAAAGTAGAAATATGAAATGGACAATAGCATCAGGAGTATAAATCCTAGAAGTAAATAAATTATTCTTTTAAAATTATCCTGGGTGATAGCCCGACTGCTTCATGCGGCTCACACACTATATCGTAATCTTCATCGATAGTATTTTCAACTCATCTTCGATGTGTAAAAAAATGTATACAACATTTTGCGATTAATAAGAATTGGACAATGCCGTTGTCTCATTTCAACAGAGTAATTTTTTCAACACACTGATCGTTGATACCCTGTTGATTTATAGAAAGTTTTCTTTAAATGATTTACCAAGGTATATAATAAGATGCATGGGATTGTGCATTGAGCTACTCATTTAATTATACTCTCTACATGTCTGTGGAGTAAGCTTAGTATTTAAAATAGTTATGCCCATGTAAGTCATAGGGTATATCGACTGAAAAAAAGTGTTCTGACAAGAATACTTTTGTGCAATCAAAATCAGCAAGGTGCTGATAGATACTTAAATACAAAACCTATGTCTTGATAATGAAAGTAAAATCGATGTTGAAATTTGTCTTAGTGGTGGTTGCTTCTTTTTTGGTACATTTTTCATGGGCTCAGAACTGTAACTGTAAGTATACAATTAAGTTGAGCGAGACGAATGTGGATGGTAAAAGCTTATCGATTAAACCTGGCGATGTGGTGTGTATTCAAGCCGGTACCAGAGGTGTATTAAGACTCGCAAATTTTCAAGGAACAGCATCAAACCCCATCATCATTCAAAATTGTGGAGGTTTGGTTAACATCGAGAATACTGATAAAAACTATGCCGTGTGGGTATCGACTAGCCGGTATTTTAAAATAACGGGTACGGGTGGCGGAAGCAGCGCATATGGCATCCGTTGTAAAACGACAAAAGACGGTTCGAATGCTCTTGTTGTAAGTGATCTAAGTTCTGACGTAGAGATAGATCACGTTGAGGTTGCCGGCTCTGGTTTCTCAGGGATAATGGCAAAGACCGATCCGCGGTGTGACCTTACTGCAAATCGTGGACGCTTCACAATGTATAATGTTTCTGTTCATGATAACTACGTTCACGATGTAAAAGGAGAGGGACTTTATATAGGAAATTCATTCTATGATGGCTGGACCGGTAACAGCTCCTGCAACGGAACTACACTTTATCCGCATGACATTATAGGATGTAAAATATATAAGAACGTAATTAAGCGAACTGGTGCTGAAGGTATCCAGGTTGGCGCAGCGTCATCGGGGTGTGCTATTTATAATAACAGTGTTGAATTTTTCGGGCAGGATCCCTTTGCGAACTATCAGAATAACGGTATTCAGATTGGTCTCGGAACAGGAGGTTTGCTATATAACAATATAGTTAAAACAGGTCCCGGTAATGGTATACTTATACAAGGTAAAGGCGACAATAAAATATTCAACAATATTGTTGTGGGCGCTGGCAGTAACGGTATATACTGTGATGATGCAACGATGACTGGCACACTCGGTCCTGGATTTTCATTCCTTAATAATACCATAATCACTCCGGGAGGAGACGGTTTAAAGATCGCCGCAGAACGTGTCAACATGAATCACTTTATCAACAACATAGTGATAAAGCCGGGCTCAGGTAAATATGTGAACAAGGTACACCCAACAGTAAAGTTGACAGAGGCGAATAATTACTATAGTTCAAACATTGCTGATGCTAAATTTGTCAATGCAGCAGTTTTCGATTATCACCTTTTAAGTACATCTCCGGCCCTTAATAAAGGTGCAGTGGTTTCCGGTGTAACTGCCGATTATGATGGCAAAGCAAGACCAGCCGGTGGAGTATATGATATAGGTGCATTTGAATTGCAGACTACATCGGGTAACGTTGCTCCCAAGGCAAATGCGGGTGCAGATAAAACAATAACGCTTCCCACAGTAAGCGTTTCTATTGCCGGTACAGCAAGTGATTCGGACGGATCGATTACGTCATATGCCTGGACTAAAGTAAGCGGTCCGGCTGCTACTTTATCGGGAATAACAACGGCAACGCTTTCAGCCTCAGCTTTAGTAGTAGGCTCTTATACTTTCCGTTTAACGGTAAAGGACAACGCGGGGGCTACTGCTTCCGATGATGTGGTGGTTACGGTATCAAGCTCAACAACAAAACCTCCCGCCTCTACAACACCTGTCGTTATATATAGGGTCAATACGGGCGGTAGTACTATAGGCGCAAGTCCTATGAACTGGTCATCTGATAAGCAAGCCGCCAAATCTAAATACCTGGCAAGCGGATGTGCAAACTATACGTCAGGTGGTTCATCATGGACCGGAGCAAACAATACAGGAGCACCAAACAATCTCTTTGGTCCGAATCGTTACTCTCCTGATTATGGGGGAACTACTATGCAATGGAATTTTCCGGTTCAAAGTGGTACCTACCAGGTAAATCTTTACTTCGCCGAAAGTCCCTATACGGGCGGTGTAAGAAAATCAGGAGGCCGTGTGTTTCACATCAATGCCGAGAACACCCGCAGATTGAGCAATATAGATATATATGCTGAAGCAGGGATGAAGGCGCTAAAAAGACAATTCGAAGTAACCGTAACAGATGGGACACTTGATCTTGATTTCATACGGTCGGTTGGTAACCCTCAGGTAAACGGCATTGAAATTATAGCGCTGACAGCTCAAAGCTCAACAACAACTGCGCGTATAGCATCTGAAGAATCTGAGGAGGGGGAAGTTCAATCCGAAGAAGCATCACAGGACTCAACAGAAATTTCTACCATAGCGAATGTACAGGTTAGTCCAAATCCGTTTACAGATAGATTGAGCCTGACACTGGATTCGGAAAGTAGAAATGTATCTGTCCAATTGCAGGATATGAGTGGAGCGACCGTTCTACAAGAAGTAAAGGAGAATGTTTCGGGCGTAACGATTGACTTTACAACTACACAAATTCCGAATGGAATATATATCATTACGGTGAATGTAGATGGTAAAATTTCCAAACAACGTCTTATAAAAAAATAGGTTATAGGTATAGTGAAAATTGAGAGAGGTTGTCGCGAGACAACCTTTTTTCTTTATACCGGATTTTCGAGCAGCATCTTTTTAGCAACTGTTGTTCCACTGGCCAAGGCTGCTTCTACAGTGCCCATCTCTGCTCCACTATAAAAAGCTTCACCTGCAAAATATAGTGTATGGCTTATGGGTTGCGATAATACTTCCAACGCTGAGGATGTATTTACTGTTTTATAGGCGTATGCTCCTCTGGAAAATGGATCGGCTACCCAGTTGAGGACACGCATAGCTTTGACCTGGTATTTAAGCTGGTGAATAGTGCAGCCAAATATATAGCTCAGCGATTCAACGGCTTCCTGTAATAGGGCTTCATCATCTTTTTGATCATCCAGTGCCTTAGGCCCTGCGAGCCACCCGGTTAATAAAGGTATAGGAACAGGATGCTGTGTCCACCATGTAGGAATGGATGCATCTGAAAAGATAAAATTTAAATTCGGCATCGACCGATACGGTTGAGAATTTTTCTGTTCCCAGAATGCTTCTTTAAATTCAACCAGGAATTTTATAACGCCACCGGTCTGTATAGCATGAATCGATTTCATATGCTTTTCGATGGAGGGAGTAATTTTGATACTTCCGCACTTTAAGACAGCGGGCGGTATAGTGATCAATATCTTTTTGGAGATATAGCGTTCGCCTTGTCGCGTGGTTACTTCAACAGATCCTGCTTTCCATTGGATATACTGCACTTCATTTTCAAAATGAAATGCGACACCTTGCTTGCGGCACTCTTGTAATAGAAAGTCTATCAATAAAAAATATCCACCTCTAGGACGGTAGCCTGTCAGGTTTTCTTCACTACTCCATTCTTCGCGCAAGGCAAGAGCGCTTGCCTGATTCGCATCGGCTGCATCATATCCCTGTACAAAACGAATTATAGCATTACGAAGCGACTCGTATTTTTGTTCTTGAAAGTGTTGATCCAGAAATTCAGCGATACTCATGTCGTGTTTAAGCTGCTTCAGTTTTTCTAAAAACTCTTCCCATTCCTCAGGGAACATATCACCTTCTTCCAGCTTTCCTTTAATTACATTCCAGGTTGCTCCATCACTTTCGTAAAATGAGATGTTTGCTTCTTTCAGTAACGAAGTTGTATACGGGAGACTGCCATGTATAAATTCTGCACCGGCTTCTACGGGTATTGAAAATTCTTGCTCATGCAGCGTGTTGATTCTTCCTCCGGCACGCGGCCGGGCTTCCAATACAGTTACAGATTTACCCTCCTTGCTTGCCACTCGCGCTGCGGTGAGGCCGGCAGCACCAGCCCCTATAATAATGATATCAGTCATAAAGAGTATCTTTTAAAAACCACGCCAATGAAAGCAATAAAATAAGGCATAAGTTTTTAATAATTTTTTATATGCCTGAATTGCCAGAAGTAGAAAACTTCAAGAACTATATCGATGAGACATCACTTCATCAGAAAATAGCTGCGATACAAATTGCAGCGCCTGAGCTATTGATAAACACTACTATAGATATACTTCGTGATACACTAACCGGAAATGCGTTTGAAGATACATTTCGGCATGGAAAGTTTTTGTTTATAAGACTTCAGAAAAATGGATTTCTGATGTTACACTTCGGAATGACAGGTGATTTGCTCTATTATACTCCTGATAAAAAATATCCGAAAGTATATGTGCTTCTGATACAGTTTGAAAATGGAAGGAACTTGGCATTTTCAGATCAACGCAGGTTGGGAAAAATAGGACTTGTAAAAAATGTTGAGTCCTTTATTGAAGACCGTGGTTATGGTAAAGATGCTTTGAAGATTTCTCTGGAGGAATTTATAGTGCTTTTTCAAAAGAGAAGAGTGGCAATTAAAACGGCACTTATGAATCAAAAAATTGTAGCGGGAGTGGGTAATGAATTCTCAGACGAAATTCTTTTTCAATCGAAAGTACACCCCGAAAGTAAATCCAATGTTTTGCCGCTCGAAAAGCTAAAAGAAATTTATCAGCACATGCTTGCTATACTTCAGGAAGCTATAGAACAAAATGCAGATCGAAATAAATTGGAACATTATTTTTTTCTCGATCACCGAAAGGAAGGATTGAAGTGCCCCGAATGCAAAGGTGAAACAAAGCTCAGAACTATAGGAGGGCGATCATCCTACTTTTGCCCTTCCTGTCAGAAATTATATACGTGATCCGTTACTTCTTCAAAACGTAAAGTCCATCGCCTGATGCACTATACTTAGTTTTTAGTATTGGTGACCGATCGAAAACATAGGGCATCAGATTCGAAGGATCGATGATCACTTCAGGGAAGTCATTAAGGAACGAATTATTGATCAATACTATATTTTCGTAATAATCGGGCTGCTCTATTATCTCCCGCGATAGTCGCCAGTTTAGAAAACCTGAGCCGAGGGTATTATTCTTATAGATAGAGAAGTCATCACCGAGCATCAAAACTTTTTTATCCGATATAGTTTTACTCCACGCACTTTCAGCTACAAATAAATCATTGTAATGTACGGATGGAATTTTGTTATAGCGCGCCAGGTATCCGACACTTACAATGCTGATTAGCAAAACCCAAAGACTGATCTCTGCAAATTTCTTTCTGCGGATTAAAAGCAGGAAGTGAGCGATATAAAAACTAAAAGATGGTATAAGCGTAATGAAGCTTTGTGGGCGAAGATCTTTCGAATATAAAATTTGCAGGAAGGAAAAGATCATCCAGAAGAACATAGTTTGAACAAGCTGCGATTGATACTTTGTGAAACGTGCATCACGATTCAGCATCACCAGCGACACGACAAGAAACAGAATTGGTATAGCCCCCAACGTCCACAAACTTGTAGCATTGATGAATTTGTCAGATCCAAATCCCAGGTTTGGTAAGTAATAATATTCCCATAGATCAGGCAGTCCGTCTCTCAGATAAAATATACTCATCATAAAAAAATGAGTCAGTAGAAACCCAAAGATCATCAGGAAGTAGCTCCTCACGGCACTGCGCGTAAAGATCATCAGGATAACAACGGAGCCGACTAAGTATATAATGAACGAGAAACTGAACAAGGAAGCAAGACCGATATAAAACCCAAGATTGAATATAGACGGATCACCCTGTTCGCGGAATTCTATTTGTCTGAATAGATTATGCAGCGCTAAAAGCAAAAACCCCGATCCCAGTAATTCTGCATTCAATGAAAGTGTATCGAACGAAAAGAAAAAAAGGAATGCAAAGATTACGGAAGGAATAAATGTACTTTCTGAAAAAGCTTTCTTATTAATAAAGATAATGCCCAGATAAGCTGCTTGTGAGAAGACAATAAAAAATGCAAGAATGTGTCTGCCGAGCACAGATCGGCCGAAGATCATTTCAAAAAGCGTGTCGAACCATCCCGCCAGCGGAGCGGTAGAATCTACAACCTCTGTATACAGCGAACTTCCGCTATGAACTTTTTCTCCAAGCAAAATGCTTTTCAGTTCAGGCAGCGTCATTTCAGGAGCATCAATAAAGAGCGGAAGACTGATGGCAATCATAATAGCCAGCAATCCCAGCAAACGGTACGGATCATTTATTCGAAAGTATCGGAGCAATGCGTGTTTTGTTTAAAGTAATTGGAAAAATAGAGCAGTAGTTTTAAAGATTGAAATGATTCGCTTGTTTTTTCATCTTTGTCAAAGAATTAGTGAAGAAAGATTTCCGTAATTTAAGTACCTGCAATTATGAGTTCAACGAGACAACTAAAATATTCCAAGCTTATCCAGAAAGAGTTAAGTGAAATCTTTCAACGCGATAAGCGCGGCATTCTTGAAAATGCCTTTGTTACACTGGCTGATGTTAAAATGAGCCCCGACCTGAGTGTAGCGAAAGTTTACATCAGCATGATGCTGGCGAAAGACAAGCAAAAGACATTGGAGAACATTAACCTTCGTAAGAAAGAAATCAGACATGCGTTGGGCGAAAAGATCGGAAA
Source organism: Ohtaekwangia koreensis (assembly GCF_900167975.1). GTDB lineage: Bacteria > Bacteroidota > Bacteroidia > Cytophagales > Cyclobacteriaceae > Ohtaekwangia > Ohtaekwangia koreensis. The sequence continues at coordinate 620,686 of NZ_FUZU01000002.1, forward strand.
ACAAGTGCGCATTATTCCGGAGCTCATTTTTTATATTGATGAGGTGGAGGAGAATGCACAGCGTATGGATGACCTGCTTAAGAATCTGCATATTCCACCAACCGATAAAACCAAGCCAGGAGTTTAAACAACGAGTAATCCTATAAATCACACAAACTCTTTGAATCTTCCTTTTTTCATTGCCAGGCGATATCTTTTCTCCAAACGGAAGAAGAACTTCATTAACATTATTTCCATCCTGTCGATGGTTGGTGTTGCTTTTAGTACGGCAGCATTGATTATTGTTCTTTCTGTATTCAATGGACTCGAAGATCTTTTGCGATCACTGAATGATTCGTTTGATCCTGAAATAAAAATTGAAGCGACAACAGGCAAGTCGTTCGTTTCCTCAAAAGAGCTGATCAAGAAGATAAAAAAAATAGAAGGTGTTAAACTCGTAACAGAAGTTATCGAAGACTATGCTTATGTACATTATCGTGATGCAAACCAGATCGTAACGTTAAAAGGTGTAAGCGATAATTTTATTGAGCAGAACAGAATCCCACAGGAAAACATCACGCAGGGAAAACTTCGGTTGAAGCAAGGGAAAATTAATTATGCGGTTGTGGGCCAAGGTATCAGCAACACACTTACGCTGGCTGTGGAAGATCCCATGTTTGCATTGCAGATATACTATATTAAAGATGTAAAGGCAGGAGTGACCGATCCTTCCCGAATGTATTCCAAAATGAATATTGTTCCCGGGGGTGTATTTTCGATCATTCAATATATAGATGAGAATTACGTTCTGGTGCCGCTTGATTTTGCCAGAGAGCTTTTCAACTATGGAAATAAAAGAACGTCACTTGAAATAAAAACAGAAGACGGAGTCAGCATTGATGCTGTGCAAAGCAGACTTCAGGATTCGTTGGGAAAAACCTTTCAGGTATTAACGCAAGAACAGCAGCACAAAGATTTATACCGGTTACTGAAAATTGAAAAGTTGTTCACGTTTCTTTCATTAACCTTGCTGCTTTGCATTGGCTCGATTAATATATTCTTTAGCTTAATGATGCTCGCAATTGACAAGAAAAAAGATATTTCAATTCTTGCTGCTATAGGCGCCAGTCCACGGTTGATCCGAAATATATTTTTAGCAGAAGGCGCGTTGATTGCTTCTTCGGGTGCAGTAATAGGACTTGTGCTGGGAGGAATTTTTTGTTGGTTACAACTAAATTTTGGTATCATTTCCATGGGAATGGAATCATCCATAACACAAGGTTATCCGATTAAGATTTCCTGGGTTGATTTCGCTGCAACATTAGGTATAGTTTCAGTTATTACGTTTCTGATTTCTTCTCGTCCTGCTGTGCTCGCATCACGATTTGCGTCTCCACAACAGCTATAACAAACTCTTTTCAGCGTTACGAAACTACAAAGCTTGCATGGATGTTTTAACACTGATACATTTTGTAAGATTGATGTACCATATTGCATAAAAATGCTTCTTTTCTTATAGCGTTTATGCGTAATATTCGAATTCTTTTTTCATCAAAAAATCGTTTTTTGCATGAAAGTGTCATCTTCGCAGCCGTTCCAGATAATTTATTCGTTGTATCAGCACGAATATCTGGGCTTTATTTTTGAATCCTATATCGTGCATCTTGACGATAAAGGGAAGCTCACGTATCAACATCAAAACATTTCATCAAAAAATGCCAGGGAGTTTTCCAAAGGACTTGACTCCCGGGATTTTGAATTGATTGAAATAATGGATTCGATGCAACAGGAAACTATTGTGAAAAAGTTTTCTGCTAAGTTCATGAAGCCTGAAGAGTTCTTTGCTAAGATCTACGATAAGAACAAAGGCAATGAAATGATCCAGGAGCAAATCGAAGATTACCTGGAGAAACGAAGAGCCAAAATTTTAGAGAAAGTAAAAGGCAAACAGCTCTTCGAGATGGGCAATGATGGTGAGCCGACCTGGAAAAAAATTGAAGTGCTTGAAAAGCGTGCTTCGATTCAATTCCATTTCATGCGCACAGACGATCACACCAACTATTACCCTACTCTTTATTTCCAGGATAAAAAACTGGAGCTGCCAAATACATCCGCGTATCTCATTTGCAAGAATCCGGCATGGATGGTATTGAATGGTGATCTATATGGATTTGAAAAGTATGTAGATGGAAAAAAGTTAATACCATTCTTTACAAAGAAATTCGTTGTCATACCGCGCAACGTTGAAGAGACATACTATAATCGTTTTGTCGCGCCACTCATTGCATCCTTTGATGATGTAGAAGCAAATGGTTTTGAAATAAATAAAACTGCGTACGATCCGCATCCGGTGCTTACGCTTTCTGAACTACATACAACACAACCCTCAACAGCACCATCACTCTTCGACTCGGGTCCTCCTCCTGAAGACACAAGTGATGAAGCCGGAAAGATTGTTTTCGATCTTTCATTCAAATATGGTAAGCATCGCTTTCGCGGAGATAATATAGGACCGGTGAGTGTTACCATGGAGAAGCAAGGTGATGACGGCTATGTATTTCATCGCGTTACTCGCCTTACAGATGAAGAACGTAACTTCCTTCATACACTTCAAAAACTCGGATTGCCCATGAAAGGCTTTCGGGTTGCTATACCTAAATCAGAAGCATTCTCATGGTTGAATGAAAACCGTGTGAACTTGCTTAACCTTGGCTTTGAAGTCAGCCAGCCGGAGAGCCGCGACAAAAAATATTTCGTTGGCAAAGCGGTTATCGAAGTTGAGGTAAAAGAAAATATAGACTGGTTTGATATTCACGCGAAGATCAAATTCGGTGAGTATGAAATTCCATTCAAAGAACTTCGTAAGCTCATCATGCGCAGAAAGGTGGAGTTTAAACTTCCCAACGGAGAGATCGCGATCATCCCTGAAGCATGGCTTACAAAATATGCCGATCTGTTTTCATTGAGTGAAACAGATGGCGACAATGAGAAACCTGTACTACGCAAGCATCATCTTAACCTGGTGAAAGAACTGGAAGAAGGAAATCTTGCTAAAGTACATTTGAGTGAAAAGTTGCGTTCGCTTAATTCCTTTAGTGGCATTAAGGATTATCCTTTACCTACCGGATTCAAAGGCGAGTTACGTCCCTATCAAAAAGCGGGCTTCAACTGGTTGCGCTTCTTGAATGAGTATAAACTTGGCGGATGCCTTGCCGATGACATGGGTCTTGGTAAAACCGTACAGACTCTTACGATGTTGCTGGCCGAAAAAGAAGCTGGCTCCGGAACATCGCTACTGGTTATGCCAACATCACTTATTTATAACTGGGAGATGGAGGCAAGTAAATTTACTCCAGGTCTTCGAATATTGAATTATACAGGTACACTTCGAAATAAAGATATCAGTCGTTTTGAAAAGTACGATTTGATCCTTACGTCTTATGGCATTACGCGCCTAGACGTAGAGTTGCTTCAGCAATTCTATTTCAACTATGTAATACTGGATGAATCGCAGGTTATAAAAAATCCGACATCCAATATTTCCAAAGCAGTACGCGAATTAAAATCGCGACACAAACTGGTGCTAACCGGTACACCGATAGAAAACACAACACTCGATCTCTGGTCGCAGATGTCGTTTATCAATCCCGGTATACTTGGACCTCAAACGTATTTTAGAAACGAGTATCAAAATCCGATTGAGAAGAAGAATGATGAATCTCGTTCGCGCAAGCTCCACGCAGTTATCAAGCCTTTCATTTTACGCAGACATAAATCGCAGGTAGCAACTGAACTCCCGGAGAAAGTAGAGAACATACAATACTCTACCATGACGGCCGAGCAAGAGAAGCGTTACGAGGAAATAAAATCATTTTACCGCGAAAAGATATTCAACCTCATTGAAACGGAAGGCCTGGGCAACAGCCGCTTTATGATCCTGGAAGGCTTAACAAAGCTTCGGCAGTTAGCCAACCATCCAAGAATGATTGAGCAAGGATATCAGGGTGATTCCGGTAAGTATGAAGATGTCACGCACATGTTGGAGAACGCTTTGTCCGAAGGACACAAGGTTTTAGTGTTCAGCCAATTTGTGAAGCATCTTGAATTGGTTCGACAACATCTGAAAGCAAATAAGATTGACTTTGCATACCTCGATGGATCAAGCACTGATCGTAAAGAACAAGTGGAGCGCTTCAACAAAGACGAAAACCTGAAAGTGTTTTTGATCTCTATAAAAGCAGGTGGTCTTGGCTTGAATTTAACAGAGGCAGATTACGTCTTCATTCTTGATCCATGGTGGAATCCTGCTGTAGAGGCTCAGGCTGTTGACCGCGCCCATCGTATCGGTCAGAAAAAGAAGGTGTTTACGTATAAATTTATAACGCGCAATACAGTTGAAGAGAAAATTCTAATGCTTCAACAACGAAAACTACGACTTACCACAGAGCTGATCACAACGGAAGAAAGCTTTATGAAGCAACTTTCGAAAGATGATATAATGCAGATGCTGGTCTAAAATGAATAGATATATACCTGATCGAGTAATCCGGGTATATATCTATTTCAATATTAATTTTCTAAAAATCTCCCACGTCACTACACCCAGGCAAACGGAAACATTCAATGAGTGCTTGGTGCCGATCTGCGGAATCTCCAGTGCTATATCTCCGTGAGCGATCACCTCTTCACTTACTCCATTTACTTCATTGCCGAATACCAGGCAATACTTTTTACCGGTTTCCGGTTCGAAAGTTTGCAGTGGAATGCTGGTTGTGGTTTGCTCCACCACTATAATTATATAACCTGACGCTTTTAATTCCTGAACAATATTGGAAGGCTCTGCGACATAATGCCACTCCACAGATTCAGTGGCGCCTAACGCTGTCTTTTGAATTTCACGATGAGGAGGTGTGCCTGTAATTCCCGTAAGGTAAATTTTCTCCACCCGAAAAGCATCGGCAGTACGAAAAGCGGAACCTACATTATGAAGACTACGAATGTTATCAAGCACAATGGATACAGGAAGCTTATCAGAATCCTTAAATTCACCAACTGAAATACGACCGAGTTCGTCAAGCTTTAATTTCTTCATGAGTTGCTATGTACTGATAAGATATAGTGCGGGTAAAATTACATGCAGATTTTATCAAATAATAGTATATTCGTAAGCTGTTTGTATCGCGAAGTTGTGTGCTTAAACCCTGGCTATTATGCTCAATTTCTGGAAAAGAATTTCCTACCTCGGAGTAACCGATGATCAGGACTTTCGCCTTGCGCGAAGAATTGTACTCTCGAATCGTTTTGGATTAATCATAGCAGCCGTCACGCTGATTTTTCTCATTGTATTTTTATTCAGGCCGAATGCGCCCATCGTACCACTCATTGGTATGTTGTTAGTCGTAGGCAGCATCTGGTTTTTAAACGGGCTCGAGTTAACAGCATTGTCGCGTTTCATCACAAGTCTCACACCCGGAGTAGGATTGTTTATTCTGAACATCTCTCAAAAATTCGGAGACCCCGCCACGATAGACATTTTACATTACGCAACGCCTCGTATGATTATTATAGGTTCTGCGGCATTGCCCTTTGCCATGTTCACGCACAATGAAAAAAGGTATGTCATGAGCGCTGTTGCTGTAATTATACTCCTCGGTTTTGGATACGATGGTATACATCAGCTCTTTGGTGTAGATATAGCATCGCTGGGTATCAACGATAAATACTATAGCATTGTCACAGAAGATATGGTGGTGCTCACGATTATTACGCTTGCGGCATCAGGTTTCATGTTTGGTATGGGCGAGCAGTACGATAAAAAAGCACAACGCCTGTTAGACGATGCGTTGCAACAAACGGAAAGCCTCAAACGAAAAGAAGAAAACCTGAAAAAGACTTTAAGTGAATTGGAGGAATCGCGTAAGCAAGATGATTTCAGAAGTTGGGTAGCGAAAGGTATAGCAGAGCTTGGTGGTGTTTTACAGACCTCCGAGAATTCGGTGAATATATATGAGCACTGGCTTTCTGCCGTTGTAAAATATTTGAAAGTAAATCAGGGAGGATTGTTTCTTGCCGAAGAAGATAGCTCCGGAAAAACGGAATTGAAGCTTACAGCAAGCTATGCCTTCGAGCGAAAAAAGTTTTTACAGAAATCAGTAGAACCCGGTGAAGGACTCGTAGGGCAAGCCTATATGGAGCAGCATACTATTTATCTGAAGAAGGTTCCGAAGGAATATATTCATATAACGTCTGGCCTGGGTGATGCCCCACCACATGTATTGCTGGTGTTACCAATAAAAAATAAGAAAAGTACTGAAGCAGTTCTGGAGCTCGCATCGTTTCATGAATTAGAGAAGCACCACCTCGAACTCCTTGAAAAATTAGGCGAATCATTGGCCGGCTTTATTTCCAATCACAAAATAAATCAGCGAACAAAAACTTTGTTGCAGCAAGCGCAGACTATGTCAGAGGAACTTCGCTCGAATGAAGAAGAGATGCGACAGAACCTCGAAGAGCTTACGGCAACGCAGGAAGCTTTGGCCAGGAAAGAACGAGAGTACCAGCAACGGATTGCCGAGCTTGAAGATATTGTTTCAAATTCACGGTCAGTCTCGGCTGCATAGCTTTAAAAAATTCGATTGACTGTCGGTCGAGCAAGGGCGACTTTTCTATCTTTGCCCATCATGGCCGAAGCAAAAACCTCCACAGAAACTCCCTTACAGAAGCAATACAACGCTATTAAAGTAAAGTACCCCGGTGCGCTTTTACTTTTCCGCGTAGGCGATTTTTATGAAACGTTCGGGCAAGACGCGATCGCTGCCAGCAAAGTACTCGATATAGTGTTGACCAAACGTGGCAATGGGTCAGCTTCAGAAACTGCTCTCGCAGGATTTCCGCATCACTCACTGGATACATACTTGCCAAAACTTGTTCGTGCAGGACATCGTGTAGCAATCTGTGATCAGCTGGAAGATCCCAAGTTTGTAAAAGGTATTGTAAAGCGAGGTGTTACAGAATTGGTAACGCCTGGTCTTTCTTTTAATGATAACGTACTCGAACGAAAGCAAAATAATTTTCTCGCTTCTGTCTTCGCAGGAAAAAATGCTTTCGGTGTTTCCTTTCTGGACGTTTCCACCGGAGAATTTTATGCAGCGCAGGGAAATGAAACCTATATATTAAAGCTCATTCAGGGCTTTGCTCCTTCAGAAATTATATTCAGCAAACACGGACGTGAAAAATTTGAATCACTCTTTCGGGAAGAATATAGCACGTTTGCTTTGGAGGACTGGGTATATGGATACGACTATGCCTATGAAAAACTTACGAATCAATTCAAGACTGCTTCACTGAAAGGTTTTGGGGTTGAAGATTATGGAGAAGCAACGATCGCAGCGGGTGCTATTTTACATTATCTCGAAGAGACTGAGCATAAAGACACCTCACATATAGCATCGATCTCGCGCATCGATGAAGATAAATATGTATGGCTCGATAAGTTTACCATTCGCAATCTTGAGATCGTTCATTCTCAACATGACGGTGGTGTGCCGCTCATTGCTATACTCGATCGTACGGTTACGCCCATGGGTTCGCGACAACTGCGCAAGTGGATGATACTTCCGTTAAAGGAAAAGGCAGCGATTGAAGAACGATTGTTGATCGTTGATACTTTATTTCAGGACACAACGCTCGCGGAGAAAATAGCAGAGCCACTAAAACAAATCTCTGATCTCGAGCGACTGATCTCAAAGGTTGCCGTGAACCGGATCAACCCACGGGAGATGCTTCAGTTAAAACGCTCACTGAAGTGTATAAATCCCATTAAGCAATTACTGGCTAATCATCCTGCAGTTAGTTTAAAGAAAATGGCGGATCAGCTTCATCCTTGTGAATTCCTGCTCGACAAAATCGAAAGAGAACTTCGTGAAGATGTATCGATCAACAGCAACCAGGGTGGATTGATAAAAGAAGGAATTGACAGTGAACTGGATGAACTTCAAAAGATAGCCTTCTCAGGAAAGGATTACCTGTTGCAAATTCAAAAACGTGAAGTAGAACGCACGGGTATAAATTCTCTGAAGATTTCTTTTAATAAGGTGTTTGGTTACTACCTCGAAGTAAGCAATGCGAATAAAGACAAGGTGCCAACCGATTGGATCCGCAAGCAGACACTGGTAAACGCCGAGCGCTATATAACCGAAGAACTTAAAGTATACGAAGAGAAAATTCTGCACGCCGAAGAAAAACTAAATGTAATCGAGCAACGGATTTTCAACGCGCTCATTCAAACGGCAGCCGATTTTATTCCACAAATTCAACAGGATGCGCGCGTACTCGCACAGTTGGATTGCCTGTTGTCCTTTGCATCTATAGCGAAGGCAAACAAATATACCCGGCCGGTCATAGACGAGTCATTGATCGTTGATATAAAGAGCGGCCGTCATCCAGTGATCGAAAAGCAATTGCCGGTAGGTGAAAATTATGTTCCCAACGATGTATACCTCGACAGTGAGAAACAACAGGTAATGATTATTACCGGACCAAACATGGCCGGTAAATCTGCGCTGCTTCGCCAGACAGCGCTCATTGTTTTGTTAGCACAAATGGGAAGTTTTGTTCCTGCGGAAGCAGCCACCATTGGTATTGTAGATAAAATTTTCACGCGCGTTGGAGCGTCCGATAATCTTTCGCGTGGTGAATCTACTTTCATGGTGGAGATGACGGAAACAGCGAGCATCCTCAACAACCTCAGCAACCGAAGTTTGATTTTGATGGATGAGATCGGAAGAGGTACAAGTACATATGATGGTGTATCTATAGCGTGGGCGATTGTTGAATACCTGCACAATCATAAAGACTTTAAACCCAAAACACTGTTCGCAACGCATTACCATGAATTGAATCAACTCGAGGAAGATTTGACGCGTGTGAAGAACTTCAATGTTTCGGTGAAAGAGCTGGGAAACAAAATCATTTTCATGCGCAAGCTGAAAGAGGGCGGAAGTGAACACAGCTTTGGTATACATGTAGCGCAACTTGCAGGTATGCCGAATCGTGTTGTATTCCGTGCAAACGAGATTCTTCAATTCCTGGAAAAGGATAAACACAAAAACGAACAACGTCAGAAAATTCGTGAAGTGCCTAAGCCGACTCCACAAATGAGTTTGTTCGAAGCTGATCCGCGCTTTAAAGAAATTGAAGAGAAGCTTACCAAGATCGATATCAATACAATCAGTCCGGTAGAAGCATTGTTGAAATTGAATGAACTCATCTCAACACTAACAAAAAAATAAGCTATAGCAATTGCTATAGCTTGATGCGTAAAAATCTGCGCTTTAGTTTTTCTTTTTGAAGTTCTTGCCTGGTTTTCGGTTCTTAAAATTCCCGGCAGGTTTCTTTTTTACTTCCGGACTATAGGTAGGTCCTTCACCGATCTCTGCCGGTAAAGGGTTCTTCGGAATAATATCTCCGATCAGATTTTCTATACTGAAAAACTTGCGTTGATCTTTTTCATTGATCAGCGTTATCGCTGTGCCCGTAGTTTCTGCGCGGGCGGTTCTGCCAATACGATGGACGTAATCCTCTGGATCTGGAGGGACATCCCAATTGATCACAAGACTGATTCCTTCTACATCTATACCGCGTGACAGTACATCTGTTCCGATCAGCATGTTGATCTGTTTATTTTTAAAGGCACGCAAAATTTCTTCGCGCTCTTGCTGCTCCAGATCAGAGTGAAACGCTTTGGCGGGTAGCCCTCCCCGTTGGAATGCTGCATCAAGTTTTTTGACGGTCTCTTTTGTGGAAGCAAAGATGATCGCACTTTTCCACGGAACCGTTTTAAGTATATGTTTCAGAATCGCGCCCTTCTGCTCATCGAATACAACATACGCCTGTTGTGAAATTCCAGCAGCAGGTTTAGCGAGAGCAATATTGATCTCTTGTGGCTTATTCAAAATTTTACCGGCCAGCATCCTGATCTTCGGAGGCATGGTAGCGGAGAACAGTAAAGTTTGTCTCTCCGTCGGCAAATATTTTATAATCTTCACGATGTCATCGAAGAAACCCATGTCAAGCATACGATCTGCTTCATCCAGTATAAGATGTTGAAGATGATCGAACTTGATTGTACCGGCTGCGAGTAGCGCGATCAAACGTCCGGGTGTTGCAATGATAATATCAGCACCTTGCTCTAAAGCTTTACGTTGCTGATCCCACGTGGCGCCATCACCACCACCATAAATAGGCAGTGAACTTACGCCTAGAAAATATGCGAAGCCTTCAATCTGTTGATCGATCTGTTGCGCAAGCTCGCGCGTTGGCGCAATTACCAGCGTATTCAGATGGCGTGTTTCAGCGTGTATAATTTTATTGAGGACAGGAAGTATATAGGCTGCTGTTTTTCCGGTGCCGGTTTGTGCGCAGGCAATCAGATCGTGATTATCTAGAATAACAGGAATGGCTTGCTGCTGGATCGGAGTGGGCTTGCTATATCCCATCGAGTCGAGTCCATCGATAAGCTTTTGGTCAAATTTAAAATCGTGGAAGGTCAAGGTAAGTGATTTATAATACGAACATCATTATTACAATGAATGCTAAGTAAATGTTTCTGCGAGATACTGTAAAATTCTCACCCATCAAAATCAGAAAAGCCGGCAAGGAGGTTGTGTGTCATGAACTATAGCACAGGTTGTGTCTCTATGTCGGCCTCTATAAACAGGTTATTAACTGCATAGGAAACGATAACACCCGTTTTTCTGGCACAATTTTTCGTACTTTTAATTCGTTAATAAATCTACTTATGAAATTGCTTAACCTGTCTCTCACTGCAGTCATATTGACTTTACTGGCGTCATGCGCTTCAAGTCCGTATGGAACAAAAGTAAAAGAGCCTTTTCAGGGAAATGCATATGAATCTAATAATCGCTTCTGGCGCGCCTCCGGCAAAGGAACAAGTTCGCAGGACAACATCGCTCGCGGTAAAGCAGATATAGAGGCAAAGGCACAGTTAGCAGGACAAGTAAATACAACGATGAAACAGGTTGCCGATCAATACCTGGGTCAAACCGAAAATGAAAATGCAGCAGACGTTGCTGATAAATTTCAAAGCCTTGTTCGTCAGATCATGAATACAAACCTCGCTGATCTGCGTAAAATGGACGAGAAGAAGTTCTATAACGAAAAAGCAAACGAGTATACTGTATTTATAGCCTACGAGATAAAGAAGAACGCTATGCTTCGGTTTATGAAGAAGCAGGCTAAAGTTGATAAGACAATAGACGAACGTCAGCGTGAAACGATCGAGAAGATCGTTGATCAAGAGCTTGAAAAGGCTGATGCTGCCGACAAGGCTGAAGATAAAGACGAATAGAGAAAATTAGTTTTACAGGTGAAAGAAACCCGGATGATGTTTATATATCAGCCGGGTTCTTTTTTTAAAGGCAGTAAGATTATTATAAGGACAACTTTCTCGTTCGTATGGATAGCCAAAGGATCGTACGATTACAACACTATATTTCATGATTAGAGGCGAGAGTAAATCGTTCAAAAAACGATAGGCTATTATAATGTGCTTTATATGTTAAGGGCTAATTAAAGAAATAAAAATATAAATCGTTTTCTGAAACCGTGGAGGTTAAGGAATGAGTTTTTATGCAACTCTGATAGGACTTTAAAATTGGTAACACATTTTATTTCACAGGGATGCTTTAACTTGCACCGCTATTATTTTTTATGATCAGGGTTTACACAATCAGACAGGGGAAGCTGGAGCAGTTTAAAAATCTGCCGCGGGAGCAAATTGTAAAACTTACGGATATTATCTGGATCGATTTACAGTCGCCTTCGCAGGACGAGAAGGATTTCATTGAAAAGAATTATAAAATAGAATTCTTTACCTACCAGGAAGTTCAGGAGATTGAAAGCAGCTCGCGTTTTTTGGAGACCGATGAAACTACGGAAATCAACCTCACCTTTGTAACAAACCAGGAAGCTGAACTCTCGATACAGAACGTTACGTTCATCTTGAAAAATCGTGTGCTGTTTACATACCGTCAAGGTGATTTGAAAATTTTTGCTGAGACAGTCCGCAGAATGAAAACAATGAATGCCGAAGCAAAAGAACACGGCCTCGATGTTTTCCTTACCATACTTGAGACTCGCATTGATAGTGATGCCGATTTGATCGAAGGTATAAATCGTAAACTGAACGGCATCAGTAAAGATTTGATCGCACGTAAATCTTTAAAAGAAGAGTTACTCTTGGGAATTGCGCAGCTTCAGGAAAATACCATGGTACTTCACGAGACTATAACTGAAAAGCAACGCGTGGTAAGTTCGCTGATCCGTATACCCGAATTCAACAAGATGGAGAATGAACGGTTAAAGATCATTATAAAAGATATAGGCTCGCTTCTTCAACACGCACAATTCAGCTCGGAGCGCCTTGAGTATTTACAGAATACATTTTTAGGTCTTGTAAACATTGAGCAGAACACCGTGATCAAGATCTTCACGGTTGTAACGGTTGTGTTCATGCCGCCTACGTTAATTGCCAGTATATACGGAATGAACTTCAAGCACATGCCAGAGCTTGAGTGGTTAGGAGGATATCCGATCGCTATCGGGTTTATGATTCTTTCTTCGCTTGGTTTTCTCTGGTATTTCAAGCGGAAAAACTGGCTATAGTTTATTTGCTGGTGGAATATACTTCTTGAAAAGTATGGTATAAACACTCCGCGCACTGCTGACTTTTTCATTACCTTGCCTTCAAAACGTAAAGTCGTGCAGCCACAACACATCGCTATCTGCGGAAATATTGGATCCGGTAAAACTACACTTGCCGGTAAGCTTTCAAAACATTATGGATGGCAAGCTTTATTGGAGTCGGTAGAGGACAATCCATATCTGCGTGATTTTTATGAAGACATGAACCGTTGGGCGTTTCATGTGCAGATGTATTTTCTGAACAGCCGCTTCAAGCAAGTCAATAAGATTCGCGCCAGCACAGGTAAAGTTACCGTGCAGGACCGCACGATCTATGAAGACGCCTATATCTTCGCTGCTAACCTGCACAAGAGCGGCTTTATGACGGAGCGTGATTTTCAAAGTTACCTCGATACATTTCATTCGATGATAAGCTTTGTGCAGCCTCCTGATCTTCTCATTTATTTAAAAGCAGATATACCCAAGCTCGTTCAGCAGATTGAAAAACGCGGTCGTGATTATGAGTACTCAATCCGGATCGATTACCTCCGTAATCTCAATGAACATTACGAAAGCTGGATCAACAACTATAACCTTGGCGAACTCCTGGTGATCGATGTAAATAGCCTTGACTTCGTAGCCAACATCGATGATTTTTCTTTTATCGTTAACAAAATCGATCTTGAGCTAAACAGTTTGTTTAGTTAGAATACAGTTAGTAGCTATATATAGTCGTTTACATTTGTTTCGGTCCACATCAAAGCATTTATAGTTGATAACACTTTTCTCTTTTCATTTTACTACCGCACAGCTTTTCATTTTCTTCCTGGTAGCGGTGTTCGTAGGCATGTCGAAGACAGGAGTGCATGGCACAGGCATGGTGGCGGTGCCGTTACTTGCTTCTGTGTTTGGCGGACAACTATCCAGTGGCATTATGCTGCCGATGCTTTGCCTCGCGGATGTCATGGGTGTGTGGTATTACCATCGACACGCATCGTGGGAGCACCTTAAGAAACTTTTTCCATGGGCAGTGATAGGTACTATACTTGGTACAGTTGTAGGAGGGATGATCGATGATCATATTTTCAGAATGATCATGGCGGTAATTATTGTAGGGAGTGTGGTCATTATGCTCTGGCTCGAACGCGGACATAAAGAAGATATACCAGACTATAAATGGTTTGCAGGTTTAACGGGTACAGCCGGTGGTTTCACTTCCATGGTCGGGAACCTGGCTGGCTCCGTGATGGCAGTATATTTCCTATCCATGCGGTTGCCGAAGAATTCTTTCATTGGAACAACCGCATGGTTTTTCATGGTAATGAACTGGTTTAAAATTCCATTTCATGTTTTTGCCTGGCATACTATATCCTGGCATACATTTCTGCTGGATCTTACAATGCTTCCGCTCATTGCTATAGGTGCATTTCTGGGAGTCTTTATTGTAAGTAAAATCCCCGAGCGCATGTATCGTTGGTTCATCATTGGTATGACGTTGGTTGCAGCCTTCATGATGTTGGTATAAATCAATCAATCGCTATACTTTTCATTTCTTCACGACCGTATACTACAGGGAAATACATCCATTCTGCTTTCGCAGGATTGAGTTGATATTTGCCTTTGTATCGTGGAAGCAATTTAACCTCATAATGATACGTACCGGCACGGAGGCGTTCGCAGTATATACGTGTTTCGTGCAGGTCATATTCGCGATGCACTTCTCCGTTGGTCCAGCTTTGATCCTTGGTGTTGTAAGAACAGCCTGCGGGTATAGGTATATTGATCATCACATATTCAGCGTCTTTCTTTACTTCAAGCGTTACATGTAAAGTCACGGGTTTACCCGCCTTGAGCTTTTTAACATTGTCCTCAAGTGCTGTATGTATTATAAATTCCTTCTCAACTTTTTTAGGTTGCGAATTCCAGTGTTGCTGATAGGCAGTTATATAAACAGGTGCGCTTCCTGCTTTAGCTATAGATATAGTTTTGTGATCACGAAACTCAATCTCCGTAGGGAAATTCGTTATAGTTCGATTTCCGTTCAATGTCAACACAGGTTTTTGATCAACGTGCTTCTGTTTCAATAAACGAGGAAGTAACGTTTCAATGATGCGCGCAGATTCATATGTATTCGTCCAGCATCTTTTTCTTTTTTCAAGAAAATAATTCTGAAGCTTCAGCAAGTCAGGATCATTCTGATTTCTGGCCTCCATCAATTGAAAGACGAGCAGTGTATTGTCAACATCGTTGTTCATCAACGTATAATTGGTTTCTCCCCAATACCAATTTCCCTTCAGCGTTTCATGTCTGTATTTTTCAATCACACTCCAGTCAACACTATATTTCTGTAGCTGACGAAGCCGTTGTATCAGCAGGTTTTGGTGCAATGATTTTATCGCATTCTTTTTCTTCAACGAATCGATGATCGGCTGAACAGCAATGGTCTCTCCTGATTCAGAAAGAAAAATCCAGGACCTTAGTTGCTCTTCTATTGGTGTAGAGCTTGTAGTATATTCCATCAGATAATTCTTTACACCTTGCTGATCGAATCGTGCTTTATAGCCCAGAGAGGTTGCCCATAAAAGCGCTTTCGCAACGTGCAACGTTATCCAATGATTGCCGCCACGCATACTCCACCAACCCCAACTGCCGTCTTTATGTTGGTTGGCAATAAGTTTCTTAATGGCCTTCTCAACTTGATTATCGTATTTGAATTTTTCTTTCCGGTATATACATATTGATTTTTCTGCAAGCAGCGCTTTTAGTTTAGAGGCAAGTTGCTCATTGCAATCATATGGATATACCTTAAGTATATTCACTTCATCCAATAGTACATCCATAAGATCAGTTTGAGCGTAGAGCTTTATATTTCTGGGATTATTAAAATTAAAGATAGCAGTGGTATCACGTGGTAAAGCAGCAAAGAATCCGGTGCTCTCCAAAGAGCCAACGGGCATCACAGGTATATTTCGCAATTCACCGTCTTCGTACTTTTTGTAGCCTATACTATATTTAACGGAGAGACTGTCATGTGCAGGCCCGATGAGATTTATAGTATCGATCACCGAATTCTTTATCAGAAGGGAATTTTCGCGATACGATTTTCCAGCAACGTTTATCGATCGTGTGATCAACAAACTATCACCACCGTAGTTGGTAATTTTTCCCATAGCCTGCGCAGTATCTCCCTGTAAAAGAAAGTTAGGCAAAGACAGTTGTGCAGCCAGTGGTTTATACGATTGTACTTTGCTACTCGTTTGCCCGGTTCGCTTCTTTGAAGCCATAGCTAGTACCTGAATGTTCCATCCCGTTATATCATCTGGAAAAGTAGTTTGGAAAGTTGCTTCGCCATTTTGATCTGTATATAGTTTCGGTTGCCAGAAAGCATAGTCCCGAAAGTTTTTACGAAGCGAAAGTCCCGGAGCTGCATCACCTGCCGTTAAAAGCTGTGGAGCTTCGGGCAATTTCGTTTTGAGAAGCTGCGCACGTGTGGTGCCAGGTTTTGTTGATATAAGAATTATACCGTTGGCCGCCTGCGAACCATATAGCGCTACGGCCTGCTCTGATTTGAGCACCTCTATAGAGGTAATTTTATTCTTATCGATGTCATCCAATGTTCGTAAGACACCATCAATGAGTACCAATGGTGCATTTCCGCTTCCGATAGCAGCAACTCCACGAAGTTTTATACTTACAGAATCGGCAACCAATGCTTTATTCCCTGAAAGTATAGATACTCCTGCCATTCTTCCCTGTACAGCAGACACTGAACCGGTTAACATTTTTTTCTCCTGGCTTCCATATCCAATTACTACCACCTCACTCAACTGCTGTACATCAGCGTTAAGCTGTATATCCAGCGCGTTTTGCGATCGCGTGCTTGTTTCCTGTGATATATATCCGATAAAAGAGAAGACGAGTACTCCATTGGCAGGAACATATATTCTATATTCGCCTTGCATGTCGGTGGCAGTGCCATTGTCTGTACCTTTTAGAATTACATTTACACCAGGAACGGGCTCACCTGATTCATCTGTAACTCTACCGGTTACCCAACGGCCATCACCGAGTGGTGTGTTGTCTGTTGACTCAAGATAGTATAGCTCGCGAAGAGCCTGCATTTGACGTTGACGCGTTTGCTCGATATATACGGATTCATTTGACCATTTTTTAACTCGCTCCATTACTTGACGACTAAAGGAGTCAGGTATATGTATTTTCTCATGGTCCAATTTATAGAACGTTCTTCCGTAAGCGTTTACCTTAACCGGTGCTGGCTTCAGGTAACTTTCATCTTGATAAAGAACCACTACCTGGTATGTTCCTGGTAGTAGAGGTGTAAAGTAAGCCACGTGGCCAGGGAAGATATAGTATTCATCCGGCACGTCAAGGTTTATAATAAATGTAGCGAAACGTGGAGGTAAGCCAACAGGTTTACTGTCGAGAACAACAAGAGTTCCTGTATTTTTGACAACCGGATGATTGTCTGGATATTTTCTGACGGTATATACTTTTTCTATCGCTTGTCGCTTCCAAAATTCAAGGACTCGCGTCTCCGTTTGCACTTGATCTTTTAATGAAGGATTAAAGCTGAAAAAATGTAGTCTTTGCTTAAAGCGATCGGATATGCTGATTCGTTCCTGATCAATCAAGCCGGGCATAAATGTTATAGTCCGATTTGGTTTGAAACTAAATGGCGTTGTGAAGTCGGGCGTATGATAGGAAGCGGCTCCCCAGGAAAAGGGTCCAACTAATTTATTCTGATCACTCCCCCATTGCAAGAATGGCATAGTATGAATCTCATCGCCCTGTTGCAGATAGGCCAGGCGTTGTGCATTGTCGCGGTTAAGTAAAAGAAAATATGGCGCCAGGCTGTTAATCTCATTTGCAGAAAACACAGGCTCCATTTTGATTTCTTCTACCGTAACCGGTAAATTATAGAGGTCAATACTGAGAGTAAGTTTAAAACCTTTTTTCAGAGTTACATTTTTAATTTTCAAAATGCGATCGCGAAGACGAATGGTAATGGTGTGTAATCCTGCGCGTGCTCGAAATGAATAGGGCTCAATGCTTTCTGTACCGTGATAATACTTTAACTCATTATCAACATAGATATAGTATACAGATCGGATATTACCATAACCAACGATAAACGGAGCAACCTGCGTAATACTGTCTTCTGCTAAAGAGTAATTTGTATAGAGTCCGTTTGCAGGGTATAAGAAATTATAATACTCAATGCTATCGAGCTCCAGCTTGGTTTTCCAAAAATCATAATCGAGATAATTAGTGAGTGAAGTGTTTATATCTTTTTCGTGGAATTCGTTGAAGATTTTTCTGCTTTTGAATCTCTCGAAATCGGGCAGTGCTATAGGGGATGTCTCCCTGAATTTTTTAGTGATGGCATACGCGGTAAGATCAGCATAAGGAACCGGTTTACTGAAAGCGTCTTTTACGAGAATCTTAATATCAACCCGTTGGCCTGGAAATATAGATGAGGGATGATCGATATCAACAACCAACGGCTTTTTAGCAAAAGGCAGATCAAAGTTCTGATCGTTTGACTTGCCGGCCCATATATATTGAATCGAAAAGTAATAACGCGCATTCGGAGATGTCTTTCTTTTTAAAGTATACTCCGTTGTCTGCCCTTGGTCAATAATCGTATTGCCCCTGAACAACTGATAACGGAATGTTAACTTTCTTGAATTTTGAACAACAACCAACAAGCTATCTTTTGTGCGTTGTGCAGCAACGTTAACACCAGCGTCTGTCGCAATAAGGTCAACTCTCTTTAGTATAACTTTATTCTGCAGTAACAGATACGCAGTGGTATAGGGATCAATCTTTTGCGCATAGGGAAGTAAGACATCTGCTTGTTGATATACCTCTCCTGAAGTATTCAGCGATTGAACCTGAAATTTTTCTTGAGAAGTGGAAGTAAATATGACTGAGTCGTTTTTAATTTCTGCATCAGCGACCGGTATTTTATAGGTATATTTTAAATTGAGATTCTTGACATGACGTTCGTTGTCTGCATTTGTAAAAATGGCAGTGACCTCATAGTCGATTTCAGCTTTTGGGAAAATGGAATCAGGTAGCGCTATACTTGTTTCTCCGAGTGGATCAAGCTTTATAGAATGTGTCCATAAAGTATCCTTTACAAATACGGAAGGCCTCTCGAATGCATTTACGTTTTTAGACATCACCAATACTTCAGCGCTCACATCATATAACGGCAGATCATTCGCATCTGTCCCTTTTAGAAATATAGTAGCTTGCTTATGTGGAGGCGAGTCACTGCTGCGGATGCTGAAGAAATTTTGTTTTAATTCATATTGCTCATATTCAAAAGACACTGAAGGATAATTATCATTCTGCTTCTTATCAATGAGGTAAATAGAGTATCTTCTGTCAAGCTCCAGCTTCAGGCTATCATTTAGCACAAATTCATATACATATGCTCCAGGCCTATAGCTGGTTATTTCACCCAACTTCTTTTTCCAGTAATTGCCATGATATCCACTGATCTCTACCTGAAGTTTATTATGGATGGGCTTGCCATTTTTCTTTACGATATAAGCTTTAAGTTTTACAGTGTCGCCTGGTTTGAATTTTGGTTTATTCAGCACAACATACCCGGTGTAATTTTTTTGTGCAAACACTTTGCGTACCCGGTAATATATACCAGGAGGACTGATGTGGGGATAATCGAAAAGGCTTTTTACTGTGCGTCCGATATAGAATATAGGTGATAGTATATGGTTGATTGGAAAAGTACCAAGCACTCTTCTTTTTGTTCGTGCCGGAAGTGTGTTATTATATTGTCGATTGATATCGAAGTATGAAGAGTGCCCTTGGTATAGCACACTGATCCATCCCTGTCGATTGGTGGTGGCAATACGATAGGCGTTTAATTTCTTTGTGAATGGAATACTTCTGATTCCGATGCGTGGCTTCAGTGTTTTAATTTCATTTCCATTTCTATCATGAAATAGCAAAACCAAATCGCGATGATTATTAAGAATGGCCATGTCAAGATTATTGACAGACTCTATTTCAGCTTGTAAAGATGTTCCTTGTGATTTGATAAATAAATAGTGCCCAACTGGTAACTCCTTTCTATATATTGAATCGGAAGGATAAAAATCAACGAGCGTATGAAAGAATTTATCCGCCAAGGGTTCATACTCTTTAGTATATAGCGTTTCCGCTTCCTCGTTTGTAATCTGGTATATAAATGTGTGGTAACTGCTGGTACGTGAGTTGACAAGGTCTTGTGCGCCTGCCGTGATGTAAAGAAGCGCAAAACAGCTAAGTAGAAATTTCCTCATATAGGTTCTGGTAAGTAGTAGCACCCTGAAGCCCGCCTGTATGCACGACAAGTATAGTGGACCCTCTACGAAAAGAACCTTTCTTCACATCCTCCATCACTGCCCACATTAACTTGCCCGTGTATACAGGGTCGAGCGGGAGATTATGCTGCTGCTTCATTTCACGAATGAACCCCATCAACTCAGGCGTCACCTTAGCATAGCCTCCGTGATGATAAGATGTAAGGATGGACCAGTTTCCATAAATCGATGAAGTATTTTTTTTCCCTTGACTATAAATATTTAATAGCTGATCGACTTCTTTTTTTAGAAAGTCACCTTTCAACACGCTAACCCCGACAATTTCACATGCGTTACCGAGCCCGGCAATAATGCCAGCGATAGTTCCTCCGGTCCCCACCGGAAGGTATAGATGATCGAAACTTAATGACAAAAGCGATTCACCAAATTCTGCACATCCCTTTAGCGCAAATTCATTTGTTCCGCCTTCGGGGATTAAATAGAAGTCACCAAATTTTTCACGAAGGCCTTGAATGAAAACTATATCATTTTTTTTTCGATACTCTTCCCGCGAAACAAAGTGAAGTTTCATTCCTTGTTCTCTCGCAAAACGCAACGTAGGATTTATAGGCTCGACTTCTTCACCACGAATTATACCAATGCTTTCAAAATTACATTCATGTGCAGCCGCAGAAGTTGCGTAAATGTGATTCGAGTATGCGCCTCCGAATGTTAGCAGTATTTTTTTATTGAGTCTTTTTGCTTCCGCGAGATTATACTTCAGCTTCCACCATTTATTTCCGGAAATAAAAGGATGGTTTAAATCTTCTCGTTTAATAATCACGCGAACACCAGCCGCCTCTATTGTTGGGTGATGAAATTCCTGAACCGGAGTTGATGTATACTGAAGCAAGCTTTTTTTGCCTTGAAAATAACTGGAATTCTGCGCAAAAAACGAATTTTAAATTACTAATAATTTTAGATGACATTACTAAAAAAATTAGTAACTATGTATGACAATAGTGAAGGAGGATTATATGGAAGATGAATATTTTAAAGGACGCGGAGCACAAATAAAAACTGGAAATAGATTTCTAAAAGCGGAATATGTTACGGAACATATTGAAGGACTTGATGAACCGTTGTTCTCTGCTCCAACAACGCAAATTTTTTATGAGACACCAAAAAAGATCGTTAACAAAGTTACGAGTCCTGATTTGCGAATGATGTATTCCAGCAATCCATACCAGGGTTGTGAGCATGGATGTATATATTGTTATGCGCGAAACTCACACGAGTATTGGGGCTTTAGTGCCGGGCTAGATTTTGAAAGTAAGATCATTGTAAAAAAGGATGCACCGAAGCTGCTGGAGAAATTTATACTTCATCCGGATTGGCAGCCTGTGCCGATCAGTCTTTCCGGTAACACAGATTGTTATCAGCCACTTGAGCGTAAGTTTGAGATTACACGAGGCATGCTGAAAATTTTTGCACAGTACCGCCACCCGGTTGGCATCATTACAAAGAATAGTCTTGTAACTCGTGACTTGGATCTGCTGAAAGATCTTGCGCAGGATAATCTTGTACATGTATATATATCGATTACGAGTTTAGATGAGAACCTGAGGAGAGCTATGGAACCACGGACTGCCAGCGGGATAAAAAGATTACAAACCGTGGAAGCTTTGGCAAAAGCAGGAGTGCCCGTGGCGATTATGAACGCTCCGATTATTCCTGGGTTGAATCATCACGAAATACCACAGATTCTGAAAGCGGCCAGTGACCACGGCGCGTTAGGTGTAGGCATGACCGTTGTACGATTGAATGGATCTATAGGAAAAATTTTTGAAGACTGGCTTCGCAAGAATTTTCCGGATCGTTTTGATAAAGTATGGCATCAGATCTGTTCACTGCATGGCGGCAATGTAAACGATTCACAGTTTGGCAGGCGAATGGGTGGGGAAGGTAATTATGCGGAGACTATACACCAGCTTTTTACAATATCGAAGAAGAAATACTTTGCCGGTAAAACAATGCCTCCTGTAGATTTAACAAAATTCAGAAGAGGTGGAAATTTAAGTTTGTTTTAGACGATCTCTTTAAGAATATATATACCATTTGCATAAACTGCGATTGAGGTTGGGATAGGCTCCTAAATAAATTAAGCTTGTGCGAATCAGTGTTGATCTGCACAAGCTTAAGATTGTTAGCGTACCAGCTTGAAGCTATAGATATATCTACTTCTTCGCGTAGTGTTTATAAAAAGCTACAATGGTTTCAATACCCGTCAGGAAATTATTTACACCGTAATGTTCATTGGGCGAATGAATAGCATCGCTGTCCAAACCAAAACCCATCAGTACGGTATCTAATCCAAGTTCTTTTTTAAACAAAGCAACAATAGGTATACTTCCACCATCGCGGGTTGGTATGGGAGTTTTTCCAAACACTTCTTCAAATGCTTTGCTTGCAGCTTTGTACGCTTCAGAATCGGTTTGAGTAACGGCCGGTTCACCACCGTGATGCGCCATAACTTTTACCTTTACATACTTGGGCGCTATAGATTGGAAATGTTTTGTAAACAGCTCGGTAATTTCAGAACTGATTTGATTGGGAACAAGTCGCATGGAAATTTTAGCGTGCGCTTTGGATGGCAACACAGTCTTCGCGCCCTCCCCGGTATAGCCTCCCCAAATTCCATTGACATCCAACGTTGGACGAACTCCTGTTCTTTCTAATGTAGTATATCCTTTCTCTCCCTTTATTTCATCGATGCCCAATTCTTTTTTGTATTCGTCCAGATCGAAAGGAGCTTTGTTCAGAGCAAGACGTTCTGATGCTGTGAGCTCGGCAACTTTATCGTAAAAACCTGGGATAGCAACTTTTCCATTTTCATCATGCAGTGAATCGATCATGCTGCAGAGTATATTTATAGGGTTGGCAACAGCACCACCATATACACCGGAATGCAAGTCGCGATTAGGTCCTGTCACTTCAACCTCCATATAGCTTAGTCCGCGCAAACCTGTGGTAATGGAAGGATGCTCCAGCGATATTAAAGCTGTATCAGAAATGAGAATTATATCGGCCTTAAGTTTCGCTTTATTTTCTTTTACGAATGTTCCAAGGTTATCAGAGCCAACTTCTTCTTCGCCTTCCACCATGAACTTGACATTGCAAGGAAGAAGATTGAGCTTCATCATCGTCTCGAATGCTTTCACATGCATATATACCTGACCCTTGTCATCGCAGGAACCACGCGCATAAATCTTGTCGTTCTTAACAACCGGTTCGAACGGAGGCGAATCCCATAAATCTATAGGGTCAGCGGGTTGCACATCGTAATGGCCGTATACCAGGATCGTAGGTAAAGCAGGATTAATGATCTTCTCTGCATATACAATCGGGTGTCCTTTCGTTTCAGAAATGCTAACGCTATCAACACCAGCAGCGGCTAATTTTTCTTTTAAAAATTCTGCGGCTTTACGTACATCAGCTTTGTGGCGACTGTCTGCACTCACAGACGGAATGCGAAGCCAGTCAAAAAGTTCTCCAAGGAAACGGTCCTTATTGGTGGAAATGTATTCTTTAATCATATTCCGTTATTGAGTTTGGCGGCAAATTACAGCATCAATCCGATTGTCAATGCAACCCCTTATAATTTTATCTTTAAGATTACAGGATCATTCAGTTTTTCCGTTTGCTTTAATTTATCTCCATTACCAATAAGCTGAAGCAACTGACTGTTGGCAATAAAATAAAAATAGCCGTCTGCTATAGCTCCCGTTGTAGGCGAATCGAATACCGGATCTTCATCACATAAATATTCAATCTTCTCAACAGCATTACCGACAGGTGTTAAGGTTAGCTTGTGAATGGATTCCGGGAAGAAAGTATTCTGGACACCGATGAGCGTATTGTTATATACATACAGGCCATCATATCCCATCACCATATAGCGGTCGTTGCGTAGCGATGAAATTGCCTTGCTGGTAATGTCGACACGAGCGATTCCTAAGCCGCTGCCGGTACTGACAAGTAAAAATTTTTCATCGGGTGTGGCGGTTATACCATTGGCAAACGCAAGACTTCCAGGTTTCGTGAATTCCTCCAGGCTCTTGCTGTCTTTGCGCACCACCCAAAGCATTCCCGCCTGCGTATCAGTTACAAAAACATCTCCTGCCTTTGTAATATATAGATCATTGAACAAGTGGCGATTGTCGTCTACAAGCTTAAATCGCTTTACCATTTTTTTAGTATGAAGATCATATACATGTACATTCGAAACCCGGTTGATGGTATCATGTTCAGGAGTATTGTTGCA
Source organism: Ohtaekwangia koreensis (assembly GCF_900167975.1). Taxonomy (GTDB): domain Bacteria; phylum Bacteroidota; class Bacteroidia; order Cytophagales; family Cyclobacteriaceae; genus Ohtaekwangia; species Ohtaekwangia koreensis. Next base: position 645,025 of record NZ_FUZU01000002.1, read on the forward strand.
TGCCCACAGCAAACCTCTCGCATCAACTTTCATCCCCAGTACTTGTTCAGTTTCATCTGCGTGTGTAGTGATGAAATCACTCGTCTTACCTTGCGAGGAAATTTTAACGATCTTTTTTTTATAGATGCTGCTCACATAAAATGCTTTCTCTGCCGGATCATATGCAATGCCCTCCGGAATTAAATCCTTCTCTGCAATGACAAAAGCTGTTTCCGCTTTCTTTTGAGCTAAGAGAATATGAGACAGGAAAATAAAAAATAAAAGAGCGTGTTTATTCATGGAGATTTTTAATAACGATTGCTAAGTGGTGGACGAATAATATGAGTAACTATATATCAGAACAGCACGACTTCTGTTCCTCTCGGATTGGTAAGATACGAGTTAATTAAATTTTGCACTATAGGTGTTTCTGTACTGGAGCGCACATAAGTTCGTGCTGATTCAAAATCGGCAATCGATACATCTTTTGCGATGTACCCAAAACCACAATATGTACCTTTATCTACGAGTACCAGCGACTGCTCATCTATATTTCTTCCTTTACCGATGATGGCGGCAGAGTTGCCTGCAACTTTAAATGTATCGATCGCTTTTTGTATCCGCTTGTTATATTTCTTCACCGTTTCAACGCCTTCACATGCACCGTGGCATTCGCCCGTCTGGTAATTAAAGCATAGTCCTTTTGCAAGTTGCAGTCCACATAATTTAGGACACAAACTAAACTCACGCACTTTTTCCCACAGGAAATTCCAAGCGTCTCCCTTTGAACTGAAACGAATGAGTGGATGTGAACCACGCGTAACTATATTTACTGAAAACCGGTGATAGCCATTTCGATCTTCATAATCGAAGATGCCCCATTCTTCTGTCTTATACTTTTGCGCCAGGTTATACTTTGGCCATAGCCTTCGGATCTCCTGCGATTCCAGAATCAATGCGATCAACTCATTGCCGGTAAGTTCATAGCTGATGTGGTGAATTTCATTTCTGATCTTCGAGCGACTCCATTCTCGCGCTTCACCCGTAAAGTGGCCAGCAATTCTTTTTTTAATGTTGATGGCTTTACCTACATAGATCACCTGACCACGCGCATTCTGAAAATAATATACTCCAGGCTGTGCCGGTAAGCGATCGAATTCTTCTTTCGGAAGATTAGGAGGAAGAATTGTTTCTCCCGAATTTCTTTTCAACGCTTTCGTGATATGGTTATCGCGGTCACGCCGAAGCAACTGATCGAAAATTTTAACGGTTGCTTGTGCATCACCGCTGGCACGGTGACGATTCATGATTTGTATACCCAGACTTTCTGATAAAGTTCCTAAGCTATAAGAGCGAAGTCCCGGAATAATTTTACGGCTGAGTCTTACTGTGCATAATTTTTTTGCCTGCCAGTTGATGCCCGAAAGTTCGAACTCACGTTTTAAAAATGAATAGTCGAAATGCGCGTTGTGCGCTACGAATACTTTTCCATCCAACAGGTTAAAAATATCTTCAGCAACTTCTTCAAAAGCTGGCGCGTCCAATACCATCTCCGTTGTAATGCCGGTAAGGCCAGTGATGTAGTACGGAATATTCCTTCCGGGATTTACCAGGGTATGATAGGTATCCGTAATCTGAATTCCATCATGATGGTAAATCGCGATTTCAGTAATGCGATGGTTTGCCGCATATCCTCCGGTCGTCTCAATATCTACAATCGCGTACATGGTCGAAATTTAAAGTTTGACTTGTTACCGTAAAAGCAGAAATTCAATCAATTTTTAATATCTCAAAAATGAACGGAATAGTACGATTTCTTTTGTCTGGCCTCGCGGTTTTACTCACTGCCTATCTTATGAACGGCGTGCATGTGGATGGTTATGGTTACGCGTTGCTGGTGGCCGCTGTGCTGGCACTGGCCAACATGGTTGTAAAGCCCATCCTGATTATCTTCACGATCCCCATCACTATTTTCACACTGGGATTATTTTTATTGGTGATCAACGCCCTGATTATTATGCTGGTAGATTATTTGGTGCCGGGTTTTAGAGTAGATGGTTTCTGGTGGGCACTCGCCTTCAGCCTTGTTCTCTCAATCTTTAACAGTCTGTTCACAGATCTTTCGAAAGAGAAGAATAAATAGAAACTATACTACTCTTGTCTTAACAGGACAGTTAATAGCCTAAACCTTCTTACCTTATCGTTTTACTTTACCCTATATGAAATTTTCACACTTTATACCAGCAGTATGTTTGCTGCTGTCTGTAGCATGTTCCAATAAAGATTCAAACTCTCTGGATGAACATGCACCTGAAACTTCACTTGCCGATCTTAAAGTATATAACGGGCTGGAGGTAACGTTGTTTGCCTCCGAGCCTATGTTTAGTAATCCTACCAACATGGATATTGACGCGCGGGGCAGGGTATGGGTATGTGAAGCCTATAACTATCGCAATCAGTTTAATCCTAAAAATCCGGTTAAGAAAGAGGGCGATCGCATTATGATCCTGGAAGATACCGATGGCGATGGCAAAGCCGATAAAAGCAAAGTATTCTATCAGGGCACAGATGTTAATGCAGCGCTTGGTATATGTGTACTTGGCAACAAAGTTATCGTATCGTGCAGCCCAAATGTTTTTGTATTCACCGATGAAGACGGTGATGATGTTCCGGAGAAAAAAGAAATTTTGTTCCAGGGGATTAAAGGTGTACAACACGATCATGCTATTCATGCTTTTCTCTTTGGTCATGACGGCAGACTATATTTCAATATGGGCAACGAAGGCGGTTTGCTTGTGGATGCAAAGGGTGACACAGTTGTGGATGTATATGGGAATAAAATAATCGCCAAGGGCAAACCATACCGTGATGGGCTCGCGCTTCGCTGCAACCTCGATGGCAGTAATGTTGAAGTGATCGGAAATAATTTTCGGAATAACTATGAGTTAACAGTTGATCCCTTTGGCACTGTATGGCAATCGGACAATGACGATGATGGAAATAAATCCACACGCATCAACTATGTAATGGAGCACGGTAACTATGGCTATAAAGATGAGATCACTGGCGCCAGCTGGTATAAAAGACGCACGAACATGGAGAAAGAAATTCCATTTCGTCATTGGCACTTGAATGATCCCGGTGTAGTACCCAACGTGTTGCAAACAGGTGCTGGTTCACCCACTGGTATGTCCATGTATGAAGGCACAATGCTGCCGGAAGTTTTTCAAGGGCAGATCGTCCATGCAGAGCCTGGCCATAATGTAGTGCGCGCGTATCCTATAGAGAACGATGGTGCAGGGTATAAAGCTACGATTGTAAATATACTTGAGGGACAAAAAGATCAATGGTTTCGTCCGGCAGATATAACCGTTGCCCCCGATGGTTCTTTGTTTGTTGCAGATTGGTATGATCCCGGAGTGGGCGGACACCAGATGGGCGATGTCGATCGCGGAAGAATATACCGTATAGCAAAACCGAAATCAGGATATAAAATTACTCCCCCCGATGTTTCTTCACCGGACGGAGCGATGCAGGCTTTGCTCAGTCCTAATCCTGCAACACGATATATAGGCTGGTCTGCGTTAGCTTCTTTCGGTGATCAGGCAGAAGGTGCGCTGCAAAAATTATGGACGTCCGACCAGGTAAGACATCGCGCGCAAGCGCTATGGTTGTTGGGCAAACTAAATAATAAAGGTGACGCCTATATATCACAGGCCCTTGCTGATAAAGAAAGTAACATCCGTATAGAAGGTATTCGGGTCGCTAAGCTTTTAAAGAAAGATATACTTCCTATTGCTACCTTACTGATGAATGATTCTTCCGTTCAAGTGCGGAGAGAAGTAGCACTTGCCCTCACCGGTATAGCTACTGCAGATGCTGCCGAAGTATGGGCACAACTTGCTATACAGTATAACGGTAAAGATCGCTGGTACCTGGAAGCGCTTGGTATTGGTGCTTCGAAAACAGAAGACCTGTATTTCAAAGCATGGAAAAAGAAAGTCGGCACGAACTGGAATACACCTGCCAACAGTGATATAGTCTGGAGAAGCCGGAGTAAATATGCGATGCCGCTTATGGCTGAACTCATCAAAGCTTCAGATGAAAAAGAGATGTTACGGTACTATCGTTCTTTTGATTTCCAGAAGGATCCATCAAAGCAGCAAGTATTGTCTATGCTGGTACAGCAAACGCAAGGTGATAAGGTGCTATATGCATTAAAGCACATGGACGCTTCGAAACTAAAGATGACGCCTCCGGTAATGAATGCATTGAACAAGGTACTCGATCAATATGCCGGTAAAATTGAATTTGTAGAGCTTGTGTCTTCCTTTAAACTTCAAAGTCGGGCGAATGACCTTCTTCAACTTGGTATACTATATCCGGATAGTGCGACAGGGAAAGAGTCTATCAAAGCATTGCTGGATTGGAACCGTATTGATCTGATCGATCGCGTCTTGAATTCAAAGAATCGTGATGAGGCACAAGCGATGATCAAAGCATTGTGGCCCTATATGTATGAGAAGAAGACCATAGAGATCATGGAACGCGTTGTGATGGACAGCGCAAAAGAAATGGAGCTTCGTAAACTGGCCGTGAAAACATTTGGAGGTCCGTGGGAATCAGAAGATCGTTTACTCACTCTGGCGAAGGAAAAGAAAATACCGATAACATTGCAAGCTGCCGCTGCCGGTGTATTTCAAACAGCATGGCGCTCTACACTACGCGAGGAGGCTGCAAAATACCTGAAGCTTCCCGGAAGTAAAGAAGGAGCGTCCTTGCCAACAGTAGCGGTATTGGTCGAAAAAAGCGGTGATGCTGTGAAAGGAAAAGAAGTTTTTAAAACGGTTTGCAACAGTTGCCACCGTGTTAATAACGAAGGTGTAAACTTCGGTCCGGATCTAAGTGAGATTAGTGACAAGCTTCCGAAAGAAGCTATATATACCGCGATTTTATATCCTGATCAGGGCATCAGTTTTGGTTTTGAAGGATGGCGCATAAAACTGCACGATGGCTCTTCGGCCTTCGGTAGAATTGTTTCGGAGACTGAAGACAAAATCGATATGCAGTATATGAACAATCAGCAAACTGTTTTGAAAGAAAATATTCAGTCACGAACAAAACTCGAGAGCTCATTAATGCCGTCCAACCTTCAGGCTACCATGACTGAGCAGGAATTAGTAGACCTGGTGGAATACCTGATTACATTGAAGAAGAAAGATGGCTCGCTTAGTTTGCGTCAATAGGGTAAATAACAGCAACTTACAATACGATATTGATTTGGCATTGCGTTTGCCTTATACCTGTGCAAGGACTTAAAACACCTGCATTATGAAAACAAGATTAGGTTTACAGGCAACGGTGGCAATGATTTTAATTATAGCAGCAACCACCGTTCAGGCACAACACAGAGGTCGTGATCGTGACAACAATAGCGGAAGAGATCGTGGTAACAGCGGACGTGGCAATAATGGAAGACACGAAGACCGTCATGACAATCGCCATGATAACCATCACAACGATAATAGTCACAATGGTCATCATGATAATAACCATCACGGTTATCACCGCAAGGATGTACATGTATACCACCACCATGCTCCTGTAGTGGAGAGGCGTGTAGTACACCACCACCATCATTCACGCCCACGGTATGTATACTATAAAGACTATGATGTATACTACGATTGTGATCGCCAGGTATACATTTCATTCTCTGGTAGAAACTGGACAGTGAGTGTTGCGCAGCCGATACGCTTGCATCGTGTAGATATATACCGTGCGTCAAGAGTAGATGTTGATTATTACGATGACGACTTTACGCAATATCTTGAACAGAGAAGACCACACGGAAGAGTATATGCCGAATGGTAATACAGATACCTAATAAAAAAATAGCCAGTGATCCTGGCTATTTTTTTGTGCTTATCAGTCACGGTATATAAATGTTTTTCCTTCGCCTTTTTTCTTTATGTACCCGCGGTACATGCCGGAAGTGTTAAAGGTCATGGAAATGTTACCCTGCCGATCGAGTGCGATTACACCACCGTCACCACCTAATTTCGGCACCTTCTTCATTACAACGCTATCAGCAGCCTGATCAAGCGACAGATCCGTATACTTTACAAGCGAAGATATATCGTGGGCAACCGCTAATCGAATAAAGAACTCACCCCAGCCCGTAGCCGACACCCCACAAGAAGCATTGTCTGCATATGTACCAGCCCCTATTATAGGAGCATCACCAACACGGCCATACTTTTTATTTGTCATGCCACCGGTAGAAGTACCGGCCGCTATATTTCCATATTGGTCAAGCGCGACAGCGCCAACCGTGCCGAACTTTTTATCTTTTATATAGGGATCGATCAGGTGTGCTGCGTGATCTGTATCCGCTTCTTTTGCTTTGATCCATTGGTTATACCGTAGTGAATCAAAAAAATAGGAGGGATCAACCGTTTCAAGATTTTGTTCGCGTGCAAACTTTTCAGCACCATCACCTATCATCATCACATGCTCCGATTGAGTCATCACAGCATACGCAGCCGTGATTGGATTTTTTACGGTGGTTACTCCGGCAACAGCTCCTGCCATCAGATTGCTGCCATCCATAATGGAAGCATCCAGTTCATTTTTACCTTCACTATTAAACACAGCACCTTTACCGGCATTGAACAATGGTGAATTCTCCATCACCTTGATAGCAGCTATTACCGCCTCCAGACTTTTACCTCCTCGCTCTAAAACACTATAGCCACTATCCAGGGCTTGGTTCAGCGCGGCATGGTACGCCTTTTCTTTTTCTGGCGTCATGTTCTCGCGTTTTATAGTGCCGGCACCTCCATGGATCACCAATGTTATAGGCCCCGGTGCTAAAACTGCGGGCGACTTTTTTGGTTTTTCCGAGCATGCTATTACTGCGAAGAGTAAGAGAAAAGGTAAAAAAATTCTCATAAAGGTTGGGTTAATGATTAGGAAAGGTAGGGAATTGCTGTTATAATGCGGATTCGGGAATTAATTAGACAATATTTTTTGTTTTCGTGCATGAGCGCATAATTTTGCGCATCTTTTACCAAACGGGGAAACACCATATGGCTAAGAATAAAAAGACCAGCGCTAAGCCAGCTAAAAAAGCAGCTAAAGCGAAACCTGCAGCAAAAGTAAAAAAAGCTGCCCCTCCAAAAGCTAAAAAAGCGCCAGCCAAAAAAGTGGTTGCTAAAAAGGCTGCTCCCAAAAAAGTTGCTCCACCTCCGAAGAAGGTTGTAGCAGCAAAAAAGGAAACTCCGAAAAAAGAGCCTGCTAAAAAAGTAGCAGCACCGAAGGCAGAACAGCCCGTGAAGGCAGAAAAGCCAGTAGCACCGAAGAAAGTTGAAAAAGCAGAAGCCCCTCCGAAGCCGACTCCAGTTGTCGCTAAACCTGCACCACCACAATTAAATATTTTCCCCGTGCCGAACCAGAGACCGATTGCTCACAAGCCTGCACAAGGTGTAGCATCCAGTGAAGAAAGAACACGCTACTCAGAAGAAGAGTTGAAGGAGTTTGAAGCCCTTATCAATCGTAAACTTGACAAAGCGAGAGAAGAGTACAAGATTTTGAAGGATACACTGAATCGTAACAACGATGAAGGTACCGATGCGACCTCAGGAGGTAACACCAAAGTATTGGAAGACGGAGCTGAAACGGCCGAGAAAGAAAACCTTAGCCAGTTAGCAGCCCGCCAACAGAAGTATATAACGAACCTCGAGAATGCTCTGGTCCGTATCAAGAATGGTACGTATGGAATTTGTTCTGTAACAGGAAAGCTTATTCCAAAAGAGCGATTGATTGCAGTGCCTCACACCACGCAGTCCATCGAAGCAAAAATGATGCAACAGGATTAACAAAGCTTCCCCTCCACACCAGAGGGGATTTTTGTCTCCGATAGATTTTAAGTTTATCTTTAGTTACTAACACAGAATACCGTGGACTTTCTTCAAAACCATATAGAGGCGCTGATCTTCTGCTCACCCAGCCCGATAAAAGTTGTAGACATAAAAACATGTCTTATCGAAATGTTTAATGCAGATGTGCCGGATGAAGATATAGCAGGAGCGATCGAACGACTCGAAGAAAAATATCTGGCTGAAGAATATTCCTTCCAACTTTTTAAAGCAGGAGGAGGCTATCAGTTTCTAACCAAGCCGGCATACCAGGCCAGCATTGGTATCATGCTCAAACAACAATCTAAAAAAAGATTATCAACATCCGCGATGGAAACGCTTTCCATCATTGCCTATAAACAACCTATTTCAAAAACTGAAATAGAAAACATTCGTGGTGTAAACTGCGATTATGCCGTACAGAAATTACTGGACAAAAATCTTATTGAAATAACCGGAAAGGCTGATACCATCGGCCGGCCAATGCTGTATGGCACCACGCCTAAATTCATGGAGTATTTTGGGATTAACGATCTGGCAGAATTGCCCGTACCAAAAGAATTTACTGGCGATATAAGTACAAGTACCATTGGAGAAAACACCGACTTAAAAGAATCAGATGCCCAGCCGCAACAGTAATTCATCATCATCAGGAAGATCACGAGGTCGTAGCAGCTCTGCGCGACCAGCAGGAAAAACATTTAAGAGCAACAGCGATTCATCTCCGAGAGGATATAAAAAATCGGACAGAAAAGATTCTTCAGGTAAACCATCATTCCGTAAAAAATCCGATGAAGGTTTTGATGACAGAAAGAGCCGCTCCGGTGGTTCATCTTTTTCTAAACCGGGAAAGAAATTTTTCAAGAGCGGAGGAAAGTCTTCGGATGATTCATCTGAGTCCAGAGGGAAAAGTTTTTCTTCGCGACCATCAGGTAAATCATTTGGTAAGCCAAGAGAAGAAGGATCGTTCCGTAAGTCTTCGTCAAGTGAACGAGGAGAGCGTTCATCAAGACCTTCGAGAGGTTTCGATAAAAAAGATTCAGCTAAACCGTTCCGCTCCAGAAGAGATGATGATTCTTCAGAGAGAAGAAGTTCATCCGGTAAGCCGTCATTTGGTAAGCCACGTGGAGAAGGATCATTCCGCAAGTCTTCATCAAGTGAACGCGGTGAGCGTTCATCCAGACCTACAAGAGGTTTCGATAAAAAAGATTCAGGCAAACCCTTTCGTGGAAAAAGAGATGACGATTCATCTGAAGGAAGAAGATCGTTCAGCAAACCAAGAGAAGAAGGATCATTTCGTAAATCTTCTGGCGAACGCAGAGAGCGTCCATCCGGATCTTCAAGAGGAGGATTTGATAAAAAGGATTCAGGCAAATCTTTCCGCCCAAGACGAGAAGATGATTCTTCGGAAAGAACAAGCTATACTTCACGTCGATCCAAATCATTTGAAGAGCCGAAGGAAGAGAAATCATTTGGGAAAGGCGATTCTGGTGAATCTTCGTCAGAAAGATCTTTCAAAAAACCTAGCCTTCGGAAATTAACGGAAGACTCAAAAGGATCGTCCAGTAAACGGAGATCTTCCAGTGCGCGAAAAGATTTCGGTCCAAGCGATGAGGAAGCACCTGCGCAAACAGAAAAAATCAGATTGAATAGATATATAGCAAACAGCGGTGTATGCTCAAGACGTGAAGCCGATGAGCTTATCACCATGGGGTTGATTTCTGTCAATGGTAAAACTATTACAGAGTTAGGCTATAAAGTAAATCCTGGTGATGAAGTACGCTATGAAAGTAAAGTGCTGCGGGCCGAAAAGCCGGTATATGTTTTAATGAACAAACCCAAAGGCTATCTCACAACAACAGTCGATCCACAGGAGCGCAATACCGTGATGCAATTAATTGCAAATCATGTTAAAGAACGCATTTATCCGGTTGGCCGATTGGACAGAAACACAACGGGATTGCTACTGCTTACCAATGATGGTGATCTCGCAGATAAACTGATGCATCCTTCGTATAATGTTAAAAAGATATACAAGGTTGAACTTGATCGTCCGCTAACGAAAGCTGATTTCCAGAAAATAGCAGAGGGTGGCGTTCATCTTGAGGAAGGAAAAGTAACAGTAGATGATATTGCTATAATCTCAGACGATAACAAGACTGTTGGTATAGAACTACACATTGGCTGGAACCGTGTTGTAAGAAGAATTTTTGAATCGCTGGAATACCAGGTTGTAAAACTGGACCGCTCGGTATACGCTGGTCTTGATAAGAAAGATCTTGGCCGTGGTGAGTGGCGCTTCCTGAAGAAGGAGGAAATAGTTCGTTTAAAACATTACAAATAGTATATATGTTGAAGTTTGCATAAGGATCATCATTTGATCTTTATGCATTCTCCAGTACGATTGTGAAAGTGCTGCCTTTGCCAAATTCCGATTTCACTTCAATCGTTCCTTTTATCTTACTCAATGCTTCCTTTACTATATATAGTCCCAACCCGGTTCCTTCGGTGTTGAGAGAAGCGCGGTAAAACATTTCAAATATTTTAGGAAGACTTGCTTCCGGTATACCTTGGCCGTTATCTTCGATAGCAATTCTCACAGTGTCTTTCTCCCGAAAAAACGCAACCCGTATAAATGGATTCGGTTGATCCAGGTTGTGATACTTCACCGCATTGGCAAGCAGGTTATTGAGCACGATCTTCATTTGACTAAAGTCCGTTTGAAAAATATGCGATGAGCTATATTGATAATCCAGTGATATAGCAGAAGCGCCTTTATTGAATTTTATATCGGTAATTGAATTGTCGAGCAAGTCCCTGAGGTTTATTTCCTCGAGCTTTACCTCCATTTTTTTGGATCGCGATAAACTAAGTATATCTCCAATAACCATGTCCAGTTTTTTCACACGCGCTTCTATCATATCCATAAACGTACGAGCCCGTTCTTCTTCAAACTCAAGCTTACCCAAATACGTAAGACCGAGAATAGAAGCGATGGGTGCACGCAAATCGTGAGATGTACTATATAAAAAAAGATCGAGTTCTTTATTCGCCTTTTCGAGTCGCGCGCGTTCATCTTCTAATAACCACATGATCATACTCATGCCCATCATCGAAATAACCAGCAAATCGACCACGCCGTAAAAATTTGGAATCTCAATTTTGGTACCGGTGACATTCAGAACAACAACCAAACAATAGTATAACTGGTAAATGCTATAGAGTATAAATGAAATGGCAAGAATGCGTTGCCCGAATCCTCTCGAGAATTTTTTGTTTTGCAGTACAACTATTCCCGCAATAAGAAATCCAGCACCACTCACAAGTGTGCGACTTCCTACTCGCAGTAAATAACGCATCGAAGCATCCTCCACGGTTTGACTGAAGGCAACTACCGATAATAATGAAATCAAAAACAAGACAAGTAATATGCCTTTGAATTGCCTGCGGTTTACACCCTTCTCTGTAACGAGCTCGTACGACCCGCGCAGAATCAATACCACCTGCAGAAAGCAACTCATTTGTGCAAAAGTGCTGATAACAAGTCGTGCGGTAGACTGGCTACGCATAAAGAATATTGTTATAACGCCCGTTGCTGCTATATATATAGCGAACGCAAACCAGCTTAAAGCCCAGGTATATAAGAACCTTCTTCTATATAGAATTCCGAAATGGCGGAAAATGAAAAACAAGATGATAGCCAGTATGAACTCTGCCAGGTAAAGGTAAAGTAATCGTAAAGTTTCTTCCGAAAGGTTTGTTACCCCCATTGAGTAATTATTGTGAAAAAATAAGAGAACGCTGCGACAAAGGAAACAAGTATTTAACTAGTGGAGTTTTGCAATCACCTGCCATCGGAAAGCCCACTTCCAATATATAACAAAATCAGTAATAGTAGCTTCTCTCATAATGTCAGTCAATTCTGTTTTTGTAAAAGCTCGCAATACTGAAAGCGGAGCGTCATATTTTACCATAGCAGACTTGGAGAATAATTGCGTTAGAAACCTGATTGAATGATATGCCAATGAATGCCTGTGAATATCGTTAATAATGAAACCAACATCAACTTGCTTTTTTAACTGACTAAAGAATGTACTCAGTTGATGATTGGAGAAGTGGTGATAAAAAAGTGTGCCGATCACAACATCGAATCTCATGGTTCGGAACTCCTCCGAAAATATATCCATAGATAAAAAACCTATCTCCGGAAAATCTTTCTGATTCTCACGTGCAAAGCGAATGATATTCGGATTTGCGTCGATGCCCACCAGTTTTACATCGACTTTATTCTTTCGCGCCCATTGATGAATCAAGCGAAGCATATCACCACCACCACACCCCAAGTCTGCAATGACGATTTGCCTGGTTGATCGGACATTTTTTAAAAGTTTTTTCAGCGCATCAATCGTAACATGATTTCCTCCGAGCCAAGCATTAATGAATTCAAGCTCACGAAGCGTTTGATCTACAACTTCTCCCGAACAATCGAGATCGTCCATAATTTCAATCGCAGTGGATCGTATAGAGAAATCAGGCATTAGAGTTTTCTATTTTTAACAACATGCTCTCAAGGGTAAGACCAGGTCCGAAAGCAAAACTCAATATCCGTGAACCGTCATCATCTGCCGTTATAGTTTTGAAGATCTCATTCAACACGAATATCACGGTTGGCGATGACATGTTTCCGTAGTTCCTTAACACATTATAGGCGGGGTAGTTTTGTTCTTCAGTAATGCCAAGCTCTTGTTGAATTGCTTCCAGAATTTTTTTCCCGCCAGGATGTATAGCAAAATAGCGTATACCCACACCGTTATCAGAAATTTTTTGCAGCAATACATTTGTAAGTGTACGTATACCTTTCTTTATGATATCCGGTACATATGTAGACAACTTCATTTCAAACCCAAGATCACCTATGCTCCACGCCATATCGTGTTGACCTTCCGGTGCAAGGTCGCTGTGAAAAGCTTCGAGCTTTAAACGTTTTGTTGACTTGCTTGCCTCACCTTCCACCAGTATAGCAGCAGAGCCATCTGCGAAGAGCGCATTGGCCAAAAAATTATCATCGGTTGGTTGCTTCTGAAAATGAAGACTGCAAAGCTCCGTGCATACAATCAATACTTTCGACTTTGAATCGGCTTTGCAAAATGCATCAGCAACTTTTAAGGCATTGAACGCAGCATAACAGCCCATAAAAGTAATGCTGGTACGTTGTATAGATGAAGATAAATTCAGCTTCTGTACAAGTTCAATATCAAGTCCGGGTGCATACATACCGGTGCAGCAAACAACAATTAAATGTGTTATCGTCTGCAAATTATAGTGTGGCACTGATGCCTGTAAATTTTTGACGGCAGACAGACTCAGTGTAAGGGCATGCTCCTGAAAAGCCAGTTGTCTTTTGCCTGTTGACGGGAAAGGTTCAGAGTCAGCAGTGTTTGGATAAAATGAAAAAGATTCTTCTTTACCATAATCTTCCAGTACAGTATATCTATAGTCTATCCCACTTGCTTTAAAAATTGTACGAAGCTTCCGGCTATCGTAAGAATTAAGATGCATGGTTTTTTCCATGAACCTGGCGATTGTTGATTGATTGAAGCGATGTGGAGGATTAGCCGTTCCAATGGCACTGATGTAGCTCATTCCTTCTAATATATGATTAAAACCCTTCTATAGTGGTTGAGTTCTTAAACGATTAAAAAACTGTGTTATACCACAAAAGGGAAGGTTTTCCACAAAAATAATAGGGCTGCTATTAAGCAGCCCTATTACTAGCTCAGAATAACTTTTCGCCAGGAGGAGTAATACCTTTTAAGCGAAGATAAACCGTGGTTTGTCCCCTATGATGGGTTTGATGTTCGAAAACTTTATCGAGTGCAGTGCTCCGGTTCATATCGAAGTTGAAAACTTTTACCATCTCCTGCATCTTTTGGTCATTCATATCTTTTACACCTGCTATAACAAAATCATAACTTTCCATTACAGCTTTTGTGACTTCTGCTTTACTTTTTGCCTTATCAGATTTTTCAAGTGCACCGAATGCTACAGGGCTTGTTTTACCAGTGGCGGTAGCGCCTATACCATAGTTAGCTTCTGCCAGGTGCATCATTTGCTGTCCGAACGTTCGCATATCCGGTGTTGGCTTGAAACTGAATGTTTCTTCAGAAGCAGCATCGAGGTAGTCTTTCGTATAGGCTTTGGCTCGTTCCCAGTTAGCAGTAACCTGGCTTGCAGTAGCGAATGATACATTGGGAGATTGATCTTTTGCCGTAAAAGCAACAAGAACAAACATAACCGTTACTATAACGGTGGAGATAATGAGGGTTGATTTTTTCATAACGTGTGAGTTGTTAAGTGGATATCTAAGATACAGATTAACAAGATGATGATGATTACGAAATAGTCACTTTTTACGGGCTATAAGAATGGTGTGACTTCTTTCAGTTTCGGTTCATCATCATTATTGGACACTTCAATCATACTATATTCCGGATGGTCAAAAAAAAATCTGATGAATACAACCTCTTTAATACCTTTCGTGTCTATAATCCATGACCCCTTAAAGTAATGTTAACAAAGCGAAAAATTTTACTGGTACTGGGAATCGTTGTGGCAATTGTGATTGGCCTTTATACCGGCCTTTTTGGAATGACGATGGCGTAATTTCAAAAGTTATTGAAGCATTACAATTTCTCCTATAAACACAACAAAAAATCCTTAAGAACTCTTAAGGATTTTTTGTTGTGTGTATATGAGGGATGGATATTGGACTACCCTAATTTCTTTCTCAAAAAGTCAGCGGTATATCCTTTACCTTTCTTTATCATTTCTTCAGGTGTACCTTCAAACATTAGTGTACCGCCTCTTTTCTCACCGCCTTCAGGCCCCATATCAATGATCCAGTCAGCACACTTAATAACCTCCATGTTGTGTTCAATGATGATCACGCTATGACCTTGATCTACCAATGCATTTATAGCCTTGAGTAATTTTGATATGTCGTGAAAGTGCAATCCTGTTGTAGGCTCATCGAAAATGAAAAGTATATGTCCTTCGGGAGAATTTCTGCCCAGGAAAGAAGCCAGCTTAACGCGTTGTGCTTCGCCACCACTTAATGAGTTAGAGGATTGGCCAAGTTTTACATAGCCAAGTCCTACATCATTTAGAGGAAGAATTTTATCGTATACAGCTTTTTTATCGCGGAAGAAATTCAAACCCTCCTCAACAGTCATGTCGAGTATATCTGCGATGTTCTTTCCATTATACTCAACTTCAAGAACTTCTTGTTTAAAGCGTTTGCCATGACAGCTCTCGCACTTTAAAAATATATCGGCCATGAATTGCATTTCAACTCTGATCTCTCCTTCACCTTCACATGTTTCACAACGTCCGCCTTCTACGTTAAAAGAGAAATGCGAAGGTTTGTAGCCGCGTTGTTTTGACAGAGCCTGATCAGCATATAAATTCCGAATCGCATCATATGCTTTTACATAACTAATCGGGTTTGAGCGTGATGATTTTCCGATTGGATTCTGATCAACGAATTCAACCTGTGTGATCTTCTGATAATCGCCTTCCAGCTTATCATATTTTCCAGGAGATTCAGCAACAGAACCACTCAACCTTCCGACAGAAGGATAAAGTATTTTTTTTATCAAGGTAGATTTACCCGAACCGCTCACACCTGTAACAACCGTTAATATACCCATCGGAAATTTAACCGTCAGGTTTTTTAGATTGTTCTCTCGGGCACCATGCACGGTTACAGAGTCTTTCCATTTTCTTCTAACGGTGGGCGTAACAATTTCTTCTTTGCCCGTGAGGTAATCGGTTGTATGCGATTTCATTTTACCGTTGATGTCTTTCAGTGAACCTTGAAAAACGAGTTCACCTCCATGACTACCTGCATCGGGACCTATATCTATAATCTGATCGGCAGCACGCATGATTTCTTCTTCATGCTCTACCACAATCACCGTATTGCCCAGGTCGCGTAACGTTTTTAAAACGCTTATCATGCGATCGGTATCTTTTGGATGTAGCCCTATACTTGGTTCATCGAGTATATACATAGATCCTACCAAGGCACTACCTAACGATGTAGCAAGTTTAATGCGCTGGTATTCTCCCCCCGATAATGTTGAGGTAATCCTGTTAAGGCTAAGATAACCTAGTCCTACTTTCGTAAGGTATTCAAGTCGCGAACGAATCTCTGTTAAAATTCTCTCCGAAATTTTTTGTTCGTGTACTGGTAACTTGAGGTTCTCAAAAAATACAAGTCCTTCTTCAATAGGCAGAAGTACTATATCTGTGATAGAGGTGTCTGCAATCTTTACATACTGAGCATCTTTTCGCAGACGAGTACCTTTGCAATCAGGACAGTTTGTTCTTCCGCGATAGCGCGACAGCATTACCCTATATTGTATCTTATGTGTTTTCGATTCAAGATATTTAAAGAACCCGTTTATACCGTCAAAGTATTCATTGCCTGTCCACAATAACTCTTGTTGTTTTTTTGTGAGCTCATTGTATGGCCTATGTATAGGGAAATCGAACTTTATACCGTTCTTAAGTAAAGGCTTCTGCCATTCACTCATCGCTTCACTGCGCCATGGAGCAACAGCGCCTTCGTAAACTGAAAGCGATTTATCTGGAATAACCAGGTCTTCATCAATTCCAAGAACTTTACCAAAGCCTTCGCATGTCTGGCAGGCACCATATGGATTATTAAAGCTGAAGAAATTGACAGAAGGCTCTGTGAACGTCATGTCATCTAATTCAAAGCGATCAGAGAAATGCAATTTATCGCGACCTTCCGCATATACTATACAATCACCTTCACCTTCAAAGAATGAAGTTTGCACAGAATCCGATATCCTGAAGGTTGTGTCTTCATCTTCCGGATTTACACTGGCTCGGTCTATCAGAATTTCAATATCGCCTTCAACCTTAAGAGCCTTTTTCTTTTTAGCTCCTTCTGCTTCTACGCCTATTAATTCTTCAATGAATTTTACTTCACCATTCACAAGTATTCTTGCAAAGCCCTTACTAAGAAGAAGGTTAAGCTCGTCCGTAAGCTTTCTTCCTTTTTTAATATGTAGCGGGCACGCAATCATAACACGCGTTCCTGCAGGAAGTTTATTGATAACATCGACTACCGTTGTAACGGTATCGCGTTTTACTTCTTTACCACTGATTGGAGAATATGTTTTACCGATCCGTGCAAACAACAGCTTGAGGTAATCATAAATCTCCGTTGTTGTTCCAACGGTTGAACGTGGATTTCTAGTGTTAACTTTTTGTTCGATTGCTATAGCAGGAGAGACACCTCGTATATAATCAACTTCCGGTTTTTCCATTCGCCCTAAAAATTGACGGGCGTATGAACTCAGACTTTCTACATACATGCGCTGCCCCTCAGCGAAGAGCGTATCAAAAGCAAGCGATGATTTTCCTGACCCGGAAAGCCCGGTTATAACAACAAGCTTATTGCGGGGAATAGCAACACTCAGATTCTTGAGGTTGTTAACCCGTGCCCGTTTAATTATAATATACTCTTTAGGATTGAGTTCGTCTAAATATGTATCGTTGGTAGGTAATGCCTGACTCACGGGGTCTCCTTTTTTATTGTGCATTCAAAGTAAACAATCTTTCTTCTTTAAAAAATCTTTCCAGCGATATGCCGGATATATAGTAGAAAGCAAAAAAAGAAAAACACCATCTGACTGGATGGTGTTCATCAAATACTAAAAAATTATTAAACCTGTAATTAACTATCAAAGTCGGGATCGTAGCTCGCCTCGCGACCACCTTTGCCACCACCGTCTTCATCATAATCGTCACCACCGCCACCAGAAGCATAGTCGTCAGAAGATGATGCATCAAAATCATCATCACCAGCACCAGGCGCAGCGTTGTCGAATTCATCTTTGTTCGGAGTAGAGTCAAGATCATACTCTCCTTCACTATTTTTAGTGACCGGTACTTTCACCAGGTAAGTTGCATCTTCGGTTTCGAGCGGGAAAACGAAGATCGGCTCTTTCTTGGCGTTTGTAATTCTGGTAATGCTGCTCTCATATCCATTAGGATATTGATCCTGCACTAATTCTTTCAAATCTTCTGTGAGATTCTCAAGACTCTTTATAACTTTTTTCTTGCTTACTGCCATACTCGGGGTGACACAATTTTTCTGCGGGCAAATAGCTAAAGAAATTATGTGAGAGGCAAGAATTTTTAAAAATTTTTTTGCGCTAATCCAGAAACTTTCTATCTTTTCAAACCAATTCTTAACACAAACCCCTACAATATCGAATTAGAGCTCTACGTTACCTAAATGTGAGACAGAATGATTGACAGCAGATTCAGCGACAGCCAACTAGTGTCGCTCTATCAAAACGGTAACGAAGAAGCTTTCGAAACGCTCCTGCACCGACACAAGTCTAAACTTTATACAGCGATCTATTTGATTGTTAAAGATCGATATACCGCAGAAGACTTACTCCAGGAAACCTTTGTGAAAGCGATAAATACCATTCGTGGCGGAAGGTATAATGAGGAAGGAAAATTTCTTCCCTGGATCAGTCGTATTGCCCATAACTTGGCAATAGATCATTTCCGGAAAGATAAACGCTATCCGGAAGTAGTGCTTGAGGACGGCAGCCGCGTATTTAACTCGTTAGAGTTTGCGGAAGAGTCGATGGAAGACAAACAGGTATTTCGTGACACGCGCTCCAAGCTGCGTGACTATATTAAAGAACTACCTACGGAGCAAAAGCAGGTGCTGATTATGAGACATTATTTGCAGATGAGCTTTCAGGAGATCGCCGATCGCACCGGAGTAAGTATTAATACTGCTCTGGGAAGAATGCGATATGCGTTGATAAACCTGCGTAAGAAGATGATCAAATATAGAGCCTATGATAAAAACTTTTACGCAAACGGACTTGATCAGGTATTTATACCAAGAGACTACGGAGGAGGAGAGCAGGGAGATTGACAGAGCCCTTCTCTGCGATGGTGAATTAAAAGCACTCTACAATGAGCTGTGCGACATGATGAAAATCATGGATGATGCGCAGCTCCAGCCGGCAGCTTCAACGGTGCTCAATATTTTGAGCTACGCGAAACAGTTGCAGGAGAAGAGAGCACATTAATTTACAATTTCTGTAGTTGAATTAAACGCCAGCGAACTTTTACACCTCCACCATCGTGAATCTGGAGTGAAATTTTCCCTGTGCCGTAACCGATTTTTTCATCGGTCAGTGATATCATTTGCTGACCGTTGAGAAATGTGGTAACATCTTTTCCTTTTACACGGACAACCAGCGTGTTCCAATCGCCTTCTTTCAGATATTTTTCTTTCTCAGGATCAGGCTTTATAAGCCATCCTCTTCCATACGATTCATATATTCCTCCGGTATGTTTTCCTGCAGGTGCAACTTCGGCTTGCCAGCCACTGATTTTTGTGCCTTCAATAGAAGAATGAAAAAACACTCCACTATTTCCATTTGACTCTTGTTTGAATTCAACAGTTAATTCAAAGTCTTTATACTCGTTGTCTGAAACCAGGTAGCCGTATTGTTGGTCAGGTCCGCTTTCACAAATAATTTCTCCTTTCTCAACATACCACTTTTCAGTACCATGTATTTTCCAGCCACTGAGATCTTTGCCGTTGAATAAACGAATGGGTTGACCCATTGCACCAAAGGAATATATCAGGAGAAACAGAAATGCGAGGGAGGATTTCATATATACTTAGTGTTTACTTAATTCTTCCACTCCAGCGTGTTGATCATGTGCATGATATCTTTTTTCATGTACTCAATGGCAGGGGCGAGTGAATCGTTAGCCACATGCGTATTGAAATACAACGCGCCCCGAAGAAAATTTTTGGTAGAATCAGTTACCGTAAATTGAAACTGACTGGGTACTTCACCTTCAAGTTCTGCAATTACGGCAGTCTTGCCACTTGGCGTTTTAGTGATAGCTTCATTAATAGCATATGCCTTTATCTGGTGTTTCGCTGTTAATGTATAGGCATCATCCAGAAATTCTTTCAGCAGCTTATTATTATTGTTGATGCGCTTATAAGTAACATGAACATTTGCTTTTAACTGCGGATAGTATACCTCGATCCAAAATCGCTCGCGTATGTTAGAAGTATCGGCTAATAGCTGCGCATGCCTGGAGTATTCAAATGAATATGGTAATGTATCGGGTAATGACTGATACGCGGGCTCCGGTAACTCAAGCCTGTTATAACCCAATGGCTTTGGCAGGTAATCACGTGTACACGAAGTTGCGATGAAGAACATAACCAATAAAAATATATAGCCACTGTTTTTACTATATACCTTCCTTCGAGGATGATTATTGTTTCCCGTAACTTTTGTGTTTATAGATTTAAGTATATCAATGAAGCACCTTGTTTCAAATGCTGGCCGCCTGTCAATCATTACCCAATGTTAAAGATCAAATTAAAAATTAGAACGGAAGATCATCCGTGCTGTTGTCAACGGGAGCATTCGTGCGCATGCTTTCCGCAGGACTTCTCTCAGCTGAAGAGTACTCTTGACTCGCACCACCACCGGCACCGGTTTTAGGAGTAAGCATCGTCATGTTGTCGCCTACAATTTCTGTTGTATAGCGAGTCACGCCATCCTTCTCCCAAGAACGTGTACGAAGTTTTCCTTCAATAAAAACCATATCACCTTTTCGAAGATATTTCTGAGCGATCTCGGCAAGCCCACGCCATAAAACGATGTTGTGCCATTCCGTTACTTCTTTCTTCTCACCGGTAGTTCTGTCTTTGTAGCTTTCTGAAGTTGCAATGCTAAAGTTGGCAACCACGGCTCCGTTATCAAGATTTCTTACCTCGGGATCTTTACCGAGGCGGCCTACTAAAATTACTTTGTTTACACCTGACATAGTATTTATTATTTAATTTTTTCCACTGTATAAGAAGACTGTTTCGCGTAGCAGTCAACGGATCTTCAAAAAGTCCCATTCACAAATTTCGCGCAATGCATGCAAAGCTAAAAGTGAAAGTACCGCAAGATTTAAATTCTGATTTTTAATTTACCACTTAAAGACATTTAATCAAAAGGTGTGGTTATCGCACTTGATACTATAAGAGGTGATTATCCTCGAGGAAACGACTGATCAATACAGGTTTTGGTAGCTCAGAAATTTTTTTGACAGAATAAAATTTAAGGTTCTTGTCATCTTGAAAAGCAGAATTACTTTTTATAATGATAAATGTCGCATGGATGATCTGGTGACTCAGCACGTGCTTATATTTCTTTGACACAACTGAAGCCGCATCTGCGAATTTTTTCAAGTGCACATCTTCAGCGATAAGTTTCGCAGGATTCTTGAATTTATTTTTTTCGATGAGATGAAAATCATACAGCCCGTGCCAGATATCTTTCTGATCACGTTTTTTCATCAGCATGGACTTACCCTTTTGAAAAACGAAATAATAAAAATACCGGGCACGTGCTGCCTTTGCTTTAACTTTAACAGGAAGCTGAGTCTGTAAATTTTTCTGTGAAGCGAAGCATGTAGTTTGAAATATACATTCGCTGCATGCGGGATTAACCGGCACACAATGCAATGCACCGAATTCCATTACAGCCTGATTGTGAGCATCCGGATTTTCTTTTTTGATGAGCTCGTTGGCGACTTGTGTAAAATATTTTTTTCCTTCAGGGCTGTTAGTCTCTTTTTCAATTCCAAAAATGCGCGCCAGTACACGAAAAACATTTCCATCTACCACGGCTACTTTTTCCTGGTATGAAAAGGAAGCAATAGCCGCGGCTGTATAATCACCAATGCCTGGCAATTTTTTAAGCTCCTCAAAAGTATCCGGAAAAACTCCTCTATATTTTGATATCACTTCCTTTGCACACTTGTGAAGATTGCGCGCACGTGTATAATAACCCAACCCTTGCCACATTCTAAGGACTTCTTGCTCAGAAGCAGATGCTAGCGCTTGAACGGTAGGAAATTTCTCAATGAATCTTAAATAATATGGTAAGCCTTGGATTACACGGGTTTGCTGAAGAATAATTTCGGATAGCCATATTTTATAAGGATCGCGAGTAGTACGCCAAGGGAGGTCTCGTTTGTTAAGCTCATACCATTCAACGACTTTATCAGAGAAATATCGCTTGTCCATCAGCCTGATTATCAGAATTTTTCAATATTCATTTTTAAATCTTCGGGCAGCGTATAAATTTGCCAACCCAAAAAAATTCGACTTAAATATATAACACAGTGACCAAAGCAGATATCATCAACGAAATCGCAGAAAAGACCGGAGTAGACAAGGCGGATGTGACCGCATCGGTAGAGGCATTTTTTAGCGTGGTTAAGAATTCTATGTCGAACGGTAATAACATTTATATCCGTGGTTTCGGTAGTTTCATTAACAAAAAACGTAAGAAGAAGATCGCCCGCAATATTTCCCGAAACACAGCTTTAGTAATTGACGAACATTACGTGCCTGCATTTAAGCCTGCCAAAATTTTTGTAAGCAAAATTAAAAACAGCGAAAAAGTAAAACTGTTAGCCGACAGTGCTGAAAAAATCAGGGAGGAAGAGGAGGACGTTGATTAATATGTAAGTGCTGTTGCGCTTACGCCTTTGCTGTATTAAAGAATGTTAAAGACTAGAATTATACTCGTAGTGATCAGTGCTGTACTGATCTGGATAATCTTTATGTTACCGAAAGGTGTAGTAGAGAATGATGATCCATTGACAAAGACTACAACAACGACTCCTGCAGATTCTATTTCCAGGAAGGTTGATGCGCATGTTAATGCTCCTAAAGAAGTCGTAGAAAATATAGCGCATCTTCGTGCTCAATTTGATACAAGTTCGGATAAAGAAAAAAATGCTATCTTTGCCGACTCTTTAGCAAACCTGTACTTGATTGCTGGCAAATTTGACAGCGCAGCGTGGTTTTCTGAGGAGGCATCGAAGTTCTTTAACACGACTGAAAGCTGGATCAAAGCCGGTGATAATTATTACCAGGCTTTCACCTTTGCTACCGAACAAACCAAACAAACAAGGCTTGCCGGTAAAGCTCAGGAGATTTATAAAAAGGTATTGGATAAAACCCCCAAAGACCTGGATGTAAAAACGAAGCTGGCCATGACTTATATAAGCTCATCGAACCCTATGCAAGGCATAACGTTGCTGAGAGAAGTTATAGCGGAGGATCCAAAGAATGAATTAGCACTATTCAATATGGGTATGCTTTCCATTCAATCTGGTCAACATGACAAAGCTGTTGAGCGATTGGAAGAATTGGTAAAAGTTAACCCTAATCACACGCAAGGTCAACTACTACTCGGCATTGCACTGATGAATACAGGCGATAAGAAACGTGCGAAAGAACAATTCGAAAAAGTGAAACAACTGGATAAGGATCCGTCAGTACAAGCTACTGTAGATTCGTATCTAAAGGATTTAAAATAATTGTTTAACCCGCTGTCAGTTAACAAGCAGACAGAAATTTAAAAAGCATTACTATGCCTAGCGGAAAGAAAAGAAAGAAGCACAAAATGGCAACGCACAAGCGTAAGAAGCGTCTTAGAAAAAACAGACATAAGAAGAAGTAATCAGTAACCGGGTCACCGGTTACGCTGCTTTACTATAGAGCAGCTTTTTCCTATACACATCATTTTTTTACTTAACAATTTGTCTTTTGAGTAACGAACTAATAATTAGTGCAACTCAGGACGGATGTCGTATAGCCCTTCTTAAAGACAAGACGCTTGTTGAATTCCACAATGAGGAAGAAGGCAGCAAGTTTTCGGTGGGAGACATTTATCTAGGCTCTGTAAAAAAAGTTGTACAGGGCCTTAACGCAGCATTTATAGATGTTGGTTATGATAAAGACGCCTTTCTGCATTACCTCGATCTTGGCCCGCAGTTTAGTTCACTCGCAAAGTTTACCAAACAGGTTCGTGCCAAAAAGATCAATGGTGGAAAACTCGACAAATTCAATACGGAACCGGACATTGATAAGCATGGGAAAATTACCCAGCAGCTAACCAAAGCTCAATTAATACCAGTTCAGATTGTAAAAGAGCCGATCTCTACAAAAGGGCCTCGATTATCCTGCGAGTTATCATTAGCTGGTCGATACCTGGTATTGGTGCCATTCTCCAATGCTGTAAGCGTATCTAAAAAAATTACCAGTGGCGAAGAGCGGAAACGTCTACTCCGACTTATTCAATCTATTAAACCTGAAAATTTTGGCGTCATCATCCGTACGGTAGCGGAGGGGAGAGAGGTGGCCGAATTAGACCGCGACCTTCGAAACATGGTAAGCACATGGGAAGAAGGCATGGCGCGTTTGGTTACAGCGAACCCGCGCGACAAGGTTATTGGTGAGATCAGTAAAACATCATCTTTACTGCGCGACATGCTCAACGAGTCTTTTGACAATGTGCATGTTGATGACAAGAAAATCTATGAAGATGTAAAGGCCTATGTACATAGCATTGCGCCTGACAAAGAGAAGATCGTAAAGTTATATACCGGCAAAGCCAAAATCTTTGAACACTATGGAATCGAAAAGCAAATCAAATCAGCTTTCGGCCAGACAGTAAGTTTAAAGGGAGGCGGATACTTAATCATTGAGCACACCGAAGCACTTCATGTGATCGATGTGAACAGTGGTAATAAATCTAACAGGGAAGAGAATCAGGAAACTACTGCGCTTTCAGTAAACATGGAAGCAGCAAAAGAAATTGCACGTCAGCTTCGCTTGCGCGATATGGGAGGAATCATCGTGATTGACTTCATCGACATGCGAAATCTGGATAACAAAAAACTCATCTACAAAATAATGAAAGATGAGATGGTAGAAGACAAAGCTAAATCTACGGTGCTACCGTTGTCGAAATTTGGACTGATGCAAATTACCCGCGAGCGCGTTCGCCCGCAGATGAATATCGCTACAAAAGAAGTTTGTCCTACGTGCAATGGCACAGGAAAGATCACCGCTTCTATACTTGTATCTGATCTCATCGAAAAAAATGTAGAGCATCTTCTCGTTAAGCAAAATGAGAAGAATCTTGTGCTGGCACTCCACCCTTACCTGCACGCTTATTTTACAAAGGGAATTATCTCACAACGTCTTCGCTGGTATTTTAAATACAAGCGCTGGGTATCAGTCGTAATGGATTCATCCATGGCTGTAACGGAGTTTAAATTCCTAAATAAAGAAGGCGAGGAGATCCAGTTGACATAACACTTTGTCAAACCCAACCTTATCTATATAAAATGCGATTTAACTTATTGGTCCTGTTCGTACTGCTCAGTCAGTACGGATGGGCACAAAAGTCGTGGAAGACTTTTGCCTCTGAAAAAGGAGCTTTCTCTGCAGATTTTCCAGGAGAACCTCAGGTAACATCCGTCAACCGTCCTACACCGGAAGGTATAGAAGTAAAAATCAATATACACATGGTGACTGCAGAGTCCGTTGTGGCGTACGTGATTTACAACGAGTTCCCTACTGGTCTGAACATACTCGATGATTCTTTATACCTACGCGAAGTTGCACGTGAGACGATTGCTAAATTAAACCTCGACACATCCAGTATCAAGCCCATTACATTTGACGGATTTCCCGGAAGAACATTTTCATCAAAAGTAAAAGATGGTTTAACAGAGATGAAAATTATACTTAGAACCAATCGCGCATATATAGTGGCTGGTTTTTTCCCAAACAAGCGCAAAGCTGATTTGGCAAAATTCATGAACTCATTCAAATTTCTACCGTATAAAAAACCTGCCTGGTATACGCATGAATCTAAAGACTATTCATTCAAAGCTGACTTTCCAAGTGAGCCGGTTCTGGATGATAGTGAAGATGGAAGTTCAATGCTGGTATACTATGGCAATGATGTAAACAGCGGTAACAATTACTCACTCGCTATTGAAGAGTATTCGAAGTATGATTATTTTGAAAGTGATAGTGCTATACTTGAACAGCGGGCAAATGCTTATAGGCTGGGTGATGATTCAGTGCTGTTGGAAAGAGATGTTATGATTGACGGACGACCTGCGAAGGAATTGATAATGCAACAGGGCAAAAATCATTTTCAATTACGGGTGCTTACGTTTTCTAGAGGCTTGACAGGATATACATTATTTACGTTTCTTCCAGCGGGTGAAATACAAGGAGAAACTGCCAATCACTTTTTTCAATCATTTAAGTTTGTAGGTAAACCAACGGTTGATCTACTAACTGATAAAACGGATCTGTTGTTCAAAGATATAGCGAGTAAAGATACTGCTATATGGAAGAAGGCAGCGGATGCATTTGGCGACTATGATTTCAAGGATAAAGATGTAGACGCTATTCAAGGCTTAATAAAGCAGTCCTATTCTGATGATCGTGAAGAAGATAGCAGAAAAGCAATAATGTTTGGAGCGTTGGGTAAACTGCACTCTGAAAAATCAATTGCATTTATAGAAAAGATATTTCCGGCACTAACCTTTAATCCTGCATTGGAATATGCTGCTCTACATGTACTCTCCGAGATTGATACCCGTCAAAGCCTCACACTGCTTTCAAAGCTGCTTGTAAAGCACAAAGCTTTGTCAGAGATGAACTATAATGTGTTCTTCAGCCCTTATCAATTGGACTCTGCTAATCAGAAGTTTTTTCTTTTAAGCACTATAAAGTTGTTGTCAAGAGAAGAATATAAGAGTGGGCTATATATACTCAGTGAGAACTTACTTGACAATAAAACACTTCCTATAACCGAACTGGCAGCATACAAGAAAATTATTTTACAAGATTTTGATAAACAAAGCCAGGTATATTTCCAAGATTCAACCCACCAGGATCTCTATTATCTGTGTGAGATCTTAGGATATGAACCACAAGGCGCAAAGGAGATAGCAACATTGCAAAAGCTTACAAAAGGGTATAACGAATATCTTTCTGTTACTGCGGTAACTACGCTTTTTCGACTGAAGCAAAATCCGGATGAAAAACAGGTTGAGTTACTGGCCAAAAATCTTTCATCACGCACTAATTTTTTTTCGGAGTTAGTGGACAAGTCGCTTGAACAAAAGTTCCCCAAGCAATATGCTAATCAGGATAGTCTTGTTATCGGAGAATTTAATGATTACCTGTCAGGGGAATACGATGACGCAGCGCAATTCAGTATAAAGATTGTTCATAAAACACAACGAGACTATAATGGAGAGAAACGAAAATTCTATGTAGTTAGTTTTTACGATCACTACGATGAAGTGAATTACCTGGGTATATGCGGACCGTATGCATCTGATAAGCTATACGCCTGGGGCGATCTGACCAACTCCGATTTTACGATCGACACAGGTAAGGATTACGATACTTATCTGACAAATTACCTAAGTGGTCTTGAGGAATAAACTTTAATTTGACCTCATAAAAAAAGAGCCGGGTATATATGCCCGGCTCTTTCATTATTATACTTTGTGTTTACTAACTCTTCTTCTTTTTCAACAACCCTTTAATAAGACTCTTCGCATCTTCTACTTGTTGTGTTTTAGTTGAATCTGCTTTAGTCTTTGTTTTGGTAGTATCGGATTTACCCAATATACTTCCTACTATCTTTTCTGCTTCAGTTCCTTTCACAGCCTTCTCAATAGCTTTAGTTCCTTCTTCTTTTGCTACTGTTGTAGCGGCTTCTTTCACTTGCTGCTTTTGTTCATCCATAATTAATTTTGGAGAAGGACTTGTAACCGAACCACCCAAGCCGATAGTAACCGGTACCGTTCCATTCGGATCTGCTTTAGCGCCTGTTTTGCTGGCAATCAAACTATTGAATTGTGAACCAAGTTTACCTGCAGGCACATCCATTTTTAATGTATAGTCTATAGATTGATCCATTCCGGTGCTACCGGCAATCGTAGTTTTATAACTTCCAAACTTAACATCGAATGGCTTTACACTCAGCCTTCCATCTTTTATAGACGCTGACATGAGAACATCTTTCATCGTTACCTCATTGGCATCGCTAAGCTTAGTCAACGAAGTTATACCCGAAATAAGTTTTGAATCTTTAAGTGCCGCTTGCGCGATCTTGATCAAACCGCCTCCGTTAACAGTAGCCATGTTGGGCATCATATCTTTCAAAAGCTCTCCACTGATTTTAAAGTCTGTAGAAAAATTACCGTTTACCATGCCCGCTATAGGTGCATAAGTGGATACTAGTGAAGATGCGCTTGACGCTTCTTTCATGGAAACATTCTCGATCTTCAATCCCAGGTCATATTTAGGATGTGCTATATCTTTAGCATTATAAGTACCATTTACAACGAAGCTTCCGCCAAGCATATTAAACTTCAATCCGCTTAAGTTCGCAATACCATCTTTAACCACCACATCACCGGAGGCATTGGTCATGGTATAGTTCATCATCTTAACGGTTTTGATATTCGACTTCAACAGGAAATCGATGTTCTGCGGAACTGGAAATACGCTTAGAGCTGCGGTATCTGTCGCTGTTGCAGGAGCATCGCTATCACTCATAAATTCATTGAGATCCAGCAATGTTGAATTAAAGTTTACCGCACCTTTAATGGTTTCGTTCTTACCGAATATATAGCCTAGGTAATTCAATACTGAACCACTCACGTTAAAATCACTTTTACCAATCGTTCCGTTTACATTTTGCAATTCGATTTTCTTCGGATCGAATACCATTCCTGCCTGCGATAAAGTAACGGTAGGAAGATCTTTTGTTATATACTTGAAATCTTTCAAGGACGCTGTACCGCTAGTAGGTAGTTTGTCGTAGCGTTCTGCCTGCACATCAGAATATTTACCTTTCGTTTCAATGTCAGCTTTAACCTTACCGGCCAGCGACATTCCTTCTACTGGGAATACTTTTGTGATCTTCTCAAGATCGATACCTCCTTTTGCTTTCAGATCCCATGTATAATCATCCAGGTTTTGCAGCAATAAGTCGGCACTGAATTTTTCTCCATCCATCAACACAGACATATCTTTTACAGTAATGAATGTCTCTGCCAGTTTACCGGAAGTGTTTTTCACTGTTGATGTAAAGTGAAGATCTTGTAATGGTAATGGGAATTGTGATGACTTTACATATCCGCTTGTCAGAGACATAGCAGCATCTATAGCCGGAATAGTCTTCTTCAAACTATCATATATACCTTTTGCGTTTAAGTTTATAGCGTAGCTGCCTTTCATATCCAAGCCTTCCATGGGGAACATTTTATTTAATTCCGCCAGGTTGAGTTTTGCGGCCACCGTAGCATCTACATTGGTAGGGTACATTTTAGTAATGAGTGCTTTTGCATCTACAGGGTTAGAGCCAAAATCAAGATGAAGCTTCTTGAGATCGATGATGGTGTTATCAATTATACCATCCTTGTTATCCACGAGTAAGTCTACATTTATATTATTAACGGCTGTAGGCAAGTCGGGATATTTGAACATAGCATCCTTAACCAAAAGATTAAGATTGAAAGCCGGCATCTGCTTTTCGCTATAAGTTCCTTTTACAAAACCGTTAAAGGAAAGATCACCTTTCGCTTCGATGTTGTTAAAGCTTTGAGTATACATACCCGGTACGAGTGAGAGAATACTTTTGAAAGTATTCTCAGGGCTCTTGAAAGAAAGATCCATACCAAAATCTTTCTCGTTCATTTTAAACCATCCGTCAAAGCTCATCGCAAAATCATTAAGCTTTGCAGTGTTCTCTTTGAAAGTATATTTCGTATATGCTTCGCTGATTGAAACCGTAGCATCAATTTCTGCGCGCTTGTTGCTCAGGTATTCTACGCCACCGTACGCAACGGTAAGGGTATCCGCTACGGTGTTTGTTTTCAGATCGAATACGTCTTGCGTGAAATCACCGGAGCCGGAGTGATTCACACCTTTCAGGCTCATCAGGAAAGGAAGCGTTGCATCATCATAGGTTATATCACCATCAATGATTTCCCAATGATCAATACCAAAAGAAAAGTTACTAGGCTCTTCCGTTGTGGTCACTGTATCAGTAGAAGGAACAGCAATGTCATAGTTCGCCCGTCCATCTTTCAAAACTTTCACGTTAATGATTGGACGCACCAGCGATATACCTTTCACCCGGAGCTGATCACCAAAAAGAATTTCTTTCAGATTGACTTCTACTTCAAAGCTTTCGGTAGCGAATAGAACTTCTCCCTCAAACGGAGCGCGGTTTATCACACCAAGGTCACGCATCTCTGCTGTGATGTTTGGAAAGTTCTTGAACAGAGTGATGTCAAATTTTTCAACATCGTATACAACATCGGCATTAACCGACTTATTAATTTCCTTATTGATCGCTGCTACGATGTCATCTTTAAAAACTATCGGGATGATAAAAGCTGCCGCCAGTATAAGTACAATTAACCCACCGATAATAATGAGTGTCCATTTCAATGCTTTTTTCATATATAAATTTTAGACTTGGTAAGTTTAGATATTCGGTTAGACATGTGGTTAGAATTTGTACGGGAGATGCGCGAAAAATGTATAAAGTTTTTGCCGCCTCATAATATTTCAGGTTCTTAATTCTGAACTCAAATTTACTAAACGCGAGGTTGTATTTTTTGGTATTCGGCAGAAAGCTTCTTTTAAAAGCCCGTTGTAACGCTAGGTTGAATGGCGTGTAAACGCATTCAGAAAAGCTTCAGAAACCAGTCCATTAATTTCCTGGAAAGGGCGGTATAGGGTGGGTAGAATGGCTGAATGGTTGTGAATCCACGCTTTTGCTTCATCACGGGTTTATCATGAGAGAAAGCCAGAAATCCGTAATACCCATGGGAGTTGCCCAAGCCACTGTTGTTCACACCACCAAATGGAAGGTTATGGTGTAGAAAATGAATGGCGCAATCATTTATACAAACGGCTCCGGAAGAAGTTTCCTGCACTATTTTTTTCCGTTCCTTTTCATGTTGCGTGAATATATATAGAGCAAGTGCCTTTGGTTTTGAATTGATGATAGTGATAACTGAATCGAGATCGGTATAGGGAATCACCGGAAGTATAGGTCCGAAAATTTCTTCGTTCATGATCCTTGATTGCTCTGGCACATGTGATAAAATTACCGGGTGGATTAAACGCGAAGCCTGATCTACCTTGCCACCAAATTCAATTCTTGCCCCATGGTATAGAGCATCTTGCAGCAATTCTGTAAGTCGCGAAAAATGTTTTTGATTAACGATGCGACAATAGCTTGTTGAGGTCTCAAACGACTCGCCTCCGGATGCGAAATGTTTTTTTACCTGAACTTTCAACTCTTCAATAAACAATGGCATCGCATGTTCATCAACCAGGATATAGTCTGGAGCAACACAAGTTTGCCCGTTGTTTACAAACTTAGCAACAGCAATACGTTGCGCAGCTTCTTTGATGTTGGCAGAACGCGTAACGATTGTTGGAGACTTTCCTCCAAGCTCTAAAGTTACAGATGAGAGATTTTCTGCGGCAGCTTTCATTACCTGTTTGCCAATGGAAGGACTACCCGTAAAAAATATATGGTCAAAGGGAAGCTTTAGTAAATGTTGAGATACTTCAGCCCCGCCTTCAAAAACGGATACACGTCCATCTGGAAATATTTCCTGTATCATTCGTGCAATGAGTGCAGATACATGTGGTGTTAATTCCGAAGGCTTGAGTATAACACTGTTGCCTGCTGCTATCGCTGATACTAAAGGACCAATAGCTAAGCTGAAAGGATAATTCCAAGGAGATATAATGAGACATATACCTCGAGCTTCCGGTTGCAGGTATGAGCGTGTACCCAACATGGTAATGGGAGCATCAACCTTACGCGGCTGCGCCCATGTTTCCAAAGAGGAAACTGCCAGTTTTATTTCGCTGAGTACATGAAAGATTTCGGTACCATCAACTTCTACTGCAGGTTTTTGAAAATCGTTGTAAGCAGCCAGATGTATAAGCGATCGATTCTCATGGATCCAGTCGCGTAATTTTTGAAGATACTTTTTTCGGGTAGACAGGGGCTCCCTGCGAACGGAGAGCAGGCTTTTCTGATGACTTTTAAAAGCTTGGCTTATCAAATCAATGATACTTGTTTCCACTGTCGCCTGCATAACTAAATGTAGCCTAAATATCCAAGCAGTCAAAATCCCGTAATCAACGGCTAAACATTACTTCAATGTTAACGTCAACTTGCTTCATGTTACTTTTATATTTAATTTGATAACAGTAAATTAACATTGGCGTAATATGAAGGGTCTGGTGTTGATATTTTTTCTGCCAATACTTGCGCTTGCTCAAGAGGAGCAACGTGCGTCTCAATCTGACAATTCTCTCCATTACTATCTTTCACTTTACAGCGCTACCGATTCAAGGGATGCATCCACTGCAGAGCTTCTCGGTTTTGTAGATAAGCTTGAAGCGAAGAAGGATGGCTTTAAACATGACAAGGCATTTCTCAATTATCTGTTTACAAAAACGCATCAGCGTTTCCTTAGAAATTATACCGAGTATTCATCTTTCAATGAATTGTTAAGCAAGGGATACTATAACTGTTTAACCGCTACAGCACTATATGCGATATTGTTAGATCACTTTGATGTTCCGTATCAAATCATTGAAACAAACTATCATATATTTTTGATGGCAGAAACAACGGATGGACAAGTGTTACTTGAAACTACCGATCCTGCGCATGGATTTACAGATAGTAATAATGAAATCGAAAAAAGAATAAGTATATATAGGAAGAACGCTATTCAGAAAACAAATAAAGACAAGCAGTATTATCACTTCAGCTTTGACTTGTACAATGATGTTAATCTGGACGAGATGCTGGGATTGCTATACTATAATCATGCGATTAAGGCGTACAACAATCGTCAATGGGTAAACTCTATAAGTTATCTTGAAAAGGCCAGCACACTATATCAGTCACCACGTCTGGAAGAATTCTCAAGAATCATTTTGCTTTCAGTGGCGGAGAGCAGGCTGGATACGTCTCTTAAAGAATCTTATATAAGAAAAATTCAGACGGTGCGTAAAAATCGCATCGAAGTCGTTGCTAATGCCAGTAGTAATTTCTAAAGATTAATTCTGTAGAATCCGAAGTTCAACTCTTCTGTTCAGCCTGTGCGATTCGGGAGTATCATCACGCGACAGCGGTTGTGTACCTCCAAATGCTTTTGTTTTCACACGACTCTTATTAATATTCTTAGAGACTATATAGTCCTTCACAGATTCAACGCGTGCTTTGGAAAGCTTGAGGTTCTCTTTGGCATCGCCGAGGTAATCCGTATGGCCTTCGAGTTGTATTACCATCGTTGCATTCTCTTTCATCATCTTTACAACAACATCAAGTTCCGAATAAGATTCTTCATTGATCTTCGATCTTCCTACCTGGAAGATCACATTGTCTAGCCGCATAACAAGGCCCACAGAATGTTTACTCCCGTTTGATGGAGCGCCTGAAGTGAGCTCTATATCTTTCAAGATTTTACTCGCACCGTTCGCTTCAGCGGGGTCAATCATATACTTTGCTGTAGTAAAACCGGGGGCTTCTACAACGATAGAATACTTTTCATTATCAAAGAGTGGAAACGAATAGCGGTTGTTGTTCAGTGTACCCATACGATTTCCGTACGGAAGGCTTTGGTATGTGATGCGCGCTGTTACCGGCTCTTTTGTTGCAGCGTTAATGATGTTACCCTCTGCATATATGAGCGAGTCAGTTGCTTGTGCAGCTGCTATACCAATACTGAAAATGAGCGCAATGGAAAGTGTAAAAAACCTATGAGCCATGGTAAAAAATTACAATTTCAAAATTATGAATTCTACCCTGCGATTCTTCTTCCGTCCTTCTTTAGTCTCGTTCGTATCGGTAGGCTTGCCCTCACCGAAGAACTCTGTTGTTATGCGATTCTGTGCGATTCCTTTATCAACAAGATACGTGGTAACAGATTTTGCCCTGCGCTCCGAAAGACCAAGGTTATATTGTTCCGGACCAGTGGCATCGGTGTGACCAGAGATCGTAATTTCCATACCACTCTTTTCCTTCATCAATTCAACTATACGATTCAACTCCGGAAATGATTCAGGTTTTAGTGACGCTTTATCAAAATCAAAGAAGACGTTGTTCAATACGATCGTAACATTCTCTTTTACGGTAGCCAATTCAATAGGCGACAATTTGAAGTCTTCTCCTTCAATCACTTTATCTGAAGTTATATTTCGCAGATCGAGGTTCTGACTTTCTGAAAGTTTATCCTTCGCTTCTGCACGTATACCGTAAAGATTGCCTGCCGGTAAACGAATTTCATACTCGCCTGTTTCCGGATTGGACTGCGCTATACCAACATCTTTACCATCAGGAAGACGTTCGTATATAATCTTTGCACCCAAAGGATCGCCCGTTGTTTTATCAATGATTTTTCCTTTTACAGTAACCCATGGTTCCGGATTTTTAACGATCGGAAGTTTAACACGGAATATATCTGTATTCGTTTCAGTAACACCACGGGAGTAGTAAGCAAAATCACTGTTCGCAGGAATGTTAAAGAACAGATCTTCAAGAGGAGAGTTAATCTCAGGGCCAAGGTTTTCAGGCTCTGACCAGCTTGTCCATGTATCATCTAATCTTCTTGATACATATATATCTGTACCGCCATAACCACTGAAACCATTCGAAGAAAAGTATAGAGTTTTATCATCGGATGCGAGGAAAGGAGCAGACTCTTCTCCGGCAGTATTGATTACGTCAGCGAGGTTAAGCGGTTGTGACCAAGTGCTGTCGTTGCTCATAAAGCTAACGTAGAGATCACGATCACCTTGACCATCTTCGCGCTGTACAGACATCAATAATGTTTTTCGATTGTTGGTGAGGAAGTAGTTAGCCTTCTCGTGGAAGTTATAGTCGTTGATTATATTCAACGCCTTAGGCTTACCCCATGACCCTCCAACATTGGAGCTGATGGACACACCGGCTCTCATCTTTCCATTGTCGAGATATTTGTTGCCCAGTATCATGATGGCAGATTTACCATCGGGTGTAACAGACTGAATAGTATTCACAAAGTTAGGACCTGTGTTGTTGAATGGAGCTCCCATATTTTTGGCAAGTTGCCAGCGGCCAGCAGAGTCCAATTCAGAATACCATATATCTTCTTTATCATTTACGCCCCCTACATTTTCAGGGTGATTTCTACGACTGAAGTAAAGCGTTTTACCATCTGGAGAAAGTAACGGATTGAGTTCGCTGTACTCGCTGTTTACATTTTTATCAAGTGCTTCAATCAAAATACCGGATGCGAGTAGCTGCATTTTAGGAATGTCGGCAATGATCGGGTAACTGGAATCCGAGATCGCGATAGCATCGATTCCAAAATAACCAGGGACCGCAGCGCCATCAAATTCAATTTTGATCGCGGCAACTTTATAGGAAGTAACATCCATGAATAAGTTGAGCATCCTGCCTTTCAAAGGAACGGCCATTGGGTTCAATGTATTCACAACATATTCTTTCCCTGCTTCATCATATACAAGTACACGAAAAATAGCACTGGGATTATGCGATTCAGCAATAGCGATCTGGCGAATGCTGATAGGATTCGCGAAGCCAAGCTTTAAAAATTCTTTACGATTAGGTTTATCAGGAGCCCACGCATTTGGACTCTGTCCACCGGCAGGTAATACGTTTGGTTTACCCAACGCTTGTTGCGCTGAGTATTGCACCGGAGTAAGTTCCGATGAAAACTCAATTACCTTGGAAGCCCACTGCACAACTTGTGCCTTTGAACTCAGGAAAAATAAGACCGATAATGCGAAGGTTAGTAAAACTCGCTTCATGCCAGAGCGTCTGTTAAAAGATTTGAACTTTAAACATAGCTAAAAAAATCAAAAGGATGTTGAATCAACACTTCAAAAAGACGAATGCAGTATAATTAGTGATAAATAACGGTTACGTTTTACTCCAGTGAGTGTTTGTTGTAGAGGAGAAATCCGACATGAAGAAGAACTCCCAATTGGTTTTGATCATCATCGTAGTAGTTAACACTTAAACTTACCGGACCGATCGGTGCATGGTATACAAACGCGGCAGACCCTGCAAAAAAGAGTGACTCAATATCGCGACTTATATAGGCCTCCTGGTTGCTGCCTTGCTTTATGTAGTCAAAGGGTTTAAACAGATATCCCTCAAGACGGAAGTCCAATCGGGTACGAAGTGTAAAAATGTTCCGTATACCACCTGCCAGATAATTAAACGATCGGAAGTTTTCCAAAATCAATGTGCGACTGTCCTGCAGCGGCAGGAACGCAGGAGTGTTAATGATGGTACCAAAGTAATTTTGGAAGAACGGTTGATTCGAGAATACAGCTTCCGCTATATATCCGGTGTGAAACCATCCGGCATCGAAGTATTGCTCTGCACAAGCTCGTACCCGAAACCACTCGTGGTTAGTCTTCATTGGTTGCGAAAGAACGGAGGTGTTACCTGGAGTATAGGATGTCGTCACGTGAAAATAATCACCACTGATTGAATATGCTTTACCACTGGAGGCGTATTGTTTGCGGTTTAGATTGTTAGCCGAAAAGCTGAAACCAGTTTTAAAACCTTTCGTTCGCAAAATATCCAGCGTGTCTGTGCTGATGAATACATCTCCGTTGATATACCGGTCGATATCATTAAATCCTTCTATACCAACAACGCATTTAAAGGATTCGCGTATAGGCATACCGATGTGAATACCATATTTACGATTGATGCGCGATAATACCGTGGGCATAGACGATGTTACTTCCTTGAACAAGTCTCCATTCTCAAGATAGTTCCAGTTGTTATACTCAAGAAATGGCTCCAGGTATAATTGATTCGGATAGTCAATGCGAACCTCTGCTATACCTGACTTATAAAAACTCCCGGTTTGAAAAGCAGTATAGTAATGCTTGAGTGTGCGACCGAAATGATAATAATTCAAACCCAGAAAAATGTTGCTGATGTCGCGGGAAGCAATCACTCCACCAAAGTCGACCTGGAAATTTTGCTGAGGTCTTCTTGAAAGCTGGAATGCGAATTTCTTTTTACTGCTATCGTATAAAATGCCAGGGTATACATTTGAAAAGTAATCTTCAGCAACTAATTTGAAGTAACCTTTTTTGATACTGTTGTAGTACAAAGGTTTATTGTCTTCGGGGTGTGTTTTGAAAAGTCGTCTGATATAGGCGCGTTGAGAAGAGTTGAAACCCTTGAACGTAAGGCCATCGAATACTAAAGGAACACTCTTGTTGTTAAAAGCATTACGTCTTTCAGCAACCTCATCACATGTAGCTCGCCTTGCTATTTTGCGTTTAAGCTCCTCGATCTGTTTTATAGTTTGAGTATATCCACTATCGATGAGGCTTTCGGCTCTTGCAAAGTCGAATGAAGTAAAACCTTTTAAATTAGGTTGAATGAAAATGCCACTTTCGTGGATCATCGATGGATCAGATTTGTCCATCAACATAAAGAGAAGTGATCGAGAGATCAGCTTGTCATCATTATCATAAGGATATTCTTCAAAGATTTTCGTGGATACATTTACTCCGATAATCACATCGGGTTTAAAATCCCGCTCTGCTATATCTACCGGAAAATTGTTGTACACGCCACCATCAAATAAATACTTTCCATCAACGCGGATCGGGGTGTAAAAGAAAGGAACAGTTTGCGTAGCGCGCAATGCATCACTTAATGAACCTTTGGATAGAACAACTTCATTTTGTGTGAATATATCTGCAGCGATAACACGAAGCGGAACAAAGAGGCTATCGAAATTATTATGCGAGATTGCCGAAGCCTGCGCCATGCGATCAGCCAGCGCGAAGTTCAGCGAAACATCTTTCGCAAGGCTTGTATTAAACTGAAAATTTAAAGTTGAGTCAACATCCAGGGTGAGCTTTAAGAATGTTGGCGTTATATCATTCTTATAATAAAAATAGTTGAAGCCCTGCTCAGATGAACCATTGATCCAGCCCAGAAACTCACTGGAAAGCACCATGTGTTCTATCTGCGTAGGACTCATGCCTGCAGAATAGCAGCCTCCGATGATACCTCCCATGGAAGTACCAACGATATAGTCGATTGGTATTTCATTTTCTTCCAGCGCCTTTAGTACACCAATGTGTGCAATGCCTTTAGCTCCGCCTCCACTCAGCACAAGTCCAACCTTTTGAGCGTTGGTCGCATAGGACAGGAAGAAAAGAAGTATAAAAAAACAGCGCTTCATAGAAGATGAGGGAGAAATCTCCACACCCTGACAAAAAAAGTCAGAGAAAACTACATCTTCAACGAAAGCGCTGAATAAAGATTTTAGAGAGAAGCGATAGGATCCTGGCGCTGTTGCGGGAATGGAATGCTATCCAGTTTTTTAGTAAGGTCTGTTTTTACCTTTTCAAAAGACTCCATATACTTTTTCTGTACCGGCTCTGATGGAGGTAAGTCAGCTTTCAAAGCATCTACCTGAACGCCATTCTTCCAGAAGCGGTAGCAAAGATGAGGACCGGTAGCAAGACCAGTGCTTCCTACATATCCAATGGTTTGTCCCTGACGGATTCTCATGCCGGCACGAACGCCATCAGCGATGCGCGACATGTGAAGATACTGTGTAGTATATGTTCCATTATGGCGGATCTTTACGTAGTTACCATTGTTAGATTTGTATTGTGCTTCCTCGATTGTACCATCGCCAACAGAGCGTATAGGGGTACCGGTAGGAGCAGCGAAGTCAGTGCCTAAATGTGCTTTCCATCTTTTTTGCACAGGGTGGAAACGGCTCATGGTATAGCGTGAGCTGATACGTGTAAATTCGATCGGATATTTTAACAGGGCTTTGCGTAAGCTCTTGCCTTCGTTGTCGTAGTAATTCTTGCCTTCACCCTGATCGAACGGGAATGCATAGTATGGACTTCCAAAGTGTTCAAAATAAATAGCTTTGATCTCGTTGATGCTAACAGTGATTCCTTCAACCTGACTTTCTTCGTAGATCAGTTTAAACTTATCACCTTTTTGCAGGCGTTGGAAGTCTACCTGCCAACCGAAAATATCTACAAATTTATTGGTCAGCTCGTGAGAGATGCCAAGTTCTTCAATCGTTTCTGAAAGGTTAGATCTGATTTCACCGGCAATGCTCTTCTCTACTGTAACTACATCACGATGGCAAACATCCACAGTAAGTGAATCATCAAAACGGAAAACGATGTAATCGATCAGGTTGGGTTCGTATACCAGAGCCTTGGCTGTCTTCAGGGAGTCCTGACCACAGATCAATGTATATTTTTTATTAGCAACAACTTTACGAGCATCGAAAATGCTGCGTGAAAGCTGTGATACTTGATGGATAAGTTTAGCTGGAACGTTGTATTCTTCCAGGATATCGCCTAGTCTTTCGTTACGTTTAATCTTGTCTTCAATCACCAGAAAATCATCTACCACCATGCCGTACAAAACACTGGGTTCTTTGATTTGAATGTTGAAATCGAGAGAGTCAACAGAAGCTTGTTGATCGGTGAGTGTGGGGAGGTAGTAGCGGTTGAGGAGCACTACAACTACGGTCATCATGGCGATGCCTAAAAAACTTAACCAGCGTTTTTGCATGTCTTAATCATTTTTTTGGCCCGGAGGGCGTGGGTTTAAAAAATATAGTGGCAAAGATAATCAGTCAAAAAAATATGGTTATAAAAACCTGTCTGAGCCGTGCTAGACTGTAAATATAAGACGTCAGGTTTAAAAACAAAACCCATGAATTGACGATTAATGAAGTTCAAATGCTTCGCCTCAAAGCACATGAACTCTAAAACGCCTTTATTTTAGGTTGATTTAAAAAGGGAATGTGGTAAAAAACAAGATTTCTTACTTCAAACATTCCCTTCCTAAAGTAGATGGATTTTTACTTCATCAAATGCTGCTGCAGGAACAATATAACAGACCATTGCATATAGTCTATATTAGATTTCTTCCTGAAACCATGTCCTTCATCTTTGGCGAGCATATACCATACGTTGCGACCTTTACTTCGCATTGTTTGCTTCATCTGTTCTGACTCAGAGGCCGGGACACGCGGATCATTCAACCCTTGAATGATAAAAAGAGGCTTCGTGATTTTATCGACATTGTTGGCGGGAGAGATCTTCAACAAATATTCTTTCATCTTGGGATCTCGCTCATCACCATACTCAACTCTGCGAAGATCTTTACGATAATCTTCCGTGTTCTGAAGGAACGTAACAAAGTTGCTGATGCCTACAATGTCGATTCCACATTTGATCCGATCATTGAAGTTCGTCATGGAAGCGAGCACCATATAGCCACCGTACGATCCGCCCCACACGGCAACACGGGAAGCATCCAGTTCAGGTTGCTGGCCGATCCAATCTAACAAGGCACCTATATCTTTCACCGATTCCTCACGCTTGAAGCCATTGTCCAATTTCAAAAATGTTTTTCCATATCCGGAAGAACCACGAACGTTGGGTGATAGGACAGCAATACCCAATTCGTTTGTGAGATAAGAAATGAATGGACTAAAGGAAGGTACCGACTGGCCCTCAGGCCCACCGTGGATACTGATGATGACGGGAATTTTCCCAGTTGAACCTTTCGGTTTATAATAGAATGCCGGGATCTTTCGTGGCTTACCGTTTACCTTATCAAAGGTTTCATATTCAATCAATGAAGGCACAGTAAAAGAGCTGTTGTCCAATCCGCCAACCTCACTGAAAGTCCATTGTGTAAGTCTATTAGTAGCAAGATCGATGGAGAAAACATCGCTGGGTGTTTGAGGCGTATTAATTACGAGTCCAATTTGTTTACCATCCGGGTGAAACTCAATACCACCGATCACTCCGGTGGGAAGTCCGTTAACGCGTGTATACTTTAATGTAGCGGTGTTAAGTTGATAGAGACTTGCAATACCATTTTCGTTTGTATCGAACACCAGGGTAGAGCGATTTTTATTTATAGCAAGTCCGGATACATCCCAAGGAATAGACGCAGTAATGGAAGTAAATTTTTTTGAAGCTATTTCGTAATATTTCAATGTGCTGAACTCAGCGTCCTGATCATTCACAATAAAAATTCCTTTTCCATCTGCAGACCACAGAGCACCATTGTAAGAAATTTCTTCCTGTGATGGATTGATCTGTTCAAGCTTGCCTGTTTCCAAGTCAAGTATATGCAGGAACGATTTGTTAGCAGATATATAATTACCCACCAAAATCTTCTTATCATCCGGAGACCAGTCCAATGCGCTCCACGAACCTTCACGCTGCAAGACCAGCGTTGCTTCATTCGGGTTCTTCATGTCACTCAAGTATAGATCGTAGTCCTTGCCGTTTCTGCGCGTGCTTACGACTATAAAACGATCACCTTTATTTGACCAGGCACTTAGTGAATTTTGAGAACGTCCGCCATCCGAGATCATGCTATATTTCCCGGTGGTGATATCGAACCAGAAAAGCTGTGAGAACTCGTTGCCACCTATATCTTTCGAAAACAGAAAACCTTTAAAGGCCGGATTTGGGCAGTAACTCGCTCCGGCCACAGGCTCTTTAAAAAATGTCATTTGTTTTCTTGCTCCAGCCGGATTGTCCACTATATGCAGCTGACTTGTTTCTGCAAAGCGTGTACTGATAAGTATATTTTTGC
Source organism: Ohtaekwangia koreensis (assembly GCF_900167975.1). Lineage (GTDB taxonomy): Bacteria > Bacteroidota > Bacteroidia > Cytophagales > Cyclobacteriaceae > Ohtaekwangia > Ohtaekwangia koreensis. The sequence goes on from NZ_FUZU01000002.1 coordinate 686,609, forward strand.
CATCAGGACTCCAGCTGTTGAAATTTGCAGAGCGCGTATTTTGATATTGATTCATACGCTCGATTACCGATGCCGGTATTTCTGGAATTCCTTCCATCAGCAAATTTCCGATTTCCTTTTTCTCGACCTGTGCGAATAGGGGTCGGGCAATAACGATCAGCAGGAGGATGAGTCTTATTTTCATTGGGATAGGTCAGTATAATTCCACGAGAAGTAACCGGAAGTATATATTTGATTCAGACTATACTGATATCCGTGACATATAGGACATCAGTATAATCTGCGGGTTATTGTTAGTTGTTCTTTTTGAACTGATCGAATTTTGATTCGGTAGCTTTCTTCGGGAATGTATTGTTATTATCATCCACATCGGCTAGTTCACCTTTTGGATCAAAGGCTATAGATGCAACTTCTTTTTCCTTAATGAATACTTTGCTGACTTCATTTTCATTGGTGCGCCAGATCTCAGCCGGTATATTTTCAGTTTCTTTTGTGCCATCTTTATAGGTCCATTCAATCACCAGCGGAGTAACAAGGCCTCCGTTGTTCTTAAACTTCACCTGGTATATATTCTTCCCTTCAAGCTTTTGACGAACCACGTTGTCATCAATGCGACTGCGGAATTCTCCGTAGGCCTGCTCAGGTGTATTCAACATCGTGAATGGAAGAGGTCCCTGACTGAAGTCGGTATTAACTTTATCAGATGCCTTTGCACTCAGGTCCCCAGCTTTTACATTCTTGGTTTTGTTTTCAATAGTGGCTTGTTGTGTTTTAAGTTTAAACCACTTTACATCTTCTACTGATACATCTACATTATCTGTTGTGAAGAACCAGCCCCGCCAGAACCAATCAAGATCAACGGCAGTTGCTTCTTCCATCATGCGAAAGAAATCAGCAGGACGAGGATGCTTATACATCCAGCGGTTTGCATATTCTTTAAAAGCTTTGTCGAAGAGATCTTTACCGATAATCGTCTCGCGAAGAAGCGTAAGGGCTACCGTTGGCTTCTCATAATAATTAGCACCGAAAGCATTGAGTCTTTCATTATCTGAAGTATTCATCACGGGGCGCATAACACTTTTATCACCCTTCATATAGGGCACTATATCTTTCGGAATGGTGTGATGAAAGGCCGGATAGCGCTCCATCTCTGTACGCGTTTGTAAAAATGTATTCAACCCTTCATCCATCCACATCCATTGACGCTCATCTGAACTTACAATCATCGGGAAGTAATTGTGACCCACTTCGTGTACTATAGTTCCAATCATTCCAGCCTTTGCATTGTCACTCATTTGTCCGTTGCGTGGTCTTCCGCCATTGAAGCTGATCATTGGAAATTCCATACCGATGTTAGATGTATTCACAGATATAGCGACCGGATACGGGTAATCGAATGTATACTTTGAGTATATCTCCAATGCATTCTTAACAGCCTTGGTGGACTCTTCAGACCAAACCGGCAATCCTTCTTTTGGATAGAACGACATGGCCAGTACGGTATTGGTAGGGAGCTTTACTGCCTGAACATCCCAAATGAATTTTCGTGAAGAAGCAAAGGCTACGTCACGAACATTATCTGCCTGGAACCGCCATGTTTTTTTAGCAGTTGATTTTATTTTCTCTTTCGCACGTGCCTCTTCTTCGGTTACAACTAGAGAAGGCTTATCGAAAGATGCTTTTGCTTTCTCAAGACGCTCGAACTCCTTTGCGGATAAAACTTCTTTTGCATTCAACAACGCTCCGGTAGAAGCAACGATATGATCTGCCGGTACCGTGATATTTATTTTATAGTTACCGAATTCAAGCGCAAACTCTCCGAGGCGCTGAAACTGTTTGTTCTGCCATCCTTCATAATCATCGAACTGACACATGCGTGGAAACCAGTGCGCGATCAGGTATACATTGTTCTTGTCTTCAGGAAAGTGTTCGTAGCCTTCGCGCGATAGTAGAAATAAACTTCTGTCGGTAATAGGATACGACCATGCTATATTGAAAGTATAGCTTTCACCGGTCTTAATAGCAACCGGCAGATCTATACGCATCATGGTATTATTGATAGTGATCGGTAAACTTTTGTTGGTTTTATCTGTAACCGATTGAATCGAATACCCACCTTCAAACTCTATAGTTCGTGTTATATACTGCATGTGCAGTGTAGGCAATGAATCGCGCACAGGCCCGTAGTAATTCCCGAAATCTTCATTTCCCTTTTTATTAATGTTCTGATCGAGTTGAAGCCACAGATACTTTAATGTTTCAGGTGAGTTGTTATAGTAGGTAATCGTCTCTTTTCCTTTCAGTGTATTAGTCGGTTCTTCAATTTCTGCATCGATGGTATAATCGGCTCGTTGCTGCCAGTACTTGGTACCAGGTTCACCGGAACCCGTGCGGTATTCATTCGGTGTAGGCAGGAACTGGTCGAGTTGTTCGAATTTGCCTTTCCATTTCTTTTGCTCCTGCGCGTTTGCAAATGCACACAGCAAAACCATTGGGACAATGATGATTAAGGATTTCATCTGTTAATTTTTGATTAATGAGTTTACAAGAAAGATCAGTTTAATTAAATAAAAAAGCCATCACTTTTTACAAGGATGGCTTAATTCTTTTCAACAGTATACGTATAGTTTACACTTTAGAGCTCGCGGAGCCCAGCGTGTTAGTTATTCTTTTTGAATTGATCGAATCGCGATTCGGTAGTTTTCTTGGGAAATACGTTGTTGCTCATTTCAACATCGGCTAATTCAAAGTTCGGGTCCAACACGATGTTTACAACTTCTTTCTCTTTCACGAAAACTTTAACAACTTCGTTTTCATTAATACGCCAGATCTCTGCCGGGATGCGCTCGATTTCTTTTGAGCCATCTTTATACGTCCACTCGATCACCAGGGGAGTAACAAGACCTCCAACGTTTTTGAACTTTACCTGGTATATATTTTTGCCTTCGAGCTTTTTGCGAACATCGTTATCGTTGATGCGGCTTTTGAATTCACCATACATCTGGTCTGGTGTATTTGTCATAGTAAAAGGTTGAGGACCGCTGCTAAAGTCTGTGCCTGCACTACTTTTATTTTCAGCAACCAGGTCGCCTTTTTTAGTTTTCAGATTTTTCTTTTCAGGATCAATCTGTTCTGTTTTCAACTGAAACCATTTTACTTCATCTACGGCTACATCTACATTATCGACAGAGTAGAACCAGCCTCTCCAGAACCAATCGAGATCAACACCCGATGCATCTTCCATTGTACGGAAAAAGTCTGCAGGCTTTGGATGTTTAAAAGCCCAACGCTCAGAGTATTCCTTGAAAGCTTTATCGAATAACTCAGGTCCCATCACAGTTTCACGAAGTAATGTAAGGGCTGCAGAAGGTTTGGTATATCCGTTCGCTCCAAATTCATTGTTGCGCATATCATCACCATTGGTCATGATCGGACGCATCTGAGCTTTGTCACCTTTCATAAAAGGAACTATACCTTTTGGTGTACCATGCGAACTATATAATTCAGGATAGCGAACACGAACCGTTTCTTTCTCCAGAAATGTATTCAACCCTTCATCCATCCACGTCCACTGACGTTCGTCAGAGTTAACAATCATTGGGAAGAAGTTGTGACCAACTTCATGTACTACGACTTGTACAAGGCCAACCAGTTTCTGTTGTGAATATGTACCATCTTTATTAGGACGTGATCCGTTGAAGCAGATCATCGGGTATTCCATTCCCTGGTTGGCTGTGTGAATTGAATACGCTACCGGGTATGGATAATTGAAAGTACGTTCTGAATATATTTCAAGTGCATTCTTTATAGCCTTGGTAGATTCTTTCTCCCAAAGCGGATTACCTTCTTTAGGATACAACGACATGGCTAATGGTGTTTTGTCACCGGCCTTCACAGATTGTGCATCCCAGATAAACTTGCGTGATGAAGCAAATGCAAAGTCGCGTACATTCTCTGCGTAAAATTCCCACGTGGCTTTTTTAGTAGCTTTTGTTTTTTCTTTTTGCACAGCTTCCTCTTGTGTAACGATGAAGACAGGCTTATCAAAACTCTTCTTAGCTTTTTCAAGACGTTCAATCTGTTCTTTGCTCAACACGTCTTTCGGATTTTGAATTGTACCCGTTGCGCCTACAATGTGATCGGCAGGAACGGTAATGCGAACACGGTAATTTCCAAAAACCAGCGCAAACTCGCTCTGTCCCAGGAACTGCTTGTTCTGCCATCCTTCATAATCATCGAATACACACATGCGTGGAAACCACTGTGCGAAAGTATATACATAGTTGCCATCTTCCGGAAAGTATTCATATCCTCCACGTTGATTGAAGATCTGGCGATTGTATTCGGTATAGCTCCACTCAACGGAGAATGTAAATTTCTCACCAGTCTTTAATGCAGCGGGAAGATCCACACGCATCATGGTTTGATTTATAGTATATGGAAGACTTTTACCTGCAGCATCTTTTACTGACTTGATAGTATAGCCACCTTTATAGTCAGATGTTTTCACACCCGTCATCATATTGAAAAAACCGGCAGGCACAGAGTCGCGCACTACACCCGTTTTTGTTTGAGACGTCATGTTATTGTCTGCAAGTATATTCTGATCCAACTGAAGCCACAGAAATGTTAATGACTCGGGTGAATTGTTATGATAGGTTACCGTTTCTGAACCAGTGAGCAACTGAGTTTTATCATCAACCTCTACATTGATCACATAGTCGGCACGTTGTTGCCAGTAATTTTGGCCTGGCGCTCCCGAACCAGTGCGATATGAATTTGGTGTTGGCAATACTTGATCAAGTTGTTCAAACTTTCCCTTCCAGGATTTTGCATCGGGCTGAGTCTGCGCAGAAACCCTGATCAGCACACAGGTTAATATAATAGCAAATAATAGTCTCATGATTTGTTTGATTTCTTTAACGCATATACCCTCTACACTGTAAATCGTTTTGAACGACTATTGTGTAAAGGGTATATTTTGATTGACGTTTAATTATTTTTCTTTTTGAACTCGTCAAACTTTGACGACTGAACTTTAGGGAACACGTTGTCTTGTGCATTTACATCGGTAATCTCTTGCAGCGGATCGATCACGATGCTCGCTACTTCTTTCTCCTTCACAAACACCTTGGTAACTTTGGTTTCATTAAGGCGCCAGATCTCTGCTGGTATACGCTCGATTTCTTTCGAACCATCTTTATAGGTCCACTGAATAATTACAGGCATAACAAGTCCGCCTTTGTTGCTCAGCGTTACTTCATATATATTCTTGTTCTGCAGTTTTTGCATCACGGCTTTGTCATCAATCTGACTTCTGAATTCACCATACATGCGTGGGTCAGTAGTTGTCAGGCTAAAAGGTTCAGGGCCGTTGTTGAAGCTATCAAACTTCTTGTCACCACCTTTTGCATTGAGATCGCCTTGCTTTACTTTCAGATTTTTAGTTTCAGGATCAGTTTCCGATGTGCGCATCTTGAACCACTTCACCTGGTCAATAGATTGATCCACTACATCTGTAGTATAGAACCAACCTTTCCAGAACCAATCGAGATCAACAGCAGATGCATCTTCCATCGTACGGAAAAAGTCTGCTGGCTTCGGATGTTTGAATGCCCAGCGCTGTGCATATTCTTTGAAGGCTTTATCAAATAACTCTCTGCCCATAATGGTTTCGCGCAGCATGAATAAACCTGTTCCGGCCTTTGCATACTGTTCATTACCAAACTGAATTACCTGTTCAGAGTTCACCATCAACGGGCGCATTGAACTTTGATCACCCTTCATATAGGGAACGAGTGCTGCAGGTTTACCTCTATCGAAATCAATATCCGGATAGCGCTCAATCTCTGTTACCAGTTGAACAAATGTATTTACACCTTCATCCATCCAGGTTGTTTGGCGTTCATCATTGTTGATGATCATCGGGAAAAAGTTGTGGCCAACTTCGTGCACGATAACACCCACCATACCTTTGCGAATAGCAGGAGTATAGGAACCATCTTTTGCAGGACGACCGTAGTTAAAACAGATCATCGGATATTCCATTCCCTGGTGTGCAGCATGAACAGATATAGCGACAGGGTAAGGATAATCGATCGTCATGCGTGAGTATACTTCCAGAGCATTTTTTACAGCTCTGGTAGATTCTTTTTCCCATAGGGGATTACCTTCCTTCGGATAGAAAGACATAGCCAGTGGAGTCTTGCTGCCAATCTTTACTGCTTGTGCGTCCCATATAAATTTACGAGATGTAGCGAAGGCGAAATCACGAACGTTATCAGCATGGAATTCCCAGGTCTTCTTCTCTTTTACTTTTGTTTTCTCACGTTGAACAGCTTCTTCCTGTGTAGCAATGATCACCGGTTTATCGAAAGAAGATTTCGCTTTTGTAAAGCGATCAAGTTGTGCTTTACTTAATACTCCTTCCGGATTTTTCAATTGGCCAGTAGCCCCTACGATGTGATCGGCAGGTACTGTGATCTTTACTTTATAGTCACCGAATGGAAGCGCAAACTCGCCTTGTCCTAAAAATTGTTTATTCTGCCATCCTTCATAGTCATCATATACACACATGCGCGGGAACCACTGCGCAATCACATACGAGTAATTTCCATCCTCCGGAAAGTATTCAAACTGCGTACGCTCACGAACACGAACACCGTCATTGATATTATATCCCCAATCAATGGAGAAAGAATATTTCTGACCAGGATTAAGCGGCTGTGGTAAATCAATCCGCATCATGGTATAGTTAATAAGATATGGAAGGTCTTTGCCAGCAACATCTCTTACAGCTTTGATTTTGAAACCTCCATCAAAATCAAAAAGATTATAAGTAGAGCCGGCTGATTTTGCATCGATAGAATCACGAAGTGTACCACCTCTTGTCTTCTGTGTCATGTTACCTTCTGCCAACTTGTTTTGATCTAGTTGTAGCCAGAGATAACGCAATACATCCGGAGAGTTATTATGGTATGTTATAGTTTCCGAACCACTTATACTTTGGTTGTCGTCATTCAATTCAACGCTGATTACGTAATCAGCTTTTTGTTGCCAGTACTTGGGACCTGGTGCACCAGAGCCAGAGCGATACTCATTCGGCGTTGGCAGTTGCTGGTCAAGTTGTTCAAACTTGCCTTGCCACTTTGGCGTCTCCTGAGCCCACGCTGTCTGCATCATTACGACAAGGAGGGAAATTTTTAAAACACGCTTCATATATAGGTTATAAGAGTTATTCAATCCAAAATGCTTTTTCTTTCAGTAACATCAAAGCGATGCCGGCTACCGCCGATGAGATCACCATTTTCCAGTCTCTACGGTTTACTCCAAACAAATCCACCAAAAGAAAAGCAGCCGTTAAAAAGATGGCAACAATAATTATCTGGCCTACCTCTAAGCCAAGATTAAAGGCCAATAACTGGGATATGATCCGTTCATCTTTTCCAAGAATACTTTTCAGGTAGTTTGAGAATCCCAAGCCATGAATCAATCCAAAAAATGCAGCGAAGAAGTAGTTTAACTGAATAGGTCTTCCTGAAAGACTGTCTTCATTTTTAAAAAGATTGGAAGCTGCAGTAATAAAAATCGTAAGTGGAATTAAGAATTCAATTAGCTCAGCTTTAACGGTAACGATTTCTAACGTTGATAGAGCTAATGTTATAGAGTGACCGATTGTAAACGCTGTCACCAGGATCAACACTTGCCGCCAGTCACGCATCAAGTATAAAGCACATAATGCGACTACAAATAAAATATGATCGTAGCCATTCGAGTAATCCAGTATGTGATCCTTCCCTAAACCAAAATAGAGTTGAAACTCGCTCATAGTTAACTAAATGAAAAAATTAAAAAGGCCACAAGTATAGAAGATAATTTTGATAAATGGCGCAGGTACCTTGTGCTGCAACCCCTCAATTGCTGATGTGGCGAGCAACCCACATCATTTTTCGTTGAAATTATTCTTTCGGTATTATTTTTGGAAAGTCAATTTTGATTTATCCCGCTTTCCATGATTGTATCATTTTCTGTTTTATCATTTGTTCAAAGCCTCGCGCTTACGGTGATGCTTCACCCGCTTCATGTTTCTGTAACGGAAGTAGAGTATGATGAAAAAGATAAAGCGCTGGAGATAATGATGCGCGTTTTTGTTGACGACCTCGAGTTAACGATGCGCAATAAACTGAATCAACCTGAACTTGATATCACAGAACCAAAAGGCATGACACTCGATCAGATGGTGCTTCCTTATATTACAGAACATTTTAAATTGTCGTTGGATAATAAGGTGCAGAAAATTCATTACCTCGGCCATGAGAAGGAAGGCGAAGCTTTCATTTTTTTTATTGAAGTTCAGAATGTGAAAAAATGGAAGTCGATCCAGGTGATGAACGACATTATCATGGAGATACACGAAGACCAATCGAACCTGGTACATGTTACGGTGAAAGGAAAAGTGAGAAGCCTTAGGCTCACAAAAAGCAAGTCGCAAGATGTACTGACCTTTGATACGAAATAATATAGTGTCACATCACGTTGTTATAAGTGTTATAAAAAATTCGATCTTCGCAGCAAAATAAAGAATGCATGAAGAACTCAGTGCTCGCTGCCTTGCTTCTGATACTGGTGGTAGCTGGTTGTACTAAAGATGAGGAGGAGTGTGTCTCCAAGCCCGAAACATCTGGCAAAAAAGTAGAAGTTGTACTCGAGCAATTCCAAGACTCACTTGTAAATATCAAAAGTAAGGCTGCATTGGTATCGTTGTTTACGCGGCAACCTTTACTCCGTGACTATATATTCAGGCGGACTGAATACCCAAGTGATTCTGTTTTTCTCGATGAACTTTATGCAAGGTTTAACAATCCTCACCTCGATACATTGCTGCTCGAAACCAGGCGTGTATTCGGAGATGTTTCAGGATTGAAAGCAGAATTCGAAGAAGCCTTTACCAACATTAAATATTATTACCCCGACTTTACGCCTCCCAAAATTCAGACCGTGATTTCCGGTCTTGATACCGATATGCTGGTAACTGATTCGTTGATTATTGTAAGCCTTGATTTTTATTTGGGAAGAGGTGCCAAGTATCGTCCGAAAAATGTTTATAACTATATACTTCGCAAGTACGATCCGGATGATATACTTCCTTCATCGATGTTGATATACGGTATCAGTGACCGGTTCAATAAAACAGATATGAAAGACAAGACCGTGCTGGCCGATATGATTGCGTATGGTAAATCATTTTACTTTGCCAAACACATGCTTCCCTGCACTCCCGACAGTGTGTTGATCTGGTATACTCCCGAAGAAGTAAAAGGCTCGCGCGCGAATGAAGACTTGATCTGGGCACGCTTCATAGAGAGCAACGTCTTGTTCGCAACAAGTCACGTAGTAAAGAAAGATTATCTTGGAGAGCGGCCGGTTACGATTCAGGTAGGTGAGAAGTGTCCTGGAAGAATTGGTCAATGGGTTGGATGGAGAATCGTAAATAAATATATGGAGTCTCATCCCGATATAACATTGCCACAGTTAATGAATACTGCTAATGCGCAGCACCTGTTTAAAGAATCACACTATAAACCCGGGAAGCAATAGGGGTGGAGTAAAGGACAGAGACATAAACATAAAGCAACGGGTTCATGCAAATCTTTTCGCTTTCTATTTTAAACTTTCCGCTTTAAACTTCTCCTCCTATCTTTGGAACCTTAGAAAAAATTCAACCTTAATAAAACTAGACTATGCGCCAGAAAATTGTAGCCGGAAACTGGAAGATGAACAAGACTCTTGAAGAAGCAAACATCCTTGCATCTGAAATAACAGGTATGGTTGCTGACGAAGTAAAGGGTGATGTGAAAATTATTTTTTGTGTTCCATTTCCATACCTGTTACCCATCAAGAATCAATTAGGTAACAATACTAGAATTTCGGTTGGTGCACAAAATTGCAGCGAGCACGAATCAGGTGCCTATACAGGAGAGACTTCTGCTGCCATGTTGAAATCATTAGGCGTACCTTATGTTATTCTTGGGCACAGCGAACGCAGACAATATTTCGGTGAGGATGCTGCGTTACTCACGAAGAAAACAGATATAGCATTGAAGCACGGATTAACCCCAATCTTCTGCTGTGGCGAACCTCTTGAAGTACGCGAGAGCAACGGTCACGAAGCTCTTGTAAAGAAACAAGTAGAAGAGAGTCTTTTTCATTTGGACGCAGATACTATAAAGAAAATTATAATAGCCTACGAACCCGTGTGGGCAATCGGAACAGGAAAGACAGCGTCAGCACAACAAGCACAAGATATGCACGCAGTAATTCGTAAGCACCTGGCATCAAAATATGGTCAGGCTGTTGCAGATTCTATTGCTATACTATATGGCGGTAGTGTAAATGCTGCCAATGCAAAAGAACTCTTTGCTTGCCCGGATGTAGACGGAGGTTTAGTTGGAGGAGCATCTTTGAAGTCAAGAGAATTTGCAGAAGTAATTAAAGGAGCATAAGCACCAAACACGATAATGTACTATACCCGCCTCCAAGTAATCTGTGATCCTGATTTTTCTGAAATCCTGATGGCCGAAATTGCAGAGGCGGGTTTCGATACTTTTATGGAAACAGAAAAAGGATTCGAAGCTTATGTAGAGCTGGAGAAATATGATAAAGAAAGACTGCAGTATATAAAGGACAGATATAGTCCGCAGACGTCACTTGTATTTTACCAGGATAGAATTCAAAAGCAAAACTGGAATGAAGAGTGGGAGAAGAGTTATCAGCCCATCATTGTTGATGACCGCTGTTTAATTCGCGCAGAGTTTCATAAGATCGAAAAGGTATATCCATACGAAATTACGATCACTCCTAAAATGTCTTTTGGTACAGGTCACCACCAAACAACATATTTGATGGTGAAAGCTCAAATGGATATAGATCATCAGCACAAGCGCGTGATGGATGCTGGGTGCGGCACAGCTATACTTTCTGTTATGGCATCCAAACTTGGTGCAAAAGAAGTTATAGCATTTGATATTGATGAATGGAGTGTGGTCAATGGGCAGGAGAACATCGAAGTGAATCACGCCAACAACATTACTATACAGCAAGGTAAACTGAATGAACTCGCCATCTCCGGAACATTTGATATTATCCTGGCTAACATTAATAAGAACGTTCTTCTCGAAGAAATAAAGTTATACCAGCAATATCTCATGGAAGATGGTTTACTTTTATTGAGTGGTTTTTATACGCATGATATAGATGACCTTTTGAATGAAGGCGCAACGTTCAATTTGAAAGAAGTGCGGAGAGATGAACGCGAAACATGGGCTTCATTATTATTAAAAAAAGGAAAATAATTACGTTGACTAAAATTTAACGATTGCAGTACATTAAGACGTTCCAAGTTTTTGTTCCGTAGCATAGCGTTTCTATCTTTAACAAGTAAAGACGGCTCAACAAAAAACGTAAACGATATACCGCATGCGCATCGCTGTACATGGAAAAGAATTTAACCGTCAGACAGCGCCATTCATTACCCGTATCTTCGAAGTTTTAGCGCATCACAATTCCGGGATTCTCGTGTCTGAGAAATTTAGTAAGTATCTGCGGCCACCTGCTTTTAAAAATATTAAGTTCGAGACCTTCGCGATTGGCGACCCTTTGACTGACGTTGATGCGATGATAAGCATCGGAGGCGATGGAACATTATTGGATTCGGTAACCTATATCAATAAACAGGAGATTCCGGTACTCGGCATTAATACAGGTCGCTTGGGATTCCTCGCCACAAACAGTAAAGAGGAAGCCGAGCATGCCATTACGCAAGTTTGCGAAGGCAATTATACACTTGACCTGCGTTCAGTATTGAAGCTTGAGACTAACCAGGACGTTTTTGGAAACCTAAATTTCGCTCTCAACGATGTTACAATTGTAAAGAAGGACAGCTCTTCCATGATCACTATCCACACGTATATTGATGGTGAGTTCTTAAATTCGTATTGGGCAGATGGAATTATTGTCGCTACGCCAACCGGATCTACCGGGTATTCTTTAAGTTGTGGAGGTCCACTTATATTTCCAAGGTCAGGTAATTTTGTAATAACACCTGTTAGTCCACATAATTTAACCGTGCGACCCATTATAGTTGCAGATGGATCTGAAATTACTTTTGGTGTCGAAGGGCGGAGTAAAAAATTTTTAATCTCACTCGATTCGCGGGTTGCTTCTGTAGATGCGACCATTAAGTTGACGGTATCGAAGGCTGATTTCAGGGTAAAATTGATACAACTTGAAGGGCAACATTACTTCAAGACACTTCGCCAAAAGCTAAATTGGGGACTAGACATTCGGAATTAATATTTACTTTTGTAATTCACTGATCTATAGACTTGTCTATGAGAAAGCTAATCTTGGTCTTATTCACATTCCTGTTTTTAACAGGAGCCGAAGAAGTAACTGCCCAAATGAACAGAAGGGCAATTAAAAGTAATAATAAACGAATGATGACTTACCGTGGGCGTAAGTCCTGGTTCGGAAAAGAAAAAGTCTACAGCATGGTGGGCGTTTCAATAAATGCTCTTAACTATTATGGCGATCTTTCTCCAAAGCCAAATCGTTTCAGTACCGACATTTCATTCACACGGCCAGCGATAGGAATTTCTTTTGCACACCGTTTTGGTCCACGATATACGCTTACTGCATCTTTCATGTACGGAACCTTAAAAGGATCCGATGTTAAATCAGCCGATCCGGGGGATGCTGATAATGGAGTTTTCAGATATAAAAGAAATCTCTCGTTCAGAAATAGAATTAAAGAACTTTCTGTAGTGGCCAGTATCGATTTGTTTGAGAACCAGGCAACCTATATTAGTCGTGTTGCATGGACACCTTATGCATTTGCTGGTGTTGCAGTTTTCCATCATAACCCACAGGCACAAGCACCAGCAACGGATTTGCAGGGCAACGCTCTGCCAGAAGCAGGCAAATGGGTTGATCTGCAACCTCTGGGAACAGAAGGACAAAAATCTACGCTCCAGGAAGGTGATGCCAATTATGGTATTAAGCCTTACAAAAGAATTCAACCCTCTATACCATTTGGGATCGGTGCACGTTTTAGATTAAATGAAGTACTTGATCTTTCAGCAGAAATTGGATTTAGATATTTGTTTACGGATTATATTGATGACGTAAGTCAAAGCTATGTAGACCTTGGAGTATTTCAAGGCAATCGATTGGCGCAGTCAATGTCATATAGAACCGGAGAAATATTGCCGGGCGATCATTCTTATGTTGCCAGAGATGGTCAATCCTATAGTGTGGTATCCGGATATGGAGAAGAATATACAGATGCTAACGGAAATACAAACCTGCGAGGAAGTAAAGACGACAAAGATATCTTTATGGTGACAACGATAAAAATGACCTATATACTGGGTAAATCTTTTCATAGGGCTAAATTCAGATGATGATTTTTTCCAAGCGATTGTCTTTAGTTATCGGAATAATCTTAGCAAGTGCCATCTCGGCATTTGCACAGCGCTCGGAAGTTGGTTTTGGCATCGGTACATTTAATTATACCGGTGACCTTGTCAGAACCTATAATTTTAAATATTCGAAACCGGCTGCTACAGTTTTTTATCGTTCCAACCTGAGCAGTGTTGTGAGCTTTCGGGCTGCTATAACCGCAGGAAAAATTGGTGCTTCAGAAAAACCAATCGATGCCTTTGCTTCCAAAAGAGATGCTTCATTTGATTTATTCCTGATGGAAGCATCCACCGTGATGGAATATCATTTCTTAAACTGGCGTGAGACAAAACGCTTCGTAAGATTCACACCTTATTTATTCGGAGGCTTGGGTTTGTTTGGAATATCCGGTAATGCAGAAAAGACAGCAGAATATAGTAACGTTCAGGCCGTTATTCCTTTTGGCGTGGGTGTTAAATATGTATATACTCCCAAGTGGTATTTCGGATTAGAGCTTGGTATCAGGAAAACTTTTTTTGATTATTTGGACAATGTTTCAGCCGGAGATCAGCGATATAAAAACTTTAAGTATGGCAATCCGAACGATAACGATGTTTATTATTTCCTAGGGATTAGCATTACCCGCACATTTTACGACATTCCATGCCCTAAAAATCCATACAAATAGCGGCACATCTCTGCAAGCCCTTTTAACCCAAAACCCTTTTTACTACTTTTGGCCCCCTGTGGCTTCCCTAAAAGAACATATCGACTTTAGTAATTTGCCTAAACACATTGCCGTTATCATGGACGGTAACGGTCGGTGGGCAAAAAAGAAAGGCGCAATGCGCATTTTTGGTCATCGTAATGCAGTTCAGGCTGTGAAAGATGTGACTGAAGGTTGTGGCGAACTTGGAATCAAGTATCTGACTTTATACGCTTTTTCCACTGAAAATTGGAATAGGCCTAAAGCCGAAATTGATGGATTGATGGAGTTGCTTGTGAGCACATTGAAGCAAGAGATAGGTACTTTGATGGAAAATCAAGTAAAACTTGCAACAATTGGTGAGACTTCAAACTTGCCGCCTGATTGCCAGAAGAATCTTGCTTGGGCAATTGATCAAACCAAGAATAACAGTGGTATGATCTTGAACCTCGCGCTTAGTTATAGTGGTCGTTGGGAGATCCTGAAAGCTGTTAATAAAATGGCCGAGGATGTTAAAGCAGGAAAAATAAATCCCGGTGAAATAAATGAGTCGGTGTTTGAAAACTATTTGCAGACTTCAGGCATCCCAGATCCAGAGTTGTTGATTCGCACAAGTGGTGAGTTACGCATTAGTAACTTTTTATTGTGGCAGATCGCTTATACAGAATTATACATCACACCCACACTTTGGCCCGACTTCCGAAAGGAGCATCTATATGAAGCAATCTGGTCATATCAGCAACGCGAACGAAGATTTGGAAAAACAAGCGAACAATTGAACCCTGTAAGTTGATGAAGAAAGTTTTATTTCTGGTTATCCTGATTGGTATTACGGCAGATGCCTGGGCTCAATTCAGAAAGCGCAATACCACTACGGGTGCAACAGAAAATAATTTGAACTATGCGAGTCCGGTAGAGTATACCATCGCAGGCATTGAGGTCACAGGTCTGAATGTGCTGGATAAAAATGCTATGGTGTCGCTTACCGGTTTGAAAGTTGGTGACAAAATAAAGATCCCCGGAGACGCAATTACTAACTCAATACGCAGTCTTTGGAAGCATGGACTTGTAGGCGATGTTACAATTCAGGTTGCCAGAATTGAAGGCAATGATGTATACCTAAATATAGTATTAGCAGAGCGTCCCCGTCTGACAGGATTTTATTTCACAGGTATTAATAAATCTCAGGAGAGTGGGCTAAAAGAAGATCTTACTCTGATCCGCGGCAAAATTGTAAATGATGCTATGATCCGGAATACGGAACTTGCTGTTAAGAAGTACTTTGTGAAAAAAGGATTTCTTAGCACGGAAGTAAAAGTTATACAGGAAAAAGATACGCTTAACCGTGATGGTATAAGACTAAAAATTGCAGTCAATCCCAAATCAAAAGTTAAGATCAACAAGATTTCATTTGAAGGAAATAACAGCATTAGTGATGCAAAGTTGAAAAAGAAAATGAAGGGTACACATGAACGCCCTCGCTTCTCTTTACACCGTGCTCTTATAAGTGAAGTTATCGCACTGAAGCCTAAAGAATTTGTTGACTCGAGCTACAAGACGAGTTGGAAGGAAGTTAAAGAGTTTATCAATGACAATGTAAAACTCAATCTCTTTACCAGTTCTAAATTTATTCAAACAGATTACGAAGACGATAAGAAAAAGATAATTGAGTACTTTAACTCAAAGGGATATCGCGATGCTGAAATTGTAACGGATACGGTATACGCACATGATGGGAGGACTATCAATATAGATTTTCAAATTTATGAAGGTCCCAAGTATTACTTCCGTAACATCATTTGGACAGGGAACTATATATACTCTGACAAGCAGCTGAATGCCGTATTGGGTATAAGCAAAGGTGATGTATATAACAGCGAACTTTACAATAAGAAACTTCAGTTCAATCCCAAAGGATTAGACATCAGCGGACTTTATATGGATGACGGTTATCTGTTCTTCCGTATTAACCCTGTAGAGGTGGCCGTTGCCGGAGATTCCATCGATGTTGAGATGAGAATTTTTGAAGGCGAACAAGCTACGATCAATGAAGTAACCATAGCAGGAAATGATCGCACCAGCGATCACGTTATACGCAGAGAATTAAGTACGATTCCAGGCCAGAAGTTCAGACGTTCTGATATTATCCGGACACAACAAAAACTTGGACAACTTGGCTATTTTGCTCCTGATAAAATTGGACAGAACCTTGTGCCGAATCCTGCAAATGGTACCGTGGATATTGAGTGGACAGTGGAGGAGCAATCAAACGATCAGGTTGAGCTTTCCGGAGGTTGGGGTGGTTACTATGGATTCGTAGGTACACTTGGATTAACATTCAACAACTTCTCTCTTCGTAACATTCCTCACTTTGATAATTGGAGACCACTTCCGGTTGGAGATGGACAAAGACTCTCACTGCGAGCTCAGGCAAACGGCAGGTCATTCCAAAGCTATAGCTTCTCATTCACAGAGCCGTGGTTAGGTGGACGTAAGCCTCATTCACTTTCCGTTAGTTTCAATAGCTCATTCCAGCGATATCCGTATGGAAGCAGTTCTACCAACGATAACGATTCGCGCCTCCAGGTACATAGCGTATCGGTTGGATTGGGTCGACTGTTAGAATGGCCAGACAATTATTTTACACTTACAAACTCTGTGTCATACCTGCGCTATATTCTTAACAATTGGAATTCAGGCTTAGGATATACCGACGGAGTTTCAAACAGCTTTACATTCAATACAACACTTGCGCGTAACAGTATTGACAATCCGATGTATCCTGCACAAGGATCAAGTATTTCATTAAGCGTTACGTTAACGCCTCCATTCTCACTATGGAGAAATATAGACTACTCTACAGCAGATGCTGCAGAGCGCTATAAATGGATTGAGTATCACAAGTGGATGTTTGATGCCAAATACTATTTGCCTCTTGACAACAAGAAAAAACTTGTGTTGGAAGCGAAAGCTCACTTTGGATTCATTGGACAATACACGGATAAGGCCGGTATAGGTCCGTTTGAAAGATTCTACCTGGGTGGTGATGGATTGGCCGGTGGCTTTAATTCATTCCTGTTAGGCCAGGAGGTAATCGGTTTGAGAGGCTATGAGAACAACGTACTCACACCGCCTTACTATAACGCAAACCAGAACAGTGCTTCAGGCGTACTCGCAGGTGGTATCGCATATGATAAGTTAGGATTGGAATTGCGTTATCCGGTAACAACAGGTAATGCTGCAACCATCTACGGATTTATCTTCGCAGAAGGAGGTAACAACTGGAACAATTACGATGATTTTAATCCGTTTAATTTATATAAGTCAGCAGGCTTTGGTGCTCGTATATTCATGCCGGCATTCGGATTGATTGGGTTGAATTGGGGATATGGATTTGATCCGGTACCGTTGAATGGCAGGGGTCCTGTGAGTGGCTCACAATTCCATTTTACTATCGGCCAGCAAATCAGATAACTATGCGGGTTTATTTAATTACAATAATTTTTCTCATTTTCGGCCCGACTTTTGTCAAAGCACAGAGATTCGGGTACATTGACACGGATTATATCCTGAATAAAATGCCTGAATATAAAAAGGCGCAGGACGAAATCGGTCAATTGTCGGAAGCTTGGGAGAAGGAAATACAGGACATGTCAAAAAAAATAGAGTCCATGTATAGTGCCCTTCAAGCTGAACAAGTTCTTCTGACTGAAGAAATGCGAAAGGACAGAACAACAGCCATCCAAAAGAAGGAAGCTGAGATGAAAGAATACCAGAAGAAGGTATTTGGATTTGGAGGATTGTTCTTTCTTAAGAAGCAGGAATTGATTAAACCGATCCAGGATAAGGTTTGGGATGCTGTTGATAAAGCGGCAAAACAGAATAATCTGGCGATCGTCTTTGACAAGGCAGGTGAGCTCGTAATGATCTATACAGATCCTCGATATGACTATACTGACTTTGTGTTGGATGAGTTGGGACTTGGAGACCCTAATGATAAGATTAAAAACTAAATTGAATACCGTAATGAGAAAATTCGTTTTACTTGTGGTGCTAGGATTGGGAGCAATTGCATCCTATGCACAAACCGCTGCTGCGCCTAAGATTGGTTATGCGGATGTTGATTATATCTTCAGCCAAATGCCTGACGCCAAACAAATTGACGCGGATCTGAAATCTTTACAAACACAACTGAAAAATCAAATCGATTCTAAGGTTCAGGAGTTTCAGAAAAAACTGGCAGACTATAATGCAGCTATTCAGGCTAACACAATGCCAGATGCTGTACGTGCAAATACCGAACGTGAATTGCAACAGTTACAACAGAACATAGAAAAGCTTCAGCAAGATGCTCAGACTAACCTGCAAACTAAGCAGACTCAATTAATGGATCCTGTTTACAAGAAGGTAGGAAAGGCAATTGAAGATACTGCTAAAGAGAACGGATTTACATTTGTTCTTAATCAGCAGATCGGTGGATTGGATGTAATTCTTTATGGAGATGAGAAGATGGATATTTCGGATCTTGTGCTGAAGAAAATGGGAGTAACTCCTAAGCCAGCAGCAGCAACTACTCCGGCTCAACCAAAGAAATAATTCTTACTATATTATAGTGTATAGAAACAAAAAAACCGCCTCGTCTGAGGCGGTTTTTCTTTTTTGGGTTGATTGGAAATTATACTCTTCCGTTTTTAACTTTTGTTTTAAATTTTTCTAACTGCATTCTGATAGCATCTGTCGCCATGTCGGTAGCGGCTTCAAAAGAACGAGCTTTTTCGATAGCAAAAAGCATACTCCCCGGAACTCGTAATTTAATTTCTACTGTTTTGTTTTCAATCCCTTCATTGTTTAGTCGAAGAAATACTTCGCCATCCACTAAGCGATTATAAAAAGTGTCCAGCTTGTCAAGCTTCTTTTGAATGAAGTTGATGAGCTTGCTGTCAGCATCAAAGTGAATGGAATGAACTTGTACCTTCATAATGTTAAATTTAAAAAGTTGAAGAATAAAACAGTTGCTGGTATTACAATGACCAGCGCATTGTCAGATGTAGTTATTTTATCATAGCGTTCATTTACTTTCATTATGTATATCAGGCCTTAGGGTGCGCCTGGTCGAAAACCTTTTTTAATTTTTCAATTGAGTTGTGGGTATATACTTGCGTGGCCGAAAGACTGCTATGTCCAAGTAAGTCTTTTACAGCATTTATCTCTGCACCTTTGTTTAACAAATGCGTAGCATAGGTGTGTCGTAAAACGTGTGGGCTTTTTTTCTCTGCGGAGGAATTTTTAATGAGGTGATCTTTTACAATTCTGTAAACCATCATAGGATAACATGGCTCACCTTTATCTGTAACAAGTAGCAATCCGTGGTCTTGTTTTGTCACTTCTCTGTTTCTCACGATACTATACTCTTCAAGTATAGAAACGAGATTGACTGCAAATGGGATTACTCTTTCCTTATTTCTTTTTCCAAGAACTTTGATGGTTCTGTTCCCTAGATTAACATCATTCTCTTTTAAGGTCAATAGCTCAGAAAGACGTATACCTGTTCCGTAGAATAATTCCAGGATTAACTTTTCTCGGTGGCCAGCAAAAGTGTGTTCGAATGATTGATTATCCAGGACTTTTACCATGTCGCTTTCTTTTACAAAGCTTGGTAATTTCTTACTGGCCTTCAGGATTTTGATCTTGAGCATCGGATCCTTTGCAATAACTTCTTCGCGTTGTAAAAATTTATAGAACGTTCGAAGGCAGGCGATTTTTCGATTGATGGATGAAGACCCTATATTTTGCTCAACGAGCTGTATGATCCAGGAGCGAATGACTTGATAGTCGGCTGCGTCAATCTTGGTATCAGGGAAAGTTATGGTAAGAAAAGTACCGAACTGTTTTAGATCTGTTTCGTAAGCCAATACAGTATTGGAGCTCACTCGCTTTTCGTATTGGAGATATTTGAGAAAGGAATCCACCATGCTATCAGCACCAGTACAGCTTGAATAGAAGGCTGTAATGATAGCAATGTAAAAAAATAATCCCCTTTAGGAAATACCTTAAGGGGATATGTGGATAAAATGATAATATATTGTGGACAAGTTGTAGCTTATCCACAATTAAATATTTTTAATTCAACAAAACGCTTTTAAGCGTTAGGATCCTGAAGTCTCTGTTGCTCGCGATAAGCAGCACGAATGATTTGATTTCTACGTCTCACAGATGGCTTTTCGAAAGAAGTACGGGAACGTAATTCCTTTAGAACACCTGTTTTTTCAAACTTCTTCTTGAAACGCTTCAGCGCCTTGTCAATTGATTCGTTTTCTTTTACGTTAACGATAAGCATATTTCTTATTTAGGGCTGCAAAGATAGCAGAATGTCAGTGAATTATCCAAGACTACTTTAAAATGGTGCGAGAAATAACAAGTTTTTGTATCTCAGACGTACCTTCTCCAATGGTGCAAAGTTTTGCATCACGATAAAATTTCTCCACCGGGAAGTCTTTTGTGTAGCCATAACCACCAAAAATTTGTACTGCATCATTGGCAACTTCAACAGCCACTTCTGATGCAAAAAGCTTCGCCATAGCCGACTCCCTCGTAACATTCTCTCCTTTATTTTTTAAATCTCCAGCTCTGAATGTCAGTAGTTTAGCGGCTTCTATTTTGGTAGCCATATCAGCAAGTTTGAAGGAAATGCCCTGAAAGCTTGAGATTGGCTGGTTGAATTGATGGCGTTCCTGTGAATACTTCAATGCAGCGTCAAATGCTCCCAGCGCAATGCCAAGGCTAAGTGCAGCAATGGAAATTCTACCACCATCCAGCACTTTTAACGCCTGAACAAACCCGTCCCCCTCCTTTCCAATAATCTGCGATTTATGAACGCGACAATCACTGAAAATTAATTCAGCCGTTTCAGAAGCTCGCATTCCGAGCTTATTTTCCTTTTTGCCTGCAGTAAATCCTGGTGTTCCTTTATCAATCAAAAAAGCCGTCATTCCGTGAGAATCTCCTACCTCACCGGTCCGGACGATCACCACAACAGCATCTCCGGACTTACCATGAGTAATGAAATTTTTGGCACCATTGATAATGTAGTGGTCACCGTCCTTGATGGCAACCGTTCTCATGTTACCTGCATCGGAACCTGTATTGGGTTCAGTAAGGCCCCAGGCGCCTATAAATTCGCCTGAAGATAACTTAGGTAAATATTTTTTCTTCTGTTCTAACGATCCAAAAAGCAAAATGTGGTTAGTGCAAAGTGAGTTGTGTGCGGCCATCGATAAACCAATTGAGCCATCTAATCTTGAAAGCTCAACAATAGCAGTAATGTATTCCAAGTATCCAAAACCAGCTCCTCCAAATTCTTCTGGCACTAATACCCCCATTAGTCCCAGTCTCCCCATCTTCTTAAACAATTGCACGGGAAATTCCTGACTCTCGTCCCAAGTCATTATGTTAGGTCTGATTTCTTTATTCCCAAAGTCGCGGACCATTTGAGAAATCATCCTTTGATTTTCAGTTTCATCAAAACTTATCGATTTAAGTTTGTCGGTTATAACTTCCATAGGATATAGAGAATGTTGTATTGAAAACGTTAAAGTTATGTTTTCTCCGAATAATAACAAACGAATGTTAGGTTGTAATATAAATATGCTTAATATTTTAGGCTTTGTTTATAGCAAACACTCCCTAAAATGTGGTCAAAAGTTTTAATTTCGCAGGTTCAAAAACCCATTATCCATGAAAATAGCTGTAGTTGGCACAGGTTACGTTGGTCTCGTAACCGGAACCTGTTTTGCTGAAACCGGAAACACTGTGACCTGCGTAGACATCGATCAAGAAAAGGTCAAGAAACTTCAAAACGGAAAAATCACCATTTACGAACCCGGTCTCGAGCAACTTTTCGAACGGAACATTAAACAGGAGAGGCTTTTCTTCACAACAAATCTTGCAGAAGGAATCAAGGATGCTAAAATTATTTTCTTAGCGCTTCCCACACCTCCAGGAGAAGATGGTTCTGCCGATTTAAAGTACATTCTTAAGGTGGCATCTGATCTTGGTCCGATCCTGTCGGATTATACCGTGATCATTGACAAGAGTACGGTGCCGGTAGGAACGGCAGATAAAGTAAGAGACAGAATTGCTGCGAACGCCAAGGTTGAATTCGATGTGGTTTCTAATCCCGAATTCTTAAGAGAAGGTGTCGCGGTGGAGGACTTTATGAAACCGGATCGCGTTGTTATAGGTACAAATTCACCACGGGCGAGAAAAATTATGGAGGCCCTATATGCACCATATGTTCGCCAGGGTAATCCTATCATTTTTATGGATGAGCGTTCAGCTGAGCTTACCAAGTATGCCGCGAATTCATTTCTGGCAACCAAGATTACCTTCATGAATGAGATTGCTAACCTATGTGAACTCGTAGGTGCGGATGTTGACTCAGTACGCAGAGGTGTAGGTACAGATAGTCGAATTGGAAAAAGATTTTTATTCCCAGGTATAGGCTACGGAGGAAGTTGCTTCCCCAAAGACGTTCAGGCATTGGCAAAATCGGCTTCCGATGTGAAGTATGATTTCAGAATCCTGAATGCCGTGATGGATGTGAACGAAGATCAAAAAACAAGATTGATTGAAAGAATTAAGACTCATTTCAAGGGCAATCTAAAAGGAAAGACTATAGCTTTCTGGGGACTTTCTTTCAAACCTCATACAGATGATATTCGTGAGGCTCCATCTCTTTACAATATCGAAGCATTATTAAGTGAAGGCGTAACAATTCGTGCTCACGATCCTGAAGCTATCGAAAATGTGAAGCGGATTGTAGGCGATAAAATTGGATACTTTGATACTCCTTATGATGCAGCAGAAGGTGCGGACGCCATCTTCATTGCAACAGAATGGCCAGAGTTCCGCACACCTGATTTTGAAAAGCTTTCAGGCCTTCTGAAAAGTAAAGTAATTTTTGACGGTAGAAATCTTTATGACCTTTCGAATATGAAAGAACTTGGATATACATACTTCAGCATTGGAAGAGAGGTGATCAATGGCTAAGGAAAGAGTTTTAATCACAGGAGGAGCTGGATTTCTCGGCTCCCATTTATGCGATCGCTTCCTTAAAGAAGGATATAGTGTTATAGCAATGGACAACCTTATCACAGGTGACCTGCGTAATATCGAGCATCTTTTTAAACATGCTGATTTCGAATTCTACCATCATGATGTTTCTTCTTTTGTACATGTTCCAGGTGATCTGAAGTATATACTTCATTTTGCATCTCCGGCAAGTCCAATTGATTATCTGAAGATTCCCATTCAAACATTGAAAGTTGGATCGTTGGGTACACACAACTTGCTTGGTTTAGCACGTGTTAAGAAAGCGAGAATCCTTGTTGCTTCAACTTCTGAAATTTATGGTGATCCACTTATTCACCCTCAAGTGGAAGAATACTATGGTAACGTAAACCCTATAGGCCCTCGCGGTGTATATGATGAAGCCAAGCGTTTTCAGGAAGCTATTACCATGGCATACCATACTTACCATGGACTTGAAACACGAATCATAAGGATATTCAATACATACGGACCTAGAATGCGCCTGAATGATGGACGTGTATTACCTGCTTTCATCGGTCAGGCTTTACGCGGCGAAGACCTCACTGTATTTGGTGATGGTTCTCAGACACGCTCGTTCTGCTATGTAGACGATCAGGTTGAAGGTATATTCCGATTGCTAATGTCAGACTATCACTTACCTGTGAACATTGGGAATCCGGATGAGATCACGATTGGTGATTTCGCGGAAGAGATTGTAAAACTGACGGGCACGAAGCAGAAAGTAGTTTATAAACCACTTCCTCAAGATGATCCGAAACAGCGACAACCCAACACAACCAAGGCTAAAGAAATTCTTGGTTGGGAAGCAAAGGTATCTCGCTCCGAAGGATTGAAAATTACGTATGAGTACTTTAAGTCATTGCCACAAGAAGTACTATATCAACGTGATCATAAAAATTTCGAAAAATTCATCCGCTAAAATCTTTCCAGATGTCAGTGAGAAAAATACTTATAACAGGAGGAGCCGGTTTTATCGGCTCGCATGTAGTCAGATTATTTGCAAATAAATATCCGACTTACACAATCGTTAATCTGGACAAGCTCACCTACGCAGGTAATCTTGAAAATCTGAAAGACGTTGAGAAAAAATCAAACTATCATTTTGAGCGTGGAGATATACTCGACATAGAGTTCTTGAATAGTGTATTCAAGAAACATGAGATAGATGGAGTTATACACCTTGCTGCAGAATCGCATGTAGATCGTTCCCTTCATAATCCCGCAGAGTTTGCGAATACAAACATCATCGGAACGCTGAACTTGCTGTGTGCAGCTCAAGCCGCGTGGAATGGTCAATTCGAAAACAAACGCTTCTATCATATCTCTACAGATGAAGTATATGGTTCGGCTGAGCATGGTGGATTCTTCACAGAGGAAACTCCAATCGATCCACGGTCACCGTACTCAGCATCAAAAGCCAGTAGCGATCACTTCGTGAGTGCTTATAACAACAGCTTTGGTCTGCCTACGTTAATCAGCCGTTGCTCGAATAATTACGGTCCTTTTCATTTTCCTGAAAAGCTGATTCCTTTGATGATCAATAACATCATCAACAGCAAGCCGCTGCCGGTGTATGGTAAAGGTGAAAACATTCGTGATTGGTTGTTTGTAGAAGATCACGCACGTGCTATAGATGCTATTTTCCATAAGGGAAAAGTTGGAGAAGTATATAATATAGGTGGTAATAATGAGTGGAAAAACATCGACCTGGTAAACTTGCTTTGCCACATCATGGATAAAAAACTCAATCGCCGTGAAGGTACTTCTGCTGGTCTCATAACACATGTAAAAGACAGACCTGGGCATGATCTGCGATACGCTATAGATGCATCTAAACTGATTAGTGAAACAGGATGGCGTCCGGAAGTAACGTTCGAGATTGGATTAGAGAAGACCGTTGACTGGTATTTGGCAAACACTACGTGGTTGAATAATGTAACATCTGGTGAGTATCTCAAGTACTACACCAACATGTATCAGGAGAGATAATTAATGTATGACTGTTCATATTGTTATGTGCTGATACGATGCACATAGCAATATGAATCTATCAACTATAAAAACACTCAACAATGAAAGGTATTATTTTAGCAGGAGGTTCAGGTACGCGCTTGTATCCGTTAACCATTGCTGTCAGTAAGCAACTCATGCCATTATACGATAAGCCGATGATCTATTATCCGTTATCAGTTTTGATGATGGCTGGGATTCGGGAAATTTTGATCATCGCTACTCCGCATGATATGCCGATGTTTCAGAAATTATTAGGCGATGGTAAGAACCTGGGATGTTCATTCAGTTATGAAATTCAACCACGCCCCGAAGGTTTAGCACAAGCATTTATCATCGGTGAAAAATTTGTTGGCAACGACAAAGTCGCCCTTATTCTCGGCGATAATATATTCTACGGATCAGGCATGCAAAAACTATTGCAATCCAACAGTAATCCTGACGGAGGAGTTGTATTTGCATATCACGTTACAGATCCAGAGCGCTATGGTGTAGTAGAATTTGACGCTAATAAGAAAGCAATTTCCATCGAGGAGAAACCAGCGAATCCTAAATCGAATTATGCTGTTCCGGGATTATATTTCTACGATAATGAGGTTGTAAAAATCTCCAAAGAACTGAAGCCAAGTCCGCGTGGCGAACTTGAGATCACCGATGTGAACAACGTTTACCTCAAGCGAGGGAAACTTACGGTAGCACCGATGAGTCGTGGTACGGCCTGGCTGGATACAGGTACTTTTGATTCGCTCATGCAGGCTTCTAATTTTGTTCAGACCATTGAGCAACGTCAGGGACTAAAAATTGGATGTATAGAAGAAGTGGCATACCGCCAAGGCTTCATTACAAAAGATCAATTGCTGACCATCGCAAAACCATTGGAAAAAAGCGGTTACGGTACATATCTAAAAAATCTGCCAGAGTATATCTGATATACTTATGTTTTCAGAAGAATTTTCCAAAGTTATATCGCACTACAATGATGGTGCGACAAATAAACTTTGGAGTGAGATTGAAAAGCAATACTCTTCAACCAAGAGATATTACCATAATCAAACTCACCTCGAAAATCTTTTGAAAGAGCTTTTGCCCGTGAAAGAGTTAATTACAAACTGGGATTGCATAGTCTTCTCGATTGCCTATCACGATATTGTTTACAATACGTTGAGAAAGGACAACGAGGAAAAAAGTGCGTCACTCGCTGAGAAGAGACTTTCTGAAATAAATTTTCCGGCAGAAGGTATAAGAATTTGTGTTGAACAAATTCTTGCCACGAAGAGTCATACGGTCAGCAAGAATCCTGACACTAATCTTTTCACGGATGCAGATCTCTCGATTCTTGGATCGGACTGGAGTATATATATCGAGTATGCCAATAATATCCGAAAAGAATATTCCTTTTATCCGGACTTGGTTTACAGGCCAGGGAGAAAAAAAGTATTAGAACATTTTTTGTCGATGGACAGAATTTTTAAAACCGATGAATTCTCCGGTCGATATGAAAATAAGGCAAGAGAGAATATTTTTAGAGAACGCGAAGGCCTTGGGTGATTACAGGATTTGACATTGAAGCAAAAAAGCTATACTTTTGCCGAAGTTTCTTAGTATTCTTTTTGAGGGGACCACAGTCCCCTCTTTGTTTATAGAGTTTTTTTAATGGATATAGTAGCAGAGATAAGACGCATCGCTGAATCAGAATTGACTGACCAAAGCCAGTTTATAGTTGATGTTATTGTTTCCTCCAAACAAGGGCCTCGTAAGATATTGGTACTTCTGGATAGTGACAACGGCATCAAAATAGATGAATGCGCAGATCTGAGCAGGGCCCTTTCCAATGTGCTTGATGAAGTAACTTGGCTCGAAGACAGTTACTTGTTGGAAGTATCAACACCTGGTCTGGACCATCCGTTGAAATTAAAACGACAGTATCATAAGAATATAGGACGCAGGCTGAAAGTGAAAGTCCTTGAGAAAATAGAAGAAGGGAAACTGGTAGCTGTAGCGGATGAGATGATTACACTGGAACAAGAAATTGGCACCGGTAAGAAGAAAGAAATAAAGACAATTGGAATCCCTTTTACAGACATAGAAAAAGCTTTTGTGTTAGTAAGTTTTAAATAAGACGAAACCATGGATGCACATGAATTAATTCAGTCGTTTGCTGAATTTGCAAAACAGAAGAACATTGACCGGCCAACGATGATCCGGATCCTGGAAGATGTGTTCAAGAACATGATCCGTAAAAAGTATGAGTCGGATGAGAACTTCGATGTTATCATCAACGCAGACAAAGGCGATCTTGAAATATATCGCTTTCGCGAGATCGTAGACGATGACTCGGAAGACATCTGGGATTTCGACAAAGTAAGTTTGTCGGAGGCACGTAAAATCCAACCGGATTTCGAAGTAGGAGAAGAAGTATCTGAGCAGATCTATATTGAAGATTTCGGACGCAGAGCTGTAACAACAGCGCGCCAGACATTAATTCAAAAAGTGAAAGATCTGGAGAAGGATATTCTCTTTCAGAAGTATAAAGATCTTGTTGGTGAAATAATAGCTGGTGAAGTATACCAGGTGTTAAGCAAAGAAGTTTTGCTGACAGATGGTGAAGGCAATGAAATTGCTGTACCACGGAACGAACAAATCCAGAAGGATCGTTATCGCAAAGGCGAAAATGTTCGCGCGATTGTTCATAAAGTGGAAATGGTAAATGGCAATCCGAAAATTATTTTGTCACGTACCTCTCCGGTATTCCTCGAAAGATTATTTGAACAAGAAGTTCCGGAAGTATATGATGGTCTTATCACTATTAAAAAAGTGGTACGTGAACCAGGTGAGCGTGCAAAGGTTGCTGTTGAATCATATGATGATCGCATCGATCCTGTGGGAGCATGCGTGGGTATGAAGGGTTCGCGCATACACGCTATCGTGCGTGAACTGCAGAACGAAAATATTGACGTGATCAATTACACAGAGAACCTGGAACTATATATCCAGCGTGCACTGAGTCCTGCGAAAATATCATCTATCAAAGTAGATAAAGATAATGGACGTGCATCGGTATATCTGAAACCAGATCAGGTGTCACTTGCTATCGGAAAAGGTGGATTGAATATTAAACTTGCAAGCCGCTTAGTGGGTTATGAAATAGA
Source organism: Ohtaekwangia koreensis (assembly GCF_900167975.1). Lineage (GTDB taxonomy): Bacteria > Bacteroidota > Bacteroidia > Cytophagales > Cyclobacteriaceae > Ohtaekwangia > Ohtaekwangia koreensis. The sequence goes on from NZ_FUZU01000002.1 coordinate 715,043, forward strand.
TGTATTCCGCGAATTGGCTGAAGGTCAGGTAGAGGAAGATGTTGACCTGAGCGAATTCTCAGATGAGATTGAGAGCTGGGTAATTGACGAGTTAAATCGCATTGGTCTTGATACAGCAAAGAGTGTTCTGGCGCTTTCCAAAGATGAATTGGTAAGACGTACTGACCTCGAGGAAGAAACTGTAGAAGGTGTTTTGAACATCCTGAAAAAGGAGTTCGAATAAGTCGTTTTGTAATTTGGGTTTATAACGAATCCTTAATAAGTGAGCGATGAACTGTGAACAATAAGTTAAATTGCGCGACTACGCGCTTTTGAATTTTAAAGTCCTTAAAAAACAGGCATATTTGAATATGGCAGAAGAAAAGTTGATTAGGTTGAGTCAGGCTGCAAGAAAGCTCAATGTGGGGCATAACACCATTTTGGACTTTTTGGGGAAGAAAGGTTTTGAGGTTGAAAATAACCCCAACGCTAAACTCACGCCTGAGCAATTCAACCTTTTGTCCAAAGAATTTGCCTCTTCTGCTACTGATAAACTGGAAGCATCCGGTCTTCATATCGGAGCCAAACACGTTGATAATCTTGTATTGGAAAGTGAAAAAGAACTTGCCAAAAAACGTGTTGAGGAGGAAGAGCGAATTATGATTAAGAACCTCGGATCAAAAGAGGTTAAGGCGAAAGATGAGCCAAAGCCAGCGGATAAAGTTGAGCGCGAAAAGCCGAAGCTGGAAGGCATAAAAGTTATTGGTAAAATCGATCTGGAGAAAAAACCTGTTGCTAAAGAAGAAGTGGTTGAGGAACCACCCGTTGTAGAGAAACCAGTCGTTGAGAAACCAGTACCTGTAATTGAGAAGATAGAAGTTCCAGAGGTGAAGGAAGTTATTCCAGAACCTAAAGAACAGAAAGAGATCAAGGAGATTCCAGAAGTAAAAGAAGTTCCGAAGGAAGTAATAAAAGAAACTCCCCCTCCTGTAAAAGAGCCGGTAGTTGTAGTGCCTCCTAAAGTTGTTGAGCAAAAGCCTCCTGTGGTAGCTGAGAAAGCTGAGCCTGAAATGGAATTGATCAAGGCTAAAGCTGATCGACTGAAAGGATTAAAAGTTGTCGATAAAATCGAACTGCCGGTTGATAAGAAAAAAGATTCACCGGTTGCTTCATCCGATACAAAAGATGATCGCAAAGGGAAGCGTCCGCGTAAGCGTATACCGACAGCCGATGATCAACAACGAGGTCCTGGTCAGCAGCAGCAAGGTGGCGGTCAGCAGGGCGGAGGCCAACAAGGTCAGGGCGGCCAACGTCCTAACCCACAACAGCGCCCTAATCAGCAGCACGGACAACAACGCAGAGGACCACACGCCCCAAGAGTTCAAAAAGAAGAACCTACTGAGAAGGAAATCCAAGATCAGATTCGCGCTACCCTTGCCAAGTTGAGCGGTGGTGGTAAGAAGACGAGTGGATCAAAATATAGAAGAGAAAAACGTCAGGCGAACTCAGACGCGCAGGAGCAGCAAATGCTTCAGGAACAGGAGGCATCGAAAACGCTTCGTGTTACCGAATTCATTTCTGCCAATGACCTGGCATCGCTTATGGATGTCTCTGTAAACGATGTGATCTCAACCTGCCTGAGTCTGGGTATGTTCGTATCAATCAATCAGCGCCTTGATGCAGAAGCAATCACGGTAATTACGGACGAATTCGGATACGCTGTTCAGTTTACTTCTGCAGAGGAGGAATTGGAAGTTGAAGAAGAGCAAGGCAATGATGTGAACTTGCAACACCGTGCCCCTATCGTAACGATCATGGGTCACGTTGATCACGGAAAAACATCGCTCCTCGATTATATCCGTAACACGAAAGTTACAGCATCAGAGGCTGGTGGTATTACACAGCACATCGGTGCTTACGATGTAACAACGAAGAGCGGTAACAAAATAGCATTTTTGGATACACCAGGTCACGAAGCCTTTACAGCGATGCGTGCCCGTGGTGCCAAACTTACGGATATAGCAATTATAGTTGTAGCAGCTGATGATGACGTAATGCCTCAAACCAGAGAAGCGATTAATCACGCTCAGGTAGCAGGTGTTCCGATTGTAATCGCGATCAATAAAATTGATAAGCCATCAGCAAACCCTGATAAAATTCGTGAAGCTCTTTCAAAGAATAATATTCTTGTAGAAGAGTGGGGTGGTAAATATCAAAGCCAGGAAATTTCAGCAAAGACCGGAAAAGGTATAGATGACTTGCTTGAAAAAGTATTGTTGGAAGCTGAGATCCTGAATTTGAAAGCAAACCCGGATAAGAATGCAAGCGGTTCAGTTATTGAAGCGTCATTGGATAAGGGACGTGGTTATGTCGCTACCATAATGGTACAAACAGGAACACTGAAGGTAGGAGATATAGTACTGGCTGGAGCACACTATGGTCGTGTGAAAGCTATGTTTGATGATACCGGGAAGAAAGTAAATGAAGCAGGCCCTTCTACACCAGTAGTATTACTTGGTTTGGATGGAGCGCCTCAGGCTGGTGAGAAAGTAACGGTGATGGAAACCGACCGTGAAGCACGTGAGCTTGCCGGTAAGAGAAGTCAGTTGTTACGTGAACAAAGTATACGCACCAAGAAACATATCACACTGGATGAGATCGGAAGACGTCTTGCGATCGGAAGCTTTAAGCAATTGAACGTAATTGTAAAAGGTGACGTGGATGGATCTGTTGAAGCGTTGTCTGATTCATTGCTGAAACTCTCTACACCGGAAATTCAAGTCGCGATTATACACCGTGGCGTTGGTCAGATTTCTGAGTCCGATGTATTATTAGCATCAGCATCAGACGCTATTATCCTCGGCTTCCAGGTGCGACCTTCGAATGCTGCGAAACGTGTAGCAGAGAACGAAGAGATTGAAATCCGTTTATACTCTATCATCTATGATGCAATCAATGATGTAAGGGCTGCGATGGAAGGTATGTTGGCGCCAGAAACAGAAGAAGTAATTGTAGGAAATGCAGAAGTTCGTGAAGTCTTCAAGATTTCGAAGATCGGAACAATCGCAGGATGTATGATTACAGATGGATCTGTGAAACGCTCGAATCCAATTCGTTTAATCCGCGATGGTATAGTTGTATATGCAGGTAAACTTGGTTCACTCAAGCGTCATAAAGACGATGCAAGTGAAGTAAGATCAGGATTTGACTGCGGTATAGGTATAGATGGTTTCAACGACATGCAAGTAGGCGATGTTATTGAAAGCTACGAGCAACGTGAAGTAAAGCGAACGCTTTAATACAGATATAGTTCAAGGAAAGCCTGATCATTTATGATCAGGCTTTTTAATTTTAAATTAAACGTAGAACGGATTTAGCCACCGTTTCTGGTAGTATGTATATCATGGAATTTATTCAGCAATATTGGATTTATGGATTGGGTTTTTTTGCGCAGTCGTTATTTGGTGCTCGTTTGCTGGTTCAGTTATTCTATTCTGAAAAACAAGGCAAAGTAGTATCGCCAACTATTTTCTGGCAACTTAGTCTCCTCGCATCATTCCTCTTTTTGATCTATGGAATAATCCGTAATGATATAGTTATTATAATAGGTCAGACATTGTCCTATTTTATTTATGTCAGGAATCTTCAACTTAAAAATGACTGGACGAAAATTCCACTCGTACTGCGAATCGTTTTGTTGTTACTGCCAATGGTTACATTGACATGGATCATTTTCGGTGCAGATCAAAAGATGTCTCAAATCTTCTCGAAAAATGATTTTACAAATCCGATTATTTTTATGGGAGCCATCGGGCAGTTAATGCTGAACCTGCGATTTATACACCAATGGTATTACTCAGAAAAACATAAAACTTCTATACTGCCGCTTGGCTTTTGGATTATCAGCACCGGAGCATCTATTCTTATACTTATTTACGCAACGTATCGTGTTGATCCGGTTCTACTTGTTGCTCAAAGCATGGGGATAGTAGTATATATACGAAATATAGTCATTCACTTTAAAGGAAAGACCAGCGCACTCTAAACGTTAAACAACTGCGATTTTGTTATCTACACTTCTTACACAAGAGGCACAGCAATTCATTCATCAGCATGCAAACGATGATGAACGAGAGCTCGTGTTAAAGTATAAAGAAATCCATGGTGTTCCTTCAGCGCAAATTGCTGATCAGATTTCAGGAAGAAGAAAAGCAAAGGATAAGCTACCGGTTTTTTACACAACGCCAAATATCATTTACCCCCCTGGCGCTAATCTTGAGCAAAGCTCTTCGGAGATAACAGCAATATATAAAACTGAGATTGTTAAAGAAGAGGCAGTAGCACTCGGTATTTTGGTTGATCTTACAGGAGGCTTCGGCATCGATACATATTTCCTGAGTCGCATTTTTAATCGTGTGGAGTATATAGAGCCTAATGCCGCTCTTCTGGCAATAGCCAGGCACAATCACACACAGCTTCAGGCAACCAACATTCAGTATCATAGTAAAACTTCTGAAGAGTATATAAAAGAACTGAAACATACCGATCTGATTTTCATCGATCCATCCCGCAGGATTAAAGGACAAAAAGTTTTTAAGTTAAGCGATTGCGAACCGGATGTAACAGTATTGTATGATGAGATTTTTAGAAAGACAGATCATCTGTTAATTAAGACGTCTCCTTTGCTGGACATCCAACAGGGGTTGAGAGAACTCAAGACGGTTAAGAAAGTATATATAGTTTCAGTCGCGAATGAGTGCAAGGAGCTTTTGTTTTTATGCTCCCGTAGTTATACAGGTGAACCAGAGATCGAAGCAGTTAACATTCTCACGAATAGAACTGATAAGTTTTCTTTCACGTTTGCCCAGGAACGTGCAGTAGAGGTTGTGTATAATTCTCCGATGGAATATATCTATGAACCGAATGCTTCGCTGCTGAAAGCCGGTGCTTTTAAAGTCGTTGCGCTGCGGCACAATCTTTTCAAGATCCATCCAAGTACTCATTTATATACTGACTCTCACTATATTCAGGATTTTCCCGGAAGAATTTTTAAAGTGGAGGCTCTTATTAAGAGTGATCGAAAAATAATTCAATCCTATTTCCCAGACGGAAAGGCAAATGTGATTACGCGCAACTACCCGTTGAGCACAGAAGAATTAAAGAAGAAAACCGGATTAAAAGATGGAGGTTTAAAATTTTTGATTGGCTTTTCCGGAAAGAATGAAAAATTTCTGGCTGTAGCCGAACGCGCTATATCTTAGATCGATTTAAAAATCAGCACACATGCCTCAAACTTTCTTAATACTTTTGCGAATAACTACGATATGACGATTACCAATAAAATCATTCTTAAAAAAGGTAAAGAGTATTCCATTGAGCGTTTCCATCCTTGGATATTTTCGGGAGCTATTCAAAAAATGGAAGGCAGTGTTACGGATGGATGTTGGGTAGAGGTGCTGAACTTCAAAAATAAAACACTAGGCTTCGGTCATTACCAAAATGGAAGCATCGCTGTACGAATGGTAAGTTTCGGTGAGCAGGTACCAGCAGAAAATTTTTGGGAAACAAAGCTGTCGAGTGCTTTGAAGATGAGAAATAATTCGGGTCTTCCTGCGGTGGAGACAAACGCATTCAGGCTTATACACGGCGAGGGAGATGGTCTCCCCGGGTTAATCATTGACTACTATAATGGAGCCGCAGTACTGCAGGCACATGATGTGGGGATGCACAATGATCGTCAAAAAATAGCACAGGCATTGGTTGCTGTTTTAGGTGATACACTCAAGACAGTATATTATAAAAGTCACGGTACATTACCTGGTAAATTAAGAGACGCACAACAGGATGAATATCTTTATGGATCAAGTATAGCAGCACACGCAGTAACAGAGAATGGAAATAAATTTTTGATTGATTGGGAAGAAGGACAAAAGACCGGATTCTTTCTTGACCAACGAGAGAACAGAAAATTACTCGGTGATTTTTCCAAAGGGAAAAAAGTATTAAACACTTTCTGTTATACCGGTGGCTTCTCTGTATATGCTTTACATGCTGGTGCAGAACTTGTTCATTCTGTTGATGCTTCCGAGAAGGCTATAGCACTTACCCGGAAGAACCTCGAACTGAATGGCTATGATCCAAATACACATGCATGCTTTGCAGAAGACACATTTGATTTCTTGAAGGACAAGCAGAATGAATATGATGTTATTGTTCTCGATCCTCCAGCGTTCGCCAAGCATCGTGATGCACGTCATCAGGCAGTGAAGGGATACCAACGCCTCAATACGGAAGCGATGAAAAAGATAAAACCAGGTGGTATTATCTTTACATTCTCCTGTTCGCAGGTAGTAGATCGTCAGTTATTTTATGATACCATTGTATCTGCTGCTATACAGGCATCGCGCCAGATTAAAGTACTGCACCATCTCTCGCAACCTGCAGATCACCCCGTGTCCATTTTTCATCCGGAAGGAGAATACCTCAAAGGCTTGGTGCTATATGTAGAATAGCGATTGCTGTTAGCTATAGTGCCACTCTTTTATAGTGCGATGCGAGACGAGTTGCCAATTCTTATTTCGTAGTGCGAATACACGTATATAGCGTATACCATACCTGTATACTTTGTCCTTTTCGCTACGTGAAATAATCAGACGTCCGGTAACAATGGCTAAATCCTGATGTAACTCCACCAGTGTAGAGTCATGCTCACGGGATGTAAATTTCTTCGCAGGATTCTCTACATCTTTTATCCAACTCTCTTTTCCTTCAACGTAACCTGTGCCATGCGTAAAGACAAAATCATCTGCATAAAATTGTCTTAATATAGCAACGTCTTTTTTCACAACTGCATAATCATATAGCCAGGTGTTTTGTTTGGGTCAGCCGAAGATAAAAATCATCTCTTAATAATCATGCTGGCATTTCTTTTTTGTCCGTGTTCGGGAGTTGGGGACCAATGAAAAAGTGGCATCTCCTCTACAGGAAAGAGTGCTATAGCTTACCCTTCGCATATCCAGATAACCTGTTTACATCAGCCTGAATTCATTGGTAAAAACGCCTGATACCGCCTTTGTAATATCCGAATCCAGTAGTAAAAAAGGTTGGTATGTTTGTCGTAATTAGGATAACTTTGGACCCTTAAAAAAATCAAATTATGTACTCAATCTTGTTACAAGCCCAGCAACAAAGTAATCCTTATTTCCAGTTTATTTTCTTTGGAGCTATTATCGTGGTTTTCTATTTCTTCATGATACGTCCTCAGCAAAAGAAGGCAAAGGATCAAAAGAAATTTACAGAAGAAATTAAACGTGGTGACGCTGTTGTTACAATCGGTGGTGCACATGGCACGATTGCTGAATTGGAAGGCGATACATTTATTATGGAAGTAGAAAAAGGGGGACGCATCCGTTTCAATAAGTCTGCCATCTCGATGGAAGCAACGAAAGCTGCGAACAACAAGAAGTAATCTGCTGATGTTGGCACGTGTTTATGTAACTTGAAACACGTAAACACCGAAACGTATACCAGCATACATGAGCGTTATAAATTCGATATTCAACTTGTTACGTTTCAATAGAAAAAACTGGAAGGCCGTAGTGCTGTGTTTATTTGCAGCCACGGTCTTTTGGTTTTTTAATGCGTTGAATAAGAATTATACCACGAACATTTCTTTCCCGCTCAAGTTCGATTACGATCAGGAAAATTATGTTGCTATTCATCCGCTTCCACAGGTAGTGCGTGTTAATGTTACAGGTATAGGATGGGATTTATTCAGACGAAGTCTCGGATTGAAAGTTCCGGCACTAGTAGTCCCGTTGGAGCGCCCAGTCGAAATTAGAAAGATCGTTGGCAGCACACTCCCTGCATTGTTTGCAAATCAAATCGAGCGACTCGAAATCAATTTTGTCTTAACGGATACACTTCACATTGCTATCGAGCCCAAAGGGAAACGATGGGTTACGCTTGCTGTGGATACGCCATCTATACTCTTTCGGAATGGCTATGTGATGACCAGTACACCTTCAATCTCCCCGGATAGCATTTATATTGAAGGTCCCTGGAACTTAGTGAAGGGTATATCTGAGCCGGTATATCTTAAAATCTCTCAACGCAATATTGATGAGAGTTTTCACAACGATGTGGAAGTTCAATTTGTGAACAATGAACTTATCAAAAGAAATCCTCCTACAGTATCTGTAGACTTTGAAGTAGATAGACTTCGACCGGTAACGGATTCTGTTCGATTGGTATTGGTAAACTTACCGAAGGGTGCACGACCATCACTCGCGGTACGTAAATTTCCATGCACCTTCGCAATACCGCAACGGTATATGGATGACTACATTCCTGATTCTATAAAAGCAGTAGTAGATCTGAAAAATTTCTCAAGAGGTTTTAAACGGGTACAACCTGTTTTACAGGGGTTGCCTCCTTACTCTAAGGTGATAAAGGTAGATTCTGTATTTGTTAAATTTTAATCTGTGGCTAATCCTCTTCAAATTGGTATAACAGGAGGAATCGGATCGGGCAAAACACTCGTGTCTAAAATTTTCGCGTGCCTGGGTATTCCTGTATATGATGCAGACAGCCACGCGAAAGAACTAATGACCACCGATGGAATTCTCGTATCACAGATAAAGAAAGAATTCGGTGATTTGTCATACCTAAGCGATGGAGCCCTCAACCGAAAATACCTGAGCGAGGTAGTTTTCAACAACCAGGAAAAATTGGATATACTGAATAAACTTGTACATCCCCGTGTTGCAGAAAATTATACTCAATGGGTGAAACGTAATAGTGATCAGGTGTATATTTTAAAGGAAGCAGCGCTATTATTTGAAACAGGCTCTTATCAGGCACTGAATAAAATAATAGTTGTTCATGCTCCGGAAGAAGTACGCATTAAGCGCGTTATGCATCGTGATGGCAGAGCAGAGCAACAGGTGAAAGAGATCATACGAAAGCAGATGTCCGAAGAGGAAAAATTGAAACGGGCTGATTTCATACTATATAACGATGAGTCTTCCCTTATTATCCCACAAGTGCTTACGCTGCACAACCAACTTCGGACGCAAGCCTCCTGATCGGTGGCTCCTTCTCTTTTCTGAACCAGATCAATACTGTGGGGGTTATTTAAAAGCTATAGATTTTTAATATATATAATGTCCAGACTTAGCATCGTATTATTCATTCCGTTTTTAGTGTTCGGTATATCCTGTAAGTCGAAGAAAGAAAATTCGCCTGCAGCAGGACGTCCCCGAGTACAGGGCCCTGTAGTGGCTGATGCATTTCGTGTAGCTAAAAGTTCCATCAGTGAAAATATAGAAGTGCCTGGTTCACTTTTACCTTATGAAGAAACGCAGCTTCGCGCAGAAGTAGGCGGCCGCATTGTAGCATTGAATATAAATGAAGGAGCCGTAGCACAGAAAGGTGCCTTGTTGGTAAAATTATTCGACAAGGACTTACAAGCGCAATTGAAGAAACTTCAGGTTCAGCTTCAGATCAAAGAGAAAACAGAAGAACGCAACCGTGAGCTTGTGAAGATCAACGGGATCAGTCAGCAGGATTATGAACTGGCCGCACTCGATGTTGAAAATCTTAAAGCAGATATACTATCAACGCAGATTGCTATTTCAAAAACAGAGATTCGTGCACCCTATACTGGTAAGGTTGGATTAAGAAGTGTGAGCCTGGGTGCATATATAGCACCGACAGATGTTATTACTACCATTCGCCAGGTAGATCAGCTTAAGCTTGAATTTTCCGTGCCTGAGAAATATGCAAAGGAATTACAAAAAGGATATAGTGTAAGTTTTAGAGTAGATGGTGGCGGTCAACCTCACAAGGCCACTATATTAGCTACGGAAAGTAGTGTAGATCAAAACACCAGGACACTAAAAATACGGGCCGTAGTAAATGAACGTCATCCGGAACTTGTGCCCGGTATATTTGCTAAAGTAAATTTACAGCTCGGTCAGAATAGTGAGGCATTGCTGGTTCCGACACAAGCTGTCATTCCTACGGCGCGCGACAAACAGGTTATACTGCTAAGAAAAGATAGCGTTGTATTCACAACAGTGGAAACCGGTATCCGAGATTCAGCCTATATACAAATTACAGCAGGGCTGAAGCCGGGTGATACAGTAATTACTTCGGGGTTGATGGCAATACGTCCCAACTCCAAAGTAAAGGTAAAGAAGGTAAGCACCCTATAAGCAAACAGTATGAATATATCTGAACTAAGCCTGAGGAGACCGGTAATGGCGTTTGTGATGAACATCATACTGGTGCTGTTTGGTATAATTGGCTTTAACTTTTTGGGTATACGCGATTACCCAGCCATTGATCCTCCAGTAGTAAATGTGCGTACAACATATTCAGGAGCGAACGCAGATATTATTGAATCACAGATCACCGAGCCTCTTGAAAAATCAATCAATGGTATAGCGGGTATAAAAAATATTATATCCTCATCGAGTGTAGGGAACAGTAATATAAATATTGAATTTGAGTTAGGCGTTGATCTTGAAGCTGCCACGAATGACGTGCGCGATAAAGTTTCTCAGGCAACTCGATCTTTACCTCAGGACCTTACGAGTCCACCAGTAGTATCAAAAGCAGATGCGAACTCGGATGCTATCATTTCGATGACGGTGCAAAGCACTACTAAAAATTCATTGCAGCTAACCGAGTATTGTAACAATGTTTTAGTGGAGCGCCTGCAAACTATACCCGGTGTTAGCAGTATACAGATATGGGGAGAGAAACGCTATGCGATGCGCATCTGGCTTGATCCCGGAAAACTAAGCGCCTATAGCTTAACACCGCTTGATGTTCAAAATGCTCTGAACAAAGAAAACGTTGAATTGCCCTCTGGTAAAATTGCAGGCGATGCAACGGAGCTGACCGTTAGAACTTTTGGTAAATTATATACTGAAGAAGATTTTGAAAATGTAATCGTCAAATCTGTTCCACAGGGTGATATCCGGTTGAAAGATATCGGACAAGCATTGTTGGGCCCTGAGAACGAAGAGTCCGTATTACGGGAAAGTAATATACCGATGGTTGGTATGGCGATTGTTCCATTACCCGGAGCGAACTATGTTGAGATTGCGGATGAGTTCTATAAGCGCCTTGAGCAAATAAAGAAGGAAGTTCCGGAGGATATCAAACTGGATATAGCAATGGATCAAACTATATTCATCAAACGATCTATATCCGAAGTAGAAGAAACACTGATCATTTCATTCTTGCTGGTGGTGTTGATCATCTATTTGTTCTTCCGCGATTTCGTCATTGCCATTCGTCCGTTGATAGATATACCGGTTTCTCTGATTGCGACTTTCTTCGTCATGTACCTCTGTGGATTTTCGATCAATGTACTCACGATGCTCGGCATTGTACTCGCCACGGGTCTCGTGGTGGATGATGGTATAGTGGTGACGGAGAATATATATAAGAAGCTGGAGCAGGGTATGAATAAATACCAGGCAGCCAGAGAAGGATCGAAGGAAATTTTCTTTGCCGTTATCTCAACTTCTATTACACTGGCAGTAGTATTTCTTCCTATACTTTTTCTTCAGGGATTTGTCGGTCGTCTCTTCCGCGAGTTCGGTATCGTGGTAGCGAGTGCAGTGCTTATTTCATGCTTCGTCTCTTTAACACTAACACCAGTATTGAGCGTAAAGCTTACTCGTACTAAACATGAACACTCGTGGTTCTACCGCGTTACGGAACCCTTATTCGCCAGTTTAGAGAATGGCTATAGACGTCTGCTCGAAGCCTTCATGCGTGTTCGTTGGGTATCGTTTATTATTATACTCTTGTGTTTTGGCTCGGCTTATTTCATTGGCACCAACATGCAATCTGAACTTGCACCGATGGAAGATCGTAATCAATTCCGCCTACAGTTGTCAGCTGTGGAAGGAACATCGTACGACTATATGGATCAATACGTACAAAACCTCGTGGGGTTTGTACAGGATTCTATCCCGGAATATAAAACAGCACTTTCTGTAACGGCTCCAGGCTTTACAGGTGGTGGTGCTGTTAACACGGGTTTTGTTCGGGTAACATTGTCAGATCCACAAGATAGAGATCGCTCACAACAAGAGATAGTGGATATGGTGAATCGTAACCTCTCCGGCTTTCCGCAAGGAAAAGCCTTCGCAATACAAGAGCAGACTATATCTGTGAATCGAAGGGGCGGGCTACCTGTACAATTCGTAATTCAGAATAACAACCTGGAAAAACTTCGGGAAGTAATTCCAACATTTTTAGAAGAAGCCAATAGTAGCCCTGTGTTGCAGGGTATAGATATAGACTTGAAATTTAATAAGCCTGAATTAAGAGTAGAGATTAACCGGTTAAAAGCTGCACAACTGGGCATCAGCGTACAAGATATAGCACAAACATTGCAGTTGGCGTATAGTAATCTTCGCTTCGGATATTTTACAAAGGAAGGTAAACAATATCAGGTGATGGGGCAGGTTACACGCATCGATCGTGACGATCCGGATGATTTGAAAAATTTATATGTCCGCACAGGTTCGGGTGAGCTAATTTCGTTGGATAACGTTGTCTCTGTACAAGAGTCTACAACTCCTCCTTCACTATATCACTTCAATAGGTATAAATCTGCCACTATATCTGCCGGTCTTGCTCCTGGCAAAACTGTAGGCGATGGTATAAAAGTAATGGAAGAGATCTCGGCTAAGCTGCTGGACGAGAGTTTCACTACTTCGCTAACCGGTACCTCACGCGATTATGCTGAGAGCTCAAGCAATACTTCTTTCGCATTCTTGTTAGCGCTGTTATTGATATACCTTATTCTAGCGGCCCAGTTTGAAAGCTTTGTGGATCCGCTTACTATTATGTTTACGGTGCCTTTGGCGATTAGCGGTGCATTTATATCACTCTATATATTTGGTCAGACGGTAAATATATTTTCACAAATCGGTATGATCATGCTCATCGGTCTGGTTACCAAGAACGGTATACTTATCGTTGAATTTGCAAACCAGAAACGCGAGGAAGGACTGTCTAAAATAGAAGCAGTGCTGGAAGCTTCGCGCCTTCGTCTTCGTCCGATCCTGATGACGAGTCTGGCTATGGCTTTGGGCTCTTTACCATTGGCGCTTTCATTGGGGGCTGCCTCTACAAGCCGTAAGCCATTGGGTATTGTAATTGTCGGCGGAATTATGTTCTCACTTATATTAACGTTATTCGTAATCCCGGCAATGTATTCATTCCTTTCACGAAAGAGAAAACATATAGAATTTGGTAATGAGGCTTCATCAACTCCTCAGCCACAAAAAGAATTGGTATATGAAGATTAGACTTTCCGTATTACGGGCGACCTTTTTTGTTTTTCTTTTTATCAAAACGGCAAGTGCACAGGAACAGGTTTCGCTCGAAAAGGTAATCGCGTTAGCCCTTGAAAAGAATTACGATATACGTCTCGCCACCAATGCATCCGAAGCTTATGCAACAGATAGAGGGTACGCCTGGGCTGCGTTTGTGCCGCAGGTAAATGCAACAGGATCTATTGTGCGGAATAGCAACAATCAGGAACTACGCTTTCAAGATGAAACCCGTAACAATAGTGGTAAGGCTATCTCCAATAACACCAATGGTTCGGTACAACTTAACTGGACGTTGTTTGATGGAACAAAGATGTTCGCGACAGCGGAGCGACTCCGGTATATAGATGCACAAGGTGAATTGTTGGTGAAGGAGCAAATGGTAACGACCATAGCTTCAGTCATTACAAATTACTATGATATAGTGCGGCAAAAGCAGCAGCTTAAAGCTACACAGGAGCAGATGGCTGTGAGTGAAGAACGTGTAAAGCTTGCTGAGCGTAAACTTCAGGTTGGTACAGGTGGTAAACCGGAATTGCTTCAGGCTCGTGTTGATTTTAACGCGCAGCGTACGCTTACAATTCAACAGGAGGCTTTGATTGTTCAATTAAAAGAACAACTGAATGCGCTTGTAGATTCTCAATTGCCACCGGTATATGAAGTGACAGATACAATTATTATTAACCTGGATTTAAAACGGGAGGACCTGGCTGCTAATCTGGAGGGCAACAATTATAGTCTACAGGCGTCATCAATGAATCGGGATATAGCAAAGTTGTCAGTACGTGAGAGAAGGGCTGAACTATACCCGGTGTTGAGTTTTAATGCAGCCTATAATTATTCAAAGACAGATAACATAAAACTTATTAATCCATTCTCAGCTTTATATAGCCAAAGCGATGGCTATAATTATGGACTCACATTATCGGTTCCGATCTTGAATGGATTTAATACCAGACGACTCATTACGCAGGCGAATATAAATTACAGCCGTCAGCAATTGTTTTATGATCAGCTTAAGATAAATGTCAACGTTGAATTGAAGAATGCATATGTAGATTACGACAATGCAAAGAAAATACTACTAATAGAAGAGGAAACAATTTTGCTGGCGAAGGAAAATGTATTTATAGCACTCGAAGGTTTCAAGCGCGGTATAACAACCTTCATTGAGTTGCGTACTGCACAGCAAAGTTTAGCAGATGCCTATAACCGATTGATCAATGCGCGTTACCTCGCAAAGGTAGCAGAGACACAATTGCTTCGGTTAAATGGTGGCCTGTTGAAGTAACAATCTCCACGAAAGTGATTATAGCAAGCTCTGGATTTATTTCAGAGCTTTTTTATTTACAGCGGATGTAATGCGACTATATTTTATCAAATTGCTTTGAAGATATATACCCATGATTGAACAGATTAAGGAGGCTTCCGATTTTATTCAAAGCAAAGGAGTAACTCAGCCTGAAGTGGGTGTTGTGTTAGGCACCGGCTTGGGTAATCTTTTTGTCGAGGAGATCCAGAATCCTATTGTGATAGAGTATCACCACATTCCGCACTTTCCGGTTTCAACGGTGGAGTCGCATAAAGGTAAGCTTATCTATGGAACGATAGCCGGTAAATATATACTTGCCATGCAGGGCCGCTTTCATTATTATGAAGGGTATAGCATGAAGCAGATTACTTTTCCTATTCGGGTAATGAAGAAGCTCGGTATAAAGAATCTCCTGTTGTCAAACGCTGCCGGTAATATGAACCTTGATTGGAAAAAAGGAGAGTTGATGTTACTGGATGATCATATCAATTTTCAACCTGATAATCCATTACGAGGATTGAATGATAGTACGTTGGGGCCTCGCTTTCCGGATATGAGCCAACCTTACTCAAAGCGATTGAATGATCTTCTGACAACTATTGCAAATGAAAAGGGCATTACGCTTCATACAGGAGTATATGTAAGTGTTACAGGACCGAACCTCGAGACGCGTGCAGAGTATAGATTTCTTCGGAATATAGGAGCTGATGCTGTAGGCATGAGCACGGTGCCGGAGGTTATTGTAGCCAACCACATGAGTATACCGTGCTGCGCTATTTCCGTTTTAACAGATGATTGTGACCCTGATAACCTGAATCCGGTTAACATTGAACAGATCATTGCTATTGCAGGCCAGGCGGAGCCAGCCCTCACAGAAGTATATAAAGAATTGATCTCGCGTATGTGATATAACAAAAAAATCCCGGAGGGTTACTCCGGGATTTTTGTATTATATTTTTTGTAAAGTATTATGCCGTTGCTGCAGATGATTCTTCAAATTTTTGAGACATTCTTAACGTAACAGTTTTCTTGGCTTTGTATCCACAATAGCCACACTGGAAATGCTTCAACAGTTCGCCTTCTTCTATAGTGGAAGGAGTTTTCAGAATTTCTTCACGAACAACTTTAAAAGTCTGGTAGTTACATTCAGGGCATTGCAAAGCGTGCAAGTGACCAGAGTATCTTTCGATTTTAACGTAGCCGGTTTCTTCGTCTTTCCATACATCATAGTCAATGGAGAAAACATTTTCTTCAGCTTGCATACCTTCATCGAGGTAAGCATCTTCTTCGTCTTCGCTCAACAGCTTCATAGCCTTGCCGGTTTTTGGAGAAACCCGCGGCTTGTAACGAAGTACTTTCAAGCGTTTTTCTATAAAGAAAGGATAATAGAATTTTAACAGGTTCTGAATGATCAGTGCTACGATCAATCCCATTGCAAACGTGGTGAACACACGCACGAAAATCCAGATTGGATTAAGTTCTACAATGTTGGCATTTGCGTAAAAGCAACAACCGATTACCAAAATAACAGAAGCGATCCATAGGGTCTTGATCTCGCTGCGGTTAATGTAATCATATTTGGTTTTGGCATCGTTCATTGTTGCAAGTCGCACAACATGATACAGAGCAATCAGAATGGCAATTGCCCAGGCAGCAAACGCTATGTTCTTTGCCATCGAATTCCAAGCGTCATACTGATGTGGATCTACTATCTCTTCCATGGTTACAGGTTGGTTATTAATATTCCTATTAGCAAATATAGAGTCCTGATTTTATTAAACCTAACACGTGCGTGCAGTGCACTTGAAAACATATACAATTTAGTACTGTTTTAATCAAATTGTCAACGGTAATCTGCCAAAGTAAGAGGTTTAATTACAGGTGATTCACAAAAACTTTAACGAGGTTAACCGTTTCAGTAAATTTTTCGAACATACCCATGTGAGCAACATCATTCAGTACGTGAAGCACTGGTTTCTTACAAAGTGCTGCTTGCTCTTCTACACTGGCGGCTGGTATGCTCTGATCTTTTTTACCGGCAATTAATAAAACCGGTTTATCAAATTGTTGTAAAACTTCTACACGTGCAGGACGATCTCGCATAGCCTGTGTATAACCTGTTACAGTATCCTCACTGGACTGAATAGCGATTTCACGAATACGTGCAATGGCCGGATGCTCCGGATTAGCAAAAAGTTGTTGAATGAAGTTAGAGGTAAAAGCTAACGCTCCATTCTTTTTTACAAAGTCTATAGTTTTGGTACGCGACTCTTTTTTTTCTGTAGAATCACTATATGCAGTCGAATGAAAAAGACCTATACCTGCAAATAGATTTAAATTTTTTGCCGCCATTGCAAGCGTTACATAACCGCCAAGTGAATGTCCGATAACAACAGGGTTCTGAATTTTCTGTTCCTCAATCCACAAAAGCAACTGAGTGGCTACATCGTCAATTGAAAATGGAGAACTTAACGATTCACTTTTACCAAAACCAGGAAGGTCTGGTGTGTATACTTTGAAATTTTCAGAGATTGTGGCAGCGAACTCATTCCACACAGCACTGTTCATGGGAAAACCATGGATCAGAATAACGGGTTGGCCTGTGCCTTGAACATTAAAAAATATCTTCGACATTATTATCTCGGTACTAATTCCAACATCTCTACAACAGCTCGCTCGATTCCTTCTACATCAAAACTACATTCGTGGTGAAGTTCATGCTGCTCACCATGTTCTACAATTCTATCCGGAATTCCTAACCTTCTCACTTCTGCTCGAAGATTATTGTCGGCCATAAATTCAAGTATAGCACTTCCAAAACCTCCTTGCAGACAACTATCTTCAACGGTTAATATTTTTTTGTATTGACTGAATATCTCAAGCAACATTTTTTCATCCAATGGTTTTGCAAAACGCATATCATAATGCCCTATCAAAATGTTATGCCGGGCAAGGCGCTCGCAAACTTCTACTGCGTAATTACCAATGTGTCCAAGCGTTAAAATTGCTAACTCGTTCCCTGCTCTCAATTTTCGTCCGGTTCCAATCGCGATTTCCTCCATAGATGTTTTCCACTCAGGCATAACACCCTGGCCCCTTGGATAACGAATGGTGAAAGCCTGCTCGGCTCTTGGTAACTGAGCAGTATACATGAGGTTGCGTAGTTCTGCTTCATTCATCGGAGCAGCAATAATCATATTCGGAAGACAACGGAAGTAAGCAATGTCATATGCACCGTGGTGGGTAGGTCCGTCAGCACCAGCAAAGCCTGCACGGTCAAGGCAGAAATTGACAGGCAAATTCTGTATGCACACATCATGCACAACCTGATCGTATGCGCGTTGCATGAATGAACTATATATATTACAGAAAGGCACTAGCCCCTGCGTTGCAAGGCCTGCTGAAAAAGTGACAGCATGCTGTTCCGCTATACCAACATCAAACGCACGGTCAGGCATTTCCTTCATCATGATGTTCATTGATGAACCCGATGGCATTGCCGGAGTTATACCTACAATTTTGTCATTGGTTCTTGCAAGCTCTACCAATGTATGGCCAAATACATCCTGGTATTTTGGAGCCTGTGGCTTCTCATATATCTTTTTAAAGATCTCGCCTGTGATCTTGTCAAATGTTCCAGGTGCATGCCAGGTAGTAGCATTTCCTTTTTCTGCAGGGCCATATCCTTTTCCTTTCACAGTGACACAGTGAAGAATTTTAGGACCCTTTATGTGCTTAAGATCATTGAGGATTGTTACAAGATGATTTACATCGTGACCATCTACCGGACCAAAATAGCGAAGGTTGAGAGACTCAAATAAATTACTCTGACTTAACAACGTTGACTTTATACCGGTCTCAACTTTAGAAACAATTTCCTGCGCGCTCTTTCCGAAGTTCGACAGCTTGCCCAGTAAGTTCCAGACTTCGTCTTTTAATTTATTATAGGTTTTGGATGTAGTAATATCCGTTAGATAATCTTTCAGTGCACCAACATTCGGATCGATCGACATACAGTTGTCGTTCAGAATAATCAGAACATTAGAGTCAGAAACACCAGCGTGATTCAAACCTTCAAAAGCCATTCCTCCTGTTAATGCACCATCACCAATTACTGCGATGTGTTGCTTCTCGTCTTCTTTTAAATACTTGGAAGCAACAGCCATACCCAACGCAGCAGAAACAGAGGTCGAAGAATGTCCTACACCGAAAGCATCGTATTCACTTTCTTTTCTTTTCGGAAAACCAGAGAGGCCGTTGTAAACACGGTTCGTATAAAAAGTATCTCTTCGGCCTGTCAGAATTTTATGGCCGTAAGCCTGGTGGCCTACATCCCATACGAGTTGGTCGTACGGAGTTTTAAAAACATAATGCAATGCCACGGTAAGCTCTACCACACCGAGACTTGCCCCGAAATGTCCGCCATAAACGGAAACATTATCGATGATGAAATGGCGGAGCTCCTCACAAAGCTGAACCAATTGGGCCTGATCGAGCTTTTTGAGATCATCAGGTGAATTTATTTCTCCTAAAAGTTTTCCCGGGGTTATCAGCATGGGTTTTTTTGCATTAATGCCTCTATAAACAATAATTGAAGGTAAGAGTTTTACACTATCACTCCTAACTTGCGATTAAACGGACTAATTGACCTGAAAAAGAAGTTTTCGCTAAAAAAATAAGCCACAAAATTAGTATTTCTTTTCAATCGGGCTTTTTGCCGGATTATAAATAAATTTGTCCTCTCACTCGATTTATGACACAGGAAAATTTTGAGGTAAAACTCCCGCTGTTTGAAGGTCCGTTCGATCTTCTGTTGTTCTTCATTGAACGCGATGAACTGGATATCTATGATATTCCGATCTCAAAAATCACAAACGACTTCCTGGAGTATATTCAGCAGATGGAGCAACTTAATATAGAGGTAGCGAGTGAATTTATACTGGTGGCGGCAACCCTCATGCGCATCAAATCAAAAATGTTGTTACCGCGTCCGCAGTTGGATGAGCAGGGGAATGAAATTGACCCTCGCGAAGAACTTGTACGCCACTTGCTTGAATACAAGAAGTATAAATCTGTTGTTGATACCTTCCACAAAATGGAAGAGACCGAGCTTACCAAAGAGAAACGTGGTAACCTGATGAAGGAGCTGCGCACTCTGGCAGAGAGTACAAACGTAGAGGCCGAGCTTCAGGACATCACGATATTCAAACTGATGCAGGTGTTTGATAAGGTATTGAAACGTTATCAGGCGGATAAAAACAAACCGGTACACCAGGTAATTCAGTATCCCTATACGGTTGAAGGACAAAAGAAATATATAACAGATGCGCTGGAAAATAAAACCAAATTATCCTTTACGGAGATGTTGGAAACATTCCCGACACGTATCGGACTGATCTTTAATTTCCTGGCTATTCTTGAAATGCTGGCGCTGCAAATCCTTACCATTCAGGTAGGCGAAGGCTTTAATAATTTTTGGATCACGAAATACAACGCTACCGCAGAAACAAAAGAAGTAAATACTACTTTAAGCGAGTAGTATATATTCTAAAATGTGAAAGTATATATTTTATAAGCCAAAGAGTTTAAAAGCTCTTGACAGGTCTACATTTCCACCGGATAGAATTACGCCCACTTTCTTATTTCTGAAAGTATCTTTTGCTTTTAATACTGCTGCAAATGGAACTGCACCGGATGGCTCAACAATGACTTTCAGATTTTCCCAGAGGATTCGCATCGCATTAATAATTTCCTGATCACTTACCGTGATCACTCCCTTCACATGATCGCGAATGATCGGGAATGTTTTATCCCCCACCGTAGTAAGCAATCCATCAGCAATCGAGTTGGATTGAGAAGGCTCTATAATTCCGCTTTTCAGTGAGCGATAGGCATCATCGGCACCCTCGGGTTCTCCTGCAAAGACAGATGTAGCCGGGGAAAAATACTTTGTGGATAATGCTGTGCCGCTTAACAGACCACCACCACCAACAGGAGGTATAATTACTTCTAACGAAGGTATATCTTCAAAAAATTCCTTCGCAACAGTTGCCTGGCCGGTAATAACCTCATAGTCGTTAAAGGGGTGGATAACACTTGCACCCGTTTTTTTAACCACTTCCTGTAGTGTGGTTTCACGAGACTCCAGTGTTGGTTCGCATTCAAAAATCTCTCCACCAAAACTTATAACACCACGCTTCTTGATTTCAGGTGCTGTATGCGGCATCACTATATATGATTTTATACCCATGATTTTTGCAGAGCGTGCTATCGCCTGTGCATGGTTGCCGGAAGAGTGTGTCGCCACTCCTTTTGCTCTGGCTTCATTGGAGAGAACGAGTACAGCATTCATGGCGCCTCGTGCTTTAAAGGCGCCAGCTTTTTGAAGGTTCTCGCATTTAAAGAATACGTTTGCCCCAACCAGTGCATTGATAGCCTCAGAGGTCATTACCGGAGTGTGATCGATATATACTTTGATCCGCTCGTGTGCAGCTTCGATTGCTTCCTTTGTTATCATCCCGCGTTGCTTATGTTAGTTATAAAAAGTGATCCCGACTTTTGCCGGGATCATACGATACTATAGATTTTCCAAAACGTAATCCATCATCATCGTGTAGAGATGAAGTTTGGTTTTGCCACCCTGTATACCATGATGCTTATCAGGATAATAGAATGAATGAAATTGTTTGCCCGCATTGACCAATGCATCTTGCAACACTACCGAATTTTGGAAATGAACGTTATCATCGCCTGTGCCATGGATTAATAGAAAGTTACCTTGTAATTTATCGGCATAGGTAGAAGGTGAGTTATCATCATAACCACTTGCATTCAGTTGAGGTGTTTGCAGGTATCGCTCGGTATATACCGTGTCGTAAAATCTCCAGTTCGTAACGGGCGCCACGGCTATACCCATCTTAAATATACCCGCACCTTTCGTCATAGCAAGAGATGACATATAGCCACCATAGCTCCATCCCCAGATACCAAGCCGGCTATCGTCAACATATTCAAGTGTGGAAAAAAATTTTGCTCCGGCTATAAGATCTTCCAACTCATACTTACCAAGTTGTTTATAGGTGAGCTTTTTGAAATTCTCTCCGCGTGCACCTGTTCCACGCGAATCAATCACGGCTACTATATATCCTTTTTGTACCAGCATTTGATGAAAGAAGAAATGACTTCCTCCCCATGCATTGCTTACGTTTTGTGAGCCCGGCCCACTATACTGGTATACCAGCACCGGGTATTGTTTTGAGGCATCAAAGTTCTTAGGCTTCAACATATAACCATCGAGTTGCGTGCCCTCTACTGTTTTGAAAGAGAAAAATTCTTTAGCAGAAAAACCATACTCGTCCAATACCTTGGCCAACGCATCATTGTTCTCCAATACTTTCAGTAGTGCGTTGCCTTTCGTTTTATAAAGGCTCACTACAGTTGGATGTGCAGACGTGGTAAAGTAATCAATATAGAATTGATAGTCTGTGCTCATATTTATAGTATGGCCACCGGCACTTTCTGAAAGCTTCGTTTTCTTGTTACTATTGAGCGAGATGGAATAGAAATGTCTTTCAAGAGGTGATACTTCCGTGGAAGTATAGTATAGCGTTTTGGTCTTTTCATCAAGCCCCAGAATTTGACTTACTTCAAATTTGCCGCTGGTGATTTGTTTTACGAGTTTTCCATCGATCGAGTATAAGTATAGATGTTTAAACCCATCCCGTTCAGTGGTATAGATAAATTGCTTGCCATCGTTCAGGTAAATCAGGTCATCCGTAAATTCCAGGTCAATGAAGGTTTCGCTTTTTTCGCTGAGTACAACTGTGGATGCTCCGGTGGACGCGTTTACGTGAAGAATATCAAGATTGTTCTGAAGCCTGTTCAGTTTCCGGATCGATAATACATTTGCATCAGCAGTCCATTTTACACGTGGTATATATATATCTTTCTCCGTGCCTATATCTGCTTTAACTTTTTGTTTGGAGGCGAGATCATAGAACCAGATTTCAACCGTAGAGTTTGCTTCCCCTGCCTTCGGATATTTGAAGCGATAATCGGTTGGATATAGCGTCTTCCCCCAGCGCTGAAGATTATACTCGCGCACAGCCGATTCATCAAAACGATAGTATGCTAATTTCTTCCCGTCAGGCGACCAATAAAAACCATCCACAAAGCTGAATTCTTCTTCGTATACCCAGTCCGTTGTGCCGTTGATAATGTGATTGAATTTGCCATCCGTAGAAACCTGCACTTCCTGCATATCTGCCAGCGTAACATAGAAAAGATTATTCTCACGGACAAAAGCAACCTTGCTTCCATCTCCGGAGAATGCTGCATAAGATTGCTTGTCCTTCGATGACAACGCCTTCACGGATTTGGTGGCGATATCATAAACAAAATAATCCGCAGTAAACGATCTGCGGTAAATACTTTGAAAGTTTGTAGAGAGCAACAGTTTCTTTTCGTCTCCACTGAACAGGTAATCCTGAATTTCTATTTTAGGATTTAGCGTTGATCCATCCACGAGCGTTTCAACCGGCTTGCCACTAGTAATGTTGTATTTTACGACCTTGTTATTCTCTAATGTTGAGTAAAACTTTCCATCTTTCATCCAGTTTATACCGCGAACTGTTTTTTGAGAGAAGGTATTTTTAGTGGTAAAATCTTCAACGGTAATTTGTTTCTGGGCATATCCTGTAATGCTAAAAGCAAAAAAGACAGCGATTAAGAGTTTATTCATGATGAGTATAGGTTATCAGTCCAAATTTTTAAGAATATTGTTGAATTATCAAATTGAATTATAAGAATGGAACAGTTTGATGTTGTTATTATCGGTGCCGGGCCTATTGGCCTCGCGTGCGGCATTGAAGCAAAGAAGAGCGGATTGAGTTATGTGATTCTTGAAAAGGGCTGTCTCGTTAACTCGCTTTTTAACTATCCGCTGAACATGACTTTTTTCTCGACTTCGGAGCGGCTTGAGATTGGTGAGGTTCCATTTATATCGCATCAGCCAAAACCAAATCGATTTGAGGCGTTGGAATATTACAGAAGGGTTAGCACAAGCTGGCATCTGAACCTCAAGTTATATGAAAAAGTAACAACGATAACTTCCGATTCAAACAATCACGTTGTTACAACGATGAAGGGACAGTATCAATCCAAAGCTGTTATACTTGCCTTGGGTTTTTATGATCTGCCTTACTTGTTGCACGTACCTGGTGAAGACCTTCCCAAAGTAAAGCATTACTATGACGAGCCGCATCCATACTTCGGACAAAAGGTTGTTGTCGTTGGTGCTGCCAATTCAGCTGTAGATGTAGCACTTGAAACGTGGCGCAAAGGTGCTGAGGTAACCATGGTGATTCGCGAAGATGGAATCCGCGAAAGCGTAAAGTACTGGGTGAAGCCTGATATAGAAAACCGGATTCAGGAAGGGTCTATCAAAGTATACTTTCATTCTGAAGTAAAAAAAATTACGAAGGATGCTGTGGAGATAAAAACACCGGAAGGTGATGTCGTAATTCCAAATGATTTTGTATTGGCAATGACAGGCTATCAACCTCCGTTTGAATTTATGAAAGCGAGTGGTATAACATTTCATGAAGACCCGTTTCATACTCCGGTATATAATGAAGAAACGATGGAGACCAGTGTGCCCGGTATATATCTGGCAGGAGTAGTATGCGGTGGCTTGAAGACGAACAAGTGGTTTATTGAGAACTCACGCGTACATGCTTCTATGATCTTGCAGGACCTTACTAAAAAAATAAAATAGAAGAGTGCTCTCCCGGAGGAAAACACTCTCACCTGATTAACCAACCAACTACAGGTATACTATGTAAAGAGCAGGTATAGGAATCTGCTTTTTATTTAACATCGATCATGTTAGCCACAGTGGCCTTGACAAGCTCTCTCAGAAAACTGGAATATATTTCAGAACGCTTCGTTTAGATAGCGAGTGTTGATACATGCCGAAGCGGCATAAGAAATGGGGTCTTAGAGTTTTCATAGAGCAGGGTAATGCAAGCTATGCCTATAGAGCGCTCAAGTCAACTCCACAATAATGTGGGACAACATTAAATTTCGCCACGCAAAGATTTTGAGATAACTTCGGCTTTGCCGTGAACGTGAAGCTTGCGGTATATATTTTTAATGTGAAAACGGACCGTTTCAATGCTGATGTCCATTCGATCAGCAATCAATTTATAGCTTAGCCCATCCACCAGACCAATTACAATTTCTTTTTCTTTCGCAGATAGAGGTGATTGCGGCTCTTTCTTTTTGGCGTTGCTCAGGGCGAAGTGCTCTATAACCTTTCTCGCAATTTGAGGCGACATTGGCGAGCCGCCTTTCGAAAGCAGTTCTATACCTTCCTTTATTTCTTCGAGTGGTGTGTTCTTTAATAAGTAACCTGTTGCCCCGGCACACAGGGAATCGAAGATTCTTTTGGGATCATTATATACCGAGAACACGATGACATCTATATCGCTATTTTTTTCTTTGATAAGTTTTATACCATCAATACCCGACATACCGGGTAAGCCGAGATCCATGATCAGCACATTTGGCATCGTACCGGCATCTACATTTTTTAGAAAGTCTTCAACGGAGCCGTATGCAATTTCGCATGAAAAATTCTCCTGACGGTTCAGAAAGGTTTGAACGCCTTTACGGATTTGCTCATCATCTTCAATAATTCCTACAAGGATCATACTGCAAAATAACGAAGAGGAATGATATTCGTTAGCCCTGTTTTAATCACATAAAGATGGGGGACACTTTAAGTGAGATGTTTATATCAGGGAACGAGTACTTTCAACTTAGTCGATGACACCTTAACACGGGCAGGAAGTTTTCCGAGTAATTCGCCATCAGCTTCAATGAGACAAGTTTTTTCAGATTCAAAATCAATGGCATCGGCTTGTTTGTAAAATACTTCTGGATGCTGAATGTGTTTACCACTTTTCATAGGGATGGAATGTCGTATAAAATCCAATACGGAAACATCGCCACAAATAAAGGCGTCAAAAATTCCATCATTTGTTTTGGCATCGGGCGCCACACATAATCCATGGCCATAATACTGGCCATTGCCAACAGCAAACGTGCGTAACTTGCCTTGCCAGTTCCAGGTAGAATTTCGGGCCGTTACAACAACCGGCCTATAGGTAAAGAATGTGATGAGTATAGATATATAGTACGCTATAGCCGAACCAAAAGTACGATCACTTTTCAGTACCCGCTTTACAACTTCAGGCCCCATCCCTATATCTGCTACATTGATAAAGTAGCGATGATCTTTCTCTCCTGAATCAGAAATATAGTCAACCTCGCCAACGTCAAGCAATTGAGGCTCAAATTTCTTGAGCAACAGCATTAATTGACGGGGATCGGATTTTATATCTATACTTCGCGCAAAATCATTTCCGGTCCCTAGCGGGAAAACCGCGATCACCGGAAGGTCTGTATAATTTTCTCTTCCTTTCAGTACACCATTGATAACCTGGTGTAGTGTACCATCGCCACCTGCAGCGATGATGACATCATACTTTTTATCGACAGCTTTGGAGGCAAGCGAGACTGCATCATTGCGGGAAAGCGTTTCGTATATTTCTGTTTTATATACAAGACGTAGCATAGGAAGTATTTTCCGATAGAAGTACAACCGCTCCATCGAAATGCCGTTCAGTATAACAGCAACACGTATAGCTTTTAAAGGGGCGCTCACTTGCAGTTCTTCTTGATCAATGCTTTTGCTTCTGTTGACCCTAGTTCTTCTGCACGTTTAAAATCGAGGCACGCATCGTACTTGTTGTTCATGGTAACTTTCACGACACCGCGCTGTAAATAAGTTTCCGGATCACTCGGGTATAGTTCAATAGACGAAGAGTAATCCTCGATCGCTCCAGCATAATCTTCTTTTTCTGTTTTACTGAGTGCGCGATTATCGTAATATACCGGATTGGTATCATCCAGTTCAATCGCTTTGGTATAGTCTGCTATAGCACCATCGTGGTCTTCCATGCTATATTTTACGACACCACGTAAATTATAGGTTTCCGGTTCGGTAGCATTCAGTTCAATCGCTTTGGAGTAATCTTCCAGCGCACCTTTAAAATCCTGTTTGGCATTTTTAGCAAGCGCACGGTTTTCAAATTTAAGAGCATCCTTTGGGTCGAGTTTGATGGCCTGGTCATAATCAGCAACAGCCTGATCGAGATTACCCGTATTATAGTATGCAACTCCCCTATAATTATAGAGGGCAGGATCATTTTTGTCGAACTCAATCGCTTTTGAATAATCATCTATAGCACTGATGAATTCACCCAGCTCTGCCTTTACTACACCACGGTTGAAATACTTATCAGAATCAACCGGACCAAGTTCAAGTGCTTTTGAAAAATCGAAGTATGCTCCCTGCAGGTCTTCCGTATTATACTTTGCTAATCCGCGGTTGCTATAGGCATCTGCAAATTTACTGTTGAATTTAATGGCCTTATCGAAATCAGGAATAGCACCTTCATCATCACCCAACGCCATCTTGGCTTCACCACGATTATTAAGAGCATCGGCAAAAGTAGAATCGATTTCAAGTGCAGCGTTGTAATCTCCTATAGCACCATAAAAATCCTCCAGCTCCAACCGCGCCTGACCGCGAAGATTCAGCGCTATTTTATTTTTAGGATTACTATCAATGATCTTGGTGAGGTCTGCCTTTGCACCTTTAAAATCATTCGCGGCAATTTTTTTCCGTGCACTTTCCAATGCAGCGTCTTGTGCCTGTGCAATGCCGGTGATAAGTACTAAAAGTATGAATGCGATTTTTCTCATGCCTGGTTTTAAAATAACGGCCAATTTAAACATAAAAATGAAGCGGTATGCACTGGTTTTCTATTGCTGATTCCGACCTTCTATCCCGTTTTATAAAACGGTTCGGTTCTTTCCATTATTTTCACATCAAAAGTTTTTTATGAAGAAGTATTTTATAGCGGCCTTGCTTGCCGGAAATATAGCGTTTGCCTGTGCTCAGGAAAAACCATTGGATGATAAAATGGATTTTGAAGACTACGATCCGCCATCAACGCTCGTTGTTCCGGAGCATCGTTTAACGCGTGCTAAATTTCCATTCATTGATGTTCACAATCACCAGTTCAATATGCCAACTCAGGATTTGAACGCGTTGTTGAAAGAAATGGATAAGCTTAATATGGCTGTGATGGTAAACCTGAGTGGTCGTGGTCGTGGGAGTACAGAACATCTTGAAAAATCGCTGGAGAATGTAAAGAAGACAAACACGAAAAGATTTATTGTTTTCACCAATATGGATTTTGCTGCGATCGATGATCCCGAATGGCAAGGGCGTATGGTCAGGCAGTTGGAAGAAGATGTAAAGAAAGGTGCAAACGGGTTGAAGATTTATAAAAGCCTGGGCATGTTTACACAAGACAGCAAAGGTAATCGTGTACATATAGATGATCCGCGTATAGATCCTATCTGGGCAAAGTGTGGTGAGCTGGGTATACCCGTGCTGATTCATGCTGCTGATCCCAAACAATTCTGGCAGCCCATTGATAAGAATAATGAACGCTGGCTTGAGTTGAAACTTCATCCCGGCAGAAGGCATGACACGGATCCGGTTTCATGGGAGACTATCATTGCAGAGCAGCATAATATTTTTAAGAAGCACCCAAAGACTAAATTCATCAATGCTCACTTGGGATGGTATGGAAGTGATTTGAAAAAGCTTGGTGAACTTTTGGATCTATACCCGAATATGTATACTGAGATCGGTGCTGTTATCGCTGAACTTGGTCGACAACCCCGTGCGGCAAAAGCATTTTTAACAAAGTATCAGGATCGCGTTCTCTTCGGTAAAGACTCATGGGTGCCTGAAGAATATGAAACGTATTTCCGTGTGCTTGAAACAGCAGATGAATATTTCCCCTATCACAAACGCTACCATGCTTTCTGGCGCATGTATGGACTGGATTTACCGGATGATGTATTGAAGAAGATATACTATAAAAACGCACTCAAGGTGATTCCGAATATCGATGCGAGTCAGTTTCCGAAGTAAGTATATATTGGTTTGTGCTTCGGATGTTTGTAACCGGTATTCTATACTATCATTAAATTCATTTGAAAATTTGGGATAGTATAGAACACCTGATTGCTATAGTATGATTTGAATTATATTTTAATTCTGGCTGGACTCGTTACTCTTTGAAGAAGCACTTCCTCCAAAACGGAATCCGATGCCTGTGCCTAACTGAAACGTTCTGTATTCAAAATATACATCCGGGCTTGCCGCTATTGTTACGCCTGCCTGAAAAGTAAAAAAGACGTGATTGTTAGCAAGGTTTACACGGCCGATAACAGCGGGCTCAACAAATACTTTTGGTGATGCATTAACATCGGAGATTGTAACACCCGTTATTTCATCTTTAAATTCATAGAAATCAACAACGGAAAAACGAGGAACGAATGATACACCCATTACTTTCTTATTAATACCAAAAGCTGGTTGAACAAACCAGCGTTCATATTTACCGGTAGTCCATGAATCAGTAGAGCCAGAGCCGAAGATATCATACTCATCATAGCTGGATGCATCTCCACGTCCATAGCCTGCGAAAATTTCATAACACCAGATGCCATCATTTTCATAGTAGCCCAAGCCTCCTTCAAAAAAACTATGACGGTGGTAGTTGTCTGTATCATCCGGATCGATCTTGCCGCGATCAGAGAATGAATAATTTCCCATCAGGCCAATGTGATTTGTTACAGAGACTGCGCCTTGCAGATCGAGTCCGTTGCCCACTTGCATGGACCCTTGAAATTCTCCTCCTTTGGTAAACATCGGAGAGTTGCGCAGATTTGGAACATAAATCGGAGCACATGACGAAACCAGAATGATGAAAAATACTGGAAGTAAAAATTTTTGCATGTTGTGATAGATTGATTACTCTAATTTAAAAAACTTATAATCATGAACATAGATTCTTCAAAAGCAGAATTAGTAAACACTTTAATCAGAAACCGCAGATCAGTTTTTCAACAGCAATATAGTGGCGAAAGAGTTGACGATGCGATTGTAAACCAAATGCTTGAGAATGCACGGTGGGCTCCAACACATAAATTTACCGAGCCATGGCATTTTGTTGTATTCACAGGTGAGGGGTTAAAACGACTTGGCGAGCAGCAGGCAGCAGTATATAAAAGCGTAACAGAGGCAAGTGGTACATTTAAAGAAGAACGCTATCAAAACCTGCTCACGAAAACAGTTTTATCATCGCACATTATTGCTGTAGGTATGAAGCGCGATGAAAAAAAATCATTGCCTGAACTTGAAGAAATAGGAGCTGTGTTTTGTGCTGTGCAAAATATGTACCTCACGGCAGCAGCGTACGGTATAGGGTGTTACCTGAGCAGTGGTGGTATAACTTATTTTGAGGCAGCAAAAGAATTATTTGGTTTGGAAAAAGATGATAAGCTGCTCGGCTTTTTGCACATCGGCATACCAAAAGGTCCTGTGCCTGACAGCAAAAGAAAACCTATTGAAGAGAAGGTAACATGGGTAAAATAAAAACTGTATTTATATGGATATAGCTTCGCAACTCATGGTATAAATTGATTGGCATGAAAGTGGCTAACCATAGTATTGATAAATATATATTGAACAATACGGATCGTAATGCCCTTTTCTGTCATCTTATCGACTTGTAAGGTTACTTTTATAACGTGAAACAGGTATTAAGAAGCTTATTGGGTAAATTGCGATAAATTAAATTGTATGAAATATTCTATACTGTTACTCATTGTGTTTTCGAGTGTGCTTGTAAAGGCACAGGTTGGTAAGCAGTTTCCTGCCATGGAAGCCGAAACCGTGGAAGATAAAAAAGTAAAATTACCAGATGATGTTAAAGGCAAATACACATTGCTGGGTCTTGCATACTCAAAAAAATCGGAAGACGAATTGAATTCCTGGTTTCAACCTGTGTTTGAAAAGTTTATACAAAAAACAACAGGTGTGCTGGCCGGCTTTTCGTATGACGTAAATGTTTATTTCGTACCGATGTTCACAGGTGTCAACGCTGCGGCTACTGGCACAGCAAAACGGAAGGCGATTAAGAACATTGATCCACAACTACTGCCCTACATCTTGTTTTACAGAGGCGAATTGAAACCATACAAAGAGGCTCTCGATTTTGAAAAGAAAGACATCCCTTACTTTTTCGTACTGGATGCTACAGGAAAAATTGTTTATGCTACCTCGGGCAAATACACGGCCGACAAAATGGATAAAGTTGAAGAAGTGATGGAGTAGGCAATGTGATGAAGTAATATACTTTGACTTGATTTCAGGAAAGTCCCTCTCCGTTTCGGAGAGGGACTTTTTTTATGCGTACCTTCGCTGTACAATTTGTTTGCATGGATTTCTTCAGCTTGTTAGCCCTTGCTCTTGCTCCCGGTGTTGCCATTGGACTATATATTTACCTGAAGGATAAACACGAACGGGAGCCGTTGCTATTGCTTGTTATAAGTTTCCTGTATGGAGCATTGAGCGCCATCCTTACGCTGGCTATAAGTTACCCGATCAATATTCTTATTCTCACCAAAGAACATGACGTTGTTCACCAGTTCGTTAACGCCTTTTTTAAAATTGCTCTGATCGAAGAGTTCAGCAAATTTATTTTTGTTCGCTTTATACTTTTCTATAATAAAAACTTCAACGAGCCTTTTGATGGTATTGTATATGCAGTAATGGTAAGCATGGGTTTTGCAACACTGGAGAACGTACTATATACATTTCAGTCCGGGTTTATGACAGGTGTGTTGAGATTGTTTACAGCCGTGCCGGCACATGCTACATTTGGCGTTATGATGGGTTTCTTTTTAGGGAAAGCCAAATTCACACACCGGCAAGGATTACTGATGAGCATTGTTGCACTCGCAGTCGCTACACTCTTTCATGGTATGTACGATTACTTCTGGTTTATATCCTATCTACCCGGCATTTGGCTTGCCGCCATTGCATCACTGCTCATAGGATTTGTTTTGTCGCGTAAAGCCATCCGGCTACATCAGCAGGCATCGCCCTTTATAGCACAAAATCATTCGCATATAAAAGAAGACAAGCCGGAGCCTCCGGAAGTATAGCTATTGTATTTTTTTCAATGTGGCAGTCTTTTTAAAGTATCCTTTCTGGATCAGGCTGATCAACTTTTTAGATGAAGGATCGATCTGGTATAAGGTTTCATTTTTCAACACCGTTGAGTCAACTTGTATTTCTTTGGACAAGTGCTGCAGCATATCATGAAATACACTGTCTTCAGCCTGCAACATATAGCAGGTGATATCGCCATTCTTTTCTTGTTGAATAACGCGCAGTAACCACTCAGGTCTGTCATTGATGTTGATGAAGTAAAATCCTTCGTGGTATTTCAAAAGTAAACTGTCGCTTAGAATACTTCCACCGTGCGGATCGCTGGATGCAAAATATCGGTTGGATTGCACAACCAGTGTATCGCGTATAGCACGATTATCATCCGGAAGGATATACCGGCCTTGCAAAGAAGAAGGTATACTATGAAGTTTTTTTATACCCTTTGGTTGCGGTTCTTTATAGGTAACTTCTTTGCAACTGATCAGTAGTATAAGAATGAAATAAACGAGAACTCTCTTCATGGAAATGAAGGTACAAAGAACATTGAAAAAGCAAAAAAATTACTGAACGCGTAATCCTTCTTCAATATCTTTCAACAAATTATCAGGGTCTATCATTGGCAAAGTATTTTGTTCACTTGCCATTTGTGCACGCAACGCATGTAGGCCGGTAGCTCCTGGTAACTCTTCCAACTCAAGCTCTTCCACTTCACCAACGATCATACCCTTCGCTTTCAGGTAGTGGAAGTATCGCTTATACTCATCCTCTACCTTTGCCTGGTTATATACAATGGCAAGTTTACCCGGTTGAGTAAGTCGCTCTCCTGTATTTTTTATATGCGCTTTATCAATTCGTTTCTTAACGATCTCATACCGGATATCATAGGCGCCATCCACATCAAACTGTTTTTCATCAGGGCGGAAGCGGATAGAAATCGGCTGGTCGTGTACCAATATCAATTGAGTTATTTCGAGCTTCGTCTTCATGTTCGATTTCAACGCTTCAATTTTGCGATTAACCTCGATCATCACCAGCAACTGCCACAAGCGGAAGTTCTTCAGATTAAAAGTGTCGAACGTTTTATTTTTTACCAGAGAAGTTCCCAGGTATATAGTAAACTCAACGCCATCGGTTTTATACTTCTCGAAATAATGGGGAAACATTTTTTGTGCATCATTCTCCGCATCGTCCAGGTAATTGCTGATGGTTCTGTTAATGAGTTCAAGACTTTCCTCAAATGCCTTTCTGCGTTTGTACACCACCCCAAACGTTGGGTCGAGGTTAGACTTATACTTATCGATGAGCCGCTGAAGTTCTTCTTCATTACTAAAATGATCGATCATTGGATTGATCTCCGATTTCAAAAAGTCGAGCACATTGCTTTCATCACCGGAGGCAAGGCCACGATTAATTTTCTGGAGTTGCTCATCCGTTTTAAAGATAGCTTCTTCCAGCAAGGGAAGTTTTGTAACAGCGTAAATTTTATGAAGAAGTTCTTTAGCAAGCTTCAGGTTTTGTTGAAGGTCGCGTTGAATGGCCATGTTACGTTCGATCGAGGAATTGCGCACATCTGCCAAACCATACAACGGGTATACATCTTTGAAAGCAATCTCTTCAAGAGTCGCCTTATCATCTGTTCTTCTTTTGTTTAACAGATTCAACCCTGCTTCAAAAAACCTCCATTGAACCGTAGGATGTATAGCGGTACATTCTTCCTGGATCAACGCCCGTACTTCTGTAGACATTTCTTCCTTTACGCGTTTTACGGAAGCGGTAAACATCGGAAGTACATTTTCAACTTTATGCGCGCTTACCGGATTCAACTTACCCGGTGTTGGTGTAGCGAGCTCAAGCATACCTATAATTTCTTCGCCATCAATCAGTGGGGCGAGTAATATATTCTGAATGCCATTCTTCAAAAGCGATTCTTCCACTACAGATTTAAAGGGATACTCGGAGAGATTCTCTATGGTAACGTATCGTCTTTCGAGCCAGCTTCGCTCATATATAGATCCTGTAAAATCCTGACAAGGAGAATTGTCGTTGCTGCAAGCTGTTACACTATTCCAGCGTTCGGCTTCGGGGTTATTTATTACGATGTCATTATTAGGATCCAGGTATGCAATGCCTAAACGAATGTCGGGTATACCAAAAAGCGAACGGAGCTTATGTTGGATCCGTACAAAACTCTCGCTGCGGATCACGGCATTGCGCTCAAGTAAATCATACTTGATAGACGAGAGCATTTCTTGCTCTGTAACATCTACGAGACGCATGATCAGCAATCCATGAAACTCAAAATTTTCAGGGTTGATATACTGCAGCCACAAATCGTGATCGTAAATTTTCTCCATCAGAAATTTTACAATGTTTTTCTCGATGGGTTTATATTCAACCTTTGCGATTACGTCACAGAACTGGTGACTGATTTCTATTTTATATACTTTGTCTAATCCGTTATTCGGATCTTTCAACGTTACAAGCACAGGCCGAGGACTTTCCGCGAACATTCCTAGATTCTGGAATTTCTCAAGGATCATCAAACAAGCCCGTACAGTTTTGCCGAGTTTAATTTTGCCTCCCGGTACATTCGCCTGTGCATGTTCTTCAAAAGATTCAAAGAATATAGTTTTGTCAAATGCAGGTGTGCTATATAAAGATTTAAACTTAAAAGGTTGGAGTGCAACGATCAGATCATTGTTGTTGGTAGCGGAAGGAATAGCGGCCGTCATCAGAAAATCGATGAACGGTTTGTGTCGTGCAAATACCGCTTCATCCTCTATAGGTTGCTTCAGCTCGGGTGCTTGCTCAATATATGCTTTAATGGTGGGTGCAAAAGCAGAAAAGTGACCTTCCTGGATACGCTGTTCCCAATGTTCTATCAGCAGCCGAAAGCTTAATAGAGTTTTAAAGGGAAATATAGTGGTGGTAGAATTGTCCATGCAAATGAGTTATTGGTAGTAAATACGAGGGATCACAACCAAGGTTCCTTAAAATTAGACGGAAGTGTTGAATTTTTAGTGTAAAACCTTAACTTATTAGTATGAATCACAACACACAATCCAGGTGTAATCCTGCTGCTATTTTTAAAGTGATTACAACCCGGCCGATGATTGAAGTGTCTATTACATAAATGCAACAAAAAATGAAGTGCCGGGTATTCCTCTGTGCGTTCGTCTGGATTATTTGTGCTGGGTGCAGTCTCAGTGAAAGCGCCCTGCAAGATGGGCTATATGTTTTTTCGGATGTTTCTGATTTTAGTAAAAGTCAATATGGCTGGGAAGCAGATTTTACCGACTATCCGGCCACGCAAGAAGATTCTATGAAATTCAATCTGCGATCTGACTATACGAATTTGCCAGCCAATCTGGGTTCAAAGAAAGCCATGATGTTGTCGGGTAATAATTTAAGTGATGATCTCTTTATGTTTATGAAAAAGAAAGTCACAGGTCTTACTCCGAACACAGCCTATAACATTGTATTTGAAATCAAGTTTGCTACCAACGCTCCTTCGGGAAGCTCCACAGCTGGGGGATCTCCTGGTGAAAGTGTATTTCTGAAAGCCGGAGCTTCGAATGTCGAACCGCAGAAAGTTATACTGGAAAGTAATTATACTCTGAACGTTGACAAAGGCAAACAACTGGATCGTGGAGAAAACATGATTGTGTTGGGTAACATTGCCGGCGGTGCAAACATACAAGACTATACATTGATCACACGCACCAATGCTGATAGCTATGTTCCCTTTGTTGCTACGAGTAATAATGCGGGTGAGCTATGGTTAATTGTAGGAACAGATTCCGGTTATACTGGGACAACGACCATTTATTATACCAACGTGAGCGTTGTGTTCAGCGCAACCTATTAATCCCATCATCGAATTGCAGTTTACGTAACTATATATTTAGGCACTATAGCTACCGAACAAAAGTAAGCTTGTAAATTTCTTCTGTTAAATTTTAGCTTCGCGTGAAGAAGTCGAAGAAAGTGTTTTAATTTTCACACTTCATCTTTCAATCACGTTTATGAAGCATTCAAAGATTGCCATTATTGGCGGAGGAAATTTAGGAGCAGCTATCGCAGAAGGACTTATCAAAAGTGAGTTTGTTGTTCCGCAGCAGATCACCGTTACACGTAGAAATCTCGCAGCACTTTTGCCTCTCGAAACAGCAGGCGTAACGATCACCAGCGATAATGAAAAAGCAATTAAAGATAGTGATGTAATTATCGTAGCACTTAAACCTTATAACGTTAAGGAGGTTCTGGAAGGACTGAAGAAGAATTTCGATCCATCGCGACATATAATCATTAGTGTAGTAACCGGAGTCTTTCTGAAAGACCTAGCGGCCATAGTAAATCATGGAGTGCCGATCTTCCGCGCCATGCCCAATACGGCGATCGCTATACAAGAGTCTGTAACATGCCTTTGTTACGAAGGTGCCAGTGATATACAGATAAAGTATGTTACCGATCTTTTCGATCAGCTGGGAATTACCATTGCCATTGATGAAAAACTTATGGACGCAGCAACCGTGCTGGGTGCATGTGGTATAGCGTATGCATTGCGTTTCATTCGTGCCTCTACGCAAGGTGGTATAGAAATCGGCTTCGATGCTAAAACAGCAAATCTCATTGCAGCACAAACGGTAAAGGGCGCAGCAGAATTATTATTGAAATTAGGACGCCATCCAGAAGCAGAGATTGATAAAGTAACAACACCGAAGGGATGTACCATCGTTGGATTAAATGAAATGGAGCATCAGGGATTCAGCTCATCGCTGATCAAAGGCATTGGCGCATCGTATGACAAGATTGTAAAGTAGGAGTACAGCAGGATATAGTTTAGTTAGAAGCGTATCCTGACTTCATCTTTATACTTCACCGGTACACGGAAGGGTATACCATGATAGGTTAATTTGAGAGAACCCTCGTAGCGAACTTCAAACTTCTTTCCGCCCAATACACCGAGCAACGTATCAAAGAATCCAAGTTCTTTCATGGCGAGTTGTACTTCCAGCGGCACTGTAAATTCTCCTTTTGCAGGGATCACGGTTCTAAGCTTCTGATCGATCTTGCCTGCTTTTTTCCCATTCACATATATATCTACATCTATTTTTCTGAGCCTTCCTTGTTTGTTGTTCGGGTTGAAAAAAATAGCGTTCGCTTTTAACCGAGGGTCTGTATTGGCATCGACCACAACGTCTTTGATCTGCCGGAGTTGAACTTCTTCGTAATCGGTTTTACATCCATATAGCAGGGCGACAAATAAAAATGTAAACGCCAGCCGAACTATTGGGTGGATAAACATGTTGTGCTTCATGATAGGAAAATGATATAAATTTCCGCACAGAGAAATTACGGTGCGATTAAGTAAAATGTTATCTGCTACAAGTATTATGCCTGAGCATACACCTCTAACAGATAACGAATAAGTTTAGCCAATAGCGTTTAGTGCGGCGTCATAATTGGGTTCCTGACCGATCGTAGGAACAACTTCGGTATACTTTATTTTACCCTCCTGGTCGATAACGACAACACAACGCGCGAGTAAGCCGTTGAGCCCGCCATCAACCATTTCAACACCATAACTCTTTGAGAAGCCCTTGTTTTTGAAATCAGAAAGACTCACCACCTGGTCGATTCCTTCTGCAGCACAAAAACGTTTGAAGGCAAAAGGAAGATCTTTGGAGATGCTGAGAATAACGGTATTATTTTTTTCTGCTGCACGCTTGTTAAAGGTGCGTACAGAGGTGGCGCATACACCGGTATCAATGCTGGGAAATATATTCAGTACTATATTTTTACCTGCATAATCCTTCAGGGAATATTCTTTAAGATCAATTCCCGCCAAAGTGAAATCCGGAGCTGTAGAACCGATTGCAGGTAAGTTTCCGTTGGTTGTAACAACGGCTTCACCAAGTTTTGTTTGTGCCATGAATAAATTATTAAAATGTTAGAATGTAGATAACAAAGCTTTAAAGCCAGTGTTCAAAATTAATTATGTTCTTGTTATGGCATAATTTTATTTTGAATAATAGCATCGTATAGATGTAGAGTGACACGAATTGCTGATATTTAGAAGCAATTATTATTGTAATTAATTAACCCCGCTCGCATGAGCAAGAAGAAAAAAGAAACAAAATCAAAAAAACCAAAAGGTAAAGAGCTGAAAAATCTTTTCCTGGGATCTATACTTGAAATACTGGATGAAGCGTCCGGAAAAGGATATAGTATCAAACAGATTATTAAAAAATTAGGTCTGAAGAAACGCGAAGACATCAAACAGGCAACACATCTCGTTTATGAGTTAGCCGATGATGAACGCATCAAGGAACTTAGTAACGGAAGTTATACCACCAATCGCCAGAAAGAAGAACTGACTGGTATTGTAGATCATGTCAGTTCACGCTTTGCATACGTTCGTATAGGCGAAGGTAAAGATGATATATATGTAAAGTCGCGGGACATGGGTTCCGCAGTGGATGGCGATACTGTTAAGATCGAGATTCTGCCGACACGCCATGGTGATCATCCGGAAGGAAAAATCACGCAGGTAATCAGACGTAATCGTACGCGTTATGTAGGCAAGCTCGAGCTCTCCAAGAACTTTGCGTTTGTGGTTCCTGACCACCGTAAAATGCATCAGGACTTTTTTATATACCCTGAGAACATCAATGGAGCACGCAACGGTGACAAGGTAATTATAGAAGTTACTTCATGGTCGGAGAACGATCGTAAACCGGAAGCAAAAGTTGTAGATGTACTCGGTAAAGCCGGTGAGAATAATGCTGAGATCCATTCGATCATGGCAGAGTTCGGTCTTCCTTTTAAATTTTCGGAGCAGGTTGAAAAAGAATCCGAATCTATTGATGAAGGTATTACGAAGAAAGAGATCAAGAAGCGTTGGGACTTCCGGGAGATAACAACATTTACAATCGACCCGCTTGACGCGAAAGATTTTGATGATGCATTATCATTCCGAAAACTTGACAGCGGTGATTATGAGATTGGTGTACACATCGCAGATGTTACGCACTATGTAGATCTCAAATCAGAGTTGGAGAAAGAAGCGTATGATCGCGCGACATCAGTTTACCTGGTTGATCGTACCATTCCGATGTTGCCCGAGCGATTATCAAATGGATTGTGCTCGCTTCGTCCGAATGAAGATAAGCTCACATTCTCTGCGGTCTTTGAAATGGACGATAAAGGAAAGATCAAAAAAGAATGGTTTGGAAGAACGATTATTCATTCCGACAGACGATTTACCTATGAAGAAGCGCAGGAAGTACTTGAAACTGGTAAAGGCGATTATGCCGAGGAGTTAATTATACTCAACACGCTGGCGAAGAAACTTCGTAAAGAACGATTCAACAAGGGTGCCGTTAACTTTGAAACCACGGAAGTAAAATTCAAACTTGATGAGCAAGGAAAGCCACTCGCTGTTATAGCAAAGGTAAGAAAGGATGCACATAAACTGATTGAAGAATTCATGCTTCTTGCAAACAAGCAAGTAGCAACTTTTGTATATAACTATAAAAAGGGTAAAGAGAAGAATACTTTTGTTTATCGTATTCACGATTTTCCGGATCCTGATAAAGTAAAAGACTTCTCTGTGTTCGCGAAACAGTTCGGACATAAAATGAATGTGGAGGAACAATCCATCAGTCGTTCGCTTAACAAACTGATGGAAGAGATCGAAGGTAAACCTGAGCAAAATATACTCGAGCAACTCGCGATCCGTACGATGGCGAAAGCAAAGTATTCAACCGAAATCAAAGGACACTTCGGCTTGGCGTTCGAACATTATGCACACTTTACATCTCCGATCCGGAGATATCCGGACATGATGGTGCATCGACTATTGCAACATTATCTGGATGATGGCAAGCCGGTAAGTAAAGAAGAATTCGAACAGAAAAGTCTTCACTCATCCGAACGAGAAAAGCGTGCTGCTGACGCAGAGCGTGCTTCCATCAAGTATAAGCAAGTTGAGTTCATGGCTTCTGCTGAAAATAAAGTATATGAAGGCTTGATCTCCGGTGTTACCGAATGGGGCTTGTATGTGGAGATCGTTGAGACGAAGTGTGAAGGCATGATTCGATTGGCTGACCTTACCGATGACTTTTATGAATTCGATGAGCGAAGCTATCGCATTGTAGGACGTAAGCGAAAGAAGATCTATACGTTAGGCGACCGTGTAAAAGTTCGTGTAAAGAAAACGGATATAGACAAGCGATTGATCGACCTTATCTTTGCTGAGCCAGCTGTAAAAAAATCTTTCGAAGATTAAATCAAAATTGCACCTTCGCGGTTTATTATATAGTGCAAGGATTTCTATGCAGCAACTGAAGTCATATCAATCATTACTCGAGAAAGAATTTTCGAAACAGAAGTATGGTAAGCAACCGGTGTCCTTATATGAGCCGATCCGCTACCTGATGAGTTTGGGAGGCAAGCGTCTGCGGCCCATGCTTACCTTACTTTCATATTCCTTGTATAAAAGCGATGTAAAAAGCGTGGTGCCGTTCGCGGCAGCCGTGGAGGCATTTCACAACTTCACCCTGATGCACGACGACATTATGGATAAAGCTCCGCTGCGCAGAGGAAAACAAACAGTACATGAGAAGTGGAATGTAAACACCGCTATACTTTCAGGAGATGTTATGCTCGTGAAGGTATACGACATGTTTCTGAATATAGAACCCGCCAAGCTGAAGCTCGTGCTAAAAGCTTTCAATCAATGTGCTGCAGAAGTATGTGAAGGGCAGCAGTGGGATATGGAATTCGAAACGACAGACGTTGTAAGCGAAGCACAGTATATAAATATGATCCGCCTGAAGACCGCAGTATTGTTGGGATTCAGTCTTGAGCTCGGTGCTATACTTGCCGATGCTTCTGAAGATGACCGGAAAGCACTACGCGAATTCGGAACTAATATAGGTATAGGATTTCAATTGAAAGATGATTTGCTCGATGCTTATGCTGACCCTGAAAAATTTGGCAAGCAGGTAGGAGGCGATATCATTGCAAACAAAAAAACTTTCCTGCTCATCAAGGCTCGTGAAAAAGCACAAGGAAAAATTAAACGTGAATTGGCGGAGTGGCTTGCAGTTAAAAAATTCAACAAGAAACAAAAAGTAGACGCCGTAAAGTCAATCTACAATACACTCGGTGTTCAAACTTTAGCTGAAAAAAAGGTAGATCAGTTTTTCAGAAAAGGTTTTGATAATCTTGAGCGACTCAGCATCCATGCTGATGCAAGAGCGCTTTTAAAGAACTATGCTGAAGCGCTGATTGGGCGCCAGTCGTGATTCCCTTTCAAATCGCTACCAACAAGAAGCTATTCGGTCAGTATGATGGCTTCTCATTCTTTGTCTTCATTTTTTATTGGAAGGGCTGCAAACAAAAGGATGAAATTATCAATCATGA
Source organism: Ohtaekwangia koreensis (assembly GCF_900167975.1). Taxonomy (GTDB): domain Bacteria; phylum Bacteroidota; class Bacteroidia; order Cytophagales; family Cyclobacteriaceae; genus Ohtaekwangia; species Ohtaekwangia koreensis. The sequence continues at coordinate 756,297 of NZ_FUZU01000002.1, forward strand.
GCTTATTCATTTTTACCAGCAGCTTGAGATGCTCTTTATTTTTCATTGGCTGCTGTACTTACTTTTCTATGGTATAGCGCGCCTGAAGGGCAAAGATCACATGACCGCTTACTATACTATTCCATTCGAGAAAGAGGCCTATGCATTTGAAAAAGATATGCAGTACACCATGCACCGGAAATTTTTTGCCTGGTTAAGATTTGTCTAATAATTCCATAGTGTGCGAAGAACACATCGTGTGAATTTATACGGGAGGTTTTATAGATTCAAATCATCCCTGTATATTTCTCCTGTACTTCTTGCATTATGAAACCAATTGTTCGCATCCAACTGTCTCTGATGATGTTTCTTCAGTTTTTTGTCTGGGGAGCATGGTACGGACAGATGAGTAAATATCTTACCAACCAACTTCATGCTACCGGAGACCAGGTTGGAAATGCATATGCAGCTTTTTCTATAGCGATGATCGCAGCACCTTTTTTCATAGGACTGTTGGCGGATCGTTACTTCGCTGCACAAAAAGTGTTGGGTATACTGAACCTGTTAGGAGCTGCTTTACTGTTTATACTTGTTAACACGAACAATCCGGATTCCTTTTTCTGGATCATGTTATTATACTGCTTCACTTTTACACCAACCATCGCGCTGACGACTTCCATTGCCATGCAGCAGATGACGAATCCTGAGAAACAATTTCCCGCTATACGCGTCTTTGGAACACTGGCGTGGATTGTAGTGGTTAACATTGTTGGATTCATGGCGGTTGGTGACCAGGTTGCTATATTTCAGATCTCCATGATCGCTGCAGCATTGCTCGGTGTACTTGCATTTTTTTTGCCGCATACTCCTCCTTCGGCAACGGGCACTGTGAGCTTTGCACAGATAATAGGTAAAGATGCATTTGTATTGTTCAAAGACAGATCTTTTACCATCTTCTTTATATCCTCTATACTTATATGTATACCGTTGTCTTTCTACTATGCGTGGGCCAATCCGTCCTTGACGGACGCGTATGCCACTGCATTTCCTTCTATGGATTACAAGACCTTTAAAATAGAAAACAAGATGTCGCTGGGCCAGGCATCGGAAGTGATTTTCATGTTGTTGCTTCCCTTTGCTTTTCAAAAGTTTGGCGTAAAGAAAATACTGATCATTGGGTTGATCGCATGGATCACCCGTTTTGTATTCTTTGGATATGGTACAGCAGATACATCTGTCTGGATGCTATATACTGCAATTTTACTCCACGGTGTATGTTACGATTTCTTCTTTGTAACCGGACAGATCTATACCGACTTAAAAGCTGGTGACAAGATCAAATCGCAGGCACAGGGATTAATATCATTGGCCACCTATGGCGTAGGTATGTTTATAGGCTCTATTATAGCCGGAAAAGTAAAAGATATATACTCCTCTGGTGATCCGCTAGTAACAAACTGGACTAACGTGTGGCTTGTACCTGCCGGTATTGCAGCAGTAGTGCTCGTGCTCTTTATCTTGTTTTTCCGGGACAACAAAACCCAGGCAACAAAAAGTATATAAGCATCTTCATACAAAAAAAGATATATAACTAAAAAACTACAACATTATGAACATCGCCATGCTCGGTTCCGGTTTTATCGGACGATTTTATGCTGATTCATTGCAAGGCTATAGAAGCAAAGACAAAATTGTCAGCATCTATTCGCGCAGGGAAGAGAGCGTAAAGAAGTTTGCACAAGACTATAACGTTGCCTTCGCCACAACCACCATGGAGGAAGCGATCAATCGTCCTGAAGTAGATATAGTATGTATATCACTTCCCAACAATCTTCATGAGGAGGCGGTGTTACTTTGCTGCAAGCATAAGAAAGGTGTAATCACAACAAAACCATTAGGCCGAAATGCAGAGGAAGCGAAGCGTATGCTTCTCGCTGTAGAAAAGGCTGGTGTCTTCAATGGCTACCTCGAAGATCTGGTATATACTCCTAAGTTTATCAAGGCGCAGGAAAGTGTAAAGGCTGGTGCGTTGGGGAGAATTTTATGGGCGAAGTCACGTGAGACACACCCTGGCCCGCATAGTGATTGGTTCTGGGATATAGAGCAAGCCGGTGGTGGATGTATACTTGATCTCGGTTGTCATTGTGTGGAGATCACGCGCAGTTATATAGGGAAGGATATAAAGCCCGTTGAAGTAATGTGCTGGGCTGATACACAAGTAAAACCCATTGACGCAGAAGATCATGCGATCGGTTTGGTTAAATATGAGAATGGTGCTATAGGACAGTTTGAAGTAAGCTGGACTTTCCGCGGGGGATTGGACTTGCGTGATGAAGTGATGGGAACGGAGGGTACGATCTGGATCAACAGTTTTCTGCGCACGGGCTTCGATATGTTTACAACGGGTAAAGGTGCAGATTACGTTGCTGAAAAAGCAGAGAGCAATACAGGGTGGTTATTCCCGGTAGGAGATGAGTTGAATGAGCTGGGATATAATCACATGTTCATGGATATGTTCAACGCATACGAAAAAGGTGTTGATCCTAAAGAAACGTTTTACGATGGCTATGTTGTAAACGCTATACTGGACGCTGCCTATAAATCTGCGAAGACAAAACTTTGGGAGCCTGTAAAGCTCGATATCTGGCGCGGACGTGAGGGTGTGTCGAAAGATAGCCACCTGGTAGAATATGATGCTGATCATTACCTTATTAAAGAAGAAATGACGCATTACGGTTCTAAAAAAGTAATCCTGAAGAATAAGAAGACAGGGAAAATTTCAGAGAAAGTTTTGGAATAGGTCCATTCAGATTATAGTATATATTTAGCTGTGAACGTGTAACTTTGCAATATGAAATTAACAGGTCTGTGTTTGTTGATCGTTCTCTTGTCAGCATGTTCGCTGAAAAAAACAGGCGAGAAAACGGGCGAAGCCGTTGGCCAGTTTATCAAAGGTGCTTCCAGTGGTGTTCAGAATTCTTTTAAAGTAGAAGTTGAATTAAGTCCGGAGCTGAAAGCACAAGGCATTGAACTTGGCAAGGTCATTATCGCCAACGACACCCTCGGAGTTGATAATCTTGTAAGTGTATACTGCATCTTCAATAAGGATTTTCAGGATACTGTTTTGTTAAAGGCATATGACAATCAAAAGCTTGAAACAGGCAGAAGTAAATTGGTAATCAACGCCAGGAAAGATGAAGCCGGATTCTATGATTTCCCCTTCGACAGAAGAACAAATCTTGACTCGGAGGATTGCCGGTTGATTCTTCAATAATTTTCCTTTCCTAACCTATATATAGTTATGAGATTTTTACCTGTTAGTATTGTTATATGTATTTTACTCGGTGGCTGCCAACGGGCAACGCTTTCTGTAAGTGAGATGCGTGAAATTTTGCATGAGCGAAATGAAAAGTTGAGTGCACTTTTTAAAGAAGGTAACGCCGAAAAATTAGTCACCATGTATACCGACAGTGCCAAGCTTTGTCCGAATGGTGGCTATGAGATTTACATTGGTAAGAACGCCATCAAGAGATTTTGGAGTGATGCTTTAAATGGATCCGAGTTATTGGATATGAAAACGCAAACCTTGTCAATTGACGGAAGCGGTGACTATATCTATGAAACCGGGCGCACGACTACTAAAACAAAGTACCAGGATTCTGTTTATACTTCTGAAGTGAAGTTTGCCAACGTATGGAAAAAGCAATCCGATGGAACCTACCTATTAGATGTAGACATCTGGAATTCGATTAAGCATTGATCAACGTCCGGATTTAAGTATAGAAGCAAATTCATTACTTAACTTCGTCCGAGAATATTTTTCTTCAGCCAGTAAGCGACTCGCTTGCTGGCTTTGTTTTAGCAGTTTTTTATCAGCGATATATACTTGAATCTTCTGAACAAATGCAGTCGGGTGTTTAGGATCGCTATAGAACCCACAGCTATACTTCTCTATCTCCTCTTTGATCCACCCACCAAAATTGACAACGATAAGTTTACCGGCAGCAAGACCATCAAAGTATTTGTTGGGCGATCCGGTTTCGAGTATAGGCAACGGTCGGTAACAGATAAACGATGCATCGGTAATGTTCATCAGCTCTTTTACTCCATCACGATTTGTGAAGGGAACAAAAGTCAAGTTGCTCAATTGAATTCGTGCAGTACTCTCTCGCAGACGGTTGGCCATACCGCCATCGCCACACAAAAGAAAATGAACAGGAAGTGATGCCTTCTGGCAGTTGCGTGCACATTCAAGAAAATAATCCAACCCATTGGCATACCCAATGGCACCTATATATGAAACAACAAACTTGCCTTGAACACTATATTTAGCTTCCAGTGCTGGATCCTTTGATTCCGGGTAATAGAAATCAGTATCTGCCATGTTGGTAATGAGGTGTACTTTCTTGCCTGAAGATTTCTTTTCGATCGCGGCTTTGATCATAGGAGAAAGTGCCACAACAGAGTTAGCTTCCTCGTAAATATATTTCTCAAGACTATATAGCGATTGTTTCAAAAAGTAGTTCTTGATGACGCCAATCTGTATAGGAGCATCCGGCCATAAATCGCCAACCTCGAAGATGTATGGAATTTTAAAACGCTTCTTGATCCACAAGGCAGCGAGTCCAATGGTGAGCGGTACAGAGATCGCGTAGCAAAGGTCAACGTCTTTGATCGTACCGGCAACACGAACGGATTGCATTATATATTTTAAGAACGATACACTGCGTTTATAAAAACCGAATTGATTTTGATACGGGATCGGCAGATAGTGAACTTCAATCCCCTCTATCGTTTCAACCCGCTGAACATTCTCGTTGTGTCCTGTTATTACAACGGTGTGAATTCCCTGGTCAGTCAATGCCTTTGCGAGATAATAAGAGCGGAGGGCTCCTCCTTTTTGGGGTGTATTAAAATGTTGATGAAGAATCAGGACTTTCACGGTGCAAAGAAAGAAAAACAGTTAACAGTCAGAGTCTGCGGGCGACAGTTTTTTTCGATCTGTTACTTTTTATTTACTTTTATGTCGAGTTTAAACGCCTCTGAAAAAGCTAAACATTTTAATTTCTTTGCCTGGAAGGGTCTGATCGCGTCAGCACTTTCGTGGCTCACTTTATCAAAAACTGTTTATAGTTCTCAAACTATACTTCAGTGGTTCCATGATTATGGCCTGAAATCGTGCTGACTTCTTTGCGATAGTTTATCTTTTTTAATCAACAAGTATTTACAAACATGTTAGAAACAACACGACTTGAGCTTGTGCCATTGACGCATGAGCAAATGGTACTGTATAAAAATAATCCACAAGGTTTAGCGGAAGATCTCGGTATAAAATATGAGCCACGACAAAACGATCCTTCGGTAGCGCAGGATCTCGAAGAAGCCATTGGCTTCTGGATCATGAACACAGACGTTTACCGGTCATCTTTTAAGTGGTATACCAATTGGGAAATTATAGTCAAGGACAAGAATGTGGCCATTGGAGGCATCGGTTTTACAGGTCCTCCAAATGAAGAAGGCAAATCCATGGTAGGGTATGGACTCGATATCCGGTATCATGGCCAGGGTTACGCAACGGAGGCCCTACAGGCAATGGTTGCATGGGGTTTTTCGCATGAATCGCTCAAAGCCATTACTGCGGATACACCGCTTATGAATATTCCGTCACATCGGGTATTGGAGAAAAATAATTTTGAAGAAGTTAATCGAGACGAGAGTCTCATCCATTGGCAATTGATCAAATAAATTGAACAGCGCAGGCTACAAGTATATATACCTGTAGCCTGTTGCTTATAATCGATTTCTTCTTAGCATCGTTGTACGAAAAAAGTATACATTTGACCGCATACATCACCGGTAAACAAACGAAGTGTTGTTAGCGACAACAATTTCATCATGATTAAGCCCTCAACATCATCTCCTTACTTTATCGGAGGTATATTCATTGCTTTGGCAGGAGCAATTTGTTTTTCTACAAAAGCCATCTTTGTAAAGCTTGCATATCGCGACACCACTATAGATGCTGTAACGCTGCTCGCGCTGCGTATGCTTTTTGCACTGCCGTTTTTTATTGTGTCAGCGGCTGTTTCATCACGTAAAGACGATAACGTAAAGTTCACCACCCGGCAATGGATCGGTGTCGCCATTGTTGGCTTGCTGGGATATTATGTCAGTAGCTTGCTTGATTTTCTTGGATTGCAGTATATATCTGCAGGTATGGAGCGGTTAATTCTATTTATATACCCAACACTGGTGCTATTGATGTCAGCCGTTTTTTACAGACAAAAGATCAAGGCTTACCAATGGCTGGCATTGATCGTTACCTATGGCGGACTAGCATTAGCATTCTACAGCGAAGTAGACTGGAACGAACAACGTAACCATGACTTTTATCTTGGTGCTGCTCTCATTTTTTTATGTGCGATTACATACGCGCTATATATTGTGGGAAGCGGAAGACTTATACCCCTTGTCGGTGCGGCAAAATTCAACAGCTATGCCATGACGTTTGCTTCGGCTGGCGTGTTGGTACATTATGCCATTGTCAGTAACACTTCACTGTTGAACTTATCGCCCCTGGTATATTTTTATAGCTTCGCGATGGCGATTGTCAGCACGGTTATTCCATCCTATTTGGTAACAGAAGGAATCAAACGCATCGGTTCTGACAACGCAGCTATTGTAGGAAGCATCGGCCCGATGTCAACTATACTGCAAGCTTATTTCTTTTTGCACGAACCGATTTATGCATTGCAGATCACCGGGACAATTTTGATCCTCGTTGGTATCCTATTGATCGGAAGAAAAGGAAAACAGCAAAAGATTAAATCCTGAACTGAGTGGTTCAAACTATATTTAAGCCGTTTCGGTTTTAAATGTCGAGTGTACAAAAATACTTTCGTCTATTATCAGTAAGTTTCGCAAAACATGTATTGCTATGAAACAACTTTTGATAACCGTTTTGATGATTGCAGCCTTTTCCGGTTTCAGTCAGAGTAAAAAATACTCGTTTGTTTTTCTGAATAAGAAAACGGACGCAGAGGTTATATCAAAAGAGCAGTCGGATAAATTGATGCAAGGACACATGGCCAACATTACGCGATTGGCAAAAGAAGGCAAGCTCCTGGCAGCCGGTCCGTTTGATGGTGGCGGTGGTATATTTATTCTCAATACTCACTCTGTAGATGAAGCGAAGCAATGGCTAAGCACAGATCCGGGTGTACAAGCCAATCGCTGGAACGTTGAGATTCTCCCCTATACTTCGCGTGTCAGTGCGCCTTGCAAGGCTCCCGAACCATACGAGATGGTCTCCTATTCCTTTATTAGGTTCGATGCTGTAATAAGTAAATTTACTGCTGGCAATTATCCACAGATCATTGAAAAGCATAATGCATTTTTAAAGAAACTGGTCAACACCGGAAATGTAGTTACCGAAGGTATATTTGGCGATCACGATGGCGGCATTCTGATCATGCGTGGTGAGTTGCAAAAAGAAGTGATTGAAGCAGACCCAGGTCTTCAGGAAGGATTACTCGAAGTTAACTATAAGAAACTTTGGATCGCGAAGGGATCTTTTTGTGAGAAGTAATCAATGATGGAATTCGAAAGAATTTGCTTCTTCATCTTTTGGAAGCGAGGACGGATCGAATAAAAATTCTTTCCGTACTTCCCAGATCTTTCCATTGTGTTTCAGCAATACTATACATTCCACATCAAAGCGTGCTGAGAATTTTCGTTCCTGAAATTCAGCCCAGGCTTTTTCGTACATCGGTTTTTTCAAGTCACGAAAAGCAAGTGTCAGGTGCGGATGAAAAGGCTGATCCTTATACGATGCGTTGAATAAATTCAGTTCGCGTTTACAGAAACGATGAAGCTCTTTGTTAAGGAGATCCAGTGAATCGTTTTGCACGACATCGATAAAAATAACGCGTGGTGGAAAGGAGCCGAAATTATGAAGCTCCATTTTAAATATAGGCCTTCCCAATGCGAATCTCGAGAATGCAGCTACCAGCTCATTCTCTTTTTCCTCCTTCCATTTGAAAGGCATGTGGAGTGTAATGTGTGGTGGTGAGTTGAGTGATGCTTTGCTATTATACTGATCACGAAAATAATTTTTGAAACGCAACGCATCGTCCGAAACCGGTGGGGGCGGAACGATGGCTATAAAATATTGTTTCAGTTTTTCTTCGCTTCTACCTGACATAAATTTTCAATGGCAGCTTTCAGGTCAGGAAATTCGAAAACAAATTCTTCATCTAATAATCTTTGCGGATAAACTTTTCTGCTTTTTAAAACCAATTCTGTTTCGGTGCGAATTAATTGCGCCCCGAATTTGAGAAGAGATACAGGAAGCGGTAGCCCTAGGGGTACATTTAAACTGTGTCGCAGTAATTTCATAAAGTCGATATTACACAACGGTTGGGGTGAGCAAACGTTGTAAACTCCCGTAGCAGGTCGATTGATAAGCCAATCAATTACTTTGCGAAAGTCTTGTATATGAATCCAGCTGAAGTATTGTTTGCCATCTCCCATTTTTCCACCGAGACCAGCTTTCACAAGTTTTAAAAGTGGCGCCAATGCTCCGCCCTTCGGATCCAACACTATGGCTGTACGCAGAATTACTTTGCGGGTTCGTGGTGTGATACTTTCATTGAACGCAGCCTCCCATTGCTTGCATACATCCATCGAAAAGTCTTGTCCGGTTTCACCGGTACGTTCGTCCATCAGCTTGTCGTAAGAGGCGCGATAAATAGTAGCAGAGCTTGAGTTAAGCCATACCTTCGGTGGCACTTTACATTGACGTATAGCGGTGCCTAATACGCGTGTAGAGGTAAGTCTTGATTCGTAAATCAGCTTTTTGTTTTCTTCAGTATATCTGCAGTCAACAGACTTGCCACTCATGTTGATCAATGCTTCTGCTCCTTCGAGTTCGTGATTCCAGCCGCGAAGTGTTTTCCCATCCCAATATACTTCTCTTGCGCGTTGCTGCTGGCTTATTCCTGGTTTTCTGGAAAGTATAACGACTTCCTTATTCTGTTTTACAAAATAATCGGTCAGTGCTCTTCCCAGAAAACCTGAACCACCGGCTATAACGATCTTGTTCATTTGGAGTAGTATAGTTGAAATATAGTTAATTACAATTGTTATACAGCAGCTTTTGCAACTTCGCGTGCTTTTCTGCGCAGGTTAAAGAGTATAAAGAGATTGAAGAAATGCATTGCGCCCAGTACAAGAATGATCCACCCGATTTTTTCGCTTAGTGTCTCAATCATGGTTTGTGTACTGTCGATTGTGTGCCAGATCTTCAATGTATATACTGCGTAACCGATGTTCACCAGATAAAAGCCTACCAGGAGTAATTTGTTTACGCTATCAGCCAATGTTGCATCCTGGTGAAAAATCTCGATGAGAAATATACGTCCGTTTGCAAAGAGTGTTCGTGCTACCCAGATGGTAAGCAGAATAGTAACGACCAGGTAAACGCTGTAAGTTAGAATGATGTAGTTCATAAATATATGGTTAAGTGAAAAATTAAAAGCTGAGATGAGGTAGAAATCCACTGCGCTTAATTTTAGGAAAGCACCACCGGAGTGTGATAATGTAATAGTATATTCCCAATGCCCATGCAGGAACGGTGCCATATATCAGGGTATATACATTAGGAATTTTATAGTGAGAGATAGCAGCTCCGAAAACGAAAAGAGACAGTATATAGAAAACAGAGATAAGCAAATGTTTTCTTCGGGAGGAGTTATTCTCAGGATGTTTGATAAGCGAAATAATGCAACTGGCAACTTGCCAGCATCCAAGAAAAAACTGACAAACGAAAATAAATCCCCTTACATCATGGTAGAATATACCCAGGAACAGGAAAACCAATGCAGCAGCAATGAACAGCGTCTGAGCGATTGTGTCGATGTATTTCATATTGATTGTACTTTTGGTATTTTCAGAAAATATTGAAACATAGGGATAAAAAAATATGAATTTTACTTCATGATTTTTAAGACTACATTCCAGAACCAGCTCTCTTCTGATTTGATGAAAGTCTCCAGTAAGCCATCAGATTTTTCCGCAAAATTCTTCAGGTCTTTTACTACGCGTTTTAATTCTTTCGCTTCCTCTGATCCATCGCTCTGCACATCATTTACTTCGCGTAATACTTTCAGGATCGGCTCGAGTTCACGCTTTCTTCTTTCCTTTGCTACTTGTCTCGCCAATGCCCAAATGTCTTTTTCCGACTTGAAGTATTCTTTACGCTCACCAGGAATAAGTATTCTCGAAATAATTCCCCAGTCAAGAAGCGCACGGATATTCATGTTAGCATTTCCCCGGGAGATAGAGAGCTCTTGCATAATTTCCTCTGTTGAAAGCGATCTTGGTGAGACCATCAGAAGTGCATGAATCTGTGCCATGGTTTTATTGAGGCCCCAGCTATATCCCAGGTTTCCCCAGGCCTGGATCAGTTCTTCTTTTGCCTCTGTATACTTCATACGATCAAATCTACCAAAAGTTTCTAAACTTTCAATACTTTTTGAAAGTATCCTATAAAAAGAAACCCTGGCTGTTATAACCAGGGTTTTTCCTTTTTGTAATTAATGTTGATTAAAGTTTGCCTGAAAGCTCTTTGCTGGCTTTGAATTTGGCAACTTTTTTAGCTTTGATCTTAATGGCTTCTCCTGTGAAAGGGTTACGGCCTTTACGCGCAGCTCTCTTTGCTACAGAGAATGTACCAAAGCCAGTGAGTGTAAGCTTGTCACCTTTCTTCAACGTTTTTTCAACAGCACCAAGGAATGATTCCAACGCAGTGTTAGCAGCTACTTTCGTGATGCCTGTGTCTTCTGCGATCTTGCTAATTAATTCAGCTTTTGTCATACGTAATTAAATAAAATTTATTTTGATGGGGCACAAATATAAAGGCTTTTTGAATTCAGCAAACGCTTTACAAACAAAAAGGCTCACAAATATACCGTGCGTTTTTTTCTCGCTATAAATTTTAATTTGGCTGTATATATATTAACAATTTACAAATGTATAGGCAACACTTTGATACTGTTGAACTTTTACAAATGAAAATCTATACTCAATGCGCTTCGAGCCAGTTGGTAGCAATGCCAACTTCAACTTCCATTGGCACGGCCAAGTGCACAGCATGTTTCATCAAGGCTATAACATTTTCCTTTACGAGATCAGCTTCATCTTTATGAAGATCGAATACCAATTCATCATGCACCTGCATGATCATTTTTGTTTTCAGATTTTTCTTCTCGAGCCAATGGTGGATGTTGATCATCGCGATTTTAATAATATCAGCAGCGCTTCCCTGGATGGGTGCGTTGATGGCGTTTCGCTCGGCAAAGCCACGCGTAGTTATATTACGCGAATTGATATCACGCAAGTATCGTCTTCGTCCAAGAATAGTTTCCACATATTCCTTCTCGCGCGCCATGTTAATAGAATCGTCCATATAGCGCTTGATAGCCGGGAATTCCTTAAAGTATGAATCAATAATTTCTGCAGCCTCCGTGCGGGATATACCCAGGTTTTGTGAGAGACCAAAAGCGGTGCTGCCATATAGGATACCGAAATTTACTTCCTTCGCTTTCCTTCGCATGTCTGGCGTAACTTGCTCCAATGGCACCTTGAAAACTTTCGCTGCAGTAGTCGTATGGATGTCACGTTTATTTCGGAAGGCTTCAATCATCACTTCATCTTTGGCAAAGGACGCAGCAATTCTTAATTCGATCTGCGAATAATCTGCAGACATAAAAAGATACTCTTCACCGCGCGATACAAAGGCTCTGCGAATCTGTTTTCCTTTTGCAGTTCTGATCGGTATATTCTGAAGGTTAGGGTTGTTAGAGCTTAATCTCCCGGTAGCAGCAACAGCTTGTCTATAGTCTGTATGAATGCGACCATCAAACTTGCTGATCATTTTAGGAAGCGCATCTACATACGTTGATCTTAGTTTTTCGTATTCACGATAGTCGAGAATTTTCTTCGCTATATCATGCTTGGGTGCAAGGCTCGTGAGTATATCTTCACCGGTAGCGTACTGACCTGATTTTGTTTTCTTAGGTTTCTCGATCAGCTTCATTTTTTCGAAGAGCACTTCTCCCAACTGCTTTGGCGAACCTATATTAAATTCTACACCGGCCAACTCATAGACCTCCCGTTGTACCTTCTCCAATTCCTGGCGAAGTTCATCTGACATTTTAGACAGCGCAGCTGTATCTACTTTTACACCTTCAAATTCCATAGCAGCCAGCACACTCACCAGTGGCATCTCGGTGTTATTCATCAACAACGATTGTCTTCGTGTTTCAAGGTCTTGCTTCAGCTTAGGGCGAAGCTGCATCAACTGGTCTGCGCGCTCGCAGAGTTGTTCGCGTAAATCTGAATGACTGATTGGAAGCAGATCGTATTGCAGATACTGTGTGCAAAGTGTATGTATATCATGAGCCGCTTCCGGCTCGATCAGGTAATGCGCCAGCAGTGTATCAAACAATGGACCGCGTATGGTTACACCCGCTTTCTTTAAAGCGAGAATTGTTCCTTTAAGATTGTGACCAATTTTCAGAATCTTTTCATTTTCAAAAGCGTCTGCGAAATCACGAAGTATAGTGCCTACTTGTTCGGCATTCCCCAAAGGCAAAAAGTAAGCTTCACTTTCACGGTAGCAAAAGGACAGACCTTTGATAACGTATTCAAAATTAACAGCGTCATCAATAACAGAATCAATCGCGAAGCTGCTTTGCTCTTTCAACTTTTCTGCAAAGGCTTTATATTGTGTTTCCTCCAATACCTGGTATTGTACTTTACCGGCGTCAAAACTTCTTCGCTCTCCTGATTCTACAGTTGCTGTTTCAGCAGGCTCTTCGGAAGCTCCACCAAACATGGAAAGTTGTGAGCTCTGTGGCGATGCCTTGACAGGTGCTGCTGCGATTGAACCTGCTTCACCAAACACGCGCGCAGATATAGTTTTAAATTCAAGGTCGTTAAAGATCGGCTTCAGTTTCTCTGCATCAGGACCACTATATACAAGTGCCTCTTCGCTGAATTGAATAGGCACATCAGTAATGATGGTAGCGAGCTTCTTTGAGAGCAATGCTTGCTCACCGAATTGTTTAACGAGATCTTTTTGTTTCCCTTTCAACTCATCAGCATGCGCTATAATATTTTCTATAGACCCGAACTGTTTTAAAAGTGTCGCAGCAGTTTTTGGTCCGAAGCCCGGAATACCCGGAATGTTATCGGATGTATCGCCCTGTAATCCCAGCATGTCAATCACCTGTGATACATTTTCAATATCCCACTTCTCACAAACTTCTTTTACTCCCAATACATCTACAGCATTGCCCATATAGGCAGGCTTGTATAGGAATACACATTCATTCACAAGCTGTCCGAAATCTTTATCCGGAGTCATCATATATACTTCAAAACCTTGCGTACAAGCTTGTCGCGCAAGCGTACCAATAATATCATCCGCCTCGTAACCATCCATCTCCAGGATCGGAATGTTAAAGCCCTGTATAATCTCTTTTACTTTAGGAATACCATATCGAATATCTTCCGGGGTTTCCTGACGATTGGCTTTATATTCTGCGAAGATTTCATCGCGAAAAGTTTTAGTAGCTGTATCGAACGCAATACCGATATGAGTAGGCTTCTGTTTTTGCAAAACTTCCAGCAACGTATTGGTGAAACCAAAGGGCACCGAAGTATTTAATCCTTTGGAATTAATGCGCGGTGTTTTGGTAAATGCAAAATGGGCACGATAGATAAGTGCGTAAGCATCGAGCAGGAAAAGTTTTTTATCAGGTTTACTCATGATCGCAAAGTTGTAAAAGATGATTAAATATCCGCAGTCAAATGAAAATAAAAACAATCATTTCGCTGCTTGTCTTTATCTAACCTCAAAACACATGATAAAAATTCGATTTTAAGATAGTGAATGACTATGGAGGTTGAAATTGGAATAGCGTATCTTCCGTTATGACATTAAAATCACAATAGGCTTAAATAAAAAAGCACAACCATTTTAATGGTCGTGCTTTGAAATGATTTTGGAAGATGCTATTTTTTTATGGCTTCACATTGATATACCAGGTGTGACTTGCCAGTATCTATCGTATAATCGAAAAGAAGACCAGCATCGGTTATTGTACCAGAGCCTGAAATAACAATGGACATTTTTTTGCCTTTAAAAATTTGAGGCTCAATATAAAAGTTATTCCCTCGCACAACTGCTGTTACGGGAACATACATCACATTACCAAAGTTGGCTAATTCAATTGCAGCGATCCCTGCAACAGATTTTGTAATTGTAATCGAATAATTTTTCGATTCAATACCAGCGCGTCTTTTGTCTGAAACATTATACGTTCCTGTTACATTTTTGATGTGGGACTCAACATCCTCCGGGTTATTATCAACACGGGCCGACAGTGTGAAGACCGCGAGCAACAGAAATAGTAATGTTCTTATACTGTGTATAGAATACCTTTTCATATAAGAATTTATTTTAAAGCCAGATACAGATGTAAAAACGTATACCATGTGCCTGGAGTTCCTTTGCATTACCATATCCCCTTACGGAAATGTTTCTGAAAAGTTTAAAAGAATTCGTGCGCAATCGATAAACAATGATAAATTGATGGAATAAACCAGCTAAAATGATTGCCAGCACGCCTTTAGAAGCTTTTTACTATTGGGAAAAAAATTCACCGGATCAACCTTTTTTACGGCAGCCTCTTCCGGGGCAATGGAAAATTTATACCTATAAACAAGCTGGCATAGAAATTCGCAAAGTTGCGAATGCGTTAAAGGCACTCCATTTAGCACCGCAAAGTAAAATTGCAATTCTATCCAAGAATTGTGCACACTGGATTATGGCCGATCTTGCTATATGGATGGCAGGCTATATTTCTGTTCCTATATATCCAACCCTGTCGGCTACCGGAATTCAATATATAGTGGAACATAGCGAAGCGAAAGCTATATTTATAGGGAAGCTGGATGATTTTGGGAAACAACGTGCTGCTATAGCTTCGTCTGTTCACAAAATAAGTTTTCCCTTCTATGGACCCAACGAGGGAAGTCTGTGGGATGATCTGCTAAATACATCTCCACTCGCGGAGAGTCCTTTACCGGCAGCTATAGATATTGCATCCATTATGTATTCCTCCGGAACAACGGGTACACCGAAGGGTGTAGTGCTCACATTTGGCGCTTTTGATTTTGTGGCAAAAAGTCTTGCTAAAAATTTATATATACATAAACCCGAGCAATTCTTTTCCTACTTGCCACTTAGCCATATCGCAGAACGTTCCTATATAGAAATGCTGGTTTTTTATTCTGGCAGTACTATATCTTTTACAGAGTCACTGGATAAATTCGGTGACAATCTTCGTGAAGTACAGCCAACGCTTTTTGGAGGTGTGCCGCGTATCTTCGCGAAAATCCAGGAAGGTGTATTGCTTAAAATGCCACAGCAAAAACTTGATCGTTTGTTATCTATACCTATAGTTTCGTGGATTGTAAAAAAGACGATTCGTAAGAAACTTGGTTTTAGTAAAACGCATTTAATTGTAGGCGGGGCTGCTCCTATACCTGTACCTCTATTGACCTGGTTTGCAAAACTTGGTATTGAAATCCGCGAGGTGTATGGTATGACTGAAAATGGTGGCTATTCACATGGCAACCATGGCACCACTGTAAAGATTGGTACTGTAGGTAAGCCATGGCCAGATATAGAAACAAAGTTTACAGCGGAAGGAGAAATTTTGACCAAGCATGCTGGCTTAATGTTGGGTTACTATAAAGATGAGGAATCTACAAGGCAGTCATTTACCAGTGATGGATTCTTGAAAACCGGAGATAAAGGTATAGTTGATGCCGATGGCTACCTGACAATAACGGGTCGTGTTAAAGATCAGTTTAAAACAGACAAAGCTAAATTTATAGCACCCGCACCAATCGAAATGAAATTTACTTCCAATAAAGATATCGATAGTATATGTGTTGTAGGGATGGGTATACCACAGCCTATAGCATTGGTTGTACTTTCTGGTTTAGCTACCGGTAAGAGTAAAGCAGAGATCGTTGAGGGATTGCAAGCAACGCTTGATGCAGTAAATGCTACGCTGGAGCATTATGAACGTATAGAAAAAGTTGTAGTCCTTTCTGAAAGCTGGACCATTGAGAACGGATTTATAACGCCTTCTCTAAAAGTAAAGCGTCATGAAATTGAGAAAGTGCATGCTGCGAGCTATATCGACTGGTATAAACAAAAGGATAAAATCCTTTGGTCTTGAATATAAATCTCCCGCAGAATTTCAAAGATCGTGCAGAGTAAAAAATACACTCTTGCATTTCGTCAGCGTTAATCTATGAAGGTCTGCGGGAGTATAGTTTTATTTTAACTTGCCTTTGAAGAACTCCAGTGTGTTTGCATAAGCATCTTTCGAGGCTTCCTCTTTGTATCCTTTCGCATTGCTTGGATTAGCAAAGCCATGGTCAGCATTGTAGTTCTTGATAATTGCTTTCTTTCCTGCTGCCTTCATGTTCGACTCAAACTTGGCAACCACTTCTGGTGTGATATACTTGTCTTCTATCGCAAATATACCCAGGACTTCAGAGTTGAGTTTCTTTAGCTTGTCTATATCTTCTACAGGCATACCATAATACATAACGCATGCTACGGTTTGCTTGCCCGCGGTGAGTGCCGCCTGAAGCGATTGGCCGCCACCAAAACACCATCCGATCGTACCGATCTTTGCATTTTTACCAGCATAGGCTATAGCACCTTTCACGATAATATCGCCACGCTCTTGTTTAAACTCTTGCATATACTTAGCGGCAGTTTCACGTTCAGCGGAAACTTTCCCGTCATACATGTCCAGTGCAAGCACGTTCACATTGCCAAGATCCTTGAATAAACTTTCGGATTGTCTTTTTATATAGTCATTCAATCCCCACCACTCCTGGAAAACAAAAATCCAATTGTCGGTTTTGACTTTGGACATGAGTAAATAGCCATTGGCATCTTTTCCGTCAGCACATTTAAGAGTGATCATCTTACCGCCTTCTTCGCTTACGTGAATATACTTTCCGGGTAATGGATGCGATGCGTTGAAATCTTTGTTGGAGGCAAACATGGCAAATTTCTCTGTAGCCGGAGTATGGCAAACAACAATATCGTTTTGCGCATAGGACACGGTTGTTATCCAGGCACAGAAAATAAATAGATATATACTTTTCATGATAATGGGATTATACTTTTATTAATGATCTAATATACCTAAAATTTATATATCAGATAATGCTTTATCAACCTTTTAACTGGTCGCGAAGGATGCGGTCGTAGGTAATGAAATCTGTATTGATGGGTTCGAATCCGTTCTGGCGAAGGAGCATAGCAATTTGTGCTCGGTGATAACTGGAATGATTTACGAGGTGGATCATGATAGTCTCGACATTGTTCGTAAAGGGATCACCTGTATAATTTGTATAGGTAAGTTCTCTGTCGAAATCATCAGTACTCTCTACAAAATCAAGCCATTGCTTACCCGCGCTATCGGCCATTGCGACTAACTGATCAAAGGTATATATACCCCATAACTTTACAGGGGGTGGAGGAAGCCCTTTAACACGATGCAACCATAAAAGTTGTGCGGCTACAATGTGACCCAACAATGTCAGAATCTTTTCGTCTTCTATATGTTGGCGCTCAAGGCAGCCCAGCACGCGTTGATTAGCCCAGGCGTTGTATTGATATAGTTTAAGGAAGTACTTTTTCATGACAGGATTTTATAGATGTCTTAAGTCAGCAACCTGATCTAATATCCAGCCAGTAAGGCTCAGGCGTTCGCGCGTGGCAGGAATCACCTCATGTTCAATCTGATCACTTCGAAAGCAGATCAGCCTTCCTGCTATAGGAAGAAAATCCAGCGCCCCTTCATCTGCTAAATGCATTCGAAGTTGACCACCATGCTCTTCGTGCCAATCATTGTTCAAATAACAAATCACCGACAACTTACGGTGATCATCTTTTTTAAATTGATCCAGGTGACGCTTATAAAAAGAACCTGCCGGATAAATCGTCAAGTGTACTTCGTAATCTTTCAGGCTTAGAAAAAGTGTGCGGTTTATATACTGGATCAATTCCTGAAGCCGGTCAAGGTATATCTTTGCTGGCGCAGAAGCCGTTTGTTTATCAAGCCAGTAAATATAGTCGCCACGAATAGCTTCATTTATTTGGAGGTCTTGCTTTTTACCGATGCCCGCTTTTTTAAACTCGTCAATTCCCTGAGCGAATTCATGAATAGCCAGTATAGCATCGACCTCGGCCTGGCTTAAAAAAGAATCTGCTACTGCATATCCTTTTTCAGCCAGACCATCTACAATCGATTCAAAAGTTTCGTACATGGAGCAAAAATACGGACTTACTGCCCTACAAGAAAAACTGCATTGGATAAAAGCATTTTTCCATCCTCCCAGAAGCAACGGAACATCGGATTATCTACCAGGTATACTATGTTACCTTTGCCTTTTTGTTCCACGCCAAATACTAAACTGTTTGCTAATTTTTCGTTTGCATATTTACCGGCAAATCCCTGAACAGGTTTTAGCTTTCCTTTCAGCACACCCACGTTCCATCCATTTTCAATATATCCGTATCGCAGCTCGTTTGTTTTCAGGGAGTAATAGGTAGCAGGCAATCCAAATCCGAGTGGATGTGAATTGTCAAGCGTGACCTTGTAAATAGCACCTCCTATAAAATTGGAAATCTCTTTTCGATCTGCATCTTCGTAGCGGGTGAGAGCATCTTGCTTCGCTATATCTTTCTCTTTCTTCTCCGCCTTCTCCTTTTCATCATCATCTGTATACGGCTTCAATGCAAATCCTTTTTTATCTGCGAAAGCATCCAATCCGTTTGCGATAACAATCAGTTTCCCTCCGGCTGATACCCATCCGGAAATCTTCTCCAGGAATTTTTCATCGAGTGATGAATATCTTCCTTCCGGGATAATCAATACATCATACTTATTCAGCGCAACATACTTTATATAGTCAGTGCCAAGCGTTGTAATCGGATAATGTAATTGTTGCTCGAAGAAATACCAGATTTCACCGGTAGACAACGAAGACGTCTCATCACCGAATAGCAACGCAACGTTTGGCGCCTTCACGTAATTGACGGAGCTTGAACCGAAGTCTTTACCACTTTCAACAAAACCTGTTGGTGAAGTATATATTTTTCGATCGAGGCTTTTAGCAAGTGATTGAACTGTATTATCGAAGTCTTCTACTTTTTCATTATTTCTTCGTGTGACGATTAGAGCTCCACGGTCGAAATCTTTGCCGTTTACTTTGAACGCCTTTAATGACGAGCGAACCTTTATACCTTTTTGCATGAGTGCGGAAAGAAAAGCAACGTCCTTTACACCCTGATACTGGAATATATAGGCATACGGTTTAGAGGCTATTGTTGTATTATCGGCAACTTTAGATTCATAGGCTTTACCTGCATTGATGCGTTCGGTCAGTGCATAGGCTTTCAAATTATATGCGTACATCAAGTTCCATGCAGTAACGTCATACGTTAATGAGTCCGGTAATTTTGATTGTGGCTCAAACACCGCAGTAATGAATCGTGATTTTGGTTGATATATATTTATCACAATATCGTCTGTAGAAACCGAAACATTTGTAGTGGTTTGTGTTTGGTAATCAAAACCACGTGTTGCTTTGCCAGCAGAAGAATAACCATACTTGATGGAATGAGCATCCATCCATTTTGCAAGCTGATCAATCTTGTCAGGATTGTTGTTGCCTTTAATCACGTATGTTTTATAGGTTGATGCCGGGTTGTTAAGATTATCACGAAAGTACTTTTCAAACTCGTCAACCACACGACTATAGTTAATCGAGGTAATCTCTACTGTCGATAAACCGGTTGTGTGATGATGCGTCAGACGATCTTTCAATGTTAATGGATCGCCCTCTTTCGTAGAGATTGTGATTCCGGTTTGTCCACCTTGCTCATACGTCATGCCAATGGCACCGCTATAGGTTGGGTATGTGTCTCCATAGCTTGGATAGTATAGATCGAATACTTCTTTGGTGAAATATAGCCATCCTTGCTCATCAAAGTACTTGGCATTATTCTTCCCGATCATCACCTGGAATTCACGCTGCCATTTTGATATGATCTCATGAAAAGGTTCTGCAGCAGGAGCAAAGAAGTATGGATGATTATGGCCTTGCTCATGAAAGTCAACATGTACATGTGGCATCCACTGGTTATATACTTTTAAACGTGCTTGCGTTTCAGTCTGCGTGCCCCAGGCCCAATCGCGGTTCAAATCAAACATATAGTGGTTAGCACGTCCGCCAGGCCACGGTTCATTATGCTCGTGTGAATCCTCGCTGCCATTCGGAGGTACGTTGCCATATTGATTATAAAAATTAGCATAGCGATCACGACCATCAGGATTAAGACATGGATCCAGAATTACTACTGTATTCTTAAGCCACTCTTGCGTTTTCTGATTCTGTGGATTACTTAATTCATATAGTGTTTGCATGGATGCTTCGGTACTGTTCGCTTCATTGCCATGTACATTATAACTCAACCACACGATAGCTTTTTTATCTGCTGAAGGAGCACCGTCAGCCATGCCGGCTTTCTTCAGATTGTTTAAACGGATCTGTTCAAGATTTTGAAAATTTTCAGGCGATGTAACAACAACGTACACCAATGGACGATGTTCATATGTTTCGCCATATTGATAGAACTCTACATTCGGAAGAGCATCGGCTACATGTTTATAGTATTCAACAACGCGATGATGGCGTGTGAAACGGTCGCCAAGTTCGTATCCTAAAAAATCTTTCGGACTAAGAAGTTTTTGTTGTGCCTGGAGGCTGAAGGAAATAAATGTTAAAATAAAAAAGAGAATACGTTTATTCATATAGCAAGGTTAAGTTCGGCAAGTAAGGTATTTTAAATATCAATAGGCACGAGTATTAATTTTTTAAAAGGTGTTTCACTTGTGGCCAGTGGTGATGTATATGTTCATGAAAAAAAGCCATCGCTTGCAGAACGTCAAGCCTCCCGACAACTGGATGTTTATAAATTTTCTTCCGGATATTTTTCTCAGCGATTTTTTCAAGGAGATTCCGAAGTACGTCTCTGACGGAGTCCCATTGCCGTATGAGCTCTTGTAAAGGTAATGCGTCTGGTGTGTTTTCTATCAGCACTTTGGGGGCACTATACTTGATGGGCAGCCGCTGTGATGCTTTCAATACAAGAACTTTAAAAGACTCCAGGGCCCCCGAATTGTCGAGTTGATCTACTCCATGCGATTTCTTGCGCATATAGAGTACCGATAGCTTTTCTGAAACCATGATGTGTGTGAGAATCTGGTTGATAGACCACTTACCCTGTGGTGCCTTCCAGAGTATATCTTCATTCAACGCGATTAATTCGTTCAGTAATTTTTTTCGATCTGTTTCAATCTGCTCAAAGCGGATACGGAGTTTTGGATGCATGGAGTAAATCGTATATATCTATATAAAAATAAAGTATCTTTAACTAAACCAAAACTTAATCACCTTTATGGAAAATCAACAAACAGCTCCGGTGTTATCGACCAAAGATTGGGTCGTTACGCTCTTAATTTCGTTTATACCGCTTGTGGGTTTAATCATGTTATTCGTCTGGGCCTTTGGTTCGAGCGAGAATCCTAATAAAAGCAATTGGGCAAAAGCTATATTGATCTGGTACGCCATTGGATCTGTCTTTGCAATCATCTTGTGGGTAACGGTATTTGCTGCTATAATGAGTAGCTATCAAAATTACTAAACGCAATTTAAGGAAGGCTGATGGATCGTCAGCCTTCTCTTATAGTTTTCGGGTTACGAACGAAATGGTTGTGCCTTGCGTGTTTTGCATGTTAAACTGCCCTTCGATAGCTTCTGCCCTTCGTTTCATATTTCGAAGTCCGTTGCCTTTTGCAGAACCATTTACAGAAACGCCTTTGCCGTTATCTTTGATCACCATTTTAAATTCACCATGATCGACAGCGAGCAACACCGTTACCTCGGTAGCTTGTGCATGCTTGACGATGTTATTGATCGCTTCCTTAAAGATCAAGTATATATTTTGCTTTTGAACCGGATCAAGAATTTTAGAAGGATCTATACCGATTGCCTGAAATTCTAAACGTATATTCTTGGCTTGCAATAATTCGGTAGCGAAATCTTTCATACGCAACATCAATGCTTCCAGTGTATCGTATCGGTTGTCGATAGACCATACTATATCGCTCATGGTTGTCACCACTTCACGGCTCAATTCGCTAATGCCTCTCAGATAAGCTTTGCTCTCACTTTCTTCGGATCCGTTTTGGACGAGATCAGAATAGATGGATATGCGCGTAAGACTGGAGCCCACTTCATCGTGTAAGTCACTGGCTATTTTATTCCGTAAGCGTTCAACTTTCAGTGATTGCTCCAGGCGGTAGCGATGTATAGCATACATGATACTGATGGAGACTATTATCACCAACACGATAAACCACCACGTTTGCCAGAATGGAGGATGGATAGTTACAACCGTAGATATACCGGGATCAGTCCAGTAGCCATCGGAGTTTGCCGCCCTTACATGAAATATATAGTGCCCGGGATCAAGATTGGTATAGTGCGCTTCTCGCTCGTTGCCGGCATCAACCCAGTCGCGATCAAAACCTTCCAGCTTGTAAGTATACTTTATTTTATCAGGTGACGAGAATTCAATCGCAGCAAAGGAGAACGTAATATAGTTCTGCGAATATTCAAGATCTATATTCTGCTGCGGCTGATAAAATTTATCAAATATAGTGTAGCCTTGTAACATCAACGATGGAGGCGTTGTATTCGCTTTGATGTCCGCTGGCTTAAAAATGCTAAAGCCGTTAACGCCTCCGAAGTAGAATTCACCAGAAGAGCTTTTAAGCGCAGCATTTGAATTGAACTCGTTGCTCTGGAGGCCATCGTCTTCCGTATAGTTATTAAAGGTATAAGTCTTGGGGTTGAATTTACTCAGACCACCATTGGAGCTGATCCAGTAATTTCCATCGGTATCTTCCAGCATTTCATACACTACATTATTCGGCAGTCCATCCTTCTCGAAGAAGTGTGTAAACTTTCCGCTATTTATATTCAACTTGTTGAGACCGCTGTGCGTACAGATCCAAAATATACTATCGTTTTGCTGTGTTATACTGATCACCACCTGGTCACTCAAGCCGGTTGCATTTTTTTGGTCGTAACGGTAGTTGGTAAACTTTTGAGTACGCTTGTCAAACATGCTCATGCCGCCACCCCAAAACCCAATCCACAGATTTCCTTTTTTATCTTTGGTGATGCTGTTGATAAAATTAGAACCGATCGTATTATCGTCATCTGGATTAAAACGATATTGTGTTACGTTTTCGGTTTGAGGATTATAGTGTAACAGACCGTTCTCATTCGTTCCAATCCACAGCGTGTTGTCGTCATCCAGCATCAATTCATTCACCATTGTTATTTTACCCAACGGTGAATTGTGAGCCCCCAGATAAAATGTAGACTTGCCCGTATATTTTTCATAACGCACCAGGCCAGCACTGAAGGAAGCAATCCAGAAAACACTATCCTTGTAAATCATCTTGTATATATTGCTCGCTATATTTCCGCGGTTATCGCTGATGGTTAGTTGGCGGAATGATTTTGTTTTAGGATTGAATATGTTGATAGGCCCACTCTCCGAACCTATCCATATATTCTTCTCGTCATCTTCACAAAATGACCATGTCATGTTTTGTGATAGACTGTTTGGATCGCCTTGCTTGTTTTGATAAGTCTCGAAAATATTTTTATGAGGATCATACAAGTCCAATCCATTTCCGGAGACCCATACTATACCGGTGCGATCTTCCATCAATGCATAAATGGAATTGTTGCTGATACCTGAAGGGTTCGCTGGATTATGCTGATAGGTATAGAATTTTTTGGATCGATTGTCATAAAATCGGAGTCCGTTGTTTGTACCGATCCATACGTTGTTGTTCGTATCACATATAATTTTATTCACATCGTTTTGAAGAAAATTCGGTACACGAATGAAACGATTTACCGATCGATCCAGTATAATCACGCCAGCTTCATAACTGCCAATCCATAAGTTACCCTGCTTGTCTTCTGCTATGGAAGTTATACGATTACCACCCTCTAGTCCATATTCACCTTGAGCATTATAACGTTGAAAGCGGATTCCTTTTTCATCTTCAATAACACGATTTAAACCACCATTCCATGTGCCGATCCAGATCGTTCCGCGACTATCACAAAATAATGTTCGCACTGCGTTGTCACTAATAGATTGTTGATCATCCGGATCATTCTTGAAGCTGGTAAAAGTATTCGTCTTTTCATTGTATAGATTGAGACCGCTGCCCCAGGACGAAATCCAGAGTCTTCCCTTTTTATCTTTTATAAGATAGTTAGGCCTGTTACCGCTGATAGAAGTAGAGTCTTGCGACTTATGATAGTATTGCACGAACCTGTCTTCCTTGCGTATATATCTGCACAGTCCCTGAAATGTACCCACCCATAAATCTCCCTTGTTATCTTCTTGTACAGACCAAACCCAGTTGTGAGTAAGTGTTGTGCTGTCGAATGGATTGTTTTTGAAAATTTTAAAATGGTTGCCATCAAATCGGTTTAGTCCGTCCTGCGTGCCGATCCAGATATACCCGTAGCTGTCCTGGGAAATGCAATAGGGTTGTGATTGCGAGAGACCGTCTTTAATGGTGAGGTGATTGAATCGGAAAGGTATAGATTGGGCGTGTGCCCATTGTGTCGATACTAGAAGAAGTAATATACAGAAGGTCAGGTATGTTCTCACGGATGGTCAAAGGGTCAATTGCCAAACAACGAAAATACAATTTCGCGCGCACTAAACGAATCGCTTGAGAATAGAATTTACTTGTGCAAGGTAACTGCTGCCAAAAAGATTCACGTGTACGAGCAATGGATATAAATTATAGAGGTCAATGCGATTGTGAAATTCAGGCAACAAAGGAAACTCTTCGTGATAGGCTTCCAGGAATTCGGCATTGAATCCTCCAAACAGTTGTGTCATAGCCAAGTCCATTTCGCGGTGGCCAAAATATACTGCAGGGTCAATCAAACAAGGCGCTTCGTTGTGACTGGTGATCACGTTGCCGCTCCACAAATCACCATGGAGCAACGAAGGTGGCTCTTCCGGAAGGAGCGAAGGTAGCTTGATATATAGTGCGTCGAAGTTTCGGAGAAGAGATTTTTCGGCAAGTCCTGATTGCATCGCGAGTTTTAGCTGAACTTGCAACCGTTGATGAATAAAAAAATCGACCCAGGAAGAATTTGTTGCGTTCGTTTGAGGAAGTGAACCTATATAATTTGAGTGATCTAGTCCAAAAAATAAAGAACTGGTTCGGTGAAGTGTGGCGAGTTGTTGTCCAAGATCCTTCCAGTAATTTGCTGATCGTGATGATTGATCAATGAATTCCAATAAAAGAAATTGATATCCTTCTGCTTCGGATACTCCGATAACTTCTGGTATATAAATGCTCTGCGTAGCGCTAAGTTTTTTCAAGCCCTTTGCCTCGGCTTCGAACATGCCTGGAAATTTTGAAGCATCATTCCACTTAAGAAAATATCTTCCCTCCGATGTTGAAAGTTTACCTCCATTATTGATGCATCCTCCCGCTATAAATGAAAAGTCTTTTATAATAATAGAAGAAGAAACCTGTTGCTGTAATAAGGTCTGTACACGTTGATGAATAGCTTCGGGAATACCTCTCATTCTATTTTTTATAAAGGCATGTAAGCACTATATGTATAACTACTCAAGCTTCCAACCTGTTTTTATACCGGCAAAATAATTAATGCCAGGTGCAGCATTATAGTATCGGCCTCCGAGTGCATTCAGGTCATTTCCCAAGCTATATTTCTTGTCAAGCAGATTGTCGACACCGCCAAAAATATCGAGCGATAACTTCTTCCATTCCTTACGAAAGCCTGCGCGGGCTGCCAACAGTGAATAACTATCTGCGTAGTCGGTGTTGGCATCGTTCAATGGTATACTGCTGGTATAGGTATAGTTTACATTCGCATAAACACCCGGTTGAAGCTCAGCATCCATACTCGCGAAAAGTATGTTAGGCGCTACACCAGTTAGATCATTGCCGTCATAGCTGGTATTATCTTTTTTATAGTCTTTAAATGTATAATCATTGAAAGTATAACTTGTCGAAAGCCTGAAGTCGGATAAAAAAGCCTGAGGCGATAAATCAGGCGACCAGCTCAATTGTACTTCGGCACCACGTTGTAGTGTTTTTCCCGCATTAACAAAATACTCTCCGGAGTCCTCGAGACGTCTTACAACAATGGTTTGATCGAGATGAAAATTATATACTACAAGATCGTATGATAGTGTTTTTTGGAGCGCTGTTCCGCGAACACCAAACTCGATATTGTTGCCGCGTTCGGGATTTAAACTCTGGTCAAAATACCCGGCAGACGGGTATAGCTCCTGAACAGTAGGAGGCGAGTAACCCTGGCTATAGCTTGCATGGATAGATAGATCATCGTTTACTTTTTTAAGCAAAGCAACTCGGGGTGAGAAAACTACATCAAATTTCCTATCCGCTTCAAAGGAAGGCATATCTGATAATCGCAGAAACGATACATTAAGTTTATTTATACTTCCGCCAAGCGTTACAAAGAAATCAGAAGGAAGAAAGAATTCTGCTTGTGCAAAAGCAAAGTATGTATTGATGGAAATCTCATCATCAGTTTGCAATGCGGCACTTTGCCCGAGGTTGTTCGCATATACTTTCACAGGTGAAAAGCTGCGTTGATATTCTCCGCCAAAATTTACTTTCCCCTTTGTGAAATCGTATTGTGTATTGGTTCGTGCACCAAGTCCTTGCTCCGCTCTGCGTTCGTAGTTACGGATGGTTGGGTTATCAAATTGAGTAAGCGTTCCATATGCACCTGTCTTATTAGACCACCGGTCATTCCAGCGATAGTCATAACTTAAGCCTGAATAAAAAGTTTTGTTATATATAGTGGCGTGTTGTTCGACCGCACCAGGGCCGGCTCCGCTTGCTGGCCGTGCTTGCTTTGGATTTTCATCGAACTGCTGTTTAGTAAGTGCACCCGGTGTTTGATAGTATATATCCGTATATAAAATGTTCGTGGACAAAGTTCCTTTATCACTTACCATAAAATCGCCTTGTGCCTGTATAACGTCTCTCGCCATTTTGGTCTGTTCGCGATACCCATCGGATTGCTGGTGCGCATAGAGCACCCGTATGCTTGATTGCTCATCCTGTGCTTTTGCTTGTACACTATATTGCATAAGACCATAGCTTCCTGCCAATGCAGAAATATTTACGCCACTCGGTGTAGCGGGAGAATTTTTTAGTAACAGTACACCACCTGTACCTGCACCATATAAACTTGTCCCAGGCCCCTTTATAACCTCAGCCTGTTGAAAAGAGCTCTGATCAAAAAGATTGATATAGGTATTTCCACCTGCATCTGTAAAGGGTAAACCATTCCAGTATACTTTAACGTTTCGCACACCGAAGGGTGAGCGTAGTGAGCTTCCGCGTATAGCCAGTCGGTAGCTTCCTGGTGAACGTTCTTCCATTCGGACACCAGGTATAGTATTGATCGCAGGAAGCAGTGAAGAATTGCTAAATCTTGAAAAGTCTTTTTCACTTACAACACCAACCGAAGCCGGTATTTCTGATAAAGGTCTATCGTATTGAAAGGCCTCTATCACTACTTCGGAGAGTATTTTTGTCGAGTCTGTTGATCGACTTTCTTGTTGTGCTGTAGCGGAAAAAGCAAGCACTATACAAATAAAAAGAATTAAACCTCGTATCATTGCGTAGGGAGAAGCCTAAAATATAACAGAATCTCCCTTCCATCAAAGAAAATAGAACCAAAAGGTTCACAATTGGGTTATAATATTAAACTACAACAATTAAATCATGGGAAGACCTCCAGTATTACCGAAGAAGAAAAAAGACGGGTTTTGGCTTGAAATACGCAATAAGGGTGCAAAATCGGGTGGTACGATTCTTATCCGCGACACATATGAGGCAATGATGCAAGCTGCCAGACAATATGAAATAACAAAAGACGTGGTCATTTTAGGAGAACACCGTAATGGCAAGAAGGTTGAAGATGCCTCGCGTAAAAGAAAAAGTACTGCTGAAGCTGAATAGTTAAAATATAACTGGAGTCTGCAGTTTTTACGACTGCGGACTTCCAGTAAATTTTGTCAGAATCTCGTCAACAGATCGTTCTGGTTTAAAGAACTCAAGAACACGCAGCATAACTCTGTCCACTAAGGTATCAGGACATGAGGCGCCACTTGTTAAAATAATCTTGACTATGTTTTTACCAGGCAGGAAAGAGTGCGTCACAACATTTTGTTTTGTGTGATAGTTATAGTGATGAATCTCTTCTTCCGATTTTATTTCCTTCTCTGAATTTATAAAGTAGGTTGGAAATTTGCGCTCGCATAACTCAACAATGTGAGACGTATTAGAGCTGTTATATCCTCCTACAACAATAGCAAGGTCAGCATCAGTTTCTAACAACTGATATGTAGCGTCCTGATTGTCATTTGTGGCGTAACATAATGTGTCACGCGTATCTGCAAAATGCTCCTTGATGTTTTCTATACTATATAGCTGTATCATTAATTGTCTGAAGTAATCCGCTATAGCTTGCGTTTCCGTTGCGAGCATGGTAGTTTGATTCACAACACCAACCCGTTTCAAATCCTGAAGCGGATCGAATCCCTCGGAATGTTTGCCTGCAAACTCTTTGTAAAACTCTTCCTTGCTTTTTATGCCTAATATATATTGACCCAAGGCTTGGGCATCTTCTATATCACGAACGATTATTGAATGACCGCTTTGAGCACTGTGCGAAAATGTTGCGCGTGTCTCTTCATGCTTTGGCTTCCCGTGGATAATGATAGTATAATTTTCACTGCCCAATTTTTCAGAACGATTCCAAACCTTTTCTACAAATGGACATGTAGTATTATACTTTTGGACTTCGATGCCTTTGTCTAATAGGAGATGCTCAATTTCAACAGTTGTACCGAAGGCAGGAATGATCACTATATCTTCCTTCTTCAGATCATCCCAAGGTATAAACTGCCTGCCGTCAGTGTCCATGATAAATTGGATTCCGCGACTTTGCAAATCATTATTCACCTCCTGATTGTGAATCATCTGGCTCAATAGAAAAACGCGCTTGTCAGGATTTTCTTCGAGGGCACGATAGCTTATTTCTATAGCGTTCTCTACACCATAGCAAAAACCAAAATGACGTGCTATATAAAATTGTACTGGACCGAAGTCTAAAAGCGTAGGAGAGAAGTCTTGCTTACGCAGATCTTTAATTCTGCGTGCTTCTTTTATTTTACCAGTAATGGAAGACCGGTAATATGCTGGGATATCAAATTTTTTGATGGCAATTAAATTTTACACTAACTGCAAAGTTAGTGGAAGTTGCTAAACGTTAACTGTTATCCGTTAACAGTTGTTGACTTTTAAAGTTCTGTTAACGGATAACGTTTTAACGATTTATGCTGCCTTGGAGAGTTTATCTTCTTTGATCTTGTTTGTTCTGATTTCCTTACTTTCAAGATCAAACCATTTAACTTCTACAAAATTGTTTTTGATGTACTTGAGAACTTCCATCACTTTACCATCAATCTTGCTGCGAACACGTTCGCCCTTTTTAAAAAGTCTCCTCATATATTCCTATAAAGTTTACATTCTAAAGGCATAATTGAATTCTCTTGGAACGTCTTCATATGTGCCTGAGAGAATTACCAATTCACCAGATTTCTTCTTCTTCAATAGTTCGTTAAACTCTTTAACGGATTTCACTGACACCTCGTTCACTTTTGTGATAATAAAGCCTTCACGAATATCAGTGTACTTGGCCAGCTTGCCGCTTCCGAGTTCTTTTACGCGAACACCGTTGTTAATATCTAATTTTTTCAGAACATTTCCATCTACTTCTTCAACTTCTAATCCGAGTGATGCAAAACCAGTGCGTTCTTCGGGTTTCACTGTCCCGGTTTTTCCATCCCGATTTTTTAGAACCACAGGTAAAGTGACTTCTTTACCATCCCGGTTTACAGTTACATTCACTTTGTCTCCCGGACGATGGCGTCCTATATATTCTATCAATGCAGAGCTTGAAAGAATTGGAGCTTCATCAATTTTCACCACGACATCTCCTTCTTTCAATCCGGCATCTTTTGCAGAACTAGCCGCAGCAAAACCGGATACATATGCGCCCGCGTTAACATGCAGATTATGTTCTTTCACCAGTTGACTGTTAACACTGCCGATTGATACTCCTAACCAACCGCGTTGCACTATACCAAACTGAATAAGATCTTCAACAATTTTGCTAACGATGTTGGCTGGTACTGCAAAACCATACCCGGAGTATGAACCTGTTGGACTCGCTATAGCGGTGTTAATACCAAGCAAGCCACCATTCAAATCTACCAACGCACCACCGCTGTTTCCAGGATTGATCGCAGCATCGGTTTGGATGAAGGATTCAATTGCTGTATTGCCTTCCTGTGAATTACGTTGAAGTATATTAATACTTCTTCCCTTTGCACTGATGATACCGGCTGTTACAGTAGAGTTCAGATTGAACGGATTTCCTACTGCCAACACCCACTCACCAACCTTCGCTTTATCAGAATCCACAAATGAAAGATGTGGAAGAGTTTTCTCATTTATTTTAATCAACGCAATGTCTGTATCAGGATCTGTACCTACAACTTCAGCTTTATAGGTACGGTTATCATATAGTGTCACCTCTACTACGTCAGCATCCTGTACTACGTGATTGTTGGTAACTATATATCCGTTTTCATTTACAATTACGCCCGAGCCTGAACTTTGGCTAGGACCTTGGGGCATCATGCGTGGACCAAAAAACTCACGGAAAGGATCGAATGTTTCAGGTGATGATTCATTGCGTGTACTTCCTTCCTGTGTAGAACGAATGAATACTACTGCAGGTGTTACCAGTTCAGCAGTCTTGGTAAAGTCGAGAGGAATCACCTGGCCATTCTCATCAACCTTATAGGCCACCTTAGATATAGGTGTACCACTAAGGTATTCCAGTTTCACGCCCTCTTTATCTTTATCCAACCATTTAAATGTAGCAACCGTACTCGCACTTCCGAGCACCGCTGCCAGAAAAAGTGATGCAAATCTTTTCATAATCACAATTTAATTAAGCTTGTTTTTAGTTAATCAAAAACCAGGCAGAAAGCCTTTAGAAAGAAATTTTGTCAGTTAATTCACGCCCCACATCTTTCGCCTGCTGCCAGATTTTAACCTTTGGTATCTTAAGTACGAAAACTTTCGGATTTTGGTTCTAACTGTTATGTCAATATTGTCAGTTTTTTCTGGATGGTAAAATTTAGCTGAGGTTTGTATATCTCGCGATGAAGTAACAACCTATATAGTCTTCGTAACAAAGAGTGCTTGTCAATTAATTTTATTGTTGATGAATTAATTACGATGGAAGGTTTGCTTTATGACTACCTTGCTAAAAATGAAAGTTATGAGAATTGTCCTTATCATACTCACCTGTGTTGCGTTAGGTCCAAGTCTTTTTGCGCAACAAAAAGAATTTGGATGGTTGATTGGTACTTGGAAGTTAAAGGACAAAAATTCGTTTGAGCATTGGACTTATGATGAGAATCAAAAAGTGTTGCGAGGAATTTCATATCGTGTAAAGAATACCGCGGACACCACGATTACTGAAGAGATTGTAATCAAGTATCAGAACAATTCATTCTACTATATACCGGATGTTGCTGGAGAGCAGGGACCTGTTGAATTCAAAATAACAAAATACGATGCGACTACATTTGTAGCAGAAAACCCGAAGCATGATTTTCCGAAGATCATCCGGTATAAATTTGTACGCAAGAATAATGAAGATATAAACGAAGCTTCTATTGAAGGCAATGGAAAGACGATCTCCTACACGTTCGTTAGGGTGAGATAATCGTAACGTGTCTTACGGTATTTATATACTTGATTTGAACTTTTTGTGAAAATCACCCATCAAAAGGTAAACTATCAGTGCTCAAGTCCCGTAACGATCGTAATGGAAAACTACTCCCCAACCTATACCATGCAGTCGAACCATAGCGACAAAGAAACCGCACACCGCAGACTAAGAAGACTGCGCACACTTCTCATCATCTGGTTAATCTCTCTTTTGGCAACAGTGATTTGGTTTTCATTAAGTTCTTAGCAGAACCCTGATTCAAATTTTAATCCTTCTCGTACAACTATATCAGATCCCTCCGCCAGGAAAACAGAAACAGGTGCCTCGTTTTTTAAGAATTCAAATTCATTTCCATATATACTTCCAAAACCAACATCTATAGCATAACTCTTCACCGGGTATACTTTCCACTGTGGGTGTTCAACGCCGTATTCGGATGTTTTCTGATTGCTTATCCTGGTATAACCCCAATAATGTTCAGTGATAAATTCTTCCTCACTTCCCACTTTAATCGCGACTGCATTTTTTGAGGTGGTCACCTCGAGAGAATTCCATTCTTTTAATTTCCAACGGTACTCAACAGTAAGATCATTCTCGCCGGTTTCCCAGCGGTGCGTCATTGGCATGGTCTGGTAATTTTCTTTATAGATCTTGTTCGCGACAAAAGTCAATGCATGCTTCGGTACAATCTCTTTGATGAACACCACACCGCGCTTCCATCCATCAACATCTTTATATCGTACATAGAACCGAAGGTTAACCTCCTCAAACGTAGAATGAAAAGGTATACGAAATCCAAGCAGGCGTGTATTGACAAACATAAACCCAACCAGGCTTACATAGCAGGTATCATTCCATAAATCAAGTTCTGTTTTATATGGAAGATGACGTTGAAGGATGCCTGGATCTACTGCATAGTTTGCCAGGGCAAGCTTGCGCCACTCTGCTGTCAGGAAAACACGCGCCATAGTCAGAGGTGTTTTACCACTTCTGATATTTCCACTTCACCGTTAAATTTCTGAATGAGTTTACGGTCATCGTAGATGTATATAGAAGGTGTTTCGATCTGGCCATATGTATTGATCACATCATTTACCGATGTACTGCCAAAATGAACATTACTGAATTTATCTAATGTATATTCGGAAGCAAATTTTTGAAGCTCCTCGCGTGTTGCTGAAGATACAAAGTATAACTGGTAGTCCTTGAAGGCCTTTATGTTTTCACCAATCTGTTTTGCTTCACGTTGACAGTGATCACAATCAGGCTGAAACATGATGATAATATTTTTCCCTGTTAAGTTTTTTGCCGAAAACTGATTTCCATCTAACGAAGTTATAGTCATCGCAGGCAAATCATTTGCGGCAATGGTGGTTGAGGGTTGCTCGTTTGTTTTCGTTTCCTGTGGTTTATTACAGGCTGTAACGGCAAACACACACACCCATAGGAGTATAGATCGATTCTTCATGTTATTTAATGATAAAGAACATAAGCCAATATACAATATATGAAGTGGATGCAATGCCACCATAGAGCTTGATAACCTTTCTCCGGTTTTGCACATCTTCCCACCACAACATTGCCCAAGGTTTGTATAGGCCAATTACTAAAAAAGCAAAGGCCGTGATGCTGATATAGAGTAAGAGCTGTTGAACAAAATTCATGGTACAGTTGTTTAGATCAGCTGTTGCAATGCGGAAAGGTAATAAGTCATTGATGAATAGTCATCCACCAGAAACAAAAATATAATTTGCAATAGTCTGGTGGGGATTTTGAAGGACGCTATCTTTGCAGCTTTTCTTTTTCCTGTTATCTCATCTTAAGCTACCTATATATGGTTGCTTACAGCCGGGACAACCAATAACTGACAACGGAAACGTGAGGGCGATCGATTTTTTAAGTATCTATAAAGCGGATGGTTTGATAAAGACCGTAGCCGAAGGGATTCGCGCGCCCAAAGCACAGGTTGTTCGTATCAAAGGTCTATCAGGAAGTCTTGATGCTGTAGTGGTTGCAGCAACTTTTAAAGTACATCCACAGGATTATCTCGTTATACTTCAGGATCGTGAAGAAGCCGCATACTTTCAAAACGATCTTCAAAATCTTCTGGATCGTGAAGTACTTTTCTTCCCGATGTCATACAAGCGGCCTTATGAGTATGACGAAACGGAGAACGCTAATATCCTGATGCGTGCAGAAATTTTAAATCGCCTGTCAGGTAAAACAACTCCGGAAATAATTGTTACATACCCGGAAGCACTCAGCGAAAAAGTAATCAATAAACGATCACTTGCATCAAACACATTTACAGTAAAACTTGGTGAACGCCTTGATATAGCGTTCCTGGAGGAGTTCCTGCATAATTATGATTTTGAAAAGACTGACTTTGTATATGAAGCAGGTCAGTTTGCTATACGCGGAGGGATCATTGATATATACTCGTTTGCGTATGAGATCCCGTATCGTATAGAATTGTTTGGTGATGAAGTGGACAGTATCCGCACATTTGAGCCAGGCTCACAGTTGTCCGTCAACAAACTGGATAAGGTAAATATTATACCCAACGTCCAGACGAAATTAGTTCAGGAGGAACGTCAATCGTTGCTTGAATTTATTTCTGCAGAAACAAAATTGTGGTTTAAGGATGTACAACTCACAAAAGACATAGTTCAAAAAAGTTTTGAAAGAGCAGATGCATCGTTCGATAAAATATTAAAGGCAAGTGGTGCGCATGTAGTGTCTTCTCCTGAAAAGTTATTTGATACAGGCGAGGCATTTCTCCAGCGAACGACTTCATTTACACGCGTTGAATTCGGAAGCAGATTCATTCTTGAGAATGCACGCACTTTTGATTATCAATCTTCAGCGCAGCCATCGTTCAATAAAAATTTTGAATTACTGGCTGGTGATCTGTACGATCATCAGGTACAAGGGCTGAGTAATTTTATCGCTGCCGATATGCCCAGACAGCTCGAACGACTGAAGGGTGTATTCGAGGAGATAAATATAGAATTGAAATTCCAGCCGCTGGAGTTTGCATTGCGTGAAGGTTTTGTAGATCAGAATCTGAAACTGGTTTGCTATACCGATCATCAGATCTTTGAACGATTTCACCGCTATAAAGCGAAAGAAAAATTTACCAAATCGAAGGCGCTTACGCTTCGCGAGCTATATACACTTCAACCCGGAGATTTTGTAACACACATTGACTATGGCATTGCCAAATTTGCAGGCCTTGAAAAACGTGATGTGAACGGACATGATCAGGAAGCAATTCGATTGGTATACCGTGATGATGATTTGCTATATGTGAGCATTCACTCTCTTCATAAAATCTCAAAGTACTCTGGCAAAGAAGGTACTCCGCCTGTCATGAGTAAGCTCGGCACCCAAGAGTGGGAGACGAAGAAATCAAAAGTCAAGAAGCGTGTAAAAGATATAGCGAAGGAATTAATAGAACTTTACGCCAAGCGTAAAACAGCGCCTGGCTTTGCATATTCTCAAGATGGATTTTTACAAGCGGAGTTAGAATCATCATTTATATATGAAGATACTCCGGATCAGGCACGTGCCACGGAAGATGTAAAGAAAGATATGCAGAACCCACACCCGATGGATCGGCTTGTGTGTGGTGATGTAGGCTTTGGCAAAACGGAAGTAGCAGTACGCGCTGCATTCAAGGCTGCGACAGAAGGGAAGCAGGTTGCTGTACTGGTGCCCACTACAATTTTGGCAATGCAACACTATAGAACGTTTCGCGATCGTCTCTCTGATTTCCCGGTGAGAGTTGAGTATGTTTCGCGTTTCAAAACGGATAGTGATATAAAAAAGATCATCGCAGAAACGAAAGAAGGCAAAGTAAATATATTGATCGGTACACATCGTATTGTGAGTAAAGATGTAGAGTTTAAGGATCTCGGTTTACTCATCATTGATGAAGAACAAAAGTTCGGTGTTAAGGTGAAAGATCGGTTGAAGGAATTGAAAGTAAACGTTGATGTACTTACGTTAACAGCTACACCAATTCCACGCACACTGCATTTCTCTTTAATGGGTGCACGTGATCTTAGTATCATTGCAACGCCACCGCCAAATCGTCAGCCGGTAACTACAGAGCTTCATACCTTTAATGAAGAAATAATTCGCGATGCCGTTAGTAATGAACTACGAAGAGGTGGACAGGTTTTCTTTGTGCACAATCGCGTAAATGATATTGAATCTATTGCTAACACTATATATAGACTTGTTCCGGATTCCCGCATCGGCATCGGCCATGGCCAGATGGATGGTGACAAACTGGAAAAGGTAATGGTGAAGTTTATTGATGGTGAATACGATGTTCTGGTTTCTACAAACATCATCGAATCTGGTCTGGATATACCAAACGCCAATACGATCATGATCAATCAGGCGCATATGTTTGGTTTATCAGATCTTCACCAGATGCGCGGACGCGTAGGGCGGTCTAATAAAAAAGCTTATTGCTATTTACTAACTCCGCCTGCATCATCTTTATCTGCAGACTCACGCAAACGCCTATCGGCTCTTGAAGAATTTTCAGAATTAGGCGATGGATTTAAAGTCGCGATGCGTGATTTGGATATACGCGGTGCCGGAAATATGCTAGGTGCTGAGCAAACAGGTTTTATAAGTGATCTTGGATTTGATACATATCACAAGATTCTCGATGATGCTGTACAAGAACTGAAAGAGACTGACTTCAAAGAATTGTTTGCTTCAGATCTTGCTGAGAAAGCTAAACTTATTGTACAGGATTGTGTGATCGAAACAGACTTGGAGATTCTGATTCCGGAAACCTATATCGCCAGCACAACGGAGCGCCTACAGCTTTATTCGCGCCTCGATAATATTCCGGACGAAGAACAACTCAAAAAATTCACGGATGAAATTCGTGACC
The DNA here is from genome assembly GCF_900167975.1 of Ohtaekwangia koreensis. Classification (GTDB taxonomy): domain Bacteria; phylum Bacteroidota; class Bacteroidia; order Cytophagales; family Cyclobacteriaceae; genus Ohtaekwangia; species Ohtaekwangia koreensis. The sequence goes on from NZ_FUZU01000002.1 coordinate 793,363, forward strand.
GGTTCGGTCCAATTCCTCCAACCGTGGAGGAATTGATCAATACCGTGAGACTTCGCTGGTTAGGTGAAAAGCTCGGCTTTGAAAAACTGAGCCTGAAGAGTGAAAAGTTGCGCGCTTACTTTATAAGCACCAAAGACTCCTACTTTAGTTCTGATATCTTCGGACAGATATTATCGTTTGTTCAGAAGAATTCGAAGCAGTGTAAGATGAAAGATAGTGCCGGCAAGGCAATGCTTATCATCGATGCGGTTAAAACCGTTGACGCTGCTATTGAACTGTTAAGTAGAATGGCCGGTCAGGAAACCACTAAATCTTCCAAAGAGATTTTATCCAAGTAAGGTTTAAGTCCAACCGTGTTGTCAAAAGCGTTGATCATCAAAACTTTTTGATACTTGGGAGAATAAAAAACTTCTATGAAAAATCCATCTGTATAATAGAGGAAAACCTTACAATCAGCAAGAACGCGTTGCATCAGATAATTACCGTGAAATGTGATGATGTCGCACTTCTTTTCGAAGGTCATAACTCTGAAATCGTCAAGGGTAAACATATTCGTTAGTTTTGAAACCTATAATCGAAAATGTATGCCATTCGCTTTAACCTTCGAAAATGTCAACTAAACGGAACTTCTACCATGCCAGACTTCCCAAAACTGGATGTTGATTTCCCGAAACAATGAAATCGGATTTACTTCGTTTTATACGCACCTGTTTTCCCTTTTATCAAAGATTCACTAATAACATGCGACTGCTTGGAAAACATGGGATTATACCCTTAATTAGCATTTGGATTAAAATCTAGAAATGAAAATGAAGTATTCTTTCAGGGTTCTTTTGTATGTCGTTGGCGGATCAGTTGCCCTGTCTGCCTGCTCACTTTTTGGAGGCAAAGGCGGCAAGCCGACAGCCTCAAACCCGGGTCAGATGAGTTCAGCCACAGGCTTAGCTTATAATGACGAAGATCAGGGCGGATTTATGGTAAATCCATACGAAGGTCAACCTGATGCACCAAATATGGTGTTCATTGAAGGTGGACGTGCAGTAATGGGTTCCTTTGAAGAAGATGTTATGTCATACCGCGACAACATCGAAAGAACAGTTTCTGTTGCTTCATTCTATATGGATGAAACAGAGATTGCCAACATTCACTGGTTAGAATACTTACACTATCTGGCAAAAGATTCTTCACAAGAAGCTTACCAGGCAGCCCTTCCCGATACAATGGTATGGGTTGGAAAATTAGCATTCAACGATCCGTATGTTGATCACTATTTACGTTATCCTGGCTTCCGTTATTTCCCAGTAGTGGGTATCACATGGAATCAGGCTAATAAATATTCAGTATGGAGAACTCGTGCTGTAAACATTAAGCTTGCAGAAAACGCAGGTGAAGAATATGCAGAAAGCGATGGACGTATTCCATTGGAATCTGGAATCGTGGTACCTGCTTACCGTCTCCCAACAGAGGCTGAGTGGGAATACGCAGCACAAGCTTTGATAGGAACACAGTGGTTAGAAGAAATGCAAACACACCAACGCATTTATCCTTGGGATGGTCACGCAGTACGTAACCCTTATGGAAAACAAATGGGTTTCATGTTGGCTAACTTTAAGCGTGGTCGTGGTGACTATGCTGGTATAGCTGGCCGCTTGAATGATGGTGCGTTGATTACCTCATATATATATGAGTTCCCTCCAAACGACTACGGCTTATACAATATGGCTGGTAACGTGAGTGAGTGGGTACAAGATACATATCGTCCTACAACATACCAGGATTTTGATGACCTTAACCCAATCAGAAGAGATGGTTTCCTTGATCCGTCATCTGGTTACAATAGTGATGCAGAAAAGAATCCTGAAACATTTACATCCCTTATCAACGACAATGCTCGTGTATATAAAGGAGGTTCATGGAAGGATGTAGCATATTGGATGTCTCCAGGTACAAGAAGATATTTGGATAAAGATTCAGCAACAGCAACAATCGGTTTCCGTTGCGCAATGATCAGAGCAGGATCGAACTACTAAGATTTTATACCCAAAAAATAAAAGAGGCCGGTGTCATAACACCGGCCTCTTTCTATTTATGCAGTTGATTGATGTATAGAATAGATATATAGCTATACTTTTTGTTAATCAATAACTTGAACAGGAAAGGTAACATCCATATCACTTTCACCTGGACCAGGACAAACTCCTGTTTTCTGTCCAGGTTGATGACGAAGTACGACTTGTACAGTTCCTACACTTCCGGATGCACCTGCTACCCATGTATTACTTAACCCTATAGGGAGGTTATTGTCATCTTTGTCGGCATATGCTACCGCTACATCTGTTCCACTGACTGTAAAGCAAAAAAGGTGAGCATTCTTCTCTTCTTTAATCTCGAGTGTAACATCATCCACAGGATTTTCTGTTTCATTCAAGACAGTAATGGCTCCGGTATAGGTAACGCCTTTTTTTAATTGTGCTACTGTGGGAGTGATAACGGGTGCTACACTCCCATCTCCATCGGCATCATAAAACTTCAATTGCACTGCAGAGACTCCGCTACCGGAAGCAGGAGTAAGGTCAACGATCAGCGTTGTGATAACTTCCTCTTCGTTTGTAGGAGCAGGATCATCGTTACTACAAGATGAAAGCAACATTGTTGCAAGTAAAAAAGCGGAAAATAAAAACCGAACGGTGTTCTTCAACTGATAAGGTTTGTTTGTCTTCATTGGTTTTAAATTTTGGTTAGTTGTTTTTAGTAAAATTGTATTTAAGTCTTAGCATGATATTTCTTCCCAAATCGTCTGCGTAGTAGCGTAGCCTGTTCATATAGTTACGATACGATGTATTCAGTAAATTCTCACCACTAAGGGTAATGGATAGATCATGTTTCCAAATGTGAATCTTTCCTCCGGCTTCAATATTCAATAGTGTATAGGCATGTGGCGCAGGCATAAAATCAAAATTCTGATTCCCTACATAGCTTGGTATATCTTTTGGGTAAACCGTAAGTGGAGCGCGGTACTGTTTTAGAGTGGTTGGTATACTTACGGATATATATAGTTTTTGGAACTGACCTGTGTTATTAAATGAATACCTCAAAGCATTTTCAAGCTGCGTTGGAGGGATAAGCGGTAGCTTATCATCTCTGGTGACATCGCGCGCGTATAAGTATGAAAATTTTCCGGTGTAGGTGAGATGTTCCGTTATACTGAAATTCACCGAAGCGTCACCTCCTACAAACAGGGCGTCCGTTTGCTTATACTTAAAGACGGGGAAATATCCACGAATTGTGAGCCGTGTTTCCGTAGGTTGTAGATATATATATTTATCGATGAGGTTTACAAAAGCTGTAATCTCGAAACCTATCTTCTCCGTAACAAACTGATATGTATTACTCCACTTTTTAGAAACTTCTTTTTTTATTGAAGATTGATCTGCGGACCAATCGCCATTTTGTAGCATTAATCCTTCCTCAACAGAGGCTGTTCCATGGTGGAGCCCTTGGCTATATAACTCACTGACATGAGGGGGCCTTGAGGACATACTTATATTTGAAATGAAGCGTGACTGTTTGGTAAAAAAGTAAGAGGTTCCAATAGATCCGGACAGGTAGTCAAAATTGAAAGTTGGCTTAATAAGATCATTTTGATTATTAAAAGTAAGCACCTGAAGGTATTGATGATCGAAGCGTGCCCCGAGTTCCAGTACCCAATTTTCCTTTCTTAGTTTTTCGATGAGGAAAAGTCCGCCAGAGTATAAATTATAGTCTGGTATAAGTGGAACTATACCCGTACCAGGTTCATTACTATTATTTCTAAACGTACCATTTATACCTATACTTCCCGACCAGTTTTTGATGTTATGTTCCAAAGAGGCGTCTATTACATTGCTGAACAGATCTAATGACAATGCTGGTATATCACTGCGGCCGCCTCTTCGTATATCAAATTCTTTACGTTGATTGTATTGTGCTCCGTACAGTATATTCAACTTCCCCAGTCCCTTGATTTCTTTTGATGCTTTTACCTTCAGTAGCTGGTGATTTATTTTTTGTCTTGGATTATTGATGTCATATGTGAAATCTGCAACATACCAGGGTTGTTGATTTTCGATAGAACTCTGAAGGTCATTTAAGTTTCCGGTGTGTGCGCTTCTTAGAATACCAATTTGCGTATTGAAGCTGCTGAAGTAAATTTCAACTTGCTTGTCATTCTTTTTATAGCCAAGTGTTCCTGAGAAGTCATATTCATGAACACCCGTGTTGGAGAGATTATAGTTTGGCGCCTGAAAATCTCCTGCCTTTTTACCGGTTCCTTGTAAACGCCAGCCCCAGTTCTCGCTCTTTTTAAATCCACCTTCTACCATTGCCGAAGCAACGCCAAGCCGTCCGTTAGACATCAGGCCTATATTTAGTTCTCCTTTTAATGTATTGGTGTAGCTTAGCTCAGGAGTGTTTACAAGAATTACTCCACCAATCGCATCTGCACCGTAGCGAACAGTCTCAGCACCTTTAACAACTTCTATTTCGGAGGCAATGAATGGATCAATCTCGGGAGCATGTTCGATTCCCCATTGCTGCCCCTCCTGGCGTATGCCATTGTTTAATACAAGAATTCTATGACTATGTAATCCTTGAATAACAGGCTTAAATATAGTCGGACCGGTATTCAACGAACTTACTCCCGGAAGTTGCCGTAATAGTTCCCCCAGGGATTTTCCTTTATTCGCATCAAGTTGCTCCGATGATAAAACACTTACAGATTGTGATATAGCATGCTGTTGTGCGTGCTCTCCCTCCACCACAATTTCATGCAGAAGTTGAAAATCTTGTTCCAGGGTAATTTTGATTGCATTGGTCATGGGTATATCTACAGTAACGATTTTATCTTTATACCCTATAAATTTTATTGATATAGTATATCTTCCTGCACAGAGGTTATCGAACGTGAATGTTCCATCTGTAGCAGCAACGCTTCCAAGGTTTATGGATTCAATCCAAAGAGCAGTTCCTACTAACGCGTTTCCTTCATTGTCCTTTACACTCCCTTTCAATGAAAGATTGCAAGACGGAATCTGTGCAAAACAGTTAGCGGCGAGAATAAGTATAGCAACAAAAAAAAGTATCCCTCTCAATATCTGCAACATGGTTGCAAATATATGAATAGAAATAAAAAAAGCATGTTTTAATCTACGATATCCTGAAGTTTATACTTCCTGATGATATAATATAGGAAGTTGAAAGAGAGCACATCGTCTTCGTTGCCTGCAGGTTTGGCCACATTTTTTGGAGATTCTGACGGTAAAGTTGTGCGGGCTGGAGAGCTTCTGAAGCTCGAAGAATCACGCGATATAGTTGTTGACTTGGCGTTGTTGGTAACGCCGCTGGCACCTCCGGAAGGTTCTCCTTCGCCACCAGGATAGTAATTTATACGCTCTTTTTCAGGTGAAGCAGTCGCTCCATCAAAGGACGCATCCTGAGCATGAAGCATAAAGACTCCTGCTGGAGTCATAATACTCAAACAAGCCGTAACGAATATATGCTGAAGTTTAAGCTTCATTCCATTTGTATTTAGGCTTCAAGGCGCTTAATGATAACGCCAGAATTTTATTTTTTGTTTCCCCAAAGTACAAAATTAAACATGTAATGCCATTTCTTTGAGTGTAACTTCAGTGGGTTAATTCAAATTTATAGGGAATTTTATAGTTTTTAAACATTTTAGCCATGTTAACGTGGGAAGATTTTTTGAAAATTGATTTGCGAGCAGGCACCATTATCCGGTCGGAATCGTTTGCAGAAGCCAAGAAGCCAGCCCTCAAAGTTTGGGTTGACTTGGGCGAACTTGGTATTAAACAGTCAAGTGCTCAGATAACGAATCACTATACTCCCGAGCAATTGATAGGGAAGCAAGTGATTTGCGTGGTTAACTTTCCTCCAAAGCAAATCGCGAATTTTGTTTCTGAAGTTTTAATAACGGGTTTCCCGGACGAGAATAAAGCAGTTGTTTTGAGCACTATTGACAAAAAAGTACCGAACGGTGCTCGCTTATTTTAAACCATGATTCACTTTTCACAACTTCCAAATATAGCAGGAGGTAAGATCCTTCTTTACTCTGAAGACAGATCTATAAGATCGCTCATTATTGATAGTCGGAAAACTACAGCTATACCGGATACTTTATTTTTTGCTATAACAGGCGAGCGACATGATGGTCATCGCTATATCCGTGAATTATATACCAAAGGTGTTCGTCAATTTATATTGGAGCATGGCATTGAAAATTTGGAAGAGCTTCAGGGAGCTAACGTTTTACAGGTCGAATCGTCAGTAGATGCACTTCAGAGTATAGTAGCATTTCATCGATCGCAATTTTCAATTCCGGTGATTGGTATTACGGGTAGTAACGGGAAGACGATAATCAAGGAATGGCTATTTCAAATGTTATCCAAGCAGTTGAGTGTGGTTAAAAATCCGGGAAGCTATAATTCACAGGTAGGGGTGCCGTTGTCAGTATGGCAAATTCAATCGCATCACCAGATTGGAATTTTTGAAGCGGGTATATCCCGTCCGAATGAAATGCAGAAATTAGCGCGCGTTATTAGGCCAACGATCGGTATATTTTCAACGATCGGGTCAGCGCATGATGAAGGCTTTACGGATCGGGAACAAAAAATACAGGAGAAGCTAAAGTTATTTGATCTCGCGGAAATTGTTATTTATTGCAAAGACCATCAGCCGATCGATCAGGCTATAGCTGCGAGTAATCGAAAATGCTTTACATGGGGTTATTCGTCCGATGCGAATATAGTTGTTGTCAAAAACGCATCTGATTTTACGGTCTCTTACGAACATCAGAATTTCTCATTGTCATTACCCTTCTCTGATCCTGCGTCAATTGAAAACTGTTTTCATTGCATAGCGCTTTTATTGTGGTTGAAGTACGATCATATATATATACAGGAAAGTGTAAAGACCCTGCGCACTGTACACATGCGGCTGGAGTTGAAAGAAGGTATCAATCATTGTCAGTTAATCGATGATACTTATAACAATGATTTAGCCGGACTTGAAATAAGTTTGCAGTTTCTCTCACATCAACATCAGCGTACACGCAAGCGCGTTATACTATCTGATATACTTGAATCCGGACTCGATAAAAAAGACCTTGTCAGACAAATAGCAACGCTAATCGACCAAAATAAAGTTGACAATTTTATAGGTATAGGAAGCGCGCTCGCAGAGTATAAAAACATGTTTCATTCTAGCGCTTCGTTTTTCGAGACCACAGAAACGTTTTTAAATACGTTTGACACAGATCATCTTCATGACGAAATGATTCTTATAAAAGGCGCACGCAGTTTTCAATTCGAAAAAATTGTGAGTCGTCTGCAACGTAAAGTGCATGGCACGGTGATGGAAATAAACCTCGGGGCGCTTGTTCACAATCTTAACTTTTTTCGCTCACGTTTAAATTCGTCAACGCGCATCATGGTAATGGTGAAAGCATTTGCGTATGGAAGTGGCAGCAATGAAATAGCAAATATACTGCAGTATCATAAAGTAGATTATTTAGGAGTCGCTTACGCGGACGAAGGTGTAGACCTCCGGAAGAATCACATTACACTTCCCATCATGGTGATGAATCCATCGGAAGAAAGTTTCGATTCAATTCTAACGTACAACCTCGAACCGGAAGTATATAGTTTCAAAATTCTCAAGGCCCTTATATATTTCCTCAATGGTAAACCCTGCAACGTTCATGTTAAACTCGATACAGGAATGCATCGCCTTGGTTTTGAGGAAAGCGATCTGGATGAACTCATCCGGTTATTGGTTGCAAATCCTACCATCAAAGTAGCTTCTATATTTAGTCATCTGGCAGGAGCGGATGAATCTCAACACGATACTTTCTCAACACAACAGGCGGAGAAATTTAAATCATGGGCTGATGCTATAGCTGCCGTATTAGGATATAGGCCACTATATCATATACTCAATACACCTGGCATTTTGCGCCTTGCTAATTTTCAATTTGACATGGTTCGCCTGGGCATTGGGTTGTACGGTGTTGATCCTACGGCTGAAAAATTTCAGGAGTTAAAACCTGTAGCAACATTGAAAACAATCGTATCACAGGTGAGAAAAATTAATAAAGGAGAAAGCATCGGGTATGGAAGGAGAGGCGTTGCAGGACATGACTTGACATTGGCAACAATTGCTGTTGGATATGCAGATGGATTTAGTCGCGCATTTAGCAGAGGTGTTGGTCAAGTGCTTATTAACGGGAAGCGTGCTCCTGTCATGGGCAATGTATGTATGGATATGTCGATGGTTGATGTAACAGGAGTTGATGTAAAAGAAGGTGACGAGGTGATCCTGTTCGGAACGCAGTTGCCCATTCAAGAAATTGCGTCTTCTATAAAAACTATTCCCTACGAAATTTTAACGAACACAAGTGAGCGTGTTAAGCGCGTTTTTGTTGCCGAAAGCATTTAAAAATCATCTGAAAGGCATTTTATCAAAATTTTAGCCCCTTTTTTCTCCGAATATTTGGCCGTTAATGTCGGTGGCTTCATATTTGTATACTAGATCGATAGAGAATAGAGGATAAAGACATTATTTGAAATGGAAAGACAGCAATCATTTGAAGAAGTAACGACTTTGCAGGCACCTCAAAAGCCTTCCTTTAACTGGAAGTATGTTTACATTTCGATCATCGTAGTGGTTTCTGTTTTTACGTTAGGAACGATTCTATACTCTTACAATTTTATTGAAGTAGCAGGCTCCTGGATCAGTCAGCTTAATGAAGATTTTTATTTGTTCATCGTAGCGGGCTTCATTGCTCAGATGATTGATGGTGCATTAGGCATGGCCTATGGTGTGAGTGCATCTACGTTCCTGCTTTCCTTTGGAGTTCCACCCGCAGCAGCAAGTGCCAGCATACATACATCGGAAATTTTCACCAGCGGAGTTTCAGGACTCATGCATTTGAAATTTCAAAATGTAAATAAAAAACTATTCAAGACTCTCCTGTTGCCAGGTGTTATCGGTGCCATTCTTGGTGCATATGTGTTGTCTTCATTGGAAGAGTATAACATTTATATAAAGCCGTTCATAGCGGCATATACACTTTATTTGGGCGTTATAATTATCAGGAAAGCCATTATCGGGAGCAGCAAAAAAATTAAAACGAAAGCTATACCGAAGCTTGCAACCTTTGGCGGATTCATGGATTCTATAGGAGGCGGAGGTTGGGGGCCAATCGTTTCCTCTACATTGATTGCCGGAGGCCGGCACCCGCGCTATACCATTGGCTCTGTAAACCTCACTGAATTCTTTGTAGCTCTCGCGAGTTCTATAACTTTCTTTGCAGTGATAGGACTTAGTCACTGGCAGATCATTGCCGGACTTATTGTGGGGGGTATAATTGCAGCCCCTATAGCAGCTTATTTTTCAAGCAGGCTTCCTATTAAACGAATGATGATTCTGGTGGGATGTATGGTTATACTCGTTAGCATTCGCATCATCTTTGTAAGTGTCAGTTCTTTCTTGTGACGCTAGCCACAGCCAAGGTTTTTCTTTAAGTCCCGTGAAGGAATGCCTCCAAAGTCAAAAGAATTTTCTTCGGAAGAAGAATCCTCTTTTACGGGTTGAGATTTAGGCTCAGGTTTCTCTTTCGCTTTCTTTAATTCCTTCTTTTTCTTTGTCATTTCCAGCATTGTCGATGCTATAACAACATCACGGATCTAAAAATAAATCATTTGCTCAAGACTGGAACCACCCATATCTTTGCCTTGTTTAAATTTAATCTAAATAAGTCGGGGATGACGCGGTTAAAAAATGTTTCTCAGATGAAACCTGGCGAAGTGGGCATTGTGGCTGGATTTACGGATGATCATCTCTCTGTAAAACTGATGGAAATGGGTTGTCTGCCAGGCGCTTCGGTGCGTTTCAATTTTACTGCTCCATTTGGTGATCCGGTGTGTATCAGTGTTTCAGGCTATGAACTTTCGCTTCGGCTGGATGAAGCTGCGACCATCTCAATCCTGAATTAGTGTAATGGCCTCCGGTAAACGTTTAAAGATTGCATTGGTCGGGAATCCGAATTCGGGCAAATCATCGTTGTTTAATTACCTTACTGGTCTCAATCAAAAGATAGGAAACTTTCCAGGAGTTACGGTTGAAAAAAAGACTGGCGCCTGCTCGCTTCTTGATGGAAGCGTTGTAGAGATTGTTGACTTCCCCGGCATTTATAGTATATATCCACGAAGTCTGGATGAGCAAATTGTTTCTGAAGTATTGCTTGACCATCATTCTTCCGCTACACCCGATAAAATTATTGTTGTTGCAGACGCCACAAATTTAAAGCGCGGCCTACTTCTGTTGACGCAAGTAATAGATATAGGCTTGCCAACGATACTGGTGTTAAACATGATGGACCTCGTAGCAAAGGCCGGCATCAGTTACGATCTTCAACTACTTTCTAAAAAACTGGGGGTGCCGGTTGTTCCTATCAACGCACGCAATGGCATTGGTATAATTGAATTAAAAACTCAATTGGCAGCAACGCTGCCAGTGTCTGATAAAACAATCTTTTCTATCTGGGATGATGCAAAGCTCCCTGTGAAACAACTTCGCGATCGGGTAGGAATCGACAATGATTACGAAGCATATTTATTTCTCGAGCAGCCCCAGTCACTTGGGTTCCTAAATTCAGAGCGGAAAAATATTGTTGATCAGATCAGATCAGAATATAAATTTTTCCCCGGTAAATTTCAGGGCGCTGAAACGATCCATCGCTATAGCTTCATTCAAGATTTGCTGAATGAAATCACACTGAAGGCCTCCGTTGATCAATCCTGGAAAAAAAGGTCCCGTCAACTTGATCTTATACTCACACACAAAGTGTGGGGCTATCTTATATTCTTCGGAATACTCTTCCTTATTTTCCAGGCAATCTTTGCGTGGGCCACGGTGCCTATGGATTTTATCGATGGTGCATTTGCTAATCTCAGTCGGTACATAAGTTCTGTATTACCCCAAGGGCCACTCACAAGTCTTTTAGCAGAAGGTGTTATTCCCGGACTTGGTGGAATTATAATTTTCGTTCCGCAGATCGCTATTCTCTTTGCTTTCATTTCAGCATTGGAGGAGTCAGGCTATATGGCACGCGTTGTTTTTCTGATGGATAAAATGATGCGCAAATTTGGTTTGAACGGAAAGAGTGTTGTTCCATTAATGTCTGGTGTAGCGTGTGCTATACCAGCCATCATGGCTACACGCACAATTGACAATTGGAAGGAGCGTACCATTACTATTATGGTAACACCATTGATGAGTTGCTCTGCACGATTACCAATCTTCACAATTCTGATTGCACTTATCGTACCCGATCAAAAAACACTTGGATTCTTTAACCTGCAAGGTCTCGCGCTCATGGGACTATATTTGCTTGGCTTTGTTGCTGCGATGGGATCCGCATGGGTAATGAAACTAATCATCAATGTAAAGGAACGGAGTTATCTGATGATGGAACTTCCTACCTATAGAATTCCCAAATGGTCGAATGTAGGCTTTACTATTCTTGAAAAAACGAAAGCATTTGTGTTGCAAGCCGGTAAAGTAATTATGGCCATCACAATCATTCTATGGGTATTGGGAAGTTATGGTCCCGGAGACAGAATGAGTAAAGCAGAAGAAGTGGTGCAGGAGCAAACAAAGAATATGCGACTGACTGAAGAAGGAATGGCTGATCGTATCGCTGCTTATAAACTCGAAAATTCATATGCTGGTATAATCGGGAAAGCTATAGAGCCAGCGATTAAACCTTTGGGTTATGATTGGAAAATAGGTATAGCATTGATCACATCGTTCGCAGCACGTGAAGTGTTTGTAGGTACCATAGCAACCATCTATAGCATTGGAAGTGTGAAGGAAGATGATGAGACTACAATCAAAGCCCGCATGAAAGAAGAGATTAATCCGGATACCGGAGGTCCACGCTTTACACCGGCTGTAGGATTTTCACTTCTGGTCTTTTACACATTTGCTATGCAATGCATGAGCACACTTGCAGTGGTATACCGTGAAACGCACGGCTGGAAATGGCCAATGATTCAACTGGTGTATATGACAGTGCTTGCTTACGTATCTGCGCTCGCAGTCTACCAAATTCTTTCGTAACCGATATTTTATCGACAACCGTTCTGAATTGTGCCCTCATAATTCATAACTTACGCATGTCAATTCTCTTTCATGAATAAGAATTACCAACTCGGCTTGCTATATCTTGTTAAACTGCTTATCGATGCAGACGGGATTGCTGATGAAAAAGAATTGGAGGCTTTGCGCCTGATAAAAAAGCATGAGCAGATATCAGATGATGTCTTTCTTGAGTTCGAGGATGCGTTGCAACAATTTAATGAGCGCAAGGTGTATGAAACCGGTATCACGCTCATCAATGCTTGTAGCCAGGAAGAAAAGCTGAAAGTATTTGCAACGCTCTACAGACTTTCAGAAGCCGATGGCCGCGTTCATGTTAAGGAAATAAAATTATTACTATACTCTATCAAAACAGCCGGAATGGAATTCGACGATGTAGTAAATTACGCCCGGTCTTTACCTTCGATCTTTTAATTTCCATTGATACTATGATAAGAATTGTCGCATCAGGCATAGCTCTTTCCCTGATCATGTCTGTTTTGATTTCCTGTACGAAACCAAAACAATCCATCAACAAATTTTCAGATACAGTTTTTGTTAAGATTGCAGATTTTCAGGATCGAAGATTATCAGATAGTCTATATATATACTTTAAAAATGAAAATGCAGCGTACCGAAAAGATGCTGTACTTGCATTTGCTTCTATCCAGGACACGACCGCTATAGATGCACTTCAGGAAGTATTGTTGAACGATACAGATTCTTTGGTGCGACAAGCAGCAGCCTATGCGTTGGGTCAGACTAAAAGCAACAGGAGTGCCGTTGCACTTGCCACAGCCCTTAAAAAGGAGAAGCTTAGTTTTATTCTTAAAGAAATATTGGAGGCCTATGGGAAGGTGACCTCGCGTTGGGATTTAACCGTAACTCCTAAAGACTCAATTGTAACAGAAGGATTAGCATTGTCATATTATCGTGCCGGTCTTAAGAAAACAATCGATAGTACATTTCATAAAAGAGCATCCGAACTTTTACAGAAACCAAATACAGAACCAACACGACTTGCTGCAGCTCACTATTTTGCCAGAGGTGCGAACGGATTTGACAGGTATGAGAAAGCAATACTCCATGCTGCGCGGTATGATCTCTCATCTGATGTACGGATGGCATCTGCATTAGCACTCGGAAAAATTAAATCCGATTCATCGCGAGTAAATCTTGAATATATAGTGAAGAGTGATGCTGACTACCGCATTCGTGTAAATGCAATTCGCGCGCTTCAAAGTTTTCCTTTCACGAAGACTAAAGTAACGCTGTTAAATACATTAACCGATGAACAAGTAAATATACCAGTAACAACATCGGAAGTAATAAAAGAGGTCATCACAAAAGATGATTGGAAGGAAGTGGCATCGATCGCGAAGGTTGCATCCAATCCACGCGTGCAGGCAAACCTATACGAAGCAGCGCTGCGCGTAAGTGATGATAAAGCACTTGCAGAAGAAATTGCCAATCAGGTTAAGTCTGCATCAAATCCTTACAAGAAGTCAGCATTTTTATCAGCACTTCAACAATCGGTTATGATGTATGCATTTGTAGAAGAGCAATTATTCGCAGCGGACACACCCGTTGTTAAATTGTCTGCAGCGGCAGCATTGGTGGCCATGAACTACCATAAAGATTTCAAGCCCTCTTTGCAAAAACATTTTTCTGATATATATATAAAGGCTTTACAAACCGGTGATGCTGCAGTTATAGGAACTATAGCGGGCGCGCTGATGGATTCAACATTACGATATAAAAGTATAATGAAGGATTATACATTTTTGTACGATGCAAAAAAACAGTTAAGCCTTCCGAAGGATAATGAAGCACTACAAACTTTGGAAGCCGCTATAGCATTCTTCGAAGGCAAGAAAAATTCTCCTCCCGTTCAGAATGAATTCAATCATCCGATCGATTGGAAACTTGTAAAGTCCATTCCGAAAAATCAAAAAGTAATGGTGCGTACAACGAAGGGTGATATCATACTGAAACTTTTAGTGGAGGAAGCACCCGGTTCTGTGGCGAACTTTGTAGCGTTGCTCAATCAAAAATATTTTGATCAGAAATTCTTCCATCGTGTGGTTCCTAATTTTGTTGTACAGGCAGGATGTAATCGTGGCGATGGATGGGGAAGCGAAGATTACTCAATTCGCTCAGAGTTTTCATTAATAAGGTATAAAACCGGAAGTGTAGGAATGGCGTCTGCGGGAAAAGACACCGAAGGTACACAGTGGTTCATTACACATTCGCCAACACCACATCTTGATGGCCGATATACCATATTCGCAGATGTGGAAAGCGGAATGGAAATCGTGCACCTGATAGAAGTAGGCGACCAGATCCTGGAAGTATCTTTCGTTCAGTAATAAATGCCTCTTTGGATTTCTGTGAGGCAAAAAGATATGATTAACTTCGCCTCCAAAATCAGTATCACCATTGAGCTTTTCTTTTCAACAAAATTTTAAACTTGGTGTTCTCGGTGGAGGACAGCTGGGGCGGATGCTTATTCAGTCCGGAATAGATTTCAACATTCCTTTTTCAATTCTTGATCCGGATGAGCATGCGCCTTGCTCAACACTTGCTGAATTCCATCATGGCAAGCTTACAGATTTTGATACCGTGATGAAATTTGGCAGCGCGTGCGATGTCATTACAATTGAAATTGAAAACGTAAATACGAAGGCACTGAAAGCACTGGTGGATCAGGGCAAGAAAGTATACCCACAGCCTGAAGTTATTGAGTTAATTCAGGATAAGAGAATTCAAAAAGCATTTTATCGTGACAACGGTATACCTACTGCTGAATTTATACTGGTTGAAAACGCTACTGAAGTAAAACAGAATGCTACATTTTTACCCGCTGTAAACAAGTTGGGGAAAGAAGGATATGATGGTCGCGGTGTACAGATTCTTCGCGAAGAAAAAGATCTTGCGAAAGCATTTGACGCTCCAGGCCTTCTTGAGAAACTGATCGACTTCGATAAAGAAATTTCGGTGATCGTTGCCCGCAATGAAGCGGGTGAAATTAAAACATTTCCGGTAGTTGAAATGGTTTTTCATCCGGTGCATAACCTGGTAGAATATTTATTTGCGCCTGCAGATATATCAAAAGCTATAGCGCAGGAAGCAGACACTATAGCTTGTAAAATCATCACCACACTAAACATGGTGGGTATATTAGCGGTCGAAATGTTTGTTACCAAAGATGGCAAAGTACTTGTGAATGAAATTGCGCCACGCCCACACAACAGCGGTCATCAAACTATAGAAGCGAATACTACTTCTCAATATGAACAACATCTTCGTGCCATCCTGAATTTACCTTTAGGCGATACAAGTTTATGTATACCGAGCGCTATGGTAAACTTGCTAGGTGAAGCAGATTATTCCGGGTTGGCCAAATACGAAGGCTTTAATGAAGTTGTAAAGCTTCCAGGTGTACATGTACATTTATACGGTAAACGTTTTACAAAGCCTTTCCGAAAAATGGGACACGTTACAATCGTTGATCACGATGTAGAGCGCTTAAAAGAGAAAACCAACTTCGTAAAAGAAACATTGAAAGTTATAGCCTGATATATATATGAGCAAACCTGTAGTCGGCATTATTATGGGCAGCCAGTCTGACCTGAGAATTATGAAAGAAGCAGCCGAAGTGTTGGATGAACTTGGTGTTGTATATGAGTTAACCGTTGTATCAGCACATCGTACACCCCTTCGCATGGTTGAGTATGCAACGGATGCCCGTAGTCGCGGTCTGCAGGTAATTATAGCAGGCGCTGGTGGCGCGGCACATTTACCCGGTATGGTTGCTTCACTTACGTCATTACCTGTGATCGGAGTACCGGTGAAGTCGTCCAATTCAATTGACGGTTGGGATTCTGTGCTTTCAATTTTACAAATGCCCTCAGGTGTTCCCGTTGCAACGGTAGCGTTAGACGGCGCCCGCAATGCAGGTATTTTGGCAGCTCAGATCATCGGAGCATCCGATCAGACATTGGCCAGTCGATTGGATGAATTCAAAAAATCGTTGCAATCAAAGGTGGAAATAGCAGCGAAAAATATTGAAACAAAAGGCTGGAAAAGCGCTTTATAGGTAATCTGCTTATTGATTGATTTTTTTTCTGTAAATTCCGATTGCAGAACTATATCCGGAAATGACCCCCCGCGAAAAAGGTTGGCTTGAAGAGTATCTGAAATTCCGGAAGGAATTGTTACAGGATCTCGCTACGGAGACAAAGCGAAAAGCTTCACATCCGGAAAAGTCTCTCTATAGGGTAATTCAACCTACCGGCCTGATGTATGGGCAAATCGTTGGAGATATAGACTTGCCAGGAAGCGAGCATTGGGATGAGAAAGATCGAATGAAGATCCTGCTCGCGGAAAGTCTCATGTGTAGTTCACTCCTCTTTGAAGATAAACCTGTTAATAATCCTGATGACCTTTCCCGTGTATTTTTAAAGACACTGGAAAGCGTGAGTAACTTTTACAATAATATCTTTCCAGAGCTTTCTATACCTACAAAAACACTCTTCGGTAGGAAGAAGACTGTGATTGAACTTGTTGAGAAAATCCTTGACAAACGCATTGAACATACAAGTACATTTGAAGGAAACTTCTGGGAGTACTTTTTTCACAATACATTGTTGTTCCTGGATGTATTCATCTTTGGTCAATGGATACACACCAATGCTGATAAAGTAGTAGCAGACTTCTTTCGTTATGAGCGCGATGAATTACGATTCTCTATCGTAAAAGTTATAGCCTCCGCTGCACATGCCAATAAGGAAATTGCATTTGAAGAAAAGAGACTGCTGGAATATTTTCTGCAGAGTACAGATCTATCGCACGAACGCAAAAAAGAAGCCGTACAGATTTTTGAAGAAGGTATAGCAGTTGAAGACATAAATCTTCCCGCGGAGAATTCGTGGATCTTAAAAAAGTTCTTTCTTGAATTAGCAATTCTTACGTTGTGGGCAGACAAGAAAGTAGAGCAGTCTGAATTGGACTATCTGAAAAGTTTTTGTCATTACCTGGGCTTTTCTGATGAAGACCTTGAGAATAGTATGATTGCTATAGAAGGGTTTGTGCTGGAGCATTGGGAGCAATTAGAACACCTTCAGAACAAACAAGACTTTCACCAGGTGAGCGAGCAATTTATAAAGCGTGTAGCGCGTGTGGCTGAACGAAATAAAAGTCGTTTGATAAAAGAAATTCACGAGCGCGAAGATGTACTCAACCTGTTACGAAAAGCTCGGTCCAATGAGCTTACGCTTGATGAGAAAGAGCGAATGAGACTGGAGTTAATTCAAATGATGAAAACGCTTCCTACGTTTGTGATCATTGCCCTGCCTCAGAAATTTTTAACACTTCCGATTTTATTGAAAATCCTTCCAAGAAATTTATTTGCAGAGGGAGTTAGCTAATGAACACGAAGTGTTTCAGCTATGTATAACTGCTTGTCTTAATTGGAGTAGTGATGGATATATACTTAGTCTTCCTTTTCTTCAACTTCAGTTTTACGCGGAACGATAACAGAGAAAATAATGGAAAGTGTAAGTGTAGCGATGATCACTGCAAACGACAGGTAAACATTCACATCGATATCAAATATCTCCAATAGCATTTTTGCGCCAATGAAGAAAAGAATGATGGAAAGTCCTTTTTGTAAAAGATAGAACTTGTCGATAATCCCTGCGAGCAAGAAGAACATAGCACGCAGTCCCATTACAGCAAAGATGTTGGAGGTATAGATCAAAAATTCATTCTGCGTAATAGCAAATGCAGCAGGTATTGAATCGACAGCAAAGATCAAGTCAGTAGTTTCAATCAGAATAATCACCAGGAAAAGTGGCGTAAACATTAGCTTACCGGCTTCTCTCACCACGAACATTCCGCCATGATCATCTTTCGTTACCGGAAGATACTTGCGACTTAATTTCATGATCGGATTTTTCTCCGGTTCAATCTTCTCGTCACCGTCTTCAAAATAAATGCGGATACCAGAGTAGAGCAGGAATACACCGAAGATGTAAAGGATCCAATGAAACTTATGGATGAAGTATGCACCTACGAAAATGAAAAATCCGCGGAACACAATGGCTCCTAAAATTCCCCAAAAAAGTGTTTTATGATAGTACTCTTCCTTAACCTGAAAATATTTCAGGATTAAAAGAATTACAAAGATGTTATCAACTGATAAAGCATACTCAGTGAGGTATGCTGAGAAATATTCCACTGCACCTTCTGCTCCGCTATCATCGTATTTATATATGAAAAAGCCGAACATTGTAGATATCAGCACCCAGAAAATGGATTGATACAGCGCTGATTTTGTAGAAATTTTATGAGCCTGTTTATGAAATAAACCCAGGTCAAGCACCAGAAAAAGAAGAATAATGACAGCGAAGACGCCAAAAAGAATAGTCTCCCGTTCGCTCTGGTTTCTAAAAAGGGAGAAGAGGAGTATGTTCACCAATGATGACAAAGGGGGTTCTTTCAGTTAATGATTAAAAGCCTATAAACATTAAAAAATCACATTCTTGGAAACATGTGAATGCCAAAACTACAAATATATTTCAATCTCAAAAACTTCGCATTCGATTTATACGAAGTCAATCTCTAAAAATAGCAGATTAATTTTTACTGAGAGCAGCGTTCGCAGATACCTTGGATTAAAAGATTGACTTCGCTGGCCCGGTAGCCCTTGGGTAATTTAACAACGGGTACTTCAATTTCCAGGCAATTGGTTTGGCCGCAGCTGGTGCATTTAAAATGGACGTGGTCGTGATGATGTCCTGTTTTGCTGCAAGCATCATTGCAAAGCGCATATTTTAAACTCCCTTCGTCATCGAGGACTTTATGAATGAGTCCTTTGTCAAGAAAAGTTTTTAGTGTCCTATAAACCGTTACCCGGTCAAGCTCATTATTGATTTCTTTTTCAATGTCCCCATGAGAAAGGGCATAATCCTTATTCAAAAAAAGATGAAGGATCTCCTGGCGGCTGGGAGTGGAGCGCAACCGGAATGTTTTCAGTAAACGATCGGAAGGAGCATTCATGATCATTGCAATTGTAACTTCAGCAAGTTACTATAAATACCATTATTGAGCTGCGTTAGTTCAGCGTGCGAACCAGTTTCTGCCAGCATGCCTTCTTTGATTACAAAAATACGATCGACTTTTTTAATCGTGCTGAGGCGGTGCGCAATGATGATGGAGGTACGTCCTTCCATTAAAGTTTCGAGTGCCTGCTGAACGAGAACTTCAGAATGGGCGTCTAGCGAGCTCGTTGCTTCGTCAAGAATTAAGATCGAAGGATTTTTGAGGATAGCCCGGGCGATAGCAATACGCTGCCGCTGACCGCCGGAGAGTTTTACACCACGTTCGCCAACAACCGTTTCAAATTTTTCGGGAAACCTTTCTATAAATTCGAGCGCATTGGCTTTACCAGCCGCTTCGCGGATCTCATCGACAGTGGCATCCGGTTTTCCATAGGCAATGTTTTCGAGGATGGTGCCGCCAAACAGAATTACTTCCTGCGGAACGATACCTATATTATGACGATATGCCGTCAGGTTGAAATCGTAAATATTTTTATCATCAACTTTTATTGCGCCCGTGTGGATGGAATAGAATCGCATTAACAAGTTTATGATGGTTGATTTACCTGAACCACTCTGGCCAACCAATGCTATTTTTTCTCCAGGAGCAATGTTAAAGTTAAGTCCTTTTAGTACTGTAAAATCAGCACGTGTAGGATAAGAAAAGGAAACATCTTCAAAAGAAATTTTACCCTGTAGTTTGATTGGTGCAGACACTGTACTTTCTTCTTCATCCTTCTCTCCAAGAATGTCCAATACTCTTTCCGATGCACCAATAGAACGTTGCAGTTGTGAATATATATCTCCTAAGCCAGCAATTGAAAACCCGATAAACGAAGTATATAGTATAAATGAGAATAGCTCACCCGTTGTAATTTCACCGGTCTGTACGAGTTTAGCGCCATACCAGCCTACAGCAACTATACCACCGAATACTACAAAGATTATAAACGAGACAAACAGACTGCGGTAGCGTGCGCTGTGCAGTGCTATAGATACCACTTCGTTGATTGTTTTGGTATAACGCTTGATCTCAAATAATTCGTTTGTAAAGGATTTAACAACGGAGACAGATTGAAAAGATTCTTCTACTATGACATTGGCCTCTGCCAGTTTATCCTGCGTTTTCTTCGAAAGCTTTCGAATAAATTTTCCAAAGATTAAAGCGGAGAGTACAATGACCGGGAACGTTAAAAGCATGAACCCGGTAAGCGTTGGGGCGAGGTAAAAAATAATGACGGTTCCTGTAATAAGTGTAATTACCTGGCGCATGAGTTCAGCGAGTGTAAAACTAAAAGCGCCCTGTAATGTCTCAATATCCGACACCATTCTGCTCATGAGTTCACCTACGCGCCTGTTATCAAAAAACGTTAACGGCATCCAGATAATTTTTCTGTATATAGATTTTCGTACATCAGCCATACCGCGTTCTGTAACGATCGAGAAGGTATATACTCGTATGAATGAAAAGATACCTTGAACGAAAAGGATGGCAAGCAAGGCAAGCGCTGCCTGGTTGATCGTAGAAAAATATTTTGGTTTTCCGGAAGCTATATCCAGTAACTCACCTGATAAACGTGGAAATGCCATAAGTGTAACGCTTGACAGAACCAACGCAATAAGTCCGAATATAAATAAGCTTTTATAAGGCAGCATGAATTTAAAAATGCCTGTAAGTTGTTTCAGGCTGTTTTTATTGATGCGCCTTTTCTCTTCTTCCCGTAGCGGTTCTCCGCTGTTTCGCTTTGCCATACTTCTTTTTGAATCTCGACTTACTTACGAGTTATTGCAGGGTAACAATTCCCTTGATTGAGAAAATTACTGTATCTCCTAAAAACATTTTTTGACCTCCTGTAACAGAGTAGGATGAGAGTACCGGTTTATTGTTCAGATCCTGAAAATTCATAATTAAAAAACGGGAACTGCTATAAAGAGAATTTACTTCATTGAATTGTGCCTCTATCCGCTTTATATTTTCTGGCCGCCCATAGTAATATATCTTCATCGAGCGCACCGGCAATTCTTTATCCGTTACAATGGTTTTTATTTTCAGATTGCTTTTATTGTCAGGCAATCCATCTTCTACTTTATAGGCACCTTTATTAATGGGCTTATTCAACGTTCTTAACTCCCGGAATATATCCAGTTCATCAATCCATCCGATTGAGTCAACAGGATGAATAGTTTTTGTTTCTTCCTTCTCACCAAGCTTTGCAAATTTTGTAACAGACGCTTGCGCATTTGTTAAGAAACGAATCTGTGCTGTAACAAGGCTATCCACCGGATAGTAGCCTTGATCGTATTTGCCTCTTTGCTCACAGGCGCTGATACAACATGCGAGTATCCCTACCGTGGCAAAGAGACGAAAAGTGAAAAGGACTTTCTTCAATTTAGTTGTCCAATAAAATATTACCTGTCATTTGTGGAGGAATGGTTATCCCCATCAACGTAAGAATAGTAGGAGCAAGATCGCCCAACTTTCCATCCTTTAGTTTTCCGCTATACGCACCGTCAACAAGTATACATGGAACAAGGTTGGTAGTATGCGCTGTGTTCGGTGTTCCATCTTCGTTGATCATCATATCAGCATTACCATGATCGGCAATGATGATGGTGCTGTATCCATTTTTTAAAGCAGCCTCCGTTACTTGTTGTGCGCATGCATCAACAGTTTCAACGGCTTTAACAGCGGCTTCAAAAACTCCTGTATGTCCAACCATATCCGGATTAGCAAAGTTGAGGCAGATAAAATCAGGTTCCTGTTTATTTAACTCAACAATGATTTTATCCTTAATCTCATTCGCGCTCATCTCTGGTGCCAGATCATAGGTGGCAACTTTTGGTGAAGGACAAAGTATTCTCGATTCACCAGTGAAAGCTTCTTCTCTTCCGCCTGAGAAAAAGAATGTGACGTGTGGATATTTTTCAGTCTCGGCAATACGAATCTGTTTTTTACCAGCCAACGACACAACTTCACCCAATGTTTTTTCGAGATTATCTTTGTCGAAGATCACCTTTACATCTTTGAAAGAATCATCATAGTTGGTAAGCGTTACATAGTATAGAGGCAATGCCTTCATTTGTTGTTCAGGGAAATCCTGTTGTGTTAACGCTTGTGTAATTTGTCTGCCGCGATCAGTGCGGAAGTTAAAGCACAGTACAACATCACCTTCATTAATAGTACCAACGGGTTGCTGATTGCTATCAACCATAACAATCGGCTTAATGAACTCATCCGTTACGTTTGCATCGTACGATTGCTGTATAGATTTTAAAGCATCAGTAGATTTTTCTCCGACCCCTTTAACCATTACATCATATGCAAGCTTCACGCGCTCCCATCGCTTATCGCGATCCATAGCATAATAGCGGCCAACAATGCTGGCAAGTTTCCCTGTGGTCTTACTCAAGTGATCTACGACTTCCTTAACATATGCAAGTCCGCCCTTTGGGTCAGTGTCGCGACCATCGGTGAAAGCGTGTACAAATAAATTTTCAATGTTATTATTCTTGGCGATTGTGATGAGGCCTTTCAAGTGCTCAACGTGTGAGTGTACACCACCATCCGAAACCAATCCGATGTAGTGAACATTTTTGTTATTCTTCTTCGCATAACCAAACGCATCCAGCAACACTGAATTATGATCGAGCTCTTTATCTTCTATAGCTTTGTTAACGCGTACAAGATCCTGGTATACAACACGTCCGGCACCAATGTTCATGTGGCCAACTTCAGAATTTCCCATCTGACCGGCCGGTAAACCCACCGCCAATCCGGAAGCTTCAAGCTTACTGTTCGGATACTTTCCGTATAAAGAACTTACAAAAGGTGTCTTTGCTTTGTCAATCGCTGATACAGCTTTGTTGGTAGCGATGCCCCAGCCGTCTAAGATCATCAGCAATACTTTTTTGTTCATGAGGTTGAATTTTAATTCTGGACTTTAAATATGCGGCGCAAATATAACGATGATTTGCACGATCGTAGACTGTAATATTTAACGCATTTTGAATGTGACATCAGGGTAAACGATTGAAAAACCGCCCCTACTGTTATAATTTCATTATCTTGCAAAGCGTGGCACAATTTTGGCCGCACAACAAAGTTGCCATGAAGGTGAACAAATATATTTCGTCAGTAGTTTTCGCGCTTATTAGTTTTCATGCTGTGTCCGTGATGGCACAAAGCAATGATGTGATCAGCCAGGTGAAGGAAACCATTAAGGCGGGTAGCGCAAAGGAACTTTCTAAGTACCTGAATCAGACCGTGGATGTAACCATCGATGATAAAGTTGAGTCCTATAGCAAGGCTCAGGCTGAATTTATATTCCGCGATTTCTTTAAGCAGCATCCTGCTAATGAATTTAATATCATCCATCAAGGGCAATCGAAAGGCGGACAACCCTTTGCGATCGGCCAGTATAAGAGTGGCACAGAGACACACCGTGTATTTATGAAAATAAAAACGGTGGGCAATCAGCAGCTCGTACATGAAATTTCCTTTGTAAAGGAATAACCAATTTCAGGGTTGTAAATAAAAAATTCAACCCTTCCTCTATTTTTGTACGGTGAAACCGTATTACATCACAGAAGACTTCCTCGATCAGTTTATTGCTTCAGCCTTGATTGAAGATATAGGTGATGGCGATCACTCTTCACTTGCGTGCATTCCATTTGATGCGACAAGTAGAGCTCGCTTGCTCGTAAAGGAAGATGGAATATTGGCGGGAGTGGCGTTAGCACAAGATATTTTTAAACGTGTGGACCCGGCCTTAAAAACCGAGATCTTCATTCAGGATGGTAATCCTATAAAAAAAGGAGATGTGGTGCTCATTGTTTCGGGCCCATCAAGATCCATTCTTACAGCAGAACGCCTTGTGCTCAATTGCATGCAACGCATGAGTGCTATCGCTACCAAAACGCATCACTTGTCGTCTATTATAGTGGGCACAAACGCCATGCTTCTCGATACACGTAAGACTACCCCGAACTTCAGATTGCTTGAAAAATGGGCTGTGCTGATAGGCGGTGGAAAAAATCACAGGATCGGACTTTATGATATGATTATGTTGAAAGACAATCATATTGATATGGCTGGTGGCCTTGAACAGGCAATCATTCGAACAAAAGATTATCTTCGCGCCACCAATAAGAACCTGAAGATTGAAATTGAGACCAGGAATCTAGACGAGGTGAAGGAAGTGCTTCGAATTGGAGGTGTTGATACCATTATGCTCGACAACATGAGCCTGCAAGATATGAAGTCGGCAGTGGCATTGATCGGAAGTAATTATAAGACTGAAGCCAGCGGAGGCATAACGGAAGAGAATATACGAAGTGTAGCAGAATGTGGCGTTGACTTTATATCGGTTGGCGCACTAACGCATTCGGTAAAAAGTCTTGATCTGAGTTTAAAGGCTCTTGCGTGATAAGAGCTATAGAATAAAAACTGTGAATTAGAATATGATCGTTAAAACCAAAAACTACAAACTCGAAAAGAAAGTCTACATCAGCGTAGCACTTAAAAATATACTTAAAAAGCAAGGATGGATGGCAGGGCTCGGAGCGTTGGTTATTTGTCTCGGCTATGTTATACCAGGTCTTCAAAGCATCTGGTGGTTTATCGCTGCATTTATAGGTTTGGGTTTATATCTGCTCTTCTGGTGGATACAGTTCTATGGCGTAACGCAATTGGAACAAGGAAAAATGTTGTTTGAAAAATTCGTTTATGAGATCAGCAGTCAGCAGATCTTGATGAAGATCAATCCGCGCGAAGGTATGCCTATTAAGTGGGACCAAGTGCAGGCAGCAGAGATCGGCAAAGATTTCTTTGTGCTATATATTAATAAAGCGCAGATTCTTTACTGGCCATTTAGAATATTCAATACTGAAAACGAGCGTAAATTCGTGGCAAGTATTCTGAAAGCAAAAGGGCTTCTGAAGTAGCATTCTTTTGAGGCTGCGAGCTTTTTAGTATATATCTGCGTTAGTTATTTTATTCCAGCTATAGGATTAAGAATGTTGATGCTGACTGGGATGAATTCGTTAAAACTTTAACTCACGAACAAAGCATTGTGCAGCCGAAGAGACTTTCACCATCTGAAGCCAAGCAAAAAATATATCGCTATTGTGCTTACCAGGAACGTTCGCACAAAGAGGTACGCGATAAACTCTATGAATACGGGCTCTACAAAAGCGATGTCGAAGATATACTATCGACACTCATTACGGATGGCTTTCTAAACGAAGAACGTTTTGCAAAAGCTTTTGCAGGTGGAAAATTCCGGATGCAGCATTGGGGGAGGTTGAAAATCGTCAATGAACTAGAAGGGAAAGGTCTTACAAAGAACTGCATTAAAATAGGCATGAAGGAAATTGAAGATGATGCCTATATACAAACGTTACGGGAAATCCTTCAAAAAAAATCCCGCCAACTCGAAGAAAAAAATCCGTTTATAAAGCGCGACAAAGTTGCCCGCTACGCAATTCAAAAAGGCTTTGAGCCTGAACTGGTATGGACTCACGTAAAAGAACTCGTGAAAGATTGATACGGTTTGTAGTCTTCGCGACAAATTTATAGTCTCATAAAATCCACTTTTGCACTCTTAGTCGTACATCAGGTTAATTCTTTTATGAAATTCTATATTGTAATTCTTCTGTTTTTATCGACCGCTGTGCATGCTCTTGCGCAGAACAAAGTATTGCGTGTAAAAAACTTTAATGCGAAAAAAGGTATAGCCTTAGATGGATATGATCCTGTAAGCTATTTCGATAGTAAACCCCAGGAGGGTGAGGAAACAAACCGCTTTGTATATAAAGGCATTGCCTACCTGTTTGTTAACAAAACTAACCTGAATAAATTTAAAAGTAATCCTGACAAATATGAGCCAGCATATGGGGGATGGTGTGCCTACGCCATGGGTGATTCAGGTGAGAAAGTAAAAATAGATCCTGAAACATTTAAGATCATTGAAGGCAAGCTATATCTGTTCTACAACTTCTGGGGCAACAACACATTGGAGGACTGGAATAAAAATCAACAAAAACTTAAAGAAGCGGGTGATCGTAATTGGAAAAAAATTGTACAATGATCGAAATTCTGGGTACGATCTTTTTAACGGTTTCTAAAAGTTAATTGAATTATTGTATTTTGAGTAATCAAAGACTCCCCTATGAACATTAATACCGCTTGTGCTCATATACTATCACAACTAACTGACCTTGTAAGTCAGATCAATGAACGGGATTTCGTAAAGCCGTCCGATCAACTAAGTCAATCCACCATCGGCCAACATCTGCGGCATACACTTGAATTTTTCATTTGTTTTGAAAAGGGATATCAGCAAGGCATCGTAAACTATGATAAGCGTGCTCATGATAAATTAATTGAAAATGATAAATTCTTCGCATTAGCTACCATTGAACGTATCGAAGATTTTGTAAGATCATTGGAAGAAAAGGAACTGAGACTCGAAGTTGGATACGATCTATCACAGGAAGAATTCGTAATGATTGACACAACGGCTATGCGTGAGCTTGTATATAATATCGAACATGCCGTTCATCACATGGCCATTATAAAAATAGGCGTTCGCGAAGTGGCTCCTTATATAGACCTTGCTAAAGATTTTGGCGTGGCAGCTTCCACCATTCGCTATCAGGAAACTTCTCCTGCTTCACATTAATTTTATATTTTCGCTGCTGCATGACTTTCCGGGAAAGGATTATCCGCAGTAATTTTTTTATTAAGCTGAAGAGCTGGGAGTACTGGCCTTTTGGTATAGTACAGTTTCCGTTATTTATTTACTTTGCCTGGCTCTCTATACGATCGCGATCATTGATATTTTTCTCTGCTTCCAATCCTGGTATTGCTATGGGTGGGATGTTCGGTGAGTCGAAATATGAAGTACTGAAAAAAATTCCCGAGCCCTATATTCCC
Organism: Ohtaekwangia koreensis; assembly: GCF_900167975.1. Classification (GTDB taxonomy): domain Bacteria; phylum Bacteroidota; class Bacteroidia; order Cytophagales; family Cyclobacteriaceae; genus Ohtaekwangia; species Ohtaekwangia koreensis. The sequence goes on from NZ_FUZU01000002.1 coordinate 820,597, forward strand.
AAAACAATCTTTATTAAACAGTCTGCAACGAAAGATGAAATCATCAGACGTATAACAGAAAGTGGCATTCAGTTTCCGGTTATTGCTAAACCCGATATCGGTGAACGAGGCTTCAAAGTAAAACGCTTGCAGAATAAAAATGCTATAGATGTATACCTGGCGGAGATGAAATTCGATTTTCTGATACAAGAACTGGTAGACCTTCCGTTGGAATTTGGAGTATTCTATGTTCGCTTTCCTCATGAGAGTAAAGGTAATGTCACTTCTGTTGTTGCGAAGGAAATGCTGTCCGTTACCGGTGATGGAGTATCAACTCTGCAGCAGCTCATTCTCCGGAAGGATCGCGCCAAGCTTCAATGGGAAAACCTAAAGAAAATTTTCGATGGGAAACTACACGATGTAATTCCAGAAGATGAACGCGTTGAACTTGTCTCCATCGGGAATCATTGTCTCGGCACAAAATTTCTGGATGGGAGTTACCTGATCAATGATTCACTGTCGTTGACATTTGATAAAGTAAGTAAGCAGATTGAAGGATTTTATTTTGGTAGATTTGATTTACGTTGTGCCAGCATTGAAGATTTGTATGCGGGCAATTTCAAGGTAATGGAGTTAAACGGATGCGGGGCAGAGCCGGCACATATTTATCATCCCGGGTTCCCATTAAGAAAAGCAATAAAGGTTTTGTTTAACCACTGGCGAAACATTTTCCTGATCTCCCGCGAGAATGTAAAACGTGGCGCTTCGTATACTTCATTTAAAGAAGCGAAACTATACTATAAGAAATTCAAGTCTGCTACCACCGTAGAGTAAAAATGAATACTGTGTCAGATCGTTTACGCCTCACCGCACTATATATATGATCGAAGTGATCGTTGTTTTTGCACTGGCGTTCTTCTTCAGTTTCATCGGATCTATACCACCCGGTACAATTAACCTTACAATCATTAAGCTCGGCCTGGAGCAGAGAATGAATATAGCGTGGAAATTTGCTATAGCATCCGCGATCATTGAATATCCGTACGCATGGCTTGCAATAAAGTTTGAAGAGTGGATTACATCATCACCACTAATTCTTGATAACCTGCAACTCCTTACGGCAATCGTGATGACACTGCTCGGGGTGGTCAGCCTCTGGCCATCGGATACGCCTTCAGCACTTGCTGAGAAGTTTAACAAGAGCGGGTTCAGGCGTGGTATAGTTTTGAGCATCCTCAATCCGCTGGCAATTCCGTATTGGCTTGGTATAACGGCTTACTTAAAAGGTCAGCAGTGGATTGATCTTTCAGATACATGGGAGCTCCAAAGTTACCTTGCAGGTGTTACGCTTGGCTCTCTGGCAATACTCCTTGCGTTTGCATACCTCGCCCGAAAAATTGCATCCCGCTTTCAGCAAAGTATACTATTGAAAAAGCTTCCCGGTGTTATGCTTTTGCTGCTGGGGTTGTATGCATTTGCACAATATCTGCTGTGATACTCAGACCATTTTGTTTTGATAAGAAAGCGTAGCCGCTCCGTTGCGCACCTCTAGTGTACCTGCGCCACCATGGAGCCATGCAAGATTAGGATTTTCATGCCCTGTCGGGAATTGAAATGCTACCGGGTAATTATACCCGCTTGTATGATTTAAAATGATCTCTTCAACGGTCTCTCCAAAGCTCAGTTCAGAATCTTTTATATCCGTCATGTGCCCGACTATAATACCGGCAAGTGCATTCAGCTTACCTGCACGTTTCAGTTGTGTCAGCATCCTGTCAAGTTTATACCGGTATTCATCAATCTCTTCTATGACCAGAATTTTACCGGTAGTATCCGGTTCGCTTGAAGTTCCGAGGGCATCGACAATCAAGGATAAATTGCCACCTATAACTTCACCACTTCCTGAACCATTTATACTATATTTATTGAAGGGCACCTGGATGATGTCTGGCTTGTTAAACAAGATCCGTTGTAAGCTTGCGATGGATAGTATAGATGCTTCCTTCGGAAATAGAATGGGCATCGTAGCATGGATACTTTGAATTCCTAGGCTATATATTTTTAGATGTATAGCGGTAATGTCGCTAAAACCAATTATATACTTTGGTTTTTTTTGTAGCGATGAAAAGTCAATCTGGTCTACAATGCGTGTGCTGCCATATCCGCCCCGCGCACAAATGATCGCATGCACATCCGGATTATCAATCAAAAATTGAATGTCCGATAAGCGCTGTTGATCCGTCCCTGCGAGGTAAGAGTGATCGTTGCTGAAAAGATTTTTTGCCAACACTACATTTAGCCCCCACGATTCAAAAGTTTTTATAGCGATATCCATATCGGATCTGGATACTTTTCTTCCGGGTGCAGTGATGGCTATAGTATTGCCGGCGTGAAGCGAAGGAGGAACGATCATATTGCAAATAACATCAACATCTATAAAAACAAAAAGCTGCCTTTGTTAAAGCAGCCCTTTGTATTTAAAAAAACCTGTTTCTTATTCTTAGTGTGCAACCGGACCAGCGGAGCCAGCCTTCGGTGTTATCATCGCTTTGAAACGCAGCACAGTTTGTTTAGGCCACGTGTTTGCCATTACCGTAATGGTTTTGTTTTGCACACCTTGTTTACCATTGCTATCAAACTTCGCTCTTACATAACCAGTTCCTCCCACGGGAATCGGATCTTTTGTAAAATCAGGCACAGTACATCCACATGAAGGTTGTGCACCTTGAATGATAAGTGGAGCTTCGCCTGTGTTCTTTACTTTATAGATAAACTCTACAGGATCGCCTTCTTTAATTGTACCAAAGTCATGCTCTGTGGTTTCAAATTCTATTTTAGGAAGCGGTCCTTCCGGTTTTTCTTCAGCCGCTGCTGTTGGGGTTGCAGCAATAGGCGATGGATTTGCAGCAGCCTTCTTGCCTTCAACTTCGGCTAAACGACTTTCAAGTTCAGCAATTCTTTTTTCTGCATTGCGGTCTTTACAAGCAGTAAATGTTACCAGCACAGCAGCAAAGAATAAAAACGATTTTGCGATTCCTGTTCTCATATATATCTTAAATCTTTTCGGTTATACCTTCTTACCACGAATCTGCTCTAAAAGTTCATCAACATCTTCAAGCAATCGTTCGGCTTTGTTTTTGGCTTCGTCAACTACCTTTTGGCCTTGTGATTTTGCTTCGCTTGTAAGCGGAGTGTCCTTGCCCTCAACAAAATCATTGATCATGTCCTGAAGCAACTTCCGGTATTTATCTAATTGGAAAGATAATTTTTCACGAGTATTGGAGCCTTTATCAGGCGCATAAAGAATACCCAGAATTGCACCGGTTGCTGCGCCCGCCAGGAACGCCATCAAAAAATTCCCACTCTTTTTGCTCATAAAACTTTCAATATTAGTTACACTCAGAGCGCAAATTCAAAATTTTAACAATTTTTAACAAACAGAATTACTTATTGTCCATTAATCCTCGTCCGCTTTTTTTAAGGTCACCTTTTTCCTTCAGTTCTTTCGAGATAACGTCTAAAATTCCATTGATGAACTGACGGCTTTTTGGAGTGCTGTAATTTTTGGACAATTCAATATACTCATTGATTGTCACCTTCACGGGGATACTGGGGAACTCCAGTAATTCTGCAATGGCCATCTCCAGGATCATGCGATCCGTTAACGGCAAACGGTCTACTTCCCAATTACGTGTATTGTTGGCAATCAGCTCCTTATACTTTCCTTCCAGGCTGGAAGCCTTCTTATAAAGTTTTTCAATAAAATCTTTATCCTCTTCCCAATTCACAGATAAAGTGTGGAGCGTAAGTGTACTCAATGATTCTCCATCAAATGATTTCACAGTTTTCTCCACAAGGCCTTTTACAATGTCCTTGTCTTCAGCCCATCGTAGAACTTCTTCTTCAAAAAATTCATTGATAATCGTTTTGCCAAGAATAACTTTTTTGAAAATATGATTGGCGAATTTTTTCTGATCCTCAATAGAAGGGCTCTTCCTGTCAAGGTAAGCCAGGTACTCATTATCCTGACGGATTACATCACGAAACCACCCTTTTACACGGTCGGCTTTATCCTGCCAGTGACGGCCAAGCTTCAGTGCATCTTTTTTCAACTCTTCGTGATTTCGAAGGGCGTTGATCCAGGCGTTATTAACAAAATTTTTATGACTGACTTTTTTATCAGCTTCAGCAATTTCTGCGAAGGCGGGAAGAAGACTTAATACAGCAATGTAGTGATCGTAGATTTTCTCGACCTCACTTACCATGTTCTTCAGAAAGAAGTCGCTGTCTTTTTTAGATTGCTTGCTATAGAATATGAAGCACTCATTAACAACCTTCTTGATTTTGGCTTCATCATGATCAATGGAAGTTTCTCCTTGCTTGAATGCTTTTTCAAAAAGCTTGGTGGCCGTTTTCTTTTGTAACGATAAGGCTGCTTTGTCCTGTACTTCCATCGAGTTCAGATCCGGGGCAAACTCCTCATTTATTTTTTCAAAGCACAATTCATAGTTGGCATCTTTACATTGTTGCAAAGCAAAAAGACTTTGCATGACTTTGATACGGAGACTTCTTCTGTTAAGCATGATAAAGAACGATGGTTTTAAAAACTGGGCGTAAAAATAATGGATTGAAGTTCACAGTTCAACATTAAGTTAAGAGATGATCACGTGATTATTGTAGCTTTGCTATAATCTATCGGTTATATGTATTTCTAAATACGCTAACTGGTAACTTTTTGACGATGATTTGTTAATGAGAAAACGATGCGTGGCCGTGGAACTATTGAAAGGATATTTCGTTTTAGCCTGAGCCACCAAATTTTCCCCGCATGCGTGAACTGAAATATCTTAATAAGTATCTTTTCAAGTATAAGTGGCATCTCCTTCTTGGAACCATCTTCGTTATCCTGTCCAATATTTTTCAGATCATTCCAGGTTTACTCGTCCGCGATTCCATTGACCTTGTAGTGGACAACATCCGTCTATATAAATCGATGGAGGGAACCGGTGTTCAGGATAATTTTTTCAAAGTGTTTGCTTTTGGTATTCTTATCTATGCAGGGTTGATCTTGTTGATGGCGCTGCTACGTGGAGTATTTCTATACTTCGTTCGGCAGACTTTGATCGTGATGTCGCGCCTCGTTGAATATGATTTGAAGAATGAAATATTTGAGCACTATCAAACTCTTCCCCTTAGCTTTTACAGGCGAAACAATACAGGCGATCTGATGAATCGCATCTCCGAAGATGTAAGCCGCGTGCGCATGTACCTTGGTCCTGCCATTATGTATGGCCTTACCCTAATCACTCTATTCCTGATGTTGATTCCATTTATGTTTAGCATCAGTGCCAAGCTTACTTGGTATGCTTTGAGCCCGTTGCCATTGCTATCGCTCAGCATATTTTTGGTGAACAATATTATTGAAAAGCGTTCGGAAGAAATCCAGAGACATCAGTCACGTCTTTCAACTTTGGTACAAGAGGCTTTCAGCGGTATACGTGTGCTAAAATCATTTAACCGCGAAGCGCAGTCTGTAGAAAAATTTGAGAAGGCAAGTGATGCGTATAAGCATCAATCCCTGAAGCTTACCAAAATGCAATCGCTTTTCTTCCCAATCATTATGGGACTTGTGGGCATTAGCACCATTCTTACAGTATATGCCGGTAGCACGGAAGTGATCAACGGAAATCTCACGTTCGGTAATATTGCTGAATTTATTATATATGTAAACTTGCTCACATGGCCAGTAACGTCTCTTGGCTGGACGAGTAGTTTGGTGCAACGCGCAGAGGCTTCACAAAAAAGGATCAACGAATTTCTTCGGACAAAAACCAATATCACTTCCGAGGAGGATCTGATACGCGATATAAAAGGCAAGGTAGAATTCAGAAATGTCTCGTTCACATATCCGGACACTGGTATAAAAGCGCTGAAGAATATTTCATTTGTGATCAACCCGGGAGAGTCACTTGCCATTATAGGAACAACGGGGTCAGGTAAAAGTACAGTGTCTAATCTTGTATCGCGATTATACGATGTACGTGAAGGCAGTATACTTATTGACGATGTACCAATCACACACTATAACCTGACTTCACTGCGAAGCCAGATTGGTTATGTGCCTCAGGATGTATTTTTATTCAGCGATACAATTTTTAATAATATAGGCTTCGGTATAAAAGACCCGGATCAGCAAAGAGTTATACAGGCTGCGAAAGATGCCGATGTATATCAGAATATCATTGAATTCCCGCAAGGTTTTGAAACGCGAGTAGGAGAGCGTGGCATCACGCTTTCAGGTGGACAGAAGCAACGTGTATCTATAGCGCGTGCCATTGTAAGAGAGCCGAAAATATTAATGCTTGATGATGCACTTTCTGCAGTGGATACCAAAACAGAGAATAACATTTTAAACAGCATGCGTAGAATCATGCAGGGTCGTACTACCATTATTATATCTCACCGGGTGTCGTCTGCGAAACTTGCTAACCGCATTGTTGTTCTCGTAGATGGATTCGTAGTTGAAGAAGGCTCACACGACTCTCTGATAGAACGCAATGGCTTCTACAAAGATCTATACGAGAAGCAAGTTCAGATGGATGAAGAAGAGGCTAAAGGCTGATTCACTCAGCCTTTAGTAATATATATTCTTGTATTTTTCCCACTAAACATATCAGTGGCTCGATATAATCCAGCGAAATCTGCTTGAAAAAATGAGAGGTCTAGAAATTAAATCGGGCTCCTGTACCAGCAAATAAGCGCAACGTTAACCGATCAACCAGTTCAAGTTGAATGCTGGTCTCTGCAAATAAAGTTACGGGCACATCTTCAAAAGTATATTCCATCCCGATAATGCCTTCAGGGCCGAAATCAAAATCGGTGCGGTCGTCATGCAGGTATATATTGTTGTCGTTAGGATCTCTATACCAGTAATCAACCTTGGCTACTTTCATGACAGCTCCAACTCCCCAATACCATTGGAACTTACCTTCAACGTCAGACACATCAAGGTCATGTTGAAATAGCAGACGCCCTTGAAGATATACCACGCTGCTCACATCCACCGATTCGTATGAATAGTTATCATAGCGACTCATGTGTTTGAAAGCATTTTTATAGTATCGTTTATCTGAATTTTTGAAAGCTGAACCTATTCCGAACTCAACCGCTTTTTCATTGGAGAGATAGCGCTTATACGTTACACCTGCAGGCAACCCAAGACGTATTCCTATACCTTGCTGTTGTGCGTAGGCAGTTATCGTGATCGTGATAATGCAGATCGTAATAGCAATGCGTTTCATAGTAGTGATTTTACTTTCTTAGAAAATATAGCGTAATCCGACTCCTCCTTCGGCGCGACTCCAGCCCGGGTCGAGCTGGACATCGGTGAAGTATTCAAGTTCCATGAAAGCAGAGATGGGTAATTGAAAATAAGAATATTCAATGCCCACCACTGCCTGTGGCCCTTGCGTAAAGCGCGACACTGTAAAATTACCAATAGTATTATTTCCGTTAGGGTTAGAATTATCAGTTTCTTCGTAGATATAGTCATACCGTATTTTGGAGTATTTCCATTCCCAGCCGGCACCAACATAGAGCTGTAACCCTTTTGAAATTATTTTAGCATCGATGTGATAGAGAAATTTCAGTTCTCCGATAAAATCTGATTTTACAGTATGCGTCAGATAACGTACATCAGCGCCTTGTGAAAGTGTATCGCGCTGATAAGATCTGAATCTTTCGCGGAAGTAACGATTATATAATCCGCTTGCAGGCTTACCTATATCTGCAGCTATAGCGAAGTTTTTATTGATATAGTACTTATATGTGAGGGCAAAAGGATCACCAAATTTCACCCCTATACCGTGATATGGATATTTACTCTTATCGAATACAGGGCAAACGATCTTGGCTTTATTTCCGCGAACGCGTGTTGCATTATAATTGAAACGCTCACGGGTATACGCACTCTTCCCGCCATTGTTTGTACGCGGACGTTGCGCAAGCGCACATACACCAAGCAGGCAAAATATAGAGACAAGCAGAGTTTTCTGAAAATGCATTACGGCAAATATAAGTGTTTTGCCGTGTACACATAAAATTCGGAGCGAAAGCTGAATCAAACAAACTCTTTATACTGCATCTTGTGGAGCTGGGCGTAATAGCCATCCTGTAAAAGCAGCTGATCATGGCGACCAACCTCTTTTATTTCTCCGTGATCCAGCACAATAATCTTATCGGCTTTTTGGATGGTGGACAATCTATGTGCAATAACAATGGATGTTCTGCCGCTCATCATTTTAACAATAGCTGATTGAATCATCTCTTCTGTTTCTGAATCAACGGACGAAGTCGCCTCATCGAGCACCAGTATTTTAGGATTGAATACCATGGCGCGGATAAAGGAAATGAGTTGACGCTGTCCAACCGATAATGTAGCCCCGCGTTCCATTACGTTATATGAAAGCTTGCCGGGCAAGCGCTCAATAAATTTACGGGCACCCACAAGATCTGCTGCGTGCCACACCATTTCTTCAGTTACTTCAGCGTTGCCAAGCGTAATATTATTGAAAATGGTATCGGAAAATAAAAATACATCCTGCAACACAACACCTATATTCTTCCGAAGCGTACCGAGTTCGTATTGCTTCAAGTCAATACCATCAATTTTAATTGAGCCTTTGTTGATCTCGTAAAAACGATTGAGTAAATTAATGATAGACGATTTACCTGCACCTGTGGCACCAACCAACGCCACAGTCTCCCCCGGTTGAATATGAAGACTGATATTTTTTAAAATATATTCTGGTTCGTTATAGGCAAACCACACGCTTTCAAATTTTACATCACCATGAAGGTGCTCAGGTTTATGGTTGCCGTTTTGCTGTACATGCTCTTCTTCGTCCAGTAAATTCATGATGCGGGCCGAACTTACTATACCCATCTGTAAAGTATTGTAACGATCTGCAATCATGCGAATAGGCCTGAAGAACATTTGTATATACATGATGAACGCAATCAGTTTACCAATGGTAACACCCGTTTCTTCATAGTGAATGATACCTTTGGCTCCATACCAAACCAACAGTCCTATACCGGCTGCCGCTATAATTTCTGCTACCGGGTAGTATATAGAATAGTAGAGTACAGACCGAAGGTTTGACTGCTTGTGCTCTTCGTTGATCTCCCTGAATTTTTCGAATTCTCTTTTTTCACTACCAAAGATCTGCACGATGTTCATACCGGTAATGTGTTCCTGCACAAATGTATTCAAGTTTGCTACCGCGTTACGTACTTCATTGAATGCAACTTTGATTTTCTCTTTGAATACATAGGTACTGATCAGCAACAAAGGCAGTGTTGATAAACTTAGTAAAGCCAGTCGCCAGTCCTGGTAAAACATAAAGCCCAGTATAAAAATGATTTGAAGTAAATCGCCCGCCATAGCAGCAAGTCCTTCACTGAAAACATCAGCAAGTGTTTCTACATCCGAGATCGTGCGCGTTACGAGTCTTCCGATAGGAGTCTTATCAAAGAATTTTAAACGAAGGCTGATGATGTGTTCGTACAGCTTCATGCGAATGTCGCGGATTACCTGTTGACCAAGCCACCCGGATATATAGGTGTGAAAATATTGTGCAATGGAGTTGATGACGAGTAGTACCATCAATACAATCATCATACGTACCATGGCATCATAGTTTCCAAACGCCACGTCATGGTCCAATGTATGCTGGATCAGGATGGGTCGTGTAGGAGCCAGTACACCGAGTACAACCGTCAGCAAAATCACCAGAATGAAACGACCCTTATAAGGTCTTACAAACTTCATCAGGCGGCTAAGCACTGACCAGTCAATAATGTTTCCGCTGCTTACTTTCTCTTTCTCCACGGTGGTTGGAATTTCTTTACAATGGCTTTCGGGGTGAACGTTGAATCGAAACAACTTGTTCAGGTCGGCCTGGTAAATTTCGAAACATGCAGTACGTCAAGTAAGAAAGTTTACGCTGTGGCTTTATAATACATAACGTTGGCATTAGCTTCTTTCAAAATGTCGTTTGCTACACGCTTGACATCGGCCACCGTTACTGCATTAATTTGATTCCCTTCTTCATTCACCAGGTTTGCATCGCCTGATAATTTTGAGAAAGCCAGGTTCATCGCACGGTTCATTACTTCCATCTCACCAAACTCAAGCGTAGACTCTGCTTGATTTTTAACTTTTTCAAGTTCAGCTTCAGCCACTCCGTTGGATACCACTTGCTGTAATATAGTGTCCACTTCCTGCTCTGCATGCTCTAATGATATACCTTCTTTCAAACGGCCGCTGATCACCAGTAAGCCCGGATCAACTGTGCCCATTACAAAAGAAGATATAGAAGTAAAGATCTCTTTCTCCTTTACAAGTTGTTGATATAGTCTGCTGGATTGACCACGACTTAAAATATCGCTGAGTAAATCAATAGCATAATAATCTTTATGGAAACGACCCGGCATGTGCCATGCTTTATAAAAAGCATTCGCGGGTACTTTTGCTTCTACTTCCAAAGTGCGCTTTGCGTTTTGAGGAGGTTCCGGCAAAAGATTACGCGTTTTCAATTTTCCTGCAGGTATAGGACCAAACCATTTTTCGGAGAGCTCCTTTACCTGTTGCAACGTTACGTGTCCTGCAACAACGAGTATAGCATTGTTAGGTACATAATGACTGAAGAAGAAATTTTTAACATCTTCCATCGTGGCATTTTCAATGTGGCTGATCTCTTTGCCAATCGTTGCCCATTGATAAGAATGTTGCTGGTATGCAAGCGGCCGTAACCGGAGCCACACATCTCCATACGGTTGATTGAGATAACGCTGTTTGAATTCTTCGATTACAACTTTACGTTGTACTTCAAGAACCTTCGGATCGAATGAAAGACTGAGCATGCGATCGCTCTCAAGCCAAAAGCCTGTCTCAAGATTTGCTGCAGGAAGTGTCAGGTAGTAATTGGTAATATCAGTATTGGTGAACGCATTATTTTCACCACCCACGCGTTGCAACGGTTCGTCATAGCTTGGTATGTTTACCGAGCCGCCAAACATTAAATGTTCGAAGAGATGAGCGAAGCCGGTTTTATCGGGGTGTTCATCGCGTGAACCAACATCGTATAAAATATTCATTACGGCAATCTGCACCGTTGGGTCTTCATGCACGATTACGCGTAAACCGTTTTCTAATGTAAATTCCTGAAAGTTGATCATGTGGCGTCAAAAATAACAAAGATCAACGGATTTGATAACGATAAAGTTGGGGCACTATTCTTCTACAGTTTGAATGGGAAGTGAAATGATAAAGGTGGTTCCTTCCCGTACCCTGGACGTTGCTTCTACAAAACCACCCAGCTTGGTTACCGATTCTTTTAAAATATACAAGCCAAGTCCTGAACCCTGTGCGTCTTCGCTGGCGCGGTAGAACATGTCAAAAATATGGGCAAGGTGTTCTTCTTCTATCCCGATTCCGTTATCTTCTATGGTAATACAATAGTGTGTAGACGAACATGTTAATGCTATACTTACAAAAGGTTTACGATCTGCGCCTGGCCAATAAAATTTAATAGCATTGGAGATAAGATTGTTGAGTATAATTTTTAAACGTGTTACATCCGATACCATGTCGCGCGTAGTGCTGTCATCGATCATAAACAAGATCTTGTTATAGCTTGGTGCGTATTGATGATCGTGTAAAATATTCTGCACAAAACTTTTAAAGTTGAAGCGTTCAAGCTTAATAGGCATGCGTGAGTTTCGCGAGTAGCTCACCACTTCTTCAATGAACTCTTCCAGCTTCCGCACACTGTTTTCCATCATCGATAAATATGTCTCATGGCTTTCAAGCGATGCGTCAAGCCGCGCCACCATGATGAGTCCGAGGATGGATTTTAAAGGTGCACTCAGATCATGAGACGCACTATATACAAAGCGATCCAGTTCAGAATTTCGTTGTGTTAATTCTTCATTTGCTTTTTGCAGATCGTGTGTGCGCTCGGTAACCAACTGCTGCAAATACATTCTTCGTTTTCTCATGAAGTGAGAGCTGATAAAGAAGGTAATCCAGGCGATTAACAATGCTGCGAGAACGGCACCGAAAATAAAATTGTTGCCAAGCCAGTAAGGCTTGCCTATAGCGATAATAAATTCTGAGGGTTCACTCCATCCGAGTCCTATATTTTTTCGCGCCCGCACATATAGTATATGTTTTCCAAAGGAAAGATCCGAGAGACTTAGTTCATTGGACTCCAGTGTATGCCATATAGTTTCGTCATCGATACGGTATTGCAGTGTGATCTTGTTTTCCGGAAATGTTATAGGTGAGAATTGCAGATTAATGAATGAGCCATAGGGAGCATCAAGGCCTTTCACATATTGCTTACGATCTCCATTTACCTGAGCACCGACACAATAAGGTTTTAGTGTTGGCGTATTTCCGAGGATGGATTTAACAGACAGCGCCACACCAAATGAAGTGCCCACCCAAATGCGTTTTTCATGATCGATATGTACACCGCGAACCGTGATCGTGTTGGAGGGAAGCCCGGCATTTTCATCGTATAGCCAGTACTCACCGGTAACAACATCGTAGCGTACCAAGCCGAATGAATTCGCGAAGAGTATATTTCGGTCATCCATCACTTCAACAGAACTCACGGAAACAAAAGAGAGCGACTCTCCAAGGTCAATGCGTTTTATAGTTTCATGATCATAGCGGAGCAATCCTTCCGTAGAAGCTATCCATAACACATCGTTATGAACGGCAATGTCGCGAATGTTAAGATCCGAAACAGTTTTGAAATCAATGGGAAGGCTTACGTTTTTAAACTCTTCAGACTCATTCTCTTTTAAAAATAAGTAACTGCTTTCACCGTTGGAACCTACATATATACCGCGTGGTCCTTCACGCACAACATTTACTTCGCTTTGTTTGCCGAGTGGCACTTTATAATACTTCAACGCAAATTCATCGGTGATTACTTTTAACGTTTGACTTCTCGCCTGGCTGAGCCATACATATTGACGCGAATCAAGAAACAAGTCATGAACGAAATTTCCATCCTTCGAAAAATTCCACTGGCGTTTCAACGCACCACCCTGAAACAGGAATACATCAAAGGCAGAGCTTGCCCACAAACCCTGTTTGCCAAATTGTAATGACTGAAAGTAACTATTGTTGTCGCTATATATTTCACGTCTTTCCCAGGATGCACTTTGTCGCGTCTCTCTGAGTTCGATAAGCGATTCTTTGAAGCAGTAGTACGTTATATTTTTTTCAGCGTCATGAACAATGTCTTCAATGAAATGAGACTCGGAGTTGAGGTCGGGCAAAATGAATTGTTTCTTCTGCGCCATTACAAGTCCTTTATCTGTAGAAACCCAGATGTCTCCTTCTTTGCTCATATATGAACTGTTGATGCCATTGAAATTGAAGAGAAGAGCCTCCATCTGATTCAGTGCACTATCGGGATGCCAATGGTATAGATCCTGGCCATACGTACTGATCCATAAACTTGAATCAGGAGCGAGGATCAGGTGTGATGCTTTTGCAATGGGTGACTCTCTTTTAACTTCCAGTATCTGGCCCGATTCCAGAGTCGCTTTATATAGTCCGTCTAAAGCAGCAATCCATAATCGACCTCTTTCAAAAAGTACGTGACTAATCCCGTATGGAAGAGATAGCTTCAATTGAAGAAAGCTGCGTGTAGCCCGGTCGTAGCGATATACTTTTCCCTGGTACGAAGTTGTATACAAGTTGCCCGAATCATCTTCGAAGAAATTAAAAGAACGCACAAATACAGGCGAACGATTTGCCGTACCAAAATCATAACGATTAAAAGATTGTCCGCTGTATGCTACTACGGATTGAGGTTCACCAACCCAGATCAATCCATCCTTATCTTCATAAATTGACTTTGCATACCAGATGGTTGTATCGGTAGGTGTACGCGCGCCTTTAATCAATGACTTAAAAAAAACGGTATCAATCAGATTCTGAATCTCAATTACATCAAGGTCGCCAATGGCAAGCAGGCGGCCATCGTGTGTGTTTAGTAATCCTTTGGTATACTGACTGAGAAAGGCAGATTTATAGGTATGAAATTGGATGCCGTCATACTTCACAAGACCATCATCGGTTGCTATCCAGAAAAACCCTAAGGAGTCCTGGGCAACAGCTTTGATTACATCACTGGGTAATCCATCTTCTACACGATATTGTTGAAAACGATACTCCTGCCCTTGTAAAATGCTGGTGAGCAAGCAACCGATAATCAACAAACAATACCTCATTACCTCACAGATGAACGATAAAGATAATAGAGTTTTTGGACAGCGAAAGTGATTATGTATTAAGAATTTATGGAATCTCACGAAAGTGAAAAACTCGCTTAACTTTGCCCGATATTAAATGCCCGTATGAAGTTTATCCGAAAGAACTACACAGACGACATCCTCAAAAAGTTATACGAGTCTTTATTGTTTCCGAGAATGATTGAGGAGAAGATGCTTATTCTGCTTCGACAAAATAAAATCAGTAAGTGGTTTAGTGGTATAGGGCAGGAAGCAATATCGGTGGGAATTACACAGGCACTTCATCCGGAAGAGTATATTTTGCCGATGCACCGTAACCTGGGTGTATTTACCGGTCGCGATATACCATTCGAAAAACTTTTTGCACAATGGCAAGGCACGATGGCGGGCTTTACCAAAGGGAGAGACCGCTCGTTTCACTTCGGTACCAACGAACATCACATTGTTGGTATGATCTCACACTTGGGTCCACAAAACGGTGTGGCCGATGGTATTGCGCTGGCTACTAAATTAAAAGGTGAGAAGAAAGTAACCGTTGTGTTTAATGGTGATGGCGGAACAAGCCAGGGCGATTTTCATGAAGCTATCAACGTGGCGGCCGTGTGGGATCTGCCCGTAATTTTTGTTGTTGAAAATAACGGGTATGGATTGTCAACACCCAGTAGCGAACAATTCCGTTGCAAGAATTTCATTGACAAAGCGATTGGCTATGGTATAGAAGGTATACAGGTAGATGGTAACAATGTGCTTGAAGTATATGATACAATATTATCGATAGCAGATAAACTTCGCGAAAACCCTCGCCCGATACTATTGGAGTGTATAACCTTCAGAATGCGTGGTCATGAAGAGGCCTCCGGTACAAAGTATGTCCCGAAAGAATTAATGGACACCTGGGCAAAGAAAGATCCTGTAGAGAACTTTGAGAAATACCTGGTAGAGCAAGGTGTTATCGATGCTATATATATAGAACAAACGCGGAAGAAGTTTAAAAAAGAAATTGAAGAAGGCCTGGAGGTTGCTTTTCAGGAGACACATCCCCAGCCTGATACAGAACGCGAACTAAACGATGTATATACACCGTTCACGCAGACTATCATTCAACCATCTACAGATAAAAAATCAGAGAAGCGTTTCATAGACGCGATCAGCGATGGCTTACGACAAAGTATGGAGCGCTTCGACAACCTGGTGTTGATGGGACAAGATATAGCAGAGTATGGTGGTGTATTTAAAATAACGGAAGGGTTCGTTGAGAAATTTGGAAAAGGCAGAGTAAGAAATACACCCTTGTGTGAAGCTGCTATAGTGGGTACAGCGTTGGGTTTATCTGTGAAGGCCATGAAGGCGATGGTGGAAATGCAGTTCGCAGATTTTGTTACCGAAGGTTTTAATCAGATCGTAAATAACCTGGCGAAAACACACTGGCGCTGGGGACAGTCGGCAGATGTAGTGGTACGTATGCCCACAGGTGCGGGTACTGCTGCTGGTCCTTTTCATTCTCAAAGTAATGAAGCCTGGTTCTTTCATACACCAGGATTGAAGATTGTATATCCATCGAATCCGTATGACGCGAAAGGACTGCTATGTGCTGCACTCGAAGATCCGAATCCAGTAATGTACTTCGAGCATAAACTCTTGTACCGAACGTTGAAAGATTTTATACCGGACGATTATTATACCATCGAGATCGGTAAAGCAAAACTTATTCGTGAAGGCGAATCTCTATCCATCATTACCTATGGCATGGGTGTACATTGGGCCACAGAAATTATGGATACACTTCCGGATGTAAAAGCAGATATAGTTGACCTGCGAACATTATTGCCGTGGGATAAAGATGCCGTGCTGGAAACGGTGAAGAAGACAAACCGCGTACTTGTGCTGCATGAAGATACACTTACTGGCGGTGTGGGTGCCGAGATTGCCGCGTGGATCAGTGAGCATTGTTTTCAACACCTCGATGCCCCGGTAATGAGAGAAGCCAGTCTCGATACAGCGATTCCGTTCGCGCCTACGTTGGAGCAGAACTTCTTGCCTAAGATCAGATTGAAAAATAAAATTGAAGAATTGCTGAAATACTGATAAGGTCATTATTTTGACCTTCATAAAATTCAATAAAACGCTTTATCATACGTTCTGAAAGGCAGAACGTAATTTTTAATTATCTTAGCCTGTTTCTTTTCCATTTTTTGAACGCAAGAACCTACAATAGCATAATGAGTTTTTCAACGATCGCGAAGTCGTTAGGTCTTGCTATAATTCTTTTTTTCCTGGCGCTTCCTGCTTTAGCACAAAATACAAAAGGTGACAGACCTCAATCATCGGGTGGAGGCACCAAGCGGGAAAACAGATTTAAGCTTTTTAAAAAGAAAAATCAGAGATCGAAAGCTCCCAGCTACGGTCGTTCAAAACCCAGAAGATCATCACGGGCAAGTACGGCCCGAAAAGAATCTAAGCCAGGTAAATCAATAGCGAATTTCCCACGGACAGAGTCTAAGCCAAGCAATAAACAAAGAGCGTGGCGAGGTGATATAACCGGAAGACGCATTCGAACAAAAGGTAAGGATAGTGCTGGAAGTGGCAGAAATGTATACCCACAAAGTGGACGCTACGCGAATAGCAGGCCAAGTGAAAGACAACGTGCATGGCGTGGCTCGGCTTCTGGTTCACCTGTTCAAACACGAAGCAGAACTGGCAGTACGAAGAATGTATACTCTCAACGCTGGAAGTATGTACATAACCCTTCACGAACTCCGCAGACAAAACAACGCGCAGTTTCCAACCGCTCTACACTGGCTCGTCTAAATAGATTGCAAGGCAGCGCAGACGGCACACCTCCCAGAAGAAAAAGAAAAGTAGTTCCACGCTCGGCTTCACGTTCGTACATCGCACGAAGAAGCACAAATATATATGCAAGCTTCCCGCGCCCGAAGCGCAAACAGGAAAGAGCTTATAAAGGAGATATATCAGGACGAAGACTGCGAACAAAGAATTATGAAACGCCACGGCCCGGTATAAGTTCTCCGGGATTTAAACCTTATGCCGGAAGAAAGCGTGTTGGCGAAAGACCTTACCGAGGCCCGGCAGCAGGAAGCTACCGTTCGGCTACACGCACAAAACCTAAAGCATGGACAGGTGATATTACCGGAAGAAGAATTCGGGGAAGAAATTATACCAGTAAAAAACGAGTAGAGGGCACACCTTCTTTGCATCGTGGTACGCGCTCAGCCACCGGTTCATCAGGTATATTAGGAAAGCTTCCACCCAAGTCTCCGGGTATACGAGCAAGCCAAATGGGCCGGTATCAATTGAAATTAAGAGGCCGCAGATCTTCTGCAGGAGGAGGAAGTGTGAGCGGTAGATTATGGAATAACAAACAGTCTGCTATACCTACACGTCCTCCCGGTGCAAGATCGATGGGCATCGGAGCATTTTCCGGCAATATTAAACGTCAACGACCTTTAAAGGGCGGAGGAAGTGTGAGCGGAAAACTTTGGAACAATAAACAAACTGCTATACCTACACGTCCTCCAGGTGCGAGGTCGATGGGTATTGGACAATTCTCCGGCAACATTAAACGCCAACGACCATTGAAGGGCGGAGGAAGTGTGAGCGGAAAAATATGGAATAATAAAGAGACCGCTATACCTGTAAGAATACCGGGTGCGAAATCTATGGGTATGCGCAATTTCTCCGGCAACATAAAAGTGGGCAGACCTCAAAAGGGTGGAGGAAGTGTGAGTGGTAAATTATGGAATAATAAAGAGGCTGCAATTCAGACGAAGACCCCACCAGCATCTGCTCGTAAAGTAGGTGGCTATCCTGGAAAGATAAAGATGTTCCAACTATATCCCGGATTCTCAGATCAAGGTGAAGAATTTACAGGGCATATTAAACGTCCACGTTTCTGGAAAGACTATATTAAGAATCCGAAAGCCAACGAAGAGGCTATAAAGAAAAAGCGACCAAAGAGCGCAACGTATGCGGTAGGCGAATTGCAGATCAGAGTAAAACAACGCCCGCATGACAAAAAGAAAAATGCTCCCGAAGATGCATTGCCTGGGTTGACGCCTACAAAAGAGACAACCAAAGCAAGTCAGTATGCTCGGGGTGTTCGCCGTACGTGGGACTATATCCGCAATCCAAGTAGTGCAGAAGACGCAAGAAAAGTCCGTGAACCCGGAAAAGCGTTCGCGCGCGCTACAGATTATCAGGGTAACATCAAAATGCAAAAATTCAGATTCTTCGAGAAAAATCGCTCGTTACATCCCGATGCGAAGTTTGTGAAGATCAATAAAAATAATGTTGATGGAGAACGTGATCTGCTCACGAACTTTAAGCTATGGTGGGCGCGTTTATTTAAGAAAGAAGAAACACAACCAGATCACCTGAAGGATAAAGGCCATAAGCCTCGTTATGATAAAGGTGAGAAAGGACTGTGGTATGAATGAGGAAGCTTATGAACTGGAATGAACTAAACACCGTGAGTCAACTCGAGCAGATCCGGGAAGAATCAAAAGAAAAACCTGTTGTAATTTTTAAGCATAGCACACGCTGCTCCACCAGTCGTATGGTGCTAGACAGGTTGGAGCGTAATTGGAAGCCAGAAGAACTTGGTCATGTTAAAGCATACTTTCTGGATCTTATTTCCTATCGGGAAGTATCAAATCAGATTGCAGAGCAATTCGATATTGAGCATGAATCCCCTCAATTGCTGATTATATCCGATGGTAAAGCTATTTACGATCGTTCACATTTAGGAATAGATTACCACCAGATTCGCGAAGAGCTTAAGAACTAAACCTTCGTTTGTGTAAAAGATTCAGGGGGTTTCTAAGTTTAAAACTCTTCCCGATGGCCGAATTCTTAAAATAAATCGAGCGGACAAAAATCCTGTGAATAACTTCAGGATAGTATTTGCGTTAGGTATTTAAAATTCTAAATTTATTGTAAAGATTCTTGTGAGGATGCGGTCTGTAAAGGTTTTAATTCTATCATTCTTAGCTATAACGTTAGCGTCACGTGTTGATGCGCAGACACAGGACAGCTATGATTATCAATCTGAATTTACGTGGGGTATAAATAAGAACACGGCCGGTGGTCTGATCGGTGGATTGGTTTTCAAAAAAGCCAGAAAGCTTAATGATCGTACGTTGGAGACTTTCGGTTTGGAGATCATGAATGTAAAACACCCACAAGAGGTTCGTACCAATTCCATTAATACCGGCAACTTCTTTATCTACGGAAAAAGTAATTATTTATACGCGTTCCGCCTTCAATATGGTCGCGATCGGATTCTTTTCAAAAAAGCTCCTCAACAGGGTGTAGAAATCAAAGGTATATTAGCAGTTGGCCCTACACTGGGTATTGTTGCTCCATACTATGTTGAGTATGCCCGCAGCAACGATCTTGTTTCAAGATCTGTACAATATCAAGAAGGAATGGCTGCTGAAGATATACTCGGTACAGGAAGATTATTCGAAGGTATAGGAGACTCTAAATTGGTACCAGGAGCAAACTTAAAAGCTGCTATAAACTTTGAGTTAGGAACAACCAAAAGCCAGGTAACGGGATTTGAAGCTGGCTTTCTTCTGGACGCCTATACCAAAAAAATCGACTTGATGCCCGCTGCTAAAAATTACTCAGTGTTCCCAACACTCTTCATCACGCTTTTCTACGGAACCAGAAAATAATAAGTTCTCCGTAATCCTACTTTCTTATTGTTATTTAAAAATGTTCGGCTTAGGTTGACAGTATATTTGATATTGTCATTCTATGGAACGAAGAAAACTTCATGCACAGGGTCCTGTGTTTTCACGCATTATAGCAGGAGCATGGCGATGGAATTTACCTGAAGCGGCCGTAAATCAATTGATAGATGCTTCTCTCGAACAAGGCATCACAACGTTTGATCATGCTGACATTTACGGTGATCACAGCAATGAAGTGATCTTCGGAAATATACTTCGCAGAAATCCGTCTCTTCGTCAGAAGATGGAGTTAGTAACGAAATGCGGTATAAAATTTCCATCGGCTCACCGACCCTCCAGCTGGGTGAAGCACTATGATACATCGCGTGAACATATATTTTGGTCAGTAGAGAATTCCTTAAAGACGCTTGCGACCGATCGGATCGATTTGTTATTAATTCATCGGCCTGATCCTTTACTAAACCCTGAAGAAGTTGCAGAGGCCTTCGGCTTGTTGAAGCAAAGTGGTAAAGTACTTCACTTTGGTGTTTCCAATTTTACACCGGCTCAGTTTGAAATGTTACAAAGCTATATATCATTCCCGCTCGTAACGAATCAGATTGAAATATCATTGGCTAGTCATGCTCCATTATTTGATGGATCATTAGATATACTCATGAAGCATCGTGTGGCTCCTATGGCTTGGTCGCCTTTGGGCGGAGGTAAACTTATAGCTGACCATGCTGCAGTTTTTTCAAAGGCATCGAAGTATACAGCTACAGAAACACAGATGGCATTAGCATGGCTTTTGAAACATCCGGCCGGAATTTTCCCTGTGATTGGTACAACGAAACCAGAACGTATTGCAGAAAGTGCACACGCTATAGATATTAATCTTGATGTACAGGATTGGTTTGAAATGCTAAAGATCGTGCAAGGCAAAGAGATGCCTTAGTATACTTTACTTTTTCGCAGAAGCAGTCCATCTTTTCGAAGTTTGATGATTAGTGTACTGATTCCTACTACAAGCATCATCACGATGCAGATCATGGAAAAGGAGTGATCGTTAAAAATCCAAGGCATGATCGTAAGTACTATAAAGATAATTCCTGTTATAGTCCAAAGCGGGTCTGTCATGAATGTATCTTCAGGTTCAGTCCTGAGATCAAGCTTAATTTGGTGATCATGTTTTAACAGGATCATCCATTTTTTATAATCCCAGATGATCAGAAAAATTGTTGCCAGTAGCATGAGCGTTGTAATGACTGGGGTTCCCATTCCAAAATTAATGGAGTGTGTAATGACGAATACATTCAAAATAATCGGAAAGAATACCATTGCCCCAACCGTTGCAAAACGCTGTGTCATTAGTAATGCTCCGGCAATAAACTGACCCCAGCCCAGAAAATTCCAGTAAAAACCTGTCTGATACATCGCTTCAAAAAAATAACCAACGGGTTCCGTTGGTGGAATGCTAGTAAATCGCATACTTTTAATCTTGACAATCGAAGCGAAAACAAAAGCAAACCCAATAAGGTAACGCGCGTAAATTACCGTAAGCTTAAAGAATAAAAGCTTTTTTAGCGTATCGATAAGTTTCATGAACGACAGACAAGCAAGAGAAATGAGATGTTACAGGTCTTTTTTCATTTTGCCGGAAACATTCAGTGAAGCATTTTTGTATTCCTCTTATTGCAAAGTTTCATCATGGCGAAAGCATCAGCAGACAAGAAAGTTATTGACCAGACAGGTCATGAGAATATTGAAGTAATCGGGGCGCGTGAGCATAATCTCAAAAACATCAATGTTGAGTTTCCCCGAAACAAACTCGTAGTAATTACAGGCATCAGCGGTAGCGGTAAATCATCGCTCGCGTTTGATACCATTTATGCGGAAGGGCAACGAAGGTATATGGAAAGTTTCTCGGCATATGCGCGAAGCTTTCTCGGCAATCTTGAGCGACCTGACGTAGACAAGATCAATGGATTGAGTCCGGTGATTTCTATCGAACAAAAAACAACGTCACGCAATCCGCGATCAACAGTAGGAACCGTAACCGAGATCTATGATTTCATGCGCCTGCTATATGCTCGTGCAGGCGAAGCTTTCTCCTACTTGTCAGGCGAGAAGATGGTGCGCCAGTCCGAAGAACAAATACTCGATGCTATACTTCAGAACTTCAAGAATAAGAAACTTATTCTGTTGGCTCCCATTGTAAAAGGACGTAAAGGTCATTACCGTGAATTGTTTCAGCAGATCAGAAAATCTGGTTATACCAAAGTGCGTGTAGACGGTGAGTTGCAAGACATTACTGCGAAGATGCAACTCGATCGGTATAAAATTCACGATATAGAAGTGGTGATTGATCGCATTGTAGTAGATCCGAAAGATCGCCATCGTATAGGGCAGTCCATTACTAAATCGCTGAAGGAAGGTAAAGGAATTATTATGGTGATGGAGGAGAACGGAAAGGTTCATCACTTTTCTAAATTCCTGATGGATCCTAAAACAGGTTTATCGTACGATGAGCCTGCACCAAATATGTTTTCTTTCAACTCTCCGTATGGTGCTTGCCCAACGTGCAATGGCCTCGGACAAATTGAAGAGATCACGGAAGAGTCAATTATACCAGACAAAAAATTAAGTATCAGTCGTGGAGGTTTCCTTCCCTTGGGAGAGTACCGCGACATTTGGATTTTCAAAAAGATAGAAGTAATTCTCAAGCGGTATAAACTTACGTTGAGTACACCCATCAAAGAATTTCCTAAAGAAGCGTTGAAAGTTTTATTGTATGGCGATGATGAACCTGTAGCAGTAGCATCGGTAAAATATCCGGGTACGGAATGGAACACGCGGTTTGAAGGAATCATTAATTTTTTGGAGAAGCAACGCGATGAAGGCTCTGAAGCGATCAAGAAATGGGTGGAGGATTTCACCATTGTAAAAAAATGTCCGGAGTGTGATGGTGCACGACTAAAGAAAGAGTCACTTCATTTTAAAATTGATAATAAGAATATAGCAGAGTTGGCTATACTAGATGTACAGGCGCTCCAAAAATGGTTTGAAGGCTTAGAGAAAAGATTGAACGATAAACAACGCGTTATTGCTACAGAAGTATTGAAAGAGATACGCAAGCGTATCGGATTCTTACTCGATGTTGGTTTGGATTACTTGAATCTGAACAGGCCGATCAGAACATTAAGTGGAGGTGAATCGCAGCGCATCAGGCTGGCAACACAAATCGGAACGCAGCTCGTGGGAGTGCTATATATACTGGATGAGCCCAGTATTGGACTGCATGCCCGTGATAACGTAAAGCTTATCAAGGCACTCAAAGATTTGAGAGATATAGGAAACAGCGTTGTTGTAGTAGAGCATGATAAAGATATGATGCTGGAGTGTGACTATATTTTAGATATAGGGCCCGGTGCCGGTCGTCATGGTGGTCATGTGGTGGGAGCTGGTGACCCCAAAACATTTATAGCGAACAACAGTACTACCGCTAAATTTTTGAGCGGTAAGATTTCAATCCCTTACCTCAAAGAAAGAAGAAAAGGTTCCGGTGAGAAAATCGTTTTAGCGGGAGCATCCGGAAACAATCTCAAGAATATAACACTGGAAATTCCACTGGGTACGCTTACGTGTATAACGGGGGTTTCAGGTAGTGGAAAGTCAACGCTGATTCACGAGACACTATTCCCTATACTCAATCAGTATTTTTATAACTCAAGAACGGAACCATTACAACACGAAAAATTCGAAGGACTTGAACATGTTGATAAAGTAATTGAGGTGGATCAATCTCCAATTGGAAGAACGCCTCGTTCTAATCCGGCAACCTATACCGGAGTGTTCAGTGATATACGTGATCTGTTTGCACAGATGCCGGAAGCAAAAATAAGGGGCTATAAAACAGGTCGCTTCTCTTTTAACGTAAAGGGAGGACGCTGTGAAACGTGTGAAGGTGCCGGACTTCGTTTAATTGAAATGGAATTCCTTCCCGATGTACATGTACCTTGTGAAACCTGCAAAGGCAAGCGCTATAACCGCGAAACATTGGAAGTGCGTTTCAAAGGAAAATCGATTAGCGATGTACTTGATATGACGGTTGAAGAAGCTGTAGCATTCTTTGAAAATCAACCGAAGATCTTAAGGAAAATACAAACACTGAGCGAAGTTGGTTTAGGGTATATTTCACTTGGCCAACATGCAACAACGCTTTCCGGTGGAGAAGCTCAACGTGTTAAGCTGGCTACCGAACTTTCGAAACGCGATACAGGTAAAACGTTTTATATTCTTGACGAACCAACGACAGGGCTACACTTCCAGGACATAGCGCATTTGTTGGACGTATTGCAGAAGCTTGTAGATAAAGGCAATACAGTTTTGGTAATTGAGCATAATCTCGATGTAATCAAAGCGTCTGATTATATAGTAGACTTAGGTCCTGAAGGTGGTGCTAAAGGAGGAAAGATTATTGCCAAGGGAACTCCGGAAGAAGTTGCTAAAAGCACCTCAAGTTATACCGGAAAGTTTTTGAAAGCAGAGCTCAACTAGGACAAAATATTTATATAAACACTATAGCGATCAGTAATCTGATTGTCACACTATGAACGCAAGCACACGGCAATATCTTTTCGGAGCAATTTTTTTTGCGGTAGGTCTTTATCACATATATAGGCGCGACTATCTGGAAGCGTCTCTGTATTTACTTGCGGGGCTCTCATTCGTTTTCAATATGCTGGCATCAGAGCCTAAACTTATTGCCTATAAAAAAACACTCGTGATCATAACCTGGTCATTAATGATCGTTACGGCCCTGGTATTCCTGTACGTGCTTCAGTTTAAATTCTTGTAAGATACTTCTGCCATCCACATAAATCCTGGATCAGAAGGCTTCGATTTCTGTACTTTTGAGAAGCAGATAGAATGGTTAATAAGTATAGATTATATTGGAGCTTGCAGATTGGCGGATGGCTGCTATATGCCTTCATCCAAATCGTATCCAGCTTCCTGGCGTCCGGAGGAGGCGTTACTCCCAGGCGTATCATTTTTCTGCTGGTAGAAGCTGCCCTCTGCTTAATGGTAACGCATTTTTTCCGCGTCTTCCTCATTCGCTGGAAGTGGCTTTACTTCCCTATGCGGAAATTAATTCCAACGGTATTGATGGCTATCTTTGTTATGGGCATCATTGTATACTTTTTGCGCATACCGGTAAACCTGATCCTGGGACGACTGTTCGATCCGATTGTTGCATTCGATCCTTCGCAGATACTGGGCCAATCATTCTTCTATACTATCATATTTTTTCTCTGGTCTCTTTTCTATTTTACTTATCACTACTTCGATCAGTATAATAAATCATTGAAGTATGAAGCTTCAATGATCGAGATTGAATTGAATAACTTAAAGTCGCAGCTCAACCCACATTTTATATTTAATGCACTCAATAGTATCCGCGCACTGGTAGATGAAAATCCTGCGAAGTCGAAGCAGGCCATCAATCAACTCGCAAATATTTTAAGAAATAGTCTGGCCTCTGATAAGAAAGGCTTGACAAAATTTGACGATGAATTGCGCATTGTAAAAGATTACCTCGGTCTTGAAAGCATTCGTTTTGAAGAGCGACTTAAAACGGAGTTTGATATACATCCGGCATCCTATGGTTTCCTTGTGCCACCATTAATGATTCAGACGTTGGTGGAGAACGGGATCAAGCATGGAATTTCTAGGCTTACGAAGGGCGGCATGGTTCAGGTAAAAACATATGTTGACAACGACCGGATGAAGATCCATATTCGTAACACAGGACATTTAATAAACGGTGCGAAACGAAGTACTACAGGGCTTGGATTAAAAAATACTACGCAGCGATTAAAACTTATTTACGGAGATGAAGCGTCTTTCCGTATTGTAAACGAAAACGATAATTTTGTACTTACTGAAATTATAATTCCTCAACATATTACTTATGAGAGCATTAATCGTGGATGATGAGCGCCTCGCTCGGAAAGAATTAATGAAGTTACTGGAAGACCACCCGATGATAGAAGTAGTTGGGGAAGCTGCAAACGCTGAAGAAGCTATGCAACTGGTAAATGATTTGAATCCGGATTTATTATTTCTGGATATTCAGATGCCAGGTAAAACAGGATTCCAATTGTTGGAGGAACTGGATGGTGTTCCATTAGTTGTGTTCACAACGGCATACGATGAATTTGCATTGAAGGCTTTTGAGGTAAACGCACTTGATTACCTGCTGAAACCTATACAGCCGGAACGTTTATCTGAGACTGTATCGAAATTAGCTGAGAAGGAAAGGGCAAAGGTAGCGGCGATCCGCGGACCGGAGAAAAAGCTTGGACTTAACGATCAGGTATTTGTAAAAGATGGCGATCGTTGTTGGTTTGTAAGTCTTTCGAATGTACGCTTGTTTGAATCAGACGGTAATTATATCAAAGTATATTTTGATGCAAACCGTCCGATGATTCATAAGTCATTAAATGCATTGGATGAGAAATTAGATGAGCGTGCTTTCTTTCGTGCAAGTCGTAAACATATCGTTAATTTAAGTTGGGTTGAAGGCATTGAGCCCTGGTTCAACGGAGGTCTGATGGTAAAGCTTCGTGGTGGCGATAAAGTGGAGGTAAGCCGCAGGCAGGCCGCAAAATTTAAAGATATGATGAGCCTTTGATATATAGTATATGTAAGGTCTCATAGGCGATATATAGGTACTGATTGACGGCCAGAGAATTATAGCAACACTATGCTAGTACCAGTTCGATCAATTCCTTCTGTACGTTCCAGTCTTTGGCGAGTTTAAGCATCGCGGTAGCTTCCATTTCGGTAACATAGCCTTTCAGGTTATTGGCTTGCCATACCATGTTGATTAATTCGATGCGTTGCTCTTTGGGATAATCGCCAATGATTTCATTCAGGTAATCGCGTGCACGGTCGAATGCCGTAACATAATCCTGCGCTATAAAATCCAATGCCCACTTGTATTCAGCGTGCGCCTGCAGTTCATCAGCAGTTTTATCAAGGTCATTTTTTTCTTCTTCATCAAGTCCGTGGTAGTGGAAGATCACAGACTTTAAAAGCATGAATACTTTCTTTTCTTCAGAGGATTTCATTTTTGGGTCGGAGCAATCTCGAAAAATACAAAACTTCCATGAGCTAAAAAGCAATCGTCTACTTCAGCACGAATAAATCGGAAGCAATTTTATCAGCGAGCAGTTTTCCACGCTTTGTCAATAGGAGTGTATCATTTTCGAGGGTAGCAAGTTTTTGCGAACACAACGATTCGATGTATTGCTGGTGATCGGCCAACAAGTCATATCCGTAAAGCGCTTTCATTTTTTTTAGATCGGTTCCCCAATGTGTACGCAACGTGGTGAGTAAATAATCATTGATTTTATCTTCCACTGCGAGCGTCTCCAATGTAAACGGAATAATATTTTGTTGCAGGCTTCGAGTATAGGCAGCATTGTTATTGATGTTATACTGTCTGCTGTGCTCATTGTAGGAGTGTGCGCTAGGCCCAACCCCTAAATATTTCTCTTGCTTCCAGTAACTGCTGTTGTGTTTTGATTCAAAACCTTGTTGTGAGAAATTTGATATTTCGTATTGTTCAAAGCCCGCTGCTTCGAGCTGCTCTGTTAAAATCTCCAATTGCGTTGCAGCAATTTCATCTTCAGTGATTTTTAACTTTCCGGTAGCTGCCCATCTCCCGAAAACAGTTTTGTCTTCAATGGTAAGTGAGTAAGAGGAGATGTGTTCCGGAGAAAGGTCCAATGCTTGTTTAATATTATTTTTCCAGGCTATATCGTCTTGCCCGGGAATGGCATATATCAAATCGATGCTAATATTCTTAAATCCTATTGATCGAGCTTCATTCACGCAAGATTTAGCGGCTATACTATCATGGACCCGATTTAGAAATCGTAGCACATTGTCATCAAAAGATTGAATTCCTATACTTAAGCGATTTACTCCTGCACTGTAAAATTGTTTAAGATTAAGAATACTAAGATCGTCTGGATTCGCTTCAAGCGTAATTTCAGCTGCAGGGTTGACAATATAATTTTTATAAATCGTATCAAACAACATTTTTAATTCTTCTTCCGAAAGGAGAGAAGGAGTGCCTCCTCCAAAGTAAATCGTATTGATCGTTTCTCCTTTCACATAATCTTTTTGAAGGATCAGTTCACGTGAAATAGCTTTCACCAATTCGTTTTTTGTTTCAAGACTTGTTGAAAAATGAAAATCGCAGTAGTAACAAGCCTGTTTACAAAATGGAATATGTAAATAAATTCCTGCCATAAATCAATGTAAACTTACCAGCATTTCCGATATCAGACCAATTCTGATATTTTTGAATCTTTGTTATCTATGAAGGTAAACCGATATATCGTTCTCATTGGATTGTTGATCGCGAACATGTTTACATGTTATGCGGCTGATCTTATTGTGAAAAAGGATTTGAAGACAGAGTGGAAAGTTTTTCAGGACAATAAGTATGTTTCATTCAATGAGGCACAAGGAAGTATTTCGTCAGTTTACTTTTTGTTGAATGTAGCGGAATTTGGACAAGACGTATTAGTCATTAGAGATACCGGTCCGTTTAGCCTCTTTGTGAATGGTAAGTTTGTCGCGAATACGAAGCAAATCACATTGAAGATTGATAGCATTGGAAAAGTATTTTCATCCACGGCCATTACATTCGCCATCCACAAAGAAGATGCAATAACAAAGACACTCGTTACAGAAATTAAATCAACATCACCTCCTGTAAAATCCAATGAAGCATTAGTTCATCGCTCCACATCCTTTCGTGACTTTGCCGTTGTAAGTTTTATGATATTGATAATCATGTTGATCACCATTGTAAGACTCAATCCAAAGCTAGCGTCAGATTATTTCTCTATTACTAAAATATTCTCTCTACGTGAATCCGAAGATTCACAGGTATACTCGCGCATAACCAGCAGTACGAATATACTTTTTTATATTTTTTGCAGTTTGATGCTGGCGTATTACCTGATTATAATTTTTCATTTTGTTCCTGAGCATCATCCTATCGCATTCTTATTTCAATCGGAAAGTTTTGGAATGGCCATGCTTCAATGGTTGAAGTTGAGCGGAATTGTGTTGACTGCGTTTTTTATAAAGATCATTTTAGTATATGGTCTTACAGCAATGTTTGGCGCCAACGAACTGGCTGGAGTGCATTTTTTTAATTGGATGCGTGTAGTCTTGATTTTTTTCGGAGCCTTAACAATTGTGTTGTCCATCTATTTTATAATGCATGGTCAGCAAATAAAATTCTTCTCTGTATTACTTCAGCTTTTATCATGGGTGTTGGTAGGCTGGATGATCTTAATCGCTTTGAAATTAAGTAGTAAAATGGGACGATCTATGTTTCATTTATTTTCGTACATTTGTGCGACAGAATTGATACCCTTTCTGATTACACTTAAGGTATTGTACAATTAGCCTGAATTCGTCCACGTGTTGATATGAGTGAAATTGCTACTGACAGAATGCGTAAAGTAAAAAGCATTCTGGTAACCCAAGAGGCTCCGGCAGATGCTAACTCTCCATACTTAAAGCTTGCTGAAAAATTTAATCTGAAGATAGACTTCCGTCCGTTCATTCAGGTAGAGCCAGTGCCAGTAAAGGAGTTCCGCAAACAAAAGATTGATATCCTCAATCACACTGCTATAATTTTTACAAGCCGTAACGCGGTTGATCATTTTTTTCATATCTGCCAGGAGTTGAAGCTCGAGATGCCTCCAGAGATGAAGTATTTCTGTATTTCAGAACAAACCTCTAACTACCTTCAGAAGTATATTGTAATCCGTAAGCGGAAGATTTTTACCGGATTAAAAACTGCGCAGGATCTTTTAGAGATTCTCAAGAAACATAAAAACGAAAAGTATCTTTTCCCTTGTTCCGACATCCGTAAAAACGATATCCCTGATTTTCTGAGAGACGGAGGATACAACTATACAGAGGGAATTATTTATCATACCGTTGCTGCTGATCTTTCTGACCTCAAAGAAGTATTCTACGACATACTTGCATTTTTTAGTCCGTCAGGGATCAACTCACTGTTTGTTAACTTCCCAGAGTTTAAACAAAATAACACGCGCATCGCAGCGTTTGGTCCTACAACAGCCAAAGCTGTTCGTGATGCTGGCCTCCTGTTGGATATTGAGGCGCCACTTCCCAATGCACCTTCTATGACTGGAGCTCTTGAGCTCTATATTAAGAAGGCTAATGGCATAAAGTAGAGAATTTAATTGGACTGAAATAGTTAGTACTCACGCCTTCAATTGTTTATCTTAATGAACTTGAATTTCGGGAGCTTACTGCACTGACTTGAGTAAATAACTGCTTCATTCATTGAATATTACAAAGTGACATATTTTATTACACTTTAATTACATTTGTTGATAGTGTCGTAAAAAAGCATTTACTTTAAATCTACTTTTTAACCTCAATGCTGAAAAAGACTTTTTATACCCTCCTGTTTGCACTGACTGGATCAGGTGTTTTCGCTCAGCAAGATGCCTTGTTTACTCAGTACATGTTTAACAACCTGTACATGACACCTGCTTATGCTGGTGTCGATGGTGTAACTCGCCTGACAGCAATTCACAGGAGTCAATGGTTGGGATACCAATCAAGCTTCGGTGATGGTGGAGCTCCGACAACACAGATGATAAGTTTCAATACTCCTGTGTATCGCTTACGAAGCGGATTCGGTGCTTATGTTATGAATGACAAACTGGGCCCGCAAAACAATCTGGAAGCGCAGGCCATGTATGCTTATCATCTCGGTATAAAAGAGACTAAATTAAGTATTGGTATAAAAGCGGGTATATATTCCCAATCAGTTAACGGACAATACTATCGTTATATAGATGAAGGAGATCCTTTAATTGTAACAGGTAAAGAATCACAAGTACGTCCTGATTTAGGTCTTGGTATATTTTACAGAGCAGAGAAATACTATGCTGGTGTAGGCTTTAATCACTTGCTTCATTCGCAATTTGATTTTGGTGCTGACAGTGTACGCGGTGCGTTGGAGAATCATATTAATTTCACAGGTGGATATTTTTATGAAGTAAGTTTTGATTTACGTGTACAGTTTAGTGTTGCCGCTCGAACGGATTTAAATAAGACTCAACTGGATTTTGCTGGTATAGCATACTTGAAAGATACGATGTGGGGAGGGTTAGCGTTTAGACAAGGTGAAGCAGGAAGTTTGTTACTAGGATATGCTTTACTTAAGGACAAATCTTTGAAGCTTGGAACAGCTGTTGACTTTATTATAAAGGATCGAGAAGCCAAGGAAAATTTTTCGCTAGAAGTCATGTTGAGTTATGAGTTACCAGTGAATCCGGGCAGCGGTAAAAAAGTCGTTCGGACCCCTAGGTATAGACACTAAGCGACATTTGATTTTAGTATTTTTAAGAATTTATGGAATTTGTATTTACTTTCTTCAAAAAATAAAGCGAATAAAAATTAACTTTCGTCCCTCAAATTTTTTAGCGTAGACAAACTGAGATAGCAGTATGAATAAATCGGTTCTTTCAAAAGTAGTGTTAGTGCTTTCTGGTGCAGTGGCCAGTGCTTGCGGCTTGCTGGGCCTAGGAGGTGGTAAAGGTGGTGGTAACGACCAGGGCGAACTGGTAGGAGTTCCAGGCCGCGAAGGTTGGGTAATGACGATTCCTTACGGGATGGTTCCAATACCAGCGGGTACTTTCCACATGGGTCAAGCAGATGAAGACCCAGCATCTACACAGATCAACTTCAACAAGCAGGTTACAATCGGTTCATTCTTCATGGATGACACTGAGATAACCAACAACGAGTATCGCCAGTTCACAAACTTCTTTCTCGTTGATAACGGGACCATTGAAGGTTTTGAAACGGTAGATGCTGAAACATTCCGCCAAAAGTATTATCCTGATACTGCCTCTTGGGTTCGCGATTTTGCGCACCATATGGGAGATCCTATTCAGGATTATTATTACTGGCACCCAGGATACGATGACTATCCAGTGGTTGGTGTAAACTGGGATGCTGCTGTGTTCTTTGGGAAATGGAGAACAGCATATCTGAATGATTACAGAAAAAGTGTTGGTGATTTCCAAATGCCATCTTTCCGTCTGCCATCAGAGGCAGAGTGGGAATATGCAGCACGCGGAGGACGTGATATGGCAAAATACCCGTGGGGTAATCCATATATACGAAACTCTAAAGGCTGTATGCTTGCAAACTTTAAACCTGGTCGCGGTAACTTCTATGATGACGGCTTTGCCTATACATCACCAGTGCAAGCTTACTTCCCTAACGATTTCGGTTTGTATGATATGGCAGGTAACGTTTCTGAATGGTGCCTCGATGATTTCAACCCAGCATCCGTACCAACGGTTTGGGATTTGAACCCTCAGTACATAGATCCAAGAACTAACCCTGAAGGATCTCAATACAACCCTAAGATTCCTCCTAAAAAAGTAGTGCGTGGCGGATCGTGGAAAGATGTTGCATACTATCTTGAAACAGGTACACGTACATATGAATTTAAAGATTCCACCCGAGCTTACATAGGTTTCAGATGTGCTATGACTCACCTAGGTCGCTCATCAGGTCAGGAATTTTAATAGTAAAAAACTCTATCTATCTTTAAAAATATCAAAAGGCAAAACTTAAACCATTACTAAAATGAGCAAGAAAAAAGGCGGATTTACCGAACTTCTCTACAAAACCATAATGCCGAAAGTTTATGGTATTGGTGCGGCAGTTGTAATTATCGGTGCGTTATTTAAAATCCTTCACTTAACAGGTGCAGACGAGATGTTGATGATTGGACTTACAACTGAAGCAGTTATCTTCTTCTTAAGTGCCTTTGAACCGCCTCATCAAGAACCAGATTGGTCAAAAGTATATCCAGAACTTTCAGAAGACTATGAAGCTCCTGCTACTCCTACAAGAGTTTCAAATAAGCCAACTGCATCGTTAACTCAACAGCTTGACGCATCGCTTGAAAAAGCTAAAATCGGACCTGAACTTCTTGACAGTCTTGGTAAAGGACTTACCAATCTTGCTGAATCAGCAAAGAAGATGTCTAATCTTTCAGATGCTGCAGTAGCAACAAATGACTATGCTAACAATGTGAAGAAAGCTTCTGGTCAATTGCTTGAGATGAATAAGTCATATGATGTTGCTATCAAAGCTGTATCAAGTATGTCTGAAGCATCTAAAGATGCTGGTGAGTATCATTCACAAGTGCAAAAAGTAACAAAGAACCTGGCAGCGTTGAACTCAGTTTATGAAATGGAACTGAAGGATGCGGATAGCCATGTTAAGAATATGAACAAGTTCTACGAAAGTCTGACCGGTGCTATGAATGGTCTTTCTAAAGTAGGTGATAACACAGCGAAATTCACCAGCGAACTTGGTAAGCTTACAGATAATCTGACTGCCCTTAATCAAGTTTATGGTAGTATGCTTACTGCCATGAAAGGTGGCGGAAAAGCATAATGTTTGAAGGTTTCTATCGTTAAAAATTAAAACAACCAACAATGGCAGGTGGAAAAGAAACCCCCAGGCAGAAGATGATCGGTATGATGTACCTGGTACTTACTGCGCTTCTCGCGCTTCAGGTAAGTAACGCGGTACTTGAGAAATTCGCGATCATCAATGGCACACTGGAAGGGCTTATAAAGGAAAGTGCCGTAAAAAATGCTGCACAGCTGGGACAAATTGTAGCCGATGGCTCGAAGAGTTCCAAGCCCGAAATAGTTGAAGCTGTTAACAATGCTAAAAAAGTTCGCGAACTCGCGGACGGAATGGTAAAGTATGTTGATGGTGTAAAAAAGAGAATGATGCAAGAAGCAGGTGCTACGGACATAAATGAAAACTTCATAAATGACCATAGTTCCAAAGTTGCAACTTTGATGATCGACAAAACTACCAACGTTGGTACGGAGTTCGTGAAAAAGTTGAACGAATACACAAAGCAACTTGAAGCGTTGAGCGGACGGAAATTTGCAACATTAGCAAAGGCTCCGAAAGACATGGATGCTTTTAAGAATAATGAAAAGCACGCTAACAAGGACTTCTTAACGTTTACATTTGAGAACACTCCTCCAGTAGCTGCGTATGCATCTGTAACTCAAATTCAGACAGAGATTCTGGCAAATGAAGCGCTTGCATTAGATGAGCTTGCAAAAAAGGCTGGAGCAGGTGTAGTGAAATTTGATAAGATTGTTCCAATGGTTCGTCCTGTATCTTCAGTGGTAGCTGCAGGTGCGAAATATGAAGCAGATATGTTTATTACAGCATCGGCTTCTGGCTTAACACCTGAAATGTTTTATAACGGCAGCAAGCTGCCAATAAGCGATGAAGGTGGAGTAAAGATGGGTAAGGTAGAGTTTGTGGCTCGTGCAAATAGCTATGATAAGGATGGTTTCTCGAAGCAATCCTTCAAAGCGAAAATCTTGATTGACGGACAGCCTTATGAAAAGGATATCGATTTCCTCGTAGCGCAGCCTGTAATTCGTGTAACAACTGGTAATGCTCCAACTCTATACATGAACTGTGGTAACGTGGTGAATATAGAAGTACCAGCTCTTGGTACAAACTATAATCCTTCGTTCTCTGCAAACGGAGCAGCAGAAATAATAAAAGGTGACAAGCCAGGACGTGTAACGATTATCCCTAAGCAGAGAAAAATTACTGTTGCCGTGAGTAATGGTGGTGCTGCAATAGGAAATCAGTTATTCGAAGTTAAGAATGTTCCTGAACCTAAATTTATAGCGTACGTTGGCAACACTCCTGTTGATTTAAGAAGTGGAGTTCGTGCTAACCAGCTTGGTAATTTGAGAATCGTAGCTGAACCAGAAGCAAACTTCAAAGAAGAAGTACCGAAGGATGCTCGTTATAGAATTAAACGTGCTGAAATTATCCTTGGCCGTGGTACGGCAGGTGTGCAACGTTTAAATGCAACAAACGAAAATCCTGATTTACGTTCTTGGATTAGCCAGGCACGTCCGGGTGATCGTATTGTGATTGATATCAAGGATGCAATTCGCAGAACATATAAGGATGAAGAAGAAAAAGTTACTCCTAAAGGTTCAAGCGGTATCATCATGATTCCTGTGAATTAAAAAATTGTTATGAAGAAGATAATATTTTTTGCAGCGCTTTCAGCAGTCTGCTTTGTGACGAAAGCACAAGAGGTTCAGGATCTGGAAGTCCAGTATAATCCGAATTCTCTAAACCCTATTCCCTTGTATGAGCAGCACTACAAAGTGCGCGTATGGAGGAATATTGATCTGAAGGAAAAGCAGAACAAAGGCTTCTTCGCAAAAAATGGAGAAATCAGCAGGCTTATTTCAGAAGCTATAAAGTCAGGAGAACTAACTGATATATATGCTTCCGATTCGCTGACTACAAAAATCTCTAAAGAAGATTTCCTTGGACGACTCGTTGCTGAGCAGGCACAAGCTTATGATGCATGGGAGCCAGGCCGTGATTTTTATACGGATGACATTGTTACCTATAGCGGTAAAAATTACAGAGCTCTTCGTGATAATAAAGGAGTGACTCCTGGTACTGAAAATTCAGATGAGGATTGGGCTTCTACATCACAAGGTAGTGGTATAGAATATCAGGT
The DNA here is from genome assembly GCF_900167975.1 of Ohtaekwangia koreensis. Lineage (GTDB taxonomy): Bacteria > Bacteroidota > Bacteroidia > Cytophagales > Cyclobacteriaceae > Ohtaekwangia > Ohtaekwangia koreensis. The sequence continues at coordinate 856,300 of NZ_FUZU01000002.1, forward strand.
ATCTGATATGAGTAGCGTTCACATGGTGGAGGATATTATCTTCGATAGAAGAAGATCAAGACTTTATTACGATATCCAAGGAATGGAAATAATTATACCGGGAGCTAAAACTAACACAGGTATAGATGTTTCATTAGGTTGGTTCAAGTATAAAGATCTTGAAAAGCTTTTCAGAAATAACATTCCAAAAGCCGTTTGGTTTAACTGGCAGAATACTGCTCAGAATAAAAACTTTGCAGATGCACTCTTGTTGAGATTGTTCCATGGTTCTATCTATAAGGTTCAAAATCCTGATGATGAGACTATCGACGATACATATCGTGCGAATGGAAGACCTTATCGTGAAGGTGTTTGGGCACGCGAGTGGACAGACATGATGCTCATGGAGAAAGAGCATAATCTTTGGGAGTTTTAATTTTTGCTTTTGATATTTGAAAAAGGAGGTGAGAGCCTCCTTTTTCTTTTTTTAACCCTTAATCATCTCTGCCTTTTTCTGGCCAGCGATTTTGGCTATCTCTTCGATTGGAGCTTCTTTGATTTTTTTCACGGACTTGAAATGCAACAATAGTTTCTCTGCTGTTTTTTTTCCGATGCCTTCCAAACCTTCTAGTTCTGATGTCAGCTGTTTTTTACTGCGCTTTTGTCTGTGGAACGTAATAGCAAAACGGTGTGCTTCGTCCCGTATATATTGAAGCAATAATAGACCTTGTGACTTCTTGCTGATATGAAGTGGCAATGGATCTTCAGGGTAGTATATCTCCTCAAGCTTTTTTGCGATACCCGCTATTGGCACTTGTCCATATATACCTAATTCTTTAAGCGCTTCACAAGCACTGCTTAATTGTCCTTTACCACCGTCTACCAGGATTAGATCAGGGAGTTTTTCTCCTTCTTCAAGAATGCGTTTATACCTTCGGCCAACTATCTCTTTCATGGAGGCAAAGTCATTTGGCCCCTCTACAGTTTTTATGTTGAAATGCCGGTATCCTTTTTTGTCGGGCTTTGCTTCTACAAATCTTACCATTGAAGCGACTGGTATTGTTCCCTGAATATTCGAGTTATCGAAACATTCGATAACGGTGGGAAGAGCAGGAAGCTTCATATCATTTTGAAGTGTAATGAGAACTTCTTTTTGTTTCGATTTTTTCCCCTCGCGAAGGATCTCTCTTTCCTTTTTTAGCTCTAGTGCATTTTTAAGAGATAGCGCAATCAGCTTTTTCTTATCTCCAATTTTAGGTATTACATTTTCAACACTCTCTTCTAAAACGATGATGGGTATATTACTGAGAATGGTTTGGTTGGAGCTGCGTGTTTGTTCGCGTAGCTCTACGGCTGCTATACTTAGCAATTCATCATCAGGCTCATCTAGTTTCTTTTTAAGTTCAATAGTCTTTGAAAAGACAATAGAGCCTTCTTTGATTTGCATATAGTTAACATATGCATAAGCTTCTATACTTGTAATCGTAAATACATCTATATCTGTTAAATCACGGTTGACAACCAGTGACTTGATTTGGAAGCGTTCAAGTGTATCAAGTTTTTCTTTAAAGAATTGGGCACGCTCAAACTCCATGTTCGCAGCGGCACGTTTCATCTGATCTGTGAAGTATTGATAAACTATACTGAGATTTCCCTTTAGAATGTTTCGAGCCTGATCAATTTCGTCATGGTATAGTTGTTCAGATTGTTGTCCTTCACAAGGACCTTTACAGTTTCCAATATGATATTCCAGGCAGACCTTGAATTTTTTTTGCTCTACATTTTGCTCACTCAGTAACAGACTACATGTTCTGATCGTATATAACTTCCGTATCAGGTCAAGTACATTTTTCATGGCCACAACACTGGAGTAGGGACCAAAGTACTCACCTTGCTCGGAGATATATTTACGTGTATATATAATTCTGGGGAACCGCTCTTTTAAAATACAGATATAGGGGAACGTCTTGTCATCTTTTAACAAGATGTTATACTTCGGCTGGTTTTGTTTAATGAAGTTGTTCTCCAGAAGAAGAGCATCGAATTCTGTGTTGGCGACAGTATAATCGATTCGCCTGATTTCAGAGACGAGTTTGAGTGTTTTGCGATTAACGCCTGTACTCTTCGAAAAATAACTGCTAACTCTCTTCTTTATGCTTTTGGCTTTGCCAACATAAATTAGTTCGTCTTCTGTATTGTAGAAACGGTAAACACCAGGTGATTCTGGCAGCCTGCTTACCGTTTCTTTAATTTGATCCATGCAATATTAATAACGTGGTCTGTCCCAAGCTGGTTCATCCGTTACCTCAACTGTTGAGTCGGATGATAGCCTGATGTGCTGGCTGCAGTCTAACGTCATATCAAGTCCTGTAGCCGGGCGTCTGAAATATCCTTTACCGTATCCTATATTTTTATCGCGATACACCTTCGTCATAAATTTATCCCAGATAGGACGCGCTGACTTCGAGCCTTGTCCAAAATTCCAGGAAGGGAAATGTATACTTCTTTCATCACCACCAACCCAAACACCTGTAACCAGATTGTGTGTAATCCCCATGAACCAACCATCCGATGCTTTATTCGTAGTTCCTGTCTTTCCACCAATTTCGTTGTTTACTTTAAGGTCGTAACTCAATCCTCGTGAAGTACCAAGTTCATCGGTTACACCACCCTCAAGCATATATATCATCTTATAGGCAGTGCGTTCATCCATCGCCTGACGAGTCTTAGGAACAAAGTTGGCAATTACATTTCCGTTTTTGTCCTCAATGCGGGTAATGTAATAGGGCTCTATATATATACCCAGATTCACGAAGCTGCAGTATGCTGCAACCATTTCATATAGTGAAACGTCACTGGTTCCAAGGCATAATGATGGAACTGCTTCGAGCGGACTGGTTATACCAAGACGCTTCGCAAAGTCAACTACATTTTCTGGTTTAACACGGTCGATCATTTGTGCTGTTATTGAATTGATTGAGCGCGCCATCGCCTGACGTATCGTCATCTCTTCACCTGTTCCATAGTCTCCTTCAGAATTTTTTGGTCTCCATGTACCTCCCGATACTTTGATCGTTGGAGATATATCAAGAAGCTTTAAACATGGTGAGTACCCGGCTTCAATTGCAGTTCCATATACAAATGGTTTGAAAGTTGAACCTGGTTGACGAGTTCCCTGGCGCACGTGATCGTACTTAAAGTACTTATGATTTATACCACCTACCCAGGCTTTGATTGCCCCTGTCTTTGGATCCATTGCCATCGCACCGGTTTGAAGAAAACGGTTATAGTAATTGAGTGAATCCATCGAACTGAACAGTGTATCACGTTCGCCTTTCCAAGAAAATACTGTCATCGGTTTTTTCACGTTGAGCATAATCTCCACAGAATCGGAATCTGCTCCATAACGATCTACCAAACTCTTGTAGGTGCCTGTGCGCTTGATTTTTCTTTGAAGGAAATTTTTAATCTCACCACCTGTATTGTCATCTACCCATGGATTACGATTCCGTTGTTTCCACTCTCTGTCAAATTGTTTTTGCAAAGTAGACATGTGCTCTGCCATAGCTTCTTCAGCATAGCGTTGCATCTTGCTATCCACCGTAGTATATATCTTCAGCCCGGATTCCCACAAGTCATAACCGTGTTCCTTGCACCATCCGAGAAGTTCATTTCTCAAAACATTTCGGAAGTAGGTAGCGATACCCTGGTTTTGATTTTGAACAGCAAATTTTAATTCAATTGGTAATACTTTCAATGAATCGTATGCTCTGCGACTGATGAAACCGTGATCGTATAATTTATACATCACTTGATTCCTTTTGTTCAATGCATTTTGCGGAAAGCGCTGCGGATTATAAAGTGATGGATTCTGGCACATGCCAACGATAACCGCTGCTTCCTGTATATTAAGACTATCTGGTTGCTTGTTGAAATAAGTTTCGCAGGCAACCTTTATACCATAGGCATTGCTACTGAACTCAATCGTGTTGAGATACATCGTGATGATCTCTTCCTTTGTATAGTTCTTCTCAAGTTGATGAGAGATTGCCCACTCTTTTGTTTTTTGGATGATCCTTCGTGGCAATTTTCCAAGTCGCGCTATAGGGCCATCCAATTCAAGAGTATATAGATTCTTGGCAAGCTGTTGTGTTATTGTACTGCCACCACCTTGGCTGTTGAAAGTCAATACTCCCCAGATTACGCGTGGGTATGCCCAGAAGTCGAGTCCTGAGTGTTCATAGAATCGGTGGTCTTCAGAAAGGACAAGTGTTTTAACAAGTAAAGGTGAAAGCTGGTCATACGTTACCTGACTTCTGTTGAAACGAAAATATCTTCCGAGAGAAACGCCATCGGCAGAGATCAGTTCAGAGGATAAATCGTTCTCTGGATTCTCAATAGCTTTCAGGCTTGGCATTCCTCCAAAGAGACCGAATAGATCATTGCTTACAGACCAGACATAAATAGGGAACCCCAGTATAGCGCAGAGGAAAAGGATCCAGATTGTTTTAACAACTTTTCTAAACCACGGCTTTTGAATTAACAGAGCCTTATTGATTTTCTGCAGGATAGTTTTTTTCGAAGAATTGGATGTACTCATCAAGACCTTTTGTACGGTAAAAAATATCGAAATTGTCTTTCGTGATTACAAAGGTATAGAATTTATGGTTCCGCAGTTCAGTAAGAGTAGCAAGCTTATCGTTGAATGTCTGGAAGTATTCGATAGCCGAACTTACCCGAGGGAGTCCATCAACCAACGTTAATGTATAATCATCATTCAGCACAAGATTGCTTGTTTTCAGGCGAAGATCTTTGAAGTGATTTTCATTGAATTTTTCAAGCGCTGCAGATGCAAACATCCTTTCATCTTTTTTGTAAACCATTACAAAATAATGGGACTCTTCGAATGAGCGGATATATTGAATACCTTGACGTTTTTCTTGCGAGAGCTGAAAGTCCTTGGATGACTTCAGCAATTTTTTAGCATACTCAGCTAAACTACTTTCAGGATATGTTTTACTGAATTCGTCCAATGCAAATTGATATTGATTGATGTCTTCTGTTTTACCGATGATTAAAACACTTAGCATGGCAAGATTGGGAACGAATGATGTTTCCCCCAGTTCCTGTGCCTGACTGATCACAGCTTTCGCAGCCCTATATTCTTTATTCTCAAAATGTTCGTAGGCTGTTTTATAAAGTGCTTTTTGTTTTTCTACAGCCAGACTGGATTCCTGCAGGTAGTTAGGGTTTACAAGAATTTTGGCAAAACTTGAATCAGGAAATTTCTCTTTTAATTTAGTAGCATATCCTTCTGCTTTTCCAGGGTCGGAGTCTTTAAAGATGAGATATAGCTTGTATAAAACTTCGGGTTCATGCTCTGACTCCGGGAAACGTTTTAGCAACGTAGTATAGGAAGACACCGCATTATTGTTTTCCTGAAGTTTGAAATAATATATATCACCCAGATTAAAATAGGCATCTTCAATTTTAGCTAACGCTTCCTTCTTTTGCTCGTCCGTTCTTGGAATCTGTTTGTTTACACGATCATATTCTGCTGCCACCGGATCGGCAGGTGGTGCCTGTACTTGTGCTGCCTGATTTGGATTTTGTTCATCGGGTAGCAAAGTTTGATTTCGATTACTCACTGCTGTGGATGCCGATCGCAAGGATCTTCGCCAGTTATCTTCCAAAGGTATATCTCCCCAAATACGCTTGAATTCTGTTTGTCCAATCGACATTGCGGATGGATTTCCGAAATACCAATCCACGCTTTCTTCCTCTGTTGAAGTTCCTTCTTCATCATTGGCACTTGCAAATATATTGTTGTTGGTATTTGATTCTATATCGATACGGTTGGATCGTTTCTTTTTCTTACCCATTCGTTTTTCTTCTGCAGCTTTCTTTGCCTGGAAAGCAGAATCAATACGCGTACGGAGTTGTGTTGAATCAAGTGAAGCCATGGCGAGCAAACTATCCTGCCACTTAATTGTATTCAGGTGTTTTACAAATTCGTTTAGAATTTCCTGGCGCGCTTTTATTCTTGCATAGCCCTCGTAATCTGTTGGCAGCGCACGAATGGCACTATCGTAATAGGCTTGCGACAATTCATACTTGCGAAGCGTGTCATAGTATATTTCCCCCAGGCGCAAGTAAGCTTCGCCATCAATACGTTTATTATTCCCTTCACGAACAGAACGATTCAGATCTGTGATGGCTTCACTGAGATTCTTTTGCTTCAATTCAAAAATTCCCATCTCATAGTAGATCTTATCCTTGAAGTCTTTGTTCTTGCTATCTTTTAATAACTTCTTGAACGATTTGCGTGCAGCCGCTACGTTGCGGCTTCTGGAAATTTCTGTTACCTGGGCAAGGTATAAACGGGCATAGAAATCAACTTCATACTCCGGATTCGTTGCAAGACATTTTTTATAGTAATTATAGGCCTCGGCTTCAAAGCCTAACTTCTGATACACCTGACCGATTATAAAATAAATTCTTCCGGGTTTATCTCGTTTCTTCAACATGGGGACAGCCTGTGTTAAGCTCCTCACCATATTATCATAATCACCTTGTTCCTGATGAAAGTATGCTTTCTGCAATAAAAAAAACTTCTGGTTCTGTTTATTCAGTTCTTCTTTTTGAACATAGTCGATGGCAGCCTGTGCGTTGTTAAATTCTTTATGTTCTACAAACGTGCGGATAAGGTGGATCAATGCAGTATGACGTGCATCCTTATCTTTTGTAAGCTTCGGATTGTTAACATATTTAAAAGTCTCTATAGCATTTCCCCAGTCCATGCTATATAATCGAGCTCTGCCTACAAGTATATAATTGTCGTCAACCCACTTACTGTTCGGATGTCGTTGTATAGCAATTGAAGCCATCTTTATAGCTTCCTGAATTTCTTTATCGTAACTCTTCGCCAGGGCAGAGTCCAAGGCAGGATAAAGCCTTAAGATTCTGTTATAGTCATCTTTGAGATTGGACCAGACGGTTTTATCTATTTTCTCAATTTCTTCACGCGCATAAAAATATCCGTTGTAATGCGCAGTTGTATTATGATAAGCTTTGCTTGTCCAGGTGTTCCTTTCGGAAGAACAGCCATTCAAGAGAACAAGCATAAAAAAAATAAGGAAGTATCGGATCAGGATATTCAATCAACTGCAATTTGTGATGGTAAAACGCAAAAAACTGACATTCCATATTTTAATGGATTGGAATATCTAATTTTATGCAAAAAAGCGAAAATCAATTTCATCTTACTGAATGAAACCAAAGAAAACATTATCGAATTGGCTTACTACCCGGTATCAACTGATTATCAGGAACGAAGAAAACTTCGCCGAGAAAACCAGTCTGGGCTTTACCTATTCGAAAGTTATTCTTTTTTCGGTGATTTTGTTTACAGGCTTATTTGTGATGAGTCTCTTTCTCTCAAAAACAATATTAGCCAAGTGGTTTGATCCCAAGCACGAACAAATGGTGTTGAATCAACAACTGCTGGATCTTGGTAACAAGGTTGATTCTCTTGCTATAGAAATTGAACAGAAGGAACAGTTCATCGCTAACTTTCAACGTGTACTCAGTGGTGACACCAGCAACTTTAAAGATCCTGCAGAAGCACTGAAGGGCGAAGGTCAAACACTTTCCAAGCCAGCCAACCTCAACGCTACTGCTTCCGACTCATCGTTTCGAAAAGAATTCGAGAAGTCCGATCTCTCCTTAATAACACTCACCAATGTAAAGTATAGAGATCTTCAGGAAACATTTTTTTATTCTCCGCTCTCCGGATTTGTCTCTGATCCGTATGATGTAACGAAAGGACACATGGGTGTTGACATCGTAGCGAAAGCAAACGAACCAGTAAAATGTATAGCGGATGGCACTGTGATCTTTTCATCCTGGACACAGGATTCCGGATATGTTATTATGATACAGCATCGAGGCAACCTCATCTCCTCTTACAAGCACAATGCCCAACTGATGAAAAAAGTTGGTACTTTTGTAAATGGTGGAGAGATTGTCTCCATAGTTGGCAATAGTGGTGAACTCACAAATGGACCGCATTTGCACTTTGAATTGTGGTACAATGGAAATTCACTAAATCCCGAAGAATTTGTAACTTTTTAAACCAGAACGTCATGCTAACTTCGAAAGAACAAAAACGCGCAGCCGATGAGATCAGCAACTCAAGCAACACCATCGGTAAAGGCACTTACCTGGAAGGTAATATCGAAACATACGGCAACATTCGCATTGAAGGAAAAGTAACAGGCAATATTAAATCTAAATCAAAAGTTGCTCTCGGACATCAATCGCATGTACAGGGAAATATCATTGCGCAAAACGCTGATATAGAAGGTGAAGTAAAAGGCAAGATTGAAATTTCAGAACTGCTTGTACTCAAAGCCACAGCTGTTATTAATGGAGATATTATAACCGGTAAAATGGTGGTCGAACCCGGTGCAATTTTCAATGGCTCATGCAAAATGGGTGCACTCGTAAAGGACATTAAAATAGGAGCAGAAAATGGGCTCAACAGATCCATCCCCCAATCCGAAGTTAAAACCATATAATACTTATCTTAAGTATAGCAGTCTGGCCCTCCAGTTGCTGGCAGCCATGGGTATACTTGGTTGGCTAGGATATGAACTCGATCAATATCTGCAATTGAAGTTTCCTGCCTTCATGCTGTTGTTCGGCTTTTTAGCTTTTGGTGGAATGATGTATCAGGTTTATAGATCTATAAATAAGGAACCGTAACATTTTTCAGAAGCTGCCTTTGATGAATATTAAAGAAGTAAAATCGTTGCTGGTAAGAAGAATCGAGATGATCGATGACCCGGCTTTACTGCAGGCAATTATGAATCTGATTGATCGGGGTGTGGAGACTGAAGTAGATTTGTTACAAGCAGATAGCGATGACCACGATCTTGCTCTAGGTGAAGCGTTGGCAGTTGTAAAGCGAGACTTCTTAAAAAAATCAACAGACGAAAAAGAGCAACAACATTGATCCGGTTTCTGATTACGCTTTTACTGTGTGCCTGTCTTATTGTCGGTTTTTCTTTTTTACTGATTGAGACCCGACCCTCCTTTTTTTATCAAACTCTTATTTTTCTGGTGTTCAGTACGGGGATGATCTACCGCTATCTCTATAAAATTGACAAGCCCGGATTCTTTGTTCAGCTATACCTTCTCACCATGACAGTAAAGCTTCTCGCCTATGGAGCTTATAATCTTGTTGTAATTCTGGAAGACAAGGCAGGTGCAGCCGCGAACGTGGTTTTTTTTATGCTCGTTTACTTCATTTTTACGGCCTTGGAGATAGGGTTTCTTTACCGCAAAATCATGCGCCAGTAACTGCTTTTTCAGCAGCCAAATATTTCGGAAAACATTTTTTTGTGGAGCTATAATTAATACCTTTGCGGTCGGATTTAAAAAGCCTCCGAAATAAGCCAAAATGAGCGTTTCCTCCAGCATTTTAAGACGAATTTCGATCCTCAGCCTGCTGTTTGTTTTACTTTTTTCCGGTGCGAAAGCACAGGAAGAACCCATGCCTGAGTTCAACGATCATGAGTCGACTGACAAAAAGGAATTTAATGCCAGCGAAGTGATCCTGCATCACGTAATGGATGATCACATCTGGCACTTATTCGATGGTCATTACGGTACTATATACCTTCCTGTAATTGTATACTCTTCGGAAAAGGGACTCGATGTTTTTTCTTCCCGTAATTTCTACGGAGAACATCACAACGTAGTAGAGTATAACGGCTATAAGCTAGAGCATAATCATATTTATCTGGCCGATTCCAACAAAGCCGTTTTTGATCTTTCGATCACTAAAAATGTTGCTATGCTTTTTATCAATGCAGCACTTTTGGTTATAGTGTTTCTGGCAGTAGCAAAAGGATACAAGAAAAATAAAGGCAAGGCTCCTAGTGGCATTCAATCTTTCTTTGAACCGATTATTCTATTTGTACGCGATGAAGTTGTGAAGCCAAACATTGGTCATCACTATGAAAAGTTCTTCCCGTATCTGCTTACGTTATTCTTCTTTATACTCTTTGGAAATTTGATAGGCCTTCTGCCAGGTGCTGGTAACTTAACCGGTAATATAGCAGTTACACTTTCATTGGCTCTGTTAACATTTATCATTACAAATGTGAATGGTAACAAAGCATACTGGTCACATATATTCTGGACTCCAGGGGTGCCATTGCCGTTGAGACTTGTAATTCTTCCGGTAGAGATTATCGGTATTTTCACTAAACCGATTTCATTAACAATACGTCTTTTTGTGGCGATCACTGCAGGTCACATTGTTTTATTGAGTTTGATTTCCCTGGCCTTTATCTTCGGAAGTATCTGGGTGGGTTTTGGATCTTCCATTATTGTTTTGTTTATCAGTTTGATTGAATTGCTGGTTGCCGGTATTCAGGCTTATGTATTCACGCTGTTTACATCGTTGTACATCGGCATGGCTATAGCAGATCACGATCATCATTAATAATAAAGATATCCCTTCCGGTATATATCGGCAGGGTTTGTTTCACACTTAAATATATATACTATGTTATTAGCACTTTTATTGGACATCAGCTATGCAATCATGGGCGCTGGTATCGGTGCAGGTCTGGCAGCAATTGGCGCTGGAATTGGTATCGGTAAAATCGGTGGTTCTGCGATGGAAGGTATGGCACGTCAACCTGAAGCTTCTGGCAAGATTCAAGGTGCGATGTTGATCATTGCCGCTCTTATCGAGGTGGCTGCTCTTTTCGCGCTTGTAATTTGCTTGTTGATTTCGTTCAAAGGCTAAAAAGCTTTGAAAACCTGTCTTAGGCACTTGGCCGGACAGGTTTTCTTTTTTATTGTAACTACATCAGACTTTAAATAAAGATATGGAACTTCTAACCCCCGGCACGGGACTTATCATTTGGCAGTTAATTGTTTTTGTAGGTCTATTTTTCCTCTTAAGCAAACTCGCATGGAAACCTATCATAAGCTCACTGAAAGAACGTGAAACATCTATTCAGGAAGCATTGTCAACGGCAGAGAAAGCACGTCTTGAAATGGCGCAACTTAAGTCAGACAATGAAAAGCTTTTGAAGGAAGCGCGTGAAGAGCGTGATGTAATCCTTCGCCAGGCTCGTGAAGCGTCTAACCGTTTAAAAGAAGATGCGCAGCTTGAAGCTAAAAAATCTGCAGATAAAATTATTGAAGAAGCACGTGCTGCTATCAATATAGAGAAGCAAGCAGCCCTGAAAGAAGTTAGAATTCAGGTAGCCATGTTCTCATTGGAGGTTGCTGAAAAGCTGATGAAGAAAAACCTCTCGGACGATAAGGCGCAAAAAGAATTAGTTGAAAGCTACGTTAAAGAAATAAAAGCTAACTAGGTCATGGCAGATTCAAGGGCAGCATACCGATATGTAAAATCCCTCCTGGGCTTGGCCGTGGAGCAAAATGTATTGGATCAGGTTCATGCTGATATGCAATTGTTTGACAAGACTGTAGAAACCAGCCGCGAGTTTGCACTTCTTTTGAAGAACCCGATTATCAGACACGATAAGAAGCGAGATATACTTGAAAAGCTTTTCAAAGGCAAAGTACATCCACTCACGCTGGCGATTTTCGATATGATAACGAAGAAAAATCGTGAGCCTCTTTTACCATCTATAGCAAAGGAATTTCACAATGCCTACAACGAATACAAAGGCGTTCGCAAGGCGACTATTACTACAGCCGTACCGTTGGATGCTAAGCTGAAGGCAGAGTTCGAACAGATTGTAAGAAACCTGAGTGATAAAAAAGATGTAGAGCTTTTGGAAAAGATTGATAAGGAAATGATCGGAGGCTTCGTGTTACAAATTGGCGACAAGCAGATCGATACCTCCATCAAGAATAAACTGAAAGCATTGAAGGTGAAATTCAGTGAGAATCCTTACGTAAAGGAATTTTAATCACAGAACTATACTATACCTCGTAGAATAATAAACTTACTAACGAATTAACGACTAACGATATCATGGCAGAGATCAGACCCGAAGAAGTATCAGCGATTTTACGCGAACAACTTTCTCAGTCCCGTACAGATGCTCAATTGGAAGAAGTAGGAACTGTGCTTACCGTTGGTGACGGTGTGGCTCGTATCTACGGACTTACTCAGGCACAGGCCGGTGAATTGATCGAGTTCGAAACAGGACTCAAAGCATTAGTGTTGAACCTGGAAGAGGACAACGTTGGTGCTGTATTACTTGGTGAATCACAAGGTATACGCGAAGGCGATACTGTAAAACGTACTGGTAAAATCGCCTCTGTAAAAGTAGGAGATGGTATGCTGGGCCGTGTTGTTGATACGCTTGGTGCACCGGTTGATGGCAAAGGTCCATTGAAAGGTGATCTGTACGAAATGCCACTGGAACGTAAGGCTCCCGGAGTAATTTTCCGTCAGCCAGTAAACGAGCCGTTGCAAACGGGTATCAAAGCGATCGATGCAATGATTCCAATTGGTCGTGGTCAGCGTGAGTTGATCATCGGTGACCGTCAGACTGGTAAAACAGCTGTGGCGTTGGATGCGATCGTTAATCAAAAAGAATTTTACGAAAAGGGTGAACCTGTATATTGTATATATGTAGCCATCGGACAGAAAGCTTCTACTGTAGCAAGTGTTGCAGCAGCGCTTGAGAAAGCCGGTGCTCTTCCCTATACTGTTATCGTATCAGCGTCAGCCTCTGATCCAGCTCCTATGCAATTCTTCGCTCCCTTCACAGGTGCAGCGATTGGTGAATTCTTCCGTGACACCGGCCGTCCGGCTCTGGTTGTTTATGACGATTTGTCTAAGCAAGCTGTTGCTTACCGCGAAGTTTCATTGTTGTTAAGAAGACCTCCTGGACGTGAAGCATATCCTGGAGATGTATTCTATCTTCACTCTCGTCTGTTAGAGCGGGCTGCAAAAGTTATCAATAACGATGCAATCGCGAAGAACATGAACGACCTTCCTGATTCTATCAAGCATCTTGTAAAAGGTGGTGGTTCATTAACAGCACTTCCAATCATTGAAACACAAGCTGGTGACGTATCGGCATATATACCTACAAACGTGATCTCGATCACAGATGGTCAGATATTCCTGGAAACAAACCTATTCAACTCAGGTATACGTCCAGCGATCAACGTGGGTATATCTGTATCACGTGTGGGTGGTTCTGCTCAGATCAAGTCAATGAAGAAAGTTGCTGGTACGCTGAAGCTTGACCAAGCTCAGTTCCGCGAACTTGAAGCTTTCTCTAAATTCGGTTCTGATCTTGATGCCGCTACAAAACTTACGATTGAACGCGGTAGAAGAAATACAGAAATCTTGAAACAAGATCAATATGCTCCGGTTCCTGTTGAGGAACAAGTAGCGATCATCACGGCTTCAACACGTGGTTTCATGGATAAGGTACTGGTAACAAAAGTGAAGCAATTCGAAAGAGACTTCATTGAATTGTTACGTGCTAACTATCGCAATGTTCTTGACAATCTGCGTGCCGGTAAATTTGAAGATGCAGATGTAGATACCATCAAGAAGGTAGCTATAGACCTGGCGAATAAATACTCAGCCTAAGTAAAAAGGTGTCGATGCTATACATCGACACCTCAACACATACGCACATATAAAGTATGCCTAGCTTAAAAGAAGTAAAGAACCGGATAACCTCCGTAATGTCTACGCAGCAGATCACCAAAGCCATGAAAATGGTGGCGGCAGCAAAACTGCGCAGATCACAAGATCGCATTACCCAGATCCGTCCATTCGCACAGAAACTTTCTTCTCTCCTGAAAAATCTGTCAGCAGCGCAAAGCAACATGGATGGCGACAACTGGTATAGTGTTGTTCGTGAAGAGAAAAAAATATTGATCATCGCTGTGAGCTCTGATCGTGGTCTATGCGGATCTTTCAATACGAACGTAATGAAAGGTGTGCTTCGATTGATCGAAGAGAAATATACGGCTCAGTATGCGAAAGGAAACGTTACTATTCTCCCGGTAGGAAGAAAGGCGACTGAATTTTTCAGCAAGCGTAAATTCCCGATCATTACAGATTATACTACACTATACGCTAAACTGACTTTTGAAAATGCATCGAATGCTGTAGAGCACGTGATCGCTTCTTTTAAAGAAGGCAAATTCGATAAAGTTGAGTTGGTATATAACGAGTTCAAAAATGTGGCAACACAAATTCTGCGTACAGAACAAGTATTGCCGATTCTTGCTCCAGAAACAACTGCAGACAGTAATGCAAACCAGGTAGATTATATCTATCAGCCTGATCAGGAAGAAATCATTACGGGTTTAATTCCAAAGTCACTGAAAGTACAATTCTTTAAAGCCCTGCTGGATTCGAATGCTGCAGAAAATGGTGCTCGTATGACAGCCATGGATAAAGCAACAGATAACGCTGGTGAATTATTGAAACAGCTTCGCCTGACTTATAACAGAACACGTCAGGCTGCGATCACAAAAGAAATCCTTGAGATCGTAGGTGGTGCTGAAGCATTGAAGTCCTCTTAAAAAATATTCTTCGTAACATTGAAGTCCTCTGAGCAATCAGGGGACTTTTTTTATTTTAAGGATTTTTATTCTAAGTGCATGCAGCAACTGATACGGCTATACCGGCTCGTAAATCTTTTAAGCATTGATGTTGCTGCAGGAGCTGTGTGTTCGGCACTTTTCTTTGCACACTTGCTGAACGTGCGTATACTTCCTTATGGTGTTATTGCACTTGGTCTTTCGGTATGGATCATTTATACTGTAGATCATTTACTAGATGCCAAGAAAATAAAGGCTCCTGCGGCAACGGCACGACATAGATTTCATCAGGATAACTTTAAGGTTTTATGTGCTGTAGTATTACTGGCAACGATTATCAACGGCATCATAATTCTTTTCATCAGGCACCAGGTTTTTGTAGCAGGTTTATTTGTTGCGTTAACCGTTGGTATATATTTCTTGATCAATCGCTATTTGAAATTTATGAAGGAGTTTTTCATAGCGATAGTATATACAATCGGTGTCTTGCTTCCTTCGGTAACGGTTACGCAGCAATCATGGCGTGAATGGCCATGGATAATCATCGCTCAATTTTCTGTAACAGCATTGATTAATCTTATACTCTTTTCGTGGTTTGATTACGAGAGAGATTTGCGCGATGGAAATATATCTTTTGTAACCGTGTTGGGAGAAAAAACAAGTCGTGTTTTTATTAGTATACTTTTTATAGCAGGCGCGACACTTGCTGTTATCGATTTTTCATTGGCAGGAAGTATAATTCTCGACATGAATGTTATTTTACTGATCACGTTTATATTTCATCGTTATTTTGCTATACATGATCGCTTTCGCATCCTGGGAGATTTCGTTTTTATGATTCCGCTGGCTTATCTTTTACTATCGATATGAGCTTTGATCGAATCGCCCCGGTGTATGATTTTCTTTCTCATGTTGTGTATGGAAAGAGCATGGTTGATTCACAGATATACTTTCTAAAAAGGATACCGGCAATGTCACGTGTACTCATTATGGGAGGAGGTACCGGTTGGATAGTGAAAGAGCTATTTGCTATAAATCGTACTTGCTCTGTAGTATATGTAGAAGCGTCTCAAAAAATGATTGAACAATCAAAACAAAAGATACAGCCAGGAGATTTTTCACGCATTGAGTTTCTTCAGCAAACAGAAATACCAGGTCATGAACGATATGATGTAGTCATTACAAATTTTTTCCTCGACCTGTTTCCAGAAGATAAATTAACAGCCGTTGTAAAGCAGTTGAAGAACGTTATGAAGGATGATGGCTTTTGGATCGCGACTGATTTTGTAAATGAAAGAAAATTATGGCAACGATTTTTACTCGCCACTATGTATATATTCTTTCATGTTGTAAGTAAAATTGAAGCAACCTCACTTCCTCTTTGGAAAGAACATTTGCATGCAGAAGGACTACAGGTAAAAGAGCAACAGAAATTCTATGGTAATTTTATAGAAAGCGTTTTATATACCCGCTGACTATTTTCCACTTGCATAGTCAGATAAATACTCAAAGTTTTTTGTTAGACGACCATCTTCTGCAATAGTAGCACGCTTAATAATATCATCGAGGTCTATATCATTTAGCACAGGCAATACTTTGTTGATAAGATCTTGGCCAAATTCTTCAGAAGCACTTCGCGGCAATTCGCAAGGAAGATTATCAACGGCCATCATCGTTATAAAATTGTCATCAGAGAACGCAGGATGTACTCGGTCATTCTTTGCATCGTAATCATATAGTGGATCAGCAATCGTAGTCGATTTTTTTGTGCTCGGTATAGATCCTTCTATATCGCAGGTTATATCTGCAATTACCTTAATGCGGAATTCAGGTGAAAGCATATCCTCTCGGGTGAAAAGCACAGGAGCCTTTGGATTCCAATACGCTCCGGCCATGAGTATATCTGCGACTTTAGTGAAATCTGTAAAGCATGAATTATAGCGCTCCGGATATTTATGAAACTCTTCGCGGTTAAAAGTGCCGCCTTCTTTTCGGGCATGGTAATCAGCGCTACTCAATTGGACATATACTGGCTCTTGAAATTGACGCGTTAAAAAATCATGTGGATTTACTTTGCGTATACCCGCACTGTCCAACGTCTCCATGGAGCCTTTGCCTACACGACCTGCGCCCGTCAGTATAATTTTAAGTGGCGATAGCTTAACCTTCCGGAGTTCGAGTTTTAAATCATTAACATCAAAACATTCATATGCTCTTCTCAGTGAAAATGTTTTAAAGCGTTTACCGTATGCCCACAAACCATTATAGGCACCGACAATTCCTGCATAGCGACCAAATGCTACGAGACGATTGCCTTGTCTGTCGGTTAGTGCTTCGTAGTCAATCAGTCGTATTTTCTTTTTTAATATAGCTTGCAGAAGCTTTTGATTGTATGCTTGTTTTTTAATCGTGTGGGAAAAGAAGAAATATGTCTTTCCTTCTTGCAGAAGATCTATAGGCACTTCCTTAATGCCCATTAGAATCTCGCATTCGCTGACATCCTTTTTTACTTCAATACCACGTGCCTTATATTCATCATCATTGAAACAACGAATGTCACTCTCCTGGCAAACCATTTTTATATGCGGAAAACGAAGTTGAATCTCTTCAACCTGTAGTGGCGTAAAAGGAACACGTTTGTCGGTAGGAATTTTCCCCTCGCGGATTAATCCTATTTTCATAAGCTGGTGTTGAGTGATGGAGTATACTATATAGAACAAAGAGCACGCATCACGCTGCTATAAATATCGCTTAAAAAAGGAAATGTTAAACGTAAAGTGGAATGAGTTTCATTCTCCAACACGTTTAACATTTTACAATTTTTTTACAAGGCCGTATTCCAGTACGGTACTCGGAATATCAATTAAAGCTTCCTGCGATCAAGCTCCGGAATTCGATCGAACATTTTTACAGCCTGTTTGAAGACTTCGTTTGTCTCATTGAAAACCGGGTAGAACCCGTTATTACCCCATAGTTTACGAGCGATCTGTGCTTTAACATGAACCTGGAATAACGTCTTCTTTTTCTTCAACTCCTTGTAATCAGGTTTTACTTTATTTCGTTCACCTACTTTAACAAGTTCATTGATCATGGCATCAGTCACTGTAAAATTCCGAAGGTAATCTTCATAGCCTTTTTTCTCTAAAGCTTCTTTGTGATCTTCTGCATAGCCAAAAGTAAATTCCTGAATAGACGTTGAAGTATATAGCTCGTTCAGGTAATGACTATTCAGAGAAGTATCAAGCGGCACAAAGTAATCAGGCATAATGCCACCGCCACCGTATACCGTTCTTCCATTTGGAGTAATATACTTTAGTGAGTCGTTAAACTTGATGCTATCCGCATGGAAAAATTCACCGTGGTTATAGCGGCTTACAATATCCAAAGCATACTCATCATTGTCCTGATACGGCTTTTGAATCGAACGTCCACTCGGAGTATAATAACGGCTTACGGTAAGCCTTAATTCTGAGCCGTCACTCAAGTCAAACGGAGATTGAACAAGTCCTTTACCAAAGCTTCTGCGGCCAACAATCAGTGCACGGTCATTATCTTGTAAGGCACCCGATACAATTTCAGAAGCAGAGGCACTTCCTTCATTCACCAACACGATCAGATCTCCTTCTTCAAAGGCACCACGCTCAGTGGAAAAAGCTTCAGAATTATTTTTCTTGTCTTTGCCTTTTGTAAAAACGATCTTCTTACCCGTCTTCAAGAAATCATCAGCCATATCAATGGCGATATTCATATAGCCTCCGGGATTTCCCTGCAGATCGAGGATAAGTTTTTTCATCCCTTGTTCTTTCAGCTTACTAAGCGATTGATGAAATTCATCATATGTAGTAGCTGCGAAACGATTCACTTTAATATACCCTATCTCGTGATCAACCATATAGGAAACATCAACGGAGTATTGCGGAATTTTATCGCGAACAATTTTATACTCCAGCTCTTGTCCTCTTCGCAGAATCGTAACCTTCACCTCTGTGCCTTTCGGTCCTTTTAACGCCTTCATTACATCGGCTGAAGTAACCCCTGTACCGGCCAGACTCTTGTCATCAACCTTCACAATTTTATCGCCTGATTGAATGCCCAATGCTTCGGAAGGTCCGCCACTCAAGGGCGTAACAACTACAACGGTGTCCTGAAAAATATTGAATTCAACACCGATGCCATCAAAATTTCCACGGAGATCTTCATTGGCAGCGATACGTTCCTGTGAAGGTATATAGGAAGAATGAGGATCAAGTTTATGAAGCATTTCCTGGATCGCTTCATCTACCAGGTTTGCTGTGTTCACGGTATCTACATATTCATCGTGAATCTGTGTGAGCACTTCCCTTAATTTTTGCACATCGGAGCCTACATCGGCTGTACTTTTTCGGCTGCTGAAACTCGATCCCACAAAAACCCCTGCAGCAAGTCCAAGGCAAAGTACAATGGGTAAACTAATCTGATATTTGGAATTCCTCATACGGCAATAATAAATAATCTATTAACGAAGTCCGAAGATAAATGTTGGCGTGTAAAGTCCACAGCCGGAAAAACATAATCCACGGCACAAAAAGTTGCAAAGGACAGGCCAGCGGCCTGTTCCCATACGATAACGGTCACACGGGCGAAAACTTTTCATGGATTTGATGGTTTTATTCGGAGTCTGCCGGCCCGATTTTTCTTACGGGTTCGATAGCTGACTATGGAAATTTTTTAGCTTATCTTTACCAGAACCATGAGTAAGCTGGCGCTTAAAGACACACGTATTTCAGAGCTCGTAGATAACAACTACGTGCATGCTTACGTGCTGTTTTATTTCGGCATCCGCTTTTACGAATACTCCGAGTTAACACTCGATCAGGTTTGTAAACAACGTGGCTTGAGAGTTGAACAGGTTGTGCGTGAACTGGAATCACCAACACATTTACGGGAAGCAGATTTACCACTCGTGTCGTACCCGATCGATCTGATAATCGAATACCTAAAGCATTCACATTTCCTGTTTGTAAAACACAAGCTTCCCTATATCGCGCGGCTCATTGAAAGCTTCAAGGCGAATCACGAAGACTATAGCGCAGTAGAGCGCGATTTGAAATTAGTATTCCCGCTTTTTGTGGAAGATTTTATCCAGCATATATATGAAGAAGAAGATACATTCTTCCGGTTCATTCAAACGCTGGAGCGATCAGTCAAAGGAAAATTTTCTCCTACCAAGCTATACTATCTCTTAGAGAAAAATTCGGTTCAGAAATTTGCAGTCGATCACGACACGCATGATGACGAGATGGAGGGTATACGCAGGATTACAAGAGACTATCTGATCACGTCAGAAACCCCGTTGCATATTAAAGTTTTGTACAACGAATTGAAGGCATTCGAGAAGAGCCTCATTACGCACGCACGCATTGAAAATGAAATTCTCTTTCCCAAGGCAATGGCGCTGGAAGCTAAAGTAAAGAAAGCTTTTCAGGATAAAGTGAAGTTCAATTAATCTCCACGGTATATATAGTAATTGAATTTATATGGGAAGAATCCTGGCGATAGATTATGGTACAAAACGAACAGGCATTGCTGTAACCGATACCCTGAGAATTATAGCTACACCGCTTGAGACAGTGCCCAGTAATGACTTGTTAAATTTCCTAAAAGTATATCTTCAAAAAGAAACGGTGGATGAGTTCGTTGTTGGCATGCCTAAAACGTTGAAGAACGAAGATTCTGAAATTGCTCCACTCGTTCGAAAGTTTGTCGAAGAGTTAAAGAAAACTTTTCCCGATAAACCAGTTCACCTAGCCGATGAACGCTTTACCAGCAGTATGGCCATGCGTGCCATGATCGATGGTGGTATGAAAAAGAAGGACCGCCAGGTAAAAGGCAACGTTGATAAAATTAGCGCTACCATCATTCTTCAATCTTTTCTCGACGCTGTCCGGTAGCCACACCGTTGGACTTAATAGGTGTTGCTGCGCCAACTTTAGCTTGCTTCCCTCATCATTGCGTAACATATAGGGCACCATATATACCTTAAAGGGGTTATGGACGAATCGCCTATAGAGGGTATTTTTCAGTTCTATCCCGAAATACTCCAAATACGCTATCAAAGTTTTCCCGCTGCCATGCCATATTTGAACGTTACTTCTGAATGATGGAGTGATTCAGTGTAACGAACTATGGGGAGGCTCCTTGTCGGGTTAAAAATCGAATACTGAATTGACAAGGAGGCTCACCCGCCAAATTGATATTGTCACTATCGAATGGGATAGAAATAAAGGGCTCTGCATACCTCTTCATGTTCTGGTTGGTAGCAGAGTTCCTTTTCCTCACCGGCCCCTACACGCAAACACAACAACTACAATATGAAACCTCTTTACCTGTTTTTGTTTTTATTATTTCTGAGCCCGTTGATGGTATGCGGCCAGTCAGGATCCATACGCGGTGTTGTAAAAACATCGGATGGCAATCCGGCAGAATTTGTAAACATCGCCATTGAAGGAACTTCGAAAGGAGATATAGCGGATAAGAATGGAAAATTCGAGATCCGGAATGTTGCCCCCGGCAACTATATATTGGTTGCTTCTTTCATCGGACTTGAAAACACACAACAACCTGTAGAAGTCAAACCTGGCGAAACAGTTACCGTTGATTTTATTCTGAAGGAAAACACCAAACAGTTGGAGGAAGTAATAATCTCCGGCAGAGCAACTCTGAATAAAGAAGATAATTATGTAGCCAAGATGCCGCTGCGCAAGATGGAAAACCCGCAGGTATATAACAGTGTATCTTCTGAAATACTGAAGCAACAGGCAATTACTAGTTATGATGATGCATTTCGAAATATACCCGGTGTATTTCGTACGTGGGAATCTACCGGAAGAGATGGTGATGGTGCATCGTATTTTGCTTTACGGGGACTGGAGGGACAACCTGCACTTGTAAATGGTTTGCCCGGTATAACCAATGGTAATCTGGATCCTGCTAATGTTGAAGAGATTCAGGTGATGAAAGGCCCGTCTGCTACATTGTTCGGAGCCAATGCTACAGCGTATACCAGCTATGGCGGTGTTATCAATACCATTACCAAGAAACCATACTTCACAAGTGGTGGTGAGATAGGCTATAACATCGGAAGCTTCGGACTGAATCGCATCACGGCTGATATCAATGCTCCGCTAAGCCAGCAAAACAAAGTTGCTATACGTATCAATACCGCCTACCACACCGAAGGAAGTTTTCAGGATGCAGGCTTCAAGAAATCGTTCTTCCTGGCACCTACACTTGCCTATGAAGTAAATGACCGGTTAAAGATTTTGATCGTAACCGAAATACTTGAAGAAGAGCGTGCCGTGGCTCCTGTTTTCTTTCATTCAAATCGTGCAGAACCGCTTACATTCAAAACCATTGGTGAGTTGAACCTTGATACGAAGCTATCCTTTACCAGTAACGATCTTACTATTAAAAACCCAAGAGCAAATTTGCAGGCACAGATGGTATATAAACTGTCTGATCAGTGGAGCTCGCAAACGGTTATCTCACGTGGCTCGGCAAACTCGAACGGATACTATAGCTATATATGGGCAGATGCTGAAGGCGACAACGACTTCGGTCAATATTTCACGTATGTGAAAGAATCACGGACAACAACCGATATACAGCAAAACTTCAATGGTGATTTTAAACTTGGCAGTGTGCGCAACCGACTGCTCATAGGGCTCGACTACTTTACACAGGAAGCAGTGAACAATGGATTGGGATATGTCTTTATCCGAAATGTTACTCCGCAAGGTGGCGAAAACTTTATAAGTCCGGATACGGGTGAAGAACTTGCCCCGGTATATCTATCCAGAGCCTCCATTGACAATTTACTGGCAGCGACACCTGTGAACAACAGTAAGCTAACGAATAATACGTATGGCGCCTATATATCCAATGTCATGACGATTACGCCAGCGATCACTATACTGGCAGGTGTTCGTGCTGATTACTTTGATTCCGATGCAGACGACTTTGATCAATTCGCACTCTCACCAAAGTTTGGTATAGTATATCAACCTGTGCTTGAAAAAGTATCAGTGTTTGCAAATTATCAGAATGCGTTTAACAATGTAGCACCCATGCAGGTTGCAGATGAAGACGGCAACAACCAACGGTTAAAAACTTTTGATCCGGAACAAGCCAATCAGTGGGAGGTAGGTGTAAAAACCAACGTGCTCAAGGATAGATTATTTGCAATGGTATCGTATTATGATATACAGATAAAAAATAAAGTGATTGGCGATGTAAACAATTTCTATAACTATATACAAAGCGGTAAAGTTGAAAGCAAAGGTTACGAACTGGAAGTAACGGCTAATCTTTTTAGCGGATTTAGTTTGATAGCCGGCTATAGCCATAATGAGACTAAGAACAAGGAAGGTTTTGCTAATGATTTTTATAGCGAAGCTGGACGTGCACCGGGAGGTCAGGGTCCCCAGGACCAAGTCAACGTATGGGCTACCTATAAATTCAGCAGCGGCAACCTGCAAGATATAGGGTTTGGTTTGGGCGGAAACTACGCGAGCAAATACAGAGTTATAGACAATAGCATTACAGGTGTATTCGATCTGCCAAGCTATACTGTGCTCAATGCCAGCGTATTTTACAATCCTGAAAGGTTTCGCTTTGCTGTGAATGTAAACAACGCGCTGGATGAAGAATATTACATCGGCTATTGGTCAGTAAATCCGCAGAAGCCACGCAATATTGTGATCAGCATGGCCTATACGTTTTAATGTTATAGCCTCGAATCTATATATACATGTATTTGTTATTGATAGCAATCGTAGTTCTTTTGTTCGGATTCTATGCCCTGTATAACACTTCACAAAAAGCAGTGTTGTCGCAAAGTGTAGTGAGTAAATGGTTGCAACGAAACCGGAGCTTCACACGAGTTATAGGTATAGTTTGTTTGCTGCTCGCATTTACGCTGCTCGTGTTCGCACAAGGAGTCGGTGCTGGCACTCTCACCGGATTTATATTCTTAATGACAATTGGATGTCTGGTCATTCTTTTGTCTCCACTAACATCGAACAAGAATTGATATGCCGGCTAATCCAAAACATCTTACAGCATCGCCCTGGCACCGGTTTGGTAAAATATCAGCCGGAATACTGGGCGGTTATTTTGTTTCGTCAGCAGTGCACCTGGCCTTTGCATCCTGGTTCAACCACGTTAATGTCTTAATCACTTCTACTTTTACAGGATTTATACTTTGGGCTGTTTTAATGGTGCTCGCTTTTTTGAGCAAAAGTGGCTGGCGTGTATGGATGCTATATATACTGCTTACGCTGAGTTTTTTTGTTATCGCGTGGATGGGTAAGATGTACAATCCTAATTTTCTTCATTGATGGAAAAAAGATCCTATAATATATTTTTTGATCTCCATGCCGTAAGTGGTATTGTACTAAGTGTACTATTGTTCGTAATCTTCTTTGCGGGATCCTTCTCGTTCTTCCGCGATGAGATTATAAATTGGGAAAGGAATGAACCGGTAACAGGAGAGAAAGCAATCGACATGAATGTGGATGTAGCGCTGGATACACTTCAAAAGAAGTATACTCTTTATGGGCGCGAAGTGGCAATTCACAGAGCACACGATGAGCGCCGAGTCTCGGTAAATGTGTCAGTCTCCAGCGACACAACGATTAAAGAAGCAGGAGGTTTCTCCTACATGGACACGAAAACGTTTCAGTCATACGACTATCCGTCATCATACTCGCTTGGAGAATTTATATACCGGCTACATTTCTTTGCGCAAATCCCGTATCCTGTAGGTTATTATTTGTCAGGGTTCACAGCATTGTTCCTGTTCTTTATAGTACTCACCGGTATATTGATTCACTGGAAAAAGATCATTTCTAATTTCTATTTGTTCAGACCGTGGGCAAAACTTAAAACAGTATGGACGGATGCTCATACAGCGTTGGGTACAATAGGTTTGCCGTTCCAGGCAGTATACGCGATCACGGGAGCTTTCTTCATGATTAATATATTCCTGATTATACCCGATGTGTTTTTTCTATACGATGGCGACCAGGAAAAAATATACGAAGACCTGGGCTATGCACATCCGTCTTTTACTTTTACCGGGAAGAAAATAACCACGCCTGTTACAATCAACAGCATGGTAACAGAGGTATCAAACAAGTGGGATAAATTCCATGTCACGGAAGTCCATATTATGCACTATGGAGATGAAGGTATGCATGTGATCGTCTCTGGGGAATTAGAGCACGCTGCTAAATTTACCGGTATAGGTGAAGTAATATACAAGGCATCTACTGGTGAAATCATTCACGAGAAAGATCCGTACGTGCTAACCACCTACCTTGATGATGTAAAGAATATACTATATCGCTTGCATTATGGCGACTACGGAGGCTATGGATTGAAGATAGCGAGCTTCCTGTTAGGACTTCTTTCATGCTTCGTAATCATTTCCGGAGTGCTGATATGGTTTGAAGCACGAAACAAGAAGAGCGTGCCTGAGAAGCAAAAGCGTTTCAATAAGAAGGTCAGCAATATATACCTGGCCATCTGTCTGGCAATGTACCCGGTTACTGCGCTGTCGTTTATCGTTGTCAGGTTTTTACCAGCCGACATGGGTTCAACGCGGCAAACCATTCTTTACAGTCTATACTTTGGTTGCTGGTTGCTGCTTTCGGTTTTCTTTTCGTGGAAGCGAAGCAACTTCTTTACGAACAAGTATACATTGCTCTCCGGAGCTATACTCGCGATACTGATTCCGGTGGCAAACGGTGTTTCAACCGGTAACTGGATCTGGTATACTGTGGCCACGCAACAGTTCGATATTTTTATAGTGGATGTCTTGTGGATCGGACTTTCGTTGATCTCTGTCTACACACTATACCGATTGAAAAACGTGAAGCCATCTTCCGGCGAGGACGAACCGTTGAAAGAGAACACGTTCGAACTACCGGCAAAAAAGCATCCGCGGGCTGTGACTGAAACCATGCTCTAAACAGAAACTCTTTTTATCTGGCTTTTATTTTTTCGGTTAACCGGAACCTGTTAGCAATTAACTTTTAAAGGATAACCGTTAACTTTGCGTCATGATTTATCCGATAGTAATGTATGGCGACCCCGTGCTTCGCCAACGCGCAAAAGATATTGAGCAGGGTACTGATTTGAAACAATTGATTGAAGACATGTTCGAAACCATGCATGCAGCGAGTGGTATCGGCCTGGCCGCACCACAGATAGGGAAAGGCATTCGTCTGTTTATTGTTGATGGAAGTGCTTTAGAAGATGAAGAGGGAATGGATAATTTCCGAAAAGCCTTTGTCAATCCGCAGATACTGGAAGAAGATGGAACACCATGGGATTTCGAAGAAGGCTGTTTAAGCATTCCGAACATCCGCGAAAAAGTCTCACGCAAGGAGCGGCTCAAGATCCGTTATTATGACGAGAACTGGGCACAGCACGAAGAAGTATATGATGGTATGAAGGCCCGTATCATACAGCATGAGTACGATCATATTGAAGGAAAACTTTTTGTAGACTATCTGCCCGCCTTGAAGAAGCGTTTGCTTAAAGGAAAGCTTGCCGATATTTCAAAAGGAAAAGTAGATACAGAATATAGAATTATAGCTCCGCTGAAGAAGTAAACGTCATTTACAAAACGGCATCATCTTACTAGGTTGTAAATGAATATAGCTTCCCGCTTACCGGATATAGGTACCTCTATATTTTCGATTATGTCGAAGATGGCGCTCGATCATGGTGCCATTAATCTCTCACAAGGCTTCCCTGATTTCAGCATTGATGAGAAGATTATCCACATGGTGCAGCGCTATATGCTCGAAGGCAACAATCAGTATGCGCCTATGCCAGGCGCTCCTGCCCTTCGGAATATAATTGCCAAGGTAATTGAGAACACCTATACCCATACGGTAAATCCGGAAACGGAGATCACCATTACAGCCGGAGCTACGGAAGGTATATTTGCTATTATAGCAGCTTTTATAAGTCCGGGTGATGAAGTTATTCTGTTTGATCCTTCTTACGATTCTTATAACCCGTCAATCCGATTGAATGGCGGTATACCGATTCACATCAACGTATCGCCTCCGGATTTTTCCATTGACTGGGATATAGTTCGGTCTAAAATTTCGTCACGCACAAAAATGATCATCATCAACACGCCCCATAATCCGTGCGGGTCGGTGTTACATGAAAAAGATCTGCGGGCGTTGGAGCAGATTGTACTGGAACATAACCTGCTTGTGCTAAGTGATGAAGTATACGAACGACTCATCTTTGATGGAATAAAACATCAAAGTGTACTGCGCTATAAGGCCCTTGCTTCAAGAGCCCTTGCTGTATTTTCATTTGGAAAAACATTTCATGCAACGGGATGGAAGGCTGGCTATGTAGTAGCACCCGAGTACCTTACAAAAGAAGTACGCAAGACACATCAATTTATAGTCTTCAGTGTAAATACACCGGTGCAGCTGGCGCTGGCAGAGTATATGCAGACACGTGATCATTACGAATCACTCGGAACGTTCTACCAGAAGAAACGTGATTTTTTCCTGGAGCATATCAAAGGATCATCGTTCGAGCCGTTGCCGTGTAACGGTTCCTATTTTCAATTGGTATCCTATAAAAACATTTCCAAAAAAGGCGATGTGGAAATGGCGGAAGAGATAACCAAAAAGTTCAAGGTAGCGTCCATTCCGGTATCGGTTTTCTATCAGGATAGAACTGATAATCACCTGCTGCGTTTTTGTTTTGCCAAGATGGAGGAGACACTGGAACGTGCATGTGAGATCCTCCGGAAGATATAATTGACCAACGTTTATCCCTCCGTTCACAAAAGTTTCCTTAGACAAATTCCTGCTCATTGCGTTTCTTTGCTATAGAAATCCATAAACATGCAGGACCTCAAAATCACGTTAATCCAATCCGATTTGCACTGGGAAGATATCGATGCCAACCTTTCGATGTTTGAAGAGAAGATCTGGCAAATAAGTGGTTCCACGGATGTGATCGTACTGCCTGAAATGTTTACCACTGGTTTTACCATGGCGGCCAATAAAAAAGCCGAGCACATGAACATGAAAACTTTCAAGTGGATGAAACAGATGGCAGATCAAACGGGAGCACTAATTCTCGGAAGCTATATTGTAACTGTACACGACCGTTACTACAACCGGTTACTCTGGATGGAGCCCGGAGGAAATTTCAAGACTTACGACAAGCGTCATCTTTTCCGAATGGATAATGAACATAAAACATATTCACCCGGAGAAAGTCTGTTGATTGCTACCTGGCGAGGATGGAAGATCTGCCCATTGATTTGTTACGATCTTCGCTTCCCGGTTTGGAGCCGTAACAAATGGGATCGTGTCAATCAAAAACTTTCGTACGATGTTGCCATCTACGTTGCCAACTGGCCGGTTACACGCATCGATACCTGGGATACATTGCTGAAAGCCCGCGCGATTGAAAACCTGAGTTTTGTTGTCGGTGTGAATCGCATTGGTCAGGATGAGCAAGGCGTTGAGTATAACGGACACTCTTCGATCATCAGCCCTAAAGGTGAAGTCATTTATACCAACGAAGGAGGAGAAGCTGTGCGGACGATGGAGCTCAGTGCAAATGCCTTGCACGCTTTCCGCGATCGCTTCCCTGCCTATATAGATTCTGATGACTTTACGATCGAGTTTGAAGAATACGAAGAATCAGAATTTTAAGAAGCCTGAAACGTGCGTTTATAAATATACCGGATAGCCCCTTCGATGGGGCTTTTCTTTTATAAAGCGATTCTCCATACTATATATAGCCTGATAGCGGTCATGGATATTCCTTGAAAAATTCGTGGGCCACTCTTCGTAAAGGCGTATCAAAAGCCTACTTTTGCACCTCATTTCAAAACCACTAAATCTACCCTGAACATGGCCAGCCAGAAAATTACAAGAGCCCTAATCTCTGTTTATTATAAAGATAATTTAGAGCCTATCGTACATGCGCTCGGCAAACAGGGAGTGGAGTTTGTCTCAACTGGTGGCACACAGGAATTTATCGAGAAGCTTGGCTATAAAGTAACTCCGGTAGAAAACCTTACGGGATATCCTTCCATTTTTGGCGGCCGCGTAAAAACGTTGCATCCGGCAATCTTCGGAGGTATTCTATACAGACGCGATGATGCCGGTGATCTTAACCAGGCAAAAGAATTCAATATAGCGCCCATCGATCTGGTTATTGTGGATCTATACCCTTTTGAAGAAACAGTAGCGAAGGGTGGTTCAGAAGAAGATATCATTGAAAAAATTGACATCGGTGGAATCTCTTTGATCCGGGGCGCTGCCAAGAATTTTAAAGATGTACTGATTGTTGCTTCGCGTAATCAATACAGTGAGCTTCTTGAGTTGTTGCAGGCTAAGAATTGTTCTTCCGATCTGAGCGATCGTAAAAAGTTTGCTGCGATGGCTTTTGATGTTACCTCGCATTACGACTCTGCTATATTTAATTACTTCAACAATGAGTTTCAACTTCCAAGTTACAAGAAGAGCTATCAGCACGGGCGTGTACTTCGCTACGGGGAAAATCCGCATCAGAAGGGAACATACTATGGCGACCTCGATGGATTGTTTGAGCAACTCAATGGTAAAGAGCTCTCCTATAATAATCTCGTAGATATAGATGCCGCTATAAACCTGGTAAAGGAATTTGAAGGCGAAACAGCTTTTGTTATCATCAAACATACCAACGCCTGTGGTGTAGCCATAGCTTCATCAGTAAAAGAGGCGTACCTGAAAGCCTTCCAGGCAGACACGATCTCTGCGTTCGGTGGTGTGCTTTCAACCAACAAGACTATTGATCTCGCTGCTGCGGAAGAAATCAATAAACTCTTTTTTGAAATTCTGATCGCTCCTTCGTATACCGATAACGCATTGGCATTGCTAAAGAGCAAGAAGAACCGAATGATCCTGCTGCAGAAGCAACAACTTACTGAAACGAAACAGAGTAAAACAATCCTCAATGGTATCATTGAGCAGGATCTTGATCTGAAAACAGATTCACAAAGCGATCTGAAAGTTGTTACCAAGCAAGCGCCAACAACTGCAGAAGTAAATGCTTTACTCTTCGCCAGCAAGATCTGCAAGCACACAAAGTCAAATACAATTATACTCGCAGTAGAAGGACAACTGTTGGCAAGTGGTGTAGGGCAGACTTCACGCGTTGATGCATTGAAGCAAGCTATTGAAAAAGCTGCTGCTTTCGGATTTAGTCTGAAAGGTGCCGTGATGGCATCCGATGCTTTCTTTCCATTTCCCGATTGTGTGGAGATTGCTAACCAACAAGGTATTCATGCAGTCATACAACCCGGTGGTTCGGTAAAAGATCAGGACTCCATCAACTATTGTGATGAGCATAGTATGGCTATGGTGTTTACAGGCATCCGTCACTTTAAGCATTAGTACATTTTCATTACATCGAGGTGTATGATGTGTTTACTATACTCGTACGTTGAACCTGAAACAGTGAAGTTGAAACCTCCAACCACTGTCGTTCACCGATCGGAATTTTTAGGACTTGTAAAAAACTTACATTTTTAGACCGATACACATTAATTTGGTAAATTAAGTGCAATTTTACAGGCGCTATCTTGGTTAACTTCGAGACACAATTTTTAAACATAGGGAATACAGATACATGGCATTTTTTGACTTCTTCACCAGCGACATTGCAATTGACCTGGGAACAGCAAACACCCTTATCATTCACAAAGATAAAATCGTAGTGGATGAACCTTCTATCATCGCTATTGACAAAGTAAACAATAAGGTATTAGCCATTGGCCGTGAAGCGATGCAGATGCATGAGAAGACACATGATCATATCAAGACGATCCGCCCGTTGAAGGAAGGTGTAATAGCCGACTTCCAGGCAGCCGAAATGATGTTGCGTGGTCTTATCAAAATGGTAGACACAGGCAAGCGCCTCTTTCCACCATCCTATAGAATGGTAATCTGTATACCATCCGGTATCACTGAAGTTGAGAAGCGTGCCGTGCGCGACTCGGCAGAACATGCCGGAGCAAAAGAAGTATATATGATCTATGAACCTATATCGGCAGCGATCGGTACAGGTATAGATATAGAACAACCCATCGGTAACATGATCGTGGATATTGGTGGTGGAACTACTGATATTGCCGTGATCGCCCTTTCGGGGATTGTTTGCGATCAGTCGATCCGTGTAGCAGGAGATACTTTCAACAGAGATATACTCGACTATATGAGACGTCAGCATAACCTGCTGATCGGTGAGCGCTCTGCAGAAAAAGTAAAGATAGAAGTAGGTTCTGCATTAACCGAGCTGGAAGACGGACCAGAGGATTATGAAATCCGGGGTCGCGATTTAATGACCGGTATACCAAAGACTATCAAGATTTCGTATTCAGAAGTTGCCTTTGCTTTAGACAAGTCTGTTTCCAAATTGGAAGAAGCTGTACTCAAGGCGTTAGAAACTTCACCTCCTGAATTGTCAGCAGACATTTATGAAAGAGGTATATATCTCACCGGTGGCGGAGCCTTGTTGAGAGGACTTGACAAACGTCTTGCCCTTAAAACAAAACTTCCGATTCACGTGGCAGACGATCCACTTCGTGCTGTTGTTCGTGGAACAGGTCAGGCATTGAAAAATATCGCGCAGTTCCGTGCTGTGTTAATGACATAGCCTTACTTTTTGCCGAAATGGGTAGGGTACGATTTTCATCGGTGATCGAACGCACCTTAACTAAAGTTTAATGGAGCGTCTATTTTATTTCATCTATCAATACCGGGCTTTCTTTACGTTTGTCGTGTTGGAAGTATTTTGCTTTTGGCTTGTCGTAGAGAACAATGCATACCAGGGAGCAAAATTTTTCAACTCGTCCAATACTGTTGTTGCATCATTAAATAATTTCTCACAAAGCATTCGTGATTATTTCCTGTTGCGCGATGTCAACACCACACTCGCAGAAGAGAACGCCATCTTGCGCAGGCAGGTGGAGCAAAACAATCAGCGTGTTCAGGCATTCGATACACTGGCGCTTCGTGACTCTTCCTTAATAAAACGATTCGATTTCGTCAGTGCCAAGGTGGTGAACAATCACGTTGATCAGTTTAAAAACTTCATCACTATTAATAAAGGAAAAGATGCCGGCATTGAAGCAGGCATGGCAGTAATAAGTCCGTTAGGAGTTGTAGGAAAAGTAAAGCTGGTTTCCAACCATTATGGTGTGGTAACTTCCCTGCTACATATAGACCTGATGGTTTCTGCCGTGTTGAAACGTACGGGACATTATGGATCTGTGCAATGGGATGGACTCGACCCCGGCATTGTAAAGTTTAAATATATTCCGCGTCACGTCAACCCCATGGTTGGCGATTCAGTCGTTACCTCAGGCTTCAATGCTATTTTTCCTGAAGGTGTCATGATTGGCACAATCATCGATAAGAAGCTTGGCAACGAAGCACTTTCATATGACTTAAGTGTCAGGCTCTCACAAGATTTTCGTAAGCTTTCTTATGTAACGATTGTAAGAAGTGAGCTGAAACAGGAAGTTGATTCTCTGGAACAGGTCGTAAATGCAATGGAACGATGAGCAGAGGAGCCATTTTTCAAGTCATAGCATTTTTCGTTTATCTGTTTTACCAGGTATTGATACTCCAGAATGTCGTGTTGTTTCACACTGCATTTTGTTTTCTCTATATACTATATCTGCTATTGTTACCGGTAGAAACCAATCCACTTATATTAATGGGTGTTGGTTTTCTGATGGGTTTTGCCGTAGACATGTTCTACGAAAGCATCGGGTTGCATGCATTTGCATGTGTATTGATAATGTATGTACGAAACTATTGGCTCAGCTCCATGACGCCTCAAGGTGGATATGACAGCAACTCTACGCCTTCCATGGCTTTGGGTGGATTTCAGTGGTTCGTTATTTATTCTTTGCCGCTGGTGTTTTTACACCATACCATTTTATTTTTTATGGAAGCTGGTGGCTTTGGAATGTTCTGGTTTACGCTGTGGAAAATAATCACCAGCACTTTTTTTACCATGTTGGTAATTTTAATTGCTCAATTTTTGTTTCCGAGCAAGAGACGATGATCCGCTTGTAAGGAGCGCGATTGAAACCTTACGATTTACTCAGAATTTGATCACACATTTTGCACACGTAATGTATCGGGTAGAACTCGCATACTATATATTTACTCATAGCTTAACTTTGCCTTATTATATACTATGAACGAAGGCCGGAAAGAAGTTTTACAAATAGTGTTTGTACTGGTAGGTCTCATCTTCCTGGTAAAACTATTCTTCATACAGATTGTTGAAGAGCGCTATAAAAACATGGCGGGTGTTAACGCTATCCGCAAGGAGGTTCAATATCCGATCAGAGGGATTATCAAAGATCGTAATGGTAAACTGATTGTATATAACAGTCCGGAATTCGACCTCATGGTTATTCTCCATGAGGTAGAATATTTTGATAGCACGCGCTTCTGCCAGGTGTTTGGCAAAACGCAGGATGAACTTCGCTTGCTGTTCAAGAATTTTTATACGGAAATAAAAAACAAGAAGGCGAATCGCTTTCAACCCTTTCCATTCTTACGTCAACTCTCCACGTATGATCTTGCCCGAATCCAGGACAACCTGGATGAATTCCCTGGATTTTTTATTCAGGACAGAACTACGCGCGCGTACGCAAGCAAGGCAGTAGCAAATGCCATAGGCTACGTAAGTGAGATCTCGAAGAATCAATTGGACAGAGACAAAACCGGAATTTATAAGCAAGGTGATTATATAGGACAAAGCGGAATTGAATCTTTCTATGAGGAATATCTGCGCGGGCAACGTGGTATAAAACACCTGATGCGCAATAAAGATGGTGTGATCAAAGGTTCTTACGAAGGAGGAAAGTACGATACACTGTCTGTGCCCGGACAAGATCTGGTGTCCACTATAGATCTGACATTGCAAGAGTATGGTGCATTTCTGCTGAATGGAAAATCAGGAAGTATAATTGCGATCGAGCCAGCAACCGGAGAAATACTGGCTATGGTATCCGGCCCATCGTACGACCCGAATCTTCTTACCGGTAAAAATTATAGTCAGAATTTTAAGCTCATCAGTACAGATAGCCTTAAACCATTGTTCAATCGCCCGTTGATGGCGCAGTATCGCCCCGGGTCTATATTTAAGATTGCACAGGCCATGGTTGCCTTGCAGGAAGGGGTGATCACTCCGGAGACACGGATCCGTTGCGACCGCTCTATTATAAATTGTCACGGGGCACACTCGAATGAAGATCTTCGTGGTGCTATTACCAATTCATGTAACCCGTACTTTCACAACGTGCTTCGCAGAATGTTGAATCAAGGTAAAGGAGCAAATCCATTTGATGATACACGCATAGGTCTTGCTGAATGGGACAAGCACATGATGAGTTTTGGATTCGGCAGGAGATTAGGTATTGATCTTCCGAATGAAAAAAGAGGACTGGTGCCAAGCCCTGAATATTATGACCGTGCTTACGGAGGACGCCCATGGAAATTTTCAAATATATACTCGATCGCGATCGGTGAAGGTGAGAACATGGTAGTGCCCTTGCAAATGGCAAACTTTGCAGCAACCGTAGCGAATAAAGGCTTTTACTATACACCGCATCTTGTTAAATCCATTGGTAATTCAGGCATGCCACTACCACAGTATCTTGAAAAGCACGTGACAACCATTGACTCTGCTAATTTTAGAATTGCAAGAGATGCCATGCAGCGTGTGGTGGAAGCCGGTACAGCACAGTATCGGGCAAAGCTGAAAGATATAGTAGTGTGTGGTAAAACCGGAACCGTGCAGAATGAACCGAATCCTGATCACTCTGTATTTATAGCTTTTGCGCCCAAGGAAAATCCCAAGATCGCTATATCTGTATATGTAGAATACTCCGGCCAGGGTGGGCGTGCAGCAGCATCTATAGCCAGCTTGATGATAGAGAAATATTTATTGGGAGGCACGCAGCGTCCGAACATAGAAGAATACGTGCTGAAGGGTAAATTCCTTCACTAGGATATAACTGCTCAGAAAACAAGACCTACGAACACATTAACACTAACGCATTGAGGAGAGAAGAAATAATATCGCACAAAATAGATTGGGTAACCGTACTGATCTATGGGCTAATGGTTTTCTGGGGATGGCTCAATATATACTCTGCTACATACGATGAGACACAATCCATTTTTGACTTGTCGTTAAACTCCGGTCGCCAGATGATGTTCATCATCACATCCTCTATATTAATCCTGGCGATTCTGATCATCGATATGCGCTTCTATGAAACGTTCGCCTATATAATCTACGGAGTAATTTTATTCTTATTGTTACTCGTTCCATTTATAGGGAAAGAAGTAGGCGGTAACCGGGCGTGGTTGGGTGTTGGTTCATTTGGTGTACAGCCTTCCGAGTTCGCGAAATTTGCTACAGCGTTGGCGGCAGCCAAGTTCATTGGTACGATCGGCTTTCGTATGGATAATATCCGTAACCAGATTGTATTGTTCGCGATTATTGCCGGTCCTATATTACTCATCCTTCTTCAGAAAGATTATGGAACCGCTATGGTATTCATGGTCTTCTTACTGGTGTTTTATCGTGAAGGTATGTCACCGTTTTTGTTGCTTGTAGGATTAGGCGTAGGTGTTATTTTTATTCTCACACTCCTGGTAGAGAACAACTGGATTCTATTCGGAATCATTGGTGCCGCGTGGGGAATTCTGATGTATATGAATCGCAGAAAAAAAATCAGGCGATTGGGTATCATTACAGCAGGAGCTCTGGTATTAGCATTTACCATTACCAGTGTGGAATTTATCTTCGATAATCTTCTTGAAGAACATCATCAGAAAAGAGTAATGGTGTTGATCAATCCCGAACTTGATCAGCTGGGAGCAGGGTATCACGTATACCAATCTAAAGTGGCCATTGGTAGTGGTGGTGTTATTGGAAAAGGTTTTTTAAAAGGCACTCAAACGAAACTCAAATTTGTTCCTGAACAATATACCGACTTCATCTTCTGTACGATTGGTGAAGAACACGGATGGATTGGAAGTTTGTTGATGGTCAGTTTGTTTATGTCTTTACTCTTACGCGTAGTCTTTATAGCAGAGCGACAGAAGAACAGGTTCGCGCGGGTATATGGCTATTCGGTAGCATGTATTTTCTTCTTTCACTTTGCCACGAATATAGCGATGACGATCGGCCTCTTTCCGGTAATTGGTATACCGCTGCCGTTCTTTAGCTATGGTGGATCATCTCTTTGGAGTTTCACTATATTATTGTTTATCCTTCTGAAACTTGATGCACACAGGATGCACGTACTCCAGCGATTGTAACAGTTTAATGCTGTAAAGATATCTCCCGTAGACTACGTATAATTTCACGGTACTAACACCACCGTACGAAACGAAGTCAGCGGGAGACCAAATAAAAAAAGTCCTGGTTTATGAAACCAGGACTTTTTTGTTGCCGCTATATATAGTTAGTATATAACTATACCGTCATAATTTCTGCTTCCTTCTTCTTCATCAAGGCATCCACCTTGAGTATAGAGTCGTCCGTCATCTTCTGAACTTTATCTTCAGCATTCTTAATATCATCTTCGGAAACGCCTTTGATTTTCTTCAGCTGCTCATTCGTGTCTTTACGAATATTTCGGATGCTGATTCTGCCTTGCTCACATTCATGACCAACTTGCTTTACGAGCTGCTTGCGTCTTTCTTCTGTAAGCATCGGTATATTAATGATCACTTGTTGACCATCGTTCTGCGGATTTAGTCCAAGATTACCGTTGATGATTGCTTTCTCAATCTCCTGGATCATACCTTTCTCCCAAGGTTTTACAAAAAGTGTTCGTGCATCAGGAGTAGTAACAGAAGCCACTTGTTGCAGCGGAGTACTTGCGCCATAATAATTTACGAGCAAGCCATCGAGCATGGATGGGTTTGCTTTACCTGCACGAATTTTGGTAAGCTCATGACTCAGGTGACTCAGAGCTTTATTCATCGAGTCGCGGGCATCATCCAGGTATAATTCAATTTCTTCCATAGAAACAAAGTATAAGTATGAAGTACGTTTTACGAGTTAATTTTTCTCAGCTTAGCTGATCAATGTTCCTGCTTCTTCTCCAGAAGCTACTTTAAGCAAATTGCCTTTCTTGTTCATGTCGAATACAATGATCGGCAGTTTATTTTCTTTGCAAAGAGTAAAAGCAGTCATGTCCATTATATTCAGATTTTTTTCATAAGCTTCCTGAAAGGAAAGCTTGCTATAGCGGACAGCATCCGGAAATTTTTCCGGATCTTTTGTATAAACACCATCCACACGAGTTCCTTTCAATACAACATTCGCCTGCACTTCTATAGCGCGTAAGCTGGCCGTTGAGTCTGTTGTAAAATAAGGATTACCAATGCCGGCTCCGAAGATTACAATTCTTCCTTTTTCAAGATGGCGAATGGCTCTGCGTCTGATAAAAGGTTCGCAGACCTGTTCCATTTTTATACCCGACATTAAACGTGTAAACATGCCATGGCGCTCAAGCGAACTTTGCAAGGCCATCGCGTTTACTACCGTAGCGAGCATTCCCATGTAATCGCCTTGTACACGATCGATACCCAGGGCTTCTGCCTGACCGCCTCTGAAGATATTTCCTCCACCGATCACTATAGCAATTTCAACACCCTGATCTTTAATGGTTCTGATTTCTTCACAGTACTGTTCCAGCACACTCGGGTCGATGTTCGTGTTTTTCGAAGACCCTTGTAATGCTTCACCACTGAGTTTGAGGAGGATACGCTTGTACTTCATTCGTAGTTTGGATTGGTTTTGCAGCGAAATTGGCGCAATATATTCAAAGCACAGGGCTTTGTAAAATTCCAGATGAAGTACAGGCCTTTATTTCATTCCGAAATCCTCTGCCATAAAATAAAAAAGGAGAGGTGCATCCGTTTTTCTATGAGCCGTTACCCTATATCTACACGCAGAAAATGACTGGAAGCGGACCGATGTCTATAGTTTATTGAAACTCGATCAGTACCTGATTCTTCTCAACGCTATCGCCCTTCTTGATTTTCACAGTCTTCACGATTCCTTCTCCGGGCGACTTGATGATGTTCTCCATCTTCATAGCCTCCAGGATCAGCAGCGGATCATTTTGTTTAACGGCATCACCAGGTTTTACTTTCAGATCGATGATGAGTCCCGGCATTGGCGCTTTCAGCGAATTGATTTTTCCTGAAGCGACATTATTCATCCCCATCTTTTCCAGGAGCAGATCGAATCTGTCTCTCAACGCTACGGTATACATTGTGCCATTGATCTTTAACGTGAATGTTTTTGTAGCGGCATCGGTCTTCACTACTTCGGCTCTGTAACTTTTCTGATTGTGCAGAATATGAAAATAACCATCGGCAACTTTCACCAGGTCCCATGTCAACGGTTCTCCGTTCACCGTAAATCCATCATCGGAAGAAGTGATTTCAAAAGATTTTTTGTTCACGATGGCTTTATACATACTCTGAAAATTTGTTCCCTGTAAATGTGCAAATTATTCCGGACACTCAATATAGTGCAAGTCAAGCGCTTGTTTTGACGGGTTAAAAACAGGCCACCAAAATTCTTTTTGCAAAATCGACTTTTATACATTTACCTTTGTGCTGTCGAAAGATAAGGGGTGCCTTAAATATAACGGGCTGAGATTATACCCAATGAACCTGATGCCGGTAATGCGGTCGAAGGGAGGCAAGGTTAAACATACGCAGAGCATTCCCCTGTGCCTGTTAGTTTAAACCACATTATATAAACCATGTACAAAGTATTTTTTGTGGCAGCGGCTATGCTGTTGTCAGCGCATGTTTACGCGCAAGAGTTTTTTATCGCAGGAAGTATACGCGATGCAAAGAACAATCAGTTATTAACCGGAGCATCGTTGCAACTGGAAGGCACAAATCGTGTTGCCGTCAGTGATGCATTCGGAAGATTCAAATTTGAAAAAGTAGCGGCTGGTGAATATACACTCGTTGCTAAATTCATCGGGTACTCTGACAAATCTGAAAAAGTTACAGCGTCTTCCAATGTTGAAGTAACTATACATCTGGATGAATCATTTGTGATGACAGATGAAGTTGTTGTACTCTCCACGCGTGCTGATGAAAAAACTCCGGCTACATTTACCAACCTCGGGAAAGAAGCCATCCAGAAACAAAACTTTGGACAGGATTTACCCTTTCTTCTGAACTGGACTCCTTCTGCAGTCACCACATCGGACGCAGGCACGGGCGTTGGCTATACCGGCATTCGCATCCGCGGAAGCGATGCTACGCGAATCAATGTTACGGTGAATGGTATACCCTACAACGATGCCGAATCGCTCGGTACATTTTGGGTTGATGTACCAGATATAGCAGCCTCTTCGCAAAGCATACAGATCCAGCGCGGGGTCGGTACATCTACAAATGGTGGCGGTGCATTTGGTGCTACTATAAATCTGCAAACCAACACACGCAACGATGATCCCTATGCTACACTGATGTCGTCTGCAGGTTCGTTCGGTACATTCAGAAACAGTTTGAGCTTTGGTACGGGTCTGTTAAAAGATCATTGGGTAATTGATGGCCGCGTATCAAAAATTAATTCCGATGGATTTATAGATCGCGCTTCTGCCGACCTTCAATCTTATTATTTCTCTGCCGGGTTTTATGCAGGCAATACGATGATCAAAGCAATCACGTTCGGAGGAAAAGAGCGTACGTATCAGGCTTGGTATGGTGTTCCGCAATCACGCTTACAGAATGATACTGAAGCGATGCTAACGACAGCTTCGAATGAAGGATGGAACGAAGAGCAAACCAACAACCTGTTGAATTCAGGTAGCCGTACATTCAATCCCTATACCTATAAGAACCAGGTTGACGACTATAAGCAGGATCATTACCAACTACATTTTTCACAACGCATAAGCGATGCGTTTACTGCGAATGCATCATTACACTATACACCGGGTAAAGGATATTATGAAGAGTACCGCTATAACAATAAGTTTTCTGATTATGGTATAGCTCCCGTTACCATTGGTGATTCGGTGGTAACATCTTCGGATCTTATTCGCAGACGCTGGCTTGATAATGATTTTTATGGATTCACATATTCTTTCAATTATGAAAAGAATAAACTGAATGCTGTTTTAGGAGGAGGATGGAACCGTTATGATGGCGATCACTATGGACAAATAACCTGGGCACAGGTATCTGCTGTTCCATCGGAGTATCAATATTATTTTAATAATGGTGATAAACGCGACTTTAATATTTTTGGGAAAGCAACCTATAATTTTACGGAGCGCTTCAATGCATATGTTGACCTGCAATATCGCAAGGTAACGTATACTGCTACGGGTATAGAGAACAAACAAAATCTGTTGAATGTTAATGAATCGTTTAATTTCTTTAACCCGAAGGCAGGTGTAACGTTTGCCGTTAGCGACAACCAAGTGGTATATGCCTCCTATAGCGTTGCAAACCGTGAACCTGTTCGTGATGATTTTGTAGATGCATTGCCAGGTAAAAAACCCAAGCATGAGAATTTGCAAAACGTAGAGGCAGGGTATAAACTCATTGGCAAGACTTATATGATTAAGGCGAATTATTACCTGATGAATTATAACAACCAACTTGTATTGACAGGTCAGGTAAATGATGTGGGAGCTTCGATCCGTACCAACGTGGACAAAAGTTATCGCATGGGTATTGAGTTAGAGGGAGCGCTTAAAATTTCAGAACGCTTTTCTTGGAATGCGAATGTTACACTAAGTAAAAATAAGATCAAGGATTTCACGGAAGTGATGTATGATTACGGCACAAACTTCGATGAGTATAATGAAGTGAAGACAACGTATCATAATACGGATATTTCATTTTCACCAAATGTGATTGCCGGATCAGGATTAAACTACAAGCCTGTGAAAAACTTTGAGGCAACGTTGCTCACAAAATATGTTGGTCAGCAATACCTCGATAACACCTCCGACAGTCAACGAAGTATAGATGCGTACGTAGTGAACGATGTGCGCCTCACGTATACTGTACAGCCTTCGTTTATGAAAGAACTTGCACTGAGTTTTCTGGTGAATAACATTTTTGAAGAGGAGTATGAGTCGAACGGTTACACCTGGGGGTATGCAGGTGGTGGCCAGCAGTATCGTGAGAACTATTATTACCCACAGGCTGGCCGGAATTTTATGGCCATGCTCACCTTGAAATTTTAAATCTTCTTTAATAAACCCTCCGGGACTTTAAACCCGGAGGGTTTATGCTTTAATTTGCC
Organism: Ohtaekwangia koreensis; assembly: GCF_900167975.1. Classification (GTDB taxonomy): domain Bacteria; phylum Bacteroidota; class Bacteroidia; order Cytophagales; family Cyclobacteriaceae; genus Ohtaekwangia; species Ohtaekwangia koreensis. The sequence continues at coordinate 897,274 of NZ_FUZU01000002.1, forward strand.
ATGAGGGGTAATCATGGCTACATTCAATCGAACGCGAACTTTTATTGAGTCATTGCTGAAACTGACACGTTTTGGCAACCTGGTTATTATTGGCATAACACAATATTTTGCAGCAGGCTTCCTGATCGACAAATCTGCTGTGCTGGATGTGAAGCTTTTTCTTTTATCCGTTTCAACCATTCTGATCGCTGCAGCCGGGTATACTATCAACGATTATTATGATGTAAAGATTGACTATATCAATAAGCCCGAACGTGTGGTGATCGGGAAAAGTATACCACGCAGGCATGCCATTCTTTTTCATGGTATACTTTCCGGTATCGGAATTCTTCTGGGATTTTTCTTGTCTTGGAAATTGGCCGCACTTAATGTCTTCTCCGTTTTTTTACTCTGGCTATATTCCAACAACCTGAAGCGACTTCCCTTCATCGGAAATTTTTCAGTGGCATTATTAACGGGACTGTCGGTATGGATCGTTGACCCGCTATATCGTCACGGAAGTGCGTTGATCGTGATCTATGCGAGCTTCGCTTTTTTTATGACGCTCGTGCGCGAGATCATTAAAGACATGGAGGATCTGAAAGGAGACAATACGTTTGGATGCCGGACACTTCCCATAGTATGGGGATTAAGGCGAACGAAGTTTGCAATCTATTTTATACTTGCTTTTTTTGCCCTCACCGTTGTACTCATTAATCAGTTCTACAAGGCATTGCCTTTGGACTACTATATTATATTTCTTTTTATCCCGTTGCTTTGGCTTCTTTATCGATTGATTCGTGCCGATACTACCAAAGACTTCGCCACACTGAGTGCCTTTTGCAAAGTAATTATGTTGCTGGGAATTATCAGCATGGCTTTCGTAAAGTGATCTATAGCCAGGTATATTTGGTATAGATCACTTCACTTCAATTACGTTTGCCTCTTTGTTTGTTAATCTTCCGAAAGGCTTCAAAGTATAATCGTGCGATTGCATTTCCTTTTCAAATTCCTCTTGCTTTTCTTCATCTACAACAATGAGTAAGCCACCACTTGTTTGAGGATCGGAGAGTATTACTTTTTGTTTTTCGGATAGCGGAGAAATTTTAGAACCATAACTTTCCCAGTTACGCGTTGTACCACCCGGCATACTCTTTTGCTGGATATACTCTTCCAGAAAATCAAACACAGGCACTTTGTTGAATTCAATTTCAGCACTGAGTCCACTTCCTTCACACACCTCACATAAGTGGCCCAGCAACCCAAAGCCGGTAACATCCGTCATGGCACTTACATATTTGAGCTTACCCACTTCTGCACCAAGCCAGTTAAGTGTAAGCATGCTGTCAACCGCGCGTTGGTAATGCGCTTGCTGAACAATTCCTTTTTTCTGTGCTGTAGTAATAATACCAATCCCCAATGATTTTGTTAGATATAGGAGTGAATTTGCTCTAGCCGTATCGTTACGCTTCAGGTTTTCCTTCTTGAGTTTCCCGGTAACGGCTAATCCAAATACCGGTTCAGGGCAGTCTATACTATGGCCACCGGCAAGAGGAATCTCAGCTTCAAGACATACCTTGCGGCTTCCTTCTAACACACCTTTGGCAACTTCTGCAGGAATTTTATTGATTGGCCAGCCAAGTATAGCAATCGCCATAAAAGGTTCGCCACCCATAGCATATATATCGCTGATAGCATTTACGGAAGCAATGGCTCCAAAAGTAGCGGGGTCATCTACGATCGGCATAAAAAAATCAGTAGTGCTCACGATACACATGCCATCACCAATGTCGTATACCGCAGCATCGTCTTTTGATTCATTGCCAACGAGCAGCTCCGGGAAGATCGCTTTGGGAGCATCGGAGTGAAGAATAGTCTCCAGTACAGCAGGAGAAATTTTACATCCGCATCCTGCACCGTGGCTATATTGTGTCAACTTGATTGGTTCCATTTTGTAAAGTTAGCGATCTGATGACCGTATTGAAATTATTTATAAAAAGCAAAGTGTGGTTGTAAATGAATTCTATACTATAGCAATTGAAACGTAACTAATCTATTGCCTGAATTAAGCTTGCAGCAAAAGCATCGATCGTTTCACCGTCCCACGGAACGGAATTTTTTACGCGTTGTTTCTTTTTGGCAAGTCCGTTCAAATACGCCTTGTCATAATAGGTGAGAAGTATATCTATTACAGAGGCCATGTCATTTTGCAATAATTTTTCTTTGGCGGCATTGAAGTGTTGCCCACCGAGTTTGCGAGTGATGTTGACCATCGCTTGCAAAAAGAGTTCTTTGTCAGCGCTGCCATATTCATGAACGAGGCGTTCAATTCTGGTTTCTTTGTTTACCGTAATCTCAACTATAGGGCTATTGTTCATTTGCGTCCATAGTCCATGTGGTAAAAAGATTTTTCCAACGGCTATAGATTCATCTTCTATCCAGATTCGCTTCGAGCGATCGAACGTGATGATCTCTTCGAAAAGATTATTCTGAAATTGTTCTGTTGTTGGTTGAGGCGGCATCATCAATCCACCGAATGCCGATCCTTTATGTAATGCGAGTTGCTCAAGGTCTATCACTTGCTCACCCTGAGCTTTCAGTGCCCGAAGAATTTCGCTCTTGCCGCTTCCGGTACAACCTCCGATTACGATAAGCTTCAGCGGCCATGTATAGGACTCAACGGCTTTCGTTCGGTATGCTTTATAGCCACCGGCAAGTTGATGGCTTTGGACACGTGCCATGCCGACGAATTGACAAAAATTGGAAGAGCGCATTCCTCCACGCCAGCAATGAACCAGAATTTCCTTTCCGATCTCTTCTGTTTTATTGACAATGTCGAGTAGTCTCGGACCGACTAATCGGAAACCTGTTTTAATAGCTTCTTGTTGCCCACGTTGTTTATAGTCTGTACCAACCGCTATACGTTCAGCATTATTTAATATAGGTATATTTACGGCAGACGGAATGTGCCCTTCGTGATACTCTCCTTCAGACCGCACATCTACAATGGGTAACTGCGATCGGAGTTTCAGGAAATCATCTATTGAGAGCTGCATCGCCATGTGTATAGTAGTTTGTTCACTACAAGTATAAAACTACTCAAGTCAATGGCGATTGACAAAATCTATTGACTAGTTATCGGAGAAATTAATCGCGAAGGATGTGTTGATGCCGATACGGAAACCATAATCCTGGTACTTGCCATCCTGGAATGAAGCAATTGCTTCAAGGCGGAAGAGGCGCAGAATTCCATCGATGGAATAACCTACCTCGGTATAATTTTTAGAACCCGGTGTTGCGAGGTAGTTAACGAAAACATTTTCACTTACGCCCGCCATGCGCGCAAGCGGAAAGCTTGTCACCAAAAATCTTCTGAAGTGGTAGTGAACATTGCCGGCAAAATATTTGTCATCCGTGCTATAGGTGTAGTAATCCAGTAAGCGAAAACTTCCCACAGGATCAGTGGTGGCAAAAGGTGTTTTGTTTCCAAGGAAATGTTTATAGTCCATGAAATACATATTGCTTGAATTTGTAAATGCACCAGCTCGCAACGCTACGTCTACATGTCCGCGCACTCCTATATTAAATTCGTGTTTTATACCCAACTCAATTTGGTCGAAATCCACATCGCTGCCCAAAGCATCGTGGATACCTTTGTTATAGTCAAGGGTAATAGTAGGAGATGAATTGTTGATCTCCTGCTTATGTCCATTACGAATCTGGTATTTCAACCAGGGGCGAGCTGCCACCCGTACTGAGCCAATGAGCGCTTCGTGATCCGGGAATGCTGTGTTTGTTAACTCAACATTCACAGGTCTGTTCTCCGTATAGCCTTCAATTTTTTTCCGATCTACCCATTTATAGTTGGATGTGTTCAAGAGCTCGTGTCGTTTGTTCCACGAAAGTGTACCACTCACGGTTACGAACTGACTGAGTTTTCTGCGATACATTAAATCTATATACCTGCGCTCATAAAGTTTCATGAGATTCTTTTCCAGCAACAGCGTTGTGAAGCTGTTAACAATAGGAAGGATTGGCTCGTCAGCATTGTATTGTTTTATATAGCGCCCGCCCTCCACTTCAAATCTATATTTGTTGTTTCGCAGCGCGAATTTCAAATTACCAGAGGCAACCTTGCGTGAGAATGCATAACGGAAAGCCGGAGTTATAGTGAGGCGTGTTTTGTTTGTATCCTGAAGTATACTTCCAAAAGAAACTTTATATACGAGGTTCCATCCTTCCACGGTATTAAAGTTGGGCATCGGGAAATGAATTTTAAAATTCGAGTGCTTTGATACTTTGTAGCTATCACCAATTAAAAGATCCCACGGTTGAAAACCTTTGTGCTTCGATGATTTTAATGTATCGCCTTCTTCTATTCTGCGTGATACAACTGCCATGCTATCCGACTTCTGATAACCTTTTACTTCCTCTTGTGTTAATGGAACCGGTCGCACGGTTGCCCAATACGTTGAGTCCTTTTTATAGGCGCCACTATCAACCTTAAAGGTATTGTCTGAAATTACGAGCGGTTCTTTTTGCTGTTTGCGTTCTTCCTTCTCATAGTCCTTCATCATCTTGTTCAATTCCTTGCGGGTAATTTCCTTGCCGGACTCCAATCGTTCCTGCAGAAGTTTAGCATTGTCGGGTTGTTTGGATTTTTTTGCAGGAGCTGGTTTATTCGCGGCAATCTTTTTGGCTTCCTCTTTCTGCACTTTCTCATCGATCACTTCCATCTTGTCATTATCTACATACAATTTTGGATTGAGCTTGATCTTGTAATCACTTACGGTAGCCAGGTATTTAAATTCAGCTTCAAAGCCAAATGCTTTTCCTTCAACTCTGAACTGGTGAGAAACCGGCATCCACGCCTTATCATCAATGGGAGCATATATAGCTTTGATATAGATCTGTATGCCCATCTTCGTTGTATGTATATCGAGGCTATGTATACTCCACCATCCTTCCACTATATTAATAACACCTTCTACTACGTTATCGCCTTTTAAGCGTGGTGTTACTTTTATCTTGCTCACCTCGTAATCACGGTCTTGAAAAGTGCCGAGATATTCATATTTATAGTATGAGAAAGCTTTCGGTGCAAGCGGTGAAATGGTTCCCTGGATCTCAGGTTCATAAAAACTCCCGAATATATATTGGTTCGGAGACGTGTTGTTATCCTTACCGTCACTGCGTATTGAAATTACTTTTTCCTCAAACTTATTGGGCCGCGTATACTTTACTTCGCTGACGGACTCAGAAATATATACCCGGTTTTTCTCGATGCCTTCTTTTTGCAGCGCGCGCTTGGCAAGCCATGGATAATCTTTAAGCTTACCCGCCCCCTTTATATATACCCGTGCCGTATAACTGTCGAGTTGCTGTGTGTGATATTTCGCCTTGGCGATAGCCTTTCTCATAATGGTATAGGCTGGATCTTCGTTACCATCCTGAACGACTACGGTTGGCAAAACTGTTGCCTGCGGTTTAAGTGTAACGTTTACCTGGACAAAGTCATTGTCTACTTCGATGATGCGTACTTGTGTTTCATAACCGAGGTACTGGTATATAATTTCATAGCGGCCGGAGTCGAGCGTTACTTCGTAGAATCCATTCTCATTGGCAGTAGTACCCGTTCCGCTTTGCTTTACAAAAATGGAAGCGAATGCGAGTGGTTTGCCGGCTTCATCGGTGATGGTTCCACGTATTCCTTTGGCATAGAGCAATGCCGGGAACAAGAAAAGAAATAAAAAAAGTATTGAAGCGCGCAGCGTACGCATGGCGGCTTGAGACAACATTTTTTTTGCTCGCATGTAAATATAGTAGGGGGTTAATCCTTGTAAAAACCTTTCGCGCGAATCGTCTCCTCCACAACATCCGGAACAAGATAACGTACAGAATGTTTATTTCTGATGCAGCTCCGGATAAATGTAGCCGAAATGTCAAGCAAAGGCGCTTCTACAAACGTAACGTTAGGATGCGTTTTGAGTTCGGAAAGTTGCACGTTAGGTCTTCGGTAAACATAAAGTCCGTAATCTTCCAGGATACGTTCGTGGTTTTTCCATTTGGTGAACGAGGCCAGGTTATCTTCACCTATAATTACTTTAAACTCTTTGTCCGGGAATTTTTCACGAAGATGAACAAGGGTATGAATGGTATAGCTCGGCTTCGGAAGGTGGAACTCAACATCGGATACCTCCAGATTATAGTTATCATATATAGCGGCCCGCACCATGTCGTACCGGTCGAATTCGTGGAGTAAACCTTTGCTGGGTTTAAAAGGATTTTGAGGAGAGACTACGAACCAAACCTTTTTGAGATCGGTGGTTTCCGCCATGAGGTTGGCAATCATGAGATGCCCCATGTGAATGGGATTGAACGAGCCGAAGAAGAGTCCGATTTTCATGAATTGATTTCGCAGTTTATGCTCCTATAGTTCAGGATATATATTCCTAAAACTACTAAAATCAAACACAAAGAAAGAATGCTATGTATTCTTGAAGTTGTCGTAAAGGCTTTGCGCTTCGGCTAATGAATGCTCTAACGTTTCATTCACCAATACAACATCAAATTTATCCTGGAAGGACATTTCGAAATTTGCTTTGAACAATCTCCTCGAAAGACTCTCCTGAGATTCTGTACCGCGATCATTCAAGCGCGCTTTGAGTACCTCCAGTGAAGGCACCTTTACAAATATAGCCAATGCTTTATCGCCAAAGTATTTCTTGAGATTGAGACCACCCTTTACGTCTACATCGAAGATTACATCGTGGCCTTCGCTCCAGATGCGATCAATTTCGGATTTCAATGTGCCGTAGAAATTACCGGCATATACTTCTTCCCACTCGATGAAGGCATCTTCATCAATTTTTTTTTTGAATTCTTCAGGTGAGAGAAAATAATAGTCTTTGCCATGTTGTTCTGTACGTCCACGTTTATCGCGTGTGGATGCAGAAATTGAAAACCCCAGACTGGGGTTTGTGGCGAGAAGATGTCTAACGATCGTGGTTTTTCCGGAACCTGATGGCGCTGAAAAAATAATTGCCTTACCAGCCATCAGCTCGCCAGATTTTTGATCACTTTAGTTTTAATGTCATCCACTAATTCCTGTGGAGCATCTTTACAGCATTTCGTTTTCAGGAGTTGACGAATCGCTACTTCCAAATGATAATTCTTGTAGCAAGGCATGCATTCCTCTAAATGATTTTTTAGGAAATTTTCCTTTTGTTCTGAATTTGCTTCACCATCTAAAATGAGTTGAAGCATCTTGAGGCACTCATTCTTTTCAGGACAATCTTGCTTCATCTTGCTCGGATCGGGATTGCTCATGGTCTATGCGGTTTTATAACCCATTTGTTTAGCGTATTCACTTAGTTTCTCTTTCAGCAGGTTACGTGCCCGGTGAAGACGGCTTCGAACAGTTCCGATAGGTATATCTAGAATCTTTGCCATTTCTTCATATTTAAATCCTTCCAGGTCGCACAAAATTATTACGGTTCTGAAGTCTACATCAAGAGCATTGAGCGCATTTGATATCTCGTCACCGATCATATCTTTCAACGCCTCCACACGCAGATCGGGTGTTATTTGCCTGTCAACCTCCTCCGAGTTGTAATAGCTTTCTACTTCTTGATAATCTACTTTCGAAGGCTCCTTGCTCTTCTTTCGATAATCATTTATGAAGCTGTTTTTTAAAATTCGAAACAGCCATGCTTTAGCATTAGTTCCTTTCTGAAAAGATTCAATAAATCGATACGCTTTTAAATAGGTATCCTGCAACAGATCCTTGGCGTCATCTGAGTCAAGTGTAAGCCTATAGGCAAAGTTGTACATGGAGTTAATGTGTGGCATAAACTCTCCATGAAAAATGTTTTGCTTTTCAGCCTCTGTATAATTTTGTTTTGGACTGTTTTCTTCTAATTCCATGCGGTCCTAAAAATAAGCAAAAAACATATTCCCTAATACTTAAAGTTGAATCGTGGAATAAACTCCCTAAAATACAATATAGTAAACCAACTGCGGATGCCATAATGAAAGTAAAGAGCCGCCTTCAATGAAGGTGGCTCTTAAAATTATCTTGAAAAATATATTATGAAATTTATCGGCTTGCTACCATTCCGAAAGATTTTACCATGTTGATAAACTCAATACGGTATCCTTCTTTATCCTCGCCCCGCGATCCTTGTGCTAACCGGGCAACGTCATCGTACGTGAAGTCTTTACTATACTCAGATTCCCGTAACAGCATTCCGAAACCAGCGACTGCTGCAGACCAACGGAAGTTGTCAGAAGTTTTAGATAGCATGATGTTAGTATCTTTCAACGGATGTACAATAAGCTTGCTGCTATCTTCATCTGGTTTTTTGTAGCGAAGTTTAATCGTCATCAATTCATCCGATCGTTTAGCAGCCGGGTCAATCTTCGAGGTTTGATATTTCAGTTCATCAATTTTGAAGAACTCACTCTCTACACCAACGGGAATGATCTCGTACAACGCAGTGACTGTATGTCCTGAGCCAAGTTCGCCAGCATCTTTCTTATCGTTGTTAAAGTCTTCGCTTTTCAGCATTCTGTTTTCATAGCCGATGAGGCGGTATGCTTTTACATGCGATGGGTTAAATTCGATTTGCAGCTTCACATCTTTTGCAATGGTGAACAATGTTCCACCAAATTCATTTACAAGAACTTTACGTGCTTCTGTGATATTATCGATATAGGCATAATTACCATTTCCTTTATCTGCCAGTATTTCCATTTTAGAATCTTTATAGTTGCCCATGCCATAACCCAATACGGTTAAGAAGATTCCATCCTTACGCTTGCTTTCTATTAAGCGTTCCATGGATGCATCGCTGGATTCGCCAATGTTAAAGTCACCATCGGTTGCCAGTATCACACGATTATTTCCGCCTTGCTTAAAGTGTTCCAACGCAGTTGCATAAGCGAGATTTATACCGGCACCACCCGCAGTAGAACCACCCGCTTCAAGTCTGTCGAGTGCTTCTATAATTTTCTTTTTATCAGAGCCTGCTGTAGGTTCGAGTACAAGGCCGGCAGCACCAGCATATACCACGATGGCAACATGATCCTGTGGGCGAAGTTCTTCCACCAACATCTTCAAAGATGATTTCAATAAAGGAAGTTTATTCTGTTCATCCATTGAGCCGGACACATCAATGAGGAAAACTAAATTGGAGGAAGGAAGATTTTCGGTAGGGATTCTTTTACCCTGCAAGCCTATATGTACCAGTTTATGTTTTGAATTCCACGGAGCAGTAGAGATCTCTGTAATTACTGCAAAGGGATCTTTACCCTCGGGTTGATCATAGTCATAGTCAAAGTAATTTACCATCTCTTCAATGCGCACAGCATCTTTCGGAGGACGACTGCCATTGTTTATAAACCTGCGAATGTTACTATAGGAAGCTGCATCCACGTCGATGGAAAAAGTTGACAGTGGATTCTTTATAGCGTCATGAAAGATATTTTCATGTATAGCATCATACTCTTCTGTGTTCCACTCAGATTCCTGATAATCATCGCGCTTAGCATATATAGCTTCGGGCATACTTGTTTTGGAATCTATAACCGAAACAGACCCTGTAACAGATTTCCTGGATTGCACTGCATAACCAACCACTACAACTTCGCTCAACTCGTGTACATCCTCTTCCAGGGCAACGTTTAGGGTATTAGCGCTACCAATCTTTATCTCTTTCGATTTTAATCCTATAAATGAAAATATAAGTATACCACCTGAGGAAGGAACTGTAATTTTATATGCGCCCGCATAATCCGTTGATGTTGCTGTGGTTGTTCCTTTCAGTATAACGGTAACACCTGGCAACGCGCTGCCATCGCTCGCAGAAGTAACAATACCCGTAATTGTACGAGGCTCGGGAGCTATAAATCCGCTGCTGAATATGATCAGTGCGGCCAGAATCCAAATAGTTTTTTTCATAATCAGGATGATTTGATTTGCCTATGAGATGCAGGCGGGAAAAAGATTCCATAACGGTGAAGAAATTTTTTTCTATTTTTCAACGCGCATGTCTTCTTCCAAAGTCCATAAGTCATTAACCGATGCCGATCTCTTATTAGAGTATAGGCGTTATGGTGAGCTTGCTGTGCTGGGAGAACTGTACGACAGGTATATGACACTGGTATACGGTGTCTGTATGAAATACCTGAAAGACCGTGAAGAAAGCCGTGATGCTGTGATGCAGATTTTCGAAAAACTGATCGTTACCCTGCGGGAACATGAAGTGGCACATTTTAAAAGCTGGCTTTTTGTTACATCGCGTAATCATTGCCTGATGCAGCTTCGTGCAGGCAAGGGTAAAAAGTTTGAAGAATTTTCTTCATTGCGTATGGAAAACGATACTGTTTTTCATCTGGATGATGAGCCTGAAATGGAAGCAAATCTTACTAAATTGGAGAAGTGCATGGAAACACTGGTGGTGGAACAGAAACAATGTGTTCAGTTGTTCTACCTGCAACAGAAATGCTATAAAGAAATCGTTCAGCTTACGGGCTTTGATGATAACAAGGTGAAGAGTTATATACAAAACGGAAAACGTAACCTCAAGATTTGCATGGATCAACATGGCTGACCTGCAACACGATATCGAAAAGTATATACGGGGCGAACTGACGCCAGCCGAAATGCATGCGCTTGAACGCAGGGCTTTGAACGACCCTTTTCTGGCGGAAGCATTGGAAGGTGCTATAGATATACCTGCCGATGATTTTAATGCTGACCTTAAACAGCTTCAGGCGGCATTGGAGGAACGTGTTCAATCACGGCGTGCTAAGGTTGTGCCGATGTGGATCTGGCCCGCACGTATCGCAGCCGGTTTTCTACTGTTGGTTATATCGGGGTTCATTATCTATAGCCTGCTCACAAATCATTCATCCAAACAACTCGCACAGAATAAGGCAGCAATAGAACCACTGTCGGAAAAAGTATCTCCAACAGATGCCACTTCTTCTGCTAGTGATTCAATAACTATAAGGGACTCAAAGACGAATAACAATTTATTAAGCCTCAACAAACCGGAAGAAACGAAGATTGTAGAAGGCGATCAGTTTTTCGCAGATCAACCTGCAGGTAATGTTGAAACAGCTCCTGCAACGGAACCGGCAGAACAAGAAGCTGCATCTTATAGATTACAATTTGATTCAACGCAATCACTGGTAATGGACGAGCAACAAATACAGGAAGATATACTCGCGAGCGAAAAGGTAGCGTCTGCTCCTATAGAAGTACCTGCTGCTACAGAGTTAAAAAAAGCTGATGGTCGTGCAAAGTACAGAGCGTTGGATAAAGCGGATGATGAAGTGCGGAAATCTGAAGTGTCTGCTCAACCTTCCGTGAGCAGCGGATATATAGCGACTCCGATCGTGATCCGCGGACAAGTTACTTCTGCTGAAGACGGTGTAGGACTGCCCGGAGTAAACGTAATGATCAAAGATACAAATGTCGGCACCGTAACAGACATGCAAGGTAACTACCAGGTAACAACAACGGATACCAATAAAGATCTTGTCTTTTCATTTATAGGGATGGAAAGTAAGGAAGTAGTTGCTACAACGGATAAGGTAGACGTTGCCCTGGAACAGGATGTTTCACAGTTAAGTGAAGTAGTGGTGGTGGGATACGGTGCTGAAAAAGTTTCTGAAGAAGAAGAGCGGCCTGTAATAGAATTTGCAACTCCCAAAGGAGGAAGGGTTGCCTATAAACAATACCTGGAGAAAAGTTTGAAGTATCCGGAACAGGCACTTGCCAATGAAGTTGAAGGACGAGTTACCATTCAATTCACAGTAGAAGCATCGGGCAAGCTTAGCGATTTCAAAGTATTGAAAGGGTTGGGATATGGATGCGATGAAGAAGTGATCAGGCTTATCAAGAGTGGTCCGAAGTGGGCGCCTTCGAAACGCAACGAAGAAGTTGTAAATGACAAAGTGAAAGTAAGGCTGCGATTCCGGCTCCCGAAGAAAAAGTAGATATATACCTTCAATATATACTTCCTTAAATTCAAAATAATAAGCCATCCTGGCGGCTTACTATTTTGAATTCGTATTCACTACGCTTATTTCAATTCAATGCTTCCGTCAAACTCGTGACAAGCTTCGGCACAATGCTCGCAAGCGTCCGCGCACTGCTGGCAATGATCATGATCATGCTTCCGGCATTCTTCGGCACACATGCGACAAGCTTCTTCACATACGCGTATGAAGCTTGGTAAAATTTCCGAATCACGCTGCATCAGTCTTGCTCCCTGTATACAAAGCTCAGCACATTCACGGTTCAGCTCTATACATCGCGTCATAATATTTACATCGCGTTCTTGTAAACATACTGTTGCACAAGTCTCACAGGCAATGGCGCAGTCCAGCAATTCACGAACCATTGGATTGTTGGATTCAGGCGAATGCGGACGAAAGGTCGTTTTCTTATTGTCTTTCATAATGCTATGTTTTTTGGTTAGTAAATATTGTATTGAGAAAGCAGGGGGGAAGCTTAAAAAACTATTCCATAAAAATGATTTTCTCCCTTGGCACGGAATTTTGACACAGAGAAATAAAAAATAAACATTGCTATGGAAAAGATAAAAAATGGTGATTCTATTATGTATAGAAACAGGGAGGGTATTGTTTATGGTCGCCCCAGAGAAATTAAGGCTAAAGGATTAGTCTATACAATTCGCATCGGAGATGAATATGTGAAGGCACTTCCGAGCGAGATATCATTGGCAAAACACTAAATGCATTTCAGTACTATCGATAGTGCTAGGTAAATCTCTATGGCGTAGCGCACGCCCGAATAAATAATAATCAATATATAGTATAATCCGTAACCGCATCGAGTCGACTATGTGGGTAAGGGTTAATCGTGTTGTTATGTGAGTAACTGTAAAAGAGATGTCAACCGAAATTATAGGTATTGCTGCCGGGGTTTGTACCGCGATATCATTATTGCCGCAGTTAATAAAAATTATCCGCGAAAAGGAAGCGCGTGATATTTCACTTTTCTATCTCCTGATACTATTTGCCGGTTTAGCCCTTTGGATCTGGTATGGTGTGCTTCGTGACGATATACCAATCATTGGAACGAACATAGTTTCTATCATCCTCAACATTGCGATAATCATCTTCGGTATTCGATATAAACGGAAATCCAGTTGAGGTATACGGAATTTGTTAGGGAGTGATCTATCCCAACTATACTTTTGATGAAGTACTATATGTAATTGCCTGCTGATCTTTACAAGGTAGGGGCGTAACCCGTTGTGAGTCCATTCGAAGTATATACATGATCCCTGTGCTGCACTGCAAAGTTTATACATCTGCAACGATTATGTATAACGATGTACTATTTCAGGAAGTCAAATATTATATTTAATGTGACTTTACAGGATACACTAGCATCACAAAATCGATTTGGCTATCTTTCATAGAAAGGTTTTCAAAAAAATAAACTATTGAAAAATCTGTTTTTGCGGAATGAAATTTCATCGGATTGGATTCTCCCGAAAATACTCGGTTTCATTTTGCCCGAACACCACCTTTTGTTCTGAAACGAAAATGCAAGCGATGAATTTATCTATCTTTGCAACCGTTTTCGGATCGTTTTTTTAGTATTTATGGTTTGGACACATATCATTAACTGATTTCTAAATTTTATTCTATGGCTTATATTGAACCGGCCCCGCTTAAGGACAAAGAGAATCCCTTCGAGGCTATGATGTCGCGTTTTAAAGTGGCTTCTGAAATTCTTGGATTGGAAGAAGAGATTTACAACGTGTTAAAGAATCCTGCACGTCAGGTGATCGTCTCGTTGCCGGTTACGATGGATGATGGCAGCATCAAAGTATTTGAAGGATATCGTGTGATCCACTCAACCATTCTTGGTCCTTCAAAAGGAGGAATCCGTTTTGATCCGCATGTAAACCTGGATGAAGTTAAAGCACTCGCTGCCTGGATGACATGGAAATGTGCCGTTGTAGATATACCGTACGGTGGAGCAAAAGGTGGTGTAACGTGTAACCCACGCGAAATGTCTGCCGGTGAAATAGAGCGACTGATGCGTGCCTATACTCAAGCGATGGCCGATGTGTTTGGTCCGGATAAAGATATACCTGCACCGGATATGGGAACAGGACCTCGCGAAATGGCCTGGTTGATGGACCAGTATTCACGTAATCATGGAATGACTACCCATGCCGTTGTAACGGGTAAGCCTCTTGTAATGGGAGGTTCATTGGGAAGAACTGAAGCCACGGGCCGTGGTGTTATGGTTTCTGCCATGGCAGCTATGGAAAAATTAAAGATCAATCCTTATAAAGCTACTTGTGCCGTACAAGGTTTTGGAAACGTAGGTTCATGGGCGTCACGTTTGATGCATGAACGCGGACTGATTGTGCAGGCTGTGAGTGACCTTTCGGGTGCATACTACAACGAGAAAGGTATGGATATCGAATTAGCTATGAAGTATAGGGATGCTAATAAGGGATCACTTGATGGCTTTGAAGGAGCTGAGAAAATAACCAATGAGGAATTACTCACACTTCCGGTAGATCTGCTCGTGCCTGCTGCAACGGAAGATGTGATCACCAGTTCGAATGCATCGAGCATTAAAGCGAAGCTCATTGTAGAAGGTGCGAACGGTCCTACATCTTCACGGGCCGATGGTATCATAAACGAAAAAGGAATTATGGTTGTGCCTGACATCCTGGCGAATGCAGGTGGTGTTACGGTATCTTATTTTGAATGGGTGCAAAATCGCCTGGGCTATAAATGGACGGCAGATCGTGTGAATCGCAGAAGCGACCGGATCATGAAAGATGCTTTCAACAACGTGTATAAAACAGCACAAGAATATAAAGTGCCTATGCGTATTGCCGCATATATGGTAGCGATCGACAAAGTTTCGAAGACCTATAAATTCCGTGGAGGATACTAATCAAAATCGGGTGATGTAAGGTTCTATTTTCTGAATTTTAGTAAGCTCGATCCCGGATTTCACATTAAATTTGCACAGCAAGTCTGAAAAGACTTGCTGTATTTCTTTATAACATAGAGTCCCTGATTAAATAATTTAAACATGACCATTCATCGCGAAGGCCGCATACTACTGTTTGTTTTACTTCTTGTTCTTTTTGGATTGAACTGGGCTATACTGTACTTCTTTCCTCAGAGTGCGCTGGTACAAAACAGTGTTATACTCGCCAGCGTAATATTTTACCTGTTAATTCTTCAGTTCTTCAGAAACCCGATCTTTTCCATATCGAAAGATGAAAAGCAGGTACTTGCTCCTGCGGATGGTAAAGTAGTAGTAATCGAAGAGACCGAAGAGACCGAATACCTCAATGGTAAAAGAAAACAGATCTCGATTTTTATGTCACCCGTGAACGTGCATGTTAATCGTATGCCGGTGGGTGGTATCATCAGTTTCTTTCGCTATCATCCGGGTAAATATCTGGTGGCATGGCATCCTAAATCCAGTACTGAGAACGAAAGAACAACGGTAGTGGTGAAGACTAAAAACGGAGTTGAGATTTTATTCCGTCAGATTGCCGGAGCGTTGGCGCGAAGAATAAAATGCTATGTAAAGGAAGGACAAGTGTTAGACCAAGGCGAAGAGTTTGGATTTATAAAGTTCGGATCACGCGTAGATATATTTCTTCCCCTTGATGCGAAAGTAACATGCAAGATTGGTGACATCACAAAAGGTGGTAGAACGGTTATAGCAGAATTAAATTAATCATCAATAAAATGTTACATGCTCTCATATCGCCATACGGGAACATGTAACATAAATTTCTTAGTGGCAAGATGTGGCTTTGCCCGGATATACCCGGTTTTTTATTTCAAATGGTACATTATTATAGTTTTCCCATTATAAAATACGACACCGCTAACACTCGTTACTAGGTGTATTATACTTAACTTTCAGAAACATTTCCGGTTATAGGTGGAGATGTTCCAGCCAAAATATTAGTCAATGAACGTATCAGCCAACTCCATTAAATTCTCCCCTTTACGTGGCGATTTTTTCTCAACATTAAATCAACGGGTGAATGAGTACTTCAAGAGCAACAATATATCCCGATATGCAAATTCGGAGATGAAGGTCAAGACAGCGTTTATGTACTTGCTGTACTTTGCTCCCTATATATTGATGATCACTGGTACAATAAGCAACGGATGGCTTATGCTGCTTCTTTGTTTTATTATGGGGTGTGGCCTTGCAGGAATTGGACTGTCGGTAATGCATGATGCAAACCACGGCGCATATTCCAATAAGAAATGGGTAAATCAATTGCTCGGATATTCTTTAAATGTAGTAGGCGGAAATGCCTTTAACTGGAAGGTTCAACATAACGTACTGCATCATACCTATACCAATATACATGATGTAGATGAAGACATCAGCCCGCGTGGTGTTTTGCGCATGACACCCTATAGCGACTGGAAAATTATACACAAGTTCCAGCATATATATGCCTGGTTCCTGTACGGGTTAATGACTTTTGTGTGGGTGTTTATAAAAGATTTCGTACGCCTCATCCGCTACCAGAAAGATGGTTTGGTAAAAAATCAGAAAGCAGATATTCGTGAAGAGTGGACAATCCTGATTGTAACGAAAGTGGTATATCTTATATATATGGTGGCGATTCCTCTATGGATTCTGCCTGTTAATGGTTGGCAATGGTTTGCTGGATTTTTCCTGATGCATTATATAGCTGGTTTTATACTGGCTGTTATCTTTCAACCGGCTCACGTTATTGATGGAACAGAATATCCGTTACCAAACGAAGAAGGAAGAATGGAAAACAGCTGGGCGATCCATCAGTTACATACTACCACTAATTTTGCAAACAAAAACAAAATACTTTCGTGGTATGTAGGTGGATTGAACTACCAGGTAGAACATCATTTGTTCCCGAATGTTTGCCACGTACATTACCGACATATCTCGAAGATCGTAGAGCAAACTGCGAAAGAGTTCGGGCTTCCCTATAAATCAGAACCAACGTTTATAGGTGCACTGGTAGGACATGGAAAGTTGTTGAAAGAATTAGGAAGAAATCCGAAGACGCAACTTACTCCGGCACTATAGGAATCGAATACCGATTTTTCCTCCCCACCACATTTTCGAATTGATGTCGTTGCTGTAGGTGTGTTCAGAGAAAAAATGAGGTTTGTAGTCTGTGAACAATTCAGGATAATCCTGGTAGGTCACATCTGTAAGATGGACATTTAAGGTAACGCCAGCGGTGACCGACATCTTTTTTGCAAACTGATAATCAACACCTACATATAGTTTGTTGATCATGTTGATGGCGTCTGTCCAATTGCCTTTTACAACCTGGTTCGCGGTGAGATCTATATTCATAAAAAGCTTACGCGAAAGCTTGGGTGCTGTACCGAGACCGTAGCCAAATGTCCAGATAGTTTCCTCGTCTCCAAACGTCTCAGGTTTGGCTCCAGCCGTAAGAATGTTATAGAACTGCCGTACTCCCGTGCGGAAAGCCACGTTAGTATAAAACACTTCATCAGCAGACACTTCAATTTTATGATACCCGCCTCTGCTGGTAATACTTAAAAATCCGACAGGTACTCCTTGTATACTATCGGATATATTCAGCAATCCGATTTGTGTGCCTCTTACTTTTGTAGCATAATTTACAACACCAAGCTGTACACCGCGTATGCGCTTACCCACTACGTTGAGAAGGCCTGATACCTGAGCGCCATCTATATTTCCCCCCACAAAATTTACCAGCCCGCTAACCTGCGCTCCGTCTGTAAAAGATCTCCCCGTGAAATTAAGCATACCTGCAACCTGCGTTGTACTTGCATTGTCAGTTGAAAAATTAAAAAGTCCGGCTAAGCTCGGACCTTCCTGTTTCCCTAATGTAGCATTACCCCAGCCGGCAGCCCGCCATCCACGAGAGTCTCGAAGACCGAGATTGAGAAAGCCGGCTAGCGCTACTGTTCGTGAAGTATCAGCGTTGAAATTTAAAAATCCTGCAGCCTGCACGCCCTCCACATAATCGAAGTTAGAATTGAGCATGCCTGCCAGTTGCACACCTCTTGTCTTACCAGCCACACCATTGAAGAGTCCTGCAATCTGTACACCATGAACATCGCCACGCACCGTGTTGAACAAGCCACCGATTTCAAGTTTTTCTACACCCAGTGAATATCCACCGAGCATGTTCAATGAATAATCATTGGTGATATTACCGCTGAGTTTGTGATTGGTACCAATAAACGGAATCAGTGAAAACTGAAAATGACGATGTAGAGTATCGTCAATGTTGATCATGTTTATAGCTTGAATGGTGGCGCTCTTGGTCACTATCCAAAATCGTTTTAGTTTCTTTCCGACACTGTCTGCGATGACGTTGAACTTTTCTTTATCGATCCTGATCGGGACGTTGAGCAATCCTCTTCCATCGCCCGGAACCATCACAACCGTGTCGCTATAGTTTAGCTTTTGAACTGTGAGGCTGATCTCTTCATTGGAAGGTTTTTCAATTTCGATCTGAAAAAAACCATATGCATCCGTAACTGCAGACGACAGAGATATAGGATCATATATACTTACGTTTTTCAATCGCTCGCCAGTGGCTTCATCAATGATATAACCACTTAGCTTCCGTGTATCTTTTGAAATGTCTTTGGCTTTTGTAAGAATGATGTGTTTTCTCCGCTCTTTATATTGAATCGATCCTTTGAAAATATGATCGAGTATTTCGCGCACGGGCTTGTTTACAGCATTATAGGAAACAAGTTTATTCGATGCGAGTATATCTGAATTGTAAGAAAAGGTAAAGCCAGCCTGCTCACCAATCTTTTTCAACGCAGAGGCTATTGTTTCTTGCTCCAGGTTAATGGTGATAACACGTTCCAGTAAAGGTGTTTTGGGATCTTCAGCGGCCTTTCCCGGAGTGAGCAATGTCAGCAAGAGAACGACCAGGAACAAAAGTGTTCTATTGGTTTTCACAACCCTCACCCTCCAGAATAATTTCGGTTGAAGTTTCTCTTACCTTGAGATTTAATGTCTCAGCAATTACTTGCGCGATCTCATGAATGTCTTCGTCATTAAAAGATACTGTGAGATGACAATTCTGCAGGTTCTTTCCAATAACAATCTTAGTGTCGTAAACATGATTCAATGCTTCCACAACAGAGATCAGATCGGCATTGCTGAAACTAAAGAACTTCGTTTTATAGGAGAGTACATTGCTCTCTGGCTGTTCTATTGAAAACGTTTTGTTCTTTTTATCATAAACACCTTTGCCGCCAGCTTTCAAATGTATACCTGCATTATCTTCTGTGAAGAATTGTACTTCACCTTCCTCTACAAGAACTTCAACTGTATTGGATTCAGGGTATGCTGTTACATTGAAAGAGGTTCCTATATCACGAATGAAAACACCTTCAGCATCTACCAGAAATTTTTTGTCATCCTGGTGATTGATATTGAAGTAGGCTTCACCTTTCAGTTTTACGATATGACTTTTTTTCTTTTTGTTGTAAGAGTATGTGAGCTTCGTTTTCTTATTCAAAAATACACCACTGCCATCCGGAAGGGTATCTCCTATAGTCTGCTTTTCGGCAACAACCTCAATGGACTTTATGGGCGCGTTCATTCCGCGGTATATAAAGAAGCTTATACTACATACAATCAATATACTTGCTGCAATCTTCAGGTATAAAAAACGTTGTGGTTGTTGTGTTGGAGGCATCGATACCTCACGTCCCTTTGGGCTGTGCAGTTTGGATCGAAGTTTACCCCATGCAGCATCGGTATCAAACTCCTGCCATTCTTTTACTGCAGATGCTTTGACGAAAATCGTTCTGAACTGATCGACATACTTTCGATTAGTATCATTTTGTGATTGCCAGTTTTCTATATAAGCAGACTCCTCCGGTGTAGCTTCACCCGCGAGGTACTTACCAATCAGTTCGTCAATATCGTTATCGGTGTGTTGCAATGCTCTTAGTTAAGAAACCCGTTCATCAATACAATCAATAAAGGCAGATAATCTTTCAACTGCTCGCGCATGATTTTGAGTGCTTTACCCATTTGGTTCTCTACCGTTTTTATGGAAAGATCCAGTTGGTCTGCTATCTCTGAATATTTTAGTTCTTCGAATCTGCTGAGTTTAAAGATCAGACGGCATTGCTGCGGAAGTTTCTCCATGGCGTCATAAATACGTGTCTCCAGTTCGGAAGCTATCACAGTACGTGTGACTGACTCAACACTTTTTTCTGCGACAGCCATCTCTACTGCGGCATGTTGCTGCTTTACCTTTTCATGTTTTAACACATTGAGACAAGCATTGCGCACCATGGCGTATAAATATGGTTTTACTGCCGTGCGTATTTCCAGATTCTCACGCTTTTCCCACACGGAAAGAAATGTAGACTGCACGATCTCTTCCGCTTCGTCACGATCCTGTACGAAGGTATATGCGTAATTACAAAGAGGTTGATAATGGGTTCTGAATAACATCTCAAAAGCAGTTATATCGCCAGTTCGTAGCGAGGTCAATGTTAGTTGTTCCGTGAATTCCACTGCTTTTTGGTCTTCTTTTAACAGCGAAATTTACGTTTTTAAGCGTCTGAGGTTATGACAATCTGGAAAAGATTTACCCCTATCGGGGGAAAAAGATTTTTTAAAAGGATTCACCGATCCAAAAAACATCTTCAGAATATACCGTGATAATGCCATCGTGTATTGCTTTAAAGCGGTCACCATCAGCTGTTAAGCCATTTAATTTAAAATTTTGACCTGCGCTATTTTTATGGATGTATAGGCATGAATCAGCTGCGATCCATTTTTCAAAATATTTTTTATGAAGTGACCATTTATAGTCATGATTCATCAGTACGATCTGAACCTGTGGATATTCTAAAGCAAAATGAAATCTGTTTTCAACATGTTCGGTAATGACAGTAACAGCTAAATTTTTTGAAGTAATTAAAAATGAAAAAGCATGCGTCAACGGATCTTCATCCACAGGATAAGAAAGTATCTTAACCGGATATTGGTCTATTAACTTTTCACGCAACGTAGGCGCTGTACGCGCATCCGCCAGTACAACATCTATTTTAATTCCCCATAACAGTACTTCATCCAATGCAGTATCAATGACTATCACCAGGGGAGCCCACTCCAATAAAGGTTGCACAAGCTCCAACGACAATGCATCGGCAATGAGCAATGCAGGTTCCTGGCCTTCTTTTACGAAATGATGTGATGACACTTGCTGGATTTTAAATTTGACTTAAAAATAACGGATAGCAGGCTAACGATAACTGGTAACGATTCACGGATAACGGTTAAATTGCGATCTAATTATTTCGATTATGCTATCTGCAATTCAATGCTATAATGTTTTTGAACAGAGTATTCAGGATTATCACGTTCACGATCATGTGGACACTCCCATCAAAAATAATTATCCGTCAGAGAGTTTTGAGTTTTTATTGTATGCTAAGAACTGGATCGATACCGTGCAGTGGCATCTCGAGGATATTATCCGGTTGCCCGAAATAAATCCTGCAGAAGGCATTCAGCTGAAGCGAAGAATAGATAAGTCCAATCAGGATCGAACAGACATGGTGGAGAAGGTTGATGATTATTTTCTCGATCAATTTAAAAATGTAGTTCCAAAACCCGGTGCGCGTATAAATTCAGAAACGCCAGCGTGGTTACTCGATCGCATGAGCATTTTGATGCTGAAGATTTATCACATGAAAGAACAGACTGAGCGGAAAGATGCGAGTGCTGAACATATAGCGAAGTGCCAGGCTAAACTTTCAATATTACTGGAACAGAAAACAGACATGCAACTTGCGTTTGATGAACTGATTGAAGATATAGGCCAGGGTAATCGCAGATTCAAAGTATATCGCCAGATGAAGATGTACAATGATGCTTCATTGAATCCGATGTTATACGGTCAGAAAAAATAATAAGTTTTGAAGAAGATACTTATACTTCGGTTTTCAGCAATGGGTGACGTTGCGTTGCTTGTACCGGTTGTCAAGTCACTGACGGCTGCTTATCCGGATGTTGAGGTGACTGTAGTGACAAGACCGAAATTCGGTCCTATGTTTTTCGATATAGAACGTGTCACAGTTTTTCCTGCAGATGTTGACTATACATATACCGGTATATTTGGTCTGCGCGATCTCTTTCGGAAACTCATGCGCAAAGGGCCGTATGATCTGGTGATGGATCTGCACGATCACATTCGCACCAAGATTCTGCGATCGCTTTTCAAACTCTTTGGTTCACGTGTAGTCGTGTTTGAAAAAGGACGTGCAGAGAAAAAAGCATTCAGTCGTAAAGAGAATAAAATAACGACACCCCTACCGCATACAGTAGAGCGGTATTATAAGGCGTTTGAAAAGGCGGGCTATCCTTTTAAAATGCTCGAAGCTCCATACCTCTCGTTGAGTGAATCCATCCAAAGTGCTTCGGGATGGTTCGGGTATAAAAAATCGATGGAGGTCACCAAGTGGATTGGCATAGCGCCTTTCGCTATGCACAAATCAAAAATATGGCCGCTTGAAAACTATCCGCTCCTTATTGAATCTATACTACAGAAGACTCCTGCTAAATTTTTCTTATTCGGAGGAGGTGAAAAAGAGGTCAAATTTTTTGAATCACTAAAGCAAAAATTTCCGAAGAACTGTGAGGTTATAGCAGGGCAACTAAAACTTCGTCAGGAGATCGCCTTGATGCAACACTTGGATCTGATGCTTTGTGTAGATTCTTCCAATATGCACCTCGCAGCCTTATCAGGAACACCGTTGCTTTCTATTTGGGGAGGTACACATCCGGATGTTGGATTTGGCCCCTATAACTATACTTATGAAACGAATATAGTGCAGATCAGCCGCGAAGAATTGTCTTGCAGACCCTGCTCTGTTTATGGAAGAGAAAAATGTTTTCGCGGAGATTTTGCATGTCTGAACCGGATCACTCCGGAAATGGTTTCAGAAAGAGTATTGCAACGCTTTCAATAGACGACTACAACATTCAACGCCAAGCACTATATATTTTCATGAATACTATCAATACGATTATTTTCGATTTGGGTGGAGTTTTAATTGACTGGAACCCGCGTTATCTATATCGCAAAATATTTAAGACAGAAGAAGAAGTTTCGTGGTTCCTCGAAAATATATGTACCAATGAATGGAATGATGCACAGGATGCCGGCCGCTCATTTGAAGAAGCAACATTCGAACTCATCACAAAACATCCGGAGTGGGAGCAACCTATACGCGCGTGGTACGATCGGTGGCAAGAGACAATTCCAGGGCCGCTTCACGAGACTGTAGAGATTTTAAAGTACTTTAAAAACAATTCGCCTCACAGACTATATGCGCTCACCAATTGGTCGGCAGAAACTTTTCCATGGGCACTTGATAACTTTGAATTTCTGCATTGGTTTGAAGGTATAGTAGTATCGGGTGTTGAGAAGACAAGAAAACCGTTTCCTGATTTCTACAACATTCTTTTCGACCGATATAAAGTCAATCCTTTACAATCACTTTTTATTGATGACAACATCAAGAATATAGAAGGTGCGAAAGCTGTAGGCTTGCACACCATTCATTTTCAATCGCCTGCACAAGTGAAGACGGAACTACAGCAGTTGCAATTGATACCGCTATAAAAAAATCTTTCGGCAAAGACACACAGATAGCATTTAATGCAAACCTGCGAGGAAAAATTATTGAAGCACGTTTTGCGTTACCTTTGCAACCATGCAACCGGCACAGTATACTCATCTTGTAAAACATATAGCGGCAGAGCTGGGCTTTAGTTTTTGTGGAATTTCCAAAGCGGAATTTTTGCATGAGGAAGCTCCGCGTCTGGAGGCATGGTTGAAGCGAAGCTATCAAGGGAAGATGAGCTATCTGGAGAATCACTTCGATAAAAGGCTTGACCCTACATTACTGGTACCGGGCGCTAAATCTGTTGTCAGTCTGATCTATAATTACTTTCCCAAAGAAGATCTGGCAAAAGAAGGACAACTTAAAATTGCCAAGTACGCCTATGGAGAAGATTATCACTTTGTAGTCAAAGACAAGTTGAAGCTTTTTATGGAGCGTTTGCAACAACAGGTTGGTGAAGTGAACGGTCGCGCGTTTGTAGATTCTGCTCCGGTGATGGAACGGACATGGGCGAAGAAAAGTGGGCTAGGGTGGATCGGCAAAAATAGCTTGCTGCTCAACAGGCAGATGGGAAGCTTTTTCTTTCTCGCGGAATTGATCATCGATCTTGAACTGGAATACGATGGACCTGTAAAAGATTATTGTGGAACCTGTACTGCCTGTATAGATGCTTGTCCTACCGATGCTATAGCAGAACCTTATGTTGTTGATGGGAGCAAGTGTATATCTTACTTTACCATAGAGCTAAAGGAAGAGATACCCAA
This sequence comes from Ohtaekwangia koreensis, assembly GCF_900167975.1. GTDB lineage: Bacteria > Bacteroidota > Bacteroidia > Cytophagales > Cyclobacteriaceae > Ohtaekwangia > Ohtaekwangia koreensis. The sequence continues at coordinate 921,732 of NZ_FUZU01000002.1, forward strand.
TGATGTAAAGGGTAAATTTGAGAATTGGATTTTTGGATGTGATATATGCCAAGATGTTTGTCCGTGGAATAGTTTTTCAAAACCACATCACGAGCCCAGGTTTATGCCCGATGGCGATCTTGAAAAAATGTCGTTGAAGGATTGGAAAGAAATAACCGATGAAGTCTTTCAAAAGATCTTTCGTCACTCCCCAGTAAAGCGTACCAAGCTGGAAGGTTTAAAAAGAAATATACAGTTTATCAGGGAAGAATAGTCTTTGGAGATATATATGTATACTTGCTGGTCTTCAAAAAATAACCCCCGATTTTTAGGTCGGGGGTCAAAAGTTTTTGGTTAATGAGTTCTAATTCTAGGCAACCACAAAGCAACGGTTTAAAATAGCTTCATGTTCTGTCCCAAAGCTGGTATAGCACCAACGTTTGAGTTCATTTACTTCATCTGCTATCAACAGCTTGATAGCTTTTCGCAGCTCCTTCTCGAACAGAAGGGCATCGAAACTCACTTTTGTAAGAACAGTTTTCGCGTAATGCAGCATGGCAAAATTTGATAGTTAAAAAAATAGGTTTCCCTAACATATGTTAAGGTAAAAAATTATCTGAATATCCAAAAGAACAGGCCTTAACTTTTATTAAGGTGCCTAAAAGAAGGGTAGTTTTAAGGGCAGGTAAGCAGAAAAAATAAGCTTTTTACCGATTAACGTCCTCTTCTTAGATGCCATTTGATGTTTCAGTATTTTTGTAACGTTTAATTAGGATAAGGTTTTCATATGCGTATAAATATTTCGATAAAGGCGAGTTTAGGACTTTTAACAGGGTTTCTTTTATCAGCAACTGTATATGCACAATCGGTGCAGATTACACTGGGGCCTGACGAAGTGGGGGAGAACCAGGCTTGGACGATCACCATTACGGCACAGAATGATCGGCTAAAAAGCTATGATAATTTCCCGGAGATCAGTGGATTTAGAAAACGAGGTACATCTACGCAGTCGAGCACAAACATTATCAATGGACAAATCTCTTCATCACAAAGTGTGATCACAACGTACTTGCCAGTCAAGCAAGGAATTATTACAGTGCCCTCTTTTACAATGAAGGTAAATGACAAACCGATTAATGTACCTGGAAAAAAAGTAAAGGTTGGCCCTCCAGTGCAACAACAACGTGATCCTCTTCGCGACTTCTTTGATCGTCCGGATGATTTTTTTGGTAAAGGCGAACCGGAGTTTGTGGATATAAAAGAAGATGCCTTTCTCGCACTCACGACCAGTAAAGATGAAGTATATGTAGGAGAAGGATTCAATACTACGATCTCATTCTTTGTGGCAACAGAAAATCGCGCCCCTTTACAATTTTATGAACTCGGAAAGCAGATCACAGATATCCTTAAAAAAGTAAAACCTGTAAACTGCTGGGAAGAAAATTTCAACATTGAAAATATCGAGGGGGAGAGTATAACGATTAACGGGAAGGATTACACACAGTATAAAATTTATCAGGCAACACTATATCCTCTCAACACAGAGCCCGTTGTGTTCCCTGCTTTTGATATGCAGATGATCAAGTATAAGGTTGCAAAGAATCCTTCCTTCTTTGGTCAGAACAGAAAAGAAGACTTTAAAACATTCAGGAGTAAACCGAAACGTGTGAATGTAAAACCACTTCCCCCACACCCGTTAAAAGATGTTGTAGCAGTAGGTGATTATCATCTTGAGGAACGCATGCGTAACGTAGATATTGAGACTGGCAACAGTGCTCCGTATGAATTCAATATATATGGTGAAGGGAATATCTCTGCAATTGAGAAACCGTTGCTTAAGCGCGATGGGAATTTTGAGTTCTATGAACCCAACGTTCAGCAAAACATTACGCATCAAAAAAATCGCGTGACGGGTACGAAATCATTCAACTACTTTATGATTCCCAAAGAGCCGGGCCAGTATAAACTTGGAGATTACTTTCAATGGGTATACTTCAATCCCGCCAAGGCAAAATACGATACGTTGAAATCGAAGCTTACAGTATATGTTACAGGGGAGAGCAAGAAAAATGAAGCAATACAATCCAACGACCTTGGTAGCTTTTATGATAAGATCGACAATGCCGACAATACACTTCAGCCGGTAACAAATAACCAGTGGCAGAAATGGATCTTCAATGGATTCATTGTTGTAATGGTAGGCGCTGCTGTATTCCTGGTATTTAAGAAATGACATTGTCATAAAAAGAAGACGACCCTTACTTTAATTCACATCCATCTCCTATCTTCGACCCCGCATGAGCAATTCGTACGGAACCCTATTTAAGATTTCAACCTTCGGAGAATCACATGGCCCGGCTATCGGTGTCATTATCGATGGATGTCCTGCAGGTTTGTTGATTGATGAAACGTATATTCAATCAGAGCTTGATCGCAGAAAGCCAGGTCAATCCAAAATAACAACGCAACGTAAAGAAGATGATACGTTCAAAATACTCAGTGGTGTTTTCGAAGGTAAATCCACAGGAACTCCGATTGCAATCGTAATTGAAAATCAAGATCAGCGCAGTAAAGATTATAGCCATATAGCAGAAACATTTCGTCCATCGCATGCAGACTATACTTACGAAACCAAGTATGGTATACGTGATTATCGCGGTGGAGGAAGAAGCTCTGCACGGGAAACTGCGGCACGTGTTGCAGCCGGTGCTATAGCGAAGTTGCTGCTGAAGGAATATAGTATAGATATCCATGCGTATGTATCGGAAGTTGGTGAAATTAAAACGCCGCACTATACAACGCTTGACCTAAGCAAAACAGAAGATAATATAGTGCGTTGTCCGGATAGCGCTATAGCCGAGAAGATGATTGAGTTGATTGATGCTGTGCGGCTGGATCGCGATACCATCGGAGGAACCGTCACCTGTGTTGTAAAGAATACACCTGTAGGACTTGGTGAACCTGTATTTGATAAACTCCATGCAGAGCTCGGAAAGGCCATGCTAAGTATAAATGCAGTGAAGGGGTTTGAATACGGAAGTGGCTTTGAAGGTACAAAGCTGCGTGGCTCACAACACAACGATGAGTTTTACAACGAGGGCGGGAAGATTAAAACAAAAACAAATTTTTCCGGAGGTATTCAGGGTGGCATTTCCAATGGCGAGGATATTTACTTTAATGTTGCCTTCAAGCCCGTGGCCACTATTATGCAGGATCAGCCCAGTGTAGATAAACATGGTAACGAAACAACAGTAAGTGGTAAGGGAAGACATGATCCTTGTGTCGTTCCCCGTGCAGTTCCTATAGTGGAGGCTATGGCTGCGCTTGTGCTTGCAGATTTCCTGTTGCGTGCAAAAACCTCAAAGCTTTAAGATCTCAACGGCGGCATAACGTTTTTTATCAAACCGCTGTCCATCGGGATAAGAACAATTCGGACCGAAATCTTTTTCAAGTATATTGCGTCAACGTATGACCGTTAGCCTGTCATAGGCTTAAACCTACTTACTAATTTCGTTAAGAACGTATTATGGCTGAAATCAAACCTGAAAAGAAAAGCAAGCTCACACTATATATAATCATTGCTCTCTTCATTGGAATTGCCCTGGGCTTTATACTGAATAAAAGTTATGTGAACCAGGAAAATGAAGCCATTCAGGCTGCGGATGTAAAGATTGAAAGCTTCAATACGCAATTACAAAAAGCTACCGATAGCAGTGTATATAAAACACTCGCACAAGAAAAGAAACTGATAGCCAAACAACGAAGTGAAGTTCTGTCGGCACGAGATAAAAAGATGGAGCCCTTCTCACTTTTTGCAGATATTTTTCTGCGGCTGATTAAGATGATCGTTGCGCCGTTGGTACTCTGTACACTCATTGTTGGCGTTGCAAAATTAGGTGACATAAATTCAGTTGGTCGTATTGGAGGGAAGACGATGCTATGGTTTATCAGCGCATCACTCTTAAGCCTTCTGTTAGGGTTGATACTCGTAAATATATTTAAGCCAGGCATCGCGATGCATCTGCCCCTGCCTGACAGTAATGAGAGTGTAGTAGCACGCGTAGGATTTTCTGTAAAGGACTTTTTATATCACATGTTCCCTACCTCCATCATTGATGCCATGGCAAAAAATGAAATCCTTCAGATTGTAATTTTTGCATTGTTCTTTGGTGTTGCAACGGCAGCCATAGGCGAACAAGGTAAAATTGTGATTAAAGCGTTTGATGCCGCAGCACATGTTATACTGAAAGTTACCGGCTATGTTATGAACTTTGCACCACTCGCAGTTTTCGGAGCAATGACTGCTGTAGTTGCCAAGCAAGGATTAAGTATACTCAAGACGTACTCTCTTTTCATTGGTGAGTTTTATATAGGCCTATCGTTGTTATGGTTGTTATTAGGTGTTGCCGGTTTCCTGATCATAGGCAAACGTATCATAAATCTGATCAGACGCGTTAAGGAACCTGTGTTGTTGGCGTTCAGTACATCGAGCAGCGAAGCCGCGTTCCCAAAGACGATGGAGGAGTTGCAGAAGTTTGGTTGTAAAGATAAGATCGTAAGTTTTGTGCTCCCGCTGGGCTACTCTTTCAACCTGGACGGAAGCATGATGTATATGACATTCGCCTCGCTTTTTATAGCGCAGTCTTACAATATAGATTTACCTATAGGCACTCAGTTGAGTATGCTGTTGGTGTTGATGGTGACCAGCAAAGGTATTGCTGGCGTACCTCGCGCATCACTGGTTGTAATTGCAGGCACACTGGCTACATTCAATATTCCCGAAGCAGGTCTTGCATTATTGATAGGTATTGATCCGCTGCTTGATATGGGGCGTAGCGCCACAAATGTGATTGGAAACAGCATTGCTACTGCCGTTGTAAGCAAGTGGGAGAACGCGCTGGAAGCAGAGTCTCCCATTCCATAGGCAAACTCTTATCAATAGTATTGATAAGTCAGTACGTCATGAACTAAAAACCTGTAATTTTGTTGGCATAATAAACCAAAAATCATGTTACAGGCCGTTCCGAAAAATGTCCATATCTACCTGGAATCAAATCCAAATCCAAATTCTTTGAAGTTTGTGGTGAACGAGATGCTCGTGCCTGAGGCGATGAGCTTTGATTTCCCGGATGTAGAAAGCGCTGGTATTTCTCCGCTTGCGAAAGAACTGTTTTCATATCCGTTTGTAGATCGCGTTTTCTTCGCCAGTAATTTTGTTACCGTTACAAAGAAAGAAGATGTTGAGTGGCTTGAGATTCAGGGCACGTTAAAAGAGCATATTAAAAAATACCTCGAAGGCGGTAACTTCATCATTGAAGTAAAAGAAAATGATGGTGCTGCTCAAGAAGAAGAAACGGATACCATCAAAAAAATAAAAACCATTCTTGATGAATATATCCGCCCTGCGGTAGAACAAGATGGTGGTGCTATCACATATCATTCATTCAACGATGGCATTGTTAAAGTAAGATTACAAGGCTCCTGCAGCGGATGTCCTTCATCGATGGTAACATTAAAAGCAGGAATTGAAAACCTGTTTACGAGAATGATGCCTGGAGAAGTGAAATCTGTAGAGGCGTTGGGGTAGTATTACCCGAAGACGTTATAAATGAAATCCCGTCTGATAAATTATCAGACGGGATTTTTCATTCAATACTATTGTCCTATTAGTTCTTTTCTAAATCTTGATTCACAAATAACTCTGAAGATGGCATTGGCCATACATAGTTAGGATCACTTGGATTCACAGCAGAGATTGTGGATTTACCCGGAATAGGTGCGTTTAACCGCATGCAATCAATTGATCGCAATCCTTCACCTAAAAATTCAGCTCTTCTCTCTTTCAAAATCGCATTGATGAATTCAACGTAATCAGCAAAATCAGCGGCATCATAAGCTACACCTTTTGATCTTGTTCTTACTGCGTTCAGAAGTTCGAGTGCACGAGCATCAACAGACTCTGTTGATCTTACTCTTGCTTCAGCAAGGTTTAATAACACTTCAGCATAACGCATGATCGGCGAGCTATCTGTATAAGGTGATGCAGATGAGAACTTCGTCAGATAATATGTACTATCTGTAATAACCTGAGAAGAATTTCTGATATATACCTTAGTCGTTTGTTTTCTGCGATCATCAGCAAGGCTTAACGTAGCAGTGTCTCCTAAAATACCTTTGCGATTTAGATAGTACTCGCCATTTCCAGTGTTAGTAGAAGGCGTACCTGCAGACGCAGGTAGATAATAATATCCTAATTGATTTTGTGTTCCGGGAGGATCAAGCGTTGAAAAAGGAAGGGAAAATATACTTTCAGCACTTTGATATGGTGTAGCAAACACAGCGGCAAAAGTAGAAGACAACTGATGCGCTACACCGGTAGGTGCTTTAAAAGGCGCTGAAGCAGAGACAATTTTATCAGCTTCTGTAATTACATTGTCCCATTGATGCATAGTAAGATATACTCTTGTCTTGAAAGCAATGGCTGTATTCTTATGAGCACGATTAGGAGCGATAGCTCCAGTTCTGGTGGCTGGAAGTTTTTGCTCAGCAAAATCAAGATCTGCTAATATTTGAGTATATACTTCTGCAACGGTACTTCGTTTTAGGTTATTATTCTCAAAGTTAGCCTCAGCTTGTAAGCGTAAAGGCACACCAAGATCGCTGCCGTTAGAATTTACATACGGGCGTGCATACAATTGAAGCAAGCTATAGTATGAAACAGCTCTGAGAAACCTTGCTTCCGCACGATATTCATCAGCGGTTGTAGCAAATGTCGCAGGAAATATAGGAGGAACAAGTGTAGCAGCATTGTCATCTAATCCTTTCAGAAAAACGTTTATCTGATTAATGGCCTGATAAGCGGCAATCCATAAGTTATTAACCTCATTGGTCGATTCAACTAATGTGTGATTATATGTTTGAAGGCCTGTAACACCATTTGTTAGTCGGTTTATAAATTCTTCAGCACGAATATCGTTGTAAACGAGGTAGCGTGATCCCAGGAAGTTACCGTCTTTTACAAAATCATATAACCCGTTTACCTGTTGATCGATTCGAACAGGAGTATCAAAAACATCTTCTGATGGATAGCTGGTTTCAGGAGCCAGATCGAGCAAGTCAGTCTGGCAAGAAAAAAGTCCGCTGAAGGATATAGCTAAAAAGGTAAGTATAGATAATTTGTTCTTTTTCATAGTCGTAAAAATTATGGTTAGAAACCAATATTTAATCCCACGGTAAATGTTCTAGCCTGACCCACTGAGTTTCTATCTATACCAGGAGTAAGGTTAGCTTGACCGTTGGTAGAGATTTCCGGATCAATACCATCGTAACCTGTCAGCAGGAATGCATTTTGTACTTGTGCGTATACTCTTGCGTTGGCAATTTTTAATCTATCAAGAATGATCTTATTGAAAGAGTACCCAAGCGCGATATTACGAACTCGTAAAAAGTCACCCTTCTCTACATTTTCAGAAATAGGGAAAGAAGATCCATTTGATACGTTATCGGTATATACCAAGCGCGGAATTGTTCCACTTGTATTTTCAGGAGTCCAACGATTAAGAACATCAGTATGATTATTCCAGAAACGCATATCTCTTAAACCAGCCTTCGTTCCGTTATATATATAGTTGCCTCCGGAGAACTGAATGAAAATACCTAAATCAAAACTCTTGTATTTGAATGTATTGTCAAATCCACCGTACCAAGTAGGAATAGTAGGACCATATACTACACCATCGGTTCCTTGACTAGGCGCAGTAGTTATTGATCCGTCCGATACTTTAGTCCAACGTGAAGACGATGGAGCAGCATGATTGTATTGAACTTGCGTGCCGTCTTTCTTAACAAAGATACGTTGACCATTTACAGGGTTAACACCTGCTGTAGGGACAGCAAGTATACTTCCTATGGATTCTCCTACCTGCGTAACGTTTGCTGTTTCAAGACTTGATGTTGCCGATATAATTCTGGATTCATCTGAATCGAGTGCTGTAACTTCGTTTCTCTGAGTGGTGAGGTTGGCATTAATAACCCAGCTGAAAGTACCGTTGTTATAAGCAGTTGTTTTTAAACTGAGCTCAATTCCTTTATTTCTCATAGACCCGATGTTAGCCAGAAGTGTGTTTCTGTCTGCTGCGGTTGGGTTCGGAATTCCTTTCGATGGTGATTGAGGAACTTTTAAAATCAAGCCATCAACGGCATTGTTATACCATACAAATTCTCCTTGAATTCTATCCTGAAATAATCCGAAATTAACTCCTATATCTGTTTTCTTACTGGTTTCCCATGATAGGTTAAGTGCACCCACTTGCGAGTAAGAAATGGTATATGCAGATCCATAAAGAGCAGAATTATATAGATTGAGAGAAGCGTAGTCATCTATACCTTGATTGTTACCTACAGAGCCGTAGCTACCTTTGATCTTAAAGAAATTAAAGACAGATGAGAATGTTGATGCATTTTTCCAGAAGGATTCTTCAGATAGATTATAGCTTACAGACCCTCCGTAAAAGTTACCGTACTTGTTCCCTTTCGCAAAAGCTGAATAACCGTCTCTCCGGAAATTGAATGTTGCAAAATATTTCTTTTTGAAATCATAATTCAATCTTCCAAAATATGAAAGAAGATAGTTTTCACTCTGTAAGTTATTAGTAGGTATAATGTTTGCAAAATTTCCCTGGAATGTATCAAAGAAGTTATCAGAGGATGTAGTACGGTTGCTACCCCATCGATCTATTTTAGTATACTGTTGTTCTCCACCAACTAATAAAGAAAAGAAATGGCTGTCTGATAAATCGAAGTCATACTGTGCAGTGTTCTGCCAGTTCCAGCGTTTGTTTGTACGGTTTGTATTTGTAGCAGAACCTTTTGGTGTAAAGCCATCTCCGTTGAGCGGAGATTGGTAGCCCTTATCTTCAATTGTAAGGCGATCTATACCATATGTAGTACGCAAATTAAGTCCTTTAATCACTTCCCAGTTAGCATATACACTTCCTTGAATTTGACCTCCATCGGAAATGAAGTAATCGTTATCAAGTATAATCATTGGGTTATAAAAACCTGACTGTTCTGTGTTACTCATTTTACCAATGTTACCCCCATCTATACTATAGGTTCCATCAGCTAAATAGGGACCAACATTGGGTGCAGTTACTAACGGCAAACGTCCAAGACCACCAGTATTAAACGCCTGACCTGGCAACGAGCCTGTATTCGGAGCTTCATTTATACTGTTAGAATAATTCATGTTTACTCCAATACGAAAATTCTCATATACTTTATGGTCAACATTTAATCTCGCAACTGTTCTCTCAAATGAATTGTTTTTGATCATACCTTCCTGCGAAGTATAGCCTACAGACATATAGTATGACGTGAGATCTGTACCGCCAGAGAAATTTACGTTATGTGAATGCGAAACGCCTGTCCTATAAATAACATCATACCAATCAGTATCAATCAATTTACCATTCGCGTCATTAGTAGGAAAAAATGCAGCAGCCTGATTATTGTTTGCTCTTGCTTCATTTTTTATAGTCATGTACTGCTCAGCATTCAGCAAGTCAAACAGCTGAACGGGTTTTGACCAACCCACCCAGCCTTCGTAGTTTATTTTTGATTTTCCTTTAGTACCTCTCTTCGTGGTGATCAGAATTACACCGGCACTTGCTCTTGAACCGTAGATCGCACTGGCAGAAGCATCTTTAAGAATTTCGATACTTTCAATGTCACTGGGATTTAAGTTACCCAGAGGGTTGTTTGCAGCTGAGTTCGTGGAGTTGTCACCCGTAAAAGTTGGAATTCCATCAATGACTATTAACGGATATGAGCTAAGGTTAATTGAATTGACACCTCTGATGCGAATTACAGGAGCGTTATTCAAAACGCCATTTGGTGTTGTAATGTTTACACCAGCTGCTCTTCCTTGTAAGGCTTGATCGAAGCTTTGAACAGGCGCTGTTGAAATTTCAGCCCCATTAATCGAAGCAATTGACCCTGAGATTTCTTTTCTGGATTGAGTTCCATAACCAACTACAACAACTTCGCTTAATTGTGTAACATCAGATGAAAGCGGGACATCAATTACACTGCGATCGCCAATCTCTACTTCTTTTGTTTCTATCCCGATGAAGGTAAAAACTAAAGTGCCACCAGAAGCGGGTACTTCGATGGAGTATTTTCCATCTGCATCAGTAGCGACACCAGTAGAGGTGCCCTTTAAAATAACATTTACTCCCGGAAGGGTGGTTCCGTCTTCAGCAGAAGTAACTTTTCCAGTAACGGTCCTCTCTTGTGCCATCAATTGAAACGATAGGGCACACGAGAAGATAACGAGTAGAATCTTCCTCATAGTTTTAAGTTTAGGTTAATACGCCCTAAAATAAGGTATGAGGTATTGAAATAAAATAACTCTTTATTCGGTAGTTATAATTGATTCAACGGTTTGCGTTAAAAAACACAGAATAAAATTCTAAAAACAGTTTAAAAACAAGAGGAAAAAAAATAAAAGAGTAGTTTATCTGGCAAAACCATGTCTTAAATTTTTTTCTAATTTCTTAAAAGAGAGTGAGGATGAGCGGTTAATTATCGTGTATGATGTTGCAAAAAAAGAGTGATGCAACCCTAGGACTATGCGACAAATAAAAAACGCTTTCTCCCTATAGGAAGAAAGCGCTCTGAAATTTTTAAGTATCCGATTAAGCTTGTGCTATAACCGCAGGCTCTACTGATACAAAAGACTTATCAGCTTTACCTTTCTTGAAAACCACAACACCGTTTGTCAAAGCAAACAATGTGTGATCTTTTCCAATACCTACGTTTTTACCAGGATGGTGTTTTGTTCCACGCTGACGAACGATGATGTTTCCAGAAATTACTTTTTGACCACCGAATACCTTAATGCCAAGTCGTTTGCTTTCTGATTCGCGGCCGTTCTTTACTTTACCTTCGCCTTTTTTATGTGCCATGGTTCTGTGTCGTTAAAGGGTTTTTGAATTAACCAATGCTTTCGATTTGCACTTTGGTGTACTGCTGACGGTGGCCGTTCTTTACCACGTAGCCTTTTCTTCTTTTCTTTTTAAAGACAATCACTTTGTTGCCTTTTACGTGTTCAAGTATCTTACCAGATACTGTTAAACCACTTACAGTAGGGGCGCCAATTTGAATATCTCCACCGTTATCAACAAGAAGGATTTTGTCGAAGCTTACAGAAGCTCCTACTTCGCCTTCCATCTTTGGGGCATAGATATATTGGTCTTTAGCCACTTTGAACTGTTTGCCTGCAATGTCTACAATCGCGTACATAGCTTTTTAAAATTGGATTGCAAAGGTAGAAAAAGAATCTGGATATCAATCTGGTTGCTCCAATAATTTTCCAACTTCTACTTCCTTGCGTTGGTCGAAAATTTTTGAAAATTTTTAATTGATCGAAATTAACTCAAATCATACACGAAAATGGGCTTACTAACGGTTTATTTTACAGGAACTTATGTATCCACAATGCATCAACAAGTTATCCACATTTGTTGAAATCAGCTTAAAAATGGCGTTTTGTTTTTTAGAATGGTTCTACTTCTTTTGTACACTTAGTGCTGACCAAAGAACAGGTGTTCAGTCTGTGTCGTAAAGCAAAAAGAATTTATTAGAAAATGTAACAGGTGTTGGTATAAATACTGACGCCTCTTATGATATTTAGTTTAAACCCTAAAACCCCATTTATGCCATGAGCCAGCAGGAAGAGCCCATATTGAAAGAGAACAAAGATCGCTTTGTACTCTTTCCGATCAGACAACATGATATCTGGAGATTCTATAAACAGGCGGAAGCCAGTTTCTGGACAGCAGAGGAAATAGATCTGAGTCAAGACTTACGCGACTGGGCTGGCTTAAATGATGGTGAGAGACATTTTATAACGCACGTGCTTGCATTCTTTGCTGCCAGCGATGGCATTGTAAATGAAAATCTTGCAGAGCACTTTGTATCAGAGGTTCAATATACTGAGGCAAAATTTTTCTATGGCTTCCAAATCGCCATTGAGAATATTCACTCTGAAACATATTCTCTTTTGATAGACACGTATGTAAAGGATGCAAAAGAAAAAGATAAGCTCTTCAACGCCATTGAGACAATGGATTGCGTAAAGAAGAAAGCTGACTGGGCACTTCGTTGGATTGACAAAGGAAATTTTCAGGAAAGACTGATTGCTTTTGCTGCCGTGGAAGGAATTTTCTTCTCTGGTTCTTTCTGCTCTATCTTCTGGCTCAAGAAGCGCGGCCTTATGCCTGGACTTAGTTTTTCAAATGAGTTGATTTCACGTGATGAAGGATTGCACTGCGATTTTGCATGTCATCTATATACACAACACGTGGTGAACAAACTTCCAGAACAAACGATTATTGATATCATTAAAGATGCCGTTGAAATCGAAAAGGAATTTGTTACCGATGCTATACCTGTTAACCTGATCGGAATGAATGCCGAGCAGATGCGTCAGTATATAGAATTCGTTGCTGATCGTTTATTGAATGAACTTGTTGGCAAGAAAATTTACAATGCTACTAATCCTTTTGACTTTATGGAGATGATCTCGCTACGAGGAAAAACTAATTTCTTCGAGAAGCGTGTGGCGGAGTACCAGAAAGCAGGAGTGATGAAGAGTACTGAAAAAGAAAGCGCTCCGAAGTTTTCCCTTAACGAGGATTTTTAATTACATTCAAACACTTTTTTAACTTCTCCCACAAAAACAACCCTATATTCTGAGATGCTTGTATTAAAACGTGATGGACACAGAGAGTCAGTTAAGTTTGACAAAATCACCGCTCGTATTGAGAAACTCTGTTACGGATTAGATCCGAAGTTCGTCAATCCTGTAGAGCTGGCCATGAAGGTGATCAATGGCCTCTATGATGGTGTATCTACACAGGAGCTTGATAATCTGGCCGCAGAGATTGCTGCTACGATGACTACCAAACATCCTGACTTTGCAAAATTGGCAGCACGTATTGCTGTATCCAATTTACACAAGGTGACAAGCAAGTCGTTTTCAAATACTATGAAGCGACTGTATACATATGTGGATTCTAAGACTGGCCAGAATGCTCCGCTTATTTCAAAGGAAACCTATAAAGTAATAAAAGAACACGCTGCCGAACTGGATGAAGCCATCCTGTACGATCGCGATTTCAGTTACGATTACTTCGGTTTTAAAACATTAGAGCGTTCGTACCTGATGAAGGTGGAAGGCAAAACTGTGGAACGCCCGCAGCATATGTTAATGCGTGTGGCAGTAGGTATACACGGCGAAGATATTCCGGCTGCTATCGAAACGTATAATTTACTTTCCGAAAAGTGGTTCACACATGCTACGCCTACATTGTTTAATGCTGGTACACCGAAGCCTCAATTGTCTTCGTGCTTCCTGCTTACGATGAAGGACGACAGCATCGATGGTATATATGACACATTGAAGCAGTGCGCAAAAATTTCTCAGTCCGCGGGAGGTATAGGTCTGAGCATTCACAACGTACGTGCAAAAGGATCCTATATTAAAGGAACCGGTGGAACTTCAAATGGTGTTGTTCCAATGCTAAGAAATTTCGACATGACTGCACGTTATGTTGATCAGGGTGGTGGAAAACGTAAAGGAAGCTTTGCAATCTATCTTGAACCATGGCATGCTGATGTTTTCGAATTCCTTGATCTGAAAAAGAATCATGGTAAAGAGGAGATGCGCGCACGCGATCTTTTCTACGCAATGTGGATTCCGGATCTGTTCATGCAACGTGTAGAGAACAACGAGATGTGGTCTCTCTTCTGTCCAAACGAAGCGCCAGGGTTGGCTGAAGTTTGGGGTGAAGATTTCGAGCGTCTCTATGATAAATATGAAAAAGAAGGCAAGTTTCGCAAGCAGATAAAAGCTCAGGATCTGTGGTTCGAAATTCTTGAATCACAAATTGAAACAGGAACCCCATATATACTATATAAAGATGCTGCCAACAAAAAATCCAACCAGAAGAACCTGGGTACGATTAAGTCCAGCAACTTATGTACAGAAATTATACAGTATACATCTCCGGATGAAGTAGCGGTTTGTAATCTGGCATCTATAGCATTGCCAAAATTTGTTACAGAAGATGGCAAGTTCGATCATCAAAAACTTTATGAGATCACAAAAGTTGCTACGCGCAACCTCAATAAAGTAATTGATGTAAACTATTATCCGGTAGCAGAAGCGAAGACTTCAAACATGCGTCACAGACCAATCGGTTTGGGGGTGCAAGGTTTGGCGGATGCGTTTATCATGCTACGTATGCCATTTGACTCTGACGAAGCCCGCAAGCTGAACGCAGATATATTTGAGACCATCTACTTCGGTGCGATGGAAGCTTCCATGGAACTTTCAAAAGTTCTGGGTCCTTATGAAACGTTCAAGGGATCGCCAGTATCAAAAGGAATTTTCCAATTTGATATGTGGGGTGTTACCCCTGACAGCGGTCGCTGGAATTGGGAACAACTTAAACAAGATGTGAAGAAGCATGGTGTACGCAACTCATTGCTTGTTGCTCCAATGCCAACCGCTTCTACATCGCAGATACTTGGTAACAACGAATGTTTCGAACCTTATACTTCGAATATATATACCCGTAGAACATTGTCAGGAGAATTCATTATTGCAAACAAGCATTTAATGAGAGATCTGATGAGCCTTGGCTTATGGAGTGAATCCATGAGACAGAAACTCATCGCAGCAAACGGATCGGTTCAAAATATACCTGAAGTTCCGCAGAACATTAAAGACCTGTATAAGACCGTTTGGGAAATTTCACAGAAGTCAATCATTGACATGTCTGCTGATCGTGGTGCCTATATCTGCCAGTCACAGAGTCTTAACATTCACCTTACCAATCCGAACTTTGGTAAGCTTACTTCGATGCATTTCTATGCGTGGAAGAAAGGTCTTAAGACCGGTATGTACTACTTGCGTACAAACGCTGCTGCGGATGCAATTAAATTTACGCTTGACAAATCAGCGATTCAACAGGCAAATGCAGCTGAAGCAGCAGCGGCCATTGAACAAGGTGCTGTTACAACAGCAGATCCTGTTGGAGTAGTGGCAGCTGTGACATCTGATGCGCAACAGACTTCACTACAGTACGTGCAGTACGAACAGAAAATGTCTGATATGATGTGCTCACTGGATAATCCAGATGCATGTGAAGCTTGCGGAAGCTAAACAACAGTGACGTTTAAACTCTAAATAAAGAAGCCCGGTCAAATTGATCGGGCTTTGTTTTTATATACTATAAGGTTGAAATCTTTGAAGTTGTGCTCTAGCCCAACCGTTATTTTTCAAGGAAAGTAAATTCAACTCTTCTGTTCAACGCTTTTCCTTCTGCCGTTTTATTTGAGGTAACAGGCTTCGATGAACCGTAACCACGCGAAGTGATTCTGTTTTTTGCAATTCCTTTAGACGTAAGATAATTTACTACAGCCTTCGCCTGGTTTGCCGTTGAAATTTTTGTAGATGGATCGGTGTGAGCGCTGACCTCGATCTTTACAGTCGGGTTTGCTTCCAGGTAAGCCACCAATCTGTCAAGTTCAGGGAATGAAGACGGACTTAATGTAATTTTCTTAGGGTCGAAAAATACATTCTTCAACAGCACAGATTGTCCGCGCTCGACAGGAACCAACGTCAGATCACGGTTAATCCGAACTTCGTTGGTTTCATTCATAACGTCAATCGATTCATACACTGGGTAATAATTACTAGCAATGGCGCTTAATATATATCGGTCTTTCAACGGAAACCTTAATTCATATTCACCCTTTAATGAATCTACGGCAGCAGCGACAGAGGAAACTCCTTCCACTTTAACATCAACTTTTATTTCAGGAGAGAGTAAAGTGCCTGTTTTTTTATCGATAAGTTTTCCTGTTACGATAGCCATCTTCTCGGCATCAGCCTGCAAATCAAAGTTAATCTCCTCGTAACCATCAATATTTTTCAAGTCTATTATGTCTGGAAGAGATTCAAAACGTTGTGCACTCACCTGAATATAGTATATCGTGCCGTGATTTAATCGTATCGAATAAGTACCTTTCGCATGATCAATTGTTGCAGACTCCATTTCTTCTCCATCTACTACAATTTTTGCCTTAGCCGATGCAGGGATAGTCTGGTCCGTGTTCTTGATCAGAAGTTTTCCCTTCAGTAAAGCGAACATTGTGGGCTCTTCTTCCAAATCAGTTTTAACTTCACGGTATTCCTTATCTGTAGTAGCATCGATGGTATAATCCTTCGCTCCGTATTGATGAACCTGTGCAGATATAGTATATTTTTTTCCGAAAGGAAGCTTTACTGAATATGTAGCTGAATCGCGATGCACCGCGTTATCAACTTGCTTGCCATCCACCATGATTTGAATGTCTTTGCCTTTCAGTGCACGTTTGGAAGTAGCATTTATTATTTTGCCAGAAACTAAAATATAGGGACGATCTTCAAATAACTTCACTTCAAAGATGTCACCTTTGCCACTAGAGTTTTTTGTAGAAGAATAATAGCCCCAGGCGCCATTCGCATTTGTTGTCAGAGAAGTTTCATTTCCATCTGTATTTATAGTATCATTTAGATGAGTGGGAGCAGACCATACATTCCAATCATCACTTAATCTTTTTATACTGAACAGATCTTTGCCTTTACCTTTTTGTGTAGTGCTATAATATAAAGTTTTGTTGTCGATCAACAGAAAAGGAGTTTGTATCTTCCCTTTTATACCTTCTGCAGTTACAGCATCTTTCCATCCACCACCAACATCATTCTTTTCAAGAATATAGAGTTTACTTTTCTTTTTATATAAAAGATATTTGCCATCAGCACTGAGTGTCGCATCGCTCGATCCCTTGATGTTTAGCTTTTGTGGAGCAGACCATATTTCATTTTGTTTTGTGGATATCGATAACCCTTCGTCTGTATATAGCAACAATGTATTGCCATCTACTGTAAGGGACAATGCATAATTGTGCTGACCAAGATTGAGAGATGTTGAACGTTGTGCTTCCGACCACAAGCCTGTAGGTTGTAATGTACTGAACCATATATCAGCACTGTTCTTCGCACCGTATCCGTTTTGAGGATGATCTTTCCGGCTAAAGAAAATAACTTTTCGGTCAGCAGAAATTACTGGACTCACTTCGTCATAGGCTGTATTTATTTCGCTCCCCAGATTCTTCGGAAGAAAAGTTGATTGGGCTTGTGCAGAGAAAACAAATAGCAATGCACAAATAAATGCCGTGAATTTCATGAAAGTAAGGATTTTTGGAACAGAGAGTCTATAATTGTGATAAAAATAGACTACTACGGTCACTCCCGAAAATACATGTAATAAAAAGTAACCTTTTTACCCGAAAGCATCTGAGTGTCCACGTCATGATCACGTCATCAAGTTTTCTTCCCTTTGGCTGCCGCGATTTTTCGCTTGCCTGTTTCGCTCAATGCAGAAGAGCGTGTCATTGTTTTAATGTGCTCTGCTTTCCGAAAACGTAAGGCACTCCAGTCCTCATCAATGGCCACCATTCGCACGGGCTCCCAATCAAGTTTGCCCAACGCTATCCATCCGGTGTCACGATTAAATTCGCAGGTATACTTTTTCGATGATCCTTTCGGATATGCAAACCACAATAAGCCATCTTCCTCCATCAACGGCGATATTTTTTTTGCGAGGTCATCTACTTCTTTTTGTTTAGTAACGAACGCGAGAACAAATTCAATTTTTTTGGATCCTGCAAGAGTTGTTTTAATTGTAGTAAGATCATTCATATCGTCCATCGCCTTTTTAAAACTATCGGGAGGGTTAATGATGTAGGCCTGTTCCTGATTTTTATAGTTGAGTTTCTTGAAGATGGGATTCACGTGGCAAACTTTTAATTAAAGTTATCAGATGAAAGTTTACGTGCAAAGAACAATCCGGCGAAAAAACACACACATATAGTAACGTGCTATAAATACATCAATCTATCAAGCCTATATTATTAAGGTCTGTGATCGTTGATAAAGAATCATTGTATTTCCATCAGCGGATTTCAATCTTCCTTTATTCATACTATCTTTTACTTATGAAAGAAAAACTCCGCAGCCAGGGCTGGTTTGGCAAGACAGGTAAAGATGGTTTTATCTATCGTGCCTGGATGAAAAATCAAGGTATACCCGATTATGAATTACGAGGGAAACCCGTGATCGGTATTTGCAACACATGGTCGGAGCTCACACCGTGTAATGCTCACTTCCGTGAACTAGCTGAATCTGTGAAGCGTGGAATATCTGAAGCGGGTGGATTTCCGGTAGAGTTTCCAGTAATGTCGTTAGGAGAAACATTGATCAAACCAACGGCTATGCTCTATCGCAATTTAGCCAGTATGGATGTGGAGGAATCTATACGTGCCAACCCGATCGATGGTGTTGTACTGCTCTGTGGATGCGATAAAACTACACCATCGTTAGTGATGGGCGCGTGCAGTGTAAATATACCTTCCATTGTTGTTTCGGGCGGCCCAATGTTAACCGGTAAATATCAGGGGCGTGATATAGGCACGAGTGATGTATGGCGATTTAATGATGCTGTGCGATCCGGTGAAATGTCGCAGGAAGAATTAACGGTTGCTGAAGCATGCATGTGTCGAAGCCGTGGACATTGTGCTGTAATGGGTACCGCGTCCACCATGGCTTGTATGGTTGAATCACTTGGATTATCGCTTCCTGAAAATGCTTCTATACCGGCTGCAGATTCCCGCAGAAAGGTGATCGCGCAATTGTCGGGTAGCCGTATCGTTGAGATGGTGAAAGAGAACTTGCTGCTTTCAGATATATTAACACGTCAGGCATTTGAAAATGCTATCATGGTAAATGCTGCTATTGGTGGCTCCACTAATTTTATTATTCACTTGTTAGCCATTGCCGGGCGAATGGGTATACCGCTTTTGCTCGAAGACTTTGATCACCTCTCAGCAAATATACCTTTGCTTGTTAACCTTCAGCCTTCCGGAAATTATTTTATGGAAGATCTATACTATGCCGGAGGCATTCAGGCTGTGATGAAAGAACTCGATTCCTTCCTTCATGGTAATAGTGTAACGGTGAATGGGAAGACGCAACAGGAGAACTATGTGAAGTCGGCATGCTATAACCGTGAAGTAATCGGAAGCGTTGCTGCACCCATCAATTCATTATCAGGTGTAGCAATTTTGAAAGGAAATTTGTGCGAACATGGTGCTGTGATAAAACCTTCGGCAGCAAGTTTGAAACTAATGATGCATACTGGAAGAGCTGTAGTGTTTGAAGATATTGAAGATTATAAAAGCAGAATTGATAGTCCTGATCTGGAGGTGGATGAAACCAGTATATTGGTTTTAAAGAATGTAGGACCGATTGGTTATCCGGGCATGCCTGAAGTTGGCAACATGTCTATTCCCAAAAAACTTCTTGCACAAGGTATACATGATATGGTGCGTATATCAGATGGGCGCATGAGTGGGACAGGATTTGGCACTGTTATACTTCATGCTTCACCGGAAGCAGCACTCGGTGGCAATTTTGCTGTAGTAAAAGATGGTGATGTTATTTCACTGGATGTTATGAATCGCTCATTGGTATTGCAGGTGTCTGACGAAGAACTTGAACGAAGAAAACAGGATTGGAGACCGCGGCATAAAAAATATACACGTGGCTATGTGCAGCTATACCAACAACATGTGCAGCAAGCACACCTCGGTGCTGATATGGATTATCTGGCAGGAGGCTCAGGCAGTGAAGTAACACGCGATTCGCATTGATAGACTATGGCTATATTTAAAAATAGAGTAGCAATTGTTACAGGCGCAGGTCAAGGTATAGGCCTTGAAATTTGTCGCCAGCTTGCCAGAGAAGGTGCGAGTGTTATTTTAAATGACGTACAGGAAGGGCTTGCAGTTGAAGCCGCTGAAAGCATTCAGCATAGTGCAGGTATATGTATTCCCTTTGCGGGCGATGCTTCCGATGTTTCTTTTATTGATTCCATGGTGGAGGAAGCAATTAAACAATTTGGCCGATTGGATATAGCAATAGCAAATGCCGGGATAACACTCTTCGGTGAATTTCTGAACTATACTCCGGAGGATTTGAATGCAGTATTACATGTAAACCTCGGAGGAAGTTTTTTTCTGGCGCAGGCCGCAGCTCGTAAAATGAAGGAGCAACAAAGTGGAGGGAGGATTTTATTCATGTCTTCGGTTACAGGACATCAGGCTCACAAAAATCTTGCTGCCTACGGCATGAGTAAAGCTGCTCTTGAAATGCTGGCAAAAACCTTAGTGGTAGAATTATCGGAATATAAAATTACCATCAATGCACTTGCTCCAGGTGCTACATTAACGGAGCGCACCGTGCATGATGCTACATATGAAAGTACATGGTCGCGTATAACACCTATCGGAAAGGCTGCTACTACAAACGACATTGCACAAGCTGCGTTGTTCCTGGTATCTCCACAGGCAGGACACATTACAGGACAATCACTGATCATTGATGGCGGATGGACATCGGTGAGCCCTTCACCTTACTAAAGTGGTATAAACATAGTATAGGCATTAAAAAAGAAGACTCCTCTACAGGAGTCTTCCGTATTCATTTTCATTTGCCTGTAGTTATAGGCTTAAGAGTATAGATCCAGCTTCCGATGAAATAAATTACTCTTGAATGGAAATGAACTGATTCATAAGGGAAAAAGACTATGCCTGGCTTCGTGATGCTTTTTTGGACAGTTTTGCGGAGAAGTGTGGGGTGAATGGGTTCTTCCTGAGCAAAGAATTCCTCCTTTGTCCGTAGGTATTATTTTGAATAAGTAATATAAAAACCTTGTGTTATGAATACTTATTCAAAAACGACTTCTTTATACAAAGAGAGAAATTCTGTCGGGGAGGTCAGTGGAGACGATGGTGCAACCACCAACAATAAAAAGCGGTATTCTGATAGTATAGATGTACTATCGAAGAAAATAAAAAAAGGAACGAATGCCTCGCGTTTCGCTGCACGGAAGCGATCTGTTATGAAGAAGCTGAAGGGGATTGATTAATTACTATGAGGACAGAGTGTGTATATATAGATGCAATCACACTGCATATTGTGACTGGAAAATATATATACCTGAGGTATATCATTACTGTGTTCGTAACGATTTACAACATAGCTTTATGGAGCCACTCCTTGGCAGACTTAACATCCTCGAACGAAGCCATTTCCATTTTTGCAGCAGTCGAACTTAAGTCAACATAGTCACGTATTTGCATTTCCGCGAAAACTTCTTTAGGCTGAACGAATGCCAGATGAGATACATCTCCTGCAAAGAGTCTGGGATTCCAATCAGAGACTGCCCACTCTGCTGAAGTGTTGCCCTCCATCAATAGTGTATCGGCAAGCCAGCCCATGCCTTGCGTGATTTTTTTTTCTTTTCTATGGCATACGATAACCCAAGATTGAGAAGACTTCTAAACTCGTCATTTGTTGCGTACCCGAAATGTGTAGCAATGATGCACGGCACAGACGGGTCATAATCCAGTGTTCCATATTTCTGCGTATGCAATCTAATGATTGGTGTATCCACTGCTATATATAGGTTAGCGTTCTCTTTGCTCAGCAGTTGAATTGGTACCTGATGAAGTAAAACGAAGGGCAAACTATTTCCGTCAGTACAAGAAAGCATTGAACAAGTTCAATAAATGCCAGCGATTACTTTCTTAGAAATTCTGTAAGATAGATGGTAGACTTTTTTTAGTGTGTGAGCTGAGGGGTTCGAACCCCCGACCCTCCCGACTAAAGTCGGGATACTCTAAAAGTAAAAGAAGAACCGGGCGATTTTTTTTCTACTCTTCCACGCTTTCACCTGTCGCTCTCTTTGATAGGCTAATTCTTTTGTTGCGTATTCTTCCGTGTAGATTATAGTCCAGTCTTTATACTTTGCTGTGAATCCATCATGATTGGAAAGATGTTTTCGTAGTCTTTCTTTTATGGGTTCCGTTGTGTGTCCGATATAGTATTTATCGGCATCGTTAGAATATAGAATGTAAAAGGTAGCGTTCATCCATTAACAAGATTGCATACAACGAAAAAGCCATCACAATGTGATGGCTTTTTTTAGTGTGGGAGCTGAGGGGTTCGAACCCCCGACCCTCCCGACTGAGGTCGGGATGCTCTAACGTTGCTGTATGACCTGTGCGATTTTTTTTCTACTCTTCCACGCTTTCACCTGTCGCTCTCTTTGATAGGCTAATTCTTTTGTTGCGTATTCTTCCGTGTAGATTATAGTCCAGTCTTTATACTTTGCTGTGAATCCATCATGATTGGAAAGATGTTTTCGTAGTCTTTCTTTTATGGGTTCCGTTGTGTGTCCGATATAGTATTTATCGGCATCGTTAGAATATAGAATGTAAAAGTTAGCGTTCATCCATTAACAAGATTGCATACAACGAAAAAGCCATCACAATGTGATGGCTTTTTTTAGTGTGGGAGCTGAGGGGTTCGAACCCCCGACCCTCTGCTTGTAAGGCAGATGCTCTGAACCAGCTGAGCTAAGCTCCCGTTTGGGATTGCAAATGTAGTAGAGATTTCTATTTCTGCAAAAAAAAGTCTTGGAGAAGGAATATTTTTTAAAAAAAAGTTGAATTTGCTTTCTGCGCAGCGTTTTTCAACGCGCATCCTGCAAATGGAACGTTCTCTTTATCAGCGAATTTTGTTCAATTTTCAGACTCATTGTAACTCTAGCAGTTTTTGAATTAATTATCTTGCGCCCTAGTCCTAACCCTATGCGTAAGCCTGCTGCGTTGTTCCTCTGTCTCTTTGCTTCTTTTTTATTGTATTCCTGTTTCCCACACAATTCGTCATCAGAAGGTCAGGAGGCATCGAAGGATGTTCGGAAAATATATTACCAGGATGGCACCTTGCATAAAGAGATGGTATACAAGAACGGTTTGCAGGATGGTGTTTCTAAGGAGTATTACAAATCCGGTAAAATCTTTCAGGAGGTAACGTACAAGAAAAACTTGCGCAACGGAGTTGCCAAACGATATTTTGAATCAGGCCTTTTGAGTCAGGAAACTCCATACCTGGACGACAAGATGCATGGCGTACAAAAACGCTATAGACGTTCCGGAGATTTGATGACAGAAGTCCCGTATTACGAAGGAAATCTCTGCATCGGATTAAAGGAATATACCATCGATGGAAAACTCAAGCAACGTTATCCTACCATTGAAATAACTTCAATCGATAATATACTGTTGAATGGCACCTATACTTTAAAAATTAAAATGTCTGACGGCAGTAAAGGCGTTGAATACTTTGTTGGCAGACTTGCTGAAAATAAATATATAGGCGTGGAGGCGAGCCGTGTTTTCGAAGTGAGAGATGGTGTAGGTGAAATTAATTTTCCGATGCCCCGAGGATCTTTTATCATGGAAGAAGTAAATATTATCGCACGGGTGAAAACCTCTCAAAGCAATTACTATATCACACAAAATAAATTCCACCTGGCAATCGAGAACAGGTAGTGCATTCGATCACTTGATCATCCGTTGGCGTGTAATCAGTTCGTAGTTGTTCGGTGCATATTTTAATCCTGTTGACAGGAATTGTTTTGCCTTCGAGACTTGTCCTTTACGATAATAGTATACCGCTGCATTGGAATATGACTGTCCTATAAGCTCTGTATTTATAGAGATGTCGGGATATTGCGTAGCAAGACTTTCAAACAGTGTTTTATACTTGTCTCCCTCTGCAATCTTATTGGTGGTATAGCTCATGTTGAATTGTACCAGGTAAGCCATAGCACGCAGTGCATTAAAATGATTGTTTGCCTGCAGGTTGCTGAACTTTGCATTGTAATCATCCAACTGTTTAATAATCTCCTGGTTACTGTTTTTTGAATTGAATGTCTGTGCCAGTGATGCCAGAAATAATCCTTGTGCTTCCAGGTTGTTTGGTTTTAGAAACAATGTTTTTTCAAAGTATGGCAGCGCATCTTTACACTTTGCCTGACTGTAGAGAAGTCTTCCGGTTTCATAATTATATACATATGCCAGGTCATCTTTAAGCTTCTGATGGGTGATTGACCGCGTCAGGATGCGATAGTATTGTTCGTATTGATCTCTCTTTCCTTTCACAAATAAAAGATCTTGTGTTGCCCGCGCAAATTCTCCAACAATCATTTCCTGGTCTACACCAAGATCTGTATAGCGAGATAATTTACTTAGTAATACAGCGTGCGTTGAGTCCTTTTCTTTGCGCGACTCAAATGTTTGTGCACCGGTATAGTATAATAATTGTGCTATGCGTTGAGACGGGTTGAGTATATACGCTTTCTCCAATTGAGTGAAGGCTTCCTCATGTTTTTTGTCTTCCGTTTTATATAGAGCATCGTTGAGATATTGCAACCCTGCAAGTTGCTGAAGATTTACTTCGGTGTTTTGTCCGAAATAATATTTATCAAAGAGCGTCTTTACATCTTGCATAGCATACTCCTGTGCACTGATCAGTTTTTGATCTTTTAATTTCTGAAGATAATTCTGTTTGAATTCATCACTCAAAGTATAGTATCCGGCTAGTGGCGAAGTTGTTTCCAAAACAATCCTTTCATCTTGTGGGTAGGCCACCAGGTATACATGTGTTGGCTCTTCTTTTATACTATACGGAATCTGTAATCTCTCGAATGCTAAAGCATATAGCGCTGTAGCGGATACACAATTGTAGTATCCATTGTAAAATATTTCCTCAAAGCGATTTTTAAGTTCGTACTTCATTAAAAATTTACTGTGAAGATTATCATATATAGCTTTGATACGCTTGCCAGTCTTTTTCTCGGCGGTTTCGCGACCAACGATCGTAACATGATCATAAAATCTATCGCGTCCTTCTTTAATCTTCACATCAGAAAGTAAACTACCATTTGACATGAGCAGCGCAAATATATCTACATCCTTATGTTGGAAGCGTTTAAAGGTCTCTCGTTCAAATTCAGAATAGAAAGTAAGTTCGTTGAATCGTACAAGGCTGTCGGGTGCTTGAGCCAGCAACGTTGATGACAGCATCATCAAACACAAGGTTAGGCGGTTAAATTTATTCATAACGGAGACAGGTAGTGTCACAAATTTACTCAAAAATTTACCGGTTGATTAAATCGGCAAATAAAAAATCCCGAAGTATACACTCCGGGATTTAGTTTCTGCTATAACCTTATTCAGGTTATGGTGTTGGTGCTTTTTCTATGCGCAATGAATTGATCCATGAGGCAATCTTTAGCGCTTCTGTTTTAGGAACCTGCGGCATTGGAGCCATGGGTGTTTCATGTTCAGGCCAGTTCTTGGGTTCAGGATTATAGATCAGCTGTACAATTCTCTCATTACTGTATTTACGCTTTGCTATATCTGCAAAGGCAGGGCCCACCTGGCGTTTGTTTGTCTGGTGACAAGCCGTACAGGTATTTTTTACCAGTAATGGTTCTATCTCTGCATAGGTCGGTGCCTTCTTACTGCTGGTAGTTGCTGCAGTTTTGACTGGAGTTGTTTTTGCCGGAGCGACCACGGATTTTTTCGTGCTCAGTTCACTGGCTGGTAATTTTGCTCCTTCCGGGATGTTGTTCAATGTATAGTATGCCGTTGCGTGCAGTACAGGCAGGTTGCTATCTTTAGAACGTATACCTGGTACGTTGATTTCATGCAGATAATATTGACGCAGGTTATCGATTACAACTCTGACTTTCAAACCGTCTTCGGAAACCTTCACGCCTTTGATGTTTAGCTTCTCGTCATTGATGGTAGGACTTCCATATACCGCGTGGTATTTATAAATGAAGCTTCTGCCCATATAGGATGAAAGATCTTCCGCTTTACTCTTATCGACTGGTAACGTGAATTCAATTTCAAATCCATCCGGCATAGCACGTACGGTTTTCATTTCCATCGGTACATTGCCCGTCCAGACCACCCGTTGTAAGCCAGATGAAGTTGTACCGGCAGATCCCCAGCCGCGGTTTGTTTCACCAGTGTACAAGGAGCCATCATGTCCCCAATTCATACGCAATACACCAGACTGAAATCCGGAACGAAAATCAAAAGCTACACCTTGAAACTCGCCCTTTACTTTTTCCATCACAACACGCATTACTTTGCTTTGCCCCTGATCACCAACAAAAATCTGTCCTGCAAATGGACCAAATTTACCAGCGGTTTCATCGCGGATGATTTCTGAATTTGATATACCTAATATACCATGCGGCAGCCATACTGAAGGCAAACGTGTTTCAGGGAAATCCTGTTTTATCTGGTATAGTAACTTTGGATTTTTTTCGTCTGCTACATTTTCAGGTTTAACATATTGTCCGTTTTTCTTTTCTCTGCGCGGATCAACTTTTGCGTACAGCTGCTCCGTTGTAAGCTTAACCGGTGAGTTCGGTTGGTTCGTCCAGCGTAAGCCTGCCGGGTGTCCTGTAAAGCTTCCCTTCGTTACGTGAAATATACCACCAGATCCCATCCAGTCACCTTGGTTATCATCGTAGAAAAGTTCTCCGTCAATCATTCCCAATCCGCAAGGCGAGCGCATGCCGGTAGCCCAGGGTTCCAATGTTCCATCCGCATGAATCTTCATCGTCCATCCGCGCCAAGGTCTGCGGCTTTCACCACGCCACCACTCTTCGTTACCAAAAGCCACATTGCCCGTAACAAAGAAACTTCCATCCGGGGCGATCTTCGGTCCAAATGAATATTCATGATAATGTCCGGATATAGGCCATGCATATATAGTTTCATATACATCAGCTTTACCATCGCCATTCGTATCTACAAGCTTAGTAAGCTCACCGCGTTGTGCCGCATATAGCGCCTGGTCTTTATAGGCTAATCCCAAAGGTTCATGCAAACCTGATGCGAACAAAGTATAGGTGGGCGTTCCGCCACTCAGCATCGCAGCGTTTTCAATAATCCATATATCCCCTCTGCGGGTGCTCAACGCAATTCGTCCGTCCGGTAATGTTGCCACACCGCCTACTTCAAGTAATACTCCTTCGGGAGTAGGAATCGTAATGATCTTATAGTAATCATCTTCCGTTGGAACCTTGCTTTGTGCTTCCACAGCCTGTGCGCTTACAAGTATAGCAGCAGCAGTAAAAAATTTCGATATCAAGTTCTTCATGTCGATCATTCTTTATCAATTACCAGATGATTGAGTATTTAACACTGCTTCCGTCTACTGCTACGATTAGTTCTTTCTTTCCGTTTACATCACGTATAGTTGCAGCTGATGACGTCTTAATATAGTATTGCTTGTCATCAATAGCGTATGAGCCATTTGGATTCAGGGTAATGCTTGAACCTTCTGCGAGTTTATAGTATAAGCCTGTTTTGGTGCCACGGTTTTTAATGGTCACTTCATGTGTGATGCTTCGTGCCTGATCTTCCGGATATACTTTGTCTTCTACTTCCAACCCTTGATAGGTATATTTGAAAACAGGTCTCGCAGTCGTTTCTTCTATAGTATATCCTTTCGAACGGAACTCGCCTTCTTTGCCTGTAGCCGGGAAGGCTTCATTTGCATTGGCCAGGAAAGCGAGTGGCTGATTGATATATAGGTACTGTACTGCACCCAGCGGACGGAAAGAACCATCTCCGCGATCATGCCACATGGGTGTAGCGTTTACAAAATCACCGCGCCATACACAGGCCAGGTTACCCGCTGCTAAATCATATACGTAGTTAATCCTGGCAGGGTCACCTACACCTATCGTATGCGTAAGACGTTGACGTTCGTCTCCTTTGAAATCAATGAACGCACGCAGTAATTTTGGCTCAGCACCAGCGTGGATCAGGATCGGGGAAGTCGGTTCATCATCCGGAGGGAAAGAACCATATGCATTCAACACTACCGGGTACGTGCTAGCTGTTTGTGCTGTGAATCCGATGCGCGGTGGCATCCATGATGCAGTTTTGAAGTTGGCAATCTCAAACGGATATGTACCCGCCTTCAATGCTATAGTAGCCCTGTTTCTTCCGCCACCATCAGCACGTTGTTCATCGATCAGGCGCTGATTGTTTATAGAGAAGGTTATACCTCCGGTATAGCTCAGATCAAAATAGTAAGTCTCATCTTCGGGTATAGTAACTTTTCCGGTATATATAATGCCGTACATATTCTCATCATCTAATACCTCCGCTGTTAACTCGGGCGATGTTCCGCTCTTTACTGGTTTCAGTGTCGCAAAGTCATCGACTTCACCGAAGGTTCCTTTGAATGCTTTGTAAGAAACGTCCGATACAGACACTTTGGAATCTTTCATGAGTTTATAGCGAACGTTACGAAACGCAACAGGGCCATGGTCGCCTTGTATCATAAGCGGGCCAGTAGGCTTCTCGTTGTTTTCAACAGGTCCGCCCGTTGGCAATGGTACTTCTACGTTATCGTGAATTTTTACACCATTCAATTCGACAGATACAAAGCGAGCGTTGGTAATTTTATTTCCGTTGGCATCGAACTTCGGTGCACGGAAAGATATAGTCATCTTTTGCCAGAGGCCGGGTGCTTTCGCAGGATTACTCAAAGGCGCTTTGCCCATATATATTTTGGACGGTTCGCTTTCCCAGTTTCTGTAAATACCACCGATGTCGGAGAAGGAGGGATTCTTTACACCCCAACTGTCGAGCAGCTGAACTTCATAGCGGCCTTGTAAATAGATGCCGGAGTTAGATCCCTTTGGTAACATTACTTCGAGTTCCAGTTCAATGTCTCCATGTTCGAATGCAGAAATAAGATTATCTTTTTTCGATTCATCATTCATGTTCAGCAACACGCCTTTACCTGCGGTAAAAGTTACTGCCTGAGGAGCTTTTGAAGCTGACTCTTCTTTTGATTTCTTTTTTTTCTTTCCGGTTTCAGCGGCTGCTTTTTCGGGTTCATGGTGAATATCAATGGTTGGATCTATGGTGACATCACCAACAATCTGCCAGTTGCCGGCCTGCTGTTTAAAAGCAGACATATCTTGCAAAGGCAAAGCTTTCATTGGAGTATCCTGGGCGTATGTTCCCGTAATACCGGTCATGGCTATAAAGACCATGAGTACTTTTTTATGCATGTGCATTTGGGTTATAATTAATTAAGAAGGGTTCGAATATCTGAGGATTCATTGGTTTTCACAAAGTTCTTTACAAGAAGAACAAAGGTTATTGTTGATTGGTATTTTTCAGGTTAAGAAGACACACAGTAAGTGGCGTACCCTTAACATACCCCTAAAGTTTTCAATATTTTTATTTTCAGTCGTGGCTTTCGTGTATTTTTTTCAATCTGCCCAAGTAGCTTTACTTTTGAATCTTAATTATGCCGTATGAGTCTTTTAGATAAAATAAAATCTCTTTCGCAAGGATATAGTGAACAGGTGGTGGAGTATCGCAGATACTTGCATGCGAATCCTGAACTATCGTATAATGAATTTAATACAGTGAAGTACGTAGATGCAACCCTTCGTTCGTTTGGAGTTGATAAGATTGAAAGTCTTGCTACCACCGGTTTGGTTGCTGAAGTGAAAGGTAAGAACCCTTCGAAGAAAACAATCGCGCTTCGTGCCGATATGGACGCACTGCCCATTGTAGAAGCGAATAACGTTCCCTATAAATCAAAGAATGAAGGAGTGATGCATGCATGTGGCCATGATGTACATACTTCGTCATTATTGGGTACAGCAAAAATTCTGAATGAAATAAAAGATCAGTTCGAAGGCACCGTTCGATTTTTATTTCAACCTGGTGAAGAAAAAAATCCGGGAGGTGCTTCCTATATGATTCGTGATGGTGCACTTAAAAATCCGCAGCCTGCCGGTATAATTGGTCAACATGTTTTTCCACTTCTTCCTGCCGGAAAAATTGGCTTTCGTGAAGGGATGTATATGGCCAGTGCCGATGAAATATACCTGAAGGTAATTGGTAAAGGTGGCCATGGTGCAGCACCGGATCTTGCTATAGATCCCATCGTAATCGCATCGCACATTATCATTGCTTTACAGCAGATCATCAGCCGTAACGCAAGTCCGAAGCAACCAACGGTGCTTACCTTTGGAAACATCATTGGTAAAGGAGCCACGAACATTATACCAGATGAAGTAAATATTGCCGGTACATTTCGCGCGATGAATGAAGTATGGCGTGAATCAGGTTTAGAGAAAATAAAGAAGATGGCGGAGAGCATTGCTGAAGGAATGGGCGGACGTTGTGAAGTAGATATTTCCCGTGGTTATCCATACCTGGAAAATAATCCGGAGCTTACGCGGAGATTAAAGCTGGCTGCAGAAGAATATGTAGGCAAGGAAAATGTATATGATATAGATATAACATTAGGAGCTGAAGACTTTGCTTACTACTCACAGATAATACCAGCTTCATTTTATCGTTTGGGTACCAGCAATGTTGAGAAGGGTATTAAGTCGTATGTACATACCCCAACGTTTGATATTGATGAGGATGCCTTGAAAATCGGTCCGGGGCTGATGGCCTGGATGGCAGTGAAGGAGCTTGAGGGGTAGATTGTAATTTAAATTTCAAACTACGTACTTCGTGTTTATGGAATTACTGACCCCTGGAGTAGGACTTATTGTCTGGCTTATAGTGTCTCTGCTAAACCTGGTACTGTTTGTTATCGCTGTGGTTCTCCTTGTGAAACAAAGGATACCTGCTGTTGACAAGTTATTGTGGTTTGCAATTATACTCTGTATACCTATTATTGGCAGTGGAATATATTTGGTGAGCGGTTACTCGTCGGCAAAACGTGAGCGATCTTAGTATTCGATCTGTATATTAAAACTATGTTAAGAATATTAATGAACTATACTTCTTCCATTACCTGACTTATCTTTACGTTCACTGCAATCCTTTGGAAACCACACCACTCACTGATCCCAATAAAAAAATCTGGAGCAACCTCCGGATCGTCCTCTATATTTTAGGTGCCTTAATACTTTTTCTTTTTGCGCTCGACCTGCTGACGTCATCGCTTCAACACCTTGGAGGCAACGTTGCTGAAACCATTTTGTTGGCAACATCAAATCCATTTGCCGGCTTGTTCATCGGTTTACTTATCACGGCAATGCTGCAAAGCAGTTCCACTACTACATCGCTGGTGGTTGCATTTGTTGCTTCAGGTGCGATTACTTTAGAGAGCGCTATCCCGATCATTATGGGAGCGAACGTGGGCACAACCATCACGAGCATGATTGTGTCCTTGGGTTTTATCAGTCGTAAAAAAGAATTCCGAAGAGCTGTATCAGCGGGATCGTATCACGTATTCTTCAACATCCTTACCGTTGTTGTTTTGTTCCCGCTCGAGTATTACTATGGTTTTCTATCAAATATATCATCGCATATAGCGGGGTATTTCTTTACACCCTCTGCGCTTGTCGTGGAAAAAGAAATTTCACATTCATGGTCTGGGTTCTGGCCGTTTACAGATTTTCTACAACGCATCATTCCAAGTTCATTTATACTTACTATTCTGGCACTGGCACTGTTATTCAGTTCCATTCTTATTTTCCGCCGGCTTATCTCAAATTTGCTCAAAGCAAAATCACCGGAAGTATTCAGTCGTTTCTTTTTTAAGAATCAGATAAAATCTTTTTCGTGGGGTCTGCTCACAACAGCAGCCATTCGCTCCAGTACGATTACTACATCTGTGGTGGTGCCCATCGTTGGTAAAAAAATCGCCAGTCTCAAACAGGCAGCGCCTTTCATTATGGGCGCAAATGTAGGCACAACCATTACAGCATTTATAGCGGCAACCTTAAACGCCAATACGAGCAGTACCATAAGTATAGCGATTGCGCATTTTCTCTTTAACATCATTGGTGTACTTCTATTCTTTCCTATACCTGTACTTCGGAAATTGCCAATGGAACTTGCCAACGGGTTGGGTAAATTAACATTGAAGTACCGCCTTGTCGGATTTCTTTTTCTACTGCTTACGTTTTTCTTTATTCCGTTCTCGCTGATTTACTTTAACCAGGATTCCATTCAGACGTATCATCTCACGTATGAAAAGAATGAAGCGAATGATCCATCATCATACTATAGGATTGTAGCACGCATCAACAAGCGCAAGCAAAGCGGTGAATGGTCGCAGTATCAGGGCAAAGAATCTATTACAGGTGAAGAACCATCGTTGATTTATCCTGTATCGGTAAAGAACACGACCCTGTTTGTTGGTGATAAAATGTTTTTGCTCGACAGGCCAGGCTTTTGTTGGGATGGTACTGATGATCAAGGGCAGTACAACGCTTGTATTGACCGGATCGTAAAACGCTTGGACCTTTCATCCTATACATTTGATTCGGTATATGTATGCAGCGTGAAGTATCAAAAATCTTCCGATTCAACTACGCATCGCTATTTCATCAGTGCACCCCTTAAACTGATGCTGCAACACGAAGTAATTCAGCATGACAGCGTTACTGTAACCCGCGAAAAACTGGTGGGTTTTGAACATCAGTAGCATCTGAAAAAGTCCGATCTTCTGTCTATATTGCATGAACTCATTTTATACGCTAAAAGGAACATGATTAAGGAATCTGTGTTAAAGTTTTTAAAGCTCGATAGTTTGGTTCAGAATCTCACAGGCTATGTGGAGACCAAAGTTGAGTTGATGAAGCTGGAGATAAAGGAAGATTTAGCGAAGGGATTGTCGCGGGTTGCTGTGTTTATAGTACTCGCATTTACCTTTGTATTGTTTATCGTTTTCTTCAGTGTAGCTGTCGCTTTTAAATTAGGAGAATCGATGGGCACTTTTGGAGGTTTCGCAGTGGTTGCCGGATTTTATTTATTGTTGGCAATCGTTACATTTTTATCGCGCGAAAACATCTTCAATAAATTAGAAAAAGAGCTTGGTGAATTAATGACAAAAAAGAAAAAGTAACATTATGGAATTGCTTGAGACCAACGATATGAAAAGTGAGTTGCTGAAAAAGTCAGCAAGACATCGTGAGGAACTTGAAGAGGAAGTAAAGCTTATCTCGGAGCGTACCGGAAAAGTATTAACCAACGCATTAATTATAGGAGGATCATTGGCAGCAACCTATTTCCTGGTTCGTCAGTTATCCGGAGGTTCAAAGTCAAAAAAATCCAAACGAAGAAAAGTAAAAATAGTGAAGGCAATGGCAGCACCGGAGCATGTTGTAGAGGCAGAAGTCGTTGCTGAACCTTCAACACCGGGTATAGTATCGCATATTGGTACTGTGCTGGCGGGGCAAGCCATGACTATATTACTCAATATAGCGAAGGAGAAACTCGGTGAATACCTGAGTGCGAAAGAAGAGGCGAAGACAGAAAAATAGTTCATGAATATTATTCAATCACTGCGCGCGCGAAGGGAAGCTGGAAAGAAATCAATTGCTATCCTGATCGATCCGGATAAGGTTGAAGAACCTTCACATCTTAACCAGTTGATCAATCTGGCCAGTGAGAACTGTGTTGATTTTTTCTTTGTAGGCGGAAGCCTTGTTACTACTATAAATCTTTCTGAAGTAGTAAAACAGATCAAGCAGAACGTTACAATTCCGGTTATACTTTTCCCGGGGAATTCCATGCAGATCGATTCTTCTGCAGACGCTATTTTGTTTCTGTCGTTGATCTCCGGAAGAAATCCTGAGTTGTTGATTGGACAACATGTTATAGCAGCACCTGTTATTCGCAATACAAAGCTCGAGGTGATCCCAACAGGGTATATGTTGATCAACTCCGGACGAACTACTTCCGTTGCCTATATCAGCAATACAATGCCTATACCCGATGATAAGTATTCGCTTGCCGCCTGTACTGCAATGGCTGGTGAGATGCTTGGGCTACAGGCCATGTATCTAGATGCTGGCAGCGGAGCCGAAAAAGAAATCAGTGCGCGTATGATTGCTTCTGTTCGAAAGGCTATTAATGTGCCGCTCATTGTTGGTGGAGGAATCAACACCAGTCAGAAAGCGTTCAAAGCATTAGAAGCCGGAGCCGATATGATTGTAATTGGTAACGCATTAGAGAAAGAACCTGAGTTGCTCATTGAAATTGCCGACAAGGTATATGAGTGGAACCAAAGTGCAGCAGGTCAATAAAGTAAGCCTATAAAAAAAGGTGCTCCGTTCGTGAAGCACCTCCTTAAAATATATATAATCTTATTCGTTACGAAACCAGTTCAACACTTCGTTTGATGAAGTTCGTAAGATCTGCACCCGTCAACAGGTTTTGTGAAAGGAGTGCAAGATCGTAAGCTTGTTTTGCAAGTTTAGCTTTAGCTTCATCGCCTTCTGCTTTCAGAATTTTTTGTGTGATCGCGTGATTTCCGTTTATGGCTACATTATAATTGTCAGGCATAGCACCCATAAAGGCATAACCGCCTCCGCCTGTCTTCGCCATGTCTTTCATCCTGCGCATAAACTCACTCATCGTAACCACTACAGGAAGATCGTTAGGCGACATCGGTTCAATAGCAACTGAAAAGTTTTTATTGTTGATAGCTTTTTCAAATACACCTTTAATCTGTTCCTGCTCTTCAGTGCTTAATACACTTTCGATTTTTTCACCCTTATCGATAAGCTTGTCGGCAGTCTCGCTATCAACACGTTTTAATTGTGTCTTCTCGAGTTTTTGTTCCAGCGTGTTAATGAAATGGCTGTCCAATACTCCGTCCAGCAAGATCACATCATACGCCTTATTTTTTGCTCCCTGAATAAAGCTGTCTTGTTTGCCAGGGTCAGAAGTATATATATAGATGATGTTGCCGTCTTTGTCTGTTTGGTTCGGCTTCACCTTCTCTTTGTATTCTTCAAAGGTAAAGTACTGCTTGTCTACGTTCTTGAATAGCGTAAAGTCTTTAGCCTTTTCATAGAATTTTTCATCACTGATAATTCCATACTTTACAAAGATGTTGATATCGTCCCACTTCTTCTCGAAGTCA
The DNA here is from genome assembly GCF_900167975.1 of Ohtaekwangia koreensis. Taxonomy (GTDB): domain Bacteria; phylum Bacteroidota; class Bacteroidia; order Cytophagales; family Cyclobacteriaceae; genus Ohtaekwangia; species Ohtaekwangia koreensis. Next base: position 956,692 of record NZ_FUZU01000002.1, read on the forward strand.
GCACGATCTTTTTTGAAGAGCTCCTGTAATTTATCACCAACCTTCTTAGTAATGTGCTGGCTGATTTTCTTTACGTTGGCATCACTCTGTAAGTAACTGCGTGATACGTTCAGCGGTATATCCGGAGAATCCAATACACCATGCAACAGCATCAGGAAGTCAGGCACTACATCTTTTACTTCATCGGTAATAAATACCTGGCGAGAGTATAGCTGTATTTTATTCCGTTGTAACTCGAAATCATTCTTCACTTTTGGGAAGTAAAGAACACCGGTTAAGTTAAAAGGATAGTCAACGTTCAGGTGAATCCAGAACAACGGTTCTTCCGAGAAAGGATATAGCTCCTTATAGAATTTCAGATAATCTTCATCCTTTAACTCGCTTGGAGACTTTGCCCAAAGCGGAGCAGGGTTGTTAATGATCTGGTCAACAGTAACACTTTTGAATTTAGGTTTACCTTCTTCATCGGTACCATCTTCAACACTTTCTTCTTTTGTGCCGAATTTGATTTCTACCGGAAGGAACTTGCAATATTTTTCAAGTATAGATTTCAGTCTCCACTCATCTAAAAATTCTTCAGACTCGCTGTTGATATATAGGATGACATCTGAACCACGATCTTTTTTGGTTGTAGAGGTAAGTTCAAACTCCGTTGAGCCATCGCATTCCCAACGCGCTGCTTCATTCTCAGCGGCTTTAAATGAACGCGACACGATTTCAACTTTATCCGCCACCATGAAAGCCGAGTAGAATCCAAGTCCAAATTTCCCGATGATGTCTTTTGCATCACCTTTGTCTTTGAATTTTTCTACAAACTCTGCTGCACCCGAAAAAGCGATTTGGTTGATATACTTTTTGATTTCATCGCCCGTCATACCGATACCTCTATCGCTTACGGTGATGGTCTTTTTATCTTTATCGAAACTTACCTCAACACGAAGCTCGCCAAGATCACCATTGAACTCACCGATAGAAGAAAGCTTTTTAAGTTTCTGCGTGGCATCTACTGCATTCGACACTAACTCGCGCAGGAATATTTCATGATCAGAATAAAGGAACTTCTTAATGATTGGAAAAATATTCTCCGTGTGAATGGAGATCGTACCTTTTTCTCGTACTTCTGCTGTTTCTGCCATAGTTGTCAGGTTTTAAACGGTTTTTAAATAAAAAATCCTCGATGGCGAGGATTTCAAATGTTATTCCAGAAAGATAAGCGTGTCAGGATGGCAGCATTACCGAAGCCGATCTGAATCGCGCACGAGTTTTTCATCGCGCTTGATAAACCGGATCGCCACCCAATTGCAGACTACAGCAATAGCCGGGAGCCAAAGTCCAAATCCATATTTTCCACCTTGAAATGTTTTAATCATTGTGGTGCCAAAGTAAACGGCAGCGCACATGGCTATAGCGATGATAAGCGAATTCAGCGCCCCCATTTTTATTTGCGTAATTCTGTCTTTGAATTTTCTGATCTCCAGAAAAGCCAGCGTTGCAGCAGCAATCAACAAGATGGCAGTTATAGAATAAGGAAAGTATGTAGTGTTGCGTGCGCCATTTTCAATGATGCTATAGTGCAGTGCATACAGCTCATGCGATTTGCCGGAAGGATCCTGAAAGACCCAGATCGGTAAGAAGATTGCTGCGACTAAACTAACAATGGCGATCGCCAGAAATACCGTTTGAATTCTTTGCCACATGTGCTTGTTGCGTTAACTTGCTTACTTTGTTATAAGCTCGGCAAAAGTAAAAAGAAAAATTTAACCCGCTACTTTCAAAACAGATATGTAGCATTCCCGGAGGTTATATCAAAGCTTAAACAAATCCGGATTTGTTAGTTGGTTAAGTTTCCATGAACGATGATGCCTATGAAGTCTGTATATATTGTTGATATAGTGCGTACACCGGTTGGTAAATATGGCGGAGCGTTGGCGTCTGTACGACCCGATGACCTGGCGGCTCATGCTATTCGTGAATTGCTGAAACGAAATCCATCCATAGATATAGGTTTGATTGAAGATGTAATTGTTGGCGCTGCAAATCAGGCAGGGGAGGATAACCGGAATGTTGCCCGTATGGCGTTGTTGCTCGCAGGCTTGCCTGTGGAAGTTGCCGGAGTAACTGTAAACCGGTTGTGTGCTTCGGGTTTGCAGGCGATTATGCAGGCGGCTCAAGGCATCATGACGGGCAATGGCGATATGTATATAGCCGGTGGTGTTGAAAGTATGAGTCGCGCTCCTTTTGTGATGGCAAAATCAGAAGAGCCGTTCGCGCGTAAACAGGAGTTGATCGATACGACACTTGGTTGGCGTTTTATCAATTCAAAACTTTCCAGACTATATCATCCATACTCGATGGGAGAGACGGCAGAAAATGTAGCGGAGAAATGGAAGGTGAGTCGTGAAGAACAAGATGCATTTGCATTTCAATCACAAGTAAAATATCAGCAGGCAAATCAAGCAGGGAAATTTAAAGAAGAGATCGTGCCGGTGCCTAAATCAAAAGATGAATTTTTCCTTTTTGAAAAAGATGAACACCCGCGTACCACGACTATTGAAAAGTTGAGTTCGTTGAAGCCTGCCTTCAAGGAGAATGGTACGGTAACAGCAGGAAATTCATCCGGTATAAATGATGGTGCTGCTGCGTGCTTGTTAGTAACGGAAGATATACTTCAGAAATTCAACCTTACTCCACTGGCAAAAATAGTTTCGACTGCCATTGCTGGTGTTGATCCTGCCTATATGGGAGTAGGGCCTGTACCGGCTGCACAAAAAGCATTGAAACGTGCCGGATTAAAAATTACAGACATCGGATTAACGGAACTCAACGAAGCGTTTGCCTCTCAATCTATAGCCTGTATTCGCGATCTTGATCTTAATCCAGAAAATGTAAATGTAAATGGTGGGGCTATTGCTATAGGCCATCCGCTTGGTTGCAGCGGTGTGCGGATCAGCGCTACTTTGCTGTACGAAATGCGAAGAAGAAATATACAGTATGGGTTGGCAACGATGTGTATTGGTGTCGGACAGGGTGCTGCAATTATTTTTGAAAAAGTATAGCAGGGAAAAAGTAATTTTGCAATCATGAACACACCGAGATTTTTCAGACAGCAGAATTCTATCTATATATCTTGCTTTCTCCTTTTTATTTCTCTCTTCAGCTTTTGAATTCATGCGTTACTTTTTTGAAATAAGTTATAACGGTGGTCACTACAATGGCTGGCAAAGCCAGAATAATGCGTTGGGTGTGCAAACCGTAGTAGAAAATGCGCTTACTAAATTACTACGCGAAGAAATTAAAATAGTAGGAAGCGGACGAACAGATACCGGTGTTCATTGTGAGCAACAATTTTTTCATGCTGATATTGAAAAGGAATTTGATACCAATACGCTTATACAAAAGTTAAATTCCTTTTTGCCCAAGGATATAGCAATTCCTTTTATCCACAAGGTGAAGCCCGATGCACATGCACGTTACGATGCTGTTGAGCGTACCTATATTTACAGAATCACACGCACAAAAAATCCTTTTCTTGAAGGGCTCGCTTTATATTATTTCAAGAGTGTAAATATTGACTTAATGAATAAAGCTGCTTCTTCGATGCTCGGCTCACATGACTTCGAGAGTTTCAGTAAAGTAAAAACAGATGTAAATCATTTTCTGTGCGATATAAAAAAGGCGGAATGGAAAGCGCATGGAGCCTCGCTTGAATTTACAATTACCGCCAATCGTTTTTTAAGGGGAATGGTACGGGCAACCGTAGGAACATTGCTGGATGTAGGCACCGAAAAAATTTCTCTAAAGGAATTTGAAGCTATACTGCAAGTCCGCGATCGAAAAAAGGCAGGCGCCAATGTTCCGCCTCACGGCCTATATCTTGTGAAAGTAAAATATCCATCCAGTGTTTTTATTAAATAAGGATGGGAGTATAAATATACTTTGTGCAACTTTGCATGCATTGCCTGGAGCCATTTGTGCTCTGCATCAAATCAGTAACAAGACTAAAGTAAGATGAAGATACGAGTAGGAATGGGCTTCGATGTACACGAGCTCGAAGAAGGACGAGACTTCTGGTTGGGTGGAATTAAACTTCCTGCCAGTAAAGGTGCCGTTGGACACTCCGATGCTGATGTTTTAATTCACGCTATCTGCGATGCCCTGCTTGGCGCGGCTAACCTCCGCGACATCGGTTTCCATTTTGCCAATACGGATAACCGTTGGAAAGGTATGGATAGCAAATTTTTTCTGAAGGAAGTAACAAACATGCTCCACGAAAAAGGATGGCGTATCGGAAATGTAGACTGCACCATTTGTCTTGAACGTCCCAAGGTAAATCCTCACATTGATGAAATGAAAAAAGTGTTGGCACCGCTCATGAATATTTCGGAAGACGATGTGTCGATCAAAGCAACTACCAATGAAAAACTTGGATACGTTGGCCGCGAAGAGGGCGTTAATGCTTCAGCGGTTGCGTTGATCACGAAAGAGTAACTTCAATATCGTGAGCTTCTGCAAGGAGGAATATATATATATATGGTACAATAAAATCGCATAGTCATCTCATGGGCATAGAAATAATTACTACATCGGATGGCTCTCATTCATTGTTGAATACGGAACTAGATGAAACGTATCACTCCAGGCATGGAGCCGTTCAGGAATCCATTCACGTTTTTATAAAGGAGGGGCTTGATTATTTCCTCCGAAGACAAAATGCAACGGATATAGCTATACTTGAAGTTGGGTTTGGTACAGGTCTCAACGCGTTGCTCACTCTTCAACGTGCACAGGAAATTCCGAATTCTATTCACTATACTTCGTTGGAGACGTATCCGATTCCGGAGGAGATTTGGTCGAAGCTGAACTATATAGATTCAGTGGGACTGAAAGAAAAATTTGATCAACTTCATCAGGCTCCATGGAACAGTGCGACATATATACTTCCGAACTTTGAGCTGCAAAAACGAAACGTCACGTTGCAGCAAGCGGATTTATCGACAGGTTTTGATTTGATATATTTTGATGCCTTTGCTCCAAACAAGCAACCCGAAATGTGGGAGATTGATGTTTTGAAAAAGGTGGTTGACGCGATGAAAATTGACGGTGTCTTCGTTACGTATTGTGCAAAAGGCCAGCTAAAACGTGACTTGAAATCATTGGGATTAGTCGTTGAAACATTGGCTGGTCCACCCGGAAAAAAGGAAATGGTGCGCGGAGTGAAGAAAAGTTAACAAGAACACAAAATTCAATTCATACTTGGTAAAGATCGTTGCAAATACTTCAACCGTTTTCTGTAATTGTTGAATTTTTCAAAATTGGACATGGTGCAATCGTGTTCGTTTTTTACATTTTAAAATGTTTTGAATCAAATCTGAAAAGATTCCAAAAATTCTGCTCTTTCTTACTTTGCCAAATATTTCTTCTGTTTTATCTCTATTTTTATAGGCTCCGTTTTGCCCTAAACGGAATTTTACACACCCATTTACAACCAGACAACTAACCAGAAAGAAAGATGAAAGAAACAACCAGCCGTGGTTTGTACACCCCAGAACTGGAACACGATGCCTGTGGTATCGGCTTTGTCGCTAACATCAATGGCACAAAAACGAACCAGAATTTGCTTGACGCGCTCACCATGCTTGAAAACATGGAACACCGCGGAGGCAAAGGCAGCAGTCCGAAGACAGGAGATGGCGCGGGTGTACTGATTCAAATCCCCCATGATTTTTTTGTTGAAGAAGCGAAACGCCTTGGCTTCGAGCTCCCGGCTCCCGGCAAGTATGGCGTTGGTATGGTTTTCTTCCCACGCGACAAAAAAGTAAGCAATGCTTGCCGCGAGGTATTGCGTAAGAACATCAAAGAACTTGGCCTTGATCTGATCGGCTTCCGCGTTGTGCCGGTAGATCACAGTGTGCCAGGTCCGGGTGCAGCGGAAGTTGAGCCTGTCATCGAGCAGGTGTTTGTGAAGCCAACAGATGAAACTGTTGTGGGCGATGCCTTCGAACGAAAACTTTTTATACTGCGCAATTACTCTCAGCACATTGTTGCCAATACAGTAAAAGGTAATAACAAGGAATTTTATATCACCAGTTTTTCTGCGCGTACTATTGTTTACAAAGGACAACTTCGTACAGAGCAACTAAGAATATATTTCAATGATCTTCAGGATACACGTTTGAAAACAGCGATGGCGCTGGTTCACTCGCGTTTCTCTACGAATACATTTCCGAACTGGAAGTTAGCACAGCCTTTCCGGTATATAGCGCACAATGGTGAGATCAATACCATTCGTGGTAACGTAAACAAAATGAAGTCGAAGGAAGCACTCTTCAAGTCGACTATGTTTACAGACGAAGAGTTGAAAAAGCTTTTGCCAATTACAAGCCCGGATGGTTCCGACTCTGCTAACCTCGATGCACTGGTTGAAATGCTGGTGTTGTCAGGCCGCACGATTCCTCACGTTATGATGATGCTTGTGCCGGAAGCATGGCAGGATAACAAACTGATGGATCCACACAGAAAAGCATTTTATAAATATCATGCTTCCATGATGGAGCCGTGGGACGGTCCTGCTGCATTGGTGTTTACCGATGGTGTGCGCATAGGCGCTACGTTGGATCGTAACGGACTTCGTCCACTTCGCTATTGCGTTACACGTTCTGGTCGTGTGATTGCAGCATCAGAAGCAGGCGCGTTGACTATAGATCCAAAAGATATTGTCGAAAAAGGACGCATCACACCCGGTAAGATGTTGATGATCGATACCGAAAAAGGTAAAGTCCTCGATGACGAAAAAGTAAAGCGTTCCGTTTACGAAGGGAAATCATACTATAACTGGATCATTCAGAATCGCCTCAAGCTTCGTCTTGAGCCGGAAGTTGAATGGGTTGAGACAAGCTTCGATGAGAAGACATTGATCCAACGCCAGAATGCTTACGGATATACTACAGAAGACGTAAAGACGGTCATCCTTCCAATGGCCGAAAAAGGTTATGAAGCGATTGGCTCCATGGGCGATGATACTCCGCTCGCGGTCCTTTCGAAAGAAAGCCGTCACATTTCTAATTATTTCAAACAGCATTTTGCTCAGGTAAGTAACCCTCCTATAGATCCGATCCGTGAACGATTGGTGATGTCTCTCTTCACACGTGTCGGTGCAAGCTTCAACGTGTTGGATGAAACACCAGAGCATACACGCCAGATACACATCTCACAACCTGTGTTGCTGAATGAAGATCTTGAAAAATTAAAACACTTGCAGGATCAGGGTTTTGAATACGCAGTAATTCAATGTGTGTTCAAAGCAGATGGTGAACCTGGAAGACTCGATGAAAGTATAACACGTATTTGTTGTGAAGCTGAGAAAGCAGTTCGTGCCGGCAAGAAGATATTAATTCTTTCCGACAGAAAGATTAGCAATGAATATGCACCCATCCCTTCACTATTATCAGTAGGATCCGTTCATCAATACCTTGTTGAAAAACGTATTCGTACACAAGCTGGTCTTGTTGTAGAAGCAGGTGATGCGTGGGAAGTTCAACACTTTGCAACCATCATCGGGTATGGTGCCAGTGCCGTGAATCCATATATAGCATTGGAGACTATACATTCAATGAACAAGCACGGCATGTTCTACAAGCCGCTTGCCGATGAAGAAGTGTTTGCAAATTTCCAGAAAGCTATAGGAAACGGTTTGCTGAAAGTAATGTCGAAGATGGGGATCAGCACGCTGCAATCATACCAGTCGTCACAGATTTTTGAAGCCGTAGGATTAGGCAGCGATGTAGTGGAAAAATGTTTCCGTGGCACGATCAGCCGCATCGAAGGTTTGTCATTCGATGACCTTGCACAGGAAGTATTGGTTCGTCATCGCCTTGCCTTTGAAAACGAAGCGAAAGAACTTCAGGTCGGTGGTATATATCAGTGGAAACGCAGAGGCGAGAAACACATGTTTAGTCCTGAAGTAATTCACTTGCTTCAGTATTCCACGAAGACCAACAACTATGAGCAGTATAAGAAATATGCTCAGAAGATAAACGATCAAACCCGTGATCAGTTAACGATCCGCGGATTGTTTGAATTTAAGAAACGCAACGCTATACCATTGAGTGAAGTAGAGCCTGTAGAAGAAATCTTCAAACGCTTTGCTACCGGTGCTATGTCATTCGGATCTATATCATTTGAAGCGCATACAACACTCGCTATAGCGATGAACCGCATTGGCGGAAAAAGCAATAGCGGTGAAGGTGGAGAAGATGAGATCCGCTATGAGAAAAAAGAAAATGGCGACTGGGAACGTTCTGCTATCAAGCAGGTTGCTTCCGGACGTTTCGGTGTGACAAGTTACTATCTATCGAATGCCGATGAGTTGCAGATCAAAATGGCACAAGGCGCAAAGCCTGGTGAAGGTGGTCAGCTTCCCGGACATAAAGTAGATGAATGGATTGGTCGTGTGCGTCACTCAACACCGGGTGTTGGTTTGATATCACCTCCTCCTCACCACGATATATACTCAATCGAAGATTTAGCGCAATTAATTTTCGATTTGAAAAATGCCAATCGTCAGGCGCGTATCAATGTGAAGCTTGTATCCCAAGCGGGTGTCGGTACCGTTGCGGCCGGTGTTGCCAAAGCGAAGGCTGATGCTATTCTTATTTCTGGTGCCGATGGCGGAACCGGTGCATCGCCAATCAGCTCCATGCGTCACGCAGGTTTACCTTGGGAACTTGGTTTAGCAGAAGCACATCAGACACTGGTAAAAAATAATTTAAGAAGTCGCGTTACACTGCAAACAGACGGACAGATCCGTACTGGTAAAGATATAGCTGTAGCTGCTATGCTGGGTGCTGAAGAGTGGGGTGTTGCAACGGCAGCCCTGGTCGTAGAAGGATGTATCATGATGCGGAAGTGTCACTTGAATACATGTCCTGTAGGTATAGCTACTCAAGATCCTGATCTGCGCAAGCTGTTTACAGGTGATCCTGATCACGTAGTAAATTTCTTCCGCTTCCTGGCACAGGATCTTCGTGAAAATATGGCGGAGCTTGGTTTCAGAACAGTAAATGAAATGATCGGACGCACGGATATGCTGCGCGTTCGTCAGGATGTTGAACATTGGAAAGTGAAGAAGCTTGATCTTTCTCCTATACTTCACCAGGAAAGTGCGCGCGAGGGTGTCGGACTATATAAGCAGATCGAACAAGATTTCGAACTTGAAAAAGTACTCGACTGGAAACTTGTTGAGGCCGCACGTCCTGCACTCGATGATGCAGAAGCGGTACAAGAGAAGTTTATCATTCACAATATAGATCGTTCTGTCGGAGCATTACTCTCGAATGAAATTTCGAAGAAGTATAAAGGCAAAGGCTTACCGGAAGATACTATTCATTTTCAATTCAAGGGTTCTGCAGGACAAAGCTTTGCTGTGTTCGGAGCACCTGGGTTAACATTCGAACTTGAAGGTGAAGCGAACGATTATTTTGGAAAAGGTTTATCAGGTGCTAAACTGATTATCTATCCTGATAAGGAAGCAACCTTTAAACCTGAAGACAATATCATCATTGGTAACGTAGCGTTCTACGGAGCTACATCTGGTGAAGCCTATATAAGAGGTCAGGCAGGTGAACGTTTCTGCGTTCGTAACTCCGGAGTAACGACCGTTGTAGAAGGTGTAGGCGACCATGCTTGTGAGTATATGACCGGTGGCCGTGTTGTTATTCTTGGTAAAACAGGTAAGAACTTCGCAGCTGGTATGAGTGGTGGTATAGCGTATGTCTTCGATCCTGAAAATGCATTGGAGCGTTTGTGTAACCGTGAAATGGTGGATCTTGAAACGCTGGAAGATGAAGACAAGGCAGAAGTAAAAGCCATGATCGAAAAGCATCACAAATATACCGGCAGTGATCCTGCCGAGTGGGTGCTCGAGAACTGGGAAACTGCCAGTGATCTTTTTGTAAAAGTGATGCCTCGTGATTACAAGGCTGTCATTCAAAAACAAAAAGCGCAGTCACGCCAGGCTGTTAACGGCAAGGTTACGCCAGCAGCACCAGCACTTCTTAAAAAATAATCACCAATAACAGACGCAACGAGACATGGGACAGATAGATGGATTTATGAAATTTGATCGCGAGATGCCCAAATCACGTGATCCAAAAGAACGTATAAAAGATTACAAGGAAGTATATAACCCGCTTGACAAAGAGAAGGTAAAACAGCAGGCCGCCCGTTGTATGGATTGTGGCGTTCCGTTTTGCCACAACGGTTGTCCACTGGGAAATAATATACCTGACTTTAACGATGCAGTATATAATGGCAAGTGGGAAGAGGCTATCAAAATACTGAGCAGCACGAATAACTTTCCGGAATTTACAGGAAGGATTTGTCCTGCGCCTTGCGAAGCAAGCTGTGTACTGAGCATTAACAATAAACCTGTTACGATTGAGTATATAGAAAAGACAATCGCTGAACAGGCATTCGAAAAAGGTTATCTCAAACCGACACCTCCCAAGCAAAGAACCGGTAAACGTGTTGCTGTTGTAGGGTCAGGTCCTGCGGGACTTGCTGCTGCTGCACAATTAAATAAAGCTGGTCATTGGGTAACTGTATTTGAACGCAGTGACCGGATCGGTGGACTTCTTCGCTATGGTATACCTGATTTCAAATTAGAGAAGCATGTCATTGACAGAAGACTTCGCTTGATGGAACAGGAAGGCATTGTGTTCCGCACAAACGCGCACGTAGGTGTAAACATCAGCGCGAAGCATTTGCAAGACGAGTTCGATGCTGTTGTAATGTGTGGAGGTGCTTCGGCACCACGCGACCTTCCTATACCAGGAAGACAATTGAAAGGTGTACACTTCGCGATGGAGTTTTTATCACAGCAGAACAAGCGTGGTGCTGGTGATAATATTTTCGTGGAAGAAATTTTAGCTACGGATAAAAATGTATTGGTGATTGGTGGTGGTGATACCGGATCAGATTGTGTCGGCACATCAAATCGTCATAAAGCAAAATCAGTATCACAAATTGAATTGCTGGCCAAGCCTCCGTTAACTCGTAATGAAGAATCAAATCCATGGCCGCTGTGGCCGATGATTCTGAACACTTCATCTTCACATGAAGAAGGGGTTGATCGCCAATGGGCAATTCTCACCAAAGAATTTATAGGGGATAACAGCGGTCGTCTTACAGGATTAAAAACGGTTGACATCAAGTGGGGTTTGAATGCGCAAGGAAGAATGGGCTTCGAAGAAATTCCAGGATCAGAAAAAGTGATTCCTTGTGAGTTAGCATTGTTAGCCATTGGATTTGTTGGTGCTGAAAAAGGTGGCCTTGTAGATGAGCTGAAGCTTGAGCTCGATGAGCGCGGCAACATCAAAACTACAAACTACATGAGCACGCAGGAAGGCGTCTTCTCTGCAGGCGATGTACGCAGAGGTCAGTCGCTCGTTGTTTGGGCAATCTCTGAAGGACGCGAAGCAGCACGTGCTGTCGATACGTGGTTGATGGGATCATCCAATCTGGAAGCAAAAGATGAATCGTTTGTTCACATTGAACAAGAAGCATAAGCAAAGTACTTTCTTAGTCTGACGCTAATATGAAGCCCTCTGAACTTTTTCGGAGGGTTTTCTTTTTATGCATATCGGAAGTAAATCATGATTTTTGGAACACGAATTACTTCCTAATTTTGCAACCATTAAAAGCTGAACACACGTGAGTAAAAAAGTGAAAGTTGGAACCGTGCAGATGTCATGCACAGAAAACCCGGATCAGAACTTGGCAAAAGCCATCGAGAAAATCCGTGAAGCTGCCGCAAAAGGCGCGCAGATCGTTTGCCTGCAAGAGCTCTTTCGTTCGCTATACTTCTGCGATGTAGAAGATTACGAGAACTTTAAATTAGCAGAACCAATTCCAGGACCGTCAACGGAGACCCTATCCGGTGTTGCCAAGGAACTTGGCGTTGTGATCATTGCATCACTTTTTGAAAAACGTACACAAGGTATATATCACAATACAACTGCGTTGATTGATGCAGATGGTACATACCTCGGCAAGTATCGCAAGATGCATATACCGGATGATCCGGCTTACTTTGAAAAATTCTATTTCACGCCAGGCGATCTTGGCTATAAAGTTTTTAAAACCAAGTTTGCTACAATAGGCGTTCTCATCTGCTGGGATCAATGGTATCCGGAAGGAGCGCGTATTACTTCGCTGATGGGTGCAGAAATTTTATTCTACCCGACTGCGATCGGATGGGCTACGTCACAAGATGAAGCTACCAACTCCGAACAGTATAACGCGTGGCAAACCATTCAGCGCAGTCACTCTGTAGCCAATGGCCTTCACGTTGTAAGTGTAAACCGTGTTGGCTTTGAACAAAACGGAGCGATGAAATTCTGGGGCGGTTCGTTTATCTCGAATCCATTTGGACGGCTGCTATATTTAGCATCACATGATCAGGAAGAAGTACATGTAGAAGAAATTGATCTCGACCAAACCGATCGCTACAGAACGCACTGGCCATTCCTGCGCGACCGCAGAATTGATTCGTATCAGCCAATTACGAAGCGGTTTATAGATGAAGATTAAGTCCGTAAGACGGTAAGTCTGGAAGTCCGAAAGACAGTTGTTGTGTAAATGAAATTAATACCGTTAGCTATTTAACGTATATGGGATTTAAATTTGAGAAACTTATTGTTTGGCAAAAGGCCGCAGATCTTTCTGAAAAAGTGAATGAACTGGTAAAGAAGTTTCCTAAGGATGAGATGTATATATTAACTTCTCAATTTAAAAGAGCTGCTGATTCAGTTTCTTTAAATATAGCGGAGGGATCAACAGGTCAGTCAAATGCAGAATTCAGTAAGTTTTTAGGATATGCTCTTCGATCAGATGTAGAAGTCGTAGGATGTCTACATCTTGCCGCAAGAAGAAAATATATTTCTCAGGAAGAGTTTAAAGAACTTTACAAATATTGCGAAGAGCTTTTGGTCATGATCAACAGCCTTCGAAATACTCTTAAGTAAGAGAGACTAAACATTATAATGAGCAACGAATCAAACTTTCCGTCTTCCGGACTTTCCGACTTTCGGACTCCAAAACATCTCGGCTATTTTTTCCCTGCAGAGTTTGCTAAGCATGATGCAACGTGGCTGAGCTGGCCTCATAAGGAAGCTTCGTGGCCTGGAAAGATTGAAACTATATATCCGGTATATGCGCAGTTTATAAAACTGGTAGCAGAAGGAGAAAAGGTAAATATCAACGTTGTTGACGAGGCAATGAAGCAGAAGGCACTGCGCTATGTTCAGGAAGCGGGTGCGGATTTGAATAACGTTCAATTCTTTATTCATCCCACGAATGACGCCTGGTGTCGTGATCATGGCCCTGCATTTTTGCTGAACCCCAACGCAGAGCAGAAGAAAATTATAGTGGACTGGGGTTATAACGCATGGGGTGGTAAATATCCTCCATTCGATCTCGATGATAATATCCCAACGTTAATTGCTAAACATTATGACATTCCGGTAGTATACCCGGGGATTGTTATGGAAGGCGGCTCTGTTGAATTCAATGGCAAAGGGACATTACTCACGACAACATCTTGTCTATTAAATGAAAATCGTAATCCACATCTTGATCAAAAGCGAATCGAAGAGTTCCTGTATAACTACTATGGAGTAAGTAATATACTTTGGTTGGGTGATGGTATTATTGGTGATGATACCGATGGGCACATTGACGATCTTACGCGTTTTGTAAATGAAGATACCGTTGTCACCGTTGTGGAAACGAATAAAAGTGATGAGAACTATGAGCCTTTGCAAGAGAACTTAAAACAGCTTCATAAACTCAGACTTGAGAATGGAAAGCAGATGAACGTTGTTGAATTGCCAATGCCTGCAGCTATAGTATATGAAGATATGCGATTGCCTGCATCGTATGCTAATTTTTATATCAGCAATAAATATGTTGTAGTTCCTACCTTTCGGGATAAGAACGATGACAAAGCGCTTGAGATTATTCAAAGTACTTTTTCAGATCGCAAAGTTATAGGCCTTGACTCTGTTGATATAATCTGGGGCCTTGGATCTTTCCATTGCCTGAGTCAACAGGAACCATCAATAGTATAGAAACTTTCGAGCTTAAGATTGAAAACTGAAAGCCTGGTTGGGAGTAACGCAGATGTTTAGAGGTATATCGTGGGCCTCTACATTTTCTATATATTCTATAGGATCGAAAAGTGAGAGACCAACACTTTTGCATGAAGGTTTGCATTCTGATAGAAAGCGATCGTAGTACCCTTTGCCATAGCCTACGCGATTACCTTTGGTATCAAAGGTTAACATCGGGACAAATACCATATCAATTTTTTCTGACTCTGTAGGTACCCCTTGCTTCGGTTCCAGGATGCCCCATATATTTTTTTGAAGCTGGTGCAGTCCTTCGAAAAAGAAATTTTCAAGCCCTCCGGTTTCTGTATTGATCTTCGGTATAGATAGTCTTATGTGCGGAAACTCTCTCCGGATACGGTCTATGATCAGCCAGGTATTGGGCTCGCGTTTCTCTTCAATCGGTATAAATGTATGTAACACTTTTATGAACGATAGATCGACATGCGCGAAGAAATTTTCACACAACTGATAATTGAGCTGCCCGTATTCTGCTTCTGAAATTGATTTTCGTTTTTGAAGATATACTTTTCGGAGTTCAGCCTTTGTCATATTCAAATTTAAAGCTGGCTTTCGTAAGAAATAACATTGAATCGAAAATCAAACGGATCAAATAGCTCTTTCAATTTTTGAATGAACGCAGCGTCTTGCTGGTGGAAGTTCAGGAAGTTGTCTGTTCGTTCCTGCAGGCTGCCATTGGGAAACAATGTATCTTTTATACTTTCTATCTGACGAAGCTTATCCGTATGCAATCGCTTCTCAGCACGGAGCAGTTTCCGTTCTATTTTTTCGAGGCTATTCAATGCGCGTTTACCTTCAGCAGCTATATAGGCAGTTAAGGTTTTATCGATAGCGTCCGATCTTTTCTTTAGCGTCTCAAATATTTCAAGAACCTGGCTTCGTTCTGCTCCTACCGTAAGATTACGAGGTGAATGTTTTAATACCCAATGATTGAATATATAGTTCTTCTCTTCGAACAGATCTTTTAGTTCGAGGCCTGTCTTCTCATACTTGCGAACAACGGTATGATCCATTACCATCGCAAAATTACGCGGCATCAAAACCGGGAATGGCGTTTCGAATTTTTCAAATACGCTTTTCAACTGAAGCCAGTATACTACTTCGGACGGACCGCCTACATAAGCAAGATTTGGCAAAATCATTTCCTGGTATAGTGGTCTTAGAATTACATTGGGACTAAACCGTTCGGGATGCTTTTCTATCAGTTCATTTATTTCATCCGCAGAGAAGGAAATATCCGTATCAACTACTTGATATTTATCTCCCGATTTTTCAATCCTGCTTCTCAGACTTCCATCGAGATAAAAGAAATTTATATCACGACAGTATACCTGTATTTTATATCCGTTGTTTTCTAGTGCTGCATTCGTTTTGTCTACCAGGCTCTTTGTAGAATTGGCAACTATATCTTGTCGGATTACCTCTTTAAAAACAGATTTGAGTTTAGGGTTATCGGCATCAATCACTACAAGTCCTTCATCGCCAAACAGTGCATTAACATAATGACGGACAGCTTCACTCAGCGTTTTATTTTTAGTATATGCCTCTTTGAAAGGAGAAATGTCTCCGGGAATTTCATTCAGCAGCGGTAATAAATCTTTAGTCGAGAACCTGCCGACAGCGCCTTTCTGATTTGTGCCCCACGCATACTTTTTACCGTAGAGTCTGAAATACTTTATCTCATCGTAGTCATGATCTTCGGAGGCCATCCAGTATACAGGAACAAAGTTATATTCAGGATAACGTGCCTTCAATTGCTTACACGTATTGATGACGGTAATGATCTTATATATAAAATACAGCGGACCGGTAAAGATATTCAGCTGATGGCCTGTTACAACTGTGAAGGTCTTTTCGTGTTTCAGTGCCTTTATATTTTGCTGTACAGCATCAATGGCTGGTGTCGAAGTGTATTGCTGTTCCAATACTTCAACCAATGTATTTCGGGTCTGAGTTGAAAACGATTTACCTTTTTCAGCAAGTTGACCTTTGAAATTTTCAATGAGTGGAAAGTGATGATAGAAGGGCTTAAGAGATTCTTTTTGTTGAATGTAATCCAGGAAAAAAGAACTGAAGGATCGCGTTTCAGCGAAGGAGATTTTCTCAAGCTGCATAAGTCAGGAACACGGATTGGTGGTACGTGAATTCACAAGTCGAATAACGGTAATTTCCGGTATTAAGTTTAGCAAATTGTTATGGCAGGAGATTGTATTTTTTAATGAACGACCTTCCTGCTATAGCGAATTTGTTAATGAAATGTTAAACCATACTATTGGATATATAGTATGGTGATGAATGTGTATGGCCTTCTAAACGAAAAGATTAAATCAGATCAATCCGCAATGCTTCCGGTCAAATCAAACTCCGTTGCTGACTTGATCTTTACAGTAACGAAATCGCCTACGCGCAAATAATTTTCAGGGCTATGGATAATCACTTCGTTATCAACTTCGGGAGAATCAAATTCTGTGCGGCCTATAAATTCGCCACCCTCTTTGCGATCAACCAATACCTTGTAAATCTTTCCGATCTTCTGTTGATTGAGTTCAAGGGAGATGCCTTGCTGAAGTTCCATGATCTCGTCAACACGCTGTTGTTTTACATCATCGGCAACATCATCCGGCATAGAATGAGAGTGTGTATTTTCTTCGTGTGAGTAACCGAAAACTCCGAGACGATCGAAACGTGACTTTTCTATAAAGTTTAAAAGATCATGATAGTCAGCTTCGGTTTCTCCCGGGTGGCCAGCAATCATCGTTGTACGAATTGCTATACCCGGAACTTTCTCGCGAATGGTCTGCAACAATTGTTCAGTTTTTTCACGTGTTATACCTCTGCGCATAAGTTGCAGCATACGTGTTGATCCGTGTTGAAGAGGTATATCAATATACTTACAGATGTTTGAGCGCTCGGCCATTACCTGAAGAGCATCCATGGGGAATCCCGCAGGGAATGCATAATGTAGTCTAATCCAATCTATACCTTCAACATCGGAAAGTCGTTGGAGAAGCTCGGCCAGATTTCTCTTTTTATAAAGATCTAAACCGTAATAAGTAGAATCCTGCGCGATGAGAAGTAATTCTTTTACACCATTCTTTGCTAGGTTTTTAGCTTCCAGCACCAGCTCTTCCATGGGTCTGGAAATATGGCCACCACGCATCAACGGAATAGCACAGAAGGAACAAGGACGATCGCATCCTTCCGAAATTTTCAGATACGCATAATGACTGGGATTGGTAAGAATCCGTTCGCCCACTAATTCGTGTTTGTAGTCAGCTTTAAAAACTTTCAGAATGCGCGACAGATCGCGTGTGCCGAACCATGCATCGACATCTGGAATTTCTTTTTCAAGATCATCTTTATAGCGTTGCGAAAGGCAACCTGTAACATAGACTTTATCAACAATGCCTTCTTCCTTGGCATCTACATAGCGTAAAATAGTGTCGATAGATTCCTGTTTGGCGTTATCGATAAACCCGCAGGTATTTATAACCACAACGCTGGCATCGTCTTCTTTTGATTCGTGGACCGCCTCAATTCCATTTCCACGCAGTTGAGTCAATAGTACTTCTGAGTCCACCAGGTTTTTGGAGCAGCCCAGTGTTACAATATTGACCTTTGTTTTCTTGTTACCCTTTGTCTTCATTTAAATTATATCACCACTTGCGTTTTCAAACAACAATCAGGTTTCAATAATTCAAAAGGAGAAATATCCGAAAGAATGATTTTGACCTTGATTTCGATGTTTGCTACGTTGGGGTTTCTGTTATGAATGCAAAAGTACTAAAAATAAATGGGCACAGAATTTGGGCTTTGGGGCGTTAAACTATCTTTACGACCGCAAAAACTATGAGAAAAACGAGCTGGTTCATCGCTTTCATTATTCTGGCTGCCTCGTGCCTGGACGATCCGGATTGCTTTCAACTCAATAATAATTTTTTAGGCATCTCTTTTCATGTGATGGGCTCTACGGTTGCCGATACCCTGAAGGCAACGGAAATATCATTCTCGGGTACCAGCGCAATCACCGCTGACACTGCCACCAGCATTTCATTGCCACTGAATTATACAGCAACAGGTACAGATATTTTCTTTACCAGAAGTGATGGCAGCAAGGATACACTGAAGTTAAGTTACAGCACAAAAATACAATACGTTTCAGATGACTGTGGTTCACGCTATATCTTGTCGGACCTCAATGTAGCAAGCCATTCATTTGATTCCATCAGGCTTGTAAACACTACGCCTACAAAAAGCGGAGGAACTAATATTGCTATATATCGCTGCCCGAAGGTTGGCATGGTTGGACTCACCCTGCAGCAACTCTATATAACAGGAACGGCTACTCAGTCGGCCACTACACGCAGTACTATATTCAATAGCGTAACAGCTGATTTCAGTGGTGAAAATTTTTATGTAGATCAAACAGCATCCACACTATATCTTCCGGTTAATCTTACCCAGGAATTCTCCACCTATACCTTTGATTTTGCAGATGATTTTGGATTAGCAGATTCGGTCAGAAAGCTAAGGTTGACCTATAGGATCTTTGAAGTAGAACGTTACAAGCAGTGTGGCAACCAAAAATTTATAGATAGCTTAAAAATAGATTTTGCAAATGCAGCTACGACTTTTGATACTGCATCTATAGCATTGGATAGTGATGATGATCGGCTCGAAGCATTGCAGGATCCTGCAGTGGTTAATGTTAAATTGATGCGGTGCCCCGAAACAAATCTCACGCAGGTTGTTTTCAGAAGACCGGGCACTACGACAGCAACGGCTGTACATATTAAAAGTATCACTACAAATTATTCTTCTGATATTTACTATGCAGGCGATACAACCAGTACAGTGAAGCTTCCACTGAATCCTAGCGCAAGCGTGAACAGCACTCAGTTTATTGTTACTTATACGGAAGCCGATCGGGCCGCTGATACTATATCTGTGAGTTATACTACTACTTTAGATACGCTATTTCCCGGTTGTGGTCCACAAGTGATATATTCTGATCTGGTAAATTTATTGGAAGGTGGAGACACCGATGTACTCATAACGAATGATGTTAAATTTCCAGCCGTTACAAACATTGCAGTTGAAGTCAATTAACATATTGCTCCTGGTTTTCTGCAGCACATTTGTGTTCGCGCAAAACGATTCGTCATCCACGAAGATTGATTCGCTGGAAAAGAAAAGCTATAAACCAACGGGAATTAGGATTGGTACTGATGCTCTTTCTATCGCACGGAATTTTTACAGTAAGACCTTCAATGGATGGGAGGTAAATGCGGATGTTGACTTCAATCGCTTTTTTCTCGCAGTTGATTATGGACACTGGGCAAGAACGTATGGTGGTGATAACGGCGATTACGATAATTCAGGGAATTATTTCAGAGCTGGTGTAGATGTTAATTTCCTCACAAAGGATCCTGAACAAAATATGTTCTTTATAGGAGGACGTTATGGTCAATCCACATTCTCCGAGCACATGAGAATCGTAGGTGTTGAAGATGAAATATGGGGCTCGCTTGATAAAGAGTTGTATAATACGAATGTAAGGGGTCACTGGTTTGAATTGACGACAGGACTTCGTGTAAAGATGTGGAAGTATATATGGATGGGCTATACCGCTCGCTTCAAATTCGGATTAAGCACGAACGAAACCGGTGAAATGGTCCCCAGCGATGTGCCTGGCTATGGTCGCACGGATAAAGAATCTACCTGGGGCTTTAACTACCAAATATTCTTCAGGATACCTGTGAGAAAAACTCCAGTGCCGCCCGCCACTAAAAAATAGTGAGATTAGTTTCGCTTAAACAACGAGTCTACGAACTCGTTCTTGTCGAATATTTGAAGGTCATCTACTTTCTCTCCAACACCTATATATTTTACTGGAATTTTAAACTCATCAGAAATTCCAATAACAACGCCACCTTTCGCAGTGCCGTCAAGTTTGGTAATAGCAAGTGCCGTAACTTCTGTAGCCTTGGTAAATTCTCTTGCCTGGATCACAGCATTCTGGCCGGTGCTTCCATCCAATACCAGGAGTACTTCATGAGGAGCATCTGGTATAACTTTTTGCATGACGCGCTTAATCTTGGTAAGCTCCGCCATCAGGTTGATTTTTGTATGAAGTCTTCCTGCAGTATCTATAATAATGACGTCAGCATTCTGATCGACACCAGCTTTTACGGCATCGAAAGCAACGGCTGAAGGATCAGTGTTCATACCTTTCGCAATAACCGGTACGCCTACACGCTCGCCCCAAAGTTTCAGTTGATCTACTGCTGCTGCACGAAATGTATCGGCTGCACCGAGCAATACATTTTTACCTTTCTTTTTGAATTGAGCCGATAGCTTTCCTATCGTAGTTGTCTTGCCGACACCGTTTACGCCCACAACCATAATTACATAGGGCTTTTTGTCGGCAGGGGTTTCAAATTCCTGAATCTCCTTCGAGTTAGTTTCAGATAAAAGAGATGCCACTTCCTCTTTTAGAATTCTATCGAGTTCGGATGCTCCTAAGTATTTATCGCGGGCTACACGTTGCTGAATGCGCTCTATAATTTTCAGTGTTGTTTCAACGCCCACATCGGAAGACACCAGAATTTCTTCCAGGTTATCTAAAACCTCATCATCTACAGTAGACTTTCCTACAAGAGCTTTTCCGAGTTTACCGAAAAAGTTATCCTTGGATTTCTCCAGTCCTTTGTCGAGTGATTCTTTTTTATCTTTTGAGAAAAGTCCGAACATAAATAGATTCTAAATGACAAGTTTCAAATATCAACAAAATCCAATAACCAAGGCAAACCTCCGATAATAAGGATTGCTAATACAACCGTTGATCTGATTTAAAAATTCATGCTCCAAACAAGCAAACTATATATTTCATGGGCTCCATTCTTTCGGATCAAACCTCGTTAAAATACTTGTCGCTCAGTGAAGGCAAAAAAAAAGTCCCTCATAAGGGACTTCTGTTTCTTATATAACCAGCTTATTTTTTAGCGAGTGTTTCTTTCACTAAATCAGCTGGAACGATTTCTTCTCTAAAGGTGTAAGCACCCGTCTTTTCAGACTTCACAGCACGGATCACTTTTGCAAAGCTCTTTCCGTCAGTTTTCTTCAGGGTCGCGACTACTTTCTTTGCCATGGGTTATTTAATTTCTTTGTGAACAGTTACTTTTTTCAAGATAGAATTGTACTTCTTCAGTTCCAATCTTTCTGTTGTGTTTTTACGATTCTTGGTGGTGATGTAACGGCTCATACCTGGCTGGCCGCTGGTTTTATGCTCTGTGCATTCTAAGATCACCTGAATCCTGTTGCCTCTCTTTGCCATTTTCTTTTACGTTATTTGTTGATCGCCTTTGGTTATACGGATAATTTTATAACTCATCAACGATTGACATGTAATACTATAATACCAGAAATCCGTTAGCTCTGGCCTCTTTCAATACCGCGGTAATACCATTCTTATTGATGGTCTTAATTGCCTTGGTAGACAATTTCAACGTAATCCACTTATCCTCTTCAGGAATGTAGAAGCGTTTCTTTTGAAGATTTGGTAAAAATCTACGTTTCGTCTTGTTGTTAGCATGCGATACGTTGTTACCAACCTGAGGTCTTTTTCCTGTTATTTCACAAACTCGTGCCATAATGAGCTCAATTTTAGCCCCTTCTAAAAAGGGATTGCAAATATCGGAAAAACCTTCCCAATAATCCAAAACCAATTTCAAATAATCCTAAGTCTTTTCTTAAAAAAGCCTGGAAATCAATGTTTCCGGGTCAAGATTTTCAAAATCGGTAATTAAAAGGTCGGTTTGATGGAGCTCTTCCGGAGTGTGCGTGGTTGTTATTCCCACCACTTTACATCCCGCGGCCTTGCCTGCAGCGACTCCCGAAAGTGAATCTTCAAACACGATGCAGTTTTCTGGTTTAAAGCCTAACGCTGCCGCAGACTTCAGGTAAATCTCCGGATCAGGTTTCCCTTTGCTCACAAACGAATCATCGAGAATGGTCGGAAAGAAGCGTTCAGTATGGGTTTTAGATAGCGAGAAATCTACGTTAGCGCGTGGCGCAGACGTTGCAACGGCTCTTGGAATTCCTGCCTTCTCTGTTTTCTCGAGGAAGCCGATCAATCCTTTTACCGGTACGATGTCTTTATCATATAACTTCCGATAGAGCGCTTCCTTCTCTTCTGTATATTGACGGATTTTTTCATCTCCTATATTTCCGAAAATGTTAAGGATCCAATCGCGGTTTGTGCGGCCATAGATCTTCTCGCGGAGTTCTTCCTCGCTCAGATCATGTCCATGCTCTTTACAGAACTGAACCAAAGCAATCTTGTGATATGGATTGCTGTCAACGATCACTCCATCCATATCAAAAAGAAAAGCATATTTCATAAATTCGTATTTATAGTGACACATTCGTATTGATGAATAACAGAATTCACTTCTCTTATTCTACAATACTTAAATAAGTAATTACAATTGCTTGCGGGCGCAAAGATGGAGGAATACGCGAATTAATGAACTACAATTTTTTTCGCGAACGATTGATTATCCCATACGAAACGAACAATATATAATCCTGCAGAAAGCCTGACATCGTTTAATTGATTTGATTGGTTTGGTTGGACCAGGATTGGCTCGCTGATGATCTGCCCGGTGCTGGAAAAAATCTGCATGGAAACAGGCCGATCTGATTGTACACTCAAACTGCCTCCTTTAAGTACCGGGTTAGGATATATAGTAACGACAGGCTTCGCGGGAAGTTCAACACTGTTATCGTGTTTTAAAACTGTTAGCCCACCCGTTACATTTCCGGTAACAATAGCGGGCTGCGTAGTTCCAAACAGATTGACAATCGCTGGCCAGATTCTTCCGCCCAGGTTGCGTGTTTGGTAGGTTTCTGATAGTGGATTCCATACTATATTATTAACGGCGGCATCTGCATTCGCAGCTTGCCTGAAATTTTCCAGAATACGAAGTTCCCCTGTCTGATCACCAATCGCCAGGTCGTTTGTGCCGTTTCCATTCAGATCACCTGTAGCAAATGAAAGATTTTGCCGGAGTACGCTGGAGCCAATACCAAGATAGGTTTCACTTGTAAGAGTATAGCTTGGTGCATTGTTATTTCCTGAGTTTTTCCAGTAATATATAGCACCATTACTTCTTCCGTGAAGCAAATCTTTCTTGCCATCGAGATCGATATCGATCACTAGAATATTTTCGGTGGAGGCAAGCTCTGTAGTTATAGCTGGATTAATATCAATGGTTTGGATATCACCGATGGAAAAACTTAAACCGGCAGCTGCTTTGTTTGGAATATAGTTTAGTCGTGTAATACCATCAAAGAAACCTGTGGCTGTGAATACAAGATCTTGTTTGCCATCACCTGATATATCTGTAAACTGGATTTTGAGATTGTATAGGGCAAGCGTTGTGAAGTTCAGGTAATTGTCTTCGACCAACTTGAAACTGGGGGATGATTGACTTCCTGTATTCTCATATACCTTTATTGTAGCAGCAGTTACCTCTGATGTATTCTGGCTCACGAAGAGATCATAATCACCATCGACATCGAAGTCTGCGAAAGCAGGCACAGCATTGTCGCCCACATCGATCATTCTATCCTGAAGAAAATTAGCGGTGCTATAGGTGAAGACTGGTTTATCATTTGTACCCGAATTCTTATATACCCAGTTGGACATTGCCAGGTTTGTACTCAAACTTGTTTTCGTAAATATATTCGGAGTGATGATCAAATCCTTCAGACCATCAAAGTCTACATCTTCATAGTACGGTGCGGGGTAAAGAAAATTACTCGCATTGGTTGCAGGGAAACTTTCATCAGAGTTAACAACAGGATTTAATAGATCTCCTTTATTCTCTAAGAATGAAAGTCGTGTGCAGGTAGCTTCTGATAACAGCACATCCAATTGTCCATCTTGTGTAACATCGAGCATCAATAAACTTTTTCCTCCTGCATGTTCGACTCTTCCTCCTGTGGGACAAGCCTCACTATTAAAAGCAAAATTTCCACAGCTACATTCTGTTAAGCCTCCCCATTGCATCGTAATTCTTTCAAAGTCGAGTGAATCACAGTTATTGTTGTTGCGTTCGAGGCCGTAGTTCTTGTGATATTCTATCGTGCCATTTCCGGCAAAGCGTACTGTAAAAATGTCCAGATCGCCATCACCGTCTGCATCTGTAATGGTAGGAAGGTCATCATACTGAAGTTGCAGGTTTATCTTTTCTTCTGAAAATCCTTTTGTAAGCAGCACATCACTTTTATTTCCGTCATCATAGAATAAATGATGCTTCCATGTTAATGTTTCGCCAGACTGCGTTTCGTTTTTATAAACTTTTATCCCCAGAATATTTCCGGTGAATATATCTTTCCGTCCATCACAATTCAGATCGCGCAGTAAAATCCAGTTGGCAACATCGTTTGGAAAAAACGGCTCGTACTCAGGAGCATATACATATTGATTATCAAGATTGAGAAATGTAAAGATCTTGTTGGTCATTCTGTCAAAGAGGACAAGATCTTCCTGATTGTCCTCATTCAAATCCATGGTGTTATACTGTGCAGTATTAAGGCCACCAACCCAGGGCATCGTTAGGGTTGCTTTATCATTTTCAACCGGAATGCTTTGGTCTAGCACATACGTAAACTGAGCCTGAACGCCAAATGAAATGAAGAGAAGGAAGCAGGATAAAAGTAATCTCATGAAATAATTTTTCTATCTACTATAACGTAGTGGTCAGCGAGGCTGTTATCTTGCCACCAAGATACTTTTTCCCGTGCATAATCCCTATGAAGAAAATGACGGGTAAATAAATTTAAGAAGTTGATCATGATGAGTATTGCAGATTTGTATTCAAAATTTTTGATATCCGGCAAGGTGTCTACCGATACGCGACAGATCACACCGGGTTCTATTTTCTTTGCATTGAAGGGCGATCGTTTTAATGCGAATGAATTTGCTGCACAAGCGCTGGAGAAAGGGGCAAGCTTTGCTGTAATTGATGACTCGGCATACCGTGTAGACGATCGTTGTATTGTTGTTGAAAATGTATTGGAGACGTTGCAGAAACTGGCGCGTCATCATCGCGATCAGTTAAAAATACCGGTGGTAGGTTTAACGGGATCGAATGGGAAGACAACGAGTAAAGAACTTGTGAGCGTTGTGTTGAGTAAGAAATACAAAACCTACGCAACTAAAGGAAATTTGAATAATCATATAGGCGTTCCGCTTACTATACTTTCAATTGATGCATCGTATGAGATGGCGGTAGTTGAGATGGGGGCGAATCATTTAGGTGAGATCGCGTTGTTGTGTTCTATCGCCAATCCAACGCACGGTTTTATTACGAATATAGGGAAGGCACACATTGGTACATTTGGCGGATACGAAAATATTATCCGGGCGAAATCAGAATTGTTTCAGCACCTGATCGCAACCAACGGAACCGTGTTTATCAATTCGCAAAATCCCATTCTTGCAAATATGGCCAAACGATTTGCGAGCCCTATACTATATCCTGCCAAAGGCGATTATTATCATTGTGAATTAATAGGGGCTGATCCATTTGTAAAACTCAAAGCGGAGAATAATGAGGAGATTACC
This sequence comes from Ohtaekwangia koreensis, assembly GCF_900167975.1. GTDB lineage: Bacteria > Bacteroidota > Bacteroidia > Cytophagales > Cyclobacteriaceae > Ohtaekwangia > Ohtaekwangia koreensis. Next base: position 982,513 of record NZ_FUZU01000002.1, read on the forward strand.
ACCAACCTGATTGGTACCTATAACTTTGAGAACATGGCGGCAGCATTATGCATTGGAAAATTTTTCAATGTAGAAGGCACCCAGGCAAATCAGGCAATCGCTGAATATATACCTTCGAATATGCGTTCGCAGATTGTGAAGAAGGGAACGAACACAATTATACTGGATGCTTACAATGCAAACCCCAGTTCGATGCAGGCAGCCATTGAGAATATAGCGGCCATGAAGACTGCACGCAAGGTTGTGATTCTGGGTGATATGTTTGAGTTGGAAGAAGAGGCTGAAAAAGAACATCGAAGTCTTGGAAAGCTGATCCGGGAGAAGGGCTTGAAGGAAGTATATTTCTGTGGCAACCTTATCAAGACGGCCCTGGAGGAGATTCCACAAGCAAAGCATTTTACAACTAAAGATGCGTTGATGGAACAGTTGAAAAAAGACAATCTCTCGGATGCAACAATTCTTGTAAAAGCATCACGAGGTATAGGGCTTGAAACTATTGTAGAAGTTTTTTGATATATAGTAACGTTAAGATCTTGAATATGAATTTCCCTCTCGTTTTAAAATTCTTGAAAGACCTTGCAAAGAATAACAATCGTGAATGGTTTGATAAGAACAAGCCTAAATATCTGGAGGCAAAAGAATCGTTTGATCAAATAGTAGCGAACCTGCTGGAAGAGATGATCAAGTTTGATGATACACTTGGCGGGCTTGATCCGAAGAAGTTAACCTTCCGTATTTATCGCGATGTACGATTCAGTAAAGATAAGCGTCCTTATAAAAATAACTTTGGCGCAGCAATTTCTTCTGAAGGAAAAGGGTTAGGCACTCCCGGTTATTATTTTCAGATAGAGCCCGGGAATAAAAGTTTTGTAGCTATAGGTTTGTTTCAGCCACAGCCTGAATACCTTGGTAAGGTTCGCCAGGAGATTGACTATAACGGTGATAAGCTGAAGAAGATCTTCAATGAAAAGAAATTCAAAAAGAGCTTTTCAAAATTTTGGGATGAAGATTCACTAAAGAAAGCTCCGAAGGGATACCCGGCCGATCACACGTATGTTGAATGGTTAAAACTGAAAAGTTTCGTTGTCATACACGAGTTCACCGATAGCGAAGTGACTGACAAGAAGTTTATGAAAAATGTAATTGATACGCTAAAGTCAGCGAAGCCCCTGAATGACTTTTTGAAAGAAGCTATAGCTTGATGCTATAGCTTCTTTTTATTTCTTAAGAAGTTTGAATTTTTCTACCTGCGCGATATCCACTCATGGCAAAGTATAGGATATAGAGGTAACAAGGCACCATTAACAAATACGCATCCTGGGAATTCCAAACCTCAGCAAATTTAGCGTATACTAAAGGTAGTATAGCTCCACCGGAGATCGCCATAACCAGGAAAGCAGAACCGGTTTTGGTATACTTGCCAAGGCCATCAATGGCTAGTGGAAATATAGCCGGCCACATCAGTGAGTTTGCCAAACCTAATGCTGCGATAAAACCCACCGAAACATAACCGGTCGTAACCACGGCCAGGATGGTAAAGATAACTCCGAGAATTGCACAGAATTTCAATGCAACCGCCTGCGATATATAGCGGGGTATAGCGATAATGCCTACAACATATCCCAATAGCATGAAAGCAAGTGTTCCCTGCGTGAAAAATCTGGCCATAGATAACTCGATTCCTAGTGATTTTCCGTAGCTGATGATTGTATCGCCAGCCATTACTTCAACACCTACGTATAAGAATAATGCAAGAACGCCAAGTAATAGATGAGGAAACTGAAATACACTTGTCTTGGAAGAATCCGAAGAGTGATTCGCAGAGTCGTCACCGGTATCTTTAATATCCGGAAGTGATGAGAACAGAATGGCTATTGCCAGAACAACCAGAACAGCGGCTATAATTACATACGGTATAATAACACGGCTTGCCAGTTCATCGAGCTTCGCTTCTCTAGCTGCCATATCCATGGTTTGTAAACTCTTCTCAAGAACGTCAGCGTCATTCAATGCTATATATCCGAAAATAAGTCCGGCAAGTATACCTGCTATCTTATTACTAATACCCATGATGCTAATGCGGGTTGCCGCACTTTCAATGGGACCAATTATTGAAACGTAAGGATTCGAGGCGGTCTGCAGTAATGCCAGTCCTGTTCCTATAATAAAAAGACCCACTAAAAAAAGATTGAAGTTTCGGTCTTGAGCAGCAGGAACAAATAGTAGAGCACCTATAGCCATGATTCCCAATCCCAATGCCATTCCTTTTTTATAGCCAACTTTACTTAGCACAAAAGAAGAAGGCAGAGCCATCACCGTATAGGCTATAAAGAAAGCGGTCGCTACCAGGAAAGATTCAAAATCGCTTTTTAGTTGACACGCGATCTTCAGGTAGGGAATGAGAGTTCCATTCACCCACGTTACAAATCCGAAAATAAAGAACAACGCTCCGATGATGATCATCGGCACCAGGTATTCATTCTTCTGCTTTGTCATGATAGGTTTATAAAGTAATTAGGTGGTTTAACTTCTATATTGATAGTGTGCTTTATGCACGCACTTTTATTAAAACTTTTATTTTTGCGCCTTGTTATTTTTCCAAGCTCGCAATGGTGTTTCTTGAAAGCTATTTTTCTGTTCCTTCCGGAAGATATTATAGACTTCGGTTAAAACGTAATAAACAGCTTCAAAAGCAAGTGTTTGCGGAAACACACCATCTATTTATTCTGAAATAAACTAAAACACAATGGACACACCAAATCGCACACAAAAAAAAGTAGCGCTGCTCGTAATGGCTGCAGGGATCGGAAGCCGATACGGAGGCATAAAACAAATTGACGGATTTGGCCCCAATGGCGAAACAATCATGGATTACTCGCTTTTTGATGCCATTCGTGCTGGGTTCACAAAAATAGTGTTCATCGTTCGTGATGAAATCCTGGAAACAGTAAAAGAAAAATTCCTTCCCAAACTTCAGGGCAAAGTTGAAGTTGAGTTTGTAGTACAGTCCATCGATAAACTTATACCACCACATTATAATACCAACGAGCGCACAAAACCTTGGGGTACAGGACACGCATTGTTATGCGCTAAAGATGTGATCACAGAGCCGTTCATTGCTATCAATGCTGATGACTTTTATGGTAAGGATGCTTTTGTGTCAGTAGCGGATTATTTTAAGAATGATACCACTGGAGCTCACGCTATGGTTGGCTTTACGTTGAGTAAAGTATTATCGGAGCATGGCAGTGTTTCAAGAGGTGTAGGCGAGGCTGATAAAGATGGCTACCTGCAGTCGGTAGTGGAGCGTACAACCATAGTATTGGAAGACGGCAAGATCATATCAAAAGAAAAGGAAGGCGATCGTATACTGGATCCAAATGCGCCAACGTCTATGAACTTCTGGGGCTTTCATCCGGAAGTGTTCAAGCTGGCATCAACGATGTTTGAAGACTTCTTGAAAGAGAATCATCAAAATCTGAAAGCAGAGTTTTATATACCGCTTATTGTAAATGAACTGATCCATAGAGGCATTGGTAAAGTGAAAGTATTGGGTGGAGGAAATATATGGTTCGGTGTTACCTATAAAGAAGATAAAGAAGAAGTATCCTCTAAAATCAAGTCATTGATTACTAAGGGCGACTATCCTGACAAGCTTTGGTAGCCTGGCACAAAACTATTTAATGCAACACAAAAAATCTCCCGCAGGTTCTCATAAAGCAGTTATTGTCTGCTGGAATCTGCAGGAGATTTTTTGTGTTGGGCTATATATGTATACGCTATGCTCATTTGCATGTATATTTGATTCATGGCATTAGATGATATTCGGAGAAAATTTCCGCTGGGTACAGGCAAGTTTCAAGTCGAACCGATCCATGCAGGGTATATCAACCAAACATATAAGCTTACAGGAGAGAACTCCTATATACTTCAGCGTCTTAATAAAAATGTATTTAAACATCCGGAGACCGTAGCGAAGAACATTCGTGCTGCAGCAGACTATATTTACCTGCATGACCCGGATTATTTATTCCTCTCCAGTATTAAAACCACTTCCGGAGATGAAATGGTCTACGATGATGAGGGATTTCCCTGGCGCCTTTTCCCCTATATAGCGAATACAATTACCGTTAACAAAGTTGAAACGGAGGAAGAAGCATTTAATGCTGCCAGTGGTTTTGCCCGCCTTACTAAAAAACTGGCGGGTTCTGATCTCACATTATTTCAAGCTACCATCGATCGGTTTCATGATTTACGCTGGAGGTATGAGCAATTTGACGAAGCGTTAACACGAGCTACACCAGAGCGAAAAGAGGAGGCATCGAACGTAATCAGGACTTGTCAATCATATATATACCTCGTAGAAAAGTATAGACAGGTGATAGCGAGCGGTGATTTGTCATTGCGCATCATGCACAATGACACAAAAATCAATAATATATTGTTTGACGCCACTACGCGTAAAGACATTTGCGTAATTGACCTGGATACATTAATGCCCGGTTATTTCATTTATGATCTTGGCGATATGATTCGCACGTTTGTGAGCCCTGTTGATGAAGAAGTAAAAGATGTATCACAAATCGTTGTGCGGAAAAATATTTACGATGCGCTTGTGAAAGGATACCTCTCGGAGATGGATAGTATACTAACAGAGAAAGAGAAAGGATTGATAGAATTTTCAGGACAGATGATGACCTATATTATGGGGTTAAGAATGCTAACCGATTTTTTGAATGGAGATATATACTATCAGACTACTTATCCTAAGCAAAACCTGATTCGTGCGCGCAATCAATTACGGCTGCTTGATTTACTGGCTGGTAACGGATAAGGAAGAAGTTCAGCGAATGCTTATACTATATATTACTTCTCAGATTTCGCAAGAATTTGTAAGTATTGTTCCTGCGAAATCTGAGTGAATATACTATATAAATTCGTTAGCTCCGGGCCGGGTTTTTACATCATTTACGAACTTGCGGAATTGCTCTTCTTTGTCTTTTTCGCAAACTATAATAACGTTTCCAAATTCTCCAACCAGGTATCCATTCAAGCCCTGTACTACAATAAGTTTGTCGGGTGAACCTTTAATGATTGAGTTACGCGTTTCATACATCAGCGCGTTTGCAGCAAGAACGTTGTTGTTGTCATCTTTCTCAGAGATCTCGTGAATAGATCCCCATGAGCCAAGATCGCTCCAGGTAAAATTGCCAAGGCAGACATATACGTTGGAGGCTTTCTCCATGATTCCGTAATCTATAGATATACTCTTGCTCTGAGAGTATGCACTGAGGATTGCTTCTTTTTCTTCGGGTGTACCCAGTTTCGGTTTTACAATTTCATCGAAGACTTCAGCAGTTTCGGGTAAATGTTGATGAAATGCATCCAGGATGGCTTTAGCTCCCCAAATGAAAACTCCTGAGTTCCATACAAAATCTCCACTCTCTAAAAATTTCTTTGCAAGAGATAGCTCAGGCTTTTCAGTAAAGGTCTTTACTTTTTTTGCAAAGGTTTTATCTGTATGATATTGTATATAGCCATAGCCTGTTTCAGGTCGTGTAGGAGTGATGCCTAAGGTCATCAATTTATCTTGTCCCTTCGCTTGATCGGCAGCCTTCTTGATCACATCCAGAAACTCCTGCTCCCGAAGTATAAGATGATCGGAAGGAGTTACTACTATGATAGCATCTGTACTTCGCTGTGCAATCTTATAGCTGGCATACGCTATACAGCAAGCTGTATTTTTTCGCATGGGCTCTGTTAGAATCTGCTCGTCCTTTATCTCCGGAAGCTGCTGCTTTACAAGCTCTGCATGTTCTTCATGCGTCACTATATAAATGTTCTCTGCTGGACAAATGGGGAGGAAGCGTTCGAACGTAGATTGAAGTAAGGTTTTACCGGTGCCAAGAACATCTAGAAATTGCTTCGGTTTAGAGTTACGACTGTATGGCCAAAAACGGACTCCGACACCACCGGCCATTAGCACTACATATAAATTTTTGTTCATTTAGTTTTTAGACGTAAGACGTTTTACAAAAGAAGTCAGTAACAGAATTTTATAAAAGAAATATTTGAAATATTAGACGATTCCTTCTTTCAGAAGGTCATGTAAATGTACAAAACCGACAACTCGCACTCCGTCCATGACAGGTAGTTGGGTAATATTTCCCTCTTGCATCTGATGTAAGGCTTTGACTGCAAATTCATCTTTTTCGATATTTTTTGGATTACGCGTCATTATAGCGGAAGCTTTTATACCACTTAGGTCAGTATTCTTTTCAAGCATACGTCTAAGATCCCCATCAGTTATGATTCCTAATAAATTTTGGTGTTCATCCACTACTGCAGTACAACCAAGACGTTTAGACGATATTTCCAATATAACATCCTTAAGTGGAGCGTCTGGACCTACAAGTGGTAATGCATTATGACTATAAACATCTGATACTTTTAAATATAGTTGCTTGCCCAATGAACCTCCCGGATGGTATTCAGCAAAGTCGCGACTTGAAAAATCCCGGATCTCCAACAAGCATACAGCAAGAGCATCACCGAGTGCAAGATGTGCAGTAGTGCTCGTAGTCGGTGTAAGATTATGAGGACATGCTTCTTCTGCAATCGTTGCATTTAATATGAAATCAGCTTGTTGCGCTAAATATGAATTTGTATTGCTAACTAAAGCAACAAGCTTCGATCCTCTGCGTTTGAGTAGTGGAACCAATACTTTGACCTCTGGAGTGTTGCCACTCTTGGAGATACATATAACAATGTCATCTTTCTGAATCATGCCGAGGTCTCCATGTATAGCATCAGCAGCATGCATGAAAAGTGAAGGAGTTCCAGTGGAGTTTAACGTAGCAACAATTTTATTGGCGATGATGGCACTTTTGCCAACGCCTGTAATGACAACGCGGCCTTTCGCAGAATAAATTTCTTTAACACAGGCTTCGAAATCGTCATCAATAAAATTGGTGAGATTCTGAATTGCTAAGGATTCATTTATTAATACATCCCGTGCAATTTTTTTAATATTTTTTCCTAAATTCAATGCCTTTTCAAAATTAGCTTTGTCTGTGGACAAAGATATAACTTATCAAGACGAAATGATGTTGGTCGAAGAGAAAGATGCACTAAAAGAAAGACTCAAGGAGATATTTGGGTATAGCCAGTTTCGTGGTAATCAGGAAACGATTATCCGTAATTTGCTGGATGGAAGAAATACATTTGTAATCATGCCAACAGGAGCAGGTAAATCACTGTGTTACCAGTTACCTGCTATGATCAATGATGGATTAGCGATTGTTATATCACCACTCATCGCGCTAATGAAAAACCAGGTTGATCAGATGAACGCATACGGTGTTAACGCGCGCTTCCTCAATTCTACATTAAGCAAAAGTGAAATCACCAGGTTGAAGAAAGAGTGTATGAACGGTAACGTAAAACTTCTTTACGTTGCACCGGAATCACTCAACAAAGAAGAGACTATAGAATTTCTCAAGAAAGTAAATGTCTCTTTCGTTGCTATAGATGAAGCACACTGTATATCTGAGTGGGGACATGACTTCCGTCCGGAGTATAGAAGAATCAAAGCAATGATTCACAACTTAGGTGATATGCCTGTGATTGCACTTACAGCAACGGCTACACCGAAAGTACAAATCGATATTCAGAAGAACCTTCAGATGGAAGAAGCAGATGTATTCATCTCTTCATTCAATCGTAAAAATCTATACTACGAAGTTCGTCCGAAGAAAGAAACGAAAAAGCAACTGATCAAATTCCTGAAAGACCACAAAGGTAAATCTGGAGTGATCTATTGTCTCAGCAGAAAGAAGGTTGAAGAGATCGCACAATTACTAAATGTAAACGGATTTAAAGCTGCACCTTATCATGCTGGTCTTGATCCGGATGTGCGTATGAAAAATCAGGATGACTTTCTGAATGAAGAAGTAGACATCATCGTTGCTACTATAGCATTCGGTATGGGTATAGATAAACCAGATGTTCGCTTCGTAGTACATTACGATGTTCCTAAATCACTTGAAGGATACTATCAGGAAACAGGTCGTGCTGGTCGCGATGGATTAGAGGGCCTCTGCTTAATGTTCTATAGTCATAATGATTTGAACAAGCTCGAGAAATTCAATAAAGATAAACCTGTACAGGAAAGAGAGAACGCGCGTATTCTTTTACAAGAGATGGAATACTATGCGGAGTCTCCTGTGTGTCGTAGAAGACAACTGCTTCATTACTTTGGTGAAGAGTATAAACAGGAGAACTGTGGCATGTGCGATAACTGTGTACATCCGCGCGAACGCTTTGAAGGTATGGATGCTGTGGGACTTGTAGTGCAGGCAGCAAAACTTACCAACGAGCGCTTCGGACTTAATCACCTTGTAAATGTTATACGCGGTGTTGAAGATGAGTATGTAAAAAGTTACGGACACTTTGATCTATCTGTATATGGTAAAGGAGCAGATGAAGATGCTGACTATTGGAAATCAGTAATCCGTCAGACATTGATATACCAGTATCTTGAAAAAGATATTGATAATATAGGGGCGTTGAAGGTTACGAAGCGAGGAGAAGATTTCATCAAGAAACCTCACTCGATAGAACTTGCCCGCGATCATGACTTTACTACCGAGGTAGATGAAGAAGAAGAATCAGCTGAACGTGTACCGGTGAATACAAAATCGTATGACGTTAAGTTGTTCGAGATTCTTAAAACACTTCGCAGGAAAATAGCGAAGGAAAAAAATCTTCCTCCGTATGTAATTTTCCAGGATCCTTCATTGGAGGAAATGGCTACAACGTATCCTACAACCAAAGATGACCTTGCGCAGGTGAATGGTGTAGGTATGGGTAAAGTGAATAAGTTCGGAAAGGAATTTCTGGAAGTTATTCAAAACTATGTAGACGAAAATGATATTGAGACTGCTAGCGATGTAATCGTAAAAGCTTCTGTTAATAAGTCGAAGACAAAAATCTTTATCATTCAGCAAATCGATCGTAAGGTAGATCTTGAAGAAATAGCAGAGACGATCAGTCTTTCATTTGAAGACATGCTGACAGAGATCGAGAACATTTGCTATTCGGGTACAAAGCTTAACTTGAATTACTATATCGACCAGGTGCTGGATGCACACAAGCAGGAAGATATACATGACTATTTCATGAATGCAGAAACCGATAGCCTTGAAGCAGCTCTGAACGATGACTCAATTGCTGACTACTCGGAAGAAGAAATCAGAATGATGCGCATCAAGTTTATGTCAGAATATGCAAACTGATTAACGTTATCAACATATAGCAGAAACGTGAATGGATATTCCCATTCACGTTTTTTGTTTATAGCCATCCTGATCGTTATCCATCATGGTTGTTTTAGCTTCTTCACTTCTAAACAATTCGCAATTGGCAGATAACGATTCACAGTTAACTTCTCCCCGTTTTATTTAACCGATTTCGCGGCTATCTTTGGGATTCAACTGATTTGACCTCAATGAATATACTTATAATCGGCAATGGTGGGAGAGAACATGCTCTCGCCTGGAAAATAAAGCAAAGCCCTCAGTGTGATAAGCTCTATGTTGCGCCAGGTAATCCAGGTACGGCAGAGATCGCTGAGAATGTATCCATCGCTGTCCATGAATTTTCTAAGCTCGGACAATTCTGTCTGGAGAATGCAATAGAACTTGTTATAGTCGGTCCTGAAGCACCACTGGTAGATGGCATCCGCGATTTCTTTGAAGCTGATCCAAAGCTTAATAACATCCTGATGGTAGGCCCAGGTAAGGTTGGAGCACAACTGGAAGGAAGTAAAGATTTCTCCAAACAGTTCATGCTCCGCAACAACATCCCGACAGCAAAAGCAAGAACATTTCAAGTGACTGATCTTGATCAGGCTTTCGACTACATTTCAACGTGCAAACCTCCAATCGTTTTAAAGGCAGATGGACTTGCTGCCGGTAAAGGCGTTATCATTAGCCTTAGCCAGACAGAAGCAAAGGCAGTGGTAAAAGAAATGCTGGTGAATAAAAAATTCGGAGCAGCAAGTGCGAAAGTATTGATCGAAGAATTTTTGAATGGTATAGAGCTGTCTGTTTTTGTTTTAACGGATGGTAAGGACTATGTCATTCTCCCTGAAGCGAAAGATTATAAACGCATTGGTGATGGTGATACTGGCCCGAACACCGGAGGCATGGGCGCTGTGTCACCAGTAGTGTTTGCTACAAGTTCATTCATGAAACGTGTAGAAGAAGAAGTAGTGAAGCCGACTATAGAAGGTTTGCAGAAAGATGGTATAGACTATAAGGGCTTCATCTTTGTCGGGCTGATGAATGTTGGAGGAACTCCATACGTCATCGAGTATAACGCACGTATGGGTGATCCTGAAACGCAGGCCGTGATGCCTCGCATTAAAAGTGATTTCCTGGAATTGTTGATAGCAGCCGCATCGGGTTCTTTAAAAGATAAAACGATCGAGATCGATGATCAGCATGCTGTTACGATAGCGTTAGTTTCAGGTGGATATCCGGGTGACTATGAAAAAGGGAAAGTTATCCGCGGTCTGCAGAATCATTCCAAGGCATTGGTCTTCCATGCAGGAACCAAACAGCATAAGGAAAATGTAGTAACAGAAGGAGGACGTGTACTGGCTATATCTGGTAAAGGAAACTCCCTGGATGAAGCACGCGAGGAAGCGTATGAAACGGCCAAGCAGATCCAATGGGATGGCTTGTATTTCCGCAATGATATTGGACAGGATTTATTGAACTATAAAGTGTAAGCCGGATGGGATGCTCATGTGGATCAACAAAAGATAAAGACGGCAAAACAGCTGGTTGTAATAACAATGGAGCCTGTAGTACCGGTGGATGCAATAAAATGAACGTGTTCGATTGGCTGTCCAATATGGATATGCCAACGGAAGATCGATTCAATGTTGTTGAAGTGCGTTTTAAAAATGGCAGAAAGGAATTCTTCAGGAACTCCGAGAAGCTAAACCTGACAACAGGTGATGCTATAGTTGTGGAGGTTCCGAATGGACATCATATAGGACATGTATCGCTGCAGGGTGAACTTGTTCGACTGCAGATGCAAAAGAAGAAAGTTGCCAACGATGGTGAGATTAAAAAGGTATATCGTATAGCGCATCAGAAAGACCTCGAGAAATTCGAAGAGGTGAAGAAGCGTGAGATGCCTACACTTTATCGTACGCGCGAAATCATTCGCGACTTGAAACTGGAAATGAAACTTTCTGATATCGAGTATCAAGCCGATAATATGAAGGCAACATTTTTTTATTCTGCCGATGATCGCGTTGACTTTCGTGAACTGATTAAACTCCTTGCGGGTGAATTCAAGATCCGGGTAGAGATGCGTCAGATCAGCTTGCGTCAGGAAGCCGGTCGTCTCGGAGGTATTGGTGTATGCGGACGTGAACTATGTTGTTCTACATGGCTCAGTGATTTTAAAAACGTAGCAACGAGTGCAGCGCGCTATCAGAACTTGTCATTGAATCCCAGTAAACTCTCTGGTCAGTGCGGAAGATTAAAGTGCTGCCTGAACTATGAGTTGGAAACCTATATGGAGGCATTGGAAGATATACCGAAAGTAGAAACTCCATTGCTCACAGAGAAAGGCGAAGCGGTTCTTCAGAAGACAGATATATTCCGGAAGATCATGTGGTTCGGCTTTAAAGAAGAGAATACGTGGTATCCGCTAAATATAGAACGCGTGAATCACATCCTTCGCATGAACAGTGAAGGGAAGCGTCCTGCTACATTAGAGATAGATATAGTAGAAGAAAAAATAATGTCAGGTCCGCTGAATAGCGATCTTGATCAGATGGACAAGCGATTCAAAAGTAAATCGCGCAATAAGAAAAAGCCTGGTAACAAAGGAGGTTCTCCGAATCCCCAGAATCCACAGGGCCCACCAACTGGACAAGGTAACCAAGGCAACCGTGGTGGTGGTAACAAGGGCAATCGCGATAACCGTCAGAATCGTCCGAATAAAGATCAGGGTGATATACAGGGGCCTCGCGAAAATCGTCAAAACCGCTCGAACCAAAACGATATACAAGGACCGCGCGAGAATAAACCCAATCGTCCTAATAACCAGGGACAGAATGATATTCAGGGGCCGCGCGAAAACAGACCACAGCGCTCGAATCAAGGACCGCGTGAGAACAAACCGAATCGCGATAATCGTGGCGGTAATCAAAATCCAAACCCGAATAAACCAAAGCCAGGCAATCAGCCATGAGAGTTTTCTGGACAGTTATAGTCTTAGTGATCCTCGTAACAGGATGTGAAGACAATCGTATTTATGAGCAATATATAGACTTCGAAGAAGGATATTGGTTGGTGGATAATAAGCCGGAGTTTGAGTTTGTTATAGATGATACGAATGTACGCTATACACTCTATGGCAATGTACGTAATGCGGTTTCATATCCATGGTCGAGATTATTCATGACGTACTATCTGCAGGATTCGATTGGCAATCAAATTCACAAGAGTCTCATCAGTGATTACTTGTTCGAGTCCAAATCAGGTGAACCGCTTGGCACCAGCGGACTGGGAGATATATATGATCACAGACTGATGTTGCTGAAAGATTATCAATTCAAAGATGCAGGTAAGTATAAAATAAAGTTCGAGCAATTCATGCGCACCGATACATTACAAGGTGTACTCGCTGTAGGATTAAGAATCGAAAAATCGGTTAAGCCTTAATAATAACACAGTATATAACTAAAAAAGGGAAGAACTATATTTAGTTCTTCCCTTTTTTGTTCATGTATGTCGTTGTCTATTTCGAGAGTCTGTAAGCGTAAGAGATTGATATCAGCCAATCTGCAAAAGCGGCATCGCCATGCTGATAAGTCCCTGTAATTTTTGTTCTCTCTTTGTCGATAACGCTCTGCGTGCGATTTCTTTCCAATGCGATTGGGAGATTTGCACCGAAGGAATGCTGTCCTGTAGTAAAGGCAATGGCAGGTTCAACAGATATAATATAGCCAGGTCTGCGAAAGCCATCACTATCACCAAAGACATCTTTATAAGGTATACCTTCATATCTTCCTCCAAGAGATAGTTGAATCTTTTTGATAGAGTATCTTGCTCCCACACGAAACAGAAATTGATCTACTACTGACATCTCGTTTGACAAAGGAATATTGTTTGTTAGCGTTTGACTTCTCAGCGTGCCATTTGTATTTCGTGGATTGAATAAATATATACCAGTTGCATACCCGTGCCATTTGATTCCGAGTTGTTGTGAGAAATCAAACTCCGTGATTATACCTGTGCCGCCATCTCCAAGCTGGATGGATTGATCAACAGGTAAATGTTGAATGCCATCGGCCTTGTGAAAGTCATCTTTATAATTATAATTTCCCGTAGGGAGTTTAACTCCCAATCCAACAAGTAAATGTGTTTTACGAGCGTGAGGAAGAGCCGATAAATAACCCATTACACGTATATCGCCAAGCCCTTTAGAAGATGTATGGTAACGTTCTCCGCTGGTGTTTCCTTTGTGCTCATATAGCGATGAGCGATCAATGAATATGAGAGGTATTGTTGCAGAGAAGCTCCATCGTCTGTTTAAAGTATAGCTTACTCCCAGCAATAGTGAATTGTCATTATTGATTACTTCAGTCCCATTGTCAACTCTGTTTTTCTCTTCTTCTTTACCACGGAAATGGCGAAAGGATTTGAAGTACCGATAATTCATGGAAAGCTGCCATGACTTATTTACGGTTGAATCGAAAGACAATGAGCATGACGACATATTTCGAACGGCAACACAGCCTTGTGCAAAGCTGTTTGTGTTAGCAAGTAATACAGCAAACAGAAGTATATAGATTGAGTAAAATTTTACGTTCATAAAGTAGTAGAGTTAATATTCCAGTATATAATATAAGTATACGCGTATGTAAAACTACATGCGTTGTTATAGCATCATGAAGAGTTGATGCTGTTAAGAAAAATTACGACAGGAATATCTTGGGAGGAGGAGTATCAATTGAATGCAGACCCTGGAGTACAGCGGGGAAGATCGTTGTCTCCAGTTTTTTTAACACAATGGTATAGCCAACAGTAATGATTGCTTTGCTTTCTGTATGAAAATCCTTGAAGAGCTTTGACAGGAAGTTAGAAGCTTGCTCTGATCCAACAGGAAGATTATTTGCCTGCTTTGAATAGTCGGATAGACTCTCTTCAATGAGCTTGGCTTCTTTATCTTTTACACAAACTATAAATAATGTGTCGTTTTCAAGTTTTTGTTTTACGAGTTTGTAGTACTCACCGGCATATTCGAAATCGCCATGAACACGCTCGTAGCTTCCTTCGGAAACCTGATAAGGTAATGAGAAAGGTATAGTAAGCACTATAGATTCTTCTTTGCTATAGCTGGACGCATTTAAACGTTCCAGTAGACTTTCTTTAGCGTGCTGTTTGATTCCCCAGTAAACAAGATAGTAGCCTCCTGTGTTGAACAGAAAGATGAGCAGAAAGAATATCGATGCTAATCTTTTCAGGGTTTGGGTTTTTGGTCTTTAGCATAGTTATCAAAAAAGCCTGTTAAAAGCAAAAGAGACCGTTGATGTACGGTCTCTTTTGCAATTTTTTTATTACAGCTTGGCCTGAGGCGAATTTTTATGCTAAAAGCGCTTCCTGCTTGGATGAAGTTTTAACGGGAATGAACTGACTGTTTGGAGCCAGGATGATTCCCACGCCATCCGCCTGCGACCATTCTTTTAACTTCGAAAGTTTCACCTGTCCTACCATATATTGTTTTCCGTGTGCCGCATAGCCGGATTGGAACACTTCAAAATCATTAATCGTAATCTTAACACTTTCATCAAAGCTGATATAGGCTTCTACAATAAGTTCGTTTGAGAACTCGAAGCGATCGGCCTGATGAAGTTTTTTATACTCATATATATAGTCATACGACAATGCCGAAAGATCAGACAACACAGCAGACCCGGTCGGGTAACTTCCTGCGCCTTTGCCTATAAAGAGTTGTTTCTCAGCAAAGGCGCCCTGCACTTGCACCGCATTATACTCGTTGCGTACAGATGCTAACGGATTGGTTGCTTCAATGAATTGAGGCGCTACAAATCCATATACTCTGTTATCAAGTCTGAACGAACGGGCAATAAGCTTTATAGTATAATTGTTTTCGCGTGCGAATTTCAGATCCAGATCCGAAATTTTATCGATGCCTATATTGATCACATTTTCCGGTTGTATGAATAATCCGAATGTGTGTGCAATGGCAATTACCAATTTATATTTTGGATCATACCCTTTTACATCCAGGCTCGGATCACTTTCAGCGAAGCCAAGCTCTTGTGCTTTTTTCAAAGCGTCCGCATAGGTCTTCTTCTCCTCGAATACTTTAGTAAGTATATAATTGGTAGAACCATTGAATATACCTTCTATACTATTGAGGAGGTCATTATCATAATACTCTTCGAGATTACGAAGTATAGGAATGCTTCCGCAGACAGCGCCTTCATAGAGCACTGGCTTTCCTGATTTCTGCTGAAGCTCATATATTTCTTCAAGATGTTCGGCTAACATTTTTTTGTTAGCAGTAACAACAGCTTTACCGCGAAGCAATGCAGTCTTCACAATTTCATAAGCAGCGTTGGCATCATCAATCAACTCAACAACAACATCGATCTCCGGGTCATTCAAAATCTCATCTTTGTCGAATGTGAAGAAGTCTTCCTTTACAGGACGTTCTTTATTCTTGCTCTTCACGCATACTTTTTTGATCTCCGCCTGGACACCGCCATGGGTTTCGTGCAAAACGTGATACAGGCCCTGACCCACACATCCAAATCCAAAGAGACCTAACTTTAATTTTCTTCTCATGATAATACCTTTCTTAATGTTTTCTGATTGTAAAACTGTTTTATGATCGTGTCCAATTGTTCGAACTCTACTAAAAATCCATCGTGTCCATAGAGAGAAGTAAGCTCAGCGTACTGTGCATGCGGAATATTCTCAGCCAGGAATTTCTGCTCGCTTACAGGGAAAAGAAAATCCGTATCGATTGCCACTACCAATGCTTTTGCGCGAATGGAATGCAACGCTTCTTTTATACCCAAACGATTCCTTCCTACATTATGGCTGTCCATAATTTTAGAAAGTGTATAGTATGTAAAGGCATTAAAACGATTTACCAATTTTTCTCCCTGGTATCGCTGATATGTAGCAGCTCTGAATTCTCCAAGCTTGTCGTTGGTTTTTTCGGCCTGCGTTTGATTGAAGGTTTCGTAATAACGATACGAGATCATACCAATGGCACGAGCTGCTTTCAATCCTTCTGATCCTGCACGAAGATCGTTTTCTTTCCACGTTGGATCCGCTTCTATTGCCAGGCGTTGTGCTTCGTTAAACGCTATACCCCAGGGTGAATGAAATGCATTGCACGCCAGCGGAATGATATACTCGAATACATCTGGTTGTTGTATAGCCCACTCAACAACTTGCTGGCCACCGAGTGAGCCACCAAGAAGAGTATATATCTTTTCAATCTTCAGTTCTTGTCGTAACAGATCAAAAGCCTTTACAACATCGCGATTGGTAAGCAATGGAAACGTATGGTAAAATGGTTTACCCGTTTCCGGATTGATGGAAAGAGGTCCGGTAGAACCGTAGCATCCTCCCAGAATATTCGCGCAGATAATAAAATGTGTATTCGGATCGAAGGCACTTCCTTCACGAAAGAGATCGCCCCACCAGTCTGTAAAGTCAGAGCTTCCCGTTAACGCATGGCAAACCCAAACTATATTTGAGCGGTCGGCATTTAACTTTCCAAGTGTAGTATATTTTAACTGAAAACCCGGAAGTGTTTCTCCGCACTCAAGGTTAAAAGAATGATTGTAATGAAAGGTGTGATCGTGTTTCTCCATGATGGTGGTGGTGCTTCACCCGTTACCCCTCTCCCTGGCAAGGAGAGGGGACGGATACTTATACTTAACTTTAACTAGGATATTAATTCGCCTTCGTATACTTTTTGAAAAGCTTCCTGAAGGTCTGCTTTGATATCATCGATATGTTCAATACCTGCAGATATTCTTAATAAGGTTGGCAGTACACCCGCGGTGATCTGTTCTTCTTCGCTTAACTGCTGATGCGTTGTAGCGGAAGGTTGAATGATAAGTGTTTTTGCATCACCAACATTTGCAAGGTGACTGATGAGTTTCAAGCTATCTATAAACTTAGCAGTATGCTGCTTGGTGCCTTTTAACGTAAAAGAAAGGACAGCGCCAAATCCATTGCGTAAATATTTTTTGGCAAGTTTATGATAGGTGCTGCTTGGTAAGCCCGGGTAATTTACACTTTCGACAAGCTCATGTTGTTCAAGCCATTGTGCTAACGCCAATGCATTGTCTACAGAGCGTTGTACACGCAGGGAAAGTGTTTCTAATCCTTGCAACAGAAGGAATGAGTTGAAAGGACTCAATGCCGGACCGAAGTCGCGTAAGCCTTCTACACGGGCGCGAATGATGAATGCTATATTTGGTAAACCCAGTGGATTACCCTCACCAAATACTTCCCAGAATTTTAATCCATGATAACCTTCGGATGGTTCTGTGAACTGAGGAAATTTACCATTGCCCCAATTATAGTTTCCGCCATCTACAATAACACCTCCTATAGATGTACCATGGCCACCGATCCATTTTGTAGCAGACTCTACTACTATATGTGCGCCATGTTCGAGTGGTCTGAATAAATATCCGGCAGCGCCAAAGGTGTTGTCAACGATTAACGGCAGGTCATGTTTTTTTGCAAGCGCAGCAATCGCTTCAAAATCCGGAATGTTGAAGCCGGGATTTCCGATCGTCTCGAGATATAGGGCTTTTGTTTTTTTATCGATATGCTTTTCAAAAGATTCCGCCTTATCGCCTTCAGCAAAACGTACATCTATACCAAGGCGTTTAAAGGCTACTTTAAACTGGTTATAGGTGCCGCCATATAAAAATGAAGTCGATACAAAGTTATCACCCGCCTGAAGTATATTATTCAAGGCGATGAATTGAGCGGCTTGTCCGGAGCCGGTAGCCAATGCAGCTACTCCACCTTCGAGCGCAGCAATACGTTTTTCAAACACATCATTCGTGGGATTCATGATGCGCGAGTAAATGTTGCCGAATTCTTTCAGCGCAAAAAGATTTGCACCATGCTCGGCATCTCTGAAGGTATAGGAAGTAGTTTGATAGATTGGTACAGCGCGTGAACGGGTTGTGGGATCTACTTCTTGACCTGCATGTAATTGGAGGGTTTCAAAATGTAAGTTCGACATAACTATATATTATTAAGTTTAGAGAGGATGACTAAAAATTATTTCTAAAAAGGATTTTGCTATAAGAGCAGACGTAGTCGTAATCATACCTGTCACGTGGCAGATCGTAAGACTAGTGTGTTGCTGAAAGCGGTGTGCTAGAGATTGGCAGCAACAGCACGGTAACAACAACATGCGTTGTTACACATGCAATTGTTAATAATAATAGTTACAGCGTTGGAGAAATAAGCACGAAGGCTATTGAAGCCTGTCTTAGTGATGGTGGTAATGATGCTTTTCATTTTCATCGGTTTATATTTCCCGACCTGGACCATCCAAGCCGGAGTCAGGATTTAGCACCTTTTCCTTATTATAGGGAGTGGTTGCTAGCGCTTCTCAGAGCCTGTCTCTCCGCGCTTCTTTATAAATCGATCAAGCAAGAGTGCTTATTCGACTTTGATACCACAAACGTAGAGTCCACAAGAGTTGTTTCCAAGTCTTGCATGAAATTTTTTTTATGACTATACGCGTACAACCGTTAGTAATATTGTTGGAATATTAGTTTATGCGCGAAAAAAAGGCAATCGCACCGTAAATGTCGTGCCCTGATAAACTTCGCTTTTAAAAGAAACGTCACCCTGTAATCGCTCAACTGCGCGCTTCAATATATAAAGTCCAAGGCCTGTTCCCTCAACATGGTCGTTGGCGCGAAAGAACATATTAAACACTTTGGACTGCAATTGTGGATTTATACCCATGCCGTTGTCTTCGACCACGATCGTTAAGAATTTCTCATCACGCAAAATGGATATGTGTACAACAGGCTCTTTTTCGGGCATGGAGTACTTGATAGCATTTTCAATCAGGTTTTGTAATATAGTATTGATAATTGCCCACTCCGAATAAAACTCCAGATCAGGTGCTATATCTATACTAAATTTGATTCTCTTAAAGTTGTCGAGGAATTGGTATGTATTGATACAATCGTTCAGTAATGTTTTGAAATCTATTTTCACCCGGTTTACTTCCGAATGATTCATGCGCGTTATATTGATCAGGTCGAGTACAATGTTATCAATTCTCAGAATCTGCGATTGATACATATCTATATACTTCAGCGCCTGCGGATCTTTAATTTCATATTTCATCAGGTTGTTCAAGCCAAGCAATGATGAGATCGGTCCTTTCAGATCATGCGATACGCGATAGAAAAATGAATCAAGTTCTGCATTTTTCTTTTCAATGATCTCCGTTTTACTCCGCTGTATTTCTGCTTCCAGCTCCAGGAATTTCACCTTCGCGATTGCCTCATAGCTTTTAACAGCATTGTAAGTATGCGCTACTACCAGCGTTTCCTTAATCACTATATATTGCTCAAGGAAATCAAGTGCTTCATTGACGTTACCTTCACTACGCGCCACCAAATGAAGATTATACAGTGATTTATAACGGATAAACCGAATGTTGTATTGATCAGATACTTGTTTGGCAAGCACTAAATGTTCACGTGCTTTATCATACTGCTCCAGCGCATGATATAGTACACCAAGCTTGTTGTAAGCCATGGAGATACCCAATTGATCGCCTGCCTCCAGGTGAATATTCAAGGCTCGGTTCAGATCATCAAAAGCCTGATCAAATTTTTTAAGCTTGATATATACTTTGCCACGTCCGTAAAGTGAATAGGCAAGACCACGTATATCATTGGTTTGTGTTTTCAGTGTTATGCTCTTCTCGATCGTAGCCAGCGCCAGGTCAGTCATGCCACGTTTCAGATATATACCTGAAAGCGGATTGTATGCATTTGATTCAAGGTTAGGATCATTCGTGAGTCTTCCTGCTGAAACACAGCTTAAGTATGAGCTGATCGCATTTTCCTGGTCATCCAGGTATTCATAAATAGTACCGATCGATTTTAATACCCGTGCTTCATTATAGTGATCATGAAGATTGCGATATATAAAAAGACAATCAAGCAGGTATACCAGACCAAAGTGAAAGTTGTCGGTTTTGTAATGCACACCGGCAATAGCATATTTAGCATCTGCTATACCTTTTAGATCTTGCTTATGGTTGAAAAAAGTCAAGGCTTCTTCGGCAAATGCAAGCGATCGTTGGTAATCACCGCGAATCATGGAATACAAGGCAAGTTGATTTTTTGCTAAAGCACCAAGCGCTTCATTGGCTAACTGCTCGCTCGTAGTAATTACTTGCTGCGCAAGTGCTATACTTTTTTGCAGATCGTAAGTTCTGCATGCAAAGGCTTGTACCAACAGTGCTTTTGCTTCTTCTTCAACACTATTTTTCTCCGTTTCAGTCTGCTCCATAAATAAAAATGATCCTGACGTATTGCTATACAATGTATGTACCTGCCGATAGCTCGTTAGGTATATAATCTGTATTAAAATCGCATATAGTAAAGAAATGTTTTTCTTATATGCGAATCATGAAAGATCAACACGCAACTAAATTACATTAATCTATTCTAAAAGACTCTCCTGCGATAAAAAGCTGTTTAAATATTTTCAAACGAGTATTAAGTCGTTAACTTCACTTTCAAACTCTACCAGAACTATGAACCTGAATATTGAAGCGCAAAAGCAAAACACCTATGATGCCATTGTAGTAGGTACTGGCATTAGCGGAGGTTGGGCTGCCAAAGAACTCACACAGAAAGGATTAAAAACACTTGTGCTTGAACGCGGTCGCGATGTAAAGCATCAGGTTGATTATCCTACCATGACAAAAGATCCATGGCAGTTGCCACACGCAAATAAACTTACGGAAGAACAACTGAAATTTTATCCGGTGCAATCCCGAACGAATTGGGTGAACCAGGCAAATAAACATTGGTGGGTAAACGATTTTGAAAATCCATACACAGAAGTTAAACCTTTCGATTGGATCCGCGGCTATCATGCAGGAGGTCGTTCCATTATGTGGGGTAAGCAAACGTATCGTTTATCTGATCTTGATTTTGATGCCAATGCGAAAGAAGGTATTGGTGTTGATTGGCCAATCCGGTATAAAGATCTTGCTCCGTGGTACGATCATGTTGAATCGTATATAGGAGTAAGCGGTCAGATGGAAGGCATTCCACATCTCCCCGATGGAAAGTTTCTTCCTCCTATGGAATTAAATTGCGTGGAAGAAGTTTTTCGCGATAAGCTTTCTGAAAAGTTTAACGGAAGGAAGGTTACTATAGGTCGCGTGGCACACTTAACAGCTGCACTTCCGCACGATCCAAGCCGCGGTGTTTGTCAGTCGCGTAACATGTGCGATCGCGGGTGCCCGTATGGTGCATACTTCAGTAGCAATGCTTCAACATTACCAGCAGCTATAAAAACCGGTAACATGACGTTGCGTCCTCATTCTATTGTACACTCTGTTATATACGATGAAAAGAAAGGAAAAGCTATAGGCGTTCGTGTACTGGATGCCAATACAAAAGAAGAGATTGAATTTTATGCGAAGATCATTTTCCTCAACGCATCTACATTGGGAAGTACATTTATTCTGCTGAATTCTACATCTCCGAATCATCCCAACGGACTGGGTAACAGCAGCGGACAACTGGGGCATAACTTAATGGATCATCAATACCGCACCGGTGCTGAAGCAGATGTAGAAGGATTTGATGATAAATACTATGTGGGGCGCAGACCCAATGGTATATATATACCACGTTTCCGAAATATAGGCAACGATAAACGTACTGATTTTCTAAGAGGCTTTGGATACCAGGGAGGTGCAAGTCGAGAGAGCTGGGCACGTGGCGTTGCTGAGATGTCGTTTGGTGCTGATCTTAAAAGTGCTTTGGAAAATCCGGGTCCTTGGAAAATCGGTATCACGGGCTTTGGTGAATGTTTACCCTATCATGAAAATAAAGTATCGATCAACAAAGACAAGAAAGATATATATGGATTGCCTACGTTGAACATCGATGCCGAGTGGAAAGAGAATGAGAAGGCGATGCGCAAAGACATGAAAGCTTCCGCTGCAGAAATGCTTGAAGCCTCGGGCTTTAAAAATGTAAGAACATATGATGTAGCTGATAATATGGGCTTGGGTATTCATGAGATGGGAACTGCACGCATGGGTAAAGATCCGAAAACATCCGTGTTGAATAAATGGAATCAAGTGCATGATGCGCCAAATGTTTTTGTTACCGATGGTGCCGCGATGACATCCTCTGCCTGCCAAAATCCATCGTTAACCTATATGGCGCTTACGGCACGCGCTGCAGATTACGCTGTAAGTGAATTGAAAAAGAGAAACCTGTAATTTAGAAGAACAAGGTTCAATAGCTATAGATATAGCATTGAACCGATACGAGTACGTGAACTATATATCTTTAAAGAAATACGATAATGAACAGACGAGAAGTATTACAAAGAACAGCGCTTGCCCTCGGGTATGCTGTTACTGGCCCGGCATTGTTAGGGATGCTGCAGGGTTGCAAGGCTGCTCCTGAACTCACCTATACACCTGAATTTTTTACACCCGAGCAGGCATTGCTCGTTGCCGAATTAGCGGAAGTATTAATTCCGAAGACAACAACACCAGGAGCAAAGGACGCAGGTGTCCCTGCTTTTATTGATGGTATGTTGAAAGAAGTATATCCGCAGGCCGATAAAGATAGATTCGTAAAAGGACTAGCCGCTTTTGACGAAGAAGCGAAAAAAACATACGGTGATCGTTTTGCAGAATGCAAGCCCGAAGAACAAATAGCACTTGTAAAGAAACATCACGAAGCAGCACTCGCGAATTCAACAGGTGGCGGATCTTTTGGATGGTGGCGTGCTGGAAGCGGAGGAGAGAAGCCCTTTATACTGGAGATGAAAGAGCTTGCACTCCTGGGTTTCTTTACGAGCCAGGCAGGAGCAACACAAGTACTGCAATACAATCAAGCACCTGGTCCTTACAAGGGATGCGTTCCGGTAACAGAAGTAGGGAAGGCATGGGCAACATGAGGAATGCTCGAACTGTTAAACTATAACGTTGAGTCAGGATATACTATATCTGCATGAAGTATATAAAAAAGAGTGCACGCTTTTAAAGCATGCACTCATATATAGTAACGAATACGTTCGGGACCCCGAAGCTGTAACTCGTAAAAATTAGCTTAGGTCAGCATTCCACCATCAACCTGAAGGACTTGTCCTGAAATATAGGTTGACATATCAGATCCAAGAAAAACACAGGCGTCAGCAACATCTTCTGGTTTGCCACCACGTTTTAGAGGAATAGCATCGCGCCATGTCTGAACCGTTTTCGGATCGAGTACAGCAGTCATTTCAGTTTCGATAAAACCAGGAGCAATAGCGTTGGAACGAATTCCGCGTGAGCCTAATTCCAAAGCAACAGATTTAGTAAAGCCAATGATACCAGCCTTTGATGCAGCATAGTTAGCCTGACCTGCATTTCCTTTTATTCCCACAACCGAAGTCATGTTAATAATGGAACCGCTCTTTTGTTTCATCATCGGTTTAGTAGCAGCCTTCACGGTATTGAAGCACGACTTCAGGTTAACGTTAATAACCTTATCCCACATCTCTTCTGTCATGCGCAGCAATAAATTATCTTGTGTTATACCGGCATTGTTCACTAACACATCGAGCGAACCGAAATCAGCAACCACATCATTTACTAATTTTTCTGCCTGAGCATAATCTGAAGCATCAGACCTGTAGCCCTTTGCTTTTACACCTTTGGCGGTAAGTTCCGCTTCGAGGGCTTGTCCTTGTTCTACACTGGACAAATATGTAAAAGCAACGTTAGCTCCTTGCTCAGCGTATTTTAACGCGATTGATCTTCCGATACCTTTTGAAGCCCCGGTAACGAGGGCAGTTTTTCCCTGTAAAAGTTTCATGTTTTAAAATCAAGATTTAGCGTTACAAGCCATCTGCCTGTCAGAATAAGCGCTCAAAAATAGACAATTCCTGTAAAATCAGATTAAATGCATATTGTAAGCAATCCTTTTTTAAACGTTTATGTAAATGTAGCGTCAGCGATTATCTTTGGCAGCGAATTTTAAATACTATGCTATGTCAAAATATGATCTGATCGTAATCGGGAGTGGTCCTGGCGGATATGTGGCTGCTATTCGGGCGTCTCAACTGGGAATGAAAGTGGGTGTGGTAGAGAAAGCTGAAATTGGAGGTATCTGTTTGAACTGGGGTTGTATCCCTACGAAAGCTTTGTTAAAGAGTGCAAATGTTTTTGAATACATCAAGCATGCAAAAGATTATGGTATTGAAGTAAAGGACTTCAAAGCAGATTTCGATGGTATTATAAAGCGAAGCCGTGATGTTGCGGCCAGCAATAGTAAAGGTGTACAGTTCTTGTTCAAGAAAAATAAGATCGATCTGATCGAAGGTTTTGGTAAGCTGAAGAAAGGCGGAAAAGTTGAAGTAACAGATGCTGCCGGTAAAAAAGCTGATTACGAAGCGAAACATATCATCGTTGCAACAGGAGGCCGCTCACGTGAATTGCCAAGCATGAAGATCGATGGTAAAAAAATTATAGGATATCGCGAAGCAATGGTGCTGAAAGAAATGCCAAAGAAATTATTGGTAGTAGGATCAGGCGCTATAGGTGTTGAGTTTGCTTACTTCTATAATGCATTGGGTGTTGAAGTTACGATCGTTGAATTCCTGCCGCGCATCGTGCCGGTAGAAGATGAAGAAGTTTCTAAGACATTAGATAAGATCTTCAAGAAAGAAGGAATGAAGATCTATGTGAATTCGGAAGTAACAAAAGTAGATACAGCTGGTAAAGGATGTGTAGCTACAGTGAAAACTCCGGACGGAGAAATTAAACTTGAAGCGGACATTGTTCTTTCTGCGGTAGGTGTTGCAACCAATCTTGAAGGTATAGGCCTTGAAGATGTAGGTGTGAAAACTGAAAAAGGAAAAGTTATCGTTGATGACTTCTATAAAACAAACGTTGCTGGAGTATATGCTATAGGCGATATTGTTAAAGGACAGGCTTTGGCGCACGTTGCATCGGCTGAAGGTATAATTTGTGTTGAGAAGATTGCCGGTAAGAATCCTGAGCCGCTTAACTATAACAATATACCTGGCTGCACATATTGCACACCTGAAATCGCTTCGGTTGGATATACAGAAGAAGGAGCCAAGAAAGCGGGCTATGAAATTAAAGTAGGTAAGTTTCCATTCACAGCATCCGGTAAAGCAAAAGCAGCCGGAGCAACGGATGGTTTTGTAAAGGTGATCTTCGATGCTAAATATGGAGAATGGTTAGGTGCTCACTTTATTGGTGCCAACGTAACGGAAATGATTGCAGAAGTAGTTGCTGCCCGTAAACTGGAAACTACAGGACATGAAATTATTAAATCGGTTCACCCTCACCCTACTATGAGTGAGGCGATCATGGAAGCAGCTGCTGCTGCCTATGGTGAAGTGATACATATATAGTATAGCAAACACGAAAACAAAAAAGCCCACGCAAGTGGGCTTTTTGTTTTATAGGTACATCGATAATTTAGTTGTCACTATAAGGCTGATACCAGCTTGTTCTTTTTCTGGATTTCAGATTGAATGGAATTCCATAAGTTTATTCTAGCGGTAAGTGAATTTTTAACAGCCTCTGTTGCTTCCTTCCACTTGTCCTCATCCGCTCCACAAAGTTGAATGGTCATTTCCTGTGCAAGGTGTGAATGATGATCGCCATCGACTTCAATATGCCGCTCGAGATAATACTGGAAGATCGAGATACGATCTTTTGTTTGCGTGTTGATTTCTTTAACCAGCGATATAAACATTCCCGGGATAAGATCTTCGCGGCCAAAAGTAAATACAGCAGCCTGTAAAAAAGATTTGCCGGAATTGATAGTATCAAATGTATTCTGAATGAAATCTAACGCTGGCTGAGGTATAGCACGATCTTGCAATGCTATAGGAAGTGACAACCCCTTTTGCAGTTTATCTGTTAAACTTGTTATGATAGATATATTGCAACCTGCTTGTTTCATCGCCTGAAGGTATAGTTCAAAGTGACTGACCCGGTTTCCCTCCTGATCAACATCACTTTCTTCTCCTGTTACAATTTCATTAATGAGATAACGCGTGGCAGCATTGCCTGTTGGTATCCATGGGATGTCAATACAGGTTAACTGACGTTGTAATGATTTTAACAACGACATGAAATCCCACACAGCAAATACATGGTGATCCATAAACACATTCAGATCATGAAGCGTGTTAATCTTTCTATAGATAGGATGATTAATTAATTGTTGACGTAAAGGCTCGATCTCCTCTTTTAATCTACTCAGGTTATTGGTCATATATATGATTTCGCGATGTTACATGTTGAGTGGAGGCGCAAAAATAAGCTTTACTTTTGGAAACCAGGAATGATAAAGTTCACGATTGATCATGGACTTTATCAATAGGATAGAGTAATCTCTTCACTAAAAGAAGAAGCTGACACCCGCTTTAAAAAAGAAGGGAGTTCCCGGTGTAAAATTGATTTCTGAAACCGGATTCGTTTCGGTATACAATCTTGACTCCGTATCGAACTGCGCTTCTTTCCAGGCCACATTGAAAATGTTTTCAGTTGTAAGGCTGAGTTCGAAACGCGGCCGCGTATACTTTAGGACTGCATCTGCCAGAAAATATCCTTTCGCAACAACGGTATTATCTTCATTCGCAGCGCGGTCTCCCTGGTAACGATAGCGCAGACTTCCATTCAGTCCATTCTTCATCCGGAATGTTAGCCCACCTATACTGGTAAATGTCGGTGCCAGCGGAATATAGTCTTGTCCTTCCGGAGAATCTTCAGCTTTCGGATCGGTTAAATTTACATCGGTATCCAGATAAAGCCAGGGAACAATCTGGTATCGGACTGACAGATCTATTCCTTGTCGGGAAGTTTTGCCGCTCGGTTCTACAATTCCTTCATCGCCTACGTAAACAAATTCCTGGTCGAGGTCAAGTCTCCAGAGAGCCGTGTTTACGAGTATATGATTGCCAATTTTAAACGTGCCGCCTATATCTATACCATAAGCTTTCGATAAAATTTCTTCACCGCTTTGAACTGCCACTACACGCGTATCGTTTGAATGAAATCCAATACCACTCTTGACGAACAAGTTTATATTTTGTGTTACAGTATAGCTTACATTGAACTTGGGAGTAAGAATGGATTTGCTTATACTTTGTCGTTTATAGTCTGGAGTAAGGGCATCGGCATAGTTGAACGTGAAATGATCTAATCGCATCGCAGCATTCAACGAAAGCCTAGGGGTTAAATAAAGCTTCTCATTTATATAGGCAAATAGATTGGTTTCATCGATGTCACCACGCGATACATCATTCAGAAATTGTTTTCGCGATCGGGTATGATACAGATGTATATCATTGACATCATCGTACCGAAATCCAATACCGATTTTGCTTTGCAGTGATTTGTTTCCTAACTGCGATTCCCGCGAGTAACTTCCATGATACCCATAGATATTCCTTGATTCACGTTGTGTGATCTGATCACCATTGACAGGATCATTCAGGAAGAAAGTGAAATTGGAAATAAGATTAAAATCATACTTGGTATAGTATAATTGATTTTCAAAAATGCCTCCATCGGTTTGCGTATTTATATACTTTACCCAGGCATTGGTGCGCGAAGTCTCACCGCCTTCTGTAGGATCGATTGAGCCGAAACGTGTAATCTCTCCACTTTCAACAGCCCGTTCTGGAATTTGACCGGAAGCGTCCCAACTGCTGGTAAAGGTTGAAAGCCCGATGGTCAGCATCTCGTTGTCGTTGATACGAGTGCTATATCTACTCATCAGGTTCAGTCGATTGAAATGCTGGTTGTTGTCAAGGTATCCATCCGTACGAAAGAATTCTGATGCTATATATAGGCTGCTTTTTCTTTCTTCTTTTGTGTCCTTTAAAAGATTAATAGCATTTACATTTCGTAATGTTCCAAATTTGCCTCCTTCTATTTTTGCCAGATTCTGATCAAGTACATCTTTTGTAATGAATGAAGCATAGCCAGCGGTAGTAAAGTTTCCTTTATCCGCATAGTAAGGGCCCTTGTTGAAATCAACATGCTCTACAATTTCAGGAATAAGAAAATGAAGATCTGAATATCCTTGTCCATGCGCGTGCGATACCATGTTTACGGGTAGCCCATCAACTTCAAGGTTGATGTCCGTTCCGTGGTCTATATCAAATCCGCGCAGAAAGATTTGTTCCGCTTTACCTCCGCCAGCGTGCTGGGCAATGAATAGACCAGGTACCATACGGAGTATATCCTGAGACGTATTGATAGGGCGGAGCTTGATATCAATCTGTGCAATCGTGTTGACGTCCCGATCAATCTGATCTGTTATCACCACGTCGGATAAAAGTAAACCTCCAGGTGATAAGGCTTCTTTAATGGCAGTAACTTCTTCTTCTTTGATTTCAATGGTTTTTGATGAAGATATATACCCGATGAACGATATACTGATATCATACTGACCGGGGGGCACGTTTTGGATTTTAAAGCGACCAAACTTATCGGTAGCAGCACCACGTTTCAATTGGTGAATGTAAATATTCACATCTGTCAGCGGTACATTAGCTGAATCTGTGATCACTCCAGTAAATGTTCCTTGTGCTTGTGCATTAGACAACGCAAACAAAAACACACCGAAATGAAGCAGGTAATATTTCATTTGTATATGAATTAGTCAATAAAAAATAAGCTTCACTTACAGAGAATCCAGTAAGGCACAGTGCTTCGCAAAGAATGCAGCGTGTCTCTTTAATTGGTCTCTATAAAATATAGTATATGACGAAGTGTGCTGTCGAAAAAATGTATCAACAGAGATACACTTCATCAGGTGGTTGTCAGGCCGCGATCGGTGGTGGTGTAGGCGGTGTTTTATAGATATACTTCAAAGGGAAAACGTTGTTACTTTCAAGAATCTCTGATAAGGATCTATAGAACTGAAACTTAGTTTCCTGCTGATAATAACCGAAGAAGTGAATTAAGAAAGGCAACTCAGTTTGGTCCGCATCGTGAGAGTCATCTTGTGCAACATGATCGTGGTGATGCTCGTGATCCTGAAAAGTATGGTGATGACCATGATCGTGATCATGAATTCCTGAGTGATAGTGGCTTGCCATCCAGTGCAATAGATCGTGCGTCATCTCCAGCGATCCATAGCTCAGCATGGATATCGAATAGAACGTCAGAATTATAGCAGCGATTTTGTTCACAAAATAGCCGGCTTAATATAGCTCGGCCTGTAAAGTTCTGCAAACGGGAGATAAATCAAAAGATTTAGCGATGATGGATATAAATGAAGCGATTAAAAAACCCTTCGGGGTTTCCGAAGGGTTTCGTTATTATCTTTTAAAAGTTTGATCGATCGAGTTGTTGAAAGGCTGCAGTGTGTTTAGAGTATGCATCTTCAATCTTTTTAGCCAACTCTTCTTCACCATAGCGATGCAGTGCATTTTGCAGTTCACCCAAGATCACAATGCTGATCTGCAGGTCGCGGCCGTACTCACGCTTACGGATATAGTAGTCGGCCAATTGATCGGCACGAACCCACATCGTGTTGGCAACTTCAATTGCTTTTTCTTTTTCACCAACTTCAAACAGGAAGCTTACTGCTTGTGCTGAAGTATAGTCATATCGGATAGAGGCATCCGGCATCTTCGCCAGACTGAACAATAACACTTCACGTGCTTTAGCAGAGTCACCTTTCTTAATGAATGCTTCTGCGAGAGAATTGAAACTGCTCCGGTGATTCAAAATAAAGTTACGGTAATCCTGCGTATAGTATACGGACGGATCATCTACATTTCTAAACTGGAACTTCTTCGTCATGTTCTCAAAACTCACCTTTGTATTTACAAGTTCTGATTGATTGAAAGGCTTCGGATTCAGTACCGGTAAAATGCGATATGCATTTCCTTCCTGTACTACATAGCGACTCAAGTCAACGTTGAATTGTGCAAGCGAGGTGTTGTTTACATAGAGGGGACGTTCCCAGTTAGCAGTTGCCAGTAAATCCAGCATGGCCAGATCTTTACGCTCAAGGGAATTCCCTTTTACACGCAAGTGCATTTCCGCTACCACAAGACTATCCATTCCTTCCGGAATAATACCGAGTTTTCTTACTTTATCAACATCTACTTTTAATACTATATCTTTTGTAGGCAACATATAGCGCTCACCACGATATTCCGGATTCAACAAGCTCTTGTTGTTATCACGTAACAGTTCCAGATACTTGTTCAGATCCATCTGCTTGATACCCGCATTGTAGTACGGTATATATTGCGTTTTATCGTCACGGTAATTCTGGAGCGTAAGTGTATAAGGGAACGGTTTCGAGATATATGCATTGCGTGTAGTCTGTTCGATATACCAATCCGTGTTGTAATAGCTCAACACAATAACACGTAAATCCTGGCGCACTTCTTCAACATCCTGTGCATACCATAACGGGAAGGTATCATTATCACCACCGGTAAAGAGAATTCCATCCTGCGCACAAGACTGTAAATAGTTTACAGCGGAATCAACAGAGAAATAACGGTTGGCGCGGTTGTGATCGTCCCATCCTTGCTGGGCCATTAAAACGGGTGCAGGAAGCGCTATCAAGGTTGCAACGATGCCGGCAGTTCTCAGATTCTTGAGGTACTTCCCTAATGTTTCCGCGATAGCAATCACAGCGAAACCAATCCAGAAGCAATACGCATAATACGAACCGGTATAGATATAGTCACGCTCGCGTGGCTCTGTAGGCGGTGAGTTCAGATATATAACTAAAGCAACGCCCGTGAGTATAAATAACAAGGCTACTACGACAAAGTTACGGGTGTTATGAACGGATTGGTAGAACATTCCGATCAACCCGAGTATAAATGGAATCATGAAGAAATTGTTTCTTCCACGATTTTCTTTCAGAATAGGAGGGAGTTCTTCAAACCACTGTGATGGGCCCATCCAATCTGCATTTTGAATATCACTCTCACGCCCCGCGAAGTTGAAAAAGAAGTAACGAACGTACATCCATCCAATCTGGTGATTCACCATGAATCGAACGTTATCAACGAAGGTTGGCTTTTCACCTTCACGAAGTCCAAGACTTTCCCGGTATATCTGTGCATGATCCGGATCACTGCTATAGATACGTGGAAATATAGTTTGTTGACCGGGCTCATATTCGTATTCAAACTTATGATCCTTGATTTCGTATTTGTCTTTTCCTTTTTTATAGATAGCGCCACCTTCTTTTATACCGATCGGTTGTGCCGTAAAGTACGGACCATATAGTAACGGACGGCTTCCGTACTGCTCACGCTTCAGGTAGCTTACGAAGCTCATTACATCCGAAGGGTCGTTTTCATCGATCGGAGGATTGTCGTTAGAACGTATTACCACAAGAGCATACGATGCATACCCTATCAAAACAAAAGCAAGTGCATTAAGTGCAGTATTTAATAGCACACGTTGATTTTTCTGAGAATAGTAAATTCCCCAAACCAAGGCCCCCAACAACAGTAGTGTAAAGATCACGGCACCTGAACCGAACGGCAAGCCTATAGTATTGATGAAGAAAATTTCAAATTTACCGGCAAGGGTTGGCAAGCCTGGTATAATAATATCGTTGATCAGGAAAATGATACCGAGGCTGACGAGCATCGCTGCAATTACACCCCAGGTAGAAGGTTTGTATTTTTTGAAATAATATATCAGTGCCAACGCAGGGATCGTAACCAGGTTCAGCAAGTGAACACCGATGGAGAGACCCATCATATAAAATATAAGCAATAGCCAACGGTTTGCTTTGGACTCATCTTCGATAACATCCCACTTTAACATAGCCCATACAACGAAGGCTGTGAAGAAAGATGACATCGCATATACTTCGGCTTCAACAGCAGAGAACCATGCTGAATCTGTAAAGGTATAGGAGAGTGACCCGATGAGACCGGCACCCATCAATACCCACATTCTGTCAACCGTGAGTTCTTCTTCTGTTTTGATCTTCATAAGCTTGCGACCAAACAAAACGATTGACCAGAAGAGGAACATTGCGGTAAAGGCACTGGCCAGTACACTGCTGAAGTTGATCCAGTAAGCAACTTTAGTTACATCGCCCAGAGCGATGAAAGAAAACATTCTTCCGAGTAATAAAAAGAACGGAGCTCCGGGAGGGTGAGGCACCTGTAATTTATAGGATACAGAGATAAATTCACCACAATCCCAATAGCTGGCGGTTTCCTCCATGGTGAGCCAATACGTAATGAGGGCAACGGCAAAAACGATCCAGCCGGTGATGTTATTGGTTTTCTGAAAATTCATGTTGTATGAGATGATGCTAAAAATAAAAGCCCGAAAATAATGGAAATTTTACTTTTTCCGTGGATTAGATTTATAGAACGGCTCCCGGTGATGCAGACGTGTATCTTTGGAATACGAAAGTTAATTTTTATACTGTGACCTGATGAATAATCCGCGCATACCATTTCTATCCCTGGACCTCCAGCATAACACGGTGAAGCAGGAAATTCAGGCTGCGATCCAACGCGTTTACGACTCGAACTGGTTTATACTGGGAAAAGAGGTGGAAGCTTTTGAAAAAGAGTATGCTGCCTATAACAAGATGTCGTTTTGTGTAGGCGTTGGTAATGGACTGGACGCATTGACGATGAGCTTGTTGGCTTGCGGGATTGAGACGGGCGATGAAGTTATCGTGCCTGCACATACATACCTCGCTACCTGGCTTGCCATAACCAGAACGGGTGCTACTATTGTTCCAGTAGAGCCGGATGAGAACACCTTTAATATAGATGTATCACGGATCGAAGCTGCGATTACTGCCAGGACGAAAGCGATTTTGCCGGTACATCTATATGGCCAGGCTTGCGACATGACAGCCATCATGGAGCAGGCTGAGCAACATAATCTTTTTGTTATCGAGGACAATGCGCAGGCTCAAGGCGCGCGTTGGCTGCAAAATCTGACTGGAAGTTTTGGTCATGTAAATGCAACAAGTTTTTACCCGACTAAAAATCTGGGAGCGCTTGGTGATGGAGGAGCTGTTACAACGCCAAATGAAGACAAGGCCCAGTTTGTAAAACAGTTTAGAAATTATGGCTTAGCCGAAAAGAATATAGCGGTACGTTCAGGAATAAATTCCCGGCTTGATGAAGTACAGGCCGCTGTACTAAGGATCAAACTGAAACACCTCGATGAATGGAATGAACAACGCAGACAGATCGCTTCGCTTTACCTGGAGCAATTGAACGGTATAGGGGATATAGTGCTGCCATTGTCTGATAAGGAAGCATACCATGTATATCATTTGTTTGTAATACGAACGGAGCATCGCGACAGGCTACAAAAGCATTTGGCGAATGCAGCAATCGAAACGATGATTCATTACCCCATACCTCCGCATTTACAACAATCTTATAGCGGACTACATTTTAAAAAAGGAGAATTTCCGTTGACTGAGAAAATTGCAAATACATCCCTGAGCCTTCCTCTGTGGCCAGGAATGACATCGGCCGATGTCGAGCGCATCGGTGACGAGATTAAAGTTTTTTTCTTAAGGTAGGTCCGAAGCAGAGAAATGATCGAAGAAGAATCGATTGAGCTCGCGAACCCTTTGATATAACTGTGTGTGAATTGTACACAGCGCTTATTGCTAAATATACATACAGGATATACTATACACTGTAAGTTTTTTTGTTGGTGTTCCCTGATGTTTTCTTATCTTCAATTTTTACCGTCCTCTACAGATAAACCTTCACCAGCATCATGAGCGATTCCAAAAAGTATTTCATGCCAATGATTATCATCGGCATTTTATTTTTTATCTATGGATTCTTCACATGGCTGAATGGAACTTTGATTCCTTATCTGAAAATTGCTTGTCAGCTTGAAAGTGATTTTGAATCCTTCCTGGTAGCTACGGCATTCTTTATAGCCTATACTGTGATGGCTATACCATCATCGTTCGTTCATAGAAAAATCGGCTATAAAAAAGGCATGGCCTTAGGGTTAATAATAATGGCCCTTGGCTCGCTGCTATTTATACCGGCTGCCAATGCAAGAAATTTTAATATGTTTTTGATCGGACTATTCATCATCGGCACCGGGCTTGCATTGCTACAAACTGCCTCAAACCCCTATATATCTTTAATCGGCCCTATTGAAAGCGCAGCGAAGCGCATCAGTATTATGGGTATATTTAATAAATGTGCAGGTATACTTGCCGGCCTTGTATTCGGGTATATTGCCCTGAGCGATGCAGACGGCATCGAAGCAAAACTTGCTGCCCTGGATGCAGCAGCCAAACAAGAAATGCTTCAGGAGCTGGCGAGTCGTGTTATACTTCCGTATACAATAATGGCAGTTATACTCGTGGCATTTGCTATTTGCATAATGCTGTCCTCATTACCAGAACTGAAAGAAGAGGATGACGATATGTCATCGCAGAATACGATATCAGGTAAAACGAGTATTTTGCAATTCCCACATGTAGTATTGGGAGCATTAGCAATCTTTCTATATGTAGGCGTAGAAGTAATGGCTGGCGACACCATTATCAGCTATGGAAAATCATTAGGATTTGAATTGTCTAAGGCCAGATTTTTTACTCAGATCACGCTCTTCTTTATGCTGGTCGGATACGTTATTGGTATATTCACCATTCCTAAATATTTCTCTCAGTCGTTTGCTCTACGCGTGTGCGCTATACTCGGTGTAATCTTTTCTTTTGGCGCAGTAGTGACGAATGGATTTACCTCGGTACTTTTTATTGCATCACTAGGTCTTGCAAACTCGCTTATGTGGCCCGCGATTTTCCCCCTGGCCATTGATGGATTAGGAAGATTTACGAAAAGCGGTTCGGCACTTCTGATCATGGCACTTGCCGGAGGTGCTATACTACCACTTCTTTATAGTAAACTCTCTGAGTCCACTGGAACACGGCTGGCATACATAATCATGGTGCCTTGCTATCTATATATACTTTACTTTGCTGTAAAAGGTCACAAAGTTGGCAAGCCCATAGCGAAACACTAATCCTAACTCTCCGACTTCCCGACTTTCGGTCTTCCTGTCTTTTCACATGGCACATCTCTCAATCATATACCACTGCATAAAATCCCAGCCACAAAACAAATAATAGAATATACGAGCACGCCACGATAATCCAGACGTACGTTTTGTCTTTACGCGCATAGTGGTGAATGCCTTCAACCAGCATGAACCAATACGCGACTTCAAATAAATTCAGTGCACGTAAAGGATAAGCCCATCGTTTATCGATCTCGTAATAATCAAAAAAATGCATCAGAGAGAATGGATAAAATGCACCAATGTCGTTATAGGCTGGATCCGTTTCGAAGACCATAAACCATACGATTTTCAGCACCTCCGGTACCAAAAAAATATACTCGGCCCCGATAACTACGCCCCAACATTGTCCGTATGTAACGCGGTAGCCGAACATAAAGCAACCCACCCAGATAACGAACGCGATCACGGTGAATTTCCATAGATAAATAATAGGAACTGAAAACAGTTTTAATCCGCTGATTAAGCGTAAAATCATCCCTTCGGGACGGTCTTGCAAAAATTCAAAAGCGGCTGTTTCGTTTTCAATAAAGGCAATTTTGATGTACAGTAGCAGCAACGTTGTTACGCATAAGAGAACGAATAACAATCTTTTGTCAGTACCAAAGAATGATTTAGTTTCGGGTTCGGGGAAAGTGGTCATGAGGAGTCGGGTATTTCGGCTGACAGCAGACTGTAAACCGTAGACTAATAAAGTTTAAAATAAATAAATGATAAAGCGTTCAGGGTTTCAAATGTATAAAGGTTCGTTATTCTGTGGAGTCTTGACAGTGATTTTTCTATTAGTAGCATCGATCGGCTCAAAAGCACAGTTGACTACCAGAAAAGATACAACGATCATTTTGCTCTCCAGTGTGAGTGTTCAGCTGGAATGTACACAGGCCTTGAACGATCTATACAATTTCAAGTTTGAGAAAGCAGAATTCCAGTTTCATTATCTGCGGGCTCGCTACCGCTGGCATCCGCTTCCCTATTTTTTAATGGGACTGATTGAGTGGTGGAAGATCATGCCGAATACGAAAGATACTTCACACGATGATACATTTCTCGCCTATATGGACTCAACCATCGAAGTAGGTGAAAAGTTGTATGACGATTATCCCGCGTATCGCACAGAAGCTGCATTTTTTCTTGCAGCAGCATACGGTTTTAAGGGAAGGCTATACGCAGATGAGGAGCGGAAGAATTGGCGGAAGGCAGCGTCTGCCGGAAAAGACGGTCTCGATTACCTCGAAGAATGCAAAGAGAAACAAGATTTAAGCCCCGAGCTGTTATTTGGAGATGCGCTCTATAACTATTTCTCCGTATGGGTTCCGGAAAATTATCCAGCTTTAAAACCTGTGCTTTGGTTTTTTAGAAAAGGAGACAAGGCTTTGGGTTTGAAGCAACTCAAAGAAGTATCATACAACGCCTTCTATACACGCACGGAAGCAATGGTGTGGTTGATGCGCATCTTGAACAGTTATGAGAATGATCAGTTCGGTGCTTTTCAGATCAGTGAGTATCTATACCAGACGTACCCAGACAATCCGTATTTCCACCGGTATTATGCACGGATGCTATATTCGATGGGACGATTTACAGAAGCAGAGCCCATGTGTAAAAATATTCTCATGCGCATTGATAGTGGTATGGTAGGTTATGAAGCAACCAGCGGAAGATATGCTTCATTTTTTCTCGGCCAGATCAACGAGGCGCGTAAAAAACTGGATGAGGCGAAAGCATACTATAAGCTATGCATGAAATTCGCTGAGCAGATCGATGCAACAGAATCAGGTTACTATATGTATTCAATGATTGCCCTTGGAGAAATAGCCCAGAAGCAAGGCGACAAAGCGGAGGCAAAACGATGGTTCAACCTGGTAAAGAAAAAAGCGGGTCGCAAAGACGAAGCTTATAAAGATGCAAAACGAAGGTTGAAAGGATTGGAGAAAGGTGATTGATACAATACATACTGTGAAAATCTCATGTTTGTATAATCACCGATAAACCTTGAACTTTATACTTTGAAGATTACCAGCACTTGGAACTCCGCGACTTTATAGTTACACCGATTATTATCCTTCTTGTTTATACCGTTGCGTATATACTTCGCAGCAGTGTAACGGATTCTGTAACGCGGCCCTATTTTTTTCCCGCATTGACTGCGAAAATTCTGGGTGCTCTTGCGCTCGGCTTTATATACCAGTTTTATTATAGCGGAGGTGACACCTATAATTTTCATTCGTATGGAAGCCGTCATATTTGGGAAGCATTCATGGAAGATCCGGCTGCAGGATTCAAGCTGTTGTTTGGTGATGGTTCGAATGAATTAGGGATCTACAAATATTCTTCAAAGATTGCATTTTTTCACGATCGCCAGTCATTCATGGTAATCCGGATCGCTGCCGTGTTTGACTTGCTTACATTCTCCTCGTATTCCGCAACAGCAGTTCTCTTTTCCATCATTAGTTTTATAGGACTATGGATGTTGTTCGTTGCCTTTTATGAATTGAAACCCGAGTTGCATCGATGGATTGCCATCGCTACTTTATTTATACCATCGGTTGTGTTTTGGGGGTCGGGTCTTTTAAAGGACACCATTACGCTGGCATGCCTTGGAATTGCTACGCTCCTTACCAAGAGAATTTTCATTGATAAGCGATTCAATATCGTTCAGGCACTGTTGCTGTTACTTTGCTTCTATATCATTTTCTCTATTAAGAAGTATATATTACTGAGTTACCTTCCTGCACTTATGATTTGGGTTTATGCAACAACTTTAGCGAAGGTGCGATCCACTGCATTTAAAGTTCTGATGCTTCCGTTCGTGATCATTATTGCTGCAGTGTCTGGATACTTTACTATAGCGCAGGTTGGTAAAGACGATCCTCGATATGCGCTGGAGCAAATCGGGAACACGGCCAAGATAACAGCCTATGATATAGCGTACCTTACCGGTCATGATGCTGGAAGTACATATTCATTAGGTGAACTTGACGGGTCATTCTCTGGGCTTTTGAAGCTTGCACCGCAGGCAATAAACGTTTCGTTGTTCAGGCCCTATATCTGGGAGGTACGCAATCCACTTATGCTGATGTCTGCTGTTGAGTCGATCACCTTACTGGCACTAACTATTTTTGTAATCTTTAAGCGGGCCGCTACATTATTCGCAACTTTGCTTAACCCACACATAATTTACTGCATGGTGTTTAGCTTAACGTTTGCCTTTGCAGTAGGCGTATCCACATTTAACTTCGGAACACTGTCACGATATAAAATTCCTTTGCTTCCTTTTTATGCGTTAGCATTGATCTTTATATACTATGAAAATAAAGAAACGAAGTTGGATGAATTTGAAAGTACAGAGTAATGTTCGATTACTTTTTTTCTGCCTTGTATACCTATAGATTCACGAAGCGCTTTGTTTTGAATAAGCTTATCGATGGCGTCAAACCAGTCTTGTTGAGAGGTACATAAAAAACCATTTACCCCCGAATCAATAATCTGTGTATTAACTCCAACAGGAGACGCTACTGCCGGAATTTCAAGCGCCATATATTGCAAAGCTTTAAATCCACATTTACCTTTTGCCCAGATATCATCGGTCAAAGGCATTATCCCGATATCGATCTGACTCAGATCTTCAATCTCTGAATTTTCTTTCCAGGGTATAAAGACAAAATCATTTAAGTCGAGATCAGGTTTCTTATTTGCAATCACCAGGAATTGAAAATTCTCGTTGTATTTTTTCTCAAGTTGTTTTAATACAGGGATAATCGAACCGAGATATTTTAATGTTGAGTGTGAACCTGTCCAGCCGACAGTAATCTTTTCATTAAACAATTTTGGATACCGTATGGGATTGTGATGCTGCTCGGTATCAATCGTAGTAGGATTAAGGACTGGCTGGGGATTAAACTGTTTTGCAAAATCGACCAGGTAATTATTTCCACAACTTACTTTATAACTCCATCTACAAATGGCTTCGGTCTTCGAATGCCATTTAATAAAAGATGCCACACGATTCTCATGCGAAGTATTTGGAAGCCAGATAGCATCATCGAAATCATAAATAATTTTCTTTCTGAATATTTTATAAATGATCCATTCAAAAATTGGTGGTCCAACAGGCATACATTCACGATGGATAAAAACGTAATCAGCTTTGCTCAGTTTAAAAAGGATTTGAAATCTTTTTAAAATTCCGGTGAGAAATCCAATCACCTTTCCGACCTCGTATCCTTTTTTATAGAGTATCTTCCACGTGCGTTCATTCCAGAAGGACTGTTTATAACAGTGGATGCCGGAATCCTCAAGGAGTTTGAAATATTGTTCAAATCTGAATCGCTGTGAAGGCGACTCACCGAGCGGATAAGGGAATAAAAAGATGACATTCATGATTACCTTTGTAAAAATATTCAAAGCGAGCAAACAAATCGATTGATGATGCTTTTTGTTATTGTGAGACAACTTCGATTTTTTTATCCCAAACAGGGAAGCTTGGTATTAGAAAACTTATCGAAGCCTTGTTATGGTGCAGCATTACCCAAAATGGCTTACATGTTGTAGTGAAAATTCCCTTTGTTATGAATGAACCGTACACCGAGACGATAATTGAACCAGCGAACCGACTCTCCTTCAATTTTAAGGAGTTGTGGAGTTATCGTGAGCTGTTTTATTTTTTTACCTGGCGTGATATAAAAGTAAAATACAAGCAGACTGTTTTGGGAGTGTTCTGGGTGATGCTTCAACCCCTGTTCATGATGTTGATTTTTACTTTCTTTTTTGGACAACGACTTGGTGTTAAGACAGAAGGAATTCCGTACCCGGTGTTTGCTTTTTCAGGATTGATACTTTGGAATTTTTTCTCGTCTTCTGTTACCAACGCAGGCAACAGCATGGTGCTCAACGCGCCTATTATAAAGAAGATATATTTTCCAAGATTGATAATACCACTATCTTCCGTATTGGCATCCCTGGTGGATCTGGTTGTTGCGCTAATGTTATTTATACTGTTCTTATTCTTTTATCCAGTTACAATCAATGCGCTGGAGCTTGTTATTTTCTGGCCTTTGGCATTTGCGCTTAGTCTGATCGGGGCCGTAGGCCTCGGTTGTTGGTTGGCCGCGTTGATGATCAAGTATCGTGATTTCAGATTTGTTGTATCCTTTGTTATGCAGGTAGCATTTTTTTTAACACCTATAGTATATCCTGTTTCCCGCGGAAGTCTTTCTGTGCTTGAATATATATTGGCACTCAATCCCATGTATGCGGCCATCACACTTTTTAGAATACCCATGACAACTGACGTAGTAGATCCTATATTAATAGCCATAAGCATCTGCTCTTCCTTTTTATCATTACTGTTGGGGCTTAACTATTTTAGAAAAACGGAATTATTTTTTGCAGACCTTGCATGAAGCCCATACTAGAAGTTCAAAATATCTCTAAGAAGTTTCTGATTCAACATCAGCAACTACCTTATTTGAGTTTTCGGGATAAACTATCAAGTCTTTTCAGCTCGAAAGAAGCTACCGAAGAATTTTGGGCGTTACGCGATGTCTCCTTTAATATACAACCCGGTGAATCGGTTGGAATTATAGGACGTAACGGTGCAGGAAAATCAACCTTATTAAAAATTCTTTCGCGCATAACACCGCCCACGAACGGTAGAATTACAGTACGTGGACGCATTGCAAGCTTGCTCGAAGTAGGCACAGGCTTTCATCAGGAGTTGACAGGCAGAGAGAATATATTCATGAATGGATCAATCCTCGGCATGAAGCATGCAGAGATTAAAGCGAAGTTTGACGAGATCGTTGATTTTAGCGGTACGGAAAAATTTTTGGACACTCCACTAAAACATTACTCTAGCGGCATGCAGCTTCGATTGGCATTTGCCGTGGCCGCACACCTCGAACCTGAGATATTAATAATAGATGAAGTGCTTGCCGTTGGTGATGCAGAATTTCAAAAGAAGTGTCTTGGTAAAATGGAAACAGTGAACAGGAGTGGTAAAACAATTCTGTTTGTTAGTCACAACATGGCAGCGGTTGGAAACTTATGCAAGCGTGCTATACTTCTCGATAAAGGTAAGCTTTTGAGAGAAGGCCCGATCACTGAAATCATTCATGAATATCAGGTGGCCGCGAACGGAGCAGACAGTTACGAGTGGACTCCTAAAAGTCCAGGTAATTCTGCAGCGTACTTGAATAAGGTAGCGTTGAATCTTCGTGGGGCACAACCTAACTATACTTTGACTGTTAAAAGTAACATCGTTTCTCAGTCCGCGCATAAGGATCTTTTTATAGCATACGATATTTCAAATTCTGTTGGCATTCCTATACTTCAGGCAATCCCGCAGTTACAGCCCTTCATTAAATTTTCCGATGGCGGGCAAACTATTGAAACTGAAATTGAGTTACCTCCCATGATTCCAGACCAATATAAAGTATCCGTCTGGATCGGAGCACACAACGCAGATACTATGTGCTGGGAAAAAGAAGTGGTTGCTTTTGAGATCTCTGAGTCGCCTGCGAAAGGGAGAAATTTTCCACATTCACATAACAATGGTTTTATAGTTCCAAACTCCAGAATCATAAATGGATAAATCACTGATAAAAAAAGCACTCCAGTTGGGTGGAGTTGATATCAGACGCTATAACAAAGAGTTTGATAGTTATGCAAAGATGTATGAAAAGTACAATCGCTATACCATGATTCATCAGGAACACTTTGCTCTTAATCTTGAACTCTGCAATGCTTTTAAAAATATACAAGGTCACTATGTAGAGTGTGGAGTTTGGCGCGGTGGTATGAGCGCGGCTATAGCGGAAGTACTGGGTAAAGAAAAAGATATACACTTGTTTGATAGTTTCGAAGGACTACCGCCTGTAAAAGACATTGATGGTAAAGAGGCTATAGCCTGGCAGCAGGACACTACTTCTCCGGGGTACTATAACAATTGTGCGGCTGAGGAATCTTTTGCACATGAAGCCATGAAGCTTGCTCAGCATAGTCGTTATAAAACATACAGAGGATGGTTTGAGAATACTTTGCCTGCATACGAAAAGCACCCTATAAGTATTTTACGACTGGATGGCGATTGGTATGATTCAATTAAGACCTGTCTTGATAATTTATTCCCGTACGTTGTAGAGGGAGGGATTGTTATTTTGGACGATTACTATACGTGGGATGGCTGCACGAAGGCCGTGCATGACTATCTTTCAGCTGTCCACTCACCCAGCCGGATATACCAATGGAGAAATACAATTGGGTATATAATTAAGAAAAATTGAGTACCCTATACATCCATACTGAAAACGTTCACAATCTA
This sequence comes from Ohtaekwangia koreensis, assembly GCF_900167975.1. Taxonomy (GTDB): domain Bacteria; phylum Bacteroidota; class Bacteroidia; order Cytophagales; family Cyclobacteriaceae; genus Ohtaekwangia; species Ohtaekwangia koreensis. Next base: position 1,025,282 of record NZ_FUZU01000002.1, read on the forward strand.
ACGGCTCCACGTGAAGTTGCTCCGTTAATATCTGATTTGATAAAACCTTCCAGTATACTTGATGTTGGATGCGGCATCGGAACCTGGCTCAAAGCTTTTGAACAACTCGGTATAACGGATTATATAGGAGTAGACGGAAGCTACGTGAATAAAAGCCTGCTCCAAATTCCGCTTGAAAAATTTCATGCACAAGATCTGAGAGAAGCGTGGAGTCTTGATAGAAAATTTGACTTGGTCATGTCATTGGAGGTAGCAGAGCACCTGGATAAACAATTCGCGGAGCATTTTGTTAATACGCTCGTAAGGCATGGCGATCTCATCGTATTTTCTGCGGCTATTCCAAAGCAAGGGGGACAAAATCATATTAATGAACAATGGCTTTCATTCTGGAAAGAAAAATTCAATGCAGTTCACTATACACTATATGATGTGTTGCGTCCCAAAATTTGGGCAAATGAAAAAGTAGATGTTTGGTACAAACAGAATATGGTAATCTTTTGTAAGGAAGGACATCCTTTAAATGAGCAATTGAAGGTAATGTCTTCCGGATACATAGATGTAGTGCATCCTGATCTGTTTGATTTCTACAGGTATCAGGCCGAGCGGGCGGAGCTATACGAGCAAGGTAAATTAGGTCTTAAGTCTGCTTTCAACGCATTCCTTAAAGCATTGGTCAATAAACTAAAATAGGTATGCCTGCTATATCAGTGTTGATGCCCGTATATAATGCCGAGCAATACTTGCGGGAATCCATTGCCAGTATACTATCACAACGGTTTGTTGACTTTGAATTTTTCATTTTTAATGATGGCTCAACGGATCGGTCAAGAGATATAATAACTTCCTTTAATGATCCAAGAATTCACTTCATTGACTTTAGTGATAACCGGGGATACGTAACGCTGCTAAATTTAGGTCTACAAAAAGCACAAGGTAAATATATTGCCCGAATGGATGCGGATGATGTTGCTCATCCTGATAGATTTCAAAAGCAATTTGATTTTTTGGAGACCAACCCGGAATATGTAGTCTGTGGTACACGATTCAGCGTGATTGACAGACAAGATGTTGTCGAGTTGCCAATCGATAACGATGATATAAAGTTGAAAATGCTTTATATTACCCCCTTCTGCCATCCTTCGGTGATGATGCGAGCAAATACATTGCAAAGCCACGATATAGTATACGATGAATACTATATGCCCGCAGAAGATCATGAACTTTGGGTACGGCTTGCTGGCTATGGAAAATTTGCAAATCTGCCAGAGGTATTATTGAATTACAGAATTCATGATAACAACGTCAGTTTAAAGAAACGCGATCACAATCAACTTGAATCTCTCTATAAATCACGGCTAACCTATATCAATGATTTTTTTATTGATGTATCACTGAAACCCGCGGAGGCTGCGACTTTGCATACATTATTTTTTAAGGAAGAAAGTTTCAGTTATGACGAGCTATTAACATGTGGCGAGTTGTTACAGCGTATAACATTACGCGATCATACGTATCCTGTTGCTTCAGAGAAAGTAAATGATTTGCTGGCGGAGCGATTTTTCTACCGGTGTACCACCTCTACAGATATAGGAATAAAATCATTTATTCTTGCCAGAAAATTTGAATTTGGAAGTCAGTCATTCACAGCGAAGCTTAAATTATTAATAAAGGCTTTACTTAAATATAGTAAGCCAGTCGGGGGAAGATGATATGTGCGGAATTCTAGGTGCTATCGGTAAATTTGACAAACATGTTTTTGAAACAGCATTGGATCGACTCGCACATCGCGGGCCCGATGGCTTTGGTGTATGGGAGGATACCGATAGCAATATACTATTCGGACACAGACGATTGTCTATACTTGAGCTATCCGATCTGGGCAAGCAACCCATGACGGATGGAGACCTTACTGTCATTTTTAACGGTGAGATATATAATTACAGGGAAGTAAAGAAAGTTTTAGAAACAGACGGACATCGCTTCCATTCTAACTCAGATACAGAAGTTATTTTAAAAGCATATCGCCAGTGGGGTCATCGCTGCCTTGAGAAATTTAATGGGATGTGGGCTTTTGTTATATGGGACAATAAGCAGAAGAAATTATTTATAGCACGTGACAGGTTTGGTGTTAAGCCTTTGTTCTATGCGTTTACGCGTAACGGTTTTGTGTTTGGATCGGAGATGAAAGCTCTTGCACCACTTCTGGATGAAATAACTATAAGCGATGACTTTACATGGTGTAAGGAAAATATATACGAGTACGAGACTTCAGACAAATCATTACTAAAAGATATACGAAGATTTTCTGCAGGCCATTTTGCTTATTTTACTCCTGGCGAGAAAATTATTAAACCTCAGCGTTACTGGAATACATTGGACCATGTCAATCCTGTTCAGGAAGACTATAAAAGTCAGGTTGAGCGTTTCAGGGAATTGTTTTTTGATTCCTGTAAAATCAGAATGAGGTCTGATGTAAAGATCGGTACAGCATTAAGTGGAGGTCTTGATTCCAGTTCTGTTGCTGCAGCCATGCATTATTGGGGGAACAATGCCGACACCATTGAAGAACGAAATCACCCTGAAGATTGGCAGAATGCATTTGTTGCAACATTTACAGGAACAGAGTTAGACGAGAGGGAGCACGCCAATAACGTTATCACATCTTTAAATTTGAATGGACATTTTTGTGAAATAGATGCCACGAAGGGAATTGATACCTTAAGTGAATACCTATGGTTTTTCGAGGAGCTATTTCAAACAAGTCCTATTCCAATGATTGAAATATATAAAGCAATCAAGGCTAATGGTGTATCGGTGAGCTTGGATGGACACGGTGCAGATGAGCTACTTGCAGGATACGGTACAACAATTTTCAATGCAGTAAAAGATGCTCCGTTTGATATTCCGGGAATAAAAGAAATAGCAACAACATATAAGCAGTTGAGAGGAATTGATCGAAGTGATTTTAATGTTGTCGTTGATGGATTTGCAGGTCGGAAAAATATGCTTAAATTCTACCTCGCAAAACTGCTAAAACTTACCAGGGGTCAAGATGAATTGGTTAATCAGCTTGGATATTTTAATGCTGCGCTTTATAAAGAATTTCATTACTATATATTGCCCACATTGCTGCGAAATTATGATCGATATTCTATGGCAGCAGGGGTTGAAGTAAGGATGCCTTTTATGGACTACAGATTGGTGTCCTATAGCTTCTCTTTGCCATGGCAAAGTAAATTAAGAGATGGATTTACAAAGGCAATTTTGAGAGATGCAATCGAACCTGTTCTGCCTGCAAGTGTAGTTAGAAGAAAAACTAAAACCGGTTTCGGAACTCCTTTTACAAATTGGTTTTTAGGCCCTTGGAAAGAATTTATACAAGATACCATCAATTCAGGTGTTTTTAAAAATTCGAACGTGATAAATGCCAGGCAGGTTAAAGTACATGTTGATAATTTTTACAGTAAGCCGAAGCCTACGTTTGAAGAAGGCCTTGAACTCTGGCATGAGTTGATGCCTTTTTTTTGGGAAATTTCTTTTTACAGAAAAGTGAAGACGTTGTAATAAAGTTTTAATCTTAGACCATCTCTTATGATTAGGAATGTATTGGTATTATTGATTTCTCAAGAGTCAGGTAACATGTTGTGTGCATTTCTTTAGACCATGATGCCTGCTATTTCTGTTCTAATGACTGTCTACAATTCTCAGCAATACCTGCATGAGTCAATCAATAGTATACTATCGCAGAGTTTCAGCGATTTTGAATTTCTGATTTTCAACGATGGCTCGACTGATGGTTCAAAAGAGATCATTGAATCCTTTAACGACCCAAGAATCAAATTTTTTGACTTTAGTTATAATCAGGGTTATGTGCCGCTGTTGAATATAGGTCTGGAGAAAACTCGCGGAAAGTATATAGCGCGAATGGATTCAGATGATATAGCGCATCCCGACAGGTTCCAAAAACAGTATGCATTTCTTGAAAACAATACAGAGTATATAGTATGTGGATCACGCTTTGATTTAGTAAGTGTAAATAGAATGGTCCCACTTCCCGTTGATAATGATGATATCAAACTTAAATTATTATACATAACTCCCTTCTGTCATCCTTCGGTAATGTTCCGTGCGAGTATATTTCGAAGTGGTTCAATTCGCTATAGCTTACACCATATGCCATTTGAAGATCATGAGCTTTGGGTACAGCTTTCTCATCTTGGAAAATTTAAGAACTTACCCGAAGTGCTGCTTCATTATCGTATTCACGACAATAATATCAGCTTGCGAGAACGTACAGAAGATCAAAAGCGACTTAAATACGAAACTCAGATTAAGTATATTAATAAATTCTTCAGCAGCATTAACCTTACGCATTCAGATACTTTGATGATGCATCAATTGTTATTTAAAGACTCAGATTTTAGCTTTCAAGAGTTAAATCTTACAGGCGGACTGATTCGAAACATCATGGATAAGCACGGCGACTATATTGTACCTGCAAAAATGGTACACAACTTTTTAATATATATGTATTTCTATCGATGCACCACGTCAACAGCTATCGGTCTGCAATCATTTGTACTTGCGAATCAATTCGGCTTTGGAAAAATACCAGTTGTACGGAACATTCGACTTTTCATAAAGTCTATTTTTAAATACAAGACAAAGCGAATGTCTGAGTATGCATAAAGATTTTGTCGTGGTTAAATTTGTCAACATTGTGAGCCTCGGATTTTTATTAGAGATAAGCCGTAAATCCTATTGCAGAGCTATATTTGTATACGAACCGGTTTTTAAATAGATCGAAAGACTTGATAACATGACTGCAACGCCCATTATAAAGGTTGGTTTCTGTGTTTCATATGATTGGGAGCTTCTTAAAAAGTCGGTGCCCAGAATATATGCCGATGCCGACATCATCTGCCTTGCTATAGATAAAGACCGAAAATCCTGGACGGGAAATCCATATGCTTTTAATGATCAGGAGTTTTATGACTTTATTTCAACTATCGATGTTGATAAAAAAATTATCGTATATGAGGATTGCTTTTCTTTACCAGAATTAAACGCGCGACAAAATTGTAATCGCCATCGCATGTTGATTGCCGAAAAGATGGGCAAAGGTGGTTGGCATATTCAAGTTGACAGTGACGAATACTTTTTAGACTTTAATTCCTTTGTCAAGGAATTAAAAAAAATCAATCCCAATCCTACAGGAAAGGAAAAACCCCTGAATGTCTGTGCTTGTTGGGTTCCGCTTATAAAGAAAACGGCTACAGGTTATTTACATGTTATTTTTCATAATGGTATTCCGGAAACAGTACCGATGGCGACTACTTTTCCGGACTATCAGCGCGCGAGACATAACGATCATTTCAATGTTATTACTCGACATTATGTTATTCACGAAACGTGGGCACGGTCTGAAAACGAGCTTTGGTTTAAGATAAATAACTGGGGCCACGCAGCAGAAGAACTCAGTGAAAAACAGAGAAGATTGAGTTACTATAATCTTTGGAAATCACTAGACGAAAACAACTATCAGTATATATCAAATTTTCATCCGGCATCGCCCACCACATGGCCCGCTTTAAATTTTTGTATAGGACAATCTGTTGAAGAGTTCATTCGAAATTTTGTAAACCAAAAATTTCCGTTGTCAACATTCCAATTATTATTGAAGAATAGCCGGAATGTTAGCAGAGTAAAATTCTATACAGGTAAATTATTATCTATAATCAATACATCGCAAAAGTGAGAGAGCAATAGCAATGGGGTTAATCCGATTTTTACTTGCAATCTCCGTGCTTATTGTACATTCCAGCCCTGTGTTTGGTATTGAACTTATACCTGGGTACCTGGCTGTGCAATCCTTCTATATTATTTCTGGATTTTATATGACCTTGATATTCACAGAAAAGTATGAGGGCACAGCGCGGCCGTATTATTATTTTTTATCAAATAGAATATTAAGACTATATCCACTCTATGCGCTTGTAGTCGTAATGGTTATTGTGCTAAGTATAGTGTATGGCGTATGGCTCGGCTCCTATGGCAAGCTTCAATATTATATGAATGAATATCAAAGGCAGCCTGATAGCCTGGGAGCTTTGCTTACAGTCCTTTTCTTTAATGTCTCATTAGTTGGCCAGGACTGGGTAACTTTTTTTGGTATAGATAAGCTTGGCGACCTTTACTTTCTTGGTCTAAGAGGTAATATGAAAATGCAAGAGCTTTTGTTTATACCCATTGCCTGGACAATTTCTGTCGAACTATTCTTCTATTTACTCACACCATTCATAGTCACCAAATCAAAAGGTGTTATTATATACTTTATATTAGGTGTAATTGCATTCAGAGTATTTTTATACTTCATTTTTGACATTGGTGGAGGCTTTGCAATATACAGATTTGCACCTACTGAGTTGTTTTGGTTTTTATTGGGCATTCTATCCTACAAACTCTATAAACGAAAATGGCTACCGGATAAACGATATGGAGTCTGGTTGTTGATTGTCTTAATAGTAAGCTTATTTATATACCGAATGGTGCAATTGGATTGGGTCTTCTTTAGCATGATTTTTTTATTTACTCCTTCAGTGTTTTATAAAGTCTCCAATTTTAAATACGATCGTTTTTTTGGAGAGTTGACGTATCCTCTATACATCAGTCATTGTTTCTTTTTAATGATTATAGGCGCGAATGCATTTCCTAAACCTTACGGAACCGGACTGCCCTTGATTGTTATGACCGTGATATTTTCAGTATTTGTATATCATTATTTCTTGCAGCCTCTCGATCGCTTCAGAGCTTCGCGTATTAAATCATGATGAGTATATTTAGGAGTAAATTGACAATGTGAAAATGAAAGGCGCAAATGATTTCCAGTAGTCCACAGGTATCAGTCGTTATCATAAATTATAACACCTTTGAATTAACATGTGGGTGTATTCAAAGCGTTGTTGAAAAAACTTCGGGATGTACCTATGAGATAATCGTAGTGGATAATGCATCTACAGAGGGAAGAGTAAAGGAGTTCTTGGTACGCTTTCCGTTTATTACGTTAATTGAGAGCAAAGTGAATGTTGGTTTTTCAAAGGGAAACAATATAGGGATTGAGCAAGCCAAAGGTGAATTTATATTGTTATTGAATAGCGATACGGAGTTACAGAATGATGCACTTTCAATTTGCCAGGATTTTATTAAAAAGGATAAAAAGGCTGCGGCCGTAAGTGCTCTTCTTAAGTATCCGGATGGTGCCATACAGCACAACTGTCAACGTTTCCCGTCAATAAAGTATAAACTATTCGAGCTTTTTAGGTTGCAGAAATTTGTCCCGAGGAGAATAGGAGGAAGAGTTTTATTAGGTTTCTTTTTTGATTACAATGAGGTTGTATATCCGGATTGGATATGGGGTACTTTCTTTATGTTCAGAAGAGAATCTTTAAAATTACTACCGCAAGGAAAATTGGCCGATGATTTTTTTATGTACGTAGAAGATATGCAATGGTGTATGGAGTTTCGTAATTTAGGATATAGTATAGCATTCCAACCCGCTGCACAAGTAGTGCATTATATGGGGAAGAGTGGCGGGGCGAAATCTGAGTTGATAGACCAAAATATAGATCGGTTCATGAGTAAATACTATTCTCCTTTTGAGAGACTATGTATACGTTGGTTAGACCGGATATTACTTTAATTTATTATTCCAGTGAAAGTGATGACGGCAAGCGTGATTATCTCAACTTATAACGGAGCAAAGAAGATAAGCAATATATTAAATGCCATGCTTCAACAGACTGATCAAAGCAGTGAAGTATTGGTTGTTATTGATGGGTCAACCGACAATACATTGGAGGTTGTTAAATCTTTTGTTCCGAAATTGCCACGTCTTAGAATTATAGCGCAGGAGAATAAAGGGAGGGCCGGTGTCCGTAACCGCGGAGCAGAAGAGGCCACAGGAGATATACTTATATTCTATGACGATGACATGACACCAGATATTCACTCTGTAAGTCTTCATAAATACTTCCATTCAAACTATACAGGTATAGTAAGTGGAAATTCTATTGAACCTGTAACGCCTGATAAAACGGATATTCAAAACTATAAAGGATATCTCACTGGTCGTTGGACGGAAAAATATATTGAAGGCATAACTCAATTGAATAAGTCTAATTTCTTTTTCACAGCCGCAAACTGCTCTTTTAAGAAAGAAACATTTCAGTCCCTGGAAGGTTTTGATAAACGACTAACCGATGCTGAGGACCATGACTTAGGGTATCGTGCATTAATGGATGGTATTCCTGTCTTCTTTGATAAGAGCAATCGGGCTGTCCACTATGACCCGATTACATGTGCAAGCTATATTAAAAGATTACGTGCATATACACGGGCGCATCGTAAGCTCGCAATACTCTATCCTGAACGTTATTCTGAATTTAGTGGTAACCGTTCATCTTTAATGAAGCGAATGGTGTATAGGGTTTTTGCTTTTCCATTTTGGGTGCGATGGATTGACAATGGAAATGTATTTCAGATTATCCCACGTTCACTCCGGTATAAATTTTATGACGTTGTAATACAAGCTTTGGCGGTGGAGTTTACACATATACCTGTATGACAAAGAAGAAAGTGATCTATATAATTTCAGATATTGAAAAGTCACTTTCATTTGAGTGGACAGCAAAGCACCTTGCTCTAAAATTTGACCTCTTGTTTATTCTGATTGGAAAAGAGAAGACTGCGCTTTCATCGTTTTTGGAGTCGATGGATATCCGTGTTGAGATTGTTTCTGATGAGAAATTTCCTTCCTACATTAAAAAGTGGTTACGGATTTATTCCATTTTGCAGTTAGAGAGACCCGCTGCAGTTCATGTCCATTTGTGGCGCGCAATGTTGCTTGGCCTTACAGCAGCATGGATGTCTGGCGTTAAGCGAAGAGTACTAACCCGTCATCACGCAACAATTCATTATGTGGACTATCCTTCCGGGAGAAAGTGGGATATACTTTGTAACACGTTGGCGACAGACATTGTTGCTATTTCGGAAAATGTGAAAGATATACTTACACAATGGGACAAAGCCAAAGCTTCGAAAGTTTCAGTAATATATCATGGCTTTGATCTTTCTTATTTCAAGAACATCGATCTGCAACGTGTCAATGGATTGCATGAGAAGTACAAACTATATAGTCGCCCGGTGATAGGTGTCATTTCACGTTACATGAAGATGAAGGGGATTCAATATATAATTCCTGCATTTAAAAAACTGAAAGAAGATTTTCCGGATGCACACTTGGTTTTAGCAAATGCACAAGGCGACTACACTGCAGAGATTAGAACCCAGCTTCGTCAATTGCCGGAAGGATGCTATACTGAAATTCAATTTGAGCATGATCTCGCTGCACTCTATAAAGTGTTTGATGTATTTGTTCACGTCCCGGTTGATGCGCATGCAGAAGCTTTTGGACAGACTTACATAGAAGCTTTGGCAGCAGAAGTACCATCTGTTTTTACAATATCAGGTATAGCGCGTGAGTTTATAGTGAATGAGTATAATGCGCTGGTAGCGAATTATCAGGACGCTGAAGACATTTACGTCAACATGAGGAGAATTCTTAATGATGCGAAGATACGATCTGTAATAATTGAAAATGGAATGAAGAGTTTGGAAGCTAAATTCAATCTGCCCATCATGATTGATAAACTCACATATATCTATAACAAATGATTTCGGCACGATTATTATATATTAACAACTGGCGTAATAAATGAAATCTTTCTCTCCAATTCTTATTTCTGTTGTTATACCTACATATAATCGTGCAGGATATATAGGTGACACAATCCAATCAGTTTTAAAGCAACAGTATACTAATTTTGAATTGATCATAGTTGATGACGGAAGTACAGATAATACGGAGGCTGTTGTTTTTTCTTTTAAGGACGACCGGATAAAATATTTTAAAAAATCGAATGCCGAGCGTGCCGCAGCAAGAAATTTTGGTGTACAAAAAGCGAACGGAAGCTATATAACATTTCTTGATTCTGACGACCTGTTAAAATCAAATCACCTTTCTGAGGCTATAGATTTTATAAATGAGAATGCTGATGCAGTTATTTTTCATTTAGGATACAACGTCATTCAACCGAATGGTACAATAATTTATCCGTGGAAAGCTTTACCAGATCCGGTAAATGAAAAATTAGTAGAAGGAAATTTTTTGAGCTGTCTCGGTATATTCGCCAAACATGATGTGCTTCTTCAATATCCATTTAACGAAGACCGTGAGCTTTCAGGCTCTGAAGATTATGAATTGTGGATACGATTAGCCGCCCGTTATCCAATCCGTACGCGAGCTGTTGTAACAGCTTCGCTGGTAAACCACGAGACGAGGAGCGTGTTGCAAATTGATGTTACTAAGTTTCTTAAAAGGATAGCGTTAATAAAAAGGTTTTTAAATGAAGATTCACAAGTGACGACAACATACGGATCCAAAACAAAAACGATATTCGCTTACCTTGATCTGTATGCTGCTCTACATTTGGTAATGGCTGGCTTCAGGGCCAAGGCATGGAAATTTCTGCTCGGTTCACTTTTTCAGCAGCCGTCTGTTATTTTCAATTATCGGTTTCTCGTAGTTGTGAAGAAAATTATTCTATTTTAGAAATATGTGCGGTATAGCTGGGATAATTTCAAAAGAACCTCTTGATCAACACGCCGTTTCTGCGATGGTGGAAGGGTTGCTTCATCGCGGACCAGACGCCAATGGTATTTATACAGACGTTTCAAAATCAGTAGCGTTAGCACATACACGGTTAAGTATTATCGATCTGAGTACAGGCGCTAACCAGCCATTCTACTCTGGTAATCAACGCTACGTAGTAGTCTTCAATGGTGAGATATATAATTTTCAAAAGATCCGCCAGGAGTTAATCTCTCAATATTCGGTTACGTTTAAAACACATTCCGATACGGAAGTTATTGCAGAAGCTTTCGTTGTATGGAAGGAAGAAATGGTTAAACGCTTCGAGGGAATGTTTGCCATCGCTATATTCGATCAGCAAATTGAAAAAGTATATCTCTTCCGGGACAGGGTGGGTAAAAAACCCATTTTCTATTTTCAGTCGGACAAATTAATTGCTTTTGCATCAGAGATAAAATCTCTTTTAAAACATCCTGTTATACGCGCACAGGTTAGAGTCAATACGAGCGTTATCACTACATTTTTGCATCTCGGATATATACCGGAGCCCGATACTATATATTCTAATATTTATAAATTTCCGGCTGGCCATAGCGGTACTATAGATAGAAGCCTTCACTTGCACACCGCGTCATATTGGGATATCAAAAGCAATATCAAGCCAAGGGCTATAAAATCAGTGGACATTGCTAAAAAGCAGCTTCAGTCTTTGCTTCAGAATGCCGTAGAAGAGCGATTGATCAGTGATGTTCCGCTGGGAACATTTCTTAGTGGCGGCACGGATTCATCGCTGGTATCTGCCGTTGCCTCCAAACACACATCGTTGCCTCTAAAGACTTATAGCATAGGTTTTAAAGAAGCTAAATTCGATGAGAGTAAATTTGCAAGAGCGGTGGCCGGGCATCTCGGCACGGACCATTCTGAGTATATATTAACAGAGCGGGAGGCGATTGATATTCTGGAAACATACCTTCGCCACTTTGATGAGCCCTTCGCTGATACATCTGCTATCCCAACGATGCTTGTATCGAAGCTGGCAAGAAAGGAAGTGAAAGTTATACTTACTGGTGATGGCGGTGACGAATTGTTTCAGGGATATGGAGCATATACCTGGGCGAATCGCCTGGCTAATCCTATAGCTGGTTTTATTCGGCAACCTTTAAAAATGTTGTTGAAGGCTACTGGTAAAAGTCGCTTTGAGAGAATTGCTCAGGTATTGGAGCCAGTAAATATAGGGAGTATACGGAGTCATATTTTTTCACAGGAGCATTACTTCTTTTCACAGCAGGAAATCAGAGACTATTTAGTAAAGGATAAAAGCTCTTTTAAACCATTTGAATATAATGAGTCGGCTTTGCTTGAGATGGACTTGACGGCAGGGGAGCGGCAGGCTTTGTTTGATTTGCAATACTATTTAAAAGATGATTTACTTGTAAAAGTTGATCGCGCATCCATGTACTATGCTTTGGAGTGCAGGAGTCCCTTACTCGATCATAATATAGTAGAGTTTGCTTTTTCGCTTGATTTTGCACTCAAAGTGAAAGATGGAAAACAAAAGTGGTTGCTAAAGGAGTTACTGCGTGCATATTTACCAGGTGATCTGATTGACAGACAAAAATGGGGTTTCAGTGTGCCTGTTGCTTCCTGGTTAAGGAATGATCTTCGTTATCTGATTGATGCTTACTTAAGTGAAGAAGTGATAGGTGAGGTGGGTTTATTCAACGCCTCCTATATAAAGAAGCTTATTGCTGATTTTTTTGCAGGTAAAGATTATTTATATAATCGTATTTGGGTGCTTGTTGTTTTGCATAAATGGATGAAGGAAAATCAATGAAAGCATCATCCTTAAAACAAGTGCTATATCTCTCATATGATGGACTCACGGATCCATTGGGACAGTCGCAAATATTGCCGTATCTCGCAGGTCTATCTGCGAAAGGTTATTTGATTACCATTGTCAGTTTTGAGAAGCCGGATAAATTTGAAGCATCTTCCCGGAAGATCACGCAGTATTGTGCAGAAAACAATTTGTTATGGGAACCCTTGGTGTACCACAAAAGCCCTCCCGTGTTTTCTACAGCCTACGATCTCCTCGCCTTACGAAAAAAGGTTCAACAACTTCACCGCGAAAGGAATTTTTCAATTGTTCATTGCAGAAGCTATATCACTGCATTACTAGGACTATGGTTGAAGAACAAGTATAGTATCCGGTTTATTTTTGATATGCGGGGCTTCTGGGCTGATGAGCGTGTAGAGGGCGGCTTATGGAATTCGGGAAATCCACTCTATAAGTATATATATACTTTCTTTAAGAAAAGGGAGAAAGCATTCCTTCAACATGCCGATGCTGTTATCGTGCTTACCGAAGCTGCACGTGAAGTTGTATTAACATGGAGTCCGAACTATAAAGTAACGGTGATACCTTGCTGTGTTGACCTTAATCTTTTTGATCCATCGAAAATAATGGACACACAGAAAATAGCATTACGAACGAAGCTGGGACTGTCAGCAGATGATTATGTGTTGCTTTATCTTGGATCGATTGGTACCTGGTATCTGTGGAATGAAATGGTGGCATTCTTCAGAACATTGCAAGAGCACAAGCCATCTTCGAAGTTTCTTGTGCTAACACCGGATCGAAATCTTGTTGAAGGCGACAAAGACTTTATTGTATTGTCGGTAGCCCGTGAAGAGGTGCCACTATATATTAGTGTTTCGAATCTTTCGGTGTGCTTTATAAAGCCATCTTTTTCCAAGAAAGGATCTTCAGCGACGAAGATGGCGGAAGTGCTGGCCATGGGAGTGCCTGTTGTTAGCAACGCGGGTTGGGGCGATGTCGAATTTTTTCGCGATCGATTAAAAAATATGTATGTGTCGGAAGACACAAAGGAATTGCCACCTTTAAATCACTATCGTTCTGAAAATCAAGATGAATTTTTCCGTGATCTCTTCTCTCTTGAAAGTGGAATAATGAAATATGATCAGGTTTACAGAACATTATTAAGTTAAATTATTAACGTCTGTTAGCCATATAATTACATTTTTCTCTTATTTTTGGCCAAATTTTATTTGGGAAATGAACCCTCATCTACTATGAATATTAAGAATAATATTAAGCTCGATGCTACCGATCGCAAGATCCTTGAAATCCTTCAAAAGAATTCAAACATTACCAATGCGCAGTTGGCAAAAGAGATCGGTCTTTCTCCAGCCCCTACGTTGGAACGTGTAAATAAATTGGAGACCTCTGGTGTAATCAGAAGCTATCATGCTGTTATAGATCCCGCCAGTGTGGGTCTTGGTGTGAGTACGTTTGTTATGGCTTCCTTAAAAGGACACAACAAAGAAAACATCAATAAATTTATTACCGCTATAAAAATGGTGGATGAGGTTGTGGAGTGTCATCACATCACCGGTTCTGGCGATTTTATTCTGAAGATCGTTTGTGCCGACATCGCTGCTTACCAGCAACTCATGCTCGACAAAGTATCTAACATTGAAGTCGTTGATAGCCTTCAGTCCATGGTAATTTTGTCAACATTCAAGGATAGCAAATCATTACCTATTCCGGGCTAAACCATTGCCTGTGGATTTTCGTTTTTTGATGATTGGAACTTACCTACTGTCATGACTGCAGAAAAAAGTTTAATACTCGATGCCGATCAGGTAAAGCAGAAGATAAAGCGAATGGCGTTCGAGATCTATGAGCATAACTTTAAAGAAAAGAATATTGTCATTGCCGGTATAGATGGTCAGGGATATGTACTCGCCAAACTATTGGCGAAGCAAGTAGAGAGCATTTCTCCTATAGAAGTTAAGCTTGTAAAGATCAACCTAGACAAACTTGCTCCACAGGAAAGCGATATTACGTTGGACTGTGACTTAAAGGAAGTTAAAAAGAAGACCATTGTGTTGGTGGATGATGTATTGCATACAGGTCGTACGTTTACCTACGGTATGAAACCTTTCTTGAACATCGAAGTTAAAAAGATAGATACTGCAGTACTCATCAATCGTGGTCATACACTTTTCCCTATATATTCACTTTATACAGGCTATGAACTTTCCACTACGATCAAAGATCACGTGGAAGTAAAGCTCAGTAAAGATGAAATGGCTGTGTACCTTCATTAGTATATCTTACGAAATCGTTTCGTTAAATTATAACCACCTATAATGTCTGTTCATAAACAAGATATCAAGCGTATAACCACGCATCAGTTACAGGAGATGAAGAATCGTGGTGAAAAGATCGCGATGCTTACAGCGTATGATTACAGTATGGCAAAGCTGATCGATGGAGCGGGTATAGATGTAATCCTGGTAGGTGACTCGGCATCCAACGTTATGGCTGGACATGAAACTACATTGCCGATTACGCTGGATCAAATGATATACCATGCAGCATCTGTTGTGCGGGCTGTAAAGCGCGCATTGGTTGTTGTCGATCTTCCTTTTGGTACATACCAGGGAAGCTCCGGTGAAGCACTGCGTTCTTCCATTCGTATTATGAAAGAAGCCGGTGCGCACGCTGTAAAGCTTGAAGGCGGAAGCGAAGTAAAAGATTCGGTAGAAAGAATTTTAAGTGCCGGTATACCGGTAATGGGACACCTTGGTTTAACACCACAGTCTATCTATAAATTCGGAACGTACTCTGTACGCGCCAAAGAAGAAGCTGAAGCAATGAAGTTGATAGAAGATGCTCAGCTTCTGGAATCATGCGGATGCTTTGGTATAGTATTGGAAAAAATCCCGGCTTCATTAGCGGGTAAAGTTTCTACGTCAGTACATATACCCATCATTGGTATAGGAGCAGGACCTGATGTAGACGGACAAGTGCTGGTAATGCAAGACATGCTTGGTATTACTCAGGAATTTAAACCACGCTTCTTAAGACGTTATGCTGATCTTAGTAGCATTGTAGCCGGGGCTGTTGGTAAATATGTGTCGGATGTAAAAGCGAAAGACTTTCCGAATCAGGAAGAGAAATACTGATATATATTCAACAAAAATAGGGAAGGCTGTTGGAGAACATTTTATTCTCCGACAGCCTTTGCCATTTCCCAGCCAATTATACTTTTCTTCTTTACTGAACTCCACCGGTACTCACCCAATATACCATCTTTACGTATCACACGATGACAAGGTATAAGATATGCAATGTGATTGGAGCCCACTGCTGAACCAATAGCCTGTAATGCCTTTGGGTTGTTAACGGAGTTTGCTATAGTCTGATATGTGGTAACACTTCCTGTTGGTATTCGCAGCAGTGCCTCCCATACTTTCACCTGGAAGTTTGTTCCCTTTACCAGTAAATGTAATTTTTGTGATGTTGCCGTTGGGGCAAAGATCTTTTCGATAAAAGCTTGTGTGAGGAATTGATCTTCATGAAAGACAGAGTTATTCCAATGGTGCTTCATGTTTTCAAGTTCAACACGAGGATCTTGCTCGCCTGTTAAAAAAGAAAGCCAACAGATTCCTCTCTCTGTTATACCGATGAGGCACTTCCCGAATGGTGTTTCATGAAATCCATATTCAATACGAATGCCAGAGCCGCGTTGTTTATACTCTTGTGGTGTTACCGCTTCAAGCGTTGTGAAAAGATCATATACTCTTGATTGACTTGAAAGCCCTGCGGCTTCTGCAGCCTCAACGAGATTTTTTGATTCCTGTAATTTTTCTTTCAGAAAATCTATCGTAAGAAATTGGAGAAAACGTTTTGGACTAATGCCTGCCCATTCCGTAAACATGCGTTGAAAATGAAATGGACTTACATGAATTTTCTCGGCTACTTCTTCCAAAGCGGGTTGACGCTGAAAATTTTCTTCCAGGTAACGAATGGCTTGCTCGATGCGCTGATAGTTGATCTGATTCTCCTCTGTCACAGAAGTAAAGGTAGTCACTGGTTGCCGGATACTATATATCGTGTTCATGATAGTTGTTGTTTATTGTTGAACAAAGGTCATGCAGCAACTCCCCGTATTCAACCTGCTTCTTGCTCAGATTTCCATTGGCGATATGCGGTTCGCATACAATGTCCGCAGGGACGAAAGTCGTAAAGAATTGCTTCTGCTTCATTTTGAAAGAAAACGCGATTTTCTTTTTTCATCCGTTTGCCGGAATTGCAATGCAGCGCTCCATATATTCTAAGGGATGCATTACCGCCCAGTGTAATTTGTGCATGCCTGATTTTTATAAAGAGGTCGTAGTCAGATATACCGGTATGCAATATCATTTCGCATCATGAAAAATGATTCCTAATGCATACCGGATTCCAGACTTAACTTCGCTTACACCATGCCGCATAGCAGCGCGATAATAGCCGCGTGTTCCTTTTACAGGTCTGAAGTTCGTTGTGAAGATCAGCGCATCGCCTTGGTTGGGCCGCACTACTTCCGCTTTTGACTGAGCACGAGGTATCTGTTCTGTTAGTACAAGTTCACCTCCCTCGTATTCTTTCCCATGTTGACTTAGTACAAACACCACCTGGAAAGGAAAGTAGACATCTCCATATAGATCCTGGTGTAGTGTATTAAATCCTCCCGATTCATAACGCAGTATCAAAGGTGTAGGTCTCAATTGTGCGACAGCGTGACAGCGTTCAATGAATTCGTGATGTGATGATGGGAATTGTATGTCGATCGATAGTTTTTGCATCCATTCATTTGCAAGGGTTGCTAATGGACTATATATAGTCTCACGAAGTTTTTGAATTGCCGGGGGAAGCGGATAGCTGAAGTATTTATACTCGCCTTTTCCAAAACGATAGCGCTGCATGTTGATAACGCTTCTATACAGATTTTCTTCATCGTATAATTTTCTCAGTTTCTCGCATTCTTCCTGTGATAGTACAGCGGGTATATGGGCATAGCCTTTATCATTCAACGACTGATAAAGGTTGGCCCAATGAAGATTGTGGATTGCCAGCATATTTTTTATCACAAATTTCCATGTTGGGTGAAAATAGTTCAACCTGATTCTTGCGATCTGTTTTATTTATCAGATTAAGTTTGGGAACCTTCTTTCGCTACAATTCATTTACTACTATTGTGGGCATCACACCCTTATTGCACATCCAAAGATATAGGCATGAAGACCTTTACAATTCCGACTCCATCAGAGTTCAACTTCAAGTTATCATTAGAGTTTCTGAAGCGTTCACCGCGGGAAGTACTACACCGTTGTGAAGAGGATAGTGTAACTAAACTATGGAAGGTAGAGGCAGAGCCAGTTCTGTTTAAAGTGAAAACGATCAATGAAGAAAATCTTCAGGTGCAGTTGCTGAATACAAAACTTACAAAGACGATTAAGACTTCATTGGAAAGCTATATTCGCGACTGGTTTGACTTGGACACGGATATAAAACCATTCTATACTTTGTCTGCCAAAGACAAATACATGAGCGACCTGGTCAACCGATTTCATGGATATAGGGTAGTAGGGCAACCGGATTTATTTGAATCCATTGTATGGGCTGTACTCGGCCAGCAGATCAATCTTCAATTTGCCTATACATTGAAGCAACGCTTTGTGGAACAGTTTGGTGAGAAGATGATCTTTGAAGGTAATGATTACTACCTATTCCCAAGGCCGGAAGTTGTATCCCTTTTATCAGATGATGTATTATTGCCGTTACAATTCTCGCGACAGAAAAGTAAATATGTAGTTAACATTGCAGAAGCTTTTGCGAGTAACGACATCTCGAAAGAAAAATTGACAGGGCTGTCCTTGCAGGATGCAAAAGAAAGGCTGATGAAGATAAAGGGTATCGGCAATTGGACTGCCAACTATGCATTGATGAAAACGTTTCATTATCCCGATGCATTTCCGTTGGAAGATGCGGGTGTTCACAATGCAATAAAAAATTTGAAACGCATGAAAGTAAAACCTACACTTGATCAGGTGAGAACATTCTATAAAAAATATAAAGGATGGGAGGCGTATGCTACACTATATTTATGGAAGAGTTTATAGGTGTAACGTTATAGCTTGATTTGTAAATTGTATTAGATTTTTACCAAAATAATTTCACTATATATATGAATTGGATCATATTGATTATTGCAGGATTATTTGAAGTAGGATTTACAACATGTTTGGAGAAGGCAAAAGAGACATCAGGTATGACGGCTCTGTTTTGGCTCATTGGTTTTTTTATAACCATGTCAACAAGTTTATATCTGTTATATCGTGCTACGTTAACATTGCCCATGGGTACAGCGTATGCTGTTTGGACTGGCATTGGTGCAGTGGGAACTGTGATTGTTGGAATAGTCTTCTTTAAGGAGCCTGCAGACTTCTGGCGCCTGTTTTTTATTGTAACACTGATCAGTTCCATTGTAGGACTGAAGTTCGTTTCACATTAATGTTACTTCATTTAATCTTACAGTCAACTATACCATAGTTAAAGTATCCGATAGATAGATGTACGGATGCTTATATATGTTTCAGTAGGAAGAAGGAAAAGTTTTTATTCATGTATTGATTGACGATCAACACAGACTTCAATCCTGAAAGATCACGCTCCTTATCGACTTTTAAGATCTCTGGCACCTGCTGATGTTTGAGTATAGATGCTCCCAGCCAAAGTGCGAAGGACGAAGCAGTACAAGACTCACCACATAAATGTTTGAATCGAACATGATATACTTCTTTGAAAAGGGTTTCTGAAAGAGTATTCATAATACGATCATATTCTACATCGCCGCTGGCGCCATCGATCCAAAGATCTATATCTTGTAGTGTAGTATTATTTGCAGCAAGAAATGAAGTGATACTTTCTGTTACAACTTCCGCGTTCGATGGATTATATACAAACTGCATGTCGCGAAGTATACACCATGTAGTATCGGAAGCTTTACCAGACAACATAAAGAATGCAGCACCTTCTCCCTGAATGGAGCCTTTAGTTGTTGTTTTAAAAAGATCGAGATTTTGGATGTGCTCAGTCTTGAAATGGCTGGCACGTATACTCGCGAGGTATTGAACCTCAGCAGCTTCGTCAAAAGCACCGATCAAAAAGTTGTGATCTTTATTTTCACGAAGGCGAAGTATAGCATCGTCCAATACATTTTCAAAGGCCAGGCCTTTGCTGACGTAGGTATTGTTATAGCCCATACATTTCACAGACAACGCAATTAGTCCAGCCAGTGCGTTATAAGTACTCTGCATGAAATACGTGGGCGTGAGTTGCTTCTCCTGTTGCTCTAATAACTCACGAAGGAATTTTGCAGTCTCATCCAGAAATCCGTAGCCGGTTCCGGTAATTATACCGTCCGGGCTCTGGACCTTTGCATCGCGCATGCATATCGTTGCTGCTGTGAGGCCAATGCGTAACATCCGGTTCAACCTGCGTAACTGGATCGGGTTAATATAGTCTTTGAACTCTGGTGTGATACACCGCAGTACATTCTGATCATAGGAGGTAATCTCAGTCAAAAAAGAATTGTTGTCGAAAGTCTTCTGTGGAGAAAGTATACCTATGCCGTTGATATAATAATGTACTGGTTGCTCGCTCATATTAAACCGATACTAATAATAAAGAAGATGTATTACCACCAAAACCGAATGAATTGGATAACACATTTCTGAGCACTTTGTTTTCTTTTAATTGCTGAACCGGTGTTATTGACAGTTCAGGCATTTGATTTTTGAAATTCAGATTAGGCCAAACCTTTTGTTGTTGCAGGGCCATCAGGCAATATATAGCCTCTACACTTCCGGCAGCTGCCAGTGTATGGCCGGTATAGGGTTTGGTGGAACTGAAGTCTGGGACTTGTTCTCCAAATAGCCGTTGTATTCCTAATCCTTCAGAAAGATCATTGTTTTCTGTAGCTGTACCATGGGCATTGATATAGTCTACTTCTTCCGGAGATATACCAGCCATGGACAATGCTTGCTCCATCGCAAGGAAGGCACCTTTACCATCCGGCGATGATGCAGTCTGATGGAATGCATCGTTCGCATTACCGTATCCTTTTAATTCTGCTATCGGTGTTTTGCCGGATCGTGCTATAGCCTCTTCTGATTCGAGTACAATATAGGCTGCGCCTTCTCCGAGGTTAAGTCCTTTTCGTGTACTATCAAACGGCCTGCAATGTTCCGGATCCAGAATCATCAGGGAATTAAAACCGTTGATGGTAAATTTTGACAATGCTTCTGCGCCTCCGCAGATCACGCGATCAAGCTTTTTATATTTAATCAGCTGAGCACCCTGCATTAATGTATTGGCAGAAGAAGAACATGCTGTACTGATCGTACCTATATATTTTTTTATACCGATGAAGTCTGCCATCCGTTCGCAGTGTTCACCAGGATTGGCAGTATCCGTAAAGCGCACAAAGTCACCGCGCTGTTCCGGGTCCATCAACTCATAATAATATTTTTCGAATTCGCGGATGCCTCCATTGGTAGTGGCCGATAATAGCCCCGAAGACTTTACTTCTTCTTCTGAAAGTCCGGCCATTTTTATGGCCTCTTGCAAAGCCATTAAGCCTAACAATGTAGTGCGGGTAAATCCGATGTCGGCGGTTACGCCAACAGAAGTATATAATTGCTGATCGTGAATCTTTACTTCACATGCCGGTAGTGTTGTGCGATGAATCGTGTCCAACACACTCAACTCACCATACCCGGCTTTGCGATGAACTAGCGCATGAAGATTTTCTGTCGCGTTTTTACCAAGTGATGTTATAATGCCATAGCCTGTGATAAACACACGTTGGCTCATACACGCGTACTGTTCTGATGTATATATTCTGCCATCGTGCGAATGCTTTGGAAAACATGGCGGCCTTCCTTCGGATCTTTTAATTTGATGCCGTAGTTTTTATCAAGCAACACAACCAGTTCAAGCGAGTCGATAGAATCCAGTCCAAGGCCTTCTCCGAATAAAGGAGTATTCTCATTAAATCCTTCCGGGAGCATATCTTCCAGATTCAATTGCTTGATCAGTTCTGCACGGAGTTCAACTACAAGTTCGTCTATCGTTTTCTTCATGAATGGGGGTTTAATATTCAGTTATAAAATGGTTCTTGATTTATGGATGATAACACTGATAAATAAAGTTACCAGTGAGAACCCCGTTAATCGCAATACGTTTGGCAGAATGGTTTGTATAGATGCCTGACGTAAAAATAAGTCATTAAAAGATTCCAGTCCCCAACTCATAGGAGAAAATCGGCTGATGGTTTGTAAAATCTCGGGCATCACGTATACCGGAACCCAAACACCACCAATAGCGGAAAGGATTACCACAGAGACCGATCCGAATGAGAGCGCCTGTTGTGGCGTACGGAAATAGACCGCGATCAATACGCCGTATCCAGTGGCGGCCATGGCTACCGAACAAGCAATGAGCAGGATTCCTGCAATGTTACTGCCCAGCACGAGTTTACTCAGCCCGAGCAGCGGCATGATATAGATGCCAACAGCAATCATCAATACAAACTGCAGGAGGCAGATCATAAAGTAAAAAGCGAATTTTCCTGAGATCACCGGAAATTGTGATCCTGAAATCAGTCGTAACCGAAGTAGACTTCCTTCTTCACGTTCTTTAATAAAATTCCCGGCCAACGGGTATAAAATAAAAAACATGGCAAACATGGTCCATGCTGGTACATTGTGCTGCACCGAGTTAAGCATTAAGCCTTGGTATTTTTTTTCAGACGCGTACTGCTCTTTTACCTGTATAATATCGGTCAGGCTCACCTTTGTTTTCTTTACATCTGCGCGGCCTTCACTTAACTGATTCTGCAATTCATCAAGGATCCATTGTGCCTGAATGCCTGCTATAATTTTTTGTACACCACCCGTAAGGGTCTGCTTATAGTTTGATTTGATAGCCGGATCAAAAAGAATTTTTATACCGATCGCGTTCATGTCCACAGAATCCTTTGAAGCTTCAGCCAAGCCGAAGTTGGAAAACACTTCGATGATTAACTGTTTCGTTTTTTCGCGCAACGTTTCACTGGAGTTGGCAGGTATAACAATGGCTGCTTTAAACGCTCCGGCCTGAATAAGTTTTTTTACTTCGGCTGTATCGGTTTTAACAACCAGGTTTACATTGGGAGAAGAATCAAAAGCCTGCTTTACTTTAGCGCTCAATGAATCTGCATCCTGATCTACGAAGAGTACATCCAGCTTCACTTCCTGGTAATCGCGGAATGGAGCATCCTGTACCAGCGCCATAACGATCACCAGCGCAAGCGGCATAATAAAGATGAGTGCCAGGCCACCGGGATCGCGGATCAGCAACAGGAATTCTTTATATATAGTGGCCAGTGTTTTCAATCGCGAATATTTTTGCCGGTTAATTTCAGGAACAACTGTTCAAGATTCTGACAATCGGGATGCGCTCCCATAATGTTTGTGCGGGTACCTTCGGTGATCAACGTTCCTTCGTCAATGATACCGAGGTGTGAACAGATTCGTTCGGCTTCTTCCAATACATGTGAAGAGTATATAATGGTAGTGCCCTCGCTTTTCAGATCCTTTAAAAAATCAAGGATCATGTTACGTGATTGGACGTCTACCCCGGCCGTTGGTTCATCGAGTATAACTAATTTAGGCTGGTGAAGTAAAGCGGCCATTAGGTTCAGGCGTCTCTTCATTCCTCCTGAGAATGTATGGACTATCTTTTTAGATTTTTCAGTAAGCCCGAATATGTGCAGATACTTGTCGATCTGTGAACGGATCATCGCTCCAGGCATACCATACATGCGACCGAAGTAAAAAAGATTTTCGTAAGCAGTAAGGGTCGGGAACAATGCAATCTCTTGTGAGGCTACACCTATCTTTTGTCTGATCTCCGTGCCTTGCTCCTGCATGTTCATGCCGAGTACATTTACAGTGCCCGCGTCTGGTCGCATCAGCCCACACAGCATCATTACTGTAGTAGATTTACCAGCACCGTTCGGACCGAGTAAACCATATACCGCGCCTTCAGGAATCTGAAGAGATAAATTAGAGACAGCAGCTTTATTGGTTTTAGGATACTGCTTCGTGAGGCCATCGAGTCGAACTGCGCTTGTGCTCATTTTGACCGACTCACTTCGTATAGTTCATTAAATATAGCCTGCTCTTGTTGTGAGCATTCTTCGAGTATGTCGCCAAGCTCAGCAAAAGTCTTTGTGTCTGATTTACGGTTTTTGCAAACACGACCAGCATAGTATGCGAAGTCACGAAGCTTATCTCCGCTCTTGGTGAGTTGCTTGGAAAGATCGATGAGCTTATCGTTGTTAAGCTTTTGACCAGCCTGATCCAGGAAGGCTGCATATATAAAACGGAAGCCTGCACCACCTGTGCCGATCTCTTCCTGCATGCGGATGAGATTGCCAAGCCATAATATAGCTTTACGATCCCCTATGCGCTCAGGCCATTTGCGCATACGACCCGCCAGGTATTTCATTCCTTTCGTGCCCACCAACGGCATGGGTATACGCGTCATGTGGTCGCTGGTTTGTTTGATACCGGTCCATAGTGCCTTCTCAGTGTTAAACTCTCCCGGCACTTGCAACGGATAGTACATACGCCCGCTGGGCTCTGGCATGCCTTTGGCAAAACGTGCACGCGCCAGATCTTCATATGAAATTTCGGTTGTTGTTTCCATTACCGGATCACTTACCAGGTAGCGGCCATTTTCTTTTCCGAAAACAATAATGTTATGTGCATTGAAGTGGAAGCGATACGCTGCCGGGAGATAGTCCAGAAAGAAAACAGAAGTAAGCATACCAACAGGTTGGCCTTTGTCCAGCATTTGGTCTAACGCATCCATTGCCTTCGCAGGATTGGAAAACTTTTTGCGTTCTATTTTGATCCCGATACGATCTGAAAATCTTTTAAAAATCTGTCCTGGCCAGATACGATACGCAACCCCTGGAATTCCATTCACCCGAACAAAAGGCAAATATGTGAAGAACAGTCCCGAGCCGATACCAAATACCATAGGCTCATCGAACTCCAGTCCATGGAACCGGAGCAAGTTAGACACAACGCCATTTTCGCAATGGGCTGATTGTTTATGATTGAAATTAACGGTCATTTTTTTTGAGTCTTTCGATATCGGTTAATTCTTCTACAGAGATGCGGAATGTATAGGCATACTTCTCGAGTTGTTTTTTGCTAAGCCGGTTAAAGAAAAAAGGCTTGCAGTGCAGGCGTACCATAAAACCAAAGGTGGAAGCATACGCTGCTACCATGCCGGTGGTCATTATATTTTTTTTGATCCAGTAAAGCAAAGGACTTGCTTTACCATCGATTACTTTCTTGCGAGCTGTTTCTACTTCATCGTTCACAACATCCCAGGCTTGTTGCATGGCAACTGTTTCGGGCTCCCAGCCGATGCTGTTTACCTTTACATAGTTGCCTTTTTCGTCCGTAGCATAATATAGCTTTGCCAGTTTTCCCTCGTTGAGGTTTTCCTGATCCTGGGGTACTTGTTCCTGTTTCATAGAGGGGATTTTTTCCGTTAACAATGTTATAGTTAACGTTATCTGTTTAGCAGGTAATTATACCAAACAAATAACGGTTCTATAGGTCTATTAACAATTAACGGTTACACGCTTACACTACTGTGAGCATGATGTAGCCGTAATTGAAACGTGCACTTTCAGGAATCATCATCCAAAGCGTATCACCCTTCTTCAATCTGCCTGAATTGAATAATTCTTCAAGCATCAACAACGGAGACGCTGCACCCACATTACCGACCCACGTGAGGTTTGTGAACCATTTGGATGAAGGTATATTCATACCCAGAAGTTCTAACTCCTTGGCTATACGAGATCCAAAATACTGTGATGAGAGATGTGGAAGAAAGTATGTTATTTTATCGATATCAAACTTCTTCTTTTCTACCAGTTCTTTCATAAACTCACCGCCTTTTTTAACGATGAACTCGCCCAGTAATTTGGTATCTTGTTTAAGTGCGAAGGCAGATTCGCCAGCCCACTGATCTTGCTCAAGATCATTCCAGCCAATGAAGTTTCCTGCCTCATCTTTTATAGCACCTGCATACATGCAGGCAGGTAATAAATGTGCGTATGAACGTTGCTCGATCCACTCGATCTTCAAAGAGAGTCCGTCAGCATTGGGTTTGTCTTTCAGTAATGCCGCAGCAGCACCATCAGACAACATGAAGCGCAGAAAATCTTTTTCAAATGCGATCATGCCATCGCCTTCCAACTGTGCTACTTTCTCAGCCTCTTCTTTGAAGAATTTTGCCTGCATCCATTTTGAGAAGCGCTCAGATCCTGTACATACAGCATTCTCGGTGTTACCGGAGAGTACAGAAAGATATCCGAACTTGAGTGCTTGTATACCAGCGCTGCACGACCCCGAAGCGGTGTTGATCTCAACAGGGTTTCCTCCCAATTCTCCATGTACCATGGCCGCATGTGGTGGAAGCAATTGATCAGGGGTAGTTGTACCACATGATAAAAGTTCTATATCAGCTTGCTTGAAATTCTCATCAAGAAGTTTTTCAATCGCTAACCGCGTCAGGTTCGTATTGGTATGCGTTGTCTTTCCTTCCTTATCAAAAGAATAATAGCGGGTTTTGATTTGGTTATTACGCAGGATCAAAGGTCTCGCTTTCGATGGCTGGTTATTGATCAACCCGAGAATCTTTTCTATATCATCATTCGATACCGCTTCGTTCGGGTAATAGCTTGCTAATTTTGTAATGTAAACACTCCTATTCATTCTCTATGGTATGCGTTTTATATATACAGATTTTATTTTTGAATTTGAGCCCGAAAGTACTTCATTCTCTGTAAAATTTAAAACTTCAGACCGCGTCTCGTACCGTTGATAACATTCTATTAAACTTCTTTTGGTACAGTTGTATGATTCACTTGTTTTTTAGAAGCAGTCTGATGTGTATTATTTTTTGCGTAATGAATTCTGCTTAAAATATTCTACATCCAGTACCAACTCTTTTCGCTTTACAGTGAGCAAAATTTTGGATAATAACCACAGCAACGGAGAAAGAAAAAATATAGCTGTCGGTAAGAGGTACATGAATATATAGACCCGGATTTTACGGCCTGTAGAATGCAGGGCACCACCTGAAGCTATAAATTTTGACCACACGGAAAAAGCTTTTTGTCCGCGTCTCTCCATTAATACAAGATTCGGTTTTATTTCAATGGCACCTTCCTGAAGAAGCTGTGATTGAAGCGTAGTAAAATCATTTGCAGTAAGATGTTCATTGATCTGTTTTCCGAATGCTTCAGCATGTTCCACATCCTGATTGGACACGCCTGCTTGCGGAAAAAACCAGAAAGGTTTACGATCGCCAGTAAACATCCAGCGTAAAATTGTAATAAGACTTGTAAGATTACCCGAGCGATCTGCAAGTGCGATGTGTCCTACTAGGTTTGCTTTTGCATCCAGCAGACGCTGCTTCACTTTTTCCTGTGCACCAAGCCACATGTTACGACATCCTAAAATGGTAACGACTGGCTTGTTCTGCAGGATTTTTTTTGCTTCATCATTTTGAAGGAAAGAACTCACAGGACGTGATGGTGTCAGGAACCACGGCTGATAGCCAATGATGACAAGATCATATCCATCGAGCGCCTTGCCTGACAGAGGTTTTAGTGCTAAAGGTTTTTGTGAAAATGTTTCGGGAAATGCATTGAAGAACTGAAATGCACTCCAGGGAAATGGAAATTTTTCTTCTGGCTGAATTTCTTCAAAGTGGACCATGTGGCCCGCACTGACAAATGGTTTTGCCAGAGATTGAAGTATGGACAACTGTTGACCAGACTGGGTGTAATATACAATCAGGACTTTTTTCATCAAGGTTCAGTAGGTAAAGGGTGCAAAGTTATATTTTTTTAACAGTTTTTCCGTCTGCTCCTGAGGGGCTTTCGTTTTTTGACGAGAGCGAGTTTTCGGGTGTCCACCAGCGAACATTTTCATGGATGAAGAGATGTCGCAAATATTAACTTATACATCCTGACCCATAACTAACATTCGAACACCCCGAATGTATGCTCATAAAAAAACTCACCTCGATTGAAGTGAGTTTTTCGGAAGTATATTCTTTACTTAAAATGAGTTACGATATATAAATTATTTTCTATACACTACGAGAATCTAATTTGAATGTTAAGATCATATTAAATTATTCTGTCGATCACTGTTTTAGTATTTTTTTCACCACCTCACGTTTTTCATTTGATATTCGCAGGTAATAAACGCCAGGTGCCAGCGTGTTTACGGTATGGCTATACGTTCCGCCAGAAGTATCATCCGAGAATAAGAGTTGCCCGATGTCATTATAGCAATCGATGTGGGTACCACTTTCGAAACCATTGCTGAGTTTTATAGTAAATTGATTTTGCACCGGATTAGGTGACACAACGGCACCACTATCCGCATTTCGCGCAGCCGCCGCTTCGACAGGATCCAGTGAGTAGAGTAATGTTCCGTAACCAAGCTGATCATACCCGCCACTGCTTGGCCCGTAATTTCCACCACCACCTTCGGGACGAACCTTGCTGGCGAACTGAGCGCTATAGGGAGCCTCCAATCCTTTACGATGTACATAGTGATTATATACAAGCTCCCAGATTGGCCGTGTATTTCCTCTGCCTGCAGAACTAATCTCCGTTTGATTTACGTTAAGGCAATTGTTATAGGTAACATATGGCACAGATTCACCTAAATTATATTTAGCCACATATTCAGCACCTTTTAAGAAACGATTATCATCATAGCCGTAAAGATCATCACCCTGGTTCCAGGCCATTTCACAAAAGATTCCCATCAGCCCTATACCAAGCGAAGAGTGGCCCTGATCTCTGCCACTTTCCTGCCATTGTCCTAAACCATTCGGATGAATATAGTATACCGCGTTCGCGATCGCTCCGTTGCCGGCACCATTTTTAAAATATTCAACCGCCTCATTATAGTATTCACGCTTGTCGCAGAGTACACCTATAGCAAGTATAGACATCATCGTGCATTGATCCCAGTTGGCATAGAAGTGTGTTATACACCGCTCTCTTCGGGTAAGGAAATTGTGGTTGATGGGATAGAAAATTGTGAGCATCATATTTTTGAACCGCGCGAGATCATCGCTCTTCCAACCGCTATAGCTTCGCATAATTTCAGCAGCATTCGCGAATTCATATCCATATAAGCCTGCGGCCAGCACATTGTCATTGTTGCCAGCTAAAGCTTTTAATTTAGCAGACCATGCATTCATGATCTCAATAGATTTGTCTGCGTAAGCAACATCGCCAGAAACCTTCCATCGAATGGCTGTGGCATATGCCGCTGCTATATCATTGTATAGCAAATTATAGTTCTCTTTATGAATACCATCATAACCACGATAAACTGTATCCATCGGGTTTGCAACCCAGTAAAGTGCTGCATGCGGATTTGATGTTAGTCTGTTCCAACCCGAAAGCCAAGGTTCAAGCTTTGCATTGACTTTCGTTCGCATTCGTTGAAAGTCTGCTTCGGTATGCAACAAGCCTGGATGTTTAAATGATTGTGCTAGAGTTATACCTGAATACAGAAAAAACAGGGAAAGGCAAATTGCAATCTTTTTCATAAAGGGATTTCAGAGCATTAGAAATAGGCTTAGTTATGTGGATTAACGACACTTCAATAGGGTGATACTCGAACCACATTTCGCGTAATGTATTCTAAATAAAGTAAAAGACTATTAATTATCGGTATACAAGATACACTGCAAGGTGAATGCTATATCTATACCGTTAAGCAGCAAAATGACGCCAACGTAATGTAGGAAAATCTGGGGGATGGTTTTAAGTAGTAATTTGGTGATTTACACGGGCTTGTGATTTGTGGCAGGATACTAAATTGACCTGAGACGCTGGTCAACGATGTCTTTTTGATACAGTAGATTTATTCGATGGCGGTTTAGTAAATTAGTTTTCACAGCTTGCTATATATAAGCCAATGAATATAGTATATATAAATTCTTTCATGAGTATAAAGACAAGAATTATGGTGATATTTATTCTAAAATAAAACCATGAAAAAACTACTCGTTGTACTTTTAATAGCATTCGCTGGCCAACTTCATGCACAAGACTATAGAATCGGATTCCGGTTTGCCCCGGATCTTTCTTTTACCCTTGTGCATCAGTATAAAAGCGCTTATCCCGGAATAAAACAAAAAGGTGTTGGAATCAGAATGTCGTTTGGTCCGACTGTAGATTATTTCTTTTCGAAAAACATAGCGGCCTCCTCCGGCCTCTGGTATACAGTAAAGGCTGTGAACATATATATGGGAAGCCTGTATAACAGACCAGGCGATCCCAATAGTAAGTATTATTCGAAGACACGTTACAACGTTGCCTATCTGCAGATTCCGGTTACGGGGAAAGTCTATACGAAATTTATGATTAAAAAAATGGCGAAGCTTTATTTTCAGGGAGGAGGTACCATCGATATTAAAGTATCTGAAAAGGCTAAAGACACCGGGTTAAGCTACGGGGCAAATAATTATTTCTATAATACCTCCACGATTCCCTCGTACAATAATGACGGTAAAGTTTTTCGCACGTTCAACCTCGGTTATTATTTGGGAGTGGGGGCAGAGAAATCGTTGAAAAAGAATAAAGCACTATTTGCCAGTGTCAGTTTTACAAAGGGATTAATTCAGATGCTGCGACACATGAATGACCGTGATGATAACGGTGTATTAAATGATATCTCAAAAACGCTTCATGTCCAAACAAGTCAATTGTCGTTTGAGGTAGGTATGAAATTCTTATAGCAATACTAAACTGAAGCAATATTCAACGCTCCCTAAAATCTGATCAGCTATATATATAGTTTTTTTTGAAAATTAATTGATGTGTTTTCAAGAATAGAATTATTCGAAGTATCTAATACATGATTTTGCCCTGTAACATGTTGAGGTACAGCTAATATAGTATGCCGTAAAATGGATGTAAGATAATCTGAATATTTCCACCACTATTAGGGGTCACTTTAGCATAAACGTTGTTATTAACGGCCGAGTCTGTGATTATTGAATTGTGTATAACGGAAGATTCAATCAAGTTTTTGTTACCTCATTATATTGTCTCTATCATAAAAACTTAATCTTAACTCAATTTTTAGCATGAAAATGACCAAATTCCTTTTGCTCGCAGTAGCACTTTTTGCTTT
Source organism: Ohtaekwangia koreensis (assembly GCF_900167975.1). Classification (GTDB taxonomy): domain Bacteria; phylum Bacteroidota; class Bacteroidia; order Cytophagales; family Cyclobacteriaceae; genus Ohtaekwangia; species Ohtaekwangia koreensis. Next base: position 1,056,153 of record NZ_FUZU01000002.1, read on the forward strand.
CTCGTGTTCTGATGACGATGAAAAAGCCAGCTCGAGTCTTGAGAACCAAGCCCTAAGTCTTACAGAAAGCAATAGCGTTATCGTTGCACCTTCTGCCATGCAGGCATCCGAAGATAGTTATGCACAAACTGCAGTTTCTTACATCTCTATGGCAAATGCCATGAGTGGCTATCTTTCGTACTTTAAAATTCCGGAGGGATCTGTGAAATCATCCAACAGAATTACAGCTGCTAACGGACGTGCACAAAACACAGGCGATGTAGTAGTATATACCTGGCATGATGCAAACTCTGGTTATAGTGTAGGGTACCAGATCAGTGAAGCTTCCGAAAGTTACGTGTTTGAAATCTTCATTATCCTTCCTGGTGAGACAGCATGGCTTAAGTATTTCCATGCTGAAGAAAAGAAAGATCGCAGCGAAGGCTTCATGAATATATATGATATCTTCGGTGTAGAAGGTGATGATACTTCTGTTGTATGGCTGGCCTATAGCTGGGGTAGAAGTGGTGACATCTTTACTTTTTCAGTGACTGACCATTCCGGTGACTTCAACTTCAAGTTGGCTGTTAACGAAAAGACAAAAGCTGGTAATATTGTTTACTATTTTGACAGTGTAAAACAATTCGAGATGTCGTGGAATTCAGACGGTAGCGGAACATGGGCGTACTATGATACAGAAGGCAACCTGGAGGAAGAAGGTAGCTGGGATGTATAAGTATCATTCCTTAAAATAATTTAAAGAGGCGTTGTTCTACAAAGAGCAACGCCTCTTTGTTTTTACAGTATTTCGAGTCCACATGGGGTAATTATTTTTATGAATATATTTGAGCGTATATAAGGTCGAGCAGCAGTATGACTAAACAACAGATAGGTGATCTAACACTTTGGCAATTTGAGGGGTTTGGTAAAGAAATTTCCATCAAGCATTTTGTTACAGATCGGAGTTCGCATGGTGACGATAAAGAGTTTACATTAAGCTGGTCAAGTTCTCCGGATAGAGAATTTGTCCGGGATAACCGGCATCTTCTTGCGAGCGCGTTGGGCATTGAAGACACGCAACTATATTTTCCATCGCAAGTACATAAAACGCGGATTGTTCATGTTTCCTCCGGAATCTCAAAAGATGAGTTAATGGAAACAGACGCACTGATCACCAATGAAAAAGGTATCTGCATTGCTGTCATGTCAGCGGATTGTGTTCCAATTCTTTTATACGACAAGAAAAATAAAGCTGTAGCTGCTATACATTCAGGTTGGCGCGGAACGGTGGCAAGAATCCTTGATAAAACATTGCAACAGATGCATGCAACATTCGGAACAAAAGGAGAAGATCTTATTGCCGGCATTGGTCCTTCTGTTAGTCAGGAGTCGTATGAAGTAGGGACGGAGGTAGTGGAGGAGGTTATACTCGCATTTGGAAAAGACAGTGGTCTTTTAATTCCTCAGCCGAACCAAAAGGCAAAGCTTGATCTTTGGAAAGCGAACAAAATACAGCTTCAGCAATTCGGTGTACCTGAAACGCAGATTGAAGTTTCCAATTTGTGTACCGTATTGAACAACAATAATTTCTTTTCAGCACGAAAGGGAGATACAGGAAGATTTGCTGCCGGCATCGTGTTGGTATAGTTGTGCGATTAGCGGTAAGTATATAAATATAGCTTACTTCGGCTTTCGTTTCTTGGCAGGTTTTGCCTTTTTATTATAGACCAGGCAGAGGTTAATCCAGTAATCAAGATTCTTCTTCGTCTTGACGTTGTCTTCATTAACGTAGATATAGCCCTTGATGGGTTTGCCATTGCGAACCATCGCACGGCATCCATCGCGTTCGATAGCTTCTTCGTAGATTTCCGGATCGATGCGGCACATGATTTCATCGCCGCTGACGCAGATACACATTTTTCCATTTACCATGAAGCACATCCCTCTGAACATTGTCTTTTCCTCAACCTTTTTCTGGTCTGTAAGTACTTCGCGGATCCGGTCCGCCAGTTTTTCATTATAGGGCATAGTAATTAGATATATAGATGGAAACTAAATATACCATTATTTCAGAAGAATGATTTGTTGAATGATCTTGAGTCGGGATTCAAAAAGTGGTCGTGATGCATCCTGCGCTTTTTGAAAAATGTGTGGTTCTGCATTCCCGGGTGACCCGGAATCGAAAGGTGGCGCAGGATTATACTCCAACATTAACTGGATAGTCTTGGCCATTTCTTCTCCTCCTATCAATGCTGTTAATGTTAGCGCAAAATCAATTCCTGCAGTTATACCACCTCCTGTAATTCTGTTTCGATCAACAACAACACGTTCTGCAACTGCATCAACACCCAACATTGATAGCAACTCAAGTGATCGCCAATGCGTAGTGGCTTTAAAGTTTTGCAGCAAGCCAGCAGCTGCTAATAATAACGATCCTGTACACACCGATGTAATATACTTTGCATGCACAGCCTGTTGTTGCAGGAATGTGTGATATACTTTGTTAATGAGTAAAGGTGTAATGCCTCTGCCACCGGGTACAAATAAAATATCCAGCGGAGGACAATCCTCGAACGAGTAATCAGCTTTTACTGTGAGACCACCTTCAGCATGCAAAAGCGAAGTTGTTTCAGCGACAATATATACTTCAAAGCAGGTAGCCCTGATAAAGACGTCATAGGGGCCAACAAAATCCTGAATCGTAAGGTCAGGAAACAGCAACATACCGATTTTATATTTTTGCATGCTATAGTTTTATAATCCCAACGCGTTCATTTTTTCCTCTTCATACCGACTGTCCTCAGCCGGATATCGGAGTATATTTTCATATTTACCGGATTCCTTTGCCAATGCCCAGATAAGACTTTCCCCGGCAGGAACGGTAGAAGGATTTGAGTCAAATATTTTATCCTTATAGGCTTCGTGTGCGTGAATTGTATTCCATCCTTTTTCTTTAAACATCTTAATCAGATCGCCCAGAAACAAGGCAGAAGTCAGGTTGTGATGCAGCAGCAATGTATGATGTATATGGCGACCCGTTAATTGAAAGGAAAGTTGCTCATAATATAGCGCTCGTTCATATATATGGTTCAGATAGAATTTTTTGAAAGGCTCTAGGTCAGCGGCCGGATTCGTCTTCAGTTTTTTTATTAACCGGCTGTCAATATACCAGTCCGATGCATCAATGGTTACATATCCGTTTTTATAGTGTTGCTCTTTGAGTAATGTTCTGAACAGCTCGATCTTTTGCTTTGTATCACCTTCTTTCAAATATGGAAACCGAAACATTGCCAGGTAATTAGTATACGGATTGATAATTGAATCTGTTACCAGGAGCTCACGTCTGAATTTTTCGAAGGAGGTATGCTTACTGCTATAGTTTGGATGTGAATAAGTATGATTGGCAATTTTATGCCCACGATCGTTCCAGCGCTGTAAGAGTAGCTTTCCCTTTTCATCGGTTTTGTTTGCACCGGTCACAAAGAAGATTGCCTTCAGATTGGCATCATCGAGATGCTTCAACAATTTGTCATTCCATTGTTCAAACGAATATCCAGGCATGTCTCCGGTAACTCCATCATCAAACGTAAAGCTCACAGTGGGCTGTGCGTATGCGGTGAGGTTACCAAAAAACAAAACGAGTGGTATAAGAATGATCCTGAACATGTGGAGGTTTTAATTAGTGATAAAGATTCTACGAATATAATGAGTCTTGAATGAAGTTTCATTTGTAACTTTCCTGTCATTGTATAATTGATTACATGTATATAAATCCTATGAAAAAAGAGATTCTCATAACCCTGGTTACAACGGTAGGCCTGGTGCTTTCCTTCACTTCGAATGCACAGACCAAAGCAAAGAGCTTGTTTAACGGAAAAGACCTCACAGGTTGGCATGCTGATGTGCCCGAGATGGACAACAATGCTGCCGTTAAAAGTCCGTTCATCGTGCGCAATGGTTTATTGGTAAGCCTGGGCACACCCGGTGGGCACTTGATCACGGATTCAGTATATCAGAACTATAGACTTGAAGTTCAATATCGCTTTGCCGGAAAGCCTGGTAACTGCGGAGTGCTTGTGCATGTCTCCACACCACGCGCTTTATATAGTATGTTCCCAAAATCAATTGAGGTACAAATGATGCATGAGAATGCCGGTGACTTCTGGTGTATAGAGGAGGACATCACCGTTCCTGATATGGAAAAGAGACGTGGCCCGAAAGAACAGTGGGGAGTGAACGGTGATAAGAAACGTAGAATTATAAACCTCACCGATGGCTCTGAAAAACCTTTAGGTGAATGGAATACCATGATTATTGAATGTGTCGCAGATGCTGTAAAGGTGTGGGTAAACGGTGACCTTGTAAACTATGGTACAAAGAGCACGGCACAAAAAGGCCAGATAGCTTTGCAAGCTGAAGGGTCTGAAGTTGAATTTAAAAAAGTTGTGCTGACACCAATTGCTTCATTGCGGCCTTAGGCTATATATACGTTACTTGTTTAAAATATATTCCAGTATCCTGTGTAAAGTATATTGAGATAAAGCAGAGGACCATGTTAAGGTCCTCTGCTTATTATATTTTAATGCATGGTTATTATGTGATGAATAGGAAGGACGGCTATATCATCTGATAACACTTCCGCTGTAAATCCAAAATCATGTAAGAGGTCGATTAGTGGAAAACACTGAACCGATCCTGTCGAAGATTTTATACGTAGAATTCTATCACAATCCTCCAGATCAAAATTAGCAATGTAGTCTGTAAAGGTTTTATGAATCTGAGCAATCAGCATGCTCGCGTGATGCTGTTCCTCAACGTTGGTTTTAAACACTTCTACCATATACATATGCTCACTATTTTTTCTGAACTATTCACTACTATACAGTAACGGAATGATTGGTAGATTGCTTTTCAATAACCTGTTTTAGTGTTATAAGGCTCTCTTCCAAATCCTGTCCAAGCATTTTTTCTATATTCATAAATAAGCGCATAAAGTTCATAGGATAGGGCATTGCGCTTTTAAATCCCCAGGTCACATTTGTTTGCGTTAATGCAATTGATTGTGTTGCTATATATGCATCTGCAACTCCTTGAAACGGTTTAACAAATCGAAGTTGCAAGTCGAGTCTCTTGCCTGGTATAATTGCTTTTATTTCCTGCTCACCTTTGCCGACTTTCTTATTATCACTATCCCAGGCTGATATAAAGCCCACAATTCCATCTGTACCGGTATAGGACTTGCGGGCATTGAGATCTGCCATTACCCATTTGCTATAGTAGTCCTGATTCTTTAAGAGCTTTATATAGTTGAAAACCTCTTCACTTGTTTTATGGATGGTTACTGTACGTTCAATGGTATATTCTTTCTTAATGAATAATGTCAGGATTAACGGAATTGCAATAATGGCAGCAATTACCAGGACGATTGTTAATGCGGTGTTCATTCCTTTATATTTTTTTAGTATAGAAGCTTCGACTTATTTATGCGGTGCGTAATCATAATTTACCATCCATTGCACTCCGAACTTGTCCGTTAACATACCGAAGTATGCATTCCAGAAAGTCTTTTCCAGTGGCATTGTTACTTGTCCGCCTTGCGAGAGTCCATTGAATATTCGGGATGCCTCTTCTTCACTATCTGCACCGATGGCGATGGAGAAGTTATTGCCAGGAGATAAAGTATGTCCTGCAGATTCGAGTGCATCAGTACCCATAATTCTATTTTCACGTCCTATAGGTAAAGCGATGTGCATGATTTTATCCTGGTCTTCAGGAGGAACATTCGCTGTTTCGGGAACGTCTTTGAATCGCTGCACCGCTGCGAACTCTCCACCAAAAACAGATCTGTAAAAGTTAAAAGCTTCCTCTGTAGTGCCGTTGAAATTTAGATAGGGATTAATGGTTGCCATGTTCTGTTTTGTTTGAGGTTGATATATAGATATACTTGATCAATGGTATAATTCAGCTGGCGAATGCCAGAGGTTTGAAAGAGGTTAACGATACTTCTTTCTCTTTTCCTCTTAGTTTAATGGCTCCCAATGGTTGGGTCAAAAAGTTATTCGCCAATTGAAGACTTGCTACTAAATCTGCAGATGCAATTACTTCTGCGTTGAATTCTTTGCACATGCTGAGAATCCGGGAAGTAGTATTCAACACATCGCCAGAATAGGTGATGTCACGTTTAATAATTCCAACTTCTCCGGCAACTACTTTTCCACAGTGTATACCAGCTTTAAAAGATGGTACTAGCCCGTAGCGTTGTATATATTTTTCTTTGTTCTTTTCAATGTGCAGTTTAATGTCATAGAAGCATTGTACACATTGACTTTTCTCAATTCCGTCTTTATGTTTCCACGCAATGATAACTTCGTCCCCTACATATTGATGGATTTCCCCTTTGTTGGCAATGATGGGATTCGTAATGTCTGCGAAGAAATCTTTCAGAAGCTCGTGGTATTTTTCATCGCCCAGTTTCTCGGCTATGGTGGTAGATGAGTTCAGGTCCAGAAACATGAAAATACGATTCTCTTCTTTAGGCGTATTATATTTTCCTCTGATAATATTTCCAAAAACACCTTGTCCGAATTTACTGCTGATCTGGAGTAGCAACTGAGTAATTGCAACTACGATTGACCACACAAGTATATTTTTGGCTCGTGAGCTATCCATCAAAAAGTTTTTAAAGGCCTCCTGAGAGACAGGATCCATAAAAGGTTTACCTGTGCGGAGGGGAACGGACACCAGGCCCAGCAGTAAAATTATAAGTAGTATAATGGCGAAAAAAGATATACTCACCGCAGCAACGGTATGGCCATACGACTTATCCTGATATTTTACATTCACAAAGAATACCAGGAGGCTTCCTCCCAGTAAACCTCCAACCAGTGCTGAGCCGAGGTTAAACATCAGCGACAACCCAAATGAATACTCCGGTGAGGGCCCTTGGGAATTGTTCGTCAACAATACAAGATGATCATATATAGATATAATAAAACCAACGATCATCCATGCGCAGATGATTGCGCCAAGTTGGTGTAGTTTGAGTTGTGTTGTTCGATTCATAACTTTTAATATTTCGTGAACCAACTAATTCTATCCCGTCCCCTCAGCCTATTGCATGTACAAATGTAGCGACCATAATAAAAGTAAACGGGGTGTAAATACGGCAATCTAAAGGGTTGACTCCGACATTATCTTCTGCTAGTTTTGGGAGGATGAATTTCCAGAATCAGAGTCTTAACACGTATAATGCTTAACAGATGAAACACATTTCTATTCTCGTTCCAAGAGGTGCTGCTGCCTTAAGTTGTATTGAAGGTGCATTCACTTGTTTTACAAAGGCAAATGATTTTTTAACGAGCATGGGGCGGTCACCATTATTCAAAGTGCAATTGGTGGGTATCGACAATGATGCACAGGTATATGACCGTTTATTTAAAGTGTCGCCTGATGTGGTTGTTGCCGAACTTGAAAAAACCGATCTGATCATTATACCCGCCGTAAATGGAGACATGAATAATGTCATAACAAGCAACGCTGAATTTTTTCCATGGATTGTAAAGCAATATAAAAAAGGAGCGGAGATTGCGAGTCTTTGCGTTGGAGCGTTCCTGTTGGCAGCGACCGGATTACTTGAAGGGAAAAAAGTTGCCACGCACTGGCTATCCGCCAATGACTTCAGAAAAATGTTTCCGGATGTAGAGTTAGTGTCAGATAAGATTATTACAGATGAACAAGGAATATATTCCAGTGGTGGCGCGAATTCATTCTGGAACCTCCTGCTATATTTGTTAGAGAAATATACTGATCGTGAAGTCGCTATTCTTGCAGCAAAATATTTTGCCATTGAGATTGACCGGACTACCCAGTCGGCATTCATTATGTTCAATGGACAGAAAGATCATCAGGATGAATCCGTAAAAAAAGCGCAGGAATTCATTGAGCAAAATTTTCAGGAGAAAATAACAGTCGACCAATTGTCTGATATGTTTGCGGTAGGCAGACGAAGCCTTGAGCGCAGGTTTAAAAAAGCTACGTGTAATACAGTATCGGAATATATTCAGCGCGTTAAAATTGAAGCCGCGAAAAAGAGCTTTGAGACAAGCCGAAAGAATATCATGGAGATCATGGGCGATGTAGGGTATTCCGACACCAAGGCCTTCCGAACGATCTTTAAAAGAGCCACCGGTCTATCACCCCTTGAGTATAGGAATAAGTACAACAAAGAGGCCGTTCTCGCGTAATGTGTTTTTAGTTGTCAACGTGATCAGCCGTTAACCTCAAGTTGTATTTAAATAGTCACCACTATTAAACGCCTTTGTATAACCAATACAAAGGCGTCTCTTTTTCTTGCCATAATACTATAACTGCAGAACTGAACTGGCATTGGAATAGTATAAGAGCAACTAACTATATATTTGTGGTTTTTCGATCACGCGCCACGATAGCATAGAAGTACGTTGCCCGACTTGAATGTTTTTGTTTTTAGAAGCTTGAGATGTAGCCTTTCTATGTTTGATGTATTTTCAGAATAAAACATGGACCTACCATGGCCTAATACTATAGGATTAACAATGATATGATATTCGTCTATTAAGCCATGATCCTTAAGTGTTCGTGATAGATTGGCGCTTCCAATAACAGCGATGTCTTTACCTGCAGTACGCTTTAGCCGCGATATCTCTTCCACTGCATTCTCTTTTACAAGTGTTGTATTATTCCAGGTGGCGTTATTCAGCGTGCGTGAAAAAACAAATTTTGCTAATGAGTTCATTCTTTCAGCAACGGATGGGCTATCTGTTATAGCTGCTTGAGTAGGCCAGTAGCTTTCCATGACTTGATACGTGACCCTTCCAAATAGGATCATATCTACAGCGCTTAAAAAGTCAGTGCAATATGAATTAAATTCATCGTCTACAACGTGCCAGTCAATTTCCTTGTTGGTACCCTCGAAGAAACCATCCAATGTTACCATCATTTGAAGGATTACTTTTCGCATAGCTTTTTTATTATGTCCTTATTCAAAGGTATGGTAAAAATTGTGCCGGTATGGCGTGTGAACACGTCAAAGTGTAAGGCTGATTACGACAGAAATTATAGTATCTTTTAGATTAAGTAGACACTGAACTTCGCTCATGCTTCGTTAAATTGAGTAGTTATTTGTCATTCCCTAACCTGAAGTTATATGGTCGGAAATTACTTTCGTATAGCCTGGCGCCATATTATGGCGAATAAGACGTTTTCTTTTATTAGCATTTTCGGCTTGTCACTTAGCGTTACCGTATTCCTGCTTATTACTCAGTATGCAATTTTCGAACTACGCTTTGACCGCTTTCATAGTCGTGCTAATTGTATATACAGGGTCAATGCAATTACATATTCAGATAGGCAAATTGTATCGAACAGTGCATTGTCATCTTATTCGTTGAAGCAAACAATGGATGGAAGATTCCCCGAGATAGTTAACTCGGTCAGATTGATCTCCACACGTTCTTGGTTTGATTGCACCCTGAAATATGATGAGGGATCGAAAGCTGTAATTTTCAACGAACACAATCTATACTATACCGATGCATCCGTACTTTCTATATTTTCGCTTCCGTTACGGTATGGTAATGCCCAGGCCCTTGCAAAGCCATATACCGCGGTGCTGTCTGAATCGGTTGCCAGGCGATATTTTGGTAATGAATATCCAATAGGAAAGACACTACATTTAAAAGGAAGTTTTGAAGAAAGCGATTATACAGTGACTGGGGTTATTGAAGATATACCTGCGGACTCACACATTGAAGCCGATATATTCCTTTCTATTAATTCCCTTGAACATAATCCTTACGTTGATAACTTTGACGCGTATACCTATATACAAATCTCCCCCTCTGTCAACATGGAGGATTTTACAGACCGTTTTAATGCGTTGGTTTCGAAGTATCTTCCATCGGATAATAAAACATTTATAAAGTTTTCTTTACAGCCAATCACAGAAATACATCTATACTCATCGCTTCAGGATGAAATGAAGCCGGGCGGTAATGCAAAGTCTATTTATTTTTTGATACTTGTTGCTTTCTCAATTCTACTCATTGCATGGATCAACTATATCAACCTTGCTACCGCACAGTCCATAGCACGTGCAAAAGAAGTGGGGATTCGCAAAGTTTCAGGGGCAACGCGAGGCCAGCTTGTAAATCAATTTCTTGCGGAGTCAGTGATTATCAATTTGCTCAGCGCCACGTTGGCGTTTCTTGCTGTGTTTTTTCTGTCGTCATTCTTCTATACGCTAGCCGGCTTCACTGTTTCGTACGATCGGTTCATTTCTGCAGGTATATATGATATAGCGCTCTTAACTTTAATAGTATTTTGCTTCGGTGTTTTTGCTGCCGGTTTTTATCCAGCCCGAATTATATCTTCGTATAATCCTGTTTTAGTATTAAAAGGTAAATTTAATGGTAAGAACAACACGGGACTTACGTTGCGAAAGACGTTGGTTGTATTTCAGTTCACATGTGCTATAGGGCTGACGATTGCTGTGTTAACCTTTAAGCAACAGTTTGAATTTATGCAACGGCAGGATTTGGGTATAGATATAGCGCGGACTGTTATCGTTAAGGCACCTTCCCTGATCGACTCTTCGTTTGCTGATCGTCTTAGAAATTTTAAATCAAGCCTTGCGACTAAATCTGTCATTAGTGGTGTAACCACTTCGAGTGCTATACCGGGCGATAAAATTGAGTGGACTGGAAATGTTCGCATCGATAGGAATTCCAGGGCACAAACTAGTTTTGTTATTAATGTAGTCGATAACGATTTTATCTCTACTTATAAGCTCAAGTTGTTATCAGGAAGAGATTTCACAGTTTCGGATTTTCCGTTGAAAAAATTTGGCGATAAGACTGAGTCGGTTATCTTGAACAAAGCTGCAATACAATTATTGGGTATTGCGACACCGGAGGAAGCCATAGGGCTGGAAATATACTGGGGCGATGATAAGTGTAAAGTGGTGGGAGTTATAGATGATTTCCATCAACAGTCTTTGGAAATTGCTTTACAGCCAATTCTTTTTACTGCGAATAGCGGTCCACGCCTGTCATTAAAGTTTGGTGAAGCGGTTAATACAAATAACCTGAAAGCATCAATAGCTGTTATTCAAAAGGAATGGAGGTCATTTTTCCCAGACGATCCTTTCGATTATTTCTTCTTGGAGGATCACTATGCAACGCAATATGCTGATGATGCACAGATTGCGAATATCTTTCAACTATTCTGCGGTATAGCGATAATAATATCCGGTCTGGGCTTATTTGGCCTATCGTTTTTTATGGTGCGACAGCGGATGAAGGAAATGGGAATTCGAAAAATATTGGGAGCTTCTGTTGTTAATTTGATAACTATATTGACAACGGAATTTGTATGGTTAATTATACTGGCATCCTGTCTCGCTGTACCTTTAGCATACCTTGGAATCACGCAGTGGTTACAACACTTTGCGTTTCATATGGACTTAACCGCGTGGATTTTTGTTTGCCCTGTTTTGCTTTTCATGGGGATTGGATTTATAACAATAGGTTTTCAAACGTTTAAAGCTGCAAACGTCAATCCTGTTAAAATATTGAAGCATGAGTAGCGCAAATGATAGTGGCTAAAATGTACAACTATCGGTAGTGTTTTGTCCGTATATACCTTATTCTTCTAGCTTATACCCAAGCTATATATAGGGTTGCTTATAAGATCAATATTTCATCACGGATCCGTAAAAATGCTTTAGTTACATCCGCAGCCGCCACCGTTCTTTCCTCCATTGGCACCTGAAGCACCCTCCCTATATAGCTGGAAGCTGGTTTCAAACTTCTGGGTTTTGCGCGCGGCAAGTTCCATCTCTGAATCGTTCAGATGCATTTTTTGATATTCTTTTACAGACGCGCATCGCGTGAATGAAATAATTACGATCCCGAAGCAGAGTGCTGTGACAATTTTACTGTTCTTCATAATGATTACGTAAGATTGATATTTTTGGAAGTATATACTGTATTGTTGTCGTCGATGATGATACACGCTATATCTTTTAGTTGATTGATTAAGGTGAGCCCTGGCTTTATACCCATTACCATGACGGGTGTGGCCATCGCATCTGCAATTTCTCCACTGGCGCAGATGATCGTTACGCTCTTGATACCACGTACCGGGTATCCACTTTTCGGATCGATGGTATGCGAGTATTTAACGCCATCGATCATAATATACTTTTCATAATTACCGGAGGTAGCCACAGATGTATCCGTTAGCTGAATAGAAGCCAAGGGCGAATCTTTTTTGTCGGGATCAGCTATACCTATTGTCCACGCCTCTCCACTGGGTTGCCGGCCCCAAACTGTAAGATCACCCGCGGCATTTACGATGCCGTTTGCCACGCCAGATTTGCGCATCACTTCTTTGGCTCTATCAGCAGCATATCCTTTTCCAATGCCTCCGAAGCCGATGCGCATCCCTTTTTCTTTCAGGTAGACGGTTTGATTCTTTTTATCCAGTATAACATTCCGAAAATTGATAAGGCGCACCATCGATTTTGCCGTAGCAACATCCGGTAAGGAAGTCATACTCGTATCAAAATTCCAGAGGCTTTTATCAATCGATCCGTAGGTAATATCAAAAGCACCTTGTGTCAATGCCGAGATACGGAGCGAACGTTCAATCAGATCGAAAACTTCTCTATCTACGTCTACAGGTCTTATGCCGGCATTTATATTGATATAGTGTGTCTGACTTGTTTCACTATAGGTTGTAAGCAATTTTTCAATACGTTGTATTTCAAGGATTGCATCATCAATACAGCTTTTTGCCCATGCCTCATGCTCGGCAACCACAGTAAACCCAAACAGGTTGCCCATCAACTTTAAATCCCGGCTATATATCTGATCCTTGAGGGTAATCATTGCTTGGCAGATATAGTCTTTGTGAGATCGTCTATAAATTTATCCTGACTTGAAAATATATACCCATCCCATTGTTTGATCACTTTACCATGCGCGTCCATTAATACGGTGAATGGAAATTTCCCGGAAGGGTTGTATTTTTCAGCAAGAGCTTCATTGTGTTTTGTTAACTCTTTCGAAAGCTGATTCTTTTTCGAACGTGGAAAATCGGCGCGGACTAATACCAGTTGTTTTTCAGCCAGTGTTAAAAAAGACTCGTTTTCAAATACTTCTTTTTTCATTTTGATGCAGGGCGCGCACCAATCCGACCCGGAAAAATTAAGCAGTATATATTTATTTTCCTGGACAGCTATATTTTTGGCAGTATCAAAATCTGTAAGCCATTCCGTTGATGCACCGATCAGCAGTATGCAGGTAAGCAATGTTTTCATATATACTATTTATTTTATTTTTACTAGAAGTGTAATGATGTTGGCAGTTAATCCTGTAGATCGTTTATAGTGGCCATAGCGCAGTTCAAGTGTGTTAAACTTTGAGATGTTCATCAGGCCTCCTGGTGGCGCATATCGAATCCCGGCACCCATCATGTTGCTCGTAAGTGTTGAGAGATCATAGTCACTGGTATAAAATTCTTCGCTCATGACATGTTGTTCATACCTTGCGAAGTATTTAACACCTTGTTGATTATAATATCTATAGAACGGACTTATGGAAAAGAATGGTGTAATCTTGATGGGCGTCTCCAACTCGACAGTGTGAGCACTCAGTCCCCAATTATCTTTATAGTATCGGTAGTACGTGCGAATAATAAATCGATCACCCAGGAAATAATTTAGTCGCAAGCCTATAGGAACTTTGAGGCGTGTATCGGGTAAGTTTTCAATTTTATGCGAGCCGTTTGTGAAATAGGTTCGATGATAGAGTGTAGCCAGCTGACCTTCCTGGTAAGCAACATCTGCGAGCAACAATATCTGCAATCGTTTTGTAAGCACCTGGCTTAGCGTAAAGGCTGCGCTGTAGGTATTCCGGGGTTCAGTTCCTTTTCTATTGCTGCTGGCTCGCAGTTCAATGGGTAAAATTACAGTCCATGTATCAAGGAATACTTGACCTTTTACGCTGAACTCACGGTTTTTGTCTTTTGATAATTTAGACCAGCCCAGGCTAAGTCCTTTCGAAAAGTAATCAAACTCAGTGGAGATTGATCCATTAATACTCACGGTAGATCCTTTGTCTTCGTTGGTGATGGCATACGTGAGTGATGGATAAATTCGTTTGTCACCAGAGGATGCTGATGAGATTGTATTTGGATCAATTTTGTCCGATGATGCTGAAGAGTATACATCGATACCAACTTCTCCTGTAAGGGTGTGTTTCCGATTGCGTGAATCATAACGCGAGAATTTAACGTCAATGGTTGTTGCGAAGTCGGTAAGTTTTTCGGTGCCAATGCCACCTGTTACAGCAGAGTTATTCCCATCCTGCTTATAATAGCTCGATACGAAATTTACTTCTTCGAGCTTTAGTTTTCTATTCTTATAGGCAGAGGTATCTTGAAGGGATTGTGAAAATCCGGCCAGGGTGGATATGTAAATTCCTAAAGCGGCCAGTGAAATACGAAGCATAGAAATTGATTAGAAAAGCAAATTCCGAAAAAGATTCTGAAAAGATTCTGAATTTTCTGACCATGACAACTGATTTAAATCAGTCCGTCATGAATGTAAAGCAAGAATATGAGTGTACAAGAGTCTTTCAGAAACCCGCTTGAAGAAGATAATATAAACAATAGCTCTATAGCACGGCTACGACGCGGCCTTCAAAAATGTTATTTTGTTGATAAAATCTTCCAGTGTTTCTTTTTCGGGCAAATCAAATTTCTTCTTTAATCGATAGCGTGATTTCTTGATACTCTCCGGAGATATACCCAGCATGGATGCTGATTCCTTGAGCGATAACTTTAACTTGATAAGAGCAGAGAGCCGGAGTTCAGAGACGGTTATGTCAGGGTAATGATATCGTATTTTCGCAAAGAACCGCGGGTATACTTCTTCAAAGGCCTTCTTGAAATTTTCCCAATCGTCATCGGTAAGAATGGCGGAGTGCAGTATTTTATTGAACTTGTCGATCTCCGGATCTTCGTCAAAGGATCTGGTTTTAAGTGTTTCGAGTTCAAGATTTACCTTATCGATCATCTCCGATTTCTCGCGTAGGTTTTGCGTATAGAAATCAAGCAATTGCCTTTTAGAATCCAGCTTCTTTTTCATGATCGCACGCTGGCGTTTAAATATGAATCCGCCGATGATGAGAAGCGCAAGGCAAGCCGCTATAAATGAGTTTCGCCTTAATATCTTCGCGGTCAGTTCATGATCGAGTGCTTTGAGCTCCAGTTCTTTTTTCTTGAGCTCAAAACTGGATTTTATTCTTTCAATGTTACTTCGTCCTTCCGAGCTTTTTATGCTGTCATTCAGTACGACATATAGCGATTGGAAAGTATATGCCATCGGATAATTTTTCAGCGCTTCATATGCTTTTGCCAGCTGGTAATAACTGTCTGCTATATCGCGTTTAAAATCTATAGCACGTGCTGCCTTTAATCCCAGCTCTGCCGCCATCATAGCCTCCTGCGGTCTATTTTGTACCAGGCGAAGTTTACTGATGGAGATATAAATGGAAGGTTGTAAATAAACGCTTTCGGTTTCAATGGCAAGTTGCAAGGCTTTTTGTTGGTAGTAATGGGCTCGTTCATAATCTTTACTCCTAAAATAGATATCTCCGATGGAGGTAAGGTCATTACTTACTGCCGCCTTGTCTTTGATTTCTTCGTTTAGCTTTAGCGACTGATTGTAATAATCAAGTGCTAAGGAATCCCTTTTTTCTATTTCATACACGTCCGCAATATTACTAAGCGCTCGTGCCACGCCACTTTTATAACCCTGATTGCTCCAAGCCGCTAGAGCTTTCTTGAAATGTGTTAAGGCCGCCTTTGTGTCATCCTGTGACAAGTATATTATACCAACATTGTTGTTGCAAACAGCAATCTGCTGGTTGTCATGAATCCTCTCAAAAATGGAAAGAGCTTTTAACAGATATTCTATTGCCTGAGGAGAGTTACCGAGCCTATGGTAGTAGTAGCCTATATATACATATGCCTTACCCTCGCCCTTTCCAAAATCAATGTTCTGCGCTACTACAACGGCTTCATTGGCAACTTCCAGCACCTTTTTGGTACTGGATGATTGCAATACCCTGCAAAGCTTAATAAGTGTATTAACACGATTTGTATCCTGGGGCAATGTTGTCAATACCTTTTCAAGGCTGTCAATTTCCGCTTGATGCTTTTGTGCAGTAGCAATGTGATTTGCCAAAAGGCAAATCGCTACTATACAGATCGTGATATTGCTTTTATTGAACACGTAGTCTACTCTCATCTGGACTATTGAATTTTAACGCTGCCTGCTGCCTCATTGGACAGTTAACACAGCTGTTATACTGAACGAGTACAAAGTAAGTTCATATTTATTTAATGGTCTACCTAATTGTCTACTTAGATGCTCTTATGTCAGTTTTTAACCGAGTTTGATGGAATTTGTGATTCGAAAGACTGTGAGTAAGCAAGCGATCACCACAATGGAGACGCGTTCATAACGGCATTGTGAATCCACAACTGTAAAATTTTTCACCACCTGTGCAGCGCTTGTTTTTAAGAGTCTACTTAAATGACTACCCCGTCTGCATGCTATTATCATTCAAATGATAACAATAATATATTACTTGCAATGATTTTTGTTTTCCCTGCCAGGCAATCTATATACATCGCAATACCTTAAATATAGCGTATGTATTTCATTAAAGTATCACCATATATATGGCATTAGTATATTCTTGAGTTGATAAAATCCTTTGAAACTGAACATAAGGGAAGGTTGATTGAAAGTTAGAACACCATGATGAAGTACATTAACAATCTCACAATAAGTGAAAAACACCGACTGATTATTGTGACGGTAATTTTTTGCATCGGATTATTAGGCGCATCAGTTTGGAAAGTGATGGACTCCTTTAAAGACCAATCTTCAAAGACAGAGGCCATCGCTGAATTGGAAATCCGGTTATTACGGATTAAAAATAACGTGTTGCGGGGTGAGCTTTTGCAGATGTTTGTTGCTGATCGCAAAAGTCAGCGTGCAATCATCGATGATGCCAATGAATTGTTAAACGATCGGATAGAAGCGCTTAACTTCGAACGCGGGCAGGTGAATACCGAAGGTCTTCCGCCCGACATCGTTCAGTCCTATAAGGCATTTAGTACCAGCCTCGATGCATATCTTGATTTTACAGACAGAAATCTTCACGACATACAAACCGTCATGCCGGAAGATTCCCTACGTTATGTAAAGGTGCGCGATGCTTTGTTGATAGATCTGAATAAGCAGTTCACTCCGGTTCGCGAAAATGCGGCAAATGTTGTGGCGAAAACTCAGGCGTATAAGAAAGAAATTATCAGCGAGTATAGCCACAAACGCACTACCGCCTTTTGGATTCTTGCTACTATAGCGATCACAATGATACTGGTGATCAGTATCTTTATTCGTGCCGTCAGCAGATCACTTGTCGTTCAGATATACCAGGCAAAAGATGTACTTGAAAAACTATCGCAGGGAGAACTGCCGGTGGTTGATGAAGCACGTGGTAAAAATGAATTATCCGCGATGCTAAACACGCTACGTTTGTTTGCAAAGCAAATGCATCATCTCAAGGAGTTCGCAGGCAATGTAGCAAGTAATAATTTTGAGATTAGTGCAAAGATGTTTGATGGCAAAGGTTCGATCGCCCACGCATTGGAAAATATGCGCGACAACTTGAAGAAGTCTTTCGTTCAGGAAGCGGAGCGCAAGTGGACAGCACAGGGTATGATTGACTTTGGAAATATTACCCGGTATCAGGAAAATGTAAGTGTGCTATATGATGACGCACTCGGGTATATAATAAAATATCTTTCTGCAAACCAGGGTACTTTATTTGCCATTGATGATCACGATACAAATCATCATACTTTGAAACGGGTATCGGTATATGCATACGAAAGGAAGAAGTATATAAATGGTTCTATTAGAATTGGAGAAGGGCTTGCCGGGCAAGCATTCTTGGAGCGTGAACTGATTTTGCTTAAAGAAGTTCCGGATGACTATCTTAAAATCACTTCTGGTCTTGGTGAATCCTTGCCAGGATTTATAATTGTTTCACCTCTTATTTTGAATGGTGAACCGTATGGCGTTTTAGAGATAGCACTGCTCAGCGAACCTGCCGCCTATAAAATTGAATTTGTTAAACGTGTGAGTGAAGAGCTGGCTTCTTTAATTAAGGCAGCGGGTATCAATACGCATACACATAAGCTTCTGAAAGAAACACAACATAAGGAAGAAAAGCTCCGGTTGAATGAAGAGGCCATGCGACAGACCATAGAAGAATTACATGCGACACGAGAGGCAGAAGCAAGGCGATCTCAGGAACTTCAGCGCAGCTACAGCGAGTTAGAGCTCAGCAAGCAAATGATGGAGCAGGCTTCCTCTCTGGCCAGAACGAAGGAAGAAGAATTATTAGAGAAGGATAAATCTCTGTTCAATACCCGTATGGCTAATCTTCGCGCCAACGCAGCGCAGCTTTCCGGACAGATTAAGGCTTGTATAGATACCGCGCTGAATGCATCACGCACATGCGCCCAGATGTTTACGGTGTTTGCAGAGGACTCCGAACTTTTTCCGGATGCACGCGAGCAAGCCAACCGTATGCTTCAAAGTATATTGAAAAATAATTCAACATTCCTTGCAACGTATACGCTATGGGAAGCTGAGCAACTGGATCACAACGACCAACGCTATATATGTAAGCCAGGACATGATGATACTGGAAGATTTATACCGTATTGGACGATGCAGGGCAATGAATTCCATTTGGAGCCCTTGGTGAACTATACACGTGAAGGTGACGGTGATTATTTCATGATACCGCAAAAGACAAACAGAGAGGCTGTGATCGATCCTTATTTATATCCTGTGCAAGGTAAAGACGTTTGGATCATCTCTGCTGTAGCACCCGTTATCATAGCGGATAAATTCCGTGCTATATGTGGTGTCGATTTTGCCATAGACCGAGTGATGGAAATGATAGACAATGTGAACTGGCGGGATGATAGTATCACGATCGCGCTGATTGCCAACAATAAACAAATTGTAAAGATCTCCAGCGACAATACATTTACCGGCAAACCGAGTTCATGTTTCATTCCAGATGCTATTATGCCAGACGATTTGAGTGAGTCCGTGGAAGTAATGTGGGAAGGGAATACATATTTATTTGAGCCTGTTTTGTTTGGTGAGACAAACAGGCCCTGGACAGTTTGCATCAGAACTTCAAAATAAAGTATCCTTACTTTATTTGTGTGAATTTACTTTTCTAAAGACTATATATCCTTCTGGTATAGTTGTCATTTCAACTAAGTTATCGAAGAAGATGGATCAATGCAAAGTATAGCCTAAAATGGCGAAATACTTATTATTACCTGCTTTGCAAAAGTAGATATACCATAGCCCCTCAACTCCATTCAATCGTAAATATACTTCCGGTTCCCGGTGAGGATATATGGATGCTTCCGTTGTGGAGTTTCATGATTTGTCGTGAAAGACTTAAGCCTATACCTGAGCCCTTTGGCTTTGTTGTAAAGAATGGAACGAAGATCCGTGGCAAAACTTCCGGATCAATGCCCATGCCGTTGTCGGTAACAGAGATGCTTACACGGTCGTTCTTTGTTTTTACGTCAATCGTAATCGCTCCGGTGCCATCGTGTGGTACTGCCTCCATGGCATTTTTCAAAAGGTTGATCAGCACTTGTTCGATCAATGCGACATCTGCTTTTGCTTCCACGGATGTGGCAGGACTATTAACAGTATATTTGATGTTGCGCATTTGAAGATCCGGAGCCAGCAAGGTGCTGATGCGTTTTACAAGCGCCACTATATCTGTGGGCTCCAGCTTTGCGCTCACAGGCCTTGCGTATTCTTTGTATGTATTCACAAACTTCATAAGACCTCTGCTGCGCGAGCCGATTGTTGACAGACTGCTGAATATATCTTCAACATTATCTTCGCTTAGCGTAGTGAGGTCTTTACGTGAGCCATCTGGATTTTTAAGTATAGATTCAATAGCAGCGGTAAGCGATACAATGGGTGTAGCACTATTCATGATCTCATGTGTCAGCACTCGCATCAGTTGGTGCCAGGCTTCTATTTCCTTAGCTTCAAGTTCGCTGTTTAAATTTTGCAAGAGTATAATGCGCACAAGCTCGCCATTTAGGACAATCTCTTTTAACTGCACACTTAACTGGTATTGATCTTCCTGCATCAATACACGCACAACAGTTCGTTGCTCAGGGGAAAGATTTTTTATCGCCTCATATAGCGCTATGTCTATTCGTTTAAAATGTTCCAGTGCACTGAAGGCGGAAAGATTGAAAAGTTTCTTTGCAGCCGGATTCATCATTAGTAATTTTCCTTCTGCATTGAAACTCAGAATCGCGACATTGATATTCTCATTTAGCGTCTGCAGATATTGATAGTGAAGTTCCTTCTCGCGATTAAGCTTGCTGAACTCGCTGACTATATCATTCAGGGCGCCACTGAGTTGTTCATGATGTTTGCCGCGGTGACCTGAAGTATAGGATTCTGTAAACGCGCCCTGCCGAATGGAAAGAAGAAAATGCGTGAGATCTTTATTCGATTTTTCAATATAGCGGATCATGCTGACCACCATTACAATAAGTAGAAACGCTATAGCCGACAGCACAAAAAGCATGGGCTTAAGCACCAGTATAAATGCAAAAGCAAGCGACAGCGCTACTATAGCGAAAACGCGAAGAAATATAGTAAGCCGGAAATTTTTATAGATCATGTTTACTTTTCAAGTCCGTATCGCGTCATTTTTCGATAGAGTGTTGTGCGCCCAACGCCAAGTTCTTTAGCCACCTGACTTAAGTTGCCGTTGTGTTTTTGTATAGCTGCTATAATGGCCTTTCGTTCCATCTCATCAAGATTGAAGGCTTCATTCTTTTCTTCAGTTTCAATTTTAGCTGAAAGCAGAAAATCGTTTTTGTGGAGACTGCTGTGATCACTCATAATCACCGCGCGTTCTATGGCGTGTTGAAGTTCGCGCACATTGCCTGGCCATGTATGCTTTTGCAAGTATACAAGTGCATCTGCAGCAAGAGATTTAGTTTCCTTTCGATACTTAGTAGTATATATTTCCAGAAAGTGATTGGCAAGGGTTGGTATATCTTGTGAACGTGATCGCAACGGAGGCACTGTAATCTCGACTGTATTGATTCTGTATAAAAGATCTTCTCTAAACTCTCCTATACCTACGGCATGACGAAGGTTGAGATTGGTTGCGCAGATTAATCGGATATCCACGGCGACAGGTACATTACTTCCGAGCGGAATGACCTCGCGGTTTTGTAACACAGAAAGTAATTTTACTTGCAGGGGAAGTGGAAGATTTCCAACTTCATCCAGGAAAAGCGTTCCGCCATGCGCAGATTCTATTCGGCCGATCCGATCTTCACGTGCATCGGTAAAAGCTCCCTTTTTATGACCAAATAGTTCTGATTCAAAGAGTGTTGCTGACAGTGCACCGACATCCACCTTTACAAAAGCTCCCGCACTTCGTAATGATTGCCGATGAATATGCTTGGCAATTAATTCTTTCCCCGTTCCGTTCTCACCTAGCAAAAGTATATTTGCATCTGTCTTTGCTACCTTTACAGCAGTGGCGATCACATTTTTAAATGCAACTGAACTACCAATGATTTCAGAACCCGGCTCTGCTATAGCGTGCTCTTGCAATGGTTTCTTTTGTGCGGGTTGAGTCTCTTTCCGCGAAAGCGAATGCTGATATACAGTATATACTGTCGCCTCCAGCTTTTCATTGTCCCAGGGCTTTACAATAAAATCGGCAGCACCTTGTTTCATCGCCTCTACTGCAAGTTGAATGTCGGCATACGCGGTGATCATAACGACTTGCTGTTGTGGATGCAGCGAACGAATTTGATTCAACCAAAATAATCCTTCATTACCTGAAAGTCGTCCGGCTGAATAATTCATATCCAGCAAAATAACGTGATACTGATTTTGGCGAAGCAACACGGTAAGTCGTTGAGGATTTGCTTCGGTGTCAACATGCGTATACCGTTGTCGCAGCACGACACGGGCAGCGGTGAGTATATCTGCATCATCGTCTACTATCAATATCTTCGCTGGGATCTTTTGCATGCAGGGATAAAAATATACGTTTCATTGTGATACACAAAAGTGTTCCACAATGAAACAGGTGCCGGTACATTTAGTTTAACAAAATATTAGAAGCCAGTGAGTTAGTAGAATGGTACAGGTTTGGCCCAAAGCCTTTGTAAATTTACCAGTATGTTGCAAAACTATATTAAGATCGGACTCCGGAATTTGATGAAGAACAAATTGTTCTCGCTTATCAATATCTGCGGAATGGCCATCAGCATTGCTTCTTTTCTTGTGATCGCATTATTCATTCACGATGAGCTTCAGTATGACAAGCATGTTGTGGATGTATCGCGAAAGTATAGAGTTTACAATGAGCATTTTAATGATGACGGACGAACCCTGAAGGGAGCGATGGTGCCTCCTATGATTGGCCCGACTCTGATGGCGGAGTATCCGGAAGTGGAAGATTATTCACGTTTCATGAATTTCAATTCACCGGTATTGTTCGAGGTAGGTACTAAAAAAAATACGGAGACCAACGGTGGCTGTGCTGATCCTTCTATGCTTGAAATGTTCAGCCTTAAAGTAATCGAAGGCGATGCGCAGACAGCGCTACAACATCCCGATGAAATCGCGATCAACCAAACACTGGCGAAGAAATATTTTGGAGATCAACCTGCGCTTGGTGAAGAGATCAAAATATCCGATGATGTTTTAAAAGTAGCGGCAGTGTTCGAAGACTTCCCAATACACTCGCATCTGCAGCTCAGCTTTATGGTTTCAATGGAGAACCTGAATAAGGAAATTCCCGACCGGATGCAGAGTTGGGGATGGAGTCAGTTTCATACCTATATCAAGTTAAAACCCGGTATAGATGTAGGTCGATTCGAAGCGAAGCTGAAAGATTTTGCGGAACGGAATGCCTGGCCCACAACAAAATCATATGGCAGCTACTATATTCCACACCTCATGCCTATGGAGAATGTACATTTGCATGCTGTTGACCAGCGCTGGGATATAGCAGTACGCGGCAATGCGCAGACTATCTATATACTTTCCGGAACGGCAATCTTTATTCTGATCATCTCAATTTTGAATTTTGTTAATCTTTCCACAGCACGTGCCGTAAGCCGCGTGAAAGAAGTAGGTGTACGAAAAGTAGTAGGAGCCTTTCGGGCACAATTGATTTATCAGTTCATAAGCGAATCCATTATTATTGCAGGTATAGCGCTGCTCATCGGTGGCCTGGTAGCGGAATTGGTATTGCCCGTGCTGAATAATTTTACGGAGAAAAATATACCTACTGCTATATTTCTGAATCCATGGGTTGTACTCGTCTTGTTTTTATCTGTATTTGTTATTGGTATAGCGGCAGGAGCGTATCCGGCTTTTTATATATCCGGGTATAAACCGGCTCAGATTCTGTCTAACAAAAACTCGGGACGGTCGGGTAAGATCTTATTGCGAAAGGGACTTGTTGTGCTTCAGTTTATACTTTCATTTTTCCTGATCATCGCTTCCTTTATTGTATCCGATCAGCATACCTATATGCGTACCAAGGATATGGGATTTGATAAGGATAACATTTTGATTCTCCAGCTTCGTGGCGACATGAAAAAAAATCCGGAAGCTGTGAAGACTATATTAGCCAATCATCCTAACATCATTAGCGCTTCCTTGCAATATGGACTACCGGGTGAAGCCTTTGCAGGCGATGGAATTCGCGACAAAGTAACAAAGCGCGAATGGCCTACGTCCATGTTATTGGTAGATCATGATTATATAAAGACACTTGATTTAAAGTTGATTGCTGGTCGCGATTTCTCCACGGAGTTTCCATCAGATATACATGATGCCTTTATAGTAAGTGAAAGTGCAGCGAAGATGCTGGGTTATGCTAACGTAAAGGATGCCCTTCAACATGAAGTTGCCTGGAATCGCTGGGACAAACCCGATTCACTCAAGGAAGGTAAAATAATAGGTGTTGTAAAAGATTTTCACCTGAATAGTCTGCGGGAAACTATATCGCCAGTGGTTCTTCATATTTTTCCATATGCATACTCATCGATATCTTTTCGGATTAAACCTGAAAATATTCCAGCTACGCTTGCACACCTCGAGACTGTCTGGAAGAAGTATAACACGGAGTGGCCTTTTGAATATCGCTTTCTGGACGACAATTTTGATCAGCTATATAAGGGCGAGGAAAAGCTGGCCATTCTGTTTACATTTTTTACGGGTTTCACAATTTTTGTTGCCTGCCTCGGACTTTTTGGTTTGGTAGTATATAGTACATCGCAGAAGTATAGAGAGATCAGCATCCGTAAAGTTTTGGGTGCAGGAGATTCATCGTTGATATTTGGATTATCGAGAAGCTATCTTATTCTGATCGCCATCGCCTTTGTAATCGCTATACCCCTGAGCTACTACGCTGCCAACGAGTGGTTGCAAAAGTTTGCATATCATATAGACATTACTGCATTTTTGTTTATCAAAGCAGCGTTGTTGATCATATCCATCTCCTTGCTAACCGTGGGCATTCAATCTTTTAAAGCAGCACGTACCAATCCGGTAGACGCTTTGAAAGAGCAATGAGTCTTCGAAGGGCTGCTGACTGCAAACTCAGATTTATATATAATATTGTATATAAAACAAGAGCCTGCAGCCAGTAGCCTGAAGACTATATTTATAGATTATAGTATATAGTATAGATTCGCTATTGCACTTTAGCCAGCCAAAGCGATGCGTTAAGATGCAGCGCAGGGTGTGACGTAAAGCCGGAAGGTGAATCACCAGACCATCCGTTGAACAAATTATCATTTGTATCACCAGTACCGTCATCAGAAGGTGAGCTATCGCCTACAAATACAACTCTGCCTGTACTATAGGTTGCAAGTAACGCCATCACACCCGAATTACTTCCTACTGTGCTGCTCGTGCGCCAGAATAATCCTTGCACCGAACTATTGTTTGTCGGATATAGTGTGGCCGTTGTCCCGGCATAAAAAGCAAGTTTGTTAGCCGTGCCGGCAACACCATTTAATACAGCCTGCGCATTTACATTAGAACCAGTATATACTTTAGTAGTAGGTTGATCATCAATATCCACATAGTCGACTACAAATCCGAAAGGATTCGTGTTGTTGATGCCGTTGTTCGTCATCAGATCGTTCCATACGCGTGGTGAATCAAAACCATCGCCATCTCTGTCGGAAGGGTTATATCCGTTGGCGTCTGTACCAGCCGTTGTAGCAGCCGTGTGATCCGCCACCATCATTAATCCGCCACCATTGGAAACGAAATTCATGATCGCAGTTTTTTCAGCCGTTGTAAACAAACGATTTGGTTCGATCACCATGAATACATTGTAGTTACTTAAATCTTGTGGGTTGGAAGAATTACCGTATGTGATCGCAGTACCCACAGGTAGAGATTCAACGAGGTGTCCTCTCTTTACAAGCTCAACAGCCCAGGCCGACATTCCACCTTTCCAATACGATTCCGTTGTACTGGAAGTGATACCGGTATAGGAAGGTGTAGGATAACGTTGCGCTTTTGTCTCAACGGTTGTGCCTCCGGTATAGGTTGGTACACTTTCAGTTCCGTCTGCATCGATTTGCCAGTCTGCACTTCCTGCATTTTCATAATGTGAAGCATCGAATAGAAATTTCTTACCCGTTATACCACCACCGGTGGTGTTGTCATTGATGGTAATGTCATCGATGTTGATTCGGTTAGAAGACCCTGTCAACTTTCTGATCTCCAGACGAACCGTACCGGTAACATTCAATGTAAACGTCTGTGTTTGTAATGAAGATGTAGCCGTAACATTGGAGCCGGACTGTGTCCACGTGCTGCCTCCATTTACAGAATACCATAATCCCCATTGACTCGCAGCATCACTTGAATATATACCATGTTTAATCGTAACGGTACTGATTCCTGTAGTGACATTAAACAGCATGGTAATTTTTCCGGTGTTGCGTATGCGTGCAGACCATGAACCTGATTTTAAATCACCGGCCAGGTTACCGATCAATGCATCATACATATTCCATGAATTACTTTGAAGTGTAACGTTATCACCACTGGACGAACCGGTAGGAGATACATCGTACGCAGTCTTCGGACTGGAGCTGCCGACTTCAAAACCTTGCGTAAGCGAAACGGCCATTAGTGATGCCGTTGCATCAGTTGTGCGTTCTGTAGCGGATACTGTGCTTACATTTTCCTGAATAAAGTTGTCAGAACAACCAAGGATAAATAAACCAGCAGCACATACAGCCGCAAAGGAGTAAATTGTTTTTGAAAAGAATTTCATGATAATAGCTAAGATTAGTTTAGGTGAAACAGATAAATAACCAGCGGTGTGAAAGAAAGATATTCATACCATACGAATGTGGCAAATGTATACTTTATATGCTATAGTAATTTTACCGTATTGTTTCGTTTGTGTAATGGCTTGATAACTTTTGAAGAGCCTTTAGTATAGATGTTGAAACATTATTATATCTGGAGACATCTGTACTATTCATATCGAATCAGGGCTAATGCCGGGCGGCTGTATAGAGTTTCGTTTGGGCATCAAATGCCAGGATATAGGTTGATTTGCTTTCTGTATCTTTTGATATACATTCACCATTCTCCATCATGTTTTCGGTTTCTGTAGTGGCAGTGTTTACTTTGATGTTTTTAAATCCATTCGTTTTTTCTGCGAGCATAATGAGTATGGATTGACTTTTTGAGAAGGTTCCTTCACAATTCGTATCCCATTCGCCATTCATTTCATACATCACCAAATCATCGGCTATTTTTATAAGTTTGTTTTTCTGCGGTATATATAGCGAAAGCACTTCATGGCCAAAGGGATTCGGCCGGGACTGGCCTTCATAGGATTCCCTGATTCCGATAGCCCTGGTTCCGTCAGCAACCCAATAGGGAGCGGTGTCAATTTTTATATTGGCAAGTTGAATTGCATCCGAAGTTATTGCCTCTTTTTCAAAGATCTCGTAAAGTATTTCTCCCGTATTTGTATTAACGATTAGCAAGTACGTGTTGTAGACTATATACATTTCTTCCTTTTGCAAAGGGAGCGCAATAAAAACGATTGAGGTATTTTTATCCAGCGGACTTTCTTTTATAAGTGTAAATCTTGGGTCAGTATCCTCCGCTTTCAATGACAGCTTGTTCAGTATTCTGGCAACCACATTCTCCTGGGCCAAAACAACACCTTCTATACTACAGGCTATTATTAACAATACGATTCGCGCACACGTGTTATACATACAGATTACTTATTAACTGCATAAAATAGTAATTTTTTTGTTGATAAGATGAGTGTTTGAAAGGATATAGTATGATTTAATTCCTGGCTTTTTGTATACTAGCGTATCGGAACAAAACATAAATTGATATTTGTGGTACCGGATCAGGTACATCTGCTCGACTTGACCGGTCCTGCACATATATTCTATGAAGCGATGGAGATGGACGCTCCCTTTGAAATCTCTTTTGTGAGAATAACGGCAGGCAACGATGCCATTAACAGCTCAAGTGGATTGGGATTTGCAAACCTTGTCGATTTCAATGCGATTTCACTCGGAGCACATGACTATATATTTATTCCAGGTATAGATTCTAAGCTTTTGTTCAGTGACTCTTTTAAAGCGGAAACGTTACCCTTCCAACATTGGCTTCAGGTGCAGCATGCGATGGGTGTACACATCTGCTCCGTTTGCACCGGAGCATTTATAGTAGCGGAATCAGGAATTTTAAATGGCAAGCCATGCACAACGCATTGGCGGTATATGGATCGGTTCAGGGAGCAATATCCGAAGGCTCTTGTTGAGAGTAACCGCCTGTTTATTTCCAATGAAAAGATTACCACCAGTGCAGGTGTTGCATCGGGTATAGATATGGCGCTATACCTGGTGGAACAGACGATGGGTCCTGTATTTGCGTTGAAAGTGGCACGTGAGGTTGTAGTATATACACGGAGAACAGAGGCAGATCCGCAGTTGAGTATATTTCTCCAACATCGTAATCACATGGATAATCGTATCCATAGTGTGCAGGATTACCTATCGCAACATCTTTCCGAAAAAGTAACCATAGAGCGACTTGCAGAATTGGTTTGCATGAGCCCGCGTAATTTGTCGCGTTTGTTCAAAGCAACAACGCAGCTTACCATTGGCGAGTATCACCATCAACTCCGCCTCGAAAAAATAGAACACCTGCGCACAGAAAATCACAAGCAGGAAACAATCGCGAAAGCATGCGGTGTAAGCCCCAGCCAACTGCGCCATATCTTAAGGAAGAAGGACGTTACCTATAAGCTTGTCTCTTTATAAGCGCAAGTTGTCCTGTTCCTGTTCTTTTCATAGCTATACATTTGAAAAAAAACAATATGAAGAATCTTTTTACCTTCACGGTGATCTTCTTTGCAATGGCGCAGATCGGTTTCGCGCAAGGCAAATCATACTATTGTCCTCCGTGCAACAATGCTTGTGATGAACTGGTGTTCGATAAACCCGGAAAGTGTCCGCACTGCCACATGACCCTTACAGACACAAAGACAGATATACTCAATGTTAAGAAAATGAAAATTGCTTTTTACCTGCAGGATGGTGTTGAAGTTTTGGATTTCGCAGGACCCATGGAAGTATTTTCATATGCAGGCTTTGAAGTGTTTACAGTTTCTAAAACAAAAGCTCCTATCAAATCGCAAGGTATATTAAAGATTATACCCGATTATTCTATTGAAGACGCACCACAGGCAGATATACTGGCATTCTTTGGTGGCAATGCTAGTGCAGCTTCTGAAGATATACAGGTAACGGAATGGATTAAGCGACAAGATAAAAGCTTGTCATATTATTTTTCGGTGTGCACGGGTGTATTCATCCTGGCCAAAACAGGTTACCTGGAAGGCTTGACGGTTACAACTTTTCATGAGAGCATTGAAAGTCTGCGAAAGCAATATCCGAACCTGAAGGTTCTTGACAATGTACGCTTCGTTGATAATGGAAGGATTATTACCACAGCCGGTATATCTGCCGGAATTGATGGCGCCTTGCATCTCGTGACAAAAATTAAAGGCGCTGCCATGGCAAAGCATATCGTAGAGTATATGGAGTACGATAAATGGAAACCTGGCGAAGGAAAGATTATGGATTAAGATATATGCTAGTTTTTGTATGCTGTATTACAGGATCGGATGATTATAATAGACAAGTAGGAACACAACCGTGAAATAAATCCATAAGGCAGAGAATATAACATGAACGGTTGTTTCAAATGCTTTGCCTCGCCATACATTGGGTGAGTATACAAAGAACTGAAAGAAAAGACGCGTTAACCAAAACAAACCGAGTCCAAGGCAAATACGATTGCCAAGGGTTGTATTGATCAAATCCTCTGCACAACACAGGCAGAGTAATCCCATCAATAAGACTATAAATGCTATAAAGAATGTATGCACATATAAAATTTGTCGGCTGATAAGACTGATTACTGATAGCTCCTTTGACCAATTGAAATATCTGGGGAGAACAATATGCATCAATGCAAGCAGTATAAAAAGTGCACCTGTTGTTTTAAGATGTAGTACCATTGTTTTTACTGAGAATAAAGAGCGCTAAAAAAGGAGTGATTGCAATTTCATCAGTTAGTACCAGTCCTGCTGATGCGAAGTCAGACTTCCATTCTGCTTTTGAGTAGAAATGAAGAAAGCCGATGTTATAGGCTATAAAATTCGGGAGGTCGCGTAAATGTTCTAAAATGAGGACACGTCCTGTGGCGTTTAAACTTTCATTTACTTGTTTTAGAAATGCAACGCGTTCTTGTTTGTCCCGGATCTCATGCGCTGCGAAAATAGCAAGTATATAATCCGCGGTACCAGCCTCAAGCGGAAGGGCAGAAGTATCTACCTGAATTGTATTTGGATAAGCAGGGTATGCTTTGCGCGCTCGCTTGATGGATACTTCTGTATGTTTTTGAGGATCGTAAAAATCGAACACCCGCAGACTGGCACTGGGATATTTTTTTGCCAGTATATGGCTTGTTTCGTCAAACCCGGCATTGATGTTTATAAGCCGCGTGCCGGTGCCAATGCGAAAATCCTGAAGCCAATTCAAGCTATATATAGTGGAATAATCATATATATAGTACGAAACTCCTAAAGAAAGTAAAGTCGTTGTTATAATAAGTATACCGAACGTAGCAGTGATCCAATGAAAATGTACAGGAAGAAAGATTAGCGATACTCCAAACAAGAACACTATCATGACGGCAAAAACATAGAAATGCCAATTGAATCTGATAATGTTCAACACTCCTTGAAACGGTTTCCGGCTTAAGGTTTCCATAGGTCTATCCTTCCTTTTTTCCAGTAATAGGGAATGTTTGAGATTACAAAAGCATTTGCCAGTATAGCTTGCTTCAGATTTAGCGACTGTAGAAATCCAACTTCGTGTTCAATTACAGCAACAGGTTGTGGTGTCCAATGTTCCCTTACGCCTTCGATGATCAATACTTCTTT
This sequence comes from Ohtaekwangia koreensis, assembly GCF_900167975.1. GTDB lineage: Bacteria > Bacteroidota > Bacteroidia > Cytophagales > Cyclobacteriaceae > Ohtaekwangia > Ohtaekwangia koreensis. Next base: position 1,086,881 of record NZ_FUZU01000002.1, read on the forward strand.
GCGTTTGGCATTGTAGGTAAAAGTAAACGGTAAAGGGCCTGCGAAACGCCTGGCCTCTTTCCAGTCCTTGAACGGCGATCCGAAGGGTAGCGGTATCGTTGTATCTTTGGTATCGACTTTAATCTGCAAGCCGGATTTATTGGAGGTTACATTTAGTATAGAATCTTCTTTCGTGAAAGTAATATCGGTTGTTTGGTAGTCGTAGTGTGTAAATATATTTCCAAGAAAAGTCATTTTGGTGCTATCCGTTTCGGACCGTAATATATATAGGCCCCTTAACCGTTTTCCTTCTGATGTCGTATAGCGAACAAAAATTCTATAACCTGTCAAGATAAAATCATTTCCCATAAATGCAGGCAATCCCTTCGGCCGAAGTTTTTTCGTCTTTACCATTGCCACCGCTACAAATGCCCATTGGCCATCAAAGGTATCCAACACAAGGCACTCGGGCAGGAGTTGTGCTAATGCTTCCTTTGGCACAGCATAGGTAAGTACTAATGATGTCTCAAAGAAAGATTCTACAGCAAAAGGATGGTCTTTTAGGAAAGTTAGCATGGTATATTAACCTCGTGTGGTAAACGCGTGACGCAAACCATTTGTATTGTGAAGAATAAATTCATTGCTATAGACTACAACCATAAAGATTATTGCGAAGAGCGCGTTGAAGCGTCCAAACAATAGCAGATCCGGTACAAGTATATATTCCAGAGAATTCATGATGCCAACAATAGCAATTTGTAATAATGCGCACCATCGGGACTTGATTCCACTAAGAATCCAAACGACCATACAGATTTCCAAAAAACCAATTGTATGGGTAGCAAACGTTGCATATTGGTCTCCAAGAATTCTCGATACAATCATACGATGCCGTGGTACAAAGTTCAGTACTTTGCAAAGCAGCCCATTTATAAACCACACCATTGCAATAGCAATCGTAATGATGGTTTTAAGCGGCGCAGAAGGTTCCTTCATTTGTTGCTTCTCTTCATAGAAAAGGCAAACATATCTGCATGTTCCAAAGGCTGCAATAGGATTCGTCTTTTTATTATCTTTTATTGAACGGCAGGATGTTGTTGATTAACGGTGGTGCCGTTTGAAAAAGGAGAATGTAATACCACATCCGGTATATGCTTACGGTGATTAATATTCTATAGGATAGGGCAACAGACGTGAGGTAAAGTAATTTGTTTGACTATGGTTGCCCTTTCTTAATCCACCCCCACAGGAATGAGTTTATCGTTCAGCGCTTTTCGGACTGCCTCCGATTTAGAATTGACGTTGAGTTTCTTATAGATGTTCTTTATATGCGTCTTGGAAGTTTCCGTAGCAATGTTCAACTCCAGGGCAATTTCAGAATATGTTTTACCCTGCGAGATTAATCGCAATACATCAGTCTCGCGATGTGAGAGCGGTGTATAGGGATTGAGATGAAAAAAATCGAGAACAATTTTAGTGATCGAAGGACTCAGCACTGCACCTCCGTTTGAAATTATGTCCAGGTATTGAATAAAACCGGAGAGCGATATATTCTTAAGTATATATCCGCTTATTCCCAAACTCAAAGCTTCTGTTACAATCTGGGGTGCATCAATTGTGGTAAACACTACTACCTGACACGGAAACTTGCTGCTCAAAGCGCGTATAGCGTCAAGGTTTTGTATATCTGAAACAGCAATGTCTATAATAATGATCCCCGGACAATCGCGATGGATATTTTTTAATGCATCATTAAAAAATTTATAGGTGTTCACCAAAGTATAATTTCCTACATGTTCAATCGTAAAGGCGATGCCATCACGGAGCTTATCATCTTCTTCTATAACGACTATTCTCTTTTTCAATTTTGCCATAAAGCGTAAGACGTATAAATCTTTTGCTACAATTACAGCTATTTAAACGATAGTGAAAATCCCCCATATAAGGGACTGTAATATGTGTTTAGACCTATATATATCGGTTTGTTAAGTTTTCTGCGGGGAGAGGCATATGAAAAATTTAAGTATTGTGTGTTTCCTGCGTGTTAAGCAGGTTATGGCATCATGTTCAAAGACCTGAAAGTTCGTTAGCGATCCTTCTTGTTTATTTTGCCGGCAACGTTTTCGAATGATAGTATATACCGCAATTAGAGGTATTGATTTATGTAAAATTTCACGACATTAAGTTATTTACTGCTCTTTAGCGCTTCTTCAATTTTAGCACTTTAACCTAAACTATTAAAATGATGAAGAAAGCACTACTGTTTCTGCTTATCCCATTGTGGATAAGTTTTGAAAGTGTGGCCCAGGACAAAACAATCACTGGTAAGGTAACTTCGGCAGACGATGGCTCAGCCCTCCCTGGAGTTAACGTTGTGGTAAAAGGTACAACAAGTGGAACCGTTACCGATACTGATGGTAACTATTCTTTAGTGGTTCCCGCTCCCGGTAAAGTATTGGTTTTTACGTTTATCGGATTGGTGTCTCAGGAAGTTACAATCGGTGAGAAGTCTAAAGTTGATGTTTCCCTTTCAACAGATGTTCAACAACTCAGCGAGGTTGTTATTACAACAGCCGGTGGTGTTCAAACTAAAACAAAAGAAATTGGTTCTGCCAACGCAGTGGTTTCAACAAAGACACTTACTGCAGGGAAAGCTATAAATATAGCTGGTGGTCTTCAAGGTAAAGTTGCAGGACTTCAGATCAACGCGACCAGCAGTGGTGTTAACCCGGACTATAGAATTGTATTGCGTGGACAACGATCATTAACAGGAAACAACCAGGCGTTGGTTGTGTTGGACAATGTAATTGTACCGGCTTCAGTTTTCAGTAATATAAATCCGAATGATGTAGAACAGATCGTTGTATTGAATGGATCGGGTGCAGCAGCACTATATGGTTCGCAAGCTTCGAATGGTGCACTTATTGTTACGACAAAGAAAGGTAAATCAGGACGCACAGAAATCTCGGCATCCAATACAACTACTGTTCAGCAAGTAGCATTCCTTCCTAAAATTCAAAAGAAATTCGGTTCAGGAGGAAGTGCCTATGGTATAGATGAAAATGGTAATCCTGCTTTTAACTATTTAGAAAATCAATCGTATGGTCCTGCGTTCGATGGAACCTTAAGACCACTAGGCCCTGCGCTTGAAGATGGCGATCAGGATTCAACTACCTATTCCTATAAAGATGGACACAGTAAATTTTGGGAGACCGGAGTTACAAATCAAACTGATTTCTCGCTTACAACCGGTGATGATAAATCCAGTTTATATGTGTCGGGTCAGTATGTAAATGTAACGGGTACAACCCCGGGCGATAAGTATAACAGAGCTACACTTCGTGTAAACGGAACCCGTAAAATCGGTGATCGTGTAAACGTTACCTATAGCACTTCCTATACTCCCAACCGGTATGACATCACGTCACAAACATCCTCTATATATTCCAATATGCTCAACATGCCGTCTAATGTTGACATAACGAAGTATAAAAACTGGCGTACCGACAAGTTTGCAAACCCGAACGGTTTCTATAATCCATGGTATCAAAACCCATATTTCACTGCGGATAATTACAGACAGAAAACTCGCAATGATTATTTGACTGGAAACATTGAAGTTAAAGTTACCCCTATAGCAGGTCTTGATCTTATTGCACGCCAAGGTATATCTACACGAAATTACTCTGATAAATATACGAACGGTGCTTTTGACTACACAGACTTTGCAGAGCATACAGACCAGAGTTCCAAGAGTGATATCTCCGGGTCTGTTACGGAAACCAGCAATTACAATACGCAATTGCTAAGCGACCTGTTGGCGCAATACGATAAAAGTTTTGGCGTCTTCAACCTGAATGTTATAGCGGGTGGACAGTGGACACAGAATGAAGCAAGGTATGTATCTACTGCTATAGGTGGTCTTGTGGTAGATGGATTATATAATCTTAGCAATGGTACAGGCTCACCGATTTTTGGCGCATCAGAATACAAGACTCGTCAGATGGGTGTATATGGAAAAGTTACCGGTGGCTATAAAGATTATCTTTTCCTAACGGTAACAGCCCGCAATGACTGGGATTCAAGATTAGCTGCGAACAACCGGGCATTCTTCTATCCATCCGTAGAAGCTTCTTTCGTAGCAAGCGAAGCAATACCAATGATCCAGGAAATTTCAGCGATAAACTATCTGAAGATTCGTGGTAATATTTCTAAAGTTGGTCAGGTTAATTTGGGTAATACTTCTGACTTCGGTGCGTATTATCTTGCCGCTACATTTAACAGCAATGCATACGGATTTCCGTATGGTAGCTTGGCAGGCTATACATTGAATGGTGGTTTAGTGGCAGATAACCTGAAGCCTGAGATAACAAAAGGATATGAGTTTGGTTTTGACCTCAGCGCTTTTGATGATCGCATCATTACAAATGTTACCTGGTTTGATACGAAAACAGATAATCAAACTGTAAGCACGAGCTTATCGAGCAGTACAGGATTTTCTTCACTGCTTACAAATATAGGGCAAACACAAAGCCGTGGTCTTGAACTTACATTACATGTAACACCGGTAAGAACCGCGAACCTGGATATAACGGTTGGTGGAAATTATGCTTACCTCGATAACACAGTTAACTCTATATCTGCAGATGTACCGAATATAAACTTGCAGTCCAGCGGAACTGCAGTGTCTGCTGCTGTAGCGGGAAAAGCATTCCCTGTATTGATGGGTTACGACTATGTTCGCGATGATCAGGGCCGTGTGATTGTAAATTCTTCAACAGGATTGCCAACGCAAACAGGTTCACTTGTTGTTCTTGGAAACGCTACACCGAAACATAAATTAGGCATTGATGGAGCGATAACCTATAAATCTTTGCGCTTCTCTGTCTTATTTGAATACCGTGGTGGCTATAAAGTATACAATGGTATTGGGCCTGAACTCGATTGGTCAGGCACTGGCTATAGAACAGCAGTATACGATCGTAAGAGTTTTGTATTCCCGAATTCAGTATATATGGATGAAAGCGGAAATTACGTTGAGAACAACAGTGTTACGATCGCCAATGGAAATGGAAACAGCGGTTTCTGGTCTGACGGTATAAATCGTAACGTGACTTCAAACTATGTCACTTCTGGTAATTTCTTAAAGTTACGTGAAGTCTCTTTGTCCTATTCTCTTCCTTCGTCATTGCTGGGTAACAAGCTTATTAAAGATGTCACCATCAGTATTCAGGGGCGCAATTTATTTCTTTGGATGGCGAAAGATAACCTGTATGCAGATCCGGAATATAGCAGCGCAAGCAGTACAGGAAACGGTACAGGTCTGAATGACTTGAGCCAGACCCCTCCAACACGTACTTACGGTGCTACTTTGTCCTTGAAGTTCTAGTAAGAACATTAAAATATTCTTTAAGATGAAATATATATATAACCTATTTATAGTAATGAGTCTGGTTGTGCTTGTCACATCCTGCAACGACTACTTGGATATCAACACGAATCCAAATCAGGCGACTACTGTAGACGTTGAATTGATTTTACCGCAGGCGCTTACGGCTACAGCGTATTCATTAAATGGCTTTAACACCTATGGTGCACAAATTGGTGGCTATGCTGCCAATGCTGGCGGCTATGGCGGGTTCAATGAAACTGTTACCTATAATTACAATGCTGGTAACTATAGCGGATTGTGGTCAAGTGTATACGATAACTTGGAAGATTATCAGTATATGATTGATAACTCGGAAGATGTATCATACAGCTACTTCAAGGCTGCAGCGATGATTATGAAAGCCTATAACTTTCAATTGTTAGTAGATGCGTATGATGATATTCCCTATACCGAGGCATTGCAAGGGACAAAATACCTCACGCCAGCGTATGACGATGCCGCTGCTATATATGCAGATCTGGCAAAGCTGTTGGATGACGCAATCAGTACTATAAATACCGCAGCTGAACTCCAGGAAAACGGAACTACGATGGTTGAATTGAAAAATTACGATATTCTTTTCGCCGGTAACGTGTCACAATGGAAGAAGTTGGCCAATACCATTAAGTTACGCATTATGCTGCGCGCTAATGGAAAGGTAAGTTTTTCAGACACCTCGTTTGATAGCGAAGGTTTTCTTGCCACCGATGCTTTAATCAACCCTGGATTCACCAGAGATGTAAGCCGACAGAACCCTGCCTGGAATTCATGGGCCTACGGCTACACCGGATCAGCCGCTACAAAGTCATGGATTCCTACTACATACGTGATGGGTTTTTATGACGGCACTAAACTTCTGGATACATTAAGAGGTGCTGCTATATATTATGAATTTCCGGAGACCGGTACCAACCAGTTGGGCTATGAGAATTCATCCGTACCAGCGTGTCCTACAGGTGGTTTCTGGTATCCTGGATCTGAAAGAGATGGCAAAGTTGCTGGTGACACCACCGGTGTATTGAAAGGCCCTGATGCAGGATACCCGGCATTTACCGCTGCAGAAAGTTATTTCCTGCAGGCAGAAGCTGCCGTGCGTGGCATTGTTTCCGGTGATGGTAAAACTCTTTTTGAAAACGGGATCAAAGCATCGTTTAACTATACCTATATGCTTCCGGATGGTACAGTATCGGCAGATACATTTGCTACTGCAGACAAGAAGATAGTATATATGGCCGGTAAGTATAAAGAAGCCAATACAAATGACTACCGGGTAAATTTTGATAAGGCAACTTCTACCGAACAGAAAATAGAAGCTATCATCACGCAGAAATATATAGCGCTCAATTTCGTGAACAGCCACGAGGGTTGGAATGAATATCGCAGAACAGGCTATCCTGCTGTTAGCGGTTCCAATCCTTCTGAAACCTTTGCTTCTATTGCGTCACAGAGCACACGTGGCGATAATTTGCCAACACGAATCTTATATCCTTCTACGGAAGTGGCGTACAACGGTGCCAATGTTCCGCAGGGAATTAGTCCCTTTACATCACTTATTTTTTGGGCTAAATAACATTTAACCTTTATGAAATTGAAACTATATACTTTAATGCTCCTGTCACTGATGGTGATAGGAGTTACCTCCTGCCTTGATGGAGACGATGCTAATATACCCGAGAGTTCTTCCGAAACTATTGTTGAATTGATATACAATCCTTCCGGTGGTACAACGATCAATTCGGGACTATACTATTTTTCAGGTGCCGCATTAACATATCCGGCATCGCACACAGCGGATACAGCTACTTTCGTGGTGTCACTTCAAGGGCCGAACCCGGCAAGCAAAGACATCACCATAGACCTCGTAGTAGACAACAGTATTTTGAATAACAACTATGCAACAGACTCCATTGTATACTTGGAGATGCCTGATTCAGTATATGATTTTATATCTGAGAAAGCTGTGATTAAAGCAGGCGAAAGTTCCGTAGAGTTTCAGCTCATAATATATCCTTCCAAGTTGGATCCGATTCAAAATTACGGATTGCCGGTAACCGTTACCAATGATGGTGGTATTACTACGAGCTCAAACTTTGGCCATATATACTTTCACGTTATTGGTAATCCTATTGCCGGAGCATACTTGTGGGATTTCTACAGGTATAATACCGAAGAAGCCGTTGGTGACCCTTCTACTACATGGACTGATGAGCCTACTACCTTTGCACCGGTAAGTCCTACCAGTGTAAATGTGAAGACCGGATACTATGTAACGCCTAACTATTTGATATCCTTTAAAAATAACGCAGGCGAGCTTACTGATTTTAAAGCAGTTATTGATCCCGATGAAATCAAAGCAGCCTTTACGGATAACGGAATTACCGTAGTAAGTGGCCCGACTATTACTGTGAATAGTGATTACACCGAGTTCACTATAAACTATGTAGTATACAATGGATCTGCCTTTAGAAATATAACAGATATATTTCACAAATAAGTTTTGAAGTTTGGGACATGTCAAAGAGCATTTAAATGATGCTCTTTGACACAACCGACTTGAAAACAAAATAGTATGATCTCTTAATCATACCTATATATAGCTATAACGAAATGGATTTCTTCGGGCGCGTTACCTGTCAATGATGTAGCGCTTTAAAACCCGGTTGATAATTTTATTCAGCGATGTTTAGCGTTGATAAAAGTGCTATGGAGATAACTCATGCGTTAGCAGGTGCTATCAACTCTCTTTCGAAGTAAGCCAGTTCTTTTCGCTCTGCGTTACCTACAACCGCACAATAGTAAATGCGTTGCATATATTTGGTAATCACCAATTGTACATCCGGATCTTCTTTTGCTGTTATAAAGGTTCCTTCTTTATAAATATTATCGGCGGGTGCTCTATAGCTCATAAAAAATTTGTTTAATGTTTCGATACTTTATTTAAGGTGCAAAAATGAAAAAGCCACCGAAAGCTTTCGCTCACGGTGTTTTCTCAGACATGCCATTTACAGTATTCCTATAATGACGTGAAAGTTCTTCGTTGCTGATTGTTAATAATGCCGGATTATGGCAGACACGTCAAAGGTGATGGTAAAAAACTACAATACGTGTATTGAGCAGATAAAAGAAATATATATTTCATTCAGGCCCTGAAATGGAACTTAATCATCATGCTGATGGATATTCTCGTGTACCCACGCTACTTCTGCTTCGGGCGTGGTGCTATCTACCGTGTTAAAGCGACTGAAAACACGCAGCGGTATCTCGTACGGTGAATTATCTTTCAGATATGGACCCGTTACACCGGTCATCCAGCCATGTTGTGCTGCCCAATGCGGTGGATTGGTTTTGAACTTGTAAACATAATAGTCCACGGTTTCGCCTTCATCATCAATAGTAACGTTGGCGAGAAACTCAATTTCATCAGGTGCAGAGCCCAACTCCGTAGGAAACTCAAGCCAGTTAACGAGAAAACTTTCGCCAGCTTTTTCAGCGGTGAAATATAGGGCCGGGAAAAGATCCATGCGTTTGTGTAACTCCAGCACGCGCAGTACAGCATGGCGAAGTGAGGGATTCTTCACCAGCGACAAAACTTCATCTTCAGCAATGTCCTGCTTCGAAGCAAGCTTCAACACCAGCGGTTCAATCAATTTATACTTTAGGGCGGTGAGCTTTCTGAATTTCCGTTTCACATAATAATTGCGATATAACAGAATCACTGTTACAACAAAAATTACTGCGAGTACTGCGAAGAATAATATTTTCATGTGCGAAATAGAAGAATGATATCAGCTGATTTACTCATCATACCCGGCAACAACACACGCAATCGGAGAGGACTAAGACATTGAATGCTGTGATCGTGAAGGAATATTCAGAATGAAAGTGCTGAAATACCAATCAATCATCTTCCTGAAAAATGCAGCAGGCTCTGTATAAATCCAGAATATTGGGAACGCGAATGCTATAAATATAGCGTTTAAACACCACAATGCGCATGGAAGAAGACTATATTATAAAAATGAACGAAAGCGGGTGTGGAATACGTTATAATTATAAACATAATTATAAACAATCGCATTGATGCTCAAATACACATTCGATACGGCACAGGATTCATTTTTTAAAAAACTCAAAGCAAAAGTGGATGCTTACTTTGTAGAACAAAAGCTACATCCGGCCGGCAATGAAAAACTTTATTGGAAGAGCATCTTGCAGGTAACAACGGCTGCAGCATTATATACTGTGCTCGTATTCTTCACGCCACCGGTTATAATCTCCGCTATACTTTGCTTTATTCTCGGACTAAACCTGGCAGTGATCGGCTTCAATGTAATGCATGAAGGCGGACATCAAAGCTTCTCTCGACATGCGTGGATCAACAATGCATCGTCATACTTTCTGAATGTGCTGGGCGGCATCTCGTATTATTGGAAGATTAAACACAATGTGAATCACCACACCTTCACGAATATAGAAGGAATGGATTCGGATATAGATGTGAAACCCTTTATGCGATTACACGAGGGGCAACCCAGACGGTGGTATCACCGCTTTCAACATATTTACTGGGTTATTCTATATGGTATATCATATCTGGCGTGGATCTTCTATGAAGACTTCGATAAGTATATAAGTGGCAAAGTATCGGCTAACTCCGAACCGAAGAAGATCGCCCTCAAAGAACATTTTATATTCTGGTTTACCAAGATCATGTATGTAAGTGTATATATGGTAATTCCCATCATCGTAGTGGGGTGGTTGCCGTGGCTCATCGGCTTTCTGATTATTACCGTTACGTGTGGCATCGCTATCAGCATCGTGTTTCAGTTGGCACACGTGGTGGAAGGAACACATTTTCATTCGGCTGTAGATCAGGATCAAAACAATAAGCAGGAATGGGCTGTTCACCAGATTGCCTCTACAGCAAACTTTGCAACCAACAGCAAATCGCTTTATTGGTTATTGGGTGGATTAAACTTCCAGATCGAACATCACTTGTTCCCGCGCGTCAGCCATATACATTACCCGAAGATAAGCCAGTTGGTAAAAGAGACGTGTCGCGAGTATAATATCACATACAACGAATACGCTTCCATGTTCAAGGCGGTTGCCTCTCACATTCTTCATCTCCGTAAATTAGGAAGTGCACAAACAGCAAAAGCGTAGCAGCAATCTTGAAATGTGTGATATGTGTAACATGCCTTGGGAAAGATGTAATGCCAGCACGCTTTAATATGGTGAACTTTGTTGTGTAATTATTTCGGTAATCTTTAAACACACATATATATGCAATCTGTTCCACGTGCCCAAAACAAGGTGAACATTCCTTTTAAAGTAGTTGGTAATTGGGATGTTCAATCAAAGACTTTGAAAGAAAAATTTTCTCAACTCACAGACGCTGATCTGAAGTTTGAAACCGGTAAAGAAGAAGAACTCTTGAAACGTGTAGAAACCAGGTTGAATAAAAAACGCGAAGAAGTGATTAACATTATTCAAAAAGGTCAGCCTAAAGTCTAATTCCCATTTTTTTCTTTAGTTCGAAGGACAGGTGCTGATAGCCTGTCCTTTCGTTTTGTATGAAGCCTATACAGGACGATAAACGACAGCGTACACGAGCGGTATTTAGATATAAGGCGGTAATAAGCACGGTGGTACCAGCAAAGTAACATGATCTTAATGGTACCCTCGGAAGTTTTTATAATGATGATACTATATATATAGGAAAGGAAACACGGTCAGCGGATTGAATCCGTTAAATTGAAACGTAAGTTCTTTTAGGGTCACCATCAGCCGTATAGCGAATCGTTTTCGCCAACAGTATAAAGGGTATGTCCAGTCCCTATATTAATGTATTTAGAAATTATGGCTGCATATGTTCCAGGGTTAGTGAAAGGATAGGTCGTGATTCTTAGCTTATGTTGATGTTCAAACTTCTTCTTCCCTGGCACTTTCAAAAGATATATAGTTACTTTTAATCGAAAATAAAGGTTGAATGACACTAACATTGTTTACCTTTATTAGCATTCGCTCTTTTTTTACGTTCAACCTGGCTTATGAAATTGCCGCTGTCAACTATACCTATTGGTGTACTGCTTGCCGAAGATGATCAAGATGATCGGTTCTTCTTCAAGAAAGCTATAGATGCGTTGACATTTCAAATTCAGTTCAAAGCCGTTGAAGATGGCCAGGAGCTAATGGAATATCTTTTAGGAAATTCTGCAATGCTTCCTAATGTTCTGTTTCTGGATTACAACATGCCACGGAAAAATGGCTTTGAATGTCTCTTAGCTATTAAACTAAACCCCAAGCTACAGGCGCTTCCGGTTATTATATATTCAACGTATGTACACGAAGAAATTGCTGAGTTGCTTTATGAAAATGGTGCTCACTTATACATTCGCAAAACAGAGTTCGCAGAGCTGAAAAATTTACTCAATACGATTCTTACACAAATAGCAGAAAACAAATTTGTTCGCCCGCCAAGAGAAAAATTTATTTTTTCATTCTTAAAGGCATAGCATACTAAACAAAAACATGAGACCTTATGCGAAAAGGTAGAAAATCAAAAGTAACAAAATTTAAATTTTTAAAATCTCTAACCGGTATTCAAGGTCTGGATGATATTACAACGGGAGGTTTGCCTAAAAACAGACCGACACTTTTGTTGGGCAATACAGGATGCGGAAAAACAATTATGGCCATGGAATTTCTTGTCAATGGAATTACCAGGTATAATGAGCCGGGTGTATTCATGGCGTTTGAAGAGAAAGCTGACGAACTGATCGTAAATGTAAAATCATTGGGGTATGATTTGGATGAGTATGTGGCGAAAAAAAGTATGTATCTCGAACATGTTCGGGTTGACAGCAATGAGAAATTAGCCACAGGTAAATATGATATTGAAGGTTTATTTGTAAGACTGGGTCATGCCATTGACAAAATAAAAGCCAAGCGTGTAGTGCTGGATTCGCTTGATACACTTTTCTATGGCTTCGACTATGCTATACTACGCTCTGAATTTAAAAGGCTCTTCTCCTGGTTAAAGGAAAAGAATGTAACAGCAATCATTACTGCCGAGATTGGAGACGCATTTCTTACCCGCCATGGATTAGAAGAATATGTAGCCGACTGCGTGATCCTTTTGGATAATCGCGTAACGAATCAAATTACAACCAGGCGGTTAAGAGTCGTTAAGTACCGTGGCTCGCTACATGGTAACAATGAGTATCCGTTTATAATTGATGAAAAGGGGATAACGGTTTTCCCCATTATAGCAGAAGCCCTTCAGCAGAAATCCAGTACCAGGAGAATTTCTTCCGGCATTAAAAACCTGGATGAGATGCTGGGTAAAAAAGGATTTTTTGAAGGGAGCAGTATACTTATATCTGGAACAGCGGGTACAGGAAAAACAAGTATAGCAGCGGCATTTGTATATAGTGCTTGCCAGGAGAATAGACGGTGTTTGTTTTGCGCCTTTGAAGAAGCACCCAATCAGATCATAAGAAACATGCAATCGATCGGTTTCAGTCTGAAGCCGTTGGTGGAATCTGAAATGCTCACGTTTTACTATTCAAGACCTACGCTACAAAATCTCGAATTGCATTTTATTGCTATCAAAAAACTAATAAATGAAATAAGACCTGCTGTGGTTGTTCTTGACCCGATCACGAACCTGATGACCGAAGGCCCTAACAGTGATATCAGATCAATGCTGACAAGGTTTGTAGATTTTCTAAAAACGCAGCATATAACAGTAATGTTCACTGCGGCTATAACAGTAGGCTCAATAGAGCGCAATCCCAGTGATGAAGGAATTTCTTCAATGGTTGATACCTGGATGATGGTTCAGGATATAGAGGTGGATGCCGAGCGCACCCGAAGTCTGTGTGTCATGAAGTCCAGAGGTATGCCACATTCCAACGAGGTAAAGAAGTTTATAATTTCAAACAAAGGAATCAAATTAAATCCAATTGCTACAGGCAAAACAGATTCGAAAAGAGTTGCCAAAGAGAATCAGAATTTATTGCCTCAAAATAATCTATAGGATTAAAGTAAAACAGCACGTTGAAACGTATGGAGAAAGTTAAAGCTGATTGATCATTTATTTTATTTGATAAATACGCATCTTAAGATGTTAAAAAAAATACCTAAAAAGAGAAAAGTAAAGAGTAAAGCTGGAGGTGTTGGTGAAAAATATATTCTCCGATTATTTGTCACAGGTATATTGCCGAACTCTACCAGAGCCGTTGTCAACATTAAGGACATTTGCGAAAAATATTTGAAGGGAAGGTATGAATTAGAGATCATTGATATATACCAGCAACCAGCCCTGGCCATTGAAGAAAATATTATTGCAATCCCTGTATTAATAAAAAAACTTCCATTGCCCGAAGAGCGGTTAATTGGTGATCTGTCCGATACTCAAAGCGTTCTGGAAGGTCTTAATCTTATTAGTTAATTCGCTCAATAGGCTTATGGCGAAGAGCAATACGAAACTCTCAGAAGAGATTAAAAAATTAAAAAAAGAAAAAGCATTGCTCAGGCAACAGCTGGCGGAAGCATTGGAATCTTTTGACACTCTTCAAAAGGGAGGCGTTGATGCTTTCGTAATCTCTGATAAAAAAGATCTTAAAGTATATACTGAAGTAACATCAGATAAGAGCTATAGAATTCTGGTTGAAAACATGCATGAAGGTGCGGTGACACTCAATAAAGATGGAACTATCCTGTATTGTAATTCATACTTTGCAACCATGGTAAACTGTCCTTTACAAAAGGTAATCGGAGCAACATTCAACAATTTTATCGATGATGTTTCAAAGAAAGATTTTGAACTCATGCTTAAGCGCTGCCGAAAGAGCGCTATACGCGAAGAGGTATATTTGTATTCCAAGACGGTTAAAGATCTGCTGGTGCTCATGTCTATAAACTCCTTGTCGTTGGATAATAAAATTGTGTTAAGTATAATTTTGACTGATTTAACGGTTCAAAATAAAAATCAGCAAGAATTGAAGCGCAGAGCCGCAGAACTGGAAAAGAAGAATGCTGAACTGGAAATTGCAAATAAAGATCTGACCGCCTTTACCTATGTATCCAGTCACGATCTGCAGGAACCACTACGGAAAATTCAGAATTTTGTAAGCCTGCTAAACGAAGAAAAAGAAAACTTATCTATAGACGGTAAAGCCTATTTACAAAGAACGTATGAGACAGCCAGGCGCATGCGGATGCTTATAGATGATCTGTTGGTTTACTCACGAGCAAAGAATTTTGAACATAAATTTGAAGAAATCGATCTCGCTATAATTATAGACGAAGTAATAAGTGATTTCAAGGAAGCAATACTTGAAAAGAATGCAACAATAGAAATTCATGTAGGTTGTAAAGTCAATATTATCAGGTTTCAGTTTTACCAGATCTTTCAGAATCTTATCAGCAATTCTCTTAAGTTTTCCAAAGTCGGGGAACCATCGCGTATAACAATAAAATCCAATACTATTCGAGGCGGTAAACGAACAGGCAAAAGCCCTGCTCTGCCCGTGGACAAACTCTCGGCTAAAATGGATTACTGCCATATCATCTATAGCGACAATGGTATTGGCTTCGAGACTAAATACAATGAACGTATCTTTGAAATGTTCCAGCGCCTTCACAGCCAGGAAGAATATCAGGGAACCGGCATTGGACTTGCTATTTGTAAACGAATTGTTGAAAACCATCAGGGTATCATTACCGCCACTGGTAAACCAAACAAAGGTGCCAGATTCGATATCTATATACCTGTTGTATCCAATTCCTCTGCGAAAGCCAGCAGCTGAAGATTTACAATTTCATTTTGATCATGCACTGTTTTGGAAGATCTCACCTTCAACGTCATTACTGGTACTGGTCATCTATAGCACCTGATTGAGTACGAACTACCTCACAATATTTATCGCTAAAATCAGTACCCCTTCAAATCATCATTATATAGGCCTGGTACTCGTAATTCACGTACAAGCTATAGAGGCTCGCTAATTGCATAGATAGTATAGGATATGCTGTATCCACATCGTTGTGTGAGTTCGTAATCGGCCCCGATACCATTCAATGTTGAAAAGCATTTGGTCAAAAATAACAATGATAAATCATGAAGACATTTGCATATAGTGTTCGCGAATATGAACGTCCGTTTCTGGTAGAAGCTGTAGCGCCCAGACACAAGTTAGAGGTTTCCAAAGCGAGATTGAATGTTGATACAGTACACCTGGCTAAAAATTGTGATGCAATTTCTGTTTTCACCTCCGATGATTGCTCGGGTGTTGTACTTGAAAAATTACATGAGATAGGCGTTCGGTTTATTGCGTTGCGCTCGGTAGGATACGATCATGTGGATATCAACAAAGCAAGTGAGCTTGGTATCTCCGTTGCAAACGTACCTGAATACTCACCGTATTCAGTAGCCGAGCATGCTGTTGCTATGCTCATGAGTTTTAATAGAAAGTTTATACTCGCTCAGTCACGCATTCGGGATCATG
This sequence comes from Ohtaekwangia koreensis, assembly GCF_900167975.1. GTDB lineage: Bacteria > Bacteroidota > Bacteroidia > Cytophagales > Cyclobacteriaceae > Ohtaekwangia > Ohtaekwangia koreensis. The sequence goes on from NZ_FUZU01000002.1 coordinate 1,102,808, forward strand.
ACTTTCACCTGGATGGTTTAACCGGATTTGATGTGCATGGAAAAACAGTTGGTATAATTGGTACCGGCAAAATTGGGATGGCGTTTGCCAGAATACTAAACGGCTTCGGCACTACAATATTGGCGTATGATCCTGTAGTAAATCCGGATGCTATACTGTTGGGAGTGCGTTACGTTTCACTGGAGGAATTATTACAAAAGAGTGACATCGTATCGGTGCATTGTCCTTTGAATGAACAAACGAAGTACTTGCTTTCCAATCCTCAGTTTGCATGGATAAAGAAAGGTTGCATTCTGATAAATACCTCGCGGGGTGGAATTGTAAAAACAGTAGACCTGATTGAGGCTATTGAAAATGGTCGTTTAGGAGGAGCATGCCTTGACGTTTATGAAAACGAAAAAGGATTGTTCTTTGAAGATCACTCAAATACTATACTAGAGGACAAGCTTTATCTCAGACTCTCTGCCCTGGACAATGTTTTGATAACAGGTCATCAGGCATTCCTTACATGTGAAGCCTTAAAGGGTATTGCAGAAACTACAGTACTCAACCTGGATTACTGGCAACGTGAAGCGGTATCACCAAATGAACTCACCAATATTTCACATATCGAAATTTATCTATATTAGTTCTTGCCTTATTGCTGCTATATATTGAATTATAGGCACAAACTGTTGCAAGTTTAGCGTAGCGTAATTTCTACTACCAACCAACGCGTGTATACTTTGAAAAGGTAGGGGAACAATTCATCCTTAAACCAGCATTAAATATGAAACGCCAGTCTAACGCTGTCAATTCCCCTTTCCCATTTTCTATGGAGTAATCTGCATTTATACTAACGTTGATAAAATGGAGAATACACGCAGGCGCGATTTAAAAATGAAACCGATAATAAACGCGCACACCGAGTAACGTGGCGTGGTCTTTAATAGTACCCGGAAAATGTTTACGAACAATCGACACCTTCGGCTCTATATATACACGGCGAAAGAAAACGCCCGCCAGCAGATCAACGCCATTGAACTGCAATCTCAATTCCTCTGGCTCACCGTTGTAAGTGTAATGCAGCGTTTTGCCTACATTATAGAAAGTATACCCGGCTCCTATATAAAATGCACCGAAAAATGACTTGGTAACGAACAGCGACTGATCAACATAAAATGTATTCTGCCGGTCTACGCCATTGGGTTTAAAATAATAAAAGTCATAACGAAGCGTAGTGCCATAGTGTACAGCAACCGAAGGCAGAAATGTATAGCCCGGAGTAACGTTTATACCCGTGCCATTAACGCCCGCCTGGTAAGCAAAGGGTGCTTGTATGTTTATACTCGATCCACCAGCAGAGCCAGCAGTACTCTGTGTATACAGTATGGTGGTGCGAGCCACCATACCGACATCTACAAAGAACTTACTATCATCTTGCTGTGCATAACAGCGGGAGAACAAACTTGTAATACTGAATACGATCAGGGCAACGCGCATGGGTATATATTATTCGGTAGAGAATTGAGCTTCAAAACAACTGGTCTCGATACGGTGCACACACGGGTGGCGCGTGTTGCCGCATACTTTACCATCGCATACGGGCGATGAATCCATAACACCCGAAGCCAATGCCTTTTGTGACGAGCGATACATAATGTCGAGCTTCGTAGTGATCATGCCCCAACTGCCATCTCCCTTTAATCCATACTCGGCTATAGATACACTCTGCGGCTTTAACCGCGCAGGCCAGTTATCATATTCAAAGAAAACATAGAACACCAGGTTGCCGCGCATCCCTTGATTGTTGGGTGGATTGGAACCTGCTGTGCGCCAGTCTTCGAAAAACATTTTGTTGAAGGCGGAATAGCAATAGGTAGGATTAGCCTTCTTCAACAGACGATGATCGGGATCACCGATCCACTGCGGATCGTGCCGTGAACCATTGAAAGGATTGATGCGCGAACTGAATGTACTATACGAGTGATCCGAAAGATCATTGGCACCCGAAAGTATATTATCAAGGTCGCACTTTAATTTGAAGTTGCGCAGTTTGCCATGATTCCACGCGGTGTTAGACGACTGACAGTAACCGGCAACAAGACAGATTGAAGCTCTGGTTGCATCACTTTCCGGCTCAGCTTCCTTCGGCAAATATACTATAGCACCACCGTGATAACTTTCGCTGAGCGATACCACCCATACCTCGTGCGAGCGTACATACTCTTCATCAACCGTTACTTCTTCCGGCTCGCCCATGGCATTGATCCGCACACCACTCCAACGCGTAAGTTCTTCATCGCCACTATACGACACCAGCGTAGGGTTGCTGTTCAGCAAGCCTTTCGCTTTAAGCTGTTCGTATTCCGGTATATAGATCTGCGGGTAGAGCGAAATCATAGTGGTGCTATCGGGTATATTAGTGAAGGCTTCCAATGAAACGCTAAACGCTCCTGGTTCAGTATACCGCGATGCAGCAAATGTTTCAAATAATGATGGCGACCGCTCTGCGAGTACGTTGAGCAGAACATTATAGTCGCCATCGAAACGTTTTTCTACCTCGCGGTATAGCAGCGATCGAAACGCGCCATCTTCCACCTGCGAAAGTATACCGTTGCGCAGCACATCCAGGTGATGGGTGAGGTATGCATACTGCTCTGCGGGCGTGAGCGTTTGCAGCAAGCTCTTGTCGTTTTCAAGCACCTGGTGGCGCACGTTGTTCGCCAGCTCTTCCTTGCAATGGGCGAAAAATAAAATAAATACGATACTGAGCAGGGCATAGCGGCCCGTCTTCATGTGTTCCATGACTTTAAAGGGATTAGTAGATATAGTATAAAAAAGCCTGGAGGGTTTTATCAGTATGACGGCAAACGTATAGGAGAGGAGCTATAGCGATGGCAACCTGTTATGCAGACTCGGGCGCATGCCAGCGATGCGCATGCCCGGCAGACGAATTGAGCAGTATAAACAGGTTGTATATATTTTCGAGTGAATGGTTGAAGTCTTTCGGGAGCGCATCATGATGATCGATCAGGTAATCGAAAAGCAGACAAAATAAATTGTCTCGAAGTTCTCCCGGGTGTGTGGTGTTGAGGAAGTGAAGGAACGCTTCCTGCAGCGGTGGCGCCAGTTGTTTGGATGGATCGGTTGGTGCTTGCATAAAACATTATAGTTTAGGTGATGTTATTCCTTTAAGAGAAAATTGTTTTTTATAGTGAGATGAGATAGCAGGGTATATATAGCTTTTATGTTTTCTAATTCAGGACTGGTACAGCTTTGGAGATTTACTTTGGCCAATAGCTCTATAATTCCATTTTGATAATTGCTTAGCTCCTGTAAGTCCATGACAGGAATCGTGATTGTATACAATGGTTCTTTCCTGTCATTTCTATTAATCATTTGTAAATACATTATTGTCAAATGTACAGAATGTATTGACATTTTAATTTATTTGTCATGAAAATATTTACAATCGTCAATAATAACTTTATAATTACCCCTCAATTGAGGATATGACAAAGCTTGGTGAATACCTAGAAAGAAGGGCTGTAAATAAATCGCACGTATCAAGGAAGACTGGTATAAGCAAACAGCGGATTAGTGAAATCTCATTAAAAGAAACATCACGGCTGCAGGCAGATGAAGTATATCTGATAGCACTCGCTATAGGAGTAAATCCTTGCGAATTGCTTGAATATGTATGTAGCGATGTGAAATTAGTCGCGAAATAAATGAGAAGTGTTATAGTATAGGCGATTTTGATAAACTGTTATTGCCGTTGAGGATTATCTAAAATACTTTTTGCTCCTATTGTATTTAAAGTAAGTTATCTTACATTTACTAAGAGCCCATCATGCTATGTTCCTCAAAGGAGCATAGCACGATGGGCTTTTTGTTTTTTACTAACATCCAAATGTTGAAAGAATTTACAATTGAATTTTAGCATGGTGAATGGTTCGAATTGGTAAAGGAGTAGAACTATACTTTGCTCACGATACCTTTCGGAAATAAAAACAAAGCTTTCGGAAGCCAGAATATAGCCTTCGGAAAATAATGTTGTTAACGTTATTGTGCGCTGGTTAGTATTGTCTACATAACCCCTAACTTCTACGTACAGAATTTTGACGATTTATTTTGATACTAGTGTTAAAGATTGTGGGGATTAATACTTTTTAGAACAGTTTGACTAATTCTTGTAAACATATATATAATGACTGTTAAAGGTTTTATACGTTCATATGGAGCTGCCGTAAGAAGTGCTGAAAGAGATCAGCAACGTAGGATGCGCGAAGCAGCGAAGTTTTATAGACTACAAGCAAAGGCACGGGAAATCAATGATGTGACTGATGCTGTTGCGCAATACGAAGACTATATCGAAGTACTTCAATCTGTGCACAAGGATTGTTCTGACTATATTGATTGGGACTCGATTATGAACGAGCCACCACCACCTCAACCTATTAGGAACTCGAAGAATGAAGATGAAGCAACATTAATATTGGCAAGTTTTCAGCCTAGTCTATTCGATCGCCTTTTTGGCTTAGCAAAGGATAAAGTTAAGAAGTATCGCGATGCTGTTGAGTATGCGAAGGGGATGGACGAAAAGAAATATCAGTCAGCAGCAGACAAGTATAATGAATGGAAGATAATGCAGGAAATTTCCAAGGACGTATTGGCAAAGATACCGGCTGGTTATACCAGGGCTCTTGATTTCTTTAAGCCTCTTAACGATATAAGTGAGTTAGGGTCAAAATTAGAATTGAGTCTAACAAGCGACCATGTTACTGTTGACCTATTCGTTAAAAATGATGAGGTAATTCCTAATTATATACTTACTCAAACAGGTACAGGCAAGTTGTCAAAGAAGAACATGCCGATATCCAAATTTAATGAGTTGTACCAGGACCATGTGTGTAGTTGTATCCTAAGAGTTGGTCGGGAGATATTAGCATATTTGCCTGTGAAGTTTGTAATCGTAAATGCTAAAGCTGCGCTTCTGAATACAGCAACTGGACAGATAGAAGATCAAGTGATTATTTCGGCAGCAATCCCTCCAGAAACATTAGTGAAATTAAATTTTGAAACACTCGATCCATCGGATTGCCTTCGCAATTTTATTCATAAGATGAAATTCTCTAAGATCACAGGATTTATAGCGGTGGAGCCCATTGGTGCATCATCTATATCGATTTGACAAAACAACTTCGTAGTCGATGTAAATTGATTATAGTATCGAAATTTGGAGTCGTTTGATATAACTATAACAAATCTTATATAGATGTTGAATTTTTTATTTCGACTATTCTTGGCTTTCAATTCGACAGCCCTTATTGTCGTAGTATATTTTATAAAGTCGGGTATAGCTATAAACATTTGCTCGCCATTTGTAATATGTATCCCTAAAGGTGTATCCTATTTAATCTACATAATTTCAATGCTATATCTTACATATTTTAGCTTGCTGTTAAGTAAAAGCTTAAGTTGTGATAGTATAGATGATGGAATTGTAAGCATTGAGTATGCAAATGACTCTTTTTTACCAAGTTACTTGGGGTATTTTTTTGTTGCCTTAGATTAAGAAAGCAACGGGTTAACGAAAACTGAGATTAATAGATTGATCGTTGATTTTGTTCTATATAAATGTTTACAAAGACAAATATATCCGTTTACAAACTCTTATATAGGCAATGATATTCTTATATTAGAATGTTGTAAGCAATGCCCAAATAAATTTACTGTATGATTCCAAGTGACGTCTTAGGTAGAGTTTATTGTTTGAAAATAGGGGACTCAACGGCTACAGGATTCGCTATTGATGTTGACAATAGACAGTACATCGTGACAGCAAAACACTTTGCCATCAATCTTAGCGACGGTACACCATTACAATTGATGTTCGAGGGTAAATGGAATAACTTGGGTGGAACATTGGTGGGACATGCCTCTGGAGAGATTGACATTTCAGTATTGACACTTGATGGAATAGCATCAAACCCAGATCTAAAACTGATTCCAGATCAAGCAATTCTATATGGACAAGATGTTTACTTTGTTGGATACCCATATGGCTCTTGGGGAGACAGTAAGACTGCTTTCATAGGACGACCAATCCCATTTGTCAGGAAAGCAATAGTCTCCTGTGTAGAGGATGGACCCAATGGAGAACATAGAAATTTCTTGGACGGACATAATGTTCCTGGCTTTTCAGGAGGACCTGTTGTTTATTCCGCAAATCCTCCTTACGATTTTAAAGTGACTTCTGTCATAAGTGGATATAAATTTGTTGAGCAACCTGTTTACATTGGTACAAAAAAAACAGACGCGACTGTTCAGTATAATACAGGAATAATAATCACGTATGGGATTAGACATGCTTTAGACTTAATTAATTCAAACCCGATTGGAGCAGTAATAAAAAAGTGAGGACAAGGGCACTGCTTACAACAATGTGTATAAAAAATGGCCTGGCGCGGTGTAGGTTAAAAGTATTATCTTTCTAGCACACGCGGTTGTAGGGGATAGTTTTGCGGTAGGTCGCCAAAGTCATTCCTTCGTCATTTAACTTTGGCTCCTTTGCCGGCCACTTCTTATACACGAGCGTTAGCTGCAATTTCTGCTGGACAACTTGGACTATGGACGACAACGTAAATCATAAGGACGAGCAAGAGAATAAAGTAAAGAACGTAACACTAATTGAGACGATTAGGAGTATACTTCTTGGGGAGCTGAAATCTATAATTTACAATCACAATGGCTCAGCTTATATTAAATTTCTAAATCTTGCTATTGGGATTGAATATTTAGGGGCTTGCTTAGACCATCATCCATTTGACAAAGACAAAGAATCGGAGAATAGATTTAATGAAGCTTTAAAAAACTATTTGACAAGAAATATTTGAAGTTTGCTAAGAAAGGCTCGAGCATATATTTCTTTGAGGACTTTAGATGTCCATTCGTTCATCAATTAAGACCAGACAGGTGAGTTAGTTCTTGTCCTTGAGGACTTCTTTGATGACTTTGAAGATGCGGCAAAGCGACTCATTCGACAATTTGAAGACGGGACCATTACAAATAAAAAGGGGGAAACAGGATTTATAAAATTAGTTTCAATAAAGAATAACAAGTAGTGGACACAGCAGCAAACAATTTTTGTTTTGCAATTTATTCAATGACGTATGACAGCTAAAAAGAAGGTCAATAATTTCAGTGAACTTTATGAAGCTACAGTTTCTGGAGACAGCTTGTTATCCGGTTTTATTAAAGGACATCTCGTAGTTGAATTCTTATTAGTTAAAATAGTAGAAATCGGGCAACCTAAACTCTTAGACTTAGCTGACGGCTTAAATCATAATAGACTAATTCAACTTGTATATGGCCTTGGACATATTAACGATGGACAACGTGATACTTTATTATTAATCAACCAAATGAGAAACAAGTTTGCTCACCAATTAACTTTTACACCGACAATTCAAGAAATTGAGCAAGTATTACTGAAGGCTTCAAACTCTTTTTCAGACTTTACTGATGGAATTAGTCAAGGATTGGATGAAATAAAGGGAAAGAAAAGCATTAACGACTGTGACGAATGGGTATTCCCAGAACTCTTCGTTCAAATATCCTATGACTTACATTCTGTTTATACTGACCTTGGTGGACACATGGAGGATTTTTAGAGTTTAACTAAGTATAGACTGGGGCGATAAACTGCAGCTAACAGTATGTTTCTGCAATGGTGCCGTGACGAGTTGGTTTAAAGTTTTATCTTCGTTCAACGTTTTCGTTTCGTGGGATAGGACGCGGCTTCGGAAAGGCACCACTGCAGAAACACAAACGTTAGCGGTAATTTAAAATGACAAAGTCAGACAAATCAAAACATAATATTTGTATAGCTTCAATCAAGCGAAGTACTATGAAGCCGTACGACTTTAAGTGGACAAAATTTTATGAATCGAATTCAGACTTTCAAGACTCTTATTCTGGACTGCAACTTTCCCTGACAGAAGATGAACTGGTAATTTGCTCGACAGTTATTGACTATGACAACTATAGTATTGTGACAACTCAACGACTGATAACAAAAGAGAAGGGAATCGAAAATAGTGGTGATTTGGACAGGGCGACTGACAAACTTTATGGAGACTTTAAGGGACATAAAGGAGACACCTTTACGTTCGGACTCGTTCAAATGGACGATGGAGGTGACCTGAAATATTTTATTGAAACGGGAAAAGCTTCGATGATTATGATACACGGAGTTAGGACATTGATCAAGTCACAGCAAATGACCAATACACAGGCGGACAACGTGACAAGAATTTGGAATAGAAAGAGTGAGTCTTAAACTCCCTCTAACAAAATGTATGTGCCATTTTCATCCCCATCAGAGTCGCCAGCCTCCGGGACTAATCGTTCCATTGGCTTTTGACTATATATTAAGTTTGGGAAATACAAGTTTTTTAACGTAGTCGCTGATTAGATACTGTGCTCTGATAATTGAAGATTTTCTCTTTGACAATGCCTTGACGACCAGCGCGGCAATTCTTTGGCGTTGCTGATTTTCGCTTGATGTATATTCTTCTGGGGACACTATATTGTCGAATAATAAAATACACAATGCACTCGTTAGTAGGTCGATCTTTTTATCCAGGAACCTGTCATCATCGATCGAGTTTAGGATTATATCAAAGTATGCTACATCGGCAAGAATAATGTCCTCATCTTGTGTCGCGAACGACAAGTTAGAATCCATTCCCCACAGATTCAGAAGCTCCTCGTCTATTTTTACGGACTCTTTGTTTATCATTTTACAGTTCGTGGAGCCACATACGGAACAATTCACATTCCAGAACTTGTCAATGTCATCGGTGTGCGAGAAAGCAGCTTGCAATTTTGTTAACTCAAAGACATCTACATTTTTGCAGTCTTTACATGTTCTGCTCAATTTGTACTTCATTTATTCTATTGTTTATCTCAGAGTCACCGGCCTCCTGAACTCTGATGCTTTGAACAAACAAATGTAATTCATAAAGCCCCATTTATTATATATGTTTGTAAACGACTCACGCGACCGAATTCAATATAATGAACGATATTTTCTTAACATTTAATCTCAATGTTAACGAACCTTGTTTCGACTATCTCACCGATGTTTACAAGATCAACAGTGCTGATTTACTAGGTAAATATTCATACGACATACTCAAGCACACAAGCCATCAACGTCTCTCATTTATTGCAGAAGGAATACTCCAGTCCGACGGAAGTATAGGTATATTGGTTGGTTCCGCGGGCTACAACTATACCGACTTCATGACCATCCACACGATGTTACAGAAAAATGGTCGCGCCATTACAGCCATCTTTGTTCCTTCTCAGAACAGACTTGCTACAGACCTGAAAGAAGGACAAGAAATATACCGGCAACACAACCGCTGGCTCGACTATCCTCCAGGGCACATCGAGAATGTACACGAAGAGCGTCTGAAAATCGTCCGCGAAATAGCAATGCGATTTATGAGGACAGGTGTTAAGGTTGTAGAGAAATAGAAACTTTTCGCAAAGTCCCTCGCGTTATACTATATCTTTGCAATTTCTATTAAAACCTCACAATGAAGGAAGATGAAATCGTAAGCTACACGGAACTCACAACGTGGCTTGACACAACACAGGACGATAGTGAATTTAGAGTGTGCGCAGAATTGCTAGTCCGCGCCATAAACGACTGGCCAATAACGGACCTCACAGATATAGCTGAATTTCTTGCAGTGTTAAAAGACGAAGTAAATAAACCGTTAACGCTTGAAAATCTCAACGCTTATTTAAACAAATTGGAATTTAAAACAGAAGGTGATTCGTGGAAAATGGAATCTATAGCCTCGCTACTCGAAATGTTCAACGCCCATTTATCCGATCGCACCATCACACTTGAAACCATACTGCACAACCTCACGCAACATTGCAGAAAATGAAAAGGCGCTAATGCCGTTTCATCCCATCAGAGCCCCGGAGCCCCGGTGACTCTGATGGAAAAACATAATCATGAAATAAAAACAGTTGTCCCTGCGGCCAATGTTATTCCTATTACGTGAACAACCAGCGCTATAGTATATCGATAGCCCGGATAATCACCTATAGTTTTAAAGTATTTTGGATACCTGACGGTGCTCGTATTTATATACTATCTGTATACAGGTTACAATGAGTATAAAATCAATGGCAACGAATAGCACTTTGCCGATCGGATCGTGACTGCATATATGCGCGATCATCGCCGAGACCATGGTGATCATAAAGCCCGCGTAGATCCATTCTCTTATACGCAGCGATACCTGCGGTATAAGCAAGAGTATAGCACCAATCACTTTTGCTATCACTAATTCTATTCTGAAATAATCCGGGAACCCCAGCATTCTTAAATCATCCGGATGCGAGTATGAGAAATAAGCACTGAACAGCATGAAAAAACTTATAAACCCTTTCGCCACCCAATAAATAGTTTTTTGTTTCGATGTCTCCATAGTTTGCTTTGTTAATGATTCAAATGTATTGACCTGTCTTAACTATATACTATGATATGGTAATAAAAGTTATAAATTTGTTACGAAACCGAAGTAATTATAAACGATGAACAAGACTGTTGAATTAGTGAACGAATGGGCAAAATTTGAGAGCAACCATCCCGAAGGAGGCATCGCTGACTTTTGCCGATACTTTCTCGCCCATCAAAGTGAGAAGAAAATAAAGGGAGCACTGGTAGGCGGTGTTGTTCCTGATTTTACGGATGGCCTGCTGATGAAAATAATCGGACGCATCAGTAAACTGAATATGTTTTATGTAAATATGGCTTTTAAAGACACCGAGGTGAACCAGATTGAAGAATTTGGAATGCTGATGACTATACGTCAAAATAAAAATCCACGTAAAACTGATGTGATCTACGACAACCTATACGAGTTATCAAGTGGAACAGATATGCTGAGACGTTTACAGAAGCGAGGCCTGATAAAGGAGTATATAGATAAAAATGACAAACGCTCAAAGCGCGTAGAGTTAACTCCGAAGGGAGAACGAACCGCAGACCAATGTTACCAGCAGATGGTAAAGAATGCCCGTATGATGACGTACGACCTTGCCGATGATGATAAAAAACTCGTGGTACAATTACTGAAAGGGATTGAAATGAAATATTCAACACTATGGCTCCAGCATAAGAACAAATCTTTCTCAGAAGTATATACCAGCATAACGAAGATAGATGGAGTTGTAAAAGATAAAAGCAGGAAATGAGTTAAAAGCTGGTAGTGAGTTAAAAGCCCAGGGGGAAGACTGATGAGTCGTTAATATATACTTACATTATTTGCGTCTTATTGGCTGCATGACATATAGGGCATTCAAATTTGTCCCCATCAGAGTCACCGGCCTCCGGGACTCTGATGTTGGTGCCGTACACGTATCCTTGAAATCTAAATACAAAAGCAAACCGAAAAATTACTTTGCTTACTCGAAATGAATGTATAGTATATTACCTTCTAGAAAAGACTTGGCCGTAATTTATTCGTGCATGGCGCGTAGCATCAGAGTCCCGGAGACCGGAGACTCTGATGGTGACGGATGAGTTAAAAGTCCCGAAGGCGAGACTGATGGGTTGTTAATATATACTTACATTATTTGCGTCTTATTGGCTGCATGACATATAGGACATTCAAATTCTCCTTTAAGAATTTCATCGTTTGATAGTGTAACTTCCTGGTAGCAGCTTCTGCATCGAAAGTTATCGCCTCCGATGACCAAAGTCTTGGCCCAAAGATCGCCCAGGCGTTGATGCCTGGGAGTGTTGGCAATGGCAATTATACCAACGATGCCTATATCTATCATATCAAGTATATGTCTTTTGAGAGCTTGCGTAAATGAAATGCGACCACCATACTCGGTAACAACGCTTAGTCCTAGTATTAATTTACCGAGCGTTTTTCCGGCAATCCATTCTGTTATCGGAAAGTATGCGAACCATACAACAGGTATCACGATTCCTTTTATACCACTAACGGCATACCCATCTTCCGTGGGAACGCCATAAGTTGCCATGAACCAGATAATGAAAACCATTAATATCGCGTAGTCGATCATCATGGCTACGGATCGTTTTAATAGTTTACGTTCGGTTTGTATTGCCATAGAGATAAAAAAGGACAAGGTTGAAGCAAAAAAAATGCAGGGCTCTTCGATAAAGAACCCTGCAAATATAAGAGGTAAATTTATAGTCTATATTACCGTATCATTGGCAAATACTTTTCGCGATTTTCGAATAACACCCACACGTTAATAAGGAATAACGCAAGTGCTATAGGCAAGCCTGATGGCACAACGAATATATTGGTCAGAAGTATACCGACCATCACCGGGAGAATAACAATGGCACCCAGGGCTCTCGTCTTTGGTGGAATAAAGAGTACGCCACCAATAACTTCAATCGCACCTACCAAAGGCATAAGCCAGCTTATCTCCATAAAAGCTTTCATTAATCTCACCAGGTCTTCTGGCATGTCTTCGGGTACCGGCATGTAGTTGAAGAACTTATTCAGTCCAGCGTTAATAAACATCAGCCCGAAAAGCAGGCTTATCACAAATAGAATTTTGTTTTTCATAGGCTTATTTAGTTTGTCAAATATACATTTCGTTTTTATCTGTTGTCCGAAATAATTCGCATGATACTATATTCGTGGTAATGGCGTGATCTATATACTGCAAAAAAATGTTACTACATGTTTTGCGGTCGGCATAGAATAAAGCTATTAAATCTTGTTGTAAAATTAGAATGACGTATTAAGATTTTAATCGTCTGGGTCCGCCAGTTTGAGGGGGTATTTGCGACAAATTACTTCCAGCCGAGGGTTATGTGTACGAGCCTATATACAAACTGAGAGGAGGTATATTGGGATTTATTTGTAAAACATAGTGGGTGTCAGTGCTTTATTTGAGGCACCGTCTGTTTTTCTAACCCTTGCAATCGTTCCGGCCAGGTGATTAGTTCGCGAAATCTCGATGGTCAATGTATGGTTACGATCTATGAATATGTCCGCAGGAATGTATACATCAGATTGTGCATTTAGCATAATGTAGTTTTTGTCGGATGCCGATTTATACTGAGCAATGCCTTCAATCGTTTTGAAATTCTCCGATTCATTCTGGAAGTTTAAGGTATAGTGAAAGGATGTGGAGTCTATTGTATAGATATCGAGGTTGCATACAAAATTCATACTATCAGTCTGCTGTACACCTACATAATGGCTTTCAGGGTTCGTTAAAAGCATCGATTTTTTTATTGCGTGTGAACTATGGCGAAGTATAGTTTTAAGCGTATCAGACATCATCACACTATCAACAAGCGCAAATTTTTCGGAAACTTTGTTCTTGATTGTTACGACAATATATGCCAGGGTAAAGCAAGTTATACTTACAGCCAGCACGATACCCGTTGTCTTTATATTCACAATTCGTTTTTATTTTATCAGCTTCTTCTCCATATACACCGCTCCGCTAACGGGGTTAAATCTGTACGCTGGTATTTCATAAAAACCAAATGCACGATAAAGATTCAATGCAGGCGTCATAGTAGGCAGCGTATCAAGACGAATATAGTGATAATCTAATTCGCGTGCACGGTCCAGTGCCAGCTCCAATAATTTCTTCCCGATCTTGTATTGCCTATAGTCCGGGTGCACATACATGCGTTTAAGTTCTGCTATAGATGTATCTATTTTTCGTACTCCGGCACAGGCAACGGGTAATTCATTTTTATAGGCAAGCAACAACGCACCGGTAGGAGCGCTATATTGTTCTTCAATGGTTTCAAGTTCTTTCGCAAAATTCTGAAAGCTCAAGTCAAGGTCAAGCGAATTCGCATATTGATGAAAGAGCGCTCGTCCATCGTCAAACTCTTTTTTTGTATTGGCTACGCGAAGCGTAATATCACTATGAAGTAATGATTCTGACATGATCATATATTTGATTTTGAGCAAAGGCGATAGCACTGATCTCTAAAGTATAGATGTAAGTCTGCGTCAATCTGTGAACTCTGCGGGAGTATTTCCCCGCTGAACTCGCAGATTAGCGCAGATAATGCAAAATACATTTATGCTATATATTTAAATGAGAATTAAAGTCTGCGTCAATCTGTGAACTCTGCGGGAGTATTTCCCCGCTGAACTCGCAGATTAGCGCAGATAATGCAAAATACATTTATGCTATATATTTAAATGAGAATTAAAGTCTGCGTCAATCTGTGAACTCTGCGGGAGTATTTCCCCGCTGAACTCGCAGATTAACGCAGATAATACAAAATACATTATGCTATAGATTTAATGAAAATTAAAGTCTGCGTCAATCTGTGAAATCTGCGGGAGTATTTTCCCGCTGAACTCGCAGATTAGCGCAGATAATGCAAAATACATTATGCTATAGATTTAAATGAGAATTAAAGTCTGCGTCAATCTGTGAACTCTGCGGGAGAAATTTTCTGTTGAACTGGCAGGTTAGCGCAGATAATGCAAAATACATTTATACTATAGATCTAATTAAAATTAAAGTCTGCGTCAATCTGTGAACTCTGCGGGAGTATTTCCCGCTGAACTCGCAGATTAACGCTGATAATACAAAATACATTATGCTATAGATTTAAATGAGAATTAAAGTCTGCGTCAATCTGTGAAAATCTGCGGGAGAAATTTTCTGTTGAACTGGCAGGTTAGCGCAGACAACGCAAAATACATTCATGCTATTTGTTTTTCGTGAGTAATGTTTTAACACTGTTCAGAAGTTTAACAAGTTCAATTTGATCGTTGTTGCCCAAGTGTTGAATCAGCGCTGCGACTGAGTCGTTGGAGCGTTTATTAAATTCGGTATACATTTGCTTCCCTTTCTCTGACAACTCGAGTGAAAAAATCCGCTTGTCTTCCCTGGACTGCTTTTTCAGAAGTATCTTTTGCTTTACCAGTTTAGCAATGAGTCTGCTCAGGTATCCTTCGTCCATCTGGAGAAGCGCTTTTAATTGCCTTGCTGTTATACCAGGGTTGTTGCTCGCTTCATGCATTACGCGCACTTCTGTAAGCGAATAATTACTTTCCAATATGTGGTTATTGGTAACCCCTATAACAGAAGTATAAAACCGATTGAATTCCCGGATCTTTTCAACAACTTCTTTTGCCATGAAAGCAAAGATAGTTTGTAATACTTGCTTCAGGCAAGTATTTATGACAAATGTTTTTAGAAATTTTTCACAGATTGCAGTCTGGTCGTTTACAAAATTTAATTTCGTTTGCTGTCGATGTGCTTATACCCTAATGGACGTATGAAAGATCGATCAAATTGTTTTTCAGTAGGAGATTATGAGTACTTTCGTGCTCATGATGAATAAGGGGTTGAGTGTTTTGGTATATAGTATAGCTGTGGTACTGATGGTGTCCTGCAAAACAGCCGGTATAATTTCAGCCACTCAATTTAATCTTCATCAGGATTACTGTGCTCCAACTTCTGTAAATAGTTATAGCGCTTCCAATTTTCCGGTGGCCAATACAGATTCGCTCCTTGCACAAGACACGTTGTTGAAGCAGTATTTTTCCACGCATTTTATTTTAATGGCGAACGGCACCGGTACGCTAAAGCTCCTATACGGGGCGATGGATTGCAAGCGCGATACATCCTTACGCGGACGCATTCGGATGGTTGAAATTAAAAATGAAATACAACAACGGATCACGTTGTTCCGAACGGAGCTCGATGGTGTAGCAGCAGAACTGGATTGTCAGGGAGAGCGGTGTGACCAGCTTGCATCATACCTGGATGATCTGAATAGAAAACGGAATACGCGGCTTACCATCGGTTCAATCATATTGGGATCTGTTACAACGGTAGCTATTGTGGTGGCTCATAATGGTAATGCGCAAAATACAATTAGCATTGCCGGTGGCTTGCTTACGGCTGGTCTGGGCGCCACAACCATTAACCCTGCGGGAAAGAAAGTCAACTATGAACATACCAGAAATTTACTGGAGGATATTTGGTTTACACCTCAACACTCAAGGGTATATCCGCCTTCGGTATGGTATATATTAACGAACCGGAATTTCACGAACAACAAGGATGTAACCTTAGTCGAAAGTATTAAAAAGCGTTGGACTGAATTTCAATTCAACAATCATGTCGACAGCGCAAAAGTAAAGTTGTTGTTTCATGGCGGTGGTATATATACTGCCGATGATTTGCATACCCGAAGCAACATGCTCAATCAGCTTCAGTCCACGATACGTTCTGTTAACCAGGATCTGCAAGGTTTACTGTTGGCGATGGACCATAATCTTTAAACAGAATCTTTAGTATGTATGCTATATTTTTTACTCGCCCTTAAGCGGAAAGGTTATTATAAAGGTGGTTCCTTTGTCAGGTATACTATCGGCAGTAATAGTTCCGCCCATTACTTCTACCTGCGTTTTTACAAGGTATAACCCGAATCCTTTACCAGCAGTGTTAGCATGAAAACGTTGATAGAGATTGAAAATCTTGTCGCGCGCATATTGCATATCGATTCCGATGCCGTTATCCGATACCGTAATACGTACTTTGTCATCCTGTATCAAACACTTACAACGGATCAGCAACGGGCGCCTGGTACTTCTATATTTAAGGGCGTTATGAATGAGGTTGTAAAATATACTATATGCATACGGTTTTAGTCCGTAGATTAAAGCATCATCAATGCCTTCGTGTTGTACAGTAGCGGATGCTGCTGCTATATCTTCTTTCAGTGTATCGAGTGCCAGGTCAAACTGTTCGTGCAGACTCACCAGTTCAAAAGGTATACCGGCTCCCTTACGGATGGTAAGCACTTGGTTCAGGTCGTTGATTACATCATCCAGGTTGGAGACACTGGTCTTTAAGTATTCTGTTATCTGTTCCTGATTGTCGGTGTCCATCAAATGGATCAATCCTTTGATCCGGGCGAGTGGTCCGCGAATGTTATGCGCAGTGATAAATGTAAATTGCTCAAGCTGCGTGTTTTGATCTACCAGTTCTTTATTTAATTTTTGCAGGTCCAGTGTACGCTCTACCACACGCTCTTCCAACGAGTTTCGAATTTGCAGCAGCTCCTGGTTACGAAAGTCAATGGATTCGGACTGTGTTTTCAATTCTTCATTCTGCATGAGAATCTCTTCATTCTGAGCAGCGACTTCTTCATTCCGTAATTGGAGTTCACGGGTGCGTTGATGGACGATGTTTTCTAACGTGGCGGCCTCGCGTTTTAATTTCGTTACACGCAGGTAATATATAGCATACGCGATCCCGGTTGCCAGGAAGACAAGTATTCCGATGAAGGCAGGTGTTTTCCAGAAGGGGCCTTTCACCACTATATATATACGTAAGCCGTCTTCTTCCCACTCCCCAAAGGAGTTGCTTGACTTTACGCGCAGTATATATTCTCCGGGAGGTATATTCGTAAAGGTGATGTCGTTACGGTTCCCGAGCATTGCCCAGTCGTCCATGAAGTCTTCCAGTATAAATTTGTATTGTGTGCGGCTTGGTGAAGTAAACCCAAGGCCGATTACTTCAAAACCAAAGTTGCGTTCGCTCCATGAAAGTACAAGCCGTGTATCATTGAGTACCTGCCGTACCGATTGTCCGCTGGCAAGTATATCTACACGTTGACTATTGATAAACAGACCGGTTACAATAGTTTGAGGCAATGGATAAGCAATAGACAGCGCTTCCTCAGGCTCAAAAAATGTTAGCCCATTGATGCCCCCGAAGTACATTTTGCCGGAAGGTGATTTATAGAATGCACGCGTGTTGAATTCATCTCCCTGTAAACCATCATGGCGGAAGAAGTTTCGGATGGCTCGGCCTTTTGCTTTGTCAAATATACTCAAGCCACGATTCGTGCTCAGCCAAAAGTGGCCTTTGTCATCTTCCAGTATACCATATACTACATTGTTGGGTAATCCATCCTTTTCGTCAAAATGTTGAAATGTTTCATCCTCTGCATTGAAGCGAACCAGACCTGCGCCCCAGGTACCAATCCAGAGCGTGCCTTCCTTATCTTCATAAAAACATTTCGGCCATACCTTCGGAAAACTCGATGCCACGTCAGGATTCTTGTTATATACCCGATAAGGCGATGATGTCTGTGATTGAAACAGTTGTATATCGGCCTGTTGCTCTATCCAGTATATATCTTTTATCTTTTTAACAAGCATCGTACCTCTTGCAACGGTAGTTAACAGGTTTCTCGCTTGATCCCAATGAATCACTCCGGCTTTGGTAGCAAGAAGCAAAGCGTTGTCATTCTGGACCTCACAATCGTAAATATATATATCCGGGGTGTTCAATGCAGCAGCAGGGCTGGGTAGAATTTTTTTTCCATCGAACCGCATTAGCCCATGCGTGGTGCATAGCCAGATGTTGTTATTATGATCTCCTACAATTTTGTTGATCTGAACTTGCTCTTTCTGGACGGAGGGTATCCGGTAATGTGCCGTAATATTCTGATTCAGATTAATAACATCGAGTCCTTCCAGCGTTGCTACATAAAGGTGTATATCATCAGGAGTATAAATCGACTTTACAAATTGATTTGACAAGCTGACGGGTGTACCGGGAAATTTACCTATATACTTGAAGATAGACAGGAGCGGGTTGTATTTGGCGAGGCCCATACCGTTGCTGCCAATCCAGACCACGCCATCTCGCGATTCGTACGCACACGACAGATAGTCTGGTATGCCATTCGGATTGTCAGGTAGAGGTGAAAGTGTTTTTCGGTGCTGAAAAGTTGAGTCGAAAATATCAATATTGCCATGCAATACCCATACGTCTCCATTTGTGCGCTGCATGGTTCGCTGTTTATATCGCTCAAAAGAACTGGATGGTGAAAGCGCGGCAAGCGGTTCAATGCTATGTGACCGAGCGTCATATTGATATATACTATCGCGACTTTGTAAATAGTACTTTCCGGTTGATTTTTGGTAACTGCCTTGCAGGGATTCATCGTGGTGCATTACGTGCTTCCATTCTGCTTGTTTACTGATGCGTATATATACATCATGTTCGTTCATGACAACCTGTGAAGAGTCTGCAGCGATATAAATGGAAAAGAGATTTTGATTCTTTAACCCGGAGAACGATTTGTCATTGGTGAACGCTCCGGTTGTAACGTTGAAGCGGAGCATCCCGAGCTGTGTGCAAAGCAAAGCTTCATCGGCAGAGACCGGAATGAATTCACGAACGATATAGCGTTGCGTTTTATCATTTCCCACATGTATAGTGTGATTTACGAAGTCATTCTTTTCAGGTCTATAACGGCTTAGCGAGCCGACTGAAAAGACCCACAGTTGCTGGTGTTGATCAAGGAATAGTTTTTCGACATTATTTTGCAGGAGCGAATTGCTGTCACCAGCTACCGTACGATACGTATAGAACGACTTGCCATCGTAACGGTTAAGGCCATCCAATGTTGATACCCACAGGTATCCGAACTTGTCTTGTGTAATGGAAGTTATAGCAGACTGCGAGAGGCCATCATCAACGGTGATAGATTCGAATCGAAATTCATGTTGTCCGAAACCACGCGTACATACCAGGAGCATAGCTATCGTGAGAACTCTCGATAGTATCCTTAAACGGTTCAGAAAATCTGACATGCGTTTAATCATCATGGTTAGGAAATATAAAGTAAATATATGCTTCTATTTTATCACGTTTCTGATAGTACAGCCTATTATTCCATAGAAGTTACAGAAATTTCATGCTAACTCCCTGGTATAAGTCGCTTGTATTCCCGTGAACTATACTGGCTATATCCTCGCAATTCAGCCTTTGCGAATGTTACAGTATGAGCAAGGCGGCCATCATCGTGCCAGAGGGTTGATGTGAATAGTTTCTGATAAATATCCCGCTTTCTTTGCATAGAACCTGTATTGGAATGCGATCACAATATCGCATTCCAGATTCTGTACAGTAAAGTGCAATTTTGGGCCTGCATGATTAGCTGTATTTCATTCTGCCCAAGGCCCGTAAATGCATGATCTGATTGTGATGTTATGAAGCAGAATACGTTATGACATCATAATTTATCGGTCATAGATTTCAGCGAGGTGTTTCCATTGTGTCTTCACGTTGTTCAGCAGAACATTACTGTATGCTTAAGATCAAACGAGCGCGCAGGTATATATCAGCGGTCGGCAGTCTTTACTTCAATCTTATAGCGCTTACTCCACGTAATGATGAGTGGCAGAAGTATAGCAGTAGGCAGGAGCCAGACCAGTACCGGAGGCAATTCAACCGGAGCATATTTTGCGTTCACCACCAGGAAGGCAGTGATCGCTGCTATATATGCACCGGTAAGACGCTGCAAATGTACCAGTAGCCAATAGTTCTTTACGCGCGCTTTGCCGCGGTAATTTTCAATGTCCGTTTTAGTGAAGCGTAGAGCGAGTACACCAAAGATCAACAGCACGATTCCGAAGTTGTTTTGATTCACCAAATGAATAACGCCTGTCACTATAAATAGAACGGCCGTGATCAGCATGCCTATTGTTATAGCCCAATCTAAAAGCAATGGTTGTTGATTAACGCCTAACATTTTAAGGTATATATAGCGGTTGCCGGTGCCCACCAGGTAAATGGTAAAGACGCCTACAATAAACAAGAAGTAACTGGGGTGAAGCACCGAAAGCACCAGGGAAGATACACCAGCGATCAACATACCATAAGTAAAAATCTTGCCGACAAGTTTATGGTTCTTGTCACCTTTCTTTCGTACCAGGTTGATTGTTCCGGTAATAAGTCCGGCTGTGCCGCCAGCAATGTGCAGCATTAGGAATAATTGAAACAAGTTCATGAGGTTGGGTTTAGGGCAAGGGTTAGGAGTAAAACTTTTTAAGTTAAAGTCTACGCTAATCTGTGAAATCTGCGGGGAGAAATTTCCCACTGAACTCACAGATGAGTGCAGATAATGCAAAATACATTCAGGCTATAGATCAACTAAAATTAAAGTCTGCGTTAATCTGTGAAATCTGCGGGAGAAAATTTCCTGCTGAACTCGTAGATGAACGCAGATAATGCAAAATACATTCAGGCTATAGATCAACTAAAATTAAAGTCTGCGTTAATCTGTGAAATCTGCGGGAGAAAATTTCCTGCTGAACTCGTAGATGAACGCAGATAATGCAAAATACATTCAGCTATAGATCAACTAAAATTAAAGTCTGCGTTAATCTGTGAAATCTGCGGGAGAAAATTTCCTGCTGAACTCGTAGATGAACGCAGATAATGCAAAATACATTCAGGCTATAGATCAACTAAAATTAAAGTCTGCGTTAATCTGTGAAATCTGCGGGAGAAAATTTTCCACTGAACTCGCAGATGAACGCAGATAATGCAAAATACATTCAGGCTATAAATCAAACGAAAATAACCCAATTTAGCCTTTCACCAAACCAAATACGACATCAATTATTTAGGAGTATCACTTTTACGAGGCTCGAAGAATACGCCAGGCTTCTTGTTAACCTTGTCTCCCAAGAAGCATCCTTTCACTTGATTCCGGTTTACGACAAAAGCTGTGTCCTGACCGTTGAGAGTATATTTGACTTTTATCAGACTATCGGAAGTGCAATAGCCGCCCTTTAACTTCATCGGTTTTTTAGGATCTACAGTGCCTTTGCTGATCTTGAAGGTTTCGTTGAATTCTCCTTCATCCAGGTCTAATACGATGGTAGATTCCTGCGATGCCCCGGCCACCTGGAAATATACCGGGCAGCTGCACGTATTACATTTCGTAAAACTTACACAGAGTACTATAAATAAAAAAAATCTGGATGTAACCCTTCCCGTATACCTCATAGACCAGCAAGGTAAATATTTTTTAGAAACACACCGTAGTCAGTGGCTTTCTTTGCAATGGCAAATGCAACCTTTTAACCTGTATACCAATTTTATATAGGTTTATCCAACGCCTTATTTACTCAGTGATTTCTCTCAACTTTGATTTCCTGCTTCTCCGTCCGTTTAGGCAAACGCTTCTTCATTAAAAGAATTTGTCCCAGGTGACTCGATTGATGTTCCATAACATGGAACCAGCAAAAGTGATTGTTGATATCTGAACCCGGCCGTTCCTGTGCAAGCCATTGGTCATTGCGCTTGCGTAACTCTTCAATCGTTTTTTGGCGAACCTCTTTATATATAGCAAGGTAATACTCAATGTCGTGTCCTTTGAATTGCTGGCGCGCTTCATCACCAAGGTTCAAGGCTACATCCCACTTCTTTTTTTCTTCTTCGTTAAACTCGCGGTTCTCGAAAGTATATACCTGGTAGTATGCTTCAGCCGCAGCCAGGTGCATCACCAACGCCCCGATTGAATTTGCCTTATCATCCATCAGGTGATCGGTCTCTTGCTGGTTGAGCAAACGCACTGCCGACTCTACACGTGAACTGAGGTTGTTCAGCATGGTTACCAGTGTGCCGATCTGTGGTGAAAAACCATTTACAGGTCCGATGAGGTAGGTGGTGTCGCGCACTATACCTTTGCCTTCCAACAGCAATGATAGCTTGCCTTGTGTGCCCTCGTTGGCGGAAGCAATTGTAAATTCTTTAACCCGTACAGGAGCGAGTGGATTTGTGCCTTCGTTCCACTCCGGAATTATATTCTTCGCTGCAGGCATTTCGAAACTGCCATTTTTTATAGGAGCCTTTTGAAGTTTACCGGCATCGTTCTGCACATAGAATTCGAAATTGTCAAAATAGAATTTACCATTGTTGACGCAAAGACCACCGAAATTTATTTTGTCAGCATTGGCGTCCATTTCACCTTCAATAGTATAGGTGCGCCACTCATTGGATTTGATAGGCCTGTCGTTCATATTATCGAAGAAGCCGGCTTCACCATTTTTATTATCTACGCGTACCCAAAGGCCTGCGGACGCAGAGGTATCTGCGGTAATTATTTTTGCAGATGCAGAAATTTTGAATTTCACTTTCTTCTTTAGAAAAGATGCATCGGCAGTTTGCACAAAAGATGCCCAGTTCCGGGAGATTTCTTTCACCTGACCAAAGGAGTGAACGCTTATAGCGGCTAACACAATTACAACGAGGATCTTTTTCATGAGGGGTTTGTTCTTTAAATATAGATATAGTTTGATTTTTTGCCTTTAAAGGTTATTTGTTAAGAGTTATTCACTTACGATCAACGATCCCTTTCAGCACCAGTCAGTCCAAGACAGACGTAAAATAATCAATATTTTTTTACTCACAACGTTCTTGTGAAATGGATACGGAGTCACACGCCCAACGATGGCAGCAAGCTTAAAATAGCGTCACGGCAAGGCACCAACACATATTTAATAAACTGTGCATGAAATAACAACGGCATCGGCAGAATAAGCCACAACATCACCCAAACATGTGATAAAATCCGGTGCCCTATAATTCTCTTCACAAACGGTATTTCACCTTCAGCGTACATAACGATACCATGAATTACAAAATATAGCAACGGCAAACCGAATCCTGCATTTACAGGAAAGGATATAGCGATTTCATGCAATATACCCGAGAGTAGAAATGCTGCCAGCATAGCAGGTGTTGGTCCAATGGAATTTTTAAGTGGTCTGTAAATAATGAGCGAAGTCATTTCCGAGAACGCTATATTCCAGCGTTTCCCCCAGAACTCTTTCAAAGAAGAAGCTTTATAGGGCGAGCGAAACAATTCTTTCACGTCAACACCAGACAATCGCCATGATGCAGCCGATAAATTCAGGATACCAAAATGCAAAATCATGCTTAGCCCTACCAGCAGTGCCAGCGCGGACGCATAATATAGGTTGATGAAGTTTCTTTCTATATATACTGAAATATAAAGTAGTACTATACCCACGGCAATCCGGGATATTCCGGTGACTATGAAGGAAATATAGGGTAAAGGCGGTGAAGGGAATTTTTCAAACAGCACCGGCCGCATGCCAAACCACCCGAGCGAGAATGCACACCATTGAATGAACGTCAATCCCATGTTACCGGAATATGTTTCAACCATAACAACCGCCTTCATTGACAATAGTTGTAGAGAAACAATGGCGATCATTCTATACAATGCTGATTCTTCCGCAGTGATACCCGCTGAAAAGAATACAGTAATTATACCCAGCGACCAGACTATTATTCTTGCAGTGGTTTTATTCTTTAAGAAAGGCAAAAAATATCCGATCAATAAAAGCGATAAGCCAAAGGCTACTAAACAGACGAGTGTTATATCCATGAAAGGTTATATAGGAAGGCTACAAAATATACGATGGTAAAAAGCGCGAACAGCGTAATGAGTGCAAATTCTCCCACTGTATAAATGATTCCTTTAGGGGCGTTTGTTTTATCAAAGTAAAAGAATTGTATACCGATTCGTGCCAGCCAATATATACTGATAAATAACGTGATGCTTTTCGCCAGCATAGATTTGTTGATGAGCTCATCGGCAGCGATCAGGGAGAGAACGCCAAAGCTGAGGTTGATCACCAGGATATAGGCTGCATACGTCCAGAACATTTGGCGAAGCAGTGGCTGCAGATTTTTAAGATGCATATTCCATTGCAGGGCTTTTGGTATAGCCAGACTTCCGATGCTTAGCGCAATGTGGCCGAGACCACATACGAGGATGAGTAGTTTCAGGGTAGCAGGAGGCATACTTTTGAGGGTCTGTTATCAGTAACAGGGAATACAATACTAGCAGATCGCAGCAAATAAAAATACATATATATAGCACTTTCAAAACTTTTTTCGGGTATGGCGGTTCGATTGCTAATCACTTGGAATTTACCAGAATTAAACTGCTGCTAAACCTGAGTTTGTTATCTTCAATTTGATTTTATTTGTAATTGTTAAGAAATGATTTGTTGTTGAAGGGCGGGAAAAATCTGAATTACAGGAGCATACAGCATGAGTTTACTTTTGAAGAAACATATCCGTGAAATTATACCTGCACTTTCCGATCAGGAGTTTGAATATGTTATGCGTCATTTTGTTCCCGTAAAAAGACAGAAGCATCAGTTTCTCATTCAGGCAGACGATGAAGTGAAAAGTAACTACTGGGTTGTGAAAGGTTGCTTAAAACTATATTGTCTGGATGACGATGGCAAGGAGCACATCCTTCAGTTCGCCATGGAGAACTGGTGGGTGTCGGATTACATTGCACTTTACAGCAGAGGGAAGTCGGAGTTTTATATTAGCTGCATTGAAGATTCGGAGTTGCTTTCCATTACGATGGATAACATTGACAAACTCTGCAGCGAGATGCACGCGATGGAACATTTCTGGAATGTTAAAAAGAGATTTGGTTATGTGGCGCTGCAGAAAAGAATTGTATCGCTTTTGAAAAATTCTGCGGAAGAGCGCTATAACCAGTTGCTGGAACAGTACCCGCAGTTGTTACAACGTGTTCCTAAAAAAATGATCGCCTCTTACCTGGGTGTATCACGCGAAACGCTCAGTCGTTTCAATGCCGGGCAGGATGTGATGTAGATCACTTTATATTAGTGACCTAGCTCCTCTCGTAGGAAGTTATCTTGCTTCATCTTTGTACCGTTATCAGATATATATTTTATGAAAAAAGCACTTAAAATTTTCCTGACGGGAATAATGTTATTAAATATTCTTTCAGGGTACGCACAATCACATCCGAATCAATCGGCAAAAAATTCAAAACTTAAAAAGATGAAAGTTCTATTTGTATTAACGTCACATGACGCATTGGGAAACACGGGTGAAAAAACCGGTTTCTGGATTGAAGAATTTGCAACGCCGTATTATAGCCTGACAGATCAGGGTATTGATGTAACCATCGCCTCACCGAAAGGTGGCCAGCCTCCTATAGATCCGAAGAGTAATTTGCCAGAATATAGCACAGCTTCAACAAAACGCTTTCAAGGCGATGTTAAAACACAGGAGAAACTGAAAAACTCGGTTGTATTGAAAACCGTTGATCAAAAGAATTTTGATGCCGTGTTTTATCCGGGAGGTCACGGTCCGCTGTGGGATCTGGCAGAAGATCAGAATTCTATCAAGTTGATTGAATCGTTCTACGCAAACAATAAACCTATAGCATTTGTATGTCACGCACCAGGTGTACTTAAAAATGTAAAAGATAAAAACGGTGATTTTTTAGTGAAGGGCAAAAAAGTAGCAGGCTTTAAAAATTCAGAAGAGGAAGGCGTGAAACTCCAGGATATAGTTCCGTTTTTGGTGGAGAATGTTCTCAAGCAGAATGGTGCCCTATATCAAAGTGGTGATGATTGGAAACCGTTCATTGTTACAGATGGTTTGTTAATCACCGGACAAAACCCTGCATCATCTGAAGGTGTGGCTGAAAAACTGCTGGAGTATCTTAAGAAATAGGCACTATAGTATAGATTGAAAAGAAATAAAAACCAGCAGCGCTGATCTATAGCGCTGCTGCTTTTTTATGTTCGACAATGACAATTAGAAGTTGAAAAAGAAGAGCTTCATTTCTTGGCTATCGACTTTTTGATATTGCTGAATGACCAAACGCCACGCTTTAGCAACAGGTTGTTTGCATTTAAATTCAACGAGTTCCCATCTTTATAGTATATCCGCCAGTTGGCGTCATGCAGGTCGAATTTTTCTACGAAGAGATAATATACTAATCGCGGAATGGATACAACCCGTTTCTTGCCTTCCTTCGCCATGCACACAAATGTACTGCCGGGTACTTCTTTACCTTTGGCATCGATCCTGAAATCAACCGTGAGCCTTTGAATTTGCTCGGGCATCCACTTCTGTTGCTTGCCGTACGTTATTTTCTGAAGCGCTTTTCCGCGGCCGTAGTTCGATACTTTATAGAGGCCTTCATATCCGGGTGCATCTTTCCAACGCTCTCCGGGCATCGACTCTGTTGACAGATTTAAGAATGGAGGAAGATTGTCTGGATCAATATTTCGTAGGCGCAGACGTTTCTTCAGGCTTGTATGTATAGTCTCACGCGTTACATTGCGTTCGATCTTTCCAAGGTTCAGCTTACGCTTGTGTATACCTTCTTTCCAGAAGAATCCTTTATACATGTGTACTTTGCCGCTCACTACTTCGGCAATGTTGCGTCCGCCGAAACCCGTTATCTTACCGGCTTCATACATGCTTGGAAAACTCGCGATTGGGTTCCCCTCCATATCAAATTGTGTAACAGGCTTACTTAAAACGGTGAGGTGACTAATCGCTCTGCCTTTTTTATAGGATGCAAGTTTGATTGTGCTGATATCCGACTTTACCAGATTGTCTACATGTGTATTGCGTCCGTCACCATCTTTATAGGAGATAAATATAGTTTTATCATCCAGGTCAAAAGGCTCGTTGAAAATATTATATACCAGCCGCGGCACAGAGTAGTGATACGTTATTCCGTCAAGGTACAACGTGATGATTACAGTATATAGATTTTGTTGAATCGTTTTATTAAGCTTCACCTCAAGCTTTGATTTCCTGATCTTCTCCTGCGAAGTATAGGAACCTCCTTGTGGCGTATTCATCACCGTTTCACGCGGAAGTGATTTAATACGACCATAGTTGGAGATCTTATAGAGTCCTTCAAAAGCAGGAATATCTTTCCATGTTTCTTTTGGCAGGTTAACAAGAGAATAATTTTGATACGGAAACAGAGCTTTCAAAATTGTATTATCCTTAAAGGTTAAATACCTGCAAGTTCAGTATTCTGTAGCCTTGAAGCAATGTGATTCAGCGATTAGATTTAGGAGTTACATTATAAGATAGTAGTTGCGAATTAAATTAAAACCAGGATTAACAGTTACATTAATTCACTGCTTTGTTAATCGGGAGATTATTTATCTTCTCTTCTATCCCCTGTTTTTCGGTAGCAGTTTTAGCTAATGAATACGCTTTTTGTAGATGTAGTCGTGCTTTTTCGTTGTCTATATTTTTATAGAGTTCACCCAGCAGTATAAAATAGAAGTGGTTGGTTTCAAGGTTCAGTTGCTCTGCTTCAGCCAAGGCTGCCTGCGCGCCTTTGGCTTTGTATAATGCGAAAGTTCTGTTAAGCGCAACACTGGGTGAATAGTTAACAAGCAGGAGCTGATCATAGAGTTGAAGTATATCTTCCCATTTTTCGGCTGTATCTTCTTTCATGCAATGCCAGTACGCAATGCGTGCTTCCAAATGATAGGCGCTTACTTCATCGCCCTGCGCAGAGAGGTTAAGGAAATGCATGCCTTGGTTGATCAACGCTATATCCCACAATGTTTCGTCTTGTTGCTCATATAGCACCAAAGAGTTTTCATCGGTTTGCCGCGCACTGAAGCGTGAAGCATGAAAGCACATAAGCGCTAGAAGGGCATTTGTTTTTGGAAGGTTGGTTAATGTATACTCGGTAAGCATGATGCCAAGACGCATCGCTTCCACACATAAATCTTTTCTCAGAATCTGGTCTTGTGTTTTGGAATAATATCCTTCAGTAAAAAGTAAATATATAATGTGCAGTACAGTATCGAGGCGGTTCGGTATTTCACCTTCCGGGGGTAACTCCATCGTCACTTTTTCTTCGCGCAATTTCTCTTTCGCCCTGAATAATCTTTTGTTAATGGTTTCTTTGTTTGACAAGAATGACTCTGCAATTTCATCGATGCCAAAACCGCAGAGAATGCGTAGCGCCAACCCAATCTGTGCTTCACTGGCAATGGCAGGCGTACAGATAGCGAACAACATTTGAAGCTGACTATCGCGAATGTTCTCTTTCGAAAAATTTAATTCTTCTGGTTCCTCTTTGCTTTCCTGTGTGATGGACAGCTCCGGGACAATCTTCTTCTCAAAAATTTTATTCCTTCTGAAATGGTAAAGTGCTTTTTGTTTGGCTACTGCGTATAACCATGCCGTTGGATTTTCAGGCATACCCTTCAGTCCCCAGGTTTCAGTTGCCAACATGAATGTTTCACTTACCAGGTCTTCTGCAAGTTCGATGTGCTGTAACCCAAACTGTTTACTGATAACAGCAACCATTTTGGAAAACTCGTGCTGGAATAAATGCTTTAAAGATTCGTATTCGCTGTCCATATACGCTACAATAAAACCCACTCTTAGTGAAAGAGTGGGTTTCTATTTATACTAAAGATGACGGTTTTGTTATTCAAATATAGGGCGGATCTCAACACTGCCATTCGCATCTATAGCAGGACAGCCGTGCGCCAGTGTTGTTGCTTCTTCAAGGTTCTCTGCCTTTACGATGATGAAACTACCGAGCCGCTCTCTGATCTCTACAAATGGACCATCGGTAACAACGCCCCCTGCTTTCAGTACTTTTCCTTCTGTTCCCAGACGCACAGGATTGCCGGCTAATTTTCCCTGTGCTGCTATACCACCAATCCAGTTCTTCCATTTTTCCACGAGAGCTTGCATTTCCTTGGGCGATACGCTGCTATAGTCATAACTTGGCTGACGAAATATTAACGCAAATTCTTTCATTATGCTGTTTAATTTTGCTGTGAATGTATAAAATATATACCTGATTTTTATAGGCTTTGGCCGATGTTCTGCAAATATAGAAAGGCTTTAACGTGTAGTTAAAGCCTTTCTATATTGTCTATGCATATTGCCCTACTTTATATGTTCCACCAGGAACACGGAAGGCTATATTAATGCGATTATAGGTGTTGATAGCGGTGGCGGCCATCGTTAGATCAATCAACTCCAATTCAGAAAAATGTTTCACGGCTTCTTCATATACTTCGTTTGGTACATGGCCTTCTGTGATCTTCGTGATAGCCTCTGCCCAGGCAAGTGCAGCACGTTCGCGATCGGTAAAGACGATGGCTTCGCGCCATGCTGCTACCATATATAGGCGTTGCTCCGTTTCACCGCCTGCGCGTAAATCTTTGGAGTGCATGTCGAGGCAATATGCACAGCCATTGATCTGCGATACTCTGAAATATAGCAGGTGCAACAGCGGTTGTTCGATCGATGATTTTGCAAGATAGGCGCCTACGCTGTACAATGCTTTCAAAGCTGGCAGACCTTTTTGATGGGGATTTAATCTTTGTTCCATGTTTTTGTTTTTTTAAATTGTTAGTGATGTTTTTGACTTACACCCCTACAATGACTGACATTTCAGGAATTGGACATCTTCACGAAAAATATTTTAAAAATTTTCTGACGGCAATGGAAATAACTCAGAAACAGAGTGTTAGATAGTTGCACTGGCGAAGCATACGGCTAATGTTGTTTCCCTCGAATCCAGGATCCATTTTAAACATTCTGTTGCAAGCCTTATATCGGAAGGTCTTGTGACTTACAGGGGTTCTTGTAATTACATATCGCAGAAGATTGCCTGGAAGGTTATGAAGTTGAAGTTATTGTTTTTACTGGTTATTATTCCTGCTACAGGCACTCATGCATGTCAATGCCCTTCCAGAGGTATTGTGTATGAAGCTGATTGTGCTTTTGATATTGTTGTCGCGAGAGTTGTTGCAGAAAAAGAAGATCCTATTACCTGTGGAGAGTTTTATCTTGATCACTCGTTCATGATACAGATTGAGTTTTCTTACAAGGGGAATCTTAAAGGCACACAGAAAATCTTTGCAGGACAGGGTGGTGGCCCTTGTGGCGCTATATTATGGACAGGTGTTGACTATTTGTTGGTTGTACAAAAGTATGGTGACCATCATCTATATGCCACGATGTGCAATGATAATACATACTTGCATTCCGCAGACGATCACGTAAAATTCCTGAACCAATACTATAATAAGGACTATCACATCACAGATCGCCTGTACTTTATAGCCATCATGTTACTGTGTTTAGCAGTAGCATCCTGCGCTTGCATCGTTGTTTTCAGCTATTACAAACAGACACGAGATTCTCAATATATATAGTGTACTAATCGTCACTCAGCGTCTTAACCGGGTCCATAATGGCTATTGAATATATCTTATATCCGATGGTTACGCCACAAACCGCGAGCAGTACTCCTATAGATGCAGCGAAAGTATATACGTCAACTGTTTTGTAGTAGCGCCATATATTACTCATGATGGTGCTCGACCATGCATAACCGGCCCATGCTCCTAGTATAGATGCCACTAATAATATGATCACGAACTCTGTATTAACAATTCGACTAATGTTAAAAGTGGATGCCCCCAGGATTGCGTAATTGTTATAGCGCAGTATATAATTATAAAAGCCACACGAAGCTCCAGTCAGGAGGTCGTGTGGCTTTTCTGTTGCCGGTTTTCAAAACCTACTTTTGTATACTCAAAGTGTTTTGCGTAGTAAAGAGCAGGAATATTTTATCTATTTGAAAATGTTATAATCTGCGGCCATCTTTTTATACTCGGGGAGAATCTTTTCGTAAAGTGCTTCGTCTGCTTTCTTCAGGGAGTTCATCAACGACCCAATACCCGAGTCTTTCAGGCTGACACGTTGTTGCCTGATGTCTTCCATTTTAGTACGGATAGTACCTTCCAATTTACGCAGTTCTCGTTCAGTCATTGCATTAACATTTACTGCAAAGATAAGTCTATTTACAGATTTATCTGATAGTGTGTTATAGGTGATATAAGTGCCGTGTGAATTTGAATTTGCAGTGCTGTTTCTTCTGAACACTGGTCTGTTTAAAAATAGATCATAAAGTATAACCGAATAGGTTATCTGTATTCCATTGATGATGTGTATAGGTTGAGTTATTTTTTCCTTCCCACAAAGCGGATAACAGAACCTCGCCCATTATGATATAACCCTTCGGCAAGTTCAATTTCGGTTTCTGTAAGTTCGATAATATTGTAGTTTTCAAAATCGGACTTTAACTCGTCTGTGGAGAATAGCGATGCTATATCTTTTGGTCCGCCAACCTTTTCATTCTTTGAATTATAGTCAATATGCTTTTTACTGAACGCCTCGAAGATTATGATACCATCGTTACGCAGATATTTGCTCAGCGTTTTGTGGTATAAAGATTTAATATCTGCGGGGAAATGTGCATAGATTAATGCAATGGCGTCAAACTGTTCATCGTGATAATTCAATGACTGTAATTCGCCAACCTGATAATCGATGGTCACATTATAATTTTCTGCAAGTCGTAGCGCTTTCTTCTTTCCTTCTAAACTGATGTCGAACGCAGAAACGGTCCAGCCGTGTTTTGCTGCATATACTGCGTTGCGTCCTTCACCTTCCGCAGGAAAAAGTATTGTTCCGGGCGTTAACTTTTCCAGTTGTTGTTTGAAATAGGTGTTGGGCTCCTCACCGAATGCATATTCTGCAGCACTATACCTGTCATTCCATTTATCACGCCAGTGGTCGTTCATACATTTTATTTTTTATCTGCCAACAAAAGTAGCGGGTGTCATACTCTGCACGATAGGATAAAAGTTTAGTTTGACAGGACGCATCTGAAATTGTGGGTAACTATCCGATCATCATGGTTGACAATTTTATTTCAGATGAAAAAAATTTAAGCTTAAAATGAAAGTCAGAGGTATTTTATCAGCTTCAGGAATGATTTAAAAAAAATATTTTCAGAATTTTTTTAAATAAAAAAAGCCAGATGCGCTTGCATCTGGCTTTTGGAGTGATCCCGCTGGGATTCGAACCCAGGACCCATACATTAAAAGTGTATTGCTCTACCAGCTGAGCTACGGAATCTTGTCAATTTTGCGGTTTTTCCCGTAATTGAGGGCACAAAGGTAATCCAATCTGAAATATATGCAAAGGTGCGTTTCAAAATTTCTCATCATTCTTTCATTAAATATTTTTTGTGCTGGTTATTCGGCTTTTGCGCAGGCTTCTACGCACCGATTAAGTCAAGCCGATTCTCTTTTTAAGGAGAAGCGTTACGTACAATCGCTCGAACAATACCAGGCAATCTTTGCTCAGAAGCAGTATACACCTGCCATGTTGCTGAAAATGGCCTACATAGAAGAAGGATTACATAAAACCGGGGAGGCTCTTTACTATCTAAACCTCTATTATAATGTAACAAACGATAAGAGCGTACTCGAAAAGATGGAAGAGCTTGCAGATAAGCACAACCTGGCAGGGTATGAACAAACCGATACCGGGAGATTTTTAAATTTTTATAATGATTATCATTGGCCGGTAGGCATTGCATTGATGGCCATTGCATTATTTCTTTTAAGTCTGAGTTTTTATTTCAAAAGAAAAAAAATAAAAATATGGCCTTCGCTTACCGGGCTCGCGATTATTCTCGTGCTGCTGGTTGTACATAACACTGCCGGAGAAAAAGTTTCGAACGGTATTATCGCGAACACCAACACGTATATAATGGATGGCCCATCGCCTGGGGCAACCGTTGTTTCAGTAATTGAATCGGGGCACCGTGTAGAGGTTATCGGAAAGAAAGATGTTTGGATAAAAATTCTTTGGAAAGGTGAAACGGCTTACGTAAAAGAAAATAATCTTTTACCGTTGAGCTTGTGATTCATCATCCCAATACGAAACAGACACTACACCTTTATATTCTTTGTTGGAATATTTGATAAGGTAGTAATATATACCGGAGGCTTCTCCCGGTGCGTACCATTTAAACTCCCGGTCGGCACTGGTAAATATTTCGCGACCCCAACGGTTGTAGATTACTATACCTTCAAAGTGACCAGTGCAATTATCGAGTGGCAGAATGTTTTTCAGTTCACCGGTAACGGCATCGCGCTTGATCATCGCGAAGAAATCATTTTTTAAATCGCCATTGGGTGTAATAACATTGGGAGGAAGAAACTCGGTATCGCTTCCGTCAACATCTTTTATTTTGATGTTTACATCTATCGTGTCGCCCTTCTCATTGAAGCATCGGTTGTCAGAAACCAGAAATGTAAAGACATAGTCATTTTCATATACACCGTTGGTGAAAATATCACACTCGGGCTTCCAGGTGAACGGACTTTGTACATTGCCAAGTCCTTCCGCATCGGCAAAGGTATATCCTTCTGGCTGTACGTTGCCTGTAGCGGAGAGCAACTTCAATTGTAAAAGATCGGCGTGGGGCGAAGTGTCATAATCAAACCCATTCAAACTCAGATCAATTTGTTGTCCGAGCGTTACGGCGAGATGATTGTCAGTGCTAAGCAGAAGCTCCGGGTTTACGCTCGATATAAATAACTCCGGTGCTGTATTATCAGGCGGAGTAACCGTAACATTCACTACGAGTGTATCGGAATAATGAAAACGACATTTGTTTTCATTGTCGCTTACAATAAAATGAAATGTAAACTCATCTTTTGCATCCAGGTTTACATTATCGCAGGTGATATTCCAGGTAAACAAAGAGCTTACGTTCTCGACATCAGCGTCTCCCGGAAAAGTAATAGAGTATGTTGCTAAACTAAAGTCTTTACCAGTACCTGTTAATACAATTTTATCTTTATCATCATCATGTCCATTAACATGGAAGGTGAGTGATTCATTTACTTTCCTTTCAAGGTTTACAGTATCAATCAATGGACTGTTGTTGGTAAGCTCTGGTGAGAAAATTATTGGCTTGCTGTTACCCGGAAGAAGAATGTTCAGATTTATTTTCATTTGATCCGGATGATTGAAGTTACAGTCATCTTTATCTTCCACCTGAAGCATGATATCAAAATTTGTGCGACTGGTGAAATTATATACATCGCAGCGTGGATCCCAGGTAAACTCTGTAAACAACGTATCGCCTACCTGCCCCAATGATTTAAAGCTCATGCCAGCACTGGCTAAATCTACACCTATACCAGGCACGATCACTTGTGTCATCACATCAAAATCTTCATCAACTGCTTTGATCAGCCACTTCCGCAATGCAGAACCTTCTGTGATGGAAGAAGTAATGTTAGAGGTAACGTAATATGGATTGTGATTTACAGGAGGCGTGATATTCACCAGTACTTTTAGTGTATCAAAGTAAGGAAGGCTACAGGCATCATCGAATGCGACAATGCCAATGGTAAAAGGCCCTTCTATATATGGACATTCGTCAAAACAGATCTGAAATGTTTTTGTGGGGTTTGTTGATGTAAGTGTAACCGAAGTTATAGAAGGTAATATACCACTCACATCTTTTTTAAAACCTAGCGGGATAGCCTTGATGGTAACGTTCTCCATAAATCCATCTGAACTTTTCAAAGCATCCGGATCAGATACCTGTACTTCGATGCAGCGATTTGCATCGCTTACCGTATTGCTGAAAGTAACGTTCATCGTTTTATCATACGTAAAACTTCCATCGGTTAATTTCTTACCAAGTATCTGAGGAGGGTCTGCCACCGGACAAGCATCGACTACCAGCATCTGGAAGTCACGTCTTACTTCACCAAGCTTTACACCTTTTCTATACTCTTCACATTTCACGGCGAATACAAACAACCCTTGCAACGTAGGGGTTACTGTAAGCAAGCCATCGGAAGTGACTTTAAGATCGGGTGCACCGCCAACTATATTTGTAAGATTAAAGGGTGATTGCCACGTTACTAATGGATAGGGTGCCGAAGCCGGACCTGCCGAAGGAATTGCTTCGGCAGTATGCGTGTTTAGCGGAGTGACAAGGGTGTATGCGAGCGAGTCGCCATCAACGTCTGTTCCTGCAAAGTCTGCATAGTAAAATTTATTAGGACAAGCGTAATCATTAAGAGGGGGAAACAACCGTGGTGTTGAATTGATAAAGGGCTTGCCATCTTTTACTACCGGGGGAAATTCAAGATAGAAAGTTTGTCCTGCAGCCGTAGGATAATCAATCACACCGGGTGGAGGTTCAGCACTTACAATATTGATAAGTCCTTTACTATTATAGTTACGACAGCATCTTTCCCACACTATATAATATCCTTGGGCATCGCCATATTGGCTATCAGAAAATGTGACCGTTGTTTTATATATTAATTTATTAGTCTGAATCTCACCGTTTGAACATTCGGGTTGAGTATAGGAAACTCGTGAGATGCTATCCAAAGGAAGAAATACATCTTGCATGAAGCGATTATCGCGTTTCCTGAAAATGCGCGCATTTGCAAAATCATCCTGTGCACCCGGATTACCATTTTGAAGATCGAAGTACAGGATGAGCCTCACCTCATAGCGGTTACTGGATATATACCGTATTTCAAATTCTCCACCCACTATGTGGGAAGCGATGACAGGAAACGTCACTACGCATAATGTCAGCAACAGTAAAGATCTTTTCATACGTTTCGGCAAGACATTAAATATACAGAATCAGGATGAGGCGAAAAACCCCCGCGGCTTTGTATTTTTGCGCCCTTATGCGAAAAGGAGACGTAATCGAAAATCTTGTCGTTGAAACCATGGCTTCTGAAGGCAAATGCGTTTCGCACATTGAAGGAAAAGTGATCTTTTTACAAGGTGGAGCACCTGGTGACACTGTAGACGCCCGGCTCACCAAGATCAAAAGCAGTTTTCTGGAAGGAACCGTAACCGCTGTTAAGAAATTTTCTGCCGACCGCGAAACTCCTTTTTGTATACACTTTGGTTTATGTGGTGGTTGCTCATGGCAACATATCAACTATGCAACGCAGTTGCTATACAAACAAAAACAGGTAGTCGACAACCTCGAAAGAATCGGGGGGCTTGAGCTTCCTGCTATTAACCCAATTGTGGGATCCACGAAAACAAGGTTCTATCGCAACAAGCTTGACTATACATTTTCTGCGCAACGTTGGTTAACAAAAGAGGAGCTTGCTACGCGCAAAGCGCAATCACCTGATGGCTGGATTGAAGATTTACACACTGCAGATGATGTTGCCTTGGGATATCATATTCCACGTAAGTATGATTTAGTATTTGATGTAAAGGAATGTCATCTGCAACCCGATCCTTCCAATGCTATACGTCTTGCAGTGAGAGACGAAGCTGTTAAATCATCGATCCCGTTTTTTGATCTGCGCAAGCAAATTGGATTTCTACGCACCGTTACCATTCGCACCGCGAATACAGGTGAGACGATGATCATTCTGCAAGTGACCTATGATAAAATGGAATGGATCGAAAAGATTTTACATCGACTCGAAAAAGATTTTCCACAAGTGACCTCTTTCAATTATGTTATTAACGGCAAGAAGAATGATACCTTCAGCGATTTGAATATAGTTTGCTGGAAAGGCAATCCCTATATAACGGAATCTATGCCGAAGCCCGATGGATCGGGAACACTTCAGTTTCGTGTTGGTCCGAAATCATTTTATCAAACCAACTCCGATCAGGCTTTCGAACTCTATAAGATTGCATGGCAGATGGCCGAGTTAAAAGGCGATGAACTGGTATACGATCTATATACGGGCACCGGTACCATTGCAAACTTTGTTGCCGGGCAGGCAAAGAAAGTTATAGGACTTGAATATGTAGCGGCTGCTATTGAGGATGCAAAAGTAAATTCACAGATCAACAACGTTGGCAATACTGATTTTTATGCAGGGGATATAAAAGATCTTCTCGATGATAATTTCCTGGATCAACATGGAAGACCCGATACAATTATTACCGATCCTCCACGTGCCGGTATGCATGAGGATGTATGCAGAATGTTACTAAAGGCTGAGCCGAAGAAGATCGTATATGTGAGCTGCAACCCAGCAACACAAGCTCGCGATCTGAAAATGCTTTCTGAGAAATATACTATCGTTGCTGTGCAGCCGGTGGATATGTTCCCGCATACCATGCACGTAGAAAATGTAGTGAGCCTGGTGCGAAAATAATGTTTATGCACTCATCGCTGGTGTGTGCTAAAGAGTGGTTAAAAAATTATTCAAGAGTAACCATTGTAATTCATGATGAGTGATTCATTGATGTAATTGTAAGATTGTCGCTTCTGATTTTAACCCTTGGTAATTATATATATGATTTCAGCACTTTTAGAATAAGTTAAAAGTCTTTGATTGATCTGACATCCCGCTACCAAACACTTGTTATAAAAATTTTTTAGTGATTCTTCTTGAATCCTTCCTGCAAAACTCTCAACATCGCTTTTTGAAATTTTAAGGCATGCGACAGAAGTTATTAAGTGAAGGTGCAAAGGAGCTGAGCTACGAGATCCGCGAGATCGTGAAGAAAGCTGATCTGCTAAAGAAGCTTGGTGTAAACATCACGTGGGAGAACATTGGTGACCCGATTCAGAAGCATCATAAACTTCCGCAGTGGATTAAGGATATCATTTCTGATATGATGAAACAGGATGATACCTATAGCTACTGCCCATCGAAGGGTATGTTGGAGACACGTGAGTTCCTGGCCAGGCAAACCAACGCCATGGGTGGTGTACAGATTACAGCAGATGATATTTGCTTCTTCAACGGATTAGGCGATGCTATATCAAAAGCATATCAGTTCATTTCACGAACGTCACGCGTCATTGGTCCATCACCTGCATATTCAACACACTCCAGTGCTGAAGCTGCACACGCTGCGCATGAACCGCTTACCTATAAACTTGATCCGAATAATAAATGGTATCCGGATCTGGATGATTTGTACAACAAGGTAAAGTATAATCCCAACGTGGTCGGTATACTCATTATCAATCCGGACAACCCTACGGGGATGGTATACCCGCTCGAAACGCTGAAGCGGATTGTTGAGATTGCCAAAGAGTTTAACTTGTTCCTCCTGGCAGATGAGATATATATCAACATAACCTATAACGGAGCACGGGCATATTCTCTTGCTGAGATCATTGAAGATGTACCTGGTATATCCATGAAGGGTATCTCAAAAGAATTACCATGGCCCGGTTCACGCTGTGGCTGGATGGAATATTATAATCGTGATAAAGACGAGGACTTCAACAGATTTTGCCAGGCACTCGATAATGCCAAGATGATTGAAGTATGTTCTACTAAACTTCCGCAGTTAACTATACCGAAGATCTTTGGTGATCCGCGCTTCAAAGTATACCGCGAAGAAACAAATCGGAATATTGGAAAGCGGAGCAAGATCATTTCAGATATACTTAGCACCGTTCCGCAGCTTACATTTAATGAAACATTCGGAGCATTCTATAACACGATTATTTTCCGCGATGGAAGTTTGAAGCCAACACAAAAACTGGCGATCGGCAATGAACAAATCAGTAAACTGGTAAGCAGTTGGGTAAACAATGCGGATGGCTCACCTAAAACAGATATAGCCCTCGACAAGCGTTTTGTATATCATCTGCTCGCAGCGAAAGGCGTTTGTGTTGTTCCGATTTCATCTTTCTGTTCCGAGTTGCAAGGCTTCCGCGTGACGTTACTGGAAGAAGATGAAGAAACACTGGTAAAAACCTTCACAGCTATTCGTGATGGGATCGTTGAATATTTAGAGTCTTAAAATCTTAAATATCTCGAGTCTTAAATTTTTTCTACTGCAGATTTATCCTGAAATCTGCGGTAGAATTCTTTCCGAAATCGAACACCGTGATCTGATAGCGGACGACTTTTTGGTCAAAAAGCCCTCTTTTACCCTGGTTTAGCAATGGTACGACCTTTGTCATAGAACTGGTCAAACCAATTCCGTGGTATGATCAAGTATTACATTCTTTTGTTTGTCCGTAACATCAAGCGTCAAAAATTATTCTCTGCGATTAACCTCCTGGGCTTGACTGCTGGTATCGTCAGCACGCTGCTCATATACCTATATGTACAGCATGAGTTCAGCTATGATCGCTTTCATAAAAACGGTGACCATATTTATCGCATCAATCAAACCTTTATTTGGGGTGAAAAAGATGACAAACAGTTTGCTTCGCTTGGTCCTGGCGTTGCGTATGCATTAAATGCTGAGATTCCCGAAATAAAAGAAGTGACGCGTGTACAGCCTCCTGGAAATTTTCTGGTGACCTACGCTGATAACAAAGAAGACATTAAAGCATTTGATGAATCAAATATATTGGCGGTTGATTCAAATTTCTTTCGTGTATTCACTTTTCCCTTGCTTAAAGGAGATATAAATACGGCGTTGCAAAAGCCGCACTCTGCTATACTCACTGAATCAACAGCGCGAAAATATTTTGGAACAAATGAAGCACTTGGTAAACTTCTGCAAGTTGGAAGTGACAGCGCGAAGGAAACATATGAAGTAACAGCCGTTGTTCAGGATGTTCCGGATAACTCCTATATACAATTTGATATACTGGTATCGATGAACAGTTTCCCGAAGGTGATGAGCGCGAACGATCTTTGGCTTTGGACGACCTTCGAAACTTTTGTACTACTCGATGAACGTGCTACGATAGCCGCATTGGAAAGCAAACTTCCGGCACTTCCAAGAAAGTATGCCGAAGGAACCTTGCAGCGCGTCATGAATCAGTCGTTTGACGACTATATAAAAACCGGTAAAAAGTGGGAACTCTTTGTTCAGCCTTTTACATCTATACATTTACACTCTACCAATGTATATAACCGGCTCAACAACGTTGGAAATATTACAACGGTATATACTTTGATAGGGGTGGAGGTTTTGATCATCCTGTTGTCGTGTATCAACTTTATGAATCTTTCTACGGCGCAGTATACACGTAGAATAAAAGAATCAAGCCTGCGAAAAATTATGGGCTCCGATAAGTTTCAGTTGGCACTGCATTTTTTTTCAGAAGCATTTATGTTCTGTTGTCTCGCAGCATTGATAAGCCTGGGACTGGTGCAAATTCTTCTTCCTTTTTTTAACGTTCTTACTGGCAACGATCTGAAGCTAAACCTGCTTCGTCATCAGGATATACTTTGGGTGCTGCTCGGATTGATTGTAGTGATGAGTTTGTTATCCGGAAGTTACCCGGCTATATTCCTGAGTAAATTCTCACCAGTGGAGGCTATGAAAGGAAAACTGCGCACTGGTAAACAAGGTAAAACTTTACGAAACGGATTGGTAACATTTCAATTCGTGATCTCGATGGTATTGATTGTTTGCACGATTGTAGTCTTTCAACAGATCAGGTTTTTAGCACAGAAAGACATCGGGTTTAACCGTGAAAACCTCCTGGTTGTAAACCGTGTCGAACGCATAAACGATAAAGAGACATTTATACATTCACTGGGAAATATATCCGGTGTGCAGGAGGCTTCATGGTGTAGTGCTGTGCCACCCTATATTCAGGATGGAGATCAATTCAGTGCGGAAGGCTCTGGTGGGAAAATTACACCACTGAATTATGTGAAGGCTGATGAGAAGTATATACCAACCTTAAACCTGGATCTTAAAATAGGCCGTAATTTTTCCAAGGATGTACCGGCTGATAAAAACAGGGTTATCATAAACGAGTCGGCAGCAGAAGCCTTAGGTTGGAACGTGGACGAAAGTGTGATCGGCAAAAAAATAGATTATCCAGGTCGTGAGCAATATGAAGTGATTGGCATTGTACGTGATTTTAATTACTGGTCATTGAATCAGCCGATTCAACCCATGGCTATATTTCATATCAATAGCAATATATTCACAGTGGGTGAACAAAGTGCTGTCTTGCGCATTGCACCTGATAATACAACTGCGCTCAATGCATTACTTGCTTCTGTAGAAAAGGATTGGAAACAGTATGCTGGTAACAACCCGTTTCAATACAATTTTGTAGACGATTCCTTTGAAAGAAATTTTCAGTCTGAAGAAAAGTTTGGTCACGCTCTCACTGTATTTGCTGGGTTGGCAATCATGATTGCATGCTTC
Organism: Ohtaekwangia koreensis; assembly: GCF_900167975.1. Lineage (GTDB taxonomy): Bacteria > Bacteroidota > Bacteroidia > Cytophagales > Cyclobacteriaceae > Ohtaekwangia > Ohtaekwangia koreensis. Next base: position 1,144,475 of record NZ_FUZU01000002.1, read on the forward strand.
GGCTTACTGGGGATGATCATCTATACTGTAGAGCAACGCACCAAGGAAATTGGCATACGCAAAGTCGTAGGTGCTTCCGTATGGAGTATATGGTTGTTGGTAGTAAAAGATTATACGTTGCTTATACTCACTGCGATTATAATAAGTACACCGTTATGCCTTTGGGGATTGAATACCTGGCTTGAAGGATTTCAATACAAGGTACAAATCTCTCCCTGGGCGTTTATCATTTCAGGTGGGGGAATAATAATTACCGCGTTAGCGATTACAAGCTATCATGTCATTAAAGCCGCGCTTACGAATCCCGTTACAGTTTTGAAGGACGAGTAGCCTATATATAGCATGAAATATATAGTTATGGCAGCTGAATATCGGATAGGGATGAATAGGACAGTAACTACAAATTTAGAGGGTGAACATGTGTTTTAATACTACATTAACGAACGCCTGTAAGCAGTAGCTAACATTCGTTTTTAGCGAAATTTTCAAATATTTTTTACGTTTCGCTTGAATAGTAATTGATTATTTGTGACAATTGTACTCGCACAGAATTTTATGATGAACAATCAACAAATCACCGAACGCTTGTTAAACTCTACGGAGTTGAGCAGCTTCACTGTGCTTGTAAATAGTGTGAATATTCTACTTGTCAAACCCGCGGGGGCGATAGTGATATAGCATTTTTAAAAAGAACATCACAGACCGCCCCGATAGCCTCGGGGCGGTTTTGTTTTATATAGTAAACTACAAACTAACAGTTGTAAATATGTACTACACGAAAGACACGATCTTGTTCCTGAATGGTAAGTTCATTAAGGCTGTCGATGCGCATACGGATTTGTATAGTCAATCGCTCCATTATGGATTTGGCGCTTTCGAAGGGATCCGTGCCTATCAGACAATGAACGGTGTAAAAATCTTCAAGGCATATGAACACTTTGAGCGTTTGAAAAAAAGTTGTGCACTGGTAAACATTCCGTTCAGCTACGAGACTGAAGAACTTATACAGATCGCATATCAACTGTTAGAAAAAAATGATATGGGTGATGCGTATATCCGTCCGTTGGTTTACTGTGGCCCGAATATGCAACTCACGCACACCGATGAAGTATACCTCATGATGTGTACATGGGAATGGGACAAGTATCATGGTGACAAGCAATTGAAAATGTGTGTGTCATCCTACCAGCGCCCCAATCCAAATTCATTGAAGATGGAAGCGAAAGTTACCGGTCATTATGTAAACTCTATACTGGCAACAAGTGAAGCAAAAGTAAGAGGCTATGATGAAGCCTTGATGCTCGACATGAATGGCTTTGTTGCGGAGGCTCCCGGAGCAAATTTCTTTTTGGAAAAAGACGGAGTACTCTATACACCTTCTCTTGGACATATACTTCCTGGTATAACGCGTCAGACTGTAATGAACATTTGCCGCGAATTAGATATACCTGTAAAAGAAAAACAGATAAAGGTAGAAGAACTTGAATCAGCTGACAGCGCATTCCTGTGTGGTACAGCTGCTGAAATAGTAGGCATTGAATCGATCGATGCCAAGCCATTTAAAAAAGAATGGTTCGACAGCTTAGGCGCAACAGTACAAGAAGCATATAAATGCCAGGTGCTCGAAAAATCATTTAGCTACGTCATCATCTAAACAACCAGATGTCCGTGGATAGGGAGTATCCTTCGGGGTACTCCTATATCTGCGAGATGATAAAAAACAAAATGCGAAAACATCCCGAATGTTAGCGGGATACGAATCTGAAGGGAAGAATTTTTTAAACTTAATCATTAACCAATAACGTGAGTAAAGAACTAAATAAGTACAGCAAGACATTAACGCAAGATCCAACCTTGCCTGCTGCACAAGCGATGCTATACGGAATCGGGCTTACCGATGATGACATGCAAAAAGCGCAGGTAGGTATCGTGAGCACAGGCTATGATGGAAACACGTGTAACATGCATTTGAATGCGCTCGCACAAGATGTAAAAACGGCTGTATGGAGTAATGAACTGGTAGGATTGATTTTCAATACGATCGGTGTAAGCGATGGGATGAGCAACGGTACCGAAGGTATGCGCTACTCACTCGTAAGCCGTGAAATTATAGCGGACTCAATTGAAGCTGTATGTGGCGCCCAGTATTATGATGGATTGATCGCAGTAGTGGGATGTGATAAAAATATGCCCGGAGCACTCATCGCAATGGGACGCTTGAATCGCCCCGCCATTATGGTATATGGTGGAACGATAGCGGGCGGTGACTGGAAAGGTCAGGAACTGAACATCATCTCTGCTTTTGAAGCGTTGGGACAAAAGATGGCAGGTACTATATCTCCGGAAGATTTTAAAGGTATAGTAAAAAATTCATGTCCGGGTGCAGGTGCTTGTGGTGGTATGTATACTGCTAACACCATGGCTTCTGCTATAGAAGCACTAGGCATGTCGTTGCCATACTCTTCGTCTAACCCCGCTGTAAGCAAGGACAAGAAAGATGAATGTATAGCTTCCGGAAAAGCGATTAAGAATTTACTCGCGCTTGATCTCAAGCCTCATGATATCATGACATTCAAAGCATTTGAAAATGCAATTACAGTCGTGATGGCGTTAGGAGGATCAACCAACGCTGTGCTGCATTTAATTGCCATGGCTAAATCTGTGAATGTAAAAATCACGCAGGAAGACTTTCAACGTATATCGGATAAGACTCCATTGCTTGCTGACTTTAAACCAAGCGGTAAATATCTCATGGATGCGTTGCATAAAATCGGTGGTGTTCCATCGGTGATGAAGTATTTATTGGAACAAGGTTTTCTGCACGGTGATTGTGTCACCGTAACAGGAAAGACGATTGCTGAAAATGTGAAGGATGCTCCATCACTTGATTTCGCGAAGCAAGACGTTATATACCCTATTGAAAATCCGCTCAAAGCTACAGCACACTTGCAGATCCTCTATGGTAATCTCGCAGAGAAAGGTTCTGTAGCGAAGATCACGGGTAAAGAAGGAGAGAAGTTTAGCGGTCCTGCTAAAGTTTTTAATGGTGAGTTTGAATTGATTAATGGTATACAAAGTGGTCGCGTAAAAGCGGGCGATGTAGTCGTCATCCGTTATGTAGGCCCACGGGGTGCACCCGGTATGCCCGAGATGCTGAAGCCTACATCTGCCATTATGGGAGCTGGCCTTGGTAAGGCAGTAGCCATGATAACAGACGGACGTTTTTCCGGAGGTTCTCACGGATTTGTTATAGGTCACATCACACCGGAAGCTTATGAAGGTGGAGTGATTGCCCTAGTAGAAGAGAATGATCAGATCGAGATCGATGTTCAGAAACATACTATCAACTTGTTGGTAGACGATCAGACGATAGCCCAACGTAGAGCAGCCTGGAAAAAGCCAGCGCTGAATGCCAAGAATGGAGTTTTATTGAAGTATGCTAAACAAGTAAAAACTGCGGCTGATGGATGCGTTACTGACGAAGACTAAATCTGCTGTTGAAAAAAACACTCAACAGAAACAAAAAATTTCCGGCTCGGAAGCATTACTGATTTCGCTTATCGAAGAGGGGGTTGATATAATTTTCGGATACCCGGGCGGAGCGATCATGCCGGTATACGATGCGTTGTATGGCTATGCAGATAAACTGAAGCACATCCTGGTTCGTCACGAGCAAGGTGCTATTCATGCTGCACAAGGTTATGCACGTGTATCCGGAAGAACAGGCGTTGTGTTTGCAACGTCAGGGCCAGGCGCCACAAACCTGGTGACAGGTCTTGCTGATGCGCTGATCGATTCAACACCGTTGGTGTGTATCACAGGTCAGGTATTTGCACATTTATTAGGTACCGATGCGTTTCAGGAAATAGATGTAGTGAACACAACGTTGCCGGTCACTAAATGGAATGTGCAGGTAGCAGAAGCAAAAGATATAGCACCTGCTGTCGCGAAAGCATTTTATATCGCCAAGACCGGAAGACAAGGTCCTGTACTCATCGACATTACAAAGAATGCTCAGAACGAAATGATCGATGCATTCGAGTATAAGAAGTGTGACTATATACGTACCTATAAACCGAAGCCTGTACTTCAACCATCACAAGTTGAGAAAGCAGCTGATCTGATCAACAACGCAAAACGTCCATATATACTTGCCGGGCAAGGTATATTGTTGTCAGGTGCGACCAAGGAACTGATTGCATTCTCTGAAAAAACAGGTATACCGGTAGCCTCTACGTTGCTTGGACTTGGAGCATTTCCAACCGATCATCCAAACTATGTAGGATACCTGGGTATGCACGGTAACTATGGACCGAACGTTAACACGAATGAGTGTGATGTACTGATCGGTATAGGGATGCGCTTTGACGACCGCGTGACGGGTAATGTAAGCAAGTATGCACGTCAGGCGAAAGTTGTTCACATCGATATTGATAAAGCCGAGATCGACAAGATCATCAAGACCGAAGCATTTATACATGCCGATGCAAAAGAAGCATTGGAACTGCTCACACAGAAGTGTAATACAGGTAAGCATGATGAATGGGTGAAGAGCTTTCACAAGCTTAATGACATTGAGTACGACAAAGTCATTCACCGTGAATGTAATCCATCCGAAAAGATTACTATGGGAGAAGCAATCTATAATCTCTCAAACCTTTCAAAAGGTGAAGCGATTGTAGTAACAGATGTAGGGCAGCATCAAATGGTAACATCACGTTACTATAAATATAAAAACCCAAGAACCAACGTGACCTCCGGTGGCGCAGGTACAATGGGATTTGCATTGCCTGCTGCATTGGGAGCGAAGCTTGCGAAACCACAGAACCAGGTGATCGCTGTCATTGGTGATGGTGGTTATCAAATGACAGTACAGGAATTAGGGACGATTATGCAATATGAAATACCAGTAAAGATCATGGTATTGAATAATAGCTTTCTCGGTATGGTGCGTCAGTGGCAGCAGTTATTTCATAACAAGCGTTACTCGTTTACAGAAATGACGAACCCTAATTTTATAAAGCTTGCAGAAGCCTATAACATTAAGGCCCGCAAAGTTGAAGATCGCAAAGATCTTGTTGACGCTTTACAGGAAATGCTGGATTCAAAAACTTCATACTTCCTTGAAGTAGTGGTAGGAAAAGAAGACAACGTATTCCCGATGGTTCCAGCAGGAGCAGGTGTAGCAGATGTATTGCTGGAAGCGCCTCCTTGCAAAGATTAATTGATCACACACAAACTCACAACCCACACGACTAGTGGCGTATAGCCAGTACCTAGCAACTATATTTATGAAACAGGATTTCACATTAGAGATACATTCGGATAATAACTTTTCGGTTTTAAACCGGATCGTCAATATTCTGAACAGGAGAAGAGTAAGAATAAAACGACTGATCGCACATGAAGCGGAAGATGATTTTCGCAGAGGTGTAGCCGTAGTACTTCTCTTTACATCAGAAGATATGATCGAAAAAGTAAAACAACAGGTTGAGAAATTGATTGAAGTAGAGCATGCTATATATTATGCAGGTAGCGATCTCTACTGTGAGCTCAGTGCAAGACACGCTGCACAGATTGTGTAATTATAGTCTGTAATCAATACAAGTATTTATCAATTGTAAACACTTAAAACACGTACAAAACGTAATAACTTAAACACAACGAAAATGGCAAAAATTAATTTCGGAGGAACCATAGAAGAAGTAGTAACTCGCGAAGAGTTCCCGATGGAAAAAGCACTGGAAGTAATGAAGAATGAAACCATTGCAATTATCGGATATGGTGTACAAGGTCCTGCACAGGCATTGAACCTTCGTGATAATGGTTTTAAAGTAATTATTGGTCAGCGTAAAGGATCAAAGACCTGGGACAAGGCTGTTGAACACGGATGGGTTCCTGGCGAAACGTTATTTGAAATTGAAGAAGCAGCAAAAAAAGGAACGGTAATTCAGTTTCTTCTTTCAGATGCTGGTCAGATCGAATTATGGCCAACCATCAAACCATACCTTACAAAAGGAAAGACACTATATTTCTCACACGGCTTTGGTATCACTTTTAAAGATCAAACCAACATCATCCCTTCAGCAGATGTAGATGTAATTCTGGCTGCTCCAAAAGGATCGGGTACATCTGTTCGCAGATTATTCTTACAAGGTAAAGGTATAAATGCAAGTTATGCTGTATTCCAGGATGCTACCGGTAACGCGAAAACAAAAGCGATTGCGTTAGGTATTGGTGTAGGTGCAGGATACTTGTTTGAAACAGATTTCAGAAAAGAGGTATATTCTGATCTTACAGGCGAGCGTGGTACATTAATGGGTGCTATTGCCGGTATATTTGAAGCACAGTACGAAGTATTGCGTGCAAAAGGTCATACACCTTCAGAAGCATTCAACGAAACAGTAGAAGAGTTGACGCAATCATTGATGCCACTGGTGGCAGAAAATGGTATGGACTGGATGTATGCTAACTGTTCTACAACAGCACAACGTGGTGCGTTGGATTGGAAGAAAAAATTCAAAGCCGCTACACTTCCTGTGTTCAAAGAACTATATGAAAGTGTTGAGTCGGGAGCAGAAGCAAAACGTACCATCGATACTTGCAGCAAGCCTGATTACCGCGAGAAACTCGCAGAAGAATTGAAAGAACTTCGCGAAAGCGAACTCTGGCAAGCAGGCGCAGCAGTGCGCAAACTCCGCCCTGAAAAACAGCAGGTAGAAGCCAGCATGATAAACTAATTATAGCTCAACCGTCAGCGCTTCGTCTGAGATCAGACGAAGCGCTATACGGAAGAGTATAGATCTCACTTATGTCACCAGCTACACAAACATATACCCTTAACATCAACGCAGCAGCGGATATACTCAAAACCGTTGTACTGAAAACCCCGTTGCAATTCCATCGCAAGCTATCTGAAAAATTTAAGGCTGAGATTTACATTAAGCGTGAAGACTTGCAGGTAGTGCGCTCCTATAAGTTGCGTGGCGCCTATAACTTAATGCAGAGCCTCACAGATGAGCAGAGGAGCCGCGGTATTGTTTGTGCGAGTGCAGGGAATCACGCGCAAGGCGTAGCGTTCTCGTGCAGGCACTTGGATATAAAGGGAGTGATCTATATGCCGGCCATTACGCCAAAGCAAAAGATCAACCAGGTGAAGATGTTTGGTGGTGACAATATAGAGATCGTACTTACAGGTGATACATTTGACGAATGTCAGGCGCATGCCCTGGAGTATACTCAAAAGAACAACATGGTATTTATTCCTCCATTCGATCATGTTAAAGTGATTGAAGGACAAGGAACCGTTGCAAAAGAAATTCTGGATGAAGTATCCGGTATAGACTATATCTTCGTGCCGATTGGCGGAGGAGGTTTATGTGCCGGTGTAGGAGAGTATTTCAAAACGTACTCACCACAAACAAAAATTATAGGTGTAGAACCCGCTGGAGCTCCTTCCATGAAGGAAGCATTGAAAGCAGGGAAACCGGTGAAGCTCGAAAAAATACAACGCTTCGTTGATGGCGCTTCTGTTCAGAAAGTAGGAGACCTCACCTTTTCTTATTGCAAAGATGCACTGACAGATATGTTGTTGGTGCCTGAAGGAAAAGTAAGCTCTACGATACTTCAACTCTATAATCAGGATGCCATTGTAGCAGAGCCTGCAGGTGCACTTTCCATTGCTGCGCTTGATCAATATGCAGAGCAGATCAAAGGAAAAAAAGTAGTCTGTGTTCTTAGTGGAGGAAACAATGATATAGACCGCATGCAGGAGATCAAGGAACGATCTTTACTATATGAAGGACTGAAGCATTATTTCATCGTTCGCTTTGCACAACGCCCGGGAGCGCTTAAAGAATTTGTCAACCAGATCTTAGGTCCAACCGATGATATAGTACGCTTTGAATTCATTCAAAAGCATAACAAGGAAACCGGTCCTGCATTAATAGGTATAGAAGTAAAATCAGCGGAAGATTTCAAAACGCTTATCGAGCGGATGGATGGACACAAGCTGAACTACACTCTTGTTAATCAGAACGAGAACCTGTTCGAATACCTGGTATAATTCTTCTTTCTTCGATTTTGTAATTTTATTTTCTTGCTTGACGCAGGGATTGCAAAGTCATTTTTTCTCCCTCAGATTTCGCAGATAGACGCAGACTTTTAAATGCATCTGCATAATATCGATCGGCAAAGAGACTCGTCAAAAATCTTGTCGCCAAAGGCGATAAAAAAATGCATTATCTGCGTTAATCTGTGAAATCTGCGGGAGATGTTTTACTTTCATCGATTATGTTAGCCACGATGAACCCGTTCGAAAACAATCCGATCTTTGAGTTGGCCGCCAATCTTGTGAAGCAGACAAGCCGGCATATTTTCCTGACAGGTAAAGCAGGTACAGGTAAAACAACCTTCCTGAAGTATATAAAAGAGCATTCTCCGAAGAAGAGTGTCGTTGTAGCCCCCACAGGTATAGCGGCTATTAATTGTAGCGGTGTTACCATTCACTCATTTTTCCAGTTGCCATTTACACCGTTCATCCCGGTGCCACAGCGGGGAACTGACTCAGAGAGTTCAGGGCTTTCGGATGCATATACACTTCTGCAAAATCTTCGTCTTCATAATGAAAAAAGAGAATTGTTTGAAGAGATCGAGTTGCTGATTATTGATGAGATCTCCATGGTGCGTTGTGATGTACTCGATGCAATTGATACCGTCCTCAGGCACGTTCGGAAAAGGCATGGCATTCCTTTTGGAGGTGTGCAGATGCTATATATAGGAGACCTCTTTCAGTTGCCACCCGTTGTACAGGAACAGGAGTGGAGCATTCTTCGAAATTTTTACAAGACTCCGTTTTTCTTCCACGCAAAAGTTCTCGAGCAAATACCACCGTTGATCATTGAGCTGCAGAAAATATACAGGCAACAGGACGCTGTATTTATAGATTTACTGAATCGGGTTCGTAACAACAATACACTGCGTACGGATCTTGAATTGCTAAATAGCCGCCATGCTATAGCACTCGGGCAAGGGGAAGATGAAGTCGTTATTACCCTAACCTCGCACAACTATCTGGCAGATCGTATCAATGCAGAAGAACTCGCAAAGTTGCCAGGCGAATCATTTCGGTTCGATGGAACCGTAGATGGCGATTTTCCAACAAAATCATATCCGACAGAAAAAGAACTTTGGCTGAAGGAAGGCGCTCAGATTATGTTCATCAAGAATGATTTACAGAAAGAGCGAAGATATTTCAATGGTAAACTCGGGCGCATCGCGCAAATCAGTGATGATAGAATCGAGGTAGAATTTCCGGGTGAATCTATATACTTTACATTGGAGCGCGAGACGTGGCGAAACATACGATATGCTTACAACGCTTCCGAGCAACGCATAGAAGAAGAGGAACTTGGATTGTTCTGTCAATTTCCAATTCGCCTCGCCTGGGCTATAACGATTCATAAAAGTCAGGGACTTACATTTGAAAAAGTAATTGTAGATGCAGCAAACTCTTTTTCTGCAGGTCAGGTATATGTGGCATTGAGCCGTTGTACTGCATTGGAAGGTATTGCTTTGAAATCACCGATCACCAGCCGCAGTATACAGACCGATGAACGCATCCTGGACTTTATGCGTGACAGCACTTCCATGGATACCTTACAGTCAGTATATCACAATGAAAAACACCAATATCTTTATAGCATTATCGTAAAGGCTTTTGAATGGTCGGCAATCTCACATCAGGTTATCGAGTTGCTGGAGTCGATTGATCAGAAAAATATTCCGCACAAAGAGGATGCTATAGCATTGATGCAAAGTATAAATACCTGGTTGGAGGATAATAAAAAAGTAAATCAGACTTTTAAAAGACATTTATATACCTGGATGAAAGAGGCATCCGATCAGAATGATTATACGCATGTATATCAGCGTGTAAAAGATGCTTCGGATTATTTTACAAGCAAGATGCAGGACGATATTATCAGTCCGTTAGAGTTGCATATACAAGCCACACGAAAACTAAAGAAAGTAAAAAAGTATCTCAAGGAAATTCAGCAGCTGCTTCGTATACTTTTACAGCAAGAAAAAAGCATGATACAGTCACGAGAATTGCTTGTGGTGAGCAACTATAAACAACCAATCAATCGTTAGTTTTGGTAAATATTTTTTAACAATTCGTTGATGTACGGCTTAACTTTTTTCATCTTCGTGTCTGAAGAACCCTCGTTTTGATATAGACTTTTTTGAGTATTCAGATCAACAAAAAATGACCTGAATTAAATATAGAACAACCGTTATCGTCCCGTCTGATATACTCAGACGGGACGTTTCGTTTTTTATGTAGCAGGACAAACTAACACTTGTTCTACTTCGATGCAATTGAAACACAAATAGACCTGAAAACTGAGACATGAGTCAACCGAAAACACTGTTCGACAAACTCTGGGATGCACACGTGGTGAAGACAAGTGAAGGGTACCCGGATGTAGTGTACATCGACCGTCACTTCATTCACGAAGTAACCAGTCCGCAAGCCTTTGACGGATTACGGAAACGCGGCATTAAATTATTCAACCCGGCCCGCACAACGGCTACGCCAGATCACAACGTTCCTACAAAAGATCAGCACCTTCCAATCAAAGAAGCACTCTCCCGTCACCAGGTAGAAACACTTCGTAAAAATACGGCCGAGTTTGGCGTTACGATGTACGATCTAGGTCATCCGTATCAAGGTATAGTTCACATCATCGGCCCGGAGCTGGGATTAACTTTACCGGGTATGACCATCGTATGTGGCGATAGCCATACATCAACGCACGGAGCGTTCGGAAGTATAGCCTTTGGTATTGGTACCAGTGAAGTTGAGCAGGTACTGGCTACACAATGTATACTTCAGTATCGCCCGAAAACGATGCGCATCGAAATCAACGGTACGCTTGGTAAAGGCGTGGTATCCAAAGATATTATACTATATATCATCGCGAAGATTTCAGCCAGTGGCGCAACAGGATACTTTGTGGAGTATGCCGGTGAAGCCATCCGCAGTCTTTCTATGGAAGCACGTATGACCATTTGCAATATGAGTATTGAAATGGGCGCTCGTGGCGGATTGATCGCTCCGGATGAAACCACTTTCAACTATATAAAAGGAAGAAAATTTGCACCACAAGGAGCAGCTTTTGATAGCATCGTTGAAGAATGGCGTCAATTGAAAACCGATGATGACGCGAAGTACGATCACGTACTGACTTACGATGCAGCAGATATAGCTCCTATGATTACCTATGGAACCAATCCAGGCATGGGTATAAAAGTTACGGACCGTATCCCTACCATTGCAGAACTGAATGATATAAGCGAACAAAATTCTTTCACAAAGTCGCTTGAATATATGGGACTTGAACCCGGTTCACAGTTACTGGGTAAATCAGTGGATTATGTTTTCATCGGAAGCTGTACCAACGCACGCATTGAAGATTTAAGATTGGTAGCTTCTATTGTGAAGGGCAAGAAGAAAGCTGCCGGTGTTGAAGTATGGGTGGTGCCCGGATCGAAACAAGTAGAAGAGCAAGCACGCAAAGAAGGTCTTCATACAATTTTTGAAGAAGCAGGTTTCGAATTACGCGAACCAGGATGCTCCGCTTGTTTAGGAATGAACGAAGATAAAATTCCCGCTGGTAAATATTGCATCAGTACATCGAACCGAAACTTCGAAGGAAGACAAGGTCCAAAGTCCAGAACATTTTTGGCGAGTCCGTTGAGCGCAGCAGCAGCAGCGATCACCGGCAAAGTAACAGACGTACGGGAACTGGTATAATTAAAACGGATAACATTGGACCAATGGCGAAAGAGAAATTTATAACCTTGAAGAGTCGTGCAGTGCCACTGCCGATTGAAAATATAGATACAGACCAGATTATACCGGCACGTTTTCTGAAAGCAACAACACGTGATGGTTTTGGAGAAAATCTTTTCAGAGACTGGCGCTATAACAACGACAATACTCCGAAGGATTTTGTGCTGAATGATAAAACGTATACTGGGCAAATTTTAGTGGCTGGTAAAAACTTCGGATGTGGTAGCAGTCGCGAACATGCAGCGTGGGCTATAGCCGACTATGGTTTTAAAGTAGTGATCTCAAGTTTCTTTGCAGATATATTCAAGAACAACGCACTCAATAATGCAACGCTACCGGTACAGGTAACGGATACGTTTTTGAAAAAGATTTTTGCGGCGATTGAAAAAGACCCGGCAACAGAGATTACAGTTGATCTTCAAAATCAAAAGGTATCGCTCGAAGATGGTTCTTCAGAATCATTCGACATCAATGCCTACAAGAAGATCTGCCTTACCAACGGATACGATGATATAGATTATCTGTTGAGCCTTCGTGAAGAGATCAAACAATTTGAACTCGCCCGCGCTTAAACACAACTCACACAACTCAGCTTGCAGCTGGAAACTCGAAGCTTATTAAAAGAGATTGAATGAAAAAGAAAATTGTAATACTTCCCGGAGACGGTATAGGAAAAGAAGTAACAGCATGTGGTAAAAAAATACTCGAACAAGTAGCCGAATGCTTTGGTCATCAATTTACATTCGACTATGCAACGATTGGCCATGAGGCTATAGAAGCTACTGGAAATCCACTACCGGATGAATCCCTTGAGAAAATGAAAAATTCGGATGCTATACTCTTCGGAGCTGTAGGACATCCTAAATATGATAATGATCCTTCAGCGAAAGTTCGTCCGGAACAAGGTCTGCTGAAGATGCGCAAAGAGTTAGGCCTATATGCCAACCTTCGTCCGATAAAACTTTTTGATGAATTGCTTGCAGCCTCCAGCATTAAACCTGAAATACTGAAAGGTGCAGATATACTTTTCTTCCGTGAATTGACAGGAGATGTATACTTCGGTGAACGCGGACGCAAAGACCAGGGCAGTACTGCTTTTGATACCATGATATACTCTCGTTATGAAGTAGAGCGTATCGCACACAAAGCTTTCAAGGCTGCATTAACACGCGGAAAGAAATTAACATCCGTTGATAAAGCAAACGTACTGGAAAGCTCACGCCTCTGGCGCGAGGTTGTTCAGGAAGTAGCAAAGCAATATCCGGATGTAACAGTAGAGCACATGTTTGTAGATGCTGCTGCCATGAAGTTAATCCAGAATCCGCGCAGCTTCGATGTAGTAGTAACCGGAAATCTTTTCGGAGATATACTTACAGATGAAGCATCGCAGATTGCAGGTTCCATGGGTATGCTTGCCTCTGCTTCTATCGGTGACACGGTAGGGCTATACGAACCTATCCACGGAAGTGCACATGACATTACCGGCAAAGGTGTTGCTAATCCATTAGCATCTATACTTTCAGCTGCATTGTTACTGGATATATCTTTTGGTCTGAAAGAAGAATCCGAAACGGTGATTAAAGCTGTAGAGCAAACTTTAAAGGACGGATACAGAACACGTGATATAGCAGATGCAGCTACTCCACACGAAAAAATTCTGGGAACAGAGGTGATGGGAAATGTAGTATGTAACAATGCACGCATGCTGGTGAATTGCCAGGTTGCGGTATAGTATATAAATAATGGTGTTGAATACCAGCACAGATGCCTGACCCGAAACCCGAAATAATACTTTTAACAATTAAAGGATAACGAAACCATGAGCAGAAAAATTGAAATCTTCGACACTACGCTTCGCGATGGCGAGCAAGTGCCCGGCTGTCAATTATCAACCGATGAAAAGGTCGTGATTGCACGGGAGCTTGAGCTACTCGGAGTAGATGTTATAGAAGCCGGTTTCCCTATATCCAGTCCCGGTGATTTTCTTTCGGTTGTAGAGCTTTCCAAAGCTGTGAACGTTGGTATATGTGCATTGACGCGCTCCAAGAAAGAAGACATTGATGTAGCAGGAGAAGCGTTGCATCATGCAAAACGTGGGCGCATCCATACCGGTATTGGTTCATCTGATATTCATATCAAACATAAGTTCAATACAACACGCGAAAAAGTTCTCGAGCAAGCCGTATGGGCTGTAGGATATGCGAAAGCAAAAGGTGTTGAAGTAGAATTCTTCGCAGAAGATGCCGGTCGTGCTGATCTTGCATTTCTCGCACAAATGGTAGAAGCTGTTATTGCTGCAGGTGCAGATGTAGTGAACATTCCGGATACTACAGGCTATTGCCTTCCGCATCTATATGGAAAACGCATTCAGTATTTGTTCGAGCATGTTAAGAACATTGATAAGGCAACAATCTCTGTACATTGCCATAATGATCTTGGACTTGCTACTGCCAATACAATGGCTGGCTTAATTGCTGGCGCAGGACAGGCTGAAGTAACGATCAATGGTATAGGAGAGCGTGCAGGAAATACTTCCCTTGAAGAAGTAGCCATGATCATTAAGACGCATAAAGATCTTGGCTTGCATACCAATCTTAAATCGGAAAAATTATTTGCAATCAGCACGCTCGTATCGGATATGATGCGTATGCCAGTGCAGCCGAACAAAGCAATTGTTGGTGCGAATGCTTTTGCGCACTCATCCGGAATTCACCAGGATGGTTTCCTGAAGAACTCAGAAAATTATGAGATCATCAATCCTGCAGATGTAGGTGTACCGACTTCATCTATCTTGTTAACTGCGCGTAGCGGCCGTGCTGCATTGAAGCACAGACTTGAATTACTCGGTTATCAACCTAATAAAATAGAGCTTGATCAGCTATATGAAAACTTCCTGATCGTAGCAGATGAGAAGAAAAGTGTAAATGATTCAGACTTGATCACCATTGTGGCCAACACACCACTTCTGGTTCAGAAATAGCCAACCAAACCAAATCGTTTATACCCCAAAAGCGTCATCATACGGTGACGCTTTTTTTACGTGCTTTATCTGCTTAAATGTTATTTGTTATTCAGTCTATTAAATTTTGTGTCTCATTTTTGAACTCAATGGCGTTGGATTTTTTTCATCGGTAACAACGTGCCTTAACGGCTAACGGTAGAAAACTCACAATTAACTTTAAGTCCGGCCACTCATCGATTGTTTCTTCACCCAGTTTACCTATCTTGAATCAAGAATTCTCTCTATGCAACCCTCTTTCAAAAAACTCGTTGGACTACTCCTCGTACTTTTTAGTCTCGCTACTCATGCGCAGGAAATCGGACTACAGCTTCACAGCCTTCGTAATGAATTTGCGAAAGATGTGCCTGGCACGATGGCAAAAATCAAATCGTTTGGAATAAAGGAAATTGAAATAGGGGACTCATATGGATTGGAATTTCCGGAGTTCATAAAGTTAATCGCCCAGAATCAACTCCAGGTTGTGAGTTATGGTACGGACTTCGAACGACTAATGAATTATCCGCAGGCTGTAGCCGATGACGCACGTGCCTATGGCGCAAAGTATGTAGTTTGTTTTTGGATACCACACAAAGGCGATACGCTTACCATTGAAGATATCAACCGGGCATCCGCTGTTCTTAATAAAGCAGGAAAGATCCTTGCGCAAAACGGCTTGCTGCTGTGTTATCATCCTCACGGTTATGAATTCCAGCCACATGAAAACGGAACGTTGTTTGAGTATATGGTGAATACATTCGATGCACGCTATATATATCTGGAGATGGATGTATTCTGGATTAAACAAGCTGGTCAGGATCCTGTAGCGCTGTTGAAAAAATATGCTAACCGCTGGATCTTGCTTCATCTAAAAGATCGTAAACCGGGCACACCTGATAGCAAGAATGGAAGAGCAGATGTGGAAAGTAATGTTGTATTGGGAAAAGGAGATGTCGGTATCGATGCAATTATGAAAGAAGCACGCGCTATAGGTATAAAACATTATTTTATAGAAGACGAATCTTCACGTGCAGTGCAACAAATTCCGCAAAGTCTTAGTTACCTGCGGTCGCTGAAATAAAAACGAATCTATTGGGTGTTTCTCGATCTGTAAGAAAGAATATATACCGAGGCTATAATTTTAATTTGCTCAGTAATACATCTGGTATCGTTGCTATTTTTCTTTTCTCATAATCAAAGCACACAACGCCTGTTTTGCCACGCGCTACTTCTTTGCCAGTCTCTTTGTTTTCAATCACATAATACATATCAAAACCGTATTTGGAAAAATCGTCAACGGCAATTTTTATAATTAGAAGTTCACCTAAGAATGCTTCAGATTTATATTGAATGGCGGCATCAGCAATGATTTGTCCTATAGAACCTTCAAAACTTATTTCATCTTTAAAACCGAGCGTACGATAGAAGATCACGCGAGCTTCCTGCATCAGCGTAAGAATTGAGTCGTTGCCAACATGTGCACCGTAATTCAAATCAGAGACACGAACGGGCAGTTCAGTTGTAAATATAAATTCATCAGGAAGTGTAAGGTGTATACGAGCCATAGCGTGAAGATAAAAATTTCGTCACACATGAATCGTGAAATGATGAGATTGGTATTATACCTTTCGGAAGCCCGCGTAACCTTTGCAATAGTTTAGAACGAAGATATAGTCTTTTAATACATCCATGCCAATGGAAGCATGGTTATGCCAGGGCGAGTGGATGATGCCCGTACGCAGATGGGTCATCTCCAAGGTGTTGAGCAGGAGTTTTTCTGTAGTCGTTTCAAAGCCCTCAATATCACCATTGAGTCCACGACCAATTACTCTTTCCGAAGAATATACTTTGTAATCATTGAGGTCGGTAGTTTTTAATAAAAGCCCTAAGGTAGAGCCGGTATCAATCATGAGATCGCACACATGCGTTTGATTCTTATCTAATACAACGCGGCAATCAATTATAGGCCGTGCATCGGTTACGCGAATCGGTACGGAGATATAGTCTTCATTAAGACTTGCTGTTATAGCCGGACGAAATGTAATGAGTTGTATACTGGGATTGAGTTCAACTTCAAACTTTGTAAAGATATCATACCCAATCACGCCATGTACATTATTATAGACACTGAAAAGATTTTGATTTGGTATAATGATCACCGGTATATTTTCGCCGAGTACATCGTTGATTGATACTTTGTTTTTTAATGAGAGCGCTCCGTTTACGGCTCTGCCTGATCCCAGTCCGGAGAACTGTACTCTTTTGTCTGGCTCCAGCGTGAATAATTTCTGAAAGCGTTTCCCAAACAACACCAGGTTGCGACAGCCCGTATCGAGTATAAGATTGAGTTGAATTGAGTCATTGATAATGACAGGAAGTATAATAAGCTTATCTATACTTCTGTACCGGAACGATACTTCCTGAATGTGATCGGGTATATAGAAACCCGCGCGGGTAGGAGCGGAGAAGGTTATAGGTAAAGATGAAAACAGCAGCAGCGCTGTGGTCAGAACTTTTAGAAATGCATTCATACGAGGTAGCTTTTAGTATAGGAAAGCTACCCGATAGCGAATCGCTGGGGTACACGCGTAAAGGCGGATTTTCTACAAGCGATTAAAAATCGTTTGCACTGCAATTAGCGAGGGTTACACTATATATCGGTATGCATGTCGGTAATTATAGGGGAAAGCTATACCGCCAGGCGCGTGATTTTTATAGTGCGGACAATAAAAAAGTGCTGAAGTTTTTTTTCTTCAGCACTTTTTTACAGTTAACTGTTGCGTTATCGGACGATTTCTGTCCGCTTATTTTTCAACAGACTTACTTTTTAAGGATTGCGCGAGCTTCACAGCTTCATAAACATTTACTAAACCTCCTGTACTGCTCAATTCGCTGAAAGCAACCTGATCTTGTGTGCCAGGCTTCGTCACTTTCAAGCCATCGAACTTGCGTGTTGACTGACGGATAATATCTTTTACTTGTGTTGCGGTCAACTCGGGGAAATATGAAAAGAGAACTGCAGCAACACCGGCTGTTGCAGGGCTCGCCATACTGGTACCTTGCAGGTCTTCATATGTATTGTTCGGAGTTGTAGAGTATATCTGTACGCCTGGAGAGAAAAGATCAACAGATTTTTTTCCATAGTTCGAGAATGAACCAACAAAGTTAGCATCAGCACCCCATGAAGATGCGCCAATCTCTAACCAGTTTTTCGCTTCACCGCCTTTTATGAATTTACGATTCGGGAAATTTGATTCTACATCTGTATCGTCAGAGTCATTACCCGCAGCATGTACCAGCAATACTCCTTTTGATTCAGCATACTTCACGGCTTTATCTACCAGTTCTTTATTCGGAGAGAAAGCTTTACCGAAGCTCATGTTAATAACCTTCGCGCCATTATCAACAGCATATAGAATGGCATTCGCTATATCTTTATCACGCTCATCACCATTGGGCACAGCGCGTACTGACATAATGCGTACGTTATCTGCTATACCTTTAATGCCGACTGTGTTTTTACGATTCGCAGCAATGATACCTGCCACGTGTGTACCATGGCGGGCATCAGGACCTTCCACATCGTTGTTACCATAATTTTTCTCCGTTAGATTTTTAGGATCATCACCTATAACCGTTCTTGAATCGAACGTAAGGTTATAGCCGTACTCAACGGCCACACGATAATGATCAACGCCTTCCTTCAGTTGGCTAACATAGCCATTCAACTCATCAACGAATTCGGTTACCAGTATATCGCCATCAACATTTTCCAATACTTTCGAAAGTGTTTCTTTTGCAAAGCGTATGGTGTCATTCGTAGCATTTATACTCGGCAGTGTCGATTTAGATACTGGCTTGCCGGTATGGGCCTGCAACAGGCTATCACAAAATCTGATGGTAGCAGAGGCGTTTGTATATAGTTCGTACTGCTGATTGTATTGTTCGTACTGCGTTTTGTTGAATTCAAAATCACGATCATACTTCGCCTGTACTTTTTTCCAGAGCTCGTACTCAGCTTTGTTTTTCTTGGTGATTTTCTTTTCGTCTATATTTTCATATTTCGGTTTCAGACGCGCGTATTCACGTGTTACCTCATAGGTATCTTCGTTTACGTTTCCTTTTTTACCGCCAATAAAATTCCAGCCATTGATGTCATCTATATAACCATTTTTGTCATCGTCAATGCCGTTACCGGGAATCTCATCTTCATTTACCCACATGATATCTTTCAGATCTTCATGCTCAGCATCAATTCCGGAATCGATAACTGCTACTAAAACAGTTTTAGAAGGCTTGTCTTTTAGCAAAGTGTTGTATGTTTTTTCAACACTAAGTCCTTGAATATGATCAGTCTCGGGATCGCGTAAGAACCAATCCGAAGGCGCAGTAATTGTATCTTCTTGTGAAGTTTCTGTCTGGAAAGCATAGCTGCTAAAGCCTAACAGGCTCCCCGCTGCCAACAGCACGAGCCTCAAAGTTTGTTTTATCATAATACGTTGGTTTTCAAATAAACAAGGGTGCAATTTAAATAGTTAAGGTTTAATTAGAATCTCAATTACACAGGTGGTTTGTCGCGTCAAAAAATGCAAAAGCCTTGCCGAACTTACTTCCGTGACGGATGGGGAAAGAGCCGTAGGTGTGGCAAAAATAGTAAGAGCATCTTTGATATAGAATTAATCGAGGGGCTTATGGTGTACGTCTTTATCTCAATAATGATTTTTTTCGGATTCTTTTTCTGGCAAGCAAGCAAGTTTGCAAGCAAAAATGCTGAGTAATCCTTGATGAGGAAAATTTTCTTCATGCTCGCATTTTTTTAAAAAGAATTGGTGTTGATGCCTGGAATACGTGCGCTTGATTTTATTATTTCCAATCGCGCACAAGCCTTCCAAGTGTTTTAATTCCTTCCTCTATCTTTTCGTCCCACGGAGCGCCATAGCTCAAACGAAAACAATTTTCAAATCTACCTTGTGTTGAAAAAATTTGTCCCGGTGCAATGCCGATGTTATGCTTCAACGCGCGCTTGTGAAGTTTAAAAGCATTTATTTTTTTATTCATCTCGATCCATAACGTGAAGCCACCTTGTGGTCGTGTAACACGCGTATCATCCGGAAAATATTCTGATACCGCCTGAAGGTAACGAAGCGATTGTGTATGCAGTGCTTTACGCAAATGACGCAAGTGTAATTCATAACGTCCATTGCTTAAAAAATTGGCAACCGCTGCCTGTGTTAATGTATTAGTAGATACCGAGTGCATACGCTTCAGCCGAATCACACGCTCTTTAAATTTACCGGGTATAGTCCAGCCAATGCGATAACCTGGTGCCAGCGATTTTGAAAATGATGCGCAATGAAGTACCAATCCTTTTTTATCAAACGACTTGCAGGTCTTGGGGCGTGTCTTACCAAAATATAGCTCACCATATATATCATCTTCAATCAATGGTATCTCTTTCTTGGCTAGCATGTCCACGAGTTTTTTCTTGAGATCATCAGGCATGCAGCTCCCCAACGGGTTGTTGAAGTTATTTACAAACAAGCAAGCCTTTATATCAAAGCGAGGTATAGCTTGCTCCAGGTAATCAATGTCGATGCCCAACAGAGGGTCTGTTGGAATCTCTACAACTTTCAATCCATGGCTTTCCATCACCTGGAAGATCGCATAGTATGTCGGTGTTTCAATAGCCACCGTATCGCCAGGTTTTGTAACCGCCTTCATGCAAAGTGAAAGCGCTTCAACAGCGCCTGCCGTAACCACTATATCATCTTCACTGGGTGTACCTCCCCAGTTGAAAGCTTGCCGCGCAATTTGCTTTCGCAGATCAGCATTGCCCTGCACATTTTCATAATTGAGACAACTCGTAGGCGATTCACGTATAGCCTGCAGTGCTGCCTTGTTTAATTTAGCTGTAGGCAATAATTTAATAGAAGGTGTTGCCAGTGAAAAATTAGTTATACCCTTCGCATTCAGATCACGGTATACACTATTGATCATATCATCAACACTCACCGGCACAGCATCATCTGAAGGTTCGCATACCTGGGGTATATCTAGTGTATGCTCACGCGAATATTTTACATAGTATCCCGATTGAGGTCTGGCCTCTATCAAACCCTTACTCTCTAAAAAATAATACGCCTGAAATGCAGTGCTCAAACTTATACCCTGCTCTTTACTGAGTGCTCGTACCGACAGAAGTTTATCACCAACTTTTAAAAGTTTCTTTTCAATAAGCGACTCAATACGTTCGGCTACTTCCGTGTATTTGTGTTCCGTCTTTACATCCAGCATATCTTTCATGGTAGCACTTAAATAAGTTTTTGATACTTTATATTCTTCAGTATACACAGAAAAAACTTTTGCAGTTTGTCTGCGTTAATCTTCAAAATCTCCATGAAGACAATTTCAACTGATCTGGTCAAAAGTAGTAAAATTGAAACTGTTTATTTCATGTGCAAAACAATAAATATTTACATTTGAAACCCTTGACTATCCATATCATTTGAAGCAACTCCATAACGCAATCGAAAATTGTTTTGTACTTCATGGCGATGAAACCAGGTTTATTTCCTTCCTAAAACAATTTCTATTGTTTGGCTATCTACAGGCTATATCCTGTATATTCCCGGTATTGATTTTTATTTCGCTCGCACTTTCGTCTGCGTTGCATATAGGAATTCCGCGCTATGATCTTTTGTTGATCGTCTGTATTATTGCTCAGGTGATCATGTATAAAACCGGACTCGAAACACGTGATGAAGTATATGTGATCACACTTTTCCATTTACTGGGGCTGATCATGGAATTGCATAAAGTGAATCGCGGTTCATGGTCGTATCCGGATGAGGCATACACCAAAATCATGGGTGTGCCTTTATATGCAGGCTTTATGTATGCGAGTGTGGGGAGCTATATCTGCCAGGCATGGCGAAACCTCAAGCTTGACACAGTGCATTGGCCGAAAGATATATTTGCTATCGGTATAGGCGCAGCCATTTATCTGAACTTCTTTACGAATGCCTTCATCATAGACTTACGGCTATATATAACACTGGTGTTGGTCGTGATCTTTTGGAAAACAAAATTTTCATTCAAGCTTCATCAGAAGACATACTATATATCGGCTTTACTTTCATTTTTGATCATTGGCTTTTTTATATGGCTTGCAGAAAATATTGCCACTTTTTTCGGTGCGTGGAAATACGCTTATCAGCACAGGGGCTGGCAAATGGTAACGTGGCATAAAATTACTTCGTGGAGTTTATTAGTGATTGTAAGTATTATTATCGTAGGACAATTAAAGCGCCTGAAGGAAAGTCGAACCACGATAAGTTCTTCTTCCTCAGAGATCCCGCAAATGTAGTATCTGTCCCCAAGCAGTGTGAGACAGAAATGAGTTTATACTTTTCACGTTGCGGAGGCCGACCAACTAACGGATTGAGACGATGAGCAGCCAAAAGGGTCAATCTCAACTTCTGTAAGATGTGTTAACTTGCATTATCGAAATCGGCTCGTGACGATTTCTGTTTACGTATAGTTATGAGATACCCTACCGCTCGAAACCTTTTCTTTATAACGTTCCTTATTCTCTTCATAACTATATCGGGTTGTGATGACACTAAAACATTTAGCGTACAAACAGAAACCATAAAGGTAGAATCGCTCGACCAGATTGTGCTGGTAGCGGATGTCCTGGTGAAACCATTACTCTATACGCATGTTTCAGGACTTGAAAAACTCCCGGTTCGCAAAGCAAAAGCAAAATTTATATCAGCAGTGTTGCCATCCATCCTGGTAGCCAAGCACGAAATCGAACAACGCAGACAAAAGATAGTAGCCTTGCGGGGAAAAACGCGGTGGTCTGAAAAGGACAGTGCCCTATATATAGACCTGCGGAACCGCTATCGTGCTAAAGATATAGATGACCTGATCGTGCGTACAGGAACGTTACCTACAAGTCTCGTTCTCGCTCAAGCAGCTGTTGAAAGTGGTTGGGGCAAGTCGAGATTTTTCCTTCAGGCGAATAATCTTTTTGGAGTTTGGTCTTTCAATACAAATGAATCGCGCGTGGTGGCCAGACGTACGCGAAAAAATAAAAGGATATATGTTCGCGCCTATCCCGATATGTCCAAATCCATAATAGATTATTTTGAGATTCTGGCACGTTCACGCACCTATAAAAGTTTACGCGAAGCACGCGCGCAGACAGAAGATCCACTTCAGTTGTTGCCACATTTGAAAAACTATTCCGAGCGAAGAACAGCCTATACCAATCAGTTGAAGAAGATCATTCTGCGCAACAACCTCAAGCAGTTTGATGCATATACCATTGATCCACAGTATTTGGTTGAAGATTAAGTTATGTCGCGTTTATATATTCTATTTTTTCTTCTATCGGTTTTTTCATGCACTGGCAAGTCGGCATCTGTAGAGGATAGTGCTATACTGACTCAAGGTGATAAAGAAGTTGTTTGCTTTATATATCATCGTTTTGGTGATTCACGATATCCAACCACCAACACACCGGTAAAAGATTTTGAAGCACACCTGGCATATCTCGCCGATAATAATTTTCAGATACTAACTTTTTCTGAGGCTATAGATTATTTGCAATCTGATAAGCCAGCACGGAAAACTGCCGTTATTACCATTGATGATGCCTATAAAACTTTTTACGATCGCGGCCTTCCTTTACTCAAGAGATATAGCATGCCTGCTACATTATTTATCAACACCAAAACAGTTGGTGGTGGTGATTATATGAGTTGGGCGCAGTTGCAAGAAGCCTTAAAAAATAAAGTAGAGATTGGAAATCATACGCACTCCCACGACTTCTTTTTGAATGAGGCTGCCGCTACACGATATAAAACTTTTAAGGATGAGATCGAATTAAGCCAATCAATCATAGAAGAAAAACTGGGCAGCAAACCAATCATATTTTCATATCCTTATGGAGAATTTGATGGAAAGATGAAAGCCATCGTAAAAGAGTCAGGATTTAAAGCGGCAGCAGCGCAGAATTCAGGAGTCATGTATGCAGGGATGGATCTTTTTCAATGCCCTCGCTTTCCCATGTCAGAAGCATATTCTGAGAAAAGTAAATTTGTAGAGAAAGCAAAGATGAAAGCGCTACACGTGGTGAGCAGCAAGCCTGATAATTTCATTTTGCCTGCTGATAATCCGCCCGTCCTGACGTTGACATTTGATGGGACGGATTTGCGGATTGATCAGCTCCAGTGTTTTGTACAAGGTGGCGAATGCTCACTTAAAACTATAGATAAGCAGAAAGTTACCGTTACACTGCAAGCCACAAAGCGCATTGGTAAGAAACGCAGAACGTTGTACACTATAACTGTTCCCGATAAGCAAGGTATATGGCATTGGTATAGTCATGTATGGATAAATACAGCAGTAGAATGATCTATCGGTAAGCATGCTTTAAAGCACATAATATTTCCCCGCGCAACGCAAGCAGGAATAGTTGTATTGGACATCGCAACGTGTTGCATCGCAAGTGGTTTACTGTCAAAATATATTCGGATATATTCCTATCTTTTTGAACCTTTTTACGTTCAACTAAGTGTGTTCGGGATAAGAACAAACCAGTGGAAAATAAAAGTAAAAAACTGGTTTCTTATTAACGCTATCCCGGATATACACATCCATATGTAACGATCACATCCGTTGTTGTTCAGTAAATAGCCAAAAACAAGAGGCTCAAACATTCTTCTTTACATTCTTTCAAGTATATATTCAAACAAATAATATGATAAGACTAACACTTGCAGTCGGATTTCTGGCTGTGTTCGGCATAGTAGGCTACGCTGTAGTACTGCTCCTGACAAACTATTTTTCTAACCATAATAAACCTAACAACAAACCAAACAACAATTAAACATGAACCCTTTAATCTCAAAAAAAACCATCGTCATTGGAGTAGTAGCAATCCTCGGTATGGTTTTGTTTCTGACCATTAATCCATTTTCGTGGAATGATGCTGGTAACAGAACTGTAGTGGAAAGAACAACCGGAGAACAGATCGTACAGTTTGCGCCCGGAATTTTCTATGCAGGATTTTTTGCCAAGGAAAAAGAATGGCCTAACCAGATCTCGGTTACGTACCAGGACGAAAATCCTAAACTCGAAATCGAGGACAACGGAATTGAAGTCGGTCAGATTATGATCCGCTTTAGCGATGCCACTACTGCGAATGTGAAAGGTATAACACAGTTTATATTACCTTCTGATGAGAAGGAGATGATATTGATTCATAACACACACAGAACGCCACAGTCACTGGTGGTAAAAAGATTGGCTCCCTATACCAAAGAGTGTTTGCAGTCATCCGCTCAGTTAATGAGTAGCGAGAAACACTACGGTGGGGGTAGAGCACAAATGGCGCAGGACTTTATGGATCAGTTGAAGGATGGTGTATATCTTTTGAAGACGGAAGAAAATGTAGTATATGATTCACTGGAGAAAGAAAAGAAGAGAGTATACCAGACTGAAATTCAATACGACAAAAAGACTGCAGCACCGAAACGTAAATTGTCTTCTATAAAGGAATACGGTATTACGGTAGCAGATGCAGCGATAACCGATGTTGACTATGAAGATAAAGTCGATCAGAAGTTAACAAAGATTATTGATGCGGTAACGAAGTCATCTATATCTAAACAGGAATTGATGACCGCACAACAACAGACTTTAACAGCGAAAGCTAAAGGTGAGCAGGCCTTGGTTGAAATAGAGTATCAACAGAAGCAAGAGCAAACCAAACAGGTTGTTGAAGCTGAAACAAAAGTAAAAGTTGCCGAGCAAGACAAGATGCAGCAGAAGATCGCGTATGAGGGTGCTATATTAGAAGCCAAGAAAATAAAAGAGTTGGCAGATGCACAAGCATATGCTCGCGCTAAAATCATGCAAGCTGACGGTGCCTTGGAAATGAAATTGAAAGCCCAGGTAGAAGTACAGAAAGTTTGGGCAGATGCATTTAGTAAATATACTGGTGCTATTGTTCCACAATTCCAAACAGGAGGTTCGACTACTACCAATGGTGCATTGAACTTCATGGACATCATGACTGCTAAGACAGCGAAAGACTTCGCGCTGGACCTGAAGAACAAAAACTAAAAATTAGTTAGGTCTTATATTGAGAAGAGAGCGGAATATACTTCCGCTCTTTTTTTGTTTTATGATTCTGCGGAAGATATAGGCTAAAGTTGTTCACGTTATTATTTTCCTGTCACCACTCATTTGTCCCTACATAGCGCAGTTAAACGTTTGCGCCCCAACACAGATGCGTGGTACAGTTATATATGAATGCATGGCATTTGTGAACTTGTCTGCGCTTTCCCCGCTGTATCATCCGAGATCTTGAATCAGTTTTAAACTGATATGGTCAAAATAAACAAAACTGAAACTGTTTTTTTTACGTAATAACTTCAAGATTTGAGTTCTGTTTCACACACTATAACAAAACACGCCCTTGAAAAGAGAATTACTATTTGCGTACATCGCTTTGGTTGCGATTTGTATCATCTGGGGAACAACGTACCTCGTGATGCGAATGGCTGTTGTCGAGTTTCCTCCGTTCTTGTTTGTATCGGTTCGCCAGATTATTGCCGGATTGATCCTTGCAGGTTTCATGCTTACCATCGGTAAGATAAAATTACCCGGAAAGGCTTATATCATTCGCCAGGCGATTGCAGGATTCTTTATGATCACACTTGGCAACGGGTTGGTTGCATGGGCTGAAGTACATATACCCAGTGGTGTTGCTGCGGTTATCTGCTCATTGATGCCGGTCACGGTTATTATGATCAACCTTTCTATCAATAGAGAAGAACGTCCTACCGTTCCGATTATGCTCGGTGTAGCGATTGGTATGATTGGTATCATTCTCATCTTCAGTGAACACATCAGTGAATTTACAAGGATTGAATATATACTCGGTATCGTGATGACATTTGTTGCCGTATTGAGCTGGGCCAGCGCCAGTATATGGTTGAAGAAGCATAGCGAGAATTCAAATCCATTTCTAAACGCAGGACTTCAAATGTTCTTCGGTGGTGTATGGATGATTCCCTTGTCTTTAATGTTCGATGACTTGAGTGAAGCGCATTGGACACCTGCTATTATATATCCATTAATATACCTGATCGTAATGGGGTCCATTGTTGCGTATGCATGTTACTCCTATGTACTGCGCAAATTGCCTATGACAATCGTGTCCCTTTATGCTTACGTGAACCCTTTAGTGGCCGTGGTATTGGGATGGTTTGTACTTGGTGAAAAGCTTAACCTGAAGATATGGATGGCCATTCTTCTCACGGTGGCAGGTATATATATTGTCAACCGAGGCTACCAGCTCCGTGATGCATGGAAGGCTCAATTCAGCAGGTAGCAATGCAATCCATTTTATTTCAAACTACTGACTGGAGTGCTGTTCCCGTTACACAGCATAGCGGAGAACAAGGTATAGCTTTGTGGCGAACGAAGCAGCTTGGAGGTTTACGCATCAGGCTCGTGGAGTATTCTGCTAACTACCGGGCTGATCATTGGTGTAAGGCAGGTCACATTGTGTATTGTATCGAAGGTGAAATGATTTCAGAGCTGGCGGATGGCAGAACCTATACGCTATCAAAGGGAATGACATACGAGGTTTCTGATAATGTAAGTATACATCGTTCGTACTCCAAAGACGGTGTGAAGCTTCTGATCATTGACGGAGATTTTTTAAAACATGAATATAATAGAGTAGATAATCCATGGAGAATGTAACTGCTAAAGTTGTAACGTACCGACCGGAGCATCAGCCGTGGTTTGAAAAATTTAACCGCACCTGGATCGAACGATATTTTTGGATGGAGCCAATCGATTTTGAAGTGTTGCAGCATCCGGATAAGTATATCATTGAGAAAGGTGGTACCATACTAATGGTATATGCCGGTGATACAGTTGCAGGCACTGCAGCGTTGAAATATGTATCTCCTGGTATTTATGAGTTCACCAAAATGGCAGTGGACGAAAAATTTCAGGGATTGAAACTAGGCAGGTTGCTGGCAGAAACTTCGATCGCAGAAGCCAAAGCGCTGGGCGCCGTTAAAATTATACTATACTCACACACGAGTCTTACAACAGCCATTGGGTTGTATCGGAAATTAGGATTTATAGAGGTACCTGTGGATGGCCCCTATAAAAGGAGTGATATAAAAATGGAATTGGCATTATGAAATCGGATATCAGAATAAGAAGAGCAACCGTTGCTGACAAGACTACACTTTGTGCGCTGGGGAAAAAAACGTTTCATGAAACGTTTGATCCCTACAACACGCCTGAGGATATGGAGTCGTATGTAAGCGTAGCATTTACTGACGAACAATTAGAAAGTGAGTTGAAGGAAAAAGATACCGTTTTCTTTCTGGCTGAAGATGGAGCTATACCAGCAGGCTATATTAAACTTCGAAAGGGAAAAAAGCAGGAGGCATTGCCCGACGAACAAATTGAGCTTCATCGTATTTATGTAGACAAGGAATATTTCGGACAAGGTGTGGGTGAAGCTTTGTTTCAGGCTGGTCTTGAATATGCGAAGCAGGCTGACTGTAAGGTAATATGGCTGGGAGTATGGGAGGAAAATGAGCGGGCAATAGCGTTTTATAGAAAAAAAGGATTTGAAAAATTCAGTTCACATGTATTCCTGCTCGGTACTGATCCACAGACGGATTGGTTAATGAAGAAATATATATAGTATATATAACTATGCATTTTAGAATTGCCACCATACAAGATCTGCCTACAATTGTTGCGATCTATAACACTACGGTAGCCGGCAGAATGGTAACAGCTGACACGGAGCCTGTTTCTGTAGAGAGCAGAGTGAAGTGGTTTGATGCACATGCTACAGCCGACCGGCCATTGTGGATGGTAGAGGATGAAGACTCCGCTATAGTAGGCTGGGTAAGCATTCAGTCATTTTATGGACGACCAGCGTATCATGGTACAACGGAAATATCAATTTACCTCGATCCGGAATATCGCGGTAAAGGGTTAGGGAAAAAGATTTTGCAGCAGGCTATAGATGAGTGCCGGACACTCGGGATTAAAACACTGCTCGGTTTCATCTTTGCGCACAATGAGCCTAGTCTGAAGTTATTCAGACACGCAGGGTTTACCGATTGGGCATTGTTCCCGGATATAGCGGTGTTGGATGGTGTGGAACGAAGCCTTATAATTTTAGGAAAACGTATCGCGCAGTAAATATGAAAAAGCTCGCATGGTTTGAACGGCAATTTACATTTGGGCTTCCTGCTGGTATGCTCCCGTTTTACCTGGAGCGACTCAGTGGAACCGCTATTCGTATAGAGGCTAAAGTAAAAGATATAACCGAAGCTATACTTTCGGAAAGACGAAACGAAAAGTGGAGTATAAAACAGAATATAGGACACCTCGCGGAAGTCGATGAGGTTGCCAATCATCGGATAGATCAGATGTTGCAGGGCGTGCCTGTGATGCTGCCTGCCGTATTTGAGCCCAAAGACTATAATCAGCAACCTGTACAGGAAGTGCTTGAATACTTTCGTGAAAACAGGCTGAAGAACCTGGCGAAGTATAAAAGTATTCGTGAGGAAGATCTTGCTAAGTCATCGCTTCATCCGCGATTACAATTGCAGATGAACCCGGTTGATCTCGCATTCTTTGATGCTGAGCATGATGATCACCACCTGGTAATGATAGAAGAAATACTTACTGCCAGTACCCGGTAACCGGATTTCCAGGCAGCATACGTATATATAGCACGTGCTTAACAGGAATTTTGATTTGTATTTCCAACACCCTAATCCATACAATCAATGTCAAAGAAAATTACCATCGTAGCATTCGACAAGTTTACCGATGTAGATGTATACCTTGCATGGGATCTATTCAATCGAGTTAAGCTGATTGATGACTCCTGGTTGGTAAAAATAGTAGGCACTGAAAAAACACATACCTCGGTTACAGGTCTTCCGCTACATATACACGGTACGATTGAAGAATGCGCCACTGCTGATGTTGTATTTTTTTCAAGCGGTCCTGGCACACGGAAATTAATGCGTGATACAGATTACTTGAGTCGCTTTAACCTTGATCCAACGAGACAATTAATTTGCTCTATGTGTTCAGGTTCGTTAATTCTTGCGGGCTTGGGATTACTAAATGATATCACTGCCACCACTTATCCAACAGCGATTGAAGAATTAAAATCGTTTGGTGTTACGGTAGAGGAGAAACCACTAGTGATACATGGCAATATCGCTACCGCTGCAGGTTGCCTGGCGGCTATCGACCTTGTGGGATGGGCCATCGAACGCACGTTAAATACACTTGCAAAAGACGAAGTACTTGCCTCCGTTCAACCCGTAGGCAAAGGCCTGGAGTGTATATATTAATGTAACTCTATACATATATTTTATCGATCGCATATATCGAGGGATAAATTTCTCTAGACATCATATTCTCATATTAACGGATAATTTCATAGAAACTATGCTCACACAAGTTCTCAAAACAGTATTCAACAGAGATCTTTTAAAATTGAAACAGGAGATCGCGTCTTATAAACATGAACCTAACCTTTGGAAAATAGAAAAGAATATAGCCAACCCGGCCGGAAATCTCTGTCTCCATTTAGTAGGTAATCTCAATACCTATATAGGTGCAACCTTGGGTAACACAGGCTATATCCGCCATCGTGATTTGGAATTTTCATCACGAGATGTTCCACAGGAGGAATTGATTCGGAAGGTTGAGGAAACTATACAGGTGGTTGACCGTGTGCTCTCTACATTAACCGAATCACAACTTAATGAAGAGTACCCGTTACTGGTATTGGCCGAGAAAACTTCAACCGGTTTTTTTCTGGTGCATTTAGCAACGCACCTTACATATCACCTTGGACAGGTAAACTACCATCGCAGGTTGCTTGACAGCAATTGAAATACTATTCAATCTTAATACAAAAGAGATGTATACCCCAAAGCAATTCAAGAACGATAATGATGCAGAGATAAAGGAATTTGTCAGACACAATGGTTTTGGAATTCTGGTTAGTCAGAAGGAAGGAGCCATGTTGGCAACGCATATACCTTTGGAATTGTCGGAAGACGGCACGAAGCTGTCCGGGCATATATCCCGTGGTAATCCACAATGGAAAAGTTTTACAACGGATGATGTGCTGGTGATCTTCAACGGGCCACACACTTATATATCATCTTCCTGGTATAATCACGCGAATGTGCCCACCTGGAATTATATAGCGGTTCACGCATACGGCAAAATCAACATCATAGAAGACGAGGAACTGTTTAATTCATTGGCGAACCTGATGAACAAGTACGAAAAGAACTCACAGCATCCTGTTACAGTAGAAAAGCTCACACCTGAATATATAAAACGTGCCATGCAGGGAGTCGTTGGCTTTGAGGTCACCATAACAAAACTGGAAGCAACGTATAAGCTATCACAAAATCGTGATCACGAAAGCTATAATTCCATTGTTCACGAATTAGAGAAACGTAAAGATGAGAACTCCGAGCAAATCGCCCAGGCGATGGTAAAGAACCACGCTTCACTTTTCAACACTTAATATCCCAACAACCATGCATCCGCTTTTAGAAAACGATAAACAAGATCTGCGCCAAATACTGAGTAATACAGTGACGCTGGCAGAAGAATATTTAGCGCAGCAGGAGTCACTGCCGCCAGGTCGTTTTATCAAAGATATACCGCTGGAAGATATACCCGAGCGTGGCGAAAGTGCACTCCATGCACTGGAATATTTCAAGCAACACTACGCACCCTATATAACCAACAGTGCCGGTCCGCGGTATTTTGGTTTTGTTACCGGAGGGTCAACGCCTGCAGCGGTAGCCGGAGATTGGCTGGTAAGCGCTTACGATCAGAACGCTTGTGGCAGTAACGACTCCATAGCACCACAGGTAGAGCGCCAGACTATACATTTTTTTAAACAGCTTTTTGGATTAGACGATATATACTTCGGAAGCTTTGTAACCGGAGCAACGGTGTCCAACCAGGTAGGTCTCGCGTTGGGCCGTCAGTGGGTTGGTGAGCAATATGGCAAAGATTTTAGTGCTGAGGGAAGCTATAACGTTTTACCAGTGAAGGTGGTGAGCGCTACACCGCACTCGAGTATTCTGAAGTCCATGGCTATATTAGGCATGGGCAGAAATACGCTTGTTAAAATTGACACCTTGCCTGATCGTGAAGCTATAGATATAGTGGCATTGGAAAAATATCTGCAGACCGTAAATGAGCCGGTAATTGTTGTTGCCAATGCGGGCACTGTAAATACGGTAGACTTTGATGATCTGGAAGCTATTGGCAAACTGAAAGCGAAATATCCTTTCTGGTTACATATAGATGCAGCCTTTGGTGGATTCGCTGTACTGTCAAAAAAATACACTCATCTCGTACAAGGTATAAATCATGGCGACAGCATCACTATTGATGCTCATAAATGGCTGAATGTTCCCTACGATGCAGCGATGCAGTTTACGCGTCACAAGCGTATTCAATTAAAAGTATTCCAAAACAGTGCTGCGTACCTGGGTGATCCTGAGCAAAGTCCGGATTACTTTCACTATACACCTGAGAACTCGCGCAGATGGCGAGCACTTCCTTCCTGGTTTACACTGAAGGCTTATGGAAGAGAAGGTCATCGCGAAATTGTAGAACGTAATTGCGACACGGCATATAGTCTTGGTGAGAAGATCAAGCAATCATCTGAGTTCAGGTTGCTGGCTCCCGTTCGTATGAATGTAGTTTGCTTTACGTTGAATCAGGAGGGAGTGACCTTTGATGGTATACGCGCATATCTGAGCGCAATCCGTGATGATGGCCGGGCATTCTTTACCCCAACGCTTTATAAAGGCGTGCCTGCCATCCGTGCTGCTATTTCAAACTGGCAAACAACGGAGGCCGATATTCAACTCGCATTTGATGTGCTCACAGAAGTGTATCAAACACAAAAGCACACT
The DNA here is from genome assembly GCF_900167975.1 of Ohtaekwangia koreensis. Taxonomy (GTDB): domain Bacteria; phylum Bacteroidota; class Bacteroidia; order Cytophagales; family Cyclobacteriaceae; genus Ohtaekwangia; species Ohtaekwangia koreensis. Next base: position 1,177,371 of record NZ_FUZU01000002.1, read on the forward strand.
TTGATACCTGCGTAAACATGTATCAGCAAAAACATAAATATGAAACTGCGATCTTTACAAAATTAAGTTTGCTCTTTTACAGGAATACAAAAGATTTAGGGCTTGCGATAGAAAATATACCCGCAGGCAGGGATATGTCAGCAATAATTAGGAAATTTCACCCTGTAACTCTTTAATATCATGACAACTTTAACGACTTCAATCCCAGTGCAGCGTATTGCGAAATCGAGAATCAAAGAAGTTGATTTCAATAACCTGGAATTCGGAAAATACATTGCTGACCACATGGTGGTCGCAGATTTTAAAGATGGTAAATGGCATGAGCCTGCAATTTTCCCATATGGTGATATGCTCATGAGTCCCGCGATGCTTTCACTTCATTATGGTCAGGCAGTATTCGAAGGGATGAAAGCCTTCTTCATGAATGATGGTAACATCAATATATTTCGTCCGCAGAAACACCATGCACGTTTCAACAGATCACTCGATCGTATGTGTATGCCGCAGATCAGCGAGGAAGCTTTTATTCAGTCACTACGCGCGTTGATTGAACTCGATAAAGATTGGATCCCTACCAGCGAAGGATCTTCATTCTATATTCGTCCATTCATGTTTGCTTACGAAGCAAGACTCGGTGTTAAAGTTGCCGATCATTTCAAATTTATAATTATCAATAGTCCTGTAGCTGCATACCAGGCTAAACCATACCGCCTGAAAGTAGAAGATACATACGTACGTACTGCTGAAGGAGGTACTGGCTTTGCTAAATGTGCGGGTAATTATGGCGGAGCATTTTATCCTACACAGATTGCACGTGAGGAGGGCTTCGATCAAATTCTTTGGACGGATCACAAAGAGCATAAGTATATAGATGAGGTTGGTATGATGAACGTGATGTTCGTGATCAACGGAAAACTCGTCACACCTAAATTGACAACAGCCATTCTCGATGGTATTACGCGTGACACAATTTTAACGCTTGCAAAAGATATGGGCGTTACGGTTGAAGAACGTAAAGTAAGCATCGATGAAATTGAAGCTGGCTTGAAAGATGGCTCTGTAACAGAAGCTTTCGGAACAGGTACCGCTGCCGTTGTGGCGCCGATTGCCGTAATCAAAATCAAAGGAAATGATTTAATTATACCAGAGGCCGGACCAGACAGCTTCCAGCTTCGCGTGAAGAAAAAATTAAATGATATCCGTATGGGTGTTGAACCCGACAAGCACGGATGGAATTATATCATTCACGTTTAAACCTTGCCTTACTGGACCATGTATTAAACATTTCCGGAAGAGCTTGTGGTGAGGTTGAAATATATACTTGCTAAATATAGTTAAAAATAAAATTAAGAATTGCCTAAACCTCATCCAGATACTTTCCTTTCAGGGAAGTTGCACGGATGAGGTTTCTTTTTGAAACTGATTTTATGTTCGCATCCAAAAAAAGAGCTGTCCTTTTTAAAGGCAAAGATTATCCGGTAGAAGTTCAGGAATTTAAAAAGCCACGACTGGTAAAAGATCAAGTGCTGATTCGCATGCATTATGCTGCGCTCAATCATCGCGATCTGTGGGTGATCAAAGAACAAGCACAGCATTTTCCGGATGGAATTGTATTGGGTTCGGATGGTTGTGGTGTAATTGAAGATGTAGGAGAGGATGCAGATCCAATGTTGGTAGGATTGGAAGTTGTGATCAATCCAAGTTTGGACTGGGGTGATAATCCGATCGTGCAAGGTGACAGGTTTAGAATTCTCGGTTTCCCGGATAACGGAACCTTCAGTGATTACCTGGCGATCTCGAAGAAATATATATTTGAAAAGCCGGAGCATCTCACCTTCGAAGAATCAGCTGCCGTACCGTTGTCTGGTCTTACTGCTTACCGCGCATTGTTCTCGAAAGCAAGATTGCGCTCTAAAGAAAAAGTATTGATCACAGGGATAGGAGGAGGAGCAGCGTTGTGGGCATTGCAATTTGCTGTTGCCTATCAGGCGCGGGTATATGTAACGTCCGGTTCAGACGAAAAAATAGAAAAGGCAAAGAGGCTTGGAGCGCTTGGTGGTTTTAACTATAAAGATCCGGAGTGGGCAACCAAGGCACAGAAGGAAACCGGAGGCTTCGATATTATTATTGACAGTGCAGGTGGTGATCAATTCAATAAACTCATTGAGCTTGCCTTGCCCGGTGGAAGAATTGTAAACTTCGGTCGCACGGCCGGCAACATTACCGAAGTAGCCACGCGATTGCTCTATTGGAAGCAACTTTCTGTTCTTGGTACAACCATGGGAACACGAGATGAATTCTTATCGATGCTGGATTTTATTGAAGGCAGGAAAATCAAACCTGTTATCGACCAGGTATATTCCATCGACCAGGTAAATGAAGCTTTCCAACGAATGGAAAACAGCGATCAGTTTGGCAAGATTGTATTAAAAATCGCCCGGTAATTTTATGGATATCGTGAAACAGCAAACCATCGATGGGTTTATATTCAGCTCCGATCGTACACGTATAGATATACCGTATGTTCATAAGGTTGCTTCAACGCAACTATACTGGGCAAAAGGAATTCCGCTTGAGACAGTAGAACGATCTATCGAAAACTCGTTATGCTTTGGAGTATATATAGCGGATCAGCAAATAGGTTTCGCTCGATTGGTGACAGATTATGCAACGTTTGGTTATCTGGCGGATGTTTTCATTGATGAACAGTATCGAGGAAAAGGCCTATCGAAACAACTGATGAAATTTATCTTTGACATAAAAGAGTTGCAGACCTTCAGACGTATGATATTGGTTACGCGCGATGCACACTCACTTTACGAGCGCTATGGGTTTACTCTACTAAAAACGCCCGAAACCTATATGGAATTGCATCGCCCGAATGTATATAGTTAGTTCAATTCAAACCCCATTACCATGCTCTCCATTCAGTACCACGACAACCGTACTATTTCTGCTGGTCAGTTTATAGATGTGCTAAAGCGATCTACACTTGCCGAACGAAGACCCGTAGACGATTTAGATCGTATCAACCTTATGTTGAAGCACGGTAATATACTCATCACAGCCTGGGATGGCGACAAACTCATTGGTATTTCAAGAGCGCTCAGCGATTTCTCATTTTGTTGTTATCTGTCCGATCTCGCAGTTGATGAAGCGTATCAGAAACAAGGTATAGGGAAAGAGTTAATAAAAAGAACGCATGATGTATCGGGTGCGAATACAACGCTCATCCTGTTGGCTGCTCCCAAGGCTGTAAATTACTATCCCAGAATTGGCATGGAGCGAAATACAGAATGCTTCATCATTCCCAGAGCACGCTGATCCTTATCTATAAATATATACTTCCATGGAAAAATTCTCTATCACTGATAAAACTGAAATCACACGTTTACCAAAGCGTGGCGTATACGATAAGGAAACTGTATATAGCATCCTTGATGAGGCGATGTTCTGTACACTTGCCTATGTACGCGATGGACAGCCGTTTCAAATTCCAACAGGCTTTTGTAGAATAGACAATAAACTATATATACACGGTTCGGTGGGGAGTTTCTACATGCGCGAACTTGCAGAAAAGAAATTACCGGTATGCATCAGTGTAACGTTTATGGATGGATTGGTGCTGGCGCGCTCGGCATTTCATCATTCTGTAAATTATCGTTCAGTGGTTGTTTTTAGTGAGGCTACCAAGGTGGAAGATCAGGGCGAGCTATATACCGTGCTCGAAGTTTTTACCAACAAGCTGCAGCCGGGCCGTTGGGATGATGTACGTAAACCCGATGCAGGTGAGTGGAAGGCTACCATGGTATTATCATTTGATATACAGGAGGCATCTGCCAAGGTTCGAACAGGCGGACCGAAAGATGATGACGATGATTATAATCTGGATATATGGGCTGGTGTAGTGCCTCTAAAAATAGAACGAAAAGAACCTATACCAGATGACGTGCTGAAACCGGGAATAGCGTTCCCTGATTATCTGAAATGAACAATAAATATATATTCGTAAAACCCTCCGGAGTTTCCAGCGATATACATTTCATTCGTTAAAAAAGATCTGCGCTTATCTGTGAAAGTCTGCGGGCAATAAAATACAAAACTGAAATATAGACTATGAGAATAGATCATCTCGCTATCTGGACACACGACCTTGAAAAAATGAGAGCTTTTTACGAAAAGTATTTCAACGTTACTGCCGGTGAGAAATACATCAATCCAAAAAAGAACTTTGAATCTTATTTTTTAAATTTTGAGAACGACTGCCGGTTAGAGATCATGAAGATGCCCAATATTCCGGCAAATGAAAATGATGTTTACAAGCAATTCACCGGACTCATTCACTTTGCTATATCTACCGGAAGCAAAGAACAAGTAGATACACTCACCGAACAACTCCGCGCAGATGGTTATGAAATAGTGGGTGAACCGCGCACAACAGGAGATGGTTATTATGAAAGCGTAGTGCTGGATCCCGAAGGAAATCGCATTGAGATAACTGAGTAGAAAATCAATACGCTGCTTTAAAGGCCTGTGGTACACCGCTGATCACAGATCGTTCAACGCATAGTTAATTTTTTGTATTTTCAACCCGTAAAATTGGATTTCAAATCTTACAGTATCAGCGTATGTCCCAAACCCGCAGAACATTCATCGCCAGCGCAGCTGTATTAACAGCCGGTGTGGCTTCAGGTATGTCATTAACATCTATGGAAACAAAAAGCAAAAAACAACTCGCACACCACGTATTCTTCTGGTTGAAGAACCGTGACTCCAAGGAAGATCTGAATAAGCTTCTGGAAGGTCTTAACACGCTAAGGAAAATTGAAACCGTACGCAGTATATATATAGGCGTACCGGCCAGCACAGAAAAGCGCGATGTAGTCGATAACAGCTATAGTGCTTCTGAACTAATTTTCTTTGACGATGTAGCTGGTCAGGATGTTTACCAAGTGCATCCTATCCACAAAAAGTTTGTAGAGAACTATTCGCATTTGTGGGAGAAGGTTATTGTATACGACGCTATAGATGTATAGTCAGTCACTGGCTTCAGGTTTCAGGATGTTGATCTATACTAGCATCCTGAAACCTCAGCCGGTACTTTATTATTTCTTTCTGATAGTACATCCCACAGGGCGTACTTCCGTTGTTTGAATGCCTTGATTGGCCAGCATAATATCAATTGCATCCTTCAGGTGATGGTGACGAACGTCTGCTTCCACCTGGGCATTGTCGTCAATCGCACCCTTATAGACTACCGAAAATTTTCCACCTTCATTCTTCAGTAAATATACTGCAGGACTTTTCGTGGCGCCCAGTGCAGTCATTAAGGTTTGATCTTTATCGGCTAGGTATGGCAAGGTAATGCCTGCCTGCTGTGCTTTCCGGGTCATGGCATCTGTAGATTCATTGGCATCAACATGTGAATTCACCAACAGCACAGGGACCTTGTCCGCATAGTCACGTGATAATTTATTGATACGCGCACGATAATATTCATCATACGGACAAGCGTTGCTGGTAAAGATGATTACAATACCGGAGCACGAAGGATATGTACCCAATGACACTGTATTTCCATTCAATACATTTACCAATTTAAAATCCTGGACAGGCTGTGCTTTTGCAATAAAACAGGCAACCAGTATGAACCATAGTCCGATGAGTTTTCTCATGACGCGTTACGTTTAGTATATACCACTACAAAGTTTGGATAAACCTTGTAGTATAAAGGTATTATCGTTTCTACATCTTTGACAATAATGCTGCCAAGAATGTTACCCTCAGATTCCCGTGAAAAAGGGCTTATAATCAGGTTTTCTGCCAAGGTAAGATCTTTTTTGCCGTATACTTTTATCAAGGCTTCCTTTGCACACCAGTAGATGCAGAGCTTCGTAATATCCCTGCCGGCATCTTTCAACTCATCGTGTCGAAATACCCGTGGGGCTATACGCAGAAGTTTTTCTTTAGGCTGTTCGAGGTCTATACCGGTTGGAGGTTCGCGATCTACAAGCGCAGTTACATACGGATACGAATGACTTAGCGAAAGCTGGTAGTCATAGGCCTTTGGAAAAGGTTTCCCAAATTCATCTTTCACAATACCTTTAAAGGTTAGCCCGAGTTGCTCAAGTATAGCCTTTACAACGACACGGCCTGCGAGCCACTCCATTCGTTTTTTAGGATTATGCACAGAGGCTGGTATGGGATCAACCGTTCCGATCATCTTCTGCAGTTCATCTTCATCCTCTTCAATTTTCCATAACGCCCTGCCGCGGTCTTTGGTAATCTCTATTTCTTCTAATGCCATTCAGGTATACCTTCTTTACAGTTCGGTGTTTTCGGATTTAAGCATTTTATTTTAAAAACATCCCTGAAAGTTAGAACTTTGCCGTTTAATTCAAGGATGTCGAAGATAGAAGTAATAAAACGTCATACACTCCGGGGGCATAACGACTGTGTCTATACCTTAGCACGTTCGGGCAACGACAATCTTTTTTTCTCGGGAGCAGGTGATGGCATGGTGGTGGCATGGAATTTAAGCGATCCTGAAAACGGTGAGCTGATTGCTAAACTTCCCAACTCAGTATATGCTTTACATCATCATGCCCCAAGTAACTTCCTGTTGGCAGGTCATAACTATGAAGGCATTCATGTACTGGACTGGAAGAATAAAACAGAAGCAGCATCGTTACAATTAACCAAGGCATCGATCTTTGATATACAGTCAAACCACGATGACGTGTTTGTGGCAACGGGTGACGGCACTGTAATAAAAATAGCGCTGTCGTCCATGAGTATATTGACAAAAGATCAGTCCTCTGAAAAAAGTGCGCGCACCATCGCGATCCATCCCACCAATGGAGACATCGTAGTGGGCTATAGCGATCACTATATCCGGGTATTTGATACTAACCTGCAATTGAAGCACGCCTGGCAGGCGCACGCTAACTCTATATTTACCATTCGCTATACTCCGGATGGACATTTTTTGATGAGTGGCTCACGCGATGCAAGGTTAAAAGTTTGGGATGTTAACAACCAGTATATCCAGGCAGCCGAAGTGGTAGCGCACCTATATGCGATAAATCACATCGATTTTAGCCCGGATAACAAACATTTCGTAACTTGTAGCATGGATAAGTCCTTAAAAGTGTGGAAGTTGGATGAGCTCAGGCTGCTCAAGGTCATAGACCGGGCGCGGCATGCAGGACATGGAACTTCCGTGAATAAAGTTTTATGGACCAACTATGAGAATCAACTGGTAAGTGCCAGTGATGATCGCACTATTTCCGTCTGGAATATCATTTTTTAAACTTTTTAGTAATTATGAGAGTAACACCACTAGACATTCGCCAGAAGACGTTCGAGAAGAACTTCCGCGGCTATCAGACAGATGAAGTTAATGCTTTTTTGCTCACGCTGTCGCAGGAATGGGAACGCACCATGGATGAGAACAAGGAGCTTCGTATAAAATTAGAAGCTACTGAACGTGAAGTGACTAAGCTTCGCGAAGTTGAAAGTTCTCTTTACAAAACTTTAAAGACAGCAGAAGATACCGGTGCTAATGTTATTGAGCAGGCACGTTATGCGGCAGACTTGCATTTGAAAGAATCGCAGATGAAAGCAGATGCTATACTGCATGAGGCTAAAACAAAAGCGAGAGATACTATAGAAGAATCTGATCAGCGCGCGAAAGAAATTGTAGAGCAAATGGAAGACCGCCTCAAAATGATGGTGGAGAACTACAAGAAGCTTGAGACAAACCGTGAAGATTTGTTGGCGGACCTGAAGCGTCTTGCCAATGATACTATAGATCGCGTAGAGCGCGCCAGAGTATATACAAAAGATTTCAATCCTGATCAGCATCTTGCTATGGCAAAACGTGAAGCCAAGAAGATTGCTTTTCCAAATCAATACCGCGCGGAAGAAAGACCTGAGCCCAAGCCAGCAGTAGCTGCTATTCAGGAAGAACCTGTTGCGCCAAAAGAACCCGTTGCTTACAAAGAGCCGGTAGCATATAAAGAACCCGTCATCCAAAAAGAAACTCCAAAAGAAGCAGCTAAAGAAACTCCTGTTGAACCTCCGCCTCCAGTATTTGAAGAGGTAATGATATCTGCACCTGCTCCCGTTCCGGCAAAAAAAGTAATGAAATCCTTCTTTGACGAAATTGCATGAGCGGACGTGTAGCGCTCGAAGGTCTTGAGTTTCATGCCTACCATGGTGTATATCCTCATGAACGTGAATCGGGCAATTGGTTTGAAGTAGATATAGCGGTAGATACAGATTTTGCAACGGCTGCCGAGCATGATGATCTGCTCGGCACCGTTAATTATGAAACGCTTTTCCGCATTGTAAAAGAAGAGATGGGTAAACCCTCGAAGCTCCTTGAAACAGTTGCCGGAAAAATCGCAGACGATGTTTTGAAAGCACTACCTGCAGCCAAAGCAGTAGAACTAAAAATCTCAAAACTCAATCCTCCTATCGGAGGCAAATGCAGACGCGCTTCGGTCAGTTTGACGTTGAGACGATAGTATATATCTGAGAGATCATAATTTTTCCTGCGGATTTCATGTCTAAAATGCATTTAAGAATCTGCGTCAATCTGTGAAATCTGCGGATAAAAATGCATTGAATTTTATAGCCTCCTTATCAGGAATTATGATCGCCATATTCATGATATACTATTCTTTTGATCCGGAATTTTTCCTGCAGAACTCGCAGAGTGACGCAGATAATGCAAAATGCAGTCTAACATAAGAATCAACAAAAAATAAAGTCTGCGTTAATCTGTGAAATCTGCGGGATAAAAATGCATTGAATTTTTGTAGCCTCCGTATTCATGATATATTGTTTTTCTGATCCAGAATAGCACTGATAATATTGTAGAGGATTTCGGAGTGCCACTCATTATAGTCTATCCAGATATGAAATTCAGGCTTGTCTCGTTTCGATAGAACAAAGAATCGCCTATAGGATTTGAAGTCCACTTCCTGCCATGTAAAACGTAAGCCGGTTCCGGATACAATAATGCCATCCTGCGTTAGCTTCAGTTTACCTAGTACTAAATCTTTCTTTTGTTCAAAGAACTCTTCCTCGTATCGATCCGCTATATCTTTTAGGAAGTACTCCCAAAGCAAGTCGGCAAGTTCTACATATATAGCACGATAATGTTTCCGAATGCCAAGGTAATTTTTAAAACGAATCGATAGTACTTTATTGTTTATGTCTTTGATTGATATACTATATCTATCGCCCAAATAAAAATGATAAAACCGAATAGGAGTAGTGTCAAACTTAATGTCAGCGATATCCTTCTTGTGTATAAGAGCAGGGGTACGGCTCTTTATATCGTTATTATCAAAAGCAATAGAATCAGGTGTTATAGTAAGTGTTCGTAATCTGTCTAATAACCCTGATTGAAGTAAGTATTGTTTCAAGCAACAGTTTTTTAAAAGTATAGATTAACATCAAATCTGTCCCGGAGCATACGCTATATCTTTGTTCAGCAGCCGGTATGCTGCTTTGAGTCGTGCTTCGCGATTGACAACGCTAGTAAATATATCTTGTTGCGGGAGTTTCTTTTCATATTTTTTCAAAAGTTCTTCCTCAAGCGCTGCGTTGGTCTTTAGTGTTTTATCTTTCAGAATGTGATTGATATCAAATCCTTGTTCTGTTAAAGCTGTAGATATCATGCCAAACCTATGACAGTCGAGCGGATCGCTTTCCGCGCACATTAATGCTATAGTATATCCCTTTGCAACACCTTGCTTCAAGCGGTCAACGCCATTTTTGAAATGCGTGGCGTTTCTTACCTTCTCAAAATCAAGTTGTCCGGCTTCATCCAGTAATTCGGGAGAGGTTTGTCGTGCACCGAACTCTTTATCGAAATGGAGATACTGAATGCTGTTCTCTTTCAGGAAGGAAGCGAGCGCTTTTTTGTTATACTGCGGATTATACCGACTGGCCGCCATGCTCCTGACATCCACCAGGCAATCTATTGAGTATAATTGAAGAAGCTCCAGGAAGTAGGCGCTTGTATGCGTGGAATGTCCTATAGTGTAAAGTATACTTTGTGAATTGCTCATGAACGAATGCCGGTTATCAAATGAATGAAAGCATTACGATGAACAGAATACGTGCGTTGATCAATTTAATTTTTCAACACTGTCGTATATTTCTGACTTCGGATCGAACCATACTCTGATCAATCTCTTTTTGGATTTCTTTCCTGGAGAAAAACGTCTTAATTGAACATTGAGCGGCAAGTAGAATAGATTTTTTGCAAATCGATCTGGTACTTTTGTGTCGATCATGATTTCCACAGGAGTACTCTTGGTGGTGTCAGGAAGAAAAATAACATTATAAAGTTGATGGTTCTCAAAACTTAACGTGTAGGCTATCCTATTTTCCTGTCTCCTCTTTATTTTAGGTTTAACTATTTTGATAGTATCGATGCCGGAAGTAATCTTCAACACGATTATTTTGAAATCCCCGGTATATTCTTTTTCAAGGACAACTTCCCCTGTTAATTTTAATTGCCCCTTGGTTTCCCGGATCTGTGCTTGGGAAATGTAGCATGTGAAAAGAAGTAATAGTATAGAGAGGAGGCATGTTGCTATAGGCAATCTATTGGCAGTATACGTATTGAATTTTTTCTCTCTGACCATATCCGAATATCATTTCAATAAGTCAAATTAGAAAAAAGAAGTTATTGAAGAAAAATAAACTTCACGAAGAATTTTATTTAGAGTTTCTTCGATGACCCGGAACTTGGGGGCTGAGAGTATAAATAGACGGCTGTTGAGACGATGAGGTGTTAAATATCACGATTCACTGTTGGGAACAGATGCCTTGGGATCAACAAACATAAATCCGCGCGTATCCTCGCCTTCATAAAAATCAACCTCTTTACCAATAATATACATGGTATGCTTTTTATCAACGAACACCGGAATGTTTGCGATCGTGTACGCGAGATCGGTTTCTTTTTGTTTGTCGAAGCCGATGATCAGGGAAACGCCCCCGCAGCCACCACCTTTTATGCCGATGCGCAATCCATAGCCGGCAGGGATATTCTTGGTCTGCATAATCTTCAAGATTTCTTCGGCCGCGCGCGTTGAAATAGTTACAGGTTGAATATTGTCAAACATGGAATAGCTGTTCTAAAGCAAACTAAACACCTCTTAACTTTTTAGGGTTCATAGAAGTATGAAACAATCGCGAAATAACGACTTTGTTGGAAGATAGGAAAATAGAGCTGAGTCAGAAAGTCCGAAAGGGTGAAGACAAAAGATTGAAGTAAACACAATGATTGTAAAGTTCTTCATCCATCTTTTCAGGTTTTCCCAATCCCCGGATTTTTAATCTCTCCTATTTTCAAGCATTTTTAAGATATTTGATTTTTAAACCAACACTTCGCATCAACATCGTATGAACGCCTTTATAGAATTCAGTAAAATTTTAATTCCTGCTTCCGTTGTTTTGTATGCCGCTTACCTGCTGGTGCGCACTTTTGTTCAAAAGGAAATAGAGATAAAAAAACTTGAGGTGCGCGGCAGAAGCATTGAGACCGTTCTTCCAAGTCGTTTGCAGGCCTATGAGCGAATGACGCTTTTTCTGGAACGCATTTCTCCGCAAAATTTACTCGTACGACTGAATGCATCGGGTATGGCCGCACGTGAATTCCATCAACTCTTGTTGAGCGAAATCAGGAATGAATATAATCACAACGCTTCGCAGCAAGTATATATGAGCGAAGAGGTATGGAGCCTTATTAAAAATGCAAAGGAAGACCTGATCGTAACCATCAACGATGCATCCAGTGAAATGCCGGTTGAAGCAACAAGTCTTGATTTGTCTAAGAAAATTTTTGAGAAATCAGTAACAAAAACAGTCGATCCTATAGCACACGCACTCACAGAGCTCAAAAAAGAAATTCAACGAACTTTCTAGGCATACTTTTTTGTTTGTCTGGGAGTAAAAACTTTGCCCAATGGCTAAAAATGTATTCTTTGACATTGCAATAAAAAAGGCATCGGGAGTCCTGGGTAAGAAAGGACGCCTCGTAATGCTCCTATCCAAACTTGCCATGAAACTCCGTACCGTAAACTGGAAGGATATAAAGACGGGTGAAGTAAAAGAAAACTTCTTTACACTGGGGCGTCTCTTGAAAGCGTATGCGTTAGGACACTATCGTGAAATTCCCTGGAAACCATTATTGCTGCTAACAGCGGCTGTTATATACTTTGTAAATCCCATTGATTTTTTACCCGATTGGATTCCAGGCATAGGTCTAACCGATGATATAGGTATACTCATGTCTGTCTTCACATCTTTTAGCAGCGAGATCAATAAATTTATAGCATGGGAGAAATCCCGGATCTTCACCTCATGAAGACAGCGCTTATTGCCGGGAGCACCGGTTTAATTGGTAGTCAGTTGCTCCAACGTTTATTGGAAAGCGATCGCTATACTCAGGTGATTGCCCTTACACGGCAAGATCTTCCCCACCAACATCCCAAACTCACACAACTAAAAATAGATTTTTCAAAACTTGGCGAAAGTCTCGATGACTTTAAAGCCGATGATGTGTTCTGTTGTTTAGGAACCACCATGGCAAAAGCAGGTACAAAAGAGAATTTTTACCAGGTGGATTTTTACTTCCCTTTTCTATTGGCGAAAGCAAGCAAGCAACGTGGTGCTAAACAATATATGCTTGTATCTGCGTTGGGTGCAGACAAGGAATCATCTATATACTATAACCAGGTAAAGGGCGAAATTGAAGAAGCGATCTCGCGCGAAAATTTTCAGGCTGTACATATCTTCAGGCCATCTCTTTTGTTGGGGCCACGATCGGAGCAACGCTCCGGTGAAGATGCAGCAAAAATAATTTATAAGATCTTCGGATTTCTGATCCCTAAGAAATACAAAGCTATAGATTCAGCAAAAGTAGCGGCAGCCATGCTGCACTTTGCTTCGCAGGAACACCCCGGAATTCATATACATGAATCCAAAGACCTTCAGCAATTCTGATGGTATAATTTTCTTATCTTAGGCAGTCAATTTTCAGTCTATATCTTTTGAGAGATATAGGTGCATGACTTTATTTTCGTCAATTAAAAAAATATAAAGAATGCTGGCAGTCATTCAACGTGTTACTTCTTCTTCGGTTACGATCAACAACCAGGTGAAGGCTTCCATTGATAAGGGCCTATTGATACTAGTAGGCATTGAAGATGCCGATACACAAGATGATATAGACTGGCTTTCCTCCAAGATCGTTAACCTGCGCATCTTTAATGATGCTGAAGGTGTAATGAATGTAAGTGTCAAAGAAGACGGTGGTGATATTATTATCGTGAGTCAGTTTACCTTGCACGCCAGTACAAAGAAAGGAAATCGTCCTTCGTATCTAAAAGCATCCAAACCTGATATAGCTATACCTATTTATGAGAAATTTATAAAAGCAGTAGAGCTCGCGTTGGGAAAGCAGGTACAGACCGGAACATTCGGAGCCGATATGAAAGTAAGTTTACTGAATGACGGACCGGTCACCATTGTTATCGATACAAAAAATAAAGTATGAACCGCATCGCTATACTTCAGGGAGATATAACAAAGCAGGATGTCGATGCAATTGTGAATGCTGCCAATAGTAGTTTGTTGGGAGGCGGCGGTGTCGATGGAGCCATTCATCGGGCTGGTGGTTCGCAGATACTTGAAGAGTGTGGGCAGATTCGAAATAAACAAGGCGGATGTAAAACGGGTGAAGCTGTTATCACGAGTGGTGGTCGGCTAAAGGCAAAGTATGTTATCCATACCGTTGGCCCGGTATGGAATGGTGGTAACAAAGATGAAGAGCAGCTGCTTGCCAATGCCTACTGGAATTCGTTACAGTTGGCAGTTGCCAACAATATTGATACCATTGCTTTCCCTAATATCAGCACGGGTATTTATGGCTTCCCGAAAGGGCGTGCCGCTGAAATTGCAATTGATACCGTTCATCGTTTTCTGCAACAGAATGAGTCAATTAAAGAAGTTATCTTTTGTTGCTTTGATGAAGAGAACACCACACTATATAAAAAGCTTTTAAAATAATATGAAGAAGCACTGGATTATAATCATGTTACTGACGGCATCAATAGCTACGAATGCTCAGTATAAATATGGGTTGAAGGTGACCAATCTTCAGGAGTATAAAGCGAGTATAAAACAGAATCCAAAGAAAGAGTTGATCGACCTGGAGAAATTTATTTCTGGTATAGTACTCGATATCCGCTATGCAACAACGAATAATTTTACAGGTGAAAAGATCTATAACATGTCGAAAGCTTATGCGCGTAAACCCGTTGCAGAGGCTGTAAAAAGAGCACAAGCTGAACTACAGAAGCAAGGGCTTGGTATAAAGATCTTCGATGCTTACAGGCCCTATAAAGCAACGGTAAGATTTTATGAAGTCTATAAAGACACCACGTATGTTGCTTCACCCTATAGAGGTTCGCGGCACAATCGCGGCTGTGCTATTGATATGACAATAATAAATCTGAAAACAGGTGAAGAACTAAAGATGCCTACCGGATACGACTCTTTCCAAAAAGAGGCGTGGCCTTCAACGCCTGTTAAAGATCCGGAGGCACGTAAGAACCGTGCACTTATTATAAGCGTCATGGAGAAGCAAGGGTTTAAGGTAAACGGTTCTGAGTGGTGGCACTTCGATTTTATTGGCTGGCGAAATTATGAAGTACTGGATATAGACTTTGAGGAATTGGCAAAGTAGAACGTTGCGCAGTATAGTGGGTGTAAAGTGCGATAGAATTTGTTTTCTATCTTGTGTTAAAATTATTCAGACTGCATCATGACTATCGAAGAAGCCCAGCAACAGGTTGACCAGTGGATCAATACTACCGGAGTGCGTTATTTTAATGAGCTTACTAACATGGCTATTCTTACAGAAGAGGTAGGCGAAGTGGCGCGCATTATGGCGAGACGCTACGGTGAGCAATCCGAGAAGGAATCTGATAAGAATAAAGATCTTGGTGATGAACTGGCAGATGTACTCTGGGTTGTTATATGTTTAGCGAATCAGACAGGCGTCAACCTTACAGAAGCCTTCCATAAAAATCTTGAAAAGAAAACACTCCGCGATAAAGACCGCCATCAACAAAATGAAAAGCTGAAGTAAGGGTAAAGGGCTTGTTAATGGTATAGATGGCCGGATCTCTCCCATGCTATATCTCTTGGCAAGTATCTTTATAAAATGTGTTCGTGTGTACTTGCAGCTCTCGAAAAATAAATTGAGTTTAGCATAGGCCTAATCCTTACTTCGCTATGGCAGAAAATCAACGTTTCCTTGCACTCGATGTTTTCAGGGGCATGACTGTGTGCTTCATGATCATCGTAAATTCTCCAGGCGACTGGACTATTTCTTATGCTCCGCTATTGCATGCGCGATGGCACGGATTTACACCAACAGATTTAGTGTTCCCTTCATTTTTATTTGCCGTTGGCAATGCCATGGCATTTGTAATGTATAAGTATGAATCCCTGGGCGACAATATTTTCTGGCGAAAGACGCTAAAGCGATTCCTGATTATTTTTCTCTTAGGATATTTACTTTACTGGTTCCCGTTTTATGATTTCGAAGCAGGCGCATTTAAACCTATAAGCGGTACACGGATTTTAGGAGTATTGCAGCGAATAGCTTTGTGTTACCTCATCGCCTCCGTAGTACTTCATTACGGCTCAAAAAAGGTAGCCGCTATATTTAGCATCTTTATATTGTTAGGATACTGGTTGTTGCTGTATATATATGGTGATCCGAATGATCCGTATAGTCTTGCAGGGTACGGTGGCAACTCGTTAGACTTTTTTGTGCTCGGTGAAAAGCATTTATACCATGGCGAAGGGATAGCCTTTGATCCCGAAGGTATATTAAGCACGCTGCCAGCGATCGTGAATGTAATCTTTGGTTACCTCGCAGGAGATTTCATTCGCAAGCGTGGCAACTCCTATGAGACTATCGCTAAATTACTCATGACCGGTGCTGTGCTCATTTTAATAGCACTTACGTGGAATATGGTGTTCCCAATCAACAAGAAAATCTGGACAAGTTCTTTTGTGTTGCTAACCGTAGGGCTCGACCTTCTGATCTTACCAATACTGATGTTTGTTATCGAGATAGAAAAGAAACAGAAGTGGACTTATTTCTTTGTCGTATTTGGTAGGAACCCTTTGTTCATTTACCTGCTCTCTGAGTTATTGCTGATTACCCTATATATGATTCCTGCCGGAGATGCCAGTTTGCAACGCTGGTTCTATAAAGATTTCTTTGGAAGCTTTGCCAATCCTGTGAACGCTTCATTCCTGTTTGCATTCTTCTTTATGCTAACATGCTGGGCTGTTGGATATATCTTGGATAAAAAGAAGATATATATCAGGGTTTGATTAATTGCCCAGGACTTAGCAATTTTACAGTTACGTCAGGGAGTAAAATATATACTGTTGATCAGCGAGCGTTCAATATCACTGATCAACAGTATTCACAAATGTTACTGGATTTTTGGGTTGGAGAGTGTCCCACAAACATTCATTTGCGAACGCATCTGGGGCTTTTTAATAGATAAGTATTATACCGCCAGCACGCCATCCTTTAGCACTGGCACCACGGTATATTGATCAGCCGTAAGGCAAAACTGAATGTCTTTGTATATATTTAGTTTGGCTAAGCGCCTTACGTGGCTGGAGTCTTTGAGGAAATCAACCATGTCGTGTTTCGCTTGATTATATAAATGTTGCGCAGCAACAGGTGCATCACAATCCGGTTGGGTATGTTCTTTGAGTAGTTCAACGAGCGCTCCTGCAAACAAAGTGTCTTCAAGGTTTACACGGCCTTTCCATCCTGCACAAACCACCAATACATTGTTCGCATCCGTTAAAAGATAATCTGCAACAGCAGAGAGATTCAGAAACGATCCTATAATAATTTCCTGAGCACCGATTGATTTAGCGATTGCCTGCGTGCCATTCGTAGTAGTGAAGGCGATCTTCTGTCCTTTTAGTTTTTCATCCATATATTCAAATGGAGAATTGCCAAGGTCGAAGCCTTCCACTTTTTTGCCATCACGTTCGCCTGCTGTGAAGTATCCTTTGTCTTTAAGTGCAAGGCAATCTTCCATTTTTGCGAAAGGTGTGATGCTTGCTATACCATGCGCAAAAGCGGTAGTCATGCAAGATGTTGCACGGAGTATATCCACAACGACAACGGTACGGTCGTGAACAGTATATAAATGCATCAACTCTGGACTGAGGCATACATCGATCGTCTTCATAAAACTTTGTATTGTAATGGAGGGGAAACCGGTGAAAGAACACACAGTATACCTGCAGTATGCGAGAATGCAAGGCAGATATACTGTGTTCTAATGAAACTATATCAAAGGCATTTTACTTACTTCTGCTTTTAAAGCGCGGCCACGGATATCGATAAATATTTCGGAGCCAGGGGTTGCAAGTGAAGGAGTCACGTATCCCAAGCCAATACCAATGCCCAGTACAGGCGACATCGTTCCTGATGTTACTTTCCCGATAACATTTCCGGCAGCATCTTTAATGCTATAGTCATGGCGCGGTATACCTTTATCGATCATCTTGAAGCCTACTAATTTTTTGCTAACGCCTTCTTCCTTTTGCTTCTTGATAGCAGCGGAGTTTGTAAACTCTTTTGTGAATTTTGTGATCCAGCCAAGGCCACCTTCAAGTGGAGACGTTGTGTCATCAATATCATTACCATACAGGCAGAATCCCATTTCAAGGCGCAGTGTATCACGCGCACCTAAACCAATCGGTTTGATACCTTCTTCTTTGCCAGCTTCAAAAATATCGTTCCATACTTTTTCAGCGTGTTGCTTATTTACATATATCTCGAAGCCGCCTGCACCGGTATATCCCGTGTTGGAGATCACCACATCTTTTACTCCTGCAAATTCACCAATTGCAAAATGATAATATTTTATAGTGCTAAGATCGACAGCTGTTAGCTTCTGAAGTACACCGGCAGCTTTAGGACCTTGCACAGCAAACAAACAGATGTCATCGGAAATGTTTTTCATCTCCGCACCTTTCGTATTGAATTTGCTGATCCAATTCCAGTCTTTCTCAATGTTGCTGGCGTTTACAACAATCAGGTAATCGTTGTCCTTTATTTTATATACGATAAGATCATCAACAATACCACCGGTTTCATTTGGCAAGCAAGAATACTGTGCCTGGCCATCTGTTAATTTGGATGCATCGTTGGTTGTAACGCGTTGAATTAGATCAAGCGCTTGCGGACCCTTCACCGTAAATTCACCCATGTGCGATACATCGAACACGCCTACGCCCTTGCGTACCGTCATGTGCTCTTCTATATCGGATGAATAACGAACCGGCATATTATATCCGGCAAAGGGAACCATCTTGCCTCCCAGTTTTGCATGAAGGTCGTTAAGGGGAATGTACTTTAAATCCATAATGCTCGTTTAGGTGCGCGAATGTAGCGCTATCTATAATTCGTTACAAACCGTTATTTGTTAATCATTATCAGTTTATCCAATAACAAAATAACAGCAACAGCTAAAGTGATTTTGCCTGCTCGATTGCGGAGAGCATATCTTCCTTTACCTTTTTTATTCTCTCCATTTCATTCTTCAGATACTCCTGCGTTTTCTCTTCACCTTCGAGCTTCACACTATCAAGTTTAGTGTTGAACTCGCGCATCCACACACGCATCGCATCATCAGCAGCATCAAGTTTTACAATTGCACCTTCAATCTCTTTTTTCTTGCCGGCCTCTGTTCCGGGTGTATCAAGTTTCTTTTGCAGGCTTTCTTTCAGAGTATAGATGTCGCCCATCTTTGGCATCACTTCATCATGTATCTTCATCACTTCAGTATATAAAGCATCGTCAGGAGAAGCATTCGCTGAATCATGAGCATGGTGATCATGATCGTGTCCTTCATGATCATGAGACTTCTGTCCACAGGCGCCAAGCAACAACACCAATGATATTGCCGACAATTTTAATATAGCTTTCATAATTTGGATTGATATAGTAGTCTTCAAAAGTAGTGGTAATCATTCTATAATAATCGTGATCACCTTCACGATTTATCTTTTTGATAGCCTTGGCTCCGTTATCGAGGCGCTATAATCGATGACGAACTAGCAACGCCTGCAACGCTAACTAGCTGACTAACAATCATTAGTTCTATTAAATTTTCAAAAAAGATTCAACTGATGTTTGGAACTCCCCACAAAATGATTTTATCTTTGGATCACAACGCGAAAGCAATGAAAGCTAATAATTCCTTCTTTTACTTTTACTACTACTTTTTTGGACCCCAGACGGGACTCTAAGAGCGGTATGTTGTTAAGAAAGGAATAACAGATAAACTCAGAAAAGTCCCGGCAAAACCGGGACTTTTTGCTTATAGGGACTTTTAGAAAATGGCGAAGAAGAAAAAATTAAAGATTGCAATTCAGGGTATCGCTACCAGCTTTCACGAAGTGGCGGCTCTTACATATTTCAATGAACCCATTGAAACTGTAGAGTGCCTTTCATTTCATCAACTATGTGAAAGCCTTAAGAATGGAACCAGCGATTACGCTGTAATGGCGATCGAGAATTCTATAGCAGGAAGCATATTGCCTAACTACTTCCTGTTACAGGATTATCACTTCAATATCATCGGTGAGCTATACCTTCCGATTCACATGAATCTGCTGGTGTTACCAGGGACTAAACTATCGGATATAAAAACGATTGAGTCGCACCCGATGGCTATACGCCAGTGCACAGAATTTTTGCATGCTTTAAATGGTGTTGAAATCCGCGAAAGCGATGACACAGCACTTTCTGCCAAGCGTGTAAAAGAACTGAAGTTGAAAAATACAGCGGCTATAGCAAATGAGTTTGCAGCCAAGAAATACGGACTGCAGATCCTGGAGAAACGCATCGAAACGCATAAGAAAAACTTTACGCGTTTCCTGGTACTGGCAAAACGCAGTAACGGAAAAATAGAAAGCAACAAAGCATCGTTGTGTTTTGAGGTGGCAAATGAAGTGGGGAGCCTTGCAGATGCATTGACAACGTTTAAGAATAACAGCATCAACTTAACCAAGATCCAATCTATACCGATCATCGGGCGGCCAAGCGAATATTCTATTCATATAGATGTTGAATGGAAAAGACGCAAGAGCTACGACACCGCCATGCATGAGATTATGAGACAGGTAAAGAATCTGAATGTGTTGGGAGAGTATAAGAAAGCGAAGGTAGAGTATAAATAAGTAGGGAAAGTCGGGAAGTCCGGAAGACGGAAAAGTCTGAAAGATTGGTTAAGGGAACAGTGCTAAGTATAGGTATATAGATAGTTGAAATATAGGGACAGAAAAGGGTAAGGACACGAAACAAAAACTTTCCGACTTCCGGACTCCCGACTTTCTGACTTAGATTCATTAAATGCAGAAGAGAAATGATAAAGACAGCGAATAGAATTGCCAACGTAGAAGAGTATTACTTCAGCAGAAAACTTGCTGAGGTGAGAGGGCTGGATACACCGGAATTACGCGTGATCAATCTCGGGATTGGTAGTCCTGATCAGGCGCCATCCTCCAATGCTATAGATGCATTGATCGCTTCCGCGAAAAATCCCGCGAACCATGGCTACCAGAATTACAAAGGTATACCGGCTTTCAGAAAGGCGATTGCTGATTTTTACCAGACTACATATCAAACTACTATAGATCCTGAAACAATGATCCTTCCCCTGATGGGATCGAAGGAAGGGATCATGCATATAGCCATGGCGTTTGTGAACGAAGGTGAAGAAGTGTTGATACCAAACCCGGGTTATCCAACATACTCTTCCGTTGCAAACCTGGTAGGAGCAAAGCTGAGACCGTACGATTTGAAGGAAGACCTTAACTGGGGCATCGATATAGCAGCATTAAAGAAAAGCGATTTATCAAAAGTAAAGATCATGTGGGTAAATTTCCCGCACATGCCTACAGGTCGCGTTGCTTCAAGAGCCGAGTTGAAAGAACTGGTTGATCTTGCACGCGAACATCAGTTCCTTATTGTGAATGATAATCCCTATAGTCTGGTGTTGAATGATAACCCGATGAGCATTCTCTCCATAGAAGGCGCAGAAGATGTAGCGCTGGAGTTGAACTCATTGAGTAAATCGCATAACATGGCGGGCTGGCGATTGGGTTGGGTAGCTGGTAAGAAAGAACTTATCGAAGCGGTGCTGAAAGTAAAAAGTAATATGGACTCCGGAATGTTTTTGGGCTTGCAACACGCGGCCACCGAGGCATTGAAGAACGGAAAAGAATGGTTCACTTCCCTCAATAAAGTATATGCCGAGCGCAAAGCTGTAGCACAACAGTTGTTGGATATACTGGGATGTACGTATTCAAATGATCAATCCGGATTATTTGTATGGGCAAAAGCACCGGCACACATTACAGATGTTGAAAAGTGGATCGATGAAATACTATACGGAACAAAAGTATTTATAACGCCAGGTTTCATTTTCGGTGAAGCAGGAAGAAGATATATACGTATTTCACTCTGCTGTACAGTAGAATCTCTGAACCAGGCATTGACCAGAGTTGATGCTTTTTTGAAGAAATCGGCCGTGAGTGATCTGTCTACAGCAAAAGCATAGTATACATGAAAGTTACAGTAATAGGTCTCGGATTAATAGGCGGCTCTATCGCCATCGACTTGCGCAAAGCAGGTCTTGCAACGGAGCTTGTGGGGGTTGATTTAAACGCTGAGCACGCACGCAAAGCTGTAGAACTTGGATTGGTAGATAAGATTCAGACAGAAGACAAAGCTTTACATCAGGCAGATATAGTGATACTGGCTATACCGGTTAACGCGATGTGTCAGTTGTTACCTGCTGTGTTGGATGCTGTGAAGTCCACGGCAGTGGTGATTGATGCTGGTTCTACGAAGAGTTTGATTTGCCGCGCGGTGGCGAACCATCCGAAACGCGAACAGCTGGTTGCAGCACACCCTATCGCGGGAACGGAAAACTCCGGACCTGAAGCTGCCTTCAGCGGACTGTTTAAAAACAAGACGAACATCATTTGCGAGAAGGAGAAATCGTCCGATCATTCGCTGGAAGTAAGCATGCGTGTATTCAATGCGTTGGGACTGCATACCATTTTCATGGAGGCAGAAGAACATGATAAGCATGTAGCGTATGTATCACATCTTTCGCACGTGAGCTCTTTCTTATTAGGACAAACCGTATTGGACATAGAGAAGGATGAAAAAAATATATTCGCGTTAGCAGGCAGCGGTTTTGCTTCTACAGTTCGTCTTGCGAAAAGCTCTCCTGAAATGTGGGCCCCTATATTTGAGCAAAACCTCGAGTATCTGAGCCAGGCGTTGCTGGAATATATCATGCACTTGCAACGCTTCCATTACCACCTGATGAAGCGCGATACAAAGGAACTGAACCGCATTATGTCAAGCGCCAACGAAATACGAAGAGTACTCGATGGTATCGAACTGAAAACAAAAAGTCAGAGCGAAGAACAATCTGTTGAAAAACAAAAATAAGTATATATATAGTCAATTTATAAAAGTCTAACACTGCTCCAAATATTATGAAACACGCTTTAAAACTCGAATCAATCTCTTCCTGGCTGCCAACTGCCAGCAAGCCCGTTATCATCAGCGGTCCTTGTAGTGCCGAAACAGAAGAGCAAACAGTAGCTACTGCAAAACAATTAGCAGCTACCGGTAAAGTACACGCATTGCGCGCGGGTATATGGAAACCGCGTACACGTCCCGGACAATACGAAGGTTCTGGTGAAGAAGGATTGAAATGGCTTGCATTGGCCAAGAAAGAGACAGGCTTACCGATTACAACGGAGGTGGCCAACGCAGCACACGTAGAAGCTGCATTGAAAGCAGGTGTAGATATACTTTGGATTGGTGCCCGCACAACGGTGAACCCGTTCTCTGTTCAGGAAGTTGCTGATTCATTGAAAGGTGTAGATATACCGGTAATGGTGAAGAACCCGATCAATCCTGATCTTGAACTTTGGATCGGAGCACTCGAGCGTTTGAACAAAGCCGGCATCACGAAGATGGCCGCTATACATCGTGGATTCTCTTCATTTGAAAAAGGTCCGTTCCGTAATGCTCCGATGTGGGATATGGGAATTGAGCTAAAGACCCGCATTCCTGAATTGGACATCATCTGCGACCCAAGCCACATTGCTGGTAACCGCGAACTTATTGCATTAATCTCTCAAAAAGCACTTGACCTTGATATGGCTGGTTTGATGATTGAAAGTCATATCAACCCGGATGCAGCGTGGAGTGATGCCAAGCAACAGGTAACACCTGCTGTATTGGGTAAAATTGTAGAAGGACTTGTTGTTCGTACATCTTCTTCAGACAATAAAACCTTTAAAGACACACTTAGCATTTTGCGTGAACAGATCGACCAGTTGGATGACGAGATCATGTCCAAACTTGCTTCACGTATGAAAATCTCTGAAAAGATCGGTCAGTATAAAAGAGATAATAACGTAACGATCCTGCAGGTAAATCGCTGGGAAGAGATCATGCAGACCCGCATTACTCTAGGCAAAGCCATGGGCCTGACAGAAGAATTTACGAACGAATTGTTGAAACTTATTCACAATGAATCTATCCAGATTCAAACCAAAGTGATGAATAAAGTAGAGGAACGCGTTTAAGGTAAATACGGATATACATGTATAGGAAGCGGGCAACGAATAGTTACCCGCTTTTTTTTATGATAATTTTTTTCTTTTCAATAAAATATTACACCCCGCCCTGTCTTAGCATCTCTTTTTATTATTTTGAACATTAAATCTACCGCTAGAATTTACCTCTATGATCCGCTACCTGTTGCTGGCAATGAGCATAGTGCTCACGACTGCCGCTGCTGCTCAAAAAATTCCGTTGATACATTCTGGAGAAGTAATCACGCAAGCCACAGCGCTATATGATTCCGGGAAATATGAAGACGCTATAGCGAAATTTCTGACTGTCCCAAAGCGTGATACAAACTATGTATACATGCTTTCGGAACTTGCCATGGCGTACAATGCGAACAAGCAATTCGATAAAGCAATAGCAACGTGTGAAGAAGCGCTTGCTGTTCCATCTATATATAAGGCACATTTGCTCCGCTCACAAGCGGTGGCACTTGATAAAAGAGGCGATTTCGAGAAATCCGTAGCCTTGTTCAAAAAAGCTATAGCACTATATCCGTTTGATCATTCGCTACAGTATAACCTGGGCATCACGTACTATAATCATAAAGATTACGAGAAGGCCATTGATTGCTTTTTTAACGTGTTAGCGATTAATCCATTCCATCCCGGTAGTCATTTGAATTTAGGGAAGATTGCTGTAGGCCAGGGAAGAAAGACGCATGCTATACTTTCGTTCGGAATGTACCTCGGTATAAACAATGACGACAACTCGGTGCTGGTATATGCCGACAAAGTATTATCGAACCAGGTAGAAGATGAAGGAACGTTACCCGTTATAGGTTCAAATGGATGTGAAAAACTCGATCAGATCCTTCGTGCAAAGCTTGCACTCGATAAAAACTTCAAATCAAAAATAGATGTTGACGCAGCGGTTGTAAAACAGTACGAAATGTTCTTTGAACAACTCAGCATCATTAATACTTCTGGTGATGACCGCTGGGTAAATTACTATTTGCCAATCTATAAAACGATCAAGGAGAATAATATCGTTGAGCCCTATATGTTTCATATACTCGCCTCTGCTAACAATGATGTAGTACGGAAATGGCGCAAGAAGAATGAGAAGTCGCTAAGCACGTTCTACGCAGCTGTAAACGAACAGCTGCGCAACAAACGCGCTATAGCAGATGGATCGCAGGTTGGCTTTGATAAACCTATACCGGCTTGGTTTGATGATAACTATAAGCTTGATGCATTGGGAGTAGAGCAAGGTGAAAAACGAATTGGACGATGGATATACTTTCACAACAACCTGGAGCGGTCGGCAGAAGGGACTTATGACGATAAAGGTGAAAAGATAGGGGTATGGAAATACTATCTGAATACAAGCGAGTTAAAAACGGTCGAAAATTATGCTACCGGTGAAGTCACAGCATTTTATCCAGACGGTTCCAAGCGACAGCATTTCTTTTTAAAGAATGATGTTATTGAAGGTGAGGTAGAGTTATATCACCCTTGTGGTGGCTTGCGTGAAAAACTGATCTATAAAGCCGGTAAGCGAAATGGTAAAGGTGAATCGTTCTACCCGAACGGGAAAACCGATATGGTATATGAATATACAGACGACAAAGCTACCGGTGTATTTATAGGATATTATTCAAATGGACAGATCTATAACAAGAGTCCTTATAAAAATGATTTACTGGATGGCACATACGAGGAGTACTATGCCAATGGAAAGCTAAAAACAAAAGGTACCTATATAAATAATAAATCAGATGGCGTCTGGAATTATTACTATATCAACGGACGCCTTGAAAAATCGGGAACATTTAAGGCTGGCAATGCGGTTGGTGAGTGGACGTTTTACGATACACACGGAAATATATCTGAGAAGCGAAATCTGAATGCGGAAGGAGTATACCGCGGGGACAATACATTTTATAGCGATGGCAAAATAGCTTCCATCCAAACCTATAAAAATGATCTGCTTGTGAAATTGGTATACCTCAATAAGGATGGAAAAGAGCTCACTAAAGCAGAAAGTGGAAGCGGTACATTCACGGCAAAAACATTTTATCCTACCGGACATTTAAATGGCGAAGGCAGCTATAAAAAAGGAAAAGCCGAAGGTGTCTGGAGATACTATCAGCCGGAAGGGAGAAAACTGAGCGAGTATACCTATGTGAATGGGCTTATCCAGGGCGAAGGAACTGAGTACCATAGAAACGGCCAAAAGAAATTCAGCTTCCAGTATAAAGACGGTAACTACCATGGATACTATCAGGAATTTTATCCAAATGGGAAAGTAAAAGAAGAGGGCTGGATGCAAGACGGCCAGCGTCAGCAACAGTGGCTTAGCTATTATGCAGATGGTGTGTTGGAGTCAGACGCATACTATTTGAATGACGAGTTGACGGGAGAATATTATGAATATAATAATGATGGAAACCTTGGCGCGGTAACTGTATTTGAGGGTGGTCGTGTGGAGGATATGAAAGTCTATGACCTGAAGGGCAACCTGAAAACAAAGCAGCGTGCTGACGGGAACAAAAAAATCGTTGAGACATTTCACACTACGAAAAAATTACAGTCACAATTCGTTTTACTATGTGGTAACTATATAGACAATCAGACGAAGTGGTTCCCGGATGGAAATATTCTCCTCACCTATAACATGATGTCGGGTAAACGACATGGTACATATCAATACAAATACATGAATGACCAGCTGGAAATTGATGGACAGTATGTCAACGGTTCGCCTGAAGGTCAGTGGAAAGGATACTATAGTAACGGACAGCTGGACTATATGGGAAAATATGTACAGGGTAATCATGATAGTACCTGGACCTTCTATTACATGCATGGAAAGATTTCATCTACCATTTCTTTCCTGAAAGATGAACGTCATGGTATAGCACGCTTTAATTCTCCGGAAGGGATTCCGGTTCTTGAGAAATTATACCATGAAGGTGACCTGGTTGCTTTCCGCGCAGCAAATACAAAAAGTGAATTTGGTGAGTGGGTGCCGTTCACAGGAAACGAAGTGATCAAAGCTATACATCCGAATGGAACAACGGCCATTGAAGAACCGTATAAGAATGGCACGATGAATGGTGCAAAACGAATCTATTTCAGTAATGGTAAACTTTATAGCGAGTATAATTACAAGGATGGTGACTATGAAGGTGCTTTCAAGGTATTTTACCCCAGTGGACAGTTACGCGAGAAAGGTGAATATAAAGATGACGGGCTGGACGGTATCAATGAAGAATACTACGAAGACGGCAAGCTGCTGAAGCAGGAAACGTACACAAGGGGTGCTCGCAACGGAAGGGCTGTAGTAAATAAAAAAGATGGTAAATCTAAAGTGATGAATTTCTGGTGGGGCATTCCTGAGTAAATAAAGCATTTGAGCCGTGAAGCTATAAATGTACTCAGGCATGACTTGATGCTAATAGCTGACCGTTCATGCATGCGACTTATAAAATATATATGAAAAAAATCCTCTTTTGTTTGATTCTGTTGCCCGGAAGTTTTTTGGTCAGCAAAGCACAGTCAAGTGATGTGTGGCAGCAGTTCAAGGATAAATTTCCAGACGAACCTGCTGTTTTTGTGGAGCGTTCGGAAGTGCTGAATATTATACCGACTGGTGATTCACTTCGCGCCTATCTTGATGTTACTGAAGATGTACTTCACCTGAAGGAACAAACCGATATGTTTTCAGGGAAGCGGGTATACGGTTCACACTTTAATCAGGTGGCAAACATTAAAGCCAAAACACTGGTGTGGGACAAGAATCGGTATAAAGAAATGAACGTATCCAATTTTAAAAAGAATAGCGATCGGAGTGCTGGTATATTTTATGATGACTCCTATTACTATTCATTCGACTTTCCTTCGGTAGCATCACGGAACAGAACGCAACTGGAGTATCGTGAAAACTTAAAAGATGTACGCTTTATTCCCGGGTATGTATTTACAAGCTATCTGCCGCATGGCAAATCCAGCTATACGATAAAGACAACAAAAGATGTTGAGCTGATGTATCAGGTTCTGCACGATGATAAAAAACAAATTGAATTCAAGAAGACCGAGAAGGGAAATATAGTAACATACGAATGGACAGGCCAGTTTTTGCCCGCATTAAAAACAGAAGAGAGCAGTCCTTCCATTCGGTACTTTGTTCCGCACGTAGTGTGTTATGTTAAGTCCTATAAAACAAAAAAAGGACAGGTAAATGTACTGTCCAATCTCAACGACCTATATCATTGGTACTATACTTTCGTGGAGAAACTGAATACGGAGAATTCTCCGGAGCTTGTAGCGGCAGTCGAGAAGATCAAGACAGAAAGTAAATCTGAGTTGGAGACCGTGAAGAAAGTTTATTATTGGGTGCAGGATAATATTCAATATATAGCTTTTGAACAAGGCATGCGCGGGCTAATTCCGCACAACGGCTCGTATGTGTGTGAGAAGCGTTATGGTGATTGCAAGGACATGGCAAACCTGATTGTAAACATGCTACAGATTGCAGGTATAAAGGCATATCATACATGGATTGGAACACGCGATCTCCCGTATCGTTATTCGGAAGTACCCACGCCACTGGTCGATAATCACATGATTGCAACCTATATATCTAAGGACGGCCAATATTATTTTCTGGACGGTACCAGCGATCATACTGCTTTTGGATATCCTTCCTCTATGATACAAGGTAAAGAAGCGTTGATTGGTTTAGATGCTAACCGGTACGAAGTAAAGGAAGTGCCCGTAATTGCAAAAGAAAAGAATGTGATGACCGACTCCATGCAGGTGAAGCTGGAAGGCAATCAATTGAGCGGTACAGGCAGCAGTACATTGAGCGGATATCCGAAAGTGTTTGGTGGATATGAGCTCGATCGTTCCGAACAAGACGATGTAAAGCGGTATGTTACCAAGTTAGTAGGGAAAGGCAGTAACAAGTTCTTTCTGGATAAATATACCCTCACCTCTTTAGAAGATCGTGATCGGGCAACACGTATTGACTATAGCTTTCGCCTCGCGGATTATTTTCAGAAGCTTGGCGATGAACTCTATATAAACCTTAATCTTAACAAAGATTACTATAACGACTTTATCAATATAGCTTCGCGCAAGTCTCCGCGGGAATCCGAGTATAAATATGTGAAGTACGAAGTAATCGAGATGACTATTCCCGAAGGATATATAGTGGAGTATTTGCCACCTAATGTAAAGAACGATGGAGCCGTTCTCGGATGTGACATTACCTATGAGCAAGTTCGTGGTAAGATCATTGTCTCTAAGAAGTTCTATCTGGACTATATCCTGTTGGCGCCAGATCAGTTTGCTCGTTGGAATGAATCCATCAAACAGATTAGCGAAAGCTATAAAGAATCTATAATACTTAAGAAGAAATAAAAATATGAATAAGAAGTTTTGGGCTATCGCTGGGTTTGTACTCTTAGCAGTCACGACCTTGGCCGCTGAAATAAAACCGTATGAATGGGAGAAGAACCGCAGCCGGTATACGCTTTCAGCAAGTGAAAAAGATTTAACCGAAATTATCCTCAAGCAGCACTCGCAGTACGAGTATGTATTGGAAGATAACCAGTTCCTGATGTATGCCACCACGCATCGCATCATCTTTGTCAATAATACGGAAGCTATTCAAAAGCACAATCGAATTGTTATTTCGATGAATAGCACGATAGACCTGATTGATCTGAAAGCACGCGCTATCAATAAAGACGGGAAAGCGAGCTACTTCGACAAGAGCAACCTGAAAGAATTAAAAGAGGAAGAGAGCGGCAACGCCTACCGGATCTTTGCTATTGAAGGTATAGAGCTTGGTAGTGAAATCGAATATTACTTTACTAGAAAAATGCGCGCCAACCTTTTTGACAGGGTATATATGCAGTTCGATGCTCCGGTGAAGGCGAGTTCTTTTCTGCTCACATGTCCGAGCCACCTTAAATTTGACTTCAAGGCATACCAGGGATTCCCGGAGGTAAAGCAAGAACAAAATGACAACAAAGAGTTGAATCAATATATAGCAGTGATGAAAGATGTGCCTGCTATGAAGAAGGAAGCCTTCTCGTATTTTGATGCTAACCGTAAACGGATTGAATTCAAACTGGCGTATAATACTGCGCGTTCACAATCACGTTTATATACTTGGGATGAAGCTGCCAAAACGTTTTATTCTCTTTTGTTCACAACCTCCAAAGACGATGATAAGGCGTTGGAGAAATTTTTTAAAACGCTGGGTGATGATGCGTCCAAGGCAACGGAGTTGCGCATCAAAAATATAGAGCAGAAAGTGAAGACAACGGTAAATGTAAACCGCGAACGGAGTGAAGAGTCGTTGTCGCAGGTATCGTCTGTTATCAAAAATAAAATTGCATCGCGTGATGGCATGGCGAAGTTGTTCATTAAAACTTTTGAAAAGGCAGGTATTAAATGTTATCCGGTAATAACCTGTAGTCGCGAGCAACTTAAGTTCGATGGAAGTTTTGATTCATGGTCGTACCTGGATGATTATATACTATATTTTCCTGACACCAAGGGATTTCTGGCGCCGTATGTTTTTGAGACGCGTTATCCGTTGATCCCTGCAGAATTTACTGCGACTCGTGGATTATTTATAGAGCCCTTTGCTGTAGGTGAAATGAAATCCGCGCTCGCATCTGTGGAAGATATACCGGCCGCAGATTATCAGTTAAGCAGCGACAACCTGGATATGGACGTTTCCTTTGCCAATGATCTTTCCTCTACGACTATCAAGCAGAAAAGAGAATTCGGAGGTTATAACGCAATGTTTTTTGCACCGTATTACGACATCATGACGGAAGAGCAACGCACACGCATGATCGAGGAACTAACCAAGCAGACCGCTCCCGATGCATCTATTGTTAAATGGAGTGGTAAATCTTTCCCCGAAAAACAAGCTGGTAATTTCCTGATTGATGTTGATTTCAATTCATCACACTTTTTGGAAAAGGCAGGACCGCGAATTTTATTCAAAGCTGGTGAGCTAATCGGACCGCAGGTAGAAATGTACCGCGATGATCAACGTGTAACGGAAGTGGAGAACGAGTTCAACAGGGGTTACGACCGTAAGATAAAAATACACATCCCATCAGGGTATACTGTAAAAAATCCACAGGATTTAAAGATGGATATAACTTACAAGGACAAGGATAAGACTCCTTTCCTCTTTCAGTCGGATTATACTTTGAGTGATAATGTACTTGAGATCACCATTAAGGAATATTATAAAGAGATTTTTGCACCCCTGGCGCGTTATGAGGATTTCAGAAAAGTGATCAACGCTTCTGCCGACTTTAACAAAGTGACGTTGGTGTTGGAGAAAAATAAATAGGACACTACAATGCAATATATCACGGTCATGCTATATCTATAGTATGACCGTATTTTTTTTATGATACTATTCTAAAGATAATATTCACCACGTGCATTGACATGCACGGTGTTAATCTTCCTGGTCTTCTCGAAATCAAGATAAACCTTTTGCAGGTTGCTCCAGAAAGTCAGCAATGCAGGAGCACTGCTAAACTCATGCGTTAACTGAGTATATCCTGCGGCATCAAGTCTGGCCGGAAAAATGTGAACTGGTATACCGATCTGCCCGTTGTTTTTGGCTTCTACAGCAAGTATATAGAGCTCTTTGATTTTGTCATCGGTAACTGGAATACATCCGACAGTAACACAATTGCCGTGAATATAAATAGATCCGCCAGGGCGTTTTGCATCGCTTAATATTTTATCAGAGGCATTCGGATAATTTATACCAAGTGATAAATGAAAATTGCTTAGTGGATTAAAATGATTGATTTGGTATACGCCTTCCGGAATCTGCAAGTCACCTTCTTTCCGTTTCGGTCCTAAAATCCCCGATGAAGCACAAAAATCGTACGTGTTGAGAAGCGTATATTCTGATTTTGTTTTCTCCC
The DNA here is from genome assembly GCF_900167975.1 of Ohtaekwangia koreensis. Taxonomy (GTDB): domain Bacteria; phylum Bacteroidota; class Bacteroidia; order Cytophagales; family Cyclobacteriaceae; genus Ohtaekwangia; species Ohtaekwangia koreensis. The sequence goes on from NZ_FUZU01000002.1 coordinate 1,209,104, forward strand.
GGATCCATACTTCCAGTTTTCTTTCTTTTTTAAAAGTGCGTATAAAAATATGAGCTCCGGTAATATTCAGATGCTGCCGGTTGAAGTACTGTTTAACGGTTTCTTCCTTTTCGTCATAAGCATTTTTTACCCGTTCAAATTTTTGTTGTTGTTGCTTAAATGAGCCAGTTTGAACTAAAATTGTGGCCATAATGAAAAGCAGGTTCATTCTTCTGAATGTTTGAATAATCATTTAAATTACAAATGTTTTAGAAAGATAAAAGCAGGCATTTTGGGCGAGATAGGATAGTGCCTCGAAAAGTTAAGGTTGAATGTTCTATACAGATATATCTGAAATCAACGACTAATAAGGTTAGCAATATGATTGCGATTTACATTTTAGTGGCGTTAGCCAGTTCAATTGTAACGGCTTTGGTTTTTTATTGGCTTGACAAAAGAAAGGAAACAAGACGTGCCGCTCAAGTTAATGACCCCACCGTTGAACATATACCATGGTCGCGTGTGAATGAATTTATTGAGCACGACCGCCAAAGAATTTCCAGTGACTTGCATGATGACCTTGGAACAGTACTGAGTCTTATACACCTCGACCTTGATCTGGTGATGCGTGAAGCAGACTCACTCCCCCCGCACATTGAGGCGAAGCTTATTGTGGTAAAGCGCAATCTCAATCGCACGATAGAAAGCATTCGCAATATCATCTGGAATCTTTCGCCCGATTTTATAGAGGGCATGAGTTTAAATTTTGCCATTCGCGAATTGTGTCATAAACTCGATGCGCTCAAAGGAACGCACATGCATTTTGTGCAGAGCGGTAACCCGGTGCCCATCAATCAGCGACAGAAGTTAAATTTATTCAGGATGGTGCAGGAATTGTTTTCCAATGCGATCAAACATTCTAACGCCTGGAATATATCTGTACACTTGCATTGGGATGAAGAGTTGCTTACGATAACCGTTGAAGACGATGGCTCCGACTACAGACGGAAAGAGAATGAAGAGAAAACTTCGGGCATGGGAACGATCAACCTTGCAAAACGCGCCAAGAGTATAGGAGCAACTTTCCGCAGAGAGCCTATAGCACCAAGAGGTCTTCGCGTAATTATTGAATTCAATCCTCGGCAAAAAGATAATGCAGATAAATTTCCAGTAATGCCTTTGAGTGCGTCAGCCTAGCACTCCGTTTTTATAGGCGTATGATATCAACTCCGCTACATTGCTGGTCTGCGTTTTACGAAGCATGTCTTCGCGATAGCTGTTGATTGTATTTTCTTTCAACGATAAACGTTCTGCAATTTCCTTACTTGATTTCCCTAACTTCAGGTACATCAGGATATCTGCTTCACGCTTACTGAAGCGAACCGATGGCGCATTGGAAACCTTCTCTTCTTTAAGTATAGAAGGGTGTATCATAGTCGTGATATACTGTTGGCCTGCCAGTACAGTCTCCACTGCTTTTTTTATTTCCTGCGATTCACTATTCTTCAAAAGAAAACCATGTACACCAGCTTGCACCAGGTGTGTGATCATAGCCTCTCCGTTGTATTGCGTAAGAATAATAATACGTGTATCAGGATGGTCTAGCATAACCTGCTTTGCCACCTCCATGCCATTCATACCCGGCATACCAATATCCAGTAAAAGCAGATCGAATCGATGATGACGCATCTGATCGAATGCTTCAACACCACTACTCGCCTGGCGTACTTTAGCATTTGGATATAGTTTATTTAATACGAGAGTTAGTCCTTCGCGAAAAAGCGCTTGATCGTCAACGGTAAGGATGGATAACGGCTTCATGAATAGATTTATTTTGAAAAGCTTTCCTCCAATATTCCTCAAAAATAAGATGAAATTGACACCGGATTTTTAAGGTTTGCTGTAAAATATTTTTACAGTACAAAGGTAAATAAATTCCAACACAAGGAATTATATAATTTATAGCTGCGGGAACGGTATCATTTTTTCAAGAGAATTAGCGATGTTGTGATATATAGTTATTGTATCGGTAATTATTCTGCCTTCTCCTCTGAATCTGTTATTTTCTTCTCTGTATCCGTTTTGTCTTGTATATCTTCTTTCTTCGGATTCTCTGCCGGAGGTGGAGGCGGTGCAAGCGAAACGTGAAATCCGGTTACAAAGTAAATTTCCTTTTTTAGCAGCTCTTCGTAGATTTTCAAATTTATATTCTGTTGAATATCCATGAACTTATTAAAATCCGGATTCAACACAAAATATACTACTTCAAAACGCAAACTCCAGTCACCATACGTTGCAAAATGAGCACGATCAAATCGTGTAAGCTCTTGCTGCTCCACCACCGTTTTTATAATACCCGGAACCATCGCTATTTTTTCAAGTGGTGTGCGGTAATCTATATTTAGGGTAAACACAATTCTTCGATCGGACAGTCGCTTATAGTTATGGATGCGCGCACCTGTAAGGTTCGCGTTACCGATCACAACTTGTTCACCAGAAAGACTTCGGAGGCGTGTTGTTTTCAACCCGATGTATTCGATCGATCCCATCTTATCATCCACTACAATGAAATCACCAACTTCAAACGGCCGGTCAAAAAATATTACAAAGTAGTTGAATAAATCGCCCAGTATATTTTGTGCCGCCAACGCAACGGCAACACCTCCTATACCAAGTCCCGTAATGATAGTCGTTACATTATATCCCAGGTTGTCAATCAGAAATACAATCCCCAGAATCCAGATCACCAAATTGACAAGCAGCATAACACCCGCCAGTTGCTTTATCTTCTCTTCACCGTTCTCTTGCCTCCGTATATAGTTTTGAAGCAGCATTAATATAGTCGAAGAGAGGAGTCTCAACACAAAGAATGTAATAACAACCGCTGTAGCAATGCGAAGTACCTGTTGTGTTTTGACGGAAAGCTCCAGGTAATTTAATCCGGCATAAATAATGAAATAATACATGGCCGGAATCCCAAAGCGTTCAATGCTTTCCACAATGAAATTGTCGCCTGTGTTCGAAGTTTTCTCCGATAGTTTCTTTAGCTGCTTTAGGATGGATCCTTTAAATAGGCGCAATAATGCAAGTCCGAAAACGATAATGGAAGCGGCAATGATGTACTCCAGAACGGTGTTGTTAAAATATTCCTTCTCAAGAATTTCATTCATAATCCACGTGTAAACCCTTACGTTGTAAAAACAGATGCCAACCCGTTACGCGTAAAAATTTAAAAGGATATTTTTCATAAAGTAAATGCAGTTTTTTGCTTACCGTTCTCCAAAAAATCTCAATCTTTAGGGCTCTAACCTGACTCTCAACATGAACAGTTTGCCCTGGAAAAAAATTGCCATCGGAGCGGTGGCCGTTACCATCGTTATTGCCGGAATATTCTATTACACAACCAGTAAAGGAACCAAGCCAGCACCCAGTTACATCAACCCTGCCTTCGGAGAATATATAACCTCCTATAGCGCAGGCGTGTTGCCGTCCGGCACAACCGTGCGCATCATCTTAGCAAAAGATGCCGTTGACTCTGCTATGATCGGACAGGAAAGTTCAGTGAAATTATTTTCGCTGAGTCCATCGGTAAGTGGTAAAACTGTTTGGTTAGATAGACGTACCGTTGAATTCAAACCGGAAGCCCGTCTTGTTTCTGGTCAGATATATGAGGTGAAGTTCGATCTCTCAAAATTGCTTGAGGTTCCCGATGAACTGCGCACCTTCGAATATACCTTCCAGGTAATCCCACAAAATTTTGAAGTGTCAGTTGATAACATCAAGCCCTATATAAAGACGGAATTGAAACGTCAGAAAATTGAAGGGACACTTTCGACAGCCGATTTTGCTGAGAGCACTTCCGTGGAACAAATGCTGCTGCCGGAACAAGAAGGAAAAAGCCTGAAGGTTTCCTGGACGCATAACCCTGATGGTAAACAACATGCTTTCATTGTTGAAGATGTAACGCGAAAAGAGCAAGCCAGTAAAGTAAAGCTTGCCGTAACCGGTAATCCTTTAGGCGTTAACCGGAATGAAGATGAAGAAGTAGAGATTCCTTCGCTGAGCGATTTTAAATTGATGAATGCGAAAGTCGTTCAGAATCCAAATCAATATGTAGTGCTTCAGTTTTCAGATCCTCTGAAAGAGAAGCAAACACTGGAAGGCCTCATTACTATAGCGGACTTAAACGATCTTGATTTTGATATACATGATAATGAGATCTGGGTATATCCTCCGGTAAGGCAAACAGGATCGAAGACAGTACGCATTGATGCCGGTATACGAAATATACTCGACTATAAAATGAAAGCTGCCACTACTGCCGAAATTGTTTTTGAGCAGCTGGCGCCTTCTGTACGCTTTACAGGTAAAGGTTCTATACTTCCAAGCACCGATGGACTTGTGCTTCCATTCGAAGCGGTTAACCTCAATGCTGTAGACGTTACGATTGTAAAGATTTTTGAAAATAACATTCTTCAATTCTTCCAGGTGAACAACCTTGAAGGAAACCAGGAGTTACGAAGAGTTGGAAAAAAAGTACTGACCAAAACAATCCAGCTTGATAATGCCGGTGTTACTGATCTTGGTAAATGGAATCGCTTTACACTTGACCTTTCTAAATTGATCAATACCGAACCCGGTGCTATATACCAGGTGAAGATGAGTTTTAAGAAAGCGTACTCAACCTATAACTGCGATGGTGAAGAAGACACCGGTGAAGAAAGCGAAGGACAATTCGATGAGTATGAAAGTGATTATGGCTATGATTATGATGGCGGGTATTACGAGTCGTACGATGAGTATTATTACGAAGGAGATTATGATTGGGAGGAACGCGATAATCCGTGCCACTCATCTTACTATACGTCGAGTCGCGCGATCAAGCGTAATGTTCTCGCTTCCGATTTAGGACTTACTGCCAAAAGTGGTGACGATGGTAATACATTGATTTTTATTAACGACCTGAAAACAACTCAACCTATGTCCGGTGTGCAAGTGGAGTTGTATGACTTTCAGCAACAGCTTATCGGTACAGCCACAACGGATTCAGAAGGTAAAGCAGGTATAAGTTCTAAAGAGCAACCCTTTGCTATTATAGCTAAGAATGGTTTGCAACGAGGCTATCTTAAAGTAACAAATGGAGATGCACTTTCCGTGAGCAACTTCGATGTATCCGGCGAAGTAGTGCAGCGTGGTATAAAAGGATTCCTGTATGGCGACCGTGGCGTGTGGCGCCCAGGGGACTCGTTGTATCTTACATTTATACTCGAAGACAAGAATAAATTATTGCCGCCATCGCACCCGGTAGTATTTGAGATGTCTAATCCACAAGGACAAATGGTAAACCGATTGGTGCGATCATCTTCTGAAAATGGGTTCTATAAATTTGCTACCGCGACCAGTGCCGATGCCCCTACCGGAAATTGGACAGGCCGCATAAAAGTTGGTGGCACTGAATTCACGCAGACCTTGAAGATCGAAACTGTAAAGCCAAATCGCTTAAAGATAAACCTGGACTTTGGGACTGATAAATTCACGTCATCGAACGTAACAGGTAAGCTGGATGTGAAATGGCTCCACGGAGCTCCAGGCCGAAACCTCAAGGCAGAATTTGAAATGCTATTGGTAAAGGTGCCGACAGAGTTCCCTAAGTATCCGGAGTATATATTTGAAGATCCGGCCCGCGAGTTCTATAGTGAAGCAACACCTGTATTTGAGGGGCTCACGGACGATGAAGGAAAGGCTACCGTGAATGTAAGTCTTGAATCGAGCTATGCAGCTCCCGGATTTTTGAATGCCATCTTCCGCGGAAAAGTATTTGAAGAGAGCGGTAATTTCAGCATCGACCGGTTTAATGTACCATACTCACCGTACGATAGCTATGTAGGAGTGAAAGTTCCGGAGGGCGAACAATATAGTGGTATACTATATTTCGACAAACCACATCAGATAGATTTCGTAACACTCGACCCTGCCGGGAATCCTATATCACGCAACGACATCGAGATCAGCATGTATAAACTTGGCTGGCGCTGGTGGTGGGATAACTCCGAGGAGAATCTCGCGAACTACGTGGAAGATTCATACTCCAAACTCATCAAGAGCGGTAAAACAAAGACGGTAAATGGAAAAGGTAACTGGACCTTTGAAATGAAAACCGGTGAGCACGAATACGGAAGATATTTTGTGAGAGCCTGCGACCCCGTCTCAGGTCACTGTACCGGGCAAATTATATATATCGATGAGCCTGGCTGGTATAGCCGTAACCGTGGTGACGATTCCAAAGGTGGAGCAACTATGCTTTCGTTTACAACGGATAAAACATCTTATAATATAGGAGAGAAGGTAAGTGTTACAATCCCGAGCGGAGCTGAGGGTGGCCGCGCCCTGGTAAGTATCGAGAATGGAAGTAAAGTATTGAAAACGTATTGGGTAGAGACACAACAAGGTGAAACGAAATTCAACTTTGATGTATCCAGCGAAATGGCGCCCAATGTATATATACATGTAGCGTTGCTGCAGCCTCACGCGCAAACGATCAACGATTTACCGATTCGCCTGTATGGTGTTTCATCCATCCGGGTAGAAGATCCGAATACACATCTTGAACCGATCATCTCCATGCCCGATGTATTGGAGCCTGGTCAGGAAGTCACAATTAAAATTTCGGAGAAGTCCAAACGAAAAATGACATATACCATTGCCGTTGTTGACGAAGGCTTACTGGACATTACCCGGTTTAAAACGCCCGATGCATGGAATCGTTTTTATGCACGCGAAGCGCTGGGGGTTCATACCTGGGATATGTATGATGATGTAATGGGAGCGTTTGGTGCTCGCATTGAACGATTGCTGGCCGTAGGTGGTGATGCCGAAGGTGCTGCAAAAGAAGATGATGTACGCGCAAATCGTTTTAAACCAGTAGTAAAATTCTTCGGTCCATTTACACTGGATGGAAGTTCGGATTCACATACGTTCATCATGCCTCAATATATAGGCTCGGTGAAAACGATGGTCGTTGCCGGATATGAAGGTGCATATGGAAAAGCTGAAAAGGCAGTGCCGGTACGTAAGCCATTAATGGTACTCGCTACTTTACCACGTGTTCTCGGACCTGAAGAAACACTGAAACTTCCGATCACATTATTTACACAGGAAAAAAGTATCAAGAATGTAAAGATCGATGTAAAGGTATCAGGCCCGGTTACCATTACAGGTGGAGCAAGTAAATCTATAACAATGCCGGCAAGTGGTGATATCACTGTTGATTTTGATGTTGCTGTAAAATCAGAAGCTGGTATAGCAAAGGTTGAAGTAACAGCAAGCTCTGGTAAATTCACTTCGACTGATGTTATAGAGATCGAAGTACGGAATCCAAATCTTCCGGTAACGAAAGTAACGGAGTCGCTACTGGACGCAGGTAAGACATGGGCAGCAGACGCTATACCGTTTGGTATTGCCGGAACGAACACCGCTATACTAGAGGTGTCCAATATGCCTCCGATTAATCTCGGCTCACGATTACGTTATCTCATTCAGTATCCACACGGTTGTATCGAGCAAACTACATCCTCGGTATTACCACAGCTATACCTTGACCAGGTAAAAGTCCTCACGGAGATCGAACAGAAAAATGTACAGCGAAATATTACTGCGGGCATTGAACGTCTCAAGTCATTCATACAACGCGATGGAGGATTCGGGTATTGGCCGGGTGCCGAAAGTTCGGATCCCTGGGGAACAACCTATGCCGGGCACTTCCTCATCGAGGCTGAGGCGAAAGGATACTACGTTCCGGTAGATATGCTGAAGCGCTGGAAGAAGTATCAGAAAAATAAAGCATTGGAATGGAGACGTAATGACGTATACTATAACAGTGATCTGGTCCAGGCCTATCGCTTATATACACTTGCACTTGCCGGCTCCCCTGAAATAGGTGCGATGAACCGTCTGCGTGAGCAGGGCAACTTAACACCGACAGCGGCCTGGATGCTTGCCGCTTCCTATGCGAAGGCCGGACAACCGGAAGCTGCTAAAAAACTGGTGGCAAGTCTCTCTACGAAAGTTAAACCATACCGTGAGCTGAGCTATAGCTATGGATCGGATGTGCGCGATAAAGCATTGATCCTCGAAACACTTGTATTGCTGAATGATAAAACGAAAGCTTTTGAATTGTTGAAAGAGATTTCCAAATACCTCAGCGATTATGGTTATTGGATGAGTACACAAGAGACAGCATTCTGCCTGAAAGCTATAGGTTCATTTGCAGGTCTTGAAAAACGTGGCGACCTTAAATTCTCCTATACATTAAATGGTAAAACGATTAATGCCAGTACAGAGCTTCCGATTGCTCAGGTACAGATTCCGATTACAGGATTGAAGAAGGCAGGTATAAAAATCGTGAATGAAAGCACCGGTATGTTATTCACGCGATTAATACAAGAAGGCACACCAGCTCGTGGACAAGAGGAGGATGCGCAAAGTAATTTAACCTTGAGTGTTCGCTATACCGATGCTGACGGAAAAGAAATTGATCCTGCTAAGCTTGAGCAAGGAACAGAGTTTCTCGCAGAGGTAACTGTAGTACATGCGGGCACACGCTCGTCTTATGAAAATCTTGCTTTAGGACAAGTCTTCCCTTCGGGATGGGAGATTAACAACCTGCGTTTACAAGGTGATGAAGAGTTTATTAAGTCATCTGCGTTTGATTATCAGGATATTCGTGATGATCGGGTATATACATACTTTACATTATATACCAACGAACGCAGAACCTTCCGCGTAATGTTGACGGCAAGTTATGCCGGTACATATTATCGGCCAGCCGTGAGCTGCGAAGCGATGTATGATAAAAGTATATATGCCCGTAAAAAAGGACAAACTGTAGAAGTTGTGAAAGCTTCATCGGTTCAGTAGTTCCCATTTGTCTGCGTCAATCTGTGAGCTAGCGGGAAAAAATCTCCCGCAGATTTCACAGATTAACGCAGACTTTATTTTTCATTTGATCTATAGTCTAGATGCTTTTTTGCATTATCTGCGCCCATTTGCGAGTTCAGCGGGAAAATATCTCCCGCAGATTTCGCAGATTAACGCAGACTTTATTTTTCATTTGATCTATAGCGTAGATGTATTTTGCATGTGTCTGCGTCAACCTGTGAGCTAGCGGGAAAAAATCTCCCGCAGATTTCACAGATTAACGCAGACTTTATTTTTCGTTTGATCTATAGCGTAGATGTATTTTGCATTATCTGCGTCAATCTGCGAGTTCAGCGGGAAAAAATCTCCCGCAGATTTCACAGATCAGCGCAGACTTTATTTTTCGTTTGATCTATAGTCTAGATGCTTTTTTGCATTATCTGCGCCCATTTGCGAGTTCAGCGGGAAACAAAACCACTCGAGTTCTGCCGGAGACATCAGGAGAAAATCGCGGTATAGTTTAATTGCAATTTTTAGCATTGCTTTGCTCCTATACTTAATACCCGTTGTATGACAGAAAATGATATATCTTTCAAGATAAGAGGCGCTATCTTTAAAGTCTATAGAAATCTTGGCCCAGGCTTACTCGAGTCTGTTTACGAAGCAGTTCTTGCATATGAGTTAAAGCAACTTGGTTTACAGGTTAAAACCCAGGTGCCACTTCCCGTGCTATATGAAAATATTCACCTAGACATAGGCTTCCGCGTAGACATTCTCGTAAACGATAGCGTAATTATAGAGATAAAATCGATTGAAGCACTCCACGAAGTACACCATAAACAAGTCTTGACCTACCTCAGATTATCAGAGAGAAAATTAGGCTTGCTGGTAAATTTTAACACCGATAACATAAGCCGGTGTATAATTAGAAAGGTAAATGGCCTTTTATGATCTGATTATAACCATTCGCGAAATTATATATTGTCCCTATCTATAGGTTTTGTAGTTTAACCAGTAAACCTAAATCGCATGCGGAAAATATTTATACTTCTACTGCTTGCTTTGCCTATAATTGTTATAGGGCAAAGAAAAAAAGATAAAGATCAACCTGTTCCACCGTCAACCAACTCTTCAATTGAATCGAAAGTAAACGGCTTAAAAAAATATCCCGGCTATATTGAATTCTACTATGATGAAGGTGAGGACAAGATATGGCTGTTGATTGACAAGCTTAATAATGAATTCCTATATATAGAATCGCTGACAGCCGGTGTAGGCTCCAATGATATAGGGTTGGATCGAAATCAACTCGGACGTGAGCGGGTTGTACGGTTTGAGCGAAGAGGTTCAAAAGTGTTGATGATCGAACCGAACACTTTCTACAGAGCGATCAGTAATAACGCGTTGGAACGGAAAGCTGTGAGAGAATCTTTTGCTGAATCTGTTCTATGGGGATTTACAATAGCAGCCGAAGACAACGGAAAGGTATTGGTAGACGCAACTGATTTCTTTTTACAAGATGTTCATGATGTAATTGGAACACTGCGCTCGACACAACAAGGCAATTATAGTCTTGATAAATCCAGAAGCGCTTTCTATCCGGAGCGCATTCGTAACTTTCCTCTTAATGCTGAGTTTGAAGTAACACTTACCTTCACAGGACAACCTTCCGGAAGCTATATCCGCAGTGTAGCGCCAACACCGGGTAGTGTTACTATACGCGAACATTTTTCATTTGTTCAGTTACCGGATAACAACTACAAGCCTCGGAAGTTTGATCCACGTGCTGGCTATTTTACCACATCTTATTATGACTACGCTACACCGATCAGTGAGCCAATCGAAAAAAGATTTATAAACCGTCATCGTCTCGAAAAGAAGGATCCCTCAGCAACTCTGAGTGAAGCAGTGGAACCAATTATATACTATATGGATCCCGGTGCGCCTGAACCTATACGTTCAGCGTTGATAGACGGAGCGAAATGGTGGAACCAGGCATTTGAAGCAGCGGGGTATAAAGATGCATTTCGTGTAGAGCTACTGCCCGAGGATGCCGACCCGATGGACGTTCGGTATAACGTTATCAACTGGGTTCATCGATCAACACGTGGCTGGTCGTATGGTGCCTCCGTTACAGACCCACGTACCGGTGAGATTATTAAAGGACACGTTACACTTGGATCATTGCGTGTGCGTCAGGATTTTCTGATCGCGGAAGGATTGCTTGCACCGTATGAAGAAGGGAAGCCGGTAAATAAAGCTATGGAAGAAATGGCACTGGCGCGTTTACGACAGTTAGCGGCACATGAGATTGGACATACACTTGGACTTGCACATGCCTATACTTCCAGTACGGAGAATCTGGCTTCGGTAATGGACTATCCTCATCCGGCTACGAGTATAGTAAATGGAAAGATAGATTTGTCGAATGCGTATGATGCAAAAATCGGTGCGTTCGATAAAGTATCGATCACCTATGGCTACCAGGATTTTGCTGAGGGCATAGATGAAGATAAAGCGCTCGATGCTATCATTCAGAATTCTCTTAAAGCAGGCCTTACGTTTTTATCAGATCAGGATGCCCGTCCTTTGGGAGGCGCTCATCCCTATGCACACTTGTGGGACAACGGTGCTGATGCTACCGATGAATTGAACCACGTACTACAAGTTCGATCTATAGCCTTGAAGAATTTTGGCGAACGAAATATTAAGCCACAGACACCTATGGCTACGCTGGAGGAAGTATTGGTTCCTATATATTTCTTTCATCGCTACCAGGTTGAATCTGTAGTAAAAGTAATTGGTGGTATAAATTACCGTTATGCGCTTAGGGGTGATGGCCAACCGGTAGCAGATTTACTTCCGCCACTGCAACAGACAAAAGCGTTGGATGCATTATTAAAAACGGTTGAACCTATATCGCTGATGCTTCCTGAAAATTTACTCAAGAGTATACCTCCGCGCCCCATCGGTTATCAGCGACATCGTGAGTTGACAAATGGAAAGACCGGGTTGACGTTCGATCCGTTGGCATTGGCGGAGACCGCTGCTGATATGACCTATAGCTTAATGTTACACCCGGCACGTGCAAACAGGTTGGTGGAGCATCATGCACGTGATATAAATCAACCCAGTCTGGAAAGCGTTCTCGATAAAATGATAGCACGTTCATTTAAACTTACCCCGCAGCCAGGCTATGAAGGCGCTGTGCTGATGAGTATAGATGGGGCGCTATTCTCGAATTTGGCAAAGCTGGCATCTTCAAAAGATGCATCGTTGTCAACACGTGCTATAACTTCGTTGAAGCTTGATCAATTGAAAGCGTGGCTCAAACAAAAAGGTCCGCTAACGGCAAACGAAGAATGGAAAGCATTCTATAGCTATACCGCTTCGCTTATTGAAAAATTGCAAAGTAATCCCGAAGAGTTTAGAGCTGATTATCCTTTGGACGCGCCTCCCGGCATGCCCATCGGAACCCTTGATATGGACTTCTGCGGAAATTAACAGTCCAATATATTATTTGCGAAATCTGCATGTACCTGAAAGTATTTCCGGGGCATGCAGATTTTAATAAATAAATCCCTTCAAAAAATCCTCGGTATAGAGACGCTACCACCTGCTTTTTTAATTTTGTACCTGCATGTCGAGGAAGATAAAGATCAGGACAGGGTTGGCTTTGCTCGTTATCGGGTTAACAGTATATTATTTTTCATTACCCTCTCGTCTCTTTGCCGATCCATATTCTACTGTACTCGAAGCATCCAATGGTGAATTGCTCAGTGCGGCCATTGCCCGCGATGGACAATGGCGATTCCCGATCGTTGATTCTGTGCCTGATAAATTTGCAGAGGCAATCATCACGTATGAAGACAAGCGTTTTCGGGATCATCCCGGAGTCGATATACTTTCATTGGGGCGTGCATTCAGACAAAATATAGCAGCCAGAAGTATAGTGAGCGGGGGCAGTACACTCAGCATGCAGGTCATCCGTCTTTCCCGTAAGGGTGAATCAAGAACTGTCCTCGAGAAAATTATTGAAATTATACTCGCCACACGATTAGAACTGCGCTATAGCAAAGATGAAATTCTGGCCCTATACGCTTCGCATGCTCCGTTCGGAGGTAATGTAGTAGGCATTGAAGCCGCGTGCTGGCGATACTTTGGCCGGGATGCAAGAGAGCTATCCTGGGGAGAGGCAAGTTTGCTGGCTGTGTTACCTAACGCTCCGTCATTAATCCACCCTGGAAAAAACAGAAACCTGTTGAAGGCAAAGCGTGATAAGCTGTTGGATAAATTACAAGCTATAGGGAAGATCGATACGTTCACCTGCGCACTTTCGAAAGAAGAACCGATACCAGATGAACCTCAAACCTTACCACGTGCTGCAAAGCATTTGTTGGTTCGCATGCAAGCGGAAGGTCATGCTGAAAAGAAAATACAGTCAACGCTTAATTATAGTCTGCAACTACGTATTGAGCAAATTCTGAATGATCATCATCAACGTTTGACGGGAAATAAAATACATCATGCCGCTGCGATAGTGGCAGATGTTAAAACCGGAAATGTAGTCGCCTATATCGGTAACGTATCCAATGGTACAAATTATAGAGGCGATGATGTTGACGTAATCACAGCACCCAGAAGTACGGGAAGCATTCTAAAACCATTTCTATATGCGGCGATGCTGGAAGAAGGTAAGATGCTGCCCAAAACATTGCTGCCTGATGTCCCAATTTTTATCAACGGTTTCGCGCCAAAGAATTTCTCAAAAGATTACGATGGTGCCGTGCCTGCTGATAAAGCTTTGATTCGTTCGCTAAATATACCCGCGGTACATATGTTGCGGGAATATCGATATGAGAAATTTCATTCACTGCTGAAATCAGTAGGAATGACAACACTTCGTTATCCTCCGGATCATTATGGATTGTCGTTGATTCTGGGAGGAGGCGAAGGCACACTGTGGGATATAGCCGGTATGTATGCTTCCATGGCGCGCACATTGAATAATTACTTTGAACATCCCGGGAAGAATCGGTATAACCGATGTGATTTTCATCCACTACAGTATACAAGGGCTACAGCCGACTCTGCCCAAACTATAGCAAAAGGTATAGATCTCGAAACGTCATCCTATATGAGTGCTGCTTCGATCTATCAGACGTTTGATGCTTTGAAAGAATTATACCGGCCAGGTGAGGAATCAGGCTGGCGTTATTTCAACAGTGCAAAGAAAATAGCCTGGAAGACCGGGACAAGTTTTGGCTTTCGCGATGGATGGGCGGTAGGTGTTACTCCGGATTACGTGGTAGGTATATGGGTTGGCAATGCGGATGGAGAAGGTCGCCCGGGACTTACCGGCACCGATGCCGCTGCTCCTATACTGTTTGATATATTCTCGCAGCTACCCGGACAAAAGTGGTTTCAGTTGCCGAAAATGGAAATGGAGAAAATTACGGTGTGTGCCCGAAGCGGTTATCGCAACAGTGCGCTATGTGATGAAATCGATACGGTACTCGTTACAAAAAACGGACTGCAAAGCATAGCCTGCCCGTTGCACCGGAAAATCCATCTCTCTCCAGATAGGAAATATAGGGTGCATAGTGCCTGTAGCCCTATAGATCAAATGGCATCGGTCAACTGGTTCGTACTGCCACCGGTACAAGAGTATTACTACAAGCCAAAGAATATATCCTATCGCACATTGCCTCCGTTTCGAAAAGATTGCCAGTCGTCTTTTAATTTGGTTGCGATGGACTTAATATACCCTAAACCCAATGCCCGCATTTTTATACCACGCGATCTGGATGGTAAAATGGGGAATGCTGTTTTCGAACTTGCGCATCGCAATAGCAGCATAACGGTATATTGGCACCTTGACGGTATATATATAGGGACCACCAAAAAGAACCATCACCTCATTGTAAACCCTGAGCAAGGCACGCACACGCTTACCGTTATGGACGAAAACGGAGAAATTCTGGAACAGAATTTTGAAGTTTTATCAAAAATGTAAGGTCTTGATAAGTAGCGTCTTAATTGCTTTTTGTTAAATCTTTGCTAAATTCGTATCAAGAACCTAAAAAAACCAGTGTGTCATGAAGACCCTTAGATTTTTTGCACTGGTAGGCATTTTTTCTGTGTTATACACAATGCAGCCTACCGCAGCCTCACGCCCGGATCAAGTCGAACTGGACGAGTTTCAAAACTATGTCGTTATAGGAGCTTTCAAGTACTATAGAAATGCAGTACGTTTCAGCGATCATGCACATGCTTTGAGTCTCAACGCGAAATACGAGAAGAACTCTGTTCGTAATCTATACTATGTATATGTTTTAGGAACGAATGATCGGAACGTAGCCATAGAAGAAGCGAAAAGACTTCGGGCTGAATCTGAGTTTACCGACACCTGGGTATATAGTGGTTCTTTCAATAAAGAAAATAATGTATCAGGTACAACAGCGGTAGCATCTGCAGACATTAATCCGGTAACAGATCAAAAAATTGAAACGGTCTCAACGAAAGATCAACCTGCCGAAACAGCCCCGAGTGTAGAAACCACAACGCCACCCGCACAAGAAACTCCTGTTGAAACATCGACTGCTAAGTCGGCTGAACTCGATAATGGTGTTGCAGGGAAAAACTTTCTTTTCAAACTATATCGTGCTGTCGACAACAACGCCGTAGAGGGTGATGTTGATGCGATTGATGTTGACCGTACCCGGAAAATGGGAAGCTATAAAGGCAATGCACCGGTAAAGGTTGCCGATCCGCTGAGTAAAACCGATAGCGTTTTACTGGTATGCGAAGTTTTTGGGTATAGGAAAGTCCAGCGGCAAATTAATTACAACTCGCCACAGGGTGAAGGTATCGAAGTAAATGGTGAAGGTGAAGTAGTCGTGCCGTTTGAATTAATGCGACTCAAGAAAGGCGATATAGCCGTTATGTATAATGTATACTTCTATAAGGATGCTGCCATTATGCGCCCGGAATCCCGGTATGAAGTGACCAGTTTGCTGAACATGTTAAACGAAAACACCAAGTATAAAATTCGGATTCACGGCCATACCAACGGTGGGGCTAGTGGAAAAATTATTTCCAGACCGAAAGACAGTGAAGACTTCTTCTCGTTAACCGGTGCTCAGGAGGGAATTGGAACCGCTAAAAAGTTATCCGAAGAGCGTGGACAAATTATCTTCGATTACCTGGTGAAGAATGGTATAGATCCTTCACGGATGCAAATAAAAGCATGGGGAGGTAAACGTCCGATTCACGATAAAAACAGCAGTCGCGCGCAGGAAAACGTGCGGGTCGAAATTGAGATACTCGAAGAGTAGAACAATGGTTTATAGGTTATCCGTTATAACGTAGTTTTTCAATTGACGATTTACGGATAACCTATAGCAACAACTAACCATTTGTTATAGCCTGCAATACATCATGCTGCGTAATGATGTGTACTTTCTCATTATCATCTCTTACAAGAACAGCTTTATTATCTTTATTCAATAGCGATGATAGAACATCCAATGTACTATCTGGAGCAACGAAGAGCATTGGCTTGTCCATCACTTCGCCCACTTGCTTGGATTGTAGTTGTGGATCCTGAATGATTTTTTCCAGCAGGCTGGCTGCACTGACACTTCCTACAAACTGGTTATTTTCGGTTACCGGTATTTGATCTATACCTTGCTTATTCATCACCGTGATGGCTTCGCTTACGCGGGATGATTTACCAACAGTAATTAAATTCTCCTTCCCATTGCGTGCAACAATGATGTCACGCGCAGAACCAAAGGAACGTGCTTCGGTGAAACCATGATCTTTCATCCACTGGTCGTTATATACTTTGGCCAGGTAACGCGTGCCATGATCAGGTAGAAGAATTACCATGATGTCATCTTTTTTAAGATGCTCACGCGCATACTCCAGAGCGCCATGTAATGCTGAACCGCTGGACCATCCTACAAATAAACCTTCCTCGCGCGAAAGTCTGCGGGCGGCAACAGCACCATCTTTATCCGTTACCTTAATGAAAGTATCAATCACATCGAAGTTAACATTCTTTGGAAGTATATCTTCACCGAAACCTTCGGTGAGGTAAGGGTATATTTCGTTCTCATCAAATATACCAGTCTCTTTATACTTCTTGAAAACAGATCCGTATGTATCTATACCTACGGTAACCAGCGCAGGATTTTGTTCTTTCAAATACTTGGCCGTACCACACATCGAACCGCCTGTACCTACCGTTGCAACATAGTGCGTGATTTTGCCTTCTGTCTGTTTCCAGATTTCGGGGCCGGTCGTTTCATAATGCGCAGCCGCGTTGGAAGGGTTGTCGTATTGATTCGGATATATGGAATTCGGAATTTCTTTATTCAGCTTGCGCGCTACAGAATAATATGAACGTGGATCATCGGGTTCAACATTGGTAGGACATACAATAACTTCTGCACCCACTGCCCTTAGAATATTTATTTTTTCCTGCGACTGTTTATCAGCCATGGTAAAGATGCAACGATAGCCCTTCGCGATAGCAGCCAGAGCAAGTCCCATCCCGGTGTTACCGGAAGTTCCTTCAATGATAGTTCCCCCTGGTTTCAGAAGGCCAGCCTTCTCGGCATCCTCTACCATTTTAATGGCCATGCGGTCTTTGGTAGAGTTACCCGGATTGAAGTATTCCACCTTTGCCAGAACGGTTCCTTGTATACCTTTGGTAACTTTATTAAGTCTTATCATTGGTGTGTTACCAATGGTTTCTATAATTGAATTGTAGATCATTCGAGCGTATTTTAAAGTGATCAAAATTACAAAAAAAAGACTTGGGATAAGGCCTTAGACATGTAGATACTTGACACCGAAAGAGACCTGTGGATTGATTTACGCTATGCTGCTATAGCTTCATCGGAGTGTTGTTCATCCAAGATTTCCGCCAATCCTGCTATAGATTTTAGCAGGTTGCCACGTTAAAGGTTTGCCCAAATACATTCTGCTGCTTTTCATGTATTCTTTGAACCCGAGGTCTGTGAGCAATTGCGTTGCATGGATATTGATTTCAGGGAAAGCTGCTTTTGTTATTCCGGTCGCGTGCTTGAATTGTATCAGGCTGGCGGCAGCTTTTTCATTCCGCGCGATGATCGGGCCTTCCTGTAAAGTAGGTATATAATATCCTTGAATTGTATTTTGATCGACAACGATTCTGGTCTCATTCAGATGAGGAATAATAAGCTTCGAACGATCTTCTCCGGAAATTTCGTAATCAAATTTTAGTAACTCATTTTTAAAGTTGGCCTGATAGAGAAGTACAGCAGGAATGTCTTCAAGTATAATTTCTTCATCACGCTTGACGAATATATAACTCAACTCTTTTTTAAAACCATGCTTTTGATAAACCGGTTCGCCTAAAGCGGTTGCCAGTAATAGGATGGTCTGTACTCCAGGTTTGCCAGCTGCATGAATGAGTGCCTGCGTGATGATTGAGCCTATACCTTTATTTCTATACTCTTTGTGTACAATGATGTGTGCTAACCAGGCTGTATGCTGATGTATAATCGTTACGCCAACACCTGCTATAATACCGCGTTCACTATATTTTACAGGAAAGCAAAAATCCGAATGAAGGTAAAATTCAAATACAGGCGTTAGCGGATTCCATTCTTCCGGTTGGAGATCACGAAGCTGAGGAAGATCCTGTTCGATGAAAGCTTCAATCGGCATGAAGGTTATATTTATGATCTGGCGGCCAGTAAATATAGCACAGCCATACGCACGGCTACACCATTCTCAACCTGGTCGAGAATAATGGAATGCTGTGAGTCAGCGGCATCACTGCTTAATTCTACACCGCGGTTGATAGGGCCCGGGTGCATGATCACGATTTGTTTCTTTAAACTATCCAGCAATTTTTTAGTGATGCCGTAGTATAAAGAATACTCACGAAGCGAAGGAAAATATTTTATCTGCTGACGTTCAAGCTGAATGCGAAGTACATTGGCAACATCGCACCATTGGAGCGCTTTGCGCACATCAAACTCCACTTCAACACCGAGCTGTCCTATAAATTTTGGAAGTAGTGTTGGCGGTCCGCATACCATCACTTTTGCGCCTAACTTTTGCAGGGCGAAAATATTGGAGAGCGCAACGCGCGAATGAAGTATATCTCCAATGATGGCTATCTTTTTCCCGGCAACGGATCCTAGTTTTTCACGAATAGAGAATGCGTCCAGTAGGGCCTGCGTTGGATGCTCATGTGTACCGTCACCCGCATTTACAATGTTGGCTTTGATGTGCTTGGCAAGGTAGTGAGGAGCTCCCGGGCTTGCATGACGCATTACGATCATATCAACCTTCATGGCCAATATGTTATTCACAGTATCGAGTAGCGTTTCGCCTTTCTTTACCGAACTATTGGACGCAGAAAAATTAATCGTATCGGCAGAAAGTCTTTTCTGCGCAAGCTCAAAGGATAGTCTGGTACGGGTCGAGTTCTCAAAGAATACATTCGCAATGGTGACATCCCGTAAGGAGGGCACCTTTTTTACCGGCCGGTTGATAACTTCTTTAAAATTATCAGCGGTTTCAAAAATAAGTTCTATGTCTTCTGAAGTGAGGTCCTTAATACCGAGCAGGTGTTTTTGACTGAGTTTCGACATAGTCCTTAATCCTTATTGATCAACCAGATTTTATTTTGTTTATGACCTTGTGCTTCGAGCTCTACCAGTACGCGCTGGGAGGTTAATGTATTCACCGACTTGCCAACGTAATCTGCAGCAATGGGAAGTTCTCGGGTATATTTCCGATCGATAAGAACAAGTAATTCAACTTTTTTAGGACGGCCGAAAGTGATCATTGTATCCATCGCGGCACGAATGGTGCGTCCGGTGAAAAGAACATCGTCAACCAGCACAACACTTTTTCCTTCAATAGCGAATTCAATTTTTGTCTCGCTGGCCTTTGCAGGAATTTCCCGTCTGCGAAAATCATCGCGGTGAAAAGTAGCATCGAGATATCCGAAGGGGATATCTTTTTTGGTAAGCTTCTCAAGTTTTTTGTGGATGATCTCGGCAACGAAAATGCCGCGAGACTGCATGCCGATGATTACGGTTTCTGAAAAATCTCCGTGATTCTCAATTAATTCCTGGCAAAGACGACTAATCGTTATATCGAGGAGGTCCGTGTCAAGTATTAACTTCTTCTGCATAATGCTGGGCAAATATACAGCTTTAGCGTTTACGTGTTTATGAAGCTTCGTTGAAAAAATGTGAAGAATGAAAGTTTTTAAAAATGCCAGTTCAAAAACAGCGGGAGAGTTATTTATTCGTAACTCAATTTGTTGATAAAAAATACCCTGCGTTTACCCGCCACAGGATTCGTGACCTCCTGCACACCAAAAGCATAGAAATAATCTTTATACCAGTAATCGAGTTTGCTCACATCGGTATTTTCTTTTTTAATCACTTCATTTTCAAGGGTTGTCTTAATTGGCTCAGATGATTTGCCTTCCAGCACCTGGTCGCCTTTAATAATTTTGGTGCGCAGTTCATTATCAAAAAGATAGAGCAATGCAATCTTATCTTCATGCACCTCCAGTTTTACAAACTGTTCGAGCGTAAAAGTTTTTACATCGTTTATTTCAAAGCTGTTGTCCCACCGGATGTTGCCATCATTATCAAAGCCGATTACTACTGCATGGGTATAATAATAGCCATCGAAAATGCGCCCGTTACGGATATAGGCTCCCTGCGAAAATCCCGGACTAAAAAAACCATTGTAGCTCCGACTATCCACCGATGTATACTTCGGATAAAATGCTTCCCCCAGCAATACATATTGATTGTTATACGGTACCAACTCATGTACCATGAAACGGTAATTGAAGCGTGCTCTTTTACCTTTAATCCGCTTTCGTTCTATTCGTGCTTTGATCCGTTGCTCACGTTTGGCCTTCATATACTTGAAAAAATTCTGCAAGTCAGCAAAGTAGTAGTAGCGCATCCGTTGTAAGCCGGCAGGGTCGACAGTAGCGATAAAGAGGCCACGAGCATATTCTGAATTTCGCGTTCCGAAAACACCGGCAACCACCTGCATGTTCTCATGTGTTTTTAATGACCGCGCAAAAATCAGATGCTTGTTATCTTCAGACTCTAATGCATAGTTGGTGATGAGATCAGCATTCGCATCATAGTTTTTTATCCAGATAGTTTTTTGTCCTTTATACCCGCGGCCGCTGATGAGTACATCGAAGCTTCCATCCGGATATGTTTTTATTTGTGTAAGCTCTCCGGATTCATTTAGCAACCCGGGTAGTATGCGTGATTTTTGTGTGCCGAATGAAAAGAATATAACAACCGGCACGCGATTATAGTATCCACCGATCAACGCGCCATTTTGTGTGATCTGAAATTCTGAAGGAGAAAAAGGAATAAAGTTTTTAACCATGTGACGCACAAAGTTTCCCGACTCCTGGTCGATCGAAATAAGCTCCAGATCATTTTTGGAGAAATCCATATAGCGGAGCAACAGGTATAGCTTTTGTTTTTCCGTCCGCTTGCCTACAAGTATAAATTTCTTGTTGATGGCTAGGTAGCCGTGCCATGATTCATGAAAGGAAGTATCGAGTTTAGCAATCTCGAGTTGGTCATCCGGAAAACCACCCAGACGTCTTAATAAGAAAAGACCATACTGATCTGCAGGAATAATTTCAAACTTGGTGTCGTTCCTCGAGAATGGAATTTCAAATCGGGCTGATTGTACAACCTGGCCGCTACTGGCCAGGCTCGTAAGAAGAAGGAGATGACTAATGAACCACCACTTTGTTAATATAGAAGACATCGCGCACGCGATCTTCTTTTGTAACATTGCGAATGGTTTGATAGCCCCACACATAGAACGTGTTATTATACCATTGTTTTACACCACCTTCATAATCCTTCTCTGATCGGATATCATCAACAGGATCATTCGTTTTTATTTTCTCCGTTGCTTCGACAACGGAATCTTCTGGCAGAACAACAGACTTGATTTTTAGTTCGGATTCTTTTTTATACAACATCGTAAGTTTCGATCCGCTAATACAGAAGTCGGACGCTTGCTCAACCGATGCCATTTTTACCTCATCTAATTTAATACTTTGATCCCATATTACTTTGCCTTTCGCATCAAAGGCTACAATAACAGTTTCATTGGTTTTTATTTCATCTGCGCTTTTTGAGTTGTTGCCATACGGCTGATAAGGCCGGTACATCCTGCTCATGCCCGGATAATAATAGCCAGGGTAGTATGGATTGAATCCATAGCCGCCATAGGAATATGGATTGTAATAATATGGACTGCTATAGTATGGATTGAGATTACTGGATGGTGAGTAAACTTCTGCCAGCAGCAAGTATCCTTCTTTATACTCTGTTACTTTAAATGGCATAACATAGTTTATGAAGTTGGGGATCTCTCCTCTTTCGGAAGCGAGTCGCGATTGCTCTTTGATTTTTTCTGCACGCTTCGGATTCAGGTAATCAACGTAATGCCGGAGCTTGCCGAAATCAACGCGAAGTATTTTCTGATCACCAAACGGATCAACAGGCAAAGCAAAAAAACCAGTGGACTGCTTGGAATTCTTTTCGCCCCACGTGCCGAGTACCATAAGTTCTTCGCGTTCCAGCGTGCTGGTAATACCGGCTTGCAGTGTAATGTTTTCTTCGATCGGAACTTTGTCTTCCAGCAGAAGCTCACCACCTGTTGTATAGGTTCGGAAGATTACATCGCGTTCACCTTTCGAACCGCGATCCACCAATACTATATTAAACGTTTGGTTCTGATTGGTACGCAAGTCTACCAACTCAGTGTCTTTTTGAAACAAGCCCGATACAACTTTGATCAGCCCGCTGGAAAGTTCATACAGGAATACAGCGGGTTCATTATTTACATATCCACCGAATACAAAACTATCACCGGCTTTGCTGAAATGTGTAAGCTTGAAATCGAGATCAGGTTTTATTGAATAACGATTCGTTTCTTCGCCAGGAAGTTTTATACGTATAAGTTCGAAATCATTTTTATTTGTCTCGCCCGTACGGTATAAAAGGAAAAGCGCTCCCGGTGCTACTTCGTAGCCAATCATTTTATAGCGCTCTTTAATTTCAAGCTCAACTACTTTTTTTTCCTGGAGTGTAGTGTCCAGTAAAAGTAATTCCCATATCCGGTTGTTGCCTTTATACTTGTCGCGTTCGCGGAACAATGCCAGCCCTTCTTCTTTGAGAGAGATGACATGATAGTAATCGTCAGAATTTTTTTGCTCTCGCTCGAATCGATGTGGCTGAAGGGTTTGGCCACACAGATCATTCACAACAAGTAGCATTATACTTATCACGAAACATACCGGAATGATGCCGGAGATGCTATACTTTGAATCTGAAACCTTGCCCTTTGTCATCATCATTTTCCCTCGCTTAAGGCTATCACCATATCAAACTCTTCTTTCTTTACAGGCTGCACGGAAAGTCTTGATACTCTTACCAGCGCCATATCGGTTAAACGCTTATCGGACTTTATTTGTGCGAGGGTAATAGGAGTTTTTAATTTTTTGTCAGGTGAAATATCCACCACAGACCACTCGTTGTCGGTAGGATCCGGATAATGTTCTTTTACGATTTTTGCTATACCAACGATCGCCTTGCCTTCATTACTGTGATAAAAAAAAGCAAGGTCGCCTTTCTTCATCGCCTTCAAATTGTTACGTGCCTGGTAATTTCGTACACCTTCCCAAACCGTTTTTTTGTCACGCACCAGATCATCCCATGAGTAGACATCCGGTTCAGATTTCATAAGCCAATAATTCATATCAGTCGTCAAGTTGATTTCTAAATTTACAAGAAACACGTTAACAACAATTCATAAGCGTTTAATTTTTCTTTCCCCTCCAACCTTTGCCCTATACAACGGTGTCAATGATGATGTAAAAGATTAAGATCATTCAATGGCGTTGACTGATCTTATACACTATAACCCCCTCTCTGCTATGAAAAGATTTTTTCTGTTGTGGTATGGTATTGCCTTGTTTTGTCCGGTATATGCACAATGGCAGGCAGTACATCCTAAAACACCTTTCCATCAGCTTTTTACAAAAGCGTTCGTATCAGCCGATCATTCGGAATTTTATGCAATAGGCAACAGTGTCGGTATTTCAAAAGATCAGGGCGCTACATGGCAACGCGAAGTGCAGAATAGCTTACCGGTACATATCACTACCGACATGCGTTTCCTCGATATCTTTTTCTCAAGCGATAATGTGGGTTACTTCCTATATCAGAATCGTGTATACAAAACGGTTGACCGCGGCAAAAGCTGGACGAAGGTGCTGGAGGTAGAACAGTCTCACCCACACTATATGGCGAGTGCTTTTTTCGATGCACTATATTTCACCGATGATGATCACGGATATGTTGTAGGCGAATTCGAGAAAATATTCAAAACAAATGATGGCGGTGCCACCTGGCAGACTATACGCAGAACAAACACAACGGCTCCCTATACCAGTTATACAGATGTACAGTTCCTGGATGAGAATATAGGTTTCATTTCAGGGTATACTGTGGATAATATCACCATGAATTTTGGGTTTACGGAATTTGTGATGAAGACTACAGATGGTGGTGTACATTGGCAGGAGGCGGAGGTTCCTACAGACCTTGAAAATCGTGAGGTAAAAATCCAGTTCATCAACAGCGATATCGGGTTTGCGCATGTTACACGATCTCAATATGGCGATGATCTTTTTATGACAACCAATGGAGGTAAGTCATGGAATAAAAATTCGTTGGACAGTTTACGAGACATCCATGCAGTATATTTTGTGGACGAGCGAACAGGTTTTATGTATGGCAAAGATTTCAACTATACCATGAAATTATTCCGTACGGAAGATGGGGGAGAGCATTGGCAACGCATTGCCTTACCAGTCTTTAGCGGACAGGATGAAAAAGTAATTATGGATATTAAGTTTTCAGATGCTGATCATGGTATAGCAGTAGGCTCCGGTGGAAATATAGTGAAGACACATGATGGGGGAAGAACATGGCAGGTGAGTAATCAAGGATATCCTTTCTTCTATGCTTTTGATTTTGTCGATGATAAAAAAGGGTATGCTACATCCGGTAGAGGATTTTTCAAAACGAATGATGGTGGTAATACTTGGGTATATGCAGATCGTTCGGATTCACTGGTGATTCTGGATATGGATTTTAAAAATGAGAACGATGGTATTTTTTATGGATTCAAGAATAACTATTTCCACGTAAGTGACGGTGGACAAAAAATTGATTCGATAAAATTGCCAGTGTTCTTTATGTCATTGTCGGAAGCGATTGTTGAAGGTGATTCATTGTTTATCAGTGGAGCAACGATCGTTCCGGGAGGAAATATACTCTTAAAGTCGGGAGATCGCGGAAAACATTGGCAAGTATTGCCGCTGCAGGAGAGTGATGAATTTATAGTAGACATGAGTCGCGTGAATAGTACTTTTTATGTAGGCACAACGCAATCCATTCTTCACTCTACCAATGGTAAAGCATGGGAGCATGTAAATACTTTTTCATTTGGATACCTGGAATGCATGACGTTTGCAAATGCAGAGGTTGGTTTCGCCAGTGTCAATTCAGAGGTGATGCGTACACATGATGGTGGGAAGACGTGGTACGAGGTGGGTATATTTCCCGCGAATGCAATAATTCAAAAGTTCCTGGTAGTGAATACCAAGGTTGTATTTGCGTATGGTGCGAAACTGATACAAGGTGCGTACTACGGCGCCATCTGGAAGTCGGTAGACTTCGGGTTGAATTGGACAGAAGAAACATTACCTGTAGTAGTAGATGAAGCTATAAGTGATATGAGTATAGTAGATAATATAGTGTTTGCTATAGGTGGATATGGGCGAGTATTGCGAACAGAACTTACAGAAGTAATCACAGGTTTTGAGGAGACTGATAAAGCAGTATTAAAAGTTTTCCCCGTGCCTTCATCAGGCCAGGTGAGTTTTGAACTTCAGAAGGATGAAGTAGTGGAGCACGTACAAGCATTCGATCTGCAAGGCAATGAATTGCAGATATTCATACAACGGGATGAATCGCTGTATCACGTTGATCTGGCAGCGTATATACCAGGACTCTATATTCTTCGCGTAACAACAAACAAAGAATGTTACCGACAAAAGATCATGAAAGTGGAGTGAGGAGGTATGTTATGGAAGCAAGCCCGACCATGAAGTATATTCTGAAGGTATATTCAGCGTTATCTCTTTCTCGAAGATGCCAAATACGGAAGCTCCGGAACCACTCATGCTGGCATATATAGCTCCGTGGTTGTATAGGTATTCTTTTACGGAAGCTATAACTGGGTATTTATGAAAAACGGATTCTTCAAAATTATTCTTTAAAGAATTCTTCCATCCGGAAAGCTCTTGTCTTTCCAGTATATGTTGAAGTTCTGTTTCAGGCTGACGTGGTGATATACCAGCATACGCTTCCGCAGTGGATACATGCACGTTCGGTTTTATCAGTACCATGAACTTCCCTCTGAGGGATAGCGGGAACTCTTTCAAAATCTCTCCACGGCCGGTTCCCATCATAGGTTTATCCTGAATGAAAAAAGCGCAGTCGCTTCCAAGCTTCGCAGCATAGTTCATCATCGTATCAACCGTAAGGTTTAGCTTGAAGACTATATTCAGTAATCGAATGGTATGTGCAGCATCGGAAGAGCCTCCACCTAAACCTGCACCGGTCGGTATAATTTTATGCAGGTGTATATTTACCGGGGCAAGATCAAAATCGCTCTTTAAAAGTTTATAGGCTTTGAGACAAAGATTATCTTCTGCATTGCCTGGGATGGCGATGCCACTGCTGGTAAATGAAAGTGAATCGGAAGGTATAACTTCAAGTATGTCGGTCCAGGGAACAGGGTAGAAGCACGTCTCAAGATCATGAAAACCATCGGCTCGTTTTCGGATGATATGAAGGCCGAGGTTTATTTTACAAGGAGGGAAAGATACCATGAAGCTGCGTGTTACGAGTTATACGCTGCAGACTATATATAGTCTGCAGCACAAACCCGGAGCTTATTATTTTGTAAGACGTTGAATCAGATCTTCAGTGATACCCGTAGAGGAGAACCCGCCATCGTGCATCAAGTTTTGCATGGTTACCATGCGTGTGAAATCAGAGAACATGGATACGATATAGCTTGCACAATCTTCTGAAGATGCATTGCCAAGAGGCGACATCATCTGTGCATAGTCAAAAAACACATCGAAGCCAGATATACCAGCGCCAGCTGTAGTTTTGGTAGGCGATTGTGAAATCGTGTTGACACGAACCTTCTTCAGTTTACCAAAGCGGTAGCCATAGCTGCGCGCGATTGATTCGAGAACCGCCTTAGCCTGCGCCATATCAGAGTAATCCGGATACGTGCGTTGTGCCGCGATATAGGTAAGTGCAAGGATAGAGCCCCACTCGTTCATGGAGTCAAGTTTCTCTGCAGTCTGCAATACTTTGTGAAAAGAAACACCCGAGATATCCAAAGTCTTCAGGAACCATTCATAGTTCATGTCACCATAAGGTCTGCCTTTCCGCACGTTCGGGCTCATACCAATGGAGTGCAAAACGAAGTCAAGTTTTCCTCCCAAAATTTCTACAGACTTGCTGAAAAGGTTTGTTAAATCTTGTTCGGAAGTGGCATCAGCAGGGATTACTTCAGCGTTGCAAGCTGCTGCCAGCTCGTTAATTTTACCCATTCGCATAGCAATAGGTGCATTGGTCAAGGTAAATGATCCTCCCTCTTCCTTTACTTTCAATGCTGTTTTCCAGGCGATGGAGTTCTCGTCTAATGCTCCAAAGATGATACCGCGTTTTCCTTTCAATAAGTTGTTAGCCATAGCAGTTTTATAGTTCTAAAATGGTTTGTTAAAACACAATATTACAAAATTCTGGTTGTTGCCCGGAAGATCCTTTTTAACCCGTACGTTGTAACGATTATTTTATCTCGTAAACTCCTCGCGATGAAGGCAAAAGGCCTGCATTATTACTGGACAATTGGCTTAAAAAAGCATAACTTTAGTTACACCAAAATATATAAGTCTATGGAAACTAGATCTACTTTTTTCAGTACATGGGATCAGTATATGTATGCGGGCGCTGGGGTTTGTGTGACCCTGGCAGTATTGATTCTGCTCTATCACGAGCTAAGGGTTTTTATGGTGAAAGATTATAAAGACAGATACGATTATGTGAATCTGAATGAGATCAGGTACTTCTGGTATTCAGTTATGGCCTTTATTCTTGCCGGAACATTTTTCGCCAATACCATTGCCAGCAGAGCTATAGAAGCGAATAGCATGCGTTGGTTTTATGTTAGAACATTTATAGTGCTGGGTTTAACAGTCATTGCCTATTTTGTATTCTTCAGCCTTGTAAAAATTTATTATCCGAGGTATGTGGAGCGGAGACTTACCAAGCTTCGCGATACGCCCCGAGTATCGCCCTCCGGTAATGTTATGCGGAAGCTTACTCAATCGGAAGTACAGGAACATCATCTTGAGGTTACCACGAAAATCAATGACGTGCATTCTATTGATTATGATGTTTGGATCGATGATAAAACAGGGTTTAAGAAAATAGAAAAATACAACGCGTATCAACATGCGGAAGAGTGCTCGGAATGTGGATACTATACTATGAAAATTGATCAAGAGGAAGTAGAGCAACAGCCCACATTGTCAAACAACGGATTGTTGCTTAAACACTATAAATGTTCGTATTGCGGCCATCGCGAGCAACATGAAGTAGTGATTGCAAGACTTTCGGAAAATGTAGCGTGATCGTATATAGTAAAGAGGTGAGCGTTGTCTTTATTGAACGATGCGGAGCTTTATGGTAATGGTTGTGCCGATGCCATAATCACTGATCAGTTCAATCTCCCCCTTCAATTTTGTTACTGCCTTTTTCACAAGGTATAGGCCGAGCCCATTACCTTTTGATGCCTGTGATGCACGAAAGTATAGATCAAAAAGTTGCGACTGGTATTTTTCTTCCACCCCTATACCATTATCAGCAATGGAGATCTGGATAGAGTCGTTTGTTTTTGCAACGTTCACGTCTACAAAAGGTGTGGCTCCGGCTTGCGTTTTGCGAAAGAGGACAGAATTTTCAATCAGGTTACGGAATATAATCTGAAGCAGGGCCGCATTTGAAAGTATAACTATATCCTGCGAAGGACTGAAGTGACATACAATATTATACTTGGTGAAATCCGCTTTAAAGTACTTCAGGCTTTCCTCAATAACACGATGGAGATTCACCGGGCTGATCGGTAAATTAGCCTTGTTCAATTCGTACATCATCTGCATCTTGAACAACATACTGTCCATGCTACGCGCTGTATCTACAACCTTGTCAAACAATACTATAGATTGAGGATCATTGATCGCATAGCGCGCTACCTGGTCCAAGCCCAACAATGTTGTGATGGGCCTGCGCATGTCGTGTGATGAACGATATAGAAATGTGTCGAGTTCGTTATTGGTTACTTCGAGTTCATGCGTGCGCTCTTCTACCTTTTGTTCGAGTTGAGCATTGAGTAGCTGGATGTACTGATTGTTCTCCTGCAATTGCGTACTCTGCGTTTCGAGTTCTACATTTTTTGCTTCAATTTCATTGTGTTGAAGTTGTATGAGTTGCGCAATATTTTTTTGTCGCCTGTAATTATAGATCAGGTTTATCACCAGAATCACTAATAAGATCAATCCTACAAGCGTAGCGATAAATATAGTACGCTGGCTGCGGATGCGTTCCTGCTGTATCTCGTTGTTCTTGGTTAACAACTCGATCTCAGTTTGTTTCTGATCAAGATCATAACTCGCTTTTACCTTCGCAAGATTTAATGACTCCTGCTCCTGGTATAGCGAATCGCGAAGTTGAACATGATGCGCCAGCGCTTTATAGGCAGCAGGAAAATGGCCGGTAGCAGATTTTAGTTTAGAGTATGTATAGTAATAATTTGCCATCGCCTTGCGCCTGTTTACTTTATCGGCCTCCTGGGCAAATACAGCTTTTGCAGAATCAAGATATCGTGTAGCCATTTCGATATCATTTATAGAGAGATAAATCTGACACAACTCAGTAGCAGCCACACCTGCACTACCCCATACTTTAAATTTTTTACTCGTTCTGTAATCCGCTACTATACTCTTGATGGCCTCTTGTGTTTGTCCAAGATTTTTTAATACAACCGCTTTGTTTCCATTGATTAACCCGATCCAGAATTCATCGTTAATTTCTTTCGCCAGCGCTTCAGCTTTTTCATAATTGATAATGGCGATATCATATTGCTTTAGCTTATAGTTGGCCAGGGCAATCGTATTGTATATACTCATCTTCTGAAACTTGGTTTGATCAGTGATCTCACCCAGCATCATCTTGTCGTGATAACTCAATACACGATATCCTTCTTCTATACATTGTCTGTAATTGTGTGCGTCATAATTGATCATACAGCCCTGGTAGTGGCAGAGCACCACATAGTTGAACATGTTCAGATTCTCAAATAATTTTGCTGCGTCTAATATATGCTGAAGTCCTCCGGCACGTAGTTCTTGTTCGCTGAGGAATTGCCCCATGTTTAAATGAGCCAAAGCAGAAGCAAATGCATTGTCGGAATTGTCCTTTGCTACATTCAACGCTTCGCCATAATATCGCAGGGCCTCCTCTCTGTTACCAATGCGATCATAAATCTGCGCTATATTTCGGTAGGCGAGCACTTCCCCGACAGGCATCTTGTTATTCTTGACGGTTGACAAAGCCTGGAAAGCTAGATTCAACGCCCGACCTGTTGGTTCGTTGGCAAGTATTTTTTCCATCTTGTCAAAAATACCATCGAGTCTTTCCTGGGGAGTAGTGGGAATTACTTTCAACATGCTATCCACTTGCAAGGTGTCTTGCGCTATGGAGATGTTCATCACTAACGTTACGAACAAGAATAGAGCAATAAAGCCCAGATTTTTATGCATGGCTCGGATACAGGTGACGTTAAATTTAATAAAATTCGCATCGATTTACAGATAATGAAACTAGACAAACAGCAACCTATCGGAGTATTTGACAGCGGAATCGGTGGACTTACCGTGGCGCATGCCATAAAGAAACTATTGCCACAGGAAAGTATGATTTATTTTGGCGATACGGTGCACTTGCCGTATGGCGATAAATCGGAGGCCGCTATACAGGCTTATTCGGTAAAAATTGCAGATATACTTGTGAAAAAAGGATGCAAGGTGATCGTGATCGCTTGTAACTCAGCATCATCCGCTGCTTATGAGTTGCTGAAGGAATATGTACGTAAAGACATCCGGATTATAAATGTCATCGATCCGATGGTTGATCTGGTGCAGAAACAATTTCCTGCGCGGCAAGTAGGTCTCATCGGAACAAAGCGAACTGTGCAATCAGGTGTTTATACCCGTAAGCTAGCAGAAGGGAAAACCGATATTACAGTGCATTCCTTGGCGACACCCTTGCTTGCTCCCATGATTGAAGAAGGATTTTTTAATAACCAGATCAGTCATGAAATAATTAATACCTATTTATCGGACCCTGTTCTTCAGAACATTGAAGCGTTGATCCTGGCATGTACTCACTATCCGTTAATTAAAAAAGAGATCAGTAATTTTTTTGAGGATAAGCTCGCTATACTTGATTCTTCAGAAGTTGTAGCCCTCGCATTGAAAGATCATCTTGAAAAAGAAAATCTTCTCAACGACCAGTCTACTCCTTATTATCATTTCCTCGTGTCAGATTATACCGAGTCGTTTGAAGCATCCGCAAGTTTGTTCTTTCATGAAACGGTACAGCTGGATAAACATCCGATGTTATGACTTGTCCATTCGTTTTTCATCTTGAAATAGATGAACCGTAATAATTTCGCATCTTAGCGGCTTGTTCATGCTATGGCCCTGACAACGTTGATTTTTATGCTCCCCTTTCTGCTGGTGTATACCATTTTCGCCATCTATGCAGAGCGTAAAATTTCGGCATTCATTCAAGACCGACTCGGTCCGATGGAGACCGGGCCATACGGTATTATTCAAAGTGTGGCAGACCTGCTCAAGCTTATTCAAAAAGAAGACATCGTTCCTGCGGAAGCCGATCGCTGGCTTTTCAAAGCCGCACCCGTTATAATTTTTGTATCGGTATTCACCGGATTTTGTGTTATACCGCTGGCGCCATCATGGACAGGCGCAGGAATTTCTTCCTCCGTATTCTTTTTGCTAGCCATCGTATCGCTTGATGTTGTCGGGATCATTATAGCCGGATGGAGTTCGAATAATAAATATAGTGTGTTGGGCACCATGCGCTCAGCAGCACAGATCATCTCCTATGAAGTGCCCTTGGGTTTATCCATTCTTTGTGTTTGTATGATTTGTCAAACCCTTGATCTCCAGGAGATGTCGTATCAGCAAGGGATTTATAGTGAGCAGCCACAGTATTTGTTCGGTATCAGATCATGGGGTATAGAGACAACTTCTATAGGGGGTTTTCTGGCTTGGAATATTTTCAGGATGCCTTTACTTTTTATTGTATGGATAATCTTTTTTATTGCATCATTGGCTGAAAGCAACCGTGCTCCTTTTGATTTGCCGGAAGCAGAATCAGAGCTAGTAGCAGGTTTTCAAACTGAATACTCCGGTTTTCGGTGGGCAGTTATCATGCTGGCGGAATATGGAATGATGCTTTTAGTCAGTATATTAGGGGCGGTGTTATTTTTTGGAAGCTGGAACACGCCACTGCCAAACATCGCTGCCCTTCGGTTAGCAGAATGGACAAGCGGAACACCGAATACGCTAACGTCAACTCTCTGGGGTATTTTTTGGCTTATAAGCAAAGCATTGCTTTTTGTCGCAATACAAATATGGGTGCGATGGACGTATCCTCGCCTCAGGGTTGATCAACTAATGAATTTGTCGTGGAAATATTTAACACCTATAGCATTAGTCCTGGTAATACTATGTGGACTTTGGAAAGTAATTTTTATCTGAAAAGCGTGAAAATAGTTTTTTCAACACTTCTGTTTTTGTTTGTTTTTGGTCATTCAACTTTATATGCACAAAGTGAAGTAGACAGTCTTGAGGCCTCTTTAAAAGAAGACCTTCCTGATACAACACGTATCCGTGTGCTGACGCGCCTTGTGGAGGAATATCAATTTTTGGATTTTGTTAAAAGCCAGAAGTATAGCGTTGAGGCATTGGAGCTTGCCGAAAAGACGGATGCCCCCGAGTATAAAGCAAAGGCCTATCTGGCGGCTTCCATTTTATATACCAGCACAGGTGATTTCAGTTCAGCACTGCAGTATGACAATCGTGCGCTCGAGTTGGATATAGCTACAAAGGACAGTACCAGCATTTCGCGTGATTACAATAATATAGGGCACGACTACTTCGACCTGGGCGAATATGACGATGCCTATTTTTATTTCACACAATCCTATCGCGTTGCAAGCATAATAAAAAATAAGTTACGAATGCTCATCTCGCTGCACAATGTAGGCCGCGTGTTTAAGGAGCTTGGACAATACGATCAGGCGCTCGATCATTTATACCTGTCGAAGAAAATGAGCGAAGAGACTCAGGATGTTGAAGGCATTGCCTACGCTCTTCATGAGATCGGTGATGTGATGCTTCGTAAAAATCAATACGATTCTGCTCTTACTTTTTTAATGGATGCCCTGTCCCGTGTGCGCACAATGGATATAGATGAGATTCATCCACAGGTATTGTCAAATATAGCATCGGTATATCTGAGCAAAGGCGATTATGCTAAAACACTCACGTATTATGATTCGGCCTATACACTCCATGTAAAGAATAATAATCGCTATGGAATGGCGGAAGTGGAATTAGGACGTGGTATCGTTTTTACAAAACAGAGAAAATATGACGAGGCGCTTAATAAAATAGAACAGTCGTTGTCTATAGCCCGCGAACTAAATGCACGTGTACTGGAGATCAGAAGTTTTTATCAACTCTCTGCACTTTGGGAAACCAAAGGAGACTATAAGAAATCACTGGAGTACTTCAAACAATATAAACTACTTGAAGACACACTGTTCAGTCAGGAGGTACAAGGAAAATTACTTCGCGATCAGATTCGCTTCGAGACAGAATCACGCGATACACAAATTGCGGCCCTCAGCAAGCTGCAGACTTCTCAACGAAGTGAATTAAGAAAACAGGAGTTTGTTCGAAATATACTCGTTGTGGTAATGGCACTGAGTGCTATTCTGTTGGTTACAGTGTATCGCAGTGGCCAGCGCAGACGCAAGATTAACACCTTGTTACTACAACATCAGGATGATATGGAGAAGCGGAGTGAAGAACTTGAGCGCCTCAACCAGGTAAAAGATAAATTCTTCTCTATAATTTCTCACGACTTACGCTCACCAATCAATGCGTTGGCCGGATTGCTTGACATCATTGATAAAGGTGCTCTTAAGCCCGAGGAGATGCACAAGCATACCAAGGAACTGAAAGTAAGATTTAACCATACGCGCACACTCCTCAACAACCTTCTTGATTGGACACTGCTTCAAATGGATAAATTAAATCTGCAGGCTGCGAAGATCAACCTCTTCAGGCTTGTAGAAGAAAATATACAGTTGCTTGGCTCTGTACAGGAAAAGAAAATAGAAATGATCAATGAGGTTCCTCCCAACGCCATTGGTTTTGCTGATTCAAACACGATCAACCTGGTGATCCGTAACCTGATGACCAACGCTATAAAATTCACGAATGATGGCGGACGCGTATTGATCGCTGCAAAGGAACAGGGTCGCGAATGGGTTGTATCCGTAAGCGACAACGGAGTGGGTATCAAGCCCGAAGTACTCAATATACTCTTCGATAAAACAGCGCCCTATACTACACGCGGTACTGCCAACGAGAAGGGTACTGGCCTGGGACTTATTCTTTGTAAAGAATTCGTTGAAAAGAATGGCGGCCGTATCTGGGTTGAAAGCGAGGAAGACAAAGGAAGTACCTTCCATTTCACACTGCCTAAGGCATAGTGGTTATTAGTATAGGTTAGGTTATCCGTTAATTGTTATCCGTACAGGCTAACGAATAACGGTTAACTGAAAACAC
Organism: Ohtaekwangia koreensis; assembly: GCF_900167975.1. Classification (GTDB taxonomy): domain Bacteria; phylum Bacteroidota; class Bacteroidia; order Cytophagales; family Cyclobacteriaceae; genus Ohtaekwangia; species Ohtaekwangia koreensis. The sequence continues at coordinate 1,244,175 of NZ_FUZU01000002.1, forward strand.
GCATCGAACTTTAATCACATTATTACTTTTTAACATCTTTTTCCCTTCTATTTTTGTTACCTGAATAATGGAAGGAATCAGTACTACATATTTGGGTAAAATTGGAAATACAATCCAATCGCTGGCAGCAGGGCTGAAGATTACGTTCAGGCATGTGCTCAAAGCACGTAAAACCCGAAAGCCATTAATCGTTACTGACGCACAGTATTTTCAGTCGACAGAAGGAATCAACACCATTCAATATCCATACGAGATGCAGCCTGTGCCAGATACTGGCCGCTATCGTCTTCACAATGAAATTGATGATTGCATTGTATGTGATAAGTGCGCGAAGATATGCCCGGTGAATTGTATCACCATTGAGCCGATCAAGGCAGTGGAGGAGATTGGTAAAACATCCGATGGTACTTCGAAGCGTATCTATGCCGCGAAGTTTGATATCGACATGGGGAAGTGCTGCTTCTGCGGTTTGTGTACAACGGTATGCCCAACAGAATGTCTGACAATGACCAAGGTATATGACTTCAGTGTGTTCGACATGCGTGAACATAATTATGTATTCGCGGAAATGACCGAAGCTGAGATCGCTGAAAAGAAAAAAGTATACGAGGAGAATCAAAAGAATAAAGCAGCGGCGAAGTCAGTAACAGAACCTGTGGCTGCGGCAGAAGAGAAAAAGGATATAGACGAAGCGCCAAAAGCAGCGAAGCCAGTATTCAAACCGAAAATTAAACCTGCGGTGCCTCCGCCCTCCAGCGAATGAGCTTTGTAACCGTCATGTTTTATTTCTTCGAAGCGGTTGCTGCGCTGGCAGGCTTGAGTCTTGTTTTTGTACGCAATGTTTTTTACGGAGCATTGTTGTTAATCGTTTGCCTGTTATCAATTGCAGCTATATATATACTTGCCTTTGCTGAGTTTGTAGCCGTTACCCAAATACTGATTTATGCTGGCGGTGTGCTCGTAGTAATAATCTTCGGAGTTATGTTAACGGCAAAAATTTCGGGTAGACCACTCGTTGTAAAGCATTCAAACCTGTTTGGCGGTATACTCGCCTCAGGATCGTTACTGCTTCTGCTAAGTTATTTTATACTCGAACAGAATTTCCAGGCGCAGCAAAATGATATTGTTCCCAACAACCCTGCTATAAATTCCATTGGCTTCGGGTTGATGACAGACTTTGTTTTACCTTTTGAAGTAGCCGGTATTTTGTTACTCATAGCATTGATAGGCGCAGCAGTTATAGCTTCCACCATTAAATCCCAAAAGATATAATGTTTCCCATTCACCACTTTTTGTTGCTGGCAGCGTTCCTGTTTTGTGCCGGATTGTTGGTTATAATCGTGAAACGCAATGCTATCATGGTGTTGTTGGGTATAGAATTGATGTTGAATGCTTCCAATATAAACCTGGTAGCATTTAATCAACTTCACCCGATTCAACTCGGTGGACAAATGTTTGCACTCTTTGTCATCATTGTTGCTGTATGTGAAGCAGCTGTAGGGTTAGCCATTGTACTTCGCATATACCAATACTATCAAACTTCGGTTCCGGACGAAATATCAGAATTGAAAGATTCGTAAATGCCAGATCTGCCACCATACCATTCTTCTTTTTTTGAAACATGTCTGTTATTAACAGTACTGTTGCCTTTGGTATCGTTCATTGTATCTGGTCGTATTTCAGAAAAATATTCGTGGGCAGTAACGTTTATCGCGCCACTATTTCTGCTGGTGAGCGCATTGAGTGCCGGATATGTCTTTTATACTATATGGGGTGATCAACCCTATGCCGTTCAATGGAGCTGGTTTACAATCGGAGACACAACCCTTTCAGCAGGTATATATCTGAATAATATTTCCGCGTTGATGGTGCTGATCGTAACGCTCATCTCTTTCCTGGTGCATGTTTACTCCACCGGCTATATGGCAGGTGATGAAGGTATAATACGTTACTTCAGCATGCTGGGCTTTTTTACTTTCGCGATGCTGGGTATAGTTTTAGCAGATAGCTTGTTGCTGGTGTTTGTATTCTGGGAGATGGTGGGTTTTGCATCCTATATGCTCATCGGCCACTGGAAAGATAAACCCGAAGCAGCGGCAGCGGCAAGCAAAGCATTTCTCTTTAATCGAATTGGTGATGCGGGCTTCCTGATTGGCCTTATGTTGATCTGGACGAACACCGGCAAATTTGATCTCGCAGAGCTCGCTCAGGTACAAGGTATATATTCATGGCAGACAACGGCATCCCTATGCCTATTTTGTGGTGTGATGGGTAAGTCGGCACAATTCCCATTGCTTACATGGTTACCCGATGCTATGGAAGGACCAACGCCAGTATCAGCGTTGATCCATGCAGCAACCATGGTAGCAGCAGGTGTATTCTTGCTGGCTCGTGTTGATTTTCTTTTTACACCCATAGCGTTGGATGTGATAGCGATCGTAGGAATTATCACGGCATGCATGGCCGCACTATCAGCGTTGGTTCAATCGGATATTAAAAAAATACTTGCATACTCTACTATATCTCAATTGGGACTAATGATAACCGCTATTGGCGCGGGTTCATCATCAGCAGCGATGCTACATCTATTCACACACGCATTCTTCAAGGCATGTTTATTTCTGTGTGCCGGTATTGTTATACATGTTCTTCATCAGGCACAACAACAGGCGCATACACATTTCAATGTTCAGGACATTCGTAATCTTGGCGGACTGCGAAAAAAACTTCCGTTTACATTTATTGCATTTATACTGAGTGGCAGTGCCTTGGCAGGATTACCATTTTTTTCGGGCTTCCTCTCGAAGGATGCTATACTTACTGCCATCGCGGGCTGGAAGGGAAATGACTTTTCGTGGCGATGGATTGTATTTATAGCTGCATTTATAGTTTCATTCATTACTGTGATCTATACCTTTAGAATGATCTGGACCGTTTTTATGGGGGAAGAGAAGTCAACGGCATCATTACCGGTAGTGGAACCTCCGCTTGTTATGCGCGGGCCGGTAGCGCTGCTCGCTATAGCTTCCGTTTGGCTGATCGTTTCTGTAAACCCTTTTCATTATCACGGGTGGATCTTCAATGTCTTACATTCCGGTAAACACTTCGATCTCGGAATAATTTCATTTATATCTGCTCTATGGATTACACTTGCAGTAGCGACATCGTATTTCGTCTTTAGAAAGAAAACAATTTCCTCAGAATTGCTGCTCAATAATTTTTACCTGGATAAGTTGTATACATCCGCCATTGGTAAACCATCCCTTAGACTTGCATCGATGGCATCATTTGTAGATAAGAAATGTATCGATGGATTTATACATGTAGCCGCCTATGCACAGGTAACAACAGCACATTTTATTGGATGGTTCGATCGTGCTATTGTGGATGGCACTGTAAATGGAATCGCCAGTTTATCGAGAGTGGCTGGCAATATGACGCGCTCCTTCCAGGGAGGGAAAATCCAGCTTTATATATTGTGGGCAATTCTGGCAATTATAATTTTTCTAATTTGGACACTATTTTAGGAAGCTGAAAAGCCCGAACCGAAAAGCAGAAAGAGAAAATAATGCATCACTACCTGATATCACTTTTAATTTTTACGCCTCTTCTTGTAGCCGTTGTCGGGTTGTTCATTCCGGCCAAAGCAGAAAAGTATTTTCGATTGAGTACACTCGGTGTGAATTTGTTTCAGCTTGCTGTATTAGTAATGATGTTGATGCGCTATGCAACGGAAGCAGGCGTTCAATTCGTAGAGAAGAAAAGCTGGATCACGTTAAGCCTGGGTTCATGGGGAATGCTGAAAGCTGAATACTTTGTCGGTATTGATGGCCTGGGCATGCCTATGGTGGCGCTCTCTGTTTTTGTGTTGTTGATAGCGACTATATCATCCTGGACGATCGATAAAAATGTAAAGGGATATTTTATATTATTACTGATCCTGAATGCTGCGATCATTGGAAGCTTTACCGCGCTTGATTTTTTGTTGTTCTATCTCTTCTTCGAGTTTATGCTGTTGCCAATGTTCTTCCTCATCGCTATATGGGGTGGTGCGCGAAGAGAGTATGCCTCAATCAAATTCTTTCTATATACATTACTCGGTTCAATTTTTATTTTGATCGTCATGATTGCGCTATATATCAGCGTTCATGATTCTTCATCCTCGGGACAACTGGTGCATAGTTTCAATCTGTTGAACATGACCGACCCTACAAACTTTATTTCAAATTCAGTTCTGGATCCTAACAATCCTTGGAAGATAGGTCCACTCGATGCACGCCTATGGGCATTTCTGCTTTTGTTTTTTGGCTTTGCGATCAAGTTGCCAATGGTACCTCTACACACCTGGTTGCCCGATGCTCACGTGGAGGCGCCTACACCAGTGTCTGTAATCCTCGCAGCGTTGTTGTTGAAGATTGGTGGATATGGCCTTGTGCGTATAGCCTTCCCGATATTTCCGGAAGCTGCCATGCACTTTAGTATGTTCATCGGAGTAATGGGCGTGATCTCCATTATATATGGAGGACTGAACGCCATGGCAAGCAAGGATCTGAAACGTCTCATTGCGTATTCATCCGTTTCGCATATGGGTTTTGTTTTATTAGGACTTGCATCAATCACTCCTGAAGGTGTAGCAGGTTCTATATACCAGATGTTTAGTCATGGATTAGTTTCCGCCTTACTGTTCCTGATAGCAGGAGTATTATATGACCGCACGCACGATCGCACAATCGGAAATTATTCGGGGCTATCCATCAAAATGAAATCGTATACAGCCATTGTGTTGGTTGGTTTTTTTGCTTCCATGGGTTTACCCGGATTTTCAGGATTCATTGCCGAGATCATGGTTTTTCTAGGTGCTTTCAAATCCAATAGCGTAAATGGTTTGTTGCATGAAAGCCTCGCCATCATCGCTACTCTCGGATTGATTTTAGGTGCAGCCTATTATTTGTGGACTTTGCAGCGAATGTTCTTTGGTCCATACGATCTGAAGGGAAATATCGCTCACAGTTCGATCTACGATTTGAACAAGCGCGAATACCTCATGTTGATACCACTGGCTATAGCAGCATTGTTCTTCGGTATATTTCCCCAACCACTGATTAACTTCATCGATCCGTTTGCGCGGAATTTTTCAGAGTTCGTATTGAGCACAGGGAAGAGTTTAACATTAAATCCATAGTTGCGTGGGGAACGATTTACGATCGACACTGGATCACATTTTCGAAAGCCTTTTGGTGCTGGGCCCCGAAGTAATTCTCTCTATAGGTATATTACTGGTTATTATTGTTGGTCTTGTAAAGAAGGAGCATGCTATACCAACGTTGCTCTCGCTTCTTATTTTCTCCTTCTCTTTTCTTTTTATTATAGCCGATTGGAAAGCGCTCACAGAACCTATATCTCTTTTTCAGGGGATGCTTCGCCAGGATACTTTCTCCCTCTACCTGAGAGGTCTCACAGATATAGCGGGTATACTTACTGTATTGATGAGCTGGCGCAATCAAGGGGCGCAACGAAATTTATCAGAATACTATGCGTTAATTATAGCGGCTGTACTTGGTACACATTTACTGGTGATGAGTACAAATCTGCTAATGGTATTTTTATCACTTGAACTGATCTCCATAAGTTCATATGTGCTCACTGGTTTTCTGTTTGATAAAAAAGGCGCTGAAGGGAGTTTAAAATATTTTTTATTCGGTTCTGTTGCTTCCGCGGTGATGCTATATGGTTTATCTATGTTCTACGGCTTTACCGGAACACTTGATTTTACATCGGAAGTTTTTTTTACAAAACTATATCCCAACCAAACACCATTGTTTTTCATAGCCGGTCTGATGACCGTCAGTGGATTTTTATACAAGATCGCAGCAGCACCACTTCATCCCTGGGCACCCGATGTATATGAGGCAGCTCCCATGCCAATCATTGCATTTTTTTCAGTCGTACCCAAACTTGCAGGCATTGGTGTGCTCACCAGATTTATTATGGCGATAAATTTGGGAGGGTCTGCTTCTTACGATTGGCAATTTGTTTTAGGCATCGTTGCTATCCTTTCGCTTACCGTTGGAAATTTTTCTGCCTTGATGCAAAAAAATCCAAAGCGACTGATGGCGTATTCGTCTATCGCGCAAGCGGGATTTCTATTAATAGGCGTCATTGCATTTTTACCACAGGGTATACAATTCATGCTTTTTTATGCAACGGTTTATGTAGTGATGAATTTTCTTGTTTTCATTTATCTGCAATACTTTGAAAAAAATGGATTTGTATCGATTGCAGAATATAGTGGTATAGGAAAAACATTTTTGTGGCCGTCAATTTTTTTATTGATAGCGCTCATTTCCCTTACAGGACTTCCTCCTACGGCAGGATTCACAGCTAAATTATTTATATTCTCTTCGTTATGGGAAGCATATCAGCTAACCGGAAAAAATATTTTAGTGTGGTTATTAATATTTGGATTGCTAAATACAGTGGTTTCGCTGTTTTATTATTTGCGCATCCCATACTATGCATTTATAAAAAATCGCGAATCGGAATTAAAAACAAATATTCTTGCATTCGAAAATCTTTTTGGTTTCGTATTGGTTTTACTCATACTTCTGTTCTTCTTCAGCCCCGGGCTGTTGATGGGATGGATTAATAAAATTACCTTTGTATTTGTTATCCGTTATCCGTTATCCGTTATCGGTTAAACGTAATCCACTGAAGCTTTTTCTGCGGATAACGATTAACGATATCAGGTGATGATTTTGGCGGGTAGCTCCTAACGACTAACGGTACACCATGAGCGACCAAATCCTTCACGAGTGCGGAATTGCAATGATCCGCTTGCGTAAGCCTCTTTCGTACTATCTTGAAAAGTACGGACCGACCTACGCGATGAACAAGATGTATATTCTGATGGAGAAGCAGCACAATCGCGGTCAGGATGGCGCAGGGATTGCAAACATCAAACTAGACGTAGAATCAGGACACCGTTACATTAGCCGTTATCGTTCCATCAAGCAACAACCTGTTGCAGATCTCTTCCGGAAAATCAGCAAAAAATTTAAGAAAGCGCAGAAGCAAGGCAAAGACAGATTCCGCGATGAGCAATGGCTCAAGGAAAATGTAGCCTTCAGTGGTGAGATATGGTTAGGACATTTGCGCTATGGAACACATGGCGTTAACAACATTGAAAACGTTCACCCTTTTCTTCGTCAAAATAATTGGAGAAGTCGTAACCTCGTAATGGCTGGTAACTTCAACATGACGAACGTTGAAGAACTATTTGATATACTGGTTAACCTCGGCCAGCACCCGAAAGAAAAAGTAGATACCGTTACGGTAATGGAAAAGATCGGCCACTTCCTCGATGAGGAAGTACAAGGCATCTTCGAAAAGTATAAAGACAAATTTTCAAATCGCGAAGTATCAGAGATCATTGAGAATGAAATCGATCTGCAACGTGTATTGAAAAGAGCTTGCAAAGATTTTGATGGCGGATATACCATGGCGGGCATGACAGGATCTGGTTCTGCTTTCGTAACGCGCGATCCGAATGGTATTCGTCCTGCATATTTTTATGCCGATGATGAAGTCGTGGTAGTAGCATCAGAAAAACCTGCTATCAAAGCGGCCTTTAATGTAGAGTATAATCAGATTGAAGAAGTAAAGCCGGGCCACGCACTCATTATAAGCAAGAGTGGAGATTTCTCACAATACCAGATTATAAAAGCCGGTGAGAAAAAATCCTGTAGCTTTGAACGTATATACTTCTCCAGAGGTAACGACCCCGATATATATAAAGAACGTAAACAACTGGGACGTCTCCTGGTGCCTCAGGTGCTTCGGTCTATCAACTTCGATATCAGGAACACTGTATTCTCCTATATACCGAATACTGCTGAAACAGCATTTTATGGTTTGATGGCGGGTATAGAAGATTACCTGATCAACAAACAAAAAGATATAATCATAGATGGTAAGCCGTCTGTAGATTCTTTGGAAGATATACTTTCATTCCGACCACGTATTGAAAAACTGGTATTGAAAGATGTAAAACTTCGTACGTTCATTACCGATGATGAACATCGTGATGAAATGGTATCGCATGTATATGATACTACCTACGAAGTAATCCGTAAAGGTATAGATACACTCGTTGTTATAGATGACTCTATTGTAAGAGGAACTACACTCGAGAAAAGTATATTGAAAATGCTGGACCGTATTGGTCCGAAGAAGATAGTGGTGGTTTCATCGGCACCACAAATCCGTTATCCCGATTGCTATGGTATAGATATGAGCAAGATGGGTGAGTTCGTTGCCTTCCGCGCGATGATCGCTTTGCTGAAAGACCAGGGCAAGGATTATCTATTGGGAGAGGTGTACGAAAAAGCAACCCGTGCACGTGGCCATCAGAGTCAGATAAATTATGTGCAACATTTATACGAACAGTTTACAGACGATCAGATCTCGAACAAGATCTCTGAAATCTGCCGCCCGGCTGATATGAAAGCAGATCTGGAGGTTGTTTTTCAGACTGTAGAGAATTTGCATAAAGCTATTCCGTATCATTCCGGTGACTGGTACTTTACCGGTAACTATCCAACACCAGGCGGGATGAAAGTCGTGAATCGTTCGTATGTAAATTATATGGATGGGAAATTGGTAAGAGCTTATTAACCTCTTAAACCTTTCGTAAACGTTTTAAAATATTTTCTTTATCACCTCTCTTTCGGTATTTTATTCGGTTAAATATCCTCATAACAAGTTTTTAGTAACTTAGTGCAGGAATTAATTAATAACCTAAACCAAGTCTATGAAGAGAGGTCTACTATTATTAGTAGCAGGGATGCTGTTTTTTACATCCTATGCTCAGGAAAGAGTCATCTCTGGTAAAATCACATCGTCCGAAGATGGTAGTGCTTTGCCAGGAGTAAACATCTTAGTTAAAGGTACCACTACAGGTACAGTCACCGATGTGAATGGTAATTACACCATCAATGCCGGTCCCAATGCAACACTCGTATTTACATTTATTGGATTTACGTCTATCGAGGTAGAAACCGGTTCAAGATCTACCGTAGACGTGCAATTGGAATCTGACGTCAAGCAGCTATCAGAAGTTGTCGTGGTTGGTTATGGAACACAGGTTAAACAAGATCTTACAGGAAACATCGCTTCAGTATCCGGTAAGGAAATTCAAAATCAACCGGTGCCCAGTTTTGATCAAGCTATGCAGGGAAGAGCTGCAGGGGTATTTGTAGAATCTGGCAATGGTAAATTAGGACAAGGCATTAAAGTCCGCGTAAGAGGTGCTGCTTCAGTATCAGCTTCAAATGAACCGCTTTATGTTGTGGATGGAATTATCGTAACAACAGATAACCTTTCCTCTACAGATGCTCCAACAAATCCGCTGGCGAACATTAACTCCAACGACATCGAATCTATCCAGATTCTGAAAGACGCATCAGCAGCAGCTATATATGGATCGCGTGCCGCCAACGGTGTTGTAATCATTACAACCAAGCGTGGTAAGGCTGGTAAAACTGCTTTCAATCTTAACTATATGAAAGGCTTTAGCAGCCCGACAAGAAAAGCTAAATGGTTGGACGGACCTCAGTACTACGAAGCATTCAAAGAAGCTTTCGATAATACAGATGCTATTTTACAACGTGACGAAGGAGAAGATTTTGGATCCTATATGTATGGTGAGCCAGGATTTACTTTCGATCAGGTTTTAAGCTCTGAATTGGGAGAGTGGAATAAAAATGCTAATGAAAACTGGGCCGATAATGCTTACCAGGATGATGCCGGTATTGACCAGATGGATCTTTCTGCAAGTGGTGGAAATGATAAAACTCAATTTTATACCAGCCTTCAGTTCTCGGATCAAAAAGGTATTTTGATAAATGACCGCTTTAAGAAATTAAGCGCTCGTGCTAACATTGATCATAAAGCTTCCGATAAAATCAGCTTCGGATTGAACTTCAGTTTGTCAAGATCTGTCAATAATCGTTTGAGTGACGATAACGAATTTACTACGCCTATGCAGTTGCTGGCGTTGCCTCCTGTACAACCGGCTCGTTTGGAAGACGGAACACTCAATCAGAATACAGTATATTTTAATGGATTGTTGAAAGCAGAGAATTCAACTTTTGAAACGACTGTACTTCGTAACGTTTCAAATATATATGCAGCATGGCAGATCACACCCGATCTTTCCTTCAGAAGTGAAGCCGGTGTTGACCTTCTTACACAAAATGAAGACATGTGGAACGGAAGTGAAGTAGATTCACAAACCGGTAATGTTAAGGGTGGAGGATTCTCAGCGTATGCTAACATTGTTAACTACTCTACCAATAATTATTTATCCTATAACAAAGTATTTGGAAAGCATAATCTGGATTTAACTGCTGGTATGAGCTTCCAGAAATATGAACTTGATGCAACGGATATAACTGCTCAGACTCTTCCAAGCAGTGCGTTCAGAACACTTACCAGTGCCTCTGTAATTACAGATGGAAAGAGTAGTGCTACCGACTATGCATTCTTATCCTACTTCGGACGTGCCAATTATAAGTTCAATGATAAATACCTGGTATCCTTAAGCGGTCGACTTGATGGATCATCGAAGTTTGGAAAGAATGAACGTTATGGTTTTTTCCCTGCAGCTTCCGCTGGTTGGATAATTTCTCAAGAGTCGTTCATGGAGAACATAAAGAACACATTGAGCTTCCTGAAATTAAGAGGAAGTATAGGGGTAACAGGTAATGCTCCAACTCAAAACTTCGCAGCGTTAGGTTTATATGCTGCGAACACGTATGATATAGATCCAGGAATTGCACCATCGCAATTATCAAACAGCAATTTGAAATGGGAAACAACCGTACAAACTGATTTTGGAATTGACTTCGGATTGTTCAACGATCGCATTACCGGTGAGATAGATTATTATGTTAAGAACACAACGGATGTGTTGCTCAACTCTAATGTTTCAGGTATATCAGGATTTTTAACACGCTTTATCAACATCGGAGAGATTGAAAATAAAGGGTTCGAATTTGTATTGAACAGTCAGAATATAGTAGGTGAATTCTCCTGGAGCTCATCTTTCAATTTTGCCCGTAACCGAAATAAGATCGTTGATCTGAATGGGAATGTTATTGAAGGCGGTTATTTGAACAGAGCTGTAGAAGGACAACCGATTGGAGTTTTTTATGGTATTGAATATGCTGGTGTTGATCCACAGAATGGTGATGCATTATACTATATCAATGATCCGGAGAACCCGAGCAGAGAAACCACGAATGATTATAATGCGGCATCCCGTACTATTATCGGAAATCCCAATCCTGATTTTATAGGAGGTTTAAGCAATACACTTTCCTACAAAGGATTTGAGCTTAATTTTCTGTTTCAGTTTGTATACGGTAATGATGTCTTTAATGGTGCTGGAAGATTCCAGCGTGCGAATTTTACATACTTCGATAACCAGCTTGTAGAAGACTGGGAAAATTCATGGAGAGAGCCTGGTGACCAGACTGATGTACCAGAAGCCAGATTGTTTTTATCGAATGGGGATAAAGAATCATCTCGTTTTCTTCAGGACGCATCCTATATCCGTTTGAAGACACTTAGTTTCGGATATAACTTCCCTTCAACAATCACGAATCGTTTATCAATGCAAAGTTTGCGTTTGTATGTGGCGGCTCAAAATCTGTTGACCATAACAGGTTATGATCTGAACGATCCAGAAGTTAATACCGATTACCTCGCAGGTAACATCGGTCAGGGTAATGATTTTTACGCTGCACCTCAAATCAAGACAATCTCTTTCGGTGTTAACATTGGCTTTTAAACTTTGAAACTAAGTATGAAAAAATATAATTATTTAATAGCAGTAGCCTACCTGGTGTTTTTCCTTGTAGGATGCTCCAGTGAACTGGATATTGATCCGCAAGATTCTGTTACGGAAGAAGTGGCGCTTGACTCAGAAGAATCAATTCAATCACTACTGGTAGGTGCTTATGATCGCATGGCAGATGGTGATGTATACGGGGGATGGTTTCAGATGACAAGTGATCTTCTCGGTACTAACGGTGACATAACGTGGAGTGGTACATTTTCAGATCCTCGTGATATATGGAATAAAACCATTACCGTTAACAATGCGCAGACAGAGAGTACATGGACTGAAGCGTATGAAGCGATTAATATTACCAATATTATTCTCGCCAACCTTGATGTTGTGACCGATGAAGATTCAAGGGCAAGGATAGAAGGCGAAGCTAAATTTATTCGCGGTACTATATATTTCAACCTGGTTCGCCTATACGCAAAAGATTGGGCAGATGGTGATCCGACTGCGAATCTAGGCGTGCCGTTAAAGCTTCAACCAACAGCACTCGAGTATAACCCTGCTGAGAATGCTATATCAAGAAGTACTGTAGCGGACGTATATACTCAGGTTATATCTGATCTTACTTCTGCTGAAACATTACTTGGTGAAGAGAACGGTTTTTATGCAACCACTTGGTCTGCTAAAGCTATATTGGCAAGAGTATATCAGCAACAGCGTAACTATGCAGAAGCAGTGGTGAAAGCAAATGATATTATTGAAAGTGGACAATTTGCATTGGTAGATCGCGTTAGCCAGGCTTTTAACCAGGCGAACAATACTTCAGAAGATGTATTCGCTATACAAGTCACAAATCAGGATGGAGAAAATGCATTGCAGACTTTCTATGCAGCAACGAGTTTCAACGGAAGAAGAGATATTCGTATCCGCGCAGAATATAACGCCTTGTTTGACGAAACAGATGAACGCAAGAGCGCATTGATTTACTACGATGCTTCTGAAAGACGCCTGAGTGGAAAGTATAAAGATCAATTTGCGAACATTAGCATCGTTCGCTTGGCCGAACTTTACCTTATTCGTGCGGAAGCTAACTTAATAACTAATGAGCAGGTGGGGCCTAATACCCCTGGACAAGACTTGCAAGTACTCCGCTCACGTGCGAGAGCAAGTGATGCACCCGCAGAACCTACAATTGATGATATACTCCTGGAAAGAAAGCTTGAGCTTGGTTTTGAAGGCCATTTTATCCATGACATCAAAAGGCATGAAATCAGCATTAGCCAGCAAGGTGACTATGAATGGAATGACAATTTGTTGGTGCTTCCGATTCCTCAGCGTGAAATGGATGCCAATCCAGCACTTCAGGGACAACAAAATCCTGGTTACGTTAATTGATATAGTATAAATACTATATATAGCTTAAAAGCGCCTTCTTAATGGGGGCGCTTTTTTATACGAACATTCAACAAAAAAGCTCCGGGAACCACCCCGGAGCTTAAAACCAAACCCCTCATACCAACTTCGTCCCGACTGAGAAATCGGGTACCAATCCTTAAACCTGATTGTATAACAGTAGACGTATACACTTGGTTCATATTGTATAGTATACTATTTATAAAAAAAGAAAGCCGCTATAAGCGGCTTTCTTCGTATTACTTAGTTTACCAATTCGGTACTTTCTATATTCTCGAATGTAAATTCGGTATCATTTCGCAAGTCAACCAGAATCACAGAGTCTTTGTGCACTTTGCCGGAGAGGATCTGCTTCGATAATTCATTTAGAATTTCACGTTGCATCACGCGCTTCAGCGGACGTGCTCCATATTGAGGATCGAATCCAAGTTTAGCAATACGTTCGCGAGCCGCATCGGTTATTTCCAGTTTGATACCAGACTCATCCAGACGTTTGCATACAAGGTCTACCTGAATATCAACAATCTTGCGGATGTCTTTTCTGCTCAGCGGACGGAACATAATGATCTCATCGATTCTGTTTACAAATTCCGGACGAACCGATTTTTTTAACAGTGCGAAAACTCCTTCTTTGGTGTCTTCTAAAACATCAAAGTAATTTTCGTCGGTAATCTTTTCGAAGTTCTCTTGAATAATGTGAGAACCAATGTTGGTTGTCATGATAATGATCGTGTTCTTAAAGTTTGCAACACGTCCTTTATTATCCGTTAACCTTCCATCGTCCAGCACTTGTAACAAAATGTTGAATACATCCGGGTGAGCTTTTTCAATTTCATCCAGGAGTATAACTGAATATGGTTTCCTTCTTACCGCTTCTGTCAATTGTCCACCTTCATCGTATCCTACATATCCTGGAGGTGCACCGATCAAACGGCTTACGCTATGTCGTTCTTGGTACTCGCTCATGTCAATGCGTACCATGGCATTATCATCATTGAAGAGATAGTCTGCAAGCGCTTTGGACAGCTCTGTTTTCCCGACTCCTGTAGTACCCATAAAGATGAACGAACCGATCGGGCGCTTTGGATCTTGCAACCCCGCACGACTTCTCCTTACAGCATCACTCAACGCTTCTATAGCTTCTTCCTGTCCTGCAACCCGTTTGCTTAATTCTTCTTCAAGGTGCAGCAGTTTCTCACGTTCACTTTGAAGCATTTTAGAAACCGGTATACCAGTCCACTTGGCTACAACCTCCGCTATATCTTCACTATCAACTTCTTCTTTCAGCAAAGTTTTTTCGCCTTGCATTTCCTTCATCTTCTGCTGAACTTCATTGAGACGTTTTTCCGCTTCAGTAATTTTACCGTAACGGATTTCAGCAACCTTTCCATAGTCGCCAGCCTTCTCTGCTTGCTCGGCTTCGAATTTCAGCTTATCTATATTCTCTTTTTCTTTCTGAATGCCGTGAACAACTTCTTTCTCACTCTCCCATTTAGCTTTCAGTGAATTACGCTGTTCAGAAAGCTCAGCGATTTCTTTACTCAGTATAGCTTCCTTCTCTCTGTCTTTTTCTCTGCGTATAGCTTCACGTTCAATCTCGAGTTGCATGATCTTACGATTCAGCTCGTCAAGTTCTTCCGGAAGCGAATCCATTTCAAGACGAAGTTTTGAAGCAGCTTCATCCATTAAGTCAATCGCCTTATCAGGAAGAAAACGATCTGAAATATACCGGCTCGATAATTCAACCGATGCGATAACAGCATCATCCTTAATTCTCACACCGTGGTGAAGCTCATATTTATCTTTTATACCACGGAGTATAGATATAGAATCCTCAACGGATGGTTCATTTACAAGCACAGATTGAAATCTGCGTTCAAGTGCTTTATCTTTTTCTATATACTTCTGGTATTCTTTTAATGTTGTAGCACCTATAGCATGGAGTTCTCCACGGGCGAGTGCTGGCTTTAATAAGTTCGCTGCATCCATAGCACCTTCACCACCACCACCGGCACCGATCAGCGTATGAATCTCATCAATGAAGAGTATAATTTGTCCGTTCGAATCTGTTACTTCTTTGATAACAGCTTTCAAACGTTCTTCAAACTCTCCTTTATACTTGGCACCCGCTACAAGCAAGCCCATGTCCAGGGAGACAAGGATCTTTTCTTTTAGATTTTCAGGCACATCGCCATTAACAATGCGTTGAGCCATCCCTTCAACGATGGCAGTTTTACCAACACCTGGTTCACCGAGAAGTATAGGATTGTTTTTAGTTCGGCGAGAAAGAATCTGAAGTACACGTCTGATCTCTTCATCGCGTCCGATTACCGGATCAATCTTTCCATCTTTGGCAAGCTCATTCAGGTTCTTTGAATAACGCTCCAGTGATTTATACTTTGCTTCAGCATTCGGGTCGGTAACTTTGGAGCCACCACGAAGCTCTTTTATAGCTTTGATCAATGCTGCTTTTTCAAAGCCAGCATCTTTCATAATAGAAGATACTTTGTCTTTGGAAGCGAGCAACGCCAGCAACAAATGTTCTATCGCTACATATTCGTCCTTTAATTCGCGTAGCTCTTTATCTGCATTTTGCAATACAGTATTCGTTGCAGAAGATAAATATGGTTGTTGACCGGAAACACGTGGATAGCCCGCTAGGATCTCCTCGAGTTTCGTATGAAGTATAGTCTCATTTATATTTAGCTTCTTGAACAAATAACCGGATACATTCTCGTCTGTTTCGAGAATCGCTTTGAGCACATGCCCAGGCTCAATGGCTTGCTGCTGATTGCCCGTAGCAATCTCCGCAGACTTCTGTAAAGCCTCTTGAGATTTTATAGTAAATTTTTCGAAGTTCATAATTGTAATCCCTCGTAGTCGGAGTTATCAAATAGCAATCCATCAAGCTCTTTCCTGAAAATTTGGCAAGAAAAGAGAACGCATGCAAGAGGAATGCAGCCGTTTTGACTTGAAAGCCGACAATATGAGAGAGAAAATGACGTAAGCGCAGGCGCTATTCACATATGGAGAGCGTAGCGTTGTCTTCAACTTCTCCAAACCAGACTAATCCATATTCCTTATACAGTGCAACACCTATAGCTTTCCATTTTACTTTACTCCATATACCACTGTTAACAATTAATGGATTGTGCCCAGGACTAACCTTCCATCCATCAAGTCCTTCTTTTGCAGTAGCCCCATTGGAACTATAGTATGCTATTTCATATCCAAAGCCCGTATAGCCTGCAATTTCTTTTGGCTTGTCCCACATGCATTGAGCCTTCTTATGGTCGCTGGTATAGCAGCAAGCAGTCCACGTGCCCTTCTTTGACCAGCTATGCGGATTACATTTATTATCCGGATCAAAGTCATAGTTGTCGGCAAGATCATGTGCGTGCACCATGGCTACCTGCGATAGTTTTGCAGAGAGCGGAATAGAAGGCAGTCCTTTGCTTTTTCTATACTCCATAATCAGTTCATACAGTTTCATCTCCTCAGAAGACAAGCATGCATCTTTTACAATATGGGAGCGATTATCGAAAGCCGACATCGAAACGAGGAAGAACGCAGCTAAAACAAACGATTTCATAAGTTATTTTCCAGATTAAACGATTGAAACACAAAATATCTTCATTTCTGACCTTTATTTTTTAATTTTCCGCGCCCAAATCAGGGCGGTGTTCTACAAAACACCTAAAACGCAAAAACATTTAAAACATTTTAGTAAAATGAGCGATCAGAAAATCAGCATCAGCAACGGTAAACTCACTGTGCCTGATAGTCCTACCATCCCGTTTATCGAGGGTGACGGAACGGGTGTAGACATTTGGCCTGCATCTAAACTTGTATTCGATAAAGCAGTTGAGAAAGCATACGGTGGAAAAAAGAAAATCATCTGGAAAGAAGTTTTAGCGGGGGAGAAAGCTTTCAACAAAACCGGTAACTGGTTGCCCGATGAAACGCTCACCGTTTTCAAAGAATACCTGGTGGGTATTAAAGGACCTTTAACAACTCCGGTAGGAGGTGGTATCCGTTCATTGAACGTAGCTCTTCGCCAGGAGCTTGATCTGTATGCTTGCGTACGGCCAGTACGTTGGTTCAAAGGAGTTCCTTCTCCGGTGAAAGAACCACACAAAACCGATACCATTATTTTCCGTGAGAACACAGAAGATATATATGCTGGTATCGAGTTCCAGGAAGGTTCTGAAGACAATAAAAAATTCTTGAAATTGTTTGAGGAGAACTTCGCGAAGTTATTCAAGAAGATCCGTTTCCCGCAGACAACGGCAATTGGTATCAAGCCAGTTTCAAAAGAAGGTTCTGAGCGTTTGATCCGTGCTGCATTCGAGTATGCTATTCAACATAAGAAACCTAGTGTTACACTGGTACACAAAGGTAACATCATGAAATTTACAGAAGGTGGTTTCCGTGATTGGGGATATGCTTTGGCGAAAAGCGAATTCGGTGCTAAAGATCTGGATGGCGGACCTTGGCAGATCATCGAAAAGGATGGTCACAAGATCATTGTGAAAGATGCTATCGCAGATGCATTCCTGCAACAAATTCTGTTGAGACCAGATGAATATTCAGTTGCCGCTACATTGAACCTGAACGGTGACTATATATCTGATGCACTTGCTGCCATAGTAGGTGGTATAGGTATCGCTCCAGGTGGTAACGTAAACTATAAAACAGGTCACGCTATATTTGAAGCTACACACGGTACTGCACCGAAGTATGCAGGACAGGATAAAGTAAATCCGGGTTCTGTAATTCTTTCAGGTGTTATGATGCTTGAGTATATGGGCTGGCAGGAAGCTGCTGATCTGATCGTAAAAGGTCTGGAAGGCGCTATAGCTTCTAAGAAAGTAACATACGATTTCCATCGCCAGATGGAAGGCGCTACACTTTTGAAATGCTCAGAGTTTGCACAAGAGATTGTGAAGAATTTCTAAACGTAACGTTTAGAATATATATACTGAAAAGCCGCCTCACATTTGAGGCGGCTTTTGTTTTTAGCCGTATATTATGCTTTAGCATCTATCACGGAGTAAATGACCGCCTATGCTCTGTTAATGATGGATTGCGTTTTTTCTAATTACTATATTGTACATTGAGCTGCTAAGATTCTCCTAAAATATAAAGTGATCGTTCGGAAAGCCTTACCGGTCGTTGGGAAAGTAGTTAACGCTGTTGGGATAACGCATTTTATAAAATAGCAACCAAATTAGATATTATTAATCGGAATTGGAATATCGTCTTAGGATTTAATACCGTAAAGAAACTACAGTTTGGAATTAGGATTTGGATATAGACTTTATAAAATAAAAGAAGCCGAAAAAATAGCGGCTTCTTTTATAATTTTTATAGTTAAAAACTCAACATCGATATAGCAGTCAAAGCAGCTTCTTCACCTTTATTGCCATATTTACCACCCGCGCGATCTATAGCTTGTTGTTTGTTTAGTGTTGTGAGTACACCGAAGATCACAGGCTTCTTTGTTTTAATATTGACTTCTGTTATACCATAGGCAACAGCCTGACATATATAGTCGAAATGAGGAGTATCTCCTTGAATAACGCAACCTAAGCTAATTACTGCGCTGATCGATTTATCTTCAGCAGCCCAGAGCGAACCAAGCGTAAGTTCAAAAGTACCCGGAACAGTTTTGCGAATGATGTTTTGCTTCTTGACTCCGTTTTTAATAAGTGACTCAACGGCTCCGGAGTATAGCGCTTCCGTTATTTCAGCATTCCATTCAGCAACAACTATTGCAAATTTCTTTCTGGAAAGATTAATGTTGGTTTTTACTTTTCCTGATTTAAGTGGTCCGGCCATGCATTTAAAAATTAAATGATATTAACTATATAGATGACGTTGAATACTTCCTATAGGTTGAAAAATTTATCTCTTTATTTGATCACATTAGAGATATATCGTTCAGAATAGAAAATAAAAAAGGGATAGATTTTTGTCTATCCCTGTAAAGTTAAAATAAAATCTTCTATGAATTCGTTTCCAGCTTCGCCTTGAACTTGCGTGCGTTCTGATATTCAGCTGACTCCCAGAAGTCAGTAATGATCTTGTCATATACTTCTTTAGCCTTATCATTTTGATTCAGCTTTTCGTATGCCAATGCTTCTTTCATCAGGTAAGCAGGCGAGAAGTACTTATTAGGCTTATAGTTAGCAGCCTTGTTGTAATACTTGGCAGCCTCTTCAAAATTATTCTCTTCCATATATGTATCACCGATAAGGCTATACGCACGAGCTTGAACCAGCAAATCGTTAGAGCTAAAGTCTTCCAAGTATAAGCGGGCAACATTAAACTTACCTTGCTTCAAATAAGCAACACCAGCATAATAGTTGGCGAGGTTCGCAGCATCTGATACGCCGTAATCTTCAATGATAGCCAGGAAGCCGAGGTTATTACCATCACCATTCAATGCGAGGTTAAGACTATCCTGTTCGAAATAATAAACAGCCTGGAACATTTCCTTTTGTGCGGCCTCATCTTGAGTTCCTTTATAATACTGGAAGCCAAAATATCCTCCAACAATCAGGAGAATCACTACTGCAATTCCGATAATGGTCTTGGGGTTACTCTCTACCCAATTCTCGGCATCTTCGAGTTTGTGTTTTATAGCTTCTGGATTCTCCAGTAATTCGTGCTTGTGTTCTTCTTTTTTAGCCATTGTATTTAAAATAAAAGCCCTCCCGATTTCTGTCGGGAGGGCGCAAAACTACAAATTAGATCATACTAAACAAACAGCTCTGGCTGAGGTGAATTAGTCCATGATAAATGGATAATCCGTCTGCACGTAAACCTCGGTAAACGCTTCAGAAGGATCAGGGAAATTTGATTCCTCTGCAAACTTCACGCTCTCTTCAACTTGTTGAACTATTTTATTATCAATTGCTTCCAAATCTGCCTCAGTAGCAAATTTTTTATCAAGAATTATCTGACGGGTTACTTCGATCGGATCGCGTTGTTTGTATTGCTCCACCTCATCTTTGGATCTGTATTTCTGAGGATCAGACATTGAGTGACCTTTGTAACGGTAGGTTCTGAACTCCAACAAAGTTGGTCCTTCACCAGCGCGAGCCCGCTCAGCAGCACGTGCTACAGCGCGGTGTACATCTTCACACTTCATAGCATCTACCGGCTCAGAAGGCATATCGTATGCTTCACCTAAAGTATAAAGCTCATGAACGTTAGAAGTACGCTGAACGGAAGTTCCCATGGCGTATCCGTTATTTTCAATTACAAAAATTACAGGAAGCTTCCAAAGCATGGCCAGGTTCAGCGCTTCGTGAAAAGCACCTTGACGAACGGCCCCGTCTCCCATATAGCAGATACAAAGATTGCCAGTCTTATTATATTTTTCAGCAAAGGCTATACCCGCACCGAGTGGAACTTGCGCTCCTACAATGCCGTGGCCGCCAATGAAACCATGCTCTTTATCAAAAATGTGCATGGACCCCCCTTTACCTTTTGTGGTTCCTGTTTCTTTGCCATACAACTCGGCCATGATAGCTTTCGGATCGGTTCCCAGTGCAAGCGGATGTCCGTGGTCACGGTAAGCCGTTATATACTTGTCACCTTTTTTAAGAGCGCTAACAGATCCTGAAGCGCAGGCTTCCTGCCCTATATATAAGTGACAGAATCCTTTGATTTTTTGCATACCATAAAGCTGACCGGCTTTCTCTTCGAATTTCCGCATCAGTTGCATGCTCTCATACCAATACAGGTAAGTCTCTTTTGAGAATTCAGTTGAATCGCTCTTCTTCGCCACCGCGGGCTCATTCTTAGCTTTTGTTGTAGCAGCCATATCCCTATTTTTGATCCGAGTTGCGAAAATAACCCCCCAACGAACATTCGCCAAACTTTCAACGCAATTCCTCATGTACCTGCACGACTTACATTTGCTGAATTTTAAGAACTATCCGGAAGCAAACCTTCGATTTTCGCCTGCAGTTAACGTTTTGGTAGGTAAAAATGGTAGCGGGAAGACCAATCTGCTCGATGCAATTTATTCTTTGTCTTTTACAAAAAGTGCCTTCGCTTCTTCCGACACGCAATGTATTTTATCGGGTCAGAGTTTTTTTATGGTGAAAGGAAAGTTCTACAAAGAGAATAAACCTTATGAACTGGTGAGTTCCGTGCAGACGGGGTCAAAAAAAGTTTTTAGGGAAGAAGGATCCGATTATCAGAAACTCAGTGATCACATTGGAAAATATCCGGTTATACTGATTGCTCCTGATGATGTCGACCTGGTTCGTGAAAGCAGTGAGTCAAGAAGAAAATTCTTTGATAGTATAATCTCTCAGCTGGATAAAAAATATTTAGAGGCACTTATGCAGTACAATCAGGCTTTGAAACAAAGGAACAGCCTACTCAGAATGTTCCAGGAACGAGGAACTCCAGATTGGCTTGCATTAGAATCATACGATCAGGTGCTTGTCAGGTTAGGAGAGGAGATTTTTAAGAAACGTGTCGCTTTCGCGGAAGAGTTTTTACCCGTGTTCCGTAAGTATTATCAATATATAGTAGACGAGGTTGAGGTAACAAATCTCGACTATGCTTCAGAGCTGAAAGAAAAAAGTTTTGTCGAAGGATTATTAAAGACAAGACAAAAAGATCTGGCATTACAACGGACCTCCTTTGGAATCCATCGCGATGATTATGTTTTTACGTTGGGTAATGGAGATTTAAAAAGACTAGGATCTCAAGGGCAACAGAAATCTTTCGTGATAGCCTTGAAACTTGCTCAGTTCGAAATCATTGAAAGAATAAAAGGGTTTAAACCTATTCTGCTACTGGATGATATTTTTGACAAACTGGATGACTTTAGAATTTCCAAGCTCTTAAAATTAATGAAAGCTGATCTGGGGCAACTTTTTATTACTGATGCCCGCCCCGATCGCACAGGCGAATTGCTTAAATCCATCGAAGTCTCAGCGACTTTGTTTTTTGTGGAGTCAGGAAATATTATTCAGAAGCAGTGATAATATCCTAACGTTCTCTTAACGAAATACACAAAAACGCGCGCGTCATTTATCTATATTTGCACCATGTCAAAGAAATATAGAGGAGGCGATGTACAATCTGTTGGGGAGGCTATTCGAAGTCTGCTCAACTCATATCAGCTTACCTCCAGGTTTGACGAAGCTAATCTCATCGATTCATGGGAGAGAATTGTTGGCAAGCCAATTTCGAAGCGAACAAAGAAGCTCTTTATAAAAAATAAAGTCTTGTTTGTTGAATTTGACTCTCCAACCATGCGCAAAGATTTTTCTTTATACAAAGCTCAAGTCCTTGAAATGTTCAAAAAAGAATTCGGAGCAGGCGTAATAACAGAGATTGTTCCCATGTAAAGAGAATAATTGAATCTTTTCTGAGAAGAATTTTCGAAATTCTCGACATAAGTTTTGAAAAAGTGGAAAAGCGTATAATTTTGCACTCCTGTTTTTTGAAGGGCTGATCAAACAGCATAGAAAATAGGTTTTGTTCTAAGAAATATTGATTGACCATTTTCAAATCACATCTCTTCGGAGATTTGGTAAAAAGAATGGAAAAATAATTTAAGGGGGAATACCAAAGCGGCCAACTGGGACAGACTGTAAATCTGTTGTCTTATGACTTCATAGGTTCGAATCCTATTTCCCCCACACAATTGCAAATAGATGTTGCCATTCAGGTAGCATCAATACAATTGAATTAAATGCGGGAGTAGCTCAGTTGGTAGAGCGATAGCCTTCCAAGCTATAGGTCGCGGGTTCGAGCCTCGTCTCCCGCTCTTGTTGAGCCGTTATCCGTTAACCGTTGGTCGTAAAAAGGAAATACGGTTGACAGATAACGTATAACGGCTACTAAGCTGTTGTAGCTCAGTGGTAGAGCACTTCCTTGGTAAGGAAGAGGTCGTGAGTTCAATCCTCATCAACAGCTCTCCTTTGGTTTAGGATTCTCAATAACAAGAAACATAAGAAGTAGCGACTCTTATTTGTTCCGGGATCCATGAAAAGTATAAGCAGACCCTTTTCAAAGGCTTAAAATGTTCAGGGTGTTAGTTCAATAGGAGATTGGACTTAAGAAATAATTTAAAAACAATTTCAAAACACTTAATAATTTAAACTTTAACTGGGATTTTCAAATATGGCTAAAGAAACATTCGACCGTTCGAAACCACACGTAAACATAGGTACTATCGGTCACGTTGACCACGGTAAGACTACGCTTACTGCAGCGATTACTAAAGTTCTCGCATCTAAAGGACTCGCTTCTATGCGTGACTTCTCTTCAATTGATAACGCTCCTGAAGAAAAAGAAAGAGGTATTACAATCAATACTTCTCACGTAGAATATGCTACCGAGAAAAGACATTACGCTCACGTAGACTGTCCAGGTCACGCTGACTATGTGAAGAACATGGTTACGGGTGCTGCCCAAATGGACGGAGCTATCCTCGTGGTAGCTGCTACTGACGGACCTATGCCACAAACTCGCGAACACATCCTTCTTGCTCGTCAGGTAGGTGTACCTGCTCTTGTTGTATTCATGAACAAAGTTGACTTGGTTGATGACGCTGAATTGTTAGATCTCGTTGAGATGGAAGTTCGCGAACTTATGTCAGCATATAGCTTCCCTGGCGATACAATGCCAGTAATCAGAGGATCTGCTCTTGGTGCACTGAACGGTGAACCGAAGTGGGTTGAGAAAGTTGAAGAACTGATGAAGGCTGTAGATGAATACATTCCGATTCCAGTTCGTTTGATTGACAAAGATTTCTTGATGCCTGTTGAAGACGTATTCTCGATCACTGGTCGTGGTACTGTTGCTACAGGTCGTATAGAAAGAGGTGTTGTAAACACAGGTGATGCAGTTGAAATCCTTGGTATGGGTGCTGAAAACCTGAAGTCTACAATTACTGGTGTGGAAATGTTTCGTAAAATTCTTGACAGAGGTGAAGCTGGTGATAACGTTGGTCTTCTGCTCCGTGGTATTGAAAAAGAACAGATCCGCAGAGGTATGGTTATCTGCAAGCCTGGTTCAGTAAAACCACACGCTAAATTCAAAGCTGAAGTTTACGTGTTGTCTAAAGAAGAAGGTGGTCGTCACACTCCTTTCTTTAACAAATACCGCCCTCAGTTCTACTTCCGTACTACGGATGTAACTGGAGAAGTAAAACTTCCTGCAGGTGTTGAAATGATTATGCCTGGTGATAACATCTCTATCGAAGTTGAGTTGATCAACAAAATCGCTATGGAGAAAGGTCTTCGTTTCGCTATCCGTGAAGGTGGCCGTACCGTTGGATCTGGTCAGGTAACTGAAATTTTGGATTAATCATCTGATTTACAAATAGAAAGCGTTCTTGGATTATTTTTCAAGAACGCTTTTATTTTCTATACTAATCTTCTATTTTTGCAGTCCCTTTTTGGGCTGAGTGTATTTAAATACATCTCAGGGGATTGGACGGTTCCCGCTAAGCAGAAAGGGAAAGAGGGAACAGTTCATTTTGGAAAGAATTTCCAGTCAGGGCTGATTAATAGTAAACGGGTGTAGCTCAATTGGTAGAGTAGCGGTCTCCAAAACCGTTGGCTGGGAGTTCGAGTCTCTCCACCCGTGCTTAATAATAGAAGCGTAAGCTTCGACAAAAAACTGAATCAATGGAGAAGGTAAAAACCTATTTGGCAGAATCCTGGGATGAGATCAAGAACAAGGTGACTTGGTCTAAATACAGTGAATTGCAGGGTAGTGCAATCTTGGTGTTGGTGGCTTCAACCATCTTCGCTTTAGTGATTGGCGCAATCGACTGGGTTTTCAAAACCGGTCTTCAATGGTTTTATAGAGAATTTTAATTTAGAAGGTGATGCCCGAGCTGAAATGGTATGTACTCAGGGTCGTCAGTGGCCAGGAAAAGAAAGTAAAGTCTTACTTGGAAACTGAGATCGAGCGCTCTAAACTGGCGGATTTCATCCCTCAGGTGTTAATTCCTTCAGAAAAAGTATACGAAATGAGAGGCGGTAAGAAGCGTGTTCGTGAGCGCAACTTCTTTCCGGGTTACATTCTCCTTTCTGCAGATCTCTCGAACGGAGAAGCTTATCATGCCGTGAATAGTATTCCAGGTGTGATCGGTTTTCTCGGAAACAACGGAACCGGGGCTTCCAAGGATCCAGTACCTCTTCGTCAATCAGAGGTTAACAGGATTCTCGGTAAAGTTGATGAGATTGACGAACTAGAAGAAAAACTAGAAACACCATTCATTAAAGGTGAATCAGTGAAAGTAATGGATGGTCCATTCAGCGGATTTACCGGAAGTGTTGAGGAAATTTTTGAAGACAAAAAGAAACTCAATGTAATGGTGAAAATTTTCGGCCGGAATACTCCGGTTGAATTAAGTTATATGCAGGTAGAAAAGCTAGAATAAAGATAACATGGCAAAAGAAATAATTGGTTATCTGAAATTACAGGTAAAAGGTGGGGCAGCAAACCCAGCACCTCCGATCGGTCCTGCATTGGGTTCAAAAGGTCTAAACATCATGGACTTTTGTAAGCAATTCAATGCACGTACGCAAGACAAGCCCGGTCAGGTGTTGCCCGTTTTGATCAGCATTTACAACGACAAGTCGTTTGATTTTGTAATCAAAACTCCTCCCGCTGCAATCCTGATTTTGGATGCCGCTAAGAAACAGAAAGGCTCAGCAGAACCGAATCGTACAAAGGTAGGTTCTATCACTTGGGATCAAGTGAAAACTATCGCAGAAACCAAAATGCCAGACCTCAATGCATTCAAAGTTGAATCAGCAATGAAAATGGTGGCAGGTACTGCAAGAAGCTTAGGTATTACTATATCAGGAACCCCTCCTTGGGATAAATAATTAAAGCGATGGCGAAAATTTCTAAAAACAGAAAAGCAGTCCTTGCGAAATACAACCCTGAGAAGGAGTATTCACTGGAAGATGCTGCAAAAGTTTTAAAGGATATCACCTTTACAAAATTTGATTCATCTGTTGATCTTGATATCCGCTTAGGAGTTGATCCTAAGAAATCAGATCAAATGGTGCGTGGTGTAGTAGCACTCCCACACGGTATTGGTAAAATGGTTCGCGTGCTTGTTCTTTGTACACCTGATAAAGTTCAGGATGCAAAAGACTCAGGTGCTGACCACGTAGGTCTGGATGATTATATCCAGAAAATTGAAGGTGGATGGACAGACATCGATGTTATCATCTGTACACCTACTGTAATGGCAAAGGTTGGTAAACTTGGTAAAGTACTTGGTCCAAGAGGCCTTATGCCAAATCCTAAATCAGGAACTGTTACGCTTGAAGTTGGTAAAGCCGTGAAAGAAGTAAAAGCCGGTAAAATCGACTTCAAAATTGATAAACAAGGTATCATTCACGTTGGCATTGGAAGAGCTTCCTTCTCGGCTGAAAAGATCCGGGACAATGCTATCGAAATGATAAATGTTGTTGCTAAGCTGAAACCGGCATCTGCGAAAGGTGATTATTTCAAAAGCATCACTATTTCAACAACCATGAGTCCGGGGATAGCAGTTGACAAAAACTCGATTGCTGGCATTTAAGAATTAAAGACATGACCAGAGAAGAAAAAGCACAAATTATTGAAGAGCTTTCAGAGAAGTTTGCCAACAACGCCCACTTCTATATTACTGATGCAGGTGGTTTTACCGTAGCTCAGATTAATAGTTTCAGAAGAATGTGTTTCAAAAGCGGTATCGAGTATAAGGTATATAAAAATACATTGATTCGTAAAGCACTTGAAAGACAAGAGGGTAATGACTACTCTCCTTTGTTTACAGCATTAGAAGGTTTCTCAGGAGTATTATTCTCCAAAGAAGCTGGTAATCTTCCCGCAAAGGTGATTAGAGAGTTTCGTACGAAACTGGATGGCAAACCTGTATTGAAAGCAGCTTCCATCAACTCAGATCTGTTTATCGGAGATGAGAATCTTATTATGCTGAGCGAGCTTAAATCTAAGAACGAGCTCATCGGCGATGTTATTGCAATGCTTCAGGCTCCTGCCCAGAATCTTATCTCAGCTCTTCAGAGCGGAAAGAATACAGTGGCTGGCTTGGTAAAAGCACTGGAAGAACGTGGATCAAAATAAATTACTAACAAGACTTAATTAAATTTTACGAAAATGGCTGATATTAAAGCACTCGGAGATCAACTTGTTGAACTCACTGTTAAAGAAGTTACTGAATTGGCTTCTTACTTGAAAGAAACTTATGGCATTGAGCCTGCTGCTGCTGCTGTAGTAGCTGGTCCTGCTGCTGGCGCTGGCGCTGGTGCTGCTGCCGCTGAAAAAACTAACTTCGATGTAGTGTTGAAAGCTCCTGGAGCAAACAAGCTTCAGATCGTGAAACTGGTGAAAGATCTTACTGGCCTTGGCTTGAAAGAAGCTAAAGACGTAGTAGACGGTGCACCTAAAACTATCAAAGAAGGTTTACCTAAAGACGAAGCAGAAAGCCTGAAGAAGCAACTTGTTGAGGCTGGTGCCGAAGTTGAATTGAAGTAATCTTCATCCAGACGAAGAGTACCGTCTGAAAGCTTCGGTTAGACCCTGTGTCTATTCTGTTCTGAAAAGAATGGGAGAGACAGGGTCTATTCCCATTTGTACTCAAACTTGTATTTCCTATTGTTCTCCCGTCCAGGACAAAGAACTTAAACGTTAAACACCTTGGCAAAGAAGACTATTAACGGTAGAATCGACTTCTCAGGAATTGAGAAGATCCTCGAATACCCTGATTTTCTGGACCTTCAACTCCAGTCTTTCAAAGATTTCTTACAGATTGAAACTCCGGCCGAAAAAAGACAAAATGAAGGCTTGTATAAGGTTTTTGCAGAGAACTTCCCGATTAGTGATTCCCGCGAAAACTTTGTTTTAGAGTTTGTAGATTATACAATCGATCCTCCGAAGTACTCAGTAGATGAGTGCATCGACCGTGGATTGACTTTCTCCGTGCCATTGAAGGCGAAGCTTCGCCTTACGTGCAACGATGAGGATAACGAAGATTTTGAAACTATTGAACAAGAAGTATTCCTCGGTAATATTCCTTATATGACCGAAAAGGGATCTTTCGTAATCAATGGTGCCGAGCGTGTTATCGTATCTCAGTTACACCGCTCTCCTGGTGTATTCTTTGCGATGAGCAAACACACGAATGGCACAAAACTTTATTCAGCGCGGATCATTCCCTTCAAAGGATCCTGGATTGAATTCGCGACCGATGTAAACGCTGTGATGTATGCATACATCGACCGTAAAAAGAAATTCCCTGTAACCACCTTGTTGCGTGCAATTGGGTACGGTTCAGATAAAGATATACTTGACCTGTTCGGCTTATCAGAAGAGGTTGAAGCAAACAAAAATACGCTTAAGAAAACAGTAGGTCGCAAACTCGCAGCACGGGTGCTGAAGACATGGACTGAAGACTTCGTGGACGAAGATACTGGTGAAGTGGTGTCCATCGATCGTAACGAAGTGTTATTGGAGCGTGATCACACGATCGCAGCAGAAGACGTTGATGTTATCGTAGAATCTGGTGTGAAGTCAATTATACTTCATAGAGATGATATTAACATCGCTGATTACAATATTATATTCAATACACTGGCGAAAGATACTTCCAACTCTGAAAAAGAGGCGGTTGAGTACATATATCGTCAGTTGAGAAACACTGAAGCTCCGGATGAACAAACAGCTCGCGATATAATCAACAGCTTGTTCTTCTCTGAGAAGCGCTATGATCTTGGTGAAGTAGGCCGTTATAGAATCAATAAGAAATTAGGTCTTGATATCAGTTCAGATCAACGTGTATTGACGAAAGAAGATATTATTCTGATCGTGAAGTACCTTATCGGTCTGATCAACTCTAAAGCAGTTGTCGATGATATAGATCACTTGAGTAACAGACGTGTAAGAACAGTAGGCGAGCAGTTATATTCTCAATTTGGTGTAGGTCTTGCCCGTATGGCGAGAACCATCAAGGAAAGAATGAACGTTCGCGATAATGAAGATTTCAAACCGGTTGATCTGATCAATGCGCGTACGTTGTCTTCTGTTATCAACTCTTTCTTTGGTACGAACCAGCTGTCTCAATTCATGGATCAAACCAATCCGCTTGCAGAGATTACGCACAAACGCAGAATGTCGGCACTCGGTCCTGGTGGTCTTTCCCGTGAACGTGCAGGTTTCGAGGTTCGTGACGTACACTATACGCACTACGGACGTCTCTGTACAATTGAAACTCCGGAAGGTCCAAACATTGGTTTGATTTCGTCTCTCTGTGTTCACGCTAAAGTGAACAAGATGGGCTTCATTGAAACACCATATCGTAAAGTTGAAAACGGTAAGGTAAAAGTAAAAGAGCCTGTGATCTTCCTGACCGCTGAAGAAGAAGATACAAATTACATTGCACAAGCTAAGGTTCCGATCAAACCGACCGGAGAGTTCGTGGATGAAAAAATAAAGGCGCGTTTCGAAGGTGACTTCCCGGTAATCGAGCCGAAGGATCTTAAGTATATGGATATTGCTCCGAATCAAATTGTTTCGGTAGCAGCTTCTATGATTCCTTTCCTTGAGCACGATGATGCGAACCGTGCATTGATGGGATCGAACATGCAACGTCAGGCTGTGCCTCTTTTAAGACCAGAAGCTCCTATTGTTGGAACAGGTCTTGAAGGTCGTGTAGCATTAGACTCACGTGCACTTATCCTTGCAGAAGGAAATGGTGTTGTGGATTTTGTTGACGCCAAGAAAATTATTATCAAGTACGAAGTTTCTGAAGAACAGCAGTTGGTAAGTTTTGATGATGAATTCAGAACTTATAACCTGATCAAGTTCAGAAGAACTAACCAGGATACTTGTATCAACCTGACACCTCTTGTTCGCAAAGGTGAAAAGGTAGTTAAGGGACAACCACTTTGTCAGGGATATGCTACTCAAAATGGAGAGCTCGCTCTGGGACGTAACTTACTCGTGGCTTACATGCCATGGCAAGGTTATAACTTCGAGGATGCGATTGTAATCTCTGAGAGAGTTGTTCAGAACGATGTATATACATCGATTCACATTGAAGAATTTGAGCTTGAAGTTCGTGATACAAAACGTGGTGAAGAAGAACTTACTTCTGAGATACCGAACGTTAGCGAAGAAGCGGTAAAACATCTCGATGAAAATGGTATCATCCGTGTTGGTGCTGAGGTTCGTGAAGGTGATATTCTGATTGGTAAGATCACTCCGAAAGGAGAAACAGATCCTACTCCTGAAGAAAAACTTCTCCGCGCAATCTTCGGTGATAAAGCTGGTGATGTGAAGGATGCTTCTATGAAGGCACCTCCATCATTGAAAGGTGTTGTGATTGACACGAAGCTTTTCTCAAGACCGAAACGCGACAAAGATGTTCGTTCAAAATCTAAGAAGGAGCTCGATGCACTGAAGAGCAAGTATAGCAAGCAACTAAGTGATCTTCGTGAAGAGATGATCAAGAAGTTGACACAATTACTGAATGGAAAAACCAGCAATGGTGTGAAGCATAAATTCGGTGATGAATTAGTGAGCAAAGGTGTTAAGTTCTCAGCAAAGGTGATTGAGAATAACCTGTTCCCTGATAAAAACATTTACCGCGATGAAAGCAATTACAACGTTCCTGAAGAAGTCAACTTGATTTCTGATGTAAGTCTTGAAAACTGGACGCCTGAAGAGCATACGAATGAGCTCATCGGTCAGATGGTGAAGAATTACATTGTGAAACGTAACACTTACGCAGGTGAATTCAAGCGTGAACGGTTTACATTGGAAGTTGGAGATGAATTGCCAACCGGTATAGTACAGCTTGCTAAAGTTTACATTGCGAAAAAACGTAAATTGAAAGTAGGAGATAAAATGGCAGGTCGTCACGGAAATAAGGGTGTCGTAGCCCGTATTGTTCGTGAAGAGGATATGCCATTCCTGGAAGATGGAACACCAGTAGACATTTGTTTGAATCCGCTTGGTGTACCGTCACGTATGAACCTTGGACAGATCTATGAAACCGTGTTGGCTTGGGCTGGATTGAAACTCGGCCGTAAGTACGCTACTCCAATTTTCGATGGAGCATCATTAGATGAAGTGCAAGCAGAGCTGGACGAAGCGGGTCTTCCTCTTTTCGGAAGAACGTACCTGTACGATGGTTTGACCGGAGACAAATTCGATCAGCCAGTAACGGTAGGTGTCGCGTATATGCTGAAACTTGGTCACTTGGTTGATGATAAGATGCACGCACGTTCTATCGGGCCATACTCTCTTATCACACAACAACCGCTGGGTGGTAAAGCACAGTTCGGTGGTCAGCGTTTTGGGGAGATGGAGGTATGGGCGATCGAGGCATTCGGTGCTTCGAACATCCTGCAAGAAATTCTTACCATCAAGTCTGACGATGTGATCGGTCGTGCGAAAGCCTACGAAGCGATTGTTAAGGGTGAAAACATGCGCAAGCCCAATATTCCTGAATCATTCAATGTACTTGTACATGAACTCAGAGGCTTGGCTCTTGAAATCACCATGGATTAATAAAGTCGGGTCCTGAAGTTTTAAGCAAAATGCTTCAAAACTTCAGGATACCGGACTTGTACACTTTATAAGTACTTAACTGAAAACTTACACTATGTCTTTCAGAAAAAATAAAAAGATCAACAACGACTTCTCCAAGATCACCATTAGCTTGGCTTCTCCTGAATCAATTCTGGAAAGCTCACATGGTGAAGTAACGCAACCAGAAACCATTAACTACAGAACTTACAAACCAGAAATGGGAGGATTGTTCTGCGAGAGGATTTTTGGTCCCGTGAAGGATTGGGAATGTCATTGTGGAAAATATAAGCGTATCCGTTATAAAGGTATCATTTGCGATCGCTGCGGTGTAGAAGTTACCGAGAAGAAAGTAAGACGCGAGCGCATGGGGCATATCGAGTTAGTTGTACCGGTAGCACATATCTGGTATTTCCGTTCGCTCCCTAACAAGATTGGTTACTTGCTTGGCCTTGCTACCAAGAAACTCGATCAAATTATTTACTACGAACGCTATGTGGTGATTCAACCTGGTGTTAAAGAAGAAGATGGTGTAAATCGTCTTGATTTCTTAACCGAAGAAGAATACCTCGATATCATTGATAAACTTCCTCGCGAGAATCAATTGTTGGATGACAATGATCCTAAGAAGTTCATCGCGAAAATGGGTGCGGATGCACTTGAAATGCTGTTATCAAGAACTCAACTTGACACACTTTCATATGAATTAAGACACCAGGCAGCGACTGATACATCTCAACAACGTAAGGCTGAAGCATTGAAGCGTTTGAAAGTGGTTGAAGCTTTCCGTGATGCAAAAACTCGTATTGAGAATAAGCCTGAATGGATGGTGATTAAAATGGTTCCGGTAATTCCTCCGGAATTACGTCCACTCGTACCATTGGATGGAGGTCGTTTTGCAACATCAGATTTGAATGATCTTTACAGACGTGTTATTATTCGTAACAATCGTCTTAAGAGATTGATCGATATTAAAGCTCCGGAAGTTATCCTTCGTAATGAGAAGCGTATGCTTCAGGAAGCTGTTGACTCTTTGTTTGATAACTCAAGAAAAGTAAACGCTGTGCGTTCCGATGGAAATCGCGCGCTGAAATCTTTGAGTGATATGCTGAAAGGCAAGCAAGGACGTTTCCGTCAAAATTTGCTGGGTAAACGTGTTGACTACTCGGGTCGTTCAGTAATCGTGGTTGGTCCTGAGCTGAAATTACACGAGTGCGGTCTTCCAAAAGATATGGCGGCTGAGTTATTCAAGCCATTTATTATCCGTAAGCTGATTGAAAGAGGAATTGTAAAAACTGTGAAGTCAGCAAAGAAAATTGTTGACAGAAAAGATCCAGTGATCTGGGACATTTTGGAAAACGTATTGAAAGGACATCCTGTTCTTTTGAACCGTGCTCCAACACTTCACAGACTAGGTATACAAGCATTCCAACCGAAATTGATCGAAGGAAAAGCGATCCAGCTTCACCCGCTCGTATGTACTGCGTTTAACGCTGACTTTGACGGTGACCAGATGGCGGTTCACGTTCCTCTTGGACAAGAAGCGATTTTGGAAGCTTCGTTATTGATGCTGTCATCGCACAACATCCTTAATCCTGCTAACGGTGCCCCTATCACAGTTCCTTCTCAGGACATGGTGTTGGGATTATACTATCTCACAAAAGGAAGAAAAGGAACTCCTGAACATCCAATTAAAGGTGAGAACAAACGCTACTACTCTTCTGAAGAAGTTATAGTTGCGTTCAATGAAGGTAAACTTTCAAAGCACGCTAACATAAAAGTTCGCGCTGTTGTAAAAGATAAGAAGACAGGTGACTTAGAATTTAAGATGATTGACACTGTCGCAGGACGTGTTATCTTCAACAAATTCGTACCGGAAGAAGTAGGCTTTGTAGATGAACTTCTTACAAAGAAAAAACTTCAGACGATCATCTCTGACATCTACAAAATTGCAGGTCAATCTAAGACTGCCAAGTTCCTTGACGATATTAAAGAACTTGGATTCCAGATGGCTTACAAAGGTGGATTGTCAATGGGCTTGAACGATGTAAAAGTTCCTGCCGAAAAAGAGAAATTGGTAGCAAATGCCCAGGAAGAGGTTGATGCCGTTTGGAACAACTACATGATGGGTCTTATTACTGACAACGAGCGTTACAACCAGGTGATTGATATCTGGACGCGTACGAATACGTTGCTCACCAATACACTGATGAAACAGCTGGAAGAAGACCAGCAAGGTTTTAACTCGATCTACATGATGATGCACTCTGGTGCTCGTGGTTCGAGAGAACAGATTCGTCAGTTAGGTGGTATGCGGGGTCTGATGGCGAAACCTCAAAAGAACCTTGCAGGTTCAGTAGGTTCCATCATTGAGAACCCGATCCTTTCTAACTTTAAAGAAGGATTGGATGTATTGGAATACTTTATCTCTACGCACGGTGCTCGTAAAGGTCTTGCTGATACTGCGTTGAAAACAGCCGATGCTGGTTACTTAACGCGTAGGCTTGTGGACGTTGCACAGGATCTTGTAGTGAGTGAAGATGACTGTGGAACTTTACGTGGCTTGAAAGTAACGGCTTTGAAGGACAACGAAGACATCGTTGAACCTTTATCAGAACGTATCCTTGGCCGTGTTACAGTTCATGATATATATGATCCGATCAATGATACATTGATCTGCCCTGCGAATTCTGAAATTACTGACGAGCTTGCTAAGTTGATCGAAGATACAGCGATTGAAGAAGTTGAAATTCGCTCACTGCTTACATGCGAATCGAAAGTAGGAGGTTGTGCTAAATGCTACGGTCGTAACCTGGCTACCGGTAAAATGGTACAAGCAGGTGAAGCTGTAGGTGTAATTGCAGCACAATCCATTGGTGAACCAGGAACGCAGCTTACACTTCGTACATTCCACGTTGGGGGTACTGCGTCTAACATCGCTGTAGAAGCAAACATCAAAGCGAAGTTTAGCGGTATTCTTGAATTCGAAGGTATCCGTACCATTGATACAACGAACAATGATAACAACCCGATCCAGGTAGTAATGGGTCGTACCGGGGAGATTAGAATTGTAGACAGTGAAAAGACTAGAGTATTGATCACTAACCACGTTCCTTACGGTGCTTTCCTGAAAGTGAAAGACGGTCAGAAAGTGGAAAAAGGTGAGGAACTTTGTTTCTGGGATCCTTACAACGCTGTGATCTTGTCTGAGTTCGATGGAACAATTGAATATGAAGCGATAATTGAAGGTGTTACTTACAAGGAAGAATCAGATGAACAAACTGGTCACCGTGAGAAAGTAATCACCGAGACACGTGATAAGACTAAGAACCCTGCTATTGTTGTAAAAGGGAAAACTGATACAAAAGGTTATAACATTCCTGTGGGAGCTCACTTAGCAGTAGATGCAGGTGAGAAAATCAAAGCAGGACAAGTGCTGGCGAAGATTCCTCGTACCATGGGTAAATCTCGTGATATTACAGGGGGTCTGCCTCGTGTAACTGAATTGTTCGAAGCACGTAACCCTTCAAATCCAGCAGTAGTAAGTGAGATTGACGGAGTTGTTACTTATGGAGGTATTAAACGTGGTAATCGCGAAATCTTTATTGAATCTCGTGATGGTGTACAAAAGCGTTATTTAGTGCCACTGTCAAAACACATCCTTGTTCAGGATAACGACTTCGTAAAAGCCGGTCAGCCATTATCTGATGGTTCGATCACGCCTTCGGATATCTTATCAATTAAAGGTCCGACTGCTGTTCAGGAATATCTTGTGAATGAAATCCAGGAAGTATACCGTCTGCAAGGTGTGAAAATCAATGATAAGCACATCGAGGCTATTGTAAGCCAGATGATGCAGAAAGTTGAAATCATTGATCCGGGAGATACAAGCTTCCTGCCAGGCGAATACGTTGATAAACTTCAGTTTAGAGAAGATAACGACTTGATTCTTGATAAAAAGGTAGTTATTGAAGCAGGCGACTCTCAAGTGTTGAAGCCAGGCCAGATCATTACCGCGCGGGAATTAAGAGACGAGAATTCAGTTCTTCGCAGAAAAGACCATAAATTGGTTGAGGTACGCGATGCACTGGCGGCTGTTTCGAGACCAACGCTTCAAGGTATTACTCAGGCTTCGTTGAAAACTGAAAGTTGGCTATCTGCTGCATCCTTCCAGGAAACCACGAAAGTACTTAGCGAAGCTGCTATCCGTGGTAAAACTGACTGGTTGAATGGTTTGAAAGAGAACGTAATTGTAGGTCACTTGATCCCTGCGGGAACTGGTCAGCGTAGATTTGCTGATTTGATTGTAACGCATAAGGATGAATACAATGCATTGGTTAATGCTCCTGAAAGAGCTCGTGATCGCGAGAAAGAACTCCAGGATTAATTAACAAATTGAAATAGAACAATCTGCGGATGCGCCCTAAATGGCCATCCGCATTTTGCTTATAGGGATATTGAATATGATTTAAACTTGTGACCTCGGTGCAAGAACTATTTAGAATATGACAGACGAAAAAAACAAACAAGCTCAAAACCAGATCAATATAGAGCTTTCAGAAGAAATTGCTGAAGGGATCTATTCGAACCTGGCCATGATTGCGCATTCTAACAGCGAGTTCGTCATTGACTTTATTCGCTTAATGCCGGGGGTTCCGAAGGCCAAAGTCAAATCCCGGATAGTGATTACTCCGGAGCACGCCAAACGTTTTCTATTAGCATTAAAAGACAATATAGATAAGTATGAAAGTAGCTTCGGCCCGATAAAAAGAACAGAGGATATGCCAAAGTTTCCAATGAATTTTGGTGGAACAGTTGGTGAAGCGTAAAAAATGATTAGTAAGAATATGAATGAAAAAGTGCTACTCAGGCTTTGCTTGCACTAAAAGTCATATTTAACTACTCAATAATGCTCTAATCCTTTAAAAATAATCTAACATGGCTTTGCAAGCTGTCATACTTTAAATACCTTTGCAGTCCTAATTTTTGAGAGGTTTATAAAAGAAATATAAATGCCGACCATTCAACAACTTGTAAGAAAAGGGCGTAAGAAACTGGAATTCAAATCGAAATCTCCGGCCCTTGATTCTTGCCCACAGAAGAGAGGAGTATGTACACGTGTGTACACAACAACTCCTAAAAAGCCTAACTCTGCGATGCGTAAAGTAGCTCGTGTTCGCTTAGTAAGCGGCAAAGAAGTGAACGCATACATCATGGGTGAAGGTCACAACCTGCAGGAGCACTCTATTGTGCTTATTCGTGGAGGTCGTGTTAAAGATTTGCCAGGTGTTCGTTACCACATCATCCGTGGTGCACTGGATACTGCAGGTGTAAATGGTCGTAAACAAAGCCGTTCTAAATATGGTGCAAAACGTCCTAAGCCAGGTGCAGCAGCTCCTGCAGCTAAAGGTGCGCCAGCAAAAGGTAAAAAATAATAGGATAGAGCCATGAGAAAGACAAAACCTAAGAAAAGATATCTTCTTCCTGACCCTAAGTTCAACGACACGTTGGTAACGAAGTTCGTGAACTACCTAATGGAACAAGGCAAGAAAAGTACAGCATATGGCATTTTCTATGATGCTGTTGCTTTAGTAGAAAAGAAAACCAACGAGAGCGGTCTCGAAGTTTGGAAGCGTGCCATGAGTAATCTGACACCTTCTGTTGAAGTAAAAAGTAGACGTGTTGGTGGTGCTACATTCCAGGTTCCGGTTGAAATTCGTCCGGAGCGTAAAGTGAACCTGAGCATCAAATGGTTGATTGATTATTCGAGACTTCGCGGTGAGAAGACAATGATGGATAAGCTTGCTGCTGAAATCATCGCTGCTTCAAAAGGCGAGGGCGCTGCTATAAAGAAGAAAGATGATACACATCGTATGGCAGAAGCGAATAAGGCATTTTCACATTTCAGATTCTAATCAGAGGACCAGGTAATGTCTAGAGATTTAAAATACACCAGAAACATAGGTATTGCTGCTCACATTGATGCAGGTAAAACAACAACTACCGAGCGTATTCTGTATTATGCCGGTGTTAATCACAAGATCGGTGAAGTACACGAAGGTGCTGCTACTATGGACTGGATGGCTCAGGAGCAGGAGAGAGGTATTACCATTACTTCGGCCGCTACTACAGTATTCTGGGATTATAGAAGTAATAAGTATAACGTAAATATTATTGATACACCTGGTCACGTGGATTTTACCGTTGAGGTAAACCGCTCCCTCCGTGTATTGGATGGTCTTGTGTTTTTATTCAGTGCTGTTGATGGTGTTGAGCCTCAATCAGAAACAAACTGGCGCCTTGCGGATAATTACAAGGTTGCTCGTATTGGTTTCGTGAATAAAATGGACCGTGCAGGCTCTGATTTTCTTGGAGTTTGTAAACAGGTAAAAGAAAAATTAGGTAGCAATGCAGTTGCTCTTCAGTTGCCAATCGGTGCAGAAGAAAACTTCAGAGGTGTTGTTGACTTGATTAACAATAGAGGTATTGTTTGGAACGAAGCCGATAAAGGCATGACTTTCCAAGTTGTTCCAATCCCTGATGATATGTTGGAAGAAGTCAAAGAATACAGAGAAAAACTTCTGGAAGCTGTGGCTGATTTCGATGAATCATTGATGGAAAAATATTTCGAGAATCCGAATTCAATTACGGAATTAGAAATATTGACAGCTTTGAGAAAAGCCACAATAGCGATGAAGGTTATTCCAATGGTATGCGGATCGTCTTTTAAAAACAAAGGCGTTCAGACTATGTTGGATTATGTGATGGAACTTCTTCCTTCACCATTGGATAAAGATGATATCATTGGAACTAATCCTGATACTGACCAAGAGGTTATTATCAGACCAGATGAGAAAGAACCATTTGCAGCACTTGCATTTAAAATTGCTACAGATCCTTTCGTTGGACGTCTTTGCTTCGTTCGCGCTTACTCAGGTGTGCTTGAATCGGGATCATATGTTTACAACACAAGATCAGAAAATAAAGAGCGTATCTCGCGTGTATTCCAAATGCATGCTAACAAACAGAATCAAATCGAAAGGTTGGTTGCTGGTGATATTGGAGCGGTAGTTGGGTTCAAAGATATTAAAACAGGTGATACACTTTGCGATGAAAAACGCAAAGTAATTCTAGAATCAATGGTGTTCCCTGAGCCTGTAATTGGTTATGCTATTGAACCTAAGAAACAAGCAGATGTTGATAAGCTGGGTATGGCTATCGCGAAGCTTGTAGAGGAAGATCCAACACTTCGTGTGAATACAGATCAGGAAACTGGTCAAACGATTCTTCGTGGTATGGGTGAACTTCACTTGGAGATCATTATCGATCGTCTGAAGCGTGAATTCAAAGTAGAGATCAACCAGGGTGCTCCTCAGGTTGCTTATAAAGAAGCTCTTACGAAGTCTGTTGAGCATAAAGAAGTTTATAAGAAGCAGACTGGTGGTCGTGGTAAATTTGCTGATATCGTATTCGAAATCGGGCCACGCGAACTGAAAGAAGGCGATAAAGACGGTCTGGAGTTTGTAAACGATATCGTAGGTGGTGTAATTCCTCGCGAATTCATTCAACCTGTTCAGAAAGGTTTCGAAAGCGCAATGGTAAATGGTCCGCTGGCTGGATATCCGATCGACAACATGCGCGTTCGTTTATACCACGGTTCTTACCATGATGTCGATTCAGATTCATTGTCATTCGAATTGGCAGCTCGTATTGGTTTTAAGGAAGCTGCATCGAAATGTGCTCCTCAGTTACTTGAGCCAATCATGTCAGTAGAAGTAATGAGCCCGGATGAATATACAGGTTCTGTAACAGGTGACCTGAACAGAAGACGTGGTGTTATGAAAGGCATGGACACTCGTTCGGGTGCACAGCTTATCAGAGCCGATGTTCCGTTGAAAGAACTCTTCGGATACATTACAGACTTGAGAACACTTACTTCAGGTCGTG
The DNA here is from genome assembly GCF_900167975.1 of Ohtaekwangia koreensis. Lineage (GTDB taxonomy): Bacteria > Bacteroidota > Bacteroidia > Cytophagales > Cyclobacteriaceae > Ohtaekwangia > Ohtaekwangia koreensis. The sequence continues at coordinate 1,283,983 of NZ_FUZU01000002.1, forward strand.
CTTCTGCATCCCTGACGTTCTCACACTATGCTCCGGTTCCGAAGAACCTTGCAGACAAAGTAATTGAAGAAGTAAAAGGCGCAGTTGCCGCTAAATAATAAACATCTAAAAGGCGTTTAGATCATGAACCAGAAAATCAGAATAAAACTTAAGTCTTACGATCACAACTTGGTTGATAAATCATCTGAGAAAATTGTAAGAGCTGTAAAGGCAACAGGTGCTGTAGTTAGCGGTCCTATTCCGTTACCAACCGAAAAAGAAAAATTCACTGTACTTCGTTCCCCACACGTTAACAAGAAGTCACGTGAGCAATTTCAACTTTGCACCTACAAGCGCTTGGTTGACATTTATTCAAACAGTGCAAAAACTGTAGACGCCTTGATGAAACTTGAACTTCCTAGCGGAGTTGATGTAGAGATCAAAGTGTAGTTATCTACGAAACAATACTAAAAAGCCATCTTCTCAAGAGATGGCTTTTTTAGTATATATACTTTTCTTCACCCGGTTGCTGTTTGGCTTTCCTGGTTATTATAGGAATTAAGAATTTCCTGAGTAACATCTTTGCCGCCATTCAGATTGTGGACTAAACTGCCAATACTATATATAGGCCCCCAAGGAATTCCCCACCAGCCTAGTAAAAATGTCATAAGAGTGAAAGGTAGTCCCTTAATCAAACGACTTTCACCAGAGCGAATAAAATAAATGTCTGATGATCGTCTGAAGGTCATTACAAGAACAGAAATTGTGAATTGGAACACAACGAACTTAGCGCCATGTGCGAGTTCTCGGTTGATTTGGTCTGTTGTAAGACCCTCAATGTTTTTAATTCCAGCCATTGATAGATGTAGTTTAGACGTGAAATCAAATCTAGCTTTCAATGACTATATATTCGTATAAAGAACGCAAGGCCTATCACTGATGTAGGAAATGGTTAGTCTTTAGGAGTTTTTATCAAGGAAGGATTTATAGCTGTCCGGTGTATCTAAATCAATCTCCCCGTTGGGGAAATTAATAAGCTCAGCGTCTTCCGGGTGAAGTGTAATTACTTTTTTAGCACCTTGGTCGTCAGGCATATTCAATAATACGGGGAATATGTTTTTATCGAAAAGAGCAGGCACTCCAGGTGAATCTGAATAGTAAGATGCTATAATTTTTTTTTGTGTTAATAGATATCGATCAATCAGAACATTCAGATGATCTTCGGATATATAGGGCTGGTCGCAGACTATGATGATAGCCGCATCAATGGCTGCGTCAATTGTTAACAAGTGATTGAGCCCTGCCTTTAAAGAACCTCCCATGCCGTTTTGCCACAATGGGTTTTGAATGATAGCTACTCGTTGATTTTTTAATATACTTTCGTGAAGGTCTTTGTTCGCTCCAAGCACCACCACGGTATATGCAGCTTTTGATTTTAACGCAATGTTACACGTTCTGGTGAGCATTGGTTCTCCAAAGATAGGCAACATCTGTTTTGATTGGCCCATTCGTGTTGAAGAACCTGCAGCAAGTATAATTATACCTATACTTATCCTACTCACGGCTCCAATGGCTTTCCGTTATTGAAATCTTTTTCACTAATGGTTCCCCCTTCTGATGAATCAGAATCAACGAGTATTTTCCAGATTCCATTTTCCTTACGAAGCACTACATGAAATTTACCATAGAAACTTCTACTCTCGCCCTGGGCGTTTATGACAGTTGTCTTGTATACACCTACTTCATAAGCTTGGTTCTCATTTGCTATTCGCTCCAGGAAATGAAGCTCTATAGACCGTTTCGTTTTTTGCTGAAGTGCTTTGTTATCTCCTTCGGTATTCTGTTTTTTATATTGATCAAAGGATAAAAGTGTTTTCGAGTCACGCGGAGTACGAATTAAATCCTGAGAATGAACAGACATAAATCCCTGTGTATCGTGATTGCTGAATGATGTTATGAAAGGTTCCCAGACTTGTTCATTGATTTGTTTTTGGATTTCTTGCGAATAACCTGCGAACGATATTACTATAAATAGAAAAACGATCCATTTTTTCATTGTATAAATATTAGGAGTTCTGTGCAGCCTTGTCTTCGTGATGATGCAAATATACTTGCTTGAACACTTGGTCGCTTGCAGAATCGCGTTGATGTATAGAACCCGTTCTGTATTTTAAATACCCACCCGAGCGATTGGAAAATTTACTTTGGATTTCAGCAATAATAGAAACGGCAATTTCATCAGGAGCTTCCGCACCAATATCAAGACCTATCGGAGAATGAATGCGGTGAACATCATTTGAAGAAAGCTGAATATTTTCTTTTGCAAACTCGTTAAGCATTTTATCAAAACGCTTTCTGGGTCCAAGCATACCTATATATGGTGTTTCTGTCTTTAGTAGTTTTCGCAACACGTCTCTATCATACTCATAATTATGAGACATTAATACACAGGCTGTGTATGGGGTGATGTTGAAATCACGGTCTATAAAGTCACGTTGACAAAGCGAGAGATTGTCAGCTGCGGGAAAAAAGAGTGGCGCTATATGTGCAACACATTCATCGGTAACGGTAACTTCCCAGCCAAGTGATTTGGCCAGGTAACTCACCGGCCGTGCATCAAATCCACCTCCGAAAATAATAAGTGAAACAGAAGGCTGAATCAGCTCAATGAAGACTTCTATTTCTTTACCCTTTACTGTATATACTTTGGCTTCGGATTTCTTTGATTCAAACAAGATTTTGAGATCAGCGGAAATAATTCGTTCGAGTTCCGGATCCTGCAGATTGTGAAGCTTCGTTAATCCAGGGGTAACTAAAAGTTTTTTTCCGATCTCATGAGCATCGTTGTGCACAAATATAGTGGCCAGTGCAACCGGGGCATTCATCTTGATGATACTATCAAAAAGCAACGTTGGATTATTCTGATCTTCCGGGTTTATAGGTTCAATCAATACATCGATCACGCCATTGCATCCTAAGCTAATCCCAAGGTTTTGATTACTTTCTTCTCGTGTATCGTACGTAACAGTTAAAGGTTTCCCATCGGTCATTACCAAGCGCGCTTTGCGCAAGGCATCACCCTCCAGGCATCCTCCGCTGATAGATCCTACCCACTTACCATCATCAGTAATCAACATGCGGGCACCAGGACTTCTATACGATGAGCCTCTCACTTTAACGACTGTAGCCAGTGCTGCCTTGTGTAGATTAAAATCAATCTTCGTGCATTCCTGGAGTATCGTTTTAAATTCCTTCATCGCTATATCTATATAAGTATACGATCTTATTCGAAGATTATTACCAGACTGGGTTAACGTGCGGCCTTTGCTTCTTCGGGTTTTACAGCGTCTCCTTTATTTCCCCACGAATTACGCACATAGTTTAATACATCACTTACTTCCTCATCAGTCAGATCTATAGCCGCCATTTCTCCGTTATAAGTAACGCCGTTTACTTTTATTTCGCCACTAACGCCATGGAGTACTTGTTGGATTGAGCGTTTCTTGTCAGCCATTAAATAGTCCGATTTAGCGAGTGGTGGAAATACACCTTCCATACCTTCTCCTTGTTCCATGTGACAAGTCATGCACTGTACAGTATATATTTCTTTTCCTCTGGCGATACTAGCCTTCAGATCGAATTTTGGTTTTTGCTGGAACGCCACAAATGAAAATCCGGTGGCAGCGATTGTAATAATAGTGATATAGTGATTTAACCTCATCTTAATGATATATATGTGCAATTAATCAGTGCATATTTACGCCGGGTAAATATGCACTATATTTTTTATAGATATTTACGTTATACCCTGCTTATACTCTATTGTATTTTTTTATACTTCCTCCAGGTTAAACGGTAGTTTGCGAATTCTCTTTGATGTCAGATCGAAAATTGCATTCGTCAATGCCGGTGCGAAAGGAGGTAAACTTGGTTCACCAACACCGCCTGCTTTTTCCTCGTTGTCCATAATATGAACTTCAATTTCAGGAGTATCCGTAATGCGCGGCATCTTGTATGTATTAAAATTCTGTTCCACAGCTTTGCCATCTTTGAAATGCGTAGCATGTGTAATAGCAGCACCCAGTGCCATAATTATACTACCTTCTATCTGCGCTTTGATGATGTCAGGGTTTACATACCAGCCACAATCCATTACCGCCCATACCTTATCAACCTTTACTTTGCCATCAGCTTTCTTGGACACCTTCACTACTTCGCCTACTATACTTGAGAAGCTCTCAGCGATAGCTACTCCATACCCCTCATTTTTCTTCCGTGATTTCCAACCTGAAACTTCCTCAAGCTTATTGATCAAATCGTGATATCGACTTTCTTGTAAATGTTGTCTGCGAAACTCCAGCGGATCTTTACCAGCTTTGAAAGCGAGTTCATCCATAAAACTTTCAAATGCAAAAGCATTTGTAGAAGCATATACTGATCTCCACCACATTACCGGAATAGGTGCATCCAGCGGAGCATCAGAGAAGCTATAGTGTGGCAGCGAATTGAAGTATGTTTCCAGGAATCCTTCAGTAGCCGAACCGTTGTATGACTTCTTATCCGCATTTGGCCACTGGTGATCCATGTTCTGACCTGCAGAACGATGAAGGAAGGATTCTATACTTCCATTCGCATTTATCGAACCTTTGCATTGATACATCATACCCGGGCGGAAAGGCCCTTGTGTTGTATCATCTTCACGCGACCAGACTACTTGCACGGGTGCCTTTATTTCCTTGGAAATTATAGCCGCTTCATGCGGATAATCCATGAACGCTTTACGACCAAATCCTCCTCCGAGGAAAGTCATATTCACGATAATTTTTTCTTTTGGCAGTCCCAGAAGCGGACTCAAAAAATCCTGCACCCAATCAGGTCCCTGAATCGGTCCCCAGATTTCAAGTTTATCATCCTGATAGTGTGCTACACAGTTAAGCGGTTCCATACAACTATGCGATTCATATGGAGTTTCATATACCGCCTCTACCTTTTTATCTGATTTTTGAAATATACCTTCTGCATTTCCTTTTGTTCGTACCGAAAGACTGTCATTGCTTTTCAGAGATTCACTCATACGGGTATATAACTGCTCAGTACTCAAGTGTTCAAAACCAGAATCATCCCATTCAACTTTTAAAACTTTTCTCCCTTGCATAGCAGCCCACAACGTATCGGCTACAACAGCAACACCTTCACGGAAGGTGGAGAATACACTCATCTTTACTGGGAGTACATGTTTTACACCGGGTATCTTTTTTGTCTCCGTATCATCAAAGCTTTTTACTTTACCCTGAAAGCGTGGATTACGTTCTACAACAGCATAAAGCATTCCCGGTAATTTTTTATCGAGCCCGAAGATTGCTGTCCCATTTGTTTTTAAAGGAGTATCCTGACGAGGAAGAGGCTTTCTGATAATTTTATACTCTTCCGGTAATTTTAACTTTACATTTTTTGGTGGTTCAAGTTTAGATGCCTCCTGTACGAGTTCACCATAATGAAATTTCTTTCCGGAGGGTTTATGTATAACGTGACCACTCTCGGCATAACACTCAGCCTTTGATGTGTTCCATTTCTTGGCAGCCGCTTCCATTAACATTTCACGTGCAGACGCACTGAGCTTTAGTAACTTTTTATAGGAGCCGCGAATGGTAGAACTTCCACCTGTAATCTGACTTCCATACTTCGCGTTGTTACCCTGCGCAAAAATAATGTTGATATCGTTCAGGTTTACTTCCAGCTCTTCAGCAATGATCTGCGGTATAGATTGAAATGAACCTTGTCCCATCTCCGAACGGTGATTGGTAATGGTAACTTTACCGTTGGTATCAATGGTGATCCAGGCGTTCAGTTCGATGCCTAGGTTTTCTGCTGTTTCAAGATTTATAACTTCAGCCTCCTTGCCATTCGCAGGAAAATAAAATCCAATGCTAAGGGCAGCACCCGTAAGACTGGAAAGCTTAATGAAGTTTCTTCTGGATATACTTTTGGTGATTTCTTTCATGATATAGGTATAAAGAACATGAGTATAGCGATGCCGTATATATAGTATGAAGTTTACCTTCACACCAGTTGCCTGCATCTATTTAATACTTGCTTTTTGATTCATCAGCTGTGATGCAGCTTTGATAGCTTTGCGTATACGAGGATATGTACCACAACGGCATATATGTCCTTGCATAGCCATGTCGATATCTTTATCGGTAGGGTTAGGCGTTTTCTTGAGTAGCGCAGTGGCAGCCATGATTTGTCCGGATTGACAATAACCACATTGCGGCACTTGCTCCGCGATCCATGCTTGTTGCACCGGATGAGAGTTGTCAGATGAAAGTCCTTCGATGGTGACAATATCTTTGTTAGCCGCCGCTGAAACAGGAATGGAGCACGACCGAACCGGAGTGCCTCCAAGGTGTACTGTACACGCTCCGCATTGAGCAATACCACAACCATACTTTGTACCGGTCAATCCTACGACATCACGAATAGCCCAGAGTAGCGGCATTTTAGGATCGACATCTACCGTATGATTTTTGTTGTTGATCTTTAAGGTGAGAGATGCCATGATTATTATTTTGGGGTTGGAACTAAGGTAAGTTACGAAATAACAATGAACGTGTTACTGCTGTTAAAGGAAGAATAGAGTGTGGCGTTCAAAAAAATGATTATTACGTATAAACGGTAACTTGTGGAAGACAAAACGCATTCGTATTTCTGGCATAATTTTTTGACTACAGAAATAAACAGGGAAACTGAAAGTGTTATATATTGAAAACTTAATCGGAGAGATATGAAAAAGCTTATGATGTTGTGTTTGATAGCAGGGTTAGCAGTAAATGTTATGGCACAAACAAAGTTGCAGGTGACGGTAAAGAATATAAAAGGACATAAAGGTGATATTCTCGTAGGTCTGTTTGATAACGATAAGGACTTTCCAAGAAATGCTATGGATGGAAAAGTTACGAAGGCATCCGGCAATGAGGTAACGGTTGTGTTTGAAAATGTAAAGCCCGGAAAATATGCTGTAAGCGTTTTACATGATGCTAACCGAAATAAAGATCTGGATAAAAATAAACTCGGAATTCCGAAAGAAGGCTTTGGCTTTTCCAACAATGCGATGGGAGCTATAGGACCACCATCTTTCGAAAAAGCACAGATCGATCTGCAGCCAGATCAAAAAGATTTGGATATCAGCATCGATATGAAGTATATGTGAGGCATCATCAATACTTCATAAGTTTTTTAAATGAAGTATATAGATCGCAAGATCAGCCTCCTTTAATTTCCTTTAGCAACGCGGTGCACCGCTCTTTACGTGGAATATCATCCGGTTCTTTTAGCGGTAAAGCCAGTGCTTGCTGAAGAAGCTTAACAGCTTTGTCATCCTCGTCCTGGTAATGATAGGCAGAGGCTTCACCAAACAGAAAAAGTATAGTGTTAGGTTGAAGCTCGCTAGCTTTCTTTAGATTTTTAATAGCGGCATCCATCGATATATTTTCAGGAAGTCCTCCGAAAAAGAACTTGCATGCCATCTGTTCGATCCAGCTTAGTCGCGCAAGCTCAAAATGCCATTTGCCTAAAATGAAATACGCAGGAGCAAAGGTCGAATCCATTTTAATCATTGCATCAGCCTCTTGCCGGATGAGCTTGGCATCCTGAATTTTTTCGCGCGGTGAGCCAGCAACTTCAGTCATCAATCCCATCGAAATTATATAGGCAAGTCTGGCTTCAATATCCTGATTGTTGATAGCTACAGAACGGATTGCATATGCCTTGGCCTTGCTATAGTATTTTTTCTTTTCCTCTTTTTTGTCGACTGGTAAACGTCCTCCTATATTCGAGAGCATCCGGCTTGCATGTGTTAACGCTTGCGCGTGATGCGGATTTGATTTTAAGCACAACTCATACTTCTCAAGGGCCGCCTCGACTTTAAATTCTTTTTCAAGGTGCATACCTTCCGAGAATCGATCGGGTGTTTGTGCCCAGACAGAGGAAACGATAAAACAAAGACTTAGAACAACGGAGCCTGATAATATTTTCATTTTGCAGTGGAACTACGATTAGAATTTGATTCATCGACACACCGGTTCAGTATCTTCGTAATTTCCTGCAATTCTATACTATCGCGTTTATGATCCCAGGTGTTATATAGATAGGTTGTTATCTCTGCAATTTCAAGGTCTGTAAGCGAAGGTATACCCGGCATACTTTTGTTAAAGCTTTTTCCATTTACGATCAGTTCACCATCTATACCATGTCGCATCAGACAGACAACGGTTTCAAAATTCTGATCTACAAAATCAGATTTTGCAAGAGGTGGATATAGCAGCCCCAGGCCTGTGCCATTTTTCTGGTGGCAATTACTGCAATGCTTTATATAGAGCTGCTCGCCCTGAACATAATATTGTTGCTGCTTAATAGACGATGATGAAGATATATTGGAGTCCGTTTTCTTTTCACGACAACTCTGTAAACTCAAAGCAAAAAGCAGAAAGCCTAAAGTGAAAAGCTTTGCGACTAAGGTTACGCGATATATAGCTTTTGGCTTAACGTTCTTCATTAGTTCTCTTTCGCATATTCTTTCTTGAGACGCTGTATATCTGCGAGTAAACGATTAACATCCTCTTCTTTTGTGCCATCGTACTTACCACGGATTCTACGGTCTTTATCAATTAGCAAGAAAGCTCCACTGTGTATAAAACCATCCGGCTCCGATTTATCTTCCATAGCGGTGGCGAAGTAACTGGTTTGTGCAATCTTATAAATATCTTCTTTCGGCCCGGTAACAAAATGCCACTTGTCACTTTTTACCCCCAGGCGTTCCGCATAGTCATGTAGCAACCCTACGGTATCATATTCCGGATCTATACTATGCGAGAGTAACAATACATCCGGTTCATTTTGAATCGAATCATATACCCGGAGCATTTGTGTTTTCATAATTGGACAAATCGTGCGGCATGATGTGAAGAAAAAATCAGCCACATAAATTTTGTCCTTGAAAGTATCATTTGTTACAGCGGCACTGTCCTGGTCTACAAATTTGAATTCACCGATGGTGTGATATACTGTATCTGTTCCTTCTACCTCACGTTCACCAAAAATAGGAAGCGGGTTTTCCTTCTTTGTACATGCAGAAATTAATATACTAAATACGATAAGTAAAGAAGCCGCTCCTCTCACTATTGACTGTTGACCATTGATCAATGACTTATTCATCTTTCCTTGTTTTTTTATAGACTTTGATTCCTACCATAATCAGGATTGTTACCGCCAGTAATCCTGCAATGCCCCATAGCATACTGAGTGCATCCTTGAGCACAATTAAAAATACAATACTGATCAGAAATAAAGTAGACACTTCATTCCATACTCGCATTTGCTGAGAAGTATACTTTACAATTCCCTTCGTTAACTGGTTTAATAGTATCTGCAATGAAACGTGGTATATGTATAGAAAAAAAACCAGAGTAAGCTTGATGTGCATGAATCCCATCGTTAGCCACTGCGGCTGATCGATCAGAAGAGATGTGCCCATGCCTGCAGTAATAATTGCCGATGGCCAGGTAATGCCATACCAGAGGCGACTCGCCATCATATTTAATTGCCTTACAAGGATTGATTTCTCCGGCTCATCTTTACCATTTGCTTCAATGATATAAACAAAAAGCCTCGGCATATAAAATAGTCCGGCAAACCAGGTAACAATAAATATAATGTGGACTGCTTTTAGATATAGGGAAGTCATGCGTGATGGATCATTCGTGATACATGTCAGTTATAGAACGGATATTTTATCACCAACTTGTATTTGCAGATGATGGGTTGCAATCAGATTTTGTCCGAAGTATACTTTGTTATTCTTGGTACGATACGATGCTAATGTCTTGAGAGGCTCTGCACCTCTTACGGCAGTATCCTGATTCACGGTGGTAAGTACACATCTGGCACAGGGCTTCACGGCTGTAAAACCATTTGAGCCTATTATAAAGTTTCGCCAATCATCCTCCTCAAATGGATCTCCCCCAGTGAAAACAAAATTAGGACGGAACCGATTCATAGGGACAGGTTCTTTTAGCCTTGTGTTAAGATCGTTCAATGATGTCTGCCCGATAATCAGGAAGGGATATGCATCTGCCAGACTAACATGTTCATCGTTTACTTTATAGGTAGGGTCAACAGGTCGTTCGTTTTCTTCCGGAAAAAATACAAGCCTGCATTTCATCCCGAGCAGATCAGAGAACCATTGACTATAGATCGGATTTACTTCATTTGCTTGCACACGGTCATCCCAGATCTGAACCGATTGTGCCGGTTCGCTTATAGGAGGCACTATTGGCAGAGCGATACTTTCTTGCTGATGCCGGATGGTTAATTGCGTATCCTCGATTGATAATTTGAACAACGCCATCTTTGGGTATACCCGTTGCGTCATGAATTTACCTTCTTCATCGATCAGCATAAACCGCCTGTCATATAGAAGACCTTTTTCCATAACTTTACAGGATGATAACCGTATTCCTCCCAATGACTTCACAGGGTAAATCCAGATTTCACTGAGTCGTAGATCCTTCATGCAGGTACAATCAATTTTAGAAACTTAATGTAAATGGCAACTTCAGCAGCAGCCCTTTGGTACTTCGAAAGTGTTAATCTCTACCACATCCTTTGCCCGCACAAAGTAAAGAAGATGGGCGATAAGCACGAGTTTATCCGCTATAAAAAAGATCAGTTTATTTATGTTCCGGAGGATGCCGCGTCTACTATTTATCTGATCGTTGACGGAAGAATTAAGATCGGGCATTACCTGGAAGATGGAAAGGAAGTTGTTTCGTCTATTCTTACCACCGGTGAAATTTTTGGAGAGCTTGCGTTGGCAGGGGAGAACACGCGAAAAGATTACGCCCAAGCAATGTGTGAGGCTGTGATCTGCCCACTGACTATTGAAGAGCTTCGGGAACTCATGTTTGAAAATAAAGAACTCAGTTTTAAGATCTTGAAACTGATAGGCCTGCGGTTGATGAAGCTCGAGCGAAAGCTTGAACTCCTTGTATTTAAAGATGCGCGCACGCGTATCATAGAATTCCTGAAAGATACAGCAGCCTGGAAAGGAAAGAAGGTTGGCTTTGAAACGATGATCCCTACAAAACTTACACACAAGGATATAGCTTCACTTACGGGTACATCGCGCCAGACGGTAACAACTATTTTAAATGAATTAAAGGAGCAGAACCTGATCAACTTTGATCGGAAGAAAATCCTCATCCGCGATATTGATAAGTTGCAATAACAAAAGGTGCATTTCGATCCCTTTTGGCTATTTCTAAAATATTTTATTTTTCTTCTGTAACAACCACTACCCCTCAGCGTCTTGTATTTGAATTTCAACGGATGAACCTCGAATCTTTTCAAACCCAGGTATTGCCAGTCAAAAACAAGCTTTTTCGCTTTGCCCTGAAATTTGTAGGCAGTGAAGAAGAAGCGAAAGACGTTGTGCAGGAAGTATTTATCAGGGTATGGAATGGACGTGAGCAAATGAATGAGGTACAAAACTGGGAGGCTTGGTGTATGCGCATCACCAGAAATCTTTCACTCGACCGCATTCGCTCGATGAACCGGAAACAGACTCATCCGATTGAAGAAAGTTTTAATGTTCAACACGAAGCGTTAACGCCGCATGAATCAACCGAAATACATGAGAGTATGCAGCGAATCAATCAATTGATAGCAGCGTTGCCCGAGAAGCAACGCCAGGTAATACACCTTCGGGATGTGGAAGGGTATAGTTACAACGAGATTTGTGATATTCTCGAACTGGATATGAACCAGGTAAAGGTGAACCTGTTCAGAGCCAGAAATGCAGTGCGCGAAAAACTGACGAAGATTAATGCTTATGGACTCTAACCGGATTGAAGAATTACTAAACAAGTACTGGAACTGCGAGACTTCTCTCGAAGAAGAGCAGCAGCTGCGCGAATACTTTAAAGGTGGAGGTATACCCGAGCAATGGAAAGAGACCGCTGCTTTGTTCCGCTACTTTGAAGAAAATAAAAAAAAGGCGTTAAGCGATCTTGCTTTTGATGCTGAGGTTTTAAAAAATGTGAACCCGCCCAAGCAAGGTAAACTTGTAAAACTCTTTTATAACTCGATGCGCATTGCTGCCGGAGTAGCTGTGGTAATGATGGCTGTATGGTTTGTACGCAAAGAGGTTCGGCAAACAACGCCACAACAGGTTGTTGATACATATGATGATCCGCAGCTGGCCTTTGAAGAAACTAAAAAAGCATTGCTGATGATCTCAAAGAGTTTCGGTAAAGCAGAAAACCAGGCAAAAAAAATAAACATGTTTAACGAGGCGCAGGAAGAAATTCAAAAGAAAGAAAAGGAAAAGAATAAAAACCTTTAAAGGTATATATACCATACACACACCGCCACACCGTAAAAATCAAACATGAAAAACATATAATTATGAAAAAGATATTTGTGATCGCATTGATGATGGTAATCGTGAACGGAGTATTTGCGCAGGATGCTATCTCTAAATTTTTTACAAAGTACCAGACTGATGAATCTTTCTCTCAGGTAACGGTGAGCAGCAAAATGTTTAACCTGTTTACAAACATGGAAGTGGAAAGTAAGGAAGACCAGGAAGTATTGAACGCCATCAGCAAGTTGAAAGGCTTACGTATACTGGCCAAAGAAAATACATCGGATGCCCGCGCACTTTATAAAGAAGCCTTTTCGCTCATCCCTACAAAAGAGTTTGAAGAATTAATGTCTGTTCGTGACAAAGACAAAGACATGAAGTTCTATATCAAAGAAAGCGGTGGCAAAATCTCTGAACTGGTAATGATTATGGGAGGCACAGACGACTTCATGGTGATGAGCCTCTTCGGTGAAATCGACTTGAAGCAAGTGTCCAAAATAGGTAAGAAGATGAACGTTGAAGGCTTGCAAAAGCTTGAGAAAATGGATGACGGCAAAAAACATTAAATATTTAATAATGGAATCAGGTGGTATAGCTATAAATATCACCTGATTTTTTTCCCCCGATGCAACCTCTGGTATAGACGCTGCATCTTCTGAGCAAAGTCAAACCCCCACGATTATGAAAAATATCCTTGCTCTCGTACTCATCACAGCTTCCCTCTCTACATTCGCGCAAAGCGAAAGCTTCCTTACCCTTAAAGAAAAATTTGGTGATTCCAGAAATGTAACGTCTATCAGCGTAGGTGGATTTATACTCCGCACCGCCTTGTTGATTTCAGGTGAGGACCATTACAGAGACGAATTTGGTGATGTATCCAATGTACGCCTGATCAATATACCTATAGAGGAACTTGATAAGCGTAACCTGAAGATCAGTGGCTTCAAAAAAGTACTGCGGAATGATAACTTTGAAGAAGTGGTTTCTGCTTCGGAAGATGGTGAGCACGTTACCATATACATGCAGGAACGCAAAAGAAATAAAAATCTATACTTTCTGTTGATTGAAGGTGAAGACCAGATTCTGGCTATCGAAATAAAGGGCTATCTTGACCCTAAGAAATTACTGGAAACAAACTCCAAAGATCGATTAACAAGTTTATAAACCCTACTCTATGCGATATATACTTATACTCCTAATGGCCGCAACCCTGCAGTCGGCATACGCACAAAGTGCTACAACAGAAGCCTTGCAGAAGAAATATAGCGACTCGCGTGCTTTTTACTTTTACAACAATACACTGCGCATGCTCAACCAGACGGAGGATAAAGATTTTGATGCGCTGATCAAGGACATCGAAAAGATGAAATTTCTGATGATCGATAAACGCAAGGATTTTGCTGCTACGGATTATAAAAAAATCATTACAAACTATAAATCGGAATCATTCGAAGAGATGATGAGCAGCCGTCACCAGGGAAAAAATTTCGATATTTTTGTAAAAGAAAAGGATGGAGATACAAAAGGAATGTTGGTTCTTATAAATGATTCTACAAGTCTTTTTGTACTGGATATAGTAGGCAAGATTGCAATGGATAAAGTGACCAAGCTTTACTCTACAATCGGCGAAAGCTCAGAGTTTGGAAAAAGAATACAGGATTTTACAAGGAAGTCTGAAAAATAGTGTAATTCTTTTCTGATCTCAACTACTTATTCATAAACTATATATTCCCTTGGAAGCAGTCCTCTCAATAAAAAATCTCACAAAGAATTTCGGCAGAATAAAAGCTGTGAACAACCTGTCATTGGAAGTAAAACCCGGACAGGTTTTTGGCATGCTCGGCCCGAACGGAAGTGGTAAGACTACAACACTCGGAATGCTGATGGGCGTTGTAAATCCGACAGGAGGAGAATTCACCTGGTTTGGTGAGGAACCTACGCATCACGTCAGAAAAAAAATAGGAGCCGTGCTTGAGCATCCTATATTCTATCCATACCTCAGTGGGCAGAAAAACCTGGAGCTAAATGCAATGATCAAGCAATGTCCTGAAGCAAATATTCCAAAAGTGTTGGAACTCGTAGAGCTGCTCGATCGTAAAGACGATAAGTATAAAACATATTCATTGGGTATGAAACAGCGCCTGGCAATAGCCTCTGCGTTGTTAAACGATCCAACCGTGCTCATTCTGGATGAACCAACAAACGGTCTCGATCCAATGGGAATCGCAGAGATCCGTGAGCTCATTAAGAAGATTGCCGCTAACGGCAAGACTATAATTTTAGCAAGTCACTTGCTCGATGAAGTTCAGAAGGTGTGTACACACTTTGCTGTCTTGAAAAAAGGCAACCTGGTACACTATGGCCCGGTAGATGAAGTTGGTAAAGGTGAAGAGACTGTAGAGGTATTAGCAGAAGTTGAAAACCTCAACGAATTGTTGCTGTCCTTTGCCGGTACATCTTCTATTAATCGTGAAAACGGCAGCTACCAGGTAGCCATGCGCGATGGCTTTCATAGCAAAGACCTGAATAAGTTTTTGTTCGAGAAAGGTGTTGTGGCGTCACACCTGATCACCCGGAAGAAAACACTCGAGAAACAATTTATCGAGATCCTGGCTAGTTCCTGATAACATCAGGTCGCGCGTTACTCATTCTTAATTCCTATATATACTCCTGGTAACTATAAATATGTTGCACCTTCTCAAAATCGATCTAAAGAAAATGACGAGCTACCGTACCTTCTGGGTAATTGGTGGTTTATACTTTTTAACGCTTGGGCTAGGGGCCGCTAGCGGAATGGAGTTTTTGAAATGGCTCGCAAGGACGTTCGAAGATTTTGGACAGAAGCTTAACATCAACAGAATTCCGTTATATCATTTCCCGGATGTATGGCTTAACCTCATCTGGAGTGCAGGACTTTTGAAAATAGTGCTTGGCGTTTTGATTGTTATCTCGGTAACGAATGAATATACCTATCGTACGCTACGGCAAAATGTTATCGATGGATTAAGCCGCGCTGAATTCCTGACCTCGAAAATCCTAACGAATCTGTTGCTGAGTCTCATCAGTGTTGCCATGATTTTTGTGATCGGTCTTATCACCGGCATGATTTATAGTCCTTCGCTGGAGATTGACCAAATGATTACCGACTTGGAGTTTTTTCCCGCGTACTTCCTTGAGTTATTCTTCTTCCTGTCGTTTGCACTGATGTTGGGTATATTGATTCAACGTGCTGGCCTTACCATCATTGTTCTTTTACTTTTCCCTGCCATCGAAGGAATCATCGCTGCCAAAGTAGATAACTATGCTCCATGGTTAATACCATATTTTCCAATGCGTTCGATTTGGTATTTGATTGAGTGGCCGTTTCCCCGCTATGCATTTCAGGAGATTCAGGATTACGTAAAGCTGAGTTCTGCTGTCATTGTAATTGTGTGGACAGCATTATTTAATTACTTCAGCTACCTCAAATTAAAACGCGCAGACATCTGAGTGGAAGTTCACGCGCTTACTTATATTCCTCATACATTCAGAAATCAATGCAATCGCTTTTGAAAGCAAATTTCCTGCAATCGTTTTAAATAGAAAGTAGAGTAATAAAATTACATGGATGGTCAACCTCCGCAACGTTTGATTAATTTTGCCGTGTATTAGATTGAATAAGACCTCTACGACAACTATGAATATGATTCAGCTTTTAGGATTACTGGCCGGTGGTTGCACTACCATCGCTTTTTTGCCACAGGTTATTAAGACCTGGAAATCCCGCTCTGCAAAAGATCTTTCACTCAGCATGTTTTCCATCTTTTGTATAGGCGTTATGTTATGGCTCATCTACGGCATTATAGTGCAGGATATACCGGTTATTGCTGCCAATATGCTTACGCTGATGCTTGCTTCCACACTGCTATACTTTAAGCTCCGCTTTAAAGAGTAAGCTGCCCCCAGCGCGTGCGTTTATACGAACGCAGTAAAAGGAATATCAAACCTATCTGTACAGGCATTACTGCCCATTGGATCATCGGCTGTTTGGATAACAGATAATGTGCGAAGCCGAGTAGACCAATTAGGAAGAACGTAATGAAGGCGCGCGCTATATTACCCGACTGGCTGCGTACGTTTGGTGCCATTGAAAATGGCAGATGACGTTTGTTGATCAGGGATAGCGTTAGCAGCATCAGGAAGTTGTTAAAAATTCCGAAGACTATATCTTCTGCTGCGCGGATTCCCCAGATAGCAAGTATAATGATACTGATGCCTACGTAAGCCGGTATAAATAATCTTACGAAGATAGCCTTCAAAGTTCCGGAAAGAATCTCGCCAGGTTTATCAAGAGGCGTTGAGAAGTATACCCAGCTCGCTTTAAAGTCATCGGAATATGGAATTTCATGCAAAGCCACTTGCAATACCATAAACGTCAGATAGATCAACACGATATGATATTCTGTATTGGGAAGATTATGCCAGGTGTCAGCAAAATCTTTTTTGCCCTGCATCATAAAGATCAATCCGAAAACTAATATATACCCGAAGGCAGGGTAAATTTTCAGCTTGAGTTTTCGGTCGCGTCCCAGAATTTTATAGATCACGTCAAAAGCGCCTTGCTCGAATGGATTGCTTGTAATCCAGGTTGATATCTTATCAACTAAACTTTCCTTTTCTGTTTTTACTTTTTGTACCTGCTCAGTGCTGGCACCCATCGACCCCAGCTTTTTACTGAATACAGGTGAGAGATATTTATTTACCAGGTATGCGCCTGTTACCGGCAGAACAAGTGCGCAGACGGCAAGCCCTATATGTGCGACATCAAACAAATGAAAATGAATGGATTCCATTGCTCCTGCCATCCACACCGGTGGAAGTAAAAAATGCCACCACTGGACTTCGAATATATACTGCTCTATATCCATACGTTCCATAACGCGAGGTAAGATCTGATAGCCACCCATAATAGATATAGCCATGATGATCTGGAAATAATTGATGATGTTTTTGAGCTTCTCTTCACTGGCAAACTGCATTACTAGCAAATAGAAAGCGTTCGTAAGAAATACAGCGGTTAAAACAGACAACACTATGGCCAGTAAAAAGAAGATAAAGAGCACTATACCGTATTTTATAATCACAACAAGGGCAGGTAAAAGTGATAGACCTATAGCAAGCTGCCCGAGATATAGCAGGATGTGAGTAAGGCGAGCAGCAAACAATGTCTGGCCATTGACAGGACGTGGCAAAATTATTGTGTTATCGCTGGTGTCCAGAAGTATGGATGAAAAATCAGTGATCAAAGTCATGGAGATCATAACAATGATGTAGCTGAAAAATACAATCATGGAAAGTATAAAGGAGGGAATCATGTATAGCGCCAGCGCTACAAATATTCCAAATATACTATAGACCACCAGTGTCATAATGAAAGCATTGCCGGGTTCCTTATCGGTTTTGCGCCTGTAAGAAACACCCTGCCTTCGATTGTCCATCATCAGTTTTATATCGACTATCGCGCGGAGTTGTTCATAGTCTGCACCAAGCCTGGTATAAATCCCACGAAACAAATCCAGAAATTTTAAGAGAGTAGTATTCATACTGCTGCTATTGGTAGGTTGAAACGTACGCTCATTAATTTTCAAGTATATTAATGAACTGCCCCGCAGCCGTACTATGCTCTTTGTTTCCGGTTAGTTCGGTGAAAATATTTTCAAGTGAGCCTCTGGCCTGTGTATTCAACTCTTCAAACGTGCCGTTGGCAATCATCTCCCCTTTATTGATGATCATAATGCGATCGGATATTTTTTCAACCACGTCCATTAAATGCGAGCTGTAAAATATAGTCTTCCCCCCGCGCTTTAGTTGTGTTAAAATTTCTTTCACCAGGATCACAGCATTTGCATCCAATCCCGAAAGCGGTTCATCTAGAAATAAAATGGATGGATTATGGATCATGCCTGCGATGAGCAATACTTTTTGTCGCATACCTTTTGAAAAGGTAGTCATGCGGGCGTCCGTATAGTTGCCCAACTCAAATACATTTAAAAGTTCCTTCGCTTTTTTATCAACAGCTGTGCGCTCCATTTTATATAGCTGTCCAATGAAGTGAAGATACTCAACTGGTGTGAGTGTATCATATAGTGCAGCATTCTCAGGAATATAGCCGATCTTCCGTTTTACTTCCAGCGCTTTTTTACGGATATCAAGTCCCAACACCGAAGCCTCTCCGTCATAGTCTGGAATGATACCCGTCAAGATCTTGATCGTAGTACTTTTACCTGCCCCGTTGGGTCCGATATAGCCGATAATTTCACCAGCATTCACCGTCAGGTTAATGTTTTTGAGAACCGGGACTTCATATGTTTTAGAAAGATTTGATGTCGTAATTACAGGCGATAAGCTTTCCATAAATTTTGCAGAGATGATCTGTGTCAGGTTGATTACAAGATAGAAAATAAATTAAAAAGATTAACCTATATATGTGAAGTGGTGAAGCATCTCCTCTATATACATCTTTAGTCTGGTGCGATGAGCTTCTCAAATTCAAGTAAGGCTTCATATGGATCTCCCACCAGTTGTAATGCTACTGCAAATGCAGGCTCCGTTTTTAATCCTGATTGTTTGAAGTGAAGAACCCGCTCTTTCAGTTCGGTTCCATAGCGTTGAAGTAAATAATATTCTATGCGTAAGTGTCTATAGGCATATTGATTTTCTACTGGAGTTTGCTGCGCGAAGATTTCAAATAAAAAACGCTTCCAATGGAACCTTACAATAACAGATTGTGTTTGCTTAATGCTTTTCCTCTCCATTGTGAAATCATCATAAGTAGAGAATTCCTCAATTATGGCGTTTTGGAATAGTGTCAAATCTGCAGCAGTGCAAATTATGTCTAAATCGCTTTTCTCATCTATATAAAGATCGAGCGGTAACGTACCTGCCAACACGGCATTAAAATCTTTTAATTTCGATAGTATACCGATGTCTTTTAAAATTCTCCATCCCTGTTGCTGGATGTTTGAACCTTTCGATAAGTACTCTATGTTTTTAAAATCGGGTAGCATATATCTTTTTCAAGATAGCCAAATTGTCTAAATCAAATGTCGTTTTGGCTGAGATGTTAAGTTGGTATAGGTATTGAGTTACAAGGAAATCAAGAAGGAGAAAATAACAATGGACAATAAAAAATTTCAGGATTTATTAACCTCCGTGGATGTGTTGAATACGTTACATGGAGGAATCAGCGAACCGGTCTTATCGCTGCGTCAGCAGTCAAGCGGCCGTGAAGTACGCGTTCGGGTTCCCGGTATAGATAAAGAAACTTTGCAAGTTGAAGTTCATAACAACATGCTTTCGGTTTTTTATCTTATTCCTATCGATACTGCAGGAAAGGTTATAAACATGCCATTGGTAGTATATAACAAAGCTATACCTTATTTTATCGATATAAGTGCTATCAAAGCTGTGTTCGAGGCAGACGAACTGGTGGTACAATTACCATACAATAAGCTGTCGAGCGGATACAACAAGAAGATACAGATAGGTGAAGAGTAAATGGTTAACAGGTGAGTTAGTTTTTTGAGGTCAGTCGTCTGCAGAAATGCAGGCGACTGTTTTTTGTTATATATAGCTTAAGATTTCGGAACACGCAATTGTAAGTTGATCTGCCTCTTTACATTTTTCAGGGCTTGTTGTGTACAGAATGCCTGATACAGCAAAGTGAAAACTGCACCCGCTAATTTTGTTAACCAGCTTCCTGGTTCTGAAAATGTGTGGATGGCAAAGAACAATCCATCTTTGCGTTCCTCTAGTGTAAATGTAGATATACCCTTCTCTACATGTCCTTCAATAGTCTCATAGCTAAAACCTTGGCGTGTCGGTTCCCGAATGATTGAATTGATCCTGACACCAAAGACAACTTTTAGGGAAGGAAATTTTAACGGTGGCAAAAACGGTTGCTGCAGAATAGTATCGCCAACGGCTATAGTTCTGAGCTCCGTGTCCCATTGTGTTTTACTGGTGAGAATATTTTCGGGGAAGATTTTATACCCAAATAGAAAATCAAGGTTCACTTCATCCAGACTCCGTGCATCAGCAATGTGGATCTGCATAATCTTTTCAATAAGCTTTTCGCGATTATAAGCTATAACCGGTTTTGTCATCAATATTTTTAAATAACGATCAAAATTATTTTTCTGATCCGCTATATAGATCTGCATTCTGTTTTTTAATAATTGTAAAGTGAGGCAATTACCTTCGTGTATAAACCCTTGAGAATTGCAGCAATAGTATATATCCCAACAGAAGAAAGGTAGAAAACAGAATGGTTACACCGTATGTCTGCGGATGTTTGAAAGGATTTAAAAGATGCGTTGCTATATCATGCAACAAATGTGTAGGCGATGAAATAACATCCCAGCTATTCCAGCGGAGGTAACGACCCAGGTAAATTCCAAATCCAGCCAGAAGCAAACTGCCGATCGATATCAGCCAGCCTACAAAAGCATGAAAACGGGCAGTAAATACAGCCTGTATATCCATCATCGATGCAAAGCCAAGCATCAGTCCATTCCATGCGAAGAACAGAATAAGCGCGAGATCATACCAATACGGCACTCCGGCCCGGGGTTTCAGGTGAAAAAGATCGGTAAGAATATAGGGAGCATTCGGAAAGAAGCACAACCATGCCATGAACGGAATCCACAGCCATATACTTTGTTTGATTTTGTGATGATATAATACCAGAAGCGTACTGATCATATACGGTACAAGCGCCAGAAATATATTCCAAACCAGGAAAACGAATGTAACTTTATCTGTGTACTGAACCCGGAAGGCAACCAGTGTTACACAGAGTATAGTAGTAAGTGAAAAAACAAGCAGGATATAAAGTCTGTTCGTTTCTTTCAGACGATGGAAGATGGTAATCATAAGGGCGCGGGATTATATCACCTGTTCACGCAGAACTATGGCAGCGGGTTTTGCCGTTGGACGGTTAATTTATGCCGACTGGCTTTTTTCACCTTGTCGCAGCCATGCAAAACCCCTGCGTTATATAGTATAAGAAGTATAGCGCCGCCTTATAGGGCTGGCATTTTTTCTTTTATTCCTTCCAGCATTGTAACCAGACTTACAATCTGAGTGTTGGATGATTTCTTCAATTCATCCAGTACGAGCGCAGAAATTAACTTGGGCCAGAATAACGAAGAGTTTACATCACCGCCTTTTTCTTCGATCGCAGTTATGCGTTCAGCTAAAACTGTACGAAGTGATTCGGGAACAGCGGGGTCCTGTGAAAGCACTTTAAATTTTTGTAATCCCTGCTGCATCCGCTTCGCCTGGATGTCGGCTATAGCATCTGTTAATTGATAAGGCCAATGTATACCGGTCTCGTTGGCAAAACCTGCCCAATAGAATTTCGATTGATTAAAATCCTTTTCATAGACTTTAGCGAGTCCAAGCATCATATAAAATACCGTTGCTTCATACTGAATGCCAGAGTGAGGTTTCCGAAGCTGGCGTTTTGCAAGCAACGATTCTTCATGCGCCAATGTATCCCATCCTTGTTCATACATCGCGATGGAGCGAAGCGACTGTGCCAGATAGCGTACATCTTCATCTTTACTCTCTTGCGCCAGGTCAGCTTCAGCAAAAGCCATCGCAGGCTTTTTAGAGATAGTCCAAAGATACCCAAGAAGCAAATGCGCATACTCAGTTTTTATCGGAGCTACCGAGTCTGGTAATTCGTGATTATATAGCGTTACCGCAGGAGCCACGGTTGCAGAAGAGGTTGCTTTATACGTTTTATAAGTAAAGCTTGAAGTGGTTTCTTCGTATAGCTCGCGCTCAGTTTTATCGGCTGAACAGGAAAATAAGAATAACAATACAATTAACAGGAGTGCTTTGTTTTTCACAAGGTATAGATTAAGTATAAATGATGTCTGGCGATGTAATCGATCTATATATAGATGTAATAGGGATGGCTATATTACTGGATTCTTTTATAGACGATCTGCGATTTTAAAGGGTCAGCGCTTTCGGTAGCCAACCCGATGGTATTATCATCGATGAATTGAACTTTAAATTCCTGTGAGGTAGAGAGGCCATAGAGCGAAAATAAATCGCGCGCAATCTTCTTTTCGACAAGCCTGAACTGATAATTGGAAGAACGCCTGATTTCTGAAACCCACACATCGTTCGTGTCAGCAAACATCTTTATAAACTTGTTATCGTTCAATTTAAAAATTCTGCCACTTAATTTTTCGCCCTGCTTATCAATTCTTACTTGTATCCCTTCAAACATACTCCGCCCTTTCAATTCCCAAAGGCCTACGAATTTATCTTCAGATACGGTTGCTGTATCTGAACAGCTAAAGCAAATTAGTGTAAGCGCAAGGAGCAAATACTTCACGTTCATAGTTTCAAATGTGAATAATAAGATAAGCGTATAAAAGTAAATATATATAGCATACTACTACACTTTTTAAATAATTTCTTTATGAAATAAGTTTCCCGACCTTTACGTTACGTATGCTATAACCTCCATGTCTATGAAACCCTTTATCTTTCGTCTGGTTATACCAGCGGTACTGTTCATCCCTGTTAGCGTCCTGGCGCAATCACTAAATCAACAAGTTATTCCTGCTAAGATTCAGGAAGTGACTGTTTTTATAAACGGTGCTGAAATTACCGATAGCGAACGTGTGCCGGTAAAAAAGGGAAGAAGCACGCTGATCTTCGATGGTGTTTCACCATTCATAAATACAAAGAGTGTTCAGGTGTCTGCAGAAAATGTAGAGTTGTTATCCGTATCAACCGAAGATGCTATAGCGGCAACGGACGCAAGGATAAAAGTAATACAAGACTCTATTGATATTCTGACGGATAAAATCGAATTGATTCATAACGAAGTCGATGCTTTGCAATTTGAAAAAAAGATGCTGGCAGAGAATCAGCGTCTGGGTGGAAATCAGAATGGCGTAACGCTTGTTGAACTGAGCAAAGCTGCTGATTTTTTCCGCGAGCGGACCTTGAAGATAAACAATGCGTTGACAACGTTTAACAATAAGATTAAGACATTGGATCAGTCTCTGAAAGCACTGCATGCAAAGTATAAAACTATAAACGACAAAGTGAATACCGCGCGAAAGCAGATTATTGTCGTAGTGTCTTCGGATAAAGATTTAGCTGTAAATTTCAAAATACGATACCTCGTAAACGAGGCTGGCTGGATAGCTTCGTATGATCTGGTTGCCCCGGATATAAATAAGCCTGTAACGTTAAAGTATAAAGCGCAGGTATATAATAATACTGCCATTGACTGGACGGATGTAAAGCTAACGCTATCGACCAGCGATCCTTCACTGGCAGCTTCGCGTCCGTATTTAACAACGTGGACGTTGAACTATACCTCAATGGCCAATGAAGGCCTGTTGGAGAATAAGGCTTTGCAATATAACAATGACCTTTCGGATTCTGCTGTAGAATATGATGATATAGCGGTAGCTGAACTAAGTACATCTTTCGATATAGCACAACGTCACTCTGTTTTGGCGAATGGCGAATTTCATCGATTGGATTTAGTCAACGAGTCTCTGAATGCCACCTTCGAATATGTAGCGGTTCCGAAGGTTGATCTGAGTGCTTTCCTCATTGCCAAAGTCACTGGTTGGGAAAAGCTGAATTTAATCAGTGGTACAGCCAATGTATATTTCGGAAATACATATATAGGTGAATCGCGAATTGATACGCAGCTGATGAGCGATACCCTTGAGCTTTCGCTCGGCAGGGATAACCAGATCCTGGTAGGACGAGCCAAGCTGGAAGATAAAGCTTCCGCCAATTTTATAGGTGCTAAGCGCGAAGAGTCTTTTATCTATGAAATCCAGATTAAAAATAATCGGAAGACTCCCATTACAATTAAGATTCAGGATCAGATTCCGATATCACAGGAAAGTGATATTGTGGTTGAAACATCAAATCTTTCGGGTGCTAGTCTTGATAAACTATCCGGGAGATTACAGTGGTTCAAAACTATACCCGCTTCAGAGAATGTAAAATATACCGTGGCATTTTCAGTGAGACATCCCAAAAGCAAATATGTAAATATCCGCAAGCAGCGCGTGGTGAGATCTCCTCGATTCCATCATTAATAATTTAAGGGATTGATTTGAAGAGTATATACCTGTTGCACCACTTGGATTACGGGTATACCTTAATTCTTTAGCTATAAATTAGAAGAATACCTTCCTAATATTTTTCAAAGTGAATCTCATCAAAAGATTAAGGAAGACACTACGCACTCTTTTGATTGCTGTTGTAACATTGTAAGCCAACCGTGTATTCCATCGCTTTTCAAAGGATATAGTATAGCTGATGTAGAATTGATGTAGCCCCTTGCTGCTGTGTGAGACAGTTTTGATGTAGTCTTTTTGTTGACTTGCCAACTTCATTCATTCACTTTTGGTCAATTGCAAACGATTGTAATTGATGTTCAACCAGTAAACCCAAAAGCTTATGAAAAACTGTTACACACGAATGCTTCTGAAAAAGATGTGTTTGATCCTAATGCTCTGCTTCTCTGCAGTGCTGATAAATGCCCAGACTCTGGTATGGGAAGATAACTTTGATGGCCCTTCTATCGATGGTAATAAATGGACGTATGATTTTGGTGATGGCTGCGAGCGCGGACTCTGTGGTTGGGGCAATAGTGAGTTGCAATACTATACGAGTCGCACCGATAACGCACGCGTTGAAAATGGAAACCTCGTGATTGAAGCCAAACGCGAAACATTTCTCACCCGTGAGTTTACTTCCGCCCGCCTCAAAACTGAAGGGCGTATGCATTTCAAGTATGGTACATTGGAGGCCCGTATAAAAGTGCCCAGTCTTGCAAACGGATTGTGGCCTGCCTACTGGATGCTCGGCACTACAGGCAACTGGCCCGCGAATGGTGAAATTGATATGATGGAAATGGGATCTGCCGCGGCTATAGCAGCCGGTGTAGCCAACCGCAGAGCAGGAGCCGCGGTACATTGGGACTACCAGGGATCGCAAGCAGATTTTGGTGAAGACTATACCAGCCCTACGGATCTTACCAGTGGATATCATATATATAAGTTAACCTGGGACGCTCAATACATCCGGGTATATATCGACAATATCGAGTTCTTTGATTTTGCGATTTCAGATATAGCGGGTGGTTCATTGGATGAATTTCATATACCGCATTACCTTATCCTGAACCTAGCGGTAGGTGGTTCTTATACGGGCGTTATGTCGGCAGCGGGTATTACGGCACCATTGCCTGGTAAAATGGAGATCGACTATATAAAGTTATACCAGAACAGCGGCAGCTCGCTATATGTAGGAAGTGCCAATGCGCAGGCCGGTACGTTTGGTGTATATACTGAAACGACTCCGGTAAACAATGCATTAACGTATGGCGTAGATGCTAATTTATACTTGTGGAATAATCTCACACCAATAACAGCAACGCCCTATGAAGGCAGCCAGGTAATGGCGTATCGCGCAAATGCAGGTGCATGGTTTGGATTGGGTGTGGCCACTGACTATAAGAACATGAGCAGCTTCTCCGGTGGTAATTTGAAATTTCACATGAAGACATCTTCCACCGCTACATTTAAAGTCGGCATCAGCACGGCGTTTGGTGACAGCTGGATTAACTTTGTAAATGGTGGTCAACAATACGGATTGGTGCGCGATGGTAATTGGCACGAAGTAACGATCCCGTTTAGCGCGTTTTATAATCTGGATTTATACTCTGTCAAGCAGATGTTTATGGTGGTAGCTGATCCACCTGCAGCGAACGTTGACATCTTTATAGACAATATATACTATAGCGGTGGAGCAGTGGTAAATCAACCGCCCACTGTATCGATTACATCGCCTTCTGCAGGCGCAAGCTTTGCGCAGGGGCAAGCCATCACCATCAACGCTACTGCTGCAGATGCAAATGGCTCTGTAACGAAAGTAGAATTTCTGGCGGATGGTATAAAAATAGGAGAGGATACATCTTCACCCTATACATTCAGTTGGTCGGGTGCAGCGGCTGGCAACAGAATCCTTACCGCGCGTGCCATTGATAACGGAAACGCTTCCACAACTTCATCATCTGTTTCCATTACCGTGAATGTAGCAGCTACTAACCTAGCGTTGAATAAAGCAGTTACAGTTTCGTCATCCGAGAATACAACACTTTCAGGTGCAGCCGCAGTAGATGGCAATGCAAGTACACGGTGGTCGAGTGCCTTCAGCGATCCGCAGTGGCTATATGTTGATCTGGGCGCAAGCTATGCAGTCAATCGTGTTAAGATTACCTGGGAAGCTGCTTATGGAAAAGACTATCAGGTACAGGTGTCATCGAATGCTTCATCGTGGACAACCATTAAAACGATAACCAACAATACCACGCTCGTAAATGATCATAGCGGGTTGAGTGGAACAGGCCGGTATATTCGCATCTATGGCACCGCGCGTGGTACTGTGTATGGCTATTCAATTTTTGAACTGGAAATATATGGTACACCGGGAACAACAAGCACCGTATGTACTGGCACTGCCACGAATGGTGACTATAGTTATGAGGTGTCCACAACGGGTGGTACAGTGAACTGGAAATTTATACCACTGGCACCAATTCAGGGTAGTACACTTGCTATACTCTATGTGAAGATTGGTAATGGCGGATATGCCGGGTATCCGATGACGGCATCAGGAAGTAACTTTACATATTCCCAGGTACAGAGCAGTGGGAGTGCGCTCACATTTTACTATACATACCGCGTAGGCAATACAACGACAGAACGCAATTCGAGTGCAAATCCGCATACCTATACCGTTGGTACCACATGTTCTGCCGGTGCGAGAAATGCAGCGCAGGAAGAAACGCAGCAGCTGGCGTTGGAGTCGCCCGTTGAAATATATCCTAATCCTGTTGAACATGAGTTACGGGTAAAAGGTATACAGGAAGCACCTGTGCGAATTACCGATATGACCGGAAAAGAAATTATGCAGGGAAACCTGCGAGGTGGAGCTATGGAAATCTCACCGCTGCATGCAGGGGTATATATAGCCATCATCCAAAGTAAAAAGGGAATGGTGGTGAAAAGATTTATAAAACGCTGATGTGTTTATAGAGTAAGGAGGGGGTCTCTTCCTTACTCTTTTTTATTTTTTTATATCTTCTTAGTCCTCCCTTCTTAGTTCTCTCGCCCCTTCTTCATTTTACAGCTCTCGATTTTTTAAGCCCCTTCATTCTATTTAGCGGCTGCATACAAACAGCTTCTTCTACGAACCCTCGTAGAACTTTAACGGACATATATTTGTATTATTTGCAACGCCGATGTTCCTTGCATCTGAAAAAATACCAGCAAAATGCATACTGTAAAAAGATTTTTTTTATTCATAGTGTTGCTGCTTGCAACCTTAGTCGTTGAAGTACGCGGTCAGCAGGCATCAGCGAAAGAGCAACTTTCAGTTGATGAATTCCAAACGAAGCTTCAGCAAAGTCCGGATGGACAGCTTGTGGACGTACGCACTGCCGAAGAATACAAGAAGAATCATTTGAAGGGTGCGCTGAATCTTAATGTTAACAGTAAGGACTTCCAGAGACAGGTATCTTCCCTCGATAAATCAAAGCCTGTATTGGTATACTGCCTTTCCGGTGGAAGAAGTGCCAAGGCAGCAGCCTATATGCGCGAGCAGGGATTTAAAGAAGTATATGAAATGAGTGGAGGCATGATGCAATGGACTGCTCAGAATAAACCGTTTGAAGAAGGCCAGAAATCACTGCCCGGTATATCTGTCGAAGACTTCAATAAAAAAGTCAACACCGATAAAATTGTGCTTGTGGATTTTTATGCGAAGTGGTGTGCTCCCTGTAAAAAGATGGGACCCTGGCTCGAAGAACTCTCAACACAGTATGCGGATCAAGTAACGTTGTTAAAGATTAACGTGGACGAAAATGCAACGTTGATTGGTAATATGAAAGTAGATGTACTTCCTACCATTTTACTCTATAAAAATGGAAAGAAGGTATGGTCAAAGACAGGCCTTGCTGAAAAGGAAGAATTGGAAAAGTATATAAAAGCTAATCTATAGTGAAAAGTATATCTCCCGCAGGTTGTTCTTTGCGGGAGATATATAGTTTAGTCAGCGAAACTCTGGTACGTGAGTGTCTTGAATTTGTCACCGATGCTCCAATAGGGAGTCTGGTATAGATTGGTAAAGATCAGGCCGATCAGTTTTTCTTTCGGATCAGCCCAGTAATGCGTATTAAAGGCTCCGCCCCACGAAAACGTTCCGAGTGATAAAACAGATTGGTAATCATTTTCGATGGTCTCCAATCCAAAGCCCAAACCTACGTGTGTTCCCGGAACATGCTGATCGGTTAACATCAACTCGATTGTCTTACGACTCAAAAGCTTTACGCCATTGTATTGTCCATTGTTTAGGAACAGTTGCAGGAACTTCGCATAATCCTCTACGGTAGAAGAGAGACCTGCTCCACCCGAGAAATATGTACCTGCAGTTTTCGGATAATCCGGGTTAACATTGTCGTACGCCTTCGTTTCCGGTTTTACAATCTTGCCATCTTTTCCTCCAGCATACAGCGTTACCAGGCGGCTATACTTTTCCTTTGGTAAGTAGAAGTAAGTGTCCTTCATCCCCAATGGATCGAAAATACGTTTTCGTAAGAATTCATCGAAAGACATACCTGACCAGATTTCAACCAGGTAGCCCAGCACATCGTTATTCAATCCGTATGTCCATTGTTCACCAGGGTTGTGTTTCAATGGAAGTTTGCCCAGTATTTTTATTCGGTCAGCCAACACCATATCGTTGTTGCCTATACCGCTGGGAACTCCGGCCTTTGCATATATAGCTTTAAACTCCGTGCTCCCAATGGCAGCGTAATCTATACCGGAAGAATGAGTAAAGAGATGCCGGACAGTAACTTCACCTTTCGCAGGTTCGGAAGCATAGCTGCTGTCTTTCGGGTTGAATGTCTTCAATACCGTAGCATTCTTGAATTCAGGTATATATTTCGAGATCGGGTCATCGAGCAGAAATTTACCTTCCTCCCAAAGCATCATGGCTGCCAGGCTGGTAATCGCTTTGGTCTGTGATGCTATTCTGAAAATGTCGTCTTTCTTCAGAGCTGCTTTGGATTCAACATCGCTATATCCGTATGCTTTGTGATACGCAATTTTTCCATTGCGTACGATCAACACGACAGCACCGGGTATCCATTTGTTGGTGATGTGTTCATTCACCATTTTATCAATTCGAAGAAGCCGGTCTGCGGAGAGACCGGCTTCTTCAGGCTTGGCAACGGGTGTAAGAAGTTTAGGTTGAGAAACGGCAATAACAGAAACAAAACAAAGAAGTGCTATTGCAAAAGAAACATTGCGCATGGTTGTAGTTATAAATTTAAAAATTTGATCGTGGCTATACTTTGACGTGTGCCCAGTTCTCTCCGATTTTAATCCGGTGGATCTGCATGTCAGAAACTCTGAAACGCTTGGCCAGCGCTTTTAATGTTGGTTGCTTCTTCGATTTGAAAAGTGCAACCTTTATTTGTTTTACTTTATCGACTGTTAGTTTAGGACCTTCATCGGGGTTTAAGCGTTGCAATACATTAGGATCTTTTTTTGCATGCTCAATCTGTGTATCATGCGTAACCCACTTCAGATTGGTTGCCTTGTTGTTTTCTTTTTTATGATCGACATGAATTACAAAGGCTGTTTTGGTACTGGTTGGTTTATTGAAGTATTCAGCGACAAGCCTGTGTATATAATAATTTTGACGAGTGTCCTCGCGACCAATGGTTATACTAGGATACCCTTGCGTCAATCGCGGTTTCAGAATATACCCATCTTCGATGGCGGCTTTGAAGCTGACAATGCGACCCTTGTCTGATACAGCATAGCGCTTGGTAGAAGTTCCCTTCTTCAGTTTTAGTTCCTTCCAGTCTTCGCCAGGAAGGACTTTCAATTTGGTTTTGTTTGTTGTAGCCATAAGTTAAGTGGTAAAGGTTCAGATTAGGTTTCAGGCTTGTAGAACCTTACGGATACTCAAGCCTGTATAGGGAGTATGTACAGGATGCGTTTCAATATAAAACATATCCCTTGTGCGTATAAGGTGCCGCTGATGACTGCCTGTGTCGACCGCATGAAGTATATACCGCCGGTATAACGTAATCACGGTTGACTGCAGTCCCTTGAGGGAAAGAATTATATTATATATAGTATGTATATAGTAACGGGTATTTATAGTACGGATGAACTCTGCAAGTACAGTATAATGGTCAACGATATATAAACTTCGTGCACCTCGCGATAAAACGTTACCTGCGCGGACTTTACTACAAGAGTTTTTCGTGTTAAACTTTTGAAGCATTGTTAAAATACGTCTAGGTTTTCATGGCCTGGCACTAAGGGGTAACAGCGGGCATTAGTGGCTATACAGACGATGAATGTTATTAAAGTAAAGATTATTTTTTGTAAGGGTCAAGGCTTTCGCCAAAAAGGTGGCAGTTTTTTCTTGATAGACATGGGCTTTTGATGCTATAACATCTAAAGAAGAGTCGTTGCGATTGTACCGCATCTCCGTTAAGGCCTGTAAACATTGCACTACGGCCGGTATAGATAAAGATCGCGGTTCCTGTTATACCCTAAGTATACCGGATCTACGTAACCTACACAGATGGGGGATTATGCCTGATCTTGACTCCCGCAAAAGTATACCCTATACTATACTTCTGTCTTCTGCGGCAGCGTCAAGTCTTAGTAATCCTTTTTTACCACCAGCAAAAAGTAATCTTTTTCAATCGGCAGGTAGCCATGTTCATAGCAATAGAAATATTGGGCACCATCCCGGGTCTTATAAATACTGGTGAAGAGATTGAAATCAAACCCTTTGGCATTAAGCTTTTCGCGGCTAACCCTGCTTTTTCCGTCTGGGTTCAGGTCAATCAGTATCCTTCTGTTTCTGCGCAGTATATTATTGACATTGCGCATATAGTTGGTATCATCACTATTGAGCTTGTTGTTATAGGCACTGCGACATTGATCGGAGCAAAATTTTTTGTCAATCCTGCCTTTAATAGGTGTCCCACACTCGATGCAAACCTTTTTAATTATTTCTGACATATAACGTTCCGTTTACAAACGGCTACAAATGGAAGTAAGCGTTTTCTATACAACTATAACTTTTTTGTTCCTGCACCTTTGCATCGTCAATACAACGGCAGGGGTAGACAAATAATTACGCTTAAAATGTAAACAATAAATAGATACATATATGTCAAACTTAAGAAACAGTGTACAACTTATCGGTCGTTTAGGTAAAGATCCTGAAATCAAAGTCTTTGATAGCGGCAAGAAGCTCGCAACGTTTACCATTGCTACGAACAGCGCATACCGAAATAATAAAGGAGATAAGGTAGAGGAAGTGCAATGGCATAACCTCGTAATGTGGGATAAACTTGCAGATATAGCTGCCCAATATTTAAAGAAAGGAAGTGAAGTAGCGATCGAAGGTAAGCTGGTGCATCGCTCGTATGAAACTTCCGAGGGAGAGAAACGCTATACTACCGAAATAAATGTAAATGATATTGTGATGTTGGGAGGTAAGTAAAACAGGTTGAAGTTAACCACCACACCCCGTTAGCCCGTAACCGTTAGCCATAACGTTGTTCTTTGTTTAGGCTTGAGCCTGGCTTCAATGGAGCCAGGCTTTTTAGTTTTTAGAACGCATAATTAAGTTTGAGACCAAACTGGAATTTTTTGAAATCATTGGTCAGGTAAAACTCCGGGACTATATTTAATCGCGTGCTGCCTAAATCTGATACGATAAAAAGCTTTGCGGTTTTGCCTTGAAAGAAATTTTCAGTTTCGTGTACAAGTATAGCGGCCCCAATACCGCCCCACATTTCGCGATCGCCTTTTGTGTTGAAATTTTTTCGATACGATACGCCCAAAAAAGAACTGATCGAATTGTTATAGCCGCCTTCAGGCTTTTTATCCAGTAGAAACATACTTGAATAGGTAAATTCTATTTTGCGGTTCCTCCGGTTGAACCGATCACTAAAGCTCAGGCCAATGGCTCCGGTTAGTTCCGGATAAAGCTTATCTCTCAATACACCAACCGCTGCACTGCCGGTTGCATAAATTAAATCATGCGGCTCAGTATGCAGAATGTTGCTATAGCTTATCGCATTATTTTGAATGATAATTCGGGCTTTGAAACTTTTTCTCCCGATATACCAATTTTTGGACGCATCGCGAATGCTGGAAACTATTTGAATGAAATTCTTTGAAGATAATTCCTGAAGCTTGCTGCGCTCTGGAACATATAGATATACTTTGGCTATATCCGTATTTAAATAGATTTCTATACCGGGCGGGAGAAGTTGAACGATCTCTTTCTCCTTTACAAGAAGCTTGGTCTGTGACTTTTTCTCTTCAATGGTGATCTCCTTCTGATTGTCCTTCCGGTAGGTGGCATTCACAACTATAGATGCGTTGGTACTTAAAGTTGTGGGTAAACTTTTTTCAAGATAAGTGTTTAGCTCCAGAAGCGTTGCTGGGAAATTTTCTATGAATGCGTTGTTGGCCTGAAAGTTCTTCAGCTCAAAGACTACTAACGCTTCCTGCTCTGGAAATTCAACACGGATAGAATCCGGAAAGTAATGTATACCGTTGCGCGTGTCGCGGTATATATTCTGATGTCGGTCCGTACCTTGGCTATAATTTAGTGTTTGGCCTTGCAAGCCATAGAAAGAAACTATAAAGAAGATTGCAACAATGGAGTGTTTCATGAGTTTGTAATAAGGTTTAATGTCAGAAATAATTTAAAATGGCAAGCCCTGTCTCAATGCATTGAGAGCTTTTGATTATATATAGTTTATTGTTTACTTAATTGATTCGCGCAATGATGAGTTTACTTTCACCGTTAGCGTTATCCGGAAACTTTTCTTTTTCTGAATTGAAAAACCTGAATTTGGATTTCTTCTCTTTGCGCGTTGCGACTACCGGTTGCTCTTGCTGTGGAATTATACCGATAATTACTTTTACCCGCGGGCTTCCGTTTTCCGTAGCAACCGGAGCGTTCACATCATATACTATAAAATCCACTGATGCGACCGCGGGCACTTCTGTAAAGTATATACTCGCAGAATCCTGATTTTTAACAGGTGAAGCATCTGGCAATTTCGATTCAACCGACTTGTAATTTTTAGAAGTGTTGATCTTGGCAGGAGCGATCGGCTCCATTTTTAAATGTGACACAACAGGTTTCTCATCTATACTCTGCACAGCAGGTTTACTGGTTTCTTTGGTCAATGCTTTTTCCTGTGAAGCTGCCGAGATAGTATAGCCCAAATAAATATATTTCACCGCCAGCAACGCCACAACCAGTGATGCTGCGATAGAGAAGTATATCGGCTTTCTGGAACGGGTTTTTGTTTTCATCCCCATCCGCTCCCATACTTTTTCTTTTTGCCAACGCGTTGGACGCATCTCTGCTGCGTATACCTTGCGTTGGATAGTTTTTTGAATGTCAGGTTCCATAATGATAGCCCTCTTGTATAAGCATTTTCTTTAGCATGGTCTTCGCCTTGAACAACTGCGATCGTGATGTGTTCTCACTGATCTGCAGCATGCCGGCAATCTCTGCGTGATTAAATCCCTCTATAACAGAGAGGTTAAAAACGGTTCGGTATCCCGTGGGGAGCTGCGTAATGAAATAGTATATATCCTCTGCTTCCTGCTCGCTGAAAGCGTTGAGCTCAGGTTCAGGCAACGATGCCTCCAGGCTTTCTGTGAGGTTGAAGTTATGACTTCGCCGAAGCCACATCAACGATTCGTTCACCACGATCCTGCGCATCCAACCTTCCGTACAGCCTTCTCCCTGGTAAATAAAATTTCCGATGCCGTTAAATATTTTTGTAAAGGCAGTCATCAGGACATCCTCTGCTTCTTCACTTTTTATGTAGCGATACGCGAGCCGGTATAAACGATCTGCATACAACGCGTAGAGTTGCTCCTGCGCTCTGCGGTCGTTTTGCTTACATCGTTTTACCAGGTCTGCCTCTTTCAAGGGTTTAGGGTTTTATCGTTTTATAGATAGAAATGCCATCTTCGCAGCGTTCGTTGCCTGGCCATTGATTTTATTTTAAGATGTCGATCGAGCAGGCAAAAGTTTTATCAGTCGGAAGGAAGCGGCCGTTGGTCAAATTATAGGCACTTCGATGAATGGATAACCGTTTAACTATTAACTTTATCGCCGATGAATTTTTTATATCCTTCTTTTTTGTGGGCGCTGGGAGTGCTGGCGATTCCGGTTATCATCCATCTTTTTAATTTTCGAAGAACTGTAAAGGTTTACTTTTCCAATAACCGTTTTCTTAAACAGGTAAAGGAAGCAACAACAGCAAAACGGAGGTTGAAACATTATCTCATCCTGGCATCCCGATTATTGTTCCTGTTCTTCCTGGTGATTACATTTTGCCAGCCCATTATTCCAGCCAAGAACCAACTCACAAATAATCATACGATCGTTCTTTATCTCGACAACTCTCAAAGTATGTCCGCACAAATGGAGGATAAAGTTCGGGGCCTCGATGCTGGTGTTACGTTCGTTCGAAATATCGTTTCTCTGTTTCCTCCCGACACACGGTATAAACTCATTACCAACGATTTTGCTCCCTTCTCAAATTCTTTCAAGACAAAATCAGAAGTGCTTGATCTCCTTACGCAAGTCCGGTTGTCGCCAGTAAGTCGCACCATGCAGGAAGTACTCGATCGCGTTCGTCACCAAGGCCATGCACAACAGCAGCAAGAAGTTTTCTGGATCTCGGATCTTCAAAAGTCTACGCTGGGTATAATTCCTAAAGCGCTTGACTCTTCTGCTCAATGGCGATTGGTTCCCATACGCTTTGCATCGCTCGCGAATATATTTGTTGACACAGTGTATCTGGAAAATCCATTTGCTGCTTCGGGAGAAAAAAATGTACTGCGCGTTAAAGTACGCAACGATGGCAAACGCGATGTCGATCAGTTAAATCTCAAGCTCACCATTAACAATATACAGTCTGGTGCCGGTACAATTGATGTACCACAAGGTGGCGTTGCCGAGACTACATTTGATTTGGCCACAGGTCTTTCAGGGTTGAATGAAGCACGCATCAGCTTCAATGATTTTCCGGTGAGCTTCGATAATGAGTTTTTCTTCGCGTTAAATTTTACCGACAAGATAAAGGTCGTTGAGATTAAAAAAGATAATATACCAACACCGGTTGAAAAAGTATATGGCAACAAGCAGGTGTTCACATACCAGGGATTTGCCGTCAGCAATTTTAACTATAATGAATTGGCACAAGCTGATCTCGTAGTAGTCAACGGACTGAATACTGTCGATCCTTCTTTAACAAATGCCTTGCTCGACTATATTAACAAAGGCGGCACGTTGCTCCTCGCTCCGGGCACACAGCCCGATGTAAATAATCTAAAAAATCTCGCACAGGTCCCCGGTTTAAATTCAGTACCGAAAGCTGAACCTCTTGAGCTTGATCGTCCTGATTTTTCAAATCCATTTTTTGAAAATGTATTCGAAGAAAAATCCACTTCACTGGCCATGCCCAAGGCCGCACGATTGCTTGATTTAGGGGGCGATCGTTCGGCTATTCTTAAATTTAAAAACGACCAGGCATTCTTGTCCTTGTTTAATCGCGGTGGCAAACTGTATATACTGGCCACGGCATTGGAGAGCGACTTTACTGATTTCCACCAGCATGCGTTATTCGTGCCCGTGATGTACCGCATCGCTGCCAGCGCCCGCAGAAGTGAAACCAAGCCCTATTATACCCTTCGTGAAAATTTAATAACGCTTCGCCTCGATAGTGTAAACGATGATGTACCCTTGAAGCTCGTAGGCAAGGAAGAAGTAATTCCCGGCCAGCGTAAAGTTGCTGATCGTGTATTTATAGATGTACCCAAGTTTTCGGTTGAGCAGGGATTTTATGATGTAGTGTCACAAGGCGATACCGTTGATCTGATCGCCTTCAACCTGAACAAAGAAGAGTCACTGATGGAACAATATACCGGAGAAGAAGTAAAGGCAATGGCAGGCGGAGGAGAGAATATTAGCATTTTTACGGCAACATCATCCGGAGCGTTTAGCAACGAAATCAAGGAACGATACCTGGGCACGCCCCTGTGGAAATACGCGTTGCTGCTGGCGCTGCTCTTTATACTGGCAGAAATTCTGCTGATCCGGTTTATGAAGTAAGTATATTTGTTGAGCAAAAAGACTACGATTAATACTTTCGTTCGGCCAATACTTACTAAACTTGCAGCATAGATTTTTGGGCTCTCCGGAAAAGCTTTTTGAAAGGGAATCCTGGGCCTGACGGGTGAAAAATAACACGCATGAAAATTCTTATACAAAACGCTGAAATACACGATCCGAATTCTCCCTTCCATCAAAAAGAAAAAAATGTATTAGTCAACAACGGGCGCATTGCAGAAATAGGCGATAAGAATTATTCAGCAGATAAAATTATTAAAGCGGATGGCATGAAGTTGTCCATCGGCTGGTTCGATCTCGGTACGTACGTTGGCGACCCGGGGCTTGAACACAAAGAAGACATCGATTCAGTTTCAAGAGCTGCAGCAGCTGGAGGGTTTACAGAAATTGCTGTGCTCCCCAATACATCTCCATCGGTTCAAACAAAAAATGAAGTAAGTTATATCACGCGTAATAACGATACGCGCCTGGTTGAAATACATGCTATGGCATCTGTAACCAGGAACAACAAAGGTGAAGAGCTTACCGAAATGATAGACCTGCATGAGGCCGGAGCAATTGCGTTTACCGATGGACTCAAGCCTATATGGCATACGGATATTTTACTGAAGGCTCTTCAATATCTTCAGAAGTTCAATGGTCTGCTGATTGATCACCCCGAAGATGTATGGCTTAACATGTTTGGCCAGATGCACGAAGGCGTTAACAGCACCATGCTCGGTTTGAAAGGTATGCCGCGTATAGCGGAAGATATCATGGTTGGTAAGAACCTTGAACTACTCGGGTATGCAGGAGGTCGCTTGCACATGGCGCGCTTGTCGTCCGGCAAAGCAATTGATTTGATTCGTACAGCAAAAAAGAAATTAAATGTAACTTGTGATATAGCAGCTTATCAGCCTCTGCTCGATGACAGCTACCTCTCAGACTTCGATACAAATTATAAAGTAAACCCTCCGCTACGCGAGAAGGTTGATAACGATGCGCTCATCAAGGCATTGAAAGACGGCACTATAGATGTGATCTGCTCCGGTCACTTGCCACATGAAGATGAAAGCAAAGAACTTGAATTTGACCTCGCTGATTTTGGTATCATTAACCTTCAGACCTTCGGAGCGAACCTGGTTTCGCTTTCGCGATCAGTAGAGTGGAGCACGTTGGTGGAGAAAGTTACTATAAATCCGCGCAAGCTTTTAAATCTCGAGATTCCAAAGATCGAAGTAGAAGCGAAAGCATCGCTTACACTCTTCGATCCAGCGCGGACATGGACGTTGGATGAAAAATCGAACCTTTCCAAATCGAAGAACTCGCCCTGGTATGGTAAAGAAGTAACCGGAAAAGTGGTTGCCGTATTCAACAACAACAAACATCGCATAGAAGATTGATCCGGCTAACCGGGAAGTATATACATGAATCGTTCACCCTTATTAAAAATATCCGTACGGTACGGACTTGTTGCCGGAGTACTCACCTTTATACTGCTGGTGGCGCTATACTATATCGGCCGTCACCCGCTGATGATTGCGCCGTATCTTGACTTCAGAATCTTGCTATACGGGATTTTTATATTCTTCAGCTTGAAAGAAATCCGCGATTACTATCAGAACGGTGAGCTATACTTCTGGCAAGGCATGATAGGCGGAGGCATTGTGGTGTTGTTAGCCGACAGTATATCTTCTGTCGGTTTAACGGCTTTCGGAAGTTTTGAAAAGGATTTTATAGCTTCTTATGTGAAGTTGATGTCGCAGTATCTCAACACATTTTCGAAGGAAGATATTGAGCGGATCGGAAAAGAAGTTTTTGAGCGTAATTTGAATCAGTTACCTACGACTAACATCTCGGTTTTGGCAATGACCTACTTTGTGCAGGGACTTGCCATCGGCTTTTTTGTTAGTATAATCCTTTCGGTAATTGTAAGAAGACAACCTAAAAACTAAAAAAACTATGGAAGAAAACGTTACACCCGTATCAACACGCTCAGCAGGTATGAAATTCGGTTTGATCTCCGGCCTTGTCGGGATCGCTCTATTCCTCGTATCTGCTATCACCGGTATGAATCCTTTTCAAGGAGTATTAAACTGGATCGGAATCGCTATATCCATTGCTTTTCTGTTCCTGGCCCAAAAGAGTTTTAAAGATAATGGAGATGGTTTTATGTCGTATGGCCAGGGCGTTGGAATAGGCTTTTGGTTTACATTGATTTCAACCATCCTCACCATTGCTGTTATGTATGTATATGTAACCTTTATCGATGGCGCTCCAATGGAACTCTTTTACGAAGAGCAAGCTTCCAAAATGGAAGGTCAGGGACAATCAGAAGAAGCTATCGAAATGGCGTTGGAATGGACGCGTAAGTTATTCTGGATCTTCGCTGTACTGGGAAGTATTTTCTGGGGAATGATAATCGCATTAATTTTGACCATCTTTACACAGAAAAAACATCCAGAACCGACATTTTAAGCCATGATACATCCGGAGATTTCCGTAATCATTCCGGCAAAAGACGAAGAGGAGTCAATCCCCGAACTATGCCAGTGGATAAGCCGTGTGATGCAAGCACACGGCTTATCATATGAAGTAATTTTTATTGATGATGGAAGCTCCGACACCACGTGGGAACAGATTCTGAGAGTAAACGAAGCAGACGAGCGCTTCAAAGGCATCCGCTTTAACCGTAACTTCGGAAAGTCGGCTGCCCTCCAAACAGGTTTTCGCGCAGCCAAAGGCAAGGTAATTATTACCATGGATGCCGATATGCAGGATAGCCCGGATGAGATACCGGAACTTTACCGCATGGTGACGCAAGATCGTTATCACCTGGTATCTGGCTGGAAGAAAAAACGCCACGATCCGCTCTCGAAAACTATTCCTTCTAAATTTTTTAATTACGTTACCCGTAAGCTCTCCGGCATTCCGCTGCACGATTTTAATTGTGGATTGAAAGCATACCAGTCAAATGTTGTAAAGAACATTACCGTATACGGAGAGATGCACCGTTATATACCGGTGATTGCCAAATGGGCAGGCTTTACTAAAATAACTGAAAAAGTAGTAGAGCACCGCGAGCGTAAATTCGGAACCACCAAGTTTGGGCTTGAGCGTTTCATCAACGGTTTCCTGGATTTACTTTCCATTACTTTTGTGAGCCGCTTCCGGCAGAAACCAATGCACTTCTTTGGATCACTCGGAACGTTTTCTTTTCTGATAGGTTTCGCCTTTACTATCAAGGTCATCTGGGATAAAATGGATGCGCTATATTTCTCGAAGATTCCAATCAAACGTGATATAACAGCACAGCCATTATTCTTTCTGGCGTTGGTCGCTATTATTATAGGTGTACAACTTTTTGTTACCGGCTTTCTCGCGGAAATGATTTCAATGCAGTCATTCTCCAAACGCGATTACCTTGTAATTGAAAAAGTAGGACTGGAAACACCGGAGAAAGTATAGATGCATCCTCCGAAGTATTCCATTGTTATACCGGTATATAACCGGCCGCAGGAAGTAGACGAACTACTAGAGAGTTTAACACACCAAACGGTGAAGAACTTCGAAGTACTCATCATCGAAGATGGTTCATCCACACGGTGTGAAGAAGTGGTAGATCGCTATCGCGATACATTAACGATTCAATATCATTTCAAGCCCAACACCGGGCCAGGCCCAACGCGCAACTTCGGTTATGCGCATGCACGCGGAAGTTACCTTGTGGTGTTTGATTCAGATTGTATTATACCACCAACGTATTTCGAAGCGGTAGATAAATCGCTTGATGAAAATCAGTGGGACGCCTGGGGAGGACCGGATCGCGCCCATCAAAATTTTACGCTCGTGCAACGCGCGATGGGATATACCATGGCTTCTGTTTTAACAACGGGAGGTATACGTGGAGGTAAAAAACATGTAGGATGGTTTCAGCCGCGTAGCTTTAACATGGGTATATCGCGCAAGGTATATGAAGCTACACAAGGATTTAAATTCGATCGCTTCGCTGAAGATATAGAGTTCAGCATTCGCATGAAGAAGGCTGGGTTTAAAGTAGGGTTGATTCAGGAAGCATTCGTTTATCATAAGCGCAGAACAAATTTTTCGCAGTTCTATAATCAGGTGTTTAATTTCGGCAGAGGCAGAGCACTGGTAGGAAAAGTACATCCGGAAGAAATCAAGATCACACATTGGTTCCCTTCGTTTTTTGTTATCGGTACGTGTCTCTTGTTACTGTTGCCCTTTATCGACATCACATTATTTGCTATAGGTTTTGGAGGATGGCTATTTTACCTGGCCGCTATTTTTCTCCACTCACTGTTTGAAAATAAAAATCTGGTAGTGGCCCTGTTGTCGGTTCCTTCAGCACTGCTTCAGCTAAGCGGTTATGGAATGGGTTTTCTAAAAGAACGTTTTGCAGGCAAATAATTAAAAATCTCAGCGAATAAATACCGGTGATCATTCGATAGGAAGGAAAATTGCGTTTTTTTAAATAATATTGTTTAAATTCCTATTCCTACCCTTACATGAAGAAAATTGCCGGATACTTCCTTTTATTAATCGCGCTCACGTCTTTAAGCTTCAACTCATTTTCACAATCAAAAGAGTTAGTGCCTGGTTATTATGTAGTAGTTAGTGCGTATGCATCATCGCGTGAAAATTTAGCGAAGCAGTATGTAGAGGATCTTAAGCAGAGCGGCATCGCGGCAGAGTATGGATTTGATTCCGGAAGAAAACTGTACTTCGTATACCTGAAATATTTTACATCCCTGAAAGAATCTTTAAAGCATATGTCGGCTACCCGTAAACGCGGTAAGTTTACAGATGCATGGGTG
Source organism: Ohtaekwangia koreensis (assembly GCF_900167975.1). GTDB lineage: Bacteria > Bacteroidota > Bacteroidia > Cytophagales > Cyclobacteriaceae > Ohtaekwangia > Ohtaekwangia koreensis. The sequence continues at coordinate 1,325,515 of NZ_FUZU01000002.1, forward strand.
CGTGTTATACCGGGATATATAGCAGCATTGCAAACCACACCGCCACCTCCTGAGGTAAAGACAAGCACAACACCACAAGGAAAAAATGAAGAGAAAAACCAAACTGCCACTCCTGCAAAAACAGAAGATATAGCAGCGAAGGAAGCACCGGTAGATAGCGCAGCGGAAGAGGTAACGGAAAATCCTCCGATCGTGCAGCATGAGGTAATGACTCTTGGAAATACAGAAGTCTTTTTGAGTTTATACAACGCCAGAAACAATCGTATTGTAGAAGGTGATGTTCAGGTGATAGATACTGAGCGCTCACGTGTCATGACGCGCGTGAAGGGAAATGAATACCTGGTATTGCCCGATCCTAAAAGTAAAACCGGCCAGCTTACGCTGATCTGCGAAGCCTTTGGATATAGAAAAGTACAACAGGAAATAAACTACCCGTTACCATTAGCAGATACAATAAAGCCACACATTGATCTGATGGGAACTACCATCGTGATAAACTTCGATCTTGTCCGTTACCACAAGGGAGATATAGCAACACTATATAATGTTTACTTTTACAACGATGCGGCGATCATGCGACCCGAGTCATCGTTTGAGTTGAACAGCTTGTTGCAACTGATGCTTGAAAATCCGAACTATAGAATTCGCCTGCACGGCCATACAAATGGAAGTTATCATGGTAAAGTAATTACCATGGGACCTGACAAGAATTTCTTCTCATTGGATGGCTCGAAGCAAGGAAGTGGTTCTGCAAAAGATCTTTCCTACAACCGCGCTTCCGTTATTAAAGACTATTTGATCTCGAAAGGTATTGCTGCCGACAGAATGGAATTAAAAGCATGGGGAGGTAAACGTCCTCTATATGATAAACGGAGTCCGAATGCACAGAAAAATGTTCGTGTAGAAGTGGAGATCCTGGAAGAGTAAACGTTGGATTCGTGGAGCCCAGATAAAAGCCCTGTAAAGGGCTTTTATTTTTTTTACGATTTGTTAATTGATGATCTGTGTTAATTTTATACTATAAATAATAATCTCGTACTGTTTTGTTTCAGACCCTGCACATGAAGAAAGTGTTACGAAGTTTCTTTCTCATTATCAATTACAAAACGCTCATCATAACAGCGCTGTCGGTTATCTCTACCTATATATGTTATCGCGCGGGACTCACAGCGAAATTTCCGGATATGCTGGTAGGCGTTGCTATTGTCTTCCCTGTCGTGTTTTCTATTGGCTCCGCCTATAACAGGAGGGAGACTGCGTTGCAACGTTTCTCTGATTTTAAAGGACATGCTCTCGCTATATATTATGCTACGCGCGATTGGACTACTGATAAACAAAACGATCTTCCGGCACGCACACGGGTTTTGATTGAATCCATGATGGGATTGATGCGGATGATGTTCATCGCCAAGAATCAACACGACATCATTGCCAACGAACGGAAAGTATTCCAGTATTTTTCAAAGCTCTCCGCAATGACGATGGAATTACGTGCCTATGGTGTTCAAAGTGGAGAGATCTCACGGATAAATCAGTATATCAGTAAAATGATTATAGCATTCGATAACCTGAAGATTATTCACACATATCGTACGCCCATCACGTTGCGTGCCTATAGCAAAGTGTTCATCTATATCTTTCCGATTATATACGGACCGTACTTTGCCAGTACCTTTCATGATTTTTCAGCGCACCTGGAATATGTAATGCCGGTACTCTATAGTTTTATACTGGTAAGCCTGGATAACATTCAGGATCATCTGGAACATCCGTTCGATGAAATCGGTGAAGATGATATTCGCATTGATGAGAAGGAACTCATTGTGCACATGGATTAAGCATCGTTATACTGTAAATATTTTGGATGTATACATGTATACATCCAAAATATATCCTTTGTTACTTAATATATACTGATTGAATTGTATAGATGCCTAACTAAGAACGTCCTGAAATTCCTTCACTTTTTCAAATACACTTTTTGCAAACGGACATAACGGAAGGATCTTGATGTTGTTCTTCCGCGCATAGTCTACTGCTGCACTGACTAATTGTTTACCTGCACCCTTTCCGCGAAGCGCATCCGATACATCGGTATGATCGATGATGATCATTGAGTCTCCTGCTTTACTGAATGTCATCTCCGCGAGGCGTGATCCATTCTCGGCTATATAAAACGCTCCTTTACTGGCCGACTCTTCAAATTGTATCTGCATGATTTATGAATTTTGTTTATAGCGAAATGCCAGGATGGTCATGATGGCAAACAGAACAGCAACGCCTGCCAAAGCAATGCGAAGTGTCTGCCAGTCGGCAATAAAGCCAATCACCGGAGGGCCAATCAGAAAACCGCTGTACCCTACCGTTGTGACCATCGCTAATCCAACACCTGGTGGAAGATCTTTGGTGTGTCCTGAAATACTATAGGCAATGGGCACAATGGTAGAGAGGCCCAGACCTACGAGAAAGAACCCTGCTATACCTGCGAAAGGAGTAGCAATGATTAATGCGGCCAGTAACCCTACCGTTGCAATGGCACCACCGCCCATGATCATCTTCTGATCACCGGCACTGGCGCGTAGTTTGTCTCCGAGGAGTCGGCCGATGGTCATAGCCGTAGCAAATGCCGACAGCGCTATAGGAGCGAGGGACTTGCCTGACAACGCTACATTCTCCATGAAGTTTACACTCCATTCAGACATAGCACCTTCACCCAGCATACAACAAAAAGTAATAATGCCAATGCTGATCAGTGTACGATTCGGCAAGCGGAACAACGGCCCTTCATGTTTCAGGGAAGGATCAGGCTTATCATAAATAAGATTGCGGCTTGCCCAGATTACTCCTATGAGTGAAAAGAATACGATGATACCAAAGTGCTGAATCAACTCGACGCTTAGTTTTGAAAAGAGCGCACCACACCATGCACCGATTGCCATGCCAATGCTAAAGAAAGCATGGAAGGAAGTCATGATCGGTTTGCCATACTGCTTTTCAATCATTACCGCTTGCGCATTCATGGCTACATCGAGCATGCCTGTGAAAACTCCCATTGCTATATATAACACAATCAACACGGGTATATATGACATATAGGGGATGAGCGGAACAAGAATGCAATACATCAGTAACGAGACAAGCGTAATTCTCCTGCTTCCGTTTTTAATGATGGCCCATCCCGTAAAGGGCATTGCACAAACTGCACCTAGCGACAGGCCAAGCAGCACAAGTCCAATCGTGCCATTATCGGCTCCATATAGTTCCTGAATGCGGGGAAGTCGCGACACCCAGTTGGCCAGGATAAAACCATTGATAAAGAACGAGATCTTTACCGCGACACGGTTGCGGAACAAAGTTGGTGAAACAAGTGCTTTCAAATTGGTGAACGAATCGTACGAAGATCATTCGTAGGAACGATTAAACAAAAATATAGCACCAAAAATATTCGTAGAACAAATTTGTCTGTGCCCTAGTTGTTATGCGTATTTACCGTGAAACTATGGCTGCCACTTCCTACTGCGCCATCTTGCGTCATGCCTTCCACAATGATTTGAAAATTACCAGCCTGATCGGACGTATAGAATTCAAGCTGTTGCTTGCCATCAGTTGTGGTTGTTACCGACGGATTCCAGTATAACAACGTACGCTGATCGGGCATCCGGCTCTGGCGTTGTGGTTGTGTTTCATAGCGTGGTGAATAAAATTCCCGTTGCAACTGCAGACCTTCGTAATTTAGTTTTACACTTTTTGGATTGAGTTGGAATCCGGCAAGATCGCCAGTATATGTAGTATAGCTCACAATTCCAGGAAAGCTGAGCGGGCCCAGGTAATACCGTCTTCTTACCACTTCCAGCTTTTTAACTTTCAGTGGATCGAACGCCATAATCTCATCTTCATCAAATATAGGTACACCATCCAGCATTACCAGCGGGGTATCCTCAAATATAGCGCGATGCACATCGTCCAATACTAAAAAGTGAAATCCGTCTTTTCGTTTACGTACCATCACCCCCGGTACATATTCACGCATTACCTCTTCCATCACCTGGAAGCGAGTAAAGGCATCCAGCATATACTTTTCATCCGGTGGTCCGTAAAAAGCTGTGCTATCGGTTTCGCGGTTGCTGAATTTTTCAAGCTGATCGCGATAGTATACATCCTGCACTTGAAGCGCCACACTTCGTTCGAGTAATTCTTTACCACGTTCGGGGGCCAGTTTAAATGGAGATATAGTACGTGAAGAAAATGTATCGGAAAAAGGCGAGAAGATCTCAATGCGTTGTGTACTGTCGCGCTTTACGTTGGTTTGCAGGATGATGTTTGTAGAACCTGCAAATTTTTGCATCTCGTAAAATACTTCACCCTTATCATTACTTCGTGATCCGTATAGTCTTGTGATTTTACCGGGGGCAGCGAGGTATGTGAGAATCTGGTTTGCTGGTGATCCGTCAGCATTTCGCACGATACCTTTTACAATGTGCCCGCGATACTCCGGGAGGAAATTAACAGCGGTATATTTGCTGGCAATAACATCGTTCCATTGAAATCTTCGCCAGCCGTGTGTTAACATCAGGTTATCTATAGCTTCTTTTACAGAGATGTCATTGCTTAAATAATATTCCGGTGACTCAATGGTGCCTTTCAGATCGGAAGTGATCCAGAAATAATCTTCTATACCTTCTGTATTGGTGTTAAAAAGAGAATCGATTTTATATACCGATACCGACAGATCCGAGACTTTCGCTTCAGTGTTCAGCAATGTTTGCAGATCAACGCGTACACGTCTGCGGGTACTGTATTGTGATTGATCAGCTTTAACCGCGATCGACAATGTAGTGGCAGGTTTTTTGAAATATAGTCTTTCACTTACAGGTTTCAGATTGGCATCGAAGATTGTAATATGATTAATGCCTTCCGGTAGATCATTTTTGTTGATCGAGAAAATTGTTGTGCCTTGGTTTGAGTTTTTACCTTCGGCATAGCCGATGATCTGGCGCGCGTGAACAAAGGTATAGATTAGGGATGATGCTTCATCCGTTATAGCATTCACCTCTACGCGAAGTATTTGGTCGGTAGAATCAGTAACATGAAGTGCATAGCCCTTCGGTGATACCGGTGCTATTTTGAAGATCGATTGTTTACCGGACGCTTCACGAATCACAACACGGTATACCTGATCTGCCTGTGGTATAAATGTAACGTTACCAATACCAAACGCAAGCGGCTTAAAGGAGACAAGGGTATCATTTTGTTGATTGATAATCGAGCCTTTGAAATCAATTCCTTTCCCAGAGGAGTTGATTACCCGGAAGCCTACTTTATTTTTAAAACCACTTAGTAGTGTTCCGCCTTCCGGAAAGAACTGCGCATCGAGGGATGATGCAACTGCTTTTGTCTCGGGCTCTGCTTTTTTAAAGGCATTGATGATGCCGACCGGTTTATGAAAGTAATAATCTGCGCTGAAGTTTTTCATCCAGCTGGTATAGGCACGTATAGTATAGTTACCTGAATTTAATGTAGCCGGCAGAAAAATTGACCCGTTCCCTTTTGCATCCACCAACCCGACTTTGGTTTGTAATACTACTTGAGTTGTGCGGTCGAGTATTTCAATATAGGCTACATCGCTCATGGCTGAGGCCCGGTGAAAACTTCCATCCGTAAGATATACTTTGAACCACATCGTCTCCCCGGTAAGATATCCCGAGCGATCGGTGTGGAGGTATATTTTTTCCTGAAGACCATTTTTGCGAAAGCGATCGAATCGCTGCCGGAGACTGTCCAGCGGAAGCTGCTGTGCAGAAATAAATTCAGAGGATAAGCACAGGAGTAACCCTGTCAATGTCAACCTATATATAGTATTTCGAAGCATAGGATTTTTAGTTATTCCCAGAAATCAGGTTTCGTAAGCGAGCCACCTTGTGTCCGGCAATCGGCACAGGATTTAGAAGTATAGATGAACCCGATGGTGAAAGGACCCTGCGTTGCAGTTCCCAGCAGTTCGTTGAAGCTGCTGTTGTACTGGGGAAGATCTGCCATCAGCACGGTATCTTGTGTACAGTTCCCTACAGTGAGATAAGCTTTTAGATCGTTAGGGAGATCCATGAATTTGATGAAGAGTCTCTTCTCCACCACAGTACCGCCACTAAAATAGCCGAGCACAGGCTCGTCAGAGTCTGCCGTGTTGTGAATGTTACCCGCCACTTTACCCGGTTGAGGATCAAAAAGTCCGCCCAGGCTCTCCGTTGTTTTTTGCAGTTGCTCCCAGTAGTCATACGCTTCACGTGTAAGCGCACGTTGTTTCAGGAGCATGCTATACTTAATGAAAAGCTTTTGTGAACCTTTGGCAATAGTGATGAGTGGAAATTTGCTGATCAGGTCTTCCGCCAATCGATCGGATGAACCAATGATAATTTTTTGGGATGATGTGGTTCGCCAGCATCGGTATATATATTCATCATACGGACGTATATCCACGGTGTCATCCACAAAGATTAATCCCGATTGATATACGGCAGTATATTCCCACGTTTCATCATAGCTCCACTGATAGTAACGTGAGTTTCCGGTGTCATCATGCGTGGTTACAACAATCCGGGTGCCTGCATCCGTAGGAATCCAGGTTAACTCATCGATCGCAGGTGTTTGCTTTAACTCTATATAGTCAGAGATATATTCCTCGCCATCGAGTGTGCGAATTTTCAATCTATACTTGCCGGTTATATCAATGGGAATGCCAGCGCCTGTATAATTTCCTGCATTGTCTCCCGAGAGGGAAGTGCTGTTACCACGGTCATCTTCTACGCTCACGGCAGCGCCTGTTTCGGGTGGAGGCGTTGTTGTGGCCGACAATGCTATAGCACGTGAGAGTTTTACGGTGGCCGTTCCATCGCTACTGTTTACAAAACCATCAACCACCAGGTAATTTACATCCGATTCTATAACCGGTGGCGCATAAGGTTCAACACATCCGGTTACGAGTATGATATATACCGGGATCAGGAATATATATGGATACAGTGCTTTCATGATCCTTAGAATTTGAAATTATAAGTAATGGTAGGAATAGGGCGGGCGAAGATTGACATTTTGTAGCCATTGATCTTGCCCTTCTCGGAAACGAAATATACTGAGTATGCATTTTCTCTTCCGAGGAGATTATAGACTGCGAAGGTCCACGAGCTATGCGCCAGCTTCCTGACCTTATGGTTACCCTCTACGTTGATTGATATATCCGTTCGGAAGTAGTCAGGAATCCGGAATGCATTTCGATCGGAATAGTATACCCGTAATGTTCCGCCTAAATCATACTTCGCTATTGGCAATGTAATAGGGCGGCCGGTACTGTAAACCATATTCAACGAGAAATTAAACCTGCGACTGAATTTATAGTTACCGATAAAGTTTACAGCGTGAGGTTTGTCGTAACTGCTGGGATAGTACGTGCCATTATTAATAGTTTCAGTGGATGTTGCTCCTGCTGTTTTAAGCATTGTGCGCGAATACGTATAACTAATCCAACCGTTTAATTTGCCCGTTGATTTCTTCACCATGAATTCTACTCCGTAGGCTTTACCTTGTGCATTTAGTATATCGGTTTCGATGTGGTGGTTAAGCAAGAGTGAAGCACCATCTTTAAAATCAGTGGCGTCCTGTATCTTTTTATAGTAGCCTTCCACGGAGGTCTCGATCATATTACCGCGCATGTTCTTATAGAAGCCCAGTGAGATCTGGTCACCGATCTGCGGACGTGTATAGGAGTCGCTTAACTTCCAGATATCCGTTGGTGCAATCACCGTTGTGTTGGACAACATCTGTATATATTGACGCATCCGGTTATAGCTGAACTTCAGCGATGCATTGTCCGATAACAAGTAGCGTACAGAAAAACGCGGCTCAGCGCCATGATACGTTGCAATGGGACCGGATCCATATTGTACTGTATCTTGTATAGTAGACTCCTGTCGTGGCACACCAGGTGCGTAACGGTATACTTCACGTGGGCCATAGCTTTGGTAGTAAGAATAACGCAGCCCTGCGTAGATTGATAGGGACGGAGTTATTTCAAAATTCTCCCCTATATATACTGCGCTCTCCAGTGCTTGTTCATCCTGCAAAACATCCGGGGTTACTATCGATTCACTTCCGTGGGGTTGATAATTACCGGGGGATAAACCGTAGCGCGTTACACCGGCACCGGCTGTTATAGTATGTTTGGCATTGGGAAAATAATTCAAGTCTGCTTTCGCGTTCCATTGCTTGATGGCGAAATCCATTTTAAAGGCATTCACCGGGTTCGAGTTGCTGGTTACAGAATATTCATACCGGCTATACGTTCCTGTTAATACTCCATATAGCTTGGGATTGAAAATGTGTTTCCATTTCAAGGACGCGTTACGGTCGCTATAAGTATAGGCTGTATCGGTGTTCAGCTTGAAACGGTCTCTGCTCATATAGCCTGAGATATACACATTGTTGTCATCATTTATTTTATGACTGATGCTGGCATTCAGATCGTAGAAAGATGCATCGCTGTTTTTAAGCTCTTTTGTTTTTACACGATCGAGAATCCAATCCGAGTATGTAGAGCGAACTCCTAACAGGAAGGAAGTTTTATCTTTTATGATCGGGCCTTCAAGACTAAATCTTCCGGTTATAGGACTGATCCCCCCGGAGCCTGAAATCTTTTTAAGATTCCCTTCGCGCGTGTGTACATCGAGTACAGAAGAAAGTCTTCCACCATATTCAGCATTGATGCCGCTTTTATAGAGCTCTACATTTTTAAGAACATCGGGGTTAAAGGTTGAGAAGAAGCCAAATAAATGCGAAGGGTTATATACCGTTGCGTCATTATAGAGGATCAGGTTTTGATTGGTGGCACCGCCACGAACATTCAACCCCACCGTGCCTTCACCTACAGTTTGTACTCCGGGGAGTGTAAGTACTACTTTCATGATATCCGTTTCACCTAACGCGAGCGGCATTTGCTTCATGGTTTTGATATCAAGCTTTTCCATTCCCATTTGCATGCCGGTTACCCGTGCATCGCGATCAGACTCTACTACAACTTCTTTCAACGGAGTAATATCTTCATCAATTTCAATGTCCAATCTTCCGTTGTTATAGAGCATGATTTGCCGATGTGTATTTTTCATGCCTATACTTTTTATCTTCAGAATGTGCTGCCCCTTCGGGAGCGTAAGCGAGTAGTGCCCAAACTGGTCAGTAGAGGCACCAATCATCGGGTTCTCGACAAATACAGAAGCTCCGATTACGGGCTCTCCTGATTTTGTATCGCGTATTGTACCTGCCAGTGTTGCTTTACCTTGCAGGTTATCACTCTTTGGCCCGATGTTATATAGTTTTTCTTCAGCCAGCTTTTTCTTTTTCTCCCGTTGCTCGAAGTCCGTATAGTCAAATGTAGCAGTAGGTCTTGCGGTGACATTTCCTTGTCCAAAGAAATCGAGCGGAAGCTCCGTGAGTATCTGCCGCTCGCGGGTAATGTAAATATTGTCCTGATATATATTATAGTGAAATTCCGTATCAGCAAAGATCTTACTTAATACACTGGCCACTTCTTCATTGGACACCGAGAGATTAACAACAAGGCTGTCTGTCCACGAAGGATTGAACGCGAGACGATAATTCGTCTGCTCTTCAATTGTAGTAACAACTTGTTGAAATGTAGCGGACGTAAATTCTGCGGTAATGCGCGTACTTCGCTGGCTGAATGCAGTGGCTGTCAGCAGGAATATAAAAATGAAAAGGAGAGACGGTAATTTTCTAGTCATGGGTTTGTCTGGCTACGGTCATAGAATTCAGCTAACCTGGTAATGTATTGTTCACGATTCTTACGAAACCGTATTTTACTTTTATTCATATACTGACTGACTTCCCGCTTCCGATCACCAAACACGTCCAATACAGATCCTTTACTCTTTACATGAAAATATATATTGTTTTTGTAGATATAGTATCGTGTTTTCTCTTCGAATGTGTGAATGATTTCCTGCGATGAGAGCGTTTCCTGCAACAGTTTGCTGTGCCGGGCATATACTTTTGTTTTTCCATCGTATAATAATTCATAGAAGCCGGGGGAAATAGTAGTATCGGGCTGATTAACGAATTTCTTGCCGGGCAATGTGAAGTATGTGATCTTGTCCTTGATCAGCTTCATAATACTGCTGCTATAGTATGTTTCAGTAAGCAGTTGGTCGGTGCTTATATCGTATAGCAGCGGTACGTTTTCGTACAAGTATCCATCATAGAATACAGTTCCGTACACCCAATCGTCAGTGGCAAAATAGGGGTGTTCATCTTGCAGTGAGCGATATTCAGCATAATCGCTTCCGTTGTAAAGCTGTCCTTGTCCCTGAATAGCGTTGGTGTAGAACTTAACGGCATGGCTAGTGGCCGCAGCCACAAAGGAAGTATCGCTTTTGAAGGGTTGAGACCATGCTGCCGTAGCTGCCAGCAGCAGCACAATAGACAAACAGAGTGCGAGGTTTTTCATCAATGGGGGTTTGATATTTACTAAAATATATTTTTAATAAATAAGTATCTACACCGTTTGAATAAAAAGTGTATTGCATTATTTTTTGGACAGTTCAAATTGCTCGTGTCAGAGCTGGATGTCTCCAGAGATGTCGATGATTTTAAGGATTATGTCCGGTGTATATAGGATAACGTCCTATTATTCAGCAAATCGTACGGAACGTTGAACTCGGAAGATATTATAGCGCTCCCTTTGGCGGGTCAGAGATCATCAATCTGTTTTTTAATCGTCAGCTTGTCAGTTTGGGTTTTCGCCAACGTATAGGCTGTCTCAAAATTGAGCCTGGCTTTTTTTGTATCGACATCTTTATAGAGTTCGCCAAGCAGCATGAAATAGAAATGGTTGTCTGTTAATTTTAACTTTTCAGCTTCAATGATCGCCTCTGCTTTGCCATTCGCTTTCGATAATGCAAATGTCCGGTTGAGGGCTGCAATAGGCGAGTACTCCAACTGCAGCAATTGATTATATAGTTGCAGTATACTTTCCCATTTTTCTTTTGTATCGGCTTTGATCGTATGCCAATAGGCTATGCTTGCTTCTATGTGATACTTGGACAGCGTATTGCCGTGAGACGCTTGCTTAAGATAATATACACCCTTCGCTATGAGTTCGTAATTCCATAAGCTTTCATCCTGATCCTGATATAAAATAATTTCTCCCTGTGTATTTTTCCGGGCAGCAAATCGTGAAGAATGAAAGCACATTAAAGCAAGTAAAGCATTTACTGACGGAAGGTTGGTTTGCTCGTTGCCAAGAAGTATATAGGTCAATCGCATGGCCTCCAGGCAAAGATCTTCCCGCAAAACGCTATCCTGGCTTTCGGAATAATAGCCTTCGTTAAAAAGTAAATATAGTGCTGTGAGTACGGTGTCTAACCGCTTTGGAATTTCATCTTTGGAGGGAAATTCGATTTGAATTCTTTCAGTACGTAATTTTTCTTTCGCCCGAAAGAGTCTTTTGTTGATAACCTCTTTGCTGGTTAAAAACGCATTGGCAATTTCATCGATACCAAAGCCACACAGAATACGAAGTGATAAACCTATTTGGGATTCAATGGGGATAGCCGGATGGCAGATTGCAAATAACATTTGCAATTGACTATCCGTAATGTTCTTTTCTGATAGGTCGATTTCTGTCTCTATACTTTCGGATGAAGTATCTTTTAACTGGTCGGCAATTTTCTCCGCGAAGATGTGATTGCGCGCGATGTGATTTTTGGCTTTATTTTTTGCAACGAGATATAGCCAGGCCGTTGGATTTTCCGGAATGCCTTTATAGGTCCACGTTTCCAATGCCAACACAAATGTATCGCTGGCCATATCTTCTGCCACCTCGAGGTGCTCAATACCAAAACGTTTACAGATCACAGCGGTGATCTTGCTGAACTCTGTTCTGAATAAGTGTGGTATTAATTCGGGCTGCTCCATAGAGAAAAAGCGTCTCTGTATTTACAGAGGCGCTATATAGTTCTTAGTGAACACCATCACCTTTTGCAATTCTCCTTACCTCAACACTATTACCTTCGCCTTGTAAAACAGGAGAACCCTTAGCAAATTCAACCGCTTCGTCAACGGAGTTTGCTTTCACAATAATATACCCGCCAATGGTTTCCTTGATTTCACCAAAGGGACCGTTGGTAACAACATTGTTCGGCCTTACAACCCGGGCATCATCAAATGGTAAACCATTGCCTCCGCTAAATTTGTTTTGGGCTGCAATGCCACCGATCCAGTCCATGGTTTGTTTCATCCAGGCCTGGATCTGTTCCGGTGAAGCCGTTTTTTTACCATCCTCGTGTCTGAAAATTAAAATGAACTCTTCCATTTTTTTGATATTTAGTTATTGAATGTTTTTGAAATACACCCTATAACAAATGAGATTTTGGAAATTGGACATCGTGAATCGAAAATGTTTTTTATTACCTTACCAGGTCCTCAATGACAGACCATTCTTGATAACTCATTCCACATTCCTTGATCGCTTCCTTTGCAAGGTCAAGTCCGGTTTGATCGATAGTAAAACTAATTTCGTAGATATTCTCTAACAGATTTTCAAGGCCAACCCCATGCTCGTTATACTCCACGAGTTCGCGCGTACTAAAAATAAATTCTCTCATTAGTTCTTTCTCCGTCTTTTGATACCCAATAATATCTCTGTCAGAGCGGCGTTGTGCCAACAATTCAATGTGACTTACAAATTTCTTTGTAGCTATTTTTTCTTTGTATCCAAACATATAATACAACTGCTCTTTTCAATTTACATTGAATCGCTTAAACGTTTGCCAGTATTTATCCTTATAGATCTCGAAGCTGATATTTTGGTTGGTTTCATTGCGTTGTATTTGGTCCATTACCTTCGAGGGTTTTCGAAAGTCTTTGCAGGCAAAATATATCTCGCGAACACCATCGGCAGTCTGTCGCGCTATATTCAGATATCCTTCAAAATCTTTAAGTTCACTTGTAATTCGGTTTTCGATGCCTTCCAGGTAATGATAAGTTTCCTGATCGGGCATCCCGTGATTGTTTTCTCCGTTATACTTTATTTCGATATTTAAAATCCAGGGATGTGATGCCTTGGAATCCCACTGAAGTATATCTGTATTGACTATTGCTACCAGCGGCTTGCCGTTGTTTAGTTCTGCTTCAAGTCCTGAGTAATTATCATTTTCAGTATCATACCGGAGGCCGTCATATTTTTCAATAAATTCTTTTTCACGCCAGATTAAAAAATCCTTTAGTTTCTCAACGGGCACAAGGTCCTTTTCAGCCTCTGCTTTACCTATAATTTTTAAATTATCGATCGTGGTGGCAAAATTCAATTCACCCAAATAATTATCCAGAAATATATAGGTTCCCTTAACGATCGTTTCCTTGTTTTCTTCCGTCAGGTCGTGATGTACTATAGTAATATCAATTTCATCCGGGTACTCCGGATAATCGATGGAGTAGAAGCTTATATTCTTATCATTAAAATTGCAGTCACCCATGATGAGGTTCAAGTCCTTGATGTTGAATTCAGGTTTCAGTGCTGTAAATTTCCAGCCTTCTATAGCGGGTGCAGCAGCGACAAGTTCTTCTACAAAAACAATGTGCTTTATAGCGCCCTCTACCGTAAATTTTAATTCTGCTGTATTGCTGTCAAACATACCTGCAGTAAAGAAGTATCCGTCTCTAAGTTCTTCAAGCTTCGGTGTCAGCTTGTCGAAGAAGTCTCCTTCAATATCCCCTCGCTCTTTGAGAACTTTAAAGAAGGCCTTTTCATTTTTCTGAAACCACTTCCAGAAATCGGCATACGAATTTATGGGTTCGTCTTTTTTGCTGAATAGGTTTTTGAGGAAACTCATTACAGTATTTGTATTCGTTGAAGGATTGAGAATGAAAGATTAAAATTTCTTGAATTTTCTAAGATAAGAATTATGTTTCGTTTGATGTATAGCTTCCGACCAACGAAACGTTTCGCGCGCTAATACCAGTAAATAAAATCTAAAATTTAATGGGAACATCTTGCCAAAGATTAAAACACACAACACAAGTTGTACAAACTTATTTTGTAATCCTATATTATAGCTATGCGATTTTTTTTAGAGATTTTATATCCGGGGCCATTTCCAGGCATGCCAAACGATTAGGGAAGTAACTAAGATTTCAACAATCCCCAGATAGGTATAAAAAATCATCCAGTCGCTAATTGACGTTGCCACTACTAGGATCATAATCGCGGTAAAGAATATTCCCATCACTATATTTAGCCAACGATTTAGTGTTGCTTTCAACGCGACTGATAAGAATACCATAATGGAAGGGAGCGTCATGAGTATTGCAAACATGAGTAATTTCTGCGGTGTGGTGGTGCCTACGCCAGACTTTCCATCCATCAAACTCTGTATTTTGCCCGGTACAAATAGAGCGAAGAAATCACCATAGATATAGCAGAACATTACGGCAGCCCATAATGCAGCGAGCTTGAGCTTTACATTTATCTTGACGTCTTCGAGGGTATATTTTTTCACCATGATCAGGTTAGTTTATTCCACTGGTTTTACGTGTTCTGATGCCAACGATCAGGAGCCATAGGCAAATACCGATCTCTCCGATAGCAGAGGGTAATGATATATAGGATGAAATACCAAGCGCACTATAGCCTGGAAAAAGAAAGCTGCCGGTAAATTTTATGAGATAACCGAAGCATCCTGCCATTAAAAATATACCCAGAATTTTAGGAAGGAAGCCAGACTTGAATACCAAATACCCAAAAGGGAAAAGCCAAAGGCCCCAAAATATAGAAGCAAGATCAATACCGTTGTTATAGTGTTCGAGATTTAATAATACCTGCGATTGGAGTTCGTCTGTGTTAAGTTCTTTGAGGTAATCGGCTTTACTGATTAGCGTAAGCACAGCAAACTTGTTGAGTAAATTAACCAATGATATAGGAACGCTGATCACTGCCAATATTACCATCGCTACGGCATGGGTTTTATTCACAGCGTTGAGTAACGTATATAAAACGAATGGCAGAAGTAAAAAAGCTGTATAACAAATTATACCTGCGAAAATGCCAAGCCTGAAAAGCGTTTCGGATGCTACTATATTATTGAAGGTTTCAGACGCGTTGCTCCAGACTATCAGCTTGGAAGGTACGTACAAGAGGCTAAACATGCCCGTTAATACAACAATCAGGTATAGAAAACCTGCTATTCTCGCGGTCCGCTTTTGAGGGGTCATTTTTATCAGGATTATCTATAGTGACGACCAATCGTTAAAAATGTTACAAAGCGAACTGTCGATTTGCCGTTTTTTTTTAAATTCTTGTCATTTTAATGGTATTCAATGCTCTTTGTTGGGTTGGATATAAATACTGGACCTTGACGGTGCCGGAGTGTTGCTAGATAATATATCGGTTTGTAACGGTTATACGTTGACTATATAATCATTAAAGCCCTGAAGACACTTGGCCGGATGGAGATTGTGTCCGGTACTCAAAAATCAGTTCACACTTTTTATCTTCATACGTGTGTGTAATGCTTAGCAATAGTCCTTCATCGCTATACGTATATACATCGGTGTACGTGCCATTGTCAGGACATTCACTGGATATTTCAAATGCCTTCGTTTCATAGCGAGTCATTTTACCTTGCAAATTGTATTCATATAGAGTTTGGAAAGATATTTTGTCACCCTTGGCGTTGTAGCCTGTCTCACGTAAAGGCTTCCACTGTTTGGTATATTGTGTCTTTGTTGTGAGGATTACTTTATTATCGGCGATAGTCTGCGATTCACCCGATAGCTTTTTGTCTTTATAAGTATAGGTAGTGACACTCGAGGATGACTCGGGGACATGGTTGTCATAGTAATATTGTATCGTCCTCTTTGTTATCCGGCTGCTCTTGTCGTACGTATATTTTGTAAAGTCGCTCATGATGTCGGGCATGACAATTCCTTTTGTGTTTCGCTCTTTCATTTTTATCAGCCTGTTTTTTAAATCATAGTAATAGTCAGTGATTTCAGGAGAGGAAAAATGATTTATGACTTGCTCTGTGCTGTCCAGATAGTTAAACGTTTCTCTGAATACTTTGCCAGTACCGTTCCGTTCGAACTCGTAAATGGAATGTGGCTTTCCGTTTCTGTTATAATGTGTTCTTGCAATGATTTGTCCACGCTGATTGAATTTGAATGTCATCTCTTTATAGCGGTTAAGTGACGGGTTTTCAGCGATACTTGCCTGCGTGTAAACAACAACTTCGGTGATATTCTTTTTCTTAATCAAAGCTGGGAAGAAGATTGTTTCATAATCCTCTCTGAACTGTAAAGACGAGTATGCGCAACATTCGCAGATATTCTCTTGCGCCAGGGTCGATTCTACTATAAATGAAAAGATTACAACAAGGATCAGGAGGCAGGGTTTCATGAGTGGTTAAAGGTATATGCGGATTCGTTCTATGTACAAAGAAATACTTTTTCTTTTGATTGTCGAAGTACGGTTTCGTTTTAGGTGCCAAGCTTTTAAAAGCATGGTTTGTTTTTTAAAAAGCACCTTGCTTGAAATCCCAAAGCGTGAAGGTTGATGACTCGATGAAGGCTAAGTCTCTACACCAGTAAAATATCAAGACCGCTCGCGTTAATGGGGTATTGAATATATGTACTGTGAAAAACAATTTTTTAAGATGCTTTAATTGTTAAGTATTCTATTTACGGAGTGAACGATCCGTAAATCCACCGAGGTGTCTGTTTGCGATAACACATACAGCTTTATACTTTTTTATCAATACACATATAAATCTTACAATGATGTTGATGATGGTATTTGCATGCATACAGTTCGCCTTGATTTCTGACTTTTGCGACTTGTTGAAAATATATATTATAAATGATATATATAGTATCAGCATGCAATCGCTAAACAACAGTCAGTCAAAGCATAACAACATGCAACCATACATTGATACAGAATGCGCCTCTATACGCTACGATGCAGACAACCATGCATTAGTTACCCTATGGAAAATGCCGCCTCTCCCAAGTGAATTCAGAGAGCATATGCTTGACTTGCTATCGGCGATGGAGCATTTTAAGACAGGTAAAGTCGTGGCAGACACTGCAAAAATGGGAACGCTTCATCCGGTAGACCAGGAGTGGGCATCTACTGAGTGGGCGAGTATGGCGGTGCGGGCAGGGTATTCGCACGCTGCTATATTATTGTCAAAAGATATTTTTTCTAAAATGGCAATAGAGGATACTATGAACTCGGCAGCAGATAATGTCACCTTCTCGTATTTTGAGAATATGGAAACGGCTTTGGCCTGGATAAAATCAGTTTAATATATCATCAATGCATCGTGTAAATACATTATAGATTAACAGAAATATGCAAGTTTATTTTGAAGCCGATTTTTTTATTATCAAGTATAGCGAAGCTAATCATGTTGTTGTAAATAAATGGACAACAACTCCTACCTCAGATGAATTCAGAGAAGCTATGGAAGTTTTGCTGCGGGCCATGATAGATTTTAAAGCCAGCAAGGTAATTTCTGATACTACCTGTATGGGAGCTCTTTTATTGGAAGACCAGGAGTGGGCTGCATCAGATTGGTATATGCGTGCAATAGAGGTTGGCTTTTCTTATAATGCTATAATAATATCCTCCGACTTATTTTCTGAAATGTCTGTGCAGGGTACATTGGATTCTGTAGCGGACAGTGTAACCGTTAACCGCTATTTCAGCAGCATGGAAGATGCCATGGTATGGATAAGTAAATTTTAATAACTGGTGCAAGCCTCACGGGCTTGCACCATAATGTATACAAACCCGGCTATACTATTCTCTGATATTCTCTTTTCAGTGACAATCTTTCATAACAGAGAAAAATTACTCTGAGAGTTTTGAAAGCGTTTCCATAGCTTTTGTAACATCGGGCTTTGCTACAAAAATGTGATCGTGATAATATCCGGCAACAACATTACAGCTTATTCCTTCTGCTGAAAGAGCTTTTGAAAACGCTTCCGTTAAACCCACCGCGCTGAGTGATGAATGAACTGTTAGCGTAATCCACCCTGCTATATATGAGTATGTAAGGTTGAGGCTGTCTGCTAGTTCTTTTTTAAGAATGATAGTATAACCTTCATTTTCGCGAAACATCATTACGGCATCACTGATATTTATTTTAGCAAGGTCTTGAATAACACAAAAAACATAATCGCCAGGAGTATGCACTGGTTTTAATGTCTTTAGCATTTTTACTAAATCTGTTTCGCCTGTCATTGGTTTTTGTTTTTTAGGGAACTTTGTAAAGCCATTACAAGCAAACGGAAACCCAATGAGATAGGCATAAATATTTTAATTGATTTTTTTGTTTCAAACACGGCTTCATGAAATGAGGCAATGAACCACCCGGTAGATATGCAATATACTATAAGTCCGATAATCATTGATATCAATGGTTTATAACAGGCAAGTATAGTAAGTCCTAAGGAAATCACTGCGCAAATAATAAGCATAATTCCGAGTGTAGGATCTTTATCGTCCAGTTTAATAACACCTGCAGTGATGATAAAAAAGAACAGTATAAGAAACGCTGTTATAGTAAGTTCAAGGGCTTCATTTCTAGACTTTGAATTTTTTCTTTCGCTGTCCATGCTTTTTTTCTCCTCTTCGGACCATAATTTGTCGTTAATGATATTCTTCATTATAATGTATAAGTATAGTTAGAGGAGTGGCACACTATCATTGATTAACTAAACTTCACCCAAAGCTTGGGAAGTAAGGAGGGTAATTGATCTTCAGTCCAATCGTTACCTTTTGTTGGTGGCGCACCAAAATCATAATCTAAGCCCATGGATATTGCTGTATCTCTCGGGAAAGTTTCGTCTTCTTTTTTGCCAGTCTTTAAGGAGTATGCTTTTGTGGCAACATACATTATCTCTTCAAAATTACACGTGTCGCCTTTATTCACAACGGTAGATAGATAGTCTGCGTTTTTTAACGATTCAGTATATATTGTTTTCCCTTGCCCAATCAGCCAGCAGCGGAAATATAGGTATGTATCATCCGACACGTAGCCATCAATTATTTTTTGCGCAGCCATCACTTTAAAATCATCAGCATCTATTACACATTTACGAAATGAAATCTCAAAGTCCCTGATGTCATCCAGTGAAAGTTTGGTGAGTTCAGTAGTTAAATGTCTTTCCTTTGCTGAGTCATTGCCATTCGATGCTTTAACAGCATTGTCAATAAGTATCCAGAATTTGTCGGTGTTGATCGTTTGCATAGAGTAGGTTATTGTTGTGGCTAAGGG
Organism: Ohtaekwangia koreensis; assembly: GCF_900167975.1. GTDB lineage: Bacteria > Bacteroidota > Bacteroidia > Cytophagales > Cyclobacteriaceae > Ohtaekwangia > Ohtaekwangia koreensis. Next base: position 1,344,858 of record NZ_FUZU01000002.1, read on the forward strand.
ATTGATGTTTTAGGTATATGAAATTTAGAAGGAATATTCTTACCGTTGCGTTTATATTCAAATGTTCAGGTTATGTTGATGTGTCAACATCGTCCCACAGCTCACCTGTAACAATCAAGGATTCATCTACATATTGTGTGTTCAGCCAATTCAAAACCTTGTGTCTTTCATAACTGATGATGCGGTTTATTTTGGTCTCATCTTTCTTGCCATTAAATAATAAGTCTCTGAAATAAGTAGCAGCCATCTCGTTGAGTAAGTTTTCTTCGTAAATCTCATCCAGACTTCTATACTCTAAAGTACTCAGAAAGAAAGCCAGCGGTTCGCCAAGAGCAGGAACATTCTCTTGAAATTCATCCATCGTTTTATCATCTCCTTCTATATCGAGTCGTGGCAGGGAGCTTACTTTCGTTAAACACCATGCTAATGTTATAGCAGTCTCAATATACCACGACAAGTTTTGTCGAGTTTCTTCGCTGGGAGATGGATCACTTAGAAATTCTTTCTCGCTGGGCGATACTTTATCCCAAAGATTTTCGCTTTGCAGCCAGTTGCAAACCGCAGGCCTGTCTTCCAGTTTATGTGCCAAATAAGAGATGGCATACAGAATTATCATTCTGCAACCGGCATCGTAGGGCGAATGGAGTTTTGCTTTGGAATAATCGAGATATTCTAAATGACTTACCCTATAGTTTTTTATACCATAATCAATAAGTCGTGATTCAAGACTTTTCTTTTTCGCTCGCAATACAGTATTCGCTGATTTTTCTACAGCCTCAATTTCTTCTGGCGTTTTATACCAGTCCTTATGTGGCGACATCTGGCCGCAGCCTGGACATCGAGTATCGGCCCACTGCTTTTTACAACTCGGGCATTTACCTTTTGTTTCAAAAGTATTCCACGAGTATCCACAGCCACAAGCCCAATGCTTTTCTCCATCAGGTTGCCACTCACAACGAGGGCATTGTATAATTGTTTCAGGTTTCTTTTTCCAGAAAAGCATAGGAGACGATTTATAGGCTTGTTGTAGCAATATATTTTCCTTCAAGATAACGATTTTGTTACTAAGCATTCAGAGTCCCGGAGTTGGCAGGCGCGGGAGACTCTGCGGAAACTAAAGGCAATTATCTGTTGCTACACTTGATGCCTTCTAACCATTATGTAGGTATATATATAAGCGCCTCATAACTGTAATGTATACCTATATTTTTTATTTTCACTATCTCACCATGAGACATGGTTGATGTTGATAATATATACTACTTTGGCGTAAAGGTGGAGACGAAATTCTGAATAGCTGAATAGAGTAGAGTTCTGTTGCCAGTATTTGGGCTAATGAAGCGCTGTTCCTTTTCATCCTATGGACTGTCTAAAAGCAAATGAGCAGCTAATACGAATCCATTTATACTATAAATATATATTATGAAAAAACATTTAGCTGTTTTCTTTATCATTCTTTTCCTATGGGCTTCGTCTTGCAATGAAGAGACTCCCGTTTCGAAAACTTCCCAGGAAAAAATTGTCGTTACAGATCTTGACCATGAACCAATCGCCAAAGATCTCTTATCGAAACTACAGGGCAGAGCTTCAAACGGAAGAATAAACAGCCTCGAAATTAAAGACGCATTTTTTAAATACGAAAATCCTGATAGTGGAGTTCTGAATTATACTTTCCCGCTCCCTTACGAATCTCCGGATTATTTTGAAAATATGATACTATCAAAGTATGATGACGGGTTTTATGGCTTTATATACCGCTATATTCCGGACGAAAGTTATATCAAAGGTGAATCTTTTAGAGGGACTCTCCAGCAATTTGATTTGGAAGAAAACCTGATCGGAGAATTTTCAATTCCCTTTAAACAAGATAGTATATATAAAAGTGGAAGAACACAAATGGTTAATCAATGTGTTAAAAGTATTGAGCAAAACTGTGTAACCACCTATAAAGTCGAGACTGTTACCGATTACCCCTGCCATTGTCAATATGATCGTAAGACGCAATTGAGTAGCGTGTGCACTTTTTCATTTAACATGGGAATGTGTGATGACATGATAGCTGTACCGCCGGCTGGCGGTGGTGGTACGTATGTAGCAACGGGTAGCGGACCATCTCCTAAAGCAGGTGGAGGCAATACTACGGGTACCACAAAACCCAAGACAAAACCTGTAGTAATAGTGGTTCCTGAAAACGATTTATACGTAGGAGACGAATGTGTGGCCTGCATAGAGAATTTGTTGAAGAATCCTTGCCTGAAAATGGTCGCTAAAAAAGTATTGAATCCCGCACTTGCCAGCAGTTATAATAAATTGATACAAGATATGTTTAACAAGAATGATAAAGTAAACCTAATCATTCGGGAAGGCGATGCAGAAGATATGAAGATACCGGAGAAGAAAATGGCAAATGGATGGACAGAACCTGTAGAATCACACAACGGTATAGTAGATGTTATTATAGAATTGAATACAGAAAACCTTAATGAAAATGATTCTCAGGAGTATATTGCCTCCGTTATATATCATGAAGCCTTTCATGCTATAGTGCATTACTTTGACAAGGATAAGTGGTTTTCTGAAAATACTCCAACAGACGATCATGTTGCTATTTTTTATACTTACCTCGATCTAATAGCATCAGGGCTTCAGAAGGCATATCCTAATTTGACTTTGCGAGAAGCTCAGGGATTAATTTTGAAAGGAATGATGGCTTATGAAAAGCAATGGGGCGATTTGTTTAACAAAATTCTTGATAAAAAGAACTTCACTAAGGAACAAATAGATACCATAGTAAGACGCTATGAAAATAAAACTTCTGGAACATCTTGTGATTAAAATATTACACTATGAAAAAAAATCTAATTATAATTCTTTTAACTCTGACATGTTGTTCTAAAACCACTGAAAAAGACAACTATAATCCAGAGTTTACCGCCAATGCCAGCATCGATGAAATCCACCAGAGTATTCGATGTGTTGTTTCTGAGTATGATTTTAGCGTCATCTTTTTTTTGCGGAATGATTCTAACCATAGCTGGTATAAAATGTTCTCTAGGCGGATTGGCTATTGGGAAAAAATAGAAATCCGGCAAACAATAATAGACGAAGATCAATTAAAAAAGGAACCTGATTACTATATATCAAGAGATATTACAACAAGAAAACTCTGTAAACCAGAAGAAGCTGAATCTTTTTTAAATAAATTAAAAGCCTTCAATGTATTTGAGTTACCAGAAGAAAGCGTGCTATTTAAAGATTGTAAAGATAGCGGTGTGACCGATTTAGGAAGTACATATATAGAAATAGTCGCTGGTAATAAAGTGAGAACTCTTACATATTCTGGAGCGTATGACTGTGCTGACGGAAACGAAAAAGAGAATATCTATAAAATTCAAGAGTTATTTGAAAAGGAATGGTTTGAGAATGAAAAAGGTAGATAAATCATCAATTGATTAAAAAAGGTTTTACAGAATCTGAACTAAACACACTATAGAATACCATATCAAAAGTCGGGAACTTCGTGTAATTAAATTACGATGATGAAATATTTATTTATACTCCTGACTGGTTGTCTCAAAGGCTCTAACAGCATAATTCTTCCATTCTCACCTAATGGAAACAAAAAAGATATATACCATGAAGTAAGAAACGTAGTGGCAGAAAAGGACTTTAGCGTAATTTATACTGTAAGCACTCCATACAATAATGTAGTACATAAAGTATTTTCCCTCAAGGATGACATTTGGGAGAAAATTGAAATAAGAAATGGTGTAGCTGAGGGGATTCTATAGAAATAATAATTAAAAACACAACCCTAACAAAACAATGTGAAGAAAGAGAAGGCAGGCTTTTTATAGATGAGCTTGAGAAACATCATCTATTCGAAATGAGCGATGAAGATGCTCTTTTAGACAAATGTAAAAAACTCTACAGCAAGGGTATATTTAGTGAAGGCGCTGACGCACTGACTTACATTTTCAAATAGTTTCGAAAAATAAGGTTAGGACTTTAAGTTATTACAACGTTTATGAGCGAAGTAATAGCTGCCCGGATGTGCCTGAATGGATAGATATTCTTGAAATAGAAAAATTATTTAATAAAAAATGGTATCTCAACAAGCATTAGAAATAATTAAAATTTCAATACCTATGAGAGGGTTGCCTTTATTAATTGCTTTTACGTTATCCTGCTGCTCTCAGCAGGATAATGAGTTTCCAAATTTTGATAAAAACGGCAGTATAAATGATATAGATAGATATGTAAAAGATATAGTACTGGAAAAAGATTTTAGCGTTGTTTTTTGTAGTAGGGCTGAAGCAAGTTATGGTTGGTACAAAATCTTCTCAAAACAAGGCGAGAATTGGGAGAAAATAGAAATCCGACAATGGATTTTTAATGAAAAACAACTCAGGAGTGATCCAGAATATTATATAGCAAGAGATATAACAACAAGAAAATTGTGTAAGCCAGAAGAAGCAAAATCTTTCTTGACAAAATTAATAAGTTATAGACTATTTGAACTACCGGAGGAAGATGAACTATTCGAGGACTGCAAAAACACTGGAATTGCAGATTTGGGAAGTACATACATACAAATAGTGGCAGGAGAAAAGGTAAGGAACCTCAAATACTCAGGTATGTACAAATGTGAAGGTAATGAGCGGGAAAGCATAAGGAAACATTGACCATCTTTTTAAAGATGAATGGATTGATGATTCAATGGTTGGAATAGCAGTGTATAATAAATAAGAGGTCAGTACAAGATGATCTTCGAAACAAAGTGACTTCTGAAAAAAAATGAAGTCAGAGGACTCTTATGGATAGAGCAGAGGGGGCAAAGAATTGCTAACGGATATATAGATAAGATTTCGGTAACATCTTGCAACTAACTAATGCAGCCATGAGAATTTTTCAAATCTCAATTTTGACCTGTTGCTGATAAGTTGTTCTAAAACCGATTCAAGATGGACGAAGGACGATATAGGACCTAGTGATCAAGCACAATATTACCAATTTTCAACTATATACTTTATAGTATTAATCACAGCTTTTGGATCGTCTCGTTGTATATAATGGCCGCTTTTAGGGAGATAGATAAGTGCGCCTCCTTTACCGGAGGAGTCTATTACCTTTCGCCACCGCTCCATATTTTGGTTTGACTTTACTTTAAAAAAATACTCCTGATCAAAGTCTTTGCTTCTTCTTTCGGGAGGAACGTCAAATCTTCCGCCAACCAGGAAGTAGATAGGAACGTTGGGCAGGGGTAAATTATTGATCTCGGCAAAATCGGTTCGTCTTAAATCTGCCAGAACCTGGGCTTCACTCCAAGGCCCAAAGTTCAGCGAATCAACTTCGGACTTTGTATAAAGACGGTTGTATAACATCTCGTCAATTTTCTTTTCAGGAACTCCTATAGCTCTGAATATGGAATTCCATTGTTGTTTTGTTTCTGTGAAATCAGCCGGGTCTACAAAAACAAGGGCAGCGATGTCGTTCGGATAAAAACCTGCAAAGGCTCTTATATATACTCCACCCATGGAATGCCCGACTAGAATATAGGGTGGAGAAATGTTCAACGTAGTAAGCAATGATTTCAGGTTGTCTGCTACTACCTTAACCGTTGGCATTTGATATACTTTATCTGACTTCTCTACACCAGACCTGTCGTAAGCGAACACAGGGGCAAACTTTGCTATTTGATCAATTACAGTATCCCAATTACCCAGACCAACGCCCATGCCATTTTCAAAGATAATTGCCGGAGCGTTCTTCTTCCGGTTTTCAAATCCCTTTTGGTATATATTTAAATTATGGCCATTTACTTTTATTAATTTCTGCTGAGCATGTGAAAGAAATGCCGTTAAGATCACGATCAGCGTTAAATATACTTTCATATTCATATATACTTATTAGTGCTTACCCTCTTGCATATTTTTAAATTGAAAGATCTTGCTACTCCGCAAAGAATAGATCTTTCCTCAAAGACAAATCATTTTTTTATAGGCTCATAGTATAGCACTATTTGGCCACCGCCAAGTGTTTTTGTTTTTGCAAGCTTAAGAACAATGCTATCGTTTATGTTTTTAAAGAGAGGTAAACCCTGTCCGGCTATAACAGGGTGAACACAGAGTTGGTATTCATCAAACAAATTAAGTTTTGTTAACGCTGCAATTAAACTCGGACTGCCCACTAAAATATCTTTATCCTCGCGATTGTTCGATTGCTTGAGTTCTAAAACTTCTTCCTCAAGGCTTCTCTTGGCAAGTTTTACATTTTTCCAATTTACATTACTCAGCGTGCGGGAGAAAACAATTTTTGGAATGTTCTCTATGATCACAGCAAAGTCGTCTGTGCGTTTGTTGCCGGTGGGATTTTTAACTACCGTTGGCCAGTAGCTTTCCATAAGTTGGTATGTTATCCTTCCGTATAGAAGATCGCCTCCGCTAAGTAGTAGGTCGGTATAGTGTTGATGCAGTTCGTCATCTGCAATGGCAGATGTGTGATCACAAAACCCATCAAGTGTCATATTGATTGATGCAACTAGTTTTCTCATAACTTTTTGTTTTAATCAATTGTCAAAAATTTTATGCCGGAGGAGGTCGGATTTAGGACTATATATCTTTCTCAATATAACGATTCTGCTACTTAGCATCAGAATTCCGAACGCCATTCTTATCTAGTCCCGGTCTCGGGAACTCTGAGTGAATGTTAATCTTAAAAATTCAAAATAGCCTTGAGTTCAGAATTGATAGGAGCGGAGGTGTGTTGATGAACAACTTTCCATTCATCTTTCTGTTTGATAAACCCAAGGGTAACTCTATTTTTCATGCTTCTTACAATAGCATTGCTGATCGAAATTGCTTGATAGGTAATCAAAGCACTTCCAAATCCAACATCGTTACTTTCGTGTATCTCTATCATTTCAAATATCACATTTAACTTTTCGTCTCCAAGTGAACCTAGCCAATCTTTTATAACAACAGACCATTCTTTCAGACCTGTTTGATAGCCTTGATTCCACATGTCAAAAATCACAATATTGTCGTCATATAATCCAATCATACTTTCTGTGTCCTTATCCCATGCCGATTGCTTGTAAATCGTAAAGAAGTCTTGCGGTCTTTTCATTGTGAATACTTTTATCACTTTTTGTAAATTGATGCGTATTGTGAGTGTGTGCTTCCGACAGAGTCCTCCGAGACGGGAGACTCTGCGGAGACATATTTACAATTGCCGTTAACGCTAATATATATAGGCAACGAGGGGTTCAAAATCGAGCTTGCCGTTAATTGAATGTTGAACGAAGATAAATACTTGAACTTGCACTCCCCTGATGGGTATATTTGGAGTCACCGAACAGGTTTGTCGTTTTTATATTCTACGACACTTTGTATTACACCTGCCTCACTATAATATTCCCATCGGCCTTCCTTTTTAGCTTGGTCGTTAATAATTATTTTTTTTCCCTGCTCTTTAAGTTGCCCATTGCTATATCTATTTGTGTATTCGCATGTTAGACGAATCTGACCATTAACGGTGTCTTTTTTACAATTGGTTTCACCAGTCGGTGGCATTCCCTCATATCCTAAAATTCTTTCGTCTATAACATAGCCGAATTCGTCAAAATTTGTAATTGTATAAAGTTCTTGTCCATCTTTAGAGGTCTGTCTCCATTCTCCAATTTGCCTAATGTCAAAACCTTTTTCAGTATTTTTTACGATGAGATTGCCTTTCCAATACTGTTTATACCAGTTTGATTTTCCGGAAAACCTTTTTATTAAAGTGACATTGTCTCTCAAATACGTTTTTTCTGCTTTTGAAAGTGACTTTTTAAAGTAATGTTCCTCCGCTCCACAGGAGAATACAAAAACTACTATGACTATTAATATAAATGATCGCATCATTCTTTTAGAATAGATATACAAGTATAGATATAGACTTCCCTTCGGAAATTATATGTTATAAATTTAAAGGATTCTATTGTTTAATGATGCCATCCTTAATGACATTATTTGTTTGTGTTTTTCATCTAAGTCAAAGCATATCTCCGTTTTGCGGATGTATAAAGTCCAGGCATAGTCTCCATTTCAGTGCTATATGCTCCGTACAGCTTCTTTCTCCACTCTTCTTCCACACTCTGTCCACTCCTGGTGCACGGTTGTCAAGGCGTTGGTATTTGCATAATAGGGTGCTGGGTTGGTGTTCTTTTATGAATGCCGCCCAAATATTATTGGGGTGAAGTGCAGCCCGCAGATAGGCTGCGGGCTGCCAGGGTATACTTGCGCTATAAATCAATTTTATGGCAACACCCTATGGTAACTGCAACGAAACGTGATTGGATATTTACTTTGGCCCAAAGAAGCGATGCAGCTCGGGGCTGCTGTAACGATTGAAGATAATGTGGGGTTAACCTGGTATATAGATATACCTCCACTTATTGTTTAAGGTAAGTAAAGGCAGTCATAATAACGCCCTTCATTAATTTGGCGTCATTGTCACCCGATGAACCAGCTCTGTATTTTCCGATGAATTTAATCGCTAACGTGTCCGGGAAATATGACTTCATTTATGATTTCAAATCATAATGAATCGAAGGACACTCATGTTCAAATGAAACTTTCTTTGTCATGGGTTAAGTGGCCTACAACGTTCGCATATAAAGTTTGCAGGCAGTCCAAATTAATAATTAAATCAACAATTCTGCTGGCATGATTTATATGCATTGTTGTGCGTTCGTGCCTTTCAACTGCTCTCTCCCAGATGCAAAATGAATATTTTTCTATTTGTCACAAATAAATATTCCTCGCTCATATGATCTCCCCAGTGCCATGTTCCCCAGTCTGGTAACATTTTATACACTTCTACATTTTCTTTTTTAAAAAATTCTTTTAGTAGCGAATTGATTAAGCACTCGGAGAGTAAAAATCCATTTTTCCCATGCAATCCCGAAAGATCTTTGTCACATGTCCAATTTTGAACTAATCCTTGTAAGTTCTTCTCCCAATTATCAATCTTTATAATAGATATTTTATTCAGTGTGTTCTCAAAAAAATTATCATCCGAACTATTTTTGTAATAGTTTTTGTTTTCTGTCATAAAGTCTTTGATGTTGGTCAGTACGTCACCGTTAAGGTTTCTATCAATAGAAAAAAACTGGTTGAATCCACCAACATGTGGAGTTAAAATGTCTTTTACTCTGGAAACACATTCTAGAAATCCGTTTATGTAGTCCTCTGTCATTTTTAGTCTTTTTGGCATGACGCACAACATTCTAATATAAGAATACCATTGCTATATATGCGTTTGTAGAACGGATATATTGTATCTTTTGCTGGCGTGAGTCTTATGACTTGTGCCTTGAATTTGACGGTCTTCAGACTATCTTCATTTATATACTATATGGCACAAAAGTCACCCGCATGCTGTCCTCGAGGCGAGAAACTCTGCAGATATATACCCTCACTTTTGTTGATATTAAAGTCGAAGCATAGTCTCCGTTTCGGGACTATGTGTTTTGAAATACTGTCCGGTGCTAAAGTGTGTGGTTCCGCCAGAGTCCTCGAGGCGAGAGACTCTGCGGAGACAAGGGATTTCCACTATTTTATTTTTAAGACTTGTCTGCCATAAACTGGACTATTGTATTCAATCCAATCTTTAAATTCTTTTGACTCTGTTGGTGGGTCGATTGGAACGGAATCAATCTTGTCTCCATTAAGTTTAGTTGATTCCGCTTTTAAATCGTCCTCGATTAATATGTAATCCCCTCTATTATGAATAAATGGCTCCCACATAGAGCTTTCATGTCGCTTTAATGTTTTATTTTCAATGTCTATTGCTCCCCATTGATTTTGTGACCTGAAGAAAAGAGTAGCAGTCTCTGGGATATAAAGAAAGTCTGACTCCTCAATTCCACTATCTTCTTTCCATTCGAATTTAACTCTTAAATCCTTTTTTCCATTGTCCAACGTAATTGTTGCCAATGAACAATTCGTAACTTTGTCTATGTGCTCAATCTTTTCGACACAAAGCAAATCAAAGTCTGTCGCGTCTAGATCTTTTTCGCAATTCTCAATGACTATACTTATTTCTTTCATTGTTTAATCTGTCCAGGCTGTTGCTATAACATCTTATATTGGAATATATTTCATATATATACTTTTCTTCGACAGTATTGGCTCACGCAGGTGGGAGTTGAGATTTATATACTATATCTTTATTAGGATAATGATGTCTGCTAAGCATCAGAGTCCCGGAGGCCGGTGACTCTGATGGGGCATCAAATGTTGCCGTTTGATCTAATCAAGTCTTGTATAATAAATATCCTCATCTCCCCAGCAACCGCAAGAGAGAAATTGACGGCCACACGAAGGGCACTCCTCAACATCACATTGGCTTATATGAAATTGTCCTTTCAAGCACCCACAATCGTGACATGGGTCTGAAGACCACTCGAACTTCTCTTTGCCATAAGGAATCCTTCGGTACTCTTTTCCTGCAATGATCAAACCGTTAAATTTTTGAAATTTTACGATTTCTGAAGGGATAGATTTGAAAACTTCTATTCCGTGATAATGAACAAATTCTTTTTTGAAGCTATTCATTAGCTCTCCTTCGGTTGACCATAAAGTCTTTTCTATGAAGCCGTGGAGTTCTTCCTCAATATGCTTTTTATGGAAATAATGAGCGAATTCAAAGAGTTGGATATAGACGGATTTCAGTTCAAAATGATTATAGGACAACTCATAGTGCAGGACAAGATTTCTATAGTTAATTGCTTTATTGATGAGCCGTTTTTCCTTATCGTCAATCTGTATTTTTGATATTGAGGTTAGTCTCTCCAGTGCCTGGGAAAGTGAAACGGTATTTTTAGGCTTATCTACATTTTCGTAGATCAAAATTGGGTGTTCTTTTCTCAGAACGTGTTTCATCAGCAACTCTAGTCCTTGGATAATCAGGAAGATGGTAAATGGCCAGTAAGTTGGAGCTTTTTTTGTCCTTCTATAATATCTCAATGATTCGTTAATGAATTGATATGAGTTGTCGAGAATTGAAATCGATTTTGGTTTGACTTTTCTCATCCAGCTAAAATAATTTCTTGCGTGGTAAAATTAGCTATTTTGCTTGCTTTGGTGCCGTAATGGAATATGCGCAAGCAAATGTGCAAATGTGCGGTGGTCGCTACTCTGTCCGCGCGGCACTGTGCATAACATTTCTAATATAGGAGTATTATTGCATATATTAATTGTACCTCGTGCGAAAAGGATAAGCTACAGGTATATGTTCATAATAAAGATACCCAACATTATGATCGCTATGTAACAGAAAAACGCGTGACCTAAAGAATGTATAATTCTGCTAATAGTTTTGCCTTCTTTTCGTCTATAGCTTCTCCAACAATAAAAAATACCAAGGGGTGATATTATGAAAACTGTCAAGAGAGGGAACCCTATTATCAATTCGGTAAAACTTGTCGAGCCATTTGGCACCAAGCTCACTATTGTGGATACTAACATCGAGAATAAAAACAATCCACAATAAATCTTGTAGAGCATGGCAGATTTCTTGAGATAGGCTTTACTATCTTCAGTCTCCATCTCTACCTCCCCTCCAACATCTTCTTCAACAACGCAATCTTTTCATCCTTCTCTTTCAAAAGAGATTCATATAGTTTTTTATTCTCTTCACTCAAGCGTTTATTTTCTTTTACTTCATTCCTATACTCATCAAGAGGATTGAAAGTACATTGATATTGTTGAACTGTATTATTAGAAGCGTTTTCGTAGTTGTTCTGTATGTTATAGATAACAGACTCCTCACTAAAGTTTTCAATCACTTCAGATGTTATACCCAACGCTTTAGCGATCCTTGCTAAAGTAGTATCTTCTATACTCTCACTCTGCTCCAGTTTAGAAACAGCCTGCTGGCTTATACCTAGCTGCTCGGCCAACGTTTCTTGTTTTATACCGCGTAACTCGCGCAGGCGTGCTACTTTTCTGCCAATATGAAGTTTCTCTGTCATACTCAAATGTAAAAAATAAGTTGATTAGGTAAAAAACAACGTGGTAGGGTTGTTATATACTCGAAGCGGGGGTGTGGTACATCTTTAAAGAATTGCTATTTGCGGCCGTAAATCTTGAACGTTATATGTCACATATGGATTCCCGAGTTGTTAGTGAGCGGTTGGCCGAGGCCTTCCGTCATTTTATGCTATATACGCCTCCCGATAGGGTTAATCGCTGCCTGCGGACTTTATTGATCGAATATATAGGGCATAATAAAGACTTTTTGTCGCCCGAGTTTGATGACTGGATGGATGATTTATCGTTGTTATTCAGCTTGCTGGACACGGCCGCAAAGGAAACGCGGGGATGGTACGATACGGATGACAATGAAATTCAATTGCACAAAGGGCCCGAAGAAGGCACAGAGGCGCACGAAGAAAATGCAGAAGGTATATAAAATAACATAGCCTGATATCAGGCTGTTTCGCGTAAGCTTTGGAGCCTAAATATAGCTGTGGATAAATTAAAAGACTGGCTACGTCAAGATAAACGAATAAGACAGTATATAAACAAACATGCCCCGATATTACGGGGCATGTATATATATGGGTTGGTGGCCTCATTCCAACCCTTCTCCAAAGGAGAAGGGTTTAAAAGTCCCTCTCGCCTGGAGAGGGATTTAGGCTAAGGCTTATTTCGCGTAAGCAACACTTCTCATCTCGCGGATCACGGTAACTTTTACCTGTCCTGGATATTGCATGTCGCGTTCTATTTTCTGGGAGATGTCGAAGCTCAATTGACTTGCACGATCATCGGTTGCTTTCTCTGCATCTACGATCACGCGCAGTTCGCGGCCGGCTTGTATAGCATAGCATTTCTCTACACCATCAAAGCTTAGTCCGAGTTCTTCGAGTTCTTTCAAGCGCTTGATATATTGTTCCATCACCTCGCGTCTTGCCCCAGGGCGTGCGCCGCTTATAGCATCGCATGACTGAACTATAGGTGAAAGTATACTCGTCATTTCAATCTCATCGTGGTGAGCTCCTATAGCGTTGCAGATTGCCGGGTGTTCTTTATACTTCTGCGCAAGCTCCATACCTACTATAGCGTGTGGCTTCTCCAATTCTTCAGGCCATACCTTGCCTATATCGTGAAGGAGCCCGGCACGTTTCGCTTGTTTTACATTGAGGCCAAGTTCGCTCGCCATAATCGCGCACAGGTTGGCAACTTCGCGTGAGTGTTGCAATAAGTTTTGTCCGTACGAAGAACGATAGCGCATGCGGCCTACCATACGCACTAACTCCGGATGCAGACCATGTATACCCAGGTCGATCACAGTACGTTCACCGATCTCTATAATTTCGTCTTCTATATTTTTTGTGGTCTTGGCAACGATCTCTTCGATACGTGCCGGGTGAATACGACCATCTTGTACAAGTCTGTGTAATGATAAACGTGCGATCTCTCTTCGCACCGGATCGAATCCTGAAATGATAATCGCTTCAGGCGTATCGTCTACTATAATTTCAACACCGGTAGCAGCTTCGAGGGCGCGGATGTTTCTTCCTTCGCGGCCGATTACTTTACCTTTAATATCATCGCTTTCGATGTTGAAGATTGATACGCAGTTTTCAACAGCATGTTCAGTAGCAGTACGCTGAATCGTTTCAACAACAATCTTTTTGGCTTCTTTGGTAGCAGTAAGTTTCGCCTGCTCCATAATGTCTTTGATATAGCTTGAGGCACGGGTCTGTGCTTCATCTTTCAGAGAGGCGATCAGTTGCTCGCGGGCTTCATCTGCAGTGAGCTTGGATATATTTTCAAGTACCTGAATTTTCTGCTGATTGAATTTGTCGAGCTCTTCCTTGCGTTTCTTAACGTGCTCAAGTTGAGCGGCAAGGTCTGTACGGATGTCATCAAGCTCGCCTTCCTTGCGTTTCAGGCTTTCAATTTCCTTGCTCAGAGTTTGCTCGCGTTGCTTGATCTTTTGTTCGTTGGTGATGATTACGCTCTTCTTCTTGTTTGCTTCATCTTCAAACTCGGAGCGCATCTTCAGGATCTTTTCTTTGGCTTCCAGAATTCTATCTTTCTTCAAATTCTCGGCTGCGATTTCGGCTTCTTTAAGAATAAGCTTGGCACGGTCGTCTGCATCTTCCAGACTGCGTTTCATTTTTTTTCCGGAAAGAATAGAACCGATAATAATGCTCAGTACGATGGTTGCCACTAAACTGCTGGCAATAACTATGACGTAAAAGAGAGACATAAAAAAATAAGGGTTATATATACCCCGGTATGCCGCCTTGGCTCAGAAAGGAAGGAGTAAAAGAAATTACAGAATGGATTGCGATACCAGGTGGTTGAGGTGATTTACTTTCTCGAACACGGTCTGGTCAATAACCTGGTGTGTTTCGTCCGCAGCCATTTTATCTACGAGGCAATCGAACGCTACCATAGCTAATAAATCTTGTTTGTCGTCAATCCCAAATTGTTCCCGATAAGATTTTAACTTCTCATTGATGAGTTTTCCCGCCAACCGAACCCGTTCTTCATCAGATCGCTTCACCTTCATGGGGTATTCACGGTCGGCTATCTTAATTTTTATAGAAAGTTCCTCCATCAATTTCTTACGGGGTTGCCTTTTTATCTGCTTAAGTGAGCGATGCACTTGTCAATCTCACGAATGTATTCGTCCACTTTTTTCTTTAACTCCAGAACACTTCCGTCTTCCGGGTTTAAATTATCTACAATTTTAGTGATTTTCAATTGATTATGAAAACCGTTGATTTGCTCATCGCGGACTTTAATTGCGGACTTCAGTTCCTGATTTTCAACTTTCAGGTTTTTTATTTCCTCTTTAAGATTTTTATGCTCGTTAATGAGCACCACAAGTTTGCGCTCCAACCCCGTAAGGTTAGACTTTAAGAGTTCTTGGTCCATTTCCATTCTTTTCGCTGCGGGTCTGTAGCCCTATAGCCGTTGGGTAAATTACACTTATCGTTGAGCGCTGGCATAAATACTATACCAATAAAATCCAATGCTTCATCTATACCAATTACTTTCTGATGACAGCACCTAGTTTTTCTTCAAACGCTTTTATTAACCGATTCATAGTCTTGTCAATTTCTTCATCGGTTAGCGTTTTGGTTTCATCCAGCAAAGTAAAGCCCAGTGCATAAGCCTTTTTTCCTGGTGGGATATTTTCGCCTTCATAGACATCAAACGCAATGATGTTTTTGATCAGCCGCTTTTCGGTACTTAGTACTACGTTGTTTATTTCGTTGAAGTTTACCTGCTTGTCGAGCACAAGCGACAGGTCACGCCTTACTTCAGGAAACTTTACAACTTCTTTAATTACTAACTTAGGGTTTGCCGCTTGGAAAAGCAAGGATGTATTTAGCTCCGCATAAAATATTTCCTGCTTCACTCCAAAATCTTTCAGCAACGCAGATTTTACTTTTCCGAGCTTTCCTATTTCTTCATTTCCCCTCGAAAGTTTCAAACCATATTCCAGCAACTGATCGTTAATTGTTTCCTGCTTCAGGTTTGTAACCCCGCTCTTCTGCAAGATATTCTGTACGTGCTGTGCCAGGTCGTAATACGAAACAGGCTGCGTTTTATGTCGCCAGTTTTCGGTTTCAACGTTACCGGTGATGTATAGCACCAGGCGTTCTTCCTCGCGGTACTTGCCACTATCTTTATAGTATATTTTACCGAACTCGTAAAGCTTCAGATCTTTTTGCTTCCGGTTTATATTATAAGCGCAAACCTCAAGTCCTGTAAACAGTAAAGTCTGGCGGAGAATGCCCTGCTCTTCACTCAGCTTGTTCAGTATCTCAACAGGCTCGCCTTTAAACGTAAGCTTATGTTTCTGTTGATAGGAGTGATTCGTCAGCGAGTTCGTCCAGATCTCATAGAAACCATTGCCGGCCAGTAATTCGCCAATGCTGCGTTTATACTTGTCGATGCTTTTTACAGGGAACTCCGCTACATAATCGGTACCTGCTATATCTGAAAGCTCAATGTTGTTGAATCCATAGATGCGCAAGATCTCCTCAATGATGTCTGCCTCTTGTAATACATCTACACGGTAGGGTGGAACCGATACTGTGAATGAATCTTCTTTCTTTTCTGTGATCTGTATATCCAGGCGCTCGAGTATACCAAAGACTTCTTCACGCGGAATGATTTTGCCGATCAGTCTCGCTACATGTTTATCTTTTACTTCGATCGTTCTATTCTCAATTTTAGAAGGGTATATATCTACGATCTCTGAAGAGATTTGTCCACCGGCAATTTCTTTTACCAATAGAGCAGCACGCTTCAATGCGTATACAGTGATGTTGGGATCGGTGCCACGTTCATAACGGAACGATGCATCTGTCTTCAACTGGTGATGAAGCGATGTTTTACGGATATAGTCGGCAGAGAAATAAGCACTCTCCAGGAATATATTCTTTGTGTTTCCGGTGATCCCGGATTTAGCGCCTCCGAACACCCCCGCTATACACATACCTTCTGCTGCATTGCAAATCATGAGGTCGTTCGCGAGTAACGTTCTTTCTTTGTTATCCAGGGTTGTGAATTTAGAACCAGCTGGTAATGTTTTTACAATTACTTTTTTGCCGGTAATCTGATCAGCATCAAATGCATGCATCGGTTGCCCGAGTTCATAACAGATGAAGTTTGTTATATCAACGATGTTGTTGATAGGGGTGAGGCCTATGGATAATAAACGATTCTTTAACCAGTCGGGTGAATCTTTTACAGTGATCCCTGTGATTGTTACACCTGAGTAACGAGGACAAGCTTCTTTGTTTTCAACTTCAACCGGTATAACCAGGCTTTGATTATCGCTTTTGAAATGATCAACCGATGGCCATTGTATAGATCTTTGTTTCGATGCTTTTATATCGCGGGCAACACCCACGTGCGATGTAGCATCTGCGCGGTTGGGTGTAAGTCCTATTTCAAGTATATAGTCAGATTGAATGTTGAAGAACTCAGCAGCCGGTGTTCCGTTTGGTACATCGGTAGTAAGAATCATGATGCCTGCATGACTTTCTCCCAAACCGATTTCATCTTCAGCACAAATCATCCCTTCAGATTGTTCTCCACGAATTTTTGAATTCTTTATCGTGAAAGGTTCTCCTTTGCTCGGGTAAACCGTTGTGCCGGGTGTAGCTACGACTACGCGTTGGCCTGCAGCTACATTGGGAGCACCACAAACAATTGGCAATATTTTTTCACCGCCAACATCTACGGTCGTAACCGAAAGTTTATCTGCGTTGGGATGTTTCGCACAGGTTAATACTGTGCCGATCACCAAACCTTTCAAACCTCCTTTTACCGTTTCATGCTCTTCTACTTTTTCTACTTCCAGTCCGGTAGATGTTAATACTTTTCCAATCTCCTCTGCTGATTCAGGGATGTCGATGTATTCTTTCAGCCAATTGTACGAAATGGTCATAATGCTATCTATAAAAAGAACCCGGATAAAGCGATCCGGGCAAATGAATAAGACCTCAAAAATAAGGGTTTAGCTGAAACTGACTAAAGCGAAAGATTAAAAAAGGTGGATCAATTATGATAAACCTTTTCGCCTGCGCGGATGGCAACTTTCAAAAGATTTTCGGGTGGTGGAAAAGGGCACGAAAATTCTTCCGCGTAAGCGCAATATGGATTATAGGCCATGTTGAAATCCAGTGTGATCGTATTGCTGCCTTGCACTTTTTCAACATCGAGATAACGGCCTGCGCCATACGTTTCTCCCGCACTGGTTTCATCTCCGAACGCCAAAAATAGTTTGCCACGGAACGGGCCCGTATCGATCATCTCCAGAATGAGGAGTTTGTTATGATATCCGTTGAGATCGAATTCCGCGTAAGCGTATTCAACATACTGTTGCTCTTTTCCATCACTCGTACTGAGCAGCACAACTTTTTTGTTTGGTATAGCGGTTAGATCAGCTGTGACTTTATACCGGATGTCGATCGGGTAATATTTTAGTCCCTGGAAGGTTTCTTTTTTATTTGCAAAAGGCGACTCCTTGGAAGTACGCATGAATTGGTCTTTCTCTTCACGCTCCTGTTCAATCTCCTTGATATAGGCTGTCTGGTCCTGGCTGCCTAAGAAAGAGTATAGCAAACTGATCATGACGACAACGATAATGACGAGAATGAAAATGTTTTTTTTCTTCATGGTGTAGGTGCAGGTATATTATTCCTGGTAAGGGTTAGGCGTTTCCGGTTGTCGTATGCAAGGATAGAATCACGATGTGCTCTGAACATATTTAAAAATACAGGTATACCGGTGTCGGCTACAACGCCCGGTGCATTGGACAGCAAACATATAGCGATGTGATCTTTCATATTCACAGCAACTTCACTGCGATATCCATTCACATATCCGCCATGGTATACCAAGGTGTCATCCGGGTAGTATAGTATTCTCCAGCCTAATCCATAGTATGAATTGCTGTAGCGATGTGTTCGTCCATAATTTCTGTTCTTGGAAGGAGCATTTACCTGTGGCGTGAACAGTTGGTTCAGGGTTTCTCGCGAAATAACATCTTCACGGTTTCCGAGCAGAGCAATCATCCAGTTGGCCATGTCTGAAATACTGGCATTGATTCCGCCAGCAGGCGCTACGTTGTAATATGTATTGTTGATGCTTGCTTCCTTCCATTGCCCGCGTCTCATGGTATGAGGCTTGGCAATATTTGGATTGGTAATTAAGCTGGTATAGTTGGTTGATGCAGTGTGCATGTTCAGTGGTGTAAACACGCGCTCCTGTATCATTTCATCGTACGTTTTTTTTGTGGCGACATGAATCACTTCGCCAATAAGGCTATAGGCTACATTCTGATAACTATATTGTTTCCCCGGGGGATTCGCTACGTTGACATCTTTCAATTTATCGAGTAACGATTGAAGATCTATACCTTCCTCCACCAGGTTGGTATACGTGTGATAGGGCAGTCCGGTAGTATGTGAAAGTACATTACGAAGGGTAAGAAGCTTCGTATACTCTGGTGACTTTAGCTGAAATGCAGGAAGGTATTTTATTACCGGGTCATCCCACGCCAGTGTGCTATCGGCAACCAGTGTTCCGGTAAGAAAGGCAGCAAAGCATTTTGATACCGAAGCAATCCTAAAGACGGTATTGATATCAATGGAGTCATTTGTTCCATGCGTTTTTACACCAAAGCCTTTTATATATACTATAGAAGAATCTTTTACAACGGCAATGGCTGCACCCGGTATGCCTGAAGTCTGCAGAAGTGTTTCCATTTCACGTTGATAGTCGCCCATGAGACTTGTAAACTCCGGGTTTATATAAGGCGTGACCTTTACCGTTGGAGGTGGCGAAGCAGGAGTTTTAGTTCGTGTCTCTTCATTGTCCTTCCACACTTGTGCCAGCAATAGGGGCAAAGTAATTACGAGCAGAACAATGAGTAGAGAGCGCTTCCTTTTCATTTTTTAACCATCAAACTTAGAAACAAGTATGGAAACGTAAAAACTTATGCCTCTACTTGTACACCAGTGGAAACTCCACCGCTAAGTAATAATGGTTAAAAACGGAAGATTATTGTGCCGGATACATTAAAGCACGCCTTCGTCTGCAAAACTGTAATAGCGTTGATTGGCAATGATCAGGTGATCAAGAATTTGTATGTCGAGCAGCTTTGCACCCTCTTTCAATTTTTTTGTAAGAGAATGATCGGCAACGCTTGCCGACAGATTTCCGGAAGGATGATTGTGCGCGAGAATTATACCGCTGGCAAGTTCATCGAGGGCTAGCTTGAAAATTATTTTTGGATCGGCCACTGTTCCTGCCACACCACCGATACTGATTCTTTGTTTTTTCAAAACAATGTTGGCGCGGTTTACGAGCACGATCCAGAATTCTTCGTGTGGTATATCCAGCAGTTCAGATTTCAAAACATCGAACGCATCTTTCGAGCTTGTGATTTTAGGTTTCTCATCGGCATCCAGGTTTTTTCTTCTGCGTCCTAATTCAAGCGCTGCAATAATGGTGATCGCTTTGGCTTCACCGATGCCTTTTATTTTAACGAGATCTTTAATGGTGAGATGCGCTAGCCGATGCAAACTGTTATCAGCAGAGAGCAGAATTTTTTTAGCAAGATCAACAGCACTCAAGGTGGTTGTTCCCGATCCCAGCAGGATGGCAATCAGCTCGGCATCAGAAAGTGATGATCTGCCTTTTAAGATTAATTTTTCACGTGGACGGTCTTCGGGCGACCAGCTCTTTATACCAAGAGCTTTCTCTTCAATATGCATGTTCATACAACGGTTTTGCACGAAGATATAGCAGTGCTGCTGTATCTTTTCATGTTTTGATTTTTATTTCAAAAACGATGAAAATATAAGGAGGTGTACGTACAAAAAGTAAAACCCCGCTTTTCGAGCGGGGTTCAGGTATACTTTGAACTGCTAAGAATAAATTCTTAAGCGAGTTTGTTTACAAATCTTGTAAGCTTCGACTTTTGATTCGCAGCTTTTTTCCAATGAATGATATTCTTCTTCGCCAATTTATCGATCATTGAAGAAACTTCTTTCAAAAGGTTAGTAGCTTCTGACTTCAAAGTAGAAGACTTCAGTCTTTTGATGAATGAACGCGTAGTCTTGTGCTGGTAGCGGTTTCTTACACGCTTAATCTCATTCGCACGGATTCTTTTTTCTGCTGACTTATGGTTTGCCATAGTTCGTTTTCAAATAAGGACTGCAAAGGTAAAGGGATTTCCTGAATATGCAATGCCTGACTTCAATCAATTCTTTAATTTTCCCTCGTATAATAAGTTCGTATTTGGATCAAGCTCTATTTTCGAAGGTTTTTGAGCGATTTTAAGACTGAATTTATTTGATTTTTTATCAAGCCTGACCAATTCAACTTTTGTTAAAAGATGGCTTTCGTCATAAATTCCTATTTCTAAGGGCACATTAAAGATATCGTTGGGCTGGGTTTGATTAATAGAGACTGCGATTACTTGGGCTTTTGCATCGTACGTCCAACTCCATTCTAAAACAGGGTGCCCTGGTTTGTAAAGCCATTGATTGAAAAAAAGATCGAGATCTTTTCCGGAAGCTTCTTCCATTATGGTTTTGAAATCTTCGGTGGAGGCGTTGCTGTTTTGATAGTGTCTATAATAGTCCTGAAGCCCTTGCCAGAACGCATCATCACCAACTTCTGATCGCAGCATGTGGAGCACCCAACTTCCTTTTTGATATGAATTGGCGCTTAAAATTTCAATCAGGTCATCCGGCAGAGCCGAGAATACAATGGGAAGTTTCTTCTTCTGATAGAAGTCGATCACCTTCTTCCGATCATCGCGAAGATCTTTTGTCATTCTGTCGCGGCCGTAAGTGAACTCGAAGTATAGATGTGTTAAGTAGGTTGCAAAACCTTCGCTCAGCCACACATGATGCCAATCCGTTTCAGACGCGGAGTTGCCAAACCACTGATGTGCTATTTCGTGAGCAACCAACGGCTCAATCTTGCTTGCATTGCCGGCTGCTTCTGCTCCTGTAGCCACTGAATTTTCGAAATAGAAAATGTTGCTTGCATTCTCCATTCCGCCATACCGGGTTTTGGATTGGACATTGGCGAGCTTCTTATAGGAGTATGGCCCTATATGTGTGTGAAAGAAATCAAGAATCTTGGGTGCATACTTATAAGAGTCAAAACCTTCTTCTCTATTTTGAGGATATACCCAGCTCGTAACTTCAAAGCCACTTACAACACCTGTCTGGCGAACCGCGAAACGTGCAGCACCAATGACCATCACTTTTGTAGCGAGCTCTGTTTCTTCATGCCAGTGTGTGAGCTTTAGGCGATTGCCGAGATAACTTTCTTCGAGTTTAATTCCGTTGCCGATCACCTCATATTTAGGAGGTGCTGTTACGATAAAGTCAACAGCAGCTTTGTCGGAGGGATGATCGATTGTTGGAAGCCAGTGATGGGCGCGGTCAGGCCAGTTGTCGCCAAAGAAAGTACGATCGCCATATTTATTTTTGGAGATAATCAGTCCATCGCGGGGAACTCCGCTATAGGTAATATTAATCTCAGAAAGTGTTGCTGCAGGTATAGCAGCGGGAAGTATAATTTTTAGTCTGTCATTCTGATGGAGGAATTTTACGGGTTTATTGTCTGCCGTAATCTCCGTTACTTCCATGCCAGAACCACTTCCATCTTTATTCACGAGATCGAGCTCAAATTCATTCAGCGATTTTTTAAAGAGAATGGTAATGGTGGCTTTGCCCTTTATGACATCGATGGAATCATGAAGCGTTAATTCAAAGACATACTTTTTGATGTCGATGTTTTCATTCTTCGGGTAATCTTTACTATAGATACTTCCCGTAACGAGTATAAGTATACCAATTGTAGCAGCCAGGTTTTTCATCACAATTTGATTTTTTATGTAACTTGCCTCTGCAAGTATAATCTTTTCTCCGTTGTATGTTAAAGTTGTCAGCTATTTACCGCTATAGCAAGCGGCTTGGTTTAATCGGTATAATTTTCCTGTTTGGTGGTTGGGGATTTTTTGGCCACCAGCGCATTAACCGTCTCGCAGTATTCACGCTGCCTCCTGAAATGATCGGCTTTTATAAAAAGAACATTGGCTATATCACCGAGGCTTCCGTCAATCCTGATAAAAGAAGATTCTCCGTTGTAGATGAAGCTGCACGTCATTATATAGACATTGACCATTATGGCGACAGTGCCTTGTATACATTACCACGCTACTGGAATGATGCTGTTACTAAAATGACAGAAGATACGTTGAAAGCGTACGGTGTGTTGCCATGGCATATCAACCGAATGTACTACTCCCTGAAAAATGCTTTTCTGATTCGCGATACTGAAAGGATATTGAAGCTGTCAGCAGAGCTTGGTCATTATATAGGCGATGCGCATGTACCCTTGCACACTACGGAAAATTATAACGGGCAGATTACGGGCCAGGAAGGTATACATGCGTTTTGGGAATCACGTTTACCGGAATTGTTTTCAGATGAATATAATTTCTTTACCGGGCGAGCGCAATATATACCGAACCCACAGTTGGCTGCGTGGAAAGCTATTGAAGGTTCTCATCTTGCTGTAGACTCTGTACTTATGGAAGAGAAGAAACTGGCAGCTTCCTTTGGCGAACATCGTTATTCTTTTGAAACAAAAGGGAGACAAACGTTAAAGGTATATTCGCGTGAATACGCTTTGGCGTACCATAAAATCTTACAAGGAATGGTAGCGCGAAGAATGCGTGCCGCTATAAAGCTCACGGCAGACTTCTGGTATACGGCTTGGATAGATGCCGGTCAGCCCGACTTGAGTGAGTTAATCTTCTATGCGCCTTCTCAAGATGAATTGAAATTGAGGAGGAAGGAATTGGAAGAACAAAACGCCGCGCCCGAAATCAGAACGCGCGCACATGAAATTTAAAGAGAGATTTAATATAGTATATCTATATAGACAAAAGTTCTTCTGCTATATCGCTCCATTCTTCTTGTATTGATACGGTAGGAATTTTGCGATTGGCACGACTATACCAATACGATGCGTTTCCTAAATCGCCTTCCACCCGATGCAGGTAAGCATGGATCCAGGAGCCGTCCTTTGTATGTATATCCTGCGCAATGTTGTGTGCCGATTCCCAATCACCTTTCCCTTCAAACCAAAGTGCTTTCAGAAGATCGCTGATGCCTACGGGAGGCTTTATATCATGAAGTGAGTTTTTGAATTCGTCCAATGTCATATCCGAAAAGTAAAATGCTTAATGTTTAAAAACAAAAAGCTCGGGGCTTAAAGTGGAGAGTCTGAGATGTGGAAGCAGTAAATATCTCCCGCAGATTTCACAGATTGCCGCAGACAAATGCATTTTAAGTCTGCGAGGTCTGCGGGAAAAAAATGATTGAAGAAAGTATATTCTACACGGTTACGCTATACTTTGAATTTTCCGTTTAATCGAAGGCTATTCATTTCACCGCCAAACATCGGTACCCCCATCCACCGCATGAAAGGGTTCATTCCAGTGCTATATCCGAAAGTAAAATGCTTAGTGTTTAAAACAAAAAGCTCAGGGTTAAAAAAGGCAGAGATGCGGAGGCTGAACGTATGAAATATTATCTCCCGCAGATTTTCACAGATTGCCGCAGATAATGCAATTAAAAAGTCTGCGATAATCTGCGAGATAAAAAATTGGATTGAATAAAGTATATCTACACGGTCGCGTTATTCTTTCGCTTCCGCTATTTCTTTAATCTTGTTCAGGTTGTAATCGAAGGCTTTGTTCATTTCACTTTCAAACATCGTTACACCCATCCATCGCATGAAAGGGTTCATTCCGAATTCTGTTGAAAAGCCCATCGTTACTTTTGTACTATCATTTACAGGTTCGAAAGTATACCAGCTTTTCGCGGTGCCCTGCTCCATAAAATCAAGATCAGCTTTAATCATAGACGAAGGTTTGCTCTCCGTTATAATGAGTTTCCCTTTACCCATGTCTTTACTATCCCAGCTATACCATGCACCTGTGCCCGAGCGCTGTTCGCCATAGGTCGTTTTAAGGGTGGGATCAAGTGTATTCCAGTACGACCATTTTTCCCAGTGCTCCAGGTTGTTGATCTCTTCGAAAGCTGCTTCGGGAGAAGCGTGCATCGTTAAGCTCCGTGTGACTTCGATCTTTGATGGAAGAAAGAATCCAACAATGATCAATAATACAATAATGCCTAAAATGCCGAGCAATATCTTCTTCATGGTTTTATAGGTTTGGCTATAAAGGTATGGCAAAATAGTTATTGGAAACGTTTGCATTTGTCATAAAAAATCGAAAGATTTATATATACCTAACGTACTGCTACAATATGAGTTTGCTATCTAACCCGAATCGCATTCCGGAGAACTATGGTCTGCGTATTGCTGCTGCCTTGATAATTTATTTTATCATCATGAAGATGGTGGGTCTTAGTCACCATGTCGAACTACGTTTAATAAACCTCGTGATCTTGACAGGAGGTGTATATTACGCGCTCAAGAAATTCAAATCAACGCATACTGATAGTCTTAACTATTTCCGAGGCCTTGTAACCGGTGTTGCAACGGCTGGTATAGGTTCACTCATCTTCGGTATATTTCTGTTCTTCTATATGAAGCTTGATACAGACATGATGAAGTCTATTGTGGATAACGAACCTATGGGGCGTTATCTGAATGCCTATATAACAGCTTTCATTGTAGTGTTGGAAGGATTCTTCTCAGGACTGTTAGTAACATTTGTGTTGCTGAACTGGGTGGCTACCGATGAAGTAAATCAGCCCGTAGGCAAGTCGAGCTAACGGGTATATTGTTCCTCATGCCTTAGTCATGCAATGGGCTGGCTGCGGGCACAATATTTTTGGGTATTCATGAAATCATCATTTTGAATTCTATGAATATCTGGAACAGACCCACCCGTATCCCGGAGATATATGGAAGTATCATTGCCCTGGGATTGATAGTATATTTCTTTTTAATGTATGCACTCGGACTGCTTGAAGTAATCGAGTTACGATTATTGAATTTGCCGATCATGTTGGGAGGTGTATACTTTGCCTTGAAGCAATTTGCACGAACACATGACGGGCACTTAAATTACTTCCGTGGGTTAGCCGTTGGTGTTGCGACATCCTCTATAGGAGCTGCAACGTTTTCACTCTTTCTTTTCTTGTTTCTAAGATTTAACAATGGATTTATGCAGTATATAATTGAGCATGAACCTATGGGGCCTTATCTGAATCCTTACATTGCTTCGTTTATGGTGCTGTTGGAAGGCGTCTTTTCAGGGCTCTTCATCACATTTGTTTTATTGAACTGGGTACGCAGTGACCAGGTAAACGAACCATCCGGTACTTCCTCATGAAAATCCCCGAAGGACATCAAACCATCATGCCGTATATTATAGTGGAAAGCGCAGAGAAGTTTGTCGCCTTCCTGAAAAGGGTATTCGGTGCAAGAGAAAAGTTTGTCGTGCATCAGCCGGATGACGGAAGCATTATGCACGCAGAATATACTATAGGAGCATCCACTGTGATGCTGGCAAACTCAACCACAAATTACAAAGCTTGTCCTGCAGGGCTATATATCTACGTTGAAAATACCGATGATACTTTTGAGAAAGCCACCAAAGCGGGAGTAACCGTGATTGATAAACCAAGCAATAAAGAATATGGCCGAACCGCTGGTTTCAAAGACGAGTTCGGCAATACCTGGTGGATTGTGACGCCACTATAGTTACTTCAGTTCCAACTCAACGATGGTATCAATTTCATCCAGCTTTGCCTTCGGTATTTTTAAGATGATACCGAACTCAGCATTCTCTGTGAATTTCACAGCACTCTTATCTTTGAACAGCTTGGCTGATTTTATTTTCTTACCCCACGATGGAATGATCAACGATTCATCTTGCCAGTCAAGAATATGTATATATACTTTATTTCCCTTTTGAGTGGTAACACCCCAGTCGCGCGCAGACAGCGGACCCCCGCGTGTTCCGTAGATAGTCTCTCCGTTCGCGGCTAGCCATTCGCCCATCAGTTTAAGCTTCTCAACATGCTCCGTTTGGATTTTTCCATTGGGCATTGGGCCTACATTTAGCAGAAAGTTAGCGCCGTATCCCGCAGCCTTGATCAGATATTGAATGAGTTCCTTTTTGCTTTTATGACCTTGATCTTTCAGATTAAATCCCCAGGAATAATTTATAGTTTCGCAGGTTTCTTTCGGCAAGTCACCAATCTTTTGTTCCGGGGAAAAGCCCGTTGTGTTATGACCGGGAAGATCTTTTTCGAACATCTGAAAATCTTCACCATCGTAGGGTGCAACATGATGGTTGTTGCCAACAAGCGCTGCAGGTTGAAGCTTGTGTATAAGCGAGTATGTTTTCGATAATCTCCAGTCAGCATCCTTTTTATCCCACAAGCCATCGAACCATATACCTGCTACATCTCCATAGTTCGTTAACAGCTCCGTTAACTGCGCGTCCATATAATCCAGATACTTAAACCACTCACCACTTTCCGGTCGGCCGGTCCAGCTGCCTCCCGTTTTCCCTCTCGGAAAATAGTCAGGATGATGCCAGTCTAAATGTGAATGGTAGAAGAAAAGTTTAATGCCTTCCTTCCGGCATTCCTCGGCAAGCATCTTCAACACATCTTTACCGTAAGGCGTTTTCTTTACAATGTTATAGTCAGAGACTTTACTATCCCACATAGCAAACCCATCGTGATGCTTGCTGGTGATGGTAATATACTTCATGCCTGCAGCCTTTGCAGTTTGCACCCAGGCCTTGGCATCAAATTCCGTAGGATTAAAAAATGCAGGAATCTTCTCGTATGTCTTGATCGGAATTTGTTGCTCATTCATTACCCATTCTCCATCACCCAACACGCTATAAACTCCCCAATGAATAAACAACCCAAACTTTGCATCCTGAAACCATTCACGGTTCTTTTTATTTTCGGGTGTCGGTTCATACTTTTCTTGTGCGTTAACAAGACAAACTGAAAATAAAATAAAGAGAATAGTCTTACCAAGATGGTTTATTGGCTTCATGTAGTTTTGGTTAAATTGCACACTTACGGATTTTAGAACTAGCGAAAGTAACAAATACAATATGAGATATAAAAGTATTGACAAAGAACTCTTTGAAACGAATCGTAAGAACTTAGTGAAGGAATTGAAATCAAATGCGTTGGTGGTGGTGAACTCAAATGATATTATGCCAACCAACTCCGATGGTACAATGCGCTTTCGTCAGAACAGCGATTTGTTTTACCTCGCAGGCGTTGATCAGGAGGAAACTGTCCTGGTGCTATATCCTGACTTTCATGATAAGAAATATAGGGAGGTTCTTTTTCTGCGTGAGACCAGTGAACTTATTTCGGTATGGGAAGGTCATAAGTTAACGAAAGAAGAAGCCCGCGAACAAACCGGTATCGAAACTGTATTGTGGGTTTCTGAATTTCCCAAGGTGTTCAATATGCTTATGGTGATGGGGGATGTTGAGCATGTATACCTGAACACAAATGATCACTATAGGGCTGAAGTGTCTGTTGAATCCCGTGAATCCCGTTTTGTGAAATGGTGCCTGGAAAAATATCCACTGCATCGCTATGAGCGCCTGGCGCCTATCATGCATAGACTTCGAAGTATAAAATCAAAATACGAGCTGGACTTATTGCAACAAGCGTGTGACATTACAGAGAAAGCGTTCCGAAGAGTATTGAAATTTGTGAAACCCGGAGTAATAGAATATGAAATTGAAGCCGAGTTTGCACATGAATTTTTAAGAAATGGTTCACGTGGTTTTGCCTATGAACCGATCATTGCTTCCGGTGCGAATTCTTGTGTACTCCACTATATTGAGAATAATAAACCTTGCGGTGATGGCGATGTATTGTTGTTGGATGTGGGAGCCGAATATGCAAACTATAATGCCGACTTGACCCGCACCATACCGGTGAACGGTAAATTTACAGAGAGACAGAAGCAGGTATATAATGCTGTGCTACGCGTACAACGTGAGGCGTTTAAATTGTTGAAGCCGGGAGAGAAATACTTTGAATATCATAAGGAGATACAGAAGATTACAGAGAGTGAATTGATTGGGTTAAAGCTCATCGATAAAAAAGATGTAAAGAATCAGGATAAGGATAAGCCGCTCTTTATGAAATATTTCATGCACGGCACCGGGCATCAACTTGGTCTTGATGTGCACGATGTAGGCAACATGTATCACAAGATGCGTCTGGGCCAGGTATGGACAGTAGAGCCTGGTATATATATACGTGAAGAAGGATTCGGAATCCGTATTGAGAATAACGTGGTGATTGAAAAAAATGGTGTGTACGATCTTATGAAGAACACTCCTGTGGAGGTTGAAGAAATTGAAGAGATCATGAACAGCTAACTATATAGAGGTATGAACAGAATCAATAAACGATATACTGCATTGGCGCTGCTGATGTTACTGGTCTCTGTTGTAACGGCGCATGAATTCTGGATGCAGCCGTTGAAGTTTATATACTCCATTAGTGAGAAAGCGAAGATAAATATAGTGGTAGGTGAAAATTTCATGGGCTTGCCAATCGATTTGAAGCGGGAGCGGATTGAAAAACTAGAGCATCATCGCGTATCTGGTTTCTCTGATTTGAAAGCAACGACTGTAGAGGGAAAGAAAGATCACCTTGAACTTGAATTAAAAGAAGAAGGCACGCAGGTTATCGCGATGCAAACTATGCAGACGTATATTGAGATGGAAGCGGATACGTTTAATGCTTACTTGAAAGAAGATGGTTTGGATGAAGTATACGCAGCACGTGAAAAAGCAGGAAACCTTGATAAACCTGGAAGAGAGTTTTACG
Organism: Ohtaekwangia koreensis; assembly: GCF_900167975.1. Taxonomy (GTDB): domain Bacteria; phylum Bacteroidota; class Bacteroidia; order Cytophagales; family Cyclobacteriaceae; genus Ohtaekwangia; species Ohtaekwangia koreensis. The sequence goes on from NZ_FUZU01000002.1 coordinate 1,374,277, forward strand.
CACGGTATACAAAACTGCTTTTGCAGGTGGGTGCGAAAAAAGATGACACCTATAAAAAACCGATAGGCTTCCCGATCGAAATCATCCCGGAGAAAAATCCATATACCGTAAAGCCAGGCGAATCTATACGTTTCAAAATCCTGTGGAACAAAAAGCCGTTGTTCGGTGCGCGCGTAAAAGTCTGGAACCGGAAGGAAGGGCTCACTACACTTCAGAATATATACACTGAACAAAATGGCACAATTGAAACGCGCATCAGCAGCAAAGGCTCGTGGATGGTAAGTGTAGTATATATGGTTCCGTCAAAAGATCCAAAAGCAGAGTGGAGAAGTTACTGGGGTAGTTTGGTTTTTGGTGTTGAGTAGAGAAATAGACATAGAATGAATAAGTTACTTTCTGTTTTTGCTACGTTGATTTTAAATCTGGCAATGGCTCAAGAAACTTAAAAGCACACTGCTGGTAAAATTTAAGAAGTTTAACAATGCTATATTCTGATAAAGCTCCCGAACCAGTCGGTGCGTACCCGCACGCTAAAAAGGTTGGCAACCTGCTTTTTCTTTCAGGTGTTGGTCCGAGGAAAAAGGGATCAAAGGAAATACCGGGTGTTACACTTGATGCGGAGGGAAATATAGCAGCCTATAACATCGAAGAGCAGTGCCATGCTGTATTCGAAAATGTTAGATTGATACTGGAAGCATCTGGTTCACGCTGGGAGAACCTGGTTGATATAACCGTGTTTCTCACCAACATGAAAGATGACTTTGCTACATTTAATAAAATCTACGCTACCTATTTCAAAGCGAACCAGCCGTGTCGCACAACAGTAGAGGTAAACGCACTGCCAACGCCTATCGCTATTGAATTGAAATGCATCGCTACGCTGGAGTGAACAGGTCTATTTATATACTACGCCTTCTTTCATTACGAAGCTTACCTTCTCCAGCGTTTTTATATTCTTGAGTGGATTTTCATCGGTGGCCACTATATCTGCAAACTTGCCAACTTCAATGGTGCCGACCTTGTCTGTCATGCCTAATATACCGGCATTAACAATGGTGGCCGATTTAATCGCATCGATGGGAGACATGCCTGCCTCCACCATATACGTAAATTCTTTGCCGTTATCGCCATGTGGAAATACACCGGCATCTGTCCCGAATGCAATCTTTACTCCGCGCTTATAAGCTTTGTTAAAAGTTTGCTGAATCATGGGGCCGATCTCCAATGCTTTTGGTACTACTAACGGATGATAATACCCGGGCACCTTTGCTTGTTCTGCTACAAATTTTCCGGCAGATATAGTCGGCACATAGAAGGTACCTTTCTCAATCATCAGGTCCATGATTTCTTCCGTCATTTTAGTGCCATGCTCAATGGTAGTGATGCCCGCTATAATTGCGCGCTTCATTCCTTCAGCACCATGTGCATGTGCAGCCGTATGCATATTATAGTCTTTCGCGGTCTCGATAATTGCTTTTAATTCTTCGTCTGTGAACTGAGGATTGCTGCCATCTTTCGCAATGCTCAGTACCCCACCCGTTGCAGTAATCTTGATCATGTCAGATCCATCCTTATACCGTTGTCTTACCGCTTGCCGAGCATCTTCAACACCGTTTACCACACCTTCTTTTGGACCGGGATCGCCCATCAGATCTTTTCGATAACCATTGGTAGGATCGGCATGACCACCTGTAGTCGCGATGGATTTCCCTGCAGTGAAAATTCTGGGCCCCGTTACCAATCCCTGATTGATTGCATTGCGCAGCGCTATATTTACTCCGGAGCCACCAAGATCACGCACCGTTGTAAATCCGGCAAGCAGAGTCTTCTTTGCAAATACGGTTGAGCGAAAAGCTATATCTGCATCATTCAAGGTAAAGCGTTGGAGGTTCGCATCTTTATTCGTTTCACCTTCGAGGTGTACGTGCATATCGATCAATCCGGGGAGCACTGTTTTTTTGCTGAGATCGATAAGCTTATCGGCACTTGCTGGTTTTGTAAAGCCTTTTTCCACCGAGGTGATCTTATTGCCATCGATGATCACCGTCATCTGCGACTGAACATCGTTTGTTTTTCCATCGAGCAAATTACCACAGTGAATAATAGTACGCTGCGAGGAAGCATTGAAAGCAATGCATGCCATGCAAAAGATAAGGCAAAGCTTTTTCATAGGGTTAATGAGGTTTGGGTTAAAAAAGATCAGGCTTGTGTCGACAAATATTTATCAGTTTTATTTTTTAGTTCAGTCATTTCAGATTCGCTCATATTCCCTACTTTAACTTGCAGGAGAAGGTCGAACATTACCTGTTGATCGTAGCCAAGTTTTATAGCGATCTGCGAGCAGAACATCATCTCTTCTTTATACATCCGCTCATCAATTTTCATAAGCTGCACGAGACTGAATATATAGTTAAACTTTTGATCGTTGGTAAGATTTTCGGGAACGATCAGCTCGTGTCGCTGATCAAAGAGCGGTGTTATTTCGTCCGGATAAAACCCGTTGGCTCTGCCGATATTTAGAATATAGTATTGTTCACGTTCGGCTACTTTGCCATCGATCTGCGCCAGGCTGATCAGTAATTTCATTTGATTGAGTACGGCCATGAAGGGGAGTTAATCGTTAATGCTAAATGTGCGTACAGTGCAGTAAGCCTGTAACACAAATAAAATCATCTTAAACTTAATACAAATAGCAATACCTTTATAACTGATGAACTTTCTTGCACATCTTTATTTGTCCGGTGATAGCTCCGATATTATGATCGGTAATTTCATTGCAGATTTTGTGAAAGGGAAAAGTTCGCTTCAACAATTTGATTCTAAAATTGTAAAGGGCATTGAGCTACATCGGTCGATCGATGAGTTCACGGATAAACATCCGGTTGTAAAGCAAAGTAAAGACAGACTTCGCGCAACATATCGCCACTATGCCGGTGTTATAGTAGATGTTTTTTATGATCACTACCTGGCGAAAAACTGGAGTAACTATCATGATGCACCGTTGGCTGACTTTGCTGCAAAGGCTTACGCTACCATTCAACAACGCGATTCAGTTTTGCCTGCTGCAGTAAAGCAGATGCTTCCGTATATGATTCGTGGAAACTGGCTGGTGCATTATGGTGAGACGGAAGGCATTCACCAGGCGTTAACCGGCATGTCGCGCAGGACGCCCTATGAGTCGCATATGGATGAAGCAGTAGTTGATCTGCGAAAGTATTACGATGAATTCAAGAGCGAGTTCGAAGTGTTCTTCCCTGAGTTAAAAAATCATGCAAATTTTTTTTTGCAAAGCCGCCAGTAGATGAAGTATAGCGGAAGGTGCTATTTTTGCACTTTACTCAGAAATATATATGCATAACGATCCGGAGCTCAGCGGAAAATACCTTGGAACCATCTCACAGGATTTTGTGAAAGTAGCAGACGCTTTGAAAGAAGCTTCTTACCAGATTCGCAAGGCAGGTTTTGAATATCCTATTTTTCCAATCTGTAAGGAGCCACAACCTATAGGGCAGTTGCTTTTTGATCAGATCCAGAACGGCACGGACTGGAATTACTTCGCTTCTTTTGTAGATGAATTTTTGCAACGGGGCATCATCGAAAAAGATAAGCATGAAGATTTTGAAAAGGCCTATAAAGATCCTGATGAATTCTGTTGCTTGTTTGTGGTAGACAAAGAGTTTACAAACTTTTTGTTTATACCATATCCGGAAGATTAAGTCTGCGGATCATTTGTAAAGTGGTTCCATCCTTGCGCTTGCAACGGTACCACTGTACCCTGTTTGCTCAGCATGATGTTCTGGTCTTTTTTATCGTGCATATACCCGATGCTGTGTATATCCGGATGGTTCTTTATTTTCTCGTAGTCGCTTTGTTCAATGGTAAAAAGCAACTCGTAATCTTCACCGCCATTCAAGGCGCAGGTAATCGGATCGAGTTTAAAATCTATAGCAGTTTCGAATGTTACCTGATCAACCGGAATTTTATCTTCAAAGATTCGAATACCAACACCGGAGTTTTTGGAGATGTGGAAAAGCTCAGAAGCTAGTCCATCCGACACATCGATCATCGAAGTTGGTTTTACTCCGGCTTCTTCCAAGTCAAAAATAATTTCGGTGCGCGCATCGGGTCTTAACTGACGACTCACCAGGTATTCATACTTTTCAAGATCCGGCTGCATGTTTGGGTCAGCTATATATACTTCCTTCTCCCGCACCAATACCTGCAATCCCATAAAGGCTGCGCCAAGATCACCCGTTACACAAATTATATCATTTGCTTTTGCTCCATTTCTATAGGCCACCTTATCTTTCTTAACACGCCCGGTAACACTAATCGAAATTATTAAACCGGAAGTAGAAGATGTAGTATCGCCACCTACGAGGTCAACTTTATAGTTCGTGCAGGCAGCTTTAATTCCCTGGTATAGGGCATCTATAGCTTCAACTGAAAAACGATTTGTCAAGGCAATACTTACCGTAATCTGTTCTGCTTTGCCATTCATCGCAGCTATATCCGAAACATTTACAGCCACAGCTTTATATCCCAAATGTTGAAGCGGCATGTAGGCAAGGTCAAAGTGAATTCCTTCCACCAGCATGTCCGTTGAAATCAACAGGTAATCATCACCGGTATCAATCACTGCAGCATCATCGCCAATGCCTTTTATGGATGACTTATTCTGAAGGGTGAAATTTTTACTGATCCGGTCGATGAGTCCGAACTCACCCAGTTGACTTATTTCTGATCTCGTTTCGCTCATACTTCTATTTGAAAACGATCACTATAATTGATTCGCGTGATCGTTCATTCTGCAAAAGTAAGATTATGCCCGAATATCAGCGATCCACTACTTAATTATATAGCAAGTATTATACTTTGAAAAAATCCATTGCTATGAAGCGTCCTTGATTTCCTCGCACAACTCTATTAATACTCCTTGTGTAGATTTAGGATGCAAAAAACAAATTCGTTTATTGTCTGCGCCTTTTTTAGGCACTGGGTTGATAAGCTGGAATCCCTTGTTTTGGTATTCTTTGATTCCCTCTTCGATATTTTTCACTTCAAATGCCAGGTGGTGAATTCCTTCCCCGCGCTTCTCAATAAATTTGGCAATGGGAGAATCTTCACGCGTGGCTTCCAGTAGTTCGATTTTTACCCCCGAAAGTTCAAAAAAAGAAGTTCGCACACCTTCGGAGGCCACCTCTTCGATTTTATAATGTTCGGTGCCTAGCAGCGCAGCAAATAACTTGTTTGCCTGCTCAATGTTTTTTACGGCTACTCCGATGTGTTCCAGTTTTTCCATAATTGTTACCTTTGTACCTCAAAGAAGAAACTTTTTCTCAGAATCGGAAGTTTAGCCTTTGAAAAACTTACTGAAAAGATGGTTGAAGCCCTCAGCGAAATGCATGTAGAAGCTGCCCGCATCCAACAAGAGATACAAGATCATCTCGGGTTGCGTTCGGCTGATATTGTGTTTGAATTCAGTACGCTGGATGGCAAGGTCAAGCTTGACTTGATCACCATCAATCCAAAACATAACCAGGCATTTTTATTGCACAGTGAAACCGGTAGTGATAAGGTAGACGTGTTAAAGAAAATGTTACGGTATGTGCAGGACTATAAAGAAAAAGAAAATTCATATACCATCCAGTGGGTTGCTAAAGGTGAAACGGAGTTGAATACTTCGTACTTTCGTGCATCCAACATTATGGATGCCTTACAAAAATTATACTATGGTCGTGATATGAATACGATCACCGTGTTTAGTGTAGTACTTAATCCTATTTCGTGATGATACAGGTAACTGATAAAGCAAAAAACAGACTCGTTGCACTTCGTTCAGAAGAAGGCAGAACTCCGGAACATAACGTTCGTGTTTCAGTAAAGGGAGGAGGATGCTCCGGGCTGATGTATGATCTTGGATTTGATGATACGATCAACCCTGCCGATCAGGTGTTTGAAGATAAAGGCATTAAAATTCTGGTAGATAAAAAGAGCTTGCTGTACTTACTTGGTACAACACTTGATTTTACAGATGGACTTAATGGCAAAGGATTTCAATTCATAAATCCGAATGCCAGCCGCACCTGCGGATGTGGTGAGAGCTTTGCCGTATAGTACACGTATATATTTGCGCGTATCATCCTGTAATGTGAAATTTTTAGCGATTGCTTTAGTTGTTCTCATAAGTTGCCTGTTCTCGGGTAGCAATCTGCTTGCACAAAATCCAGCGGAGAGTAGCAAAACAAATTTAGAACAATCGCTTACTGCTATAGTCTTTCTGGCAGTTGATTGTCCCATCAGTCAGAAGTATGTAGGCGAGCTAAAACATATTGATAGCCTGTTTCAATCAGCCGTTACGATCAAAGGTATACTTCCCGGAAAGCTGAAACAGGAAGAGGTCGATCAGTTTATCAATGAGTATAACATTGATTTCCCAATTACTGTAGATCGTGAATATGAAATGGTGAAGAAATACAACGCCACCATCACACCAGAAGTTTTTCTGATCGATAATCAAAATCATATATACTATCAGGGAGCGATCGACAACTGGTTCTTCGACCTCGGGAAATACAGACAACAAGTTACCCAGCATTATCTTATTGACGCCATTCATGCAGCATTGGAAGGAAAGTCTCCTGCTATAAGCAAGACGGAGAGTGTTGGGTGTATCATACAAAGACCATCTTCAAAGAAGCACCCAAAGTGAAAGGTATGATTAAAATTTTCAGTGCTCTTTTGCTGATGTTGTCGTCTACATTTGTTTCCGCTCAAAAGAAAATTACATACTTTGAACATATAGCACCGATCATTCAAGAGAGGTGTGCGCCATGTCATCGGCCCGGAACTGCTGCGCCTTTTTCACTTCTTACCTATGAAGATGCAGCCAAGCGTGCCAAGATGATTGGACGAGTTACCGGTACGCGGTATATGCCGCCTTGGAAAGCAGATCATTTATACCGGTCATTTGCAAATGAAAAGCGGTTGACTGAAGATGAGATAGAGCGGATAAAACAATGGGTCGCGGATGAAGCACCTCGGGGCAAAGAGCCGAAGTCAGGAAAAGTAAGAAATACAAATATAGCGGCTTCTCCTGCGAAGGCAGCCGATGCGATACTCCAGGTTCACAGACCATTTATAGTTGCGGGCGATTTAAAAGAAAATTTTACTCTTTCTGTAATACCATTTGATTTTGATCATGAACCTAACGTTGAGTCCATAGAGTATATATCTGATAACCTCAAGCTTATTCACCACGCGAACTTTGGCATCTACGCAGTAGATCCTTCAATCGACATCAGCAGGGATACGGTTTCTATAAATGCTAACAATCTATCCACCTATGCAACACGATTGACACAGTTAACTCAAAACCTGGTATACTATAATGGTTGGGTGCCGGGATCTACACCTATTACTTTTTCGAAAGGGCTTGGTTTTAAAATGCCGAAGCACGGTGTCATCGTTCTTACAAATCACTATGCACCATCATCTGTACAGAAAACAGAGCGATCATCATTGCAGTTTTATTTTTCAAAGACTGCTGTTGAAAGAACTGTTAATACGTTAAGTATTGGTTCTGGAGGAGTAGGGGAGATCACACCATCGCTTATGATTTTTCCGAACGAAGTAAAAACATTCCACATCCGGATGGAGATTGTTGAGCCGCTATCATTGCTATATGTCTGGCCTCATATGCACCTGATCGGTAAAAAATTTACAGCATACTATTCTACTGCAGCGCATGATACCGTGCCGCTCGTGCGGATTAACGATTGGGATTTCAATTGGCAGGAAGCTTACAAGTTTAAAAAGCTGATGAAAATACCGAAGGGAGCTGTGTTGACGATTGAAGGTATATATGATAATACGGCCCAAAACCCTCACAATCCCAACTCACCGCCCATGATTGTTTTCTCAGACGGGTTAATGGGAACAAAGAATGAGATGTTAAGCCTGATTCTTGTTTATTTGCCTTACAAGGAAGGCGATGAAAATATCGACTTGTAAAATAGGTTCACCAGGCATTTCGGTCAGCTCAGTTGTTCAGATTTGTAGTCTTAAACCTCCCTGGTTTACAGTTTAATCCGCCAATAATTCCTACTTTTGCATTCCTAAATTTTGAGGAACAGACGGGAATGGAAAACATCCGCAATTTTTGCATTATAGCCCATATTGACCACGGAAAAAGTACGCTGGCCGATCGATTATTGGAATTTACAGGCACTCTGAACGAGCGTCAGATGGAAGCTCAGGTTCTTGATAATATGGATCTTGAGAAAGAAAAGGGCATTACGATCAAGTCGCATGCTATCCAGATGAACTATAAACTTGATGGCAAACAATATATTCTGAACCTGATCGACACACCTGGTCACGTAGATTTTTCATACGAAGTTTCCCGTTCAATTGCTGCCTGCGAAGGAGCACTCCTGATCGTGGATGCAAGTCAGGGTATTGAAGCACAAACTATTTCGAATTTATACCTGGCACTAGAGCATGATCTGGAAATTATTCCGGTGCTCAATAAGATCGATCTTCCTCATGCCATGCCTGAAGAAGTTACTGATGAGATCGTAGAACTTATCGGTTGCAAGCGCGAAGATGTAATTCACGCCAGTGCAAAAGAAGGTAAAGGAATTGAAGAAATTCTGAAGGCCGTTGTGCACCGTGTACGGGCTCCGAAAGGTGATCCAAACGCTCCGCTTCAGGCGATGATCTTCGACTCTGTGTTTAATTCATTCAGAGGGATTGAAATCTATTTCCGTGTGTTCAACGGAACGATGAAAAAAGGACAAAAAGTAAAATTCATAAGTACCAACAAAGAATATAACGCTGACGAAATTGGCGTACTGAAACTTGATCAGCAACCACGAACCGAAATGGGTGCAGGCAATGTTGGGTATTTGATATCAGGTATTAAAGTAGCGAGTGAGGTTCATGTTGGGGACACGATTACAAGCGCTGCCAATCCCGGAGAATCATTAAGAGGATTCGAGCAAGTTAAGCCCATGGTGTTTGCGGGTATATATCCTGTGGAAACATCCGAGTTTGAAGAGCTGCGTGCCTCCATGGAAAAACTTCAGTTGAATGATGCTTCATTAGTATGGGAGCTTGAAACATCGGCTGCCCTTGGCTTTGGTTTCCGTTGTGGATTTTTAGGCATGCTACACATGGAGATTATTCAGGAGCGGTTAGAGCGCGAATTTAATATGACGGTGATCACCACCGTACCTTCCGTTCAGTTCAAAGCTTTCCTCACAGACGGAAGTGAAATCAGCATTAACGCTCCTTCCGAAATGCCTGACCCTACAAAACTGAAAAGTATTGAAGAGCCCTATATCAAAGCACAGATTATTTCGAAGTCAGAATACATAGGGGCGATCATTACATTGTGTATAGAAAAACGTGGCATTATTAAAAACCAAAACTACCTGACAACAGATCGCGTAGAGATGTCATTTGAAATGCCGCTTTCTGAAATTGTATTCGACTTCTTTGATAAACTGAAATCTATTTCCCGCGGCTATGCTTCCCTCGATTATCACCTCATCGGGTTCCGTGAATCGGATATGGTGAAACTTGATGTGATGTTGAACGGTGAGAAAGTAGATGCATTGAGTGCTATTGTTCATAGAGGGAAATCACAGGAGTGGGGCAGGAAGCTTTGTGAAAAATTGAAAGAACTTATACCACGTCACATGTTTGAAGTTGCTATACAGGCAGCTATAGGACAAAAAATCGTGGCGCGCGAAACCATCAGTGCAATTCGTAAGAACGTGATTGCAAAATGTTATGGTGGTGATATATCGCGTAAGCGTAAACTTCTTGAAAAACAGAAGAAAGGTAAGAAGCGTATGCGTCAGATTGGAACTGTGGAGGTTCCGCAGGAAGCTTTCATGGCTGTACTTAAACTTGACTAGAGCATTGGAACCGGATATGACAGAGACAACGACCTATACACTTATCGATGGCAAGAAGGTAGCTTCGGATATAAAAGAAGAGATCGCCCAGAAAGTAGCTGAGCGTAAACAAGCCGGAAAGAAAATTCCGCACCTTGCAATTATCCTGGTTGGTGATGATGGCGCGAGTCAGACGTATGTTGATAATAAAGTGAAGGCTTGCAAGTCGGTTGGGTTTCACTATACCATGATGCGCTTTGCTGATACCATCAGTGAAGAAAAATTATTGAAGCACATCGATCACGTAAACAACGATGATGATGTGGATGGATTTATAGTACAGCTTCCGTTGCCACCGCATATATCTGTAGAGCGTGTTACTGAAAAGATTCGTTCAGATAAAGATGTAGATGGATTCACCAATCATAATTTCGGAAGTATAATTTCTAAAAAACCTTTGTTGATGCCTGCTACTCCCTTTGGAGTAATGGAGTTATTGCGCAGGTATAACATCGAGACTGAAGGTAAACATGCCGTGGTAGTAGGAGCAAGCCGGATTACAGGTGCACCGCTCAGTATGATGCTGACAGAATTAGGTCATGCAACGGTAACGATTTGTCATAAGTATACGAAAGACCTGGCAACCTTCACGCGTGCCGCAGATATACTCTTAGTGGCAGTCGGCAAACCTGGGCTTATCACAGCAGAGATGGTAAAAGAAGGAGCTGTGGTAGTGGATATTGGAACAACACGTGTAGAGGGACCACAGTATCCGAAAGGCTGGGCTATAAAAGGCGATGTTGACTTCAAAGCTGTGGCCCCGAAAACATCCTATATTACGCCAGTGCCCGGTGGTGTTGGTCCGATGACTATTGCATCGTTGCTGTTCAATACCTTGCGCGCTACTGAATTACAGAATCCATAGATTCTATCCGGGTATATGGTATATTTGCCCACGTCCAATGCCTGAAACAATAAACGAAACGTTAATACAAGCACTTCCTCTGATGGAGGACTTTTATACCATTCAAGGGGAAGGGTATTATCAAGGCTCTGCGGCTTACTTTCTCAGACTTGGGGGATGTGATGTAGGATGCGTGTGGTGTGATGTAAAAGAATCGTGGGATGCTTCAGCCCATCCGTTGGTTACAGTTCAGGAAATGGCCTCACGTGTAAAGAAGAGCGGTAGTCCAATCGCTGTGATTACAGGGGGTGAACCTGTAATGTACAACCTAACAGCACTCACGGCTTCGATAAAAAGTGAAGGTATACGAACACATATTGAAACATCAGGAGTATATCCATTGACAGGGACATGGGATTGGGTTTGCTTTTCTCCCAAAAAATTCAAAAATCCTGATCCCTCTATTTTTGAAAAAACTGACGAGCTAAAAGTAATTATATATAACAAAAGTGACTTCGGTTGGGCTGAAGATTTTGCATCGAAAGTTCGTTCCTCGTGCCAATTATACCTTCAACCCGAATGGTCGAAAGAAAAAGAAATGGTTCCGTTGATTATCGATTACGTGAAAGCCAACCCGCAGTGGCAAATTTCGTTGCAAGTACACAAGTACATGAATATACCGTAACGATGACGTTATCAACATTTACCGATCAAATGAATATATGGGGACAAGCTGAAGTCCCTTTTTTGTTTATGGTAGATTTTGAAATGGAGAAACCGTTACTCTTCAAACTGGATGAAATAGATAGCACTAAATTTCTCTTCGATATAAATGGATTCTCCAACGCATCCGCGAAAGCGAAAATACAAACAACGCAGATAGAAGCTTTACCGACTCCATTTTCAGAGTATAAAAAGAAATTTGATATAGTATATAACAGCCTCGCGTATGGAGATTCTTTTCTTACAAACCTCACCATAAAAACACCGGTTGCCTTACACACATCTTTGAAAGAGTTGTTCTATCAAAGTCATGCAAAGTATAAATTGCTGATGGAGGATGAGTTCCTGGTGTTCTCTCCAGAAACGTTTATTCAAATAAAGAGTGGAAAAATCTTTTCCTATCCAATGAAAGGCACCATTGATGCTTCCTATCCCAATGCACGCGAAAGGATTTTGAATGATGAAAAAGAAAAGGCTGAACACACAACCATTGTTGATCTAATAAGAAATGATCTTAGCCAGGTAGCGATGCATGTAAACGTAAATCGTTTTCGCTATATTGATGAGATAAAAACAAGTAACAAGAATTTGTTGCAGGTTAGCTCAGAGATTGCCGGTGATTTGCCTGAGGATTATAAATCGAGGTTAGGAGATATAGTGGTAAAGCTACTTCCGGCAGGTTCCATTAGTGGAGCTCCAAAGTCGAAGACGCTTGAAATAATAAGAAAAGCGGAGGGAGAAAAACGTGGGTACTACACAGGTGTTGTCGGATATTTTGACGGGGCCAACGTAGATTGTGGCGTGATGATTCGTTTTATTGAAAATGAAAGTGGCACATTTTTTTACCGCAGCGGTGGAGGGATCACCACACAAAGTATTGTAGAATTGGAATACCAGGAAACCATCGACAAAGTATATGTCCCTGTTGATTGAATCGATTAAGTTATTGGATGGAACGTATTATAATCTATCACATCATGAGCAACGGATGAATCGTTCGCTCAAAATGCTTTGTGGGTTTGATGAGCATTTTGATCTCGAAGGTCTGTTATCGAAAGTTGACCGGCCCGATCAAGGGCTTTTTAAATGCCGTATTATTTATGACGACACTTCACGTGAAATAGAATTTCAACCGTATCAGTATAAGAAGATTCAAAGCTTACGCGTGGTAGAACACGACCGGATATCTTACGAATTTAAATATACTGATCGTAAAGTAATCAACCGTTTATTTGAACTTCGTAAAGATTGTGACGATATTCTTATTGTAAAACGAGGTTTTATAACAGACTCATCATACTCGAATATTGTATTTAAGAAAAACAGCCATTGGGTTACACCCTGGTCTGCTCTTTTAAAAGGAACGCAACGTCAGAAATTAATTGACCAGAATATCATCCAGGAAGACGATATCCGGCTTGAAGACATTAAATCTTTTGAGTCTTTTAAACTTATTAACGCCATGTTCGAATTTGGTGGTGACGAGATTGACGTATCCAACATAGTTTTTTAGTTTTAGGCTGAAATCGTGATCATGCATCACAATTTATTAATGGATAATTTTTAGATGAATCGCCTTCTCATTCTTTTTTTTATACTGGTTGCCCTACCGGCCATTGCTCAGGTTCAGTTAAGCACTAAATCTAAAAAAGCAATTGAGCTATATATGCAGGCTGATAACTACCGTGTACGCGGACAATTCGCCCAGGCTATTAGTTTGCTGAATCAAGCCATTGATAAAGACGAAGATTTTGTGGAGGCCTATTATCGGTTGGGCTTGGTATATATGAATATGAAGAACTATACCGATGCTTTGAAGAACTTTGAGAAAGGGCTCTCCTTAACTAACGATCTTCGAAAACAAAAAGTATTCTGGTATGATATGGGCGAATGCTATGTATCTATAGGGGAGTACGAAAAGGCAATGAAAGTACTGAGTGCCTTTGTGAATAATGAGACACAAAACAAACCGAAGATCGACCGTGCAACCGTACTCTTTAAGAGCGCAGAATTTGCATACAAGAATAAAGACAACGCTTCTCCCTATAAACAAAAGCCGTTAAGTGACACTGTGAATTGCTATGTTATGCAATACTTCCCGGTGCTCACTGCTGATCAACAACAACTCATTTTCACACGAAGAGTTAGCAATGATCCGAATGCAGATGAGGACCTTGTAATATCAAAAAAGAATTCGCAGGGTAAATGGACCACTCCGGTTTCTATTTCCAAGAATATAAATACCCGCCTGAATGAAGGAACATGCGCTATTTCTGCCGATGGAAGGAACCTGATATTTACTTCATGTATAGGCCGTGAAGGTATAGGAAGCTGCGATCTATATGAAAGTAAAAAGATTGGCGATGACTGGACCGAGCCTAAAAATTTAGGTCCGAATGTAAATAGCGTTGCGTGGGAATCACAACCCACATTGTCTGCGGATGGACGGACACTATATTTTGTCTCTGATAGAAGAGCAGGATTTGGTCGGAGAGATATATGGGTGTCAACACAAGACGATGCCGGGAAATGGATGAAAGCTGTAAATGTTGGTAAGCCTATCAACTCTGCGTTTGACGAAATCTCGCCCTTTATCCATGCGAATAACAAAACGTTATATTTTGCATCAAATGGACTTCCTGGTTTTGGAGGGTATGATCTCTTTTCAGTAGATAAGGATTCAGCAGGATGGTCAGCGCCTAAAAATATAGGAGCTCCGATCAATACTCACGAAGATCAATTCTCATTATTTATTACTGCCGATGGTAACAAAGGATACTACTCTCAAGAGGAAAGTGTAGGAGCCGGTGCTACCCGAAGCAGAATATTTGAATTGTTAATTCCGGAAGAAAGCCAGGTAAAGTATAGGAGTAACTATGTAAGTGGCGTGGTTCGCGACAAGAAAACCCGGCAGGTTTTAGCCGCGAAGATCGAGCTTATCAATATATCAAAGAATGAGGTAGAGTCGTTAGTGGAATCTGATTCTGTCACCGGAGAATATCTGATCGTATTGACGCAGGGTGCAGACTATGCACTATATATAAATAAGAAGCACTACCTGTTTAAGAGTTTGCATTTCAATTATTCTGAGTCATTCAATTTAGAGCCTATTGTATTAGATGTTGATTTGGAAAAAGCTTCCATCGGATCGACCGTTGTATTGAATAATATTTTCTTTGATGTAGATAAGTATGAATTGAAGGACAACTCCATTACGGAGCTTAGAAAAATTATCCGCTTCCTTACTGAAAATCCGGAAATCCGGGTCGAAATAGGAGGACATACTGATAATTCAGGATCCACAATCTATAATAAGCAGCTTTCAGAAAAGCGCGCCCTCTCCGTTTACAATTATCTTATTGCTAATGGCGTGTTAAAAAGCCGACTCACCCCCAAGGGGTATGGCCCAGATCAGCCTATAGCCCCTAACGACACCGAGCCCTCCCGTAAGCTGAACCGGAGAATTGAGTTCAAAATCATCAAGTAAGCCTGTTAATCTGTTAATCAGGCTTTTTGTCGCATATTTGAACATTGTCAAGGCAAGCACAGCCATCAATCTCTTCAATCTTCTACCATTTGATACGTTAGTATTTTTAATGTTAAAATACTTAATTTCGGGGGACTCACCTTTCGAGAGTTATTATTTTGTTATAAGTTTGGTCGCACATTTAAATTTTCATTAACCTAAATTTTACAGTATGAAGAGAATTCTACTCGTATGCTTAACAGCGGTGTTAGCATTCGCCAGCAGCGAATTGTGGGCACAGGAGCGAACGGTCTCCGGTCGGGTCACCTCGGCTGAAGACGGATCCGGTCTTCCGGGCGTAAACGTTGTGGTAAAAGGAACAACCAATGGTACAGTAACAGATGTAAATGGTAACTATACATTACAGGCACCTACAACAGGTGGTGTTTTGGTGTTTACATTTATCGGTTTAAAATCTCAGGAACTTGAGATTGGAAGCCGTTCTTCGATTGATACCCAGATGGAGCAGGATGTTCAGCAACTTACAGAAGTTGTGGTAACATCGCTTGGCGTAGCAAAAGAAGAGAAGTCTTTGGGTTATGCTGTTCAGCAGGTTAACAGCGATGAATTACTTAAAGCAAGAGAAACCAACGTTATTAACTCGTTATCAGGAAAGATAGCCGGTGTCAATATTACGAGCGCATCAGGAGCAGTCGGAGCCTCTTCCCGGATCGTAATACGTGGTGCAAATTCTTTTGGAAATAACCAACCTCTTTTTGTCGTAGACGGTGTACCAATAAGTAATGGTGATTTCGGTAGTACTGACAATGAAGGTACCAACCGTGGTAACGGAGCTGCAGATTTGAACCCTAACGATATAGAATCTATTACTGTATTGAAAGGTCCTAATGCGGCTGCTTTATATGGATCAAGAGCATCAAACGGTGTAATTCTGGTGACAACGAAATCAGGTAAAAAAGGAGCTGGTCTTGGTGTTCAGGTTAATTCCAACGTAACATTTGAGAACCCTCTGAAATTACCTGATTATCAAAATGGTTATGGTCAAGGATCTGGCGGTCAATTTGAGTTTGTTGATGGTGCCGGTGGAGGTACAAATGATGGTACTGACGAAAGTTGGGGCCCAAAACTTGATGCTGGTTTAATGATTCCTCAGTTCAATTCACCTGTAGTAAACGGAGTAAGACAAGCTACGCCATGGGTATCACATCCTGACAATATCAAAAGCTTTTTTAATACAGGAACAACCATATCTAATAATGTATCGATAACAGGTGGTACTGATAAAGCTGGAGTGAGATTATCTTACACAGATCAACGTCAGAAAGGTATGGTACCCAATACCGATCAGAATAAAAGCACAATTTCATTAAATGGGAATATTGATTTGACAGATAAGTTCACGATCAACGCAACGGCTAATTATGTTAAAACGAAAAGCGATAACCTTCCTGGTTATGGTTATAGTGCTCAGAACGTAATGCAACAGTTCATTTGGTTTGGCAGACAAGTAGATATGGGTGCCCTCAAAAATTATCAAAACACAGATGGAACGAAGAATAGCTGGAACTACAACTATCATAACAATCCCTACTTTACTCTAAACGAAAATTTGAATACTGTAGATCGTAATCGTATCTATGGAAATGCTCGTGCAACCTATAAATTCACAGACTGGCTCAGCGCATTTGTAAGAACTGGTACTGATTATTATACATATACCAACACAGGGCGCAGAGCTGTAGGAGATCTGGATGTTCCGAATGGATATTATGCAGAAGAAACATTCACTTTTTCTGAGATTAACACAGATTTCTTGTTAAGCTTTAATAAAGCACTAACGGATGATGTTCAATTATCATTGAATGTCGGAGGTAACAGAATGAATCAGAATTCACATAAAATCACTGGAGTTGCAGGTGAACTTGCTATACCTGGAGTTTATACTTTGAGCAATTCCAAGATACCTTTGACCACAACAAGTGAGTATAAGAAAAAGAGAATAAACAGTATGTATTTCTCTGGTCAGGTTGGTTTCCTTGGATCTTTGTTTCTTGATTTCACCGGAAGAAATGACTGGTCAAGTACATTACCTGACGGGAATAACTCATATTTCTACCCTTCAGTTTCTTTGAGTGCAGTGCTTACTGACTTGTTTGATATACAATCTGACTTCCTTTCTTTCGCCAAGGTAAGAACAAGCTGGGCTAAGGTCGGTTCTGATACGGATCCATATCAACTTATAGGAAGTGTAAGCATCGGAGGAGGATGGAACGACGCAACAAAATTGCCTTCTTTATTTGTACCTGATAATATCCCCAACTCTGAATTAAAGCCTCAGTTTACTAAGTCTACAGAATTTGGTGTTGACTTAAGGTTACTACAGGATCGGATTAGATTAGACATGACGTATTATGACGCGAAGACCACAGATCAGATCATTAGCGTTCCTGTTTCTTCTTCTTCAGGATATACCTCAAAAAATATAAATGCGGGAGAAATTTCTAACAAAGGTATCGAAGTATCTCTTGGTGGAACAGCCGTAAAATCAGCTGGAGGCTTTCAGTGGGATGTTACAGTGAATTACGCCTGGAATAGAAACAAAGTTGTCGAATTAGCCCCCGGAGTTGATAGTTATGTTTTAGGAACATACTGGTCTCTGCAAGTTGCAGCAATCCCAGGTGAGCGCTTCGGTTCCCTTTTTGGTTACGGCTTTCAGAGAGATCCTGATGGAAATATTATCCACGTAAATGGTATCCCTCAGCGAGATGCAACAGCTAAAGTATTGGGAAGCTATACACCAGATTGGACTGGTGGTTTGATGAATGAAGTTTCCTATAAGGGAGTTTCTTTGTCTGCATTGGTTGATGTTAAGTGGGGTGGTGATTTGTACTCCATGACAACTACATGGGGACGATATGCCGGTGTACTAGATGAAACCCTTTTAGGGCGTGAGAATGGTATTGTAGGAAAAGGCGTGATAGCTAATGGAGATGGATCGTACAGAACCAATGACGTAGTTGTTTCTGCAGAACAATATAACAAAGCAGCTTTTGTAAATACTCTTGCAGAGTCAAGCATTTTCGATGCCAGTTACGTGAAGCTTCGCGAAGTACGCCTAGGATATACTATTCCTAACAGTATATTCCAGAATCTTCCATTCAGAGATCTTAATATTTCTTTTGTCGGACGAAATTTAGCTTTGTTGTATAGCAAAGTCCCTCATATAGATCCAGAGACAGCGTTTAGTAATTCAAATGTTCAAGGTATTGAATTTGGACAATTGCCAAGTGCAAGAAGTCTTGGTTTTAATGTAAGCTTCAAGTTGCAGTAGTGGATTAAAATCATAAACGATTTAAAGTATGAAAAATAATATATATAGATTATTTCTGTTAGTGACATTCTTCTTGGGTGTCGCAGCATGTACTAATGACTTCGATGAGATTAATAATAACGTTAACTCTCCTACAGTAGATAAAGCCGCACCCGATCAATTGCTTACCAATGCTATTGAAAGTATGACAGATCGTGTTCATGAAATATTTCTTGGACATGAGATGGGCTCTTGCTGGGCTCAGCACATGGCTAAAGTCCAGTATACAGATGAAGATCGGTATGTATACCGCCCTGACGTTGTTAATACAACCTGGAGTAGTTTTTACGCTGCCAATGGATCAGATGCTGCCTTGATATATAAATTGGGCGGCGAGAGAAGCCAGCCAAATTATCAGGGTGTAGCATTGGTACTACAAGCATATATTGCAGCTGAGCTAACAGATTTATTCGGTGATGTTCCATACTCTCAAGCTTGGAAGGGTGCTGGAGAAGATGGAGGCATTCTAAGCCCTGAGTATGATACACAAGAAGCCATCTACCGTGATATAATTGCTAAGCTTGACGAAGCAAATTCTTTATTAGATCCAGACGGTACCGCAATCGCTGGTGATATCCTTTTTAAGAATGATATAACTAAATGGAAAAAATTCGCCAATTCGCTTCGATTAAGATTGTTACTTAGAATGTCGGACAGAGATGCTTCTTTAGCAACAACGGAGATGTCTAAAATCGTTGGAGCACCGGCTACATATCCAATTTTTGAGAGTAATTCTGACAACGCAGCGTTAATCTATCTTGGCTCATCACCAAATAACAATCCAATCAACGAAAACAGAAAGAGTCGTGATGATCATAGGGTTAGTAAGAATTTGATCGATATGCTGGTGGATATGGAGGATGATAGGCTTATGGTCTATGCTAATCCAGCAGAGGGAATTGATGAATTTGTAGGTATACCGAATGGGCTCACTTCTGCAGATGCAGCAGCTTATAACGGTAACGGACTTGCCAATACATCTAAGATTGGAGATTATTTCACAGCTGCCACTGCACCAGGTATGTTAATGAGCTATGCAGAACTTCAGTTTATTCTTGCTGAGGCTGCTAAGAAGGGTTATATATCAGGAGGAGATGCTTCTGCTCAAACATATTATGAGAACGGAATTAAGGGCTCTTTTGAACAATATCGTGCTCCTTTGCAAGCGGTTATAGATGCAGATGGAACTACGCTTGGTGGACTCACAGTACCGACCTCAGTAGATGCTGCTGCTGCGAATGTGATTGCTAATCAAGCTTATAATGCGAACGATGCTCTTCGATTGATTGCCACACAACGGTATTTGGCAACATTCGATCAGGGACTGCAAACCTGGTTCGAGTGGAGAAGAACAGGTTTCCCTGTACTTACCCCTGCCGTCTCAGGCGAAAATGGCGGTAAAATACCAGTTAGAGTTCCATATCCTCAAATTGAAGCTACACGAAACGGTACCAATTTAAACACAGCTATTGCTCGTCAAGGTGCTGATGATTTGAATACCAAAGTATGGTGGGATGTCAATTAATCTAATATCAAAACTGAATCTTATGAAACGAAATATAAAAGTATTTTCAATTACGGTATTGGCGTTATCCTTGATTTGGATTACATATTCATGTGTAGAACCAGATGATCTGATAACAGAAGATGCTAAAGAAGGAGGAGCTATTGTAGCTGTTACGGGCTCTAGCGGTAAAGTATTAGGAGTTCCTGACGCCACAACTGGAGAAGTGACATTTACGGACAATGATCTTTCATTAATTGTAAATAAAAAAACTGGCGGCAGTGCCGTTGAATCTTATGCAGTAGTAAAACAGTATAATGGGGGGGCCGAGGTTGTTGTTGAGGAGTTTGAAACCACACCACATACAGTTGAACTAACAACTCTTTCTGAATTTTTGAATGGTACAGGTAAGCAAGAATCAGATCTTCGCATCGGTGATGTATTCACGTTTACGGTTAGACAAACGCTTGAAGATGGAAGAATCATTTACTCAGCTCCTGCAAATGGAAGGTATAATGTTACGGTTAACTGCTCCTCAAATCTGGCAGGCACCTATACCGTTACGGGCGTTTACAACAGACCGGCTTCAGGAATCACGGGACAAGCAGTTGGACCAAGAACAGAAGTTATTTCTGAGATCTCACCTGGGGTGTATGGCACTCAATTGACAGGTCATTGGACTTTGGCAGACCTCGGAGTTTCAGAATGTCCCATTATATTTAGCGATGTTTGTGGTGAGCTCACAATTGCAACACAAACTTTGTGCGATGCTTATTCAAATGAGGTTTCCGGTACAGGTTATGTTGATGCAGCCACAGGAAATCTTTTTTTTGAGTATATAATTACAGGAGGCAATGAACGTAGCTATACGTTCACTTTCGCTAAACAGTAAAGGTTACTACTCATTTTCAGTAAAAAGAAATCAACTATGAAAAAAATAATTTGTTTACTACTTCTTCCATCATTCATCATCTTCACGGCTTGTGAAGATGATGACGATCACAAAGGAGATTCTAGCATAAAAGCCGCAAATCCATCAATAACAATTAGCGATGTTCCTACTACGGAAGTCACTTTGGATGAGCAGGATATTACTTATAACTTTCCAATTACGCTGTCAGAACCACAATTAATTGATATCCCCATTTATATTACAGTTTCAGGAGAGGCAACTTTGGGAGAAGATTTTGAAATTCCCGAGAAAGTTGTGATCCCGGCTTTTACAACGACAGGGAATATAGCTTTGAAATTTTCTGCGGACGATATATTGGAAGGAGATGAAACTGTAACCATTCAAATAGGTGACAGTCGTACTGTTAATTCGACACTAACTTCAAAGACGGTTAAGTATACAATTCATGATGCAACGGTACCTTCCGAAGTTGGATTTTCGATTGATTGGAGCTATACATTTGAGTTTAATGATGAGGAATTTGATTTAGCTGATCTAACTGATCTCGATTTTTTTGTTTACGATGAAAACGATGATTTAGTAGAGTCTGCAGCTACAGGTTCGGTTCCCGAGGAATTTGTATTGCCTGCAGACTTAGCAGATGGTACCTACACAATTACGGTTAACCCCTATGCGATTAGTTTTGATGGAGAATTTAATGGCGAACCATTAGGGCCTTTTGTAATCCCAATTAAAATTACTGCCAGCAGGGCAGTGCCAGAGAAAGAATTGGTGTTGACCTATGAAGGACTTAGTACGGATGACCAGGATAAATTTTTTGATAATTCAGGTAACTACGTAGAGCTTGTTATTGCCAGAATTGTAAAGACTGGAGATACTTTTGAAATCTTAGACCAAGCTGATGAGTCTGTCGGCACTCTCCGACAGAAAGCTAATGCTACATCTCACGGGGTTAAAAAATAAAGGAAAAAGAGAGGCTGGCTCAGATAGACAGCCTCTCTTCTTTTTAAATTTTAAATGTTTTCGTTTAAATAATTGAATAGGCCAAACAGATCTTTATAATTTTTGAGATTTAGTTTATTAGTCTTAATAAATCCTTGAACTTTATTTGCATTCTCACCGAACTGTTGACTGAATTTTTTCGTGGATGAATATACCTGATAAAGATTCGAGTCTTTGGAAAAAAAGTATACCTCTTCTTTTACCCATTTATCGTTACGATCTCCTGCATCCAAAGCTGCTACATAGTTAGATTGCACTAGCTTCAATTGAGGTTTAACGAATAGTTGCCATTTGGCACTATCAAGCACTTTTACGAATCCGTTTGCAGAAACACCATTTAGCTTGTATTTCTTTGCATTAATATACTTGTCTATAGAACCTGTTTTGTTATTCGTGATTAAAATTCGATCAACTTTAATTCCAGACAATATTTTTACTTGATTTTGTGTATTAATTTCTACCTCATTTGCTTTGAGATCAATTCTGATAGGGACCTGTTTTAGTTCGCCTTGTTGGTTAAATATTTTGATGTCAGCGACAGCCCAATCTGAGTTTAAATAAACATCTCCTTTTGTTTCGGCCGGTGCCAGTGGTAACTGTGTAACAAAACCTCCGGGGCCAGTTTGAATGTCTAGTCCTTTTCCTGGAAGATCTCCTACAACACTCTGTGCATTTGCGCTAAGGTCAGTAAGTAAAATTAACAAAGACAGTCCAACGAATCTGATTTTCATTGCGTAAGATGATTTAGGGTTAAATGAATGCGAATAAACTATATCGTGTAATCTAGGTTGCAAGATTGGTCAAAACAGTTTTTTTAGAAAGCTAATTTTTTAGAAGTGTTAATATCCGGGTATAACTGGTTACAGACACTTAGTATATATTTGTGTTGTCAAACAAAGCATAGATGCTCCACATCTCCCGCAAAGAACATTTCAACGCAGCGCATAAACTCTATAACCCGCAGTGGTCTAAAGAGAAGAATGCTGAGGTTTTTGGGCCTTGTGCTAATGAAAACTGGCATGGTCATAACTTTGACCTCATTGTTACTGTCAAGGGTAAGCCTGATCCTGAGACTGGGTTTGTTGTGGACCTCAAAAAGCTGAGTACGCTGATACGTCAAGAGGTGATCGAAAAACTGGATCACAAAAACCTGAACACGGATGTTGATTTCATGCAGGGGAAATTGGCAAGTTGTGAAAATTTGATTGTAGAAATCTGGAAGATACTGGACGCCAAGCTTGCTTCGATTACATCGTTTGGGAAACTCCATTGTGTCCGTCTCTATGAAACTCCTCGAAACTACGTGGAGTATTTTGGGGAATAGCTTCTAAAAATCGTACTTCGTACCTCGTAACCAAGTACAGTTAATAATGCGATATTATATCATTGCAGGTGAGCGATCCGGGGATTTGCATGGAGGGAATTTGGTAAAGGCACTGCACCAGCAAGATACAAATGCTATTTTCCGGGGCTTCGGAGGCGAGCATATGCAAGAAGCTGGCGTTGATCTGCTGGTTCATTACAAGGACCTCGCCTTCATGGGCTTTGTTGAAGTACTTACAAATCTTACAAAGATCTCACGCTATATAGGCCGGTGCAAAGAAGATATACTTCAGTTTAAACCAGATGTTATAGTCTTGATAGACTATGGTGGCTTTAACAGGCGCATCGCCAGGTTCGGTAAGAAGGTGGGTATAAAAGTGTTCTATTATATTCCACCGAAAGTATGGGCATGGCGCCAGGGCCGCGCGTTAGACTTGAAACAAAATGTTGACCGGCTATTTGTTATACTCCCATTTGAAAAACCCTTCTTCAAAAAGTTTGACTGGGATGTCGACTACGTTGGAAATCCGGTACTCGATGCCGTGAAAGCACATGTACCAGACAATGAGTTTTTAGTGCGACATAATATTGATAGTCAAGAATCTTTTGTCGCCTTGTTGCCAGGAAGTCGCAAACAGGAACTCAATACAATTGTTCCATTGATGGTTGATGTAGCAAAACGATTTCCGGATACTCAATTTGCAGTAGCTGCGGTAAATAATCTCGACCAGGTTATGTATGGTGGATTAAAAGATCTTCCTAATGTGAAATTTGTTTTTGAAGACACCTATAATCTTTTGCTATATGCAAAGGCGGCCATTGTAACATCGGGCACTGCTACACTTGAGACAGCGCTTTTCAAAGTGCCACAGATAGTAGTATATAAAACAAGTTTTATAACCTATACCGTTGTGAAGTGGATCATTCAGGTTCCCTATATATCGCTCGTAAATTTGATTGCAGATAAGGAAGTGGTAAAGGAAATGATTCAGGGTGATGCAAATCCAGATAAAGTATCACACGAGCTGAATGAGTTGCTGAACAATGCATCATATCGAAATAACATGCTGGCCAATTACGATGAGATTATTAATATCCTCGACACAGGCTCTGCTTCTCAAAACACAGCCCGACTAATGACAGGATATCTTAACGATAATAAAAAAGCCTGAATATAGAGTATATATTCAGGCTTGATTGTTGAAATCTATAGTGCCTACGCTACTTTCAGTTTGCTGTATTGAGATTTATTAAATTTCTCTTCAGCGTAAGCGCGGCTGATAACAAGACGATCCGTATTTTTTTCAGAAGGTAACTCAAACATGGCATCGTTAATGATCGCTTCGCAGATACCGCGTAAGCCACGAGCACCCAATTTGAATTCCATTGCTTTTTCAACAATAAAATCAATTGCACCTTCTTTGAACTCCAATTGAATCTCTTCCATTTCAAACAGTTTTTTATACTGTTTCATAAGAGCATTCTTTGGTTCAGTCAAAATGCGCTGAAGCGTTTCGCGATCAAGCGGGTTAAGGAATGATACCACTGGCAAGCGTCCGATTAATTCAGGAATAAGTCCGAAGCTCTTCAGATCCTGCGCAGTTATAAATTTCAATAAATTATCTTTATCAAGATCACCAGGGTGCGTTCCATCATGGCTGGCAACAAATCCTAACGGACGAGTGTTTAATCGATTTCCAATAAACCTGGAGATTCCTTCAAATGCACCACCACAAATAAATAAGATGTTCTCTGTATTTACAGTGATCATTTTTTGATCGGGATGTTTACGTCCACCTTGTGGCGGAACGTTTACAGCAGTGCCTTCTAAAAGTTTAAGCAAAGCTTGCTGTACACCTTCTCCACTCACATCACGGGTAATAGAAGGATTGTCTGATTTACGAGCTATCTTGTCGATCTCATCAATATATACTATACCACGTTCAGCAGCCTCTACGTTGTAATCAGCAGATTGGAGCAAACGCGTTAATATACTTTCAACATCTTCACCTACATATCCAGCTTCCGTTAATACAGTTGCATCGGCAATACAAAAAGGTACTTGAAGAATTTTTGCAAGTGTACGAGCAAGATATGTTTTTCCTGTTCCGGTCTCACCAACCATAATGATGTTTGATTTTTCAATCGTAACATCATTATCAAGTTTGCGCTGCATCAGTCGTTTGTAATGATTGTAAACGGCAACTGACATAACCTTTTTGGCTTCGTCTTGACCGATTACATATTCATCCAAAAATTTCTTGATCTCACGAGGCTTAACAAGTTTGAAGTTTGGTGAAAAACCAGCTTCCGTTTTGCTCTTCTTTTCTTCACTAAGAATTTGATTCGCCTGTGTTACACATTTATCACAAATATGAGCATGTATACCCGATATCATCAGGTCAACATCTTTTTTACTTCTTCCGCAAAACGAACATGTAACTTCAGCCATAAATATTTTAAATTAAAAAACCGATGCCCAGAACAACCTCAAAGGTACTGAATATTCTGAACATCGGTTAGACGGAAAACGTGCCGAAAGGTTAGATTTTCTTACGTTCCAAAACTTCGTCAATTAATCCATATTCTTTAGCCTCTGCTGCGCGCATCCAGTAGTCACGATCAGAATCCTTTTCAATTTTCTCATACTTTGTTCCGCTGTGCTTTGCAAGTATGTTGTAAAGATCCTTTTTAACCTCCAGTGTTTGCTTCAGGGATATTTCCATGTCAGAAGCCTGACCTTGCATTCCGCTCATTGGCTGGTGAATCATAACCCGCGCATGTGGAAGAGCAGATCTTTTCTTCGCAGATCCGGAAGTAAGCAATACGGCTCCCATAGAAGCAGCAAGTCCTGTGCAGATAGTAGCAACATCAGGATTTACATATTGCATAGTGTCGTAGATTCCAAGACCGGCGTAAACCGATCCACCAGGACTGTTTATATACATTATGATATCTTTCTTCGGATCGGAAGATTCGAGGAAAAGCAATTGAGCGGTGATTAAGTTTGCAATCTGATCATCAATACCCATTCCTAAGAAAATAATCCGGTCAGAGATAAGGCGAGTAAACACATCGATCGCACGAAAATTACCTGGACGTTCTTCAATAACATATTGTGTCATGTTTTGAATTTGCTGTGCGTAGCTGTCAACTGTATTGCCGCTCATTCCTAAATGATGCACGGCATACTTTCTGAATTCGTTGTTATAATGCATATTTTAATAAAGGATAATTACTTTATGTAGATTGAAATAATGGTAATCTTAGCCATCCGACTCCAAAATTCCAACCCTTTGGTTCTTTAAACCCATTTAAAAAGAAAATGGTTTTAGTCCGAGTAAATTCACGAACTAAAACCATTGACGTAAACTATGAATACTTTATTGTTCCGATAATCAGATCACAAGGCAACTGCCTCTGACTAGTGCTTATGCTCGGCTACAATTTTCTTGAACTCTTCTACAGATACTTTTTTCTCTTCTATTGAGATATTGTCCTTAATATACTTTAGAATCTTCTCGCCGCGTAACTGATTGTATAGACGCATGAAGTTCTGGCCATTTTCATTCTGCAGGTAGTTATCTGCAATTCCATCAAGACGATCGCCCAATTGTTCAATAAAAGCTTGTCCTCCGAACTGAGCTACAATTAATTCTTTAGCCTTGCTCCGAACTTCATCAGCTTCAACGGTAATCTTGTTGTCATCCGCTATACGGTTTTTTACAAGATCCCACTTCAAACCTCTTTTATAGTGTTCAAATTCTTTGTTGATCACATCTTCAGTAACCTCGCCATTGCTGCTGGACATTAACCATGACTTCAGGAAATCGTCCGGAAGATTAATAGCTGTGTTCGTAATGAAGTAGTCTTCGATATTATGATCAAGGAAGTGATCTGACTCACGCTTATAATTTTCGCTTACAGTTTCTTTTACTTTGTTGATAAATTCTTCTTCTGTAGTTACAGCATCTTTGCCGAACACGCGATCAAATAATTCAGTATTAATTTCAGCAGGTTCTGTACGGCTGATCGTTGCTACTTTGAATATATACTTTCCTTTTGCAGACTTTGCTTCTTCCGTTGAGATACCCAATAATTGAGCAGTCTCAGCCTCGTCAGAGAAAATTTTGCTTACTTCGAACTCAACTTCCTCGTCCTTCTTCAGGCCGGTAAATTTCTTTTGCTCTTTCTTCTCAACTTTTTCAATTGAAATGAACGCCTGTTCTTTCTTGAAATCACCTTCCTGAGCGCGTAGCTCACCGAAGATGTTATCGCCAGCTTCTGATGTTTCAGGGTAACTAACTTTACCGAAACGCTTTCTTACATCATTAAGCGTTTCATCAATAGTTTTCTGATCAACTTCAATGGGATATGATTTCACTTTCACCTTTGATGAAACATCATAGGTAAATTCATCTACCATGCCAATCTGATATTCGAATTCGAAATCTGTTTGAGTTTCCCAATCAATTGCTTTTGCCTTATCCTGATTAGGAAGCGGGTCACCAAGAATTTTGATTTGGTTATCTTTTATGTAATCCGAAAGCTTATGGGAAAGCAGATGATTGATTTCATCTACAAGAATAGACTTGCCGAACATTTTCTTAATCACTCCACTAGGAACCTTACCCTGACGAAAGCCTTTGATATTTGCTTTACGCGAATAATCCTTTACCTTTTCTTCAACGTGGGGTTGATAATCACCTTCGGTTAATTTAATTTTAATTATACCTTCTGTGTTGTTCTTTTTATTCAGTGTTATTTCCAAAGCTTATAACGTTTGATTGTTTACCTGAGAAAACCAGAAACCCTCAATGCCCGTGTGTTGTTACGAACATAGAGGGTTAAAATGGTCCGGATGGAGGGACTCGAACCCCCACGCCTTGCGGCACCAGATCCTAAGTCTGGCACGGCTACCAATTACGCCACATCCGGAAATTGGAGGCGCAAATTTATAGAATATTCAGAAATAAAGAATAGTTTACGATTTTAATTAATAAACTTCGGAATTTGGGCCAAAAACCCATAAAATCCGACAAAATTTAAGACATTACATGATGGTAATTGATGCCGAGCAGGAGAAAAGAGAGATCATCAGCCGATATAGAAGACTATTACGCAAGGCAAAACCGATCCTAAAAGACGGTGATGCCAAATTGATAAAGAAAGCTTTTACCCTTTCTTTGGAGGCGCATAAAGACATGCGCAGGAAATCCGGAGAACCTTTCATTTTCCATCCACTCGCGGTGGCCGAGATATGCGTGGAGGAAATTGGGTTGGGAACAACTTCTATTATTGCTGCGCTTATGCACGATGTGGTGGAAGACACTGACATCGAGCTAACCGACATCGAGCGGATGTTTGGAAAAAAAATCGCGAGGATCATCGATGGACTGACAAAGATCCGCGGTGTTTTTGAATATGGAACGTCTCAACAAGCAGAGAATTTCCGTAAGATGCTCTTTACCCTTTCGGAGGATGTACGGGTAATTCTTATCAAACTTGCTGATCGTCTGCACAATATGCGTACGCTGGATAGTATGCCGCGTAACAAACAATTAAAAGTTGCAAACGAAACTATATATCTATACGCGCCTCTTGCGCATCGCCTGGGATTAAATGCGATCAAGACAGAGCTTGAAGATCTTTATCTGCGATTCACCGATCGACCTATTTACAGCTCTATAGCAGAGAAAATTGACGCTACAAAAGCAGCCCGAAATAAATTCATAAAGCAGTTTATGGTTCCTATCAAAGAGGAACTAGATAAACTAGGCATTGAATATGAAATTAAAGGACGCCCCAAGTCCATTCACTCCATTTGGAATAAAATGCGAAAGCAAAATATTCCCTTCGAAGAAGTATTCGATCTGTTTGCCATTCGTATCATTTCGGATACAACCATGGAGCATGAGAAAGCCCTGTGCTGGCAAGTATATTCTATTGTAACAGATTATTACACCCCAAACCCAGACCGCTTACGCGATTGGATCAGCACTCCCAAAGCAAACGGGTATGAATCGTTGCACACAACCGTGATGGCGAAAAATGGACAATGGGTTGAGGTACAGATCAGAAGCAAACGCATGGATGAGATCGCGGAAAAAGGTTATGCGGCTCATTGGAAATATAAAGACACGAACACAACGGCCGAATCAAACCTGGAGAAATGGCTGGCACGCGTACGTGACCTGTTAGAACAGAACAACCACTCTGCGCTCGACTTTGTGGATGATTTCCGCGGAAATCTTTTTAGTGAAGAAGTCTTTGTCTTTACCCCTAAGGGTGAGTTAAAAACATTGCCATATGGCGCTACAGCTTTGGATTTCGCTTTCGAAATCCACACGCAGGTAGGATCAAAGTGCATAGGTGCCAAAGTGAATAATAAGTTGGTGCCAATTAATTATGTTTTGAAGAATGGCGATCAGATAGAAATTTTAACATCCGCCAAACAAAAGCCTCACGAAGATTGGCTTCGCTTTGTTGTAAGCTCCAAAGCGAAATCAAGAATCAAGGATGAATTAAAAGAAGATAAGAAAAAATCTTCTGAAGAAGGAAAAGAAATTCTTCTGCGAAAGCTTCGCCAATTAAAAGAAGATCCGAATCAACAATTACTGGAACAAATGCGTGAACATTTTAAAGTTCAGGCAAACTTTGAATTGTACTATAGAGTAGGCAGAGGTTTTATTACAGCGGCCGACATTAAAAGATTTGTTGAGAATAAACCGACTTCACCACTCAAAAATCGTCCGAATATTCAAGTGGCAGACGCCAAAACGATTGAGCAGGAGATCACTAAGATAAAAGGACGTTACGAAGATATTTTGCTGGTAGGGGAGGATATGGACGTTGTCGATTACAAACTTGCCAAGTGTTGTACGCCAATCCCTGGCGATGATGTTTTTGGATTCGTTACGGTTAGTGAAGGAATCAAAATCCATAGAACAAATTGCCCTAATGCTCCAGAGTTGCTCTCGCACCATGGAAACCGCGTGGTAAAGGCGAAGTGGACATCTCAACATGAAGTTGCTTTCCTTACGGGATTAAAAATTCGGGGAACAGATCGTGTCGGTCTCATTAATGATGTTTCTAAAATTATTTCCGAAGAACTTAAAGTGAACATGAGTTCCATGTCGATTCATACCGATTCAGGGATTTTTGAAGGAGAAATAATGCTCTACGTAAACGATACTCGGCACCTTGAGCAGCTTATCGAAAAATTAAGAAGTGTGGAGGGAGTTGTGAAAGTAAGTCGGTTTGACTCAAAAGAATAGCCCTAGACTTTCAATTCTCTGGTGTTGCTTTTTTTGTGTCAAGCTTGTTTCTGAAGAAGGTTCTGGCGATTTAAAATCCTGAAAAAAAAGGAAAAACTGTTCAGTTGAGTCAAGTAGTGCAAATCTTGCAAACCTGATTATCTTTGCCCGTTATTTCATGGCACTCAATCCGAAATTATACGAAGAAGTAAAAAAGATTTTCACAGCATACCTTGAAAACAAGGAGCTGCGGAAAACTCCGGAACGTTATGCGATCCTGGAAGAGATTTATTCTCGCGATGGTCATTTTGATGTAGAATCACTTTACATCAGCATGAAAAATAAAAACTACCGGGTTAGTCGCGCCACTGTGTATAACACGCTCGATTTACTGGTGGAATGCGATCTTGTTAGCAAGCATCAATTTGGAAAGAACCTGGCGCAATACGAAAAATCGTATGGCTACAAACAACATGACCATCTTATCTGTACAGAGTGTCATAAAGTGATTGAGTTTTGTGATCCACGCATACAAAACATTCAGAATACGGTGGAAGAGATACTGCATTTTAATGTTATGCACCACTCACTAATACTATACGCTTCCTGCACGAAGCAGAATTGCGAAAATAAAATAGCTGCAGCGAATTAGCCTATGAATTTTACTTACGAGACTAAACAAGATCGACTGTTGATCAAACTCTCTGGAGATTTGATCGGTGAAGATAGCGGGGCATCGGTAATAGAAGTCGTTAATAGTGCTATACAAGACAAAGCATTAACATGTGTAATTGATATTTCAAACCTGCGCTATATTAATAGCAGTGGTATAGGTGTATTAATTACGATACTTACAAAATTCAGAAATAAAGGAGGCGAGGTATATTTGATGCAGCCCTCCGAAAGCGTTCAGAAGTTATTGGTTATCACCAAGCTGAATGCCATATTCCAGATTATACAGTCTGAGACCGAAGTAATTAAATAACTTTTATATTAAGATTTTCACGAATGTCTAAGGTAGATGTTTTATTGGGCCTTCAATGGGGCGATGAAGGTAAAGGAAAGATTGTGGATGTGTTAGCACCCAAATACGATGTCGTAGCAAGATTCCAGGGAGGTCCTAATGCAGGTCACACATTAGAATTCGATGGTATAAAACATGTTCTCCACCAGATTCCTTCTGGTATTTTTCGTGAAGCCACAAAGAATGTGATTGGAAATGGCGTAGTGTTAGATCCAATTGTTTTCAAGGTTGAGATAGAGAAGCTTGCCAAGTATAATTTGAACACGAAGAAGAATTTGTTCATATCCAAAAAAGCAACGCTCATCTTGCCAACGCACCGCTTACTCGATGTTGCATATGAGAAAGCAAAAGGAGTGGATAAGATCGGATCAACATTAAAAGGAATTGGTCCAACATATCAGGATAAGATCGGTAGACAGGGTTTGCGTGTCGGAGATATATTGGCTGATAACTTTAAGGATAGACTAAAAAAACTTACGGATATCCATTTTAAAATTCTGAAGGAACATAATGTAGAGTTCAATTGGAATGAACTGGAGAGTCAATTTTTAGACGCTGTTGATTTTCTTAAAGAGTTTGATCTTATCGATAGTGAATATTTTCTGAATAAGGAACTCAAAGCTGGCTCAAGCATTTTAGCAGAAGGTGCTCAAGGTGCTTTGCTAGATATTGATTTTGGTAGCTATCCATTTGTAACAAGCTCTAATACAGTTACCGCTGGCGCTTGCACAGGTCTTGGCGTAGCACCTCGAAATATTGGAGAAGTATATGGGATATTTAAAGCCTATAGCACACGTGTGGGCAGTGGTCCTTTTCCAACGGAGTTAATTGATGATCAGGGTGAGTTGATGCGTAAAGAAGGAAAAGAATTCGGTTCTACTACAGGAAGACCACGGAGATGTGGTTGGATTGATCTGCCTTCTTTAAAATATTCCATCATGATTAATGGAGTTACGCAGCTATTAATGATGAAGGCCGATGTGTTAAGTATCTTTTCAACGATAAAGATTTGTACTAAATATCAATTGAAAGACGGTACTATCACCGATATGATTCCGTACGAACAAGTGAATGAAAAAATAATTCCGATTTATACTGAATTAAAAGGTTGGAATATTGATCTCAGAGAATCGAAAGAAAGTTTGCCTGCAGAGTTAAATGAGTATATAAAATTCCTTGAAACAGAATTAGAAGTACCAATTACATTGGTATCAGTTGGACCAGATCGTACAGAAACAATCCATAGGAATTAACATTGGAATAAATTTTTTAACACACCCCTTGCAGTACCAAAACCTTCTTCTACATTTGCATCCCCAATCGCAGTAGGCGGTTGGGTTTGGAGTTGAAGTGTTGAGGTAGTCTTTTGGTTTTTGATTGAGGTATAGAAGCCTTGAAAAAAAAGTTAAGAAAAGATTTGCAGAGTGAAATAAAGCTTCTACCTTTGCACTCCCAAAACGGAAGATGGTTCTGAAAGCGGGAAAGGTTGAAGGGATTGAAAGAGCGTAAAGAGAGAAGATCTTTACGATTGATTGAAAAAATGGTAATCGGAATGAAGCGGAGGCTTACCGGGTTTTACGGAATCTGGCCAATAGCGGAAGCGGATTTTACGGGATACTACATTTAGCGAGAAAAGCTCGAGAGAGTTACAGGAGCTAGAAAGTTCTTTGAATGGATGATAATTGATAGCGGACCCGCGGATAATTCGAAAGGATGAATCTGCGAAACGGATAGATGCGAGTCTATCTGAGAAGAAAAAAGAGAGTCCAGGTAATCAGACAATTAATTGGGGTTGGATATAAAGGCGCGAGCG